>NZ_AWFZ01000030.1:16391-96037 GCF_000463155.2 Siccibacter turicensis LMG 23730 | reverse complement strand
GCTCGCGCCCTCTGGCGGTTCCCGACCGCCAGCCCGGACTCAACGCCTGCGGCGCGGCGGTTTTGATGCCGGAAAGCGCCCCCCACTTCGACATTCGATCTCTGTCTGGACTCGCTGAAAAAAGAGGCGGGGATGCAGGCGAATCCCACGCCTGATGTTTCGATCGCTGTTCGGATTTGCAAAAAAACGATGGGGGATGCCGGAGGGTTGCCTGGCTCGACTCCCGTTTTCTGTCCGTGATCTAAAAACGGCATGAGGATAGTGATGCCGAAGGTTTTCACGCTTCGGCGTCAGCTTTCTGTTCCGGTTCTGAAAACCGGTATTGTGGGGGAGGGCAGACTATTTAAGCAGGGCGCAGTCCGGCGGCAGGCGGCACTGCAGGGCGCTCGGCAGGACTTCGATGCGGAAGTGCGTACCGGAGAGCGGTTCCCCGTCGAGGTTGAACGTGATGTCGTGGGGGGCGGTGATCTCAAACCAGGCGGAGCTGCCGTCCACGATATTGGGGCTTTCATCGGGATGGGTAAGCGTGGTGAACAGCGCCGGCAGCAGCTCTTCGCCGGTGAAGATACGCAGATCCAACTGGCCGTCATTGATCAGCGCCTCGGGGCAAAGCTGTTGTCCACCGCCCGCCTGACGCCCGTTGCCAATGCCAATCACCAGCGCATCACCCTGCCACTGGAAGTTCTCGCCGCGGATTTCACACCGGTCAGGCTTCAGCGCGTCCATTCGCATCAGACCGTGAATCAGGTAGGAGACGCCGCCAAGCGCCGCTTTCAGCCGCTCCGGGGTTTCGGTGGTAATGCGCGTGCCGAACCCGCCGGTCGCCATATTGAGAAAGTAGCTGTCGTCGTTCACCCGCACGATATCAATCGCCGTGGCTTTGCCAATCAGCGCCAGCGCCAGGGCTTTCTCCATCTCTTCGGGAATGCCTGCGCTGGTGGCGAAATCGTTCGCGGTACCCAGCGGCAGAATACCCAGCGCCGGACGCATCGCCTGCTCGACCTGTGCCAGCGCCGTCGCCACTTCGTTGACGGTACCGTCACCGCCCGCGGCTACTACCGTCTGCGCGCCAAGCTGCGTGGCCTCGTCGACATAACGCGCGGCGTCGCCTTTCTCCCAGGTGACGCGCACGTGAAGCTGATGGCCCTGATCCCGTAGCGTCGTCACCGCTTCGCGCAGCGGAAGGTTGTCGGCGCTTTTGCCGTTGAGAATTAACAGTGAAACGGAAGTGTTATCCATCATGGATGCTCAAAGAGATAATCATGAGGAAAGTGTATCGCACCGCGGGGATAACTGCCCAGGAACAGGATGAAAGCCCAAAAAAATAAGCCTGCGTAAGGGAGATTACGCAGGCGAATGAGGTGGTTCCTGGTACTTCTGGCTTTAGAGTTTATGTTTTTCAGCGGGGTGCATGATACCCCTTACAATCGAGACGGTATGTGATCGATTTCTAAGAAACATTAGCCAGGAAAAAATAACGATCGTTTACTATTTCGCATGGGGGTTGCGCGTTGACTGCCCGGCCAGATTACGCATCAGCAGCGCGTAATCGAGCTGCATCGCTTCGGGCACCGGCAGCCAGACGGTATAGCCATCGCCCGGCGCAACCGGCATCGTCTCGCCTTTGGCATTTTCCATATGCTCCAGCGTGAAGTTGACGTTGCCCTGCGGGGTCATCATCTCCAGGCTGTCGCCCACGGAAAACTTATTCTTCACCGCCACCGCCGCCAGGGAACCGTTGCGCTCGCCGGTGAACTCACCGACGAACTGCTGGCGCTCGGAGACCGAATAGCCGTATTCGTAATTCTGATAGTCGTCGTGGGTGTGACGGCGCAGGAAACCTTCGGTGTAGCCGCGGTGCGCGAGGCCTTCAAGGGTTTCCAGCAGGGATTCATCGAACGGCTTGCCGGCGGCGGCATCGTCGATGGCGCGACGATAGACCTGGGCGGTGCGGGCGCAGTAGTAGAAGGATTTGGTGCGGCCTTCGATTTTCAGGGAGTGCACGCCCATCTGGGTCAGACGCTCAACATGCTGAATGGCGCGCAGATCTTTCGAGTTCATGATATAGGTGCCGTGCTCGTCTTCAAACGCGGTCATGTACTCGCCCGGCCGCTTGGCCTCTTCAATCATAAACACGCTGTCGGTTGGCGCGCCGACGCCGAGGGTCGGCTCGACGTTTTTCACCGGAATCGGCTCGTGGACGTGCACGATATTGCCGACGTCGTCCTCTTTACCTTCCTGCACGTTGTACTCCCAGCGGCAGGCGTTGGTGCAGGTGCCCTGGTTCGGATCGCGTTTGTTAATGTAGCCCGACAGCAGGCAGCGCCCGGAGTAGGCCATGCACAGCGCGCCGTGAACGAAAATTTCGATCTCCATCTCCGGCACCTGCTGGCGGATCTCGGCGATCTCGTCGAGCGACAGCTCGCGCGACAGGATGACGCGCGTCAGGCCCATCTGTTGCCAGAACTTCACCGTGGCCCAGTTAACCGCGTTCGCCTGCACCGAAAGGTGGATATCCATCTGCGGAAACGCCTCGCGAACCATCATAATCAGGCCCGGATCGGACATGATGAGCGCATCCGGCCCCATGTCGATTACCGGTTTCAGGTCGCGAATAAAGGTTTTCAGCTTGGCGTTATGCGGGGCGATATTCACCACCACGTAAAATTTCTTGCCCAGGGCATGCGCCTCGTTGATGCCGAGCTGGAGATTTTCGTGGTTGAACTCGTTATTGCGCACCCGCAAGCTGTAGCGCGGCTGACCCGCGTACACGGCATCGGCGCCATAGGCGAAGGCGTAACGCATATTTTTTAGCGTTCCCGCCGGGGAGAGTAGTTCTGGTTTAAACATGGTGTTCTCGGTCTGATGTCAGGTCAGAACCGTCTCGGCTGAGACGGCGGGGCAGCTATTCCCCTACGTTAAGGGCGGGAAT
Source organism: Siccibacter turicensis LMG 23730 (assembly GCF_000463155.2). GTDB lineage: Bacteria > Pseudomonadota > Gammaproteobacteria > Enterobacterales > Enterobacteriaceae > Siccibacter > Siccibacter turicensis. The sequence goes on along the minus strand of NZ_AWFZ01000030.1, from coordinate 93,105 downwards.
TGTAGCGGTATGAGGCGGGGAAGACAACGGAAACCCCTTCTGGAAAGGGGGCGCTGGGCATCTGACGCTGAGAGGGCCGTAAATGCAGGGGCGTATCGCTTTCCCCTGCATATTGAGGATTCACCCTAGCCGGCACGCATCGGCTTCCCAGCGGTAGCCGACCCCGTACACCGCGCGGATAAACGACTGCCCGGCGTCGAGCGCCTCGAGCTTGCGGCGCAGGTTTTTGATATGGCTGTCGATGGTGCGGTCGGTCACCACCCGGTAATCATCGTAGAGGTGATTGAGCAGCTGCTCGCGGGAGAACACTTTACCCGGCTCGCTGGAGAGAGTTTTCAGCAGGCGAAACTCCGCCGGGGTGAGATCCAGCAGCTTATCCTGCCAGCTGGCCTGAAAACGGCCTTCGTCAATGATAAGCGGGCTTTCGGCGTCCATGGCCTGCACCTCGCGGTGGGGCTTACAGCGGCGCAGGATGGTTTTCACCCGCGCCACCACTTCACGCGGGCTGTAGGGTTTGCAGATGTAGTCGTCCGCGCCGATCTCAAGCCCCAGCAGGCGGTCGATCTCCTCGATTTTGGCGGTAACCATCACAATCGGCACCTCGGAAAAACGGCGGATCTCCTTGCACAGGGTCAGCCCGTCGGTGCCCGGCAGCATCAGGTCGAGCAGGATCAGGTCCGGCGGGGTCTGGCGCACGTAAGGCAGCACCTTGTCGCCGTGGTCGATCAACGTCGGGTTGTAGCTCGCCGCATGGAGGTAGTCGATCAGCAGCTGCCCCAGCTTGGGTTCATCTTCCACGATAAGAATGCGTGGTGCGTTTTCATCAAGGGTTAAACCGGTCATGCGTCTCTCGGTAAGTCAGGATCCAGAGGAAGGTCAACTGTAACGCGTAATCCGCCGTATGGCGAATGGCTGGCGCGCAGGGTGCCGTTATGCGCCTCGACGATATTCTGGCAGATGGCAAGGCCCAGCCCTGAGCCGCCGCTGGCGCGGTTACGCGACCCTTCGGCGCGGTAGAAGCGCTCAAACAGCATCCCCAGCTGCGCGTCGTTGACGCCGGGAGCGGTGTCGGAGAAGTGCAGCGCCAGACGGTTTCCGGTGACCTCGGCGCTGATGACCAGCTCGCCCCCGGCATCGGTATAGCGCAGGCTGTTCTCCAGCAGGTTATTAAACAGCTGCATCAGGCGGTCGCGGTCGCCAAACACCGTGGCGCTGTCCGGCAGCGTCAGCCTGAGCCGCAGATCCCGGGCGAGGAAGCGTTCCCGGAACGCGCCAGCGGCCACTTCAATCAGGGTGATAATATCCACCGGCGCTTTCTGATACGCCAGCGCGCCTTCGTCAGACATCGACAGCTGGTGCAGATCGTCCACCAGTTTGGTGAGCGTTCCCACTTCGGCCTGCAACGACGTCACCGACTCCGGAGTGAATTTGCGCACGCCGTCCTGGATCGCCTCCAGTTCGCCACGCAGCACCGCCAGCGGCGTACGCAGCTCGTGGGAGATGTCCGCCATAAACGCCCGCCGCATGGTCTGGTTCTTCTCAAGGGTACTGGCGAGCTGGTTGAAATCCTGGGCGAGCTTGCCCAGCTCATCTTCGCTGGAGGCGGCCACGCGGGTAGTGAAGTCGCCCGCAGCCAGCCGGTGGGTGCCCTCCACCAGCCGCTTAACCGGGGCGAGCAGGCCGCGGGCCAGCGGGAAGGTGGCAAGCCCCGCCAGCAGGGTGGCGAGCGCCACGATAAGCCAGCTGGTGCGGCGCTGCTGGCGGTCAAAGTTGATATCGGTGTTACGGGTCAGCCGCTCCACCGGCGAGGCGATCACCTCCCCGACCTGCTGGCCGTTAACGCGGATCTCTCGCCGGGTGCCGTCCGGCGGAACCGGGGCGCGCGGCCCAACCAGCACCGCACCACGCTCATCCACCACCCAGAACTGGGTGCGCCAGCCGTGGGGCGGCATGCCGGGGCCGGGGCGATCGTCGTCATTCTCATGCTCCAGCGACCGCAGGATGCGGAACACGAAGCGGTCATTGTTGCGCAAAAATCCCCAGTCGCCGTGCTGGGCGTACTGCTCGCTCAGGGCGTCGCTCAGCCCCTGCAGGCGCTGCTCGTTGCCGCGCTTGATGTAGTCGATAAAGCCATGTTCGAAGCTCAGCCGCACCGCCCAGTGCATCGTCACCAGCAGCACCAGACAGGTGGCGAAGATGGCGAGGAACAGTTTCCCGGTAATGCCGGGCCGCCAGAATTTCATTTATGGCTCCTTGTGCGGCGCGGAAGGGCGACGCTTTTCGTCTTATCATTCGGGACGCGGGCAAACACCAGCGCCGGCAGGGCGATGATGACCGCCATGCAAAGATAGGTGTAGAAAAAGATGTGGTGGACGTCGGCGCTGGCGGTCTGAATGTGCTGATGGCCGAACAGGCCAAGCAGCAGCCCGGCAATCGTAACGCCGATACTCATGGAAAGCTGCATGGTCATCGACAGCAGGCTGTTGCCGCTGCTGGCCAGCTCATCGGAGAGATCCTTCAGCGTCAGGGTATTCATGGCCGAGAAGCGCACCGAGTTAATCATCCCCTGGGCCACCAGCACCACCGGCAGCAGCCAGTACCAGCCCATCAGCGCCGTACCCATAAACAGCAGGCTGACCAGCGCCAGACTGAGGGTGGAAACCACCAGCACCCGGCGATAGCCGAAGCGGTTCACCACCTGCACCACAATGCGCTTCATGCCCATGCTGCCGAGCACCATCGGGATCATCATCAGCCCGGCGTGAAACGGCGAAAAGCCGAGGCCGATCTGCAGAAATACCGGGGTGATAAATGGCAGCATCCCGCTACCGATGCGGCCACACAGGCTGCCGAACAGCGCCAGCGAGAAGCGGCGGTTGGCGAACAGGCGCAGGCTGAACAGGGCGTTGGGGTTGCCGCGGGCGTGCCACAGGTAACCGAGCACGGCAAAGACGCCGCCGCCGGCCAGCGCCGCCAAAGTGAGCGGCGAGAGGCCGAGGCTCTTGTAGCCGTCCAGGGTGAGGGTCAGGGCCGCCATGCCGGCGGCCAGCAGCACGAAGCCGGAGAGATCGAAGCGCCGGGTCTGCATGGTGTAGTTCGGCATCAGCATCAGGGTGGCGATGGCTCCGGCAATGCCCACCGGAAGATTAATCAGGAAGATCCAGTGCCAGGTGGCGTACTCCACCAGCAGCCCGCCGAGCGCCGGGCCGAGCAGCGGCCCGATCTGCCCCGGCAGGGTGACGAAGGTCATGGCCGCCATGTACTGCGCCCGCGGCACGATTTTCATCACCGTGAGGCGGCCCACTGGCACCATCATCGCCCCGCCAATACCCTGCACCACCCGCGCCGCCACCAGACCATTCAGGGTGGAGGCGCTGGCGCACAGCACCGAACCAAGAGTGAACAACACGATGGCGGTGAAAAAGATATTGCGCACCCCGACACGATCTGCCAGCCAGCCGCTGGCGGGCAGCATCACCGCCACCGTCAGCACGTAGGAGACGATCACCATGTGCATATGCAGCGGGTTGGCGCCCAGACTCTCTGCCATTGAGGGCAGGGCCGTATTGACGATGGTGGTGTCCAGCGCCTGCATGAAGAAGCCAAACGCCACTATCCACAGCTGCCAGCGCACGTTGTCGGGTAGATCGTTCATGGGTTACTCACTCGCCGATACGGTATTGTCCTGTCGGGGCGTGCGCCGGAAGCGCAGCCGTAGCCTGTCGAAGAAGAGGTAGATCACCGGGGTGGTGTAGAGCGTTAAAAGCTGGCTCATGATCAGGCCGCCGACGATGGTGATCCCGAGCGGCTGGCGCAGCTCCGCCCCGTCACCGCTGGAGATCACCAGCGGCAGCGCGCCGAAGATCGCCGCCAGCGTGGTCATCATGATGGGCCGGAAGCGCAGCAGGCAGGCCTGGAAAATTGCCTCGCGCGGCGTCATGCCGCCCTGGCGCTCCGCCTCCAGCGCGAAATCCACCATCATGATGGCGTTCTTCTTCACAATGCCTATTAATAACATGATGCCAATCAGGGCGATAAGGCTAAAAGGCGCTCCGAACAGCTCCAGCGCCAGCAGCGCACCCACGCCCGCCGAGGGCAGGGTAGAGAGAATGGTCAGTGGGTGCACGTAGCTCTCATAGAGCATACCCAGCACGATGTAGACCGTGGCGATGGCGGCGAGGATCAGAATCACCTGGGAGTCGAGGGTCTCCTGGAAAAGCTGCGCCGTGCCGGCAAAGCTGCCGCGCACCGAGGACGGCACTCCGAGCTGGGTCATGGCGCGATCGATATCGGCGCTGGCCTCGGAGAGCGACACCCCGGCAGGCAGGTTGAAGGCGATGGTGGAGGAGGCCGACAGTCCCTGATGGTTCACCGACAGCGGCGCGTTGGCCGGCTGCCATTTGGCGAAGTACGAGAGCGGGATCGGTTTGCCCTCGTCATTAATCACGAACATTTTCTCCAGCGCGCTGATGTCCTGGGTGTAGCGCGGGTCAACCTCCATCACCACCTTGTACTGGTTCATCGCCTCATAGATGGTTGAGATCTGGCGCTGGCCGAAGGCGTTGTTCAGCAGGCTGTTTGCTTGCTGGACGCTGATGCCGAGCCGCGCCATGCTTTCCCGGTCGTAGACCAGATTCATCTCCGCGCCGTTGTCCTGCTGATCGGAGTTAACGTCGGCCAGCGTCGGAAGCTTCGCCAGCGCGCTGCGGATCTTCGGCTCCCACTCGCGCAGGGCGGCGAGATCGTCGGACAGCAGCGTGTACTGGTAGCTGGCGTTAGACTGGCGTCCGCCCACCCGAATATCCTGCACCGCCATCAGAAACAGGCTGGCGCCCGGCTCGTTGGCGAGCTTTTTACGCAGCCGGTCAATAATCTGCTGGGCCGACTCGTTGCGCTCGCTGCGCGCTTTCAGGGTAATAAACATCATTCCGCTGTTGACCCGCGAGCCGCCGGTAAAGCCGGTCACGTTGTCCACCGCCGGGTCGTCGCGGATGATCTTCATGAAATCCTCCAGCTTGCCGCGCATGGCCTGGAAGGAGATGCTCTGATCGGCCTGGATACCGCCCATCAGGACCCCGGTATCCTGCTCCGGGAAGAAGGTTTTCGGGATGGCAATATAGAGCCAGACGTTCAGGGCAAGAGTGGCAAGGAACACCACCCCGACCAGCCGGGCGTGGTCGAGCACCCAGCCAAGCGAACGGGCGTAGCCCTGGTTTAGCGCGGTCCACAGGCGGCCGATGCCGCGGGCGCGCGTTGGGGTATGCGGCTTCACGCGCTTGAGCAGCCAGCCGCACATCATCGGCGTCAGCGTTAGTGAGACCAGCATCGAAATGCCGATCGCCACCGACAGCGTCACGGCAAACTCCCGGAACAGCCGGCCCGGCAGCCCGGCCATCAGCAGCAACGGCATAAACACCGCCACCAGCGAGACGCTCATCGACAGCACGGTAAAGCCCACTTCCCGCACCCCCTGTAGCGCCGCCTGCAAGGGTTTCATCCCCGCTTCGATATGACGCGCGATGTTCTCCAGCACCACAATGGCGTCGTCCACTACAAAGCCGGTGGCGATGGTCAGCGCCATCAGCGACAGGTTATTGAGGCTGAAGCCGCACAGGTACATGGCGGCGAAGGTGCCAATCAGCGATACCGGCACCGCCACCGCGGGAATAAAGGTCGCGCGGCCGGAGCGCAAGAACAGGAAGACCACCAGAATTACCAGCGCCACCGAGAGCACCAGCGAGTGCTCCACCTCTGCCAGCGAGGCGCGAATGGTCGGCGAGCGGTCCTGGGCGATTTGCAGATCGATGGCGGCGGGGATGGTTTCCCGCAGCGCCGGCAGCCGGGCGCGGATGCTGTCCACGGTCTGAATGATATTGGCTTCCGGCAGCTTGCGGATCATCAGCAGGATGGCGGGGCGGGCGTTGGTCATCCCGGCGTTACGCACGTCCTGCACCGAATCGGTGACGCTGGCGACATCCCCCAGCCGCACCGCGGCACCGTTGTTGTAGTGGACGATCAGCGGCTGGTATTCCTCCGCGGTTTTCAGCTCATCGTTGGTCTGGAGCTGCCAGCGGCGGGTGCCATCCTCCACCGCACCCTGCGGGCGGCGCACGTTGGCATTGCTGATGGCTTCGCGCACCGCGTCAAGCGACACGCCCTGATTAAACAGCGCCTGCGGGTTCAGCCCGACGCGGATTGCCGGCAGGGAGCTACCGCCCACGTCCACATCCCCGACGCCCTCAATCTGGGCGATGCTCTGCGCCAGCTGGGTTGAGGCGAAATCGTAAAGTTTGCCCTGGGACCAGGTGTCCGAGGTCAGCGTCAGGATCATAATCGGCGAATCCGACGGGTTCGCCTTGCGATAGGTCGGGCGCGACGGCATCCCGCTCGGCAGCAGGCTCTGCGAGGCGTTGATCGCGGCCTGCACATCCCGCGCCGCGCCGTTGATGTCGCGGCTGAAGTCAAACTGCAAAATGATACGCGTACTGCCAAGCGAGCTGGACGAGGTCATCTCATTGACCCCGGCAATGCGCCCGAGCGCGCGCTCCAGCGGGGTCGCCACCGACGAGGCCATGGTTTCCGGCGAGGCGCCGGGCAGGGAGGCGCTCACCATGATCACCGGAAAATCGACCTGGGGCAGCGGGGCCACCGGCAGCAGCCGGAAGCCGAGCACGCCGCACAGGGTGATGGCGACCGACAGCAGAATCGTCGCCACCGGGCGGTGGATAAACAGGGCGTAAAAATTCACTTACGCCTCCTCTTCACGGGTCGGGAAGCGGCGGCGTACCGCCTGCCCAAGGCGGTCGAACAGCAGATAGATCACCGGGGTGGTAAACAGCGTCAGCACCTGGCTGACCAGCAGACCGCCGACCATGCCGATGCCCAACGGACGACGCAGTTCGGCCCCCACGCCGGTGGAGAGCATCAGCGGCAGTGCGCCCAGCAGCGCCGCCAGCGTGGTCATCAGGATCGGGCGGAAACGCAGCAGGCAGGCCTGGTAGATGGCCTCACGCGGCGGCATCCCCTGCTCGCGCTCGGCGGCCAGCGCGAAGTCGATCATCATGATGGCGTTTTTCTTGACGATGCCGATGAGCAGTATGATGCCGATGATGGCGATCACGTCCAGCTCGGCCCCGGCAATCATCAGCGCCAGTAGCGCCCCCACGCCTGCCGAAGGCAGGGTAGAGAGAATGGTCACCGGATGGATAAAGCTCTCGTACAGCACGCCGAGCACGATATACATCGCCACTATCGCCGCAACAATCAGCCACACGGTGCTGCCGAGCGCCGCCTGGAACGCCAGGGTGCTGCCCTGGAAGGCGGTGGTGATATCGGTCGGGAAGTTAAGCGCCAGCTCGGTGTCGGTAATGGCCTGCACCGCTTCGCCCAGCGAGTAGCCGTCCTGCACGTTAAAGGAGATGGTGGTAGACGGGAACTGGTCGAGGTGGTTGATGGTCAGCGGCCCGAAGCGCTGCTCCACCTTTGCCACCGCGCTGAGCGGCACCACGGCGCCGTCGCTGCCGGTGAGGCGGATGGCGTCCAGCGCCTCCAGTCCCGGCGTGGCGGCAGTGTTGTGCTCCAGCACCACGCGATACTGATTCGCCTGGGTGTAGATGGTGGAGATCAGCCGCTGGCCGAACGCGTTGTACAGCGCGTTATCCACGTCGCTCATGCTGATGCCGAGTCGGCTGGCGCTGTCGCGATCCACTTTCACATACGCCACCAGCCCCTGGTCCTGCCAGTCGCTGCTGACGTCTGCCAGCTCCGGGCGGGTTTTCAGGGCGTTCATCAGGGTGGGCACCCAGGTGCTGAGCGCCTCAAGGGACGGCGCCTGCAGCGTGAACTGATACTGGGTGCGGCTCACCGTGGTATCGATGGTGAGATCCTGGGTCGGCTGCAGATAGAGCGCCACCCCCGGCAGGGTAGCGACCTGACGTTGCAGGCGCGCAATTACCTCCGGCACGCGGTCGTCACGGTCGTCGAGGGCTTTGAGGTTGATCTGGAGCCGACTGCTGTTGAGCGACGGATTCGTACCGTCCACCCCCACGAAGGCGGTCATGCTCTCCACCGCCGGGTCCTTCATGATCAGATCGGACACCTGGCGCTGGCGCTCGGCCATGCTGGCGAACGACGCTGACTGCGGCGCCTGAAGCGTGCCCTGAATAATCCCGTTATCCTGCACCGGGAAGAAGCCTTTCGGGATCATCACCCACAGCAGGACGGTCAGCGCCATGGTGCCGAGCGCCACGCCGAGGGTCAGCCACGGATGACGAAGCACCCGCGTCAGCAGCCGGCCATAGCCGGCAATCACCCGCTCGAAGAAGCGCTCCGATGCGCGGGAGAAACGGTTCTGTTTGCGCAGCGACGCGTGGCTCAGCATGCGGGCGCACATCATCGGCGTCAGGGTCAGCGAGACGATGGCCGAAATCAAAATGGCGACCGCCAGCGTGACGGCAAACTCGCGGAACAGCCGGCCCACGATATCCCCCATAAACAGCAGCGGGATCAGCACGGCGATGAGCGAGAAGGTCAGCGAGATGATGGTAAAGCCGATCTCACCCGCCCCTTTCAGCGCGGCAGCCAGCGGCTTCTCGCCCTTTTCGATGTAGCGGGAGATGTTCTCGATCACCACGATGGCGTCGTCCACCACAAAGCCGGTGGCGATGGTCAGGGCCATCAGCGTCAGGTTGTTGATAGAGAAGTCGAGGAACACCATCACCGCGAAGGTGCCGATCAGCGACAGCGGCACCGCCACGGCGGGGATAATGGTAGCCGGGACGTTGCGCAGGAACAGGTAGATAATCATCACCACCAGCGCTATCGCCAGCATCAGCTCGTGCTGGGTATCGCTCACCGAGGCGCGAATATTGGTGGTGCGGTCGGTGAGCAGCTTGACGTTAACCGACTTCGGCAGGCTGTCGGTGAGCGACGGCAGCAGCGCGCGGATGCTGTCCGCGGTGTCGATAATATTGGCCCCCGGCTGGCGCTGGACGTTCATCACGATGGCCTGTTCTTTATTCGCCCAGGCGCCGAGCCAGCTGTTTTCCGCCCCCTGTTCAATGGTTGCCACGTCACCGAGACGAATCGCCGCCCCGTTCTGGTAGCCGATGATCAGCTTGCGGTACTCCTCCGCGGACTGCATCTGGTCGTTGGCGGAAAGGGTAATGGCCCTGGTCGGACCGTCGAGGCTGCCTTTCGCCGAGTTAACGTTGGCGCTGGTGATGGCGGTACGCACCGCTTCGCTGGTCAACCCGAGGGCTGCCAGCGCGGGAGCGTTTAGTTTTACCCGCACCGCCGGGCGCTGGCCGCCGGAAATGGTCACCAGCCCGACACCGCTCACCTGGGAGATCTTCTGCGCCACGCGCGTCTCCACCATGTCCTGCACCTGGGTCATCGGCAGGGCGGAGGAGGTGACTGCGAGAGTCATCACCGGCGGGTCCGCCGGGTTCACTTTGTTATAGACCGGCGGGTTGGGCAGGTCGGAGGGCAGCAGGTTAGTGGCGGCGTTAATCGCGGCCTGCACCTCCTGCTCGGCGACGTCCAGCGGCAGCGTGAGCTGGAACTGGAGCGTCACCACCGACGCGCCGCCTGAACTCTGGGAGGACATCTGCTTGAGGCCCGACATCTGGCCAAACTGACGCTCCAGCGGGGCGGTAATCGCCGAGGTCACCACGTCCGGGCTGGCGCCGGGATAGAGGGTAATCACCTGAATCGTCGGGTAATCCACCTCCGGCAGCGCCGACACCGGCAGAAAACGGTAGCCGATAATCCCGGCCAGCAGGATAGCGATCATCAACAGCGTGGTCGCCACCGGCCGCATAATGAACAGGCGAGACGGGCCGCCGGTAGCCCTGGGCGGTAACACCTGCATCAGGAACGTGCCCCCTGCGAGCCGGCGCGGGTGCTTTTCACCGGCGCCGCGTCATCGCTCTGCGCTTCCACCACTTCCACGCTGGCACCCTCGGTCAGGCGGTCAATGCCGTCCGTCACCACGCGGTCACCGGCGGACAGCCCGGCATCAATCACCACCGTCTGGCTGGTCTGCAGCCCCGGCGTCACCAGGTGCTTGCTGACTTTATTGTCGCTGTTCAGCACCCAGACAAAGTTGCCTTCGTTACCCATCTGCAGCGCCGCAGCGGGGATCACCACCGCATCGTGCTGGGTGTCCACCAGCATGCGGGCATTAACGAACTGGTTGGGGAACAGGGCATCGTCCTCATTACTGAAGCGCGCTTTCAGCTTGATGGTGCCGGTGGTGCTGTCGATCTGGTTATCGAGACTCAGCAGCGTGCCGGTCGCGATTTTGCGCGTATTGGTGCGGTCCCAGGCTTCGACGCTCAGGGTGCCGTTTTTACGCGCCTGGGTGATGGTGGGGATATCGCTCTCCGGCAGGGTAAACACCAGGTCGATAGGGTGGGTCTGGGTCAGCACCACGATGCCGGCGGTGTCGCCGCTGGAGATCTGGTTGCCGATATCCACCTGCTTCAGCCCCACGCGGCCGTCAATTGGCGCGGTAATACGGCTCCAGTCGAGCTGAAGCTGGGCGCTGGCTACCGCCGCCTGGTCGGCCTTGATGGTGCCCGCAGATTCGGCGACCAGCGCCTGCTGGGTGTCCAGCTCCTGACGGGAGACCAGATTGGTTTTCACCAGCTGCTGATAGCGCGCCAGGTCGCGCTTAGCGTTGGCGAGGGTGGCCTGGTCGCGCGCCAACTGCCCCTGAGCCTGGGCGAGGGCGACCTTAAACTGGCTCGGGTCGATCTCGGCCAGCAGATCGCCGGCCTTCACCTGCTGCCCCTCTTCGAAATGCAGCGCCATCAGCTGCCCATCCACCCGGCTACGCACCGTAACGGTATTGGCGGCGGTGACGGTACCCAGTCCTGACAGGTAGCGCGGCACCGATTCGCTACGCGCGGTGGCGGCCTGAACCGGCGCACGCATCGCGCCGCGCATGGCCTGGCGGCCTTCTGCGCCTGAGCGGGCCGGGGTGGGAGCGGTGGAGGTATGACGCCACCAGGCAACGGCGGCGATGGCCAGGAGAATGACGCCTGCAAGCATGATCCAGCGGGATTTTTGCATACCTTTCATATTTCTAGGTTTTCTCTTCCATAAATTAAGAGGGGATGATAACCCTTCAGGCGGCCGGCCGCAGCAGTGATGCGCGAGCGAAGCCGGGCGATGTTATCAGGTAAGTGTAGTAATGCTTCGCCATTGAAAGATGGAGGAAATATGAAACAACGTAGAGATTCGTCTGAATGGGGGAGGGGGATGGGGGTTCCCTTAACGAGAGGAAACTCGCCGTATAATAGTTAACGTCGCCGTATGTGCACGTTAGCTAAGGCCCGCTTTGCAGGCCGGCAACGGTTCCGTTCACCGTAACGCCGCATTTCCATGTCACTCAGGACGCCGGTGAACGGGCAAAGGGGGCTCGCCGCCGCCCCCTTTGCAATCCCGGCTCCCGGCCAGTAAAACCGGCCCTGCGGGCTGCCCTTGCCTCCGGCGTCTCGCTCCGGTCGGTCGCGATACCCCATCCCGGGGCTCGCGCCCTCTGGCGGTTCCCGACCGCCAGCCCGGACTCAACGCCTGCGGCGCGGCGGTTTTGATGCCGGAATGCACCACGCTTCGACGGCTGTGTTTGGTGGTGGCGCTAAAAGACGGCGGCGATATGCCACTGGCTGACGCGATGTCAGTTACCGAAATATCACCTCGGCCTAGTGCGCCCTTTGGTGGTTCTGACCGCCAGCCCGGACTCAACGCCTGCGTCGCGGCGGTGTTGATGCCGGACTGCACCACACATTGGCGGCTGTGTTTGGTGATAGCGCCACACGTCAACGGCTGCGTTTGGCGATAGCGCCACACGGCGGCAGCGATATGCTCCTGGCTGACGCGATGTCAGTTACCGAAACATCACCTCGGCCCAGCGCGCCAGACCGGCGGTTACGGAGCCAAAGTCATCCCCGCCGGCAATCGGGGTATCGGGCAGCAGCTGCGCCAGCGCGGCTTTGATCAGCGGCGAGCGGGCGCTACCGCCGGTCAGATAAATCACGTCCGGCTTCTCGCTGGCGGATGCCAGCGCCAGCGTCACCTGCTCCAGCACGCGGGCCAGCGGCTGGGCCAGCGCCAGTTCCAGCGCCTGACGGGTTACCTCGACGTTGAGATCGGCACGGATAAACGGCAGTTGTGACACGGTGTGGGTGGCGTTCGACAGGGCAATTTTGACCTCCTCCGCCTCGCGCACCAGCCGGTAGCTGAGGCGCTCGCGCCACAGCTTCTGCAGCAGGGCAACGCGCTCCGGCTCACGGGCATCGCGGATAAGCGTCGCCAGCAGGCGGCCGGTGGCGGTGCTGTAGAACTCGCTCTGGGCCGGGACATCGTTGATCGCCACGGCGTTCCACCACGGCAGTGCCGGGAGCGCAATGCCTTTTTCCGTCTGGCCGCCGAGGCCCAGCTCCGGCATAAACTGCTTAAACGCCACGGCGATATCGAGATCGTTTCCGCCCACGCGACAGCCGCTGTGCCCCAGCAGGCTGGCGCTGCGATCGGCTTTATCGCGCCACTGCGGCCCCATCAGCAGCAGCGAGCAGTCGGTGGTTCCGCCGCCGATGTCCACCACCAGCACGCGCTGTTCGCGTTGCAGGGTCGCTTCAAAATCGAGCCCCGCCGCAACCGGCTCAAACTGGAACACCACATCGGTAAACCCGGCGCGGTGCGCGGCGCGCTCCAGAATGCCCTGCGCCTGCTGGTTAGCGTCATCCCCGCCCAGCCCCTGAAAGTTAATCGGGCGGCCAATCACCGCCTGGTCAAGCGTGGCGGAGAGCTGCTGCTGCGCAGTATGACGAATATGCAGCATCATGGCGCACACCAGATCCTCAAACAGCGCGACCTGCTGGGGTTTCAGCCCGGTTGCGCCAAGGAATGATTTGGGGGATTTAACGAACCAGACCTCTTCCGGGTCATCGGTGTAGTGCCGCAGCGCGTTCAGGCCGAACTGCACGCTGCCCGGCGTGACCTCAATGTCTTCCTCGCGATTGAGGTTCATCGCCCGGCGCAGCAGGGCGGCGTTCTCGTCGCTGCCGGTCGGCACGCTGTGGTGGCGGTGCAGCCACTCGCTGATCGCCTCGCGGGTTGGGGCGCAGATCATGGACGGCAGCAGAGCGGAATCCTGCTCCAGCGTCACCATGCGCGGTGCGCCGTTTTCCATAACCGCAACCGAACAGTTAGCGGTGCCGTAGTCAAATCCAATAAACATCATGATCCCCATGCCGGTGAAGAAGGGGGGCGACTTTAGCGAAATGTCGCGAGCGCAGCAAATGGAATATAAAAGCAAGGCATAATCAAGTGCTTGCCGCTAAGCTGAAAAAAGGCAATCCGGGAGAATCTATGTTTACGTTGCACTATACCCCCCCTTATGACTGGCCGTGGATGCTGGGCTTTTTACGCGCCCGTGCCGTCACCGGCATTGAACAGGTGGGTGACAACCACTACAGCCGCAGCATGGCGCTGGCGGGCGGGTCGGGCGTGCTGACCGTCACGCCGCACCCCACCGAGCCGGCGCTGGTGGTGACGCTCAGCGACGGCCTGATGCCGGTGGCGGAGGCGGTGCTGGTGCGGGTGGCAAACCTGCTGGATCTGCGCCTCGACCCGGCACCGATGCTGGCCTCGCTCGGCGAGCTGGCTGCCGCGCGCCCCGGTCTGCGTCTACCGGGGTGCGTTGACCCGTTTGAGCAGGCGATACGCGCGATCCTCGGCCAGCTGGTCAGCGTGGCGCTGGCAGCGAAGCTCACCGGCAAGCTGGCGGCGGCGTTCGGCACCCCCTGTCCGGGGCAGCCGGGCTGGATGCTGTTCCCGGAGGCGAAGGCGCTGGCCCGGCTGAGTCCCGAAGAAGTTAAAACCATTGGGATCCCGCTGATGCGCGCCCATGCTATCGTCAACCTGGCGCAGACCTGCGAAGCGGGCGTGTTCCCCCTCACGCGTCCGCAGGACGTGGAGCAGGGGGTGAAACACCTGATTAGCTGGCCAGGGATTGGGCGCTGGACGGCGAACTACTATGCGCTGCGCGGCTGGCAGGCGCCGGACGTGTTTCTGCCGGATGATTACGCCATCAAGCAGCGCTTCGCCGGTATGACGCCCGCCGCCATCCGACGCTATGCAACCTGCTGGGCGCCGTGGCGCTCCTATGCCCTGCTGCACATCTGGTACAGCAGCGGCTGGCAGCCGGTCAGTTGATGGCGAAGTAGCTGTTGTTGAGCAGCAGGTCGAGCGGCTGCTGCGCCGCAATGGTATCGCCGAAAATCAGGTCAATACCGATGCCGGAGAGGGTGTCCATCACCAGCGGCTGATCCGCCGGCCCGGCAATGCTGCGCAGCCCAAGACGCTGGGCATGGCCGTGAATAATGGTGACCATCATTTCGTCCATCAGATTGGTATGCACCCAGCTCACCAGTTCGGCGTTGAGCATCACGTAGTCCACCCTATCGTGGCCGAGCAGGTTGAAGACCTCCAGGTCGCGCCCGGTCTGGGTGAGGATTATCTGGCAGCCTGCGTCGCGCAGGGCGTGCAGGTGGCGGCGCGGGGCGTCGTCTTCGCGGTGCAGCGCTTCGGCAGGCACCATAATATGCAACAGGCGGGCAGGCAGCGGGCTTTCCGCCAGCATGGCGATGATGTCATCCACCACGCTCTGCGAGGCCAGGCCGCTGGTGGAGAGAGGCAGGGCAATACCAAACCCTTTCTGAGCCACCCGCGCGCTCCACTTGCTGAAGAACTCATGGAAAACGCGGCGATCCAGGGCGTGCATCAGTTCGCTCTCACCGAGGATGGCGCGCAGGGCCTCCTCCTCCATCACGTCGCCCTCGCGGGTCCAGAACTTGAGGGTCAGCGTATAGAACGAGGCCGACTCCGGCACTCGCGGCGAGGCCACCGCCCGGGCAATCATGGCGATCGGGTTGTCTTTGATCATCCGCCACTGCTCGTCGAGCGGCATCTGGGCGCGGGTCGGATGCTGACCCTGCTGCGGCTCATAGACCGTTACCACGCCGCGCCCGTTGTTTTTCGAGGCGTAGCAGGCGATATCCGCCTGGGACATCACCTCTGAGGCCTGGTTATTATTGGCATCGATCATGGTGATGCCGGCGCTGGCCCCGATGCGGTGCAGGCGATTGTCCCAGCTGAAGTGGTAGTCGTTGATCGCCTGAATCAGCCGCCCGGAGATGGTGCGGGCGCTCTCCAGATTGCAGTCGGGCAGCAGCAGACCAAACTCATCGCCGCCAAGACGGGCCAGCACATCGCTGGTGCGCAGCATGCTCAGCATCAGCGAAGCCAGCTCGCGCAGCAGGGCATCGCCCGCAGCGTGGCCGGCGCTGTCGTTTACCGCTTTGAAGCGATCGAGATCGATAAACACCAGGGCATGCTGCTGGCGGGTTTCCGCCACGTTCAGCAGCAGCCGCTTGAGGTGGTTTTCAAAGCTGACGCGGTTGGCAAGGTGGGTCAGGCCATCGTGGGAGGCGCTGTAGCTGAGCTGACGCAGCATTTTGCGCGACTCGGTCACGTCCTGAATCACCAGCACAAACCCAATGTTCTGCCCGTCGAGGGTGCTGAGCGGGGTGATGCTGTAGTGAATATCGTAGCTGCCGCCCTTGCGGCAGTGCAGCACCACATCCTGCTCAATGGCGGTGCGCGACACGTCGCCGCTGTGGATGTTCTCCATCAGCGGGCCGTTGTCCCCGAAGGTGATGCGCAGAATAGTGAGGATGTGCTGGCCGATGGCGCGATCCTGCTGCCAGCCGCTCATCTTTTCCGCCACCGGGTTCATAAAGGTGACGTTCATCTCAACATCGGTACAGATCACCGCTTCGCCGATGGAGTCGAGGGTAATGTGCAGGCGCTCCTTCTCCTGGAACAGGGCGTCGTTAAGCTGTTTGACTTCGGTCATGTCCATATTGATGCCAAGCAGGCGCTCAACATCGCCCTGCTTGTTCACCACCCGGTTCGCCAGGGAACGGATATGACGGATCCTCCCGCCCACCTTAATGCGAAACTCCAGTTTGAACGGCACCCGCGCGCGCAGCGCCTCTTTAATAGCCGCTTCGACCTGGGGTAGATCTTCGCTCACCAGCTGCGCTTTCCACAGCTGATAGGTCGGTTTGGTCTCCGGCGAGATGTCGTACAGCTCGAACATGCGCTTGTCCCAGCTCATGGTGTCCGGGCCGAGATCCCACTCCCAGATGCCAATTCCGCCCGCCTCGTTGGCGAGGGTGATGCGCTCCATCAGGCGCTTGTTCATCCACTCGGTCTGCTTGAGGTCGGTGATGTCCTCTATCTGGGCGATAAAGTAGAGCGGCGTGCCGTCGGTGTGGCGCACTACCGATACCGCGAGCAGCGCCCAGACCACATCTCCGCGGCTGGTGTAGTAGCGCTTCTCCATCGAGTAGCTGTTGATGATGCCCATGCGCAGCTGGTCGAGCTGCTCCAGATCTTTTTGCAGATCTTCAGGCCAGGTCAGCTGCTGAAAGGTCAGACGGTGCAGCTGCTCCGGGGTGTAGCCCAGCAGATTACACAGCGCTTTGTTGGACTGCAGGAACTGCCCGTCGTTAGAGACCAGCGCCATGCCGATGGCGGAGTACTCCATGGCGTTACGAAAGCGCGCTTCGCTCTCCCCGATGTGCTTGCGCTCTTCGCGAAAGGCGTACATCACCATGGTCATCACGTTCGCTGGCAGCAAAATCATTAAAAACGGCAGCCAGGGGGCGTTAAAGGTCCAGTGCGGATGGGGCATCTCAAGCAGCGTCGGGTTCGCGGCCATGATGGTCGAGACCATCATCACGGTGGCCAGAAACACGGTAAAGGCCTCAAGGCGCGGCAGGCGGATGGCGCTCCACATCAGCAGCACAATGATGAAGGTAAACGGCCAGGGCAGATAATGCAGCGCAAACCAGCTCAGCAGCAGAGTGGCGGCGAGGGTCAGCAGCGTCTCCAGCAGCAGGCGCGGATCGCGATGGCGCAGCAGATAGTGCGCCTTAAACAGCAGCCCGAGCGGAATCAGCGACAGCGCACCGATGGATTCAGACAGGATCCACATAAACAGCGTGCGCACCGGCTGTGTATTTTCGGTCAGAATAACCAGCAGCAGGCCACCCACCAGCGGCGGGATAACCGCGCCGCCAATGGCGAGCCGCACCCAGCTTGAGAGGTTTTGCAGGGGATTGCGCTGCGGCAGCAGGCGCCGAAGCAGCAGTGCCCCAAGCGCCGCTTCCAGCACGTTGAGCGCGGCATACAGCAGGTTAAGCTTTTCAGGCGGGAACAGCGCCAGCGTCGCCGCGACGTTGCCCAGGGTACAGACCAACGCGATGGCGGGCCATAAACGAAGCGGATGACGGAAAAACGCCACCATCATCAGGGCGGTCGGAAACCACAGCGGGGCCAGCAGGCTGCCAAACAGCGTCAGCTCAAGTGAAAAGAGGGTAAAAACAAAGGCCAGTAAACCCAGACTCACTAAGCGAAGGGCAGGATGGGGAACGGGGACTGAAACGCGCGTGTTTTGTCTGGTCATTACCACGAAATCCGCAAAGGCTGCGCGGCCGAGAGCAAGCCCCGGATGCATAAAATTAAGGAGTGGCGGCTATGCTAGTACAAACAATTTTCAATTCCTATGCCGCCTGCTCATAATTTAACATCGCTTCACTATATTTTGCGCAACACCCCTGGAATCTTCCCTGCTATAGAAAAAATGAAGAAAATCGTGTACATGGCGCGGCGCCATTTGTGCGTAACGCCAGGATAATTCCGCGATCCGCGGGCGGTTCGGCTGGTATCATTTAAAGGAAATCCCTATAATCGCCGCGTCAGACGCACCCGCGTCACCCTTCCTTAACTTCTTGCTACAACCAGGTCGCTTATTTATGACTGACAAGTCTCATCAATGCGTCATCATCGGCATCGCCGGCGCATCGGCTTCAGGTAAAAGTCTTATCGCCAGCACGCTCTACCGGGAATTACGTGAACAGGTCGGTGATGAACACATTGGTGTCATTCCAGAAGACAGCTATTACAAAGATCAGAGTCATCTGTCCATGGAAGATCGGGTGAAAACCAACTATGACCATCCTAACGCGATGGACCACAATCTGCTGTTCCAGCATTTACAGATGCTTAAACAGGGCAACCCGATTGAACTGCCGGTCTATAGTTATGTAGAACACACGCGCACCGCAGACACCGTCCACATCAAGCCGAAGAAAGTGATCATCCTTGAGGGCATTCTGCTGCTGACCGATGCGCGGCTGCGTCAGGAGATGAGTTTCTCTATCTTCGTGGACACGCCGCTCGACATCTGCCTGATGCGCCGCATCAAGCGTGACGTTAACGAGCGCGGACGCTCCATGGACTCGGTGATGAGCCAGTATCAGAAAACGGTGCGCCCGATGTTCCTGCAGTTTATCGACCCGTCCAAGCAGTATGCCGATATCATCGTGCCGCGCGGGGGTAAAAACCGCATTGCTATCGATATTCTGAAGGCTAAGATTAGCCAGTTTTTTGAATAACATCGCCGGATTGTGTACCGTTGTGAAGCGTTCCCGCCCGGGCAGGGCGGGCACCCGCGCGTCACGCCGGGTTATCCGGCTTTGCTTACGTTTTCAGGCTCACATCGCCTGCGTAAGCGCCCTGCTGCACGAAAGGAGAAAGTGCGATGCGTCTATGTGACCGAGATATTGAAGCCTGGCTTGACGATGGTCGCCTGGCAATTACCCCGCGTCCCCCCGTTGAGCGCATTAACGGCGCGACCGTTGACGTGCGACTGGGCAATAAATTCCGTACCTTCAGCGGCCATACCGCTGCGTACATTGATTTAAGCGGCCCGAAAGCGGAAGTGAGCGCGGCGCTGGATCGCGTAATGAGCGATGAGATCGTGCTGGATGACGGCGAAGCGTTCTTCCTGCATCCGGGCGAGCTGGCGCTGGCGGTGACCTACGAATCCGTAACGCTGCCCGCCGACCTGGTAGGCTGGCTCGACGGGCGTTCGTCGCTGGCGCGACTTGGGCTGATGGTGCACGTAACCGCGCACCGTATCGATCCGGGCTGGCAGGGCTGCATCGTGCTGGAGTTTTACAACTCCGGTAAGCTGCCGCTAGCGCTGCGTCCGGGCATGCTCATCGGTGCCCTGAGCTTTGAACCGCTCTCCGGCCCGGCGGCACGCCCCTATAATCGCCGTGAGGACGCAAAGTATCGCGATCAGCAAGGCGCAGTCGCAAGCCGGATCGATAAAGACTGACCGACAGCCCTGAGCAGAGGATGCCATGAGACGACTTTTAACCACGCTGATGATTTTACTGGTCGTGTTGGTTGCCGGCCTTTCCGCGCTGGTGATGTTGGTAAATCCGAATGATTTCCGCAGCTATATGGTGCGGGAAGTGGAGGCGCGGAGCGGCTATCAGCTCAAACTTGACGGGCCGCTACGCTGGCACGTCTGGCCGCAGCTCAGCATCCTCTCAGGGCGTATGTCGCTGACCGCCCCGGGCGCAAAGGACGCGCTGGTCAGCGCCGATAACATGCGTCTCGACGTGGCGCTCTGGCCGCTGCTCTCGCACCAGCTGCAGGTGAAGCAGGTGATGCTCAAGGGCGCGGTGATCCAACTGACGCCCCAGAGCGAAGCGCACCGTCCGGAGAACGCGCCGGTCGGGCCGCGTGACAGCGTTCCCCATCCTGATAACAGCGCCCGCTGGTCCTATGACATCAGCCGTCTGAAAGTCGCCGACAGCCTGCTGGTCTTCCAGCACGAAGATGACGAGCAGGTGACGGTGCGCAATATCAATATCGACATGGAGCAGAACGATAAGCGCCAGGCCGTTATCGAGCTGAGCGGTCGCATTACACGCGATCAGCGCGACGTCACGCTGGCGCTGACTGCCAACCTTGATCGCAACGACTACCCGCAGCGTATGACCATGAACGTGTCGCAGCTGAACTGGCAGGCGCGGGGCGCAGGGCTGCCGCAGAGCGGTATCAGCGGCCAGGGCCGTTTCCAGGCCGAGTGGCAGGAGCCATCGAAAACGCTTTCGTTCAGCGATCTTGTGATGAGTGCCAACGACAGCGCCGTGAGCGGTGCGGGTAGCGTAGTGCTCGGCGATATGCCGCGCTGGATGCTCGATCTCAATTTCGACACCCTCAATCTGGAAAACCTCGTGGCGGCGCAGGAGGTTTCCGGTGCGACGCCACAGCAGCAGGGGCAACAGGCCAGGCCGACGCCGGGGCGTCCGGTTATCGCCTCTGAAATCCATCACGATGACTATCAGCTGCTGCGCGGCTTTAGCGCCGAGGCGCGTCTGACGGCGAAATCCCTGCGCTGGCGCGGTCTGGACTTCACCAACGTCAGCGCCGCGCTGAAGAACGATGCCGGGCTGCTGGACATTGCCCGTCTGGACGGCACCTTAGGGCAGGGGCGTATGTCCCTTCCGGGGCGGCTTGATGCGCGCACGCCGGAGCCGGCAGCCGCGTTTCGTCCGGCCATCGACAACATTGAGATCGGCGATATCCTGCGGGCGTTTAACTACCCGATTGCCTTAACCGGCCGCTTCTCGATGCACGGTGACTTTACCGGTGGGCGAATCGACGCCGACGCGTTCCGCGACACCTGGCAGGGTCAGGCCGACGTCAGCATGGTCAACAGCCGCATGGAAGGGCTCAACTTCCAGCAGCTGGTGCAGCAGGCGGTGGAGCGCAGCAGCAGTAACGTCAGCGCACAGCAGAATTACGACAACGCCACGTCGCTGGCGAGCTTCTCCGCGGTGGCGCGTCTTAATCGCGGTCAGCTACGGCTTGACCAGATGAAGGGTGAATCCGCGATGCTCGCGCTTGACGGTACGGGCCAGCTGGATCTGGTGAAGGAGCAGTGCGACACCCGCTTTAACGTGCGCGTGACCGACGGCTGGAAAGGGGACAGCGCGCTGATTGCCCGCCTGCAGAAAACCGCGGTGCCGCTGCGGGTGTATGGCCCATGGCAGCAGCTCAGCTATAGTCTGGATATCGATCAGGCGCTGCGCAAACAGCTGCAGGATGAGGCAAAACGCCGTCTTAACGACTGGGCCGAACGCCACAAGAACAGCGAAAAAGGCAAAGACGTGAAAGAGCTGATCGATAAGCTCTGACGCCTGACCCGGACATGAAAAACGCCCCTGTGGGGCGTTTTTTTATTGAAGGGGGCAAATTACGACGCATGTGTAGATTGGCCTGTGCTACTCCCCTTTATGCGCACTATCCGGCCAGGTTAAGAAGACCGGCACTGTCTTCCTTCAAACCAACCTCAATGCCGGAGGGAGAAATCTTTCCGGCATCAAAACCGCCGCGCCGCAGGCGTTGAGTAAAGAAGACCGGCACTATCTTCCTTCAAACCAACCTCATTGCTGGAGGGAGGGATCTTTCCGGCATCAAAACCGCCGCGGCGCAGGCGTTGAGTCCGGGCTGGCGGTCGGGAACCGCCAGAGGGCGCGAGCCCCGGGATGGGGTATCGCGACCGACCGGAGCGAGACGCCGGAGGTAAGGGAAGCCCGCAGGGCCGGTTTTTTGGCCGGGAGCCGGGATGGCAAAGGGGGCGGCGGCGAGCCCCCTTTGCACGTTCACGTGCGGCGGTATTTCCATGGAAGCGCGGTGGCCTGGTGAACGGAACATTACCGAACGTGCATAGACTAAACCCAGCCGCAGCCTGCTGTGATGGAAGACGAAGACCACCCCGCAGGTAAAGAGAAGAGCAGAGATGACATGCACGTGCGGCCGCTACGGTGAACGCAACACCACCACACGCCCATAGACGAAAGCCCCCCATCACACCTCATAATCCAGCTCCCCGGCGGGCGCCAGCGGGATAATCTGCACCTTCTGCACGCGGTGGCTTTCCACGTCCAGGGTTTTCAGCATGAAATCCCCCGCCTGCACCTCTTCGCCGGGGGTCGGAACGTGCTGGAGATACTCCATCAGCAGACCGGCGATGGTGTGATACTCGCGTTTCTCATCCAGCGGCAGCGGCACGTGCTGGACCAGATCCTCCAGCGGCATGTGGCCGTTCGCCGTCCAGCTGCCGTCCGGGTTTTTCTGGATATCGTGGCGGGCATCAAGCTCGGCCACCTCATTCGGCAGATTACCGGCGATGGTTTCCATCACGTCGCTCAGGGTCACCACACCCTCCACCGAACCAAACTCGTCCACCACAAAGGCGAAGTGGGTATGGGCATTGCGGAACTGCTCAAGGGCGCCCAGCAGCGCCAGCCCTTCCGGGAACACCAGCGGCTGGCGAATCAGGCTGCGCAGATCCAGCGGTTCGCCGTGCAGCGACTGCTGGAGCAGATCCAGAATATGCACCACGCCCAGCAGATCGTCGTCATCGTCCGTCACCACCAGCCGGGTATGCTGGTTTTTGTCGAGCAGGGCGCGGATATGCGCCTCGTCATCGTTGAGATTGATATGCTCGATATCATGGCGCGAGGTCATAATGCTGCTTACGGTGCGCTGATTCAGGTTCAGCACCCGCTCAATCATTAGCCGCTCCTGCGGATTGAAGATGGATTGATCGGTATGGTCGGCCAGCATCGAGGCGGTTTCCACATCCAGCTCGGCATCCTCTTTCTTACCGCTGAGCAGGCGCATCACCGCTTCGGTGGTGCGCTGGCGCAGGGTCTGGTTGGCCGAAAGCAGGAAGCGGCGGCGGTTGAAAATCGCCAGCTGGTTCAGGGCTTCAATCATCACCGAGAAGCCAATGGCTGCGTAGAGGTAGCCTTTCGGAATGTGGAAGCCAAAGCCGTCCGCCACCAGGCTGAAGCCGATCATCAGCAGGAAGCTCAGACAGAGAATAACGATGGTGGGATGGTTGTTCACAAAGCGGGTCAGGGCTTTGCTGGCGAGCAGCATCACCGAAATGGCAATCACCACCGCGGCCATCATCACCGGCAGATGGTCTACCATCCCCACCGCGGTGATCACGGAGTCCAGCGAGAACACCGCGTCCAGCACCACGATCTGCGCCACGACCGCCCAGAACTTCGCCCCGCTGCGCTGGGTAGGGTTATGGCTATCCTTGCCCTCCAGCCGCTCGTTAAGCTCGACGGTGGCCTTGAACAGCAGAAACAGCCCGCCCAGCAGCATAATCAAATCGCGGGCGCTGAAGCTCAGTCCTTTCACGGTAAACAGGGGAGTGGTCAGGGTGACCAGCCAGGAGATCGACGCGAGCAGCACAAGGCGCATCAGCATCGCCAGAATCAGGCCGGTAACCCGTGCGCGGTCGCGCAGTTCGCGGGGGAGTTTCTCCGCGAGGATGGCAATAAACACCAGATTATCAATGCCCAGCACCAGCTCGATCACCACCAGCGTGACGAGTCCGGCCCAGATTGAGGGATCGGCAATCCATTCCATAGGGGTCAGTTTCCTGCGTGATTGTAAAGAGAAGACAGGGCGATGATGGATAACTTCTTCATAAAAATCAATTTTAGCCCACTTTTAGCGCACGAACGAATAATGAGCAGCGTTAACCACATTATATATTTGCGCAGCGAAACTTTTTCGTTCGCTTTTTAAATCGCTTGCCAATAAGAATACTCCTTGCTTGCGGAAAGAATGTTCTGACATTGAAAAATATATTAACGCGCTTAGTTTTTACCTGCCAAATTGTCAACCTCAGGATAATCCTAAAACCGACGATTTGCGCGCTTCATATTAATCTTAAAATGCTGTTTAAAGGATTAAGGCGCCTTGCCTGCTAATACGTTAGCTGTAACAATCCATTCAACGTTAACGAGCGCCTCGCTGTGGTCGAGCGTAAGTTAGCCGGGAAATGTACCAAAAATGACGTTTTAGTTAATTTTACGGTTAATAAGATTATTCTCTAACTCAGCTATTCTGCTGGTGAAAGATTATTTAACCTTTTGTTTATGCAGTGGATTGGTTACTGAAAGCCAAGGGCGGTAGCGTGCCTGAATACCTGCCAATAAGCCTCGATTATTCTGTCAATATGATAGCGGTAAATAAGCGTATTTTAGGACAGATTCCAGTTATATTTGGGCTCTGATGACTGCATGCTTGATGCGCAAGTTATTGTCGTACGTTTATTTAAGTCCTCAGGATAATTACTCTGCCAAAGTGATAAATATTCAATGATGAAATCCAAACTAAAATTGATGCCATTATTGGTGTCTGTAACCTTGATGAGTGGATGTACCGTCTTTCCGGGCAGCAATATGTCCACTATGGGCAAGGACGTGATCAAGCAGCAGGATGCCAATTTTGATCTGGATCGGATGGTGAACGTTTATCCTTTGACCCCCCGACTCGTCGAACAATTAAAACCGCGTCCTAATACTGCTCAGCCGAACGCCAGCCTTGAGCAGGAGATAAACAGCTATCAGTACCGCGTAGGTCCGGGCGACGTTATCAGCGTCACCGTCTGGGACCACCCGGAGCTGACAACCCCCGCCGGTCAGTACCGTAGCTCAAGCGACACCGGTAACTGGGTGCAGTCCGACGGCACCATGTTCTATCCCTATATTGGTAAAGTCCACGTCGTGGGCAAAACCCTCGCCGAGATCCGCACCGAAATCACCGGCCGCCTCGCCCAGTACATTAACGACCCGCAGGTTGATGTGAACATCGCCGCGTTCCGCTCTCAGAAAGCCTACGTGTCCGGCCAGGTGAACAAATCCGGCCAGCAGGCGATCACCAACGTGCCGTTAACCGTGCTGGATGCCATCAACGCCGCGGGCGGTCTGACCGAAAACGCCGACTGGCGTAACGTGGTGCTCACCCACAACGGTGTCGAGCAGCGCATCTCGCTTCAGGCCCTGATGCAAAACGGCGACCTGAGCCAGAACCGCCTGCTCTATCCGGGGGATATCCTGTTTGTGCCGCGTAACGATGACCTGAAAGTCTTCGTGATGGGCGAAGTGAAAAAACAGAGCACCCTCAAGATGGACTTCAGCGGCATGACGCTCACCGAAGCGCTCGGCCAGGCGGAAGGGCTGGATATGACCACCTCCAACGCCAGCGGCATCTTTGTTATCCGACCGCTGAAAGGCGATCAGAGCCGCGACGGCAAAATTGCCAGCATCTATCAGCTCGATATGTCGGATGCTACCTCGCTGATTATGGCCACCAACTTCAGGCTGCAACCGTATGACGTGGTGTATGTCACCACCGCACCGGTCGCGCGCTGGAACCGTCTGGTCAGCCAGCTGCTGCCAACCATCAGCGGTGTTCGTTATATGACGGATACGGCAAGCGACGTTCACAACTGGTAATGCCCATGTTTAACAAAATACTTGTGGTATGCGTGGGGAACATATGCCGTTCCCCTACCGCAGAGCGCCTGCTCAAACAGTACCAGCCAGCGCTGACCGTCGCGTCAGCGGGGCTGGGGGCGCTGGTCGGCAAGGGAGCCGATGCGACGGCGGTTGATGTCGCTCAGGCCCATGACCTTTCACTGGAGGGGCATGTCGCGCGACAGATCACCGCGCGCATGTGCCGGGAATACGACCTGATCCTCGCCATGGAGAAACGGCATATCCATACGCTATGCGAAATGGCGCCGGAGATGCGCGGCAAGGTGATGCTGTTCGGGCACTGGGATAACGAACGTGAAATCCCCGACCCGTATCGTAAAAGCCGCGAGGCGTTTGAAGCGGTCTACTCACTCCTTGACCATTCTGCCCGCAAGTGGGCGCATGCACTGAAAGCTCAGCAGGGATAACAATGACAGAACACGTGAGACATTCTGCCGCCTCGACTGAGGGCAACGATGAAATTGATATCGGCCGTCTGTTAGGGACGGTGATCGAGGCGCGCTGGTGGGTGCTGGGGATTACGGCGCTGTTCGCGCTGGCGGCCCTGGTGTATGTGATGTTCGCCACGCCAATCTACAGCGCCGACGCCATGGTGCAGATTGAGCAGAACACCGGCAACTCGCTGGTGCAGGATATCAACAGCGCCCTGAGCAATAAGCCACCGGCGTCCCAGGCGGAAATGCAGCTGATTACCTCCCGTCTGGTGCTGGGGAAAACCGTTGACGATCTGAACCTCGATATCGCGGTCCAGAAGAACAGCTTCCCGATTTTCGGGGCCGGCTGGGATCGCCTGATGGGGCGCGCCAACGATACGGTAACGGTCACCACCTTCAATCTGCCGAAAGGCATGGGCACCGATGTGTTCACCCTTGAAGTGCTCGGCCCGAAACAGTATGAACTGACCAGCGACGCGGGCTTCAGCGCGCGCGGCGAAGTGGGGCAGATGCTGAACAAAAACGGCGTCAGCCTGCTGGTCAGCGAGATCAAGGCGTCGGAAGGCAGCAGCTTCACCGTCACCAAATACTCCACCCTCGGGATGATCAACCAGCTGCAAAACAACCTGATGGTGACCGAGAACGGCAAAGACTCCGGGGTACTGAGCCTGACCTACACCGGTGAAGACCGCGATCAGATCCGCGACATCCTCAACAGCATCACCCGCAATTACCTTGAGCAGAACGTGCAGCGCAAATCGGAAGAGGCGGCGAAGAGCCTGGCCTTCCTGGCGAAGCAGCTGCCCGAAGTGCGCAACAACCTCGACATCGCGGAGAACAAGCTTAACGCCTTCCGTCAGGATAAAGACTCGGTTGACCTGCCGCTGGAAGCCAAAGCGGTGCTGGACTCGATGGTCAACATCGACGCCCAGCTCAACGAGCTGACCTTTAAAGAGGCGGAAATCTCCAAGCTCTACACCAAAGCGCACCCGGCGTACCGCACGCTGCTGGAGAAACGCCAGGCGCTGGAAGATGAGAAGTCACGCCTGAACGACCGCGTAACGGCGATGCCGAAGACCCAACAGGAGATCGTGCGTCTGACCCGCGACGTGGAGTCCGGCCAGCAGGTCTACATGCAGCTGCTGAACAAACAGCAGGAGCTGAAGATCACCGAAGCGAGCACCGTGGGCGATGTGCGTATCGTCGACCCGGCGATTACCCAGCCGGGCATGGTGAAACCGAAGCGCGCGCTGATTATCCTTGGCGCCATTATTCTCGGTCTGCTGCTCTCTATCGTTGGCGTGCTGCTGCGTTCGCTGTTCAACCGCGGTATCGAAAGCCCGCAGGCACTGGAAGAGGCAGGGATCAGCGTCTACGCCAGCATCCCACTTTCCGAATGGCAGAAAGCGCGTGACAGCGTCAAGACCAACAAAGGGGTCAAGCGCTACAAGCAGAGCCAGCTGCTGGCGGTGGGTAATCCAACCGATCTCGCCATCGAAGCGATTCGCAGCCTGCGTACCAGCCTGCACTTCGCCATGATGCAGGCCAGCAACAACGTCCTGATGATGACCGGTGTCAGCCCCTCAATCGGTAAGACCTTCGTCTGCGCCAACCTGGCGGCGGTGATTAGCCAGACCGACAAGCGCGTGCTGCTCATCGACTGTGATATGCGTAAGGGCTACACCCATGAGCTGCTGGGCACCACCAATACCAACGGGCTGTCTGACATCCTGGCCGGTATGGGCGACATTAGCCAGGCGGCGAAACCGACCTCGATTCCAAACTTCGATCTGGTGCCGCGTGGCCAGGTGCCGCCTAACCCGTCCGAACTGCTGATGAGCGAGCGCTTTACTCAGCTGGTGGAGTGGGCGAGCAAGCACTACGACCTGGTGCTGATCGATACTCCGCCAATCCTGGCGGTCACCGATGCCGCGGTCGTGGGTCGCCACGCCGGTACGACGCTGATGGTGGCGCGCTATGCGGTTAACACCCTGAAAGAGGTGGAAACCAGCCTCAGCCGCTTCGAGCAGAACGGTATCCACGTGAAGGGCGTCATCCTCAACTCCATCTTCCGTCGTGCAACCGGCTATCAGGATTACGGTTACTACGAGTACGAGTACAAGTCGGATCACAAATAATCCGCCGCGTCCCTTAAGCCCGACCCCCTCCCATTAACCCGTGCGTAACGCCCTCTCCCTCAGGGAGAGGGACGGGAGGAGGGCGGAACAAGGACAGCACTATTGCCAGGGTGAGGGTGGCCACACCCAACGTAAAAATTAACCACATCGGGGAACGGAATATGACCAGCACATCGCGCCCGCTGATTTCAATCTATATGCCGACATGGAACCGTCAGCAACTGGCCATTCGCGCCATCAAATCCGTGCTGCGCCAGGACTACGACAACTGGGAGATGATCATCGTGGACGACTGCTCCGCGTCGTACGATCAGCTTCAGCAGTTTGTTGACGAGCTGGGCGATCCGCGCGTGACCTATATCCGCAACGACTATAACTCCGGGGCCTGCTCGGTGCGTAACCAGGCGATCCTCAAGTCCACCGGCACCTTTATTACCGGCATCGACGATGACGATGAGTGGACCCCGAATCGCCTGTCGGTCTTCCTCGAGCACCGAAACAAGCTGCAAACCCACGCCTTCCTCTACGCCAACGACTACATGTGCGAAGGGCAGGTCTACTCCCAGCCGACCAGCCTGCCGCTCTATCCGAAGTCGCCCTGGTCGCTGAAGCTGTTTTTCAAACGCAATATCGTCGGCAACCAGGTGTTTACCTTCGCATGGCGTTTCAAAGAGAGCCTGTTCGATGTTCATCTGATGGCGGCTCAGGACTACGACATCTTCCTGCGCATGGTGTTGCAGTACGGCGAGCCGTTCAAAGTGGAAGAGGCGACCCAGATCCTGCACATCAACCACGGCGAAATGCAGATCACCAAATCGGCGAAGAAGTTTGCCGGCTACTTCAACTTCTACCGCAAACACAAGCACGTGTTCGATCGCGCCAGCAAGAAGTATCAGCTGTTTACGCTCTACCAGATCCGCAATAAGCAGATGAGCTTCCGCACCCTGATGACGCTGCTGAGCGTGCGCAATACCAAACGCCTGACCGACGGACTGCGGAGTAAGTGATGCTGATGGAAGATTTACGCGCCAATAGCTGGAGCCTGCGCCCGTGCTGCATGGTGGTGGCTTATCGCATCGCGCACTTCTGCTCGGTGTGGCGCAAAAAGAACGTGGTGAACAATCTCTGGGCCGCGCCGGTGCTGCTGATGTACCGCTTCATCACCGAATGCCTGTTCGGGTATGAGATCCAGGCGGCAGCGACCATCGGTCGGCGTTTTACCATTCATCATGGCTACGCCGTGGTGATCAATAAGAACGTGGTGGCGGGGGATGACTTTACCATTCGCCACGGCGTCACCATCGGCAACCGTGGGCCGGACAGCCTGGCCTGCCCGGTTATCGGCAACGGTGTCGAGCTGGGTGCGAACGCGATACTGATTGGTGATATCACCATTGGAAATAACGTCATCGTCGGCGCGGGCAGCGTGGTGGTGACCGACGTGCCGGATAACGCGCTGGTGGTAGGCGAAAAAGCAAAAATTAAGGTGATAGCGTGAATATCCTGCAATTTAACGTGCGCCTGGCGGAGGGCGGGGCGGCCGGTGTTGCCCTCGACCTGCACCAGCGTGCCCTGAATCAGGGCATGCACTCCCGCTTTATTTATGGATACGGCAAGGGCGGTAAAAAAAGCGTCAGCCATGACCAGTTTCGCCAGGTGGAAAAACACACCCCGCGGCTGGTGTCGATGGCGAACATCGCGCTGTTTCGCTTTTTTAACCGCGACCTGTTTGGCAATCTCAACGGCCTCTACCGCCAGATTGTCGCCACCCCCGAGCCGGTGGTGCTGCACTTCCACGTGCTGCACAGCTACTGGCTGAATCTCGATGAGGTGGTGGCCTTTTGCCGTAAGGTACGCGCCAACAAAGCGGACGTGACCTTTGTCTGGACGCTGCACGATCACTGGAGCGTGACCGGGCGCTGCGCCTTTCTCGACGGCTGCGACGGCTGGAAAAGCGGCTGCGTGAAGTGCCCGACCCTCGACAACTACCCGCCGGTGAAGGTGGATCGCGCACGCCATCTGGTGGCGGATAAGCGCCGCTGCTTTAACGAGATGCTCGCCCTCGGCTGTACGTTTATCTCGCCGAGCCAGCACGTGGCCGACGCCTTCAACAGCCTCTACGGGGCAGGGCAGTGCAGGATCATCAATAACGGTATCGACGTGGCAACCGAAGCCATTCTCGCCCAGCTGCCGGAACCGCCGGCGCGCGTCGGTACGCCGAAAATCGCCGTGGTGGCCCATGACCTGCGCTATGACGGCAAAACCAACCAGAAGCTGGTGAGCCAGATGGTGGCGCTCGGCGATAAGATTGAACTGCACACCTTCGGCAAGTTCTCGCCGTTTAACGGCCCGAACGTGACCAACCACGGGTTTGTGACCGACAAGAAAAAGCTGATGAGCGAACTTAACCAGATGGATGCCCTGGTCTTCAGCTCCCGCGTGGACAACTATCCGCTGATCCTGTGCGAAGCGCTCTCCATCGGCGTACCGGTGATTGCCACCCACAGTGAAGCGGCGGAAGAGGTGCTGCGCAAGTCCGGCGGCGTGACCGTGGATGCGTCGCAGGTGCTGGAGCTGGTGCAGCTCAACAAAGCCGCCATTGCCCAGCGCCTTTTTGGGACGGACCTTGCCGCGTTTCGCGCGCGCAGCCGTGAAGCGTACAGCGGGAAACAGATGCTGGAGGAATATGTCTCGTTCTATCAGAGTCTGTAGCTATCTGCTGTTGCCCATCATCTATCTGGTGGTCAACATCAAGATTGCCCAGCTGGGCGAAAGCTTCCCGATTACCATCGTCACCTTCCTCCCACTGCTGCTGCTGCTGTTTGTGGAGAAGATTAACCTCAAGAAGCTGATGATTGGTCTCGGGATTGGTGCCGGGCTGACGCTGTTCAACTACATCTTTGGCCGCTCGCTGGATGCCAGTAAGTACGTCACCTCCACCATGCTGTTTATCTATCTGGTGATCATCATCAGCATGGTGTGGGCAATCCGCTTCAAAACCATCTCCACCCGCAACCATAAGAAGATCCTGCGGCTGTTTTACGTGGTGATTGCCCTGGTGGTGGGGCTGGCGGCGGTGGAAATGGCGGAAATAATTCTTACCGGCGGCAGCAGTTTAATTGAAACAATTTCGAAGTATCTGATTTACAGCAACAGCTATGTTCTGAATTTTATTAAATTTGGCGGTCGACGCACCACCGCGTTCTATTTTGAACCGGCGTTTTTTGCTCTGGCGTTAATCTCAATTTGGCTCAGCATCAAACAGTTTGGTATCAAAACGCCGAAAACCGATGGTATGATTCTGGCTGGAATCGTGTTATCCGGATCGTTTTCAGGGGTAATGACGTTCATCATTTTCTATTTGCTCGAATGGGCGTTTCAGTACCTTAACAAAAGTGCCATCAAAAAGAAGTTGCCGCTGGCGATAATCTCGCTAAGCGTGTTTGTGGTCGGCGTGGTGTTCGCATTCCCCTACATTGCGGATCGCCTCGGTGATTTAGGAACGGAAGGCTCGTCATCGTATTATCGTATAATTGGTCCGCTGGCGATGGTTGGTTACTCGCTCACCAATATCGATGGCGTCGTACGTTTCGGTTCGCTTTACGAATATGTTGCATCATTCGGAATTTTTAACGGTGCGGACGTCGGTAAAACAATAGACAATGGCCTGTATCTGCTCATCATATATTTCTCATGGTGTGCCGTGATACTCGCTGGCTGGTTCATGTACAAGATTTTTAAGATGACGCGAAATGCGTTTGGTAACAACCAAAACTTCCGTGTTCAGCTCTACTTGTTTACGCCAGTTTCGCTGTTTTTTACCGGTTCAATATTTAGCCCGGAATATGCGTTCTTAATTGTCTGTCCGTTTATTCTGAGAAAAGCGTTAAAAATTGCTGATTCCTGATGAGGTATGCCGAAATGTTATTAAGCGTTATTACTGTCGCCTGGAAAAATTACGAGGGTGTGGTGAAAACCTGGCAGTCGCTGGCCCATCTGGCGAAAGCAGCAGACCTCTCCTTCGAGTGGATCGTGGTTGACGGCGGCTCCGATGACGGCACCGCAGAATTTCTCGAAAACCTGAACGGGCAGTACCACTTACGCTATATCAGCGAGAAAGACAAAGGCATCTATGATGCCATGAACAAAGGCATTGCGATGGCCGAAGGCCGCTTCGCCATCTTCCTGAACTCCGGCGACGTCTTCCACGACGAGGTGTGTGACGTCGTTCGTGAGCTGGCCCGCAAGCCGGAATCTGAACGCGCGATGTACATTGCCGATGCGCTGCTCGATTTCGGCGACGGCACCAAAATTCGCCGCAGCGCGAAGCACGGCTGGTATATTTATCACAGCCTGCCAGCCAGCCATCAGGCGATTTTCTTCCCGGTTGCCGGGCTTAAGCAGCACCCCTACGATTTACAATATAAAGTCTCATCCGATTACGCGCTTGCCGCCAGCATGTATAAAGCCGGCTATGCCTTTAAACGTATTAAGGGCGTGGTGTCTGAATTTTCCATGGGCGGGGTGTCGACCTCTAATAATATTGAACTGTGTCGTGATGCAAAAAATGTACAGCGTAAGATATTAGGTGTGCCTGGCTTCTGGGCAGAATTATCTTATTTATTACGCATGCGCACGACCGGTAAGACGAAAGCCTTATATCACAAAGCGTAAATCACTTTTCAGAATATCCTTACGCGAAAATATAGGGAAAGAAAATGCAAGAATTAAGAGGATTCTCGGTGCCAAATGGGTTCCGGGGTGGGAATGCTATTAAGGTTCAACTCTGGTGGGCGGTGCAGGCAACATTATTTGCCTGGTCTCCGCAAATAGCCTACCGCTGGCGAGCATTTTTATTACGCCTGTTTGGGGCGCGAATTGGTAAAGGCGTGGTCATTCGCCCGTCGGTAAAAATAACCTATCCGTGGAAATTAACCGTAGGCGATTACGCCTGGGTAGGGGACGACGCGGTGCTGTATACCCTGGGCGATATTACCCTCGGTGCCAATTCGGTGGTCTCGCAGAAGTGCTATTTGTGCACCGGCAGCCACGACTATTTGAGTAAACATTTTGATATTACCGCCTCGCCGATTGTGATTGGCGAGAAGTGCTGGCTGGCCACCGATGTGTTTGTGGCACCGGGCGTGTCGATTGGCGACACCACCGTGGTTGGCGCCCGCAGCAGCGTATTCAAGTCTTTACCGCCGAACGTGGTGTGTCGGGGCAACCCGGCCGTCATCGTGCGGGAGCGCGTTCCCGGTGATACGGGAAATGATTTAGCCCCTCTTGCCGGAGGGGACCGGGGTGAGAGTGGACTCTCACCGCAACAGCCTGAACAGGGCAACACGAAATCCGCCTTTTCTGAAAACGTCTAAGGCCCAGACCGAATAACAGAGGAAATGAAATCATGAGTAAAGTTGCTCTCATCACAGGTGTAACCGGACAGGATGGCTCCTACCTGGCTGAACTTCTGCTGGAAAAAGGCTACGAAGTTCACGGTATTAAGCGTCGTGCATCGTCCTTCAATACCGAACGTGTGGATCACATCTACCAGGATCCGCACAGCACCAACCCGAAATTCCACCTTCACTACGGTGACCTGACCGATACCTCCAACCTGACGCGCATCCTGCAGGAAGTGCAGCCGGACGAAGTGTACAACCTGGGTGCCATGAGCCACGTTGCCGTTTCCTTCGAGTCTCCGGAATACACCGCTGACGTCGATGCGATGGGTACGCTGCGTCTGCTGGAAGCCATCCGCTTCCTGGGCCTTGAGAAGAAAACCCGTTTCTATCAGGCGTCCACCTCTGAGCTGTACGGTCTGGTGCAGGAAACCCCGCAGAAAGAGACCACGCCGTTCTACCCGCGCTCTCCGTATGCCGTCGCCAAACTGTACGCCTACTGGATCACCGTCAACTACCGTGAATCCTACGGCATGTATGCCTGCAACGGCATCCTGTTCAACCACGAATCCCCGCGTCGCGGCGAAACCTTCGTGACCCGTAAAATCACCCGCGCGATCGCCAACATCGCTCAGGGTCTGGAATCCTGCCTGCACCTCGGCAACATGGACTCCCTGCGTGACTGGGGCCATGCCAAAGACTACGTAAAAATGCAGTGGATGATGCTGCAGCAGGAAAAACCGGAAGACTTCGTTATCGCCACCGGCGTGCAGTACTCCGTGCGTCAGTTTGTGGAAATGGCGGCTGCCCAGCTAGGTATCAAACTGCGCTTTGAAGGCACCGGCGTGGATGAGAAAGGCATCGTGGTATCCGTTACCGGTCACGACGCACCGGGCGTGAAGCCGGGCGACGTTATCGTACAGGTTGACCCGCGCTACTTCCGTCCTGCTGAAGTGGAAACCCTGCTCGGCGATCCGACCAAAGCACACGAAAAACTGGGCTGGAAACCGGAAATCACCCTGCAGGAAATGGTCTCCGAGATGGTTGCTAAAGATCTCGAAGCCGCGAAGAAACACTCGTTGCTGAAGTCCCATGGCTACGAGGTTGCCATCGCGCTGGAGTCCTGAGCATGAAAAAACAACGTGTCTTCGTTGCCGGCCACCGCGGGATGGTGGGGTCGGCCATCGTACGCCAGCTCGAACAGCGCGATGAGATCGAGCTGGTGCTGCGCAACCGTGACGAACTCAACCTGCTGGACAGCGGGGCGGTCAACGCCTTCTTCGCCGAACAGCAGATTGACCAGGTTTACCTGGCGGCGGCGAAAGTGGGGGGTATTGTGGCGAACAATACCTACCCGGCTGACTTCATCTACGAAAACATGATGATCGAGAGCAACATCATTCACGCTGCGCACCTGCACAACGTGAACAAGCTGCTGTTCCTCGGCTCATCCTGTATCTATCCGAAGCTGGCGAAGCAGCCTATCGCGGAAAGCGAACTGCTGCAGGGAACCCTGGAGCCGACTAACGAGCCGTACGCGATTGCCAAAATCGCCGGGATCAAGCTGTGCGAGTCCTATAACCGCCAGCACGATCGCGATTACCGCTCGGTGATGCCGACCAACCTGTACGGGCCGAACGACAACTTCCACCCGAGCAACTCCCACGTGATCCCTGCGCTGCTGCGCCGCTTCCACGAAGCGACCGAGCAGAACACGCCGGACGTAGTGGTGTGGGGCAGCGGTACGCCGATGCGCGAGTTCCTGCACGTGGATGACATGGCGGCTGCCAGCATTCACATCATGGAGCTGGACCGCGAGGTATGGCAGGAGAACACCGAGCCGATGCTGTCGCACATCAACGTCGGTACCGGCGTGGACTGCACCATCCGTGAGCTGGCGCAGACCATCGCGCAGGTTACCGGCTACAAGGGCCGCGTGGTGTTTGATGCCACCAAGCCGGACGGAACGCCGCGCAAGCTGCTCGACGTAACGCGTCTGCACGCGCTGGGCTGGTATCACGAGATCTCGCTGGAAGCGGGTCTGGCCAGCACCTACCAGTGGTTCCTTGAAAACCAGAACCGGTTCCGGGGGTAAGGGATGTTTTTAAGCCAGCAAGACTTTGCCACCGTGGTGCGCTCCACGCCGCTTATCTCAATCGATCTGATCGTCGAGAACGAGCGGGGAGAGTTTCTGCTTGGCAAGCGCAACAACCGTCCGGCACAGGGCTTCTGGTTCGTGCCGGGGGGACGCGTGCAGAAAGACGAAACCCTGGCGGCGGCGTTTGAACGTCTGACGCAGGCCGAACTGGGGAAAGGGTATGCAATGGGTGACGGGGAGTTCTATGGCGTCTGGCAGCACTTCTATGACGACAACTTCTCCGGCACCGATTTCTCTACCCACTATATCGTGCTCGGCTTCCGGCTGAAGGTGACGCAGGCGGACCTGCGTCTGCCTGACGAGCAGCACAACGACTACCGCTGGCAGACCCCTGAGGCGCTGCTGGCCGGTAACGATGTGCACGACAACAGCCGGGCTTACTTTCTGGACGCGCGCAAAGCGGAGGCGCCGGGGCTATGAAGATACTGGTGTACGGAATTAACTACGCCCCGGAGCTGACCGGCACCGGGAAGTACACCGGGGAGATGGTGGAATGGATGGCCCGTCAGGGCCATGACGTTCACGTCATCACCGCGCCGCCGTACTACCCGCAGTGGGCGGTACAGAACGGCTATGCTAGCTGGCGCTACCGTAAAGAGCAGAGCGCCGCCACCGTCTGGCGCTGCCCGCTCTATGTTCCAAAGCAGCCGTCAACCCTGAAACGCCTGATTCACCTGGGCAGTTTCGCCTTCAGTTCGCTGTTCCCGCTGCTGGGTCAGCGCAGCTGGAAGCCGGATGTCATCATCGGCGTGGTGCCGACCCTGTTCTGCGTACCGGGCATGCGCCTGCTGGCGAAACTGACCGGGGCGCACACCGTCCTGCACATTCAGGATTACGAAGTGGATGCCATGCTCGGCCTCGGTATGGCCGGGAAAGGCGAGGGCGGCACCGTGGCGCGTCTTGCCAGCCGCTTCGAACGCAGCGGTCTGCACAACGTCGATAACGTCTCTACCATTTCGCGCTCGATGATGAACAAAGCCATCGAGAAGGGCGTCGACCCGTCGCGCGTTATTTTCTTCCCTAACTGGTCTGAAGTGGCGCGTTTTCGCGATGTCGATGCCGCTCAGGTCGCGGCGCTGCGCACCCAGCTTGGGCTGCCGGCCGATCACAAAGTGCTGCTCTACTCCGGCAACGTCGGCGAGAAGCAGGGGCTTGAGAACGTGATTGAGGTCGCCGACCGCTTCCGCGATCGTCCCTGGACCTTCGCCATCGTCGGGCAGGGCGGCGGCAAAGCGCGGCTGGAGAAAATGGTCGCCGACCGCGGCCTGCACAACGTCAAATTCTTCCCGCTGCAGCCTTACGAGGCGCTGCCTGCTCTGCTGAAGATGGGCGATTGCCATCTGGTTATCCAGCGCCGCGGTGCGGCGGATGCGGTACTGCCGTCCAAGCTCACCAACATTCTGGCGGTCGGCGGCAATGCGGTGATCACCGCAGAAGCGCAGACCGAGCTGGGCCAGCTTTGCACTACCTATCCCGGCATTGCCGTTTGCGTCGAGCCAGAGTCCGTTGATGCCCTCGCGGCCGGCATTCTGCAAGCGCTGGCGATGCCGGAAGAAAACACGGTGGCACGTGAATATGCCGAACGCACGCTCGAGAAAGAGAACGTGTTAAGCCAGTTTATTGCTGATATTGACGCTCAGCGCACCGGCGGACAGGTTGATCCGCACGCGGCGGTGGGCGAAAGAAAATACGGGGATCAATCATGAGCCAGTCTCAACTCTACCCGGTGATCATGGCGGGCGGTTCCGGCAGCCGTCTGTGGCCGCTCTCCCGCGTGCTCTATCCGAAACAGTTCCTGTGCCTGAAAGGCGAGCTGACCATGCTGCAGGCCACCATCTGCCGCCTCAACGGCGTGCAGTGCGAAAGCCCGGTAGTGATCTGCAACGAGCAGCACCGTTTTATCGTCGCCGAGCAGCTGCGCCAGCTCAACAAGCTGACGGAAAACATCATCCTCGAACCGGCGGGCCGCAATACCGCCCCGGCGATCGCACTGGCGGCGCTGGCCGCGGTGCGCAATAGCCCGGATAACGATCCGCTGATGCTGGTCCTCGCGGCTGACCACGTTATCCAGAACGAAGAGGCGTTCCGCGACGCGGTGCGCGCCGCCACGCCGTTTGCCGAGAGCGGCAAGCTGGTGACCTTCGGCATCGTGCCGGATCTGCCGGAAACCGGCTACGGCTATATCCGCCGCGGCGAGGTCTCCAACCCTGGCACGGCGGACGTGGACGCGGTGGCGTTCAGCGTGGCGCAGTTTGTGGAAAAACCGAATCTCGACACCGCCCAGGCCTATGTGGCGTCCGGGGAGTACTACTGGAACAGCGGTATGTTCCTGTTCCGCGCCGGTCGCTATCTGGAAGAGCTGGGCAAATATCGCCCGGATATCCTCGAAGCCTGCGAGCGTGCCATGAGCACCGTTGACCCGGATCTCGATTTTATTCGCGTGGATGAAGAGGCCTTCCTCGCCTGTCCGGAAGAGTCTATCGACTACGCGGTGATGGAAAAAACCGCCGATGCGGTGGTGGTGCCGATGGACGCAGGCTGGAGCGACGTAGGCTCCTGGTCGTCGCTGTGGGAGATAAGCCCGCGGACGCCAGAGGGAAACGTCCATCATGGCGACGTCATCAGCCATAAGACCGAAAACAGCTACGTCTACGCCGAGTCGGGTCTGGTGACCACGGTTGGCGTGAAGGATCTTGTGGTGGTGCAGACCAAAGATGCGGTGCTGATTGCTGACCGTAATCACGTTCAGGACGTGAAGAAGGTGGTGGAGCAGATCAAAGCCGACGGTCGCCATGAGCACCATATCCACCGCGAAGTGTACCGTCCGTGGGGCAAATACGACTCCATCGACGCCGGCGATCGCTATCAGGTGAAACGCATCACCGTGAAGCCGGGCGAAGGGCTGTCACTGCAGATGCATCACCACCGCGCCGAGCACTGGATTGTGGTGGCCGGTACCGCGAAGGTGACCATCAACGACGACATCAAACTGCTGGGTGAAAACGAATCCATTTACATCCCGCTGGGTGCGACCCACTGCCTGGAGAATCCCGGCAAAATCGCGCTCGACCTGATTGAAGTGCGGTCCGGATCGTACCTCGAAGAGGACGACGTGGTGCGGTTTGCCGACCGCTACGGCCGCGTCTGATCCGGCGGCCTTTTCAGGGGCAGGCAGCGGTACCGCCGCCTGCCACCTGAAGCGCGCAGCATCCCAATGAATAACGGTTTTCCGAAAAAAGCGTAACCAAGAGATAAAAAAATGGAAAAGTTAACCTGTTTTAAAGCCTACGACATTCGTGGCCGTCTGGGCGAAGAGTTGAATGAAGACATCGCGTGGCGTATCGGCCGCGCCTACGGCGAGTTCCTGAAGCCAAAAACCATTGTGCTGGGCGGCGACGTGCGCCTGACCAGCGAAGCCCTGAAGCTGGCGCTGGCGCGCGGCTTACAGGACGCGGGCGTGGACGTGCTGGATATCGGCCTGTCCGGCACCGAAGAGATCTATTTCGCCACCTTCCATCTCGGGGTGGACGGCGGCATCGAAGTGACCGCCAGCCATAACCCGATGGACTATAACGGCATGAAGCTGGTGCGCGAAGGCGCGCGCCCGATCAGCGGCGACACCGGCCTGCGTGACGTACAGCGCCTCGCCGAAGCCAACGACTTCCCGCCGGTGAATGAGGCCGCACGCGGCAGCTATAAGCAGATCAATCTGCGCGATGCCTACATCGACCATCTGCTGAGCTACATCGACGTGAAAAACCTCGCGCCGCTGAAGCTTGTGATCAACTCCGGTAACGGCGCGGCCGGTCCGGTGGTGGACGCTATCGAAGCGCGCTTCACTGCGCTTGGCGTACCGGTGCAGTTCATCAAGGTACACAACACCCCGGACGGCAACTTCCCGAACGGTATTCCTAACCCACTGCTGCCCGAGTGCCGGGACGATACCCGCAACGCGGTGATTGAGCACGGCGCGGACATGGGCATCGCCTTTGACGGCGATTTCGACCGCTGCTTCCTGTTTGACGAAACCGGGCAGTTTATCGAGGGCTACTACATCGTTGGCCTGCTGGCCGAAGCGTTCCTCGAAAAACACCCCGGCGCGAAAATCATCCACGACCCGCGCCTCTCCTGGAACACGGTTGACGTGGTGACCGCCGCGGGCGGTGCGCCGGTGATGTCGAAAACCGGCCACGCCTTTATCAAAGAGCGTATGCGCCAGGAAGACGCCATCTACGGCGGCGAAATGAGCGCCCACCACTATTTCCGCGATTTCGCCTACTGCGACAGCGGGATGATCCCGTGGCTGCTGGTGGCCGAACTGGTGAGCCTGAAAGGGCAGTCGCTGGGTGAACTGGTGCGCGACCGCATGGCGGCCTTCCCGGCAAGCGGCGAAATTAACAACAAGATTGCCGAACCGGCGCAGGCGATTGCCCGGGTGGAGCAGCACTTCGCGCCGCAGGCACTGTCGGTGGATCGCACCGACGGCATCAGCATGGCGTTCGTGGACTGGCGCTTCAATCTGCGCAGTTCCAACACCGAACCGGTGGTGCGCCTGAACGTGGAGTCGCGCGCCAATCCGGAACTGATGCAGGCGCGAACCAAAGAGATTCTGGCGCTGCTGACGCAGTGATCATCCGGGATATCGCCCCGGTTCGCTCACTGACGAGCGGGCCGGGCCGACGCCCCGACGTGATGTTCTAAGGAGGGTGGGGCGCGCGTAGTGCACGCCTCACGGAAAAAGGAACAGACGACGCCGACCGTCTACAGTGCGCCTCGGCGCTAACGGGTAAAACGATGACAAATCTAAAAAAGCGCGAGCG
Organism: Siccibacter turicensis LMG 23730; assembly: GCF_000463155.2. Lineage (GTDB taxonomy): Bacteria > Pseudomonadota > Gammaproteobacteria > Enterobacterales > Enterobacteriaceae > Siccibacter > Siccibacter turicensis. Next base: position 52,846 of record NZ_AWFZ01000030.1, on the reverse strand, counting down.
GGCGAAAACAAATGCATCGTTAATTTCAATGGTGCAACGATTCTCTGACATCACCATCATGTTCTTCGGACTGTGGGTGGTATGTAAGGTTTACGCGCTGCCGTTTTTCTACATTCACCTACTGATGGCGCTGATGACCCTCGTCGTGTTCCAGATGATCGGGGGAATCACCGATTTCTACCGCTCATGGCGCGGCGTGAAGATCTCAACCGAACTGATGCTGCTGCTCCAGAACTGGACCCTGAGCATCATCTTCAGCGCCGGACTGATGGCCTTCAATAGCGACTTTGACGCCTCGTTTGGCCTGATTTTTGCCTGGTACTTCCTCAGCAGCGTCGGGCTGGTGGTGTGCCGCTCCCTTATCCGCTTCGGTGCGGGCTGGCTGCGCCATCACGGGTATAACACTCGCCGCGTGGCGATTGCCGGTGCGCTGCCGGTGGGCAGCGAGCTGGCGAACAGCTTCCGTAATGAGCCCTGGCTGGGTTTTGAGGTGGTAGGCGTCTACCACGATCCAGGTGAAGAGGGCGTTTCCGCCCAGTGGGCCGGTACCCTTGAGCAACTGGTGGAAGACGCGCGCGCGGCAAAGATCCACAACGTCTACATCGCCATGCCGATGTGCGAAGAGTCAAAAATCAAAAAGCTGGTGCAGTCCCTGGCCGACACCACCTGCTCGGTAATCCTTATTCCTGACGTCTTCACCTTTAATATCCTGCACTCGCGCATCGAAGAGGTGAACGGCGTGCCGGTGGTGCCGCTGTTCGATACCCCGCTGAGCGGTGTCAACCGCGTGCTCAAGCGTCTGGAGGACATCGTGCTGTCGGCCATGATCCTGCTGCTCATCTCCCCGGTGCTGTGCTGCATCGCCGTGGCGGTGAAGATGAGCTCTCCTGGCCCGATTATTTTCCGTCAGACCCGCTACGGCATGGACGGGAAGCCGATCAAGGTGTGGAAGTTCCGTTCGATGCGCGTCATGGAGAACGACGCCGTCGTGACCCAGGCGACCCAGAACGACCCGCGCGTCACCCGGGTGGGCAACTTCCTGCGTCGTACCTCGCTTGACGAGCTGCCGCAGTTCATCAACGTGCTGACCGGCGGGATGTCCATCGTCGGGCCGCGTCCACACGCCGTGGCGCACAACGAACAGTATCGCTCGCTGATCCAGGGCTACATGCTGCGTCATAAAGTGAAACCGGGTATCACCGGCTGGGCGCAGATCAACGGCTGGCGCGGTGAAACGGACACCCTGGAAAAAATGGAAAAACGCGTTGAGTTCGACCTGGAGTACATCCGTGAGTGGAGCCTCTGGTTTGATATCAAGATTGTTTTTCTGACCATCTTCAAAGGCTTTGTTAACAAAGCGGCCTATTAAGCGAGTACGCATGAGCCTGAGAAATAAAACCATCAGCGGGGCGAAGTGGTCAGCCATGGCCACCGTCATCATTATCAGCCTCGGGCTGATTCAGATGACGGTGCTGGCGCGCATCATCGACAGCCACCAGTTCGGGCTGCTGACGGTGGCGCTGGTGATTATCGCCCTCGCCGATACGCTGTCCGATTTCGGCATCGCGAACTCAATCATCCAGCGCAAAGAGATCTCGAATCTCGAACTGACCACCCTCTACTGGCTGAACGTCGGGCTGGGGATCGTGGTGTGCATCGCCATGTTCCTGCTGGGCGATGTCATCGCCGGAGCGCTCAACAACCCCGATCTGGCGCCGCTGATTCAAACCCTGTCGTTTGCTTTCGTGGTTATTCCGCACGGTCAGCAGTTCCGCGCGCTGATGCAGAAAGAGCTGGAGTTCAACAAGATCGGCTCGATTGAGACCTTCTCGGTCATGGCCGGGTTCACCTTTACCGTGGTGAGCGCCCAGTTCTGGCCGGTGGCGATGACCGCTATCTGGGGGTATCTGGTCAACAGCGTGGTGCGCACGATGCTGTTTGGCTTCTTCGGGCGCAAGATTTACCGTCCGGGGCTTCACTTCTCGCTGCGCTCGGTGGCCTCTAACCTGCGGTTCGGCGCCTGGCTTACCGCGGACAGCCTGATCAACTACGTCAACACCAACCTCTCGACGCTGGTGCTGGCGCGTATTCTCGGCGCGAGCGTCGCCGGGGGCTACAACCTCGCCTACAACGTGGCGGTGGTGCCGCCGATGAAGCTCAACCCGATCATCACCCGCGTGCTGTTCCCGGCGTTCGCCAAAATCCAGGACGACATCGGCAAGCTGCGCCTTAACTTCTACAAGCTGCTCTCGGTGGTGGGGATCATCAACTTCCCGGCGCTGCTGGGGCTGATGGTGGTATCCAACAACTTTGTGCCGCTGGTGTTTGGCGAGAAGTGGGTCAGCATCATTCCCATCCTGCAGCTGCTCTGCATCGTCGGCCTGCTGCGCTCCATCGGTAACCCTATCGGGTCGCTGCTGATGGCCAAAGCGCGGGTCGATATCAGCTTCAAATTCAACGTGTTCAAAACCTTCCTGTTTATTCCGGCAATTATCGTCGGCGGCCATATGGCCGGCGCACTTGGCGTGACGCTGGGCTTCCTGCTGGTGCAGATCGTCAACACCGTGCTGAGCTACTTCGTGATGATTAAACCGGTGCTGGGCTCCAGCTACCGGGAGTACATCCAGAGCATCTGGCTGCCGTTCTACCTGTCGCTGCCGACGCTGGTGGTGAGCTGGGCGCTCGGCGTGGCGCTGGACGGCCATCTGCCACTCGCCTCGCTGCTGGCGGTGCAGATTGGCGCCGGGGTGCTGGCCTTTGGCGTGATGATTGTGCTGTCGCGCAATGCGCTGGTGGTCGAGCTGAAACGTCAGTTTTGCCGTAACGATAAAATGAAAATGCTGCTTCGCGCTGGCTAAGCCGATGACATCCAATTTGAGAACCCCGTTTTGAGGTCAACATGAAGTTACTAATTTTAGGCAATCACACCTGCGGTAACCGCGGTGACAGCGCCATTTTGCGCGGCTTGATTGATGCGATTTCCCTTCAGGACCCCACCGCAGAGGTGGATGTGATGAGCCGCTTCCCGGTGAGCTCCGCCTGGCTGCTGGACCGGGACGTGATGCCGGACCCGCTCTATAAGCAGATGAAGCAGTTCAACAACGCCGCCGGCGTGATGGGCCGGGTGAAGAAAGTATTGCGCCGTCGCTACCAGCATCAGGTGCTGCTCTCGAAGGTGACCGGCAACGGTAAGCTGCGCAACATCTCCCTGGCCCAGGGCTTCACCGATTTTGTCAGCCTGCTGAACGGCTACGATGCCATTATTCAGGTCGGCGGATCGTTCTTCGTTGACCTGTACGGCACGCCGCAGTTTGAGCACGCCCTGTGCGCCTTTATGGCGAAAAAGCCGCTCTATATGATCGGCCACAGCGTGGGTCCGTTCCAGGAGCCACAGTTTAACCAGCTGGCGAACTACGTGTTCGGCCACTGTGATGCGCTGATCCTGCGCGAAACCGTCAGCCTCGACCTGATGAAGAAAGGGCAGATTGATACCTCGAAAGTGGAGCTGGGAGTAGACACCGCCTGGCTGGTGGAGCATCACAACGACGATTTCGTCCCGAGCTATGCGGTACAGCACTGGCTGGACGTCGCCGCGCGCGACAAAACCGTGGCCATTACCCTGCGTGAACTGGCTCCCTTCGATAAGCGCCTCGGTACCACCCAGCAGGCCTACGAACAGGCGTTCGCTGGCGTGGTGAACCGCATTATTGATGAAGGCTATCAGGTGCTGGCGCTCTCCACCTGCACCGGCATCGACAGCTACAACAAAGATGACCGCATGGTGGCGCTTAACCTCAGCAAGCTGGTTAAGGACCCGTCGCGCTTCCACGTGGTGATGGACGAACTGAACGACCTTGAGATGGGCAAAATTCTCGGCGCCTGCGAGCTGACCGTCGGAACGCGTCTGCACTCGGCGATCATCTCCATGAACTTCGCCACCCCGGCTATCGCCATCAACTATGAGCACAAGTCGGCGGGCATCATGCAGCAGCTTGGGATGCCGGAGATGGCCATCGATATTCGCCACCTGCTCGACGGCTCGTTACAGACCATGGTCGGGGATACCCTCGGGCAGCTGCCTGAGATCAACCAGCGGCTGGCCGTCGCCGTCGCCGCCGAGCGTGAAAAAGGGCAGCAGATGGTGCAATCGGTGCTGGCACGCGTGGGAGGCAGCCGATGAAAGTCAGCTTCTTCCTGCTGAAATTTCCGGTGGCATCGGAAACCTTCGTGCTCAACCAGATCGTAGCGTTTATCAACATGGGCTACGAGGTGGAGATTGTCTCGATTCATAAGGGCGATCTGCAGAATACCCATACGGCGTGGCAGCAGTATAACCTGGCCGAGAAAACCACCTGGCTGCTCGACGAGCCGGAGCGCAGGATGGATAAGCTGCGCTTTCGCGCGATGAACACCCTGAAGGGCATCGGCAAAGGCCGCACCTGGCGCGCGCTGAACATGGCGCGCTACGGGGACGAGGCCCGCAATCTGATCCTCTCCGCCATCTGCGGCCGGGTTAACGGTGAGATCGCCGCCGACGTGTTTATCGCCCACTTCGGCCCGGCGGGCGTGACGGCGGCCAAGCTGCGTGAGCTAGGCGTGCTGCGCGGCAAGATTGCCACCGTGTTTCACGGGATTGACGTCTCCCACCGTGAGGTGCTGGAGCACTATATCCCCGAGTACAAAAAGCTGTTCGATCGCGGCGACCTGATGCTGCCGATAAGCGATCTGTGGGCCGGACGCCTCAAAGAGATGGGCTGCCCGCCGCAGAAAATCGCGGTATCGCGCATGGGCGTGGATATGGAGAAGTTCTCGCGCCGTCCGGCCAAAGCGCCGGGTACGCCGCTGGAGATCATCTCCGTGGCGCGTCTGACCGAGAAAAAAGGGCTGCACGTCGCTATCGAAGCCTGCCGCCTGCTCAAAGGGCGCGGCGTCGACTTTCGTTACAACATACTAGGTATCGGTCCCTGGGAACGGCGTCTGCGCACCCTGATCGAACAGTATCAGCTGGAAGATGTGATCTTTATGCCGGGCTTTAAACCGAGCCATGAAGTGAAAGCGATGCTGGACCAGGCCGACCTGTTCCTGCTGCCGTCGGTGACCGGTATTGATGGTGACATGGAAGGCATCCCGGTGGCGCTGATGGAAGCGATGGCCGTCGGCATTCCCGTGGTTTCCACCGTACACAGCGGTATTCCCGAGCTTATCGAAGCCGGCGAATCCGGCTGGCTGGTGCCGGAAAACGACCCTCAGGCACTGGCCCAGAGCCTGGAAGAGTTTATCGCGCTCGATCGCGACTCGCTGGAGCCGGTGCTCGCCCGGGCGCGCCAGAAGGTGGAAACCGACTTCAATCAGCAGGTTATCTACCGGAAACTCTCCGGACTGCTGAGCACTCTCTGACTACGTTGAGGATTTATGCGCAACGACAGCCACACCAACGTCTTTTCCACGCTCTCCCGCCGTACGCTTCTTCAGGCCAGCTCGCTGCTGGCCGTCTCTCCTCTGCTCTACAGCCCGCTGGCGCGCGCCGCCGCGGGCGATACGGTAAACGTGCAGGATTTCTTTCGCTCGGACTGGCCGGACGCCTTCAAACGCGCGTTTCAGACCGGTAAAACCGTCCACGTTCCGGCAAATCTGGTGTGCGATAACATCAACAGCGCGGTGTGGATGCCGCCGGGCGCCACGCTGCTTATTGCCGGTGGCCTGAAGGGCAACGGCAAAGGGCGCTTTATCCTGCAGGACGGATGCAGCGTGCGTGGCGAAGGGAAGGGCAGAATCAATAACCTGGTGCTGGACGTGCGCGGCTCGGACTGCGTCATCCGCGATCTGGAGATGACCGGCCTGGCGCCGGTGGCGCTGATCTATATCGGCGGCAAGCAGAAGCGGGTGATGAATAACTTCCTGGTGGAAAACCTGAACGTGCACGATGCCAACTACGCCATTCTGCGTCAGGGCTTCCATAACCAGATGACCAACGTGCGTATCGTCCACTGCCAGTTCCGACGCTTGCAGGGGGATGCCATCGAGTGGAACGTCGCCATCAACGACCGCGACCTGCTGATCTCCGATCACCTGCTGGAGGACATCAACTGCACCAACGGCAAAATTAACTGGGGCATCGGGATCGGGCTTGCGGGCAGCACCTACGACAATGACTATCCGGAAGATCAGGCGGTGAAGCATTTTGTGGTCGCGAACATCACTGGTCGCAACTGCCGCCAGCTGGTCCACGTCGAGAACGGCAAACACTTTATTATTCGTAATATCAAGGCGGAGAACATCACGCCCGACTTCAGTAAAAAAGCCGGGATTGATAACGCCACCGTGGCAATCTACGGCTGCGACAACTTCATCATCGATAACGTGAAGATGAAAAACAGCGCCGGGATGCTGATTGGCTACGGAGTGGTGAAGGGGAAATACCTGTCGATTCCGCAGAACTTCAAGCTGAACGACGTGGCGCTGCTGAACGGCGACCTGCCCTGGAAGCTGCGCGGTATTCAGATCTCCTCCGGGAATGCCACCTCGTTTGTGGCCATCACCAACCTGAAGATGACGCGTGCCTCGCTGGAGCTGCATAACAAACCGCAGCACCTGTTCTTACGTAATATCGACATCATGCAGCCTGCGGCGCGCGGCCCGGCGATGCGGCTGCACTTCGACCTGCGTAAGGACGTGCGCGGTAAGTTCGCGGCGAAACACGATACGCTGCTGTCGATGGCAAACATCAACGCGGTGAACGAAAACGGCGACAGTTCAGTAGATATCGACCGCCTGGATCATAAGCATCTCAACGTCTCGACCATCAACTTCGCGCTGCCGGCACGTAAAGGCTAGCCCGGAACAATCCCAAATCCGCAGCGAAGCGCGCTGTACGTCACTCATTCACATCGTGAACTTTGACAGGGTTTGGGATTTTTTCTACTGGCAGTCCCGGGGCAAAGGTTTATACTTCTGGGTCTGAATTTACGGGACGCATATTCAATACTGAAAGTCGCTTCCTGTTTGTGAAAGCAGGAGAGCGCTTTCAGTTTTTTTTCGCACAAATAACGCATCGGGCAGGACATGAAAGAGAAGGTTATTTTTATCGGCGCGTCCGGTTTTGTTGGTACTCGACTGATTGAAACCGCAATTGCTGATTTCGATATCAAGAACGTAGACAAACAAACCAGCCACTTTTACCCCGAGTTAACTGCGATCGGTGATGTGCGCGACCCGGACACCCTCGATAGCCTCTTTGAATCCTGCTCAACCGTGGTGCTGCTGGCGGCTGAACACCGCGATGATGTCAGCCCCACCTCGCTGTACTACGATGTCAACGTGCAGGGCACCCGTAACGTGCTGGCTGCCATGGACAAGCACAACATCAATAACATCATCTTCACCAGCTCGGTTGCAGTGTATGGTCTGAACAAAACCAACCCTGACGAAACGCATCCGGTCGACCCTTTCAACCACTATGGCAAAAGCAAATGGCAGGCCGAAGAAGTTCTGCGCGAGTGGTATGGCCGCTCACCGGAAACACGCTCGCTAACCATTGTGCGTCCGACGGTGATTTTCGGCGAGCGTAACCGCGGTAACGTTTATAATCTGCTTAAGCAAATCTCCAGCGGGCGCTTTGCCATGGTGGGGGCGGGCAACAACTATAAGTCGATGGCCTACGTCGGTAACATCGTTGCCTTCATCAAGTTTAAGCTGCAGAACGTGACGCCGGGCTACCAGGTTTATAACTACGTTGATAAACCCGACCTGAATATGAATCAGCTGGTAGCGGAAGTGGAACAGAGCCTGAACAAAAAGATTCCTTCCGTACACCTCCCGTATCCGGTCGGCATGATCGGCGGGATGTGCTTTGATGTGTTGAGTAAACTGACGGGTAAAAAGTATGCCGTCAGCGCGGTGCGCGTGAAGAAGTTCTGCGCTACCACCCAGTTCGATGCCACCAAAGTGCATCAGTCTGGCTTCATCGCGCCGTACAGCCTGTCAGAAGGGCTGGATCGTACGCTACAGTATGAGTTCGTGGCGGTGAAGAAAGACGATATCACCTTCGTTTCTGAATAATAGCGTTCGGGCTGCGGTTGTTCCGGAAAATGCACGGTTCGCTTTTTTTTCCGAATCCTCTGAGCCACATTGAAAGGTAAGTCAGTTCTTATGATTAACGTATTCCTTAACCCATAAGAACTGGGGCGTCGCGCTGAACGAGAGGTTCCCGCGGCCCGCGCTTACAGGATTCAGCATTATTAACGTTTAGAGGTGGAAGAGAGATGAGTAATTTAAAAGCGGTTATCCCGGTTGCAGGCCTCGGCATGCATATGCTGCCGGCAACGAAAGCGATTCCTAAAGAAATGCTGCCCATCGTCGACAAACCGATGATTCAGTACATCGTGGATGAAGTCGTCGCAGCGGGTATCAAAGAGATTGTTCTGGTTACCCACTCATCCAAGAACGCGGTTGAAAACCACTTCGATACCTCTTATGAGCTGGAAGCCCTGCTGGAGCAGCGCGTTAAGCGTCAGCTGCTGGCTGAAGTACAGTCAATCTGCCCGCCGGGTGTGACCATGATGAACGTGCGTCAGGGGCAGGCGTTGGGTCTCGGCCACTCGATTTTGTGCGCGCAGCACATCATCGGCAACAATCCTTTCGTGGTGGTGCTCCCGGATATTATTCTGGACGATGCAACGGCCGATCCGCTGCGTTACAATCTGGCGGCTATGGTTGCGCGCTTCAACGAAACCGGTCGCAGCCAGGTACTGGCAAAACGCATGAAAGGCGATCTCTCTGAGTACTCAGTGATCACCACGCAGGATCCGCTCGATAACCCGGGTAAGATTGCGCGCATCGTCGATTTCATCGAGAAACCGGACCAGCCACAGACGCTGAATTCCGATCTGATGGCGGTTGGACGCTATGTGCTGTCGGCTGATGTCTGGGATGAGCTGGCCAATACCGAACCGGGTGCCTGGGGCCGTATCCAACTGACCGATGCCATCGCAGCGCTTGCGAAGAAACAGCCGGTCGAAGCTGCACTGATGACCGGTGAAAGCTATGACTGCGGTAAGAAAATGGGCTATATGCAGGCGTTTGTGAACTACGGCCTGCGTAACCTGAAAGAAGGGCAGAAGTTCCGCGAGAGCATCAAGAAGGTGCTGGCGGGTTAAGGCCTGACGTTTTAAGCAGCCAAAGTAATAACGAAACGGTAGTCGAGCATTCAGGTTGGTTGATTTTTACACACTGAATGACGCTGCCGTTTTGCTTTTGTGAAAGATTAACTACAAAATACAGAGCATTAACGGGCTGGGCGATGTGGGCTTCACCCATATGGCAGCAGCCAAAAGCCGTTCGGAAGTAAGCAAATACAATGCGTTCTGCCAGCGTCATCAATGACGTTTCGGATGCAGAAGGCCTGGATCATAGTGCACTGGTAGCTGTTGAGCCAGGGGCGGTAGCATTTTTTCGGGGATGTATGATAACGATAGTTACTCCTTCGTATAACTCAGAAGGCTTTATCAATAAACAGTATGCCAGATTTCGTGATCTTCTTTCAGATGAAATACAGTGGATCATTATCGATGATGCGAGCACTGATAATACGGAAATTATAGTTAAGAACTTTGATAATAAAAATATAACTTATCATAAGCTTAATAAAAATTCCGGACCCGCCATTGCAAGACACAAAGGCGTAGAATTATCGAAAACAGAATTGATATTCTTTCTCGATGCTGATGATATTCTCTTAGAAGAAAATTTTAAAGCCTTTCTTGAGTATATAACATCACATAGATGTAGTAGATATAACTTCTTTTATACGCCTTCATATACGTCTAATCATGAGCCCAATCTCGCAGAAATCAAATTCAAAAAAGAGAATGAAGAGCAAACAGTAAAAAGCGCATTAGATTACATTAAGTATGGCATGCCAAATTTCAGTAGCCTGGTAATCCGGAGAAAATATTTTTTAGAAAACATTCCCTCAAACTCTTTGCCATGGGGTGAAGATATTGCAACTTATTTGCAACTAGTAAACAATGGGACTGGATTAAAATGGATTTTGCCTGTTAGTTGTTATGTGATAACGGGAGATGGACGAGGAAGTCGTCTTTCTTTTAAAAACAGATTAAAACTATTTAAGTTTCTGCTTACATACTCTGCAAAATCGCCTGGCAAGCCCGGGAATATGATTTTTTCTGTATTCATTATTTTTAGAAGTGTTGCTAGTTATATATATAAAACATTAAGAGGTTAAAATGACTTTTGTATTTGTAATTCATGATGGCCTCCGCAGAGAAATGTTTTGGAGTTTGTGTGAAGCAGCGAAATTAAACAGAATTGATACTAATATCATTTGCTTCAGCCTCAGGGAATATTATTGGTTCTTAAGCAAAGGTTACGACAGAAAATCTCTTTCACTAATAAAATACAGCCGCTGTGAAAATATTGTTACTGATTTAAATAAAACAATTGATGTTGCCGCTGGATTTGTAAACATAAGAAGCGCATCTAAAATTTACCACTCAACGTCTAAAGCTCTCGTCAAATTCAAAGACCACATTGACGATGTCTATATCTTCGGTGGAAATGGCCTGCATGCATTCGATAAGGCAATACTACAATTTAAAAAAGAAAATAAGAATGTTTATTCTGTTTTTACAGAATTGTCAAATATTGATGGCAAGCTATTTTTTGATAGTCAGGGTTCCAATGCAAGTTCATATTTTTATGAGCTTTTAGAAAATAATGAAATCCGATTCGAAAAATGTAATGATGATGTATTAACTCGATGGAAGAGTGATTATTGCAACGATAAATTTAATAATCATATAGTCAAACAAGCAACGAAAAAAAACTTAATCAAGGCACTCATTCATAGAGCATATGGACTTGCTGAGTTTTTAATGAGGTTACCTTCCTATCAAAGATTCAAAATCGATGAGGCATTATCTGATAAAAAGAAAGTAACTAAAAAACTATATATAAATGAGTGGGAACCCTACACGGATAGCGTCGATCACTTAGATGGGTTTGTGTTATTTCCATTGCAAGTTTTTGGTGATTCACAGATAAAGTTACACTCAAAGGTTAGCAATGAGTTAGCCCTCGATATTGCCTGTGAAGAAGCCACAAAACTAAATTTACCACTAATTGTGAAACCTCATCCGGCTGAACCAGATGCAACTGTTCTAACAAAAATTATAAAGCTCAAGCATGAGAGGAAATTTTTAATTTCCACTAACAATACATTTTCATTAATAAAAAAATCAAAAAAAGTAGTGGTGATTAATTCAACGGTTGGTCTTGAAGCTATAATATGCAACAAAGACGTTACTTTTTTGGGGGAAAGCTTTTATAAATATTTTAGCAATGATGACATACTTTCTTATTATTTAAACAAATGGCTGGTTGACATTGATATATTCAAGCCGGGAAAAATCTCGCTTAAAGAACTCAATAAGATTATCGATATAGCCAAAAACAAACATCATGCTTAAATCAATATTATCAATGATAATGGTGCGTGGATTAACATTATTCTTCCCATTAATTTTAATCCCTCTTCAAATTAAACTTCTCGGTATAGATCAGTATGGATATTATAACGTATTATTAGCATTTGGAGCAATTGCATCGGTTTTTGTAAATTTCGGGTTTGACTATACCGCGAGTAGGAATATCTCCAGGGTATACGAAGATCGAAATTTGGTTTCACATTATTATAGTGTAGCAATGATAAGTAAAGCCATACTATTCACTACTGTATCGGTAGTGATAATAATGATTTTTATCTTGAGGGGAGAAACTAAAAATTCGATTGGGGTAATTATATTCTGTTTTAGTCAAGTAATTATGCCAGTATATCTTTTTCAAGGTATAAGAAAAATGGGCTACTTAGTATATAACACTATTTTTCTAAATTTCGCTTTTTGCTGTTTTATCTTATATTTAATCAATTTTCGAGAGCAAACCACAAGTGGTCCCTTATATGCTGGCTACGCGATAATAAATCTTCTGTCATCATTACTAATGACATGGATAATCTATAAAAAGTTAAATGTAAAGCTATCGAAGGTTGAGTTCAAAGATGTTAATTTGCAACTAAAAGATGGACTATGGATATTTTTTTCACGCGTAATGAGCATGGGGCTTTCACAATTATCAATAATTTTATTATCTTCATTGCTCAACCCAACGTTACTGGGTGTTTATAGCCTGGCTGATAAATTAGTTCGTGCAGCCAATTCAATATTTTATGCTTTTCAACAGGCAACCTATCCTTATTTCTGCAATAATGCATCGAGAAAGAACTTTCTTATATTAACAATTGCTCTCGTCATCATGGCTGCGTTAGGTGTCTTAACATTACTCCTCGCAAAGGATATATTGTTAAGTTTCTTTCCAGAGTTAAGCTCAAGTTTCATGATCGTAATTATCATGTTTTCCTCTTTAATACCAATGGCCCTGAGCGGGATGCTCGGTGTGAATTTCTTATTAGCGCAAGATCATAACCGGCCATTCGCAATCTCATTATGCATTGGAGCATTATGGAATATAATGATGCTTAGGTATTTTGTAACTCCTAACTCTCTGAAGGATGCCGCATTGACTTTAGTATCTACAGAGGTAGTAGTTGTAGTAGCTATGTTGGTTTCAATAACACTTATTATGAGAAAGAAAAATGACAAACGCATTAAAAATGATTAACACCCAAAAATTAATGCCTATTGTTTTTTTTATCGTGTTTTCTTTGTTTTTTTTATTTCCAAATCTTGGCGGTGTGTTTATTGTTCTTTCTGTTTTGTTTTTTGGTTTGCATAAAAGAGTAACATTAAATTTATATGTAACTTTTATAGTTTTATTCTTTTCAGGTATTTTGGCTACAAAGTCATTATATGGTGAAGGTAATGACTTCATTACTTATTACTTTAATGTTCTTGAAGGGCAATACCCCACCTGGAGTGAAAGTAAAACAGATTTTTTCTTTTGGGAAAGTATATCTTTAATCTTAAAAGCAATACCTAACAACGATCCTTTTACTTTTTTCTGGATTGTTAATATTATTTCTTTTTTTCCATATATACTTTTTTTCAATTACTTAAGTAAGATATATGGAGTCACACAAACATCTAAAATAGCCAGTCTGTTTTTCATTCTTTTGTTATCATCCTTTTCATTCTGGAACTTATATGGGAATTATATCCGGCAGGCTTGGGTAATTACATATTTTATTGGCATTATTGTTTTATTGATTGAGAAGAAAAGAATTCTGGCACTTTTTTTTGTGGTTGTTGTTGCCATGTCTCATAGCACGGGTATTCTACTATTATCTATTATCCCTATATATCGACTCATGCATAATTTTGACATGAGAAAAGTTGCTGGGGTTGCAATTTTATGTCTTATAATAACACTTGTTATACCAGTTTCATCCTTGCTTGATACGGTTTTACCAGGCTATATCTCATCTAAATTAAACTACTATGCATCCTGGGATGGTTCAGATTTTGGTGGCGTTGCAATTATAAGGGTACTAGTCCTTTCAATCGGTGCATTGCTATTTGACTCTATTATCTATAAAAAACTAATTCCACGCAGCGATATATATAAACTAATGTATTTTAGTTTAACGCTTTTGGTTATTACAATTGCGTTGGTGTCTAACATTTCAAAAGTCGTTGAAAGATTATATTATTTTGTAGTATTACTTTTTTATATTGTTATCAGCATCCAGTTTGTTCAGATTAAAGAGATATTGGTTTCGAATACAAAGTTTGTTGCAAATTTAGTAATGGTCTACATCGGGGGAGGGCTTATAATGTATAATTTATATTCATCATTAATTTACAATCCGGCCTACTTTGATAGTAATATTATCGAATTTTTAACGGCGAATTTTAAGTTATAAAAAATGATTACTTTTAAAACAGCGGTTGCAATATTAGCTCATAAAAACATTGATTATATAATCCACTTAGCAAAAGCTTTCCCTGAAACGGTATTCATTGTTCATTTCGATCTTAAGGTACATCTCGATAATAATAAAGAAGCTTACGCGCTTGAAAATGTGCACTTTATCGAAGAACGCACCTCCGTATATTGGGCTGGTTTTAGTCAGGTTGAGGCGGTTATAAAACTATTATCATTTGCCGTGAAGCTGAAAGGCATCCAGTATATACACTTGATCAGTGCAGAATGTTTTCCACTTATACCCTTTTCTGAAATGGAACGAGAATGGGATAAAAACCCGAATTTAAACTACATTGAAAGTCATCATCGAGCCGACAATGAATGGCGGGTTAGGACCTGGATGCCGCACGCGGACACGAAGCACATGAGGACTTTTCCTGGGAAGGTGTTGAAAAGAACGCTAAGATTTATATCGTATTTTATTAATACTTCAGGAATCAAAGGCGATGCATATTACGGATCTCTATGGTGTTCAATCAATAGGGATTTTGCACAGAAAGTAGTCGCAGAGTATGAAAACGGAAACTTCTTTAAAAAGTATGTCAGGATTACTTGTGCTGATGAACATGCTTTTGCGACTTATATAAGAGCGGAAGGCAGTTGCAAAATTGCTGATGATAATAAAAGATATATTGAATTTCCGCCAGGTGCATCAAATCCGAAGTACTTGAATCTGGACCATGTTTTGAAAATGAATAAAAAAAATTGGTTTAGTAGAAAGTTTCATGAATCCGAAATGATAAGCAAACTTAAAGAATTCAAACATGACTAACTCCAGTTCGCCCGTTGCTAATTTCTCTGTTTTAATGTCTGTATATTTTAAGGAACATCCTGATTTTCTAAATGAAAGTTTGTCTAGTATTTACTCGAGTACGTTAGTGCCAGCTGAGGTCATTTTAGTAGAAGATGGTCCGTTAACAGAACGTCTTGAAAAAATAATTGATTATTACAGAGTTAATCATGGATTGATTTCGGTCAAACTCGAAAAAAACTCAGGTCTTGGTATTGCGTTAAATGCAGGTATTGCTGCATGTAATTATGAAATAATTGCTAGAATGGATACAGATGATATTTGTAGTAAAAATCGTTTTGAAAAGCAAATTTCATATATGCAGTGTCATACCGAAGTCGCTTTACTTGGAGGAGCAATCGCTGAATATAATGCAGATTTTTCCAAGGAAACAGGGGTTAGAGTTGTACCTGCTCTGGAGGATGAGATTCTAAAACTGGCGGTCTCTCGTAATCCTTTCAACCATATGACTGTAATGTTCAGAAAAAATGCGATAATAAAATGTGGCGGATATCAGCACCATTTGTATATGGAAGATTATAATTTATGGCTGCGCTTGATTGCTTTAGGTTATAAAGTGGCTAATTTGCCAGATATTTTAGTAAAGGTTAGGGCTGGTAGTGAAATGATCAGCCGTCGACGTGGATGGAATTATATAAAAAGCGAATTTAAGCTGATGAAGCTTAAAATTGATCTTCGAATAGGCAGCAAATGGAAAACTATCTCTATATTTCTTATTAGAGCCTTATCGAGATACCTTCCAACTAAAGTATTGACTAGTTTATATTCTGCGCTAAGGTCCCGGAAATAGCTTTTAATAGCTAAGGTATATAATGAAACTAGAGCAAATTCAAATTGGCCGAGGCATTGCCGCACTAGTTGTGGCGTTTCATCATCTATTATTACCTCAGTTACAGATGATTTTTCACCATAATGCTTTCTTTGATGTGGTTCATCTTAATTATTTAGGGGATTTTGCCGTATATTTCTTTTTCTGTATTAGTGGCTTCGTCATGATGCTTTCATGTAATGAAAGGCCTAAGTCGGCTAAAGTCTTTATTTTAGACAGGATTGTAAGAATATATCCGTTATACGTAACATTTACATTGCTTTCCTTGATTATCTTTCATTACACGAGAGGTGAGCTATCATGGTTAATAAATCTAAATTATTACCCGAAGGGAGTTGGAGAATTGGTTAGCGCTTTAACGCTGATCCCTCCGCTGTACAACTCGGAATTTTATGCGATGCCGTTAGCAACCGCATGGAGTTTGGTTTACGAAATATTCTTTTATGCATTATTTGCAGTTTTACTCGTTTTTTTTAAATTAAAATATATACCTTATATATTATTAGTCTGTTTTTTGGGATCATTTTTGATCATTAACTCTTTATTTGAACCATCAAGGGGGCGATGGGTTAATTGGCTTTATGTAGTTTCTGATATGATAAATTTATGCTTTGCAATAGGTGCGATTTTGTATTTTGCGCCGAAGCTAGTAATTGTAAAAAATACAATATTGGGTTTCATCTTACTAAGTATACTGTTAGTGCTAATGTTATGCCCAAATTTACATGAATCAAAGGCTGTATTAATATTTTGTGTTACTATAGTTTTCTATTTGCTTCTGTCTTTTCAATATAAAGAAACACCTATTGGGCGCTTTCTATGTTATTTAGGAAACGCCTCGTATAGTATCTATTTGACGCATATTGTCTTCAACTCGTTAAGTTGGCCTGCAATCAAGATTCATTGGGTAATGGGGCTTAGTCTTTTTATAGCAGCTATAGTTTTCGGTTGCATTATTCATGAATATCTGGAAAAGCCGCTAGGGAAATTTTTCAGGTCAAAGATAGCTTATCAAAAATGAACATCTGTAAAATCATCGCGCTCTGCGATACAGTCAAATTTTACTGTTCTATTAAGTATAATGAGTTAACATTTACACTACATTTTCAAGCCGCGCGTATGCTGCGGTGACCAAACCTGACAGGAGTATGTAATGTCCAAGCAACAGATCGGTGTTGTCGGTATGGCAGTCATGGGGCGCAACCTGGCGCTCAACATTGAGAGCCGTGGGTATACCGTTTCCGTGTTCAACCGCTCCCGTGAAAAGACCGAGGAAGTGATTGCCGAAAATCCAGGCAAGAAGCTGGTTCCTTATTATACCGTTAAGGAATTCGTCGAGTCCCTCGAAACCCCACGCCGCATCCTGCTGATGGTGAAAGCGGGCGAGGGTACCGACAAAGCGATTGACTCCCTGAAGCCGTATCTGGAAAAAGGCGACATCATCATTGATGGTGGTAACACCTTCTATCTGGACACCATCCGTCGTAACCGCGAGCTGTCTGCCGAAGGCTTCAACTTCATCGGTACCGGCGTTTCCGGCGGTGAAGAGGGCGCCCTGAAAGGCCCGTCTATCATGCCTGGCGGTCAGAAAGAAGCCTATGAGCTGGTTGCGCCGATCCTGAAGCAGATTGCCGCCGTGGCCGAAGATGGCGAGCCGTGCGTGACTTACATCGGCGCTGACGGTGCTGGCCACTACGTGAAAATGGTGCACAACGGCATCGAGTATGGCGACATGCAGCTTATCGCAGAAGCATACTCCCTGCTTAAGCACGGTCTGAACCTCTCCAATGAAGAGCTGGCGACCACCTTCACCGAGTGGAACGAAGGCGAGCTGAGCAGCTACCTCATCGATATCACCAAGGATATCTTCACTAAGAAAGATGAAGAGGGTAAATACCTTGTCGATGTGATTCTGGATGAAGCAGCTAACAAAGGCACCGGTAAGTGGACCAGCCAGAGCTCTCTGGATCTCGGCGAGCCGCTGTCGCTTATCACCGAGTCCGTCTTTGCCCGTTACATCTCCTCTCTGAAAGAGCAGCGCGTTGCAGCGTCTAAAGTACTGAGCGGCCCGCAGGCGAAGCCGTTTACCGGCGACAAAGCGGAATTCAGCGAAAAAGTGCGTCGCGCACTTTACCTGGGCAAAATCGTCTCTTACGCGCAGGGCTTCTCCCAGCTGCGTGCGGCATCCGACGAGAACAACTGGGATCTCAACTACGGTGAAATCGCGAAGATTTTCCGCGCTGGCTGCATCATCCGCGCCCAGTTCCTGCAGAAAATCACTGACGCGTACGCTGAGAACCCGGCGATTGCCAACCTGCTGCTGGCGCCTTACTTCAAGCAGATTGCTGATGACTATCAGCAGGCGCTGCGTGACGTCGTGGCCTATGCAGTGCAGAACGGTATCCCGACCCCGACCTTCTCTGCGGCCATCGCCTACTACGACAGCTACCGCTCAGCCGTGCTGCCTGCCAACCTGATCCAGGCGCAGCGCGACTACTTCGGCGCGCATACCTACAAGCGTATTGATAAAGAAGGCGTATTCCATACCGAGTGGATGGAGTAACTCCCCAGGCCCTCGCAAGAGGGCTTTTTTTTGCCTGCCTTGCAAGCCGTCTGGTTTTCAGTCCTTTCTTATCGTTGACGCGAAAAAATTACAGGCATTACGCCTGAAAATCGCTACACTTAGCGCGGCGCTTCGTAGCTATTTCTTTAATACATAAGGTAATCATGGCAACGCACGACTATAAAACAGTGGAACGTAACCACGAGAATGCAGAAAACATTGATCTGATTGATATATTTGTTCAACTCTGGCGCGGCAAAGTCATCATTGGCATCTTCGTCATCGTTGCTCTGGTGTTAGCAGGTCTCTATCTGGCGTTCGCTAAAGAGAAATGGACCTCCTCTGCGATTATCACAACGCCCGATTCCGGTCAGGTTTCGAGCTATACCAACGCCATGAACACGCTGTATCCGACTAACGCCCCGCTGGTATCGGATATTCAGCAGCAGTTCTTCTCGCGCCTGAACGCCGCGCTGTCTGCCCGTTCGCTGCAGTTGAACAACCAGGAAGAGCCGGAAAAGCTCTCCATCGAGCCGACCGTGAAAGGTCAACCGGCGCCGCTTGCGATCAGCTATGAATCCGATACGGCGGAAAAAGCCAGCAAAACGCTGGAGAAGTACATTACCGAGATTAACCGCGGCATTGCCGGTGAAATCGAGAAAGATTTAACCAGCAACATCAACTCGCGCGTGAAAGAGTTGACGTCCTCGTTGCAGGCGATGGAACACGTCGCCAAAGAGAAGCAGCAGGAGCGTGAGAAAGTCCTTAATCAGGCATTGCTGATTGCCGAGCAGTCCGGCATTACCAAGCCGCAGGTCCAGCAGTCAGAAGGCGTTTCGGACGACACGCTGTTTGTACTGGGGAGCGACGCGCTGAAGGCGATGATCCAGAACCACGCCACCAGCCCGCTGCCGCTGACCGTGGATTACTACCAGCTGCGTCAGAACCTGCTGGCGGTGAACTCTCTGAAAGCGCAGCCGGATACGCTCTATGCTTTCCGCTACGTCATGAAGCCAGACACGCCGATTCGTCGCGACAGCCCGAAACGCGCACTCACGCTGGTGCTGGCCGTGCTGCTGGGCGGCATGCTCGGCGCGGCTGCCGTGCTGGGACGTAACGCCATTCGCGAGTACAACCTGCGCCATAAAGGGTAATTTACTCCCGACAATAAAAAAGGCAGATGCGCTATGCATCTGCCTTTTTTGCTTTTTGGCCGCGACTAGTGGCGCGAGCGCAGGTTCTCAATCACCGTGGTCAAATCCAGATCCTGGTCCTGAAGCAGCACCAGCAGGTGATACATCAGGTCGGACGCTTCATTGGTCAGCTCGTGGCGATCGTTCACCGTGGCAGCCAGCGCGGTTTCCACGCCTTCTTCCCCGACTTTCTGCGCGATACGCTTGGTGCCGCTGGCGTAGAGCTTCGCGGTATAGGAGCTTGCCGGATCGGCGGTCTTGCGCGAGGCGAGCAGCTGCTCCAGCTCCCACAGGAAGTGCCACTGATGATGCGTCTCTCCAAAGCAGCTCGACGTGCCAAGGTGGCAGGTTGGCCCGATGGGGTTAACCAGAATCAGCAGGGTATCGTTATCGCAGTCCGGCGTGATGCTGACCACGTTGAGGAAATGGCCTGAGGTTTCGCCCTTGGTCCACAGCCGCTGTTTGGTACGCGACCAGAAGGTCACTTTCCCGCTCTGCTCGGTAACCCGCAGCGCCTCGTCGTTCATGTAGCCCAGCATCAAGACTTCGCCGGACACCGCGTGCTGGATCACCGCCGGCAGCAGGCCGTCGGTTTTTTCGAAGTCCAGCTGCGCGCGTTGTTGCTCTGTTAACATACCCGAATCTCCACGCCCTGTAGTGCCAGGTACGCTTTTAGCTCACCAATATTAATAATCTGTTTGTGGAACACCGACGCCGCCAGCGCGCCGTCGACGTCCGCATCACGAAACGCCTCGTGGAAGTGCTCCATGGTACCGGCGCCGCCGGAGGCGATCAGCGGGACGTGGCAGACCTCACGCACTTTCTTCAACTGCGCCAGATCGTAACCGTTACGCACGCCGTCCTGATTCATCATGTTCAACACAATCTCGCCGGCACCGCGCTTTTGTACTTCCTGCACCCAGTCGAGGGTTTCCCACTGCGTCACGCGGGTGCGGCTCTCATCCCCGGTATACTGATTGACGTGATATTTCCCGGAAGCCTCATCAAACCAGGTGTCGATTCCCACCACGATACACTGCACGCCGAAGCGGTCAGCCAGACGGGTAATCAGCGTCGGGTCGGCCAGCGCCGGGGAGTTGATGGAAATTTTGTCGGCGCCAAAGGTCAGAATACGCGCTGCGTCTTCCGGGGATTTAATCCCGCCCGCCACGCAGAAGGGGATATCAATCACCTCCGCGACGCGCGATACCCAGCTCTTGTCCACGACGCGACCATCGCTGGAGGCGGTGATATCGTAGAACACCAGCTCGTCGGCACCTTCTTCGGCATAGCGTTTCGCCAGCGGCACGATATCACCGATGATCTCATGGTTGCGGAACTGCACGCCTTTCACAACCTGACCGTCGCGCACGTCGAGGCAGGGGATTATCCGTTTTGCCAGCATTGTATTGCCTCCGTTAGCGTAAATTTACCTTCCAGCAACGCACGACCCACGATCACGCCGCTGACACCGCTATCGGTCAGGGCTGAGATATCGGCCAGGCCGCCAATGCCGCCGGAGGCCTGAAATGCCACCTGCGGAAAACGGGCGCACACTTCTTTATAGAGATCGACGTTGGAGCCTGCGAGAGTGCCGTCACGCGAGATGTCGGTGCACAGCACGTGCTTCAGGCCAACGGGTAAAAACTGCTCGACCAGCGCCTCCAGCGTTACGCCAGAGTTCTCCTGCCAGCCGCTCACCGCCACCTGCTTATTGCCGGCGTCGTCGATGCGTACGTCAAGCGCCAGCACCAGCTGCTCCGCGCCGAAGCGGGTAAACCACTGCTTTACCACCTCCGGGGATTTCACCGCCGTGGAGCCGATCACCACGCGCGCCACGCCCGCGTTCAGCAGGGCTTCCACATCCTCTTCGCTGCGCACACCGCCGCCGACCTGTACCGGAACGCTGACGCCCGCCACCAGGGTTTTCAGCAGCGGGATCTGGCGCTTCGCCGGATCTTTTGCCCCGGTAAGATCTACCAGATGCAGCACCTCGGCGCCCTGCGCCTGATACGCCTGCAGCCGCGGAAGCGGGTCGCTGCCATAGTCGCGCTGCTGTCCGTAGTCCCCCTGATGGAGACGCACCACCGTTCCGTCTATCAAATCCAGTGCCGGAATAATCATTTACATCTCCAGGAAGTTTTTCAGCAGCTGTGCACCCGCCGCGCCGGAACGCTCGGGGTGGAACTGCACGCCGTAGAAGTTATCTTTCTGCACCGCGGCCGTGAAGGGTTCGCCGTAGCTGCACTGCGCGATGGTGCAGGGGTTAACCGGCATGGCGTAGCTGTGCACGAAGTAGAAGTAGGCCCCGTCCTCAATCCCGCGGAACAGGTGATTTCCCGCCTTCGGATAGACGCGGTTCCAGCCCATGTGCGGCAGCGGCAGACCAACATCGGTCATGTGCGGCACCGGCTCATCAATGATGCCCAGCGTCTCAATGCCGCCGCTCTCATCGCTGCGGCTGCCGAGCAGCTGCATCCCCAGGCAAATACCCAGTACCGGCTGGGTACAGGCTTTGATAAGGTCGATCAGTTCGCGCTCGCGCAGCTGGTCCATTGCCGCCTGGGCGGTCCCCACGCCCGGCAGAAACAGCTTGTCGGCGCGCAGCACGATATCCGGGTCGCGGCTGACCTGCGGGGCGTAGCCCAGCCGTTCAACGGCCCACTTGACGGACGACAGGTTGGCGCAGCCGGTATCAAGGATCACCACGCTCATCTACAGCACTCCTTTCGAAGAGGGAAGGGTATCGCCGTCCACGCGGATGGCCTGGCGCAGCGTGCGGCCAAAGGCTTTAAACAGGCTCTCCACACGGTGGTGATCGTTTTTACCTTTGGTTTTCAGGTGCAGCGTGACGCCCATGGTGTAGGAGAGCGAGCGGAAAAAGTGCTCGACCATTTCCGTGCTGAGATCGCCCACTCGCTGGTAGGTGAACTCGGCTTTGTATTCAAGGTGCGGGCGACCGGAGATATCCAGCGCGCAGCGGGCCAGGCACTCGTCCATCGGCAGGACAAAACCGAAGCGGTTGATGCCGCGTTTGTCGCCCAGCGCCAGCTTCAGCGCTTCGCCCAGCGCCAGGCCGGTGTCTTCCACGGTGTGGTGATCGTCAATGTAGAGATCTCCCTTGACCGCAATCTCCATGCAAAAACCGCCGTGGGTGGCGATCTGGTCGAGCATGTGGTCGAAGAAACCCACGCCGGTGTTGATTTTGCTGCCGCCTTCGCGATCCAGCCACACCTTGACGTCAATCTGGGTCTCTTTGGTGCTGCGCTCGACGTGAGCATAGCGGTCGCGCTTCGTCAGCTGCTCGCCGATAGCGGACCAGTTCAGCGCCGTGCGGTGATAGCGCAGGCCCTGAATGCCCATGTTCTCTGCCAGGGTCACATCCGTTTCGCGGTCGCCAATGACGTAGCTGTTGGCGCGGTCCATCACCCCGTCGTCGAGATAGCCCTTCACCATCGCGATTTTCGGCTTGCGGCACTCGCACGCGTCGGCGGGCAGGTGCGGACAGATCAGTACCTCATCGAACACCACGCCCTGAGAGGTGAAGATCTGCATCATCAGGTTATGCGGGCCGTCGAAATCGGCCTGCGGGAAGCTGGCGGTGCCCAGCCCGTCCTGGTTGGTGATCATCACCAGCCGGTAGCCCGCTTTCTGCAGCGTCAACAGTACCGGGATTGCGTCGGGCTCAAAGGCCAGCTTCTCCATGCGGTCTACCTGAAAATCTTCTGGCGGTTCAGAGATAAGGGTGCCGTCGCGGTCAATAAAAAGGATCTTCTGGCTCATTGCTTCTCCGTGGCGGTCAGGCCGGGTTGGTCATTCAGCGCATCAATCACGCGCTGGCACTCATCACGGGTGCCGACGGTGATGCGCAGGCAGCCGCTGAGCGACGGTTGTTTATTCTGGTCACGCAGGATAATGCCCCGATCCCACAGGGATTTAAATACCGCGCTGGAGGCGGTGATCCGCGCCAGCACGTAGTTGGTCTCCGACGGGAACACCGCTTCGACGCACGGCAGCGTGCGCAGCGCGTCCATCAGGAACAGGCGATTTTCAAGGATAGTCGCTACGCGCTCACGCATTGCCGCAATGCCCTGTGCGGTCAGCGCCTGCGCGGCGATGTCTGCGACCGGGGTGGAGAGCGGATAAGGGGCAATCACCTTCATCAGCAGGGCGATGACCTCCGGGCTGCCAAGGGTAAACCCGCAGCGCAGCCCGGCCAGCGCAAAGGCTTTCGACAGCGTACGCAGCACCACCAGGTGCGGGAATTCGGCAATCCAGCTGGCCAGCGAGGCGTCGGGGCAGAACTCAATATAGGCTTCGTCGGCCACCACAATCGCTTTCCCGCGCGTCATCTCCAGCAGGTCGCGGATATCCGCCGGATTGATGAGCTGCCCGGTGGGGTTATTCGGGCTACAGACGAACACCACCTTTACACCGTCGAGCTGCGCGGCGATGCCGTCCAGATCCAGCTGCCAGCCGTCCAGAGTCGGGACGGTGCGACAGGCAATGCCCATGGTTTCCGCGCTGACGCTGTACATACCGTAGGTCGGCGGGCAGTAGAGGATGGCATCCACCCCCGGTTCGCAGAACGCGCGCATGATAAGCTCGATGCCCTCATCCGCGCCGCGGCTTACCAGCACCTGCTCCGGTGTGACACCAGCGTAGTCGGCGTAACGGGTAATCACCGCCTGGGGCTGACACTCCGGGTAGCGGTTAAGCGTCTGCGCCGTCAGTTCAAACGGAACGGCAACGGGGTATTCGTTGGCGTTGAGCCATACGTCACCGTTACCCCCGAGGCGACGCGCCGATTGATAGGGCGTCAGGGTGCGCACGTTGTCGCGGGCTAATTCTTCAATGCTCATGCTTGCTCCTTCAGGGCGGCAACGCGCAGGGTGACGGCATTTTTATGGGCGGTAAGCTGCTCGGCGGCGGCCAGGGTTTCGATGGTCTGCGCCAGCGCGGAGAAACCGGCCGGGGTCAGCTCCTGCACCGTCATGCGCTTCTGGAAATCCGCCAGTCCGAGGCTCGAACAGGTGGCAGTATAGCCGTAGGTTGGCAGCACGTGGTTGGTACCGGAGGCATAATCGCCCGCCGACTCCGGCGACCAGTCGCCAAGGAAGACCGACCCGGCGCTGGTGATGCTCTCCACCAGCTCTCGGGCGTTGCGGGTCTGAATGATCAGGTGCTCCGGCCCATACTGGTTCGAGATAGCGATGCACTGGGCGAGATCCCGGGCAACGATAAGGCGGCTTGACGCCAGCGCCTGACGAGCGGTATCGGCGCGGGGCAGGTCAGCAAGCTGCTGCTCTACCGCCTGCGCCACCCGGCGCGCCATGTCGGCGTCCGGGGTAAGCAGGATCACCTGCGAATCCGGGCCGTGCTCGGCCTGGGAAAGCAGGTCGGAGGCAACAAAAGCCGGGGTGGCACCGCTGTCGGCAATCACCAGCACTTCCGACGGCCCGGCAGGCATATCGATCGCCGCGCCGTCGAGACGCTGGCTCACCTGGCGTTTCGCTTCGGTGACAAAGGCGTTGCCCGGCCCGAAAATTTTCGCCACTTTTGGCACGCTGTCGGTGCCGAACGCCATGGCGGCAATCGCCTGCGCGCCACCCACCTGGAACACCTGCTGCACGCCGCACAGCTTCGCGGCATAGAGGATCTCGTCCGCGATGGGCGGCGGCGAGCAGAGAATCACCTGCTGGCAGCCGGCAATGCGCGCCGGGGTTGCCAGCATCAACACGGTGGAGAACAGCGGCGCGGAGCCGCCGGGAATATAGAGCCCGACGGAACCGATCGGGCGCGTCACCTGCTGGCAGCGCACCCCCGGCATGGTCTCGATATCCACTGCCGGTAGCTGCTGGGCAAGGTGAAAGGTGTTGATATTGGCGACGGCCACCGCCATGGCGGCTTTTACTTCGTCACCCAGACGCGCAGCGGCAGCATCGATCTCCTCTGCGCTGACCTGAATCGCCTCAACCTCGGTTTTGTCGAACGTCGCGCTGTAGGCCTTGAGCGCCGCATCGCCGTCGCGGCGAACGCTGTCGAGAATGTCGCCGACGATGCGGGTGATGTTTTCCGACGCGGAGATCGCCGGGCGGGTCAGCAGCTGGCGCTGTTCATCAGCGCTGCAGGCGTTCCAGTCAATCAGGGTAGTAAAGGCCATGGTTTACTCCATCATCTTCTCAATCGGCAGCACCAGAATGGAGCTGGCCCCCAGCGCTTTCAGTTTTTCCATGGTTTCCCAGAACAGGGTTTCGCTGCTCACCATGTGCATTGCCACGCGCTGCTGATCGCCAGCCAGCGGCAGAATGGTCGGACGCTCGGCGCCGGGCAGCAGGGCGATAACCTCATCCAGGCACTCGGTTGGCGCGTGCATCATGATGTATTTGGATTCGCGGGCCTGAATCACTCCCTGAATTCGGGTTAACAGCTTATCGATGAGCTGCTGTTTGGCATCGGCCATCTCGCCGTCGCGCTGAATCAGGCAGGCTTTGGAGCGGTAAATCACTTCCACTTCGCGCAGGCCGTTGGCTTCAAGGGTCGCGCCGGTGGAGACCAGATCGCAGATGGCATCGGCCAGACCGGCACGCGGTGCCACTTCGACGGAACCGTTGAGCAGACAGGATTTAAACTGCACGCCTTTCTGATCCAGATAGCGTTTGAGCAGGTGCGGATAAGAGGTGGCAATGCGTTTGCCATTCAGCGCGGCGGGGCCATCCCACGGCTCGTCCACGGCGGTGGCAAGCGACAGACGGCAGCCGCCGAAATCCAGACGACGCAGCGTGAAGTAGCGCGGGTCTTCGCCCTGCGCGCGGCGGGTGAGCAGCTCTTCTTCCAGCACGTTTTCCCCGATGATGCCGAGATCCACCACGCCATCCATCACCAGACCCGGAATGTCGTCATCACGCACACGCAGAATATCGATCGGCATATTCTCTGCCAGGGCGATGAGGCGCTGGGTGTGCAGATTGATTTTGATGCCGCAGCGGGCCAGCAGCTCGCGTGAATCGTCGCTCAGTCGGCCTGATTTCTGAATAGCTATGCGTAAACGGGTGTTATCTAACATTCTCGGTTCCTCGTAATCCTGTCGTGGTCGTCTGCAATCGGTAGTGAATCTCTTTTTTTATCCGGGAGCGGCTGGCATCAAAACCCCAAAAAAAAGCCCCCGGAAGAGGATCTTCCGGGGGCTTTCTGTTGCGCTCTGCACCACTGGAAGATCCTGAATGTCTCCCAGCACACATCGCCTGAAAGACTAGTCAGGGTGATGGTGATGATGGTGGTGTTTGCACTGAACGCTGTTCATAAATTTCTCTGATGAATGACTATTCACAATGTTTCTTACCGTAAACCAGATATATGGAGGATGGCAAGGGCTTTTTTCAACCCGTGTCGCTTTACGGCTTGCGCCTCGGTTGTCACGCGTGGCGGGCAGGGGTAGCCTTTACCGTGCGGCGGCTATGCAGGCGGCAGCGTTGTCGGTTACGCTTGGTATAAGCATGACGTGCCGCACGATGATTCAGGAGACGGATATGAAAAAGGTAGCGATTGTCGGTTTAGGGTGGTTAGGTATGCCGCTGGGGCTGGCGCTCACCGCACGGGGCTGGCAGGTGACCGGCAGTAAAACCACCCAGGACGGCGTGGAAGCCGCGCGCATGTGCGGTATTGAGAGTTACCAATTGGAACTGACGCCTGAACTGGTATGTGACAGCGCCGAACTGGATGCGCTGCTCAACGTCGACGCGCTGGTGGTGACGCTCCCGGCGCGCCGTACGGGGGAGGGCGACACCTTCTACCAGCAGGCGGTACAGGAGATCGTCGACAGCGCGCTGGTGCATCGCATTCCGCGCATCATCTTTACCAGCTCCACCTCGGTCTACGGCGATCGCAACGGCGTAGTAAAAGAGACCACCCCCACCACGCCGGTCACCCACAGTGGGCGGGTGTTGAAAGCGCTGGAGGACTGGCTGCACAATCTGCCGGGCACCTCGGTTGATATTCTGCGCCTCGCCGGACTGGTGGGGCCGGGGCGTCATCCCGGACGTTTCTTTGCTGGCAAGACGGCGCCCAACGGCGACCAGGGCGTCAACCTGGTGCACCTCGACGACGTAGTAGCGGCCATCGCCCTGCTGCTGGAGACGCCGAAAGGCGGGCATATCTATAACCTCTGCGCCCCGCAGCATCCGGCGCGCGCCGAGTTTTACCCGGTGATGGCACGCCAGCTTGGGGTTGAGCCGCCGACCTTCCGCGACGGGGTGACCGGCGCCGAGGGCAAGCGCGTGGACGGCAGCCGCATCTGTCACGAGCTGGGCTTCGAGTACAGCTATCCCGATCCGCTGCTGATGCCAATGGAGTAACCCCTCTGCCACCGTCGCGCCGACACTGCAAGTCCGGCGCGACCGCTTTCTGCACCCCCCGTGTCGCCCGGTACTTCCCTTTTTTCCTGCCTGCTCGTGCCTCTCTGGTAAAGCGTTTGCCCTCGTCTATGTTTAAGAGGGGCGCGCCATTCACGCCCGCAACACCACCCGGACGCGATGCGCAGACAGCGCCACTAAGACGACAATTTCCGGGTGGCAGCTCAGGCTTCAGGCGGCATCCAGGCCGTCTGGCAAGGAGAACCTATGGGGCAGACCAATCAGCAGTGGCAGGAGAGGCGGGTGGAAGCGGTTGCGCAGGGCGTCGGCAATGCGCTGCCGGTGTATATCGAGCGGGCGCGTAATGCGGAGCTGTGGGACGTGGAGGGGCGACGCTATATCGATTTCGCCTCCGGGATTGCGGTGCTGAATACCGGGCACAATCACCCGGCGGTCATCGAGGCGGTGAAAGCCCAGCTGGAGTGCTTTACGCATCCCTGCTTTCAGGTTACCCCCTACGGGAACTACATCGAACTGGCGGAGCGGCTAAACGCCCTGGTGCCCATCGCGGACGCCTGCCAGACGCTGTTTCTCTCAACCGGCGCGGAAGCCGTCGAGAATGCCATCAAGGTGGCGCGCATTGCCACCGGGCGCTCGGCGGTGATCGCGTTTCGCGGTGCGTTTCACGGCCGCACGCTGCTCGGTATGGCCCTGACCGGAAAAGTGCAGCCCTATAAAAAAGGCTACGGTCCGTTCCCGGCCGGCATCTACCACGCGCCGTATCCCGC
Organism: Siccibacter turicensis LMG 23730; assembly: GCF_000463155.2. Taxonomy (GTDB): domain Bacteria; phylum Pseudomonadota; class Gammaproteobacteria; order Enterobacterales; family Enterobacteriaceae; genus Siccibacter; species Siccibacter turicensis. The sequence continues at coordinate 24,352 of NZ_AWFZ01000030.1, read as the reverse complement.
CGCCTGGCTTGGCGTCAGCGACACCCAGGCGCTGGCATCACTGGCCGGGATTTTTGCCGCAGACGTTGCGCCGGATGACGTGGCGGCGATTATCATCGAACCGGTGCAGGGCGAAGGCGGCTTCTACGCCGCGTCAGCGCACTTTCTGCAGCAGCTGCGCGCCCTGTGCGATAAGCACGGCATCGTGCTGATAATTGATGAGATCCAGAGCGGCTTCTGCCGCACCGGGAAAACCTTCGCCATCGAACACGCCGGCGTGGAGCCTGACCTCATCACCATGGCGAAGAGCCTGGCGGGCGGCTTCCCGCTGGCAGCGGTGGTGGGGCGCCGGACGCTGTTCGATAAGGCACTGCCAGGGGGGCTCGGCGGCACCTATGCCGGTTCGCCGGTGGCGATTGCCGCCGCGCTGGCGGTGACCGACCTGATTGAGCGCGAGCAGCTCAATGAAAAAGCCCGGGCGATGGGCGAGCATCTTATCGCCCGGCTCACCCAGCTTGCTGCGGACTATCCCTGTATTGGCGACGTGCGTGGCGTGGGTGCCATGGTCGCGATTGAGCTTGTCGAGGCGGGCGATCCTCAGCGTCCGGACCCGGCGCTGACCCAGCGTCTGGTGCAGGAAGCGGGGCGTCAGGGACTGGTGTTACTCTCCTGTGGCGTACGGGCAAACGTTATCCGTTTTCTGATTCCACTGACCGCAGAAAAAGAAATTGTCGATGAGGGGCTCAACATCTTGTCATCGTGCCTGAAAATGTTGCAAAATACGCGCCCTGCAAAATGAGAATTAGCCGACGTGAATAACGTCGGTTATTTTTTTGCAATTAAGAAACGTCATTTTAAACAAGAGGCCGGGCTTCGTACCGGATAGATACTTACCTAAAGATCGACAGTCGTGTCGCCGAGGAAATCAGAAAGATGGGGCAATCATTTGCATTTGCGACGGCACACGCCGTAATGGAGATCCGCCATGTCGCATAACGTTACTCCAGGTACTACCACCTCTCGCGTGGAATTGCGTAAAACCCTTACGTTGATTCCGGTTGTAATGATGGGCCTTGCCTATATGCAGCCGATGACGCTGTTCGATACGTTTGGTATCGTGTCCGGCCTGACCAGCGGTCACGTCGCTACCGCCTACGCCTTCGCGCTGGTGGCGATTCTGTTTACCGCTATCAGCTACGGTAAACTGGTGCGCCGCTTCCCGTCTGCCGGCTCTGCCTACACCTACGCCCAGAAATCCATCAGCCCGGCCGTTGGCTTTATGGTGGGTTGGTCATCCCTGCTGGACTACCTGTTCATGCCGATGATCAACATCCTGCTGGCGAAAATCTACTTTGAAGCGCTGGTGCCGAACGTACCGTCGTGGATGTTCGTGGTTGCGCTGGTGGCCTTTATGACCATCTCCAACCTGCGCAGCCTGAAAACCGTTGCCAACTTCAACACCGTTATCGTGGTGCTGCAGATGGGCATCGTGGCCGTGATCGTGGGCCTGATCGTTCACGGGGTGTCCAACGGTGAAGGCGCCGGTACGCTGACCAGCTCGCAGCCGTTCTGGAGCGCCGACGCGCACGTTGTGCCGATGATTACCGGTGCCACCATTCTGTGCTTCTCGTTCCTCGGCTTTGACGGTATCAGCTCGCTGTCCGAAGAGACCAAAGACGCTGAGCGCGTGATCCCGCGTGCTATCTTCCTGACCGCGCTGATTGGCGGCCTGGTGTTTATCGTCGCGTCCTACTTCCTGCAGCTCTACTTCCCGGACATCTCGCGCTTTAAAGATCCGGAAGCGTCTCAGCCGGAAATCATGCTCTACGTGGCAGGTAAAACCTTCCAGTACGGCGTGCTGATCTTCTCCACCATTACCGTGCTGGCTTCCGGTATGGCGGCGCACGCGGGCGTGTCTCGTCTGATGTACGTGATGGGTCGTGACGGCGTGTTCCCACGCAGCTTCTTCGGCTACGTGCACCCGAAATGGCGTACCCCGGCGTTCAACGTGCTGCTGGTAGGCGCCATTGCACTGCTGGCGATTAACTTTGACCTGGTAACTGCAACCGCACTGATTAACTTCGGCGCGCTGGTGGCGTTCACCTTCGTTAACCTGTCGGTGATCTCGCAGTTCTGGATCCGTGAGAAGCGCAACAAAACCTTCAAGGATCACGTTCAGTATCTGATTCTGCCACTGTGTGGCGCACTCACCGTCGGCGCGCTGTGGCTGAACCTCGAAGAGAGCTCCATGGTGCTGGGTCTGATCTGGGGCGGTATCGGTATCGTCTATCTGGCCTGCGTCACCCGCAGTTTCCGTAATCCGGTTCCGCAGTACGAAGATATCGCGCAGTAATCGCGCATCGGTATCACACAGGATCCGGAGGCTTAGCCTCCGGATTTTTTTTGCCCGTTATTCGGCAGAGAAAATATCTATAACCTTTCGCTATATGGTAGTGAGTTTGGTTATTGGTCAGGCCGACGCAGGCGTGAATAATGGCCGTTTTGATTTTCTGACCTGGAAACGGGTGGTGCTATGTTACAGATGATTTTAACCGGCCTGCTGTGCGGCGGACTGCTGGGCTTCGTTATGCAGCGCGGCCGCTTCTGCCTGACCGGCGGCTTTCGCGATATGTATATCGCCAAAAATAACCGCATGTTCTATGCCCTGCTGATCGCCATCGCCATTCAGAGCGTGGGCGTGTTCGCGCTGATCCAGGTGGGCGTGGTGCGCTATGACGCGGGTGCCTTCCCGTGGCTCGGCACCGTGGTCGGGGGCTATGTCTTCGGGCTGGGTATCGTGCTGGCGGGCGGCTGCGCCACCGGCACCTGGTATCGCGCCGGGGAAGGACTTATCGGCAGCTGGATTGCCCTGGTAACCTATATGCTGATGAGCGCCATCATGCGCTCACCGCACGCAGCCGGGCTGAATGCGATGTTGAAAGAGTACAGCACCGCGCACAACTCCATTCCGGAAACTTTCAGCCTCCCGGCATGGCCGCTGATTGCGGTGCTGGTGGTGGTAACGCTCTGGCTGGTACGCCGGGAGCTGATGAAGCCGAAACGCAAGGTGGCGAGCCTGCCACCGCGCCGCACCGGTCTGGCACATCTCCTGTTTGAAAAGCGCTGGCACCCGTTTGTCACCGCGATCCTGATTGGCCTTATCGCCATCCTGGCATGGCCACTGAGCGAAGCCACCGGGCGCCTGTTTGGGCTGGGGATCACCTCGCCGAGCGCAAACATTCTGCAGTTCCTGGTGGTGGGTGACAGCAAGTACCTCAACTGGGGCGTGTTCCTGGTGCTGGGCATCTTCCTGGGGTCGTATATCGCGGCCAAAGCCAGCCGTGAGTTCCGCGTGCGTGCAGCAGATGCGGCCACCACGCTGCGCAGCGTCGCTGGCGGGCTGCTGATGGGCTTCGGAGCCAGTATCGCTGGCGGCTGCTCTATCGGTAACGGACTGGTGATGACCGCTATGCTCACCTGGCAGGGCTGGATTGGCCTGGCCTTTATGATCCTCGGCGTGTGGACGGCGTCGTGGTTCCTGTTTGTTCGTCCGCAGCGTAAGGCGACCCTGCGCGCCGCTGCGGCCTAAGCGAGTGGAGTTTAAGAATGGCAATTAAGAAATTAGACGTAGTAAACCAGGTTTGTCCGTTCCCGCTGATCGAAGCAAAAGCGGCAATGGCGGAAATGGCGAAGGGTGATGAGCTGGTCATCGATTTCGACTGTACTCAGGCAACCGAAGCGATTCCGGAATGGGCAGCGGAAGAGGGGCACAGCGTCACCGATTATCAGCAGGTCGGGGATGCCTCCTGGAGCATCACGGTGATGAAAGGATAATCCTTTCTGATACTAAAAAGGGTCGCATAAGCGACCCTTTTTTATGGGGTGGAGGCAGCGCCAGCCGGGTTTTATCTCTACCTTTAGCTGCGCCGGGCTGGCCGCTTACCCGACGATCTCCTGGGCATACTGGTAGAGGGCCTTGATCAGCGTGGTTTTCTCGCTGTCACCCTCGTACTGGTTGTAGAGCATCTCCAGCTCCTGCGCCCAGCGTTGCAGATAGTCCGGGGTAAACACCTCGCGGCGGTGGTTGAGCCAGCGCTGCTGCTCGGCCTCATCCAGCGTGCCGGGATAATTGCGCGCCCGGTAGTTGAACAGCAGTTTCTCAATGCGCGGATCCACAAAGCTGATATCCAGCGCGGGCAGATTCTGCGGTTCGGTCTGCAGCACGATGTTCATTGCCGCCCGGTCAGCGTCGCTGAAGAAGCCGTTGTAGAGCTGCGCATCGACGTTATCGGATGGTACAAAGGGTTCCGTCTCGGCATAGATGGCCACCACCTTCTCACGCACCTGCGGATTATCGCGCAGCAGCTTAAGGTTGTTGAGGCAGTGCTGACGGTCGATGCCCAGCCGTTCGGCATCTTCCGGGCGCAGCGTGTTCGCCTGGGCCAGCACCGGGCACTTATTGAGATGCACCAGCTTCACCGGCACCGCGGCGGCGTTGAGCTGCGCCTTCGGGGTATACAGCCGCTCGCGCAGCGCGTCGGCATCCAGCTCCAGCAGCGGCGACACATCGCCCGCCAGATCCACCATGATCACCGCATTCCGGTTGTCAGGGTGCCACGCCAGCGGGGCAACCCAGCTGGTATTCCCGCGTAGCGCGCCGAACATCCCCGACACGTGCACGAGGGGTTTCATCTGGGGCACGTCAATGAGCGAGATCAGCTTCTGCTTGCTGCGGAAACTAAAGAGGTAATCGAACAGTTTCGGCTGGCGCGTGCGTACCAGCTGCGCCATGGCGATGGTGGCGTAGACATCAGCCATCGCGTCATGGGCATTGGCGTGTTCGATGCCGTTGGCTTTGGTGAGATGCTCCAGCCGGAAACTCGGCAAACCGTCGTCATTCTCCGGCCAGACGATACCGTCCGGGCGCAGCGCGTAGCACGCGCGCATCACATCCAGCAGATCCCAGCGCGAATTGTCGTGCTGCCAGCTCCAGGCGTAGGGATCGTAAAAGTTGCGATAGAAGATGTTGCGCGTCACTTCGTCGTCGAACCGCACGTTGTTGTAGCCCACCACGCAGGTCTTCGGCACGGTAAACAGGGCGTGGATACGCTTAGCGAAATCGGCCTCGTTCATGCCCTGAGCCAGCGCCTGCTGCGGCGTAATGCCGGTGATCATGACCGCTTCGGGCTGGGGCAGATAGTCATCGGCCGGCTTACAGAAGAACACTTCCGGCTCGCCAATGATGTTGAATTCGGCATCGGTACGGATAGCGGCGAACTGCGCGGGCCGATCCAGCGAGGGGCTTTTACCGAAGGTTTCGTAATCGTGAAACAGGAACGTGGATTGCGCCGGGGAGTCAGACACCAGGAAGACCATCCTTATAAAATTTCATGAACGCATGCATGGTAAACCATAACCAGAGCGACCAGAAGGAAAGAAACGCGTTCGCGAAAGGGATTCGCCGGGCCGGGTGACACCTTCGCGAAGCTGCTCGCAAAATGAACAAATTTATCCCCGCACCCCGCTCATCGGCGCCATCAGGGTGTATATAAATACAGTCATCTTTCAACCCTGGAGCGTAGCATGCACTACAACATTGAGGCAGTTCCTGCCCGCAACGTAGCGGGTTTTCATCTGGTCGGCCCGTGGGAAAAAACCGTACCGCAGGGCTTTCAGCAGCTGCTGTTATGGGTAGAGACGCACCATTTGCGTCCTGAAGAGTGGATAGCGGTCTATTACGACAACCCCGATGAAACCCCGCCGGAAAGGCTGCGTGCCGCAACGGTGGTGTCGGTGCCTGCGGGCTTCGCGGTGCCGGAAAACAGCGGCGGCGTGATCCACACCGAAATAGCCGGCGGGGAGTATGCCATCGCTCATGCCCGGGTGGAGGAGGGGAACTTTGGCAAGCCGTGGCTGCTGTTCTTCAACAGTCTGCTTGGCGATGACCGCTACCTGCCCGCTCCGTTGCCCTGTTTCGAAGTCTATCTCAATGACGGCAATGCGGACGGTTTCTGGGAGATCGACATGTATATTCCGGTGCAAAAGAAAAGCAAATAACCTTCGCCACGCTGATGCTACACATGGCGGCGTGTGCGGACGCCTGACGTTCAGTTTCAGGCGTCAGAAAGTAAACTCATGTTAAAAACGCGATAAAGTTATGTTAATGGCGATAGTGAGCGATGTTCAGGAGCACTTTTTTTGTCTTCGATGCTAAAAAATAACCATCTGTATGGGGCGGTTTCTGGCGGTTGGGCGATCCTGGTTGTGCAAAAACGGGTACAATTCGTTTTTTTGAATTCCGGAGAGCGGTTGTGCGTCCTGACAAACCCTTAACCCCCTTTGACGTCCGCGTTTATCAGCACTATCGGATAGTCCACGGTCTGCGCATCGCGCTGGCGTTCGTGCTGACGTTTCTGCTGGTTCGGCTGCTGGATGTGCCCGAAGGCTCCTGGCCGCTTATCACGCTGGTGGTGGTCATGGGGCCGATTTCATTCTGGGGAAACGTGATACCGCGGGCTTTCGAGCGGATCGGCGGCACCATTTTTGGTTCCGTATTAGGGTTAGTGGCGCTGCAGCTTGAACTGTGGTCGCTGCCGGCGATGATGCTGTGGTGCGCAATGGCGATGTTTATCTGCGGCTGGCTCACGCTCGGCAAGCGTCCCTATCAGGCACTGCTCATCGGCATTACGTTGGGCGTAGTGGTCGGTGCCCCGCAGGGCGATATGGTAACGGCCCTGTGGCGCGGCGGGGACGTGATTCTCGGGTCGCTGCTGGCCATGTTCTTTACCAGCATCTGGCCGCAGCGTGCCTTCGTGCACTGGCGCATTCAGATGGCGAGCTTTATGTCGGCGTTCGAGCGCATCTATCAGGCCGGCTTTTCACCTAACCTGGTGGAGCGTCCGCGTCTGGAAAAGCCGCTGCAAAACGTGCTGAACGACGTGGTAAAAATGCGTGGGCTTATCACCCCGGCGTGTAAAGAGACCCACATTCAGAAGCGCATCTTTGAAGCCATCCAGACCACCTGCCGCAACATGGTGTGTACCCTGGAGCTGCAAATCAACGCGCACTGGGCATCGCGCGAGAGCCATTTTGTGATGATCAACGCCCGCACGCTGCGGGACACTCAGCACATGACGCAACGTACGCTGGCCAATCTCTCCCAGGCGCTGTACGAGGGCAATCCCACGCCCGCCATTGCCAGCCGTGAGAAGCTGAACGAGATCATCAGCGAACTGGACCAGCTTATTCGCGAAAGCCACAGCGGCAGCCTCGAAGAGACGCCCATTCACGGCTATGTGTGGCTCAGCCTTGAACTGGCCCGTCAGCTTGAACTGTTGTCGCAGCTAGTGTGCCGCGCGCTGCGTAAATAAGCACCAGATGCGCAGGGAGCAGGCCCAGGCGGTGTCGATTTAACCTGAAATAAGAGTATGATAGCGGCAGGGCGCCCGCGAGGCGAAACCATTGTTTTGAATAGCCGCTACCATTAAGCTAACAACATGATGGTTGTAACAACGAATCCGAGTCTCAAATTAGCAGGGGTGTAAAAATGGAAAATACCAGACCTTCATTTCAGGACGTACTGGAGTTTGTCCGTCTGTTCCGTCGTAAGAACAAGCTTCAGCGTGAAATCCAGGACGTTGAGAAAAAGATCCGTGACAACCAGAAACGCGTGCTGCTGCTCGATAACCTGAGCGATTACATCAAGCCGGGAATGAGCGTTGAAGCCATCCAGGGCATCATCGCCAGCATGAAAACGGACTATGAAGACCGCGTCGATGACTACATCATCAAAAACGCTGAAATCTCGAAAGAGCGTCGCGAGATCTCTAAAAAGCTCAAAGCGATGGGCGAGCTGAAGGCCCCGACGGAACCTAAAGCCGACTAACGTAAAAAACCGCCATCATGGCGGTTTTTTTTGGTCCCGGGCGAGACGGGCTTACGGCGGATAGCAAAAAGCCCGCACGCGGCGGGCTTTTCGAATT
>NZ_AWFZ01000030.1:0-16381 GCF_000463155.2 Siccibacter turicensis LMG 23730 | reverse complement strand
TCCTCTGACTGGACTCGAACCAGTGACATACGGATTAACAGTCCGCCGTTCTACCGACTGAACTACAGAGGAATTGTGGAGGCCTATCTTAACGGCCAAAAAAGTTTTGTCAAACCTCAATACGGCGCGTGGCGTGCAGTTGGCTAAACTCTCACCATCCTGAGGCGCAAAACGACAATTGACCGGAAATGCTTTGCAGGATCGGTATCTCTGTCTCATTATTGAAATGAAGTTTCATCTTTCTGTCCTGGAGCAAACGTGAATCTGGCTGCGACGTTACGTCAGGCGGTGATGCGCACCCCGTGGTACGCAAAAAGAAAGAGCTATCGCGTGCTGTTCTGGCGCGAGATCACCCCGCTGGCGGTGCCTATATTTCTGGAAAACACCTGCGTAATGCTGATGGGGGTGCTGAGCACCTTCCTGGTCAGCTGGCTGGGTAAAGAAGCGATGGCCGGCGTCGGGCTGGCGGACAGCTTCAACATGGTGATCCTCTCCTTTATCGCCGCGGTGGATCTCGGTACCACCGTGGTGGTGGCCTACAGCATCGGCAAGCGTGACCCGGCCCGGGCAAGGGCGGCAGCGCGACAGTCGCTGGTGCTGATGACTATCTTCTCAGTCTTCCTTGCCGGCCTGATTCACGTGACCGGGGAGCAAATCATTGATGTCGTTGCCGGTGAGGCGACGGCGGAGGTGAAACGCCTTGCGCTTATCTACCTGCAGCTGACGGCCTGGAGCTATCCCGCAGCGGCCATCGCACTTATCGGCAGCGGCGCGCTGCGCGGCGCGGGCAACACCAAAATCCCGCTGCTGATCAACGGCGGGATGAACATCCTCAATATCATTATCAGTACCCTGCTGATCTATGGCGTGTTCTCCTGGGACGGACTCGGGTTTATTGGCGCCGGGCTTGGGATCACCATTTCGCGCTATATCGGCGCGGTGGCGATCATCTGGGTACTGGTGATTGGCATTAACCCCACGCTGCGTATCTCGCTGAAAAGTTACTTCACCCGCCTGCAGGGCAATATTCTGTGGGAGGTGCTGGCTATCGGCATTCCGGCCAGCATTGAGTCGGTGCTGTTTAACGGCGGGAAGCTGCTGACCCAGATGTTTGTCGCCGGGATGGGCACTAACGTTATCGCGGGTAACTTTATTGCGTTCTCGGTGGCGGGTCTGATAAACCTGCCGGGTAACGCGCTGGGCTCGGCCTCTACCATCATCACCGGAAAACGCCTCGGAAAAGGGCAGATTGGCCAGGCAGAGCGTCAGCTTCGGCACGTGTTCTGGCTCTCCACCATTGGCCTGACGTTTATCGCCTGGACAACCGCGCCGTTCGCCGGGCTGTTCGCCTCGTTCTACACCCGCGAAGAGGATGTGAAGGAGGTCGTGAAGATCCTGCTGTGGCTCAACGCGGCCTTTATGCCGATCTGGGCCGCCTCCTGGGTGCTACCGGCGGGGCTGAAAGGCGCGCGCGATGCCCGCTTTGCGATGTGGGTGTCAATGCTGGGCATGTGGGGCTGCCGGGTAATTGCCGGTTATATTCTCGGCATCCATTTCGGGATGGGCGTAGTGGGCGTCTGGCTCGGGATGTTCATGGACTGGGCGGTGCGCGGCGCGCTGTTCTACTGGCGCATGGTGAGTGGGCGCTGGCTGTGGAAATACCCGCGTCCGGAGAAGCCTGTGGTCAACGTGGCACCAACCGCAGGCTATAACCCCGGCGGGGGGGATTCACCCACCTCGCCGTAACGCAGCGGCGCGGTCAGCCGCGCTGCACATGGCCCGCCAGGATACGCATGTCGTTCCCGGTGGGCGTCTGATGAATGCGTAACCCAAACTCCTCAACCACCGCGAAAATATGGTCGAAGATATCGGCCTGAATGCCTTCGTACTCCATCCACACTACGGTATTGGTGAACGCGTAAATCTCCAGCGGTAGCCCGTCCGGGCCCGGTGCCAGCTGGCGCACCATCAGCATCATGTCTCTGCGCAGCCGCGGATGGTTACGCAGATACTCGTTGAGCCAGGCGCGGAACGTGCCGATATTGGTCATGCTGCGCCGGTTCAGCACCGACTCATCGCCGCTGTTTTCCTGATTCCATTCGCTGATTTCCGCGCTGCGGCTGTCCATATAGGGCTTCAGCAGGCGGGCGCGAATAAGCCGCGCCTGTTCCTCTTCGGAGAGGAAATGAATGCTGGTGATATCAATATTGATGCTGCGCTTGATGCGACGCCCGCCCGAGGCCTGCATCCCGCTCCAGTTCTTGAACGCGTCCGACACCAGCGCATAGGTCGGGATGGTGGTGATGGTGTTATCCCAGTTGCGGACCTTCACGGTGGTAAGGCCGATATCGATGACCGCCCCGTCAGCGCCATATTTCGGCATCTCCAGCCAGTCGCCGAGCTTGAGCATGGTGTTGGCCGAGAGCTGAATACCGGCCACCAGCCCGAGTATCGGATCTTTAAAGATCAGCATCAGCACCGCAGCCATCGCCCCCAGCCCGCTTATCAGAATCGCCGGGGATTTACCGATAAGCGCCGAGATCATCAGAATGCCAATGACCAGCGCGCTGATAAGCTTCACGCCCTGGAAAATCCCCTTCAGCGGCAGCTGGGACGCGAACGCCGCGTTCCCGGAGAGCTCAAACACCACGTCGAGCAGCGAGAAGAACGACAGCAGCGCGTAGAGCATCACCCACAGCTGAGCGCAGGTGCTGATAATCATCGCCGCATCGCCGCCCTTCGGCAGCAGCAGCACCGCCTGAACATTGAGAATGATCCCCTGCAGGGTGAAGGCGAGGCGGTGGAACAGCTTATTCTGGGTGATGATTTGCAGCCACAGGCGCGAGCTGGCGGTGGCGCGTTTCTCAAAGGTGCGCAGCACCACGCGGTGTAAAACGAGGTGTACCACCAGGGCGGTAAGTAAAATAACCAGCGCGGCCATCGCCAGCGAGCCGGGGTGGTGAAGCCCAAAACCATACGCGTTGAGGGTGGTTAATAGTTCCTGCATGACAACTCCTTTCCGAACAGCCGGGTATGATGCCCAGCGAAGCGGGAGGGTGCAATCTCTGACGGGAAAAGGTGTGTAAAGAGAAACGCAGCGGCGGCGCGAAAAAGAACCAAAAAACGCGCTATGCTTAGCGAAACGTCAGCCCTTCAGGAACCGGCATCATGTCTCGTGTTATTTCGCTTTGCAGTCTGTTTATGCTTCTCGCCAGCCATGCCGCGCTGGCCGTGACCTATACGCTGCCGCCTGAAGGCAGCCGGCTGGTGGGCAGCGTGCGCACCGTTACCGTCCCGCAGGACAACCGCTTCCCGCTGGAGGCGTTTGCCGCACAGAACGGGCAGGGGCTGAGCAACCTGCTGGAGGCGAATCCGGACGTCGATCCCTTTCTGCCCAAAGCCGGCTCGGAACTGATTATCCCGGAACAGCTGATCCTGCCGGATACCGTGCGGGAGGGCATTGTGGTGAACGTGGCGGAGATGCGCCTCTACTACTATCCGAAAGAGGGCGGTACCGTGGAAGTGCTGCCGATTGGCATCGGGCAGGCGGGCCGTGAAACCCCGCGCAACTGGGTTACGGCGGTGGAGCGCAAGCAGGCCGGCCCGACCTGGACGCCGACCGCGAATACGCGGCGTGAATACGCCAAAGAGGGCAAAACCCTGCCGGCGATGGTGCCTGCCGGGCCGGATAACCCGATGGGGCTGTACGCCATCTATATCGGCAGGCTGTATGCCATTCATGGCACCAATGCGAACTTCGGTATTGGGCTGCGCGTCAGCCAAGGCTGTATCCGCCTGCGCAATGACGACATCAAATATCTGTTCGATAACGTCCCGGAAGGCACCCGGGTGCAGCTTATCGATCAGCCGGTCAAAATGACCACCGAACCGGACGGCAGCCGCTGGCTGGAAGTCCACGAGCCGCTGTCGCGCAACCGCGCCGAATTTGAGTCCGACAAGAAAGTCCCGCTGCCGATGATGCCGATGCTGCGAGCGTCGATGCAACGCGGCGAGGTGGATGCGATGCGCGTGGACCAGGCGCTGGTGCGTCGTTCAGGCATGCCGGTGAAGGTGCACGGCGTGGCGTCGGGCGAGCCGACTACCGCAGACCGCCTGTAACCGGCCAGGGCTGATGCCAGCAGAAGAGGGGGGTAAAGCGCGCACGCGTCGTCGACGCCATTACCCCTGCGCTTTATTCCACGGCATCGCCGAGAGCAACAGGGCCATCCCGCACCAGCCGGTGACGCCCGCAACGAGCAACCCTGCGCCGACAACGCCGGGGATAACATAAAACGCCGGGGAGAGCAGCGCTCCGGCCAGCGTTCCACCCAGCGCCAGCGCACCGGCAGCAATGTGTACCTGGCGCATCAACGGCAACGGCTGACGGCGGTCGCGCACCACCGGATAACCGGCCGCTTTCCAGGCAGCGATCCCACCCTGCATAATCAGCGCCTTCGCCGGCAGAGCCGCCGCAATCAGTTGTTCCTTCGCTTTTTCCGTTCGCATCCCGCTCTGGCAGTGGAAAATTACGATGTCAGAGGGACGCAATCCCTTTTCACTGAAGCAGCCGGGAGCGATATTTCCCAGCGGCATACTGTGCGCGTCGGAAATATGTTCCCGCCGCCATTCATCCTGATCCCGGACATCAATCAGTAAAAGAGGGCGTTGGGAAAGGGCTTTCACCTCAACGGGTGACACAAATAGAGCGGACATCTTATTCTCCCGGGCAGTAAATATTTTTTAGCGTTTGCACGACGGCCACTATCGCCTCGTCTTTGATGTGGTAGCGGATAAAGCGGGCATCGCGCACGCCTTCTATCAGGCCTTCCGCCTTCATGCGGGCCAGATGTTGGGACGTGGCGGACGCGCTCAGCCCGCTCATTCTGCTCAGCTCACCGGCTTCGGTACCGGGCTCGCCAATCAGGACGCATAAAATCATTAAGCGCTGGGGGTGGCTCAGCGTCTTCAGCAGCGCTGCGGCTTTTTCTACCTGATTCTGCAGGGCGGTTGGGTCAGTCATACTGGTACACTTTAGAATTTTCTAAATTTAGATAATGCTAAAGTGTTTGGGCGTTGTCAACCGGCCTCTGGTGCTGGGCTGGTAGCCTCGAACGTGCCCCGGGTGTAAGGGATGGGGAAACGGGAAGATCTGCCCTGAAGCCGCCAGTCCAGCAAGGCCTGAGCAGGGCGGTGCTGTTGATGTGACACTGCCTGAGAATCGAACGCGCATCACCCTCGCTGAAGATGAATTACGGCCAATACAGACAGTTTTTTATTGCCCGCATAGGCTCTCAAGCGGAGCGGAATATAGCCGTCCGGGCGTATAAGCGGTTAAAATAAACGAACGAATACGTTGCTAAATAAATTCTGCTGTGTCTTAATAGCGTCATCGGTTTGGAACACAGACCTTATGAAAGCAGTTTTAGTAAAGCAGTCCTCAGTTCAAGTGATATCCCTAGATACCCTTCTTCATGAGCCTCCTCCTAAGTGCCAAATAAGTTACTCTACTACAGGCCATCAATGCCGCATTTAGTGGCTCATCAATTAAGGAAGTATCTATGTCTAATAAAATGACTGGTTTAGTAAAATGGTTTAACGCAGATAAAGGTTTTGGTTTTATCACTCCTGATGACGGCAGCAAAGATGTATTCGTACACTTCTCTGCAATCCAGGGCGACAACTACAAAACCCTCGACGAAGGTCAGAAGGTCTCTTTCACCATCGAAAGTGGTGCTAAAGGCCCGGCTGCTGGCAACGTCAGCGCGCTGTAATCTGCGCCAGTTATCAGTGACGTTTACAACAGCGATGACGGCAATAGCCTGAGCAGATAATCTGCGCTGATAATGAAACAAACCCGCCTACGTGCGGGTTTTTTGTTGTCTTTATTTTACCTGTGCAGGAAATACCTGTGCATGCGTCTGGCGAAAATGCGACGTTTACGTGGTGCATCCACAGTAATAGTGAGCATGACATAATGATGAGCATCGTCCCCACACCGAACATTCAACGTTGCTCTTATCTTATTATCTATCAAATCATATTATGATTCGCCGTTGTTTTATTTTCCTTTGATATATATTGGTGCTGTTTTTTGGTTAAAGCCAGCGCTTGCGGGGAAAAGTAAAAAACAATTGTGAGAACCGGATCGAAACTATTTCCCAGAAGATGATTATGATCGCTGGAGCATTAACACTCCGCTTTTACTTTTTGAGGAATTAAAAAGTGCATAATCAGCATTCCATTAGTTGGCCGGCTACGTCTGAGGGCGGGCTAAGACGGTTGAGGTTGGGAGAAATCAATCTGGCCCGTTCTCTTTATGGCTTCAGTATTTATTATAATAAAGTCTGGATCCACCTCGAAAGCTATCTGCCATTCAATCTACAGAATCCTGCACAGGCAATGAGTCCTGACGGCGAAATGTGGTTCAGAGATAGAACATATGAAAATGACTTTTCTATGCCATCAAATCAGCGAACCCCAGCGGCACAACATCTGTTTATGCATGAAATGATGCATGTCTGGCAGCATCAACGTGGAATGTGGGTGCGCGTACGCGGCGCATTCTCATGGGCCGCAGATTACACGTATAGTTTAGACAAAGACTTACTCGAGTACGGCCTGGAACAGCAGGCATCAATCGTTAGCGACTACTGGTTACTCAGGCACTACGGATTTTGGGGGAACAGTAATCTCTACGCGTACCGGGATTACGAGCCGTCAGAACCTGCCAGGGAATTACTTACCAAATATGAGCAGGTTTTAGGGAGATTCCCCGAATGATAAAGCGAGCAGTGATTCTTTTATTGATTATGCTAACAGGATGTCCAGGAAAAGGTAGAGAAGGCGCTGAATCAGGAAGCAGGCGAGCGGTCTACATTGATAACTCTCGTCTTTGCTTTTCGGTAGACAAAAATGAAGTGTTGAGCCGCTATGTATTATCCACCAACGCACAACAATATAACGAGTTGCTGAGTGGTGACTTTGCTCATCTCATTTATCCTGAAACCTGTTTTACCGTCACGCTGGAAGCAGGAATATCGTATGGCACCAGCTATACAATTGATGGAAAACACTATTACTACACCTTCATTATTGACAAGGCAGGGAATGTTCTTGATTTAGGGAGGAACTAACATGTCATTACCCGCATATTTATTTCTTTATGATGAGAACGGTATGCTATTGCGCGGTGGGAGTCAGGCGGCAGGCCGCGAAAATGCTATCGAGATAATGAGCAGCAGTTACGGAGTACGGCAACCGGTCGATCCCCATACGGGGAGAATGGGAGGAACACGGCAGCATGACCCCTACATTATCCATAAGCAGGTCGATAAGCTTTCGCCGTTGCTTGCAATCTGTGTCTGTGAAGGGCGCCGGTTGCAAAAAGCTGAAATGAGATATTACGAAACAAACGATGCCGGTACAGAGCGCGAAGTCTACCGGGTGACCATGGAGGAGGTCGTCGTCATGTATGTGAATGCCAGCCATACCTGGATACCCGGGTCGGGCAACCACAATATGATTGAAACCGTCGGACTACGCTATGCCCGTATTGAGTGGCACTACCTGGATGGGATGATTAAATATGATGATGCCTGGGTAAAAACGGCTACGCAGCAAGCGCAACCCCGTCAATAAACGAGAACAGACACGGCGAATAGTTGACTTCGCAAGAGTAGTGCAGGGTCTCAGTCATGGAAGAATGTGTATCGTTCTCTCGTCGCAACAGTAATATGCGTAGTAAGAATGTTTAAGCGAACAACGAAAGGGGTTGGGGCCAGAAAGCAAAAAGCCCGCTTATGTTGCCATAAGCGGGCTTCTTAAATGTGGCTCCTCTGACTGGACTCGAACCAGTGACATACGGATTAACAGTCCGCCGTTCTACCGACTGAACTACAGAGGAATCGTGTGAACGGGGCGCATAGTAACGAGGGTAAAAGGGCTTGTCAAAGCCCTTTTTGCACATCCTCGCGCGGTTGCTGATTAATTCCGCAAAACTGCGCAAAATTAACCGTTTCCCGCCGTTATGCTCCGGTCTGCACCCGCAGCGACGCCGTGGCGGCAAACAGCCATGCCCGCGCGTCTTCGTCGACCAGCGGGGAGAGCGTCTCGCGCACCTGCTGGTGATAGTCATCGAGCCAGACTTTCTCCTGCTCGCTCAGCAGCCCAATTTCCACCTGGCTGAGATCGATGGGGATCAGGGTCAGCGTCGAGAAGCGGCTGAAGCCCGGCGCGGCCTTAACCACCTCCACCTGGTTTTCAATGCGGATACCGTATTGCTCTGCCAGATAGTAGCCCGGCTCGATGGTCATGATGCTGCCGGGCAGCAGCGGCCACGGATTCACCTTTTTGGCAATGCGCTGCGGCAGTTCGTGGATCAGCATCCGGTGACCCACACCGTGGCCGGTACCGTGGTCGAAATCCAGCCCCAGCTCCCACAGCGGACGGCGCGCAACGGCATCCAGCTGGTGGCCCTGAGTGCCGTTCGGGAACGGCAGGGTGATCAGCGCCAGGAAGCCCTTCAGCACCGCGGTATAGTGCAGGCGGCGCGGCGCGTCGAGCGGCCCGAACGACAGCGTACGCGTGGCGTCGGTGGTGCCGTTCAGATACTGGCCGCCGGAGTCGTTCAGATAGAACTCCCCGCGGGTGATGGGCCGGTTAGTCTCCGGCGAGGAGTGGTAGTGGCACATCGCCGCATTGCTGCCCGCCGCCGAGATGGTGGTGAAGCTTGGTTCGATAAAGCTCGCACGCTGCTGGCGGAATTCCAGCTGTTTTTCCTGGGCCTCCAGCTCGGTGATGGGGTCGCCCGCCGCTTCACGCCGCGGTACTTCGCGCTGCAGCCAGGCGAGGAAATTCACCCAGGCGGCACCGTCTTCGCGATGGCTGGCGCGATACCCCTCCAGCTCTACCGGATTTTTCAGCGCTTTCATCCAGGTCACCGGGTCGCTCTGCCAGCGCACGGTGCCGCCCGCTGCCTCGACGGCAAACCGCAGCGCCACCGGCGAGAAATCCGCGTCCAGCGCGACGACGCGTCCGGCGGCGCGCTCGGCCACTCGACCAACAAACGCCTGCGGTGGGGAGATCATCACCCCGGCGATGGCTGCCGGGTCAAGCGAGGCCAGCTTTTCAGGGGCAACGAACCATTCAGTGTCGCCCTGCTGGTCAATCAGTAAAAACGAGTGCGGCACCGGGCTCATCGCCACGTCGCTGCCGCGCACGTTGAGCAGCCAGGCAATGTTGTCCGGCAGCGTAATTGCCAGATAATCCACCGCCGCATCGCGCAGCGCCTGGGCAACACGCTGGCGCTTATCGGCTGAGGATTCGCCGCTTATCTCAAGCGGCATCGCGGTAATGGCACCGCACGGGGCGGCGGGGCGATCGTGCCAGACCGCGTCGAACGGATCGCTGTCCAGCGCAACCGGCTCACAGCGGCTGGCGCACAGCGCTTCGTACTGGCTGTTCACCATCAGCAGCGGTTCAAAACCGATGCGTGCGCCGGGGGCAAGGTGTTCGGCGATCCACTGCGTGACCGGCTCGTTATGCAGGTGATGGATCTCAAACGCGCGGGTGTCCACTTCGTGCTGGACCTGCACCTGATAGCGGCCATCGACAAACAGCAGCGCGCGGTCGGCCAGCACCAGCGCCAGCCCGGCGGAACCGGTAAAGCCGGTGAGCCACGCGAGCTTGTTATCGTGCGGGGCGCAGTCTTCGCTCTGGTGCGCGTCGGCCCTGGGGACCAGCAAGCCGTCCAGCCCGCGGGTTTGCATCAGCGCGCGCAGCGCGCCGAGCGGTGTAGTGGGTTGCATCCTGTTTCCTTGTGATGAGCGATCAACGGAACGGCGGTTCGTTGAAGGTACGCAGCTTACGCGAGTGCAGGCGTTCCCCTTCAGCGCGCAGCAGGTCGATGGCGCGAATACCAATCTGTAAGTGCTCCGAGATCGCCCCTTCGTAGAAGCGGTTCGCCTGGCCGGGCAGCTTAATCTCCCCGTGCAGCGGCTTGTCGGAGACGCACAGCAGCGTGCCATACGGAACGCGGAAACGGTAGCCCTGGGCGGCGATGGTGGCACTTTCCATATCGATCGCCACCGCGCGGCTCAGGTTGAAGCGCAGCGCCGAGGCGGAGTAACGCAGCTCCCAGTTGCGGTCGTCGGTGGTGACCACCGTCCCGGTACGCAGGCGCTGCTTCACCGCTTCCCCTGGCATGTCGCTCACCTCTTTGGTGGCGTCATACAGGGCGCGCTGCACCTCGGCGATGCTGGGGATCGGGATATCCGGCGGCAGCACCGCGTCCAGCACGTGGTCGTCGCGCAGGTAGGCGTGGGCCAGCACGTAATCGCCAATCGACTGGCTCTCACGCAGCCCGCCGCAGTGGCCGATCATCAGCCAGACGTCAGGGCGCAGCACCGCCAGATGATCGCAGATGGTTTTCGCGTTCGACGGGCCGACGCCGATATTGATCAGCGTAATCCCCTGACCGTCGGCGGTGATCAGGTGCCAGGCCGGCATCTGGTGTTTTTTCCACGCCAGATCGGAAATCGCCTGTTCGGGCGCTTCGGTATCGGCGGTGATCCAGCTTCCACCGGCGCAGGAAAGCGCCACGTAAGGGCTGTCCGGGTCGAGGATCTGGCTGCATCCCCAGCTGACGAACTCATCCACGTAGCGGGTGTAGTTGGTAAACAGCACGAACGGCTGGAAGTGCTCCACCGGCGTACCGGTGTAGTGGCGCAGGCGCGCCAGCGAGAAATCAACGCGTCGCGCATCGAAGTGCGACAGCGGGTAGAACTCGGTAGGGTGGAACAGCCCGTCGGCCGTCTCGTCACCAATCTGCGCCAGCTCGGTGGTCGGGAAGTGACGAGTCAGCCCGGCGCTCATCGAACGGTCGAGAATAAGCGTTGAGCCGTCAATCACGTAAGGGTAGGGGATTTCGTGGCGTGACGGTCCTACTTCAATACGCGCACCGTAATCTTCGTACAGCATGGTCAGCTGTTCGCGCAGGTAGCCGCTGAACAGGGCCGGGCGGGTAATGGTGGTGGTGTAGCAGCCGGGATGGGTGAAGCGGCCATAGGCGCGGGTCTTCTTCTCCTGACGGGCGATGCCGTCCCAGCTTACCGACAGTTCAGGGTAGACGAACAGGCCGTCGGCCCGGCGGGCTTCTTCCGGCAGAGTACCGTTCTCAATAAAGGCTTTGATCGCCTCGCGCAGCGCGTTCACCGCGTCATCGTAGAGTGCTTCCAGTTTCTCAAGCGCCTGGTCCGGCGTCAGGGTTGTTGCAGTGGTATTCATCTGGTCTCCTGGTCCCGCATGGCACGGCGGGGAGATGTGCCATGTTCGATACTATGTCACAGGTTTATGAAACTTAAGGGAATGGCGCAATGGCATTAATCTGTAAAGTGCCGACCCGCGTCGGGCCAGCCTTCTCGCGCGCGCCGCTGCCCGCCTTCGGCACCGAATCCCCTGCCTTGATCGTAGAATAATTATTTTTCACGGCTATGCGCATGTTTTTGCTGGGTAAAGGCACGAAGCATTCATTTAAAGAATATATTCTCGTAACTTATCAGATCGAAGTGAAATCCGGCAGGGTATACTGACTAACTATATGGCCTAAAAATGCAGGAACACGATGCTATCTACCCTGATTTACCGCAGTCGGCTGAGAGGCGATATCGGCCAGGCGAGCCTGGCAGCGATAGTGACGCAGGCCCAGACGCGTAATGCAGAGTTGCAGGTCAGCGGCATACTGCTTTTTGATGGTCACCAGTTTTTGCAGGTGCTGGAGGGACCGCTGACCTCGGTTGAGGCCCTGTTTGAGCATATCAGCAAGGACGAGCGGCATGATTTCGTGGTGGAGCTGATGCGCGACTATGCCCCGCGTCGCCACTTTGAAAATGTCGGCATGGCGCTGTTCGACCTGCGCAATGTGAAAGCCCACGCGGTGCTGAAGTCGGTGGTCAAATCCAGCGTGGTGCCGTTCAACCTTGCCCGTGAGGCGCGGGTGTACAAATTTATCCGCTCCTTCTTGCGCCGCCCGGACAGCCAGCAGATCTCCCGGCAGTTTCAGCCGGACGCCTGGCGGGTGGACTGCACGCCGCCGCGCTCGCTGTGCCCCCTGCAGCCCGCCGCCGCGGACATCAGCTGTCAGTTCGCCCTGCAACCCATCGTCGAGCCGCTCACCGGCAAAATTAAAGCCTTCGAAGCGCTGATCCGCACCCCGGACGGCGGCTCGCCGGCCGCCTGGTTCGCCTCGGTCTCCAGCGACGAGCTGTATGAGGTCGATCTTCACTCCAAAGAGAACGCCTTCGCGCTGGCGAAAGCGGTGAACATCGGCAGCCATATGATTTCCGTTAACCTGCTGCCCGGCTCGCTGGTGCAGGTTCCGGACGCGGTGGAGATCCTGCTGGCGCAGATTGAACGTCACGGCCTGGTGCCGCAGCAGGTGATTGTCGAGGTGACCGAGAGCGAAGTGATCTCGCGCTTCGACGAGTTCGAGCACGTCATCCGCCAGCTGCGCGCCGCGGGCATTAACCTGGCGATAGACGACTTCGGTGCCGGGTTTGCCGGGCTGTCGCTGCTCACCCGTTTTCAGCCGGGGCGCATCAAAATCGACCGCAGCATCGTCACCGATATCCATCTTCACGGCCCGAAACAGGCCATCGTCCACGGCATCGTCAGGTGCTGCTCTGAGCTTGAGATCACCGTCGTAGCGGAAGGGGTCGAGAAAGTGGAGGAGTGGTGCTGGCTCGAAGCCGCAGGCATCAAATACTTCCAGGGCTACCTGTTTGCCAGGCCGGTACTGAACCGCGCCCCGTCGGTAAGCTGGCCGATTGCCGGGTAAGGCAGGCTCACGGGGCGTGAACCCCGTGAGTGGAGGATCAGATCACCGCCACACCGCCGGTGACGGCAACGGTGGCACCCGAAATGTAGCTCGCCTCATCGCTGGCCAGCATCACATAGGTTGATGCCAGCTCGGCAGGCTGACCGGCGCGCTGGAGCGGCACCTGGCTACCAAACTCTTTGACCTGCTCGGGCGGCATGGTGCTCGGGATGAGCGGCGTCCAGATGGGGCCAGGGGCGACCGCATTGGAGCGAATGCCTTTTTCTGCCAGCATTGCTGCAAGGCTACCGGAGAAGTTAACGATCGCCGCCTTGGTCGCAGAGTACGCGATAAGCTTCGGCTTCGGCTGATCGGCATTCACCGACGCGGTATGAATGATCGACCCACCCGCAGGCATATGCGGGACCGCCGCTTTACAGATGCGGAACATCGCATAGATGTTGGTCTTCATGGTGCGGTCAAACTCGTCGTCGTCTATCTCCTCCAGCGAGTCGCGGGTCATCTGGAACGCTGCGTTGTTGACCACGATATCCACCTTGCCGAAGGCTTCCACCGCCTTGTCTACCACTTCCTGACAGTGCTGCGCTTCCACCAGATCACCGGAAACCAGCACCGCCTTGCGTCCGGCTTCCTCCACCAGGCGTGCGGTCTCTTTCGCATCCTCGTGCTCGTTGTAATAGGAGATGAGCACGTCGGCACCCTCGCGGGCATACGCAATGGCAACCGCGCGGCCAATACCCGAGTCACCACCGGTAATGATGGCGGCTTTGCCGGTTAAGCGGCCCGCGCCTTTGTAGCTGGTTTCGCCGTGATCCGGCTGCGGCTGCATATCGCGCGTGGCACCAGGCCAGGCAAGCTGTTGCTCAGGGAAGGGAGGATTGGGTCGTTGTTCGGACATAGTCGTTCTCCTCTGATAACCGCAAAATTACGGCTGGATAACACAGCGCAGCGGTATCGCCGCGCCGAAAGCGGATGGCTGGCATCCTCAACAGACATTAAGGGTAGTTGAAAAATGAGCGCTAACCGGCGCATGTCGCGATCTTCTGCTGTTTTTAAGCCAAATGCCTAATCCAAATGGCATACAGGCGAAGCGGGGCGGCACAATCTGCCACCGGTGCCGAATCCGTCAGAATCATGACAATATTGTCATCTTCCCTCCCGGCGCTGGGCGAGGCGGCGCGACTCTGCGAGAATGGGCGTCATGAAAGTATTGCTGATTGAAGACAACGACAAAACCCGCCAGTGGCTGATCAAAGGGCTGCGCGAAGCGGGCATTACTATCGACGCGGTCGCCGACGGGCGCGATGGCCTGCACCTCGCGCTGGAGCATGACTACGGGCTGATTATCCTCGACATCATGCTGCCGGGGATGGATGGCTGGCAGGTACTGCAGACGCTGCGCACCGCGAAAGCCACGCCGGTGCTCTGCCTCACCGCCCGCGACGCGGTAAATGACCGGGTTCGCGGCCTCGAACTGGGCGCAGATGACTATCTGGTGAAGCCGTTCTCGTTTGCCGAACTACTGGCGCGGGTGCGGGCACTGCTGCGACGTCACGCGGTAAGCACCACTACCATTACCATTGCCGATCTGGAGCTGGACGCGGTGCGCCACCGGGTGACCCGCAGCGGAGACAGCATCAGCCTTACTCCGCAGGAGTTCAGCCTGCTGTGGTTTCTCGCCAGCCGCGCCGGGGAGATCCTGCCGCGCACGCTGCTGGCCAGTGAAGTGTGGGGCATCAACTTTGACAGTGAAACCAACGTGGTGGACGTGGCAATCCGCCGCCTGCGCCGCAAAATCGACGACCCTTATCCGCTGAAGCTGGTGGAGACGGTGCGCGGCATGGGCTATCGCCTCAACCAGGCAGGGGAGTGAGATGTTCAGACCTTCACTCACCCTGCGCCTGACGCTGGCGTTTACGCTGCTGGTGGCGATCACCAGCGCGCTGGTCAGCGTCTCGCTGTACCGCTCGCTCTATGCGGAACTGGTGTGGCGCGACAACCAGACTCTGGTGAACCGCGGTGCGCAGCTGCGCCAGCTGCTGCTGGACGGCGCCGAGCCGCAGGCGCTTCCGCTCTACTTCAACCGCATGATGGATACCCGACTTGATGTGCTGCGTATTGACCGACCGGGGCGCGGCACCGTGGTGGAAGTCAACCAGGCCGGTGTGGCAATCCCCGGTATGGCCCCGGTGCCGGCCGGTACCCCACCGTCGGCGAGGCTGCTGCACCACTGGCGCACCGCCCACGGCGAGCAGGTCGCGGGCTTAGCCCTGCGCGGTTCCGACCAGGTGGGCGACGTGACCATCTCCGTGGCGCGGGTATCGACGGATCGTGACCGGGTGCTGGCCCGCTATCGTCAAAACAGCCTGATCATCTCCCTGGTCGCCATCCTGCTGGCAGGCATTGCCAGCCAGCTGCTCATTCGCCGCAGCCTGCGGGCCATCGCTACCCTGAGTCAACAGACCGCCCGCACCGACAGCCGCCAGCTGGCCTCACCGCTGGCGCTGGAAACCCTGCCCGCGGAGCTGCTGCCGCTCGGCCAGTCGCTGAACGTGATGCGCCAGCGGCTGGCGGAGGATTTCTCTCGCCTGACCCAGTTTGCCGACGACCTGGCGCACGAGCTGCGTACCCCGGTGAATATTCTGCTCGGGCAGAACCAGGTGATGCTGCAACGCCCGCGCAGCCCGGCGGAGTATCAGGCCCTGCTGGGCAGCAACATCGAGGAGCTGGAGCACCTGACGCGGCTGATTGAGAACATTCTCTTCCTCTCCCGGGCCGATCACCGCAACGTGGCCCTCACCCCGCAGCGTATCGACCTGGCACGCTTTATTGGTGACGTGGTGGACTTCCTGGAGCCGCTGGCGGAAGAGCGAGAGCTGCGCGTGGAGGTGAGCGCCACAGGCGAGGTGGAAGCGGATAAGCTGCTGCTGCAACGGGTGCTGACGAATCTGATGACCAACGCGCTGCGCCACGCGCCCGAGGGGGATCGCATCCTGATACGCGCCGAACCCGTGGCGCACGGCGTCACCATCACCGTGGCAAACCGCGGCGCGCCGATTGATCACCCTGAGAAGATCTTCACCCGCTTCTGGCGCGGGGACGATGCCCGGCACTCGCCCGGCACGGGGCTCGGGCTGGCGATGTCGCAGGCGATCGCCACGCTGCATCGTGGGCAGCTCAGCCTGAGTCATGAGAATGGCTGGAACCGTTTTACGCTCTGGCTACCCCGTTCCTGAGGGGCGTTTTCGGGTTTCCGGCCCACCTCAGAGGGTGGGCTGATGCCCGAAACGATATTTTTGCGCATTCTGCGCAACTTCTTGCTCAGTTTCTGGCATAAAAAACTTTTTGCGCAATGTCTGCAAACGAAATGCGCAGTTCGCGCAAGATCTTGCGCAAAACCGGCCTGCCGCCACGCCCGTTAAAAATAAAGTCCTTTAAATTCAGACATATAAAAACTGGCACGCATCTTGCTTTATATCCGGTGAAGTTCTTTCACTCATACACAAGCAAGGAGCATTACTATGCCAACCCCATGTTATATCAGCATCG
>NZ_AWFZ01000029.1 GCF_000463155.2 Siccibacter turicensis LMG 23730 | reverse complement strand
CTGGTTATAATTAGCTTCGCCATACACAAAATTTACGATGACAGATGAGTATATAGATTATATGGCGGGTGTTTAATCCCGCCGGGTATATTAGCCTTCATTCCAGACAGAATAACCTGACGTGCCGGCAATTTTATGGGACCATGCAATGGACTTGTATCTAAGCAATACTTCTTCGTACGGTATTGCCTCCGGTTTATTGAGTGAGTGTGGATATGTTGCAGAGACAGATACAATACGTGCATCTCCAAGCTTAACTTCGTAGAAACGCTCTAACTGCCCGGCTGAGTTAGTTCTGTAAAAATCAAATGTAGCGTTGACGGATTCGTTAGAACTTATTGAGACGCCCAGGAGGGGGGAGGACTTATCGATTGGTTTAACAAAACATACAGGGTGATGTGCAATATTGCTTTCGTATATCATTGTATGATTCAAGCCTAATACCTGAATCTGATTTTCATGCCCGGTCTGATACCTGTTCCCTATAGAATCGACCGTTGAGCATCCAGAGGATAGTAACCCTTGACGATCTCCTTCTAAAGTTAAATAAATGATGTATGACATAATGTTGCTCCTTGCAAGGGTAATTGGTTTTAAAGTTTATATCATAATAAAATATAAAGGAAAAGTTAATGTTTGTGCAGGTGGATAATGTAAGGCCTTAATTCAAATATATGTGGTGAGTATTTGGTTCGAAATTTTATACCGATACTTATGCGCCCTCAATCCTTTTTGCTAATGTCAGCTTCTTCATGAATTTGAAATAAGGATGTCGCGTTGCTCCGCCAGTATCCTGACACGCCCGGACAGTCGGGAGGGGGATCTGGTTCCGTACCCTCACTGTGGCCGGGTCGCTTCGCCGGCACCCGGTGGACTCATCAATGATTTTCCGAAGCGGGTACTTGAACACGAGCATATCCAGGCCATGCTGAATTTCATCAGGAACATGGGATAAGAGAGGCGGGCGAGGCCCGCTTTTTTTACTGCAGCGAGTTGATTAAGAAATGTAACGGATAAGGACGTCGCGTTGCTCCCCGATTTTAACGACACGACGAGCCGTGTCGTCAGGTCAACAACAGGCGAACTAAGCAATCCGGTTTATGAAATGTTAACAAGTGCAATGCGATGATAAGATTAGCGTTATTGACACATTATTTTTATAGGGATGTAGTTATGAAATCAAAACTGGCAGTACTTCTTTGTTTTTTTCTTCTCTCAGGGTGCGCGTCGGTCAGGGGGTGGGAAAATTACAGGACTGATATCGGCTATGCCCTCCCGCAGTATCCCCAGTGGGAAGAATACAACACGCTGACCCTGCGCAAAGCGACGGATAACTCCTGGGCAGAGCTGATCAACTACATGGGCGGAAATGCAACAACCGTATTCGGCTACACAGAGAAGGGTGATGCTAAAGACTGGATTGCGATATTTGATGATTTTCTGGCGTGGGAACCCCGGCAGGACACCTACATCGAGCGGTACACGCTGGAGCACAAAACAGACTTCTCAGTCATAGCTGCCATTTACGGTGCAATCAGGTCAAGACCACCCTATACCGTGTCATACCGGAAAAAAGGTGATAAAAAATATTTTATTGTGAAATACGACGAGTTCACGATAGGCACTGATTATACCGAGCAGATTTATAGCGAGGACAGTGTACGAAATATGAAGCAACTCTATGAGTACCTGAGCGTCACCCTCAAATAACATCACCATTAAAGCCCCTTAACAGGGGCTTTTTTTTGGGATGTATTCAGTGAAGGCAGCGCTGTCTCATCTCAGCCTGACAGAAAGGAGGCGGGTTCCTTCCCGTCTCTGACAGTGCCCGGGTCTCTCCTCCCGTGCACGTGCTCCCTGGTGTCAGGAGTTTTTCACTGAGCTGTAGCCTGCGCAACTGTCGGGAAACGGTGGGCAGGACACACAGTGAGACTGGCAAATGCTGCAGCGTTAACAAGCACAGACGGAAAGACCAGGATTAATCGCGCCCGGTCCTGAAACACCGACAAGGGTCAGGTGCCGTGCCCTCACGATAGCCGGGCCGCTTCGCCGGCAAGGGTTCGCGTTGCCGCCGTGCTCACCCGTTCCCCCTGTACGCGGCGCATTCAGCCCGCGTACAGCGCGCTGCGGCTTCCGCCGTCGCCCCTGCCTTCTTCGCTTTACGCCCGTCTCTGTTTTGGTCACGGCACTGATGCCGCGCAACCTTTAGCAGAGGAGTACGTTATGTCACGTTTCATGCTGGGCGACAGCACGCAGATCATGGCCGGGTTCCCGGCGCAGTCCATCGACTTTATTCTCACTGATCCACCATATCTGGTTGGTTTCACTGATCGGTCCGGGCGCTCGATTGCCAACGACAAAAATGACGACTGGGTATCACCGGCGAGCAGGGAGATGTTCCGCGTACTCAAACGCGACAGCCTGGCGGTGAGCTTTTACGGCTGGAACCGGGTCGATACGTTTATGGCCGCATGGAAAGCAGCCGGGTTTCGGGTCGTGGGACATATCGTGTTTACCAAGCCGTATGCTTCAAAGTCGGCGTTCGTCGGATATCAGCATGAAAGTGCCTACGTGCTCGCAAAAGGGCGGCCGGCGCTGCCGGCTGCGCCACTACCGGACGTGCTGCCGTGGGAATACACCGGCAACCGGCATCACCCGACCGAAAAACCAGTGTCAGCGCTACAGCCGCTTATCGAGTCATTCACCCGACCCGGCGACATCGTTCTTGATCCGTTCGCCGGCTCCGGCTCGACGTGTGTGGCGGCAGAGCTGGCAGGCCGCCGCTGGATAGGCATTGAACTGCTGGAACAGTACCACACCGCCGGCCTGCGCCGTCTTAACAGCCTGCGCCAGTCGCGTGCGGCATAACATTAAAAAAAGGAACAAACCATGAACAACGAACTCGCCCGGTTAAAAGACGATATTGATGACATTGAGCAGTCACTCTACGAACTGCATCTGCGTATGCATGACATGACGGCCAGAAATTTATGGTACGGGAAAAGCCTGGGGGAACGGATGGCAGGGTTTGTTATAGGAGAACTTGATCAGGAGGTAATGGCGTTGTATCGCCGCGCAGCCGGGTTGCATAAGCACATTATCAGTTTCTGACGGGACAAACGGGGCGGCGACGTCGCCCCGGTTAACCGCGCGGTCAACACCCTGCGGCCTGCGGCCGCGCCGGATGGTGCGCCTGCGGCGCTTCATTCCGGCAGCCATGCCAGAGGCAGACAATTAAGCGGGGCGCCAGTGTGGAGTGACATGCCACTGACCGGTTGATATTGCCGGTAGCGGATCAGGAATAACACAACACTGCCAGGACACTGGACCCCCCTTCGGCTCCCCGTGCGTACTGCCCGGGTCGTCAGCCCTGCTACGTCAGGCGGCTGCTGCGCACCCGCCAGTCTCCGCCGGACCCCGCTGGGTTCCGGGCCTGCGGCCAGGGTCTGATGGCCGAGGTCAAGGGCATGCAGCCGGCGATGCCGGCAGCGTTCACCACGCCGGTTTCACCGGCGCTTTAATGACGCCCCGCCGTTCCGACGTGTCGGGTGTGTGCATCCTGTTCATGCGGTGAGGCCATCACCCTGTTTGTCCTCCCGCGGAGGGCTGTCTGTAGCACCATCCCCGTTCATAAAACAAGGGTAAATGGCACGCCTGCGGCGCCCTTGTTTTCTGCCCGTGGCTGTCGCTCCCTTGCCCTTTGCCGCGAGAGAACTCACCAGGGAGATGGATTAACCATCCCCGCAGGAGAAAACCAGGATGCACACACAGAAAGTCAAAACCGCCGCTCAAGAATCTTCCAGGAAGATGGTGGAATACACCCCAAAAGCCCTGAAGGAACACGCACAGGCGCTGATTGACGCCCACTGCTGCCTGGCCAAAGGGATGACGGTCACCATCGCCGACATTTCTCGTCACGGCGACGTACAGGTTGAGATCCGTAAATTCGGGCAGCTCGACTGGCGGGCATGGTCTTTTGAACCGGATTTTCTGGCCGACCTTGAACGCCAGCTGATCGCAGCAGAACAGAAATAATTCACCGGATCCCGGCAACCACCCACAGAAGGAGATACATGTGAACAAAACACTGGCCAGCATGGCAAAACCGAAACCGGGAACCTCCCCGGACAGGTTCGAACTGGTGCGTATTCAGGCTGACGAACGCCACGTTATTGAGTTCGACAAAATCGACACACGTTTTAACGACTGCACTAACTGGCAGGTCTGCGTGAGCGGAGAACGTGTGCTGTTCAGCACCCGTATTCATGAGCGTTTTTCAGATGTGAAGTCAGGCGTTCTGGCCACTATCGCGGTTTGTGAAGGACGTCCTGCGGAATCTGACCGCAACATGCTTGCAGCGGCTAAAGCCATGCTGGCGGTACTTGATAAATACCCGTCATTCGGAGCGCTCGTGAAGCATCCCGGCGTGATGAAAAGCAAATAAGCATTAAGCGCCGTGACCGGGTTGCCCCCCGGACACGGCATCACCACCACCGTAACTATGAGGAAACAATAATGGCTGTCACCAATACTACTAAAAAAACCACCCGCAGCAAAAAAAGCGCGCCGGACGACGCCCTGAAAGCGGCCCTTGAGAGCACCCCGGTCGAGATGCAGCCTGTGTCAGTGCTGATCCGTTCCCCGCTTAATGTGCGTACCACGGCGTATGCCCAGAAAAGTATCGAGGGGCTGGCAGCGACCATTCTGTCAGTCGGTGTGCTGCAGAACCTGGTTGTGCATGCGCTGCCGGACGGCCTGTATGGCGTGGCAGCAGGTGGACGTCGCTTGGCGGCCCTGAATCATCTGCTCGATACCAACGCTATCGGGAAGACTTATGCCGTTCCGGTGAAAGTGGTGCCGGAGGAACTGGCGGTGGCGGCCTCGATGATCGAGAACGACATGCGCGTCGATATGCATCCGGCAGAGCAGCTGGCAGGTTTTCGTACCCTCGCGGGGGAAGGCAAAACCCCGGCACAGATTGGCGACCTGCTGGGTTACCCTGCGCGTCATGTCACCCGGCTACTGAAGCTGACCACGCTGGCTCCGGCCCTGCTTGAGGCGCTGGCAAAGGATGAGATTTCGGTGGAGCAGTGTCAGGCGCTGACATTGACTGACGACCACGACCGCCAGCTGCAGGTCTGGACCGCGGCGAAACAGGTGATGCATCACAGCACCCCGTCTGCAGATTATTTAAAACGACAGATCATCAATAACGACATCGCCGTCAGTGACCCCATGTTCCGCTTTGTCGGGCAGGAGGCGTACCTGTCGGCGGGCGGCACCCTCAAACAGGATCTGTTCACCGACGAAGATGAAGGATTTGCTGACCGTCTGCTCACGGAAAAACTGCTGCTGGAAAAACTACAGGACGAAGCGCAGCACATTCAGGACATTGAGGGCTGGGCATGGAGTGAAGGCCGCGTGTCGTCTCTGAGACATTACGGCGATGACGACAAAAAATACCAGCTGTGCTGGCCTGAGCCGCAGTATACAGACGATGAGCGGGCGCAGATTAGCGAGCTGGAAGACATGGTCGAAGCCAGCGCGACCTATGACGATGAGAACGAGCTTCAGCAGCGCATTGAGGACATGGAGTACCAGGCGATTCAGCGTCAGGTGACTCCGGAATACGTAGCCTCACACGGCGTATTTGTCTCCTTTGAAGACGGCGAACTGAACGTGCAGCGCGGTGTGCTGCTGCGTACAGAAGAAGACATACAGGCCATTGAGGCCGCTGAAGCCGCGCGGATGATGAGCTACCGTCGCGAGCCAGAACCGGTGGATGACATCAGTCTGCCGCTGCTCACGAAAATGTCCTCCGAGCGCACCCTCGCCGTACAGGCCGCGCTGATGCAGCAGCCGGAGAATGCTGTTGCCATGCTGACCTGGACGCTGTGTCAGAACGTGTTCGGCAGACAGGAATACAACAACCCGATGAAGGTGAGCCTGACCTGTAACCACCATTCCCTGAACCAGAATGCGCCATCCGGCGCACAAGGAAAGGCCTGGCTTGCCCTGATGGCAGAGAAAGAGCGCCTCGCAGGTCTGCTGCCAGCGGGCTGGCAGTCAGATATGACCACGTTCTTCACGCTTCCCGGCGAGCTTATGACTGCGCTGCTGGCGTTTTGTGCCGCGTGTTCTGTCGATGGTGTTCAGACCCGTGAGTCCGGGCATACCTCCCGTAGCCGCCTCAGTACGCTGGAGTCGGCGACAGGGTTCCACCTGCGCGACTGGTGGCAGCCGACCGGAGAAAACTTCTTCGGGCTGCTCACAAAAACGCAGATTGCAGCAGCACTCACGGACGCGGGCCTGAACGATGCGGCACGGGATACGGAAAAGCTGAAGCGGGCCGATGCGGCAGCACGAGCAGAGCGAGAGATGGCAGATAACCGCTGGGTGCCGGACTGGCTGCGCAGCCCGGACGTCACAGCTGACATCGCACCTGATACCACCACTCAACACGCCGCATAACAGGAGACGGCTGCCCTTCGGGGCAGCCGGGAGAACGCCATGAAATTCGATTTAGCAACAATGAATACCTTCATCCCGTCTGACTTTGAGCTGGTACGTGAACAGGGCGAAACGGATCGGCTACAGCTGAGTAATGCGGTGGTCCGTGCTATTGATACTCCGAAAGGCTGGCAAGTGAACGCGGAGTACCGTGGAGAGTTCGGCGGCCTGTTCCCGGTACAGTGTCGCTATACCCCGGACAACGGGGAAAATTATACGGTCTGCCTGTGCAGCCCCGGTGAAGTATCGCTGGTCTGGCTCTGTATCGTCATCGATGGCAATGGCCATCTTGCGCAGGTTGTTCACCAGTCAGACACGCTGGAGCCGGAACGCGTGAGCCAGCTGCTGGCGCAGGTGTCTGCTCTGCATGACCTGCACAGTCCGGCAGAGCGGGTGGTAACTCTGCTGAAGCAGGAGGTGGCAGTATGATCCCCGCCAACCGTACTCTCGTTACGCTCTGCCCGGCACGGCAGGCTGCGCTGCAGGCCATTGTTGAAATTGAGCAGCGCTGCGCTGCCGGAAAGCATCTCTCCGAAAACCCGTATGCGCGTGCATTCCTGCGCCGTCTCGCGGGAAGCAGCCGCATCAACACGCGGGCTGCGCAGCAGATCCCTGGCCTGAGCTGGGACCCCGGTTACAGAATGACGTCCCTGAAGCAGGTCGAGGAAGCCCTTAACACGCTTATTTACTCGCACGGGGAACACTGCCCGCTGCCGCTGCCCATGGACGTTCAGGCAGCGATATTCCCGGAAATAACCTGGCAGCATACAGAGCGAGCCGGACGCCGCTCTGACCTGCGTCTGCATAAAGCGTACCGGCAGGAGGCAAAGAAGGAGGCGCAGGACTGCCTGAAGCGGCAGAACCTGCTCCGCAGGGCGGGCATCGCCCTGAATTTCTGCTCGCCGGAGAACGTACAGGTCTGGTACAGCGCGTGGCAGCGGGAACTGGAGGACCATGAACTGCAGTCCCTGTTCTGGCGCTGGCAGCGCCGGTTCACCTCCCTGAAGGCGCTGGACTGGATGCGGTACAGTGGCGAACCGTTCTGGACAATCATGAACGAGATCCGCTTTATAGTTAGTGAGACATCCGGCCCGCTCCGGGAAGCTGAGCGCTGGATGGTGCCAAACAAGCTCCGGCATCAGTGAGCGGCGTCATGAATACCCGATGGAAGTATTCAGTGCGCTGGGGTAATCGCTATGTACCCTGTCCAGGCGATTTCGAGCTGGCCAGCACTCTGGTTACAGCAGGGGAAAGATGCCCTGACTGGCTGACAGCGCTGGCGACGGCCAATAACGGATATGTCATTAATATCGATTTTCCGGATGTAAAGCCGGTTAAACGCTGGAGTGATGAACGAAAGGCCGCAGCCCGGAAACGAAACCTGACTCGTCGTGTAATGAAGCACGCACCGTTGTTTGCAGAGGAGTTGATTGCTCAGGAACTGGCGACAAGGCCTGATTATTATCGCGGTAAATCGAACAGATAATCAGCGTGTTATTCCTGGTGAGAGTCTGATGTCGAGGGTATAATCGCGGTGGCGCTTGAGGCTTTTTGCCTCATGATGTTCAGGTGGTTTGTACCGTGTTGTGAGGCAGAAAGAAGAAAGCCCCGTAGTTAATTTTCATTAACCCACGAGGCCATCTGCTTGACTAGACACCATCAGATTAGCCTCTTACCCGCCGTAAGGCAAGGAGAAGAAGGCCATGAAACTGCCGCGAAACGCCCTTATCTGGTGCGTATTGATAGTGTGTTTAACGCTTTTGATATTCACATACCTGACCCGTACATCGCTCTGCGAAATACGGTACCGGGACGGAAACAGGGAGGTCGCTGCGTTCATGGCTTACGAATCCGGTAAGTAGCAACCCAGTGGCGGGGGAAACCCCGCCATTTTCGGGCTGAGATGTCGAATCCTGCCGCAGGCGCCTTTACAGAGGGCTGTCAGTTTATGCTGGCAGCCCTTTATCTTTATAAAGATTTAGTATCGAAGCGAACACCGGCGGGTTAAAAAATTGGCTTAATAAGCTCAGCATTCTGGTTCCGCACATTCCCGACCGATTGACTGACCGGATGCCACGTGAAGGCATCAGCTGGCAAGCTACCCTCATGCGCAATACCTTCAGCCTCTTTGCCGCTTGTGTCCTGACTCATCCATGCCAGTGCGGCATCCGGTGTAAGTACCAACGGACGTCGATCATGAATATCAACCAGCCCCTTATCTGACGCAGCAGTCACTATCAGGAACCCCTCATTCTCATCGCCACGTTCGAAAGGCGTGCTGCCGATAGCCGCGAAGAATAGCGGCTGGCCATCCTTGCTGTGAATGAAATAAGGTTGTTTCTCCTTGCCGTTTCGCTTCCATTCGTACCAGCCGTCAGCAAATACTATGGCCCGCCCATGCTGCCAGAGTGATTTAAACATGCGGCTGCCCGCCGCCGTCTCGACGCGCGCATTGATAAGCGGCTGTTTATCCCACCACCCCGGCGCATAACCCCAGTGAACCGGATCGAGGTGCAGTGTGCTGTCGCGTTCGCTCAGCAGCAGAACCCGCGTACCGGGGGCCACGTTGTACCGCTTCAGCGGTTCAGGATCGAAGGGAATGTCCCGCTGTGCAGATTCAGGCAAAAGCGCAAGATAGTCTTCTCGCGTGTTGAACTGGGCAAAGCGTCCGCACATACATCCTCCGGTAAACAGGCTTTACCGTAAGCATAGTCGGCAAAAAGGGCTGCACCTGCGGTGCCGCCCTTTCTGCTTACGTTGCATCCTGGCTGATTTTGATCCGGGTAAGTTATCGCCGGTGGCAACGAAACAGCAAACAAATGGATGCTGGCCCCCTTCGGCTCACCGCCCGTCCCGGTCGGCTCGTCAGCCCTGCTGCGTCAGGCCGCTGCTTCGCACCTGCCAGTCTCCGCCGGACCCCCGGGGGGTCCGTGCCTCCCGGCCACGGTCTGATGGCAAAACCCAATACCATGCAGCCGGCGCTGCCGGCAGCGCTCACCACGCCGGTTCCCGGCGCTTTCAGGACGCCACGCCGTTCCGTCGTGTCGGGCTGTGCCATGTTCATTCGGGTGGAGTGATGCCTCCCGGTTCTTTCGCCACCCAGGAATCTGGCACACGGTCGTTGCCCGCAAGGGCCGCTTCGCTGAACGCCTGCGCCCGGTCCCTTCGGGCTGCGGCCTTGCCGTTCTCCCTTGCGTTCAACTCTGACCAGTGTGCGGTTCCTGTTTGTGCGGCGAAGGAACTCGTAGAGACATCACACAACCACCGGAGGAAAACCAACATGTCACAGCAAAACGTCAACACCGCAGCAAAAGAATCTGCAGAAACATCACTCTCAACTGACCAGGTCCTGGACCTGTACGACTGGCTGACCGCACGGGATAACCTGATCCGTCCGGCAGACTTTACCCCGCCTGCAGGGAGTACTGAGGAGGTCGCGTATGACGACTACGGCCCTGATTACTATCAGGTCTGGCTCCTGAACGGCTGGCCAGTAGCTGCAGCGGCACCGATGGACGGTTTTTTCTGCCAGCTGGCCACGGAGGCGCTGTAATGTCTCAGCTCTCAATTTTCGACATGGTCATCAGTGAACCCGTAGCCGTCTCTGAACCGGTTAAACCGGTCGTCATGCCTGTACCGGCGTTCCGGCACGTCAGCGCAGACACTGCCCGCCGGGAGTTCATCCGGGAGTTCAGGCATACCGCGCCGTACCATCGCCGGTGGGATGTCTTCAGCGACTTCATCGCGCTGGCGGCCAGCGATCTGGATATGGCCAGAATCCACACAGCAGAGGCGAACGCGAACGCCGCACGAATTTATGCCCGTTACAAACCGGATGACATGGAAAAGCTGAAAAACCTGTTTTCACTGCTGGTTGACGCGCTCACCGCGCAGTTTCAGGACTTTCTCGGCTCAGTATTTATGGAGCTGGAACTGGGTTCCGGCGACATGGGGCAGTATTTCACGCCTTATCCGGTGTCGCAGCTGCTGACCGGCGTCCTGACGGGTGACATGCATGCCCAACTGAAGACCTGCCCGTATATCACGCTCAGTGAGCCAACGAGTGGAGCAGGGGGGATGGTGATCGCGTATGCAGAGGCGATGCGTGATGCGGGGCTGAACCCTTCAGAGCAGCTGCTGGTCATCACCACGGATATCGATCCGGTGGCTGCAGACATGACGTTTATCCAGCTCTCCCTGCTGGGCATTCCGGCCATCGTGCATACCGGCAATACGTTGAGCCTGCAGGTCAGCCGTACCCGGTGTACCCCGGTGTATTACATCAATGATTTTCCGAAGCGGGTACGTGAACACGAGCGTATCCAGGCCATGCTGAATTTCATCAGGAATATGGGTTAACAGAAGCGGGCAAGGCCCGCTTTTTTTTATGCAATTCGGTGCCTGAAGGAGTGCCTTCAAATAAACAGCGTTTGAAAATGATGGCCTGATATTTTTCTGATTGAGTGATTTATATGGACAGGGATTTCCAGGATCAAATTTCATGATTTTTGAAGGAGCTAAACTGGTTAATATTACCCTATGATTGCGATGTCAGCATGAAGCTTTGATAACTCTGAGGATTTATGTTAGGGGCAAATAATATGACGCAAAGGCTATGCTTCATAGTCTGAAGGCTAATGGATTGTATCTATAGCTCAGGATGATTGTAATCGATGTTGGAAAGTATATAATTATTTCTTAGTAATGGATTCTATAAGTTAAATTCGTCATGGATGAAGCAATGTGAATAATAGTTACGAAAGCGCCGAAATTCTTGCCAGCCGCTTACTGGAACTGACCAATCCTGTAGATGACCAGGGAATAGTATATAATTTTGCTAAAGGATTTGCATCTTTCCCTGTAACTTTGTACTGGTTGGGATATGATTTTATTCATGCAGAGGACCGTAGCGCTAACCTGGATGACAAATTTAGATTTGCAAAACTTATCAAAAGCGAGAAGAAGTTAAACGACTCGTTAAAACTGATTGTTGAAACCGTTGTCAGCATATTTATTTCAAAAATTGACATGGAAGCCATAGCGAGTATGTCGATACCTGTAGCCAGCTCTTTCGCAGGAAAGCTAGCTTTTGCGAGGGTGAGTCAGGTTAGTCTTGGTAAACTCATAACATCACGTATTGTTGGATCAACAATTTCAGGCTGGGTGTTTGGCGGGTTACTAACAATAGGTGGCGAAGTCTCGAAAGCAATATATACATCTCGTGAGTTAAGAGATCGGAATCAGTCTTTGTATTACACATTAAAGAACATGGGCGACCTTGATCTGCTTTACTTTTTGGTACAAGAAAAACTGGAACCTATTGAGGATGCATGTAAGCTTGCAGCTTACAACAGAGTAGAGTTTAATGCCGTTTGTAAATATTTTCTTGAAGGTCTCGACAAGAATGCTCAATATAATTAAAGCAATAATTTCAAAGGGAATACAGGCGATAGCAAGTGGGTTGGGCGGTGTCGCATTTTTTGTAGGGTTATATTACGCTTTCCTATCAGACGCACAGGATAGATTTTGGATTGCGGGTATATGTTTAGCTATTGTTTGTATTTCCCTGGTTATAATTAGCTTCGCCATACACAAAATTTACGATGACAGATGAGTATATAGATTATATGGCGGGTGTTTTATCCCGCCGGGGATATTAGCCTTCATTTCAGACAGAATAACCTGACGTGCCGGCAATTTTATGGGACCATGCAATGGACTTGTATCTAAGCAATACTTCTTC
>NZ_AWFZ01000028.1:716909-1124355 GCF_000463155.2 Siccibacter turicensis LMG 23730 | reverse complement strand
CGGTAGTTCAGTTGGTTAGAATACCTGCCTGTCACGCAGGGGGTCGCGGGTTCGAGCCCCGTCCGTTCCGCCACTTATTAAGAAGCCCTGAGCATTTGCTCAGGGCTTTTTTTTGTGTGCAATCCCGCCACGCTCCAGGTGTCCCACGTTATATAGCCTGATACCTCTGCCGGGTAGCATACTGGTTGCTTCCCTTCGGCGAATATCACGGAAGAAACACGGAACCGCACCACCGAAGTCCCAACATGAATACAGGGCGCTCAGTGCTTTGCCTGAGCGTAGCGAGTGCCGTTAACACACCCATTCCTGCACAAGCCGGTTAGTATGAGCCCAGACTGCAAGCCCGCCTCACATCCCACTACGCGACTGATTTATATGCTCACTCATAAAATCAATAAACGCCCGAATGCGCGTGCTGACTGCGCGATCGCTGTAATAAACGGCGCTAAAGGGCATCTCCACCGGTAAACGCTGGTCGGATAGCACCTCAACCAACTCACCGCTCGCAAGCTCACGATCGATCATATAGTCCGACAGGCACGCAATACCGTTGCCGGTAAGGCAGAGCTGCTTCAGCGTTTCTCCACTGTTTGATGATAACCCAATGTTCGCTTCGTAAAGTTGCCCATCGGCCTGTGCTACCGGCCAGCGGTTGAGCGTTGCCGGTTCGGTAAAGCCAAGACACAGATGATCGTTAAGATCCTCTACACCCTTCGGTGTCCCATAACGATCCAGGTAAGCCGGTGAGGCAATAATTTTGCGGTAGCTGGTAAACAGCGGGCGGGCGCGCAGGCTGGAGTCGGTTAGTGTCCCGACGCGGATCGCGACGTCCACTTTACGCTCTATCAAGTTGATGAAGGTTTCCGACGACACCAGCGACAGCGTTACCTCCGGATAGCGCTCGCGAAACGGTTTGATAAGAGGCATCAGAAAATGCAGCACTACCGGCGTTGCTGCATCGATGCGTAACAGCCCGCGTGGCGTCTGTCGAGACTCCATTAGCTCGTTTTCAGCCGCGGCCATCTCCTGAAGCACCTGCTGTACCCGTCGAAAATAACGCTCTCCCTCCTCCGTCAGGCTGAGCTGGCGTGTGGTGCGGTTGAGCAGGCTGACCCCGAGCTTCATCTCAAGCTTCTTCACTGAGCGGCTGATAGCCGAGTTCGCCTGTCCGAGTTGCTCTGCAGCCCGGCTAAAACTTCCGCTCTCTACCACCGCGACAAATACCATCAGCTCCTCAGAGGTCGCTTTCACTGTTGCTCTCCTGGCAAAAATTCTGGTGTCACTATGATCGTTTCGTTATTGAAGCATGCCAGCCCATCAATCGCCATCAAATGACCGTTGCGACTGTCGATGACACGGCAACCCGACGATAAAGCCCTCGGTTAGCGAAACGGCTAACCCAGCACCGGGCGCCGCCGGTTGAGAAAACATCGCTATCCACATTGAAACCCTGGACTAAAATCCCTATAACTGATGGACCGCCTGCATTTTCCGGCGGTTCATGTTTGATGGAGTTGGAAGCTAAACGTGCGAAAAACGACTTATGCCATGCGTTACATTGCCGGTCAGCCTGCGGAGCGAATACTGCCGCCGGGCTCGTTCGCGAGTATTGGCAAGGCGTTACCCGCCGGCGCTCCTCTGCCTGGCCACGATGTGCTTCGCGTGCTGGTGTGGAATATTTTTAAACAGCAGCGCGCCGAATGGCTCTCCGTGTTGCAGAATTTCGGGAAGGATGCGCATCTGGTGCTGTTGCAGGAGGCGCAGACGACGCCCGAACTCATTCACTTTGCGACTTCCAACTACCTCGCCGCTGACCAGGTCCCGGCCTTTGTCCTGCCCCAGCATCCTTCTGGTGTCATGACCCTGGCCGCGGCACATCCTGTTTACTGCTGCCCGTTGCGCGAACGTGAACCCATCCTTCGCCTGGCTAAATCGGCGCTGGTTACCGTCTATCCCTTACCCGATGGTCGAATGCTGATGGTCGTGAATATCCACGCTGTCAATTTCAGTCTTGGCGTGGACGTCTACGGCAAACAACTTTTACCGATTGGCGATCAAATCAGCCATCATAACGGTCCGGTCATTATGGCCGGTGATTTCAACGCCTGGAGCCGTCCGCGCATGAATGCGCTGTTCAGGTTCACGCGTGAGATGTCGCTGCGTCAGGTGCGTTTTACCGACGATAATCGCCGTCGCGCTTTTGGTCGCCCCCTCGATTTTGTGTTCTATCGTGGCATGAACGTCAGTGAAGCCTCTGTACTGGTCACCCGTGCCTCCGATCACAACCCGCTACTCGTTGAATTCAGTCCCGGCAAACCTGAGCTGAAGTAACGGTATGTCAGGTCTGCCGCAGGGCAGATCTGACGCTGCCCTTTTTTCTCTCAACCGCAAGGACAAACATCATGACCATCCGCTCTCATCGACATCACGTCGACAGCCAGTTTGGCCAACAGGCTGAAGCTTACTTAACCAGTCAGGTTCATGCCAGCGGCCGCGATCTGGAACGCTTACGCAGCCGCCTCGCCGGCTGCACTGACGCCCGGCTTCTTGATATTGGCTGTGGGGCAGGGCACGCGAGCTTTATTGCAGCAGAGCAGGTCGCACAGGTCACCGCGTACGATCTGTCGCAGCAGATGCTTGAGGTGGTTAGCCAGACGGCACAGGCGCGTGGTCTGGACAACCTGGCGACGCGGCAGGGCGTTGCAGAGCATCTGCCGTTTGAGGATAACAGTCTGGATATCGTCATCAGCCGCTATTCTGCACATCACTGGCAGGATCCTGGCATGGCGATGCGGGAAGTGCGGCGCGTGTTAACGCCCGGAGGGCGGGCCATCTTTATGGATATCATGTCTCCTGGCCCGGCCGTGACGGATATCTTCCTGCAGACCATCGAGGCACTGCGTGATACCTCGCACGTCAGGAATTACTCCAGTACGCAATGGCTGGAGATGTTTATTCAGGCCGGGCTGGCAGTTCAGGAGGTCATTACCGATCGGCTGATGCTGGAGTTTTCATCCTGGGTCACCAGGATGCGCACGCCAACGGTGATGGTGGAGGCGATTAGGGCCTATCAGCAGAGTGCGTCGGATGAGGTAAAGCGCTATTTCGCGCTGCAGGAGGATGGCTCATTCAGCCCGGATACCATCATGATAGAGGCCATAAAGCCAGGCTAAAAAGAAAAAAGGCACCGGGGGAATCGGTGCCTTTTTTAATTCTCATCAGGAATCAGGTCTGCTGTCGTTTTTCACGAAAAGCGTAATCTGATCGCCCGGCTTGAGTGTGTCAGTACCCGTGTTCCAGCGCAGCACGTCTTTGATATTTACGCCGTGACGTTTGGCAATGCTCGAAAGCGAATCACCCTTACGCACGCGATACGTGATGCTGTCGCTGTTCTTCGCGAGGCGCCCTGCGCTGCTGGAGTCTCCTCCAACGTTGAGCGTCTGGCCGACCTTAAGGCGTGAGCCTTTGAGACCGTTCATGCGCTGCAGTTCGCTCGTGGTCACGTTCATCCGTGACGCAATGCTTGATAACGTATCGCCGGAGCGTACGGTATAAACACGGCTGCCGGTATCATCGTTATTCGCGAGAATAGCCGGCTGAACAGCTTCAATTTCGTTAGCCGCCAGCGAGTTACGTAACTTCGCCGCGTGCTTACGTGGAACCATAACGTACTGTGGACCGCTTGCGCCCAACGTCGCGCCTTTGACGCCTGCGTTGAAGGTTTTCAGCTTTTTAACTGAAATCCCGGCCATTTCCGCCAGTTGTTCCATTTCGACCGGGTTACTGACCGGAACGCGTGCCAGAGCACGGCTCTCATCAGGGGTCGGTAAATTAACGCCATACCGCTCGCTGTTTTTGAGGATGTCACTCAACGCCAGCATTTTCGGTACGTATATTTTGGTTTCGTGCGGCAGGGAGAGCGACCAGAAATCGGTGGGTTTACCACGCGCTTTGTTCGCTTTCATTGCCTTCAGTACCCGACCTTCACCGCTGTTATAGGCCGCAACCGTTAACAACCAGTCGCCGTCAAACATGCGGTTCAGACGCTCCATCATATCCAGTGCCGCGGTGGTGGAAGCCACTACGTCACGACGTGCGTCATAGCTGCGGGTCTGTTTCAAACCATAATTTCGCCCTGTGCTCGGTATGATCTGCCAGATGCCTGCGGCATTGGCGCCAGACGTCGCGTGCGGGTCAAAAGCGCTCTCCACTATGGGTAGTAGTACCAGTTCCATGGGCATGTTACGTTTCTTAACTTGCCCTGCTATCCAGTACATATACGGCTCTGCCCGTAATGTTACATCGTGGAGATAGCTCTTATTTTTTAAATACTTTTGTTTCTGTTCGCGAATCCGGGCATTTTCCGGAATTCCCATCTTTAGCTCGTCGCCAATGAAAGCCCACAGGTTTTGATCGTCTGCCAGAGTGGACGAACCGTCCATCCAGAAACCACTTCGACTTGTTAGCTTTCCTGCTTCCCCTTGACCAGCCGCAGAAAGGCTCTGAGCATGCTGCGTAACGTCACCATCGCGCTGTTGCGCCTGGCAACCCACCAGCAAGACAGAGGCGAGTAATATCGCTTTTGCCTTCATGTGTGTGTCAATAGTTGCTTAAAAGACGAGCGATGATAACTGCGATGTTTCCGTAACACAAGTCTGAATTCAGAAGTTATCCTTCTTCGCCCGTAACCAGGCGAAAATCTGCTCTGGGTGTTGCAAAGATGTTTCTGTGTTTATTTTATCAATTAAAACAGTGTCATGCGTGCGAAGGAACAGATTAATCTGACGCTCTTTTTTCAAAGAAACGGGTAGCGTAATTTGGTTTTTCGCCCGTAACTCCTTAACTTTACGGTAATAATGGGAAATTGCCTCATCCTCGGGAAGAACGGCTGACGCAAACTTAAGATTACTTAATGTATATTCGTGGCCACAATAAATTAATGTATCTTCCGGAAGCGCGTTTAATTTTTCAAAGGACTGATACATATGGGTTGGCGTGCCTTCAAACAGTCTTCCGCAGCCGCCGGAAAAGAGCGTGTCGCCTGAGAACAGATAAGGAAAGCTAAAAAAGCAGATATGTCCTAAAGTGTGACCCGGGGTGGCAATGACGCTAAATTCGCGTCCCAAAACAGGGACCTTTTCCCCTTCTTTCACGATGACGCTGGCACCTTTATCCTGCGTCTCCGCAGGCCCATAGACCACTATTTCAGGGTAGCGCTGGCGCAGTTCTTTCACGCCGCCAACGTGGTCATGATGGTGATGGGTCAGTAAAATTGCCTCCGGCTGCCAGCCGTTTTGATCGATTGCCGCAAGCACCGGCGCCGCTTCGCCCGGATCGACAATCACGCATTTTCCCGCTTCGTTATGGAGAACCCAGATGTAATTGTCCTGGAGCGCGGGAATGCTGGTAATATCCATAAAACACCTCTCATGCGTTAGGGAAGGTAGTGATGAAAACGGCAAGGATACCTCACAAATTAGTGGCACCCTCCCGCTGGGATGAACTGCCGGCCGGAGAGCGCTATCGCCTCTCGCTTGAGCAGCAGCTCCAGCCGTGGCTTGCGAAAATGTACGGTTTCCACCTGCTTAAAATCGGCAATATGAGCGCGGAAATCAACACCGAGGCCTGTGCCATCTCCCATCAGGTTAGCGTATCGCTTAGCGGTTCGCCCCAGCAGGTGCAGGCCGATCCGCTGCGGTTGCCCTTTGCGGCGAAGTCGGTGGATGCCTGTTTGCTGGCCCATACGCTGCCCTGGTGTCACGATCCGCATGCGCTGCTGCGGGAAGCGGACCGGGTATTGATCGACGACGGCTGGATTGTGCTGAGCAGCTTTAACCCGATAAGCCTGGCGGGGTTAATGAAGCTGGTGCCGGTTAAGCGTAAGCGAGTACCTTACAACAGCCGGATGTTCAGCATGATGCGCCAGCTCGACTGGCTGTCGCTGCTGAATTTTGAAGTGATGCACCGCGAGCGTTTTATGGTGCTGCCGTGGAGCAAGCAGGG
Organism: Siccibacter turicensis LMG 23730; assembly: GCF_000463155.2. Lineage (GTDB taxonomy): Bacteria > Pseudomonadota > Gammaproteobacteria > Enterobacterales > Enterobacteriaceae > Siccibacter > Siccibacter turicensis. The sequence continues at coordinate 1,118,352 of NZ_AWFZ01000028.1, read as the reverse complement.
CGGGAAAATGCTCAGTACCCATCTTCCCGCGCTGGGCTGTATGCAGCTTATCGTGGCGCGTAAGCGTACCATTCCGCTGACGCTCAATCCGATGAAAGCGCGTAAAGCCAAAGCCTCGCTGCGCCAGACCGTGGGCGCCACGCGGCAGTATCGTAAGCCTTAACTTGCCTGCGGCAGGTAGCCGACGTCTTCCTGGGTCGGATTCTCGGCGGCACGGCGCGCCAGTTCATCGCAGCGTTCGTTTTCCGGGTGACCGGCGTGGCCTTTTACCCATTCCCACTCGATTTTATGCTGGCTTAAGGCCGCATCGAGGCGCTGCCACAGGTCGACGTTCTTTACCGGTTTCTTCTCGGCGGTTTTCCAGCCGCGTTTCTTCCAGTTGTGGATCCACTGTGTGATCCCCTGGCGCACGTACTGGCTGTCGGTGCTCAGCACGACGTCGCAGTGCTCGCGCAGACCTTCCAGCGCCACGATAGCCGCCATCAGCTCCATGCGGTTGTTGGTAGTCAGGCGATAGCCGGCGCTGAACTCTTTTTCATGCTCTTTGTAACGCAGAATTGCCCCGTAGCCACCCGGCCCTGGATTGCCAAGGCAGGAGCCATCGGTGAAAATTTCTACCTGTTTACGCATCTCTGGTAGACTTCCTGTGATTAAAACGCCAAGTCTGACATAAACGAACGCTATGAGCACAGCAATTACACGACAGATCGTCCTCGATACCGAGACCACGGGTATGAACCAGCTCGGTGTGCATTACGAGGGACACCGGATTATCGAAATCGGCGCCGTTGAGGTGATTAACCGCCGCCTGACCGGGAACAACTTCCACGTCTACCTGAAGCCCGACCGGCTGGTGGACCCGGAAGCGTTCAACGTTCACGGTATCGCCGACGAGTTCCTGATGGACAAACCGCAGTTTGGCGATGTGGTCGATGACTTTATCGATTACATTCGCGGGGCCGAGCTGGTCATCCATAACGCCTCGTTCGATATCGGCTTTATGGATTATGAATTCAGCAAGCTCAACCGCGGTATCCCCAAAACCGAGACCTTCTGTAAGGTAACGGATAGCCTGGCGCTGGCGCGCAAGATGTTCCCCGGCAAGCGTAACAGCCTCGATGCGCTCTGCTCGCGTTACGAAATCGACAACACCAAGCGTACGTTGCACGGGGCGCTGCTCGACTCCCAAATCCTGGCCGACGTCTATCTGGCGATGACCGGTGGGCAGACCATCATGTCGTTTGCGCTGGAGAGCGAATCGCAGCAGCAGCAGGGCGAAGCGACCATTCAACGCGTTGCGCGTAAAGCGTCGCGTCTGCGGGTGATTTCTGCCACCGATGAAGAGCTGGCGGCCCATGAATCGCGTCTCGACATCGTTGAGAAAAAAGGCGGAAGCTGCCTGTGGCGGGCCTGAGGGCCAGCAAGATGTGCGGAAAGTGAGCGCGCGGGCGATTTTTACAGCAAACGATTAAATTTGTGAGAAAAACCGTTGACGCCGATCGGGGCAAACCGTAATATTCGCCTCGTTCCAGCAATGGAACAATGCGGAGCGGTAGTTCAGTTGGTTAGAATACCTGCCTGTCACGCAGGGGGTCGCGGGTTCGAGCCCCGTCCGTTCCGCCACTATTCAGAAGGCCTGAATCAGCAATGATTCAGGCCTTCGTCGTTTCTGCCGTCCGTTCGCCTCCCGTTTAACGAGGCGAGGGGATTAGTCCAGGCTAAACGGGTCGGCGTCCTGCCAGGCCGGAAACGCGTCACGCCAGGCGTTCAGTGCCTCCAGCGACAGCGCAGCATCGATGCGTCCGGAAACATAGGGCGTTGCTGCCGCCAGCGCTTCACCCTGCGGGCTGATGATCGCGCTGTCACCGCTGTAGCGATGTCCGTTGCCGTCCCGCCCCGTCCGGTTACATCCCGCCACGTAAGCCTGATTCTCAATCGCCCGCGCTGCCAGCAGCGTTTTCCAGTGGTGCGCGCGCGGCGCAGGCCAGTTGGCGACGTAGAGCGCCAGATCGTAGTCGTTCTGATTGCGTGACCACACCGGGAAGCGCAGGTCGTAACACACCTGCGGCAGAATACGGAATCCGCGCCAGGGAATAATCACCCGCCGATCGCCCGCCTGATAATACTGATGTTCATCGGCCATGCGGAACAGATGACGTTTATCGTAGAAGTGCAGCGTGCCGTCCGGCTCCACCAGCAGGAAACGGTTCACCGGCCCACGCTCGGTCTGGAGCGCCGCGCTTCCGGCAATCATGGCGTCGGTCTGCCTGGCCCAGTCGTGCATCCAGGCCACCACTTCGCGCTGGGGCAGTGACCGTTGCGCGGCTTCCATGGCAAAGCCGGTGGTAAACATTTCCGGGAGCAGGATCAGATCCCGTCCGGGCAGCTCCGCCAGCAGCGTATCGAAATGGCGAAGATTAGCCGGACCGTCCATCCAGACGAGGGGCTGTTGCAGCACAGTAAGTTGTAAGCCGGGCACGTGAGACGCTCCGTAGTGAACACATTTTTCCACTCTACCATGAGAAGCGCGTTACGTGACGCCAATAAAAAACCCCGCACCAGGCGGGGTTTATGGGGTAACGCGACGATCAGGCGGCTTCGATGGTGCGCACCTTAGTGGTCTGCTTTACCGGCTGGGTCGCCAGGGCATCAAATTCGAACTCATCCACGTTGATGCTGCGAAGGCGGCTCTCCTCTGCCTTGATAAGCAGGCTGGCTTCATCCTGAGTGATAAAACCTTTCGCCAGCGCGTCGGCGGCCAGCGCATCCAGACGGGTAAACGGCAGGTTTTTGCCCAGCTCTTTACAGATACGCACGTGGATCGGCTCCGCGGCCATTACATCTGCCAGCGCGGCTTCCAGCAGCCCGGCGGCATTATGCTCGCTCGGCGTCAGGTACTGACCCCGCCCAATACGCGAGCGGGTGGCGCACGGCGTCTGAATGATCTTCGCCAACTGGTGGTCGAGCTTGTCCGACGGTGCCGTGAAGCGACGCCCTGCCGGGAAGATAACCAGACGCATCAGGCCCGCCACACCCGCATTCGGGAAGTTGCGCAGCAGATCGTCGATGGCCTGCTCGGCCTGATGCAGCGCATCCTGCACGCCCCAGTGCACCAGCGGCAGATCCGCTTCGTGACGGCCCTCATCCTCGTAGCGTTTCAGCGCCGCGGTGGCGAGATAGAGCTGGCTCAGCACATCGCCAAGGCGCGCCGAAATGCGCTCCCGACGTTTCAGGCTGCCGCCCAGCACGGCCATAGAGATATCCGACAGCAGCGCCAGGTTGGCACTTACCCGGTTGATGTGCTGATAGTAACGGCGCGTGGCGTCCCGGGTCGGCGACGGGCTGGTCAGGCCGTTCGTCAGGCCGAGCCAGAAGCTGCGCATCATGTTGCTGCCCACGTGACCGATATGGCTGAACAGCAGCTGGTCGAAGGCGTTGAGATCGTTGTTCTGCGCCGCCGCCATCTCTTCAAGCACATACGGGTGGCAGCGAATCGCCCCCTGGCCGAAGATCATCATGGTGCGGGTAAGAATGTTGGCCCCTTCCACCGTAATAGCGATCGGTGCGCCCTGGTAGGCGCGCGCCAGGAAGTTTGACTCGCCGAGCATGATGCCTTTCCCGCCGGCAATATCCATGGCGTCAATGATTGACTGCTGGCCGCGGTGGGTACAGTGGTACTTAACGATAGCGGACAGCACCGCCGGTTTTTCCCCGAGCATAATGCCGTAGGTGATCAGCGACGCCGCGGCGTCCATCACGTAGGCGTTGCCGGCGATACGCGCCAGCGGCTCTTCGATCCCTTCCATCTTACCGATGGAGACTTTGAACTGACGGCGAATATGGGCGTAGGCACCGGTGGCCAGCGCAATCGACTTCAGGCTGCCGGTCGAGTTAGACGGCAGGGTGATGCCGCGTCCAACGGACAGGCACTCCACCAGCATCCGCCAGCCCTGACCGGCCATTTTCGGGCCGCCGATGATGTAGTCGATCGGCACAAAGATATCGTTGCCACGGGTCGGGCCGTTCTGGAACGGCACGTTAAGCGGGAAGTGACGATTACCGATCTCAACGCCCGGGGTGTTGGTCGGGATCAGGGCGCAGGTAATGCCCGGCTCGGCGTCGTCGCCCAGCAGATGATCGGGGTCCGACAGCTTAAACGCCAGGCCCAGCACCGTGGCGATCGGCGCGAGGGTGATGTAGCGCTTGTTCCAGGTCAGGCGCATACCCAGCACCTGCTGGCCCTGCCATTCGCCCATGCAGACCACACCGGTATCCGGGATGGCGCCCGCATCGGAGCCCGCTTCCGGGCTGGTCAGTGCGAAGCAGGGGATCTCCTGCCCACGCGCCAGGCGCGGGAGATAGTGGTCCTTCTGCTCTTCGGTACCGTAGTGCTGAAGCAGTTCACCCGGCCCTAACGAGTTGGGCACCCCGACGGTAATAGCCAGAATGCCGGAGACGCCGGCCAGCTTCTGCAGCACGCGCGCCTGAGCGTAAGCGGAAAACTCCAGACCGCCGTACTCTTTTTTGATGATCATGGCAAAGAAGCGATGCTCTTTCAGATAGGCCCACAGCTCCGGCGGCAGATCCGCCATCTCGTGGGTGATCTGGAAATCGTTCGCCATGCGGCAGGCTTCTTCTACCGGGCCGTCAATAAAGGCCTGCTCTTCCGCCGTGAGCGTAGGCTGCGGGTAGTTGTGCAGCTTCTGCCAGTCCGGGTTGCCGCGGAACAGATCGCCTTCCCACCAGGTGGTACCGGCGTCGATGGCCTCTTTTTCCGTACGCGACATCGGCGGCATCACCTTGCGGAAGCTGCGAAACGCCGGGGCGGAGAACAGCGACTTACGAACAGGCGTGAGGTTGAACGGCAGCAGGATAAGCGCCACCGGCACCAGCATCCACAGCGACCAGATGCCAACCGCGCCGAGCACGGCGGTCCAGGCCAGCAGAATCAGGCTGCTGAGATGCAGATTAACGCGATGGTAGAAGAGCGCACCGAGCAGCACGACGGTGGCAACGATACTCAGAATCATCATAACGAAAAGCTCCCTTGCTTGTAGGAGGTCTGACCACTTGTGATGATATGGTTGTAGTGGATGTTATGTTTTTTAGCAATGCGTTCACAAAATAATTACAACCTGGTTCACAATGTTGCCGCACGGAATGGCAAAACATCCATGCCCCGACGGGCGTAGCGCTTCTCGCCCCGGACGCTATCCGGTACACTGCTCGGGTCTATTTTTCTCATGCTGAAGGATATCCTCATGTACCAGGATCTTATTCGTAACGAGCTGAATGAAGCGGCAGAGACGCTGGCTAATTTCCTCAAAGATGAAGCCAATATCCACGCTATCCAGCGCGCTGCGGTGCTACTGGCTGACAGCTTTAAAGCGGGTGGCAAAGTGCTCTCCTGCGGCAACGGCGGTTCACACTGCGATGCCATGCACTTCGCCGAAGAGCTGACCGGTCGCTACCGCGAAAACCGTCCGGGATATCCGGCGATCGCTATCTCTGACGTCAGCCACATCTCCTGCGTGAGCAACGACTTCGGCTACGACTACATCTTCTCCCGCTACGTGGAAGCGGTAGGGCGCGAGGGCGATGTGCTGCTGGGGATCTCCACCTCCGGCAACTCAGCCAACGTGATCAAAGCGATTGAAGCCGCGCGCGCCAAAGGCATGAAGGTCATTACCCTGACCGGGAAAGACGGTGGCAAAATGGCCGGCAGCGCCGACATCGAAATTCGTGTGCCACACTTCGGCTATGCGGATCGCATTCAGGAGATCCACATCAAAGTGATCCACATCCTGATTCAGCTGATCGAAAAAGAGATGGTAAAAGCCTGATAAGGCTGGCGGGTTTATCATTCTGGCCCCGGACAGTGCCTGAAACCCGGCGACCCCTGGTTCGCCCCGGTTTTAGCGCACTGGCCGCTTCCGGACATCAACCAGACCGGGCCTGACGGGCGTGTTATGAGGTGACTATGTGCGAACTGCTCGGGATGAGCGCGAATGTGCCCACCGATATCTGCTTTAGCTTTACCGGCCTCGTCCAGCGCGGTGGCGGCACCGGGCCGCATAAAGACGGCTGGGGCATTACCTTCTACGAAGGAAAGGGCTGCCGGACGTTCAAAGACCCCCAACCCAGTTTTAACTCGCCCATCGCCAGGCTGGTGCAGGAGTATCCCATCAAGTCCTGCTCGGTGATCGCCCATATTCGCCAGGCGAATCGCGGTGAAGTCGCGCTGGAAAACACCCATCCGTTTACCCGAGAGCTGTGGGGCCGCAACTGGACCTACGCGCACAACGGGCAGCTGAACGGCTATCGCACGCTGCATACCGGCCAGTTTCGTCCGGTAGGGGAGACCGACAGCGAGAAAGCCTTCTGCTGGCTACTGCATGAGCTAAGCCAGCGTTATCCGCGCACCCCCGCCAAAATGGACAGCGTGTTCCGCTTTATTGCCACGCTCGCCGCGCAGCTACGCGAAAAAGGGGTGTTTAACATGCTGCTGTCCGACGGCCGGTATGTGATGGCGTTCTGCTCTACCAATCTGTTCTGGATAACCCGCCGCGCGCCGTTTGGCGTGGCGAAGCTGCTGGATCAGGATGTGGAAATTGATTTTGTGCAGGAGACCACACCAGACGATGTGGTCACGGTCATTGCGACGCAGCCCCTGACGGGCAACGAAGCCTGGCAAAAGATTATGCCAGGCGAGTGGGCGTTATTCTGCCTTGGGGAGCGCGTAGTTTGACACCAGCTGCGGATGGACCGGCGTGCTGGCAAGCGGCTTGCTGACTACGTAACGGCCTTCCGGGGAGACGGACACTACCGGCGGCTGACGGGTCTGGACAAAATAGTCGTAGCCCGGCTTGAGCTGCTTCCAGAACTCGTTGTAGTACGAGTACTTGTGACGCGCCATGTTGGCGTCGGTCATGCGGAACGGATAGATGCTGACCTGCACCTGCGGCTGACCAAAAATCAGCGCGGCGGTCACGTACTGGAAAATCTCATCGATGCCGGTATCGGTCATGGCGTAGCAGCCAACAGACACGCAGGCGCCGTGGATCATCAGGTACTTCCCTTCATAGCCGTGCGCGCGGTCATAGGCATTCGGGAAACCGATGTTAATCGCTTTATAGAAACGGCTGTCGGGTTTGAGCTGGCTGCGCTGAACGCTGTAGAAGCCTTCCGGGCTTTTGAAGTCGCCCTGGCGCTGTTTCGGGCCAAGACCGCCGGAGTAATTGCAGATGCGGAAACTGTCCAGCAGCTGATACTGCTCGCCCATCTTCACGTACAGCTCGAGCGTGCGCTCTTCCTTGAAGATTTGAACATACACCGGGGAGCCCATAAGCTGCTGCTTGTTTTCTTTGCTGAGGGACAACGCGGAACTATTGCCACCCGTCAGCGCAGCAAACGAGACGCACGGGATCAGAAGCATCGCAATGAATAATGCGATTTTGCGCATTCTACTTATTTCCTTGATAAAGCGTAAACCACTGCCGGGACGGCAAGAGAGACCCAGAATCAGACTATTCTGTAATGGAGCGCTCACATTAGCAGCAATTAAGATTTTCGCAACAGTCCAAAGGGATGTTTTCACTGCCGCCCAACGTTATACCGGATCCGTGTGACGTTTTCAGCGTGGCGAAGATATTTTTATGCGGCCAAAAAACAATGCGTTATTTCTTATTGGCCGCTATTCCTGCGCTGCGTAGGACCGCAGCGGCTATTCCATTTCTGGACGATATTATCTGAAGCGATAGTGGCCGCGAAGCCGCGCTTCTTATTTTTTAAGGTTTTCCTGTATACTTATCCAGTAAAGATGAGGGCGGGGTATGCGTAAAATCATTCACGTGGATATGGACTGCTTTTTCGCGGCGGTAGAGATGCGCGATAATCCTGCCCTGCGCGATATTCCCCTGGCAATTGGCGGCAGCCGTGAGCGGCGCGGTGTGATCAGTACCGCTAACTATCCGGCGCGGAAATTCGGGGTGCGCAGCGCGATGCCCACCGCCACCGCGCTCAAGCTCTGTCCCCATCTCACTCTGCTGCCGGGCCGCTTCGATGCCTATAAAGAGGCCTCGGCGCATATCCGCGAGATTTTCTCGCGCTACACCGCCCTGATTGAACCGCTCTCGCTGGATGAAGCCTATCTCGATGTGTCGGACAGCCCGCACTGCCACGGCTCCGCAACCCTGATGGCCCAGGAGATCCGCGCCACCATCTACCGCGAAACTGGCCTCACCGCCTCGGCGGGTATCGCGCCGATAAAGTTCCTCGCCAAAATTGCGTCGGATCTCAACAAACCCAACGGGCAGTACGTGATTACGCCCGAGGCGGTGCCTGAGTTTCTGAAGACGCTGCCGCTGAGCAAGATTCCCGGCGTCGGCAAAGTGTCCGCCGGCAAGCTTGAGGAGATGGGGTTGCGCACCTGCGCCGATGTGCAGAACAGCGATCTCGCCCAGCTCCTTAAGCGCTTCGGCAAGTTTGGCCGGGTGCTGTGGGAGCGCAGCCAGGGCATCGACGAGCGTGAGATAAGCAGCGAGCGGCAGCGTAAGTCGGTGGGGGTGGAGCGCACCCTGGCTGAGGATATTCACGACTGGGCGCAGTGCGAGGCGATCATCGAGCAGCAGCTCTATCCCGAACTGGAACGGCGGCTCACCAGCGTGAAGCCCGACCTGCTCATTGCCCGCCAGGGCGTAAAGCTCAAGTTCAACGATTTCCAGCTCACCACCCAGGAGCACGTCTGGCCGAAGCTCAATAAAGAGGATCTTATCGCCACCGCCCGGAAAACCTGGGATGAGCGACGCGGAGGACGCGGCGTGCGGCTGGTGGGCCTGCACGTGACGCTGCTCGATCCGCAAATCGAGAGGCAGCTGCTGCTGGGGCTGTAAGCGGGCGAGGGTGAAAGGCGGACGGCAGACAATAAAAAAGGGCGGGGATTTCCCCGCCCTGACTATTTTTACTGCGACTTACTTCGCCGGGATCGCCTTCAGCAGGGCGGTCAGCAGCGTCCAGTAGTGGCCGACGCTTTCGATGTGCACCTGCTCATCCGGGGAGTGCGGACCGGTAATGGTCGGCCCGATGGATACCATATCCATCTCCGGGTACGGCTTCTTGAACAGACCGCACTCCAGACCCGCGTGGATCACCTGAATGTTCGGCGTTTTGTCGAACAGACGCTGATAGGTTTCACGCACCAGCGCCATTACCGGTGAACTGGCGTCCGGCTGCCAGCCAGGGTAGCTGCCTTTGGCATCGGTGTGGGCACCGGCCAGCGCGCCGAGGGACTCCAGCATGCTCACCACGTACTCTTTGCCGCTGTCGATCAGCGAACGGATAAGGCAGATAATCTGCGCGTTCTGCTCATCCATGGTCACCACGCCCACGTTGAGGGAGGTTTCCACCACGCCTTTCGCCACGTCAGAATTACGGATCACGCCGTTCGGGGTGGCGTTCAGCAGCTGAACAAACGCATCGCGGGAGGCGGTCGTCAGCGCGGCGCGATCGCTCTGCGCGCTTTCCAGCACCAGCGTCAGGTTCTTCTCTTTTTCCGCCAGCTCGTTTTTCAGGATCGCCAGGTACTCGTCCGCCAGCGCTTTCAGGCTCTGGGCTTTATCGGCAGGCACGGCCACGGTGGCAAACGCCTCGCGTGGAATCGCGTTGCGCAGGGTACCGCCGTTGAAATCCACCAGACGCAGATCCAGCGCCGCCGCATGGCCCGCCAGGAAACGTGCCAGCAGCTTGTTGGCGTTGCCGAGACCAAGGTGAATATCGCCGCCGGAGTGGCCGCCTTTCAGGCCCTTGAGCGTCAGCTTAAAGGTCTGGAAACCTGCCGGTACGGCTTCACGCGTCAGGGCGAGGGTAGAGATAAAATCAATCCCGCCGGCGCAGCCCATGTAGATCTCGCCTTCTTCTTCTGAGTCGGTGTTGATCAGAATATCGGCCTGCAGCCAGTTGGCCTGAAGGCCGAACGCCCCGTCCATGCCCGCTTCTTCGGTCATGGTGAGCAGCACCTCCAGCGGACCGTGCTCAACGCGCTCGTCGGCCAGTACCGCCAGCGCGGACGCCATACCGATACCGTTATCGGCGCCAAGCGTGGTGCCGCGCGCCTTCACCCACTCGCCGTCGATCCACGGCTGGATCGGGTCTTTGGTGAAGTCGTGAACGGTGTCGTTATTTTTCTGCGGCACCATATCCAGGTGCGCCTGGAGGGCCACCGGTTTACGGTTTTCCATGCCCGCGGTAGCCGGCTTGCGGATCAGGATGTTGCCAACCTGGTCGCGCTCTGCGTGCAGACCTTTTTCCTTCGCCCAGCCCATGATGTGGTTTGCGAGTTCTTCTTCATGGTAGGACGGGTGCGGAATGGAACAGATTTTGGCAAAAATATCCCACAGCGGCTGTGGCGATAGCTGAGACAGTTCAGACACGTTAAGTCTCCTTGAGGTAGACCGGGCAAATTAGCGACGGGTCACAGGTTTAGCAGATGAACACAGGCTTTATTCAGCCCAGGATGGTGACGTCGAGAATACCATTTTCTGCTGCGAGGGGTAGTGCCGCAGGCGTAAAATCCATAGCCTGAACCGCGCAGCACTGGTTTTTAGCGCGTCAGATCTCTATAATCTCGCGCAACCAATTCCCCCTCGAACAATTTTTACGCCGTTTTTTACAGGCCGGGACACTTCACATGAGCGAAAAATACGTCGTCACCTGGGACATGTTGCAGATCCATGCCCGCAAACTGGCAAGCCGCCTGATGCCCTCCGAGCAGTGGAAAGGCATTATTGCCGTGAGCCGCGGTGGCCTGGTGCCGGCCGCGCTGCTGGCGCGTGAACTGGGTATTCGCCACGTCGATACCGTCTGCATCTCCAGCTACGACCACGATAACCAGCGCGAGCTGAAAGTGCTCAAGCGCGCGGAAGGCGACGGTGAAGGCTTTATCGTTATTGACGATCTGGTTGATACCGGCGGCACCGCGGTAGCGATTCGCGACATGTACCCGAAAGCGCACTTCGTCACCATCTTCGCCAAACCGGCCGGTCGCCCGCTGGTGGACGATTACGTTATCGACATCCCGCAGGACACCTGGATTGAGCAGCCGTGGGACATGGGCGTGGTCTTTGTACCGCCGCTGTCAGGCCGTTAATCGTATAAAGATGTAAATAACGCCCGGCTTTGTCCGGGCGTTTGTTTTATTTAGCGCCGGTAAAGTTACAATAAGGGTTCGTGAGCGTGTAATGGAGTAAAGCACGATGACCCAGGCTAACCTCAGCGAAACCCTGTTCAAACCGCGTTTCAAGCATCCTGAAACCTCAACCCTGGTGCGCCGCGTTCAGCATCATCAGGGGCCAGCCGTTCAGTCGGCGCTGGACGGTAAAAACGCCCCGCACTGGTACCGCATGATCAACCGCCTGATGTGGGTATGGCGTGGCGTGGATGCGCGTGAAATTCTCGAAGTGATGGCGCGGATCGCCGCAAGCCAGACCGAACGTACCGATGACGAGCTCTACGACACCGTCGTGGGCTACCGCAGCGGGAACTGGATCTACGAATGGTCGAAGCAGGCCATGCTCTGGCAGCAGCGCGCCGGTAATGCCCAGGATGAGCAGGAGAAAGGACGCCACTGGCTGATGGCCGCCAACCTTTACAGCATTGCGGCCTATCCGCATCTGAAAGGGGACGATCTGGCCGAACAGGCGCAGGTGCTGGCCAACAAAGCCTATGAAGAAGCGGCTCCGCGGCTGTCGGGCGAACTGCGCGAGCTGGAGTTCCCCATTCCCGGCGGCAGCCCGGTCTCGGGCTTCCTGCATCTGCCTAAAGGCGTCGACGGTCCTTGCCCTACGGTGCTGGTGTGCGGTGGCCTCGATGCCCTGCAAAGCGACTACTATACTCTTTTCGAGCACTATCTGGCCCCGGCGGGCATCGCCATGCTGACGGTGGATATGCCCTCGGTCGGCTTCTCCTCGAAGTGGAAACTGACCCAGGATTCCAGCCTGCTGCACCAGCACGTGCTTCACGCGCTGCCCGGCATTCCCTGGGTTGACCATACCCGCGTGGCGGCATTTGGTTTCCGCTTTGGCGCCAATGTCGCGGTACGGCTGGCGTATCTGGAGTCGCCGCGCCTGAAAGCGGTCGCCTGCCTGGGTCCGGTGGTACACCACCTGTTAAACGAGCCGGCGCGTCAGGATCAGGTCCCGGAGATGTATATGGACGTGCTCGCCAGCCGCCTTGGCATGTATGACGCTGCCGACAGCGCGCTGCGCGTCGAGCTCAACCGCTACTCGCTTAAAACCCAGGGGCTGCTCGGCCGCCGCTGCCCGACGCCGATGCTCTCCGGCTTCTGGAAAAACGATCCCTTCAGTCCACCGGAAGAGTCGCGTTTAATCACCTCGTCATCCGCCGACGGCAAACTGATGGAGATTCCCTTCAGCCCGGTCTATCGCAACTTTGACCGCGCGCTGCAGGAAATTACCGACTGGATCGGCGATAGATTGCGTTAATGGATTGATAAATTTCATTGGTCTGGTAAAACAGTTGCTTCATTAAAGGAGATCGCAATGACGTTACCGAGTGGACACCCAAAAAGCAGGCTGATTAAGAAATTCACTGCGCTTGGCCCGTATATTCGGGAGGAGCAGTGTGAAGGTACGCGCTTCTTTTTCGATTGCCTGGCGGTTTGTGTAAACGTGAAGCCAGCACCCGAAAAGCGTGAGTTCTGGGGATGGTGGATGGAGCTGGAAGCGCAGGAAAAACGCTTTACCTACACGTACCACTTTGGCCTGTTTGACAAAGAAGGCGTCTGGCAGCCAACGGCGATCAAAGATAACGAAGTCAATGACAAGCTGGAGCAGACGCTGCGCGATTTCCATAAGCGCCTGCATGCCCTGCTGACCACGCTTGAGCTGGGTCTGGAACCCGCCGACGATTTTGCCGAGAAGCCGGTAAAACTCTCTGCCTGACCCACTAACCGTCCGGCCACGCACCGTGCGGTTCGAATAAAAAAAGCCCTGCATTGCAGGGCTTTTTTGTTGGGGCGAACTTAGAACTGGTAGGTTACGCCAACTGCGACCACGTCGTCGTCGTTGATGCCCAGTTTGTTGTCGCTGTCGATCTGGTTGATTTTGTAATCCACCATCGCCGACATGTTCTTGTTGAAGTAGTAGGTCATGCCCACGTCGATGTAGTTGACCAGATCTTCGTTGCCGATACCGTCTTCCATGTCTTTGCCTTTGGACAGCACGTAGCCAAGAGACGGACGCAGACCGAAGTCGAACTGATACTGAATCACGGCTTCAAAGTTTTCCGCTTTGTTGGCGAAACCACGTGACGACGACACCGGCGTCATGTTTTGTGATACGCCATACATCGCAGCCATATACAGGTTGTTGGCGTCATATTTCACACCGGTAACCCAGGCTTCCGCGTTGTCGCCACGGCCCAGATCCATTGCGTTCTGATCGTCGGTACGGTCAGATTTCGCATAGGCACCGCTGATGGCGAAATCGCTGCCGCCGAAGTCATAGGAGAGAGAGGTACCGAAGCCGTCGCCATTCTGACGAATCGCCGAGCGGTTTTCGTTTTTGCCCTGGTATTGCAGGGTCAGGTCCAGACCGTCAATCATGCCGAAGAAATCGGTGTTACGGTAGGTTGCCAGACCGGTAGAGCGCTTGGTCATGAAGTTATCGGTACGGGCCAGCGAGTCGCCGCCGAACTCCGGGAACATATCGGTCCAGGCGGCAACGTCGTACAGCGCGCCGAGGTTACGACCGTAATCGAGAGAGCCAAACTGTGACCACTTCAGACCGGCGAAGGCCAGACGGGTTTTCTGCGTCTGCGCATCGGTGGATTCAGCATCTTTGCCGGAGAACTCTGCTTCCCAGCGACCGTAGCCGGTCAGTTCGCTGTTAATCTGGGTTTCGCCCTTGAAACCAAAACGCACATAGGTGTTATCGCCATCGACGCTGTCGTTGTCGCTGATATAACGCTGAGCTTTGACTTTGCCGTATACGTCCAGCTTGTTGCCGTTTTTATTATAAACTTCTGCCGCTGAAACAGAGGCTGAAGCGACAATGCTCATTACCACTAATGCCAGAGTGCTCTTTTTCATTTTCAATCCCAATTGATAGAACGCGCTTAATATTCTCAGGACGTTAGGTCCCGTGAAAAAACATGGAGGGTTTTATCGTTTTGGGATGAAGGTTTTATTACAAAATAAGATAAATTTTAAATAATCGTGTTTATTTACTTCTGTCATATCACTGTCAACAAGTAACGCTAGTTTTGCCGATCCAGCACAACAATTCTGAGCCTTTTCAAAGCGCCTGTTGGCAAGAGCCACGACTCCTGTTACAACGTTCACTGGTATAACTTTTTCTTTTCGTTGAACGGCATAAACATCATGAGTGACAGCCAGACGCTGGTGGTAAAACTCGGCACCAGCGTATTAACCGGGGGATCCCGCAGACTTAATCGCGCCCATATCGTGGAGCTGGTACGCCAGTGCGCGCAGCTCCATGCCGCCGGGCACCGTATCGTTATCGTGACCTCTGGCGCCATCGCCGCCGGGCGCGAACACCTGGGCTACCCTGAACTGCCGGCTACTATCGCCTCCAAGCAGCTGCTGGCCGCGGTAGGGCAGAGCCGTCTGATTCAGCTCTGGGAGCAGCTTTTCTCCATCTACGGCATCCACATTGGGCAGATGCTGCTGACCCGTGCCGACATGGAAGATCGCGAGCGCTTCCTCAACGCCCGGGACACGCTGCGCGCCCTGCTGGATAATCATATCGTGCCGGTGATTAACGAAAATGACGCGGTCGCCACCGCGGAGATTAAGGTCGGCGATAACGATAACCTGTCGGCGCTGGCCGCCATCCTCGCGGGTGCCGACAAACTGCTGCTGCTTACCGATCAGCAGGGGCTGTTCACCGCCGATCCGCGCACTAACCCGCAGGCGGAACTGATTACCGACGTGCGCGGGATCGACGATGCGCTGCGCGCCATCGCCGGCGACAGCGTGTCCGGCCTGGGAACGGGCGGCATGGGCACCAAGCTGCAGGCCGCCGACGTCGCCTGCCGCGCCGGCATCGACACCATCATCGCCGCGGGCAGCAGGCCTGGCGTGATTGGCGCCGTGATGAACGGCACCCCGGTTGGCACCCGCTTCCACGCCCTTCAGACGCCGCTGGAAAACCGCAAGCGCTGGATTTTCGGCGCTCCGCCGGCAGGCGAACTCAGTGTGGATGAGGGCGCCTGCGCCGCCATCCTTGAGAAGGGCAGCTCGCTGCTGCCAAAAGGCATCAAAGACGTCACCGGAAACTTCTCCCGCGGCGAGGTTATCCGCATTCGCAGCCTTGATGGCCGCGACATCGCCCACGGCGTCAGCCGCTACAACAGCGATGCGCTGCGGCGTATCGCCGGTCAGCATTCGCAGGATATCGGAACCGTGCTGGGCTATGAATATGGCCCGGTTGCCGTTCACCGCGACGACATGATTACCCGCTAAGGAGCCGGCCATGCTTGAACAAATGGGCAAAGCGGCGAAAGCCGCCTCGTATCAGCTCGCACTGCTCTCCAGCCGCGAAAAAAACCGCGTACTGGAAAAGATTGCCGACTATCTGGAAGCGCAGTCAGAGACCATTCTCGCGGCCAACGCGCAGGACGTTAGTGAAGCCCGTGATAACGGCCTGAGCGACGCGCTGCTCGACCGCCTGCAGCTCACCCCGGCCCGGCTAAGCGCCATCGCCGCCGACGTGCGCCAGGTGTGCCACCTCACCGACCCGGTAGGGCAGGTGATTGACGGCGGCCTGCTCGACAGCGGCCTGCGTCTGGAGCGCCGCCGCGTACCGCTCGGCGTGATTGGCGTGATCTATGAAGCGCGCCCCAACGTCACCGTCGACGTCGCCTCGCTGTGCCTGAAAACCGGCAACGCCGCGATCCTGCGCGGCGGAAAAGAGACCTGGCGCACCAACGCCGCCACGGTGCGGGTGATCCAGCAGGCGCTGGTGGAGTGCGGCCTGCCCGCCGCCGCCGTGCAGGCGATCGAGAGCCCGGATCGGGCGCTGGTCAACGAACTGCTGCGTATGGATAACTACATCGACATGCTGATCCCGCGCGGCGGAGCGGGGCTGCACAAGCTGTGCCGCGAGCAGTCTACCATCCCGGTGATTACCGGCGGGATTGGCGTCTGCCATATCTTCGTTGACGACAGCGCCGAGTTCGCCCCGGCCATTAATATTATCGTTAACGCCAAAACCCAGCGCCCCAGCACCTGCAACACGGTTGAAACCCTGCTGGTGCATCAGGGTGTGGCGGCGCGTTTTCTGCCAGCGCTGAGTAACGCGATGGCGGAGAAAGGCGTAACGCTGCATGCCGATAGCCAGGCGTTGAGCCTGCTGCAGGATGGCCCGGCGACTGCCGTGGCGGTGAAACCGGAAAAGTACGACGACGAGTTTTTATCGCTCGATCTGAACGTGAAGATCGTCGCCGATCTCGATGCGGCGATCGATCACATCCGCGCTCACGGCACCCAGCATTCGGATGCGATCCTGACGCGCACGCTGCGCAACGCCAACCGCTTTGTCAATGAAGTGGATTCGTCTGCGGTGTACGTTAACGCCTCCACCCGCTTCACCGACGGCGCGCAGTTCGGCCTCGGCGCGGAAGTGGCGGTCAGCACCCAGAAGCTGCACGCCCGCGGCCCGATGGGCCTTGAAGCGCTGACTACCTACAAATGGATTGGTTTTGGCGACGATACAATTCGTGCGTAACTGACCAACGGGTGATGCAAAAATGGCCGCTTAAACACAAAGGGCATTGACGCATCACCCACTTTTTTCTACCCTTTTCACCGTTGTTCATCTCCGTGATACTCATCACAACGCCGATATAGCTCAGTTGGTAGAGCAGCGCATTCGTAATGCGAAGGTCGTAGGTTCGACTCCTATTATCGGCACCACTTCAAACTCTTCCCAAGTCTACCGAAATCAACTTAAAGCCATATGCTGCGGTTTATAGCCCGTATTTTATCTCCTGTTATCAACTGGACTCAGCCGAAATCAAGTTACAGTTGGGGGCATAAGTGGGGGCATTCTGTGTTCGGTCCAGGGAGATGCCCCCAATGAAGCTAAATGCGCGACAGGTAGATGCAGCTAAACCCAGAGAAAAAGCCTACAAGGTGGCAGATGGTGCTGGTTTGTATCTTGAGGTTGTTCCCTCTGGTTCCAGATACTGGCGAATGAAATATCGCTTCAATGGAAAAGAGAAGCGTATCGCTTTTGGGGTCTATCCGGCAGTGTCCCTTGCAAAAGCGAGGGCACTGCGTGATGAAGCCAAGAAAAAGCTGGCCGAGGGCATCGATCCGTCTTTCGCCAAGAAAGAAGAAAGCTGGTTCGCGATGCGCAGCTCAACAACATGTTTCAGGCAGTCGCGCTTGAATGGCACGGAACGAAAGTGAGTCGATGGTCAGAAGTTTATGCTTCGGACATTATTGAAGCCTTCAATAAAGATATTTTCCCCTATATTGGCCAGCAACCGGTGAATGAAATCAAACCTTTGGTTCTGCTGAATGTGCTGCGTCGAATGGAAAGCCGTGGCGCGACAGAGAAGGCCAAGAAGGTTCGCCAGCGCTGCAGCGAAGTTTTTCGTTATGCCATCGTTACCGGCCGCGCGGAATACAATCCTGCGGCAGATCTAACCAGCGCGATGTCAGGGCATGAATCAAAGCATTATCCCTTCCTGACTGTTGAGGAGTTACCAGATTTCTTTAAAGCCCTCGCAGGCTACACAGGAAGCCCGTTAGTTGTTCTTGCAGCACGTCTGCTGATCCTTACGGGAGTTCGCACTGGCGAGCTCCGAGGTGCTTCCTGGAGTGAGTTTGATCTTGAAAAAGCGGTGTGGGAAATACCTGCAGAGCGTATGAAGATGAAAGGGCCTCATCTGGTGCCCCTCTCTACCCAAGCGCTGGAAATCGTAAAGCAGCTCAAAGTGATGTCAGGGCAATATCCGCTGGTGTTCCCAGGGCGTAATGATCCCCGCAAGACGATGAGTGAAGCGAGCATTAATCAAGTATTCAAACGGATTGGGTATACGGGAAAGGTTACTGGACATGGTTTTAGGCACACTATGAGTACAATTTTGCATGAGGAAGGATTCAATACGGCATGGATTGAGACACAGCTTGCGCATGTCGATAAGAATGCGATTCGTGGGACGTACAACCATGCGTTGTATCTGGAAGGGCGGAGGGAGATGATGCAGTGGTATGCAAACTATATGGCTGAGTTGCAAAAAGGGGAGACACTAAAAAGGAATATTCTCGAAACATATAAAATAGCTAAAAGACATCTAGATCTCTAGGAGGCTATTTTCATTCGGAGTATCTTAGATACCTCTTTTGTTGATAGTTAGTTTTGCACCAAAAACAGACATTCTGATTGCAAAGTAATTTAGCAATTTTAATAGAATTAGATTCGTAATTTTTTATAGGGGAATATTGGCTGCCATCCTGAAGAACAGTGACGTCGCCTGTTGGTCTGCACCAATAAAGAAAACCACCGTAGAAGGTGATAAAGACAGTATCTTCCTGAGCAGTATAAAACACTTTTATCTGGTTAAGGTCACTAGTAGCTGTACCCGTTTTACTTCCCCTGATGATTTTCCATATTTCATGAACCTCAGCCCATTTACCATCTATACAGAGTTGATTTGGTGTCTCGTGGTAGCCAAATTTTATGATACCAGTATCAATACATTCGGCTTCCCATTTCCCACCGGGACCTAGTTTTATATATTTCACATCGGAAGGACTGATTTTTTTCACAACTAGCCTTAAATCCCAAAGGTTATATGACTTTTTTATCACTAAAACCCTCCTGAATCAATGAATCAATGAATCAATGAATCAATGAATCAATGAATCAAACGGATACCATTTTGTGTGTCAAGGCATTGAGTTAATCACAGGAAACTATATATCACGTTTATGATAAACACCCATAAATCGGTATTTGTGCCATACTTAATCCACTTCTCGCTCAAAGCAGACTAAGCAAGCAATGACCGCCATATTCAAGTTCCGGTTGAGATGATATTTTACATAGGGGAGTTTCTACTTCAGTTGCATTCTCCTAATAACCTGATTGGAATATCGGACTGGCTATGTTTGTAAGATGCATTTGCGTTGCGAAACTAGTTATGGGGTATGGGCAATTCTGTATTCAATTGTATGAAGGTTTTTGTTAAATATTATTTATAATCATAGCGTTAAGTTAATAATGTCATGCTGTCATATTCATTGCCATTGCCATTGCCATTGCCATTGCCATTGCCATTGCCATTGTTAGCTAGCTAAATTTTATTTTTAAGTGGGCTTTTTTTAAAATTAAGATAGTAATTGCTTCATGAATATTGATATATACTCATCGAATTTAATAACAATGGTTGGTTCAAATTTCGATAAATAAACTAATAATGAGAGGATGAATGGTGTGACTGATAAAATTAAAAAGATAACCATAACTGAGTTAAGTTTATCAGCCTGAGAAAAAAGATCTCTTTTATGGGAGGCTATAAGTTCTGACAGTTCACCAGATTTAGCCGATTTTGTATGGCTAAACAAAGCATCTATGGACGCCCTTATAGAATAAAGGACCTTTCTCTGATCTTGAATGGTAAATAATATTAACAGTGATGTGATTGCGACACCAATTAATGTGAGAATACTTTCAAATTTTTCTGATGATTTTAATATAGCAAGAGCAACACCTATGGAAATGGGAAGGCCGAAAAGTTTCCCTGAAATAGAGGATAGAGTATTTGATATTTTACTTGATACTGACATATAATTTTCGGCAGCTTCTTTTTTTTGTTTCAGAAATGAAAAGTTCGTCAAATAGCATTCAAAATTACCGTAATATGTCTCTTTCAGGAGCTCCCAATGTTTAATTAATTTATTAAAATTGTCTTCCTCCCCATCTACTTCTCGTAGCACTTCGATTACTGAAACTCTAAACATTGATTGTTTTTCTTGAACATGAGCATTATCATTCTCATGATTATTGATATTATTAAAGACTGATAAATCTACGGCAGGGTAAGAAGCATTATCTATCGATATCTTTGGCTCAAATACAATTGGAGGTGTTTTTTTAGAACTTCCGGTATCAATAAATACAATCTTAAGGCGGCCATTGTCATCAATTCGATCAATATAGTTTGCTAATTTGCTGAGTTCATTTATAAAATGAGAAAGTATTAATGTATTTTTAATTGTTAGGTTGTCAGTATTTTCTCCAAAAATATAATCTTCTTGAACAAGATATACATTCTCGACATCTAACCCCATGTTTAATTTGTTATCAAATGATAAAAAGACATCAAGTGAATCTACAAATTGAAAATCCCCACCCGGTAAAGAGACCTTCAGTGTTACATCTGTATCATGATCAATATTGATGGGGAAGATATCACCGAAATAAGTCCCGGCATTTGAATCACTAAATAATATTTCAAAATCTGAGAGCATTGGATTATGTTCATCCCATAGCTCTTTTAGCTGCGTAAGGTTATCGCTAAGTTTTCCCTTGAAAACAAATTGAGAATCAGTCATGGCAGGTCTACCGAGCCCACGATATAAATTGACTAATTTTTCAAATTGTTGAGCGGACATAATTACCCTCTCTCTTTAAGAACAGCTTCTAATTTTTGTATGATATTTTCGTCTAGCTTCGATATTATCAGTTTTTTATCTGCACGATTATACTGGATTACTGATCCTGGAGCTGTACCAAAAAATCGTCTTTCAAAGTTTAACTCCCACCCATTTGACTTGGCTTTTACTTTCGCACGTCTACCGAGCACAGCTCTGTTAATAGAAAACTCTAACGGTAGTCCAATTTCCTCACTATTAAGATAGGTTATAAAGTTATCCATATGTTCATACTTATCTGCAGGAACTGTACTTCTAACTGCATGGTCGATTTCGGTAAGAGATGCTAATTTACCATCTTCTTTTAATGTTAAATAATTGAGTACAGCATCATATGCTTGATTTTTATACGCAGTTAATTCTTTATTCGCTTCGAAGTATTGTTTAACCCCATTAAGTGCGCCATCAGTGGCTTTAGCAGAGGGAACACTATCTGAACATCCTAAGGCTGCTACAAAATAACCCGAAGCATCTTGATTTATTTTAGGACTGACGAAAGCGAGATACGTAGGTTTTTCTTCTTCCGGTAATGTTTCATATTGATAATATCTATCAAAATTTACCCTTGCAGCCTGATGTATCTTGGCCATGTCTATTTGAACGATCCCGACGGGCTTTAAATTTTCATCTAGCCGTAAAGCTTCCTTTTGCTTAACCATTGTAATAAGCATGAAGTTTGAGGTGCCACTTGTGTAATGAGCAAATACTATTGCTCCACCGGATGCGGCAACTCTCGAAGGGTCTTTTGCTTGCCGAGTAAGCTCGTTCATACACACAGTTGAAAATGTATGAAATGAATCAGGCTCTGCCTTACCGCTGTAATAGTCTTGGAAAGCATTAGGTACCCTGTAAGTAGGATCCTCAATGTCAAAAGTACCTCTTGCTGCTTGGTTTTCTTTTTTTCCAATTAAGTCATTCAGAGATTTTACTAATTCCTGCACATATTTGTCATCTGTAGGTAGAACCTGCTTAATAATAGCCTCAACGCGCTGTTTTCCACTTTCTTTTACTAGTTCGTGTATAACACAATGCCTTAACTGAAATGCCATTTTTATACCTATCATCAATATATCACTATAGTGATCAACCTAACCTCATAAAAAAGCTGAAAAAATCTCTTTCAGCTCCGAAGGTTGCCTGTTTCAGATAGTGTAATGTTTACGATTAAGCGTAAAAAGGTTTTTTTCTTGCATATATGAACAAAACGACAGTTTTTAGGGGAGAAGTTTGATTTTTTATACATGGTTTCAAAAGCTTCGTTAAGTAACGTAACTAAATCTGTACAGTTGCATGAAACTAGGCACTTAGATATCATGCATATGATAAAACGTATGTATTAATTTATATAATCCTAATTTGGAGTATGCTCACGGCAGGCATGATGGAGCGAATAAGATGTTTACTTCCCTACAACTCTTCAAAAACCTCTCCGATGAAACCCGTCTAGGCATCGTGCTGCTGCTCAGAGAGATGGGAGAGCTGTGCGTGTGCGATCTCTGTACAGCGCTGGAGCAGTCGCAGCCCAAGATCTCCCGTCATCTGGCAATGCTCCGGGAAAGTGGACTATTGCTGGATCGCAAACAGGGCAAATGGGTCCACTACCGCCTGTCTCCGCATATTCCTTCCTGGGCCGCTCAGGTGATTGAGCAGGCCTGGTTAAGCCAACAGGACGACGTACAGGCCATCGCCCGTAAGCTGGCATCGGCAAACTGCTCTGGTAGCGGTAAAGCTGTTTGCATCTAAAAAATTTGCCTGAACATATATGATTTTACGAATGTGAGGTATTCAGAATGAAGACGTTAACGGTGTTTGACCCGGCAATGTGCTGCAGTACCGGCGTATGTGGCTCAGATGTCGATCAGGTTCTGGTTGATTTTTCTGCTGATGTGCAGTGGCTGAAAGGACGTGGCGTACAGGTTGAACGTTACAACCTGGCGCAGCAGCCCATGAGCTTTGTTCAGAATTAGAAAGCGAAAGCATTCCTCGAAGCATCTGGAACAGAAGGGCTTCCGCTACTGCTGTTGGACGGTGAAACTGTGATGGCAGGGCGATACCCAAAACGTGCTGAGCTGGCTCGCTGGTTCGGTATTCCGCTGGAGAAGGTAGGGTTAGCTCCCACCAGTTGCTGTGGTGGTAATACTTCCTGTTGCTGAGTATGTCAGGAGGACATATGAAATTCTTACAGAATATCCCGCCTTACCTGTTTTTTACCGGTAAGGGAGGTGTAGGAAAAACTTCTATTTCCTGCGCGACGGCAATCCGCCTTGCTGAACAGGGTAAGCGGGTTTTGCTGGTCAGTACCGATCCAGCCTCCAATGTCGGCCAGGTATTCGATCAGGCTATCGGTAACACCATTCGCCCTGTGGCAGCAGTTCATGGACTTTCCGCTCTGGAAATCGACCCGCAGGAAGCCGCCAAACAATACCGCTCCAGAATCGTTGATCCTATCAAAGGTCTTTTGCCTGATGACGTTGTTAACAGTATCAGCGAGCAGCTTTCAGGAGCCTGTACCACTGAGATTGCGGCGTTTGATGAGTTCACCAGCTTATTGACAGACGCTTCCCTGCTGACCCGCTTCGATCACATCATTTTTGATACAGCGCCGACGGGCCACACGATTCGCCTTCTCCAGCTTCCCGGTGCCTGGAGTAGCTTCATTGAAAGTAATCCAGATGGTGCTTCCTGTCTTGGCCCAATGGCCGGGCTGGAAAAGCAGCGTGAGCAGTATGCTCATGCGGTAGAGGCGTTATCCGATCCTGAACGTACCCGCCTGGTTCTGGTTGCGCGACTGCAAAAATCTACGCTGCAGGAAGTCGCCCGCACCCATGAAGAAGTCGCCGCAATTGGCCTGAAAAACCAGTATCTGGTGATTAATGGTGTGCTGCCTAAAGCCGAAACTGAATATGACGCCCTGGCCGCTGCGATATGGCAACGTGAGCAGGAGGCACTGGCAAATCTTCCTGCCGGTTTATCTGAGCTACCGACAGATACCCTATTACTACAGCCAGTCAATATGGTTGGTGTTTCAGCATTGAAGGGACTGCTGGATACCCGTTCTGAGGCATTACCGCTCCCGGTAACGAACGTCCTGTACACGCCTGAAAACTTATCGCTCTCTGGCCTGGTCGATGATATCGCTCGCAGTGAACACGGCCTGATTATGCTGATGGGCAAAGGTGGCGTAGGGAAAACCACGATGGCTGCTGCCATCGGCGTCAGGCTGGCAGACATGGGATTTGACGTGCATCTCACGACTTCTGATCCTGCTGCGCACCTGAGTACAACGCTGAACGGCAGCCTCAAAAATCTGCAGGTCAGCCGCATCAACCCTCACGATGAAACCGAGCGCTATCGCCAGCATGTTCTTGAGACGAAGGGAAGAGATCTGGACGAAGCAGGGAAACGGCTACTGGAAGAGGATTTACGCTCTCCCTGTACTGAAGAAATTGCCGTGTTTCAGGCCTTCTCCCGCGTGATTCGTGAAGCGGGTAAGCGCTTTGTTGTTATGGATACCGCCCCTACCGGACACACGCTGTTGCTGCTGGATGCGACCGGGGCTTACCACCGAGAGATTGCCAAAAAAATGGGGAGTAAAGGTCATTTTACTACCCCCATGATGCAGCTTCAGGACCCGGAACGAACCAAAGTTCTGCTGGTTACGCTTCCTGAAACCACACCGGTGCTGGAAGCGGCAAACCTGCAGGCTGATCTTGAAAGAGCGGGAATTCATCCGTGGGGCTGGATTATCAATAACAGCCTTTCCATTGCGGATACGCGTTCTCCGTTGCTTTGCCAGCGCGCTCATCAGGAACAGCCTCAGATTGAGGCTGTTAAGAATCAGTACGCTAACCGTATAGCGCTTGTTCCGGTGCTGGCGTCAGAGCCCGCTGGTATTGAAAAGCTCAGAGAGTTGATGAGTTAATTTTTTTGCATATACAGGGCGGCAAAGTCGCCCTGTCAGGAGGTTTTATGTTACTGGCAGGCGCTATTTTTGTCCTGACCATTGTTTTGGTTATCTGGCAACCAAAGGGATTAGGGATCGGCTGGAGTGCAATGCTGGGCGCGGGCCTGGCTCTGATATCTGGCGTTGTGCATGTGGGCGATATTCCGGTGGTGTGGAATATCGTCTGGAACGCGACGGCGACCTTTATTGCCGTAATTATTATCAGCCTGCTGCTTGATGAGTCCGGCTTTTTCGAATGGGCAGCGCTGCACGTTTCCCGCTGGGGTAACGGTCGTGGACGTTTGCTCTTTACGTATATCGTTCTGCTCGGTGCGGCGGTGGCGGCACTGTTTGCCAACGATGGTGCGGCACTTATTCTGACGCCGATAGTCATCGCCATGCTGCTGGCATTAGGGTTCAGCAAAGGCACCACGCTGGCATTCGTCATGGCTGCCGGTTTTATTGCCGATACGGCCAGCCTGCCGCTTATCGTGTCGAACCTGGTGAATATAGTCTCGGCGGACTTCTTTGGACTGGGCTTCACTGAGTATGCGTCGGTAATGGTGCCGGTGGATATTGCCGCTATTATCGCCACGCTGGTGATGCTGCATCTGTTCTTCCGCAAAGATATTCCACCGACTTACGACCTGGCTCTCCTGAAAGCACCGGCAAAGGCGATTAAAGATCTGGCAACCTTCAGAACCGGCTGGATAGTTTTAATTCTTCTGCTGGTTGGGTTCTTTGTGCTTGAGCCGCTCGGTATTCCCGTTAGCGCGATTGCGGCTGTTGGAGCTGTGATCCTGTTTGCAGTAGCTAAACGAGGCCATGCCATTAATACCGGTAAAGTGCTGCGTGGGGCACCCTGGCAGATCGTTATTTTCTCGCTGGGGATGTATCTGGTGGTCTACGGTCTGCGCAACGCCGGGCTAACCGAATACCTTTCCGGTGTGCTGAACGTACTGGCGGATAAAGGACTCTGGGCTGCGACGCTGGGTACTGGCTTCCTGACGGCTTTCCTGTCTTCCATCATGAACAACATGCCTACCGTGCTGGTTGGCGCTCTTTCTATTGATGGAAGCACCGCAACAGGCGTTATCAAAGAAGCGATGATCTACGCCAACGTGATTGGCTGCGATCTGGGCCCAAAAATTACACCTATTGGTAGCCTGGCAACGCTGCTTTGGCTGCATGTCCTTTCACAGAAGAATATGACCATCACCTGGGGATACTATTTCCGCACCGGGATTGTCATGACTCTGCCTGTGCTGTTTGTAACGCTGGCAGCACTGGCGCTACGTCTCTCTTTCACGTTGTAATGAGATACTGATATGAGCAACATCACCATTTATCACAACCCGGCCTGCGGCACGTCTCGTAATACGCTGGAGATGATCCGCAACAGCGGTAATGAGCCGACCGTTATTCTTTACCTTGAGACTCCACCCTCACGAGATGAGCTGGTCAAACTCATTGCAGATATGGGCATTTCCGTCCGTGCTTTGTTGCGTAAGAACGTCGAACCGTTTGAGGCACTGGGTCTTGCAGAAGATAAATTTACTGACGACCAGTTAATCGATTTTATGCTGCAACATCCGATTCTGATTAACCGTCCGATTGTAGTGACGCCACTGGGAACTAAACTTTGCCGTCCTTCGGAGTTGGTTCTGGATATCATTCCGGAACGTCAGAAAGGAGCATTTACCAAAGAGGATGGTGAGAAAGTCATTGGCGAAACGGGGAAGCGTGTTAAGTAATCTGCCCACTTTAAAATATCGGACGCCTGTTAACGCTATGCGGGCGTCCACCTTTCGCTCATAGCAGACCTCGCAACGCTTCAGGCGGTCCGCTTTATGCCAACAGCAGACGTTTTAAAAATACGAAGCGTAAATCAACGTATGAAGGTAATGGCTTAGTTTGGTTATCATGTTTCGTAATCTGTAACCGATTATGATAAATGGACTAAACCAAAAATCTGGATACAACGATGACTGATATTACCAGGACTGACAGCAGCCCATGGGATGTATTTCTGATCTTCCTCCGACTGGGCCTGACCTCTTTTGGTGGCCCGATTGCCCATCTGGGTTACTTCCGCGATGAGTTTGTTACGCGACGACAGTGGCTGACAGAGCGCAGCTATGCAGATTTGGTCGCTCTGTGCCAGTTTCTTCCTGGCCCAGCAAGTAGTCAGGTCGGTATTGCGCTAGGCTTGTCCCGGTCCGGTTATACCGGTGCACTTGCAGCATGGGCCGGTTTTACTATGCCTTCAGCCGTTGCGCTAATACTTTTTGCGTTGGGGATTACCAGTTACGGTGATGCGATCCCGACTGGTGTGCTGCACGGACTCAAGGTTGTGGCTGTTGCGGTGGTCGCGCAAGCTGTATGGGGTATGGCTCGCAATCTCTGTCCGGATGTACCTCGTATTACTGTCATGGCGGCGGCGACCTGCTTTGTGCTTCTTGTTCCTTCCGCCTGGGGGCAGGTTGGGGTCATCGTTATCGCGGCTGTCATTGGCTTATTATTGTTCAAACCACAACAAATTATGGAGCATGACCCGCTGCCTGTATCCATACGACGTCACGTCGGGTTGTGCTGGCTCATGCTGTTTTTTGTCCTGTTGACAGGTCTGCCATTGCTGACAGCGATATTCCCAAACCAGACGCTGTTAATTGTGGAAACTTTCTACCGGACTGGAGCACTGGTTTTTGGCGGTGGGCATGTCGTTCTGCCATTGCTGCAAGCTGAAGTGGTGCCTTCCGGCTGGGTTAGCAATGACACATTTCTTTCAGGCTATGGTGCTGCCCAGGCGGTTCCCGGCCCTTTGTTCACATTTGCAGCTTTTCTCGGAGCCTCAATGAGCCAGTTCCCTTATGGCTGGTTGGGGGGGCTGGTCTGCCTGCTGGCAATCTTCGCTCCGTCCTTTCTGCTGATTGTGGGGGCGTTGCCGTTTTGGGAAAGTGTGCGTAGTAATACCCGTACGCAGGCGGCCTTAATGGGTATTAATGCGGCTGTGGTTGGCCTGCTGCTGGCAGCTCTTTATCAGCCGGTATGGACTAGTGCGATTCAAACACCGCAAGACTTTGGCCTTGCTCTCGTGGCTCTGATCGCTCTGATGTTCTGGAAGATACCGCCGTGGCTCATTGTAGTGAGTAGTGGTTTTGCGGGCTGGTTGTTAAGTTGGATGTTATAAAGTTCCGAAACGACAGACAGGTTGACGGAAAAGTACTGAGCTTTAGTGATGGTGGCGCAACTTTTTCATATCGGCTAATAACTGACTTAATATCGCACAAACCAGAAGGTCCACAATTTTAACCCTGAAAACCAAAGTTCCTCAGTATAACGTCTGCACCTCGCTCAAAGCGGACGAGCTAACCGAGCTTTAGGTCCACTGTGAACGAGGATCTGACTCCTCAGGCAATCCACTGCTGCCAGATACGGATGTGACCTGCTCCAGCACCCTGAACCGAAGTAAAAAGGTTATCCACATTAAATTGTGGATGAAGTGGTCAACTAAAACTGACCACCGCTAGAGTTTTTCCATTATCGGTTTTCCGATTCGTTTGGGGGTAACCCACTGTTATATTCATGAATCGCCACGGGTTTAACAGACACCCCGGAGTCATTTAAGATGACTTAAAGAGAGGTGCTCATGAGCGGTAAACGTTATCCCGAAGAGTTTAAAATTGAAGCAGTCAAACAGGTTATTGATCGCGGTCATTCTGTTTCCAGCGTTGCAACACGTCTCGATATCACCACCCACAGCCTTTACGCCTGGATAAAGAAGTACGGTCCGGACTCATCCACTAATAAAGAACAGTCAGATGCTCAGGCCGAGATCCGCCGACTCCAGAAGGAGTTGAAGCGGGTTACTGACGAACGGGACATATTAAAAAAAGCGGCGGCGTACTTCGCAAAGCTGTCCGACTGAGGTACGCCTTTATTCGTGACAACTCCCGTTGCTGGCCTGTTCGTCTGCTCTGCAGGGTGCTGGATGTTCATCCCAGTGGCTTTTACGCCTGGTTTAAGCAACCGTATTCTCAGCGCCACCAGGTAGATCTGAGACTGACGGGACAGATCAAACAGTTCTGGCTTGAGTCTGGCTGCGTCTATGGTTATCGCAAGATCCATCTCGATCTGCGTGATACCGGACAGCAGTGCGGAGTGAACCGGGTCTGGCGACTGATGAATCGTGCCGGGATAACGGCTTAGGTCGGGTACCGGAGCCCGCGGGCACGCAAAGGCGAGGCCAGTATCGTATCGCCCAACAGGCTCCAGCGACAGTTCAGTCCGGATGCTCCGGATAAGCGTTGGGTAACGGACATAACCTACATCAGGACCCACGAAGGCTGGCTGTATCTTGCCGTGGTGGTTGATCTGTTCTCACGCAAAATTATCGGCTGGTCAATGCAATCCCGGATGACAAAGGGCATTGTCCTGAACGCACTGCTGATGGCTGTATGGCGGCGTAATCTCCAAAAACAGGTGCTGGTTCACTCGGACCAGGGCAGTCAGTACACAAGCCATGAGTGGCAGTCGTTCCTGAAATCACACGGCCTGGAGGGCTGCATGAGCGGTCGCGGTAACTGCCATGATAATGCGGTTGCAGAAAGCTTTATCCAGTTGTTGAAACGCGAACGGATAAAGAAAAAGATCTACGGAACGCGGGAAGAAGCCCGCAGCGATATTTTTGATTACATCGAAATGTTTTATAACCGTAAGCGTCGGCATGTTTCTAGCGATCAGGTGTCACCGACAGAGTATGAAAACCAGTATTATCAACGGCTCGGAAGTGTCTAGATTATCCTTGGCGATTCAATGCCTTGAGATTGCTACGCTCCGCTTTTCTCCTTGCCACTAACGGAGCTGTATAGCTTCTATCCTTAAAATCAGAGTCTTCGCGTATGGAATCTCTCCTTTGACCAATTTCATGGGTGTACGATTAACGATTAATACCTGCGTAATCTAAAGGGTTAATATGGCTCTACATGGAAAGTTTGTCATCAACGATGCTTACTACTCCCCGTTGTCGTTTCCAGGGGTTGGCACATTCTTAGCGTTTTCTGGTAATGGCGCTTACCGTAACCGTGGAGCATGTGGAATGATCCCCAAAGAGGGGCCAGTACCAGCGGGTAGATACTGGATTGTTGACCGCCCTCAAGGTGGACTCAAGTCACAGATGAACGCAGGTGTGAGAGACCTTTACAACCATTTCGCCAGCGGCGCTACATTCAAACATTCCGAATGGTTTGCATTATGGCGTGACGACTGGGGTATCGACGATTACACATGGATTGAAAGCGTTAAGCGTGGCAATTTCCGTTTGCATCCAGGCGTATTATCAGAGGGATGTATCACTCTTCCACATGATTCTGATTTTGCCATGTTACGCAATGCCCTAATCAGGACGCAGCAGATTGCTGTTCCCTGCATGAGAAAACTAAAGGCATACGGTACGATTGAGGTGATCGCCAATGGCAAAATATGCCCTTAGCTTGTTAATCAAGATAGTGCTGTTCGCTGTAGTTATGCTGATCGTAGCTAAGATGGTTCCGTATGAAGGGTTGGTTAATTCTATTACCGGGCTTTTTGATTTCCAGAGTGCTAACAAGTTTACCCGCTTTATTTTGGGTGAGCCTGATCAAGAAGTTTGGGAATCGTTAGGCGATTATTTCAGCATTCTGATCAACACATTAATCAGCATACCTGCCATGAGCGTTATCATCACGGCGTACAGTGTCGTGATACACAACGTTAGCCCAGCAGGTATTACAAGAGAATGGGCCAGTTCTACAGTGCGGCGCTTCGTTAAAATCTTCGGGTTTACCTTCCTTTTTTGGGCGCTGTTCCGCTTGCTGCCTTACCAGTCTGTATTCCCCGATCAAACATATTCGAATTTTACTATGGCGGCGATCGTTGGCTTTCATTTGCTGTTAACGATTGTTTGCTACGGGTTCATTACGAAGAAGATCACAACCAAAAGGAGTTTGTAAAATGCCCATTCCGGCTTACATGTGGCTTAAAGACGATGGCGGCGCAGATATTAAAGGATCTGTAGACGTTCAGGATCGTGAAGGGAGTATAGAGATTGTTGGCTTTAGTCACGGTCTGAACATTCCGGTAGACGGTGCTAATGGTAAGATCACTGGCAAGCGATCACATTCTCCGATGATGATTGAAAAGGAGTTTGATAGCTCCAGTCCGTATCTCTACAAAGCTGTAGCCTCTGGTCAGACGTTGAAAAGTGCGGAGATTCGCTGGTATCGCATCAACCACGCAGGGCAGGAGGAATGCTACTTCGTTATGATCATTGAGGGCGTGAAAGTGACAGGCATCAACCCTGGGATGCCAAACGCTAAAATGGTGGGGAACTCGCAAATCAATCATATGGAGTCTGTTTCCCTGATGTATGACAAAATTACCTGGCGTTATGTTGATGGCAATGTCCAGTATACGGACGAGTGGAATATGAGAGCGTAACCAGGAGAAAGGGGGTGTTGCGCCCCCTTGATTATTTAAGAGCCCATACGTTTTGCATATTTTATTCCGGTCCTGATCCCTGCCTGAATGATCGGGTTATCCTTATATAACGAAGCCTTACCCCCCTTCGCCATACCCTGGTTCACCCATACCGGCCTTTATCTGATCCCATGCAGCGAGGCAGTAATTCTATTTCTTCCCGGGATAAAACCGCATAACCGGCAGCGCCATAAGCAAGGTTTCAGAATAAGCGTCGTATTTAAGAACGATATTACCTCTCATGGAACCAACATGACGGAACCGCCACATAACTAAATCATTTACTTATGTGGAGCAAACGGACGCCATGCAGGTATTCAACCGTAAATACGTTATCCCAAATCCTTCTTCCGGTAATTCCCCTGCGAAAAATAAGCCCGCAGATAAAAAGGCCCAGCTGTCCGGAGCGACCTCTGCCGGAAAGCGGCAAACGGTAAAGTCGCAAACGGCTCAGGCCACCCCGGACCATGATGACGTAAATGCGCCACAACAGGGAGAGGGAAAGGGAAAAGCACTCGTAGGGTACAAAGATGCGTTATCAAGAAGCCTGGTTGAGGGAGACGATAAGCACCTTACAAAATTTCAAAACAGCTTCCGACCCACCGCCGATACCCTGCAACGAGCAAGCTCATCGCCGCGCGTATTTCAGTATGCGGATATTCTGAATGATTTTCGTCAGCAGGCGGCAGATAACGGCAGACTTTACGGTGCCAGTGAAAAAGAGGTCAGTGAAAATCAGGCAGCCTGGATCGATAAAAAAACCGGTAAAGGGATACTCAGTGGAACGCTCTGGCCTCATGATGAAGCGGTCTGGAACAGAATATCTGATATCAAAACACAGCCTTCCAGTGTCTTTATGCCGGGCTATGCCGTGGGTGATCGGTATTCCGCGATTCTGACAATGCTGCTTTATCCGCAAATGAAGCTCACCATCGGCTTTAGCGAGAAGCAGCCGGTACTACCGGCGGAGAAAAAATACGCGATGGAGGCGTTTGAAATTATCACCGATGCCTTAAAGAAATCCGGCGTCAGCCAGGGTGATATCGATAAACGCCTTTCCGTGGTGCGCTATGACGGTGACACACCGCTGAATACCCTCAGCGGCAGCTTCAATAATCCGGAAAATCGACAAAACTTCACCACCGTGCTGGGTGAAAAGTCCGCTATTTGTGAACCTCAGAATGAAGCCCCTGAGAGTCATCTGTTTCATATCTCAGCGACCACGGTCATGATGGCAAAACACTGGGAAGATAATGATGACCCTGTGCGTTCCGGTGGAGAAATCAGAAAGCTGGTTTACGGTCTGGTCAATCCCGCGGCCCGTGCGGAGCTTGACCAGCTTGTTGACAAAACCATTGCCGAAACAGGCCTGAAAGACAACTCTGTTTTTCTGTGGAAAACCAATAAGCCCTTTGAAAATCCGGTTCGCGATGCGGCATCCGCTCGCCAGAAAGAGGCGTTCGCCAATCCTCGCATGTTTGAATTGATTCAGTCTGAACTGGAAAAGCAGGGTAAGCCGGTCGCCTTTATCGGGGATGGTTTCAGAAATGATTATAAAAACCGCGTTGAAGACAGACACCCCTGGGAGAACCGTACCGTACCCGACCTCAGTAAATTCTGGCAAAAATCGGGCCTGCTGAAAGAGCGCGTTAACCAGTGGTATTTCCTCGATCAAATAATGAATAAAACAAAGGGTAAGGCTTTTATCGGGGTGCGCAGCGGTGCCCTGGAACCCTTGAGTTTGCTGGGGCATAACGTGGTTTACCTTGAGCCGAAAACGCTGTTTACCCCCGAACGCCATGCCCCGTGGCAAGGACGTATTCCTTATAATCGGCTTATTACTCAGGCATCAGCCGGATATATCAATAATGACACGGAAGTGGAATTGAAAAATCTGCGTAAGGAAATCGTCGCCGACAATATTAAGGCCCGGCTTTCGCTCGGCCCGGGCGACGGTAATGAAAAGGCCCTGATTAAAAGCCTGTCAGATACCCATCTTGCCGGCCGGGATAAAACAGACCGTCATGAAACAATTGCCAATAACATCGCCAGCGGCATCCTTTCACCCGCCGAACTGGACCTGATGATGAAAATGATTGATACCGGTAAGCCTGCGCATGCTCTGACAAACGCTGAAAACAGCTGAAGTCGTTTCACAGTAAAACGTCTGCGGCCGTCAAGGCCGCATTGCAACGTACCGCTTCCCTGACGGCCGATCTCTTTACCGACCATGACTGATAGTGGCTACAGAAATGGGAGCAGGGCGTAAACAACCTCAGGCATCTGCACGTGACCCTTCTTGCAACGCCCCCCCACCATCCTCACCCCCTCCCTTGACCCACAGCAAAACCCCGAGGCGTCAGCCTCCCTATAATCCACCGCATTTCCCCCTCACTGGTAACCACCCATGGCGTATCAACTCAACCTGAACTGGCCCGAATTTCTGGAAAAATACTGGCAAAAACGGCCGGTAGTATTAAAAAACGCGTTTCCCGATTTTATCGACCCGATAACGCCGGATGAGCTGGCAGGACTGGCGATGGAGCCGGAAGTGGACAGCCGAATGGTCAGCCATCACAACGGGCAGTGGCAGGCCAGCAACGGGCCGTTCGAGCATTTTGATGGCCTCGGTGAAACCGGCTGGTCGCTGCTGGCTCAGGCGGTAAACCACTGGCACGCGCCGTCGGCGGAGCTGGTGCGACCGTTTCGCGCGCTGCCGGACTGGCGCCTTGATGACCTGATGATCTCTTTCTCGGTGCCGGGCGGTGGCGTCGGGCCGCATATCGATCAGTACGACGTGTTCATCATTCAGGGGATGGGCAGCCGTCGCTGGCGCGTTGGTGACAAGCTGCCGATGCGCCAGTTCTGTCCGCACCCGGCGCTGCTGCACGTCGACCCCTTTACGCCGATTATTGATGAAGATCTTGAGCCGGGCGATATCCTTTACATCCCGCCGGGATTCCCGCACGACGGCTTTACCCATGAGACCGCGCTGAACTACTCGGTGGGCTTCCGCGGGCCGAACGGACGCGATCTGATCAGCAGCTTCGCCGACTACGCGCTGGAAAACGATCTTGGCGGCGAGCACTACAGCGATCCGGATCTCACCTGCCGCGAGCATCCGGGCCGGGTCGAAGCCTATGAGCTGGATCGTCTGCGCGAGATGATGTTCGACATGATCCGTCAGCCCGACGACTTTACCCAGTGGTTTGGTCGCTTCGTTACCACGCCGCGCCACGAGCTGGATATCGCGCCCGCGGAGCCGCCGTATCAGCCCGAAGAAGTACGTGATGCGCTGCTGGATGGCGAAACGCTGCTGCGTCTCGACGGCCTGCGGGTGCTTAACGTCAGCGATAACGTATTTATCAACAGCGAACCGCTGGCACCGGTCGACCTCCGCGCTACCGATGCGCTGTGCCGTTATACCCGCCTCGGCCGGCAGGAGTTCGGGGACGCGCTCGATAATCCCGCGTTTGTCGCCCAGCTTACCGATCTTATCAATCAGGGTTACTGGTTCTTCGACGAATAAACGTCTTCACAGCGGCTCGCCGATCGGTGAGCCGCGTTATATCCCCCTGTTCTGCTCGCTGTTCCCGCCTTTTTGCATTGGTTTCCAGAATTATCCCGTCGCCATTCTTCATATTTACTAATCTTTTACTGGCACGTTGACGATCGGATGGCGCGTGGCCGATCGCGGCTGACTTTGGATGACCTCAGGAGACGGAAATGCATACTCACCCTACTTCAGGGCGCTCGGCGATTGCCGTGGCGCTGTACGAGCTATTTAACCCGATTCCGCTCGGCTTTTTCGTTGCGGCCTGGATCTTCGACATTCTGTATATGAAAACCTACGAGCTGATGTGGACCCATGCGGCCAGCTGGCTTATCGCCATCGGGCTGATTATCGCCATTATCCCGCGTCTGATTAACCTGGTGCAGGTCTGGGTAGGCCACCGCTATTCGCAGACATCGCCGCTGAAAGTGCATTTCTGGCTCAACCTGGTGGCGATTGTGCTTGCCATCATCAACGCCTTCATCCACAGCCGTGACGCCTGGGCCGTGGTGCCTGGGGGGGTGATCCTCTCCACGCTGGTAGTGCTTTTGCTGCTGCTGGGCAATGTTCAACTCGCGTTACGTCAACGCACCGCCTGAGGAGAGCCGCCATGAAAAACTACCAACGCGCTTTACTCGCCGTAAGCCTTGCGGCGCTGCTCAGCAGCTGTGACAACGGTGCTACTCTCGATCCGCAAAAGCAGATGGGGCCGAACCCGGAACTGCCTGACTCGCAAAACTTCCTGTTGCCGCCGATGCAGGTGCCGGAGGGCGTGGCCTGGAAAGCGGGCGAAATGCCCACCGTGGCCGAAGGGCTGAAGATTGAAAAGATCGCGGATGGCCTGATGCATCCGCGTCAGGTCTACGTTCTGCCCAATAACGATGTGCTGGTGGCGGAGTCCAACGGCGGGCCGAAACCGATTACGCGCCCCAAACAGCTCATTATGGGCCTGGTGCAGCAGGCGTCCGGGAAAGGCGGGCCGGGTGGCAACCGTATCACGCTGCTGCGTAACGTTAACGGCACCTGGGAAAAACACGTCTTTATCGAGAACCTTAACGCGCCGTTCGGCATCCAGCTAACCGGCAACACGCTGTGGGTCGCCAATGCCGACAGCCTGATGAAGTTCCCGTATGAAGAGGGTCAGACCCGCATCAGCGCACCGGGTGAGGTGGTGACCGAACTCCCCGGCGGCCCGATCAACCACCACTGGACCAAAGCGCTGCTGGCCAGCCCGGATGGCAGCAAACTCTATGTCGGCGTCGGCTCCAACAGCAACGTGAGCGAGAATGGCATCGGCGCGGAGTATCGCCGTGCCGCGGTACTGGAAGTGGATGCCGCAAGCGGTGCCAGCCGCATCTTCGCCAGCGGACTGCGCAATCCTACCGGCCTGCAATGGGAGCCGGAAAGCGGAAAGCTGTGGGCTATCGTCAACGAACGCGACGAGATCGGCTCCGATCTGGTGCCGGATTATATGACCTCGGTTCAGGAAAACGGCTTCTACGGCTGGCCATACAGCTATTTTGGTCAGCATGTGGACGAGCGCGCCAAGCCGCCGCGTCCGGATCTGGTCGAGAAAGCCATCAAGCCGGATTACGCCATCAGCTCGCACGTCGCACCGCTGGGCCTGCTGTTCTACACCGCAGATAACATGCCGCAGTACAAGGGTGGGGCGTTTGTCAGCGAACACGGGAGCTGGAACCGCTCACCGCTCAATGGCTACCAGGTAATGTGGGTGAAATTTGAAAACGGTCAGCCGGTGGGGCTGCCGCAGCCGGTGGTCACCGGCTTTTTGACCGAGGATCAGAAACAGGTGCGCGGCTTACCGGTCGGGCTGGCGATGGATCGGGACGGCGGCGTGCTGATTGCCGACGATGCCGGCAACACCATCTGGCGCGTCAGCACACGCTAGCCGCGAGTCCAGCGTAGCGGGCGCGACAATCCGGTCGTGCCCCGCTATTAGCCGGATATCAGCTGGCAGAGGGAGAACGGGGCGCAGGGGAAGAGCTGGTGCCGCTCGGCAGACGGGAAGCGCGACGGAAAAGACCGGTACCGCCAGACTTTCTCGATCGGCTTTCCATTTTTTCTGCAACGTACATTTTCGATGAAGTTTTCTCCCGAGCCGCCTCGGATTTATATCCTTGCTGGCTGGCCTCTTTCCCCGTCCCTCTATACTGTATTTTTATCCAGTTATTTTTCTCTGGATAAGCGAAGCCCGGCGATGCGAAGACAACGCCGGGCCTCTGACCATCACGTGGGAGTAACGCTATGGCTGTAGAAGATGTTAACACAGGGCAAAACCCGGCCATCACCCGTGCGGTGCCGGAGTTGCGTAGCGCCTCGAAGTATTTAGCGTCTATCGGCGGTAAGTACGACCCCGGTTCCGGTTTTTCTAAAGAGGTAATTCTGGAGATCGCCGTGACGAAAGAAATGGACTTCATCGAACTGGCTGCGCTGTCTGAAGTGCTGGTATGTGAACTGATTGAGTGCAGTAGTCCGGTCGCGCGGCTGGCGCTGCTTGGCAAGCTGAGCGCGACGCTGGAGCGGCTGCACGCGGCGCTGCTTGCCCCGGTTCCGGCGCACTGCATGGAACAGCTCAGCGCGCCCTCGCTTCCGAAAGAGGAGCCGTTTTGTATCGGAAGCGATGCCCTGATGCTCACCAACTACTGCCAGCACCTGGTGCGCATACTCCTGACCGGCATCCTGGCGCCAGTAGATCAGCAGGGGCTTACCGGGTTGACGTTCGATCTGCTGCATCATCTGGGCGACGTGCTGCGCACCCCGTCGTTTACGCTCTCCGCCGCCGGGTATCGCGACCGCGGGGGCGGCATCGTGGAGCCGGGGCTGTAACCACCCGGCATGGCGCAGGGCAGCATCGGGCGTCGTGAGCGCAGGCTACTGTGCCTCAGTCCGGTCCTGCCAGGGGTAGTAGATATGGTCGGCATGATCCTCCGCCGGGAAGCTGTCGCCCAGCAGCCGGGCGGCGACGGTAAAGGCGAAATCGAACACGCGGCCAAGCCCCTTGCCGCTAATAAGATTGCCGTCCTCAACCACGCTGCGATCGACGTACTGCCCATCGTTCACGCCCTGCCACAGGTCACCGGAACAGACGTAGCGTCGGCCTTTCAGCAGGCCGTTGCCGCCCAGCACGCGCGCGGCCGCCGAGCAGATCGGGCAGATGAGTTTACCCAGCTCGTCGTGGCGGCGCACAAAGTCGATAACCTCAGCGCTCTGGGCCAGAAACACGCTGCCGGCAGGGCCACCGGGCAGCACCACGGCATCATAGGTGGCGTCGAACGCCTCTTTCAGCGTGCTGTCGGCCACCATCGGGATCGCGTGGTAGCTTTCCACCGCGCGGGTCGCCACGCAGGAGAGCGTCTCCACCTCGATATTCAGGCGGCGTAAAATATCAATCGTGACAATGGCTTCGCCTTCTTCGAAGCCGGGGGCGAGCAGGACCGCAACCCTTTTCATTTTCTACTCCTGTAAGTGGTGCGCATAAGCGGGAATAACGGAAACCGGCCCAGAGTAGCGGCAACGAAAGGGCGGGCGTCGTTAACAGGGTCACAGAAAATGAAATGGTAGTTCATTTTTAGGGTTGCTGCCCGGCATGCTCCGGGCAGGAGGGCCACGCTGGGGTCAGGCTTTCATCCCCAGCCGCTTTGCCAGGCGATGCAGGTTCGCTACGTCCATGCCCAGCGCACGGGCGCTGGCGGCCCAGTTATGCTGATGCTGATCCAGCGCCGCGGCTATCTGGCGACGTTGAAACGCCTCGGTGGCGTCGCGCAGCGGTTGCAGCGGCGCGGTGGGAAGGACCGGTTCGACGTGCGGAGCAGGCGCTGCCTCAAGGTTAAAATGCTGGGGTTCAAGCACCACGTCATCACCGGCAGCGGCGGCATGGGCCAGAACCACGGCACGATAAATCGCATGCTCCAGCTCGCGCACGTTACCGGGCCAGGCGTAAGAGAGCAGGCGCGCCCTGGCGGCGGCGTTGAGCACCACCCGGGAGAGGCCAAGGCGCAGGCGGCACTGTTCGCAGTAGTAGCCCGCCAGCAGGATGACATCATCGCCGCGCTCGCGCAGCGGTGGAACGTGAAGCGGGAAGACGCTCAGGCGGTGAAACAGATCGGCGCGGAAGCGGCCGGCAATCACCTCTTCACGCAGATCGCGGTTGGTGGCTGCCAGCACGCGCACGTCGACGCGAATGCTGCGATCGTCACCCACGCGCTGGATGTCGCCATACTGCAGTACGCGCAGCAGCTTGGCCTGTAGCGCCAGCGAGAGCTCGCCAATCTCGTCCAGCAGCAGCGTCCCGTTATCGGCGGCCTCGAACTTCCCGCTGCGGTGGCTGATGGCCCCGGTAAACGCGCCCTTAACGTGCCCGAACAGCTCACTTTCCGCTACGCTCTCCGGGAGCGCGGCGCAGTTGAGGTAGACCAGCGGGTTAGCCGCGCGCGGCGATCCTTCATGGATGGCTTTTGCCACCAGCTCTTTGCCGGTGCCGGTTTCGCCGTCGATCAGCACGTTCAGATCTGACGCGGCGACGATCTCAATCTCTTTTTTGAGCTGTACCATGCCGGCGGAGAGGCCGATCATCTGCGTGCGGGTCACAGGCTCAAAGGTGGTCGACGGGCCGGGCAGCAGGTTCTGGCGCTCGAGCTTCTCAATCAGCAGGGCGTTATCAAGCGCCCCCGCCGCGAGGGCGGCGATAAGGCGCAGGGATTCATCGCTGAAGGCATCAAACTGGTGCGGGTCCATGCCATCCAGCGTGAGAGCGCCGATCAGCGTTTGCCCGGCAAACAGCGGCAGACCAACGCAGGCGTGGACGTGCAGATCCTCCTGGCCGGGGATCAGCCCGTCGTAAGGATCCGGCAGATCGCTGTCGGCGGGAAAACGCACCACGTCCCCGGCGCGGGCGATGGCTTCCAGCCGGGGATGTCCCTCCAGAGTGAAGCGGCGTCCCAGCACGTCGTGCGCCAGGCCGTCGATAGCCAGAGGGATGAACTGCCGCGCCTCGTAGCGCAGCAGGGCGGAGGCGTCGCACCCCAGCACCTGGCGCAGTGTGGTGATAAGCCGCTGAAAGCGGTCCTGGTGCCCGATGCCGCTTTGCAGTTCAAGGGCGATTTTTGCCAGTGCGTTAACCGAAAAACTCATGTCAGCCTCATTGTCAATTCGACAACCTATGATGTCATATTGACAATTTAATGGGTAGTCATTATGACAATTTCGTTTGCAGCTAAAATTTTATTACTAATAAAATCAATAATATAAAAACTGGCACGGAAAATGATTATAGCCATGCATCTTTCGATACTGATTGTGCAGAGGAAACTATGGCTATTCACGTAAAAAACAATATTCACTGGGTTGGACAGCGCGACTGGGAAGTGCGGGATTTCCACGGCACCGAATACAAAACCCTGAAGGGCAGCAGCTACAACAGCTACCTGATCCGCGAAGAGAAAAACGTCCTGATCGACACGGTGGATCATAAGTTCAGCCGGGAGTTCGTGCAGAACCTGCGCGCAGAGATCGATCTGACGGATATCGACTACATCGTGATCAACCACGCGGAGGAGGATCACGCCGGCGCCCTGACCGAACTGATGGCCTGCATCCCGGATACGCCGATCTACTGCACGGCAAACGCCATCGACTCCATCAACGGTCACCACCACCATCCGGAGTGGAATTTTCAGGTGGTGAAAACCGGCGATACGCTGGATATCGGCAATGGCAAGCAGCTTATTTTCGTTGAAACGCCAATGCTGCACTGGCCGGACAGCATGATGACCTACCTGACCGGCGATGCGGTGCTGTTCAGCAACGATGCCTTCGGTCAGCACTACTGCGATGAGCGCCTGTTTAACGATGAGGTGGATCAGGCCGAGCTGTTCGAGCAGTGCCAGCGCTACTACGCCAACATTCTGACGCCGTTCAGCCGCCTGGTGACGCCAAAAATCAACGAGATTCTGGGCTTCAACCTGCCGGTGGATATGATCGCCACCTCCCACGGCGTGGTATGGCGCGATAACCCGGCGCAGATCGTCGAGCTCTACCTGAAGTGGGCGGCAGACTATCAGGAAGACCGCATCACCATTGTCTACGACACCATGTCCAACAACACGCGCATGATGGCCGACGCCATTGCGCAGGGCATCAACGAAGTGGACCCGAACGTGGCGGTAAAAATCTTCAACGTCGCGCGCAGCGATAAGAATGAGATCCTGACCAACGTGTTCCGCTCCAAAGGTGTGCTGGTCGGCACCTCGACCATGAACAACGTGATGATGCCGAAAATCGCCGGGCTGGTGGAGGAGATGACCGGCCTGCGTTTTCGCAACAAACGCGCCAGCGCGTTCGGCTCCCACGGCTGGAGCGGTGGGGCGGTAGACCGGCTCTCCACCCGTCTGCAGGATGCCGGCTTTGAGATGTTCCTCAGCCTGAAAGCGAAATGGCGCCCGGACAGCGACGCGCTGGAACTGTGCCGCCAGCATGGCCGCGACATCGCGCGTCAGTGGGCGCTTGCCCCGCTGCCGACCCGCGAGGCAGCGGTAGCGGCATCCACCGCCGTCGAGGCTGCCCCCGCGCAGGAAAGCATGGATACCGGCCCCTACATGCAGTGCAGCGTCTGCCAGTGGATCTACGACCCGGCGCTCGGCGAGCCGATGCAGAACGTGGCCCCCGGTACACCGTGGAGCGAGGTACCGGACGATTTCCTGTGCCCGGAATGTTCGCTTGGCAAAGAGGTGTTTGACGAACTGGCAACGGAGGCAAAATGAACCACGGCATTGTGATTATCGGTTCGGGCTTTGCGGCCCGTCAGCTGGTGAAAAACATCCGCAAGCAGGACAGCGACGTGCCGTTGACGCTTATCGCCGCCGACAGCATGGACGAGTACAACAAGCCGGATCTCAGTCACGTCATCAGCCTTGCGCAACGCGCCGAGGATCTTACCCGCCAGACGGCGGGTGAGTTCGCCGAGGAGTACCGTCTGCAACTCTTTCCCGATACCTGGATTACGGATATTGATGCTGCGGCGCACCGCGTGAAAAACCATGAACGCACGTGGCACTACGACAAACTGGTGCTGGCAACCGGGGCCAGCGCGGCGATACCACCGGTTCCGGGGCACGAACTGATGCTGACGCTCAACAGCCAGCGGGAGTATCAGGCGTGTGAAACCACGCTGCGCGATGCGCAGCGCGTGCTGATTGTCGGCGCCGGGCTGATAGGCTGTGAACTGGCGATGGACTTTTGCCGCGCCGGAAAAGCGGTAACGCTGCTGGATAACCGCGCCAGCATTCTGGCCTCGCTGATGCCGCCGGAGGTGAGCAGCCGCCTGCAGCATCGCCTCACCGGCATGGGCGTTCACCTGCTGCTCAACGCTCAGCTACAGTCCCTGACGCGGTGCAGCGAGGGAATTGCGGTGGCGCTGGCAGACGGTCGTTCGGTGAGGGTCGATGCGGCCATTGCCGCCACCGGTCTGCGCCCGGAAACCGCTCTGGCGCGCCGCGCCGGACTCAACGTGGCGCGTGGAGTGGTGGTCGACCGCTACCTGCAAACCAGCGATGCGGATATTTATGCCCTGGGCGACTGCGCGGAAATCGAAGGGCGACTGCTGCCGTTCCTGCAACCCATCCAGCTGAGCGCGATGGTGCTGGCGAAAAACCTGCTGGGTGCTGCGGTACCGCTGCGCCTGCCCCCGGCGCTCATCAAAGTGAAGACGCCCGATCTTCCCCTGCATCTGGCGGGCGACACCCAGCGCGGCGATCTCTCCTGGCAGATTGCGCTGGGTCCTGAAGGAATGCTGGCCACCGGCACGGACGAAAGCGGCGCGCTGCGCGGCTTCGTGGTCAGCGAAGACCGTATGAAGGAAGCCTTTGCCCTCCTTAAAACCCTCGCCGCATAGGCGGTGTATCCGCGCGCAGGGACGCGCACGGGAGAATCAGCACCCGCAGCTTACCGGCGTGCCGTCGCGGCCCTGATGCCCTTCGGTGGCATAGCCATCGCGCTTCCACCAGTCCAACCCACCGATCAGCTCTTTGACGCGAAAGCCGAGCGTCAACAGCTTGAGGGCGGTCTGGGTGGAGGCGTTGCAGCCGATGCCGTCGCAGTAGCAGACGTAAAGCAGCGTCGGGTCGAGATGGTGGGTGGTGTCCATGCACAGCGCGCGGTGCGGCAGGCTGAGCGCCCCCGGAATGTGCTCCTGTTGCCAGGCCGCCTGGCTGCGGCCATCCACCACCACAATCTTCTCCTCGGCCTTGAGCGCCAGCCAGAGATCGGCCGGGTCCATTTCGAAGGCCAGTTTCTGCTGGTAGTACGCCAGCTGTTCTGCGTGCGACATAGTCTCTCCTTAATGAGGTTGTGAAGTCCGGTATCTCATCCGGTGTCACCGCGACCTTAACAGTCCCGGAAAAAAGCGAAATGCAATGTTTTTTCAGGCGTGTAAAGCAGGCGTTGAGGCCGCCATGCGCGAGGCCCACCGGCGTCGCAGGAAAATTGATAAGCGGCAGGCGCGCTGATATAAGTGGTAGCCGGGCAATGGGGGGAGCGTATGGACAGCAAAATACTCAGGAACTTTCTCAAGACCGCGCAGCTTGGGTCGCTGACCTCTGCGGCGCAGGACGCGAACGTCACCGTGCAGGCGCTGGCTGCCCAGTTGAATAAGCTTGAGGAGCAGTTCGGATTTAAGCTGCTGGAGCGAACCAATAAGGGCGTGACCCTCACCGCCGCCGGGCGCGATATTCTGCCCTGGGTGACGGACGTAGTGAAAAGCGCCGCCGAATTACAGCAGCGCGTCGCGCAGATTAAACAGCGCGGCACGCCGACGCTGCATATTGCCCTGAATAATACCTTTTCCGAACCGGTGAACCAGGCGCTGATGCACTTTCTGCGCAGCGCGCTCAGCGGCTATCCGGTGCTGTTCAGCAGTTCAGAATCACCGGAGAACCTCACCAAGCTGGCGAGCGGCGCGGCGGATATGGCGATTGTCATCGGCAATACCGTTCCGGCAGGAGTATATGCGGTCGAACTGGCGGGGATGAAAATAGAGGTGGTGGCCGCCTCGGCGAGCGGCGTGTGGAATGACGACACGGCGTTAATTAAACCGATGCCAGAATGTGCCTATTCGGACTGCTTAACGCGGTTTATCAGCCGTTATAAAGGGCGCGTGGCAACCATGCCGGTGCTCTATTCCGGCAGCGAGCAAATCAGTGTCTCCATGATTAAAAGCAGCAACAGCATCGGCATTATTTCGCGGCGCGTTGCGCTGCAGCATCATTTTATTGCAGTGCCGGAGTTTAACGATGCGCTGAGCGTTTATTTGCTGATGAAAACGCCGCTGCTTACCGCGCGCGATATTGAACCCTTTTACGCCGCGGCGCTTCCCTCACTCAGCGCCTGAAATCATCCCTTTATCTTAGAGCCGCCGCCTTCATCGCAGGCTACGCTCAGGGTAAGCAACCCTGTGCGGAGGCGTTATGAGCTGGCGACCGATTTTATACGTTATTACCACCGCGTACCCGCTACCGCATCCGCGCCGCTATACGCCCGCGCCGGTGCTGGTCTGGGTGAATCCGCATTTACCGCCGCGCCGTCGGTAAACGTGAGCGCGGGATAATATCCGTGTGCTGTTTCCCGCCCGATAACTATCGATCCGCGTTTTTTATCTAAGCACCAATCTGCATTAAAAATAATTTTTAATTCCTTTATCAAAATACGCCTGCCGGAAATACTGCCGCCATCACCTGAGCGGAGAACACCCTTATGTCGGCAATAAAAACAGGCATCCTTGCATTATTTACCGCGCTGGCTTTTCAGGCGCACGCCGTAGACGTCACCGTGGCGTACCAGACCTCCGCCGAACCGGCGAAGGTCGCGCAGGCGGACAACACCTTTGAACACCAGAGCGGGGCGACGGTTAACTGGCGCAAATTCGACAGCGGCGCCAGCGTGGTGCGCGCTCTGGCGTCGGGGGATGTGCAGATTGGCAACATCGGCTCCAGCCCGCTTGCGGTGGCGGCCAGCCAGCAGGTACCGATCGAAGTCTTCCTGCTTGCGTCGCAGCTGGGCAACTCCGAGGCGCTGGTGGTGAAGA
This sequence comes from Siccibacter turicensis LMG 23730, assembly GCF_000463155.2. Classification (GTDB taxonomy): domain Bacteria; phylum Pseudomonadota; class Gammaproteobacteria; order Enterobacterales; family Enterobacteriaceae; genus Siccibacter; species Siccibacter turicensis. The sequence continues at coordinate 1,073,543 of NZ_AWFZ01000028.1, read as the reverse complement.
AGGCCATTACCCGGCCTGAGGATCTGATCGGCAAACGCATCGCCGTACCGTTTATCTCCACCACCCACTACAGCCTGCTGGCCGCGCTCAAGCACTGGGGCATCAAGCCGGGGCAGGTGCAGATCGTTAACCTGCAGCCGCCGGCGATCATCGCGGCCTGGCAGCGGGGCGACATCGACGGTGCCTACGTCTGGGCCCCGGCGGTTAACGAGCTGGCAAAAACCGGCACCGTACTGACCGACTCGGCAAAGGTCGGGGAGTGGGGCGCGCCGACGCTTGACGTCTGGGTGGTGCGCAAAGACTTCGCGCAGCAGCATCCGGAGGTGGTGGCAGCCTTCGCCCGCAGCGCGTTACAGGCGCAGCAGGGGTATCTCGCCAATCCGGACGACTGGCTGAAGCAGCCGCAGAATCTGGAAAAGCTCTCGCGTCTGAGCGGCGTTCCGCAGAGTGACGTGCCGGGGCTGGTGAAAGGCAATACCTACCTCACGCCGGATCAGCAGATCGCACAGCTCTCGGGGCCGGTGAACAAAGCGATTGTCGATACCGCGCAGTTCCTGAAAGCGCAGGGCAAAGTGCCGACGGTCGCCAGCGACTACAGCGCGTTTGTTACCGATCGCTTTATCAAACCCGTCGCCCAGTAACGCGGAGGCATCATGCTGCATATCGCCCATCTCAACGCGGACTACGCGGGTAAGCCTGCGCTGTCGGATATCAACCTGACCCTCGACAGCGGGGAGCTGCTGGTGGTACTCGGCCCGTCGGGCTGCGGCAAAACCACGCTGCTGAATCTGGTGGCCGGTTTTCTGCCCTGGCGCAGCGGGTCCATCACCCTCAACGGCCAGCCGGTGCGCGGGCCGGGCGCGGAGCGCGGCGTGGTCTTTCAGAACGAAGGCCTGCTGCCGTGGCGTAACGTCGAGGACAACGTGGCGCTGGGGTTGCAGCTTGCCGGGGTGGATAAACCCACGCGCCGGGCGCGGGCGCGCACCATGCTGCGCAATGTCGGGCTGGAGGGCGCGGAGCAGCGCTATATCTGGCAGCTCTCCGGCGGTCAGCGTCAGCGGGTTGGGATTGCCCGGGCGCTGGCAACCGACCCGCAGCTGTTGCTGCTGGATGAACCCTTCGGCGCGCTCGATGCCTTCACCCGCGAGCAGATGCAAACCTTGCTGCTGCGGCTGTGGCACGCCAGCGGTAAGCAGGTGCTGTTGATTACCCACGACATTGAAGAAGCGGTGTTTCTGGCCACCGATCTGGTGCTGCTCTCGCCGGGGCCGGGGCGGGTGATCGAGCGCCTGCGGCTCGACTTTGGCCGCCGGTTTACCGCCGGAGAGTCCTGCCGCAGCATCAAGTCCGACCCGGCGTTTATCGAGCGGCGCGAGTATGTTCTGAGCCGGGTGTTCGACGAGCGGGAGGCCTTCTCATGAGCGTACTGGCAACCGATAAACCGCAGCGTCACCGGCGCGGCCTGCGCTGGCCGCTGTCGCGCCAGCTGACCCTGAGCATTGCCACGCTGCTGGTGCTGCTGCTGGTGTGGTGGCTGGTCGCGGCGCAGCAGTGGGTCAGCCCGCTGTTCTTGCCGCCGCCCGGCCAGGTGCTGGCGAAGCTGGTGAGCATCGCAGGCCAGGATGGCTTTATGGACGCCACGCTGTGGCAGCACCTGGCGGCGAGTCTCGGGCGCATCGCGCTGGCGCTGGCCGCGGCGGTGCTGATTGGCGTGCCGGTGGGGATCGCGATGGGGCTCAGCACCACGGTGCGCGGTATTCTTGACCCGCTGATTGAGCTCTACCGTCCGGTGCCGCCGCTGGCGTATCTGCCGCTGATGGTGATCTGGTTCGGCATCGGCGAAACGTCGAAGGTGCTGCTTATCTGGCTGGCAATTTTCGCGCCGGTCACGATGTCGGCCCTCGCCGGGGTGAAGAGCGCGCAGCAGGTGCGGCTTCGCGCCGCGCAGGCGCTGGGTGCCTCGAAACGCCAGCTGCTGTGGTACGTCATCCTCCCCGGCGCGCTGCCGGACATTCTTACCGGGCTGCGTATCGGGCTTGGCGTCGGCTGGTCGACGCTGGTGGCGGCGGAGCTGATTGCCGCCACCCGTGGACTGGGCTTTATGGTGCAGTCCGCCGGGGAGTTTCTCGCCACCGACGTAGTGCTGGCGGGGATCGGCGTTATCGCGGCGATCGCCTTTATTTTAGAACTGGGCCTGCGGGCGCTGACGCGTCGCCTCACGCCCTGGCATGGAGAAGTGCAATGAGTGAACGTATTTCGATTACCGCGCTGGGGCCGTACATTGGCGCGCAGGTGTCCGGCATCGACCTGACGAAGCCGCTGAGCGACAACCAGTTCGAGCAGCTCTATCACGCGCTGCTGCGCCATCAGGTGCTGTTCCTGCGCGATCAGCCGATTACGCCGCAGCAGCAGCGCGGCCTGGCGCTGCGGTTTGGCGATCTGCACATTCACCCCGTTTACCCGCATGCCGACGGGGTGGAGGAGATTATCGTGCTGGACACTCACAACGATAATCCGCCGGATAACGATAACTGGCACACCGATGTCACCTTTATCGAAACGCCACCCGCCGGGGCGATACTGGCGGCAAAGCAGCTGCCCACCACCGGGGGCGATACCCTCTGGACCAGCGGCATCGCGGCGTTCGAGGCGCTTTCTGTCCCGCTTCAGCGGCTGCTGAGTGGCCTGCAGGCCGAGCATGATTTCCGCAAATCCTTCCCGGAGTGGAAGCATCGCCGCAGCGACGCGGAACACCAGCGCTGGCAGCAGGCGGCAGAGAAAAACCCGCCGCTGCTGCATCCGGTGGTGCGCACCCATCCGGTCAGCGGGCGGCAGGCGCTGTTTGTTAACGAAGGCTTCACTACGCGGATTGTCGATGTCACGCCAAAAGAGAGCGAGGCGCTGCTGGGATTCCTGTTTGCCCACGTCACGAAGCCGGAGTTTCAGGTGCGCTGGCGCTGGCAGGAGAACGATCTGGCGATCTGGGATAACCGGGTGACGCAGCACTATGCCAACGCCGATTACCTGCCGCAGCGGCGAATTATGCACCGCGCGACCATTCTGGGGGATAAGCCGTTCTGGCGGGGATAACACGCCCTCTCCCGCAGGAGAGGGCTGCGTGACTAGCCGTCGGTCGGGGCGACGTGCGTTCCGATATAGCGCTGGTAGCGGGCGGGTTTGATGCGGGTCAGGTCCACCAGCACCAGACCATCCACGCAGTTATTGAAGTCGGGATCGCTGCCGAAATCGATAAACTGCACGCCGCCCGGCTCGCACAGCTCCGAATACTGCTTATAAAGCGGTGGAATGCCGCAGCCCATGTTGCCGAGCAGGTGCTTGAGCCGCGTCAGGTCTTCGGTGTAGTCGCTGCCGCCAAACTGCGCCAGCACGTCCGGCAGCGTGGCCGGATAGGGGCGGCGTGAGGCGGCCAGCGGGTGTCCGGCCGGGAACCAGAGGCGGTAGAAGGCCACCAGCAGATCCCGGGCCGGGGCGGGCAAACCGCCGGAGATCGACACCGGTCCGAACAGGTAGCGATACTGCGGATAGCGCGCCAGGTAGGCCCCAATGCCGGTCCAGAGATAGTCCAGCCCGCGGCGTCCCCAGTAGCGCGGCTGAATAAAGCTGCGCCCCAGCTCAATGCCCTGCTCAAGGATATCCGCCATCTTTTCGTCGTAGTGGAACAGGCTGTGGCTGTAGAGCCCCTCCACGCCGCGCAGGCGTATCTGCCCGGCGGTGGGAATAAACCGGTAGGCACCGACCATCTCCAGCGCGTCGTCATCCCACAGGATCAGGTGCCAGTAGTCGTCGTCGTAGCCGTCGATATCGCGTCGTTTACCGCTGCCTTCGCCGACGGCGCGAAACGCAATCTCGCGTAGCCGGCCCAGCTCCCGCAGCAGCGGGGCATCTTCCTGACCCTGACGCCGCCACAGATAAATAAACTTGCCGTCCGGCGCCTGTCCCAGACACTCGGTTTTCGCCAGTTCGCGCTTGAGGGTGGCGCGATCTTCCGGCGGGGCGATGCCGCATTCGGTCTTGAAGCAGCCCGGCATCCCTTTTCCGAGACGGATAACGTGCTTGCGGAAGGTCTGTGCCAGCTCGCGGGAGGGGATATTCGGGCTGTGCCAGTGGGCAAAGCTGATGCGCTCCCCAACCTTCACCGGCAGTACGCCGCCGCGCAGGCGAAACATCTGCTTAATCAGCAGCAGCATCGCCAGCATGGGCGACACCATGCTGCTCAGGTAGAACAGCGGGCCGTTACGCCCGCGGATCGCCATTGGCAGGATGGTGGCCTGGTATTTGCTCGCCAGCTTAATAAAACCGTGGTTCCACGGCTTATCGCGCAGCCCTTTGCGGGTCAGGCGTGACACTTCTCCCGCCGGGAAGAAAATCAGCACGCCGCCCTGCTGGAGCTGGTTTTCCATCTGTACCAGCGAGGCTTTGCGGGTTTTGCTGCCGATGTTGTCGACGGGGATAAACAGGGAAGAGAGCGGTTGAAGGTGGGTAAGCATGCGGTTGGCAACAACTTTGACGTCGCGCCTGACGCGGGAGACGGCGTAGAGCAACGCGAGGCCGTCGGCGGTGCCGGTGGGGTGGTTGGCGACGATCACCAGCGGCCCCTGGGCCGGGATCTGCTCCAGATCGCGTGCGGTGATATCGCAGCGCAGTTGCAGATGGTCAAGCACCTGCTCCACCATATCGAGTCCCTTCAGGTGGCGGTGACGGGTGGCGAACTGCTGAAACTCTTCCTCGCACAGCAGACGTTTAAGCAAACCCTTTTGCCAGGGCGCGGGTTGCGCCTGCGGCCAGAGGTCATCCAGAACGGTATCGATGCTAAACACGGTCATTCCTCCTGCTACCTGTGCGAGACAGTAGCGCCGCAAGATGACGGTGACATGGCAGAAAAATGACGAACAGGTCACATTATGACAGGGGAAAAACGCGGGGGGTGAGCGGGTGTTAACGGTGCAGAAGACCCGGAGGCGGGAGGCCGTCTCCGGGTAAGATCGCAATCAGGAGAGGATTTTTTTCTCGGCCAGATCGAGCGCGAAATAGGTGAAGATCAGATCCGCACCGGCGCGCTTGATGGCCCCGAGGCTTTCCAGCGTCACGTTATGCTCGTCGATAGCCCCGGCCTGGGCAGCAAACTTGATCATCGCGTATTCACCGCTGACCTGGTAGGCGCCCAGCGGCAGCTCGGTACGCTCGCGGATATCGCGCAGGATATCCAGGTAGGCACCGGCCGGTTTCACCATCAGGCAGTCGGCGCCCTGGGCCGCGTCGAGCAGCGATTCACGGATCGCTTCCCGGCGGTTCATCGGGTTCATCTGGTAGGTCTTGCGATCGCCTTTCAGCGCGGTACCTGCCGCTTCACGGAACGGGCCGTAGAAGGAGGAGGCGAACTTGGTGGAGTAGGACATGATCGCGGTGTCGGTAAAGCCTGCCGCGTCGAGCGCGCTACGGATCGCCTGTACCTGACCGTCCATTGCTGCGGACGGCGCAATAAAGTCGGCCCCGGCCTGAGCGGCAACCACCGCCTGCTTGCCGAGGTTCGCCAGGGTCACGTCGTTATCCACGCCGTGATCGCACAGCACGCCACAGTGGCCGTGGGAGGTATATTCGCAGAAGCAGGTGTCGGACATCACCACCATTTCCGGTACTGCGTCTTTACAGATGCGTGACATACGCGCCACCAGACCGTTCGGGTTCCAGGCGTCGCTGCCGGTGTCGTCGGTGTGGTGCGAAATGCCAAAAGTCATCACCGAGCGGATACCGGCGTTTGCGATACGCTCGATCTCACGCGCCAGATGCTTCTCGGGAATACGCATCACGCCCGGCATGGCGTTAATCGGTTTGTAATCGTCGATCTCTTCTTCAACAAAGATGGGCAACACCAGATCGTTTAAGGTCAGGGTTGTCTCTTCGAACATCGCACGCAGAGCCGGGGATCGGCGCAGACGGCGTGGGCGGGTAATTAAATCGGTCATGGTAGCTGTCTCTTTGTGTCGTCGAGAAAGCACTATGTTAACGCGAAATGCCGGGGATGTTTTATCAATATCGGGCACTTACCCGCCGACGTGCGCTAGCGGTGCGTCTCCAGCAGACGGGTTAACTCGGTCAGTGCCCAGGTGGCGGCGTCTTCAATCACCTGGGTGTTTTCGCCGGAAAACTGCTTTTTCCGGGAGATGACGTCGCCATCCGGCAGCGCCCAGCCAAACCAGACGGTGCCCGCCGGGGTGCCATCTTCACCGCCGTCCGGGCCGGCATAGCCGCTTATCGACAGGCCGATATCCTGACCAGCGCGCTCCTTTGCGCCACGCGCCATCTCTTCTACCGTCTGCGCGCTGACCGCCGTGTAGCGCTCCAGCGTTTCAGGTTTTACGCCCAGCAGACGAGTTTTGGCGTAGTTGCTGTAGGTCACAAAGCCGCAGGAGTGGAAGTCGGCGGTGCTTTCGGTGGCGCAGAGCGTTTTCGTCACCAGCCCGCCGGTGCAGGACTCCGCGGTGGTAACGGTGAGGTCATGCGCGGTTAACGTTTCGGCCAGCGTTTTTGCGGCGCGTTGTAAGGCAGTATCCATTATTCACGATCTCCACAGTGAGCATAGTGCTACTCAGTATAGAAGACCGAACGCAAAGGCGGGGGAACCCGGCAGGCGTGAAGGCCCGCCGGGCAAGGGTTACGAGGCGGGAATAATGCGCGGCTTGTTGCCGGACAGCTCGGCGACCAGGTTGTTTACGCCGTCGCTCATGTTGACGAAGCGCGTCTGCGGGCTGCGGGTCACGACGATAAATACCCCGACGTTTTGCTGCGGCACCATCGCCATGTAGGTGATGAATCCGCCGCCGCCACCGGTTTTCTGAATGATGCCAGGACGCCCCTCTTTCGGTGCCAGATAGACCCAGCCAAGGCCGAGCGCGTCGGCTTTGCCCGGCACGTCCATGCCGATAACCCGCGTGAGCTGGTGGCGCTGGTAGATCAGCGTCTGCATCCGGTCGGCCTGGGTGCTGCGCTCGTGGAAATCGGAGGCCAGGAACTGCTGCATCCAGCGCATCATATCGGCGGGCGTGGAGTAGACGCCGCCGCTGCCGATGGCGGCCAGGGTGTTATTGCACGGGCTGGCGCCTTTCTCGGCGACCATCAGGCGCTTGCACTGATCCGGCGACGGCGTAAAGGTGGTGTCTTTCATCCCCAGCGGCCGGGTGATTTTCTCTTCGAACAGCTGCGGATACGGCTTCCCGGCGGCGCGCGACAGCGCATCGGCCAGCAGATCGAACGCCAGGTTAGAGTAGGAGGCCATCGAGCCTGGCGCGCTTTTCAGCGTCGCGGTGGAGAGCCAGTTCCAGCGCTGTTCCCGGGTCGGCCAGACGAAAACCGGACGGTGCGGTGCGCCGCCGGGCTGTTCGCGCGGCAGGGCGCTGGTATGGGTGGCGAGATTCACCAGCGTGATCGGCGCCCCCTGATAGGTCGGTACGCGCGCGCCGGGCGGGGCATATTTGCTCAGCGGATCGTTAAGCTGCACCACGCCCTGATCGAGCAGCTTCACCAGCATTTCGCTGGTCATCAGCTTGCTGAGCGAGGCGATACGCACCACCGAATCCAGCTGCGGGCGCACGTTGCTGCCGGGGCGCGTTTCACCGAAGCTGCGGAAAATGCGCTGGTTGCCGTCGATCGCCACCATCGCCATGCCGGTTGCGTTGCTGCCGTAATAGATAAGATTGGCGTAGCGATCGACGATATCCGAGGCAAAAACCGGGTCCGGGGAGGTCTGGCTATAGCCGGCTACCGGGAGGAGGGCAGTGACCAGCAGAGACAATGAGAGCAAACAACGTTTCAAGGAGTGGATCCATACTGTAAACAAGAGGAATAGTGGCTATTTATACCACTCCGCCGGTGCGTGCAACGGGCTAACCGGACATTCCGGCGCAGAAAAAACGTAACTCACCATAACCGCTGCATTTTTTTCTTTTTGCTGTAGGGTAGTCGCAGCGCAAAAACCGACTCATCGTTCCAGGCAAAGCCCTGTGGAGGTTGCGGGCGGGCTCCGCGTGCGTCGTGAATGAAACTCCTGACGCCGTTATCTGTCTGAGTAGCCGCGCGTTTGCCGGAGGCGTAATTTCATGTTTTGATACACGATTGCCGTTTCTGTGCGATCCATCACAGATCCGATACGCGTACTATAAGCAGCAGCGATGCACAGCAGTGCAATAAATATAAGAAATCGCAGGAGAAATGTGATGTTTAAGTCTTTTTTTCCCATGCCAGGACCGTTTTTCATCTCGGCACTGGTCTGGGCAATTCTGTCCGTCCTGTTCTGGCAGGCAGGGGGCGGTGACTGGCTGACCCGGCTTGCCGGTAGCAACGGCGATGTGCCCATTAGCGCCGCGCGCTTCTGGTCGGGCGCCTATCTGGTGTTTTACGCCTACTACGCCGTGTGCGTTGGCGCATTCGCCCTGTTCTGGTTTATCTACCGCCCGCACCGCTGGCAGTACTGGTCGATTCTCGGCACCGCACTTATCGTCTTCGGCACCTGGTTCCAGGTAGAAGTGGGCGTGGCGATTAACGCCTGGTATGCGCCGTTCTACGACCTGATTCAGGCCGCTCTCAGCGCGCCGCACAAGGTCAAAATCGAGCAGTTCTACCACGAGCTGATGATCTTCCTCGGTATCGCCCTCATCGCCGTCGTGGTCGGGGTACTGAACTACTTCTTTATCAGCCACTACGTGTTCCGCTGGCGTACCGCGATGAACGAATATTACATGGCGCACTGGCAGCGTCTGCGCCACATCGAAGGGGCCGCGCAGCGTGTGCAGGAAGACACCATGCGTTTTGCCGCCACCCTTGAGAGCGTGGGCGTCGGGATGCTTAACGCGGTACTGACGCTGCTGGCGTTTCTGCCGGTGCTGGTGGCGCTGTCGCCGCACGTCAAAGAGCTGCCGATTATTGGTAGCGTGCCGTATGGCCTGGTGTGGGCGGCCATCGTCTGGTCGGTGCTGGGAACCGGGCTGCTGGCGGCGGTGGGTATCCGGCTGCCGGGGCTGGAGTTTAATAATCAGCGCGTCGAAGCGGCGTACCGTAAAGAACTGGTCTATGGTGAGGATGACCCGGAACGTGCTGACCCGGTAAGCGTGCGCGAGCTGTTTGCCAACGTGCGTAAGAACTACTTCCGGCTCTACTTCCACTACATGTACTTTAACGTGGCGCGCATCCTCTACCTGCAGGTGGATGCGGTGATCGGGCTGTTTTTACTGTTCCCGTCCATCGTCGCCGGGGCATTAACCCTCGGCCTGATGCAGCAAATTAACAACGTCTTCGGCGAGGTTCGCGGCGCGTTCCAGTATCTTATCAGCTCCTGGACCACGCTGGTCGAGCTGCTGTCAATCTATAAACGTCTGCGCAGCTTTGAGCAGACCCTGAACGATGAACCGGTTCAGGAGGACGCGTCGGGCAGCGTGGCATAGCCCGTCGGCGTATACACCATGGAGATAATGCCGTGACGATGTCTGGTTTACCGCGCCGCGGCGTGCTGTCGCTGAGCCTGCTGGCCTCACTGATGCTGGCGGGCTGCAGCAGCGAAAAACGCGCAACCGCGCCTGATGTGCCGACCGTCGATGTTCGTCAGGTGGTAAAGCAGAAGATGCCGTCACGCATCAAGGATCGTGACGGCTGGGCGCAGGATATTGCCACGGCGTTTGAGAGCCAGAAGCTGCCGGCGACGCTGGAGAACGTCTGTTCAGTGCTGGCGGTGACCGAGCAGGAGTCGGGCTATACCGCCGATCCCGTGGTGCCGGGGCTGAGTAAAATCGCCTGGCAGGAGATTGACCGTCGGGCGGCGCAGCTGCACATCCCGGCCTTCCTGGTGCGCACCGCGCTCAAAATCCCTTCCTCGACCGGGAAAAGTTACAGCGAACGGCTGGACAGCGTCACCACCGAAAAACAGCTCAGCGCCATTTTTGATGATGTGCTCAATCGCGTGCCGCTTGGGCAGCGCCTGTTCGGTTCGCTGAACCCGGTTCACACCGGTGGGCCGATGCAGGTCAGCATTGCGTTCGCCGAAGCCCACACCGACGGCTACCCCTGGAAGCGTGAGGGCAGCGTGCGTGAAGAGGTGTTTAGCCGCCGGGGCGGGATGTGGTTTGGCATCTACCACCTGCTTAACTATCCGGCCGACTATTCGCGCTCACTCTACCGCTTTGCCGACTTTAACGCCGGCTGGTACGCCAGTCGTAACGCGGCGTTCCAGAACGCGGTCAGCAAAGCGAGCGGCGTGAAGCTGGCGCTGGACGGGGATCTTATTCGCTACGACAGCGACGAGCCGGGCAAAACCGAGCTGGCGGTGCGTAAGCTCGCGGCACAGCTTGATATGAGCGAGAGCGCGATCCACAGCGCGCTGCGTAAAGGCGATACGCTGGAGTTTGACCAGACCTCGCTCTACGAACGCACCTTTGCGCTGGCGGAGAAGAAAACCGGGAAAGCGTTACCGCGAGAAGTATTGCCGGGGATCCAGCTGGAGAGTCCTAAGATCACCCGTCAGCTCACCACGGCGTGGTTCGCTAAACGGGTGGACGAGCGTCGGGCCCGTTGCGTGGGCCGCACAAACTAGAAGCGTCGGCGAATTTTAAGCCAGACAGCGATGCCGCCAAACAGCAGGCAGCCGAGAATAAACGGGATCAGACCAAAAACGGTACCGACCGCGAGCTCCATCTCAATGCGGGGACGATTGTTGTCTTGCATCTGCATCAGATGCTCAAACACACCTGGCGCATGCATCAGCGCGTTCAGCAGCTGGGAACCCACCCAGAAGCAGAACAGCACAAACACAGCGTAGGCAACATTGCCAAGGGTGGTTGATTTGTCACGCTTTTTCCCGGCGATGATGGGTTTCGACGATATTGTAAAATCAGCCATTATGACCTCCCGGGGAACTCACTTTTGCAGGCGTTACGCCAGCAATACAGGCTAAGTCTGACAGGTCATAAGGATTGTCAATATCAGATTGATGGTAATTTCCGCTGCGGATTACTCCTGGATGTCAGTTTTATGTAATCACTCACATTTTTGTTACTTTTTTGATCCATCTATAACATTTAAGACTTTCCCCACCTCCGGACGCGCGACCTGGCGCGCAGACAGTCCGCACCGGATATGCGAAGATGCGCTTTTTACTCTGGAGCAATCATGAAGCTGCCTGACAACATTCGCCGTGACTGGCACTACTACGCGGTCGCCATCGGCCTGACCTTTATTATCTATGGTGTCGTGGGGTTGCTGGGCTTTGAAGCCAAAGGCTGGCAAACCTGGGCCGTCGGTCTGGTAGCCTGGGTTATGAGCCTGTGGCTGGCGGGGCGGGTGATACGCCGTCGTCCGGAAGAAAATCCGGACGAGGCCAGTCGGTAACTTACTGGACGAGGGAGCTTTTCAGCGCGACGTCGCTTTCGTGCCGCTCCAGCGCCAGCTCGATCAGGCGGGTGATCAGCGTCTGGTAATCCAGCCCGCTCGCCTGCCACAGTTTCGGGTACATACTGATGTTGGTAAAGCCGGGCAGGGTGTTGATCTCATTGATGATCACCTCGTTGTCCGGCGTCAGGAACACGTCCACGCGCGCCATACCGGCGCACTCCAGCGCTTGATAGGCCGCCACCGCAATCGCGCGGATGCGATCGTTCACCTCCGGGTCGATCGCCGCCGGCACCACGACCTGCGCGCCCTTGTCATCGATGTACTTGGTGTCATAGGAGTAGAAGGTGTCGTTTACTACGATCTCACCGCAGGTGCTGGCCTCGGGGAAGGCGTTCCCCAGCACGGCGCACTCGATTTCACGTCCGACGATACCCTTTTCAATCAGCACCTTGTGGTCAAACTCGAACGCCAGCGCGATTGCCACGTCGAACTCCGCTTCGCGGGTTACTTTGCTGACGCCCACTGAGGAGCCCTGATTAGCTGGCTTCACGAACAGCGGCAGGCCGAGGCGCGCCGTGACGTCGGCAAAGGTGAAGCGCGCACGGTTGGCGCGGGTCAGAGTCACAAACGGCGCCACGTTCAGGCCGGCATCCCGCAGCAGTCGCTTCGCCACGTCCTTATCCATGCTCACCGCCGAGCCAAGCACCCCGGAGCCGACGAACGGCAGGTTTGCCATGCGCAGCAGGCCCTGCATCGACCCGTCTTCCCCCAGCGTGCCGTGAACGATAGGGAAAATGACGTCAACCTGCGGGAGCGCGCTGCCCTGACGGGACTCAATCAGCTGCGCGTCGGCGATGCCCGGCACCAGCGCCACGGTGTTCTCCGGGCGGTTGAGCGCAATATGGGCGGGATCGTTGGCATGCAGCAGGTAGTCAGCGGCATCGTTGAGATGCCATTCACCTTGCTTATCGATGCCAAGCAGCAGCACCTCAAACTTTGTTTTGTCGATGGCGTCGACGATATTTTTCGCTGATTGCAGCGACACTTCGTGCTCTGCCGACTTCCCACCAAAGACAATGCCTACCCGCAGTTTTGCCATGACCTGATTATCCCCAACAGTAAGAAAGGCCATACCATAGCACGCGTATTTCCGGGTTTCATGCGCTTCATAGCCGCTGCGATCGGTTATCCGGGTGACGCCGTCTATACTGTCTGTTCAGTGCGCAACGCAGGGAGGGGAAATGAAAACATCAGGAGGTCTGGTGATGGGAATACTGCTCGTTGCCCTCGCAGGGTACTGGCTCTACGACTACCTGCCGCCGCAGTACAATCCGTTTGCGCCGCTCTCGCCGGCCGACCCGCCGACGCTGGTGACCCGCTATAAAATGCGCGCGCTGGCCAGCCAGCCGGAAGCCTGCATGGCGGTGCTGCGTGAGGCCCAGGCGCAGAATATGATTGCCTTTCGTCAGGCCGCGGACACGCGCGGCAACTGCCCCCTCAGCGGGCCGGTACGGGTAAGCAGCTTCGGCGACGTCGCGCTCAGCAGCTCGTTTCTCGCCAGCTGCCCGCTGGCGCTCAGCAGCGCGATGTACGTCCACCAGCGCGCCGCACCAGCAGCCAAAGAGATAACCGGCAGCACGCTGACGCGCATCGACCATCTTGGCAGCTTCGCCTGCCGTAATATCTATAATCGCCCCGGTGCGCGCCTGAGCGAACATGCCACCGCGGAAGCGCTCGATATCAGCGGCTTTCGCCTCGCCAACGGCGAACGACTCAGCGTCGCCCGGGACTGGAATAACCGTGCGCAAAAAGGCACGCTGCTGCGCCAGCTGTTCAGCGACAGCTGCGCGTTTTACGGCAATTCGCTGGGCCCGGAATACAATGCCGCCCACGCTGACCACTTCCATCTCGGGATGCGCGGCTTTGGGATCTGCCGGTAGCGGGCTTTTGTATGATAAAGTCCTCGCTACCCCTGTTTTATCGTCTGGCGGGCCATGCCGGACCCTCAGCCTGAAGTAATGCCCTATGGAATCCTGGAAGGTTAATCTCATCTCCGTCTGGTTCGGCTGTTTTTTCACCGGCCTTGCCATCAGCCAGATCCTGCCTTTCCTTCCGCTCTACGTGGCGCAGCTTGGCGTCAGCTCGCATGAAGCGCTGTCGCTGTGGTCGGGGCTGACCTTCAGCGTCACCTTCCTGGTGTCGGCCATCGTCTCGCCGATGTGGGGCAGCCTGGCCGACCGGAAAGGGCGCAAGCTGATGCTGCTGCGCGCCTCGCTGGGAATGGCGATTGCCATTCTGCTGCAGGCGTTTGCCACCAACGTCTGGCAGCTGTTCTTCCTGCGCGCCGTCATGGGGCTGACCTCCGGCTATATCCCGAACGCCATGGCGCTGGTGGCGTCCCAGGTGCCGCGCGAACGCAGCGGCTGGGCGCTGAGCACCCTCTCAACCGCGCAGATAAGCGGGGTGATCGTCGGGCCATTAATGGGCGGTTTTCTGGCTGACTATCTGGGGCTGCGCACCGTGTTTATTTTTACCGCGGTGCTGCTGATGGTGAGCTTCACCGTGACGCTGTTTTTAATCAAAGAGGGCGCGCGGCCGACCACCAGCAAAGCGGAACGTCTGAGCGGCAAGGCAGTATTCGCCACGCTGCCGCATCCGTGGCTGGTGGTAAGCCTGTTTGTTACGACGCTTGTGATCCAGCTTTCCAACGGATCGATAAGCCCGATTCTGGCGCTGTTTATTCAGTCCCTGGCGCCGGACAGCACCAACATTGCCTTTCTGAGCGGCTTTATCGCCGCGGTGCCCGGCGTGTCGGCGCTGCTGGCTGCGCCCCGGCTGGGCAAGCTTGGCGACCGCATCGGCACCGGACGCATTCTGCTGGCGACGCTTATCGTCGCGGTAGTGCTGTTTTTCGCCATGTCCTTTGTCACCTCGCCAGTCCAACTGGCGGTGCTGCGTTTCCTGTTGGGGTTTGCCGACGGGGCGATGCTGCCAGCGGTGCAGACGCTGCTGTTGAAATATTCCAGCGATCGGGTCACCGGGCGCATCTTTGGGTATAACCAGTCCTTTATGTATCTCGGCAACGTCGCCGGGCCGATGATGGGCGCGGCGGTATCGGCGCTGGCGGGCTATCGCTGGGTATTTATCGCCACCGCGGCGGTGGTATTGATTAACGTCTGGCAGCTGTGGCGCGCATTTAAAAAAGCCCAGCCAAAACCGCGCGACGTGGAATAACGAACTGGTGACTTTAGATAAAGCATATATATTAGTTTGGTGAATGCTTTGGGTATATATTCATCGCTATTCGCGCCGCAAACGAAGCGGGTAAGTCGTGTAATGCGACGGGAGAAACGTTTCGTTGACAATAATTTAGGTTGTCACGCACAATTCGCGTGAATAACACCAAAGTATTATTTTGTACGTGTTTTTTTTTATAGATTTGGGTGCTAACGTCGCAGCGTCTTTCCTAAGGAAATTCTGATTATGAAAAATCTTATTGCTGAACTGCTGGTGAAACTGGCGGAGAAAGAAGATGAGTCGAAAGAGCTGGTCGCACAGGTCGAAGCGCTTGAAATTGTGGTGACAGCGCTGCTGCGCCGGATGGAGGTGAGTGAACAAACCGCGCTGATTCAGGGCATTGAGGATGCCATGGCCGAGGCGCGCCCCACCCAGACGGTGGCCGAGCGGGATGCGGAGCTGTTGCAGCAATACCTAAAGAAGCTATTAAAGCACCCGCGGAGCTAAAAGCGGGGTAAGGCTTTATCATTATTGTAACGCGTAATTTTTACCCCCTGACGGCGCGCTGCGTTATTTCCTGACGGAGTACAGGGAGAGCAGAAATGGGGCAGCGCGCCGTGATGAACGTCCTCTCCTGAATACCCCTCCGGCCTGAACGGCCCCGCATTCTGTCCCACATCGCCGCCTTCTCGCCGCTATTACCGGGGCACGAAAATGTTACCGGGGTGGCAAAGTGAAGGTGATCCAGTGGTATTTTTAGCGTAACGCACCAGACTTATGGGGTCATAAGACACAATAAAGGATGATGCTATGAAAATGACTCTGTTAACCGCCGCCCTGTTCGGCACGGTTGTCGCGTTTGGTGTTCACGCTGAAGACAAAAAGCCCACCCCGCAGCAGCAACGGATGGTCAGCTGTAACGAGCGTGCTACCGCCGACTCGCTGAAAGGCGATGCCCGTAAAACCTTTATGAGCAACTGCCTGAAGAAGAGCAGCGACGACGATAAAGGGTTAACGCCGCAGCAGCAAAAGATGCGCGAATGCAGCAACCAGGCAACCCAGCAATCCCTCAAGGGTCAGGACCGCACTAAATTTATGAGCGGCTGCCTGAAAAAATCGGCCTAACGGGCAGAAAAAAGAGTGAGCCGACGCGGTCTGGCTCACTCGCACATAAAGCATTCACACAGTCCCGCACGATAGCGCGGCCCGCACCGGGCGGGCATGGCACCCGCCTGGCCACCAACACCCCATCAGGATTTACTGAGCGCTTCGGATTTGGCCATGCATTTTTCCATGGCTTCGATGACGGCGGCGCGGAAGCCGCGCTCCTCCAGCACTTTTACCGCTTCGATGGTGGTGCCGCCCGGTGAGCAGACCATGTCTTTAAGCTCGCCCGGATGTTTTCCGGTTTCCAGCACCATTTTCGCAGAACCCATCACCGCCTGCGCGGCAAACTTATAGGCCTGGGCGCGCGGCATGCCGCCCAGCACGGCGGCATCGGCCATTGCTTCAATAAACATGAACACGTAGGCCGGGGCGGAACCGCTCACGCCCACCACCGGATGAATCATCGGCTCGGCGATGATCTCTGCTTCGCCAAAGTAGCGGAAGATGTTGAGGATCTCTGCCGTCTCTTCCGGCGTGACGAGGGCATTCGGGGTAACGGAGGTCATGCCTGCGTTCACCAGCGCCGGCGTATTGGGCATGGTGCGAATGATTTTGCGATCGTGCCCGAGCACCGTTGCCAGCTGATCGAGCGTAATGCCGGCAGCGATAGACACCAGCAGCGAATCTTTATTCAGGCTGGAAGCCACTTCGCTGAGGACTTTCAGCATGATGCCGGGTTTCACCGCCCCAAACACGATGTCGGTGATCTGCGCCACGTCCTGGGCGCTCTGGGCGACGTTAATGCCGAATTCGTCATGCAGCGCGGCAACCTTATCGGGGGAGGGGGTATAGACCCAGATATTGCCAGGCTTCACTTCCCCGCTGGCGATCAGCCCGCCGAGAATCGCTTTGCCCATGTTGCCACAGCCGATAAAACCAATTTTCTTGTCCACAGCGTCACTCCCTCGTCAGTGCATTTTCATATCAGTCACTAGCTTAACGTGCTTTCGGGCGTAGGGGTAAGGCATCGGCTACGCTTAATCAAAAAAGGTGAGGCGGCGATGGATAAATCAACAGACGATGAATTTGCCAGTCGTAACTATCCGGTTAACGAAAATATGCACGCCCAGCGGCTGGAGTGGCGCATGCAGGCGGTGGGCAACTACCTGCTGTTTGCGCTGGTGATCCTCGCCCTGCTGGGGGTATTTTCCGATGGCGTGCTGAGTGAAACCACGCAAACCAGCCCGGGCGGGGCGCTGACGGTTGAGTACCAGCGCATGATCCGCGCCCAGAGCGACGAGCGCTACATCCTGCGCGTGCAGGGCGAGCCAGACCGGCCGGTAAGCGTCACCTTCAGCGGCGATTTTATGGATAGCGTGGATATCCAGACGCTCTCGCCCCCGCCCCAGACCTCTCATACCTCGCTGCACGGCATGACCCTCACCTGGCCTGCGACCACTGACGGCAGGCACGCGGTGTGGATCATGGCCCAGCCGCAGGCGGCGGGCTATCTCACCTCTTCTGTTACCGTTGACGGCAAGCCTGGCGTGACGCTGCGCCAGTGGAGCTGGCCTTAGGAGCCTGTCATGGATAGCGTAATGCGCGCGGCAGGAATGTACCTGCTGCTGTTAATCGTGTTTAAAATTGCCGGGCGGCGCACGCTGCTTGAGATGAACGCGTTCGATTTCGTGCTGCTGCTGATCATCAGCGAGGCAACCCAGCAGGCGCTGCTGGGCAACGATTTCTCCTTTACCGGCGCGGCGTTGACCATCATTACCCTTATCGTGCTGGATATCCTGCTGAGCTTCCTAAAAACCCACTTCCCCCGCCTCGACCTGTTGCTCGACGGTTCGCCGCTGATTCTGGTGGAGAACGGCCAGCCGCTGCACAAGCGGATGCGCAAGGCGGGCATCTCCAGCGATGACATCCTCTCGTCGGCCCGCATCGCGCAGGGAATTGAGCGTATGGATCAGATTAAATTTGCCATTCTTGAGAAGAACGGGAAAATTGCCGTCATTCCGGTTGAGAGTCAGGAGTCGTAATGGCCATTTGGGTGGACGCAGATGCGTGTCCGAACGTAATTAAAGAGATTTTATTCCGCGCGGCGGAACGGGCGCAGATGATGGTGACCCTGGTGGCGAACCAGAACCTGCGCGTGCCGCCGTCGCGTTTCGTACGGGCGGTGCGCGTGCCGGCTGGGTTTGATGTCGCGGACAATGAGATTGTGCAGAAGTGCCAGCCGGGGGATCTGGTGATCACCGCCGACATTCCGCTGGCTGCAGAAGTGCTGGAGAAGGGCGCGGTAGCGCTGAATCCGCGCGGTGAACGCTACACCCCGGCCACCATTCGCGAGCGCCTGACGATGCGTGATTTTATGGAAACGCTGCGCGCCAGCGGGGTACAGACCGGCGGCCCGGATAGCCTCGGGCCGCGCGACCGCCAGCTGTTCGCCGCCGAGCTGGATAAGTGGCTGCTGGCGGTCAAACGGCAGAACGGCTAGGTCCAGCTGTCGTCATCCCCGCCGACATCGTTGACCCCGTCATCCCATGAGGTATCCATCAGGTCGTTGGCGTTGTCCTGCGGCAGGCCCGCCTCCTGATTGAGGAACTGGCTGTCATCGGCCTCGTTGTAATCATCCACGGCGTTCACGGCGGCGTTCTCCACCGGCTGCGCGGGCTCGTTGATGATGTTCACCAGCTCTTCCGGCTGGGTATGGCTGAACATGCTGGTCAGCATATTGCCCAGCACCACACCGCCCGCGACCCCGGCCGCGGTCTGGAGCGCCCCGGCCATAAAGCCACCGCCGCCGCGTGGCGCATAGCCGGGTGCACCGGTGGCCGGTGGCGGTGTATAGCTGCCCGGCGTCGCGCCCTGCATCGCCTGGGTTCCGGGGATGGGGTTGGCGTTAGGGCGAGCGCCGCCGCCAAACAGTCCGGCCAGGAAACCGCCGCTGCTCTGCTCACGCCCGGCGTGTTTAAGCTGCGCAATCTCTCCCTGCAACGCCTGGATCTGTGCGTTGAGTTTTTTGATGGCCGCCTCCTGGATCAGGATGGTCTGGGCCATGTAGTAGGGGGCGGCGGGCTGGCTTTGCAGATGCTGCGCGATATGCTGCTCGGCGGCGACATCCCGCGGCGCGCTCTGGCTCTGCGCCTCTTTCAGGCGGCTAAAGAGTCCGTCGATGAGTTGCTGTTCTTCAGACTGCATGATTCATACCTCTGTCATCACCTGGAATGATATTTATTGTGGTGCATTCTCGCGGCTTGTAAACGTTTCGTCGGTAACGAAAGGTGGAAATAATGTTACGCTTTGCACCACGCTACTTGTGTCTGGCATGGCCTTTACAGTAAGGTTAGCGCGTTGCAAGAGTGACAGCTTTCCTTTACATCACGTTTCGCTGAAGCTCTTGTTAACAGGCGTTTAACAGCCAACCCGCATATAATTGTAAAGTTATATGTACAATTTCTGGCGTACTGGTTATCTGGAATCATCACCCTGACAAATTTACCTTTCCCCGCAAAACTGGCTGAGGGCACTACCCTGATGACGCAACCTATTTTCCTGGTCGGTCCCCGCGCCTGCGGTAAAACCACGGTGGGTGACGCACTGGCGCAGGCCACGGGTTTTACCTGTATCGATACCGACCACTGGCTGGCGGCGCACACCGGTATGACCGTGGCAGAGATCGTGGAAAAAGAGGGCTGGGACGGTTTTCGTCGCCGTGAGAGCGAGGCGCTGCGTGCGGTGACCGCCGCCTCGACCGTTATCGCCACCGGCGGTGGCATGGTGCTCAGCGAGGCTAATCGCCAGTTTATGCGCGAGCACGGCGTGGTTATCTATCTCAGCGCGCCGGCGCACGTGCTGGCTTTGCGCCTGGCGGCGGTGCCGGAACCGGGCCAGCGTCCGACGCTGACCGGTAAAACCATCATTGACGAAGTGTCCGAGGTGCTGGCCGAACGTGAAACGCTCTATCGCGCGGCCGCCCACCACGTTGTCGACGCGGCAGGGGAGCGGGATGCCATCGTGACCCGTGCGCTGGCCGCGCTGCATCTTGCGCAGGCAAGCTGAGCGGTAATCTTGTCTATACTGATAGCCTGACCTTTACAAAAACGAAAAGGAAGCGCTATGCCAACAAGACCCCCGTATCCACGTGAAGCGCGTATTGTCAGCGTTGAAAAAGGCGGTACCGACAAAACCGTAACCTGGTATCAGCTGCGCGCCGATCACCCGGAACCCGATTCGCTGATCAGCGAACATGAGAGCGAGCAGGAAGCGCTCGACGCCAAACGGCGCTACGAAGATCCTGAAAAGTCCTGATCCCCTCTGATTTCCAGCGGCGCGCCCACCGCGCGCCGCACCTCCCGCTTCGATATCCGCTCAGGACCACGTGGTTTCCGGGCTGCGCTGATTTATACGCGCCTTTTCTGGCAACAATGCTATTCTTTTTGGTTATCATGTAAACCAACGTGAACGCTGTGTTATGGGTATGTGCCAGGCCGGTACGGTAATTGAAGGCGGTAAGCAAAAATGAATGCAACATTGGCGATGGTGACGATCGGTGTTGTTCCCGTGAGTGAAGTTCTGCCGTTATTAACAGAACATATTTCCGAAGACCGCATTACCCACATCAGCCTGTTGGCCTCGCGTAGCCGTGAAGAGGTGATGGCAGAGTATGGGATGGCGCCGGGCGACGATCCGCTTTACGTCCTGCTGAGCGACGATGCCCTTGCTGAAGTATCACACCAAAAAATCGAGCGCGCGCTGCAGGCCACTATTGAAGTCCTGGATAACCAGGGATTCGACGTGATTATGCTGATGAGCACGCTGAACTTCAGTCATCTGATCGCGCGTAACGCCATTCTGCTTGAACCGGTACGCATCATTCCTCCGCTTATCGCCTCGATTGTTAACGGACAGCAGGTGGGCATTATCCTGCCGATCCCGGAGCATCTGAAGCTGCAGGAGCGCAAATGGGCGAAGCTTGAGAAGCCGCCGGTCTACGCGCTGGCAAATCCCTTCTATGGCACCGAAGACGAGTGGCTGCGCGCCGGGCAATCGCTGATTGAGCAGGGGGCGGAAGTGCTGCTGCTTGACTGCCTTGGGTTCCATCAGCGCCATCGCGATCTGCTGCAAAAACACCTGGAGATCCCGGTGCTGCTGACCAACGTGCTGGTGAGTCGTCTGGCGGCAGAACTGCTTGTATGACAGCGCAACACAATTTGCGTGACAGTGGCGGATGCTGCCCCCTATAGTGGATTTTCGACCATGATGATAAGGACACGTCTATGCTTCAGAGCAATGAGTACTTTTCCGGCAAAGTAAAATCGATCGGCTTTACCAGCAGCACGACCGGCAAAGCCAGCGTCGGGGTGATGGCCGAAGGGGAATACAACTTCTCCACGGCGCAACCTGAAGAGATGACGGTCGTAAGCGGGGCGCTGAACGTGCTGCTGCCTGGCGAAACGGAGTGGAAAGTGTATGGTCCGGGGGAGCGCTTTAACGTGCCGGGGCACAGCGAATTTCATCTTCAGGTCGCAGAGCCGACGTCCTATCTCTGCCGTTACCTTAAAGGGTAAGGCGATGCTGACGGTGCGGCAGGGCGCCGCGCCGTCAGTCAGTGACCCGGCTTAGCGTTGCGCTTCGCCGCCCAGTCCTTCAACGATATTCTGAATCAACGCGGCGAGCTCGCCGGTCATCAGGATAAAGTCCGCATCAAAACGACCCGCCACATCTTCACGTTCAATGTCTTCATTCTGGTCGCGCAGTTCATCGGCAAACTTCAGGCGCTTAATGGAGCCATCGTCGCACATCATGAACTGAATACGCTGCTGCCAGTCGAGGGCCAGCTTCGTCACCACTTTTCCAGCTTCGATATGCACGGCGATTTCGTCGCTGACCAGATCCTGCTGCTTGCAGCGGATCACGCCGCCGCCTTCCAGCATCGCTTTCAGCTCGGCTTCGTCCAGCAGCTGGAAGCCCTGCGCCACGGTGCCGGAGCGTACCCATTCGGTAAGCGTCAGCTCAATCGGGGTTTCCAGCGCCAGCGGCACGACCGGCAGCGAGCCGAGGCTCTTACGCAGCAGCGCGAGGGTATCTTCCGCTTTTTTGGCGCTGGCGCAGTCCACCATGATCAGCCCGTTCACGGTATCGATCCACATCATGGTCTGGCTGAAGCGGCTGAAGGCGCGCGGCAGCAGGGAGTGCAGCACTTCATCTTTCAGCGAATCTTTTTCGGTCTTCTTCAGCTTGCGCGCCTGCTCGGCTTCGAGTTTGGCAATCTTCGCTTCCAGCGCCTGTTTGATGACCGGGGCCGGCAGCATTTTTTCTTCTTTACGGGCGCAGATAATAATCTGGCCGTTGGATTCGTGGGTCAGGGCGTCGCTGTGCGATCCCATCGGCGATACCCAGCCGGTTTTGGCCATATCCTGACTACCGCAGGGCGTGAAGGTAAACGCCGCCAGTTGTTTCTCCATCTCTTCCGCGCGCAGTGAGACGTCGCGGCTCAAACGGTAAACCATTAAATTTTTAAACCACAGCATGTTCGTTTCCAGCCTGCCAGTTAAATGCAGCGGGCATGATAGCGAATTGTCGGACGGGTTTCATTGCGATTAACGCAGCAGGGCTCTACTCTCAGAGCTAACGGTTTGATTATGAGGAGAGTTCTGTGCGCATCGGCATTGATTTAGGCGGTACTAAAACGGAAGTTATCGCGCTGGGCGATGACGGGCAGCAGCGGTTTCGTCATCGTATCGCCACGGCCCGGGACGATTACGCCCGCACCGTGGAGGACATCGCCGCGCTGGTGGCGTTAGCAGAGGCGGAAACCGGCGAGACGGGCAGCGTCGGCATCGGGATGCCGGGGTCGATTTCGCCGTTCAGCGGGGTGGTGAAAAATGCCAACTCCACCTGGCTTAACGGGAAACCGCTGGATAAGGATCTCAGCCAGCGGCTGCAGCGCGAGGTGCGCCTGGCGAACGACGCGAACTGTTTTGCGGTCTCGGAAGCGGTGGACGGTGCCGCCAGCGGCGCGCAAACCGTGTTCGGGGTGATCATCGGTACCGGCTGCGGCGCAGGAATGGCGATCGGCGGACGGGTGCATACCGGCGGCAACGGTAATGCCGGCGAGTGGGGCCACAACCCGCTGCCGTGGATGGACGAGGACGAGCTGCGCCATCGCGAAGAGGTGCCCTGCTACTGCGGCAAACAGGGCTGTATCGAAACCTTTATCTCCGGCACCGGCTTTGCCACGGACTACCAGCGCCTGAGCGGCCAGTCGCTCAAGGGTAACGATATTATTCGTCTGGCGGAGGAGCAGGATCCGCTGGCGGAGCTGGCGCTCTCCCGCTACGAGCTGCGCCTTGCCAAATCCCTGGCGCACATCGTTAACGTCCTCGATCCGGACGTGATCGTGCTGGGTGGCGGCATGAGCAACGTCGATCGGCTCTATAAAACCGTGCCGCAGCTGCTGCCGCACTGGGTATTTGGCGGAGAGTGCCATACCCCGATCCGCAAAGCGCTGCACGGCGACTCCAGCGGGGTGCGCGGCGCGGCCTGGCTGTGGCCGCTTAACCCGTAAACGCTGTCAGGCCTGGTGCGCCAGGCCTGACAATCCGCCTGCCGGACGAAAGTTATTCGCGTTCCCCGGCAAACTGGTTCAGTGCAAGGTGCTGGAGCAGCATGATGGTCTTGGCATCGACAATCCGCCCGTCGCGGATGGCGGTCATGGCTTCCTGGAACGGCATCTCCACCACTTCGATATCCTCCCCTTCGTCCTTCACGCCGCCGCCGTCCGTCGTTCGCTGGCTGGCCTGATATTCGGCGACAAAAAAGTGCAGCTTTTCGGTGACCGAGCCGGGGCTCATGAAGGCGTCAAACACGTGCTCAACCTCTGCGACCTGATACCCGGTCTCCTCCTGCGCTTCGGCGCGAATGCGGGTTTCGGGATCGCTACTGTCGAGCAGGCCAGCCGCCGCCTCCAGCAGAAAGCCATTGTGCCCGTTGACGAACACCGGGTAGCGAAACTGGCGGGTCAGGATCACGGTGCGCTGCGCGCGGTTGTAGAGCAGGATCGTTGCGCCGTTGCCGCGATCGTACACTTCGCGACTCTGCCGCTGCCACTCCCCGTCGCGCCGCTGTTGTTCAAAGGTGTACTTCTTGAGCAGATACCAGTCGTCCGACAGCACTTCACTGCTAATGGTGCGTATTCTTGCATGTTCAGATTGCATCCTTCCCCCTTCAGCCTTAGGATAGCCACATTGTGTGCATATTTGTGCATCATCATGCAATTTCGTGCAAGGGGTTTTTATGCTGACGTCACAACGTAAACAGCGCATCCTGGAGCAGCTGGCCGCCGACGGGCAGGTGGTATCG
Source organism: Siccibacter turicensis LMG 23730 (assembly GCF_000463155.2). Lineage (GTDB taxonomy): Bacteria > Pseudomonadota > Gammaproteobacteria > Enterobacterales > Enterobacteriaceae > Siccibacter > Siccibacter turicensis. The sequence goes on along the minus strand of NZ_AWFZ01000028.1, from coordinate 1,049,438 downwards.
AAGACGCTGAGCGAAACGTTCGGCGTGTCCGAGGACACCATACGGCGCGATCTGCGCGAGCTTTCGGCGGAAGGGCTGCTTCAACGCGTGCACGGCGGCGCGCTGCCAGCCTCCGCGGCGATTGCCCCCTTTGCCGAGCGCAAAACCCTGGCGCTGGATTCCAAACGCGCTATCGCCCGGCGCGGGGCGGCGCTGATTGAACCGGGGCAGGTGGTGATTATCGATGGCGGCACCACCACCGCCGAGCTGGTGGCGTGTCTGCCCCACAGCCTTGAGCTGACGGTGGTGACGCACAGCCCGAGCATTGCGCTGGCGCTGGCGGATCACCCGCATATCGAAGTGATCACGATCGGCGGGCGGCTGTACAAGCATTCACTGGTGGCGGTGGGGGCGGCCGCGATCGAGGGGATCGCCAACGTGCGCGCCGATCTGTTCTTCATGGGCGTCACCGGCGTCCACTGCGAGGCGGGGTTAAGCACCGGGGATTATGAGGAGTCGTGCGTCAAACGGGCCTTCGCGTCGCGCGCCGCCGAGACCGTAGTGCTGGCCTCGGCGGAGAAGATCAACACCGCCTCGCGCTGGGTGATCGGCGATGTCTCGCTGGTCAATACGCTGGTGGTGGAGCGCAGCCTGGAGGAGAGCCTGACCGCGCCGTTCGCCGCGCGCGGGATCGCGATTATCAGGGCGTGACCGCTGGCGTTACGTCGCCTTCACCGCAAACTCCCGCGCCAGGCGGCTGATGCCCAGCCCGTTGAGCTTCTGCACCTTGATCTGCACCGGGATGCGCTCCTTCATCGCCTCGACGTGGCTTATCACGCCGATGGTTTTCCCGCTGGCGTTGAGCGCGTCCAGCGCGTCCAGGGCAATATCCAGCGTTTCGGCATCGAGCGTGCCGAAACCTTCGTCCAGGAACAGCGAGTCGATGCGCGTTTTGTAGCTCACCAGATCCGAGAGCGCCAGCGCCAGCGCAAGGCTGACCAGGAAACTCTCGCCGCCGGAGAGCGTGCGCGTGTCGCGCTCCGCGTCACCCTGCCAGGTATCCACCACCTCAAGCTCCAGCGCATCGCTGGCCTTACGCTTAAGCAGATAGCGCCCGTGCAGACGGGTCAGCTGGTTGTTCGCCAGCCACACCAGGTTATCGAGCGTCAGGCCCTGGGCGAACTTGCGGAACTTATCGCCCTTCTGCGAGCCAATCAGGTGGTTGAGCTGACCCCAGGTATCCAGCTCCTGGCGGGCGTGGGCAATCTCCTGTTGCAGACCGGCAAGCCGGGCGCGGTTCTCCGCATCCTGACGCTGCTGCTGGGCGATCTCCCCCTGGCGCGTGGTGGTGTCGCGCAGCCGCTGGGCCAGCTCTGCCAGCCGGGAGGATACGAGGGACAGATCGGCATCCTCTGCCAGCTGGGCAGGCCGCGCCGCCTGATGCTGCGCCAGCGCGCTTTCCGCCTGCTGCAACAGCACGCCGCACTGCTGCTGCTGGCGTTCCAGCTGCTGCTTGCGCTGCTCAAGCGCCACGCGCCGGGCCTCATCCAGCAGCGCGCTGAGGAAGTCGGCCTCGTCGTGGAACGGGCTGTCGCGCAGCGCGGTTTCGAACTGCTCTGCGGCGCGGGCCGCCTCGCGATCGCTCTGCTGACGCTGCGTGTGCAGCAGCCGGAGCTGGCCGTCGAGGGTGTGGCACTCGCTGTGCAGCGCCTGCCAGTCGCGCAGCGCATCGGCCTGCTCGCGCTCGGGAAGCGGCGGGGGGGTGGTCCCGTCGTCGTCGATGGCCGCGAGCAGGGTTTCAAGCGTCCGGGTACGCTCGTGAAGCTGCGGGAGCTGCTCCTGATGCTGCTGCCACGCCCGGGCCTCCTGCTGACGTGCCGCCAGCCAGGCCTGGGCGTCGCCCGCTGCCGGAGAGTCAAGCCCGACCGCCTCCAGCGCGGTACGCAGCGCGTCGCGCTGCTGGTTAACGTCGGCAAGCTGGCGGTCGTAGCGCTGCTGGTCGGCCTGCAGCTGGGCGGCCAGCGTCAGGCGTTCGTCCAGCTGGCGCAGCTGCGTTTCGCGCCGCTCCTCCTGCGCCAGCCAGCCGTTGACGTCGTCCCGTGGCGTCAGGGAGACGTTGAGCGCGGCGCACTGCTGATGCCAGCGTGAAGAGAGCGCCTGCTCTTCCTCCTGCATGGCGGTGAGCGCGGCGGCCAGCCGGGTACGCTGCTGGCGCTGGGTGTCGAGCTGGCCTTTCAGGGCAAAACCCTGTTCGGCAAGGGTCGCGACCTCTTGCTTCAGGCCGGCCAGCCGTTGGGTGTTCTCGCCGGGCTGGAGCGCCTGATAGGCGGCGACCGCCGGGTGCTGCGTAGAGCCGCACAGCGGGCAGGGCGTGTCCGGCTGCAGCCGGGCGCGCTCCTGCTCGAGGCTGAGGATCACGCGCTCCTGCTCCACCAACTTTTCCAGATCGCTTTCGTGCTGACGCTTGTCCTTGTACTGCTGGCGTTTGACGGCCAGCGCACTGTCGCCCTCGGCAATCTGCTTGTCCAGCTCGGCAAGCTCGCGCTCGCGCTCGGTGCGTCGCTGATCCAGCGCGGCAAACTGCGGCTGGAGCTGGGCGAGTTGCTGGCGTCCGGCGCGCGCCGCCGTCAACTGCTGTAAATTGGCGCTCACTTCCTCCCGCGTCAGGGTCAAGGCCGGGTCCGGCAGCGAGTCCAGCCGCTGCTGGCTGGCGAGAATGGCGCTACGCAGGTCGGAGAGATGCTTGTCATCGCGCTGCTGCTGGGTGAACGCCACGCGCCACCCGGCCAGCTCGGCGCTCCACAGGCGGAAGCGGTCGTGCTCACGCAGCCAGTTCTGCACCTGCTGCGTTTCGCCGTTAAGCTGCGCCAGCTGAGCGGCGGCATACTGGCGGATCTGCTGACGGCGCAAGGTGGCCTGCTGTAAGCGAGTACTTACACTTTCTGTCTGGCTGGCGATCTGCTGCTGCGCCTGCTGACGCTCCTGGCGCTGCTGCCAGTGGGGGCGCAGCCGTTCGGCGGGCAGGGCGCGGGCGAGCGTTTCCAGTTCAGGGGCGGCGTTCCGGAGCGCCTGCTCTGCCTCGGTCAGCGCCTGACGCGCGCGCTGCTGTTCCGCCGTCAGCCCGCCACGCTGGCTGAGCCACTGCTGCTGCGCCTGAAGCGTCTGCTGTTCGGCCAGCAGCTGCTTCTCTTCGTCAGTAAGTACCTGCAAACGTTGAGCCAGCTGCTGTTGCTGCTCATCGTCCAGCAGCACCACGCCCTGCGCCTGGGCTTCGATTTTTTCCAGCGCAATGCGCGCCTCTTTGTGCCGCTCAAATACCCTGGCGGAGAGAATGCCGTAGATCTCGGTGCCGGTCAGCTCCTCCAGCAGCTCCGCGCGCTCTTTGGCATCGGCGTTGAGAAACGCGGCGAACTGCCCCTGGGAGAGCATCATCGAGCGGGTAAAGCGGTCGTAGTCCAGCCCGGTAAGGCTGGCGACCATGTCGATCTTGTCTTTAATCTTATCGGCGAGGATGGTGCCGTCATCCACCCGCGCCAGTTCGACGCGCGGCGCCTGCAGGTTGCCGTCGATCAGGCCGCGCGCCCGGTACTGGCTCCAGAAGGCGCGGTACGCCACGCCTTTCACCTCAAACTCTACCTCGGCCAGACACTCGGCGGTGTCGCGGGTCATCAGGTCGTTCTGGGTCTGGGAGATGTTACTCAGGCGCGGGGTCTTGTGGTAAAGCGCCAGGCAGATGGCGTCGAGCAGCGTGGTTTTGCCCGCCCCGGTAGGCCCGGTAATGGCAAACAGGCCGTTACTGGCGAACGGCTCGGCGGTAAAGTCGATTTTCCATTCGCCCTTGAGGGAGTTGAGATTTTTCAGTCGCAGGCTGAGAATTTTCATGCGTCTTCCCCTTCGTGCAGGCCGTTGAGCGTTCTGGCAAACAGCTGATGCAGCGCTTTCGCCTCGTCATCCTCCAGCGACTCCAGCGCCAGACGGCGATCGAACACCTCCTCTACCCGCAGTTCGCTGAGGGTTTCGTAGTGCTGGCCCGACAGCATCAGGGCGCGCTGCTCGCGGCTGCGGCGCAGCAACACCACCTCTACCGGCAGATCTTCCGTCATCGCCAGCACCTGACGCTGCATGTCGAACATCACCGCGTCGCCGCTCACTTCGATATCCAGCCATACTTTGGGGTCGGCCGGGGCATCGCGCCAGCGTTCCAGCTGGCTCTCAATGGCGGCCAGATCGCCTTTCAGCACCGCCAGCGGCTGGGTGACCGGCACCGGCAGGGGCGTGACCTGCTGGAGTTTGCCGTCGCTGAACTCCACCAGCAGCACGCTTTTCTCGCTGCCGGTTTCGTCAAAGCTCAGGGCGATGGGCGACCCGCTGTAGCGAATATGGCCGCTGGCTACCACTTTTTGCGGGCGATGGATGTGCCCGAGCGCGATATAATCCGCCGCGGGGAAACGCTCCGCCGGGAAGGCTTCGAGCGTGCCGATGTAGATGTCGCGTACCGCGTCACTTTTACTGGCACCGACGGTGGTCAGGTGGCCGGTGGCGATGATCGGCAGCGCCCGGTCGCCGCGCAGGGCGCAGGCCGCGGCATAGCACTGCTGATAATGGTCGGTGATGGCGTGCAGCAGCTGGGCTTGTTTTTCACTTCCCGACAGCCCCGCCTGGCTTTTGATAATGTCGCGCGGACGCAGGAAGGGCACCGGGCAGAGGATGGCCCCCGGGGTGCCGTCCCGCCGTTTCAGCTCGCGCGCCTGGTTCTCCGGCACCACGCCGGCGCTGGCGAACACCCAGGTGTTGAGGCAGGCCAGCAGCTCGCGGGATTCGTTGAGCGTGGCAACCGAGTCGTGGTTGCCGCCCATCACAATCAGCTGACAGCCGGTGGCCTGTAGGTTGACCACAAAGCGGTTATACAGCTCGCGCGCGTAGCTCGGGGGCGTGCCGGTATCGAAAATATCCCCGGCGACGATAATGGCGTCCACCTCATGCTGACGGGCGGCGGCGATCAGCCAGTCGAGAAAGGCCTGATGCTCGGCGGCACGGCTTTTCGTGTAAAAGTTCTGCCCAAGGTGCCAGTCTGAGGTGTGAAGCAGGCGCATGCGAGGTCCTTCGTGGAAAAAATGCGTGGGGGCGATTATAAACAAGCTGAGCGTGAGATGTCGCGATGGATGGCGCAACCGCTTTCTGCGGTCATAGAATGGTCATGTTTTTCATAAATCTGTCATAAATGTGAAGCATAATGGCGCCGCGTTTAATATTGGTGACTTATATAACAGGGCAAATTATGGCGAGACGCATTCTGGTCGTAGAAGACGAAGCTCCTATTCGTGAAATGGTGTGCTTTGTGCTCGAACAAAACGGTTTTCAGCCTGTTGAAGCCGAAGATTATGACAGCGCAATAAACAATCTGAATGAGCCCTGGCCGGATCTCATTTTGCTCGACTGGATGCTGCCTGGCGGTTCCGGTCTGCAGTTTATCAAGCACCTCAAACGTGAAGCCCTGACCCGCGATATTCCGGTGATGATGCTGACCGCGCGCGGCGAAGAGGAAGATCGGGTGCGCGGCCTGGAGACGGGCGCGGACGACTACATCACCAAACCCTTTTCGCCCAAAGAGCTGGTGGCGCGCATTAAAGCCGTGATGCGCCGCATCTCGCCGATGGCGGTGGAAGAGGTGATTGAAATGCAGGGGCTGAGCCTCGACCCGTCATCGCATCGCGTGATGACCGGCGATAACCCGCTCGATATGGGGCCAACCGAGTTCAAGCTGTTACACTTCTTTATGACTCACCCGGAGCGTGTTTACAGCCGTGAACAGCTGCTGAATAACGTCTGGGGCACCAATGTGTACGTCGAAGATCGCACGGTAGATGTGCATATTCGCCGCCTGCGTAAGGCGCTGGAGCACAGCGGCCACGATCGTATGGTGCAAACGGTACGCGGAACGGGCTATCGCTTCTCTGCGCGTTTCTGACAATCTGAAGGGAGTGTAACCGTGCTGGAACGGCTGTCATGGAAAAGACTGGTGCTGGAACTGGCGATGTGCTGCCTGCCGGCGCTGGTTCTGGGCGCGATATTCGGCTATCTGCCGTGGTTTTTACTGGCGGCGGTAACCGGGTTGCTCATCTGGCATTTCTGGAATTTACTCCGCCTTTCCTGGTGGCTGTGGGTCGATCGCAGCATGACGCCGCCGCCGGGCAGCGGAAGCTGGGAGCCTCTGCTGCACGGGCTTTACCAGATGCAGATGCGCAACAAAAAACGGCGCCGTGAACTGGGGAGCCTGATTAAACGCTTTCGCAGCGGCGCCGAGTCGCTGCCGGATGCGGTGATCCTCACCACCGAAGAGGGCACCATCTTCTGGTGCAACGGGCTGGCGCAGCAGCTGTTAGGCCTGCGCTGGCCGGACGATAACGGGCAGAATATCCTCAACCTGCTGCGTTACCCCGAGTTTACCAGCTACCTCCACAAACAGGATTTCTCCCACCCGCTCAATCTGGTGCTTAACAATGGCCGCCACCTTGAGTTCCGCATTATGCCCTACAGCGAACAGCAGCTGCTGATGGCCGCACGGGACGTGACCCAGATGCACCAGCTTGAGGGCGCGCGACGCAACTTCTTCGCCAACGTCAGCCACGAACTGCGCACGCCGCTGACGGTGTTGCAGGGGTATCTGGAGATGATGCAGGAGCAGAAGCTGGAGGAGCCGCTGCGCTCAAAAGCGCTGCACACTATGCGCGAGCAGACCTCCCGCATGGAGAGCCTGGTCAGACAGCTGCTGACGCTCTCGAAAATCGAAGCGTCGCCAGCGCTGGTGCTCAACGAAAAGATCGATGTGCCGATGATGCTGCGGGTGGTGGAGCGCGAGGCGCAAACCCTCAGCCACGGCAATCACGTTCTGCACTTTGAGATTGAACCGGATCTGGTAGTGCTCGGTAACGAAGAGCAGCTGCGCAGCGCCATGTCGAACCTGGTCTATAACGCCGTCAACCATACCCCGACCGGCACGGAGATTACCGTATGCTGGAAGCGCGTGCCGCACGGCGCGTGGTTTAGCGTATCGGATAACGGACCGGGCATTGCGCAGCAGCATATTCCGCGTCTCACCGAGCGTTTCTACCGGGTCGATAAAGCGCGGTCGCGTCAGACCGGCGGCAGCGGACTGGGACTGGCAATTGTGAAGCATGCGGTGAACCACCACGATGCGCGGCTTGATATCGAGAGCACGCCGGGTGAGGGTGCCTGCTTCTCCTTCATGCTCCCGGAGCGGCTTATCGTGCAGGCCAACTCTGCCGTTACCCAGGCGTAAAACGCCAACTTATCTTTCCAGAGGCCAGGTTTCTGGCCTTTTTGCTGCCTGTCATCAGAAAAACCGATGAACAGATTTCGCCGGCTGATGCTTTTTTAGTCGCATGATTGGTCGCAGCAAAGTCGTGAAAATAGCGTTTATCTCTGGCCTTGCTTCTGTAAATGGAATAATAGTCTGGTTTTACGATCCCACCTTGCCTTTAAACGTTATAAGCGTTTAAATTGCGCCCCTGTTGTTACCAGTCAGACTGTGATTGCGCGGTAAATCGAAAAACTATTCTCCACCTGCGTAATCGGGAAGCATATCCAGCTGTCTTTCAAGGTAAACACCACTTTTTCGCCACGTTACCGGTGAAAAATCTTTTTAACCACAACACCATATCCACGAGCCGTAAGAGTTTTATGACCCATCACTTAAAATCACGCGACATTATTGCCCTGGGCTTTATGACCTTTGCGCTGTTCGTTGGCGCAGGCAATATCATTTTCCCTCCAATGGTTGGCTTACAGGCAGGCGAACACGTCTGGACTGCCGCATTGGGTTTTCTGCTGACTGCGGTTGGTCTGCCGGTGCTGACGGTTGTCGCTCTGGCACGCGTGGGCGGCGGTGTTGACAGCCTGAGCACGCCTATCGGTAAAAAGGCGGGCGTGCTGCTGGCGACGGTGTGCTACCTCGCCGTCGGGCCGCTGTTCGCCACACCGCGTACCGCGACCGTCTCCTTTGAAGTGGGCATCGCGCCGCTGACCGGCACCGGCGTGGCGCCGCTGCTGATCTACAGCATCGTCTACTTCCTGCTGGTGATTGGCGTGTCGCTCTATCCGGGCAAGCTGCTGGATACCGTCGGTAACTTCCTGGCACCGCTGAAAATTATTGCGCTGGTAGTGCTGAGCCTCGCCGCGATTATGTGGCCGGCAGGTGACATCAGCGTCGCCACCGACACCTATCAAAACGCCGCGTTCTCGAACGGGTTTGTGAACGGCTATCTCACCATGGATACCCTCGGGGCGCTGGTGTTCGGTATCGTCATCGTTAACGCCGCCCGCTCGCGCGGCGTCACCGAAGCGCGCCTGCTGACCCGCTATACCGTGTGGGCCGGTCTGATTGCCGGCGTCGGCCTGACGCTGCTCTACCTGGCGCTGTTCCGCCTGGGTTCAGACAGCGCCATTCTGGTGGATCAGTCTGCTAACGGCGCGGCAATTCTGCATGCTTACGTGCAGCATACCTTCGGTAACGCGGGCAGCTTCCTGCTGGCGGCGCTGATCTTTATCGCCTGCATGGTGACGGCGGTTGGCCTGACCTGCGCCTGCGCAGAGTTCTTCGCCCAGTACCTGCCGCTCTCCTACCGCGCGCTGGTATTTATCCTCGGCGGCTTCTCGATGCTGGTGTCAAACCTCGGTCTGAGCCACCTGATTCAGATCTCCGTGCCGGTGCTGACCGCCATTTACCCGCCGTGTATCGTGCTGATTGTGTTAAGCTTCACCCGTCCGTGGTGGAACAGCGCGACCCGCGTGATTGCGCCCGCGATGTTCGTCAGCCTGGTGTTCGGCGTGATTGACGGCATCAAAACCTCGGCGCTGTCCGATGCGCTGCCGGGCTGGATGCAGCATCTGCCGCTGGCCGATCAGAATCTGGCGTGGCTTATCCCGTCTCTGATTGTGCTGGTCGCGTCCATCATCTGGGACCGCGTTGCGGGAAGGCAAGCGACGTCAAACGCGCACTAAGCGTGTGCAGTATTATGTCTAACCACGGGGTAGTCGCCCCGTGGTTTTTTTATTGTGTTGGGTGGTAAAGAAAAGATGGAAAAGGTGAACTCGCTTAAACGCGGTTTGAGCACAAGGCACATCCGCTTTATGGCGTTAGGCTCGGCGATCGGCACCGGGCTTTTTTATGGTTCGGCGGACGCCATCAAAATGGCCGGGCCGAGCGTGCTGCTGGCGTATATTATCGGCGGCGTCGCGGCCTATATCATTATGCGCGCCCTTGGCGAGATGTCGGTGCATAACCCGGCGGCCAGTTCGTTCTCGCGCTATGCCCAGGAGAACCTCGGCCCGCTGGCGGGGTACATCACCGGCTGGACCTACTGCTTTGAAATCCTGATTGTCGCCATCGCCGACGTCACGGCGTTCGGCATCTATATGAGCGTCTGGTTCCCGACGGTGCCGCACTGGATTTGGGTGCTAAGCGTGGTGATGATCATCTGCGCGGTGAACCTGATGAGCGTCAAGGTGTTCGGCGAGATGGAGTTCTGGTTCTCGTTCTTCAAAGTTGCCACCATTATCATCATGATCGCCGCCGGTATCGGCATCATCATCTGGGGTATCGGCAACGGCGGACAGCCGACCGGTATCAGCAACCTGTGGACCAACGGTGGCTTCTTCAGCAACGGCTGGCTCGGCATGGTGATGTCGTTGCAGATGGTGATGTTCGCCTACGGCGGCATTGAGATCATCGGTATCACCGCCGGGGAAGCGAAAGACCCGCAGAAATCCATTCCGCGCGCCATCAACTCGGTGCCGATGCGCATCCTGGTGTTCTACGTCGGTACGCTGTTTGTGATCATGTCCATCTATCCGTGGAACCAGGTCGGCACCAACGGCAGCCCGTTTGTCCTCACCTTCCAGCATCTGGGCATAACCTTTGCCGCCAGCATTCTCAACTTTGTGGTGCTGACCGCCTCGCTGTCGGCAATTAACAGCGATGTGTTCGGTGTGGGCCGCATGCTGCACGGCATGGCGGAGCAGGGCAGCGCCCCGAAAGTGTTTGCCAGAACCTCGCGCAAAGGCATTCCGTGGGTCACGGTGCTGGTGATGACCGTAGCGCTGCTGTTTGCCGCCTGGCTCAACTACATCATGCCGGAGAACGTCTTCCTGGTGATCGCCTCGCTGGCGACCTTCGCCACGGTATGGGTGTGGATCATGATCCTGCTGTCGCAGATTGCGTTCCGCAAACGCCTGCCCCCGGAAGAGGTGAAAGCGCTGACCTTTAAAGTCCCCGGCGGGGCCTTCACCACGGTGGTGGGGCTGCTGTTCCTGGTGTTTATTATCGGCCTTATCGGCTATCACCCGGAAACCCGCATCTCGCTGTACGTGGGCTTCGCCTGGATTGCGCTCCTGCTGGTGGGCTGGGTGTTTAAGTGCCGCCACGATAAGCGGCGCGCTGCACTACGCTAACCCCTGAAACCCCGCCGCGCTGGCGGGGTTTTTGTTTCCCCACTACGCTTTTCGACGCGCTCCGCCCCGTCTCTCCTCCCCAGGATCTGGCGCCAGTGAGGAGGGACGCGCCCGCGTGATATGGCAAGCTGAACGCATTGTTAATGATGGGGAAACGCTATGTTGAATGCCTGGCATCTGCCGGTTGCACCGTTTGTAAAACCGCAGCAGGACAGCGTGTTGATTACGCTCTGGCTGGCGGGAGACGATCTGCCGGAGCGCGTAACGCTGCGCCACGAATACGATAACGAAGAGACGTCGCTGCGCATGACCCGCGTTCGGCGCGGGGTGCCGGCGGGCGTAACGGCCTGGTGCGGCCGAATAGACCTCTCCCGCGGCCTGTCGCGCCGTCGCTACAGCTTCAAGCTGCTGTGGCCGACGCGGCAACGCTGGTTCACGCCCCAGGGACTCGCCGCGTTTCCACCGGCCAGTCTCGAACAGTTCGCCATCGACCTGCCGGACACCGGGCCGGAGTGGGTGGCGGATCAGGTGTTTTACCAGATCTTCCCCGACCGCTTCGCCCGTTCCCGCACGCGCCGTCCGGAGCAGGATGCGGTCTATCACCACCACGCGGCCGGGCAGGATATCGTGCGCCGCGACTGGGACGAGCCGCTCACCGCCGAGGCCGGCGGCTCGACCTTCTACGGCGGCGATCTCGATGGCATTACTGAAAAGCTGCCCTATCTGCAAAAGCTGGGCGTTACCGCGCTGTGGCTGAATCCGGTCTTTACCGCGCCGAGCGTCCATAAATACGACACCGCGGACTACCGCCACGTCGATCCGCAGTTTGGCGGTGACGCGGCGCTGCAGCGGCTGCGTGACCATACCCGGCAACGCGGCATGCGTATGATCCTCGACGGCGTGTTCAACCACACCGGGGATTCGCACCCGTGGTTCGATCGCCATCGTCAGTCGGATCGCGGCGCCTGCCACCACACGGACTCCCCGTGGCGCGACTGGTATCTGTTCTCCGACACGGGGCATGCCCACGACTGGCTGGGGTACGCCAGCCTGCCGAAGCTCGACTACCGCTCGTCCGGGCTGGTGGAGGAGGTGTATGGCGGGGAGGACAGCATTGTGCGCCACTGGCTGAAAGCGCCCTGGTCAATGGACGGCTGGCGGCTCGACGTGGTGCATATGCTTGGCGAAGAGGGCGGGGCGAAGAACAACCTGCATCACGTGGCGCAGATGCGTCGCGCGGCCCGGGAGGTCAATCCGCAGGCGTTTGTACTGGGCGAGCACTTCGGTGACGCCCGCGCCTGGCTGCAGGCCGATGCCGAAGACGCGGCCATGAACTATCGCGGGTTTACCATTCCGCTATGGGGTTTCCTGGCCAATACCGATATCTCTTACGATCCGCAGCAGATCGATGCCCGGACCTGCGTGGCGTGGATGGATCAATACCGCGCCGGGCTGTCGCATCAGCAGCAGCTGCGCATGTTCAATCAGCTCGACAGCCACGACACCGCCCGTTTTAAAACTATCCTCGGCAAGGATGTGGCCCGGCTGCCGCTGGCGGTGGTGTGGCTCTTCAGTTGGCCCGGCGTGCCCTGCATCTACTATGGCGATGAGGTGGGGCTGGATGGCAATAACGATCCGTTCTGCCGCAAGCCGTTCCCGTGGCGTGCTGAGCAGCAGGATCGCGCGTTATTGGCGCTCTATCAGCGGATGGCGGCCCTGCGCAAGCGCAGCCCGGCGCTGCATCGCGGTGGCTGCCAGGTGCTGTATGCCGAGGGCGATGTGGTGGTGTTCGTGCGGCTGTTGCAGCGTGAGGCGGTGCTGGTGGCAATCAACCGCGGCGAGGCGCAGCGCGTAACGCTGCCCTGGTCGCCGCTCACCGCTGAACGGACGTGGGCGTGCGTGGAAGGTGAGGGGGAGATTGCCGAACAGCAGATGACGCTGCCGGCCCTCTCGGCCACGGTGTGGCGCAGCCGCTAAAGCGTCTGGCGGCGCGCCTGGTCCATCATCTGCGGATAAAACTCCCAGAACAGGGCTTCCAGCGCGCCGTAGTGGGTATCGAGGTCATGCCATGAGTCGCGCAGCGCATCGAGCCGCGGGCGGCGGGTCGCCATGCCGTTGAGTACATTCTGAATAAACGGCATGCCGGCGTAGCGCTCCATCCAGCGTTCGGACCAGAGGTAGTCGTTGAGGTTCACGAAGCGCGGCGGCGTGTCCGGCAGATGCGGCACGATGCTGGCCTGGGCATGGGCGATAAAGTCTGTCAGCGGCTGGGACGGCGAGAGCTGCGCCCAGTGGCGCGACAGGAAATGATCCCACATCACGTCGAGGGTGATCGGCGCCACGCGGCGGGTATGCGGACGGAACCACGCCCTGGCCTGTTTGACCTGCGGCAGGTTATCGGTCAGGACATCAACGCGGCGGTGCATATGGATGCCCGCGGCGATCTCCGCCGAAAACAGCGTATCGGGGTTGCCGCGTACAAAATCGGCCAGCAAATTGCCGAGCAGCGAGCTTTGCGCCAGCTGGGCAAGATGCAAATGAGCAAGAAAGTTCATGGTTTAATCCTGTCCGTAATCAGGCTTAGGGTTGCAGCAAAAGCGCACCAGCACTAGACTAGGCCGCCTGTTTTTACCTCACGAGTCCCAGCCATGCGCGTTTCAGATTTTGCATTTGAGTTACCCGATTCACTTATCGCCCATTACCCGCAGGCGCAGCGTAGCGCCTGCCGATTACTGTCGTTGGATGGGCCGACGGGGCAGCTTGAGCATGGCACTTTCACGGATCTACTCGATAAACTCAACCCCGGCGACCTTCTGGTCTTTAATAATACCCGGGTGATTCCCGCGCGCCTGTTCGGTCGCAAAGCCAGCGGCGGCAAGATTGAAGTGCTGGTGGAGCGCATGCTGGACGACAAGCGTATTCTGGCACACGTGCGCGCCTCGAAAGCGCCGAAGCCAGGTGCCGAGCTGCTGCTGGGCGATGACGAGAGCATCAGCGCCACTATGGTGGCCCGTCACGACGCGCTGTTTGAAATCGCGTTTAACGATGCGCGCCCGGTTCTCGATATCCTGAACGATATCGGCCACATGCCGCTGCCGCCCTATATTGAGCGTCCGGATGAAGATGCCGACCGCGAGCTGTATCAGACCGTCTACAGCCAGAAGCCGGGTGCCGTCGCGGCGCCCACCGCCGGGCTGCACTTTGACGAGCCGCTGCTGGAGAAGCTGCGCGAGAAGGGCGTGGAGATGGCGTTCGTCACCCTGCACGTCGGGGCTGGAACCTTCCAGCCGGTGCGCGTTGACAGCATTGAAGACCACATCATGCACGCCGAATATGCGGAAGTGCCTCAGGACGTAGTGGATGCGGTGCTGGGTGCCAAGGCGCGCGGCAACCGTGTGATCGCGGTTGGGACCACCTCGGTACGCTCGCTGGAAAGCGCGGCGCAGGCGGCGAAAAACGACCTGATCGAACCCTTCTTTGGCGACACCAAAATCTTTATCTACCCCGGCTACCAGTATCGGGTGATTGACGCGCTGATCACCAACTTCCACCTGCCGGAGTCAACGCTCATCATGCTGGTGTCAGCATTTGCCGGCTATAAGCACACCATGAACGCCTATCAGGCCGCGGTAAACGCGCAGTATCGCTTTTTTAGTTACGGTGATGCGATGTTTATCACGTACAATCCGGCAGCGATAAACGAGCGCCCTGGCGCGTAATCATTCTGCGCCGCCGGCATCAGGCCGACGGCGTGTGTGTCTTAATCATCAGACTGTTTCTCTGATGTGGAGAATATTGTGAAATTTGAACTAGATACCACCGACGGGCGCGCCCGCCGTGGCCGCCTCGTGTTTGAGCGCGGCGTTGTTGAAACCCCGGCCTTTATGCCGGTGGGTACCTACGGCACCGTAAAAGGCATGACGCCGGAAGAGGTTGAAGCCACCGGTGCGCAGATTATCCTCGGCAACACCTTCCACCTCTGGCTGCGTCCGGGCCAGGAGATCATGAAGCTGCACGGCGATCTGCACGACTTCATGCAGTGGAAAGGCCCGATCCTCACCGACTCCGGCGGTTTTCAGGTGTTCAGCCTCGGCGACATCCGTAAGATCACCGAAGCAGGCGTTCACTTCCGCAATCCGATCAACGGCGACCCGATCTTCCTCGATCCGGAAAAATCGATGGAAATTCAGTACGATCTCGGCTCCGACATCGTGATGATTTTCGACGAGTGCACGCCGTACCCGGCCGACTGGGACTATGCAAAACGCTCCATGGAAATGTCGCTGCGCTGGGCGCAGCGCAGCCGCGATCGCTTTGATTCCCTTGGCAATAAAAATGCGCTGTTCGGCATTATCCAGGGCAGTGTTTACGAAGATTTACGCGATATCTCCGTGAAAGGTCTGGTAGAGATAGGCTTTGATGGCTACGCTGTCGGCGGTCTGGCGGTTGGGGAACCAAAAGAAGATATGCACCGCATCCTGGAGCATGTCTGCCCGCAAATCCCGGCTGACAAACCACGATACCTGATGGGCGTGGGGAAACCGGAAGACCTGGTTGAAGGGGTGCGTCGCGGTATTGATATGTTCGACTGCGTCATGCCGACCCGCAACGCGCGTAACGGCCACCTGTTCGTCACCACGGGCGTCGTGAAAATCCGCAACGCGAAGTATAAAAGCGATACCGGTCCGCTCGATCCTGAGTGCGATTGCTATACGTGTCGCAATTATTCGCTCGCCTACTTGCATCATCTCGACCGTTGCAACGAAATACTGGGCGCGCGTCTCAATACCATTCACAACCTGCGTTTCTACCAGCGCTTAATGGCTGGTTTACGCAAGGCTATTGAAGAAGGTAAATTAGAGCACTTCGTCACGGAGTTTTACCAACGCCAGGGTAGACCGGTTCCACCTTTGAACGTTGATTAATTTAATAATGAGGGAATTTTAATGAGCTTTTTCATTTCTGATGCGGTAGCAGCAGCTGGTGCGCCATCTCAGGGCAGCCCGATGTCTCTGATCCTGATGCTGGTTGTTTTCGGTCTGATTTTCTATTTCATGATCCTGCGCCCGCAGCAAAAACGCACCAAAGAGCATAAAAAGCTGATGGACTCCATTGCCAAAGGTGATGAAGTGCTGACCAACGGCGGTCTGGTTGGACGCGTAACCAAAGTGACCGACAACGGTTACATTGCTATCGCGCTGAACGATACCACTGAAGTGGTTATCAAACGTGATTTCGTCGCTGCCGTTCTGCCGAAAGGTACGATGAAGGCGCTGTAATTCCCATTATCAAAGGCAACTGCCGTGTTAAACCGTTATCCTTTGTGGAAGTACATCATGCTGGTCGTCGTGCTAATCGTCGGCCTGCTTTACGCACTTCCCAACCTGTATGGTGAGGATCCGGCTGTTCAAATCACTGGCGCGCGCGGTGGCGCCGCCAGTGAGCAAACGCTGAATCAGGTCCAGAACACCTTAAAAGAACAAAAAATTACCGCTAAGTCACTGGCGCTGGAAGAAGGCGCTATTCTTGCGCGTTTCGACTCGACCGACACTCAGCTCCGTGCGCGTGAAGCGCTGCTCTCCACGCTCGGCGACGACTACGTGGTGGCACTTAACCTTGCCCCGGCAACGCCGCGCTGGTTGAGCGCGATCGCGGCCGAACCGATGAAGCTGGGCCTTGACCTGCGTGGCGGCGTTCACTTCCTGATGGAAGTGGATATGGACACCGCGCTCAGCAAGCTTCAGGAACAGAATATCGATACCCTGCGCAGCGACCTGCGTGAGAAGTCTATTCCTTACACCACGGTGCGTAAAATCGATAACTACGGTGTCAGCATCGTCTTCCGCGATGCGGATGCGCGTGACGCCGGTGCCTCATGGCTGCGCAGCCGCCATCCGGATCTGGTTATCAGCAACGATGGCAGCGCCGGTATTCGCGCCGTTATGACCGATGCCCGCCTCAGCGAAGCGCGTGAGTACGCGGTGCAGCAGAACATCACTATTCTGCGTAACCGTGTGAACCAGCTTGGTGTGGCCGAACCGCTGGTACAGCGCCAGGGCGCCGACCGTATCGTGGTCGAACTACCGGGTATTCAGGACACCGCACGCGCCAAAGAGATCCTCGGCGCCACCGCGACGCTTGAGTTCCGTCTGGTAAATACCAACGTTGATGCCAGCGCCGCTGCTTCAGGCCGTGTGCCTGGCGACTCCGAAGTGAAGAAAACCCGTGAAGGTCAGCCGGTTGTGCTGTACAAACGCGTGATCCTCACCGGCGACCACATCACCGATTCCACGTCCAGCATGGATGAGTACAACCAGCCTCAGGTGAACATTTCACTGGATGGCGCGGGCGGTAACATCATGTCTAACTTCACCAAAGACAACATCAATAAACCGATGGCCACGCTCTTTGTTGAATATAAGGACAGCGGTAAGAAAGATGCCAACGGGCGCTCCGTGCTGGTGAAACAGGAAGAAGTGATCAACATCGCGAACATTCAGTCGCGTCTTGGTAACAGCTTCCGCATCACCGGTATCGACAACCCGAACGAAGCGCGCCAGCTGTCACTGCTGCTGCGTGCGGGTGCGCTGATTGCGCCGATCCAGATCGTGGAAGAGCGTACTATCGGCCCGACCCTGGGTTCACAGAACATCCAGCAGGGTCTGGAAGCCTGTCTTGCAGGCCTGGCGGTGTCCATCATCTTCATGCTGTTCTTCTATAAGAAGTTCGGCCTGATCGCGACGGCCGCGCTGCTCGCGAACCTGGTGATGATTGTCGGGATTATGTCGCTTCTGCCAGGGGCAACGCTCACCATGCCGGGTATTGCGGGGATCGTGTTAACCCTTGCCGTCGCGGTGGATGCGAACGTACTGATAAACGAACGTATTAAGGAAGAGCTTAGTAACGGACGTTCAGTGCAGCAGGCGATCGACGAAGGATACAAAGGCGCGTTCAGTTCCATCTTTGATGCGAACATCACCACGCTTATCAAGGTCATCATCCTGTATGCCGTCGGTACCGGAGCGATCAAAGGGTTTGCCATTACCACCGGTATTGGCGTCGCAACGTCAATGTTCACAGCAATCGTCGGTACCCGTGCCATCGTAAACCTGTTGTACGGCGGCAAACGCGTCAAAAAGCTGTCTATCTGAGGAGTGCGTTGTGGCACAGGAATATACTGTTGAACAATTGAACCACGGCCGTAAAGTCTATGACTTTATGCGCTGGGACTACTGGGCCTTCGGCATCTCCGCTTTCCTGCTGATCGTGTCTGTCATCGTTATCGGTGTGCGCGGCTTCAACTGGGGGCTCGACTTCACCGGCGGTACCGTGATCGAAATTTCGCTGGAGAAACCAGCGGATATGGATCTGATGCGTCAGTCGCTGGAAAAAGCGGGCTTTGAAGAGCCGCTGCTGCAGAACTTCGGCAGCAGCCGCGACATCATGGTGCGTATGCCGCCTGCCGAGGGCGCCACCGGCGGCCAGGAGCTGGGCAGCAAAGTGCTGAGCGTCATTAACCAGGCGACTGACCAGAACGCCGCCGTGAAGCGCATTGAGTTTGTCGGGCCGAGCGTGGGTGCCGATCTGGCGACCAACGGCGCGATGGCGCTGCTGGTGGCGCTGATCTCCATCCTGATTTACGTCGGCTTCCGCTTTGAATGGCGTCTGGCGGCCGGGGTGGTTATCGCGCTGGCGCACGACGTGGTGATCACCATGGGCGTGCTGTCGCTGTTCCAGATTGAAGTGGATCTGACCATCGTTGCCTCGCTGATGTCGGTCATTGGCTACTCGCTGAACGACAGCATCGTGGTGTCCGACCGTATTCGTGAGAACTTCCGCAAGATCCGTCGCGGTACGCCTTATGAAATCTTTAACGTGTCGCTGACCCAGACGCTGCAGAGGACGTTGATCACATCCGGTACCACTCTTGTGGTTATCCTGATGCTCTACCTCTTCGGCGGTGCGATGCTACAAGGCTTCTCGCTGACCATGCTGATCGGTGTCTCCATCGGTACTGCATCGTCTATCTACGTGGCCTCGGCGCTGGCGCTGAAGCTCGGTATGAAGCGCGAGCACCTGCTGCAGCAGAAAGTCGAGAAGGAAGGGGCGGATCAGCCATCCATCCTGCCGTAATTTCCGCGTCGTTATCGAAAACCGTAGCCTTACCGGCTGCGGTTTTTTTTTGCCTGCGGTTTTGCTCCTGACAGGATGCTGTCAGGAGGGGGGCGGGATACTGCGTCTTCGGGACTTCTCCCGCCATTACCGAAGGAACAGACAATGACTACGCTGATTAACTGGTTTGAAATTCCGGTCCACGACCTCGAGCGCGCCGTGACGTTTTATCAGGAGGCGCTAGGCGTGACGCTACGCCGCGAAACCGTCGCCGGCATCGAGATGGCGATATTTCCCCATACCAAACCGGCTACCGGCGGTGCGCTGGTAAAAGGTGAGCTGTTTACCCCCTCGCAAGCCGGGGCGGTGGTCTACCTCGCGACGCCGGACCTTGCCACGACCCTGGAGCGCGTTGCGGCGATGGGCGGCGCGTACAGCGTCGGGCCGGTGGTGCTGCCGCACGATATCGGTACCATCGCGCTGATCATCGACTGTGAAGGCAACCGGGTGGGTTTACATCAGCCTGCCTGAGTGCTCTGATACGGCTTTCTTTATCTGGGGCCAGGACCCGAGTGACCAGCCATGAGCCGACGTGCTGACCGCCTTTTTCAGATTGTGCAGATCCTGCGTAGCCGCAAGCAGGTAACCGCCGAGCAGCTTGCTGAGCGGCTGGCGGTATCAACCCGCACTATCTACCGCGACATTACCGATCTGTCGCTTTCCGGGGTGCCGGTGGTGGGCGAGGCGGGGCAGGGCTATCATCTGTTGCCGGGCTATCATCTGCCGCCGCTGATGCTGACCGCGCCGGAGGTAGAAGCGATGGTGGCCGCGATTCGCCTGGTGCAGACCTGGAGCGGGGCCGCGATGGCAGAGGCAGCAAGCCGCGCCGAAGAGAAGCTGTTGAACGTGCTGACCCCGGAACGGCGTGCGGTGGCAGAGCGCAGCCGCATTCTGTCGCCGGATTTCAACAAGTATCCGCAGGTGAAAGCGCACTTTGATGCCATCCATGCCGCCATCGGCGCGCTTGAGGTGCTGAAACTGTGCTATCAGGATGCGCAGGGGAAGGCGTCTGTGCGCCACGTTCATCCGCTGGGCCTGACGTTCTGGGGCGAGGTGTGGGTGGTGGTGGCCTGGTGTGAGGCCCGCAACGACTATCGCAGTTTTCGCCTCGATCGCTGTCAGGAGGTTGTGCGCACCGGGCGGCATTTCACCGAGGTTGCAGGGCGCTCGCTGGATGATTTTGTGCAGCGGCAACGCGCGCGCGGCATCGCTGCCGGGCAATAAAAAAGCCGGTCATCTGACCGGCTTTTCTCTGTCTGGCGTCTGCTATCAGAAGTTGTAGCCAACCACCAGGTACCAGCCGAAGCCGTTAGATTTAACAGTAAAGTCACCTTTACCGTCGTTGAAGTTCAGGTCCGCACCATCATTCCACTGGCCGCCGTTATGGAAGTAACGCGCCACGGCAGAGTAGTGCCAGTGGTCGTAGTTCAGCGACAGGATGTGGCTGGAGGCGATGGAGTTGCTGGTACGTGCGTGACGGCCATTCAGGTCGAGATGGTTGCTATCACCCAGATCGGAACCCCAGTCGAAGTTGGTAAAGCCGATATAGCTCAGGTTGCCGCCCCACAGCTCGGTGATCGGCACGAAGTATTTCACCTTGAAGCGGTAGCCGTCCCACTCGTTCTCGTTGGACGCGCCGTAGTTCTGCCACTGGTACTTGGCATACACGTTCAGGGAGAGGCTCATCGGCAGACCGGTTTCGATATCGGTACCCAGACCCATGTACCAGGTGCTCTGGCGATTCGCCTGGTTGCGACCCATGTCGTAGATGTAGTTGTTCGCGAAGTACCACTCTTTGAACGGACCAAACGCCAGGCTGGTGCCGGTCAGCTTGTCGATAGAGAAGCGCGGTTCGATCTCCATAAACAGCGGGGAGCCGTGATCCCAGATGCCGGTTGAGGTGGAGTCACCGCCAAAGAATTTCGGCGCATCAATGTAGCCATAAAAATCGAACCAGTCTTTTTTGGCGAACGCTTCATATTCCAGATAGGTATCGTTGCGCAGACGCGGCCCGAAACGGGTGTCGGCGCTCGCCACCACGTTGACGCTCTGGTGCCACCAGTCAGAAACGTATTCGTTGTTTTTAGTCTCCGCTGCGCTGGCAGAGAACGATCCGGAGAGAGCCAGCGCTGCGCCGGCGGCTAAGACGATTTTTTTCATATTTATGCCACTGATTAGAAATCCCTGACGGGAATAAGGAACCTGAGTGCAACCACAACCGCTACAGTTGTTTGACGCGCGACTATTATAGAAATCCCTGCTCACAAAAATATGTGTTGTTTCACATTCTTCTCATGCACGTAATCGATTGCGTTCACGTTTGCGTACATTGAACGGCAGGGATTCTACTCAGATTGTCGTTTAACGCAACCCAAAGGCGAGATCGTCTGGTTATGACCCGGTGGCAAAAGCGGGGAAGAAAGGGGAAAAATGTAACGAAACGGGCGGCGCTGGGCCGCCGGTTCTCATTATGGCGTGAGGGGCTGGATATCGTGAATGCGCACGAAGCCCAGCATCTCAGGGGTAATACCCGGCAGGTTCAGCGGAATCAGGACGTCGCTCGGTGCCAGGGTGCTGGCCGGCGCGCTGACCAGGGTATTCTGCACGTTCACTTCCTGGAAGCTCTCCGTGGTGCCCTGAATCTGTCCCCACTCAACGGTGGCGGTAAACGCCGGTAACGGCTCGTTAGATTCGCCGCTGATCTTCAGCGTGGCACGCGTCCCGTTGGCGTCTGCGGTGATGTCCTGCAACGACATGCCGAGCATGCCGATCTGGCTGTTGAGGCGCGCCGGGGTTTTGGCGCCCGGCAGCAGATACACGCCAGAGGTGGAGCGTTTGTTAAGGGCGTTTTGCTGGGTCAGCTTCACCGTCTGCTCGGTCAGCTTTGTCATCTCGTGATTAAGCGTTTTGACCTCGTTGTGCATCTGACGAACGTCGCTTTGCTGTGCGCAGGCGGTGAGCGAAAGCAGGCTGCCCACCATCAGGAGTTTCATGTAGCGTTTTGCCATTGTTGGATTCCTTCATTTATCAGGCTGTTATTAGAGTAGACGCTCGCTAAACGGGATGAATAGATCCTTTGTCTCAAAACGCTTCGTCTTTGTCGTGCCGCCACTTCGGGTTACACTAGACCTCAGTTTATCCATTCTTCAGGACGCGCTATGCATTGCCCATTCTGTTTCGCTGTAGACACAAAAGTGATTGATTCCCGTCTGGTTGGTGAAGGCTCGTCGGTGCGACGCCGCCGTCAGTGCCTGGTCTGCAACGAACGGTTCACTACTTTTGAGGTTGCGGAACTGGTGATGCCGCGCGTGGTGAAAAGCAACGACGTGCGCGAGCCGTTTAACGAAGACAAGCTGCGCAGCGGCATGTTGAAAGCGCTGGAAAAACGCCCGGTGAGCGCCGATGACGTGGAAATGGCGCTCAACCACATCAAATCGCACCTGCGCGCCACCGGCGAGCGCGAGGTTCCCAGCAAGATGATCGGCAATCTGGTCATGGAGCAGTTGAAGAAGCTCGATAAGGTGGCCTATATCCGCTTTGCCTCGGTGTATCGCAGCTTTGAAGATATCCGCGAGTTCGGGGAAGAGATTGCGAGGCTTCAGGACTGATGACCATGCGCGATGAATTCTATATGGCCCGGGCGCTGCGCCTGGCTGAGCAGGGAATTTTCACCACCCATCCCAACCCGCGCGTGGGCTGCGTTATCGTGCGCGACGGCGAGATCGTCGGGGAAGGTTTTCACTATCGCGCCGGGGAGCCCCACGCGGAAGTGCATGCCCTGCGCATGGCAGGTGACAAGGCGCGTGGCGCCACGGCTTACGTGACGCTCGAACCCTGTAGCCATCATGGCCGCACGCCGCCGTGCTGCGAGGCGCTGATTGAAGCGGGTGTCGCGCGGGTGGTCGCCGCGATGCAGGATCCGAACCCGCAGGTTGCCGGGCGCGGGCTGTACCGCCTGCAGCAGGCCGGTATTGAGGTCAGCCACGGGCTGATGATGAGCGAAGCCGAAGCGCTGAACCGCGGTTTTCTCAAGCGCATGCGCACCGGTTTCCCGTTTATTCAGCTCAAGATGGGCGCGTCCCTTGATGGGCGTACCGCCATGGCGAGCGGCGAAAGCCAGTGGATCACCTCTCCCCAGGCGCGCCGCGATGTGCAGCGCCTGCGCGCGCAAAGTCACGCTATTCTTACCAGCAGTGCCACGGTGCTGGCGGACGACCCGGCCCTGACCGTGCGCTGGGGCGAGCTGGACCAGCCAACCCGCGAGCGCTACGCCGAGTCAGAGGTGCGCCAGCCGCTGCGTATCGTGCTGGACAGCCAGAGCCGCGTAACCCCGGCGCACCGCATTGTTAACCAGCCGGGCGAGACCTGGCTTGCCCGCCCACGGGCGGATGAGCAGACGTGGCCCACCGGCGTTGAGCAGTTCATTGTTCCGGAGCATAACGGCCATCTGGACCTGGTGCTGATGATGATGCAGCTTGGCAAGCGCCAGATTAACAGTATCTGGGTGGAAGCCGGGGCGACCCTTGCCGGGGTACTGTTACAGGCCGGGCTGGTGGATGAGCTTATCGTCTATGTCGCCCCTAAACTGCTGGGCGATGACGCCCGCGGACTGTGTCGGTTACCGGGTCTTGAGACGCTGGCCGCTGCGCCAGCGCTGAAATTTAGCGAGGTACGCCAGGTTGGCCCTGACCTGTGCCTCCATTTGACGCATGCCTGAATACGGGCTGTAAAACGTAAGCAGCGTCATTAAGTTTGTGGTAAAATCCGCCCCCCTGTATGTGGGGGCCTGAACCCCATTAAGGAAAAGTATGAACATTATTGAAGCCAACGTTGCCGCTCCGGACGCTCGCGTCGCCATCACCATCGCGCGTTTTAACAACTTCATCAACGACAGCCTGCTGGAAGGCGCGATCGATGCGCTTAAGCGTATCGGCCAGGTCAGCGATGACAATATTACCGTGGTGTGGGTTCCAGGCGCATATGAGCTGCCGCTGGCTGCGCAGGCGCTGGCGAAAACCGACAAATACGATGCGGTTATCGCCCTCGGCACCGTTATCCGTGGCGGTACTGCCCACTTTGAATATGTCGCCGGTGGGGCCAGCAATGGTCTGGCAGGCGTCGCGCAGGCGAGTGAAATCCCGGTTGCGTTTGGCGTACTGACCACCGAAAGCATCGAACAAGCCATCGAACGCGCTGGCACCAAAGCCGGTAACAAAGGTGCGGAAGCCGCACTGACCGCGCTTGAAATGATCAATGTATTGAGAGCCATCAAGGCCTGATTTTTTTGTAAGGGGAATTCCGTGAAACCTGCTGCTCGTCGCCGTGCCCGCGAGTGTGCCGTCCAGGCACTCTACTCCTGGCAGTTATCCAAAAACGACATCGCCGATGTTGAATATCAGTTCCTGGCGGAACAGGACGTCAGCGATGTTGACGTTAACTACTTCCGCGAACTGCTGTCCGGAGTGGCGACTAACAGCGCATATCTCGACGGCCTGATGGCGCCTTACCTGTCTCGTCAGCTTGACGAGCTGGGTCAGGTCGAGAGAGCGGTGCTGCGCATTTCGCTGTATGAACTGTCTAAGCGTGACGATGTGCCCTATAAAGTGGCGATCAACGAAGGCATCGAGCTGGCCAAGACCTTTGGTGCAGAAGACAGCCACAAGTTCGTCAACGGCGTGCTGGATAAAGCCGCTCCGCAGATCCGCCCCCACAGAAAATAATCTCCAGGCCGGTTTTACCGGCCTTCTTCTTTCCTCCTGCTGAGGCATTTCACGTATGGCATGCGGTGAGTTTTCTCTGATAGGCCGTTATTTTGACCGGGTCAGAACCTCGCGGCGCGATGTGGAAACCGGCATCGGTGATGATTGTGCATTGCTCACCGTCCCGGAGAAGCAGGTGCTGGCCATCAGCACAGACACCCTGGTGAGCGGCACCCATTTTCTACCTGACATCTCCCCGCGCGACCTTGGTTACAAAGCCCTTGCGGTAAACGTCAGCGATCTGGCGGCGATGGGCGCCGATCCGGCGTGGTTAACCCTGGCGTTAACCCTACCTGAGGTCGATGAAGACTGGCTGGAAGCGTTCAGCGACAGCCTGTTTGAACAGCTTAACTACTACGATATGCAACTGATTGGCGGCGACACGACCCGTGGCCCGCTGTCGATGACGCTGGGTATTCACGGGTTTGTCCCGGCCGGACGGGCGCTCAAGCGCTCCGGTGCGAAGCCGGGGGACTGGATCTATGTGACCGGTACGCCGGGCGACAGCGCCGCCGGGCTGGCGATCCTGCAAAACCGGCTGACGGTGAGCAACCCCGCCCAGGCAGACTATCTGGTACAGCGCCACCTGCGCCCGACGCCGCGCGTCCTGCAGGGCCAGGCGCTGCGCGATCTTGCCAGCAGCGCCATCGATCTCTCCGACGGACTGGTGTCGGATCTCGGCCATATTCTGAAGGCCAGCGGCTGCGGCGCGCGTATCGATCTGGATGCGCTGCCTTATTCCGACGCGGTGAAAGAGAACGTCGAGCCGGAGCAGGCGCTGCGCTGGGCGCTGGGCGGCGGAGAAGATTACGAGCTCTGCTTTACCGTGCCGGAACGTAACCGCGGCGCGCTGGACGTGGCGCTTGGCTATCATGGCGTGCCCTTTACCTGCATCGGTCAGGTGATGGTGGCGTCGGAAGGGCTGCGCTACACCTGTCAGGGCGAGGCGGTGACGCCAGACTGGAAAGGGTATGACCACTTTGATACGCATGAAAAATAAAGACGTGGCGAAAGGCCGCCTCAGCCTGCGTAATCCGTGGCACCTGCTGGCCACCGGCTTTGGCAGCGGGTTAAGCCCCTGGATTCCGGGCACCATGGGATCGCTGGCGGCGATTCCGTTCTGGTATCTGCTGACCCTGCTGCCGTGGCAGCTCTACTCCCTGGCGATTATGCTGGGCATCAGTATTGGGGTTTATCTCTGCCACCAGACCGCGCGGGACATGGGCGTGCACGACCACGGCAGCATCGTGTGGGACGAGTTTATCGGGATGTGGATCACCCTGATGGCGGTGCCGACCTCCGACTGGCAGTGGGTTGCCGCCGGGTTTGTCATTTTCCGCATTCTGGATATGTGGAAGCCGTGGCCGATTCGCTGGTTTGACCGCAACGTGCACGGTGGGATGGGGATTATGGTGGACGATATTATCGCCGGGGTGATCTCGGCGGGGATACTCTACGTGATTGGCCATCACTGGCCCATCGGCCTCATCTGAACAAAAACGCCTCCCATCGGGAGGCGTTTTTTATTGGGCGCGATGCGCTAGGCCAGCCAGGCGCGGATTTTTTCTTCCATGCCGGCGGCGTTCAGGCCGATGGCCGCGCGTGCTTCATCCTGGGTGCCCTGCGGAATAAAGAAGTCCGGCAGGCCAATGTTCAGCACCGGCACCGGGCGACGATGCGCCATCAGCACCTCGTTGACGCCGCTGCCCGCCCCGCCCTGAATGGCGTTCTCTTCCACGGTAACCAGCGCGTCGTGACGTGCGGCCATCTCCAGAATCAATGCTTCATCCAGCGGCTTCACAAAACGCATATCCACCAGCGTCGCATTCAGCGCCTCGGCAACCTGATCGGCCTCCGCCAGCAGCGTCCCGAAGTTGAGCAGGGCAATCTTCTCGCCTTCGCGCTTCACCACGCCTTTACCCAGCGGTAGCTTCTGCAACGGCGACAGCGGAACGCCCAGCGCGTTACCGCGCGGATAGCGCACCGCGCTCGGGCCGTCGGTGTAGTGATAGCCGGTGTAAAGCATCAGACGGCACTCGTCTTCGTTGCTCGGGGTCATCACCACCATGTTGGGGATGCAGCGCAGGAAGGAGAGATCGAACGCGCCCTGATGGGTTTGCCCGTCGGCACCCACGATGCCGGCACGGTCAATGGCGAACAGCACCGGCAGCTTCTGGATAGCCACATCGTGGATCACCTGATCGTAGGCGCGCTGCAGGAAGGTGGAGTAGATTGCCACCACCGGCTTGTAGCCGCCGATAGCCAGCCCCGCCGCGAAGGTCACCGCGTGCTGTTCGGCAATCGCCACGTCGAAATACTGCCCCGGGTAGGTGCGGGAGAACTCCACCATGCCGGAGCCTTCGCGCATTGCTGGGGTGATCGCCATCAGCTTGTCGTCCACGGCCGCGGTTTCGCACAGCCAGTCGCCGAAGATTTTCGAATAGCTCGGCTGGCCGCCGCTGCTTTTCGGCAGCTCGCCGACCAGTGGATCGAATTTCGGCACCGCATGGAAGGTGATGGGATCTTTTTCCGCCGGGGCGTAACCGCGGCCCTTTTTGGTCATGATGTGCAGGAACTGCGGGCCTTTCAGGCCGCGCATGTTCTTCAGGGTGTGCACCAGGCCCAGCACGTCGTGCCCGTCAACCGGGCCGATGTAGTTAAAGCCCAGCTCTTCGAACAGCGTGCCCGGCACCACCATGCCTTTAATATGCTCTTCGGTACGCTTGAGCAGCTCTTTAATCGGCGGCACACCGGAGAAGACCTTTTTGCCGCCTTCCCGCAGGGTGGAGTACAGCTTGCCGGAGAGCAGCTGGGCCAGATGGTTATTCAGCGCGCCGACGTTCTCAGAGATCGACATTTCATTGTCGTTGAGCACCACCAGCATATCGGGTTTGATATCCCCGGCGTGGTTCATGGCTTCGAACGCCATCCCCGCGGTGATGGCCCCATCGCCAATCACGCACACGGTGCGCCGGTCTTTCCCTTCCTTCTCCGCTGCCACCGCAATGCCGATACCGGCGCTGATGGAGGTAGATGAGTGGCCGACGCTCAGCACGTCGAACTCGCTCTCTTCCCGCCACGGGAACGGATGCAGGCCGCCTTGCTGACGGATGGTGCCGATGCGATCCCGGCGTCCGGTCAGAATTTTGTGCGGGTAGGCCTGGTGACCCACGTCCCAGATCAGCTGGTCAAAGGGGGTGTTATAGACGTAGTGCAGCGCCACGGTCAGCTCTACCGTGCCCAGCCCGGAGGCAAAGTGCCCGCTGGAACGGCTTACGCTGTCCAGCAGATAACGACGCAGTTCGTCACACAGCCGGGGTAAGCTCTCTTTCGGCAGCACGCGCAGATCCTGTGCGGAATCAACCAGCGCCAGGGTCGGGTATTTGGTTATATCAAAACTCATCAAGAGACTCATCGTGGTGTTGCACCCGCGGGACAGGGTTGCGGAGGGGCAACCCGGCATCGCGAATACAAACGTTTATTTATCTCGCTGGATAATGTAATTCGCCAGTGCTTCCAGAACCGTAATATCTAACGACTGTGCAGCCAGCGCTTCTAGCGCCCTCAGGGCGTCTTCGTAGAGATCGCGAGCTTTTATCTGAGCTTGCTCAAGGCCCAGCAACGCCGGGTAGGTGCTTTTGCCAAGCTCCTGGTCAGCACCCTGGCGTTTTCCGAGGGTGGCAGTATCGCCCACCACATCCAGAATGTCATCCTGAACCTGGAACGCCAGACCGATGCTTTCTGCATAGCGATCCAGCGCCGGCAAGGCTTCCCGGCCGCGGATCCCGGCGCTTAACGCCCCAAGACGCACCGCGGCGCGGATCAGCGCGCCGGTTTTGTGACGGTGGATCCGCTCCAGTTCATCCAGCGTGATCTGCTGCCCTTCGGCGCTGAGATCCAGCGCCTGGCCACCGCACATACCCGCTACGCCGCTGGCCTTCGCCAGCTCGGAAACCATCGCCAGCCGGTCGTGCATCGCGACGCCTTCCATTGGCGCATCACTGAGTATAGAGAACGCCAGCGTTTGCAGCGCGTCGCCGGCAAGAATTGCGCTCGCTTCGCCAAATTTAATGTGGCAGGTCGGCTGGCCGCGACGCAAGTCGTCATCGTCCATCGCCGGTAAATCGTCGTGGATCAGCGAGTAGGCGTGAATGCATTCGATGGCCGCAGCGGGTGCGTCGAGCGCCTCCTGCTTGATGCCGAACATCTCACCGGTGGCGTACACCAGGAAGGGGCGCAGGCGTTTGCCGCCCAATAGTGCGCCATAGCGCATCGCCTCAACCAGCGGAGTGTTCTGAAACGGCAGCGGAGCGATAAACGCGTGCAGGGCATCGTTGGCGCGCTGGGTGCGCGCCTGTAAAAGCTGAGCGAAATCCATTTATTCGGCGTCCGGGGTGAAAGGCGTAAGCGGCGCCTCATCGTTTTCAGAGAGCAGGATCTGTACCCGCTGTTCAGCCTGTTGCAGTTTCACCTGTCCCTGACGAGCCAGCTGTACGCCGCGTTCAAATTCATTCAGCGCATCGTCGAGCGGTAAATCGCCGCTTTCGAGGCGGGTAACAATCTGCTCAAGCTCCTGAAGCGCGGATTCGAAACTGGTGGGAAGGGCATTTTTTTTCGGCATAGTTAGCGTCTGGCTCTGTGGTTAATTTCATCATCACATCATCATGGTAGCGAAGTCAGGATGATTAGCAAATGACAGCAACAGCGGGCAGGCATTACGCAGCAACCGGGCGCGCAGATGGCGCTTCACGTCGCGAAAAGGGCGGGATTGTCTCTCTTCTCTGCCACTTTACGGTAATTGGGTATATACTGGCGCGCTTATGACGCAGGGCTCGCGTGCCTTGCAGTACTTCTTTTACACGCCTTCGGGCCTGCCAACGAACCATTGCCGCCATGAAGTTTATCATTAAATTGTTCCCGGAAATCACAATCAAGAGCCAATCTGTGCGATTGCGCTTCATTAAAATCCTGACCGGGAATATTCGTAACGTTCTGAAGTCATACGAAGAAAGTATCGCCGTGGTGCGCCACTGGGACCATATTACCGTGCGCGCGAAAAACGAGGCCGACGGCCCGGCGATCCGCGATGCGCTGACCCGCATTCCCGGTATTCATCATATTCTCGACGTGGATGATGTGCCTTACACCTCGCTGCACGACATCTACGAAAAAACCTATGCGATGTACCACGAACAGCTGGAGGGTAAAACCTTCTGTGTGCGCGTGAAACGCCGCGGTAAGCATGAGTTTAGCTCCATTGAGGCGGAACGCTACATCGGCGGCGGGCTGAATCAGCATATTGACTCGGCGCGCGTGAAGCTCAAGAACCCGGACGTGACCGTGCACCTTGAGATCGAAGACGATCGCCTGCTGCTGATCAAAAGCCGCAGCGAAGGCATCGGCGGTTTCCCGATCGGCACCCAGGAAGACGTGCTGTCGCTGATCTCCGGCGGCTTCGACTCTGGTGTATCAAGCTATATGCTGATGCGTCGCGGCTGCCGCGTGCACTACTGCTTCTTTAATCTTGGCGGCGCGGCGCATGAAATCGGCGTTCGTCAGGTGGCGTACTACCTGTGGAACCGCTTCGGCAGCTCCCACCGCGTGCGCTTCGTCGCCATCAACTTCGAGCCAGTGGTGGGCGAAATCCTCGAAAAAGTGGACGACGGCCAGATGGGCGTGGTGCTGAAACGCATGATGGTGCGTGCCGCGTCGAAAGTCGCCGAGCGCTACGGCGTGCAGGCGCTGGTGACCGGCGAGGCGCTCGGCCAGGTTTCCAGCCAGACGCTGACCAACCTGCGCCTGATCGATAACGTCTCCGACACCTTGATTCTGCGCCCGCTTATCTCCCACGATAAAGAGCACATCATCGATCTGGCGCGTGAGATTGGCACCGAAGACTTCGCCCGCACCATGCCGGAGTACTGCGGGGTGATTTCCAAAAGCCCGACGGTGAAGGCGGTGAAAGCGAAGATCGAAGCGGAAGAGCAGAACTTTGATTTCGCCATTCTTGACGAGGCCGTGCAGAACGCGGTGAACGTGGATATTCGCGAAATCGCCCAGCAGACCGAACAGGAAGTTGTGGAAGTGGAAACCGTGAACGGTTTCGGGCCGAACGATGCCATCCTGGACATCCGCTCCATCGACGAGCAGGACGACAAGCCGCTGGTGGTTGAGGGTGTGGAGGTGGTTTCTCTGCCGTTCTACAAGCTCAGCACCAAATTTGGCGATCTGGACCAGAGCAAAACCTGGCTGCTGTGGTGTGAACGCGGCGTGATGAGCCGCTTGCAGGCGCTTTACCTGCACGAGCAGGGCTTCAAAAACGTCAAGGTCTACCGCCCGTAGCCTTCTCTGTCGCCCTCCCGCACCGGGAGGGCGATGCAATCAGTAATCCCGGTAGCTGTAAATGCCGGCGGCCATCAACAGCTGCGATCCCACCTCATGCGCTTTTTCGCGCCCAACCAGCAGATCGATAATCTTTAGCGCAAAGTCTATCGC
Source organism: Siccibacter turicensis LMG 23730 (assembly GCF_000463155.2). GTDB lineage: Bacteria > Pseudomonadota > Gammaproteobacteria > Enterobacterales > Enterobacteriaceae > Siccibacter > Siccibacter turicensis. Next base: position 1,018,563 of record NZ_AWFZ01000028.1, on the reverse strand, counting down.
CGTGCCCGGCCCCTGGCTGGTCAGCAAATTGACGCGCGCATCCCAGACCACACGCTTATCCTGCCAGTGCGTGTCCGGGATGGTCTCTTTCAGTCCGGGGAAGCCGGTCATGTTGGCGATGGGGAAGAGGTCGTGCGGTACCAGCACCGTGCCCGCCGCCGCGCAGATAGCCGCGACGATACGCCCTGAGAGATGAAACTGGCGCACGGTTTCCACCAGCAGCGGGCTGTCGCGAAAGCACTCTGCGCCTTTCAGGCCACCGGGCAGCACGATAACGTCGAAATCGCCGTCTGCCACCTCCACCAGCGGCGCATCGGCAATCAGCTTCACGCCGCGCGAGCAGGTGATAATGCATTCGCCGTCGCTGGCGACGCTGGCGGTGGTCACGGCGATGCCCGCCCGTACCAGCAGGTCGATGGTGGTGACCGCTTCGGTCTCTTCACTCCCAGGAGCCAGGCAAACCAGGGCCGAGGCGCTCATACTCATTCTCCTTATGCTTAATCTGTTCATAGAGCCGGCTGTTCTCCGGCATCGGGATGCCGTGGGCGCGGGCGCGCCGCAGCAGATACCCGGTGATGTAGTCAATTTCCGTGTGCCGCAGGGCGCGTACGTCCTGAAGCATGGATGAAATATTCTCCGCGGTGCTGTCGATAATCTGCCATACCCCGTCCAGCAGATCGGCCGGGGTAGTGTGGTGATCTTCCCGCGCCATCACCCGAGCGACCTCGTCGCACAGGCGCGCCACCTCTTCAGGATAGTCGCGCAGGGCACCGTTAGGGCAGTTATAGAGCGCCGTCAGCGGGTTGATCACGCAGTTGGCCGCCAGCTTCTTCCAGGCGGCGGCGCGAATATCATCATGCCAGGCCACGTCCGGCAGGGCACACTGCAGGGTGTCGGCCAGCGCATTGTAATCCCGCGCGGACTCGGTTACCGGGCCGATGTGCGTGACGCCGGCAGCAACGTGGATCACCCGGTTGCCTTCGCGCCGCGCCGCATGGGTGGTGACCCCGAGCAGCAGCGGCTGCGCCAGGCCGCGCAGTTCATCAACCGTGCCCATACCGTTGTGCATCAGCAGAATCGGGCTGTGGGCGGGAAGATGTCTGGCGAGACCTTTCACCGCCTCCGAAACCTGCCAGGCTTTGAGGGTCACCAGCAGCAGATCGCTCTGTCTCAGGTGCCCAGGGTCGTTGGCGGGCAGGGTGACATCGGTTATCTCGCCGTCGGTTTCCTGTACCTGCAAGCGGCAGCTCGACTGCGGGACACGCAGCCAGCCCTGCACCTCATGGCCCTGGCGCAGCAGCGCGGTGAGCCAGATCTGTCCCAGCGCGCCGCAGCCCAGCACGGTAATTTTCATCTTTGCTCCTCACCAGGCAGCGCATCCGGTGTTAATTATCGCCTTTCCCGTCGCGCAGCGTGGCGAATACCGGGAACGAGTTGTTTTATGCAATCTTGCGGGTATTATGCAACGCACCACCAGAGAGGGAGAAATAAACATGCCATCTTTTGATATCGTATCTGAAGTCGACCTTCAGGAAGTGAGCAACGCCGTGGACAACGCGACGCGCGAACTCGATACCCGTTTCGATTTTCGCGGTGTGACCGCGTCTTTTGAACTGAATGATAAGAACAAAACCATCAAAGTGCTGAGCGAGTCCGATTTCCAGGTCAACCAGCTGCTGGATATCCTGCGCGCCAAGCTGCTCAAGCGCGGCATTGAAGGGGCGTCGCTGGACGTGCCGGAAGAGTTTGAGCACAGCGGTAAAAACTGGAGCGTTGAGGCGAAGCTGAAACAGGGGATTGAAGCCTCGGTGGCGAAGAAAATCGTCAAGCTCATCAAAGACAGCAAGCTGAAAGTGCAGACCCAGATTCAGGGTGAAGAGATCCGCGTTACCGGAAAATCACGTGACGATTTACAGTCGGTGATGGCGCTGGTGCGCGGCGGCAACCTGGGACAGCCGTTCCAGTTTAAAAACTTCCGCGATTAACAACAAACAGGGCCGCTTCCGGCCCTGTTTTTTTATGCTCTGAGCGCCTGCTCAACGTTGTACCGGTTCGTGATTTTGGTGTCGATCTTCACGTAGACGCTGCGTTCTTCCGGTGCCATCAGTACCTCCTGCACGCCCTCCTGCTGCATAAGCTGCGCGGTGACGCGTTCATCGGCCGGAACGTCATCCGGAAGCGCCACGCGCAGGCTGCTGACGTAAGGCGGTTCCTGCATGGTCAGGCTCACCAGCAGCCAGACCGTTGCCAGCAGGGCGCCTACCAGGAACACCGTCTGCGGGTCGAAGAAGCCGTCAATCCAGCCCGATACCGAACCGCCCACCGCCACGCCAAGAAACTGACTGGTGGAGTAGATCCCCATCGCGGTGCCTTTATAACCGGCCGGTGACTCCTTGCTGATAAGCGACGGCAGCATGGCTTCCATCAGGTTAAAGGCAATAAAGAACAGCTGAACGCCGATCACCAGTTCCCAGAAGTGCGGACCGGCGCCCCAGAGGACGATCTCGGCCACGAGCAGCAGCGCGACGCAGAACACGAACACTCGCTTCATGCGACGTTTTGCTTCGGCATAGATGATGAACGGCACCACCGAAACGAACGAAATCAGCATGGTGAAGAGGTAAATTTTCCAGTGCTGCTGGGTCGGGAAACCGGCCTGGGCAAGCTGACCGGGCAGGGCGACGAAGGTCGACATCAGCAGTATGTGCAGACAGAAGATCCCGAAGTTCAGCTTCAGCAGTTTCGGGTTCGCCATCACCTTGCTAAAGCAGCCTTTCACCATGCCGGATTCACGGTTCAGAACGTGGGTTTTGCTGTCCGGCACCACCCACAGCGTGAGCAGAATACCGGCCCCGGCCAGCACCGCCATCATCCAGAACAGGGCGTGCAGACCCAGTGCGTGAGTAATGATGGGCCCGAGTACCATAGCGATGGCAAAGGTGATGCCGAAGCTGACGCCGATAAAGGCCATTGCCTTGGTGCGGTTCTGTTCACGGGTAAGATCGGAAAGCAGCGCCATAACCGCGGCGGAGATAGCGCCGGAGCCCTGCAGCGCGCGGCCAAGCACGATGCCCCAGATAGAGTCGCTGACGGCGGCGATTACGCTGCCTAAGACAAATATCGCCAGTCCGCCGACGATAAGCGGCTTGCGGCCGATGCGGTCAGAGACCAGCCCGAAGGGGATCTGAAACAGCGCCTGCGCCAGACCATAAATACCGATAGCAAAGCCAATCAGGGCTTCGCTGGCGCCCTGTAACGCCATACCGTAGGTGGTGAGAACGGGCAGCACCATAAACATGCCGAGCATGCGCAGGGAAAATACGGTCCCTAAACCCCATGTAGCGCGCAGTTCCACTGGCGTCATTTTATTGTCGTTCATTGCCACCTCAGAAAAAAAGCCGGACATAGTGTAGTGCGGGGGAAGGGGAGGGTAAATCGTTGCCTGGTGTTAAATTGTTACCGGTGTGCGTTAAGCGCACAAATTAAAAAAGGGTGCCGCAGCACCCTTTTTACGTCGTCTGAATTACCAGACGTAGGTCAGCAGACTCTGCGAGTCCGGCACCATAAAGTCCACCGACATCATGACGCTCAGCGAGGTAATGGCGACAATGGAGAACACGAACAGCTTACGCGCCCACACTTTGTCGTTTTCGGTTTTGTAGCCACGCAGGGCCATACCGAGCCACCACACGCTGACCGCAGCAGCGACGATCAGATACTTATACCCGGCGTAACCGCCAAGCGTCAGCATCAGGGTCGCGACTGCGAACGCAACGATGTAGAGCGTAATGTGGTTCTTGGCAACCGAGATCCCCTTCACCACCGGCAGAACCGGGATGTTGGCGGCCTGATAATCCTTAAAGCGGAAAATCGCGATCGCGTAGGAGTGCGGCATCTGCCAGAGGCTGAAGATCGCCAGCAGAATCAGTGCACCGCTATCAAACACGTTGGTTACCGCACAGTAGCCAATCACCGGCGGCGCTGCGCCGGAGAGGCTACCGATAAGCGTGCCGTAAACGGACTTGCGCTTCATGTAGAGGCTGTACACCCCGACATAAACCACAAAGCCCATCACCCCCAGCCAGCAGGCCAGCGGATTGGCACCGAACCACAGCAGCATAAAGCCAGCAATACCCAACAAGGTTGCATACACCAGCGATACTTTCGCAGAGATCAGTCCTTTTACCAGGACGCGATTCCTTGTCCTCTCCATCTTGCAGTCAATATCGCGGTCGATGTAGTTGTTAAATACACAACCGGACGCGACTACAAGCGACACGCCAACCAGCGTGTAGAGGAAGAGGGGATAGTCAATGCTGCCTTTAGAGGCCAGCAAAAATCCCCCGATGACAGAAATTAAATTCCCGAAAATAATTCCTGGTTTTGTCACTTGCAGGTATTGCTTAAACATTTTCGCCGCTCTTAGTGAATCATCATGTTGTAGTTCAGGTTCCACATAATCCAGATGGAGCCTACTACCACAATGGCGATAATCAGCGCCGTAAAGACCAGGGCTACCAGATTCCAGCGCTCCTCAGAAGAGGTGTTCATGTGCAGGAAGCAAACCAGGTGAACCAGGATCTGTACCACCGCGGTGACCACAACCACACCCACGATAGTGGCGTGTGATGCGGAGCCATCCATCACCATCCAGAACGGGATCGCCGTCAGGATGATAGAAAGGATAAAACCGGTCAGGTAGGTTTTGACACTGCCGTGATGAGCGCCGTTATGATCGGTTGCATGACTCATTACATCGCCCCCATCAGATAGACTACAGAGAATACGCAGATCCATACCACGTCGAGGAAGTGCCAGAACAGGCTCAGGCACATCAGACGGGCACGGTTATTGCTGGTCAGGCCGCGATGGTAAACATGGAACATCATGAATGCCATCCAGATAAGGCCTGAGGTCACGTGCAGACCGTGGGTACCGACCAGCGCAAAGAACGCTGACAGGAAGCCGCTACGATCCGGGCCGTAACCCTCAACGATCAGGTGATGGAACTCATAGATTTCCATCGCCACGAAGCCCGCACCAAACAGGAACGTCAGGGCAAGCCAGGACATAACCTGGCTCTTGTTGTTCTTGTTCATGGCAATGATTGCCATGCCGTAGGTGATGGAGCTGAACAGCAGCAGGGCAGTCTCAACCGCAACGAACGGCAGTTCGAAGATATCTTTGCCGGTCGGGCCACCTGCAGTGCCGTTCACCAGAACGGCATAGGTTGCGAACAGACATGCAAACAGAATGCAGTCGCTCATCAGGTAGATCCAGAAGCCAAATACCTTATTGGCGCCTGCATCGTGGTGCCCATGATCGTGGTCATGCGCATGGGCAGTTGAGTGAGTCAGAGTATCAGTTGACATTTTTCAGCCCTGCTTTGGAGATTTCATCGAAGTGCTGGTTTTCCAGTTTTTCGACGGTAGCAACCGGTACGTAGTAATCCACGTCCTCATCGAAGCTCTTGGCAACCCAGGTGATGATAATGCCCAGGAAGCTTGCAATCGCCAGCCACCAGATGTGCCAGATCATGGCAAAACCGAAGACCGTTGCGAATGCACCGATGTAGATACCCGCGGCGCTGTTTTTCGGCATATGAATTTCTTCATAGTGCGTCGGCTGCTTGTATGCTTCACCTTTCTCTTTCATTTCCCAGAAAGCATCACGCTCGTGAATTTCCGGAACCACGGCGAAGTTGTAGAACGCCGGCGGAGAAGAGGTTGCCCACTCCAGCGTACGACCACCCCATGGGTCACCGGTCAGATCGCGGTTCTGGTCACGGTCACGGACACTCACGTAGATCTGGATAACGATGCTCAGGATACCGCAGGCAATCAGTACCGCACCGATTTCAGCCACAATCATCAGCGTGTGGAACTGCGGATCGATGTTCTGGCTGATACGACGGGTCATACCCATAAAGCCCATGGCGTACAGCGGCATAAAGGTTACGAAGAAGCCGATGATCCAGAACCAGAAGGCGCGTTTACCCCATTTTTCGTTCATGGTGTAACCAAACGCTTTCGGCCACCAGTAGGTCATACCGGCGAAGCAACCGAATACCACACCACCAATAATAACGTTATGGAAGTGAGCAATCAGGAACAGACTGTTGTGCAGCACGAAGTCAGCGCCCGGCACCGCCAGCAGTACCCCGGTCATACCACCGATGGAGAAGGTGATGATGAAGCCGATGGTCCACAGCATGGAGGAGTGGAACTGAATGCGGCCCTGGTACATGGTGAACAGCCAGTTGAAGATCTTCACCCCGGTCGGGATGGCGATAATCATGGTGGCAACACCGAAGAAGGCGTTTACGTTGGCACCGCTACCCATGGTGAAGAAGTGGTGCAGCCATACCACGAACGACAGAACCGTAATCGCGATGGTTGCCCATACCAGGGAGGTGTAGCCAAACAGACGTTTCTTCGAGAAGGTCGCGGTAACTTCAGAGAAGACACCGAACACCGGCAGAACCAGGATGTACACTTCCGGATGGCCCCAGGCCCAGATCAGGTTGATGTACATCATCATGTTGCCGCCCATATCATTGGTAAAGAAATGGGTGCCCAGATAGCGGTCCAGGGTCAGCAACGCGACGGTAACCGTCAGGATCGGGAAGGAGACAATAATCAGTACGTTGGTGCAGAGTGACGCCCAGGTAAAGACCGGCATTTTGAACATGGTCATGCCAGGGGCACGCATGCGCAGAATGGTCACGAAGAAGTTAATCCCCGTCAGCGTCGTACCGATACCGGAAAGCTGAATACTCCAGATCCAGTAATCAACCCCAACGCCTGGACTGTACTCAAGGCCGGAGAGTGGCGGATACGCAACCCAACCGGTCTGTGCGAACTCGCCCACACCCAGTGAGATGTTGACCAGCAGCACACCAACCACGGTGAACCAGAAGCTCAGGTTGTTCAGGAACGGGAACGCCACGTCGCGCGCACCAATCTGAAGCGGAACCACGAGGTTCATCAGACCGATAACAAACGGCATCGCCACGAAGAAGATCATGATTACGCCGTGGGCGGTAAAGATCTGGTCGTAGTGATGAGGCGGCAAGAACCCGGCTTCGCCCGCCGAGGCAAGCAGCTGCTGGGTACGCATCATGATGGCATCCGCGAAACCACGGACCAGCATCACAATAGCGACGAGGATATACATAATCCCCAGGCGTTTATGGTCAACCGAGGTCAACCACTCGTTCCATAGATAAGACCACTTACCGAAGTAAGTGATTGCTGCGACTAACGCCAGGCCTCCGACGAGAATCGCTGCAATCGTAACCATGATAATCGGCTCATGGTACGGGACTGCATCCAGTGTAAGTTTTCCGAACATCGTATTATTCCTCGGCCCCTTAGTGAGAGGTTTCCGCGTGATTCATGTCCATGCCTTCCATCCCTTCATGAGAAGCATGCTTCCCTTCAGGCTGAGTCACGTCCATGCTTTTCCCGTGTCCCATGAATTTGTTAATAACGTCTTTAAACAAATCGGGTTTAACACTGGAGAAGTATTCGACCTTGTTGTACTCGCTCGGTGCAGCCAGCTTCTCGTAAGTCGCCATATCGTTCATCACGTTTGGCGATTGCTTCGCTTTGGCTACCCATGCGTCGAAGGCTGCGTTATCCGGCGTAGCAATTGCTTTGAACTTCATGCCGGAGAAACCTGCGCCGCTATAGTTCGCGGAGATACCATCGTAGGTGCCTGCTTCGTTCGCAATCAGGTGCAGTTTGGTCTGCATCCCTGCCATTGCGTACAGCTGGCTGCCCAGTCGCGGAATAAAGAAGGAGTTCATCACCGAGTTAGAGGTGATTTTGAATTCCACTGGGGTGTTTACCGGGAAGGCGATTTCATTAACCGTAGCGATACCCTGCTCTGGATAAATGAAGAACCATTTCCAGTCCATAGCGATAACTTCGATGGTCACCGGCTTCGTTTCGTGGTCAAGCGGACGGCTTGGCTCGAGCGAGTGCGTGGTTTTCCATGTCAGTACTGCCAGGAAGATGATGATAAGGATCGGAATCGTCCAGACGACAGCTTCAACCTTATTGGAGTGTGACCAGTTAGGGCTGTACTTGGCGTCTTTGTTCGATGCCCGGTACTTCCAGGCAAAACCGATAGCCATAAGAATGGCAGGAATCACGACAATCAACATCAGCCCAAGTGCTGTCAGTATCAATGAACGTTGTTCCAGACCGATCTGTCCTTTGGGGTCAAGAAGTGCAGAATCACAGCCACTGAGTAAAACAGTGCCTGCGAGTAATGACATCCATCCCAAACTTTTATTGTATTTCCTGAGTCTCATTTAACGACCTCAATTCCACGGGGATCTGGTGGCGTTTAAAGTGTGCGGGCATTTTACGGGAAGGTTACATTACTGTAAACATGATTGGCACTGTGTCAGGAAGGTGTTGCCGGGTTCTGCCAGAGTTGTCACAGCGATTACCGCTTGTAACCAAAGGTAAGCTGCAGGCCGCGTGGAATGGGCGTTATAACGGAAATGCTCTTATCTACGAGGTGGTAAGACTATTTGCTATAAATAAGAAGAATAACGCACAAATAATTAACAACTCGGCAGCAAATAAAAACAATAAATAAACGTTATAATAAACCAGTGTGAGCTGAATCGTGTAAAGAAAAAATAACCTGTGCGATATATCGTTAAGAGTTTTCTTTTATTAAGCGCACAAATCAACAACTACAATTTATTTTAAACGCTCACTATTTAGTCAATGTAATTGCGATGTGTAATTATAACGTTTAATAAAGGTTAATGGCTGCTTACTGGTCCGTATCACGGCGCAGCGCTAGCGCATCAAGCACGCCACCAGCAACAAACGCCAGCAGCGCCAGAACGGCACCGGCCTCCAGCAGCGCCGACGCAAGTACGTCGTTCTCTATCCCCAGCGCGTTCACGGCAAGGAGTATCAGCCATCCGCCCACGCAGGCTGCGGCCACAGCCAGCAGAGTAACTGCCGCCTGATACGCGCGCGCAAAATGGCGACGCGGCAGGAAGGCGCCGGTGCGCTGGGTGTACTCCAGCGTCTGACGGCACACGACCAGCAGCACCAGGCCGGGAAGGGCGGCTACCACCGAGAAGAGGTAGAACAGCGGCCAGCCGTGCGCCTCCACGAACCAGCCGGCGACCGGACCGACATAGACGCGGCCCACCGCCGCCAGGGCGGAGAGCAGCGCAAACTGGGTAGCGGAGAACGAGACGTTACACAGCGTCATCAGCAGGGCGACAAACGCCGCGGTGCCCATTCCGCCGCACAGGTTCTCAAAGAAGACCGCTGCGGCCATGGTGTAAATGCTTTTGGCGCTGATCGCCAGCAGCCAGTAGCCGGCGTTAGAAACCGCCTGCAGCAGGCCGAACAGCAACAGGGCGCGAAACAGCGAAAGACGCTGCATCAGCGCCCCGCCGAGCAGCGCCCCGAGAATGGTGGCGAACAGCCCCAGTGACTTGTTGACCATCCCGACGTCAGACGGATCAAAACCGACGCCGCGGATCAAAAAGGTGGTGGTGAGCGACATGGCAAACGCATCGCCCAGCTTGTAAAGCACAATCAGCATCAGAATCAGCCAGGCGTTGTTGCGCCCGAAGAAATCCCGCAGCGGGGCCATGACGGCCTGCTCCAGCGTGCGCGGCACCGGTGCATCGATTGCCGGCTCCGGGGCCATCAGCGTGGCGATGATGCAGGGGATCATCAGCGCCGCCATCAGCCAGTACATCCCTTGCCAGCCGAGGTATTTATCCGCCAGCCACAGTGCCAGCCCGCCGGACACCAGCATCGCCAGGCGATAGCCAAGCACGCTGATCGCCGCGCCCGCACCGCGCTCTTCGGCGGGCAGCACGTCGGTTTTCCAGGCGTCGAACACGATATCCTGCGAGGCGGAGCAGAAGGCAATAATGACCGCCAGCGCCGCCATCCAGCGTAAATGGGTTGAGGGTTCGAGAAAGCCCATGCCCGCAATCGCCACCAGCAGCAGAAGCTGGGTAATCAGCAGCCAGCCGCGGCGCCTGCCGAGAAACAGCGGGACGTAGCGGTCCATCATCGGTGACCAGAGGAATTTGAACACGTACGCCTGACCCACCAGCGAGAAGAACCCGATGGTTTTGAGGTCGACGTTTTCCACGGTCATCCACGCCTGGAGCGTGCCAGACGTCAGCGCCAGCGGCAGACCGGAGGCAAAGCCCAGGATGAGCAGAATGACGGATGTCGGATGCTGGAAAAAGCGTAATGAGAGACTGGGCATAATCAGATGGTCATCACAGGCCCGACGCTGCCGGGCCTGTACAGAGAGGATTAACGCGCGTTCTGCTTAATGAACTCGTGAACCGCGGTATCCTGCGCCATATCGGCAATGGTGTCGGTCAGCACGCTGTTAACGGCATCGGCGATATTCTTGTTAGAGGCCTGAAGCGCACCTTCCACGCTGTAGCTGGCGCGGTAGTTTTTGTTCAGCTTGTTACCGTTAGCCGCGGTCGCAATGATCGCGATGTCCGCTTTGGTGGCGATGTTGTAACGCACGTTGCCCTGGGAGACGTCAGCATAAAGCTGGTTAACGATGATCTGCAGGTTAACCGCGCCGTTCGGCCCAATCATGTAGCCGCGGGAGGTCATCTGCTTCTCAAGCACTTCCTGCAGCAGGAAACGCAGGTCGCGGGAGGCAGTCAGGGTAACCAGCTGATTATTGCGGGTCACTTTCGCCAGCGCCTGATCCTGACGCTGATCGGCACCGTTAATGCTAACGGTCACGCCCATCAGGCTGGGATCCTGCTGGGGCAGGGAGATTTTAGGTGAAACATCAATGGTGGTCGGCGGTGTGGTGCAACCGGCCAGCATGAACAGCGCAACCAACGGGAAAAGGATTTTTTTTAACATGTTCGTATTCTCGAAATTACGTGTGCTATCAAAAAGAAAATTCTCGCCATCATAAACATCGCATGCGACCAGGGGAAGTGGTAAACGAAGCGAAATGCAGCGGCATGACGTTTTTTGCTTATTCGTCAGAATAAATGACTGCTCATTGGGCCAGGCTGCCATTACGCTCACAATCGCGTCGTTAAACCGCCATGCCCCGGTAATAATTGTTGTCGCGGACCAAAATAACCGGTAAAAGCGGCTACCATTTTACTAAGAAAGGGCGCCTTTCTGCGTTATCACAGGAGCAAACAGCCATGATGATTCGTGAACGTATCGAAGACAAACTCCGGGCGGCGTTAGCGCCCGTTCATCTCGAAGTCGTGGATGAGAGCTATCGACATAACGTACCAGCAGGATCCGAAAGCCACTTCAAAGTGGTGCTGGTAAGCGATCGCTTTGTCGGTGAGCGTTTTTTAACGCGTCATCGTCTGATTTATAGCGCGCTGGCCGAAGAGCTTGCCTCTACCGTGCATGCACTGGCGCTGCATACCTATACCATTAAAGAGTGGGAAGGGTTGCAAAACACCGTGTTTCCTTCGCCGCCGTGCCGTGGCGCAGGCACCATCGCCTGACGCGTGGATTTGCAACGATGGGAACTTTTCCAGTATGTTGCGGTATAGAGAGTGGAACACCAGCGGCCTGCGGGCCGTTTTATTTTGTCTGAATGGTTATGCCGGCCGGGCCGGTTCAGGCAAAAAACAGTGGGAAGTGTGAAAAACGCCGCAGACCGGCGTGTTTGCGCTTCTCGACTCACTACAGCGATGCCGCTATAATGCTGCGTCTTATTTTTCGGAACGTCTTCGGGATGATTCTGACGACAGGGAATGTGATTCTGATACAGAGGACATCCCGGTTCTGCGAAGCAGATATCGCTTCCGGAGTTGACCGAGCACTGTGATTTTTTGAGGTAACAAGATGCAAGTTTCAGTTGAAACCACTCAGGGCCTTGGGCGCCGTGTAACGATTACAATCGCTGCTGACAGCATCGAAAACGCTGTAAAAAGCGAGCTGGTCAACGTAGCGAAGAAAGTCCGCATTGACGGTTTTCGTAAGGGTAAAGTACCGATGAATGTCGTTGCTCAGCGTTATGGCGCTTCTGTTCGCCAGGACGTGCTGGGCGACCTGATGAGCCGCAACTTCGTTGAAGCGATCATCAAAGAGAAAATCAATCCGGCCGGCGCACCGAACTACGTTCCGGGCGAATACAAGCTGGGTGAAGACTTCACCTACGCGGTTGAGTTCGAAGTGTATCCGGAAGTTGAGCTGAAAGGCCTGGAAAACATCGTCGTTGAAAAACCGGTTGTTGAAGTGACCGACGAAGACGTTGACACCATGCTGGACACCCTGCGTAAGCAGCAGGCAACCTGGAAAGACAAAGACGGCGCTGTTGAAGCCGAAGACCGCGTTACCATCGACTTCTCTGGCTCTGTAGACGGCGAAGAGTTCGAAGGCGGCAAAGCGTCTGACTTCGTACTGGCGATGGGCCAGGGCCGCATGATCCCGGGCTTTGAAGACGGTATCAAAGGTCACAAAGCGGGCGACGAGTTCACCATCGACGTGACCTTTCCGGAAGATTACCACGCTGAAAACCTGAAAGGTAAAGCGGCGAAGTTCGACATCGTGCTGAAGAAAGTAGAAGAGCGCGAGCTGCCGGAACTGACTGCTGACTTCATCAAGCGTTTCGGCGTTGAAGACGGTTCCATCGCGGGCCTGCGTACTGAAGTACGTAAGAACATGGATCGTGAACTGAAAGGCGCGGTGCGTAACCGTGTGAAAACTCAGGCGATCGAAGGTCTGGTTCAGGCTAACGAGATCGAGATCCCGTCTGCGCTTATCGACAGCGAAATCGACGTTCTGCGCCGTCAGGCTGCACAGCGTTTCGGTGGCAGCGAGAAGCAGGCTCTGGAACTGCCGCGTGAACTGTTCGAAGAGCAGGCAAAACGCCGCGTTATCGTTGGTCTGCTGCTGGGCGAAGTGATTCGTACCCACGAACTGAAAGCAGACGAAGATCGCGTTAAGACCCTCATCGAAGAGATGGCGTCTGCCTACGAAGATCCGGCTGAAGTGATCGAGTTCTACAGCAAAAACAAAGAGCTGATGGACAACATGCGCAACGTCGCACTGGAAGAGCAGGCTGTGGAAGCGGTTCTCGCGAAAGCGAAAGTGACCGAGAAACCAACCTCCTTCAACGACCTGATGAACCAGCAGGCGTAAGCCGCTTTTCATCACCGCGTCATGCCATAAAGCCTGTCACCGTCGGTGACGGGCTTTTTTTTTCACATTTCGTTTTGTTCTGATGCGAAAAGCGTGCCGGAATGTTAGCGTAACAAGAAAACGTTGTTATGCTTGAAATAGGGCAGCATAAACCCCATTAATCATTGGTAACTCAACGAATACTCTGGCTGATAATCCGTCCGTGAAGGTTGTGAGGCACCACAGGCATAGTCATGCCTGGTCGTCTCAAGTAGAATCAGTACAGCAGGCGACTTACGAATATTTATCCAGGAGACGGAAATGTCATACAGTGGCGAACGAGATAATGTAGCACCCCATATGGCCCTGGTGCCGATGGTGATTGAACAAACCTCACGCGGTGAGCGTTCATTCGATATCTACTCCCGCCTGCTCAAGGAGCGCGTCATTTTCATGACCGGTCAGGTGGAAGACCACATGGCAAACCTGATCGTGGCGCAGATGCTGTTTCTCGAAGCAGAGAACCCGGAAAAGGACATCTACCTGTACATTAACTCTCCTGGCGGTGTGATCACGGCCGGGATGTCAATTTACGACACGATGCAGTTTATCAAGCCGGACGTCAGCACCATTTGTATGGGTCAGGCCGCGTCAATGGGCGCATTCCTGCTGACCGCTGGCGCGAAAGGCAAACGTTTCTGCCTGCCGAACTCTCGCGTGATGATCCACCAGCCGCTGGGCGGTTATCAGGGTCAGGCAACGGATATCGAAATCCACGCGCGTGAAATCCTGAAAGTGAAAGGCCGCATGAATGAACTTATGGCGCATCACACGGGTCAATCTCTTGAGCAGATTGAACGTGATACCGAGCGCGACCGTTTCCTGTCGGCATCGGAAGCGGTAGAGTACGGGCTGGTTGATTCAATTTTAACCCATCGTAGCTGATGGGCAGGCCGTGTGAGGCCGCTATACTATAGTAACGCTGGCGCCTCATTACGGTGAATACAGCTTGCGCCTGTGAATAGCATTGCGTCGTTGTGTGCGGCACAAAGAACAGAAAAGAGGTTTTGACTCATGACAGATAAACGCAAAGATGGTTCGGGCAAACTGTTGTACTGCTCTTTTTGCGGCAAAAGCCAGCATGAAGTACGCAAACTGATTGCCGGTCCATCCGTGTATATCTGCGACGAGTGTGTCGATTTGTGTAACGACATCATTCGCGAAGAGATTAAAGAAGTAGCGCCGCATCGTGAACGCAGTGCGCTGCCTACACCGCATGAAATCCGTGCTCATCTGGATGACTATGTTATCGGGCAGGAGCAAGCGAAAAAAGTCCTCGCGGTCGCGGTATATAACCACTACAAACGTCTGCGCAATGGCGACAGCTCCAACGGCGTTGAGCTGGGTAAAAGTAACATTCTGCTTATCGGCCCGACCGGTAGCGGTAAAACCCTGCTGGCCGAAACCCTGGCCCGCCTGCTGGACGTTCCCTTCACCATGGCTGACGCCACCACGCTGACCGAAGCCGGTTACGTGGGTGAAGACGTTGAAAACATTATTCAGAAACTGCTGCAGAAGTGCGATTACGACGTGCAAAAAGCGCAGCGCGGCATTGTATACATCGATGAGATCGACAAAATCTCCCGTAAATCTGACAACCCGTCAATTACGCGCGATGTATCCGGTGAAGGCGTACAGCAGGCGCTGCTGAAGCTTATCGAAGGCACCGTGGCAGCCGTACCGCCGCAGGGTGGCCGTAAGCATCCGCAGCAGGAATTCCTGCAGGTTGATACCTCTAAGATCCTCTTTATCTGCGGCGGCGCCTTTGCCGGTCTGGATAAAGTCATCGCTAACCGCGTTGAAACCGGTTCAGGTATCGGCTTTGGTGCGACGGTAAAAGCCCAGTCCCAGAAAGCGAACGAAGGTGAACTGCTGGCCCAGGTAGAGCCGGAAGATCTGATCAAGTTTGGTCTTATCCCGGAGTTTATCGGTCGTCTGCCGGTGGTTGCCACGCTGAACGAACTGAGCGAAGAAGCGCTGATTCAGATCCTGAAAGAGCCGAAAAACGCCCTGACCAAACAGTATCAGGCGCTGTTCAATCTGGAAGGCGTGGAACTTGAGTTCCGCGACGAAGCGCTGAACGCGATCGCCAAAAAAGCGATGGCGCGCAAAACCGGTGCGCGTGGCCTGCGCTCCATCGTAGAGGGCGCACTGCTTGATACGATGTACGATCTGCCGTCCATGGATGAAGTGGAAAAAGTGGTAATTGACGACGCAGTTATTGCCGGCCAGTCCAAGCCAATGCTGATTTACGGGAAACCGGAAGCACAGCAGGCATCCGGCGAATAATTAACCAGTCCATACAGTCAGTTAATAAAAAAATGGGGAGTTTAGCTCCCCATTTATTTTTCCTTCGTTCCTGCCGTTGAATCCACGCGATACATCCCCATATACTGATTTACTTGTTAGCGGCGTCATGAACGATGTCATGTGCGCTCCATAACCTGGCGGACACTAAACTAAGAGAGAGCTCTATGAATCCTGAGCGTTCTGAACGCATTGAAATCCCCGTATTGCCGTTGCGCGATGTGGTGGTTTATCCGCACATGGTCATCCCCTTGTTTGTGGGACGGGAAAAATCAATCCGTTGCCTCGAAGCGGCTATGGATAATGATAAAAAAATCATGCTGGTCGCCCAGAAAGAGGCGTCAACGGATGAGCCAGGCGTGAATGACCTTTTCACCGTCGGGACCGTGGCATCCATTCTGCAGATGCTGAAACTGCCGGACGGTACCGTTAAGGTGCTGGTCGAAGGTTTGCAGCGCGCACGCATCACGACGCTTTCAGACAACGGCGAACACTTCACCGCTAAAGCCGAATACCTTGACTCGCCAGCCATTGAAGAGCGCGAGCAGGAAGTGCTGGTGCGCACCGCCATTAGCCAGTTTGAAGGCTATATCAAACTTAACAAAAAAATTCCGCCGGAAGTGCTGACGTCGCTTAATAGCATCGACGATCCTGCACGTCTGGCAGACACCATCGCTGCGCACATGCCGCTTAAGCTTGCCGACAAACAGTCGGTGCTGGAGATGTCCGACGTTAACGAGCGTCTGGAATATCTGATGGCGATGATGGAGTCTGAAATCGATCTGCTGCAGGTTGAGAAACGCATTCGCAACCGCGTGAAAAAGCAGATGGAGAAAAGCCAGCGCGAGTACTACCTGAATGAGCAAATGAAAGCTATTCAGAAAGAGCTGGGCGAGATGGAAGACGCGCCGGATGAAAACGAAGCGCTGAAACGCAAGATCGACGCGGCGAAAATGCCGAAAGAGGCGAAAGAGAAAGCCGAAGCCGAACTGCAGAAGCTGAAAATGATGTCGCCGATGTCTGCGGAAGCGACCGTGGTGCGCGGCTACATCGAGTGGATGGTGCAGGTTCCGTGGAACGCGCGCAGCAAGGTGAAGAAAGATCTGCGCCAGGCGCAGGAGATCCTCGATACCGATCACTACGGCCTTGAGCGTGTGAAAGACCGCATCCTTGAGTATCTCGCCGTCCAGAGCCGCGTGAACAAAATTAAAGGGCCGATCCTGTGCCTGGTCGGGCCGCCGGGGGTAGGTAAAACCTCCCTGGGGCAGTCCATCGCCAAGGCTACAGGCCGTAAGTACATCCGTATGGCGCTCGGCGGCGTGCGTGATGAAGCGGAAATCCGCGGCCACCGTCGTACCTATATTGGTTCGATGCCGGGCAAACTGATCCAGAAAATGGCGAAAGTGGGGGTGAAAAATCCGCTGTTCCTGCTGGATGAGATCGACAAGATGTCCTCCGACATGCGCGGTGACCCGGCTTCAGCGCTGCTGGAAGTACTGGATCCGGAACAGAACGTGGCGTTTAACGATCACTATCTGGAAGTGGATTACGACCTGAGCGATGTCATGTTCGTGGCAACCTCTAACTCCATGAACATCCCGGCGCCGCTGCTTGACCGTATGGAAGTTATCCGTCTGTCCGGCTACACCGAAGACGAGAAGCTGAACATCGCGAAGCGCCACCTGCTGCCGAAGCAGATTGAACGCAACGCGCTGAAGCCGAACGAACTGACGGTAGACGACAGCGCCATCGTCGGCATCATCCGCTACTACACCCGTGAAGCGGGCGTGCGTAGCCTTGAGCGTGAAATCTCCAAGCTGTGCCGTAAAGCGGTGAAACAGCTGCTGCTGGATAAAACCAGCAAGCACATTGAGATTAACGGCGATAACCTGAAAGACTACCTCGGCGTGCAGCGCTTCGACTACGGCCGTGCGGACAGCGAAAACCGCGTGGGCCAGGTAACGGGGCTGGCGTGGACCGAAGTGGGCGGCGATCTGCTGACCATTGAAACCGCGTGCGTACCGGGTAAAGGGAAGCTTTCTTACACCGGCTCGCTGGGTGAGGTTATGCAGGAGTCCATCCAGGCGGCGCTTACCGTAGTGCGTGCGCGTGCCGAGAAGCTCGGCATCAACGGCGATTTCTACGAGAAGCGTGATATTCACGTTCACGTGCCGGAAGGGGCGACCCCGAAGGACGGCCCGAGCGCCGGTATCGCCATGTGCACTGCGCTGGTCTCTTGCCTGACCGGTAACCCGGTACGTGCCGACGTTGCCATGACCGGTGAGATCACCCTGCGTGGCCAGGTACTGCCGATCGGCGGGCTGAAAGAGAAGCTGCTGGCAGCGCACCGCGGGGGCATCAAAACCGTGCTGATTCCTTACGAGAACAAACGCGATCTGGAAGAAATTCCGGACAACGTTATCGCCGATCTGACTATTCATCCGGTGAAGCGTATCGAAGAAGTCCTGGCGCTGGCACTGCAGAACGAACCGTCCGGAATTCAGGTCGTCACCGCAAAATAGTGACCTGACGCATAATGCATCAATAAAAACGAAGCTGGCAGGGTAAATCATACTTGCCAGCTTTTTTTTGTGCCGCTAATTTATGGGGCTGCCAGGCCTGATTAAATATTTTTTCTGGTGTTGTAAGGGCATGAGAGGCCTGCTATAACTGCTCCGCGGTCGCGCTGTGATGGATATGCAGGCGCGATATATATAATAAAGAGAGGAAGAGAAGAGTGAATAAATCTCAACTGATAGACAAAATTGCCGCAGGTGCTGATATTTCCAAGGCTGCGGCTGGACGTGCGTTAGATGCGTGGATTGCTTCTGTTACTGAATCTCTGAAAGCAGGAGA
This sequence comes from Siccibacter turicensis LMG 23730, assembly GCF_000463155.2. Lineage (GTDB taxonomy): Bacteria > Pseudomonadota > Gammaproteobacteria > Enterobacterales > Enterobacteriaceae > Siccibacter > Siccibacter turicensis. The sequence goes on along the minus strand of NZ_AWFZ01000028.1, from coordinate 1,000,204 downwards.
CGATGTAGCCCTGGTTGGTTTTGGTACTTTTGCTGTTCGTGAACGCGCAGCCCGCACCGGCCGCAACCCACAGACCGGTAAAGAGATCACTATCGCAGCCGCTAAAGTCCCCGGTTTCCGTGCTGGTAAAGCGCTGAAAGACGCGGTGAACTAAACCACTTCTCTCGTGCGAGAGGAGCTACTGACGAGGGCGCATCTTCTGATGTGCCTTTTTTTATGCCCTGAATAAGACTTTCTGCACGATGTGGGCTGACAATTGGCCCGGTTTCTTGTCACAATAGCTTTTTTGCGCGCAGCGGCAGCCTCGCACCTTTCGGGGTGGCGGTGTTTGCGCGGGATTACAGTCACCTACAGCGGAGTGTTGTTACACCATGATGGACAATTTACGCGCGTCGGCTAACCACCTCGTGCTCAAGATCATTCTGGGTTTGATTATCGTGTCATTCGTTCTGACTGGCGTAGGTAACTACCTGATTGGCGGTAACAGTAACTACGCCGCAAAAGTAAACGGGCAGGAGATCAACCGCGCGCAGTTCGAAGGCGAGGTCATGCGCGAGCGTACCCGTTTGCAGAATGAACTGGGCGAGCAGTTCTCGGTGCTGGCGGCGGATGAAAACTTCATGAAGCGTAAGCGTCAGGAAGTGTTGAACCAGATGATCGATCAGGCGCTGCTTGACCAGTACGCCAAATCGCTGGGGCTGGGCATCAGCGATGCGCAGATCAAACAGGCCATCTTTAACACCCCGATGTTCCAAACCGACGGGAAGTTCGATAACCAGCGCTTTACCTCCCTGTTAGCTGCCAACCAGCTGACGCCTGACTCCTACGCACAGAGCCTGCGCAATCAGCTGCTGAATCAGCAGGTGGTGAATGCCGTACTGGGCACCGACTTTACGCTGAAAGGCGAAGCTGACGAGATCGCCGCCCTGGTATCCCAGCAGCGCGTGGTGCGTCAGGCCGCAATTGACGTGAAGGCCCTTGCTGCGAAACTGCAGATTAGCGATGCCGAGATTAACGCCTGGTACAACGCCCACAAGAACGAGTACCTGACGCCGGAACAGTATCGCGTAAGCTACATCAAGCTGGATGCCGCCACGATGGCACAGCAGGTTAGCGATGCCGAGATTCAGGCTTATTACGATGAGCATCAGGCTGAATTCACAACGCCGGCCCGTCATCGCTACAGCGTGATCCAGACCAAAACGGAAGATCAGGCGAAGCAGGTGCTGGATGCGCTGAAGAAAGGGGAAGACTTTGCCGCGCTGGCGAAAGCCAAATCTACCGATATCATCTCCGCCCGTAACGGCGGCGATATGGGGTGGCTGGAAGAGTCTACTACCCCGGACGAGCTGAAAAACGCGAAGCTGACCGAAAAAGGCCAGCTGTCTGACGTCATCACCTCATCGGTGGGCTTCCTGGTGGCGCGTCTGGATGATACCCAGCCGGCACAGGTGAAACCGCTGGCCGAGGTGCGTGATGCCATCATTGCGAAAGTGAAGCAGAACAAGGCGCTGGATGCCTACTTCGCGCTGCAGCAGAAGGTCAGCGAAGCGGCCACCAACGACAACACTTCCTTGCAGGCCGCCGAGCAGGTTGCGGGCGTGAAAGCGGTGCAGACCGGCTGGTTCAGTCAGAATCAGCTCCCGGAAGAGCTGAACTTCAAACCGGTTGCTGATGCCATCTTCGGCGGTTCACTGGTGGGGGCAAACGGTGCGCCGGGTAACAACTCAGACATCATCACCGTGGAAGGCGATCGTGCTTTCGTACTGCGCATCACCGACCATAAAGCGGAAGCCGCAAAACCGCTGGATGAAGTCCGCACGCAGGTTGTCGATACCCTGAAGCTGAATAAAGCTCGTCAGCAGGCCAACCAGGACGCGCAGAAACTGCTTACCACCCTGAAGAGCGGTAAAGGCGACGAAGCCCTGAAAGCCGCAGGCCTGAGCTTTGGTGAGGCGAAAACGCTGAGCCGTAACGCTGGCGATCAGGTGAGCCAGGCTGCGTTTAACCTGCCGCTCCCGGCGAAGGATAAACCGAGCTACGGTGTGGCAGACAATGAGCAGGGCAATGTCGTTCTGCTGGCGCTGGATGAAGTCCGCAGCGGCACCATGCCGGAAGAGCAGAAAAAAGCGATGACCAAAGGTCTGGCGCAGAACAATGCCTCCATTGCATTTGATGCCCTGATGCAGAACCTGCGTAAAGAGGCCAAAATCAAATATGGCGACATGGCGGATCCGCAACAATAACGAGACGCCTCGCACATTTTCTGCACGTTAGTGCAACACCTAAAGGCCGCTTTCGCGGCCTTTTCCATTTCTGCAATCTGCCTTTTGCCTCGCGCTCTGCCCGCCGTTATCGTGGCCTTGCTGTCAACAAACAAGGAGATAACAGCATGAAACCTGGATTCAACGCATTTTTTATTACTCTGGCAATGATGATGAGCAGCGTCTGCTATACCGCCTCCGCCGCGTCATCTGCCGCCCCCAAAAGCGACGCCCCCCACGCGCAGGCAACAATGGCGGCGAAGGGGGAGACGCGCAGCGCAACGCCGCCGGTTATGGCGCAGGAGAAGCAGGTAAGCGACGACGAAACGGTAAGTATCAACACCGCCACGGCGGAAGAGCTGGCGCAGGCGCTGAACGGCGTAGGCGCGAAAAAGGCCCAGGCGATTGTCAGCTATCGGGAAGAGTACGGACCCTTTAAATCCCTTGAGGATCTCAAGCAGGTGCCGGGAATGGGCAACGCCCTGGTTGAACGAAATATGGCGCACCTCAAACTCTGAATGACGCGCCTTGCAGAGTGGTAAAACTTTGCCAGACTAGAGAGGTCATACCAGTTGTGTGACCTCTTACCCTATAACAATGACAGGAAGGCCTGGCGCTATGCAGACGCAGATTACCGTTCGTGGTTTCCATATCGATGTTTATCAACACGTAAATAATGCCCGCTACCTTGAGTTTCTTGAGGAGGCGCGCTGGGCAGGGCTTGAGCAGAGCGAGAGCTTCCAGTGGATGATGGCTCACAACATCGCGTTCGTGGTGGTGAACATCAACATCAACTACCGCAGCCCGGCGGTGTTGGGAGACGTGCTAACCATCAGCAGCGCGGTCGAGCAGCTTAACGGTAAGAGCGGCGTGCTAAGCCAGGTCGTCACCCGTAAATCCGCCAGCGATGTGGTCGCCGATGCGCTGATCACCTTTGTCTGTATCGATTTGAAAACCCAGAAAGCGCTGCCGCTGGAAGGGGAGCTGCGCGACAAGCTTGAGCAACTGATCGTCTGACGAGGCCCGCATACGGCGGTAACGCCCCGGCAGCGCGGCAGGAAGATGTCACCCGTGACGGCCTGCCGCATCCTGTGCCGTCACGCTGAAGCCTGCCGCCTCGCCTGAGTTATCCCGCTATCGCTTCTATACTTTGCGGTCGACATGGGTTTTCTGGCAAAGGAGAGGTATGCGAATTCATCATCTTAACTGCGGCTGTATGTGCCCGCTGGGCGGCGCGCTGTACGACGGTTTCAGCAAGGGCGTGCACGCGCACCTTATCTGCCACTGCCTGCTGATTGAAACCAATCGCGATGGCCTGGTGCTGGTGGATACCGGTTTTGGCGAGCAGGATATGACGCAGCCACAGCGCAGGCTGCCAGCCTTTTTCCGGGCGTTGAACAACATTCAGTACCGTCGCGAACTGACCGCGCTGTATCAGATTCAGCAACTTGGATTTCAGGCGGCGGACGTCAGGCACATCGTGCTGACGCACCTCGATTTCGACCATGCGGGGGGAATCACCGACTTCCCCAATGCCCGGCTTCACCTGATGCAGGATGAAATCGCCAGCGTGCGGGCGCAGCGTACCTGGCTCGATCACCGGCGGTATGTGGACCAGCAGTGGCGTACCACTGACGGCTGGCACGGCTATGCCCCCGGCGGCGAGAAGTGGTTCGGGTTTGACGCGGTTCGCGAACTGGACGGTTTACCGCCGGAGATCCTGTTAATTCCGTTGCCGGGCCACACTACCGGGCACGCGGGCGTCGCAATTTCGCACAGCGACGGGTGGTTGCTGCACGGCGGCGATGCCTGGTTCTACCGTGGCGAGATGGCAGCGCGCTATCACTGCACGCCGGGGCTGCGTTTCTATCAGTGGATGATGGAGAAAGACCGACAGGCGCGGCTGGAAAACCAGCAGCGGCTACGCGTGCTGGCGCAGCAGGAGAGCGCAGGCGTCACGCTCTTTTGCAGTCATGATGCGAAGGAGTATGAGCGCCTGCGACAGGGATAACGCTTAACAAAGACCGGTTTTCTGCTTCATGGCCGCCATTACGGCAGGCTTATCGGCCAGATAATGGTTCAGGCCGTTGGCACGGAGGTTACAGGCGGCGCACTGGCCGCAGCCGTCGCCTTTGATACCGTTGTAGCAGGTGAGCGTCTCTTCGCGCACGGTATCAAGCTTGCCCCAGTAATCCGCAAGCGCCCAGGTCTCCGCTTTGTCGAGCCACATCAGCGGCGTTTCAAAGCGTACCTCGCGCGCCATCCCCAGGTTTACCGCATGGTTGAGCGCCTTAACGAACTCATCGCGGCAGTCCGGGTAGCCGGAAAAATCGGTTTCACACACCCCGGTGATCACCGCTTCGGCCTGCACCTGATAGGCATAGATCGCCGTCAGGGTGAGGAACAGAATATTGCGTCCCGGCACGAAGGTGTTGGGAATGCCGCTAGCATCGGGCTGGTAATCGGGGACCGGGATGCTGTCCCGCGTCAGGCTGCTGACCGCAAGCTCGTTCAGCAGGGTGACATCCAGCACTTTATGCGCCCGCGCGCCCAGCGCTGTGGCCAGCTCACGCGCCACATCGATCTCGGCGCGATGGCGTTGACCGTAGTCGAAGGTAACGCAGTGTACTTCATCGTACTGCTGGAGCGCCTGAATCAGGCAGGTGGTGGAATCCTGGCCTCCGCTAAAGACCACGACGGCACGTTTCATAATCGTTCCTGTTGTTGACGGCAGTGGCCGCTATGGTAACGCCCCAGGGCCACGCCCTCCAGCTTCTTCACGGATTTCCGGCGGCGGTAGCCAGGCGCGGGTGAAATCGAACCAGCCCAGCGCGTTGAGATGAATGCCATTGACGCCGGGCGGAGCGCTAATCTGGTAGCGGTAGTTAAACAGCGGCGTCAGCACCGCATCGTCCATCAGTGCGGCCAGCACCCGATGTAAGCCAGCATTGCGCTGCGCGTGCCGGGGCTCGGCCTGTACCACGTTCAACGTGGTCTGAAGCTGCGCATACTGCTCCGCGGTCAGTAATGCCGGCCACAGCACATCGCTGCGCAGCCACTGCTCCAGGGTGTACTCCGGCGCTTCGCCAATCAGCCTGTCGCCCATCACCAAATCTGCCCCGGCAAGCTGGGCGCAACCGGTCCAGTTTTTGGCATTGTGAAACAGCACGTTGAGCGTGCAGCCGAGATCGGCAAAGTAGCGTTCCAGCTGGGCGGCCATGGTGTGGAGCTCGCCGGGAAGGTGGTACACCAGCGTCAACTGGCGCTGGAGCGCCTCGGCATGCGGTGGCCAGTCGGGGATGGTGAGCCCCGGCACCAGCTCTGTCGTTGGGGTAATGAGGTTCTCATCCAGCGGCAGGGTATCCAGGATGCCGCTCTGGTGAATAATCTGCATGATGCGTCGCGCCTGAGCGCGGCTGAGCGAGCCGTGCTGGCGAACCGCGAGGTAGCAGAACCCCAGACTGATGCTGTTACTGACCGGCCGCAGCGTGGTCAGCTCGTCCGGATCGCCAATGGCGATCTGCGCCGGATGCCGACAGCTGGTGCCCATCTCCCGCTCAAACAGCTGAGGGGTGATCCAGTACTCAATCGCCTTCAGCACCGGATGCTGCAGATGCCAGCTTTCATGGCACTCCAGCCGCACCAGGTCTGGTTTAAAGGCCACCAGCCTAAACGGCCCGCTGCCAAGCTGTGTGTTATCCGGGTGCGCCAGGCGGCTACAGTAGCTCGCCAGCCGCCACGGCAGCCAGTAATCGGGGTAGTGCAGGCGGAAGGTCAGGCAGCGGGCATGCGGCACCTCAATCTGTTTCACGCTGGCGAACAGCCGCGCCAGCGGTGGATCGCTCAGCAGGAGCTGCAGGCGCGCCTGAAGCTGGTGGGTTTCGATGCGCTCGCCGTTATGCCAGTGCAGGGTGGAGCGGATGTAAAACTGCCATACGCAGCCGTCGGGGCTGACCTGCCAGTGATGGGCCAGATCGCCCTGCGGCTCGGCGCTGTCGGAATCGAAACGGGTGATCCCGGAGAATATCTGCCCGGCAAGGTGCTGCTCGGCGCGCCCCGGCAGAAAGCCTGGCCTGAGCGGCTCCAGCGGGCGGTAGTAGGGGATACGCAGCGTGGGGGTATCGTTCTGCCACTGGCCGCCAAGGAAAGGCTGAAGCAGATGCCGGAGTTGCTCAGGGGCCAGCCGGGTCAGCTCCAGCGCGTTCTGCGAGTGGCCGCGGGTGAGCGCCTGCTCCATCAGCGTTCCGCGCAGGCTGTGGGGCGAGGTGTGGAAGGTGAGGGTACCGCGTTTGCCGCGTCCCGATTGCGCCTCCCACGTCAGCCAGCCGGCAAGCTGCGCCTGGCGAAGCAGCGTGCGCATATGACGCTCGCTGCAAAAGCAGCGTTCGGCAAGTTCTGCCACGGTGGCCTGCTGCGGCGCGCCCAGGGAGGGCTGCCACAGTCGTTGAAACTGGTTGAGTCTGTTTGCGAGGCGCACAGGAAACCCTGAACAATTTTTTGCAAGTATTCCCTATTAGTTCCGTATATACCAGGCAATACTTTCGCTCATCCTTGATTTCCCTCTTCTGGAGACACCATGGCCCGACTGGCTGCATTTGATATGGACGGCACGCTGCTGATGCCGGACCACCGCCTCGGCGATGCCACGCTTGCCACCCTGAAGCGCCTGCGCGAGCGGGACATCACGCTGGCCTTTGCCACCGGGCGCCACGCGCTGGAGATGCGCCAGCTGGTGGCGAATCTGGGGCTGGAGGCGTTTCTTATCACCGGCAACGGAACGCGCATCCACACCTTTGAAGGCGAGCTGCTGCACGCGCAGGATTTAACCCCGCAGGTCGCGGAGCGCGTCCTGCACGGCGAGTGGAATACCACCGCCAGCATGCACGTGTTCAACGATCGCGGCTGGTTTACCGATAAAGCGCTGCCCTGGCTATTAGTAGCGCATGGCATGAGCGGGTTTGAATATCAGGTGGCGGATCTCAAACGTCTGCCGACTGACGAGGTCACCAAAATCTGTTTTGTCGGCGACCATGCCGATCTGGAGCAGCTTAGGCTGCAGCTCAGCGACGCGCTGGGCGACAGTGCGCACCTGTGCTTTTCTGCCTTCGAGTGTCTGGAAGTGCTGCCGCCCGGCTGTAATAAAGGGGCGGCGCTGGCGGTGCTGAGCGAACATCTGGGCGTTTCGCTCGCGGAGTGCATGGCGTTTGGCGATGCCATGAACGATCGTGAAATGCTTTCTCAGGTGGGACATGGCCTGATCATGGGTAACGCCATGCCGCAGCTGATCTCCGCGCTGCCGCATCTGCCGGTGATTGGTCACTGTCAGAGTCAGGCAGTATCCCACTATTTATCTCATTGGCTGGACCATTCTGACCTTCCTTATTCCCCCGAATAGATGAGGCTCTTCCAGCAAGCCGGGCGCTAACCCCGGCTTTTTTTTATGCGTTCAGCTCAGCAATGGCCTTGCGCCAGTCGCTGATATCCCCGAACTGCTTCGCTACCCACTCCGGGTTGTAACAGGTGTCGAGATAGCGTTCGCCGCTGTCGCACAGCAGCGTCACGATAGCACCGCGTCGGCCCTCCGCGCGCATCCGTGCGGCGAGCTGCAGCACGCCCCACATATTGGTTCCGGTTGACGCGCCCACCTTGCGGCCCAGCAGTCCCTCCAGCCAGCCGAGCGTCGCGATGGATGCGGCATCCGGCACCCGCATCATCTCGTCAATCACATCAGGAATAAACGACGGCTCGACGCGCGGTCGGCCAATGCCTTCGATGCGGCTGCCGACCTGGCTTTTCAGCGCCGGATCGCGCTGCTGCCAGTAATCCATAAACACCGAGTTTTCCGGATCCACCACCATCAGCTTTGTGGCATGTCCCTGGTAACGCAGATAGCGGCCAAGGGTTGCCGAGGTACCGCCGGTGCCGGCGCTCATCACGATGTAGTCCGGCACCGGGTGCGGCTCGTGTGACATCTGGCGGAAGATGCTCTCGGCGATGTTGTTGTTGCCGCGCCAGTCGGTGGCCCGCTCCGCGTAGGTGAACTGGTCCATATAGTGGCCGCGCAGCTCCCGGGCGAGGGTTTCCGAAGCCTCATAAATCTCACAGGCGCTTTCAACAAAGTGGCAGCGCCCGCCGTAAAAGGCGATCTGCTCGATTTTGCGCTTCGCGGTGCAGGAGGGCATCACGGCGATAAACGGCAGGCCGAGCAGACGGGCGAAGTAGGCCTCCGACACGGCGGTGGAGCCGGACGATGACTCCACAATGGTTGTGCCTTCGTTAATCCAGCCGTTGCTCAGGCCATAGAGAAACAGCGAGCGGGCGAGGCGGTGCTTCAGGCTGCCGGTGGGATGGGTGCTCTCATCCTTCAGGTAGATGTTGATGCCGGGAAACGCGGGCAGGGTAAGGCGGATGAGATGCGTATCCGCCGAGCGCTGAAAGTCGGCGTTAATTTCGTTGATGGCGTGGTTTACGAAGGCGCGATTCATGGTGGCAATCCGTTTGTCATTTTGTGCCTAGCGTAAAGCAAAGCGCGGAAAAATTAATTGCCATTTAGCCTGCATATTTCGCACTATGGAGAAAATTTTTCTCAGGAAAGCCGCTATGATAGATAAAATTGACCAGAAACTGCTTTCGCTGCTGCAGGAAGACTGCACGCTCTCTTTGCAGGCGCTGGCGGATGCCGTTAATCTGACGACCACGCCCTGCTGGAAACGGCTTAAGCGCCTGGAAGATGAAGGGATTATCCGTGGCCGCGTGGCGCTGCTTAACGGCGAAAAGCTCGGGCTGGGGCTGACCGCGTTTATGCTGATCAAAACCCAGCAGCACAGCAGCGCCTGGTACAGCCAGTTCGTAGCCGTGGTTGAGGAGATGCCGGAAGTGCTGGGGTTCTGGCGCATGGCCGGCGAGTACGACTATCTGATGCAGGTGCAGGTTGCAGATATGAAACGCTACGACGACTTCTACAAGCGGCTGGTTAACCGCATGCCCGGTCTGTCCGATGTCACCTCAAGTTTTGCTATGGAACAGATAAAATACACCACCGCGCTGCCGATAAATGCGCCATAGTTTTTGTGGTAGCGGCTGTTTTTATTCTCATTTTTGACATAAATCCTGCTCAGACTAGAATCGAAACGTCCTGAGCGCCTGCAGGGCCACCCATCCTTATTGATTGTTGAATTACCCAACCAGGAAATTACCGCGTGCGATTATTTGCTCAGTTAAGCTGGTACTTTACCCGGGAGTGGCGTCGCTACCTCGGGGCTGTATGCCTGCTTATTCTCATTGCCATTCTCCAGCTGGTTCCGCCGAAAGTGGTGGGCATCGTCGTGGATGGCATCACCCAACAGCACTACTCCACCACCTGGCTGATGAAGTGGATAGGCTTACTGGTGGCGATCGCCGTGGTGGTTTATCTGCTGCGCTACGTCTGGCGCGTTCTGCTGTTCGGCGCGTCCTATCAGCTCGCGGTGGAGCTGCGGGAAGATTTCTACCGCCAGCTCAGCCGTCAGCACCCGGAATTTTACCTGCGTCACCGCACCGGGGATCTGATGGCGCGCGCCACCAACGACGTGGACCGCGTGGTGTTTGCCGCCGGGGAAGGGGTGTTAACCCTGGTGGATTCGCTGGTGATGGGCTGCGTGGTGCTGATCGTTATGTCCACGCAGATCAGCTGGCAGCTGACGCTGCTGGCCTTGCTGCCGATGCCGGTGATGGCGATCATTATCAAACGCTACGGCGACCAGCTGCACAACCGCTTTAAGCTGGCGCAGGCGGCATTCTCCTCGCTCAACGCCCGTACCCAGGAGAGCCTGACCAGCATCCGGATGATCAAAGCCTTCGGGCTGGAGGATCGCCAGTCGGCGCTGTTTGCCGCAGATGCTCAGGATACCGGCGCGAAAAACATGCGCGTCGCCCGGGTAGATGCCCGTTTCGACCCGACTATCTACATCGCCATCGGGATGGCGAACCTGCTGGCCATCGGCGGCGGCAGCTGGATGGTGGTAAACGGCACCCTGACCCTCGGCGAGCTGACCAGTTTTACCATGTACCTTGGGCTGATGATCTGGCCGATGCTGGCGCTGGCGTGGATGTTCAACATCGTCGAGCGCGGCAGCGCAGCCTACACCCGCATCCGCGACATGCTGGCCGAAGCGCCGGTGGTGAAGGATGGTAGCGAACCGGTACCGGAAGGGCGCGGCACGCTGCGCGTGGCGATCGACCGCTTTGCCTGGCCGCAGGCGGCGAAACCGACCCTGACCGACGTGCATTTCACGCTCAAACCGGGCCAGATGCTGGGCCTGTGCGGCCCGACCGGGGCCGGGAAAACCACCGTGCTGTCGCTGGTGCAGCGCCACTTTGACGTGGATGAGGGGGAGATTGCCTTCAGCGGCGTCCCGCTCCCGCGTCTTCAGCTTAATGCCTGGCGCGCCCGGCTGGCGGTGGTCAACCAGACCCCGTTCCTGTTCTCTGACAGCGTGGCAAACAACATCGCCCTCGGGAAACCCGGCGCCACCCAGCAGGAGATTGAGCAGGCGGCGAAGCTTGCCAGCGTGCACAAGGATATCCTGCGCCTGCCTCAGGGCTACGACACCGAAGTGGGTGAGCGCGGCGTGATGCTCTCCGGCGGCCAGAAGCAGCGCCTCTCTATTGCCCGTGCGCTACTGCTTGAGGCGGAAATCCTCATCCTGGACGATGCGCTGTCGGCGGTGGATGGCCGCACCGAGCACCAGATCCTGCACAACCTGCGCCAGTGGGGCGAAGGCCGCACCATTATTATCAGCGCGCACCGCCTGTCGGCCCTGACCGAAGCCAATGAAATTCTGGTATTGCAGCACGGGCAGATCGCCCAGCGTGGCGATCACGACAGCCTGGCGGCGAAACCCGGCTGGTACCGCGATATGTATCGCTATCAACAGCTGGAGGCGGCGCTGGACGACGAACCGGACGTGAATGACAAGGAGGCCAGCAATGCGTGAGTTGCCGAAGCCGGTCAAGGTATGGCCGACGTTAAAGCGCCTGCTGGCGTACGGCTCGCCGTGGCGAAAGCAGATCTACCTGGCGATTCTGATGCTGTGGGTTGCCGCAGCGGCGGAGGTCAGCGGCCCGGCGCTGATCAGCTATTTCATCGACAACATGGTGGCGAAAGAGTACATGCCGCTCGGCCTGCTGGCCGGGATGGCGGTTGCCTATATCTGTCTACAGCTGCTGGCTGCGGGGCTGCACTACTGGCAGTCGCTGCTGTTTAACCAGGCCGCGGTGGGCGTGGTGCAGACGCTGCGTACCGACGCGATGGACGCCGCGCTGCGCCAGCCCCTCAGCGCATTCGACACCCAGCCGGTGGGGCAGCTTATCTCGCGCGTCACCAACGATACCGAAGTGATCCGCGATCTCTACGTCATGGTTGTCGCCACCGTGCTGCGCAGCGCGGCGCTGGTGGGGGCGATGCTGGTCGCGATGTTCAGTCTCGACTGGCGTATGGCGCTGGTGGCGATTGCGATTTTCCCAGCGGTGATGGTGGTGATGGTGCTGTATCAGCGCTACAGCACCCCGATTGTGCGCCGCACCCGCGCCTATCTCGCGGATATCAACGACGGGTTCAACGAAGTGATCGGCGGAATGGGCGTGATCCAGCAGTTCCGTCAGCAGGCGCGTTTCGGCGAACGCATGGGGCAGGCGAGCCGCCTGCACTATACGGCGCGCATGCAGACCCTGCGCCTCGACGGTTTCCTGCTGCGCCCGCTGCTTAGCCTGTTCTCGGCCCTGGTACTGTGCGGCCTGCTGATGCTGTTTGGCTTCAGTGCCGAAGGCACCATTGAGGTCGGCGTTCTCTACGCGTTCATCAGCTATCTTGGCCGACTGAACGAACCGCTGATCGAGCTCACCACCCAGCAGTCGATGCTGCAACAGGCGGTGGTGGCGGGCGAACGCGTGTTCGAGCTGATGGATCGTCCGCGCCAGCAGTACGGCCACGACGACAGGCCGCTTGCCAGCGGGGATATCGACATCGATCACGTCTCTTTTGCCTACCGGGACGATCGCCTGGTGCTTCAGGATATCAACCTGCATATCCCCTCGCGCAGCTTCGTGGCGCTGGTGGGGCATACCGGCAGCGGAAAAAGCACCCTCGCCAGCCTGCTGATGGGCTACTACCCGCTAACCCAGGGCGAGATCCGCCTCGACGGGCGTCCGCTTTCCGGGTTGGGGCACGGGGCGCTGCGCAGCGGCGTTGCGATGGTGCAGCAGGATCCGGTGGTGATGTCCGACTCCTTCTTTACCAATATCACGCTTGGGCGCGATATCAGCGAAGAGAAGGTCTGGGAAGTGCTGGAAACCGTTCAGCTGGCGGAGCTGGCGCGCGGCATGCGCGACGGCATCCATACCCGGCTGGGAGAAGAGGGCAATAATCTGTCGGTGGGGCAGAAGCAGCTACTGGCGATGGCCCGCGTGCTGGTAGATACCCCGCAGATCCTGATTCTGGACGAGGCCACGGCCAATATCGACTCCGGTACCGAGCAGGCTATCTCCCATGCGCTGGCGGCGATACGCCAGCGCACCACGCTGGTGGTGATCGCGCACCGTCTGTCGACCATCGTTGATGCCGATACCATTCTGGTTCTGCACCGCGGCCAGGCGGTGGAGCGCGGTTCCCACGCTGAACTGCTGGCGCAGCAGGGCCGCTACTGGCAGATGTATCAGCTGCAGCTGGCGGGTGAGGAACTGGAAGCCGCGACCCGCGACGAACCGGCAACCGCCTGATGCACTAAAACGACGCATTCCCACCGCGGCTGAATGCCGTGGTGCATTTCCGTAACGCACCATGCACTCTGATGGTGCGTTTTTTTATGCCGCTTTCTCACTCCCGCCCGTTCCTCTCCCTTTTCCGTACTGACACAGCCTTTACACAGCGGCCCGGCATCTATGATGCGGCCACTTTTCATTTCTGGCACGGGGCTTGCTTTACCTCTCAGGTGTTCGCTGCGGCATTTGCCCAATTCTGAGTGGAGGGGATCTATGAAGCTGGTTACCGTGGTAATCAAACCGTTCAAGCTTGAAGACGTGCGTGAAGCGCTCTCGTCGATTGGTATTCAGGGACTGACCGTAACCGAAGTGAAAGGCTTCGGACGCCAGAAGGGCCATGCCGAGCTGTACCGCGGCGCGGAGTACAGCGTGAACTTCCTGCCGAAAGTGAAGATTGATGTGGCTATCGCCGATGATCAGCTCGACGAAGTGGTCGATGTCATCAGCAAGGCCGCCTACACCGGCAAAATTGGCGACGGCAAAATTTTCGTTGCCGAGCTGCAACGGGTTATCCGTATTCGCACCGGCGAATCGGACGAAGCCGCACTGTAATCGTTGAGCCACTCGTGACAGGAATGATGAAAATGAAAAAAACAGCCATGAAATTAGGGCTTAGCGCGCTGGCTTTACTGCCGGGTATTGCGCTGGCTGCACCAGCAGCGGCGGACAAAGCCGACAACGCGTTTATGATGATCTGCACCGCGCTGGTGCTGTTCATGACCATCCCGGGTATCGCGCTGTTTTACGGCGGTCTGATCCGCGGGAAAAACGTGCTCTCCATGCTGACGCAGGTGACCGTCACCTTCGCCCTGGTGTGCGTACTGTGGGTGGTGTATGGCTACTCGCTGGCGTTTGGCGAGGGCAATAACTTCTTCGGCAATGTTGACTGGGCGATGCTGAAAGGCATTGAGATCACCGCCCTGATGGGCAGCTTCTATCAGTACATTCACGTGGCGTTCCAGGGCTCGTTTGCCTGCATCACCGTGGGCCTGATCGTCGGCGCACTGGCGGAACGTATCCGCTTCTCAGCGGTGCTGATTTTCGTGGTGGTGTGGCTGACGCTCTCCTACATCCCGATTGCGCATATGGTCTGGGGCGGCGGCCTGCTGGCCTCTCACGGCGCGCTCGACTTCGCAGGCGGCACGGTGGTGCACATTAACGCCGCGGTCGCAGGGCTGGTAGGTGCCTACATGATCGGCAAACGCGTCGGTTTTGGTAAAGAAGCGTTCAAACCGCACAACCTGCCGATGGTGTTTATCGGTACCGCAATCCTCTATGTCGGCTGGTTCGGCTTCAACGCCGGGTCCGCAAGCTCAGCCAACGAAATCGCCGGTCTGGCCTTCGTGAACACCGTGGTCGCGACCGCTGCCGCCATCCTTGCCTGGGTATTCGGTGAGTGGGCGCTGCGCGGCAAACCCTCTCTGCTCGGTGCCTGCTCCGGTGCGATCGCCGGCCTGGTGGGCGTAACCCCGGCATGCGGTTATATCGGGGTCGGCGGCGCGATGATCGTCGGTCTGGCGGCGGGTCTGGCAGGGCTGTGGGGTGTTACCATGCTGAAGCGCTGGCTGCGCGTGGATGACCCGTGTGACGTATTCGGTGTGCACGGCGTGTGCGGCATCGTCGGCTGTATCCTGACCGGCTTCTTCGCCTCCGGCTCGCTGGGCGGCGTTGGCTACGCGGAAGGCGTCACCATGGGCCATCAGGTGCTGGTGCAGTTGGAGAGTATCGGTATCACTATCGTCTGGTCCGGCGTGGTCGCGTTTATCGGCTACAAGCTGGCAGACATGACCGTTGGCCTGCGCGTCCCGGAAGAGCAGGAGCGCGAAGGGCTGGACGTCAACAGCCACGGCGAGAACGCCTACAACGCCTGATTTTTTGAGTATCTCCTGAGCCTCAAGCCTCCCGCCTGCGGGAGGTTTTTTTTTCGTGCTCAGGGAGTATCCATGCAGGGGCAAAACGGGGGAAAATCGGTTCCGCCCCCGTGACAGAGGGCGGCGAAGGACTAGCTGCGCTTGCGCATCACGCCTTCTTGTACCGTGGAGGCGACCAGTACGCCATCCTGAGAGTAGAACTCGCCGCGCACAAAGCCACGCGCGCTGGACGCTGAGGTACTCTCCACGCTGTAGAGTAGCCATTCATTGATGTTAAACGGGCGATGGAACCACATCGAGTGGTCGATGGTCGCCACTTGCATTCCCGGCTCCAGGAAGCCGATGCCGTGCGGCTGGAGTGCCACCGGCAGAAAGTTGAAGTCGGAGGCATAGCCCAGCAGATACTGATGCATGCGCAGGTCGTCCGGCACGCTGCCGTTTGCCCGCAGCCAGACCTGGCGTGCCGGCTCGGCGGTATGGCCCTTCAGCGGATTGTGGAACTCCACCGGACGGATCTCCAGCGGCTTGTCGCTTAAGAACTTCTCTGCGGCCTGAGGCGGCAACAGGTGCGCCAGCTTGCGGGCGATATCCGTTTCCGACGGCAGCCCGTCAGGGGAGGGGGCAGACGGCATCGTTTTCTGATGCTCGAAGCCCGGCTCCGGGGCCTGGAACGAGGCGGTCATGTAGAAAATAGGTTTACCGTTTTGCACCGCGGCGACGCGGCGGGCGCTGAAGCTGTTGCCGTCACGCAGCACTTCCACATCGTAAACAATGGGTTTCTGGCTGTCGCCGGGGCGCAAAAAGTAGCTGTGAAAGGAGTGGACCAGTCGATCCGCGGGCACCGTTTCTTTCGCCGCATAGAGTGCCTGGCCGACTACCTGGCCGCCAAACACCTGCCGCAGACCGAGATCCTCGCTCTGGCCGCGAAAGAGACCTTCCTCAATTTTTTCCAGATGCAGTAACGACAGAAGATTGCTCAGCGCCTGACTCATACATTTCCTCAAGATAGACAAAGCACAACCGTGCCGGTAATTACCGGTGAGTATAACCTGGTTTATCAACTGGTCCGAGGGGTTCAAAAGTCTGAATGCCGGTCTGTTACCAGGCAAATATAAGTGACCTGTGCCACACTTAGCTCGTTACGTTGTTTTAGCCACTCACTCTGGCGGGAGTATTTCCCGTGGGTGCATTGAAGATAAGGAGAATTCAATGAAAATCGTGCACATGTTAAGTGGTTTAGCCGTTGCCGTGGCGCTCGCAGGCTGCGCACACGACAAAAGCGCCGACATTGCTGTTCCGGCGCTGAACCCGAATACCGCAGGCGTTAACGCGCAACCTGTTCTGAAGCAGCCGAATGTTTCCGGTACCGTATGGATCCGTCAGAAAGTGGCCCTGCCGCCGGATGCCGCTCTGACCGTAACGCTATCTGATGCTTCCGTGGCGAACCAGCCGTCGAAAGTGCTGGCGCAGAAAGTGGTGCGTACCGACGGTAAACAGGCGCCGTTCAGCTTTGAACTGCCGTTTAACCCGTCCGAGATCAAGCCCGATGCGCGCATCCTGCTGAGTGCGGCCATCACCATTGACGATAAGCTGGTGTTCATCACCGATAACGTCAAGCCGGTGGTGACCCAGGGCGGCACCAAAGCCGATCTGACCCTGGTGCCGGTACAGCAGACTGCCGTTCCGGTAAACCAGAGCGGTGGTGCAGCTACTACCGTTCCGGCGACCTCGCCGACCCAGATTACACCGTCGTCCGCCGTTCCGGCCCCGACCACGTATTAATCTGCTCTCTGACCCCGGTTCGCCGGGGTCAGTACTGCCAGCGATAGCGCTGCATATCTATCTGCCCACTCCCGCTTACCTGTACCCCTTCCGCTAACAACGCCTGACGCTGCCGCTGTAAATCCGGCCCGGTCAGCGAAATTGCGCCATGCCGATTCACCACCCTGTGCCAGGGTAGCTGGCTGCCCTCCGGCAGACGTTTCAGCACGCCGCCCACCTGACGCGCCGCACGCGGCGATCCTGCCAGCCTTGCCACATCGCCATAGGTGGTCACGTAGCCTTCCGGGATGGCGGCCACAATCTGGTAAACGCGCTGGGGAAAAGTGTCCTGACGATCCATATAGCCTCCGGCAATAAGCCCTTCAGCATAGAGGGTTAGCGGGCCAGGTCAACGGCGTTTTGAGATCGTTTCTTCGCTCTACTCATCGGCGGTTAAAGGTAAACCAGCCGTTCTGGGCGTGAGGCACTGACAAGGGATGCTTTGTCCGCTTTCGAACAAGAAACCAGCACCCGGTCGTGGCCGGGTTGCAATTGGCGGGGGTTATAAGGATAATGCCGCCTGCGCGTTGATGCTCACCTCAACGCTCTCAATGGGGGCCCTGTTGGTTCTCCCGCAACGCTACTCTGTTCACCAGGTCAGGTCCGGAAGGAAGCAGCCAGGGCAGATGACGTGTGTGCCGGGATGTAGCTGGCAGGGCCCCCACCCAATTCTGGCGTCCGCCAGTCAGTTTTTCCCTTTCCTGTACTGATAATTCAACGCTTCACCATCGCTCGCTGCTCCTCGCCGCGGTGAACAGACACGCCTGAATTTCCGTTCCATCACAGCCTGTTACCGCGCTTTGCCCGGTACGTTGACGCTGTCACATTTCCGCATGCTGTCACCGATCTGTCATACGCCTGTCATCTTTGTTATTCATGTTAGTACCGCATCGATGGCGTAACGCCTTCATTTTCCCCCTCATTTAACCGTAAGGAACCTCTATGACCACGGCGGTACTGAATGTCAAAATCAATGCGGAGTTAAAAGAGCGTCTGCGCGAGTACGCCCAGGAAAATGACGAAACGCTCGGCTCGGTGACGGAAAGGCTGCTGCTCAGCGCCATGAACGACGACGAAATTTCTGAAGACGAGATCGACAGCCAGCACACCGAAGAAGCGCGCGCTGAGCCGTTATCGGATAAAGAAATCAAAGCCCTGCGTAAACTGCTTAAGAAGAAAAAATGAAACGTCACGAGCCGCACACTACGGCGCACAACTACGCTGAAGCCTGCAATCTGCTGCGCTCCGGTTATGTGAAGCACGTTCGTCTGGGCTGGAACGTGGAGAGCGACGAATTTTTTCGTATCGCGTCAGACTGGTGTGACGCCGGCGCCAGAATCGTCAAAGAGGACGACAGCTTCGTTATCACGCTGAAAGGGTTTGCGATCCCGCGTCAGCACTGATCCTCATTTCAATAACATCGCCTCATCATCCATCTTTACGCGTCACGGACGACGTTTAGACGAACCCGCGGGTTCGTCAGCTTTCTTGCATCGCCTCATTTTTCCTCACGCTTTCTCATCCCCCCTGCGTCACCGCACTTTGCCGGTGCCCGCTGTGCCACGCTCGTCTGCCTGTCCGATGCGCTTATCTTCGAGGTGTTTATGGAATTTAATGCCCATACCGATCCCATCGCCATTGTGCTGTCGGCGCTGAAACTGCGGCAGTCTGGCGATCTGATGGACCGCTACAGCGAGCCATACGTTGTGGTGGTGGGGATGGATGCCAACAGCGGGCGCGAGCCTGGGTTTCACACCCAGGTGGTGGAGTTCAGCAATGTGAGAGCCTGGCAGCCGCTGGTGCCTGCCGGGGAAGGGATACTGCTCTATGGGCCGGCAAACCCTGGGGCGTTTGTCGCGCTTTCGGTGGCGATCATGGAGTCAGACGCCGACGTCCGCGAGGCGGGGCAACGCCTTGAACAGCGGGTTGCGCAGGCGGCGCAGAGCATGCAGGCCGCCTCGCTCTACGCCGCCAGTCCCGGCGCGGCGGCGGCCCGCGCGCTTGCCGAACGGGTGCTGCACCGGGTTGCTGCCCAGATGATGGAAAACCGGGATGACATGCTGCTGACGCTCTCCGGATGCTGGCTGCGTGACAGGCCCGTACCTTACGGCATCAACGGCTTTTCCGTTCACCATAACGACTTCGCGGAAGCGACGCTCAAGGTGATCCCGCTGCCTGCGG
This sequence comes from Siccibacter turicensis LMG 23730, assembly GCF_000463155.2. Taxonomy (GTDB): domain Bacteria; phylum Pseudomonadota; class Gammaproteobacteria; order Enterobacterales; family Enterobacteriaceae; genus Siccibacter; species Siccibacter turicensis. The sequence goes on along the minus strand of NZ_AWFZ01000028.1, from coordinate 981,270 downwards.
GCTGGTTCACACCAGGCTGCGGCTGCGCAGCGGGGCGCGGGAGAGCGACTGCCAGATCGGTTGCAGGCGAACAAGCGCATCCTCAAGCCGGGCGGTCTCCAGCGCAAACGGCAGGCGCATAAAGCGTTCGAAGGCGCCATCGGCACCAAAGCGCGGCCCGGCGCCGATGTGAATACCGGCGCTCAGCGCGCTGGCAGCGAACTGCGAGGCCAGCGGGCGTGGCAGCTCTATCCAGAATGATAGCCCGCCTTCGGGCATCTGAAAGCGCCATTCCGGAAAGTGGCGTTGCAGCATCGCCGCGGCCGCATCGCGTCTCTCGCGCAGCATGGCGCGCCGCTGCGGCAAAAAGCGCTCCCCGTCATTGATCAACGCCTGCACCGCAAGCTGCTCCAGCAGCGGCGAGCCGAGATCGAGGCTGTCGCGTACCTGGGTCAGCGAGGCGATAGTCCGTGCCGGGGCGCGCACCCAGCCCAGACGCAGCCCGCCCCAGAAGCTTTTTCCCGCCGAGCCGATGGTGATGGTCTGCCGATCGCCGAAGGCCGCCAGCGGCGGGGGCGGCGGGGCGTCATACCAGAGATCGACCATGGTTTCGTCCACCACCAGCGTGGTACGGGCGCGGGCGGCAATCTCCGCCACCTCGCGTCGGGTATCCGCATCCATGCAGCGCCCGGTGGGGTTGTGAAAATCCGGCAGCAGGTAGACGAGGCGCGGGGCGGTCTGGGCGAGGGTGGCGGCCAGCGCGGCGCAGTCCCAGCCCTGCTCCGGCAACGCAATGCCCACCGCGCGACAGGAAGCACCTTCGATGGCGGCGTGCGCCAGTGGATAGGTGGGATTGTCCACCGCCACGCGATCCCCCGGCCCGGTCAGAAGACGCAGCACCAGCGCAAAACCCTGCACCGCGCCGTTCACCATCATGATCTCATCCGCGGTGGTAGGCAGACCGCGCGCGCAGTAGCGCTCGGCAACGGTCTGGCGCACGCTCAGCAGCCCCTGCCGATCGTAGCCGGTGTGGTCGAGAAAACCGGGAAGCTGACTAAGGGCGTGGGAAAAGGCATGGTGGATCTCAGGCCCGGCGGGCAGTGCGGCGGTAGAGAGATCCAGCGCCTGCGGCACGCTGTGGCGACCCGGTACGCTGCGCTGCTCGGGCAGGACGATCACCGAACCCGAACCGTGGCGGCTCACCAGGTACTCTTCGTCGCGCAGCTGGCCCAGCGCGCTTGCCACTGTGGTGCGGCTGACGTTGAGCGCCGCGGCCAGCTCACGCTCGCCGGGCAGGCGGCTGTTGAGCGGCAGGCGGCCATCAAGGATCAGCAGGCGCAGGGCTTGGGCAAGCTGTTGGTAGAGCGGGGCGCGCGACGCTGGCTGCTGCCAGTTGCCGAGCAAACGCACCAGCGAAAGGCTTCCGGAACGACGGGTATTCATAGCAGTCCACTTTGTCAAAACTGGACCTTAATAATAGGGCCAATGTCGCTAGAGTGGAATATAACACTGCACAGTATGAGAGGGATTATGTTACGCCGGTTATTTCAACTCTATTTTGGACTCAGCCTGTATGGCATCTCCGCTGCCATGTTCGTCACGGCAAATCTGGGGGCCGATCCCTGGAACGTGTTCCACCTCGGTGTAGCGCGGCTGTTCTCGCTTAACATCGGGCTGGTGATGATCCTCGTCGGCGCGCTGGTGCTGCTGTTCTGGATCCCGCTGCGCCAGCGCCCCGGCCTTGGGACCATCAGCAATGTGATTGTCATCGGCCTGGCGGCGGATGCGACGCTGGCGGTGATGCCACCGATACAGGGTCTGGCGTTGCAGGCGACGCTGCTGGTGAGCGCCGTGGTGCTCAATGCGATGGCGACGGGGATGTATATCGGGGCCGGGTTTGGCGCCGGGCCGCGCGATGGGCTGATGACCGGGATCAACGCCCGTACCGGCTGGTCGGTGCGCACCGTACGTACCGCCATCGAACTGACCGTGCTGCTCGCCGGATGGGCGATGGGCGGCACGCTCGGGGTCGGCACCGTGCTCTATGCGCTGGCGATCGGGCCGCTGATCCAGCTGTTTATGCCATGGTTTCGCCCAAAGCCGCAGCCTGCGATAGCGGCCAGCGCGCCGGTCGTCTGAACGGCGAAGCGCTCACAACCCGCGAAAAACTGCGCTAGAATAGCGGCGATCCCCACCACATTCAGGTCGCTATGAAGCCAAAATCCATCACGCTGTACGACGTCGCCCGTCACGCGGGCGTCTCCTATCAAACCGTTTCCCGGGTGATTAACCGGGCGGAACACGTCTCCGAGCGCACCCGTGAAAAGGTGGAGCAGGCCATGACGCAGCTGCACTATGTGCCCAACCGATTGGCGCAGCAGCTGGCGGGCAAGGCGCAGCGCACGCTGGGGCTGGTGACCGCCGATCTGTCGCTGCATGCCCCGTCGCAGATTGCCGCCGCGGTAAAACGCCGCGCCACGCTCGCCGGCTATAACGTGGTGATGTCGATGCCCGAGGACGGCAGCCAGGCGGCCTGTGAAGCGGCGGTGGCCGGGCTGCTGGCGCAGCGTGTCGATGCGCTGCTGATCAACGTCCCGCTGGAGGACGAGGCCGCCCGGGAGATTGCCGCGCGCAGCCAGCCGTTGCCGGTGCTGTTTCTCGACGTGGGCCACGGTGCGCCGGTGCCCTCGATGGTGTTTGATGCCGCGCAGGGCGCGCGGCTGGGGATCGCGCACCTGCTGGCGCTCGGCCACCGGCGCATTGCCTGCCTGGCCGGGCCGCAGGAGTCCGTCTCTGCCCGGCTGCGTCATCAGGGGTGGCGCGATGCGTTGCACGAGGCCGGGCTGACACCCTGCGTGGAAGCGCACGGTGACTGGAGCGCCGCCTCGGGCTATCACCATGCTCATGCGATCCTCGCCGCCCGGCCGGACGCGGTAGTGGTCGCCAACGATCAGATGGCGCTTGGCGTGCTGCACGCCTGCGCGGAACAGCAGATCCCGGTGCCGGATGCGATTTCCATTGTCGGCTACGACGATACCGCCGACAGCGCCTGGTTTACGCCGGCGTTGACCACCGTGCGGCAGGACTTCCGTGTGCTGGGCGAGAAGAGCGTCGAATGGCTGCTGGCCCGGCTGCATGCCGCACCGCTGGCGGAGAACGCCATCACGCTGCCGGTGAGCCTCATTCCCCGCCACACCAGCGGCCCGCGCCGCGACAGCGGGCTGACGCCGCAACAGATCGCTGCCCGCCTCACGCAGCTGGCGCAGCAGGTCGCGGATCTCGATTGCGCTAACGATATGTGATCCGCTTCGCATCGGTACCGGTGCGATCTTTACTCTCTGCCCGATCCTGTGCAGAGTGAACCTCATTTGTGAGCGCTTCGCAATCGAGGTTAACCATGCACCAGAATCATCCCGCCGCATCGCTACAGGCGCTGCTCTCCCGTCGCGACTGGGAAAACCCAGGCGTAACGCAATGGAACCGTCTGGCGGCGCACCCGCCGTTTCGCAGCTGGCGCGACGGCGGCGCGGCGCGGGATGAGCACGACAGCCCGCGCTGGCGTTTGCTCAACGGCGACTGGGCCTTCAGCCTGTTCAACGCCCCGGAGGCGGTGCCGGAGAGCTGGCTGACCCAGGACTGCCCCGACGCACAGATGCTGCCGGTTCCATCCAACTGGCAGATGCAGGGCTACGACGTGCCCATTTACACCAACGTCACCTATCCGATAAACACCACGCCGCCGTTGGTGCCGCGCGACAACCCCACCGGCTGTTACTCGCTCACATTCCAGCCGGACGCCGCGTGGCTGGCCGACGGTCAGACGCGCATCATGTTCGAAGGGGTCAACAGCGCGTTTTACCTGTTCTGCAACGGCCGCTGGGTGGGTTACTCCCAGGACAGCCGCCTGCCCGCCGAGTTTGATCTCACCGATTTTCTGGTCGAGGGGGACAACCGTCTGGCGGTGATGGTGCTGCGCTGGAGCGACGGTAGCTGGCTTGAAGATCAGGACATGTGGCGCATGAGCGGGATTTTCCGCGATGTGGCGCTGCTGCATAAGCCCGGCACGCGCATTGCCGATTATCAGGTGCGCACGCCGCTTAACGAAGAGTGTAGCGCGGGCCGGCTGGAGGTTGAGGTGCGCCTCGAAGGGCTTGACGTTTCGGCCTGTCAGGTGGCGGTGGCGCTGTGGCAGGGCGACACGCTGATTGGCGAGGTGCAGGGCGTACCGGGCAGTGCGCCGGTGGACGAGCGGGGCAATTACGCCGATCGGCTGACCCTGACGCTGCCGGTTGTCAGCCCCGCGCTGTGGAGCGCCGAGACGCCGCATCTGTACCGGACGGTGATAGCGCTGCGGGACGCGCAGGGTGCGGTGATCGAAGCCGAAGCCTGCGACGTCGGCTTCCGCAGGGTGGAGATCCGCAGCGGGCTATTGATGCTTAACGGTAAGCCGCTGCTGATCCGCGGCGTCAACCGCCACGAGCATCATCCCGAGCGCGGACAGGTGATGGACGAGGCCACCATGCGCCAGGACATCATGCTGATGAAGCAGCACAACTTCAATGCGGTGCGCTGCTCGCACTACCCGAATCATCCGCTCTGGTACCGCCTGTGCGACCGCTACGGCCTGTATGTGGTGGACGAAGCCAACATTGAAACCCACGGCATGGTGCCGATGAACCGGCTATCGGACGATCCGCGCTGGCTGCCGGCCATCAGCGAGCGCGTGACGCGCATGGTGCAGCGCGATCGCAATCATCCCTCCATCATCATCTGGTCGCTGGGCAACGAGTCCGGGCACGGCGCGGCGCACGATGCGCTCTATCAGTGGATCAAGAGCAACGACCCGAGTCGTCCGGTGCAGTACGAGGGCGGCGGGGCCAATACCGCAGCGACCGACATCGTCTGTCCGATGTACGCCAGGGTCAACGAGGATCAGCCGTTCCCGGCGGTGCCGAAGTGGTCGATCAAGAAATGGGTAGGGATGCCGGATGAGCACCGCCCGCTGATCCTGTGCGAGTATGCCCACGCCATGGGCAACAGCTTCGGCGGTTTTGCCAAATACTGGCAGGCGTTTCGCCAGTATCCGCGTCTGCAGGGCGGCTTTGTCTGGGACTGGGTCGATCAGGCGCTGACTAAGACCGATGCGTCGGGCCAGCGTTTCTGGGCCTACGGCGGTGATTTTGGCGATACGCCTAACGACCGGCAGTTCTGCCTTAACGGGCTGGTATTCCCGGATCGCACGCCGCACCCGGCGCTGTTCGAGGCCAAGCGCGCCCAGCAGTTTTTCCAGTTCCGCCTGGTGAGCCACAGCCCGCTGGTGATTGAGGTGGAGAGCGAATACCTGTTCCGCCACAGCGATAACGAACGGCTGCGGTGGCGCATTGAGGTGGACGGCGAGTCAGAGGCCGAGGGTGAGGTGGCGCTGGCGCTGGCACCGTGCGGCACGCAGCGGATTACGCTCGGCGACCTGCCGCTTCAGGGGCGGGACGGGCAGCGCTGGCTCAACGTCGAGGTGGTGCAGCCAGAGGCCACCGCCTGGTCTGGGGCAGGGCACCGCGTGGCCTGGGATCAGTGGCGGCTTCCCGCGCCGCTGAGGCTGACAGACAAGCCGCGCCACACCGGCGAGCGCCCGCAGCTTACCTCGTCTGACGAGCTGTTCACCGTGACGCATGGCGAGCAGCGCTGGGCGTTCTGCCGCGCGCAGGGCGTGCTGAGCCAGTGGTGGCGCAACGACGAGGCGACGCTGCTCACGCCGGTAACCGATGCGTTTACCCGTGCGCCGCTTGATAACGATATCGGCATCAGCGAAGTGACGCGGATCGACCCGAACGCCTGGGTTGAGCGCTGGAAAGCCGCAGGGATGTACGATCTCGTCCCGGTGCTGGTGGCGTGCCACGCAGAGCAGCGCGAGACGGCGGTGGAGATTGAGACGCACCACCGCTGGGAGCATGCCGGGCAAACGCTGTTTGTCAGCCATAAAGTCTGGCGAATTGACGCTGAGGGCGCGCTGCGGGTGGAGGCCGAGGTGGACGTGGCAACCGGCATTCCGGCCCCGGCGCGTATCGGTTTAACCTGCCAGCTGGCGCACGCGCCTGAGCAGGCGAGCTGGCTGGGGCTGGGGCCGCACGAAAACTACCCGGATCGCAAGCTGGCGGCGCAGCAGGGGCGCTGGACGCTGCCGCTTGAGGCGCTGCACACGCCGTATATCTTCCCGTCGGACAATGGGCTGCGCTGCGACACCCGCGAACTGCGCGTCGGGGCGCACCATATCGCCGGTCAGTTCCACTTCGCGCTCAGCCGCTACAGCCAGGCGCAGCTGCACCGCGTGACGCATCATCACCTGTTGGAGCAGGAGCCGGGCTGCTGGCTGCATCTTGATACGTTTCATATGGGAGTGGGCGGCGACGACTCCTGGAGTCCGAGCGTGGCGCCGGAGTACCTGCTGCAACAGGAGCGGGTGCGCTACGCGCTGTGCTGGCGTCAGGGATAACGGGCAAGAAGGCGGTGCCGGAAGGCACCGCTGCGGTCATTACGAGACTTTGGTAAACAGGTGGCTGACGTCCAGCACCTCGCCATCGGTACGGAATACCCCTTCTCCGGCGTAGTGCAGGGTTTGCGGCCACGCCGGTTCCGGTTTCACCCGGGCGTGCACCACTTCGAATATCAGGAAGTTGTAGCGCGATGCGAGCGCGTCGTCGTGGAGACGGCACTCAAAGCTGGCGTGGCATTCGGCAATCCCAGGCGCGGCCACCCGTTGGCTGGCTTCCGGTGTCAGGTTGAAACGGCTGAACTTATCCAGATCGTCCCCGTCACAGTTGCCGATCCTGGCGACGGTTTCCGCCATATCAACGGTTGGCAGATTGATCACGCACTCGCCGCTCTGGCGGATCATCTCGTAGCTGTGATTGCCGGCGTCGATCATGCATCCCACCAGCGAGGGGGAGAAGGCGAGGATAGTGTGCCAGCCGAGGGTCATGATGTTGTGCTCGCCCTGCCAGTGGCTGCTGAGCAGCACTACCGGACCTGGCTCCAGCCAGTGACGAACCTGATCGACCGGGTACTCTACTTTCTTGACCATACGCTTCGCTCCGTTCATTCCACTAAAGCGCTAAGCATAGTGGTAAATCGGCGGTTATGCCGGGCATCACGACTCCAGCAGCGACTCATCTTCGTTTTGCCCAAGATTGCGTTCGGCCCAGGCGATAAACGCCGGGCCGGGCAGCGCTTTGCTGTAGAGCCACCCCTGGCCGTACTGCACGCCGTGCTGGTGCAGCCAGGCTTCCTGATCCGCATCCTCCACACCCTCGGCCACCATCTCCAGCTCAAGGGAGCGCGCCATATCGATGATGTGGGGCGTGACCCGTTTGCGATCCAGCGCGGCGATAAACGACTTATCGATTTTAAGGATATCGACATCCAGCTCCTGCAGGTAGCTCAGGCTGGAGTAGCCGGTGCCAAAATCGTCGATGCACACCGGGTAGCCCGCCTGACGATAGCGCGCCAGAATCGGGCCGGTGATCTCCGGCTGTGCAAAGCTGCGTTCGGTGAGTTCGATGGCGATCTGGTGGTGGGCCACGCCGTATTCGTCGCACAGCTCATTGAGCCGATCGAGCAGAACTGTGGAGGTGAGATCCTGCGCCGCCAGGTTGATGGCAATGTGCTGGGTCGGGTGCTCGCGCAGCCACTCGGCCATCTCTGCAAAGACGTTATCCACCACGTAGCGGCTCAGCTCGTTGATCATCCCGGTCTGCTCCGCCAGGGCAATAAACACCTCGGGAGAGAGCTGGGTGCCGTCCGACTGCTGCCAGCGCACCAGCGCTTCGGCCCCCACCACTCTGCCGCTTTGCAGCTCCACCACCGGCTGATAGTGCAGGGTAAGGGCGCGGTGTTTCAGGGCGTTAGCCAGCCGGTAGCGGGAGGTTTGCATGCGCGTCAGCAGGCTGGAAATAAACGCCGCCGCCAGCAGGCTGATAAAAATACTGACGGGCATCCACATCGCCAGCTGGTCGCGCCAGGCTTTTTCCTGCGGCGCCAGTGACGCCCAGGAGACCACCATCAGGTTAAACTGAGGCATCGGCTGCAGCTCATAGCGGTTGCCGTCGAGGGTAACTTTAGAGAGGTGCTCCCGCTGCGCGATCTCCAGCACCTTTGGATTTAACGTGCTGGTGCTGGCGATGACACGGTTGCTGAGAGTGCCGAACAGCGCGAGATGAAGAGGATTGCTGCTGAAGGGAATAGTATCAATAAACGACAGGGGATCGATGATCACCACGTAACGTTTAAGGCCTATCGCCACCATCTGAAAGTTCATCCCCAGATCGCTGCGCGAGGTGTACCAGGCGCGGTAACCCCCGGCGTTGATGGCGTCTGGTTTCGGGAGCGGAGGCTGGCTGCTGCTGCTCTCCAGCGACGAACAGCCCGGGGTGAGGCCGTCCAGCCAGATAATCTCCTGGATGTAGCGATGGGTGTAGGAGAGACGCCGCAGGCTCATCAGGTGCTCCGGGCTGCAGGGCTCGCTTTGCAGCTCGTTAAGCACCTGTAACGTTTCGCGCGCCTGGTCGATCACCATCCCGATACGCGCCTGGGTGCGGGCGGTATAGGTTTCCAGCTCCTGATTGAACGTGCGACTGGCGTTGTTTTTGGCAAACCAGATGCTCAGCGCGACAGGGAACAACACCGCAAGGATTAGCACGGCGGTGACAAGACTCTGTAGTTGCCTGTTGGTCATGTCATTTTCCTGAGCGAGCGTCGGGGCGGTGAATAGTAGAGTTAATCACAGGACGGTGGTTTTTGCCTGGATGGGAATGTTATCTTTTGCGACAGCACCGGTTTTTGATCTCAGCCGCGACGGAAGCACATGAAGAAGAAAGAGTTCGTTACCCAGGATCTGTTGAGCAAGATTTACCAGAGCGAGCCTGGGGAGCAGCGCAAGCTCCCGCCGGAAAGAGCGCTGGCGGCGGAATACGGCGTGTCACGGTTTACCATTCGGCAGGCGCTGGAGAAGCTCGCCAGCATCGGCGTGGTGCGGATCGTTCAGGGGTCGGGGATCTGGATCAACGACAACATCCGCAGCAATCCGCTGGTCTACAACTCCATCACCGAAAAGCGCTTCGATCAGATTCAGTTTCGCATGGTGAAGCTGCACAAAAAGCTGCCCGGCGTCGAGGAGCAGCAGGTGTTCGGTATCGAGCCCGGCGCGTTTATCTGGCAGTTCTGCCGGCTACGGCTGGTGGATGGCGCCCCGGTGCAAATTGAGATATCAAGTATGCCGGTAAGCCTGTTCCCGGATCTGAACCAGCAGGTGATTGAGCGCTCTTTGCAGCAGTACGTGCTGGCACGCGGCTACCGCATTTCCCATATGCTGACCAGCTACCGGGCGGTGAGCGTGTCGCGCGAGCAGGCGGTGCTGCTCGGCTGTAAGAAAGGAAGCCCGGCAATGCACATTGCTAACCGGGGCATTCTGGAGGGCGGCCGGGTGTTTGAGATCAGCGACATTATCGACATTAACTACACCTGTACCTACGTTATTCCGTTCAATCAGGACAATCTCGCGTTTCGTCAGGGCACTCAGGGGGTGTGAATCGCCCCGTTTGGCAGGCGGCTCTGGGTCCACTCATGCGGACGATACACCACCGGCCACTTACGCGCTTCGGCCTCATTAAAGCCCACGCCGATTCCCGGACGCTCAATCGGGTAGATAAAGCCCTGCTCCGGTGCGGCGGCGTGCGGGAATACCGCCGCGGTCTGCGCGCTAACCGGGATGTACTCCTGCACCGCGGCGTTGTGCAGATGAATGTTAAGGTGAGTGTTCACCGCCACGCCGATGGGGGTCATATCTCCCGGCCCGTGCCAGGCCAGCCGCACGCCAAACGCCTGGCACAGCACCGCCAGCTTGAGCGCCGGGGTGATGCCGCCGATCTGTGAGACGTGACAGCGGATAAAATCGATCTGGCGGTTGACGATCAGATCGTGCCACTCCGCCGGGTTGTTAAACAGCTCGCCCATAGCCAGCGGGACGCAGCTTTGCTGGCGTATCTGGGCAAGCCAGGCGCTCTGCTGCGGCGGGAGAATGTCCTCGATGAAAAACGGCTGGTACGGCTCAAGGGCTTTCGCCAGCTGCACCGCCTGCTGCGGGAACAGCCGCTCGTGCACATCGTGCAGAATGTGAAAACGGGTACCGTACTTTTCGCGCAGCGCCTTAAACATGGTGACGGTGTTCGCCATGTATTCATCCTGGTCAAAGTACGCGCCCACGGTAGGGGAGCGGGTGCTGTGCATCTCCTGCGGCGTGCCGCCGTAGAAACCCAGCTGACAGCGAATATGGCGGTAACCCTCGTCAAGCAGGCTGTCGACGTTGGCGAACAGCCCGTCGAGGGTTTCGCTGCTGGCGTGGGTATAGGCGGCGATGGCGTCTTTCGATTTGCCGCCGAACAGCTGATAGAGCGGCATGCCCGCCAGCTGGGCTTTGATATCCCACAGCGCCATGTCGATGCCTGCGATGGCGTTATTGCTCACCGGCCCGTTTCGCCAGTAGGCGTTAACGTTCATCATCTGCCACAGATCTTCAATATGATTGGCATCCCGACCCACGAGCAGCGGCCGGAGATACTCATCCACCAGGGTTTTTACCGCCAGCGGGCGCTGCTGGAAGGTTGCGCAGCCGTGGCCGGTAACGCCTTTGTTGGTGGTGACACGTACCACAATGAGGTTGTGGCGATCGGGGCGTGTGATAAAGCAGTCGATATTTTCAATGAGCGTAGGCAACACGGTGATACTCCCTGGGCCTGAAAACAGCAGGCCGGTTGCGACATTTATTGAGATAATGCCGTCACTATCAACTAAACATTCCGCCTGCGTAAACCGCTTTTTTAAATAATTTTTATTGGTCAGAAAGCAGTGGAAATAACGCCATAAAAACGGACCAATTTGGCAAATATGGAACTGTGATGCCTTTTATCAAGGCGAGATGTGACCGTCGTCATGTTTTATTGGTTTGTTTTGTTATGGCGATTTACCTACCATCACTGTTATCAATGACAACAATATATTATCGGCGGACGTTTTATGGGGACACAGGAAGCAATTACGCACATTATTCGTCTGGTGGGCGGGAAGAGTAATATTAATAACGTCTGGCACTGCATGACCCGGCTGCGTTTTGATTTAATCGACGATAATAAAGTTGAACAAAGCGAAATTAAAAAAATACCCGGCGTGCTGGGCGCGCAGCTTCAGAGCGATCAGTTCCAGATTATTATCGGCCCGAAAGTGAATACCTGGTTTGAGCAGTTGCAGACCCTGCTCGGCGGCGGCGCGGCAGCCGGACAGGATGCGGCCGCACCGGCGAAGGGGCGTAAAAGCCTGGTGTCGCTGTTTATGGATACCGTGTCCGGGGTGTTCGGCCCCATCGTACCGGCCATTGCCGGTGCCGGGATGATCAAAGGCCTGCTGGCGGGGCTGGTGGCGCTGAACGTGGTGTCGGCGAAAAGCGATACCGTGGTGGTTATCGATCTTATCGCCAGCGGCGTGTTTTACTTCCTGCCGTTTTTCCTCGCGGTGTCGGCGGCGAAAATCTTTAAAACCAACGAATACCTGGCCGCTGCGGTCGCGGCCTGCCTGATGTATCCCTCGCTGATTGAGGCGGCGAAAAACCTGGCGGCGGGCGGTCCGGACGCGGTGAGCGCCTTCTGGCTGCTGAACGCGATCCCGGTTTCGGTGTTTAACTACGCCTCCAGCGTTATCCCGGTGATTTTCTCCATCCTGGCGCTGAGCTACATCCACCGCTGGGTGGACAGCTTTATGCCGGACGTGCTGAAAACCGTCTTTACCCCAACCCTGACCCTGTTCCTGGCGGCGCTTGCGGCGCTGGTGGTGATTGGCCCGGTGGGGATCTACCTCGGTAAAGGGCTGGCGCTGTTTATTGAAGGGCTGTTCAGCATTTCGGCGAGCTTCGCCGGGCTGGTGGTCGGGGCGATCCGTCCGGTGGCGATCCTGACCGGGATGCACCATGCCATGACGCCAATTGCGCTGCAGAACTTCAGCGATCGCGGCTACGACATGCTGATGCCGATGATGTTTATGGCCAACATGGCGATTGCCGGGTCGACCTTTGCCATCTGGCGGCTGAGCACCACCCGTGAAGATAAGACCATCACGCTGTCAGCGGGCGTGTCGGCGCTGCTGGGGATTACCGAACCGGCGCTGTTCGGCGTGCTGACCCGCTACAAGAAAGCCTTTATTGCTGCCACGGTGGCAAGCTCGCTGGCCTCGGCGTTTATCGCGTTCTTCGGCGTGCGGCTCTACGGCTACATTCTGTCGAGCATTTTTAGCCTGCCGGCGTACATCGGCCCGTACCTGATATTTGCACTGCTGGGCGTGGCGATTGCGCTGGTGCTCTCCTTCGTACTGACCACGCTGCTGGTGAGAAAAGAGGGCGTCTGAGAGGGGCGGCGCGGGGCCAGAGCAGGGCGCCGCGCCCGGGAAAATCTTTCATAATACGTCAAATTATTACAATGTATTTCAATAATTGTTACAGTTTATATACAGATCAGCGGGTTAATCACACTTCCAAAAAAGAAACATTTTCTCTGCACGTTTACGGGTCAAGTTTGCCGTCCCGGTGCCGTTGACCATTGAAGGCGCATGGCCTCATTGTCACCAGGGAATTTGTTTATGTTCAAAACCACGCAGTCCCGTTTCATCCTTACGTTGTGCCTTTTCTTTATCATATTGGTGGGTGTTACCGCGCTTGCGGTCACGCTCTTCGTCAGCCCGCAGATTAAAAAAACCGAAACGCAGCTTATTCGCTATGAAGTCGGTAACGTGGCGGGCAGCATTGTCGAGCAGATGAACCGTGTGCAGGCGCAAATGCGCAGCGTCACGCAGTCTGTGACCATGCTTTCCAGCGAGCAGATCGATGTTGTGTTGCCTGCGCTGGTGGACCAGTACAAGGATGTTAACGTGTTCGGCGGCGGTATCTGGCCGTTACCACAGAAGCGCGAGGCAGGGCGCGACAAGTTCAGCACCTTCTTTGCCCGTGACAACAGCAACACATTGCAGGTGAACACCTACTGGAACTCGGACGCGGCGCCAGCATATTACGAGCAGGTATGGTACAAGGGCGGCCTCGCGGCGCCGGTCGGGCAGTGCGCCTGGGCGAATGCCTATCAGGACGATGCCAGCCCGCAGCCGCGCACCAACTGCGCAATGAGCATCGTCAAAGACGGCCAGCCGTGGGGTGTCGCCACCATCGACGTCACGCTGGGCTTCTTTAACCAGCTGGCGAAGCAGATGGATGAAGCCATTCACGGTCGCGTACTGATTGTGGAAGCCGACGGTAAAATCGTTGGCAACGCCGATCAGATTGGCAAAGCCGCCAGCCTGACCAACGTGGCGCAGCTGAACACGCCGATGTCTACCGCCCTGAGCAGCGTGCTGAAAGGCTACGATCCGAGCACTCAGCACGAGCAGGAGTATGACAACGATGGCACCTCGCATACCCTGATTCTGCAGGCGATCAAAGGCAGCCCGTGGATCATCGCCGTGGATCTGCCCACCTCCCTGCTTACCAAACAGACCAGCACCATCATGACGCGTCTGGGTCTGGTGCAGATCCCGCTGGCGCTGCTGCTGCTCGGCGTGCTGGTGGTGTTTATCCGCTCCATGACCGGTCGTCTTGCGGATCTGAACCGCAACATCAGCCGTCTGTCGGCAGGCGGGGCCGATCTGACTCAGCGCTTGCAGCCTGGCAGCAGCCCGGAATTCAACGCGGTGATCGACAGCTTCAACGGCGTGATCGGCTGGCTGCAGGAGATGCTGCGCCAGGTCGGTGACAGCGCCCGGGCCATCTCGTCCGCTTCGCAGCAGATTGCCACCGGCAACCAGGATCTCTCGGCGCGTACCGAAGACCAGGCCAGTTCCATTGAGGAAACGGCGGCGTCGATGGAGCAGCTGACCAGCACCGTGCGTCAGAACGCCGATAACGCGGCGAACGCCAACGAGCTGGCGCGTGATGCTTCGGCAGTGGCTGAACGCGGTGGCGATGTGGTGAAACAGGTGGTGTCCACCATGAACGCGATTCAGGCGTCATCGGGCAAAGTGGTGGATATTATCAGCGTCATCGACAGCATCGCCTTCCAGACGAACATCCTGGCGCTTAACGCCGCGGTAGAAGCCGCACGCGCGGGCGAGCAGGGCAGGGGCTTTGCGGTGGTGGCGCAGGAGGTACGTAACCTTGCGCAGCGCTCAGCCCAGTCGGCCCGGGAGATTAAACAGCTGATTGAGGCATCGGTGAACAACATCGACCACGGCACGCAGCTGGTGACCGAAGCGGGTAAAACCATGGAAGAGGTGACCCAGAGCGTGCGCAACGTGACCACGCTGATGAGTGAGATCATGTCGTCCAGCCGCGAGCAGAGCGCGGGGATTGAACAGGTTAACCTGGCGATCAACCAGCTCGACAGCACCACGCAGCAGAACGCCTCGCTGGTGCAGGAAGTCTCTGCCGCCTCGCACTCCATGTCCGAACAAACCCAGCAGCTCAATCTGGTGGTTGCTGGCTTCAAGCTGTAATCCCTGCCGTTACCCTCTAGCGCACCGCCCCGGCGGTGCGTTTTTCTGTGGCTTGCTTTTTAATCGTCCCGGTCGTACGATATTGTTATGTTATAACGTAAACAAAGGTCACGTTCATGAAAGACGGCATCCATCCGCTTTACCGCACCGTGGTATTCCACGACACCAGCGCCAACGAATATTTCAAAATTGGTTCCACGATCCAGACCGATCGGGAAATTGAGCTTGATGGACAGACATGGCCCTACGTGACGCTTGATGTCTCATCCGCGTCGCATCCGTACTACACCGGCAAGCAGAAAACCTTCTCAAACGAAGGCAGCACCGCGCGCTTCCAGCAGCGCTTTGGCCGCTTTCTTGGCGCTAAAGGAGAGAAATAATGCAGGTGCTTAACTCGTTACGCAGCGCAAAGCAGCGTCATCCTGATTGCCAGATCGTCAAGCGCAAGGGGCGCCTGTACGTGATCTGCAAAACCAATCCGCGCTTTAAGGCCGTACAGGGAAGGAAGAAAAGGCGTTAACAAAACCGCCCCTCTCGCGATGGAGAGGGGCGGTACATTATGCGTTGGCAGGAACGCCGGAAGGGGTAATGTTTTTATCCAGCGAGAAGATGTCGTAGAACGACAGGGTCTTCTTGCGGCTGAGCATTTTAGTCAGCATCTCTTTCTGCGCGGCGTCGACGCGCGGTGAATCCATAATGGCCTGAACCAGCGAGGCCGGCACGTCACGCGTGTTGTACCACTCTCCGTTGTAGCACACCCTGAAATCGAGCACGTCGATGTCTTCGTAGCGATAGCGTGGATTGACGTCGAAAAAGACAAAGCCGTTCAGCAGCACAAACAGCACTACCAGCAGCCAGACGGAGCCCGACAGGGTTTCCGATTGCATCATGACGGCCAGGGTGGCGATCCAGCCAAGATACATACCGATAAATAAGCCAGGGTGTTTGCGAATAAAGCTGATGCTAAAGCGTGGGCGATTGTCGCGTTTTTCCTGGCGATTGAGTTCGTCGATGGTTTCAGTAAGCAGGCGTTGTATTTCTGTCATTCCGGGCCTTCTAAGTGATGCGCAGCGGGCGCGGGAAAGTTTTTTGATATTGTAAAAATCATCGGCGGTGGAAAAAAGTAACAGATGGCGCTGAAAAAAGTATAACAGTTCAGCGCCAGGGGACGTCAGACGGTTTTGATGATGCGCGCCGGGTTGCCGGCCACCACGCTGTTATCAGGCACGTCTTTGGTCACTACCGCGCCGGAGCCAATCACCACGTTATGGCCGATGGTCACGCCGGGGTTGATGATTGCCCGCCCGCCAATCCAGACGTTATCGCCAATGGTCACCGGCTTGCCATATTCCAGGCCGCTGTTGCGCTCAATCGGGTCCAGCGGGTGGGTGGCCGTGTAAATATGCACGCCGGGTGCCAGCATACAGTTTTTACCAATGTGCACCGGGCAGACGTCAAGGATAACGCAGTCGAAGTTTGCGTAGAAATTCTCGCCGAGGAAAATGTTATAGCCGTAGTCGCAGCGAAAGCTCGGCTCTATATAGGCGTTTGACGCCTGACCCAGCAGCTCTCTGAGCAGATCTTTACGAACCGCGGTTTCATCAGGGGCCGTATGGTTGAAACGGTGCACCAGGTGACGGGCGCGAATACGATCTTCCCGCAGGGTTTCATCGCCGGGACGGTAAAATTCACCGGCAATCATTTTACGCTTCTCTTCGCTCATTCGTATTCTCCATAATTAACGACAGAGTTAACGGTAATGCAGCGTGGGGGAAAAGCAAACGTTCGCCTTACGGCTTTGCGTAGCGCGTAGCAAAACGCGGACGGGTACCGCGTCAGGTATGCCAGCATTTACGCACGGGCGCAGGGCGCGTTACGCTGGGTAACTCAACATTTCTGGCTTCAGGGTTTCAGACTGGCAGGGAGCATTTCCGGTAACGCGGTTAATTAGCGAACGAATTTCCACACTGACCCAGGAATTTTGTCATAAAGCTTATTCATGGTCAGTTCTGCCAGACGGTGGTCGGCGGCGGAATAAAACACGGCCAGCTCATTATCCGGTAATTCATATTTATTTTTTTCGATCACCCGTTCCAGCGTGTCAATAGACTGACAGCGGCGCAGGCGCATCAGATAATCAGTTTTCGTTAAAGGCTTTGTGGACATTTTTTCACCTTAAGTGATTGTAGTAGTTTTAAAACGAGAGACTCACCGGGTTCGCCCGACTCACATTGAGGAAACACCGAAACAGACGATTGCCCGACTTACGCCATTTCTGCAAGTCCTGTGCATTTATGCCGTAGTTACTGAACAACATGAAGGTGTCGTCCAGGTATTCATCAATTTGCTCAATGAGAATATTGTCTTCATCGTGCTTAATTTTGTAATTAAGTGCGAAGGTTGCTATGTGTTCGATCAATTCATTCAGCTGTAGATTAATAGCTGACGTAGGATCGTTGACCCAACCGTGGTTGCTTTCACCGAGGTTAGTAAGACAATCACGATACAGGGTTTCGCAGAGAAATTTAAGCTGCGCTATATCATGCCTCTTTGGTGAGTATTCGTCCATAACGCATCCCCCTTTTTAGTGAATTTTTTGATTACTCAGGTTCATAACAGGGGTAACCGCCGCGGTAATTGACGCCTGCGTGCCTTGCCGTGGCATATTAACTATAAATCAGGCTTAAGGATTTTTCCTTCTGCTATTACGAAAAATTACATTTTGTGAGGCGCAAAAAAGGGCGCGCCGGAAAGGGATAATGCCGTGATAACACCGGGCGGTGGCGTCTGATGCCTGCCTCGGTAAGTTATTAATACATTGATATATTATCTTAAATCATCTGCTAATAATAAAAACCGACACCGGACAAGGTTATTCGTAAGAATACTCTGAATTAGTCCGGGGGAATGTTTCGGTATATTCCCTTTATTTCACGACTATTCGTCTATTCTTGTCACGCAAATTAATTTTTTCTTAAGGTTATGCCTTTCATTGCGATTTGTTTTACCGCCAATAAAAAAGGCCGCTTGCGCGGCCTTTTCTGTTTAACAGGTATTAATGGTGCTCAACCTTGTGGCTGTGCTCAACGTCTTCATTCTTGCGGCTAAAGCGGCGGCGAACCACCACAAAGAATACCGGAACGAAGAAGATTGCCAGCACGGTGGCCGTCACCATGCCGCCCATAACGCCGGTACCTACGGCGTTCTGCGCACCGGAGCCAGCCCCGCTGCTAATTACCAGCGGCATTACCCCGAGGATAAACGCCAGTGAGGTCATCAGAATCGGACGCAGACGCATACGCACCGCTTCCAGCGTGGCTTCAATCAGCCCTTTGCCCTCTTTATCCATTAGATCTTTGGCGAATTCGACGATAAGTATCGCGTTCTTCGCCGACAATCCAATGGTTGTCAGCAGGCCCACCTGGAAGTAAACGTCGTTAGTCAGGCCGCGGAACGAGGCCGCAACCAGCGCACCCAGTACCCCCAACGGCACCACCAGCATGACCGAGAACGGAATGGACCAACTCTCATACAGTGCGGCGAGGCAGAGGAATACCACGATAAGCGAGATAGCGTACAGCGCAGGACCCTGGTTACCCGACAGACGTTCCTGATAGGACATACCGGTCCAGTCGTAGCCGATACCTGCCGGCAGCGTGCTGGCCAGTTTCTCCATCATGTCCATCGCTTCACCGGTACTGCGACCCGGCACCGCTTCACCCAGGATCTCCATCGACGGCAGGCCGTTATAGCGCTCCAGTCGCGGTGAACCATATTCCCAGCGGGTGCTGGCAAAGGCGGTGATCGGCACCATCTGGCCTTCGGAGCCACGCACGTACCAGTTGCCGATGTCTTCCGGCAGCATACGGTATTGCGCTTCGGACATGACGTACACTTTCTTCACGCGGCCGCGGTCAATGAAGTCATTGACGTAGCTTCCGCCCCAGGCTGCCCCGAGCGTGGTGTTGATATCGGTAATTGATACCCCCAGCGCCTGTGCTTTTTCCTGGTCAATATCAATTTTGAACTGCGGCGTATCTTCGAGACCGTTAGGACGCACCCCTGCCAGCAGGTCAGGGTGTTTTGCCACCTCGCCCAGCAGCTGGTTACGCGCCTGCGTCAGTTTTTCATGGCCCAGGCCGCCCTGATCGATAAGCTGGAAGTCAAAGCCGGTGGCAGTACCCAGGTCAACGATCGCCGGCAGGTTAAAGGCGAACACCATCGCATCGTTAATCTTCGAGAAGGTGCCCATCGCCCGGCCTATAATCGCGCCGACTTTGTTCTCGTCACCCTCACGATCCTCCCAGTTTTTCAGCGAGACGAACGCGATACCGGTGTTCTGGCCGCGGCCTGCAAAACCAAAGCCGTTAACCGCAAACACCGAGTTGACGTTCGCTTTCTCTTTTTGCAGGTAGTACTGGGTCACTTCATCCAGCACTTTCTGGGTACGTTCCTGCGTTGCACCCGCCGGGAGCTGCACCATGGTCAGGAATACACCCTGGTCCTCTTCCGGCAGGAAGGAGCTTGGCAGACGAACAAACAGGTAGGCCATGCCGACCACAATGATGATATAGAGCAGCAGATAACGACCGGTGCTACGCAGGATGCTCGCAACGCTGTCGGTATAGTGGTGCGTGCTCTTATCGAACATGCGGTTGAACCAGCCGAAGAAGCCTTTCTTGCCTTCGCCGTGATCGCCTTTGGCAATCGGCTTCAGCATGGTGGCGCACAGCGCCGGGGTCAGGATCAGCGCCACCAGCACCGACAGCACCATCGCGGAGACGATCGTGATCGAGAACTGACGGTAGATTGCGCCGGTTGAACCCCCGAAGAACGCCATCGGGATAAATACCGCAGAGAGCACCAGCGCAATACCTACCAGCGCGCCCTGAATCTGTCCCATCGACTTACGCGTTGCCTCTTTTGGCGGCAATCCTTCCTCCGCCATGACGCGCTCGACGTTCTCTACCACCACGATGGCGTCATCCACCAACAGGCCTATCGCGAGCACCATCCCGAACATCGTCAGGGTGTTAATCGAGAAGCCGAACGCACCGAGAATGGCAAAGGTCCCGAGCAGTACCACCGGAACAGCAATGGTCGGGATCAGCGTGGCGCGGAAGTTTTGCAGGAACAGGTACATCACCACAAACACCAGCACGATCGCTTCGGCCAGGGTCTTAACCACTTCGTTAATGGAGATCTTAACGAACGGGGTGGTGTCGTACGGGTAGACAATCTCAAGGCCCGCCGGGAAGCTTGGTTTCAGCTTTTCCAGCTCGGCGCGAACCGCATTCGCGGTATCAAGGGCGTTCGCACCGGTCGCCAGTTTAATCCCCAGACCGGACGCCGGCTGGTCATTGTAGCGGGCGATAATGTCGTAGTTTTCGCCGCCCAGCTCGATATTCGCCACGTCACGCAGCAGAACGCGCGACCCATCCTGGTTCACCTTCAGCAGGATTTTGCCGAACTCTTCCGTAGAGGTCAGACGGGTCTGCGCAATGATGGAGGCGTTAAGCTGCTGGCCTTTCACCGGCGGAGTACCGCCTAACTGACCGGCCGCCACCTGGGCGTTCTGCGCTTTGATGGCGTTGATCACGTCAACCGGGGTCAGCTGGAAGTTGTTGAGCTTGTTCGGGTCCATCCAGATACGCATCGCATACTGCGAGCCGAACAGCTGAACGTCACCCACACCGTTGGTACGGCTGATCGGGTCCTGAATGTTGGCGGCGACATAGTCGGAGATATCTTCCTGAGTCATGGTGCCGTTAGTGTTAATGACACCCGCCACCATAAGGAAGCTGCTCGCCGATTTCTGAACGCTGACGCCCTGCTGCTGCACTTCCTGCGGCAGCAGCGGCATTGCCAGCTGCAGTTTGTTCTGCACCTGCACCTGCGCGATGTCCGCGTCGGTACCGGATTCAAAGGTCAACGTGATCTGCACCGTACCGGTGGAGTCACTGTTGGATGAGAAGTACATCAGGCCATCAATACCGTTCATGTTCTGTTCGATAACCTGTGTCACGGTATCCTGAACGGTTTTGGCATCAGCGCCGGGGTAGGTTGCCGAGATCGTCACCGCCGGTGGCGCAATAGAGGGATATTGCGCTATCGGCAGGTTGAGGATCGACAGTCCCCCAGCCAGCATGATGATGATGGCGAGCACCCACGCGAATATAGGGCGATCGATAAAGAAATTAGGCATGTCTTAACGGCTCCTGTTTAAGTTAAGACTTAGGTTGTTCTGACTGACCATTGGCCGCAGCCTGCTGCTCTTTCTTGTCAGAACTCACTTCCTGCACTTTAACCTGTGCGCCCGGCCTTACTTTTTGCAGACCGGTGATGATGACGCGATCGCCCGTTTTTAAGCCGTCCGTCACCAGCCACTTATCGCCGATGGCCTGAGCAGCGGTAATCTGGCGCACTTCGACCTTATCGCCTTCGCCCACCACCATGACCGTTGCGTCACCGCGCGGCGTACGCGCTACGCCCTGCTGCGGAACCAGAATGGCGTCAGGACGGATCCCTTCTTCAAGTTTCGCGCGGACAAACATGCCAGGCAGCAGCGTCATATCCGGGTTAGGGAAGATGGCGCGCAGGGTGATGGAACCGGTGGTCTGGTCAACGCTGACGTCAGAGAACTCCAGCGTGCCGCTCTGGGAGTATTTGTTGCCGTCGTTAGTGACCAGCTCGACTTTCGCCTTGCCGTTTTCCTGCTTCAGGGTGCCGTTCGCCAGCTCCTGTTTCAGACGCAGGAAGTCGTTGCTCGACTGGGTCACGTCGACATAGATCGGGTCAAGCTGCTGAACGGTGGCCAGCGCGTTAGACTGACCGTTAGTGACCAGCGCACCTTCGGTGACGGAGGACTTGCCGATACGGCCACTGATCGGGGAGGTCACTTTGGTATAGGCGAGGTTGATACGTGCGGTTTCGACGGCAGCTTTGGCGGCAACAACGGCAGCGCTGGTCTGCTGCGCCTGCGCCTGGGCGTCATCGTAATCCTGCTGGCTGATGTACTGGGTGCCCAGCAGTTTTTTATAACGGTTCAGCGTGACCTGAGCGATGTTCGCCTGGGCCTGAGCCTGAGCGAGATCGCCTTTCGCGCTTTCATACGAGGCTTGATACGGCGCTGGATCGATCTGGTAAAGAGAGACACCCGCTTCAACGTTGCTGCCTTCTTTGAAGTTGCGTTTCAGAATGATACCGCTCACCTGCGGACGCACTTCCGCAATGCGGTAAGCAAGCGTACGCCCCGGCAGTTCAGTGGTTATCTGAAGAGGTTCGCTTTTCAGCGTCACAATGCCAACTTCTGGCGCTTGCGCACCCTGTTGCTGATTCTGCTGATCGTCACATCCTGTAAGCACAAAGCCGCCGGAGAGCATCAGAACGACCGCCAGAGGCGAAAATCCTCTGTTTTTGTTCATATCAAAACCTCGAGTGTCCGATTCCAAAATTGATCAATGGATAGAAGTCCATAAACCCATTGCTGTGTTTATATTATCGTCATGCTATGGTACATACATTCACAAATGTATGTAAATCTAACCCTGTAACTTCACGCACATATGGCACGAAAAACCAAACAACAGGCACGTGAGACGCGGCAGCACATTCTTGACGTCGCGCTTCGCTTGTTTTCGCAGCAGGGTGTTTCAGCGACCTCGCTTGCGCAGATTGCGCAGGCTGCCGGCGTGACACGGGGCGCGATCTACTGGCACTTCAAGAATAAGTCGGATTTGTTCAGTGAAATCTGGGCGCTTTCAGAGTCAAGCATCAGTGATTTAGAAATTGAGTATCGGGCAAAATTTCCCGGCGATCCACTCTCTGTGCTACGGGAATTATTAATTTACGTACTGGAAGCCACGGCAGAAGAGGAGCGTCGTCGCCTGATGATGGAAATCATATTCCATAAATGTGAGTTTGTCGGCGAAATGGCGGTGGCGCAAGAGGCGCAGCGCAATCTTTGTGTCGCCAGCTACGACCGCATTGAGCAGACGCTGAGCGACTGTATTGCCGCCGGTATGCTCCCGGCGCATCTGCATACCCGACGCGCGGCGATCCTGATGCGCAGCTATGTCTCCGGGATCATGGAAAACTGGCTGTTCGCGCCGGAAACCTACGACCTGAAGCAGGAAGCGCGTCAGTTTGTCGAGATCCTCATCGAGATGTACCAGCTGTGCCCCTCCCTGCAGGGCGCTGCCGCAGACGATATCCCCGTTGTCCAGCCCTGAACAGGGTGGCGATTTTTTGCGCAATGCGGGGGATCGGCTATTCTGCTCCGGTAAGCCATGCTATTCTTCGCCACTCTAACGACCCCTGTCTTCAGTAGCCTGGCAATCCATACACACTATGCAGCACTTCACTTATATTCGGCATTCGGCTATGGCGTTCGTCATTGCCTTCCTTATTGCGATCTTCGGTGCACCGCACAACGCCACCGCGGCGCAGCCCGGCGATGTGCCGTCCCGTACCGAGATACAAAATCAGCTTGATGCGTTAAATAAGCAGAAGAGCCTGTCCGGGGAAGAGAAGCTGACCCAGCAGGATCTGACCGAGACGCTGGAAACGCTGGATAAAATCGATCGTGTGAAGCAGGAGACCGAGCAGCTGCGCCAGCGCATTGCGCAGGCACCGGCCAAAATGGCGAGAGCCACCGCCGATCTCAACGAGCTGAGCAATCAGGAAAGCGACGAGGCGCTGGCGAAGAGCTTCAACGCGATGCGCCTCCACGACCTTGAGCAGCGTCTTGCCACGGTGCTCGATAAGCTGCAAACCAGCCAGAACGATCTGGCGACGCTCAACAGCCAGCTGGTGTCGCTCCAGACCCAGCCTGAACGCGTCCAGAACACCATGTTCGCCGTCTCTCAGCAGCTCCAGACCATCCGCAGCCGTTTAAACGGCACCGGGCCTGGAGAGCAGGCGCTGCGGCCGAGTCAGCAAACGCTGCTGACGGCCCAGCAGGCGCTGCTTAACGCCCAGCTTGAGCAGCAGCGCAAAAGCCTCGAAGGCAATACCGTATTGCAGGACAGCCTGCAGAAGCAGCGCGACTATATGACGGCGAACATTAATCAGCTGGAGCACCAGGTCCAGCTGCTGCAGACCGCGGTTAGCAACAAACGTCTGACGCTCACCGAACGTACCGCGCAGGAAGCGACTTCCCCGGATGACGCCTCGCGCATCCAGAACAACCCGCTGGTGCGCCAGGAGCTGGACATCAACCACCAGCTGAGCGAGCGGCTGATCACCGCCACGCAGATGGGCAACGGGCTGGTTGAGCGCAATATTAAGGTGAAAAACTGGCTCGATCGCGCTCTGCAATCCGAACGCAGCCTGAAAGAGCAGATCGCCGTCCTTAAAGGCAGCCTCTTGCTGTCGCGCATCCTCTATCAGCAGCAGCAAACCCTGCCGTCGGCGGACGAGCTGGAGGACATGACCAACCGCATCGCGGACCTGCGTCTTGAACAGTTTGAAATCAACCAGCAGCGTGATGCCCTGTTCCAGGGCGACAGCTGGGTGGATAAGCTGGAAGAGGGCCATCAGAACGAGGTTAACCCCGAAGTTCACGATGCGCTGCTCGATATTATCGACATGCGCCGCGCGCTGCTCGACCAGCTCAATAAGCAGCTCGGCAACCAGCTGATGATGGCCATCAACCTGCAGATCAACCAGCAGCAGCTGGTGAGCGTCAGTAAGAGCCTGGAGCAGATCCTCACTCAGCAAATCTTCTGGGTAAACAGCAACAAGCCGATGGACTGGGAGTGGATTAAATCGTTCCCGGGGGCGCTGCACGATCAGATTAAAGCGATGAAGCTGACGGTGAACTGGGACAAAGCCTGGCCGGGCGTGGCGCTGGCGCTGCTTGCCGGTCTGCCGCTGGTGCTGCTCGCCGGACTCATCCGCTGGCGCTTCGGCTGGATCCGCCAGTACCTGGCGCGGCTGTCATCGGAAGTAGGGCAGCTGCGCAATGACAGTCAGCTTCACACCCCGAAAGCGATTCTGCTTAACCTGATCCTTGCCCTGCCGGTGTGTCTGATTATTCTCGCCGTCGGGCTTATCCTGCACGTGATGCAGCTGAGCATCAGCGAACTGCTGTGGGCGTTCAGTAAGAAGCTGGCGGTATTCTGGCTGGTGTTTGGCCTGTGCTGGCGGGTGCTGGAAAAAGACGGCGTGGCGGTCAACCACTTCAACATGCCGGCCCAGCTTACCAGCCACTGGCGGCGGCAGATTGTGCGCGTCAGCCTCGCACTGCTCCCGCTGCTGTTCTGGTCGGTGGTGGCTGAACTCTCGCCGCTGCACCTGATGGATGACGTGCTCGGGCAGTCAATGATCTTCCTGAACCTGCTGGTGATTGCCGCTCTGGTGTGGCCGATGTGCCGGGAGAGCTGGCACGACAAGGAGTCGCACACCATGCGCCTTGTCACCATCACCATTCTGTCGATTGTTCCCGTGGCGCTGCTGGTGCTGACCGCCAGCGGCTACTTCTATACCACGCTGCGCCTGTCGGGCCGCTGGATCGACACCGTCTATCTGGTGATTATCTGGAACCTGCTCTATCAGACGGTGCTGCGCGGGCTGAGCGTGGCGGCGCGGCGTATTGCCTACCGCCGGGCGGTATCGCGTCGTCAGAATCAGGTAAAAGAGGGCGCCGAAGGGGCAGAGCCGGTACAGGAGCCGCCGCTGGCGCTGGATCAGATCAACCAGCAGACGCTGCGTCTCACCACGCTACTGATGTTCGCGCTGTTCGGCCTGATGTTCTGGGCTATCTGGTCAGATTTGATCACCGTCTTCTCCTACCTCGACAGCGTAGTGCTGTGGCACTACAACGGTAACGAAGCGGGGGCCGCGGTGGTGAAAAACGTGACGATGGGCAGCCTGCTGTTTGCGCTGGTGGCGTTCACCGTCGCCTGGGCGCTGATCCGCAACCTGCCTGGCCTGCTGGAGGTGCTGGTGCTGTCGCGTCTGAAGATGCGCCAGGGCGCGTCCTACGCCATCACCACCATCCTGAACTATGTGATTATTGCCGCCGGGGCGATGACGGTTTTCGCCTCGCTCGGGGTGTCGTGGGACAAGCTGCAGTGGCTTGCTGCCGCACTGTCGGTTGGTCTCGGGTTTGGTCTGCAGGAGATCTTTGGAAACTTTGTCTCCGGCCTGATCATTCTGTTTGAGCGCCCGGTGCGCATCGGCGATACGGTGACCATCGGCACCTTCTCGGGCACCGTCAGTAAGATCCGTATCCGCGCCACCACCATCACCGACTTCGATCGTAAAGAGGTGATCATCCCTAACAAGGCGTTTGTGACCGAGCGTCTGATCAACTGGTCGCTGTCGGACACCATCACCCGCGTCGTGATCCGGATCGGCGTGGCCTACGGCTCCGATCTCGATAAGGTGAAAAAGATCTTGTTAAAAGCGGCGATGGAGCACCCGAAAGTGATGCACGACCCGGAGCCGGCGGTGTTCTTCACCACCTTCGGGCCAAGCACGCTGGATCATGAATTGCGTCTCTACGTGCGCGAGCTGCGCGATCGCAGCTACACCGTGGACGAGCTGAACCGCACCATCGATCGTCTGTGCCGTGAAAACGATATCAACATCGCCTTCAACCAGCTGGAAGTGCACCTGCGTAATGAGAAAGGCGAAGAGCACACCGAAGTGAAGCGCGATATCAACAAGGATAAGGGTGACGCACCGGCGAATGCCTGATGCGGAACAGCCTTAACCGGGGTGCGCTGATCTGGCGCACCGATACGCAGAAGACGGCGGGGCAGCGCACCCGCCGTTTTTTTTACCTGCCGTTACGCCTCTTGCGCCGCCAGCTTGTTCTCGAAATCCCGCCGCACGATCTCCAGCGCTTTCAGCACCGTTTGCGGCGCTATAGCATGTTCCTCAAGCAGCATAATCAGATCCACCGCCAGTTTGACTTCATCCGGTGCCTGTTCAAGCGACATCGTGGTGACTCCTTACAGGGTTAGCGGCGCAGGCGAGCCAGCGCGCGTTCGATTTTCTGCGTTGCCTCGCGGCAGCGCGTCAGACGGCCTTCCAGCGCGTCGATTTCACGATGAAGCTGCTGCTGATCCACTAGCGTTTCCGCCTGGGCGGCCAGCGCCTCGCGTTCGCGCTTCATCGCCATCAGGCGACGCTCAAACTCCTGATGCTCCAGCAGCTTTTTGTGCAGTTTGCCCAGCCCGAGATGCGCGCTGTCGTGGGTGCGCAGCTGCCAGGTCGCGGCCTCACGCTGTAGCGCCCCGATTTGCAGCGCCAGGTGTTCGGCAAGCCACGCCAGCTGCTCGGTCTCCTGCGCCTCGACGCAGTGGTGAAGCTGGGCCAGATTGCTGCGTATTTCGTCCATAAAATCCTGCATCCGACGACCCGTAGTGCGAAACCGCTGACGATCGAAGCGCGGCGTCATGCTGCTGTGCCCCGCCAGGGGAGCAATAAGCTCGCCGAGGGCGGCAACCTGGGTATCAAGAGCCTCTAACAGCCGTGCGGTTTTCACATCGTTCTCCGTGAAATTCAGGCGCGCTATGCTACGATAGCGCCTCATTTCTTTGTGGTCAGTGCTATGAAACGGACTATTTTACTCATCACAGGCTGGCTCGCGGTAGTCCTTGCCACACTGGGCGTGGTTTTACCGTTACTGCCCACCACCCCGTTTTTACTCCTCGCCGCCTGGTGCTTCGCCCAGTCCTCACCGCGCTTTCATCACTGGCTACTCTATCGCTCATGGTTTGGCAGCTACATCCGTCACTGGGAGCAGTACCGCGCCATGCCGCCGGGCGCAAAACCCCGCGCTATCGCGGTGATTCTGCTCACTTTTGCCGTCTCGCTGTGGCTGGTAAACATCATGTGGGTGCGCATCCTGCTGCTGGTTATCTTAACCTGCCTGCTGATATTTATGTGGCGAATGCCGGTGATTGATGAAAAACAACAAAAACCGTGAACGCGCACGGCTTGCTGTTGCAATTGTCCGCCGCAGCCAGTAAATTCGAGCGTTTTCGAGTACAGCGTCGCCTGGTCAAAGGATGAGCAATACATCCCGGCCTGTTTTCAGGTGGGCGCGCTGTGAGTAACACCGTATTTATCAGGCAACTATCCATGACCGCAACTGCGCAGCAGCTTGAGTATCTGAAGAACAGTATTAAAAGCATCCAGGATTATCCGAAGCCGGGCATCCTGTTTCGCGACGTGACCAGCATGCTGGAAGACCCGAAAGCGTACGCGCTCAGCATTGAACTGCTGGTTGAGCGTTTTAAAGACGCGGGTATCACCAAAGTCGTGGGCACCGAAGCGCGTGGTTTCCTGTTTGGCGCGCCGGTTGCGCTGAGCCTGGGCGTCGGCTTTGTGCCGGTGCGTAAACCACGCAAACTGCCCCGTGAAACCATCGCCGAAAGCTACGAGCTTGAGTACGGCACCGACCAGCTCGAGATCCACGTTGATGCCATTCAGCCGGGCGATAAAGTGCTGGTGGTGGACGATCTGCTGGCGACCGGTGGCACCATCGAAGCGACGGTGAAGCTGATCCGCCGCCTGGGCGGGGAAGTAACCGACGCCGCCTTCATCATTAACCTGTTCGATCTCGGCGGTGAACAGCGCCTTGAGAAGCAGGGCATCCAGTGCTTCAGCCTGGTGTCGTTCCCCGGCCATTAATGCCCGCCAGCGTTCAGCATCGCCCGTTGCGCGCATTGTGAACGCCTGCGGATATTGATGACACGCAGCCTCGCCCATCCGGTGGGGCTGTGTTAGCATGACCCCCTCAGCAATCACCCCTTAAGTGTCTCAGAGCCTGCCCATGAGTTATCAGGTCTTAGCCCGCAAATGGCGTCCACAAACCTTCGCTGATGTCGTCGGCCAGGAACATGTACTGACCGCGCTGGCAAATGGCCTGTCACTGGGTCGTATTCACCACGCGTATCTGTTTTCCGGTACCCGCGGCGTCGGTAAAACCTCCATCGCCCGCTTGCTGGCGAAGGGGCTTAACTGCGAAACTGGCATCACCGCCACGCCGTGCGGCGTGTGCGACAACTGCCGTGAAATCGAGCAGGGGCGCTTTGTCGATCTGATCGAGATTGACGCCGCCTCGCGCACCAAAGTGGAAGATACCCGCGATCTGCTGGACAACGTTCAGTACGCCCCGGCGCGCGGCCGCTTTAAAGTCTATTTGATTGACGAAGTGCACATGCTCTCGCGTCACAGCTTTAACGCGCTGTTGAAAACGCTGGAAGAGCCGCCTGCGCACGTCAAATTCCTGCTGGCGACCACCGATCCGCAGAAGCTGCCGGTCACGATTCTGTCGCGCTGCCTGCAGTTCCATCTTAAAGCCCTGGAGCCGGACAGCATCCGCGGCCAGCTCGAACACGTGCTGACCCAGGAAAATATCGGCTTTGATTCACGCGCGCTTCAGTTGCTGGCCCGCGCCGCCGACGGCAGCCTGCGCGATGCGCTGAGCCTGACCGACCAGGCGATTGCCAGCGGCGACGGCCAGGTCACGACCCAGGCGGTGAGCGACATGCTCGGCACCCTGGATGACGACCAGGCGCTGGCGCTGGTGGAAGCCCTGGTTCACGCCGAGGGCGAGCGCGTGATGGCGCTGATCAACGATGCCGCCGCGCGCGGGATCGAGTGGGAAGCCCTGCTGGTGGAGATGCTCGGCCTGCTGCACCGTATCGCGATGGTACAGCTTACGCCGTCCGCCATCGGCAGCGATATGGCCGCCATCGAGCAGCGCCTGCGCGAGCTGGCGCGTACCGTCTCGCCGGGCGATCTGCAGCTCTACTACCAGACGCTGCTGATTGGCCGCAAAGAGTTGCAGTGGGCGCCGGAGCGCCGCATGGGCGTCGAGATGACCCTGCTGCGCGCGCTGGCGTTCCACCCACAGGCGCCGCTGCCGGAACCGGAAGCCGCTCCGCGCCCGGCGCAGGTGGCCCCGCCTTCAGCGCCCGCGCCGTCGGCCGCCATTCCGGTGGTCAATCCGCCGCCGGTGCCGACCCAGACGGCCGCGCCGCCCCGCAGCGAGACACCGCTGCCGGACGCCACAAGCCAGGTCCTCCAGGCGCGCAGCCAGCTACAGCGCGCGCAGGGAGAAGCCAAAGCAAAAAAGGGTGAACCGGCAGCGCGAGGAACAGCGCGGCCGGTGAATAACAGCGCGCTGGAACGCCTCGCTTCGGTGACCGAACGCGTGCAGGCGCGCCCCGCCACTCCGGCGGCGGAGCAGGCCCCGGTAAAAAAAGAGGCCTATCGCTGGACCTCGCAGCTCAAAACGGAAGAAGTCAAAGAGGTGGTGGCGACGCCAAAAGCGCTGCGCACCGCCCTGGAGCATGAAAAGACGCCGGAACTGGCCGCGAAGCTGGCGGCGGAAGCCATCGAGCGCGACAGCTGGGCGGCGGACGTCAGCAAGCTTAACGTGCCGAAGCTGGTGGAGCAGGTGGCGCTTAACGCCTGGAAAGAGCAAGAGGATAACCGTATCTGCCTGCATCTGCGCTCCACCCAGCGTCATCTCAACTCGCCCGGCGCGCAGAAGGTGCTGACCGAGGCGATGACTAATCTTTACGGTATCAATGTTGAACTGACTATCATTGAAGATGATAATCCCGCGACGCTGACGCCGCTGGAGTGGCGGCAGGCGATCTACGAAGAGAAGCTCGCCCAGGCGCGGGAATCGATTATTGCGGATAACAATATCCAGACGCTGCGCCGCTTCTTTGACGCGGATCTGGATGAAGAGAGTATCCGCCCCCTTTGACAGGCGATCGAGTCGTCTGTCGTTAACCTCAGTGTCGCTTATCGCGCTTGCGGTGAGACGGCCTTACGCGAAGAGAGAAAACTATGTTTGGTAAAGGCGGTCTGGGTAATCTGATGAAGCAAGCCCAGCAGATGCAGGACAAAATGCAGAAAGTGCAGGAAGAGATCGCACAGCTGGAAGTGACCGGTGAGTCCGGCGCAGGTCTGGTGAAAGTGACCATCAACGGTGCGCACAACTGCCGCCGCGTGGAGATCGATCCGAGCCTGCTGGAAGACGACAAAGACATGCTCGAAGATCTGGTGGCTGCCGCGTTCAACGACGCCGCGCGCCGCATTGAAGAGACCCAGAAAGAGAAAATGGCGTCCGTCTCTTCCGGCATGCAGCTGCCGCCAGGCTTCAAGATGCCGTTCTGATGCAAACCAGCCCACTGTTAACACAGTTAATGGAGGCGCTACGCTGCCTGCCGGGCGTTGGCCCGAAGTCAGCGCAGCGTATGGCGTTTACCCTGCTGCAGCGCGATCGCAGCGGCGGTATGCGCCTTGCCCAGTCGCTGACCCGCGCCATGTCGGAGATTGGCCACTGCACCGACTGCCGTACCTTCACCGAGCAGGAGCTGTGCAACATCTGCACCAATGCCCGGCGCAAGGAAAACGGTCAGATTTGCGTGGTGGAAAGCCCGGCGGATATTCACGCCATTGAGCAGACCGGGCAGTTCTCCGGCCGCTACTTTGTGCTGATGGGGCATCTGTCACCGCTGGACGGCATCGGCCCGGATGACATCGGGCTGGATCGTCTGGAGCAGCGTCTCGCCTCCGAGCCGCTCAAAGAGGTGATCCTCGCCACCAACCCAACGGTGGAAGGGGAGGCAACCGCGAACTATATCGCCGAGCTCTGCGCGCAGTATGGCGTGGACGCCAGCCGCATCGCCCACGGCGTGCCGGTCGGCGGCGAACTGGAAATGGTGGACGGCACCACGCTGTCGCACTCGCTGGCAGGCCGCCACAAGATTAGTTTCTAGTCAAACGATGGCGCGCGTTGCGCGCTGTCGCTTGAAATCCTCCTGTCCCATCCCCATCTCTCTCTCAACCTGTTTTTTACCCCATAAATGGCATTGTTGAGGTTTATCCCGATGAAAGGACAAGAAACACGTGGTTTCCAGTCAGAAGTAAAACAGCTTCTGCACCTGATGATCCATTCGCTCTATTCCAACAAAGAGATTTTCCTGCGCGAGCTTATCTCGAACGCCTCCGATGCGGCAGACAAGCTGCGTTTTCGTGCCCTGTCTAACCCGGACCTGTACGAAGGCGACGGCGACCTGCACGTGCGCGTTTCGTTTGATAAAGACCAGCGCACCCTGACCATTGCCGATAACGGTATTGGTATGACCCGCGATGACGTTATCGATCATCTGGGTACCATTGCCAAATCCGGCACCAAAACCTTCCTCGAATCCATGGGCTCCGACCAGGCGAAAGACAGCCAGCTGATCGGCCAGTTCGGGGTCGGCTTCTACTCGGCGTTTATCGTTGCGGATAAGGTTACGGTACGCACCCGCGCGGCGGGCGTCAGCCCTGAAGAAGGGGTGTTCTGGGAATCCGCCGGTGAAGGCGAATACACCGTCGGCGACATCACCAAAGCCGATCGCGGTACCGAAATTACCCTGCACCTGCGCGAAGGCGAAGACGAGTTCCTCGACGACTGGCGCGTGCGCTCGATCATCAGCAAATACTCCGACCACATCGCCCTGCCGGTTGAGATTGAAAAGAAAGAGGAGAAAGACGGTGAAACCGTGGTCTCCTGGGAGAAAATCAACAAGGCGCAGGCCCTGTGGACCCGCAACAAAGCGGATATCTCCGAAGACGAATACAAAGAGTTCTACAAGCATATCGCCCACGACTTCACTGACCCGCTGACCTGGAGCCACAACCGCGTTGAGGGCAAACAGGAGTACACCAGCCTGCTCTATATTCCGTCGCAGGCGCCGTGGGACATGTGGAACCGCGACCATAAACACGGCCTGAAACTCTACGTGCAGCGCGTGTTTATCATGGACGAAGCCGAACAGTTCGTGCCGAACTACCTGCGCTTTGTGCGTGGTCTGGTTGACTCCAACGATCTGCCGCTCAACGTGTCGCGTGAGATCCTGCAGGACAGCACCATCACCCGCAACCTGCGCAATGCGCTGACCAGGCGCGTGCTGCAGATGCTGGAGAAACTGGCGAAAGACGACGCGGAAAAATACCAGACCTTCTGGAAGCAGTTTGGCCTGGTGCTGAAAGAGGGCCCGGCAGAAGATCAGGGCAACCAGGAAGCGATCGCGAAGCTGCTGCGTTTTGCCACCACCCACACCGACTCCTCCGAGCAGACCGTGTCGCTGGAAGAGTACGTGGCGCGCATGAAAGAGGGGCAGGAGAAGATCTACTACATCACCGCCGACAGCTACGCCGCCGCGAAAAGCAGCCCGCATCTGGAGCTGCTGCGTAAGAAAGGCATCGAAGTGCTGTTGCTCTCCGACCGCATCGACGAGTGGATGATGAGCTATCTCACCGCGTTCGACGGCAAATCCTTCCAGTCGGTCGCCAAAGCCGACGAGTCGCTGGAGAAGCTGGCGGATGAAGTGGATGAGAACGCGAAAGAAGCCGAAAAAGCGCTGGAGCCGTTTGTTGAGCGCGTGAAAACCCTGCTCGGCGACCGCGTGAAAGAGGTGCGTCTGACCCATCGTCTGACCGATACGCCGGCGATTGTCACCACCGACAACGACGAGATGAGCACCCAGATGGCGAAGCTGTTCGCCGCAGCGGGCCAGGCGGTGCCGGAAGTAAAATACATCTTCGAGCTGAACCCGGATCACCCGCTGGTGAAACGCACCGCGGATACCCAGGACGACGCGCAGTTTACCCGCTGGGTGGAGCTGCTGCTTGACCAGGCGCTGTTCGCCGAGCGCGGCACGCTGGAAGATCCGAACCTGTTTATCCGTCGTATGAACGAGCTGCTGGTGTCGTAAGATAACGGCCGCGCCCAACAGGCAGATGCGCAGCGCGCGTCTGCCTTTTTTGTTTTTATGGCGCTCACCGGCGGGGCGCGTGCGTGGCGACGTGAGGCGCACAAGGTTCATCTTCGCCAGGACCAATCTGAAATGCTGTTTTAAACGCCATAAAACAGAGCGAAACGGCGCATCCGGCCCCGTTTCCTTGTCGTGATACTGCCTTTAGTGGTATGGTTTTCGCCCTAATCGAAGCATTAAAAAATTCAAAGGTATGAGGAATTACGCGATGCGTATCATTCTGCTTGGCGCTCCGGGCGCAGGTAAAGGCACTCAGGCACAGTTCATCATGGAGAAATACGGGATCCCGCAGATCTCCACCGGTGATATGCTGCGTGCCGCCGTGAAATCTGGCTCAGAGCTGGGCAAACAGGCAAAAGACATCATGGACGCCGGTAAGCTGGTGACTGACGAACTGGTTATCGCCCTGGTCAAAGAGCGTATCGCACAGGAAGACTGCCGCAATGGCTTCCTGCTCGACGGTTTCCCGCGCACCATTCCGCAGGCTGATGCGATGAAAGAAGCCGGCATCAAGGTGGATTACGTGCTGGAGTTCGACGTGCCGGACGAGCTGATCGTCGATCGCATCGTGGGCCGTCGCGTACACGCCGCCTCTGGCCGCGTCTACCACATCAAATTCAATCCGCCGAAGGTGGAAGGAAAAGACGATGTGACCGGTGAAGAGCTGTCTACCCGTAAAGACGATCAGGAAGAGACCGTGCGTAAACGCCTGGTGGAGTACCACCAGATGACCGCGCCGCTGATCGGCTACTACCAGAAAGAAGCGCAGGCGGGTAACACCCGTTACGCCAAAGTTGACGGCACCAAAGCCGTGAGCGATGTGCGCGCCGAGCTGGAAAAAATCCTCGGCTAAGGCTGAGCGAGACAAAAAAACCGGGCAATGCCCGGTTTTTTTATGCCTGCGACGCGCGGGATCAGGTCCCGATCATGCCGCCGTCGGCTTTGACAATCACCACCGTTGACGAGCGTGGGCGCCCGGCCGGATCGGCATCTGGCCAGCTTGACACCGCCGTCGGGTTGGCCGGATCGGTAATGTCGTCACCGCCTTCACCCGGATGCTGAATATTGATAAACAGCGTGCGGTTGTCCGGGGTAAACGCGATACCGGTGATCTCGCAGCCGCGCGGCCCGGTCAGGAAGCGGCGATACTCGTTGGTGCCTGGAATGGTCGCCACCATCTGGTTGTTGCCCATATCCTGGTAGGCTTTCTTGTTGATGGTGCTGGAAGAGACGTCGGTCTGGATCCACAGCACGCCGCGGTGGTCGAACGACAGTCCATCCGGGCTGCCGAACGCCGCACCCTGCATGGAGCCTTTGGCTTTCTCGTCCGCGCCGTCGGTACGGCCCGCCATCACCAGGATATCCCATTTGAAGGCCGTCGCAGCCGGATCGCTGTCGGCTTCCAGCCAGTGCATGATGTGCCCGAACACGTTGTTGGCGCGTGGGTTGGCGGCATCCACCGGCGCTTTGCCCTCTTTGCCGCGATCGCTGTTGTTGGTCAGGGTGCAGTAGACGCTGCCCGCCGCATGGGGATCGACGGCGATCCACTCCGGACGGTCCATTTTGGTCGCACCGACCGCATCCGCCGCGAGACGCGTTTTCACCAGCAGGTCGCCCTGGTTCTCGAAGCCTTTGCTGCTGTCGAGGCCGTTCTGACCGTAAACCAGCGGCAGCCATTCTCCGCTACCGTCCTCGTTGAATTTCGCCACGTAGAGCGTACCGGACTCCAGCAGCGCCATGTTGGCGTCGCGGTTGGCGGCGTCATACTTTTTGTCCGACACGAACTTATAGATGTATTCGAACTTCTGGTCGTCGCCCATGTAGACCACCGCACGGTTGTCCGCCGCCAGGGTGACCGCCGCGCCTTCATGCTTGAAACGGCCGAGCGCCGAGTGTTTACGCGGCGTGGAGGTTGGGTTGTAGGGATCGATCTCCACCACCCAGCCGAAGCGGTTCGGTTCGTTCGGGGTTTTATCGACGCTAAAACGCGCGTCCACCTCGTTCCAGCGATAGGATTCATCTTCGTCAGCGATGCCGTAGCGTTTTTCCAGCGGCGTCATCTCGCCTTTTTTGACGAAAATATCTGACCAGTTCTCTTCGCAGGTCAGGTAAGTGCCCCACGGCGTGTGGCCGTTGGCGCAGTTCTGCATGGTGCCAAGGATGGTTTCACCTTCGGGATCGGCGGCGGTTTTCACCAGCGCATTGTGGCGCGCCGGGCCGGTGATCTGCATCGGCGTGTTAACGGTGATGCGGCGGGCGAAGGAGGAGGGGCGTACTACTTCCCATCCGTCACCCTGCTTTTTCACTTCGATAACGGAGATCCCCATCGCGTTCTGGCCCTTGCGCGCTTTGTCGAGGTTCCAGTTCGCGGTGCCGTCCTTGAACAGCATACCGTTATCAATGTATTCGTGGTTGAGCGCCAGCAGGCCGTGATCGGGGCTGGTGCCGCCCTGCGGGAGGCTGAACCAGGCCATACCGTCGTGGTGCATGCCCGCCTGGGCGGCCTGCTCGTCGGTGGTGTTGCTGGCGTCTTTCTTAAAGGCCGGCAGGTTGCCGCTGATGCCGGTGGCGTCGCCCCAGCGGTAGAACGGACGGGCAATGTAGCCCTCTGGCACGATAACGCTGTCCTCTGACGACACGGGAATGCTGGTGAAGCCCAGCGAGACGGCCTTCGCCAGCGTCGACGGCGTGGTCTGTGTCAGCGCCGCGAACGCCTCTTCCGGCTTCAGCAGCATCGGGAAGGAGACAGCAGTGCCCGCCACGACGCCCATCTGTAAAAAGCGGCGGCGTGATAAAAAGGCGCTGGCGACGGTGGAGAATACCGGGTTGTCGCTGCGGTTGCTGATGTCGTCGCTATGTTCTTTTTTGAATACGGACTTAAGGGGTCTGCTCATTGCGGCTTCCTGTCGTTTATTACCAGAGGAGAACGAAATCGCAGCCAGTGTAGGGTTAATTTGTTACAGTTTTATAACATGTCCGGCGACGCATGACGTCGTCTCCTTTCGCACTAATTGGTTCCGTTTGAGTGCATTCACGTTACAATTGGCCGCTAATTAAGAGATAAGGGACGGTAATGAGTCAGGCTAAAACAGGTATTCTACTGGCGAACCTCGGCACACCCGACGCGCCTACCCCGGCGGCGGTGAAACGCTATCTTCGGCAGTTCTTAAGCGACAGACGCGTGGTGGATACCCCGCGCCTGCTGTGGTGGCCGCTGCTGCGCGGCGTAATCCTGCCGATTCGCTCCCCCCGGGTGGCAAAACTCTATCAGTCCGTCTGGATGGAAGAGGGATCGCCGCTGATGGTCTACAGCCGTCGGCAGGAGAAAGCGCTCGCGGCGCGGCTCGGCCCTGACGTTCCGGTGGCGCTCGGCATGAGCTACGGCTCGCCGTCGCTTGAGAGCGCGGTAAAAGCGCTGATGGCGCAGGGCGTCACCCATATCGTGGTGCTGCCGCTCTATCCGCAGTACTCCTGCTCAACCGTTGCGGCCGTGTGGGACGAGCTGGGGCGCATCTTCACAAAAACCCGTTTTATGCCGTCGCTGAGCTTTATCCGCGACTATGCCACCAACGAAGACTATATCGCCGCGCTGGCAAACAGCGTGCGTCGGTCATTTGCCGAGCACGGCGAGCCGGATCTGCTGCTGCTCTCCTACCACGGCATTCCGCAGCGCTACGCCGATGAAGGCGATGACTACCCGCAGCGCTGCCGCGACACCACCCGGGAGCTGGTCAGCGCCCTTGGCCTGCCGCCGGAAAAGGTGATGATGACCTTCCAGTCGCGCTTTGGCCGCGAGCCGTGGCTGACGCCGTACACCGACGAAACCCTGAAAATGCTGGGTGAGAAGGGCGTGAAGCACATTCAGGTGATGAGTCCGGGCTTTGCCGCCGACTGCCTGGAAACCCTGGAGGAGATCGCGGTGCAGAACCGGGAGTTTTTCCTTGAGGCGGGTGGAGAGAAATACGAATACATCCCGGCACTTAACGACAATGACGATCATATCACCATGATGGTCAACCTGACCCAGCCTTACCGCTAATCGCAAGCCGGGCGGGGAGTGTGCTACCATTCTCCGCCTGTTCCCCAGGCGTAAAGCAAGACCATGAAATTTCCCGGTAAACGTAAATCCAAACACTATTTCCCCGTCAATAACCGCGATCCGCTGCTCCAGCCGATTCAGCCCGAAAGCGAAATCGGCACCTCGTGGGTGGTTGGCATTGACCAGACGCTGGTGGATATCGAAGCGAAGGTCGATGACGAGTTTGTCGCCCGCTACGGTCTGAGCCTCGGCCACTCGCTGGTTATTGAAGATGACGTCGCGGAAGCGCTTTATCAGGAACTGGTGCGTGAGAATCTGATTACCCATCAGTTTGCCGGCGGCACCATCGGCAACACCATGCACAACTACTCGGCGCTGGCGGATGACCGCTCGGTGCTGCTCGGCGTGATGTGCAATAACGTGCAGATCGGCAGCTACGCGTACCGCTACCTGTGCAACACCTCCAGCCGCACCGACCTCAACTATCTGCAGGGCGTGGACGGGGCGATTGGCCGCTGCTTTACGCTTATCGGTGAAAACGGCGAACGTACCTTCGCCATCAGCCCCGGCCAGATGAACCAGCTGCGCCCGGAGAGCATTCCTGAAGAGGTGATTGCCGGCGCATCCGCGCTGGTGCTGACGTCTTATCTGGTGCGCTGCAAGCCGGGCGAACCGATGCCGGATGCCACCATGCAGGCCATCGCCTACGCCAAAAAGTACAACGTGCCGGTGGTGCTGACGCTCGGCACCAAATACGTGATTGCCGATAACCCGCAGTGGTGGCGCGATTTCCTGAAAGAGCACGTGTCGATTCTCGCCATGAACGAAGAAGAGGGCGAAGCGCTGACCGGCGAAAGCGACCCGCTGATGGCGGCCGATAAGGCGCTCGACTGGGTGGATCTGGTGCTCTGCACCGCCGGACCGGTCGGGCTCTTTATGGCGGGCTTCACCGAAGAAGAGGCGAAGCGTAAAACCCAGCATCCGCTGCTGCCGGGGGCGATTGCCGAGTTCAACCAGTATGAGTTCAGCCGCGCCATGCGCTACCAGGACTGCCAGAACCCGCTGCGTATCTACTCCCATATCGCGCCATACATGGGCGGGCCGGAGAAGATCATGAATACCAACGGGGCGGGCGACGGCGCGTTAGCCGCGCTGCTGCACGATATCACCGCCAACAACTACCACCGCAACAACGTGCCGAACTCCAGCAAGCACCAGTTCACCTGGCTGACCTATTCGTCGCTGGCCCAGGTGTGCAAGTACGCCAACCGCGTGAGCTATCAGGTCCTGAACCAGCACTCGCCGCGTCTGACCCGCGGGCTGCCGGAGCGTGAGGACAGCCTCGAAGAGGCATACTGGGATCGGTAAGGGGTAACGGCGGGTAAGCGCAGGCTTGCGCCGTCGGCCTGAAAGGATACGCGTCCTCCTCGCGATATGAGGAGGACAACGTCAAGGGCGTTACTGCTGTAGCGTCGGGTGTGGGGTCGGCGCCACGTCGATATCGTCCGGGGTTTTCTTGTCCAGCAGCGCCAGCATGGTGTTGGCAATCTCTCGCTCGCCCATCACCACCTCATTTGCACCCCGTTCCGCGATGTAGTCCACCTCATCGTCATAGTGCGCCCGGGCGATAATCTCGATATCCGGGCACTTCGCGCGGGCGGTAGTGACAATCTCACCCGCCTCGTAGCCGTTTGGAATGGTCAGCAGCAGCCAGCGCGCGCAGTCGAGGTGTGCCAGCGCGAGAATTTCTTCGTTTGCCGCATTTCCCAGCACCGCCCGGATACCGCGCTCGCGCAGCTCATCCACGCGGCTGCGTGAGGTTTCAATCACCACCAGCGGAATACCCTGGGCCAGCAGCTTCTCGCCCAGCAGGCTGCCGACGCGGCCAAAGCCCACCAGCAGCGCGTGGTTGCAGATATCCACCGGGATCTGCTTCTCGTCTTCGATGGCCTCTTCCAGGGTCTGCTCTTCCAGCGTTTCGGTCTTATCCAGGTACTTCTCAAGGATGGCGAACAGGATCGGGTTGAGCATAATCGACAGGATGGCGCCGGCCAGCACCAGATTCTGACCCTCCTGCGGCAGCAGGTCGAGCGCCATACCGAGGCCCGCCAGGATGAAGGCAAACTCACCGATCTGCGCCAGGCTGGTGGCGATGGTCAGGGCCGTGCGGTGCGAGTGACCGAACATTTTCACCAGCGCAAAGGCCGCCAGCGACTTACCAAAGACGATGATGGCGACCGTGCCAAGCACCGCCAGCGGCTGCTGGAGCAGCACCATCGGGTCGAACAGCATCCCCACCGACACGAAGAACAGCACCGCAAACGCGTCGCGCAGCGGCAGCGTGTCGTGCGCCGCGCGGTGGCTGAGCTCAGATTCGTTCAGCACCATCCCGGCGAAGAACGCGCCCAGCGCAAAGGAGACGTCGAACAGCTCCACCGCCCCGAAGGCGATGCCGAGCGCCAGCGCCAGCACCGAGAGGGTAAACAGCTCCCGGGAGCCGGTCGCCGCGCTGCGAGCGAGGATCCAGGGAACCAGACGGCGGCCCACCAGCATCATCAGGGCGATAAACGCCACCACTTTACCGATGGTCAGCCCTAAATCGAGGCTCAGGGTGGCAAAGCCAACGTCGCCTTTCTCAACCATGCCGGCGACGGCAGGGAGCAGCACCAGCGTCAGCACCATCACCAGATCTTCAACGATAAGCCAGCCAATCGCGATCTGCCCGCGCTGGCTGTCGATAAGCTGCCGCTCCTCAAGGGCGCGCAGCAGTACCACGGTACTGGCGGTGGAGAGACACAGCCCGAAGACGATGCCGGTCATCAGCGACCAGTCAAGGAAGAAGGAGAGCGCCATACCCAGCAGCGTGGCCACCACTATCTGGGCGATGGCGCCGGGAATGGCGATCGACTTTACCGCCATCAAATCCTTAAGGGAGAAGTGAAGACCCACACCAAACATCAGCAGAATGACGCCCAGCTCAGCGAGCTCCGGCGCAAGTTTGGTATCGGCAACGAAACCTGGAGTAAACGGCCCTGCGAGGACGCCTGCTAACAAATATCCGACCAGAGGTGATATGCGAAGCCTGGTCGCCAGCATGCCGAGCAAAAAAGCGAGCACAAGGCCGCCGACAATGGTGGTGATTAGCGGGGTGGCGTGATGCATTCCGTCTCCTTTCGTTATTCGTTGATCCACTATGGCGTAGCGCCCGGCTCGGGACGATAAGCCATAACTCCAGTAAATAGTTTATGACAAATTACTTATCGGCGTTTGTGAATAATTGTTGAATGCTAATGAAAAAAGGCATTTGAAGACGAAAAATGTGAAATCAAGGGTTATCCGCAGGTTATTTCATGGAGGGCTGCGTAAAACCAGCGTTAGAAAATGGCCTGTATCATATTACAGGCCATCAACAGTCACGCTTTATGGCGGTTTTCAGGGAGGAAGATTGCCAAAATCCCCAGCAGAGGCAGGAAAGCGCAGATCTTATAGACCAGATCGATACTTGTATGATCGGCCACCACCCCCAGCACTGCCGCGCCGAGGCCGCCCATCCCAAAGGCAAAGCCGAAGAACAGCCCGGACACCATGCCGATGCGTCCCGGCAGCAGCTCCTGGGCATAGACCAGAATCGCCGAAAACGCCGAGGCGAGGATAAAGCCGATAATCACAATCAGTACCCCGGTCCACCACAGCGAAGCCCAGGGCAGCAGCAGGGTAAAGGGCGTCACGCCGAGAATCGATCCCCAGATAACGTATTTACGCCCGATTTTGTCCCCGACGGGGCCACCGATCACCGTTCCGGCCGCCACGGCAAACAGAAACGCAAACAGGTAGAATTGTGAGGTCTGCACGCCGATGCCGAACTTATCCATCAGGTAGAAGGTGAAGTAGCTGCTGATGCTCGCCATATAAAAGTACTTCGAGAAAATCAGCGCCAGCAGGATCCCGATCGCCAGCACTACTTTTTTACGCGGCAGCGGATTCACCGCCCGCTCAACCGGCTTACCTTTATTCACCTTCTGCTGCGCGGCGTACCAGCGGCTGATCTGCACCAGCACCACAATCGCCAGCAGCGCGGCCAGCACAAACCAGCCGACGTTGCCTTTGCCGTAAGGGGCGATAATCAGCGCCGCCAGCAGTGGTCCAAGCGAACTGCCGAAGTTGCCGCCCACCTGGAACAGGGACTGGGCCAGGCCGTGACGCCCGCCGGACGCCATGCGTGCCACCCGGGAGGACTCCGGGTGAAACACCGATGAGCCGGTGCCCACCAGCGCTGCGGCGATCAGCACGGTGGTAAAGCTGCCCGCCATCGCCAGCAGGATCAGGCCGCACAGGGTGAAGCACATGCCGATCGGCAGCGACCAGGGCATCGGGTACTTATCGGTGTAGTAGCCCACGAACGGCTGCAGCAGCGATGATGCCAGCTGGAAGGTGAGGGTGATCATCCCTATCTGCATAAACGACAGGGAAAAGTCGGCCTGCAACAGCGGATAAAGCGCCAGGATCAGCGACTGGATCATGTCGTTGAGCAGGTGCGACAGGCTGATCGCGCCGAGAATACCAAAGGCGGTTCGGGCCGGGGGTGAGGACGCGGGTTTACCGGCCAGCGCGCCGGTTTGTTCACTGATAGCCATAGATTCCAACGTTACAAAGGTGAAGGGAGAAACGAGGTCGTTCAGCCTGCGTATTATTATCTGGCTAACATACCGTTACCCGTCATTTGAGGAAAGTCGCAATTTTGAAATCTTATTTGTAGATCCTGTCAGCCCACTGTAATTTCAGCCTTTACGACACCTTCAGGGAGAGAGAAATGACGTTTTTACCCAAAAGCCTGGCGCTGGCGCTGCTGACCACGCTCAGCGCCCTCAGCCAACCGGCGTTCGCCTGGGAGCAGGATAAAACCTATAACCTGACGATCCTGCACACCAACGATCATCATGGCCACTTCTGGCGTAACGAATATGGCGAGTACGGGCTGGCGGCGCAAAAAACGCTGGTGGATAAAGTGCGCAAGGAAGTGAAGGCCAGCGGCGGCAGCGTGCTGGTGCTCTCCGGCGGCGACATCAATACCGGCGTGCCGGAGTCGGATCTCCAGGACGCGGAACCCGATTTTCGCGGCATGAACCTTATCGGCTATGACGCGATGGCGGTGGGCAACCACGAGTTCGATAACCCGCTCACCGTGCTGCGCCAGCAGGAGAAGTGGGCGAAATTCCCGTTCCTGTCGGCCAACATTTACCAGAAAAGTACCAACCAGCGGCTGTTCAAACCCTGGGCGCTTTTCAAACCGCAGGACATTAAAATCGCGGTGCTGGGCCTGACCACCGATGACACTGCGAAAATCGGCAATCCGGAATTCTTCACCGATATCGAGTTCCGCAAACCCGCCGACGAAGCGAAGCTGGTGATTCAGGAGCTGCAACAGACCGAGAAGCCGGACGTGATTATCGCGGTGACCCATATGGGCCACTACGATAACGGCAACCACGGCTCCAACGCGCCGGGCGACGTGGAACTGGCGCGCGCGCTGCCCACGGGTGCGCTGACAATGATTGTGGGTGGTCACTCACAGGATCCGGTCTGCATGGCCGGGGAGAATAAAAAGCAGGCGGACTACGTGCCCGGCACGCCGTGCGCACCGGACCAGCAGAACGGCACCTGGATCGTACAGGCGCACGAGTGGGGGAAATACGTCGGGCGGGCCGACTTCACCTTCCGCAACGGCGAGATGAAACTGGTGCGCTACCAGCTGATCCCCATCAACCTGAAGAAAAAGATTACCTGGGATAACGGTGAGAGTGAGCGCGTACTCTATACCCCGGAAATTCCGGAGAACCAGCCGATGCTCTCGCTGCTGACCCCGTTCCAGAACAAGGGCAAAGCGCAGCTTGGCGTGAAGATCGGCAGCGTTAACGGCAGGCTGGAAGGGGACCGCAGCAAAGTGCGTTTCGTGCAGACCAGCATGGGGCGTCTGATCCTCAACGCCCAGATGGCGCGCACCCAGGCCGATTTTGCCGTGATGAGCGGCGGCGGCATTCGCGACTCCATCGAGCCGGGGGACATCACCTATAAAGACGTGCTCAAGGTACAACCCTTTGGCAACACCCTGGTCTACGTCGACATGACCGGCAAAGAGGTGACCGACTACCTGACCGCGGTGGCGCAGATGAAGCCCGATTCCGGTGCCTACCCGCAGTTCGCCAACGTCAGCTTTACCGCCCGCAACGGCACCCTCAGCGACCTGAAAATCAAAGGGGAACCGGTAGACGCAGCGAAAACCTACCGCATGGCGACGCTCAGCTTCAACGCCACCGGCGGGGATGGTTATCCGCATATCGATACCAAACCGGGGTACGTCAATACCGGCTTTGTGGATGCGGAAGCGCTGAAACAGTATATCCAGCAGAATTCACCGCTGGATATCGGCACCCTGGAGCCGAAAGGCGAGGTGGTGTGGCAGTAAGAGGCTGCCAGGGGACGCATAGCGCCCCCTGGCGACAGCAGACCCGGCCCTCCGGAAGAGGGCCGGGGAAACGGCGTTAGTCCCGGCGCGCGATATCCGCGAACGTTGCGTTCAGCAGGCGGGCGAGATCCGCCGCCGCCAGTTCAATATCCAGCCCGCGTTTCCCACCGGAGACATAGATGGTGGGAAACCCCTGGGCGGGAGCGTCGATCAGCGTCGGTAGACGCTTTTTCTGCCCCAGCGGGCTAATGCCCCCCACCAGATAGCCGGTGGTACGCTGCGCCACCATCGGATCGGCCATCTCAACCTTCTTCGCACCGAGCGCTTTCGCCACCTTTTTCAAATCCAGCTGCGTCGCCACCGGCGTCACCGCGACCGCCATCTGTTTCGGGTCGCCATTCATCGACACCAGTAACGTTTTATACACCTGGTCGGCATCAAGCCCGAGCTTGCGCACCACTTCGTCACCAAAATTAGTTTCGTGAGGATCGTGCTCATAGGTGTGGAGCCGGAAGGCGATGCCCTGTTTTTCGAGTAAGTTAACTGCGGGTGTCATGTTTATTTCTGCCTTTTTCATCAACCTGGCCCAGCTTACGCTGCGGTCAACGGGAAAAAATAGTACCAGCTTGCTTAATTGTTCTGGTAGTCACCGGGCGTTTGCGAGACAATTTTTAACCACTGCTGGTGCAAGCCGCAGGATAACCACAACAATAATGACGTTCCTCTTTGACGGGCCAATAGCGATATTGGCCGTTTTTTTATCCACTGCGCAGCAGCTGCGGCAGATTCCCCTCACCGTAAAGATGCAACGCCCCCACCGCGACCACATAGCGACCCGGCGGCAGGGCGCGCATGACCTCGCACCAGTGGCGGTTGCGCTGGTGCATCAGCACATCGT
This sequence comes from Siccibacter turicensis LMG 23730, assembly GCF_000463155.2. Taxonomy (GTDB): domain Bacteria; phylum Pseudomonadota; class Gammaproteobacteria; order Enterobacterales; family Enterobacteriaceae; genus Siccibacter; species Siccibacter turicensis. The sequence goes on along the minus strand of NZ_AWFZ01000028.1, from coordinate 936,517 downwards.
AGAGCTCGTGGCCGAAGGTCGCGGGCAGCGCGACGTTTTTCTGACGCGGCGGCGCATCCAGCCACCAGCTCACCATCAGCTGCAGCAGGCGGGCGTTGGTATGCCAGTGGGTGAGGGTATCCTCCAGCAGGCTAAGCCCTTCGTCCGGCAGCGTTTCCAGCAGCGACATCTGGCTCTCGGTGCCTTCCAGCTCTCTGAGCGGCACGGTGGATGCCTGGGCGGCAGCGATCATCTGCACATCAATGCCGTAATCCGGGCGTAAACCGAGGCGCTGCGCCTGGTGCGCCTGCATCACCAGCGCCACCTGCCAGGGCGGCTGCCAGTCAAACGTTCCCATATCCAGAGCCAGCTCGTCCGCCCGCTGACGCAACCGGGCGTAGAGTTCGGGCGCGAGGCGCGCGCTGAGCGGCTGGTCATAATCCGGGGTGCGGAACGGGGCATTGCTGCCGCTGATATCGGCTTCGACAAACAGCGCGTCGGCGGCGGCAATCTTCTGTACCAGGCGTGCGGGGAGCGGTGCCATATCGCGGGTGCCCATATGGATGCTGCCCACCAGATGAAGATGGCGCCCGCTGGGCAGGGTGATGTCGATGGCTGGCCACGGATAGCTGCCTGCGGTCAGGCCAGACAACCAGGCGTGTAAGCGACTGAACAGGCTCATCATTCCTCCGGGGCTAAAAGATCATGCTAGCGCGCCCGGCAGGAAGGTGCAAATGGCGGGACGCCGCCACCGACGATGCGGTGGCGGCAGCGGGTCACTTTTTCGGCGTAAACCGCAGCAGGCGGTTGGCGTTGCTGACCACGGTGATAGACGAGAGCGCCATCGCCGCGCCGGCCACCACCGGGTTGAGCAGCGTGCCGGTGAGCGGCCAGAGAATACCGGCCGCAATCGGGATGCCGAGCGAGTTATAGATAAACGCCCCCAGCAGGTTCTGCTTCATGTTTCGCAGCGTGGCGCGGGAGATATCCAGTGCATCGGCGACGCCGGTGAGGCTGTGGCGCATCAGGGTGATGGCCGCCGTTTCAATCGCCACGTCGCTGCCGCCGCCCATGGCGATACCCACGTCGGCCTGGGCCAGCGCAGGGGCATCGTTGATGCCGTCGCCCACCATCGCCACCTTATGCCCGTCGCGCTGCAACGCCTGGATCGCGCTGGCTTTGCCATCGGGCAGCACACCGGCGATCACCTCATCGATCCCCACATCCTGGGCAATCGCCTGCGCCGTGGTCTGGTTGTCGCCGGTAAGCATCACCAGACGGTAGCCCTGGCTGTGCAGACGCGCCAGTGCGGCACGGCTGTCCTCACGCAGCGGATCGCGGATCGCCAGCAGGGCGGCCAGCGTACCGTCTATCGCCAGCAGCACCGGCGTACTGCCGTGCCGGGCCTGCTGCTCCATCGCCTGCGCCAGCGGGGCCGTATCAATGCCGTTGTCGTGCATCAGCGCAGCGTTACCGAGCAGCAGTCGCTGGCCCTCAACCTCGCCTGACACCCCCTGGCCGCGCAGCGTGCGGAAGGCGTTAACCGTCGGCAGCGAAGAGGCGTTCGCCTTATCGAGGATTGCCTGCGCCAGCGGATGGCTGGAGCCTTGCTCCAGCGCCGCCGCCAGACGCAGCGCATCGGCCTCGGTGTGGCCGCCGGCGACCTCGACCGCCACGACGCGCGGCTTGCCCTCGGTGAGGGTCCCGGTTTTATCGAACACCAGGGTATCCAGCTCGCTGGCGCGTTGCAGGGCATCGGCATCGCGCACCAGCACCCCAAACTCAGCCGCACGGCCGACGCCGGAGATGATCGACATCGGGGTTGCCAGGCCGAGCGCACAGGGGCAGGCAATGATCAGCACCGTGGTGGTGATCACCAGCGCGTAAACAATCTGCGGCGCGGGACCAAACAGGTACCAGATGGCACCGCTGAACAGCGCTATCGCCACCACGACCGGGACAAATACCGCGGAGATACGGTCGGCCAGCTTGCCGATCTCCGGCTTGCTGCTCTGGGCCTGACGAACCAGATGGATAATGCGCGCCAGCGTGGTCTGGTTACCGGTGCGGCTGGCGCGAAACAGCACGCTGCCATCCTGCACCATGGTACCCGCGTGGATCGGTGCCCCATCACCTTTCTGCTGCGGCACCGGTTCGCCGGTCAGCATCGCTTCGTCGAACCAGGCCTCGCCCTGGGTGATATCGCCGTCCACCGGTACGCGGTCACCGGTGGTCAGCCGCAGGATCATCCCGGCGGTCACCTCGGCCAGCGGCACGGTTTTGTCACCGCTCCCGGTCACCACGCGCGCAGTGGGCGGGGTGAGATCCAGCAGGCGTTCCAGCGCTTTTGACGAGCGCTGACGGGCGCGGGCTTCCAGCATATGGCCGAGGTTAATCAGACCAATAATCATTGCGCTGGCTTCGTAATAGAGATGGCGTGCTTCCATCGGGAACCACTGCGGCCACAGGTTCACGCTGATGGAATAGAGCCACGCCGTCCCGGTTCCCAGCGCCACGAGGGTATCCATCGTGGCGGTGCGATTCATCAGGCTTTTCCAGGCGCTGCGGTAGAAGTGGCCGCCGGCGAACACCATCACCGCCAGCGTAATCAGGCCAATCACCAGCCACAGCGTGCGGTTGGCCTCGGTGACCATCATGTTGTCGCCGACCATTCCCCAGATCATCACCGGGATACCCACCGCCAGCGCCAGCGCGGCCTGCCAGCGGAAGCGCTTCATCGCGGCCAGCGCGGTCTGCTGCTGGCGCTCGCGGCGCGCGTTGTCATCCTCAATGGCTTCCGCGCCGTAGCCGGCGTTCTCTACCGCGCGAAGTAAATCGGTTGCGGAGGCGTGGCCCATCACCAGCGCCGTGCGCTCCGCAAGGTTGACCCGTGCCTGCGTCACGCCCTCGACGCCGGACAGCGCTTTCTGGACCCGGGTGACACAGCTGGCGCAGCTCATGCCGGTGATGAGCAACTGCTGGCTGTCATCAAACGGCGCGTCTGCCGGAAGCGTCTCGGGAACCGCTGTCAGTGCTTCCGACGGGATTTCTGACTCTGTCAGCGGTTTAGCCTTTGGGTGGCTGAGAGTGGCGTCGTATCCGGCTTCTTTAACGGTGTCGATCAGCGCGTCCGCAGAGGCGCTGCCGGTCACCTGCGCAGAGGTCAGGGTGACCTCCGCCTGTTCCACGTCCGGACGTTTCTCCAGGCTTTCTTTCACGCGTTTGACGCAGTGCCCGCAGGTGAGGCCGTCCAGGGCCAGTTCAATAGTGTGAGACATGATGCTCCTCCTGTATAATCGGTCGTACAGATATTGACCGGGTTGATGTTTTTTACCGAACTGTCAGTAAGGGTAAACCTTCCATCAAGGGGAAGGTCAAGGGGAAAGCATGAATATCAGCGACGTGGCGAAAAAAACCGGCTTAACCAGCAAGGCAATTCGCTTTTATGAAGAGAAGGGGCTGGTGACGCCACCGGCCCGGGGTGAAAACGGCTACCGCACCTACAGCCAGCGGCACCTTGATGAGCTGACGCTGCTGCGTCAGGCCCGCCAGGTAGGGTTTAACCTGGAGGAGTGCAAAGAGCTGGTGCACCTGTTTAACGATCCGGCCCGTCACAGCGCGGACGTGAAAGCGCGCACCCTGCACAAGGTGGCGGAGATCGAACGCCATATCGAGGAGCTGCAGTCGATGCGCCAGCAGCTGCTGACGCTGGCCGCCGCCTGTCCGGGCGACGACAGCGCCGACTGCCCGATTATCGATAATCTCTCCGGCTGCTGCCACCGCAAGGTCGGGGCGTGATCACGGCGGCGCGTTGCCCAGCATGAACACCACCGCGCCGCGATAGAAGGGCGATGCGGCCAGCTCGCGCTCGTCGCCTGGGTCCCACTCGCCGTGTTCGACCACCCCGATTTTGAACGGAATACGCAGCCCGCGCAGCGCGGGAAGATAGCGCTGGTAGCCCGGCACCGTATGCCGTCCCTGATAGGTCTGCACCACCAGTTCATCCACCGGCAGGCCGTTGAGCACCTCTACGTTGCCGGTTTTCGCCCAGTCGAGCAGGCCGGTAACCCCGAGGGCGTAGTGCGCCGGCAGTCGCTGGCGTACCTGACGAAGGAAATCGGCATAGTCCGCCAGACGGTGCGTGGCCGCATCGAAATCGATCTGCAAACCCAGCACCTGGTTTCCCGCCGCCGTCCAGCGGTCGGGCAGGCGCAGCACGCGATCCAGGATCGCATCAGGAATATCAAGCGTGGCGATACGCACCGTGATCCACACCGCGGGCACCGCGAGTCGGCTTACCGGCATCCCAAGGCGTGAAAACACCGTCCGCTGCGGGTAGGCCACCACATCGCCCTGATGCAGATAGACCACCTGCGCCTGGCGCATCGATGGCGTCGCCCGCACGCCTGACCAGAGCCAGAAGGCCTGGTAGGCGTCGGCCTGCACCCGCGCCTCGCCAGCCGCCCGTACCGGCGTAGCCAGCAGCAGGGCGATTACCAGTAGTACTTGAGCTTTTGCGCCCATACGCTGCCCGGATAGCGTTTCTTCAGCTGGCTAAACCAGGCCTGGCGCGTGGCTTTGCTTACCTCTTTGCCACCGCAGTGGTTATAGCCCGACGGGGCGTAGCACATCACCGCCCGGTACAGCGCGTAGCTCTTATCTTCCGGCTCAACGCCGGGGCTGGCGATAACGCGCTGGTAGAGCGCCTGACGATCCGGCGGGCTGAAGGCCGGGTCGGTTTCCGACAGGTTCCACAGCATCGTATCCGTCATCTCCGGCGCGGTGCTGACTTCAACTCCGGTGGTGAAAATAAACTCCCCGAGGCAGTTCAGCGCATGGCCATCCTCAGGCTTTTTCACCAGGGTGCCGACGGTCTGGTCCAGCGAAGGGCACACGTAGCCTTTAGTGGTCGCGGTACCGTCCCAGTCGAAGGTGGCGAGATCCACATCCTTAAAATCGCTGGCGCTGATGGTGCCGGTAATATGCTGGCGCAGCGTCTTATCCTTGAGATAGCCCTGATAGTCACCGGCCATCAGATCCCGGGTCAGCAGGGTGTGCAGCGCGATAGTGCGCTCTTCATCATTGATGCCGTGCTCCGCCTGACGGCGCAGCAGCGCGGGTGATGCCGCAGACTTCAGCGTCAGGGAGCGCCAGTAAAGGTTGGTTATCGGGCTATCCGCAGCAAAAATCGCCTCCGGCTCGCCGCGCTGGATACGCGTCTCCATCAGGCGTTTTTCCAGCAGCTGTTGCTGTTCGCTGAGCGGGCGATCTTTCAGCAGGCGCAGCCACCAGCTGTCCGCCTCGGCCCACTGCTTCTTCGCCATCAGCGCATCGCCGTAGAGCACTTGCTCGCTGAACAAAATGAGATCGGGCTGCGGTGCGGTCTGTGCGGCGGGCGGACTGGCGAGGATCGCCTCGTAGTCGGCCTCCTGCCAGAACTGGCGGGCGTGATGCAGGTAGTTCCACAGCGGCAGCAGCGAGGCTTTTTCATAGGCGGGCTTGAGGCTGTCCAGCATCTGCGGCGTGATGGCGGCTTTATCACCGTCGCGCAGCTTACGCAGAATTTCCGTCGCGGCGATACGCGGGGCCTGGTCTGCACTGGCGAAGACGTCGCGTTGCCAGCTGACGATCCCGTTTTGCAGCTTACTCTCGGTTTCGGCGATATCCGCGATCAGCGTGTCGCTGGTGTCGGCGGCGGTCAGTTGCTGCTCGAGATCCCCTGCCAGGGTTTTCCAGTCCTGCTGATACCAGGCGATACGGCGCAGCATGCCGGTGGCGGAATCAGCGTACTGGCCTTCAGGCCAGGCAGTGAGATAGGCTTTCGCATAGTCCCGCGCCTGCTGCACCGCTGCGGCGTCGATTGCCTGGTTATTGAAGAAACCGTACTCGTCGGTGGCGTTCTGCGTGCTGTGGTTGAGGGCCGTGCGCATCAGCATATAGCGGGCGGTTTCTGACACCCAGGGCTGCGACGCGGCGACGAGAGCGGTATAGCCGCGGTTCGCCTCGGGGTAGTCGCCCTGATAGAACGCCGCGCTGGCGGCCAGGTAGTCGCGAAACGCCTGCGCGGCTGGGTTATCGCCCGGTTTCAGCGTCGCCAGCGTCGCGCCGGCATCGGCCGGGGCGGTGTACAGCGCGAGCCGTGCCTCGGCCAGTGCCCGGCGCTCCTCAGGCGTCAGGTTTTTTTCCGCCAGCAGCGCGGCGAAAAACGCCGATACCGTCGGCAGGGTGTTAGAGACAAAGCGGTTCTCCCGCTCGGCATCGGCCTCGCCGCTGAGCGGGGTCTGTTCCAGCCCCAGCGCGGTACGCTGAGCGGCCAGCGTCGCGCTCAGCGGAGTGGGCGTTGCTTCGGGCTGCGGGGCGTCGGACGGGGCGTCATACCACTCGTCGAGGTGCGTCCCAAAGTAGTAGCTGCGGCTGCGGGCGATCTCCTTCGGGAAGGGCAGCACCGGCAGCGCCAGCGGTTTCTCGCGCGTGACCAGGCGGATAAGGTTATCGCGCGTGTCGCTGGCCGGGTCAAGCCAGGGCTCGCCGGAGAGATAGCAATACTCTGCGCCCCACGGGCAGGCGCCGCCGTCGGAGGAAGCAAGGGCCTGGGCTGAGGCAAACGACAGCAAAAGCAGGCCAGCGGCCTGAGTTGTCCTGAACATGATAGATTCCGTTAGCAATGAAAAAGACGCCGCGACGAGCGCGCGGCGTCGGCAGGGACGGTCAGGCGCACGCTTTAATTCGCAGCGTGATCCCGTCTACGGCGGTGACTTCCACCAGCGTCGCCGCGGGCAGATCGGCGTCGGCCTGCACCGGCCAGCTGCTGTCGCCGATGCGCACGTGCCCGCGCCCGTTGACCAGCGGCTGCTCAAGGCGAAAACGCTGGCCGATCAGCTGGCGTCCGCGCTGGTTGAGCCCGTTGTTGCCTTCCGGCTGCGCTTTGCGCTTCAGCCAGCGCGACCAGAGCACGGCGGCGACCACGGTAATCAGGGCAAAGCAGATGCCCTGCCACTCCCAGCCGGTGGGCACAATCCAGGCCACCAGGCCGGTGACGATAGCCGCCACGCCGCTCCACAGCAGATAGCCACCGGCACCCAGCATCTCGGCGGCCAGCAGCAGGCCGCCAAGCGCCAGCCAGAATATGTGTGCGTGTTCGCTTATCAGCTCAATCATCATTTATGCCGGGCGGTGCCGCTCTCTTTGATAAGTTCGCTGATACCGGCGATGGAGCCCATCAGACTGCTGGCATCCAGCGGCATCAGCACCACTTTGCTGTTGTTGGCCGAACCGATCTGCTGCAGCGCTTCGGTATATTTCTGCGCCACGAAGTAGTTCACCGCCTGAATATCCCCTGCGGCAATCGCCTCGGACACCATTTTAGTGGCGCGCGCTTCGGCTTCGGCGCTACGCTCGCGGGCTTCCGCTTCGAGGAAGGCCGACTGACGCTCCCCTTCGGCCTTCAGGATCTTCGACTGCTTCTCCCCCTCGGCTTTGACGATTTCCGCCTGACGGATCCCCTCCGCCTCCAGAATATAGGCGCGTTTGGTACGCTCCGCCTTCATCTGGGCATTCATGGCATCAATCAGTTCAGCCGGCGGACGCACGTCGCGGATCTCAATACGGGTGATCTTGATGCCCCACGGGTTGGTGGCTTCATCCACGATATGCAGCAGGCGGGTATTGATGTTGTCGCGCTGGGAGAGCATCTCGTCCAGCTCCATCGAGCCGAGCACGGTACGGATGTTGGTCATGGTGAGGTTGATGATCGCCAGTTCGAGGTTGCTCACCTCGTACGCGGCCTTCGGCGCATCGATAACCTGAATAAAGCACACCGCGTCAATGGCGACGTTGGCGTTGTCTTTTGAGATCACTTCCTGGGACGGGATGTCGAGCACCTGCTCCATCATGTTGATCTTGCGGCCGATGCGATCCATAAACGGCACGACAAGGTTCAGGCCCGGTTGCAGAGTGGTGGTGTAGCGGCCAAAACGCTCCACCGTCCACTGGTAGCCCTGCGGCACGATTTTGACACCGGCAAAGACCACCACCAGCGCCACGAGAATCAGTACGGGAATCAGAATAAGCATCAAACAACCTCCTTTGTTAGTTTGACGCTATTTTAGCCCGCGGCAGGGGGCGGGGGATAGCTATTAACATCCGGGGGCGACGGTAAGTGTGAAGCGGCGTGATGCGCGTGGGGGAAAATGAGAGACGGTAGCGGAAAAAGGGAGTGGCAGGAGCGGGTTATCAGCCCGCTCCCGGGGCAGGATCAGTAAAGCAGGGAGTAGAGCTGGCGGCGGTATTTCGAGGCCAGCGCGTCGCCGGTCCCGAGTGCAGCCAGGATCTCCTGCATGATTTTGCGCGCCTGACCGTCGGCGGCACCGAGATCTTTTTTCAGGTGATCAAACAGCAGCGCCAGCGCCTCTTCGTTACGACCCACCTGATGCAGCTGCAACGCCAGCTGGCTTGCCAGCGCGGCATCGTCAGGATTATCGGCAACCTGCTGCTGCAGCTGCTGGATCTCCGGCGTGTCGGCGGCCTGCTTCAGCAGATCGATCTGCGCCACCAGGCCCTGGTAGCGGGTATCCTGGTCCTGAAGCGGGATGGTTTTCAGCACCGCTTCCGCATCCTCGGAGCGGTTCAGGGCGATCTGCGTCTGCGCCAGCAGCAGGCCAATTTCGCTCTGCTGGTTAGAGAGCTGCCAGGCCTCTTTGAGCAGCGGCAGCGCCTCCTGATGTTTACCCTCTTCGATAAGCTTCATCGCTTCCTGAGCTTTCAGCTCCTCTTCGCGCGGCAGCACTTTGTCGAGCAGGGCGCGAATCGCCTCTTCCGGCTGAGGACCCTGGAAGCCATCTACCGGCTGCCCGTTCTGGAACAGGTAGACGGTAGGAATAGCGCGCAGGCCAAACTGGGAGGCCACCATCTGCTCGGCGTCGCAGTCGACCTTCGCCAGCACGAACTGGCCGTTGTACTGGGCGGCAAGGGATTCCAGCACCGGGGTCAGCTGCAGGCAGTGCTGGCTGCGCTCGGACCAGAAGTAGAACAGCACCGGGGTGGTCACGGACTGTTCAAGGACCTGATGCAGGTTCGCTTCGCTGATGTTGATAATATTTTCTACAGACATGAGTCACTCTCTGTTGTCAGTTTCTTTTTACATGGGGGCAGCGGCAGGCGCTTCAACTTAGCCACGTAAAATTTTATCCATCGCCCGCGTTGGCAGCAGGCGTTTCAGTATGCATACCGCCCTGGTGACCAGCGTGACCGGATAGCGAATTTTCGGCGCGTTGCTCTCAAACGCATGGCGTACTTTTGCGACCACCGCGTCCGGGCCGAGGGTAAAGCGCGCTGCGATACCGGGATTCTCTACCGGCTTGTCGGACTGGGTCTGGTTGACGTTGTCGGTAAAACGGGTGCGAATCGGGCCGGGCTCAATCAGGCTGACCTTGATCCCGGTATGGCGCAGCTCCATGCGCAGCGCGTCCGACCAGGCTTCCAGCGCGTACTTGCTGGCGGCGTAGGCCCCGCGGCCTGGCGTGGAGATCAGCCCCATCACCGAACTGGTCATCACGATGCGCCCTTCGCCGTGCGGCAGCATGGCGGGCAGCAGCAGCATGGTGAGCTGGTGCGCGCCAAAAAAGTTGGCGGAAAACTGCTGCTCAAGCTGCGCGCGGTTGATGGTGTGCAGCGGCCCGTACAGGCCAAAACCGGCGTTGTTGAAAATCCCCCACAGGCGATTACCGGTGTGTTCGATGACGTACGCGGCAGCCTGTTCTACGCTTGATGGCGAGTCGAGATCGAGCAGAACGCCGGTAAACCCCAGCCCGTTCATGGTATCGACGTCCGCTTGCTTGCGGCACGCGGCCAGCACGTGGAAGCCCTGACGCTGTAATTCCCGTGCGCTTTCAAGGCCAATCCCGCTCGAACAGCCTGTAATTAAGACAGATTTTTGCATAACTTTACCAGACGGCATCCCCGAACATTTATGAGTCGTGGTTAACTAAAGGAGCCAGTCGCGTTGCCATCCAGTCCGCAATAAAGGGCTGCGCATCGCGATTGGGGTGAATACCGTCATCCTGCATCCAGCCCGGTTTCAGATAGACTTCTTCCATGAAAAAGGGAACCAGAGGAATATCGAATTCCTTCGCAAGCTGCGGATAAATCGCGCCAAACGCTTCATTATACCGGCGTCCATAGTTGGCCGGCAGACGAATTTGCATCAGAAGCGGCTCTGCATCGGCCGCTTTCACGGTCGTAATGATTTTACGCAGCGTGGTTTCTACGGCGTCCGGCTGAAAGCCGCGCAGGCCGTCGTTGCCGCCCAGCTCAATCAGCACCCAGCGCGGCTGGTGCTGCTTCAGAAGCGCCGGGAGGCGCGCCAGCCCCTGCTGTGAGGTATCGCCGCTGATGCTGGCATTCACTACCTTTGTGTCGCGCTGCTGCCACTTCTCGTTGAGCAGCGCAGGCCAGGCGCTGGTAGCCGACATACGGTATCCGGCGCTCAGGCTGTCACCCAGCACTAACAACGTGTCCGCCGCGGCGGCGCGACAGGTCAACAGAGCCAGAAACAGGAAGGGCAAATGCCAGCGGAAAACATTGTTGAAGTTCATCATCTTAAGAAATCCGTCGGTCAGGGGGAACATGAGCTTTCCATCCTTACCGGAGTTGAGCTGGTTGTCAAACCGGCGCAGACCATCGCGCTTATCGGTGAATCCGGCTCCGGGAAGTCCACGCTGCTGGCTATTCTCGCCGGGCTGGACGACGGAACCGACGGCGAGGTTAATCTGCTCGGCCAGCCGCTGCACCGCATGGACGAAGAGGCCAGAGCGCAGCTGCGCGCGCGCCAGGTCGGGTTTGTGTTCCAGTCGTTCATGCTGATCCCGACCCTTAACGCGCTGGAGAACGTCGAGCTGCCGGCGCTGCTGCGCGGTGAAAGCAGCGCGGAAAGTCGGGCAAAAGCCAAAGCGCAGCTGGAAGCGCTTGGCCTCGGCAAACGCCTCGATCACCTTCCGGCGCAGCTCTCCGGCGGTGAGCAGCAGCGCGTGGCGCTGGCCCGCGCCTTCAACGGCCAGCCTGCGGTACTGTTCGCCGATGAGCCGACCGGCAATCTGGATCGCCACACCGGCGACAAGATTGCCGATCTGCTGTTCTCCATGAACCGCGACTACGCAACAACGCTGATTTTAGTCACCCACGATCCGCAGCTGGCGGCGCGCTGCGATCGGCGTCTGCGGTTGGTGGACGGTACGCTGGTGGAGGAAGCATGATTGCACGCTGGTTCTGGCGCGAATGGCGTTCGCCATCGCTGCTGATTGTCTGGCTGGCGCTGAGCCTGGCGGTGGCCTGCGTGCTGGCGCTGGGCAGCATCAGCGACCGCATGGAAAAAGGGCTGAGCCAGCAGAGCCGGGAGTTTATGGCGGGCGACCGCGTGCTGCGCAGCAGCCACGAGATCCCCGAGGCCTGGCTTGCGGAGGCAACAAAGGCGGGCCTGCGGGTTAACCGCCAGCTCTCTTTCCCGACCATGACCTTTGCCGGGGACACGCCGCAGCTGGCGTACATCAAAGCGGTGGACAGCGGCTATCCGCTCTACGGTACGTTGCAGACGGCCCCGGCAGGCCTGAAGCCTGCACCGGGCAGCGTCCTGCTGGCCCCGCGCCTGATGGCAATGCTTAATCTCAAGCCCGGCGACACCATCGACGTCGGCGACGCCACGCTGCGGGTCGCCGGGGAGGTTATCCAGGAGCCGGACGCGGGCTTCAATCCCTTCCAGATGGCCCCGCGTCTTTTAATGAACATTGAGGACGTGGCGAAGACCGCCGCCGTGCAGCCCGGCAGCCGTATCAGCTGGCGCTATAAGTTCGCCGGCGAACCCAATCAGATAGCGGCCTACGAATCCTGGCTGCTGCCGAAGCTCAAGCCGGAGCACCGCTGGCTGGGGATGGAGGACGAAGAGGGCGCGCTGGGGAAATCGCTCCAGCGCTCCCAGCAGTTCCTGCTGCTCTCGGCGCTGCTGACGCTGCTGCTGGCGGTCAGCGCCGTGGCGGTGGCGATGAGCCACTACTGCCGCAGCCGCTACGATCTGGTGGCGATTCTGAAAACCCTCGGTGCCGGACGGCAGGCGCTGCGCAAGCTGATCATCGGCCAGTGGCTGATGGTGCTGGGGCTGGCGACGCTCACCGGCGGCGCGGTGGGGTTACTGTTTGAGCGCGTGCTGCTGCTGTTGCTCAAACCGGTGCTGCCGGCGACGCTGCCCGCAGCAAGCGGCTGGCCGTGGCTGTGGGCGGTTGGCTCGATGGTGGTGATCTCCCTGCTGGTCGGGCTGCGGCCGTATCGTCTGCTGCTCGCCACGCAGCCGCTGCGCGTGCTGCGCCGCGATGTGGTCGCCCGGGTCTGGCCGCTGAAGATATATCTGCCAGTCATGGCGGTGGTGGTGGTGGCGCTGCTTGCCTGGCTGATGGGCGGGCAAACCCTGCTCTGGGCGGTACTGGCCGGGGCGGTGGTGCTGGCGCTGATTTGCGGTCTGGCCGGCTGGCTGCTGCTGCGCCTGCTTAAGCGCCTGACGTTCCGATCGCTGTCGCTGCGGCTGGCGGTGAATCGCCTGCTGCATCAGCCCTGGTCCACCATGAGCCAGCTGGCGGCGTTTTCGCTCTCCTTTATGCTGCTGGCCCTGATGCTGGTGCTGCGCGGCGATCTGCTCTCGCGCTGGCAGCAGCAGCTCCCGCCAGAAAGCCCGAACTACTTCCTGATCAATATCGCGCCGGAAGAGGTGGGATCGCTGAAAGCGTTTCTTGCCGAACACCAGGTGATCCCTGAAGCCTTCTACCCGATTGTGCGGGCGCGTCTGACCGCCATCGACGGTAAAACCACCGCCGGTAACAGCGATGAGGCGCTCAACCGCGAGCTGAACCTCACCTGGCAGGAGAGTAAGCCGAGCCACAACCCGATTACCGCGGGCAGCTGGCCGCCAAAAGCCGGAGAAGTGTCAATGGATCAGGGGCTGGCGACGCGCCTGAATATCGGGCTGGGGGACAGCATCACCTTCACCGGCGATACCCAGGACTTCACCGCCAGGGTCACCAGCCTGCGCAAAGTGGACTGGGAGAGTCTGCGGCCTAACTTCTACTTTATCTTCCCGCAGGGCGCGCTTGACGGGCAGCCCCAGAGCTGGCTCACCAGCTTCCGCTGGGAGCAGGGTAACACCATGCTGACCCAGCTTAACCGCGAGTTTCCCACGGTAGGGCTGCTGGATATTGGCGCCATCCTGCGTCAGGCCGGACAGGTGCTGGAGCAGGTGAGCCGGGCGCTGGAAGTGATGGTGGTGCTGGTCACCGCCTGCGGCGTGCTGCTGCTGCTCGCCCAGGTACAGGTGGGGATGCGCCAGCGGCATCAGGAGCTGGTGGTCTACCGCACGCTTGGGGCCAGTAAACGGATGCTGCGCGCCACCCTGTGGTGGGAGTTTGCGCTGTTGGGCATTGTTGCCGGGCTGGTGGCGGCGATCGGTGCCGAGACCGCGCTCGGCATGTTGCAGACCCGGGTATTTGATTTTCCGTGGGAGCCGGAGTGGCGGCTGTGGGTGATCCTGCCGCTGTCCGGTGCGGTGCTGTTGTCGCTGTGCGGCGGCTGGCTGGGCGTGCGACTGTTGAAAGGAAAAGCGCTGTTCCGCCAGTTCGCCGGTTAATTACGGCGATTAAGTAAACAGAGGCGTCTGATTAATTTTCAGGCGCCTTTTTCTTTTTGTAATATATATTAATAAAATATTTACACCTTAACGGCACAAATCATTAAACCTGCTGACGAATCGGCCGTTAATTAGCGGTACCATTTTTTTCGCTAAAAGAAACGTAGTTACTAAGGATAATAAATGAAGTTTACATTGCGCGCTTTGCCAGTACTGGTAGGGGCAGGTCTGCTCGTGGGAATGACCTCTTTCAACGCCAGTGCGGAAATTACGCTGATCAAAGCCGACACACAGCCGGGCGATCCGTTAAGCCGTCTTAATTTCACCGTCGGCGGCAGTATTCGTCCGCAGTTTGAAATGATGACCGGCGACAGCGATAAAGGGTCTTATAAGCGCAACGGTTTTGACGGCGGTACCCGTTTCCGTTTCGCCGCCGATTATTATCTGTTCGACGATATCAGCTGGGTAAACTATTACGAGCTGGGCGTGAATATCCCGGCGGTATTTAACTGGGATAATCACTATAAAGACGGCGCGACCGACACCAGCCGCCGTATGCTCTATACCGGTCTGAAAAGCGACACCTGGGGTATCCTGACCTTCGGCCAGCAGAACAGCGCCTATTACGATGTGGTCGGTTCCAAAACCGATATCTGGGATTACGACATGAAAGCCCAGGCGCCAGGCAACGGTATCAATGGCGACTACGACGGCTCTTATCGTTCACGTAAGATGCTGAAGTATAAGAAAACCGTGGGCGATACAGACATCTATGCCGCCTACCTGTTCAGCGATGACTACAATGCCAACGACGGCTTCCGCTATCACCGTAAAGGCGGCGGCTCGCTGGCGCTGGATTACCACCTGACCTCCGATCTGACCTGGGGTGCAGCGTGGAACTACACTCGTGCCGACATCCGCGAAAACGACACCAGCAACAGCAAGACCTGGGATCAGAACATCCTCGGTACCGCGCTGAGCTGGACCCCGGACAACTGGACCTTCTCCTTCGGCGGCGGCTGGTACGAAAACTTCATGGTCACCAAAAAGAAATCAGCTAATGATTACTTTGCCGGCGATGCATGGGGCATTGAATACTTCGCGGGGTACAAAATCCCGGTGGGCCAGTACGCCATGAAATCCGTTCAGCCTTACGTGATGGGTGACCGTAAAGAGTTCATCAGCGGCCGCAGCTATCAGCGTATCGACAACGGTGTCGGTATCGCCTTCCAGCTGGATTACGGTTTCCGCGTGGACTACGAGCACGTGTTCACCTCCAGCACCGACAACCTGGGCGACATGAACCTGGTTCGTCTGCGTTACGACTTCTAAGACGTCGTTTCCCCCGGCATCGTTTCCCCGCCGGGGGAGTTCTCTCCCCGCTTCTCTCTTTTCTGTCTGGTCATCACCCGGTTTATCTGCCCGCTGCGGCAGGCTGGCTTCTCTGTGCACCCGTAATGGCGCTACATGAACTGACGGTCGTGCGGAGTACGCAGGGCGTGGCGCTATCAGGAGAAAACCTGCATTGGGGGAGGGGGATACGGTATCGCAGTGGGTACGTTACGCGCACCCACCGCGATGACATCAGTCCAGCTTGACGCGCGCCCAGGTGATGCCGCTGGCGTAGTCGGACGGCAGCAGCGGAACCAGCGCTTCAAGCGTGGCGCTCAGGCGGTCGGTGTCGCTGTCGGTGAGGTTGAGATGCCCGACCTTGCGGCCCGGACGCACCTCTTTGTCATACCAGTGCAGACGCACCAGCGGGAGCTTCATCCAGTCGTCGTTCAGCGCGGTGCCAATCAGATTGACCATTACCGACGGCGTATTCACTACCGGCGTGGGCAGCGGCAGGCGCAGAATCGCCCGCAGATGCAGCTCAAACTGGCTGATGGAGGCCCCGTTTTGCGTCCAGTGCCCGCTGTTATGCACGCGCGGCGCCAGCTCGTTGATCAACAGCCCGCCGGGCGTAATAAAGCACTCCATCGCCATCACACCCACGTAGTTCAACTCGTGCATGATAGCCGACAGCATCGTTTCGGCCTGCGCCTGCTGAGCGGCGTTGGCATGAGGGAAGACCACGCTGGCGCGCAGGATGCCGTCCTGATGCAGGTTGTGGGTCAGCGGGTAAAACACCGTGCTGCCATCGTGGCCGCGGGCGCCCACCAGCGAAACCTCGCCGGAGAAATTGATCCCCTGCTCGACAATGCACTCCCCGTAGCACTCGTCCGGCAGCTGCGCGGCTTCATCGGCGCGCAGTCGCCACTGGCCGCGGCCATCGTAGCCGCCGGTGCGGCGCTTCACGATCGCCAGCTCGCCCAGGGTGCTGAAGACCTCAGGCCACTGCGCGGCGGAGGCCAGCAGCTGCCAGGGCGCGGTTGCCAGGCCGAGGCGGTCGAAAAGCTGCTTCTGGGTCAGACGGTCGGCAATGATGGGAAACACATCGCGGTTAACGAACGCCGGGTGACGCGCCAGCTCGCGGGTGAGCGCGGTTTCCGGCCAACGCTCAATCTCTGCGGTGATCACGCTCTGCTGAAACGGTACCGCCTGCGGCTCATCGTCCAGACCTACCGGCCAGACCGCAATGCCCAGCGGCTCGCCAGCCTGACGCAGCATCCGCCCAAGCTGGCCGTTACCGAGTACGCATACCTGCTTCATGCCTGATCCCTCGGGTCCGGGTTGTCCAGCACCTCATCGGTCTGCGCCTGACGCCAGGCCGCGAGCCGCTCCAGCAGCGCCGCATCGTGCTGCGCCAGGATCTGCGCCGCCAGCAGCGCAGCGTTTGCCGCTCCCGCTTTACCAATCGCCAGGGTGCCCACCGGAATACCGCGCGGCATCTGCACAATCGAATAGAGGCTGTCCACCCCGCTCAGCGCGGCGCTCTGCACCGGCACGCCCAGCACCGGTACCAGGGTTTTGGCCGCAATCATGCCCGGCAGGTGCGCCGCGCCACCGGCACCCGCGATGATCACCTGGAAGCCGTTGTGCTGTGCGCTTTCGGCGAAGCTGAACAGTTTGTCCGGCGTACGGTGAGCGGAAACCACCTCGACATGATGAGGAACGTTAAGGGCATCAAGGATTTCTGCAGCGAACTGCATGGTGGCCCAGTCGCTTTTCGACCCCATAACAATGGCGATACGCGCCGGATTTTGGCTGGAAGACATGCGTCTTAAAACTCCTGTGAGTGTGCGTGGACAAGGTGCTTTGTCGTTCAGAAGGGCACAAAGAATAGCATGGAAAAATAGCAAGGAAAACGGTTGCGTAGCCATCGAAGCGGGAATTTACGCCGCGTGGCGCCAGGGGCGACGCGCCGTAAAAACGCCTGCGCTACAGCGTTTTCGTCAGGTAATAACGCTGCTGACCGGCGTGGGGGAAATTATCCAGCGTCATTTTTAGCAGGTAGCCGTTTTTTTCATAAAAGGGCCGCGCCTGAAAGCTGAAGGTATCCACCAGCACATACTCACAGCCGCGCCGCCGGGCCTGGCGTTCTGCCGCCGCAATCAGTGCCCGGCCGGTCCCATTGCGGCGTCGCGCGTCGGTCACCCACAGAAAGTCGATACACAGCCAGTTCCCCTTGAGGGTGCCCATCAGTCCACCGTCGAGGCCGCCCGCCTCATTGCGCAGCCAGACGCCGAGGCTACCCGAGGCGTCGCTTTCGATAAACTGCTGGTTGTAGCTGTGCAGGCCGAGAAACAGCGCGGCGCGATCGTCAGGTGAAATGACGTCGGTGATATCCAGTTCCATGGGAAAACTCCCCTCGTGTTCGTAAAGCGTGGTTGTAACACAGCGAGAGAAGAGAAAAAACGACAAGAAATGAGGGTGTTAGAACGGGAAGTAAATCAGCTCGACGCCGTCAGGGCTGACTTTTACCATCGACCCTTCATGATGCCATGCCCCGAGCACCACGCGACGGGCGGCGTCGCCGTTGACGATCAGCTCATGGACCGCCGGGCGATGGGTATGACCGTGGATCAGCCACTGCACGCCGTGCTGCGTCATGGCAGCCTCGACCGCGGCCTGGTTAACGTCCATGATCGCCTGGGTTTTGGTGCTGTTTGCGGCTTTGCTCCCGGCACGCATTCGGGTGGCAATACGTTTACGCACCCACAGCGGCAGGGCGAGAAACAGCCGTTGCAGCCAGGGCTGATGCACTTTGGCGCGAAACGCCTGATAGCCCGCATCGTCGGTACAGAGGGTATCGCCATGCATGATCAGCACCCGGCGGCCATAGAGGTTCAGCACCTGCGACTCGGGCAGTAGCTGCATCCCGCTCTCCCGCGCAAAGCGTTTGCCCAGCAGGAAATCACGATTGCCGTGAATGAAATAGCAGGGTACACCATAGTCGACCACGGCCCTGATGGCCTGCGCGATGTCGCGATGCAGCGGCACCGGTTCATCATCGCCAATCCAGGCTTCAAACAGATCGCCGAGAATATAGATCGCATCGGCTTCGCGGGCCGGGCCTGCCAGAAAATGCAGAAAACCGGCGGTGATCGCCGGTTCTTCTGGGCAGAGATGAAGATCTGCAATAAAAAGCGTGGCCACGATTACTCGCTGACGGTGACGCTTTCGATGATCACATCTTCTTTCGGCACGTCCTGATGCATACCGCTGCGGCCGGTGGAGACGCCTTTGATCTTATCGACCACGTCCATGCCTTCAACCACTTCGGCGAACACGCAGTAGCCCCAGCCCTGCAGGCTTTCGGCGCTGAAGTTCAGGAAGTCGTTGTCGGCCACGTTGATGAAGAACTGCGCGGTTGCCGAGTGCGGTGCCTGGGTACGGGCCATCGCCAGGGTACCACGGGTGTTTTTCAGGCCGTTGTTGGCTTCGTTCTGAATGGCATCTTTGGTGTTCTTCTGCTTCATGCCCGGCTCGAAGCCGCCGCCCTGAATCATGAACCCGTTGATGACACGGTGGAAAATAGTGTTGTTGTAGAAACCTTCACGACAGTAGTCCAGGAAGTTCTTCACTGTAACCGGCGCTTCGTTATCAAAGGTTTTGATGACGATATCGCCGTGATTGGTATGAAAAGTAACCATGTTTGCATCCTGTTCTGTTAAGTGGCGCTGCGACCTGACTTTCCAGGTCATATCAGGCGCCTGTTATAGCATAGGTCGCCCGCTTCGATCACCTTGCAAAGTGTGCTGCTTCGGGTTTGAATTACGGGTAAACTACACGGCTGCTCCGATCCGTATACTTTCACACACGTCTACATGGAATCTTCGATGTTAAAAATCTTTAATACACTGACGCGCCAAAAAGAGGAATTCAAACCTATCCATGCCGGGAAAGTAGGCATGTACGTGTGTGGTATTACCGTTTACGACCTGTGTCACATCGGCCATGGCCGCACCTTCGTGGCGTTTGACGTGGTGGCGCGCTACCTGCGTTTTCTCGGCTACGACCTGAACTACGTGCGTAACATCACCGATATCGACGATAAGATCATCAAGCGCGCCAATGAAAACGGTGAGGGCTTTGTCGAGCTGGTGGATCGTATGGTTGCCGAAATGCACAAGGACTTCGACGCGCTCAATATCCTGCGCCCGAACAGCGAGCCGCGCGCGACCCAGCATATTCCGGAGATCATTGAGATCGTCGAGCAGCTCATCGCCCGGGATCACGCTTACGTGGCTGATAACGGCGACGTGATGTTCTCGGTAGAGACCGATCCGCAGTATGGCCTGCTGTCACGCCAGGATCTCGATCAGCTCCAGGCGGGTGCCCGCGTGGAAGTGGCCGACGTGAAACGCAACCCGATGGACTTCGTGCTGTGGAAAATGTCCAAGCCGGGCGAGCCGAGCTGGCCGTCGCCGTGGGGCGAAGGCCGTCCTGGCTGGCACATCGAGTGTTCCGCCATGAACTGCAAACAGCTGGGCAGCCATTTTGATATTCACGGCGGCGGTTCGGACCTGATGTTCCCGCATCACGAAAACGAAATCGCGCAGTCCACCTGCGCCCATGACGGCGAGTACGTTAACTACTGGATGCACTCCGGGATGGTGATGGTTGACCGCGAGAAGATGTCCAAATCGCTGGGCAACTTCTTCACCGTGCGCGACGTGCTGAAGCATTACGACGCCGAAACCATTCGCTACTTCCTGATGTCCGGCCATTACCGCAGTCAGCTCAACTACAGTGAAGAGAACCTCAAGCAGGCCCGCGCCTCGCTGGAGCGCCTCTATACTGCGCTGCGCGGTACGGATTCGCAGGCGCAGCCGGCGGGCGGCGGCGCATTTGAAGCCCGCTTCCGCGAAGCGATGGATGATGATTTCAACACGCCTGAGGCTTACTCGGCGCTGTTTGATATGGCGCGGGAGGTTAACCGCCTGAAAGCGGAAGACATGAACGCCGCAAACCAGCTCGCCGCGCACCTGCGCAAGCTGGCCGCGGTGCTGGGCCTGCTTGAGCAAGCGCCGGAGCAGTTCCTGCAGTCGCGCGCGCAGGCGAACGACGATGAAGTGGCAGAGATTGAGGCGCTGATCCAGCAGCGTCTGGATGCGCGCAAAGCCAAAGACTGGGCGGCGGCGGATGCGGCACGCGATCGCCTCACTGCGATGGGTATCATCCTTGAAGATGGCCCGCAGGGCACCACCTGGCGCCGTAAGTAATTATTCACCGACGTAAAAAAGCCGCCTTCGGGCGGCTTTTTTTATGCAGCGTGGGTGCTATTCCCGTAAAAATCGCTGTGGGTCATGCCGAGTCGCGCGGGACCAGCTGGCCAGAAAGCGTAATGTACTGCGGAGGCAGCGTCGGCGCTTTCAGCTTGCGGATCATCAGCATGGCCGCCTGTCGCCCGGCCTCTTCACTGGCGGAAGAGACGTAGGTGAAAGAGGGCGAGGTGAGGTTAATTTGCAGCATATCCTCGAAGCCTATCAGCGACACCTGTTGGGTGAGAAACACATCTTTCCCCACCGTGCGCCCCACCTGTTGTATCCCGCTCAGGCTGCCGATGATGGCGTGCGGGGAGTGGCAGAGCAGGGCGGTGATGGTGTTGTTTTTCTCCAGCAGCTGACGGGTCACCACGCTTGCGGCAAAGGTATCCTCGGCGCAGACCGGGGTAAACTCCTCGCGCAGCGGTAAACCGTACTGCGCCAGCGCGGCGCGGTAGCCCAGCAAACGCTGATGGCGCAGCAGGCTGTTCGCCTCGCCGCCAATCCAGGCGATGTTGCGATGCCCACGCTCAATCAGGTAGCGGGTCGCCAGGCTGGCGGCCTGGCGGTTATCGCGCATCACCACGTCGATGTTGCTTTGCAGCGGCGTCTGAGACACCGCCACCAGCGGCAGCGGGCAGGTTTTAAGCGGCTCCGGCAGCGTGTCGCAGCGGTGGTCGGCGCACAGCCAGATGACCCCTGCCACCCCCTGACGGGAGAATGAAACCAGGGTACGCGCCAGATGCTCGTCGTCCTGCGGCTGGGCCAGAAACACCATGAAGCCCTGCGTTTCCAGCTCCTGTATCAGGCTGGCGGTCACCTTCATGGCAAAGGTATCGCCAAAATCGCGCAGGATAAGGCCAATCAGGTTCGAGGTGCTGGCGCGCAGGTTGGCCGCCGCGACGTTGTGCACATAGCCGAGCGACGCAATGGCGACCTGCACTTTCTCGATCGTGGCCTGTGAAATTTTCCCTTTCTGGCGCAGCACCAGCGACACGGTAGAGACCGAGACGCCCGCTGCTTTCGCCACATCGATAATGCCGACCTTTTTCATTCCCTGCCTTTAAAACGTTCCGGTTAACAACGTGATACCACAACGCCCTCCGGGATGATACAGAGGGCGTTGGCGTGATTATCTCCCCAGCATGCCGGACATCTCCTGAGCAATAAACTGCGCTCTGGCACCGAAGATCACCTGAATACCGTTATCACCGACGAACACCACCCCGCGTGCGCCGACGTTATTCAGCCCGTCGCGGTCCACTTCCTTGCCGTCGGCCACTTCCAGACGCAGACGGGTGATGCACGAGCCGACCGACCCAATGTTCTGCGCACCGCCCAGCAGCGCGACGATCTCGGTCGCCAGCTCAGCATCGCTCTTGTTGCCGGTGCTGGCGGTAACGTCGGTACGACCCGGCGTCTTCACGTCAAAGCGACGGATCACGAAGCGGAAGGTGAAGTAGTAGATAATCGCCATCGGCACGCCCACGATCACCGCATTGAGGTAGTGGGTCTGGAAGCCGTTAAACGACGGGAGAATACCAAACGAAATATAGTCGATAAGCCCGGCGGAGAATGACTTGGCGATATGCGCATCGAGCAGGTACATGCACATATAGGACAGGCCAGCCATGATGGCGTTAAACACGTAGAGCACTGGAGCCACAAAGATGAAGGTGAACTCTACCGGCTCGGTAATACCGGTTAAAAAACAGGTGAGTGCGGCGGAGAACAGGATCCCAGAGGCAATCTTTTTGTTTTTGGTGTTGGCTTCATGGTACATCGCCAGACAGGCCGCCGGCAGCGCGAACAGCATCAGCGGGAACTCGCCCTGCATGAATTTACCGGCATTCTGGTAGGTATCGCTGCTGAAGGACTTCACGCCCTCTTCCAGCATTTTGAACCAGATGGTCTGGTCGCCGTGGATCACCTGCCCGGTCTGGGTGGTGTAATCCCCGAACGAATACCAGAACGACGGATACCAGATGTGGTGCAGGCCGAGCGGGATCAGGGCGCGTTCCACCAGCCCAAAGATAAAGGTTGAGGCCGCCTGGTTATCGCCGTTGACCACCACCGACAGCGCATCGATCCCCGCCTGGATGTGTTGCCAGATGTGGGGCAGCACCAGACCGAGGATGAAAGAGAGGAACGCCGTAGCGATAGCGACAAAGCGCTTACCTGAGAAGAAGCCCAGGAACTCCGGGAGCTGCATCGTGTGGAAGCGGTTGTAGCACCACGCCGCCAGGATGCCGCAGATCAGGCCGCCAAACACACCCATTTGCAGGGTAGGGATGCCCACCACCATGGCGTATTTCCCGCCCTGAGAGGCCATCTCCGGCGTGATGCTGAGCACCGTGCCGATGGTGACGTTGGTAATGAACACCGATACCGCCGCCGACAGCGCGGCAATCCCCGATTCCGACGCCAGTCCGACCGCGGAGCCAATGGCGAACAGCAGCGGCAGGTTATCAAAGATGACCCCGCCGGCATTCATCATCAGCGGCAGATGAAATTTATCCCCGAACGCCAGCAGCAAACCTGCCGCCGGCAGAAGCGAAATCGGCAGCATTAACGCGCGACCGATCATCGACAGTTTTGAAAGCGATTTTACGAACCCTGACATCAGACTCATGCTGATTTCCCCCGAATGGCGACGCTGTGTGCGTGGTGCCTTGTTATTGTTAGTAGAACGTTTTAGTAGAACGTTTTAGTAGAACGTTCTACTCATCGTCTTTGAAGGCGATTATTCATGCAACAAATACTTCATTTCCAGCCAGACGAATTTCTGATTCTTTGAAGTCGCACGGCAATATGCACAGCCGCCACAGGGTTATTTGTGAGACGGAAAAATGTGCGCGATGTCACATTTATTCAGAATTTTTATTTGCCGAAAACTCAAGGGGTTACCTGGCGCTGGCCGGAGCCCGGGTTGCGATAATCGCCATGGCTGCCAGTCTTAATAGCGTTAAAGACACAGTGACTCACTGAGAAAACAGGAGGTTATATGGAACGCTTTCATAACAAAGTGGTAGTGATTACCGGTGCAGGTTCGGGCATTGGCGCAGGCGCGGCGCAGCGCTTTGCGAAAGAGGGCGCGAGCGTGGTGCTGGTAGGGCGTACCCAGGAGAAACTGGAAAAAGTGGCCGCCTCCCTGCCGCAGGGCAAACACCTTGTGGTGCCGTGCGATGTCTCAGTACCGGAGGAGGTCAAAGCACTGGCCCGTCGCGTGGAAGAGGAGTTTGGCCGCGCCGACGTGCTGGTCAATAATGCCGGGATGATCGTGCAGGGCCGTATTCATGAGATCGACCTGAACGACTGGGACACGCTGATGAAAACCGACCTTAACGGCGTGTTCTACGGCGTGCACTACTTTATGCCGGCGCTGCTGAAAACCAAAGGCAACGTCATCAATATTTCGTCGGTATCCGGGCTTGGCGGCGACTGGGGCATGAGCGTTTACAACGCGGCGAAAGGTGCCATCACCAACTTCACTCGCGCGCTGGCGATGGACTATGGCCGTGACGGCGTACGCGTTAACGCCATCTGTCCGGGCTTCACCTTTACCGATCTGACGGAAGAGATGAAGAGCAATAAGGCGCTGCTGGAGAAATTCTACGAGCGTATTCCGCTTGGGCGCGCCGGTGAACCGGAAGACATTGCGGATGCGATCGCGTTTCTGGCCAGTGACGATGCGCGCTACATCACCGGGGTCAACCTGGCAGTGGATGGCGGGATCACCGCCTCGAACGGCCAGCCCCCGCAGGCATAGGGGCAATAAAAAACCCGCCGGCTGGCGGGTTTTTTTATCAGGCGACGACGGTGATGCTCTCACCGGCGAAACTGACCGTCTGCCCGGCCACGATCTTGCAGCGCTTGCGCGTCTCGACCTGACCATCCACGGTCACCAGACCGTCGGCGATAAAAATTTTGGCCTGGGCTCCGCTCTCGCTCCAGCCTTCCAGCTTGAGCAGGTCGCACAGCTCAACGTGAGGGTGTTTACCCAGAGAAAACGTTGCCATCTTAGTTAGCCTCCACGTCATGATACTCTTCGCACGCCTGTAGCGTATTTTGAATCAGGGTTGCCACGGTCATTGGGCCGACGCCGCCCGGAACCGGCGTAATGTAGCCTGCACGCGCTGCGGCGTCGTCAAACACCACGTCGCCGACCACTTTGCCGCTCTCAAGACGGTTGATGCCGACATCAATCACGATCGCACCTTCTTTGATCCACTCGCCCGGAATAAAGCCCGGCTTACCCACCGCCACCACCAGCAGATCGGCATTCTCGACGTGCTGACGCAGGTTTTTAGTAAAGCGGTGGGTCACGGTGGTGGTGCAGCCCGCCAGCAGCAGCTCCATGCTCATCGGACGGCCAACAATGTTAGAGGCCCCGATAACCACCGCATTCAGACCGTAGGTGTCGATGTTGTAGCGCTCAAGCAGCGTCACGATGCCGCGCGGCGTACAGGGACGCAGACGCGGCGCGCGCTGGCACAGACGACCGACGTTATACGGGTGGAAGCCGTCCACGTCTTTGTCCGGCGCGATACGCTCCAGCACTTTGACGTTGTCGATGCCCGCCGGCAGCGGAAGCTGAACCAGGATGCCGTCGATATCGCTGTCGTTATTGAGCGTATCAATCAGCGCCAGCAGCTCGGCTTCGCTGGTGGTGTCGGGCAGATCGTAAGAGCGGGAGAGAAAGCCAACCTCTTCGCAGGCCTTACGTTTGCTGCCGACATAAATCTGGGATGCCGGGTTGTCGCCGACCAGCACCACGGCAAGACCCGGGGCACGTTTTCCGGCGGCCACACGGGCCTGCACTTTAGCGGCAACTTCAGCGCGAACCTGCTGCGCAATCGTTTTACCGTCGATTATCTTTGCTACCATCAGGGAAAGGATTCCATCTGTCATCAGGGAAAGGGGGATGGTGATATTTTGTCAGAAGCGCGCCGCGCTGTCAGTCACAGAAACGGTTTTATGGTTATTAAGCGCGCAGGCGGTGGAAAAGCCATTGACTCGACAGGCCCTGACCGTATAATTCCACGCGTTTCGCCCTCCCTGAGCCGGGCGAAATCCTTTCTGTCACGCGCCCTTAGCTCAGTCGGATAGAGCAACGGCCTTCTAAGCCGTGGGTCGCAGGTTCGAATCCTGCAGGGCGCGCCATGTGATATCTGATTTTACATCCTCTTCACCCTGACTGATTATCTGCCCGGAATCCCAGGACTCATATTGAATCTGATTGCGTTATGTGTTCGGTCAGGTGCAAGGTGATTTTACGGCGACGTGTCTGGCCAGACTCCAGATGTACATTTTCTGAAGAACCTTAACGCTACGTCTCCATGTGTTTGTCGGCGAGCGAAATCGCAAATCCAGCATTAGCACTTTTAAGATCTTACTTTTACTTTTCGCCTGCACACCCCAGCCGCCTGTCTTGCTAATTACATTTGACAGACATCCTTCAGCGCGTAACGAAACGAATGATCTTTATCTATGAATAAGCTATAGATGTATCATTATCGATAATGTTTCCGGTGAAAATTTGAACAGAAATGCGGCCATAGATGTGTCAAGAGCTTTAGCTGTGATGCTTGTCACGTTGTTCCACGTATCGCGTGGACCTTCTCTTCCCGTTTATCAAGTGGGGGACGTTAATCTATTTGGATTTATGGCAAATGGATGGGTCGGCGTTGGGATTTTCTTTATCATTTCTGGATATTGTATGGGAATGTCGACTGAAAGAGATTTTTCAGGCGGAATGACTTTATCAAATTATGCAAGATATTCATTTAAAAGAATGTTGAGGATAATCCCTCCTTATTATATATCGATCGCTATATGGGTGTTAATAATTGATGTTTACCATATTGCACCGAAGGCTACAGCATTCCGGGATATCATTACGCATGTAACCTTCACCCATAACCTTTTTCAGGATACATTTTTTAACATTTCAGGTGTGTTCTGGTCTATAGGGGTGGAAATGCAATTTTATCTTCTGCTTCCTTTTATTATTCTGCTGTGCCGAGGAACGGTTTCATTTTTGATGGTTTTATTGGTATGCCTTGGTGCTTCGATTGCGACGTACTACAGCAATCTTGGAATAGTATATAAGTGGGGGTTGTTGAATTATTTGGTTCTTTTTGTATATGGGTGGGGTATTTATAAGTATAAATCTTCGCTTTTGTATTTTATAAACAAGACCAAAGCCATTTACATTGCGACTCCTGCTTTTCTTTTATTGCTAAGCGTTAACGTTGAGAGTGGTAACCAACAAAAAATGTATGAGATGGGGATAGCGATAATCTATGGCGTGATTATGTTAAAGTTGAGTGATGTTATTCCAGAAGAGAACAGATCAAAGTTGCTTTATGTTCTTCTTTTGATAGGGCAGGCATCGTTTTCAATATATCTCTATAATTATATTTACCACTTTGTTATGCCCCGTACTCCATCGCCGTTTTCGATCGCCTTTATGTTTACAGGCGTTCTCGGTTTTGGCGTTATTATGTATCTGTTGGTTGAGGTTAATACCGAAAAAATGCGCGCGAAGTTGTTCAAAAACAAAAGAGTGCCAAGTGGCGCCAGACTGGATGGGAAGTATTCGGCTACTGTTACTGACAAGTAGCAGTACACCCATAAAAGGAGCCCACCGTTGTGGGCTTTATAAGTGTATTATTTAATATATTGAACTCATCGTATGATGTTTAAGGCTGTAATGTACCATGCCTACAAGCACAGGCATGAGAAGGTAATAGAATAATTATCAGTTCGTGAAGGGCTCAACCTCTTGATTAAAAAGGATTGTCCTGCTAGACGACTAGTTTTATGTTCTTTGTAAGATTAATTATGTATTGGTCAACGTGTTATAAAATATTAATGATTGGGCCTCAGGTTTGTTGGCCTGAATAGCGAACCCAAACTTTATTTTTATCGCAATGCCTCACACGATACTAAAAATACGCGGCGTCGACCTCTTTACGACGCCGCTACTGCGCCCCGGCACTGTCGACGTCAGGCCGCGGCACGCTCCCCATTACCACCCCTTCACCCATCCTCAAAAATCAAAGCTCAGCCCGGCCTGCAGGCTGACGCTGTTGTCCACGTCTCCGGTGCCGGTATAGATGCCGCTGGTGAAGTAGAGATCCCTGGTGATGACCAGGTTAGCGCCAGCACCGAACATCCCCATTTTCTGGTTATGACCTGAGGTGACGGCGTAATCGGCGGCGGTGAGAGAGGTATTATCGTTAAACTCGGTGACGTAGCGGGCGTCGAGCCAGGGCAGCACGCGGATTTTTGCCAGGTTAACCTCCAGCTCTCCGGTGACGCGCACGCCGCCGCCGGTATGCCAGGAGGCGGTTTTGTTTTTTGCCATGTCGATGCGGCCGCTGGAGAATTTGTCGCTGTTCACCTCGTTCCAGCCCAGCAGCACATAGGGCTGGATCAGCGCAGCGCCCGCGTTGACGTTAAAGCCGGTGCGGGCCTCCACATCGTACATATTGCCGTCATAGGTGCCGTTCAGCGCCTCTTTAATGCCGGTGGTGGTGGTGGGCAGATTGTGTACCCTGAGCGAATAGCGGATCTCTCCGGCACTGACGCTGCCGTCGGCAAACAGGCTCAGGCCATCATCATTTAGCGGCTGCTGCCAGCCGCCGTACAGGCTGTAAAAGTCGCCGTAGACCGCATTATTGAAGTTGCCCTGGTTGTCGCTGTCGCTGACACGATTACGCACCCAGGCCAGCGCAAAGCCACCGGTCAGCATGTCGCCATTGTCCAGCAGATGGCTCCAGTCCACCCCAATCTGGGCGCCCTGCAGGTTGCTGTGATAGTCGGCATCGTCAGTAAAGTCACCGGTCTGATAGAGATAATCTCCCCAGACGTGAGCGCCTTCGCTCACGCCGTTGAGAAGAAAGCTGCTGCGCAGTTTGTCGAGACGGCTGGCGAGATCGGCGCTCACCGACTGGCCTGCCTGCTTCGCGCCATCCAGCCCGGCTATCGCGCCCCGGACGTCATGCGCAAGGCCACTGTGCCGCTGGACAACGACGATCTCCGCCCCGTTGGTTGCGTTATTCATTGGCACGGTGGTGGCGAGCAGATCGTAGTTCCATGCCCCTGATCGCGCGGCAGCCTGCTGCTGGCCGTTGGCGAACTGATAGTTCACCGTGCCGCGCGACAGATCGTTAAAGGAGCCGACGATGAAGTGGCCCTCCTGGCTCTGCGGCCCCATCTCGCTGATGATGAGCGAGTTAACGCCCGTCACCGCGCCGGTGACAATCACCATGCTGTCGGTGCTGAGCGTCAGCCGGGCGTCGGACATGGTCTGGCCAATCAGCAGCGAGCGGTTCATCAGGCTGTACGCCGTCCCGCTGCCGATATGGGGCGTGACGATGGTGTTATCCTGGGTGGCATGGACGGTGCTGATATTGAGGATCGCGCCGTCGATGGCGCTTTTACCGTCCAGCAGAAGGCTGTTTTTCCCCGCACCGCCGTCGAGCGAACCCTTTACCTCGGCGCCCCCAATCACCGCCATACTGTCGTTCCCGGAACCGGTTATCACATCCCCGGTGAGCGTGGTGCCATCGCTGATAACGATCGTGCTATTCCCGGTAGTGGTGGCGGCGTCGATGCTGCCGTTGATCAGGCTGCTGCCCGCCTCAATCCTGGCGCTGCCTGCCCCGGCGAGCACCAGATCGCCGTTCAGCGTGCTGTTTTTCATCGTGACCTGATTGGCACCTGTTCGGTTCAGCAGTCCTGCGTCGCCCGTCACCGTGGCGTTGGTGAGGGTCAGCCGGTTGGTTTGCGTGCCTGCCAGGCCCAGCGCAACCGCATCTAAGGCGGCGGGCGAGGCGGGAAGCGAAATACCCGTTGCGCTGACATAGCTGTCAAACGCGCCGGCAACCGGGCTTTGCGTGGCATCGAGTCGGGCGTTGGTAAGCGTAACCGTACTGTTGGCATTTTTGCTCAGGGCATAGATCGAGCCCTTATCCAGGGTACTGCCGTCGAGGTTAACGCTTTGCGCCCCCGCGCCGCCGGTAATAATACTGCCGTGAAGCTGGCTGCCGTTGACCGCGCTGACGCTGTGCGCGCCGCGATCGGCCTGGTCGATGAAGACGGTGGCGCCCTTCATATAGGCTTTGTCGCCCACGGCGGAGCGGTAGCCCACGCTGTCGTTTTCCCCAAGTAAGCGGGCGTTATCGAGGGTAATCGAGATAGTGGTCTCGGCACCGCTGTTGCCGCCTTCAATCATATCGGTGCTGGCACCCTTATTGAGGGTGATAGCTGCCGTACCGTTCTGGCTCGCCTGAATGTATTTCCCGGTCATATCGGTGCCGGAGACGGTTAGGGACTGGGTATCGTTCTGCTGGCGCGTGTCCATATAAATGGTGGCGTCAGAGGTGGGGTCGTTGAGAAATCCACTTCCGCTCGGCCGATCAAAATAGAGGTCCTGCCCGTTATAGGGCGACAGACCGCAGGTTGCCGTGGGGGAAGAGGGGCAACCGGCCGCACTGACGCTGAACGCCGCGCCTGTCATCAGGGCGAGGGCAGAAAGCGGAAACAACGGGGCAAGCTTACTTGTGATTATCATGGCCTGGCTCCAGTGGCAAAACGTGCAGGGACGCGCCCGGCTTATGAATGGGAAAGCAAGCCGGAAGAGAATGACTGACTGGATTAAGGGTACGTGGCATCCGGCAGGAAAAGAGGGCGGCGGGTGAGGCGGTGAGGATTTGTGTGGCGCAATGAGAAAAGGTTACGGCTCGTTATCGCCCCGGGGTAAGTACCGGCGCGACGGGCCATGATGGTGAGGCGAAATGAGGCGGCGCTTCACTTGCGCGTGACACGCGCGGGCCGCAGCGAAGCGGCCTCGCCAGCCGCGCTACGCCGCGCGGTGTGCCTGGAACGGACGGCAGATCACCGTCATGGCGATGGCGCTGCACAGCGGCACGATCCCCAGCAGCACCCAGGCCATGGAGGCCTGAGGCGACGGCGTCAACGCGCGATCGAGCTGGCCGCCCAGCAGCAGATTGCCCACCAGCACTGCGATCCCGCCCATCGACGAGAGCGCCCCGTAGTGCGCGCCGAGATTGCGATCCCCGGCGAAGCGGGGGACCAGATCCATCCCCACCGGCACGATCAGCATCTGGCCAAGCGTCAGCAGGGTGACCATCAGCATGGCAGGCGCGAGGCGCGTGATGCCCGACGGCGGGGGCGTGGCGGCAAACAGCGCGACGCTGAAAAAGGCGCAGGCCAGCAGAAAAAAGCCGAGCGGCAGAATGCGCGCCGCGCCCGCCCGGCGGGCAAGCCGGGCCAGCGGAAGTTGCAGGACGATAATCAGCAGCGAGGCGAGCACGAACAGCGGGCCTAAGTCCTTCTCGCTGCTGCCGGAGCGGCTCAGCTCCACCGGCAGGGCCAGGTAGAGCTGGTTATAGCTGAACAGGTAGGCGCTCCAGGCCACGATAAACGCCACAAAGCGCGGCTGATGGAAGGTTGTCCACCAGGGGGTGATATGCAGTTCGCCCTGCCGACGGGCGGTCTGCGGCAGGCTGAAAAACAGGATAATCAGGGCGATAACAAACACCCCGGCCCCGGCGAGCGCCGCGCGCTGGAAGCCAAAACCGGCCAGCAGCGACCCCAGCACCGGGCCGAGCACCGCGCCCAGTTCACCGCACACCGCAAACAGCGCAAACCACTCCGAGCGCGTGCGTTTGCCGGCGCGCTCGCTTTCACCGCCGGCTTTGGCCAGCAGCGCTTCAATCGCCGGGGAGAACAGCGCTCCGCCGACGCCGGTCAGGCAGGCACCGAGCACGATAGGCCACAGGGTGTCGCCCAGCGCCAGCAGCAGGTAGCCGCTGATGCGGACCACGCAGCCGCAGAGGATGATGGCCCGGGCGCCGAAGCGATCCGCCAGCGCGCCGCCCACCAGAAACATGCCCTGCTGAGAAAAGGTGCGCATCCCCACGATAAGCCCCACCGCCCAGCCGGAGAGCAGCATGTCATCGCGCAGAAAGATCGCCAGAAACGGCACCACCGCGTAGAAGCCAATATTGAATACCAGCTGGCTGCCCAGCAGCAGGGGCGGATAGAGCCGCGTTGAGCGGCGGGCGGACAAAAATGACATGCGCAATCCACAGGGTCAAAAAAAACAGACGGCTACTATGCCCGCAAGCGATGAGGCGCGCAATTGGCGGACGGCGCTCCCGCTGATAGTTTGATAATGGAATAGTTAGCCTGCAAAACTATCCGCGTTGACTTTGCCGGAACCGCCCGGTATAAAACCGACTGTTTAAGAATGATTAGCATTTACACCTGCAAGCGGCGCGCCGTCTGATGTGAACGCGAGGCGGCGTTTTCTGACGAAGCAGGGGCACAACAACGATAAAAAACAGGGTTGATGATGGGAAAGGTTAAACAGATTTTATGGGCGCTGGGGCTGCTCGGTATGACCGGTAGCGCGCTCGCCACGCAGTATCCGCTGACCATTGAAAACTGCGGGGCGCAGGTCACCTTCGAGAAGAGCCCGCAGCGGATGGTGGCGCTGGGGCAGAACACCGCGGAAATCATGTTGCTGCTCGGCCTGCAGGACAAAATGGTTGCCAGCGCCTTCTGGCCGACCCGGGTACTACCCGAACTCGCGGCGCGAAACGAGCAGGTGAAGGTACTGACCGTGGAGATCCCGACGCTGGAATCGATCCTGGCGCAGGACCCGGATTTTGTCGCCGCCCAGCTTCCGCTGCTGCTCGGCCCTGATAGCAAAGTCGCCAAACGCGAAGATTTCGCCGCCGTTGGCATCAACAGCTACCTCTCCCCTGGCGTGTGCGCTACGAAGAAAAATACCGGAGATATCTACGGCAGCCGCAGCCAGCTGTGGGATATGTCGCTGCTCTATAAAGAGATCGACGATCTGGCGAAAATCTTCGACGTTGAAGCGCGCGGTACGGCGTTGATCGCCGACTTCAAAGCCCGTGAAAACGCACTGCGCACCAGCTTCGGCAAGAACAAGCGCGACCTGTCGTTCCTGTTCTGGTTCTCCAGCGCCTCGCCATCCGCCGATGCCTATCTCGGCGGTAAAAACAGCGCGTCCGGTTTCATTGCCCACCTGCTGGGCGGCCATAACGCCATCGATTCCGACAGCGAGTGGCCAACCGTTGGGTGGGAAAGCATTATCGCCGCCAATCCTGACGTGATTGTGGTGTCGAGCCTCGATCGCAACCGCTGGAAGCTCGACAGCGCCGAGGAAAAAATTCGCTTCCTGAAGAGCGACCCGGCGGTCAGCCAGCTTGAGGCGGTGAAAAAAGGGCATATCGTGGTCATGGACGGTCAGGCGATGAACCCGACTATCCGTACGCTCTACGGTGCTGAGCAGGTGGCAAAACAGCTTGAGACGCTGGGGCTGAACTGATGACCGCCCTGGTACAGAGTCCGACACGCAGCGTGCAGCATCTGGCGCTGTTTATTGCCTCCGTGGCGCTTCTGCTGCTGGTGATCGCGATCGGGGTAGGGGTGGGCGAGCTGACCATTCCGCTCAGAACCACCTTTTTTGCCGTGACCAATAAGCTTGGCCTGACGGCGCAGCCGTTGAATCGCATCCATGAAACCGTGATCTGGGACTTCCGCCTGAGCCGTGCACTGGTGGCAGCCTGCTGCGGCGCCGGGCTGGCGATCTGCGGCGCGGTGCTGCAGAGCCTGCTGAAAAACGCGCTGGCTGAACCCTACGTACTGGGCGTCTCCGCCGGGGCCTCGACCGGCGCCGTTGCGGTGGTGGTGCTGGGCATCGGTACCGGGGCGGTATCGCTCTCCGCCGGGGCCTTTACCGGCGCGTTTGCTGCCTTTGCCTTCGTCGCGCTGTTGACCAACGGCGCACGCGGCGGCAACGAGCGCACTATTCTGGCCGGGGTCGCGGCGTCGCAGCTCTTTAATGCCATTACCGCCTGGACCATCAGCACCTCCGCCAGCGCGCAGCAGGCGCGGGACGTTATGTTCTGGCTGCTGGGCAGCTTTAGCGGCGTGCGCTGGCCGGAGTTTCAGCTGGTGCTGAGCGTGGTGCTGGTTGGCCTGGCGGTCTGCCTCTGGTATGCCAAAGCGCTGGATGCCTTTACCTTCGGCGACGACGCTGCGGCCTCGCTGGGCATTCCGGTGGGCTACGTCAGGCTGATTCTGTTTACCGTTACGGCGCTGATGACCGCGGCGATCGTCAGCATGGCGGGCTCCATCGGTTTCGTCGGGCTGGTGGTCCCGCACGTGATGCGCTATTTCTTTGGGCCGCTGCACCGCACGCTGCTTATCGCCTGCGCCATGATGGGGGCCATTCTGATGGTGCTGGCGGATATCGCCGCGCGTACCGCCATCGCGCCGCAAAGCCTGCCGGTAGGGGTGGTCACCGCCCTGGTAGGGGTGCCGTTCTTTGCCGCGATCCTCTATCGTGGACGGAGGCCGCAATGAGTATTCACGCTGAAAATATTACCTGGCGCGTCGGTAAAAAAGTCATCGTCGATAACGTCTCACTTTGCGCCGCGGAAGGGCAAACCCTGGGGCTGCTTGGCCCGAACGGGTCGGGGAAGTCGTCGCTGCTGCGTATTCTCGCCGGGCTGCGTCGCCCCCACGCCGGACGGGTGCTGCTTGACGGTCAGCCGATGGCCGGCATTGCCAAAAAGCAGGTGGCGAGGCGAGTGGCGTTTGTCGAGCAGCATGCCGGTACCGACGCCGACATCCGGGTGCGTGACGTGGTGAAGCTCGGGCGTATTCCGCACCACTCGCCGCTCTCCTCCTGGACCGCGGCGGATGACCGCATCGTCAACGACGCGCTCAACCGCGTTGAGATGTTGGATCGCAGTGAACAGGGGTGGCTCAGCCTGTCGGGTGGGGAACGCCAGCGGGTGCATATTGCCCGTGCGCTGGCCCAGGCCCCCTCCGAGATCCTGCTGGATGAACCGACCAACCACCTCGATATTCATCATCAGATTCAATTAATGCGGCTTATCAGCGACCTGCCGGTGACCAGCATCGTGGCGCTCCACGATCTTAACCATGCGGCGATGTTTTGCGATGCGTTGATTGTCATGCAGAAGGGAACCGTGGTGGCGAGCGGTACTCCGGATGAGGTGCTGACCGAAGCGCTGCTGCGGGAGGTATTTAAGGTCGAGACGCGGATCGAGACCTCGGCCTGGCACGGGAAAAAGCATATTCACTTCATCTGATCTCAACCGGGCCTGTCGGTGGTGGGAACCAACAGGCTCGGTGCAGCGCACCGCCTCATTCACAGATTGTGCTTTCTTGTATGCAAAATGCTAATAAATTAACTTTTCCTTAAGAATAAGCACACGCAACGTTAAGTCGGCGACCTGTCGATGCCATACCCTGAGCCGCCTGATATTTCAATTGGCATTATTCTGTATGAAGCTTGATACCCATCTCACCCCCGTTACGGCTGGTCTGATTGTCCTTGCCGTGCTCTTTCCATATGCGGCCGATCTCCATCTCGCGTTATTTAACGGCGGGCTGGTGCAGGTTATTGAAGACGCTCAGGCGCTGTGGCTACTGTTCGGTGCGGCCTTCACGCTGTGCTACGCCTTCTCCTCCGGTCTGCCGGCGCGCTCGCGGACTTTCTGGCTGTGGGCCGTTGTCTGGTGGGTGGTGCTGTTTGGACGCAGCATCAGCTGGGGCCGCGACTACTTCCCGGATGAGCCTAAGATCGTGTTCCGTGGCATCTCGGTGGTGCTGATCGGTACCCTGGTGCTGATGCCGGTCTTCTCCCGCGTGCTGCGCCAGGAAGTTATGCGCCGTCTGCGCAGCGAGACCCTGCCGGTCTGGACCGCAGCGCTGGTGGTGGTGGCGTTTTTGATCTCCGATACCGTAGAGCACCATCGTCTGCTGGCGCCGCTGTTTTTACACCAGCCGCAGTATCAGGATTTGATTGAAGAGCTGTACGAGATCCCGTTTATGGTGGGGCTGTTTACCCTGACGGCAGGCATGTTACGGCGTGAAAAACGCAGCGTGGCTACCGCGCTCGCCGCCGCGCACTGATCGGCACCCATAAAAAAAGCCCGCGCAGCTGCGCGGGCTTTTTTTTGCGTCAGGGCGTTAGCCTTTTCGCTCGTGGGGCTCACCGATACCCAGATCGACACCGGTAATCGGGTCGATAGCGGTATCAGATTTGGTGCGATCGGCCATCGCTTTCAGCATCGCCATCTGTTCAGATGACAGGTTCACTGAGGCAGAGCCGTCGCCGCCATCCACCGCTGGCTGCGGATCGGCAACGTATTTAAAGTGCTCGTCGCTGTTCCAGCTACCGCGGATGTCATCCCCCTGCGACATGTTGTAGTACGTGTTAGCGTACTCTTCAACCGGTGGCAGTTTGCCCGCAGGGAAGTTGTTGCGAATCGAGTAGAGCGCCTTCTCAAAGGAGAGCTGGTGCGCCACTTCACGAGTCATCAGGAAGCTCAGTGCATCCTTCACGCCTGGATCGTCAGTCACATTGATAAGACGCTCATAGATGATTTTTGCACGCGCTTCGGCGGCAATGTTAGAGCGCAGATCGGCGGTCACTTCGCCGATGGTATCAATGTAGGCTGCCGTCCACGGCACGCCGCCGGAGTTGGTCAGCGGCGGCCCACCACCGTACAGCAGGGAGGTGATGTGGCTGTCGTTACCATTGTTACTCAGGGAGCGGTACAGCTCCGCTTCGCTTTCGGTCCCTTCCGCCAGCGCGCCTTTTGCCCCTTTGTTCAGCATCCCTACCAGGGTGCCGATGATCTCAAGGTGGCTCAGCTCTTCGGTGGCGATATCCATCAGCATCGCTTTACGGCCCGGATCGTCGTCGCCGAGACCCTGGGTGAAGTAGCGGCAGGCGGCGGCCAGCTCGCCCTGAGGGCCACCGAACTGCTCAAGCAGCAGGTTAGCCAGGCCCGGATTGGGTTCTGCAACCCGCACCGTATATTGAAGTTGTTTTACGTGTCGAAACATAGGCTCTCCTTAGAGAAGAAAATCGGCGGTCGGGTTATTTTTTCGCTTCTACACCCGGCGCTTCTGAGCGAGTGAGGTACTGCTGCGTCACGTCCGGCAGGTGGGTGAGTGCCCAGTCCGCCATCGCTTTTTCCTGCTCAAGGATCTGCTTAAACGCTGCTACGCCTTCGAGGTCGCCCACTTTTTCGGCGGCGGCGATCAGGGAGGTGTAGCACCCGATTTCGAACTGCTCGAACACGTAGCTACTGATAGCACCCTTCACGATTTCATCGGAAGTGAACATGCCGCCAATGGACTGACCAAAGGCCGACATTTTCCCCATGGTGTCTTTCATCATGGAGTGAGAAACATTGTTGCGCTCTAAAACCTGCTCCAGAATCTGGAGTTGACCTTTGGTCTCGTCGAGGTGCTGCTGAATACGGGCTTTCAAATCAGGGTAGTTATCAATACGACCCGCCATTGATTCGAGCATGGATTCAGCCTGCTTTTCCATAGCGTGGGCATCGCGTAACCAGTCATGGTAATGTTCTTCGTAGGTCATTATATTGCCTCCCGGAATACATCATTTACAAATAATAAATACAGCATAATTATCTGGTCTATCGCGAGATAAACCGGATGACTCGGCTGTAAAGTCAAATGGTCCTTCATGGGCGATAAAATAGCGACCATGAGAAGGATGATGAAATTAATATGGCTGAGGTGTCCATAACTAATTCTTCAATAACTCTGCGGACTACACTGCGCCCGCAGAGTAATTACCTCTGCATGTGGATGCAGAAATAATATCTAACGTTGCCAGGAATAAATTAATTGTACGGCATCAGAAATCAGGATTTTTTACCGCCGCCATGGCTGTTTTTTCCACCTTTGCTGCCTGCTTCAGAGGCGCGCTCAGGATCGTTTTTGAAGTTACCGCCGCTCTGCTGGCCGCCTTTGCGACCTGCCTCGGAAGCTTTCTGCTTATCATCAGCAAAATTACCGGAACCACCACGTTGTTGAGCCATAATACTGTCCTCACTTTGGGTTAGTTTACCGCTAAATATGACGTCACTCATATTTCGTTGTTGCGTTAATAAATCTAGCTCATCCCCCTGAGACGTCAAATAGCCGTGATACAGGAATCAGGCTGTACGGGGAATATTTACGCTTCGCTTGTTGTCAAATATTTTTACCGAGCGGCGGAGAATCAATGAGTTAATTTGAAAGATGCGCAAAAATCAGCCGTTAAATTGTGAGAATAGTCCTGGAGGGTTTTCTTATAACGAAGCGGTGTTTTGCCCCGTACAGCGCCAAAAATAGCCTCTACGCGCTGCGCTTAAAAAGGCGCGTAGTCCCGCACACAAACGCATAAACCAGAACGCGCCGAGATAATCTGACCGCCATTATTTCGTTGCCGTTGCGTTTCGCCATCAAGACGATAATTCGACGCAGCGGCAATCCAAATCTGGACTACTAATCGATTGAAGCTTCCGGCTGCAAAACGTAAATTTCGCCCACCGCAGCCGGGAGATCCGTGCGTTCAGGTAAATACCTTTATCCCACCGGGCGATACACCGATCTTTTTTATCGCGGCGTAGCGCTGCTCGTTCGCCGTGTCTGTACCTGAAAGTGAACCTGCAGCAGCACACACCCTTGGCTGGCGGACGATTCATATACTCAGGAATGGAACCATGAAAAAACAGTTTATCTTCGCAGCTATTGCGATGACGGCCGCAGGCGGGGAATACACGCATGCGGCAGACGGTACGGTGAACTTTACCGGCTCGATTGTCGATCAGGCATGTGTGGTCGACATTGGCACCAATGACACCATGACGGTTGATTTAGGCAACGTAGCAAAGTCATCTTTCACCGCCTCGGGCGACGAATCACCGGAAACCAAATTTACCCTTACGTTGAAAAGCTGCCCGGAAACGATCACCTCCGCTCGGGTGAAATTCGACGGCCTCAATGATGCGACCAATTCATCGCTGCTGGCGCTCACGCCAGAACAGGGGGTGGCAAAAGGGATCGCCATTACGCTGCGCACTGCGGATAAAGCGGGACTGGGGCTGAACGCCGTCAGCGACTACAGCTACCCGCTTGTCTCAACCGGAGAAAACACCCTCGACTTCTATTCTGCCTATCGCTCGACGTCCGATACGGTTGTCGCCGGCAAGGCCAACGCGGTTGCCACCTTTACCATGGATTACAACTGATCGCCTTTCAGGCCGGTCGGGGCCAGGCTCCGGCTGGCTTCTTCTCCTTATCAGGAAGATAAATATGATCAATATCGTTATTGAAGAGCGCGATCGTTATTTTGCCAGCGGGCTGGAGAGCGCCTTTTCGCAGCTGTTTATGGCTAAATATTGCCGCGCACCCGCTTTTTTCCATGAGGTGAATAACAGCACGATGCCCGAAATGGATATTATCGTGCTCTCTATTAATACTGGCGATAATGTCGACTGCCTGTGGCCTGCCCTGGCACTGCGCAAAACCCGCAGCCTGATTATCGGTTTTTATGAAAAAACGATGCCGGTACGGGTCAAAAAGCCGCTGTTTTGTCTGAGTAAAGTGCTGTGGCTCGATAAGCGATGCACTATCAACGAGCTGGCGCTAAAAGTGATTCAGGCGTGGCGTGAAACGCTGGTCGGAAACGGGGAAGTGGCGATGCGCGACTGCGCGCGCTGTAGCCGGCTTAAATTAACCGAACAGCAGCGCCGCATTGCCTGGTATATGCTCCACGGTTTCAGCATCGCTGAGATTGCAGCCGAGATGAAAATTAATAGTAAGACCGTCAGCGTCCATAAATATTTCATGATGGATAAGCTCAGCCTGCACAGCAACCAGCAGTTTCTGGCGTTCCTACACCGTAAAAATCGCATAAGCACTATTTCGCTGGAGTAACCGTTGGCGAGGGGAGTGGAGAGGAGAAGAGCGCCACGGCGTGAATCCCTTCACACCGTGTCCGGTTTAGCGCGGCGCGTTGGCCGTGCTGCCGTCCGTCTCTTCGGTCGGGTTGGCTGACACGCTGCCCGAATAGATAAAGTACAGGGCGATGCCCAGGCACACTACCGCGGCCAGTCGGGTCGGGGAGAAGGGGATAGCCGGGTTGTTGAGCCAGCCGAAGTTATCAATCAGCATACTCATGGTCAGCTGACCAAAAATGACCGCGACCGTCGCCACCGCGGTGCCGATACGCTGCACCGCCAGCACCATAATCACGATGTAGGGCACGCCAAACAGGGCGCCGATAAGCTGCCACTTCGGCACGTCGAACAGCGTGAGCGTCTGCTTAGGCTCGAAGAAGACGATCAGCAGGGCCGTCACCAGCGCGCCAACCGAAAAGGTGAGGAACGCGCTGCGAAATACGCCGACTTTGCTGCCAAGCTGGCCGTTAATCGCGGCCTGGATGCTCAGCAAGGCGCCGCCCGCCACGGCCAGAATAATCATTATCAGGGACATCGTTTCTCCTTAGCTCATCGCCACCAGCGCGAGGGCAATGATGATAAAAATCAGGGCATAGACGCGACGCGCATCAATCTTGCGGTGCGGCGTGCCGAACAGCCCGAAGTGGTCAATGATCAGGCTCTTGAAAACCTGGCCCGCCAGAATGCCGATCATCGTCATCGCGACCCCGATGACCGGCGTGGCGAGTGTCAGGACGATCACGTAGCCGGCGCCCAGAATACCGCCGGTGAGCTGCCAGCCCGGCTGGGCGAACAGCGACGGCGCGTTGCGCGGGCTGAAAAACAGCATCAGTAAAAACGTCAGGGCGGCACCCACGCCGAAGATGCTGAAGGTGGCCCAGAGATCCCCCACCTGTTGACCCAGCGGCCCCAGCAGGCCCGCTTCTATGGATAACCCCATCCCACCGGCAATGACCAGCACCAGTAATAACGCCCGCATAGATATGTACTCATGATTGAAAGAGGAGCGGCAGCATAAAGCAGGTGATTGCCCGGAAAAACGATATAATCCAGGAAACACCTTTGCAGGAATTGCATTAATGCCGATGACCGACGCCATCTCTATGCGGGCGCTCCGCTTCTTTCTCGCGGTTTTCGAAACCCAAAGCTTTTCAGTCGTGGCGCGACGCGAAGGGGTATCCGCCTCAATGATTTCGCGCACCATTCATCAGCTGGAAGATGCGCTCGGACAGCAGCTGTTCTACCGCAATACCCGGGCGGTAATCGCCACCGAAGCGGGGAGGCTGTTTGTGGAGTACGCCCGGGCCATCAGCGAACAGCTGGGCCAGGCACAGGAGGAGCTGCAAAACCGCGCCAGCGAGCCGGCAGGGCTGGTTCGCATCAACGCCCCGGTGTTTTTCGGCCAGCGCCATATCGCACCGGGGCTGACCGCGCTGGCGGCGCGCTATCCGCAGCTGCGCATTGAGCTGACCCTCACCGACGACTATATCGACCCGCATCGCGACCCCGCCGACGTGGTATTCCGCATTGGTACGCTAAGCGATGCCTCGTGGCACGCCCGGGTATTCGGCACGCAGCGCTACTATCTGGCCGCGTCGCAGGCCTATCTGGCGCAGCAGGGGACGCCGACCACGCCGCAGGCGCTGCATCACCACAGCTGTCTGGTGTACCGCGGCTCGTCCGGGCCGAACCGCTGGCTGTTCAGGCATCAGGACGACGAGTGGGTGCACCATCCGGTTCCGGCGCGGCTGGCGTCGAACAACGCCATGACGCTTCTGACCGCCGCGCTGGATGGAATGGGCATCGTGTTATTTCCCGACTGGCTTATCAGCGAACGGCTGGCCAGCGGCGAGCTGGTGCGGCTGTTGCCCGACTGGGAAGCGGCGATCAACCCTGAGCCCCAGCATATTGCCGCCCTTTATCCCCACGCGCGGCATCCGCCGCTGAACGTCAGGGCGGTGATTGATTACTATCTGGAAAGATTCGGGACGCCGCTCTACTGGCAGCAGTAGGTCTTAACTATCGCGCTCAAGGGAGAACCAGCGCTTCCAGACAAAACGGATCGCGGCATATTCGATAACGCCCAGCAGCAGGAACCAGAGGCAGAACAGGATGGTGTACAGCTGATTGAGATCCAGCAGGTGAAAACGCGTCATCAGCGACTGGGCCAGCTCAATACCCAGCGATGGCGCGGGCAGAAGCAGGCAGGAGAGAAACGCCAGCAGCAAAATGCCGCCTGCGGTCATCAGGGATTCAAGAGGGTGTTTCATCGGACGCTCGCTGCGATAAAAAGGGGCATTGTCCGGGATATGGCCGGGCAGTGCAACCGCCCGGCCCCGCTATCCGGCCGTTACAGCGGCGACGCCCAGGCCTCGCACTGACGGCGCACCAGCTCCGTCAGCGACCCGCCGTCGGCGATAAAGTGGCGCATACGCTGCGCTTCGTTTTCCCCACGCGCCAGCCAGCGATGGATCTCCTCCAGCGCGCTGCCGGCGTGCAGCTTGTCGGCATAGGGCTGAATGCGATCGAGCAGCCTTTCGAGATCGGCCTTGATCGGCGTCTGTTTCCCGCTGTGCACATCGGTCAACACGCCCTCCAGCCCGAAACGGCAGGCCTGAAAACGGTTAAATTTGTAGAGCAGGTAGTCGCGCTCCTGATGCTGGAACGGGCGCTCGGCCAGCAGCCAGTGGGCCATCGCCTGAATAAAACCGGCAATGTTCACCGCGTGGGCCAGCGTCAGCGGGGTATCCATCACCCGCACTTCCACGGTACCGAAGCCGGGGCTGGGGCGCACATCCCAGTGCAGATCCTTGATGGAGGTGATCATCCCGGTGCTGGCCAGGCGGCGGTACAGCCCCTCGAACTCCTGCCAGTTTGCGGTCCAGGGCGCGTGGCCGTTATCCGGGAAGGCGGAAAAGATGTTCAGGCGCGACGAGGCAAAGCTGGTGTCCGACCCCTGCATATAGGGCGAGGAGGCCGAGAGCGCAATCAGATGCGGGACGTAGCGTGACAGCCCGTGCAGCAGATAGATGGCGTCGTCGCCGTTGCTGCAGCCAACGTGAACGTGCTGCCCGAACACCGTGGCCTGCTTCACCAGATAGCCGTATAGCTCCAGGGTGTGGTTATAGCGCTCGTTGCTGCACACCTCCTGCCGCTGCCAGGTCTGAAACGGGTGGGTGCCGCCGCCGCAGATTTGCAGGTGGTGCTTGTCGGCGGCCTGCAGAATCGCCTGCTGCAAACCGGCAAACTGCAGCTCAACCTGCGCGATGTCGTGGCAGACGTCGGTGGCCATCTCCAGCATGCTTTCCGTAATGTCGTGTTTGACTTCGCCCGCGGTGACCTGATGTCTGGCTTCGTCGATAAGCGTGGAGGAGTCCTGACTGAGGTCGTAACCGGGTGGATTAACCACCTGCAGTTCCAGCTCGACGCCGAGCGTAAAGGGATCAGAGAGATGAAAAGGAGTCAGGGACATAGGCTGCTCATCACAATATGGGTGTCAGATAAGTATAGCGGCGGCGAATGAGGCGGGTTTGAGAATCCTGAAAATGCGATCGCCAGCAGGTGAAAACGGTTGCCGGGTGGAGGAACGTGCCCTGGGGGTAGCCGTTACGCGCGGATCAGCGTCACGACCCGACCGGACTCACACAGCGTGTGGGCGGTAAAGGTCATGGCGGCGGGGTAGGGGCCGAGACGGGCCGCCAGACGCAGCGTTATATGTCGGCTATCCAGCGCCGTCACCTGCGCGGCTTCAAAACCAAATCCCTCACCAACCCGTGGAAACAGGGCTTTGAACAGGCTCTCTTTGGCGGAAAACGCCAGCGTCAGCGCCAGCGGGAAGGGCAGACCGCTGGCGGCAAGCGCGCGGCGTTCCGCGGCGGTGACCGTCTCATCGGCAATCTCGCGCGCGGTCGCTTCATCAAGCGGCGTTTCGCAGTCGATACCCAGGGCGTGAAGCGCGTCGGTCTGGCGCACCGCCACCGCCAGCGCGGTACAGCCGGCGTGGGTGATGCTGCCGATAAACCCGCTCGGCCACAGCGGTTCCCGGTGCGTCCCGATGCCGGGCACGCCGTGCTCCGCGCCGGCCTCACGCAGCGCCAGCCCGGCGGCAAGGCGTCCGGCCAGATGCTCCGCCTGACGCGAAGCGACGGCCCTGGCCAGCAGCGCGGCATGGGGCAGCGCCTGCATATCGGCAGGGGTGAGGCTGTGCGGGATGAAATCGAGACGCTGCACCGGCAGACCGGCGAGCAAAAAGCGTGAGTATGTGGTATCCATCGTTAAAAAACCCTCCCCGGGGGGAGGGGTAGCCTATCAGAACTGGGTGTTGATGCCCATATACCAGGTACGACCGGACTCGTTGTAGGTCGCCGCGCCGGCCCCGTACATATAAGAGCCCGTTTTGGCGTTCCCCGTGGTCTGGGCGTTCCCTTCGCGCCAGTGGCGCTTGTCGAAGACGTTATCCACGCCGCCGGTCAGGCTGACGTTTTTGGTCACGTCCCAGGTCGCGCTCAGGCCAACCAGGCTGTATGGACTCACTTCCTGGGTTTCCGGCCCGGTCGCCGGCTGGCCCTTATAGTTGTACTTCTTCGGCTGCTGCTTGCCGTACCAGGTGAAGGTCGACTGCAGGGAGAGATCCTGACGCACCTGCCAGCTCAGGGTCGAGTTCAGCGTGTACTGCGGAATGATCGACAGACGGTCGCCGGTTTCCTTGTTCTTACTCTGCAACATCCAGGTCAGGTTGTTGGTCCAGGTGACGGTATCGCTCACCGGCACGTTCAGCGTACCTTCCAGCCCTTCCACCACCGCTTTCGGCACGTTTTCCCACTGGTAGATATCGGTACCCAGACGGCCGTTGGGGATCCAGTTGGTGACGCTGTAGCCCGATTCAATCTTGTTGCGGTAGTCGTTGCGGAACCAGGTCACCCCGGCCAGCCAGCCGTCGCGCTTGAACTCCAGGCCAATTTCTTTGTTGATGCTGGTTTCCGGTTTCAG
Source organism: Siccibacter turicensis LMG 23730 (assembly GCF_000463155.2). GTDB lineage: Bacteria > Pseudomonadota > Gammaproteobacteria > Enterobacterales > Enterobacteriaceae > Siccibacter > Siccibacter turicensis. The sequence goes on along the minus strand of NZ_AWFZ01000028.1, from coordinate 892,373 downwards.
ATCGTCGTTACCCATCAAGTAGCAGCCAACGTCGCTGGCGCTGGCGTAGCAGCCCTGGCCGCGGCTGTAGAGGATGTAGTTCGGGTTGGTCTGATAGAGGCTCGGCGCTTTATAGGCCCGGGCGATACCCATTTTCAGCGTAATGTCATCGCTCAGCCCCTGGGAGAGGTTCAGCGACGGGCTCCAGTTGTTGCCCACCACGCTATGGTGATCGAAGCGCAGGGCCGGCGTCAGAATGGTGCTGTCGGTCAGCTCCATGTTGTCTTCGGCAAACAGCGAGAAGATCTCGGCTTTTGAATAGGGGCTGCGCGCGGAATCGCTGTAGCCAGGGATAAGCCCGCCACCGGTGTTGCCGGTCAGCGTCTGGCTGTTGGAGAGCAGATCCTTCAGGCGCTGCTGGTTCCATTCGGTGCCAAGCGTCAGCGTCTGGTTCACCAGCAGATCGAGCGGCAGGCTGATTTCGCTGTGCAGCATGACGTCGGAGAGATCGCTGTCGACGAACTTCTGGGAAGCTTTCGGATCGAAAATCCCTTCGGTACCGCCCGCCAGGCCTTCCGGCATGCGGGAGTTGCGGGTGTGTTCGTACTGCGCCCAGCTGCTGGTGCTCACGCCGTTATCCCAGCCGCCGTTCCAGGTAAGGGCCCAGGTCTGGCGATAGAGGCGGTTGGTCTCTTCCCCGTATTTGTCCTTCACCAGGTCATTGGTGTTGGTGTTCTGGGTGTCCCCCGCGTAGAGGTTGCCCTGGCGGCTGTAGCCCGCTTCAAACTCCAGGGACTGCATCGGCGCGAAGTCCCAGCGCAGCTGGCCGTTGATGTCCTTGTCGATCACCCCTTCACGGCCTGCCGGCATGGTGTCGGCATAGGTGCCGGTACGCAGCGACTCGTGGCCTGCGTTGATGTTGCGCCCGTCGGCCTGGGTTTTATCCAGGTTGCCGAACAGGCGGAAGCTGACGTCGCCGCCCAGCGGGCCGGTGAGGCTGAAGTTGGTGCGCTTGGTCGCGCCTTCCTCTTTATGCTCCGGGGCGTTGAAGTAGCTGTTCCACGATCCGTGCCACTCGTTGCTGCTTTTTTTGGTGATGATGTTCACCACACCGCCCGCCGCGCCGTTGCCGTAGCGCGCCGCCGCCGGGCCACGCAGCACGTCGATGCGTTCGATCATCTCCGGCGGCACCCAGCCGGTGTCGCCGCGGGTATCGCGCTCGCCGCGCCAGCCCAGACGCACCGAGTTGCGGCTGGTGACCGGTTTACCGTCCACCAGAATCAGGGTGTTTTCCGGGCCCATGCCGCGAATATCGATCTGGCGGTTGTTGCCGCGCTGGCCGCTGCTGGAGTTGCCGGTCAGGTTGACGCCCGGCATGGTGCGGATAATCTCCGACACGTCGCGCGCCGGCATGTTTTTACGGATTTCATCGGCGGTAATGGTCGATACCCCCGGCGCCTGCAGGTTCTGCTCGGCGGCGGTCACCACCATCGTTTCTTCAGGCGTTTTTTCCGCGCTGTCCGTGGTGGACGCGGCGGCACAGACCGGCGCGGCCGCGCCGAGGATCCCCAGATGTACCATCATCGCCAGGGAGTACTGCACTTTTTTATTCATTATGATTTCCTGCTTTCCCGTCCGCATTTCCCTTGTCATCCAGCCCCAGAGGGAGGAAACGCGGCATGCCAGTCCACCGTGTCAGCACCCGGTAACGCCCGCAAACCGCACGGCGACCGCAGCAGCACTAAAGGTGGGTGAGTGAAACACGTTACGTGCTGCGCTTCCCACAGCGCGCCAATACGCTATTGCAAATACGAATAATTATCAATAATATTATCGTCGTTTTCCGAATGACCAACGATTTCTACACGTAAAACATGGGGTTATAGGGCGTTGAATCAGCTGACAACGGGAAGTGAAGCCTGGTGGCAGGCGCGGCAGGAACAGGGCGGGCCGAGCGTGGTCCGGCGAGACGACGGCGACTGTCAGGTCACCTTCTGGTGGCGCGACCCGCAGGGCGATGAGCGTACCTCCCCGGTACAGCGCGTCTGGCTGCACATCACCGGCGTGACCGACCACCACAATCTCTCGACGCCGCAAACGCTGCGCCGCCTGCCGGGCACCGATGTCTGGCGCTGGGAAACGGTGCTGCCCTCCGCCTGGCGCGGCAGCTACTGTCTGATGCCTGTCGTCAACACCGATGATTTTCCGCCGTCGGTGTTCAGCCCGCAGGGGCCGGATCGCGCCGGGCTGCGTACCGGCTGGAGCCGCCTGCTGTCCCAGGCGATTGCCGACCCGCTCAACCCGCACAGCTGGCGGGGCGGACGCGGGCACGCGGTGTCGGCCCTGCATCTCCCCGACGCGCCACCCCAGCCTGGCTGGGACGGCCCGGACGAACCCTTTACCCCACCGCAGTGCATCACCTGGCGCAGCGCCCGGCTTGGCAATGAGCGCCGGGTGTGGATCTACACCACCGGCAATGATAACGCCGCCGACCGCCCGCTGGCGCTGCTGCTTGACGGCCAGTTCTGGGCCGAGAGCATGCCGGTCTGGCCTGCGCTGGCCCGGCTTACCCGCCAGGGCAAACTGCCCCCCGCCGTCTACGTACTGGTCGATGCCATCGACACGGTGCACCGTGGCCATGAGCTGCCCTGCAACCCGGCGTTCTGGCAGGCGCTGTTCGACGAGCTGCTGCCTGAGGTCCGCGCCGTGGCGCCCTGGCAGGACGATCCCGCCCGCACCCTGGTGGCCGGGCAGAGCTTTGGCGGCCTGGCCGCGCTCTACGCTGCGCTGCGCTACCCCGATCGTATCGGGTGCGTTATCAGCCAGTCCGGCTCGTTCTGGTGGCCCGACCGCGAGCAGGGCGCCCAGGGTGGGGTGCTGGTTCAGCAGCTGCGCAGCGGCGAGCTGACCTGGCGCGCGCCGCGCGTCTGGCTTGAGGCCGGTGTGCGCGAACCGCTGATCCACGCGGCGAACACCGCGCTCTGTTCTCTGCTTCAGCAGGCGCAGCCGCCGGTTATCTGGCGGGAGGTGGACGGCGGACACGACGCATTGTGCTGGCGCGGCGGCCTGACGGAAGGGCTTATCGCCCTCTGGGGCAAGCAGCCGGCAGCGCAGGGCACCTGATTCGACAGGAGTATGGTATGGAACCGAGTAATCCCTTCGACGATCCCCAGGGACGCTTCTTTATTCTGGCTAACGCCCGCCAGCAGTTCAGCCTCTGGCCTGAACGCTGCGCGCTGCCCGACGGCTGGCAGCAGGTGTGCGACCCGCAGCCGCAGGAGGCGTGCTTCCGCTGGCTGGAACAGCACCGGGAGCGCCTGCAACCGGGCCGCTTTGTAACGCATCAACAGCAAAAAGGGACTGGCAGTGAGTGAACAGAGATCGAATCGCGGCGTGCTGATGCCGCTGGTGGCGGCCCAGCCGGGGATCTGGATGGCGGATAAGCTAAGCCGTCAGCCCAACGCCTGGAGCGTGGCGCACTACGTGGAACTGCACGGCGACCTTGACGGCCCGCTGCTGGCCCGCGCTATCGCCGCCGGTCTTGAAGAGGTCGATACCCTGCGGATGCGTTTTGTCGAGCAGGACGCCGAGGCGTGGCAGTGGCACGATCCGACCCTGACCTTTGCGCCCCCGCCGGTTATCGATCTTCGCGACTGCGCCGACCCGCAGCAGGCCGCCCACGCGCGAATGCAGGCGGATCTCGATCGCGATCTGCGTCTGGAGAGCGGGCAGCCGCTCTGGCACCACGCCCTGCTGCGCCTTGGGGAGCAGCACTGGTTCTGGTATCAGCGCTATCACCATGTGGCGGTGGATGGCTTCAGCTTCCCGGCCATTACCCGGCGTATTGCCGCGATCTACACCGCCTGGCGTCAGGGCGAGGTGCCGGCCCCGACGCCGTTTACTCCGTTCAGCGAGGTGGTGGAGGAGTACCAGCGCTACCAGACCTCCGAAACCTGCGCCCGCGATGCCGCGTTCTGGCGCGAGCAGCTTACCCGGCTGCCCGACGCCGCCACGCTCTCAGGCGAGCCGCTGACCGGCGATCTCTCCACCACCGCCTTGCACCGCTACCACATCCGGCTTGAAACCGCGGACCTCACCCGTCTGGTGGCGCAGGGCAACGGACAGACGCTGGCCGAGATGGCGCTGGCGCTGGCCGCGGTATGGCTGGGCCGGCTCAGTGGACGCCGCGCCTTCAGCGCCGGGTTTATCTTTATGCGCCGCATCGGCTCCAGCGCGCTGTGCGCCACCGGACCGGTGCTCAACGTGCTGCCGCTCGGCGTGCAGATTGAGGCTGACGCGACCCTGCCGCAGCTCGCGGCTCAGCTCAGCGCCCAGCTGAAAAAAATGCGTCGCCATCAGCGTTACGATGCCGAGCAGATCCTGCGCGACGCCGGGCGCGTGACCGGCGACCAGCCGCTGTATGGCCCGGTGATCAACCTGAAAATGTTTGATTACCAGCTCGATCTGGACGGCGTGGAGGGCATCACCCACACCCTCGCCACCGGGCCGGTGAAGGATCTGGAGATCGCGCTGCTGCCGGATGAGCAGGGCGGTCTGGTGGTGGAGCTGCTGGCGAACGCCGGACGCTACGACGCCCGCCAGCTGGCACAACATCTGGCCCGGCTGCCGCTGCTGCTGCGCCAGTTCGCCGACCGGCCCGACATGCGCTGCGTCGAGGCCGCGCTGCTCCACCCCGAAGAGCAGGATTTGCTGGCCCAGGTGAACGACACGGCGATGATGCTGCCCACGGAGACGCTGAGCAGCCTGATCGTCAGACAGGCCGCCCTGACGCCGGATGCCCCGGCGCTGGCGGATGCGCATTATCAGTTCAGCTATGCCGGGATGCGCGCTCAGGTGCAGGCTCTGGCGGCGGCATTGACGCAGCGCGGCGTGCAGCCAGGGGATATCGTCGCCGTGGCGCTGCCGCGCTCGGTGTTTCTGTCGCTGGCGCTGCAGGCGATTGTCGAGGTAGGGGCCGCCTGGCTACCGCTCGACACCGGCTATCCCGACGAGCGCTTGCGCATGATGCTGGAGGACGCCGCGCCGCGACTGCTGATTACCGAACCGTCCCAGGCCGCGCGCTTCGACGGCCAGCCGATGCTCCACTTCACCGCGCCGCTGCCGCCGGTGACGGCGGTTCAGCCGGTGGCGTCGCAGCCGGACCATACCGCCTATGTGATCTTCACCTCCGGCTCCACCGGGCGTCCGAAAGGGGTGATGGTAGGGCAGGCCGCCATCGTTAACCGCCTGCTGTGGATGCAGAACCACTACCCGCTGAACGGGGATGACGTGGTGTTGCAGAAGACGCCGTGCAGCTTTGACGTGTCGGTCTGGGAGTTCTTCTGGCCGTTTATCACCGGCGCGCAGCTGGTGATGGCCCCGCCGGAAGCGCACCGGGACCCGCAGGCGCTTCAGCAGCTGTTTGCCCGCTACCGGGTTACCACCACGCACTTTGTGCCCTCGATGCTGGCGGCCTTTGTCGCGGCGCTTGGGACGCCGGAGGCGACCGCCAGCTGTGCCTCGCTGCGTCGCGTCTTCTGCAGCGGGGAAGCGCTGCCCACCGCACTGTGCCGCGAGTGGGAGCAGCTCACCGCGGTACCGCTGCACAACCTTTATGGCCCGACCGAGGCAGCGGTGGACGTCAGCTGGTATCCCGCCTTCGGGCCGGAGCTGGCGGCGGTGCGCGGCAGCAGCGTGCCGATTGGCTTCCCGGTCTGGAACACCGGGCTGCACATTCTTGACGACGCCATGCGTCCGGTGCCGCCGGGCATCGCCGGCGATCTGTACCTCACCGGCGTCCAGCTGGCCCAGGGCTACCTGGGGCGGCCCGATCTCACCGCCAGCCGCTTTATCGCCGATCCGTTTGCCCCGGTCGAACGCATGTACCGTACCGGCGACGTGGCGCGCTGGCTGGAAAACGGCGCGGTGGAGTATCTGGGACGCAGCGACGATCAGCTTAAAATTCGCGGTCAGCGTATTGAGCTTGGCGAGATAGATCAGGCGCTGCTCACTCTCCCCGGCGTGGCGCAGGCGGTGACCCATGCCTGCGTGCTGAATGCCGCAGCGGCCAGCGGCGGCGATGCGCGCCAGCTGGTGGGCTATCTGGTACCAGAGACCGGCGCGACCCTCGACGTGGCGGCGCTGCGCGCGCAGCTTGCCGCGCAGCTTCCGGCGCATATGGTGCCGGTGGCGCTGGTCACGCTCGACGCCTTCCCGCTCAGCGCCAACGGCAAGCTCGATCGCAACGCGCTGCCGCTGCCGCAGGCGGTCTCCCGCGCCGATGCCCGCGCGCCGCAGCCGGGGCTGGAGCAGGAGATTGCCCGGGCGTTCTCCGCGCTGCTGGGCTGCGAGATTGACGATGCCGCCGCCGACTTCTTCGCGCTTGGCGGCCACTCGCTGCTGGCGATGCGCCTGGCCGCTGGCCTGAAGCGCACCCTGAACCGGCCGGTAACGGTGGGGCAGGTGATGGTAGCGTCTACCGTGGAGAAACTCGCCGCGCTGCTGAGTGCGACGGAGAGCGAAGAGCACGCCAGCAGCGCGGGCTTTGAAGCGGTGCTACCGCTGCGCCAGAGCACCGGGCCGACGCTGTTCTGCTTCCATCCGGCCTCCGGTTTTGCCTGGCAGTTCAGCATCCTGCAACGCTACCTGGATCCGCGCTGGTCGATAACCGGTATTCAGTCGCCGCGTCCGGACGGGCCGATGATGACCTGCGCCACGCTGGATGAGGTGTGCGATGCGCATCTGGCGACGCTCAGACAGCGTCAGCCGACCGGGCCGTACTATTTGTTCGGCTACTCGCTTGGCGGGACGCTGGCCCAGGGCATTGCGGCGCGGCTGCAGGCGGCGGGTGAGCAGGTGGCGTTTCTCGGCCTGCTCGATACCTGGCCGCCGGAGTCGCAGAACTGGGCCGGGAAAAGCCCTGACCAGCGCGATCCTGAGGTGCTGGCGGAGATCGCCCGCGAGCGCGAGGCCTTTGTCGCCGCCCAACAGGGGCAGGGATCGGATCGCCTGTTCGGGACCATCGAAGGGAACTACGACGATGCGGTGCGGCTGCTCAGCACCGCGCGTAGCGCCCGCTTTGACGGAAAGGCGACGCTGTTCGTGGCCACCCATACCCTGAAGCCGGGGATGGATCCGCATACCACGTGGGCGCCGTGGATCGGCGAGCTGGAGGTCTATCCGCAGGCCTGCGCGCACGTGGACATCATCTCTCCGCAGGCGTTCGAGGCGATTGGGCCGGTGTTACGGCAGATTCTGGGATAAGGGACGTAGTGGGTAAGCGACGCTTACCCACCCTGAACGCGCGCGGCTACGGGCGTCCCAGCGGCACAATCAGCGGGGTGTGGGCCACTGGATCGTCAATGATCATGCAGCGCATACCGTAGACCGCCTCGATAAGCTCGGGAGTAACGATCGCTTTCGGCGCGCCCTCGGCCACCACCTTGCCGTCGCGCAGCGCGATCAGGTGCGTGGCGTAGCGGCAGGCCTGGTTCAGATCGTGCAGCACCGCCGCCAGGGTATAGCCGCGATCGCGGTTGAGGGTGCGCAGCAGCTCCAGCAGATCGATCTGATAGCTGATATCAAGCCAGGTGGTGGGTTCATCCAGCAGCATGATCGCCGTCTCCTGGGCCAGCACCATGGCGATCCACGCCCGCTGGCGCTGCCCGCCGGAGAGCGTATCCACGCTCTGGGAGGCCAGCGCTTCTACGCCCGTCGCCTTCATCGCCCGGACGACCGCCTCCTCATCCTCCTTGCGCCAGCGGGTAAACAGCGGCTGGTGCGGGTAGCGACCGCGCGCCACCAGCTCCTGCACCGTAATATCCCCCGGCGTGGTCGCGTTTTGCGCCAGTAAACCCACCCGTTTCGCCACCTCTTTGGTGGCGTAGCGACTAATCGCCTCGCCGTCCAGCAGCACCTCGCCGTGAAGGGGCTTCATCAACCGGCTCAGGGTGCGTAACAGGGTCGACTTGCCGCAGCCGTTGGGGCCAATAATCGCCGTAAAGTGGCCGTCGGGGATCGCCACGCTTAAGCCGTCGGCGACCACGTGTTTACCGTAGCCGAGGGTTAAATCGCTGCCGTACAGACGAGAATGGGTCATCTCTTGCGGGACTCCTGAATCAGCAAGGCGATGAGATAGATACCGCCGATGCTCACGGTAATTACCCCTACCGGAAGCTGGTAAGGCATAAACAGGTGCTGCGCGCACAGATCGGCGAGCAGCAGCAGCGTGGCGCCACACAGCGCCGACTGGGTCAGCCCCAGGCGCGCCGTACCGGAGAGGCGGCGCACGATGTGTGGCGCAACCAGCGCAATAAAGGAGATCGGCCCGGCCAGCGCGGTGGAGGCCGCGGTCAGCAGCACGGCGGTCAGCATCAGCAGCAGGCGCGAGCGCTCAACCGGCACGCCGAGCGCGCAGGCGCTGTCGTCGCCCATCTCCAGCAGCCGCATGCGGCGCACCAGCAGGCCGGCGGCGATAAACATCAGCACCATCACCGGCACCGCGGGGAGGGTTTTGCTCCAGGTCAGGCCGTTAAGCGATCCGGCATTCCATAGCCCGGCGGAGATGGCCGTCTCCAGCGAGGCGTGCAGCAGCAGCCAGGTGTTGAACGCCACCAGCATGGCGCGGGTGCCGATGCCAATAATGATCAGACGGAAGGTATCAATGCCGTTGCGCCAGGCCAGCAGCCAGACCAGCAGCGAGGTGACAATCCCTCCCACCATCGCGGCCAGGGTGATGGCGGTCTGGTGCTGACCAAACAGCACCATCGCCACCAGCACGCCGCTCCAGGCCCCGGTATTAAAGCCCATTACGTCAGGGCTGCCGAGCGGGTTACGCATCAGCGACTGGAACATGGCGCCGCTGACGCCAAGCGCTGCGCCCACCAGTAGCGCCATGGCTACGCGCGGCAGGCGCCACTCCACCACGACCATCGACATGGCGCGCGGGGCGCTGCCGGTCAGGGCATCCAGCACCTGGCCGGGAGTGAGGATCACGCTTCCGGCGCGCAGCCCCCATCCGACAAACAGCAGCGCCGCCAGAATAAACAGCCCCAGCACCAGGGCAAGACGCGACAGGCGGCTCATAGCGTCACCCCGTTACGGCGACGACGCACCAGCCAGATCAGCACCGGCGCGCCGATAAAGGCGCTGACCACCGAGACGCGCAGTTCGCCCGGCACCAGCAGTCGGCCAATAATATCGGCAAGCAGCAGCAGGGCAGGGGTCGCCAGCATCGTCACCGGCAGCGTCCAGCGGTGGTCCGGCCCCACCAGCCAGCGGGCCAGGTGCGGCATCATCAGGCCGATAAACGCGATGGGGCCGACGGCGGCGGTGGCGCTACCGCACAGCACGGTGATCGCCAGCAGTCCGAGGATCTGGGTGCGCGCCACGCGGCTGCCGAGCGCGGTGGCGGTGTCGCTGCCCATGCTCAGGCTGTTCAGCGCCCGGCTCAGCAGCAGGGCGACCGCGGCGGCGGCCAGCACCGGCAGCAGAATGATTTTCAGCGGCAGCAGGCTGCGGATATCCAGCGAACCGGCCTGCCAGAAGCGCAGCTGGTCATACACCTGGGGATTGAGCAGCGAGATGCCGCTGGTCAGCCCCTCCAGCACCGCCGCCAGCGCCACCCCGGCCAGCGTCAGGCGCACCGGGTTGAGCTGCCCGCCGCCCTGGCTGCCGGTCAGGGCGACAATCAATGCGGCCAGAAACGCACCGCTGAAGGCCAGCGTCAGTAGGGTTAGGGGGGAGAGGGACGTCATTAGCGCCGCGCCGATGACAATGGCGAAACTGGCCCCGGCGTTAACGCCGAGCAGGCCCGGGTCGGCGAGCGGGTTGCGGGTGAGGGTTTGCATCAGCGCGCCGGCAATGCCCAGCGCCATACCGGCCAGCAGCCCGGCGAGGGTGCGCGGCAGACGCGCATCCAGCACGATGATGCAGTCCGCGCTCTGGCAGCTACCGGCCAGCGCGTCCATCACGGTGCCTGGCGGCAGCGCTTTGGCGCCTGTCAGCAGGCTGAACAGCATCACAATCAGAAGCAGAATTAAGAGGCTCAGCACAATGTAAGGGCGGGCTGAAAACCGTGACCACGACATAACACACTTCCCTGACATGATAATGATATTAATTATCGTTATCGCTCTTTGCGGATTATGTTAGCATGAGCCCCCTGCTATCCGGTAAGGAAAATTGGTGTTAAGGCCCTGTAATGAACCGACATTCAATGCTGCTCAACCTGAGTTTGCTCAAGACCCATCCTGACTTTCGCGCTGTCTTTATTGCCCGTTTTATCTCCATTCTCTCCCTCGGCCTGCTCGGCGTTGCCATTCCGGTACAGATCCAGACCCTCACCGGGTCGGCGTTGCAGGTCGGCCTGGCGGTAACCCTCACCGGCAGCGCGATGTTTATCGGCCTGATGACGGGCGGCGTGCTGGCCGACCGGCACGAGCGCAAGCGCCTGATCCTGCTGGCGCGTTCCACCTGCGGACTGGGGTTTATCGGGCTGTGCCTTAACGCTGCGCTGCCCCAGCCGTCGCTGGCGGCCATCTATCTGCTGGGTGTCTGGGACGGCTTCTTCGGGGCGATTGGCGTCACGGCGCTGCTGGCGGCGACGCCAGCGCTGGTGGGTCGTGAGAATCTGATGCAGGCGGGGGCGATCACTATGCTCACCGTGCGGCTTGGCTCGGTGATCTCCCCGGTGGCGGGCGGCCTGCTGCTGGCCTGGGGCGGGGTGGTGTGGAACTACGGTCTGGCGGCGCTGGGCACCTTTATTACCCTCCTTCCGCTGCTGCGCCTGCCGCGCTTAGCCCCGCCGCCCCAGCCGCGCGAACACCCGCTGCGTGCCCTGTGGGCCGGGCTGCGCTTTTTGCTGCACAGCCCGCTTATCGGCGGCATTGCGCTGCTGGGCGCGCTGCTGACGATGGCGAGCGCGGTGCGGGTGCTCTATCCGGCGCTGGCTAACCACTGGCAAATGAGCGCCGGGGATATCGGCCTGCTCTATGCGGCGCTGCCCGCCGGCGCGGCGCTCGGGGCGCTGACCAGCGGTAAACTGGCGCACAGCGCGCGACCGGGGGCGCTGATGCTGGCGACCACCCTCGGCGCCTTTATCGCCGTGGCGATGTTCAGCCTGATGCCCAACGGCGCATTAGGGATGCTGTGCCTGGTGGCGGTCGGCTGGCTCAGCGCCATCAGCTCTCTGCTGCAATACACCCTGATTCAGCAGCAGACCCCGGAGGCGATGCTGGGGCGCATCAACGGACTCTGGACGGCGCAAAACGTCACCGGGGATGCCATCGGCGCGGCGCTGCTCGGCAGCATGACGGTGGTGATGGCGCCGATGTACGCGGCCAGCACCGGCGGAGCGGTGCTGACGCTGGCCGGCGTCGTGCTGCTGATGCTGCTGACCACGCTGCGGCGTTTTCGTCAGCCAGAGACCCCGACGGCGCCATAACCCCAGCGGTTTACTCGCCTCACTCCGCCAGGCGATGCCGGCGGGGGTGGGGCACAACCGCCGCGCCCGTCAGCCCGCCGGTGTCGCAAACCGCGCCATCAGCTGCTCCAGCGTTCGGGTGGCGCTGTAGTAATCGAGCCGGAACGTCTCGGTACCGAGGGCGTACACGCGCTGCTGCTTCACCGCCGGAAGATGCGCCAGCAGCGGGTTGGCATAGATCGCCTGCGCGTCTTTCTCGTCCCCGGCAAACAGCAGCAGATAGTCGCCGTTGAGACCCGCCGCCAGATTTTCACCGCCCAGCTGGATGATGTCGTGACGTTTGCCCATGCTCTGGCTGGCATGCAGCGCGGCGGGCGGCGTGGCGAGGGTAAAACCGATCTGCTGCAACAGCTGTCCCTGGGCGGAATCCGGCGTCCAGAGATTCGCCGCGCGCGCCGCCGGGTTATACACCAGCGCGCTGACCGTACCAGCGGGCAGGGCAATGCGGCTGCGCGCCGTCTCCAGCTGCTGATTGAAGCTGGCAATGCGTGCCGCCGCCTGCTGTTCGTGGCCGGTTATCTCACCGAGTTGGGTCAGCAGCGTCTGCCAGCTCTTATCGTCGTAGTTGACCACCAGCGTCGGGGCAATGGCGGAGAGCTGCTCGTAGAGCGCCATCGCGGAATCACCGCCGGTGGCGCTGATAAGGATCAGATCCGGCATCTGCGCGGCGACCGCTTCGGCCACCGGTTCACCAATCCACAGGCGCTGCACGTTGTGCTCGCGGGCAATGTCGCTCCACTGGCGGAAAAAGCCCTGGCTGTCCGCGACGCGGTTACCCGGTGACGTTGCCCCGCTGGCGATGACCGGCGCATCGATCGCCAGCAGCGAGCCGGTGAGGGTAACGCTGGTCGAAACAATGCGCGTCGGCGCACGCTCCAGGGTATGCGTGCCCTTACTGTCGGTGATCTGACGCGGCCATTCCGCCGCCCCGGCGTTTACGGCAATTCCGAAAAACAGTGCGCCCGCCATCAGGGCGACGCGTAAGCCTGCAAAACAACGTATCACGGTGAAAAAGTCCTGTTTTATGGTTTAATAATGCTTCTCATTTTCATTGTTGGCGGCGCAGGATGCAAGCGAAGGTGACGTCAGGTTCGCATCCACAGAGTTGACTTCCGGGTCGATTGCTTTTAGGTTAGCGCCCCAAAATACAAATGATAATTATTACCAACAGGCATAGCATTGTTTGGAGGATCGCATGGATACGTCACTGGCAGAGGAAATGCAGCAAGGGGCTGCCCGGGTTTCAGCGGACGACTTTTTCTTTATGTCGCCGTTTCGCAGTTTCATCGCCTCCGGCTGCGTCAGCCGGGTGTCGCAGCCCGCGCTTGACGGCGACCAGGTGGACGGCAGCTTCCAGCAGGCGGTGAAAGACGCCTTCGCCCACGCCCGGTCGCAGGGCGTGACGAAACCGGTGTTAGTGGGGGCTATCCCGTTCGACACCTCGCGCCCGTCGGCGCTGTTCGTACCGGCCCGCTGCGAGAGCTTCTCCCGCCCGGCGCGCCAGAAAGCGGCGCTCTACCAGCCAGAGACTACCGCGCTGCGGGTGACCGGCAGGGACACGCTTCCCGACCAGCCGGTATTCGAGGCGATGGTGGCCCGCGCCGCTGCGCTTACCGCGACCCCGCAGGTCGATAAAGTGGTGCTCTCCCGGCTTATCGATATCACCACCGATCTCCCGCCCGACAGCGGGGCGCTGCTGGAGCGGCTTATCGCCCAGAATCCTGCCAGCTTCAATTTCCACGTGCCGCTGCCGGACGGCGGCGTACTGCTCGGCGCCAGCCCGGAGCTGCTGCTGCGCAAAGAGGGCACGCATTTCAGCTCGCTGCCGCTGGCCGGTTCGGCCGGACGTCAGCCGGATGACACCCTCGACCGCGAGGCGGGCCGTCGCCTGATGAACTCGGAAAAAGACCGCCATGAGCATGCCCTGGTCACCGGGGCGATGAAAGCGGTGCTGGCCCCGCGTAGCCGTACCCTGAGCCTGCCGGACACCCCGCAGCTCATCACCACCCCGACCCTGTGGCATCTGGCGACGCCGATTGAGGGCGACGTGCGCGATGCGCATGAGAACGCCCTGTCGCTGGCCTGCCTGCTGCATCCGACGCCGGCGCTGAGCGGCTTCCCGCACGAGGTTGCCAAAACCCTGATTGCCGACCTTGAACCCTTCGATCGCGATCTGTTTGGCGGCATCGTCGGCTGGTGTGACGAAGAGGGGAACGGTGAGTGGGCGGTCACGATCCGCTGTGCGCGCATCACGGGAAATCAGGTGCGCCTGTTTGCCGGCGCGGGCATCGTCCCGGCCTCTTCTCCGGAAGGGGAGTGGCACGAAACCGGCACCAAACTCTCCACCATGCTCAACGTATTTGGACTCAACTGAAGGTAGCTATGACCGTTTCTTATACCCGCTGGCCGGACGATCTCGCCGCACGCTATCGTGAAAAAGGCTACTGGATCGACAGGCCGCTGACCGACATTCTTACGCGCCACGCCGACAGCGATGCCTGTGCGCTGATCGATGGCGAGCGCACCTTCAGCTACCGCGACCTGAATGCCGCCTCGGATCGCCTGGCCGCGGCGCTGCAACGCCAGGGGCTAAAGCACGGCGAAACCGCGCTGGTGCAGCTTGGCAACGTGGCGGAGTTTTACATCACGCTGTTTGCGCTGCTGAAGATCGGCGTCGCGCCGGTGAATGCCCTGTTCAGCCATCAGCGCACCGAACTCGACGCCTACGCCGGACAGATCGCCCCGGCGCTGCTGGTGGCCGACCGCGAACACGCGTTCTTTGCCAGTGATGAGACGCTGAGCCAGTTTGTGGCGACCCACGGGTCGCTGCGCGTGGTGGCGCTGCGCAACGAGGCGGGCGAGCACTCCCTCGAAGCCATGATTGATGAACCGGCGGGAGCGTTTGTCGCCAGCCCGACCCCGGCGGACGAGGTGGCGTTCTTCCAGCTCTCCGGCGGCAGCACCGGCACGCCGAAACTTATCCCGCGCACCCATAACGACTACTACTACAGCATCCGGCGCAGCAACGAGATCTGCGATTTCAGCCCGGAAACCCGCTACCTGTGCGCGCTCCCGGCGGCGCACAACTATCCGCTCAGCTCTCCTGGGTCGCTCGGGGTGTTCCTGGCCGGTGGTAGCGTGGTGCTGGCCCGGGACCCGAGCGCTACGCTCTGCTTCCCGCTGATTGAACAGCACCGCATCAACGTCACCGCGCTGGTGCCGCCGGCGGTGAGCCTCTGGCTGCAGGCGATTCAGGAGTGGGGCGGCAACCAGCAGCTCGCCTCGCTGCGTCTGTTGCAGGTCGGCGGCGCGCGGCTCTCGTCGTCGCTGGCCGCGCGGATCCCCGCTGAGATCGGCTGCCAGCTGCAGCAGGTGTTCGGGATGGCGGAAGGGCTGGTGAACTACACCCGTTTAGACGACAGCGACGCGCGCATCTTCAATACCCAGGGCACGCCGATGTGTCCGGACGATGAGGTGTGGGTGGCGGACGAAAACGGCAATCCGCTGCCGCGCGGCGAGGTCGGGCGGCTGATGACCCGTGGCCCGTACACCTTCCGCGGCTACTACAACAGCCCGGCGCACAACGCTCAGGCGTTTGATGCCAACGGGTTTTACAGCTCCGGGGATCTGATCGCCATCGACGAGGATGGCTACATTACCGTTCAGGGGCGCGAGAAAGATCAGATCAACCGCGGTGGGGAGAAGATCGCCGCCGAGGAGATCGAAAACCTGTTGCTGCGCCATGAGGCGGTGATCCACGCCGCGCTGGTGAGCATGGAGGACAGCCTGCTGGGCGAGAAGAGCTGCGCCTGGCTGGTGACGTCACGCCCGGTGCGGCCGGTGGAGATGCGCCGCTGGCTGCGCGAGCTGGGCGTCGCCGATTTTAAACTGCCGGATCGCGTGGAGTGCATCGACTCGCTGCCGCTCACGCCGGTCGGCAAAGTCGATAAAAAAATGCTGCGCCAGTGGCTCGCTGAACGCGCACAAGCCTGAACGATGAAAGGGAAAGACAATGGCCATTCCAAAACTTAACGCCTATGCGCTGCCTGCCGCGCAGGAGATCCCGACCAGCAAAGTGAGCTGGCCTTTTGAGCCGCAGCGCGCTGCCCTGCTGATCCACGACATGCAGGATTACTTCGTGAACTTCTGGGGCGACAACTGCGCGATGATGGAACAGGTCATCGCCAACATCGCGGCGCTGCGCCAGTTCTGCAAACAGCAGGGCATTCCGGTCTACTACACCGCCCAGCCGAAAGATCAGAGCGACGCCGACCGCGCGCTGCTCAACGATATGTGGGGGCCGGGGCTTAACAAGCACCCGGAGCAGCAGCAGGTGGTGGCCGCGCTGGCGCCGGATGCTGACGATACGGTGCTGGTGAAGTGGCGCTACAGCGCGTTCCACCGCTCGCCGCTGGAGCAGGCGCTCAAAGAGACCGGACGCGATCAGCTGATCATCACCGGGGTCTACGCCCATATCGGCTGCATGACCACCGCCACCGATGCGTTTATGCGCGACATCAAACCCTTTATGGTGGCCGATGCGCTGGCGGACTTCAGCCGGGAAGAGCACCTGATGGCTCTGAATTACGTGGCGGGCCGTGCCGGTCGCGTGGTGATGACCGCCGATCTGCTCCCCCAGCAGGAGAGCGCCGACGTGCCGGCCAGCAAAGAGGCGCTGCGCGCGCTGGTGCTGCCGCTGCTCGACGAATCCGACGCCCCGTACGATGACGACAACCTTATCGACTACGGTCTGGATTCGGTGCGCATGATGGCGCTGGCGGCCCGCTGGCGTAAAGTGCATGGCGATATCGATTTTGTGATGCTGGCAAAGAACCCGAGCATCGACGCCTGGTGGGCGCTGCTCTCCCGGGAAGGCGCGCGCTGATGGCCGGACTGGATTTCAGCGGCAAAACCGTCTGGGTCACCGGCGCAGGCAAAGGGATTGGCCACGCGACGGCGCTGGCCTTCCTTGACGCCGGGGCCAGCGTGGTGGGCTTCGATCTGGCCTTCGACCAGCCGTCTTACCCGTTTCGCACCGAAGTGCTGGACGTCGCCGACGCCGACGCGGTGGCGCAGGTTTGCCAGCGGGTACTGACCGACACCGCCGCGCTCGACGTGCTGGTCAACGCCGCGGGCATCCTGCGTATGGGGCCGACCGATGCGTTGAGCCACGACGACTGGCAGCAGACCTTCGCCGTCAACGTCGGCGGGGCGTTTAACCTGTTCCAGCAGACCATGCCGTGGTTCCGCCGCCAGCAGAGTGGGGCCATCGTTACGGTGGCCTCCGACGCGGCGCACACCCCGCGCATCGGCATGTCGGCCTATGGTGCCTCGAAAGCGGCACTGAAAAGCCTGGCGCTGACCGTCGGCCTTGAGCTGGCTGCCAGCGGCGTGCGCAGCAATGTGGTGTCGCCTGGCTCTACCGATACCGACATGCAGCGCGTGCTCTGGACCCGCGATGATGCCGAACAGCAGCGCATCAAGGGCTTCGGCGAGCAGTTTAAGCTCGGCATTCCGCTCGGCAAGATTGGTCGTCCGGCAGACGTGGCCGCCACCGTGCTGTTTCTTGCCTCCGACGCTGCAGGCCATATCACGTTGCAGGATATCGTGATCGACGGCGGCTCAACGCTGGGGGCATAGGATGATCTGGAAACGTCATTTATCGCTGGATGAGCTGAATGCCACCAGCCTCAATACGCTGGTGGCGCACCTCGGCGTGGTCTACACCCGCATCGGGGACGACACCCTGGAAGCTGAAATGCCGGTGGATGCCCGCACCCACCAGCCGTTCGGCCTGCTGCACGGCGGCGCGTCCGCCGCGCTGGCGGAAACCCTCGGGTCGATGGCGGGCTACCTCACTACCCGTGACGGACAGTGCGTGGTCGGCACCGAGCTTAACGCCACCCACCATCGGCCGGTTTCGCAGGGCAAAGTGCGCGGCGTCTGCCAGCCGCTGCACCTGGGGCGTCAGAGCCAGTCGTGGGAGATCACCATTTTCGACGAGCAGGGCCGCCGGGTTTGCACCTCGCGCCTGAGCACGGCGGTGATGGGATAACCCCGCCCTTACTCCGACCCTCTGCCACAGGGGAGGGCGCCCCGTTTTGGTCGGGGTGGCCTCTCCCGACATCGCCCCACACCGCTGCTTCTCTCTCGCCTGCCTGAAGCGGGGCCGGTGAGGGAAACCCCTCGCTGTCTACCCTTTGTACAACGCCATTGCACGCCGTTTCCCTCGTAAAGTGATCCCGCTAGCAATGTCAGGTAAATCCCTCCCGTCGCGCCCCTTTTATCCGGATTCAGCGTTGTTAAATTTTGGCTGCTGATATAGATACAAAATGTAACACCTTTGCTGCATCACACTGACGGACAACAACTATGAATAAATCAGGGAAATACCTTATCTGGGTGGCGCTGTCGTTGCTAGGCGCGTTTGCCCTCGGATATATCGCTCTCAATCGTGGCGAACAGATCAACGCGCTGTGGATCGTGGTCGCCGCGGTGTGTGTTTACCTTATCGCCTATCGCTTCTACGGCATCTTCATCGCCCGTCGCGTGCTTGCCGTCGACGGCACCCGCATGACGCCCGCGGTGCGGCATAACGATGGCCTCGACTATGTGCCAACTGACAAAAAGGTGCTGTTCGGTCACCACTTTGCCGCTATCGCCGGTGCCGGGCCGCTGGTCGGGCCGGTTCTGGCAGCCCAGATGGGCTATCTGCCGGGGATGATCTGGATCCTGGCCGGTGTGGTCCTGGCCGGTGCGGTGCAGGATTTCATGGTGCTGTTTGTCTCCACCCGCCGCGACGGGCGCTCGCTCGGTGAGCTGGTGAAAGAGGAGATGGGCCCGACCGCCGGAGTGATTGCCCTGGTGGCCTGCTTTATGATCATGATTATCATCCTGGCGGTGCTGGCGATGATCGTGGTGAAAGCCCTGACCCACAGTCCGTGGGGAACCTATACCGTCGCCTTTACCATTCCGCTGGCGGTCTTTATGGGGATCTACATCCGCTATATCCGTCCGGGGCGCATCGGCGAAGTGTCGATCATCGGTCTGGTGATGCTGATTTTCGCCATCATCTCCGGCGGCTGGGTGGCGGAAAGCGAAACCTGGGCACCGTGGTTTGACTTCACCGGGATTCAGCTGGTGTGGATGCTGGTGGGCTACGGCTTCGTTGCCGCAGTGCTGCCGGTCTGGCTGCTGCTGGCCCCGCGTGACTACCTCTCCACCTTCCTGAAAATCGGGACCATCGTCGGGCTGGCGATTGGCATCCTGATTATGCGTCCGACGCTGACCATGCCGGCGGTGACGAAATTCATCGACGGTACCGGCCCGGTCTGGTCCGGCAACCTGTTCCCGTTCCTGTTTATCACCATTGCCTGCGGCGCGGTGTCTGGTTTCCATGCGCTGATCGCCTCCGGCACCACCCCGAAAATGCTGGCCAATGAGAATCAGGCCTGCCTTATCGGCTACGGTGGCATGCTGATGGAGTCGTTCGTTGCCATCATGGCGCTGGTGGCGGCCTGCGTTATCGACCCGGGCGTCTACTTCGCGATGAACAGCCCGATGGCGGTGCTGGCACCGGCGGGCGCAACCGATGTGGTGGCCTCGGCCGCGCAGGTGGTAACCAGCTGGGGCTTCCAGATCACCCCGGAGACCCTGACGCAAATCGCCAACGAGGTGGGTGAGCAGTCGATCATCTCCCGCGCGGGCGGGGCACCGACCCTGGCGGTGGGGATGGCGTACATCCTGCACGGTGCGCTGGGCGGCCTGATGGATGTCTCATTCTGGTATCACTTCGCCATTCTGTTTGAGGCGCTGTTTATCCTGACGGCGGTGGACGCCGGGACCCGTGCGGCGCGCTTTATGCTGCAGGATCTGCTGGGCGTAGCGGCCCCGTCGCTGAAGCGCACCGACTCGCTGCCCGCTAACCTGCTGGCGACCGCGCTGGTGGTGCTGGCCTGGGGCTACTTCCTGCGCCAGGGCGTGCTTGACCCGCTGGGCGGCATCAACACCCTGTGGCCGCTGTTCGGCATCGCCAACCAGATGCTGGCCGGTATGGCGCTGATGCTCTGCGCCGTGGTGCTGTTCAAAATGAAGCGTCAGCGCTACGCCTGGGTGGCGCTGGTGCCGACCGCCTGGCTGCTGATCTGTACCCTGACCGCCGGCTGGCAGAAAACCTTCAGCCCGGATCCGAAAGTCGGCTTCCTTGCCATCGCCAACAAGTTCCAGGCGATGATCGACAGCGGCACCATCCCGGCACAGTACACCGTGTCGCAGCTCAATCAGCTGGTGTTTAACAACCGTCTCGACGCCGGACTGACCATGTTCTTTATGGTGGTTGTGGTGGTGCTGGCCTGGTTCTCGCTGAAAACCGCACGGGCGGCGTTGAAGTCCGACAAGCCGACGGCCAACGAAACGCCGTATGAGCCGATGCCGGAAGATGCAGACCGCATCGTTGCCCAGGCGAAAGGCGCGCACTAAGCCCTGGCCCTCTCGCGGCGCATCGGCCTTCACCGGTGCGCCGCCAACCGGAGTAACCACGATGTTCGATACTCTTGCAAAGGCCGGGAAATACCTCGGTCAGGCAGCAAAGCTGATGGTCGGCGTACCCGACTATGACAACTACGTGCAGCACATGCGTCTCAACCACCCGGACGAGCCGCCAATGAGCTACGAAGAATTTTTCCGCGAGCGTCAGGATGCGCGCTACGGCGGTAAAGGCGGCGCGCGTTGCTGCTGATTAAAAGGAAGACGTCATGACGACTGCCGTATCCGTCACCCTGCTCACCGGTTTTCTCGGTGCGGGTAAAACCACCCTGTTAAACCACTACCTTCATCATCACGCCGACAGTTCGGTGGTGATTGTCGAGAACGAATTCGGCGCCGTCGGCATCGACGGACAGCTGCTCGCCCGGGGCGACAACATCCGCGTCGTTGAAGTGAGTAACGGCTGCGTATGCTGTAGCGTGCGCGGCGAGTTTACCGAGGCGATGGTCGATCTGCTGGATCGTCGCGCCTCCGGCGAAATGCCCTTTGAGACGCTGATCGTGGAAGCCACCGGCCTCGCCGATCCCGGCCCCATCATTCAGACCTTCTTTACCGAGGAGCGGCTGCGCGAATCGCTGCGGCTGGACGCGGTAATCACCCTTGTGGACTGCCAGCACATCGGCCAGCAGCTGGATGAGCATCCGGTGGCCGCGGCGCAGATTGCCTTTGCCGACCGCCTGCTGCTGACCAAAACCGACCTGTGCGACGAGGCGCATAAAGAGGCGATGCTGGCGCGTATTCACCGCATCAATAACAAAGCGCCGCTGCTGGCGATCCATCACGGCGCCTGCCCGCCCGGGGAGTGGCTGAACATTGCCGCCTTTGAGATGGACGACCGCAACGCGCTGACCGAGGGCTACCACATTATCTCCGCCCGCGCCGACGCGCCGGGCCGCTTCCGACCCTTCGCCACCACCCGCGCGGAACCGACGCCGGACGTGATCCAGGCGCACGTGTTCGACGCCGGCACGCTGGATTTGAAAAAGATCGGGGCGTTTATGGAGCGCTGCATCGCCGACCACGGCAACGACATGCTGCGCTACAAAGGCGTGCTGGCGATCGACGGGCAGCCACAGCGTCTGGTGGTGCAGGGCGTGTATAAAGTGGTGGGCTTTGATTACGGTTCAGCGTGGCAGGAGAGCGAAACCCCGCACTCGCGGCTGGTGATCATTGGCCGCTACCTGCCTGTGGAGCAGTTAGGACGCGCGTTTGCCGAGACCGCAAGCTAAGCGTGGCTTCAGCCCGCAGCACAACGGTGCACGCCAGGCGTGCACCGCTCAGGATCAGCGGGGAATGATGTTCTCCGCTTTCAGCTTTTCAAACAGCGCGATAAAGGCGTCCGGGGTGGAGCGATACCCGGTAAACCCGGCTTTGCGGCTCTTGCTCATATCGGTGAAGGCTTCCATCGGACGGCCCAGATCGGCATCGGTGTGCCACCATGAGGCAAGTCTGGTGATGTCCGCTTCGCGTAGCTGATACCGGGCGGCGATCTCCTGCCAGGCCTCTGCCGCCTCCTGCATCCGCGTTTCCAGCGGCATCGCCCGTCCGGGATACTCCGCCGCCTCAATGCCAAACCAGGCGGCCAGCCGCGGCCACAGCCAGTTCCAGCGGAACACATCCCCGTTGACGGCGTTGAAATCTTCATTTGCCGCTTCCTCAGACGTGGCGGCCCACAGCAGCTGTTCGGCCAGTAGTCCGGCGTCGGTCATATCCGCCAGGCCGTTCCACTGCTCCGGCGAGCCGGGGAAGATAAACGGCCAGCCTTTTTCGCGGCACAGGGTAGCGTAGACCGCCAGCGTCTGGCCCATGTTCATGGCGTTACCCACGGCATAGCCGATGATGGTGTGCGGACGGTGGACGCTCCAGCGATAGCCGTATTTCTTCGCACCGGCGAACACTTCGTCCTCCTGGGCGTAGTAGAAATTTTCCACGGGCTGGCGTCCCTGCTCTTCGCGGAACGGCGTAACGGGAACGGCGCCTTTGCCATAGGCTTCGAAGGGGCCGAGATAGTGCTTCAGGCCGGTAATCAGCGCCACGTGAGCGCCGTTCAGGCGTTCACCCAGCGCCTCAATGACGTTACGCACCATCCCGCCGTTAACGCGAATATTTTCCCGCTCGTTCTCCTGCCGTGACCAGACGCTGAAGAACAGCGCATCGGGCTTCACGTCCGCCAGCGCTTCACGCACCTGGTCGCTGTCCGTCAGGTCGGCGGTGAGGCTGCGGCAGCCTTCAGGCGCGGCGCTACGCCCGCGGGAAAGCCCGGTGACCTGCCACCCTTCATGCTGCAGTTTTTCGGCCAGCGCGCGACCGTTGATGCCGCTGATACCGATAATCAATGCCTGCTTTTGCATTTCACTCCTCCTCTTGTGCGTTGATCCTTAGGGTAGTCGAGAATTTCAGCTTTACCGGAGACAGAGGCAGTTCTGACTTGCCGGGTGAGGCGAGAGGCGCCATCGGCGGCGAGCCAATGGCGTGGGCGAATAACGGCGGGAGAACGGACGACGGGGTGGTGGCTGAGGTTAGTTTCCCCAGCGTTCCACCTTCTCAAAGGCGGCACGCAGCCGCTGCGGGGTGACCTCGCCCGGCAGATAGTGGATGGATTCCACCGGACGCAGGGTATGGGCAATCACCTTCTCAAGCTCGGGGCTGTGGATATCAACCTCCAGCTGCGCCAGGGTAGTCGGCAGGGTGAAACGCTGCCACGCCGCAATCAGGGTGTCCAGCACCTCGTCCTGGCCGAGCAGGGCGCTCTGCACCAGAATGCCGTAGGCCACTTTGGTGCCGTGCAGGAATTTGTCGGTCTGGGGCAATACGGTCAGGCCGTTGTGCACCGCGTGTGCCGCCGCAACCCGCGTATAGCGCTCGCCCAGCCCGCCCACCATGCCGCCACCGGCGATAATCGCCTCCACCACATCGCAGAAATCCTGGCTCAACACGCCGTTCTGCTGGTCGGCCAGCGCGGCTTCGCTCTGCGTCAGCAGCATATCGCGAATAACCTGCGCCCCGTTAATGCCGAGCCGCACCGTCAGCGGTAGCGTCTCCGGCTGCGGCGCCAGCACCACCGCTTCATACCATTTCGCCAGGGTGTCGCCGATCCCCGCCAGCAGATATTCCGCCGGGGCATTGAGGATAATCGTTGGCTCCACCAGCACCAGATGGTTGGCATCGTCAAAAATTTCGAAATGCAGCGCCTGCCCGGCGTCGTTGTACCACACCGAAAGCGGCGTCCAGGCCGCGCAGGTGGCCGCCACGGTCGGTATGCCGACTACCGGGACGCCAAGACGGCGCGCCAGCGCTTTGGCGGTATCCAGCAGCGTGCCGCCGCCCACGCCGATGACCACGGCTCGATCGTCACCAGCTTCCTGTGCCAGCGCGGCGACGTCGCGTTCGCTGCAGTGGCCGCGGAACAGGATCTGTCGTGCGCCCGGGGCGTTGAAACTCGCCGGCAGGAAGGGGCGCGCCGCGGCGATGGCGCGCTCGCCGTAGACCCACACCGCGCGGGAGAGCTGCTCAGGCGTGTAGAAGTCATCAAGTCGCGCCAGCGCGCCTGGGTGGGCGTAATAGTTGGCCGGGCCGGGAACCACGCGAATAGCGGTATCAGTCATGATGTTGTCCTTTTTTATTTTCCCGACACCTTAGCACGAGCAGACTTCCAGACGTCCATATAAATACGGGTTATCAGATGCAATTTTTTCATGTTGGCCGCCAGATCGCGTGGCAACATGAATAATTTTGATGTTACATCCAGACATCTGGACGGCTAATATTTTTTTGCTTTATCTTATGCCGATTCGTTCATTGCCAGCAGATATATCCTCGTGAAAAAGTGGCAAAACCCCCAACCCGTGCAGGAGAGTGCCGCCATGTCCGTAACGCAACGCCTTGAAATGCGGAATATCTCCATTGCCTTCGCGGGCGTTAACGCGCTCAGCGGGGTGGATTTCACCCTGCACGGCGGGTCGGTCCATGCGCTGACCGGGGCCAACGGGGCGGGAAAATCAACCCTGATGGCGGTGCTGTGCGGCACGTATGCAGACTACACCGGCCGCATCGCCATTGACGGCGAGCCGGTGGAGATTCGCTCGCCGCGCGAGGCGAAAGCGCTGGGCATTCACCTGGTGCAGCAGGAGGTGGACGTCGCGCTGGTGCCGGGCCTGAGCGTGGCGGAGAACATTCTGCTGGACGATCTGGCGCAGCCTGGCCATCGCTATCGCTGGGGAGCCATCCGGCAACGCGCACGGCAGGCGCTGGCCCAGCTGGACTGCGATCTGGACGTGAACCGGCGTATTGACGACTGCACCCTGGCGCAAAAGCAGCAGGTGCTGCTGGCCCGGGCGCTGTCGCACCGCTGCCGCTTTCTTATTCTTGATGAACCCACCGCGCCGCTGGATCAGCACGAAAGCGAGCGCTTATTCGCCGTGGTGAAGCGCCTTCAACAGCAGGGTATCGGCGTGGTGTTCATTTCCCACCGTTTGCAGGAGCTGAACGAGGTGTGCGACACCCTGACGGTGCTGCGCGACGGGCGGCTTATCGAATCCGGCCCGATGCAGGCGCTGACCCCCGGCGAGATCGTCGAGAAGATGCTGGGCCACCAGCTCACCGACCTCTACCCGCCGCGCCGCGCCGAGCAGGGAGGCGAGACGCTGCTGCGCGTCAGCGGCCTGCACGACGACGCCCTGCTGGACAATATCTCCCTGCACCTGCGGCGCGGCGAAATCCTCGGCATTGCCGGGCTGGCGGGGGCGGGGAAAACCGAACTCTGTAAGGCGCTGTTCGGCGCCAGTAAAAGCCGCGTTGATGAGGGCGAGCTGAACGGCGCGCGCTGGCGTCCGCGGGATCCGGCGGACTCGGTGGCGCGCGGGCTGGCGCTGATCCCCGAGGAGCGTCGCAAAGAGGGCATTTTTATTGATGAACCGGTGGCCATGAACCTGGCGGTGAGCGCCGATCGTCACTTCTCACGCTGGAGCCTGTTCGGGCACCGTGCGGCGTGGCGCTGGGCGGAGCAGGTGATCGCCCGTCTCGGCGTGCGCACTACCGGGCCTGGGCAGACGCTGCGTCGTCTGTCGGGCGGCAACCAGCAGAAGGTGGCGATTGGCAAATGGCTGCGCGGCGGGGCAGAGGTGCTGATTTTTGACGAGCCGACCAAAGGCGTGGACGTCAAAGCGAAAAGCGATCTGTTTGTCCTGATCGACCAGCTGGCCCGGGACGGCAAAGGGGTGATCTACGCCTCGGGCGAGTTCAACGAGCTGGTTGGGCTGTGCGACCGCATCTGCGTGCTGTGGGACGGGCGCATCGTCGCCGAAATGGAAGGCCGCATGGCCTCAGAAGAAACATTATTACTCTACTCCACCGGAGGAACCCCCGCGTGAACAAAGCCGTAGCCCTGAAACCGACGCTGTCGGCCCGTCAGCAGATCATCGAGTTTCTCTATAAGTGGGGGATGCTGGTCACCGTGGTGGCGCTGATTGCGATCTTCGGTATCGCGTCCGACAACTTCCTCGACCCGAACAACATCATCAATATTCTGCGCTCCATCGCCATCGTGACGGTGATTGCGGTGGGGGTGTCGATCTCGCTGACCATCGGCGGCTTTGACCTGTCGGTGGGCTCCACCGCGTCGCTGGCCAACGCGCTGGTGATTTCGCTTTTCGTCTGGCACGGCTTCGGGACCACCGAAGCGATTGTGGTCACGCTGCTGCTCTGCACCCTGGTCGGGCTGTTTAATGCCTTCCTGATCGTGGTGCTGAAAATTCCCGATATGCTCGCCACGCTTGCCAGCCTGTTTGTTATTCAGGGCGTGGCGATGACTTACAGCTACGGCGGCTCCATCACCGAGAACATGGTGCTGCCGAGCGGCGATATGGCGGAAGGCATGATTCCCGCGGCGTTTGGCCTGCTGGGCCAGGTGCCGATCATCGTCATCATCATGCTGGCGGTCACGCTGGTGGCGCAGCTTGGCCTGTCGCTAACCACCCACGGGCGGCGCATGTACGCCATCGGCGGCAACCCGGAGGCGGCGCGCCTCTCCGGGATCCGCACCACCCGCTATAAGGTGGCGGCCTACGTGATTGCCTCGCTGCTGGCGGGCCTCGGCGGCATTCTGCTGGCCTCGCGCATCGGTTCGTCCCAGGTGAATGCCGGCGGCGGCTATCTGATGGACGCGGTGGCGGCCGCCTGGATCGGCTTCTCGTTGGCAGGCTCCGGTAAACCCAACGCGCTGGGCACGCTGGTGGGGGCGGTGATCCTCGGCGTGCTCTCCAACGGGCTGGTGATGCTCTCGGTGCCGTACTACGCAATGGACATTATCAAAGGGCTGGTGCTCGCCGCCGCTCTGGCTATTACCTACATTCAGCGACGTTAACCTTTCAGACAGGGAATTATGATGAAAAAAATTACGCTTTCACTGCTGGCGCTTGGCCTGTTCAGCGCGCTACCCGGTTTCGCCGCCACGCCTGCCCCGGTGCCGGAGGCCATTGCCGGTCACAGCGGGCCAATCCGCATTGCGGTTATCCGCAACCTCGGCTCCGATGACAACACCACCCAGTTTGTTGCCGGTGCGATCCAGCAGGGCAAAAAGCTGGGCTTTAAGGTCAGCACCTTCCTGAGCAACGGCGACGATGCGAAGTTCCAGGACTTCGTGAACCAGGCCATCAGCCAGAAATATGACGGCATCATTCTCTCCCAGGGGCGTGACCCGTACTCCACGCAACTGGTGAAGCGCATCGTCGATGCCGGTATTAAGGTGTCGGTTTTCGATACCGCAGTGAGCGGCGACATTCCGGGCGTCACCGTGACCCAGCAGGATGACGCCTCCCTGACCAACCTCTCTTTCGGCCAGCTGGCAAAAGACTTCAACGGCAAAGCCAACATCATCAAGCTGTGGGTCGCCGGCTTCCCGCCGATGGAGCGCCGCCAGGCGGCGTATAAAGCGCTGCAGCAGCAGTACCCGGAGATCAAGGAGCTGGAGTCCATCGGCGCGGTGTCCTCTGATGTGCAGGGCGATACCGCCAATAAAGTGGGCGCCGTGCTGGCCAAGTATCCGAAAGGGCAGATCGATGCGATCTGGGGCACCTGGGATGCGTTCAGCCAGGGGGCGTATAAGGCGCTGAAAGAGAACGGCCGTACCGAGATCAAACTCTACAGCATCGACATCTCCAACCAGGATTTGCAGCTGATGCGTGAGGCGGGCAGCCCATGGAAAGTGAGCGTGGCGGTGGATCCGAAGCTGATCGGTGCGACTAACGTGCGCCTGATCGCCAACAAAATTGCCGGTGAGCCGACGCCTGCCACCTACGACTTCAAAGCTGCCGCCATTCCGCAGGCGCTGCTGACCAGCCAGAGCGGTGCCGTGAACGTCGCCAGCCTCGGCAAAATCATTCCCGGCTGGGGCCAGACCGACGATTTTATCGCGCCCTGGTTTGCCACCCTTGAAGCGCAGCACAAATAATGGCGACCGAACCTCCTCGTCCTGACTACAGCCGCAATATGCGGCTGATTGGCCACAGCGATCAGGGCGGCCGCCCGGACGGCGTCCAGCTGATGGTGCATCGCGGCTATGCGTATGTGGGTCATATGGTGTCCCAGGGGTTTACCATCGTCGACGTGCGCGATCCGAAAAACCCGCAGGCGGTGGGGTATGTGCCCGCGCCGCCGGGTACCTGGAATGTGCATCTGCAGGCGCATGACGATCTGCTGCTGGTGATCAACGCCCGGGATCTGTTTGCCGATGCGCGGTTCGCTGACGAAAAGGTCTACTACACCCGTTCGGTGGGTGACACGGTGCGTGATGTGCAGGATCGCGGCTGGTGCGCCGGGCTGCGGATTTTTGATATTGCCACCCCGGACAAGCCGCGGGAAATCAGCTTCCTGTCGCTGAACGGTATCGGTATTCACCGCATCTGGTACGTGGGGGGACGCTGGGCGTACGTCTCGGCGCTGATCGACGGCTTTACCGACTACATCTTCCTGACCATCGATCTGGCCGACCCGCGCAGGCCGGAGGTCGCCGGACGCTGGTGGCTGCCGGGCATGAACGAGGCCGCGGGCGAGCAGCCGTCGTGGCCCGAAGGCAAACGCTATGCGCTGCATCACGCCATTATCGCCGGGGATACCGCCTACGGCAGCTGGCGCGACGGCGGGCTGACGCTGCTCGACGTGAAGGACCGCACCCGGCCAACGCTTATCAGCCACCGAAACTGGAGTCCGCCGTTTGGCGGCGGGACGCACACCGCGCTGCCGCTGCCGGATCGCGATCTGCTGGTGGTGCTGGATGAGGCGGTGCTGGACAATCAGGAGGATGGCGAGAAGCACATCTGGCTGTTTGATATTCGCGAGCCGTCAAACCCCATCAGCATTGCGACCTTCCCGCAGCCGGACGAGGCGGACTATGTGGCAAAAGGGGCGCACTTCGGCCCGCATAACCTGCATGAAAACCGCCCCGGCAGCTTTGTCAGCTCGACGCTCATCTTTGCCACCTGGCAGAACGCCGGGGTGCGGGCGTATGACATCTCGAACCCATACCGCCCGGTGGAGACCGGCGCGCTGGTGCCCGCCGCGCCTGCACGCATGATGGACACCCGGCCCGGACGCCCGCAGGTGATTCAGTCCTGCGACGTGTTTGTGGATGCCCAGGGCATCATCTACAGCACCGATTATAACGGTGGTCTGTCGGTGATTGAGTATCTGGGATAGGTCGACACAGAAGAGGGTGGGCGGGTAAGCAATGCCCACCCACCGCGACAGGCTAGCTGTACTGCCGCACCCGGATAAGCAGCTCGTCGGCATTATCCACTTGCCCGGCAACCAGTATCAGCGCTTTGCCGAGTTCAATGGCGTGGCGCAGGCAGGCGTGCTTCATCTCTTCATCAGCAATGGTGTCGATGTCTGCCACATGGGAGAGGCCCACGCTGCGGCGAATCAGCTCGCTGCCGGCAAAACCGACGGCATCGGTCAGCACTTTCTTCAGGAACGCTTCAACGTAGCCCGGCGCCGCCAGCGCGGCGTCGTGGGTTTCCGTGGCGGCAAGGCGGGCAAAGCGCGTGGCAAACGCCTGCCACAGCTCGCGAATATCCGTCAGGCGCTGCTCGCGTGCCGCGGCGGCATCGCGAATACCCAGCTGCCCCGGCGCGCCGCAGTAGTTGAGCAGCAGGTTGCCGATAGCGGTGCCGACGTCGAACCCGATGGGGCCGACGTAGCCAAATTCGGCATCAATGGCTTTCAGGCTGCCGTCGGCAACGAAAATAGAGCCGCTGTGGATGTCGCCATGCAGCAGGGCTTCGGCATGGGAGAAGAAACGATGCTTGAGACTTGCCACCGCCACCTTTAGCGCGCTGTCGTCGCGCAGGGCGGCGACGCTGGCTTCAATGGCCGCCGGATAGCTGTTGCGCTCATGGATCTGATAGGGGTCATTGAAGAACAGGTCTTCGGTGATCTCGCACATTTCCGGGTTGATAAACTGCGCCACCAGCGCCTTTTTGTTATGCGGATGAAGATGAAAATCGCTGGTGTGAAACAGCGTCTGCGCCAGGTACTCCCCCAGCTGCGTGGCGGCCTGCGGGTAGTAAGCGCCCTTGATAAGCTCCCCACGCCAGATGCGGTGGTCGGAGAGATCCTCCATCACCATCACCGCCAGCGCCGGATCGTAGTGCAGCACCTGCACCGTGTGCTGCGGGCAGTGGCGATAGTGCTCTACCAGCGTCTGGGCTTCAAGCCGGGCGCGGTCGAGGGTCAGCGGCCAGGACTCGCCGACGCAGCGCACGTAGGGTAGCGCCTGCTTCACAATCACGCGGCTGCGATGGTGAATGTCGAAAATTTTAAACACCAGGTTGAGATTGCCGTCGCCGATCTCCTGCGCGTCCACCAGCTCGTCAGGCGAGTCCACGCCGCCAAATTGTTGTGCGTAAGCCACGGCATCGGCGGCTGTGAAAGTGCGGTATTGCGACATTGCCCCTGTCCTCTCTCATTCTGGATATTAAGCCATTCAGACGTCTATACATCTGGACTTCATCCTGACACAATGTTCCACATTAACGCAACAGGGATTTAACGACATGCAGACACTTCAGACCACCAGCCTGCGGGTCGAGGGAAACCAGTTCTGGATCCTCGATCAGCAGGCGTTGCCGCAGCAAAAAAACTGGCTTCCTGCCGACAGCGTCGAGGCGCTGGTCGGGCATATTCACGCCTTGCGGGTACGCGGTGCGCCGCTGATTGGGCTCTCCGCCAGCCTGCTGCTGGCGCTGCTCGCTGAACGGGGCGAGAGCCGCGAGGCGCTGGCTGCGGCGCTGGAAACCCTGCGTGCCGCGCGGCCCACCGCGGTCAACCTGATGAACAATCTCGATCGCATGCGTACCGCGCTGGCGCAGCCCGACCACGTGACGGCCCTGGTGACGGAAGCGCTGCGGCTGGTGGAGGAGGACAGGGCGCTGTGTGAGCGCATCGCCCACGCCGGTGCCGCGCTGGTGACGCCCGGCAGCCGCCTGCTGACGCACTGCAACACCGGCGGTCTGGCTACCGCCGGACGCGGCACCGCGCTGGGGGTGATTGCTCACGCCTTCGAGGCGGGTAAGGTAGCCAACGTCTGGGTGGATGAAACCCGGCCCCTGTTGCAGGGCGGGCGTCTGACGGCCTGGGAGCTGGGGGAGTGGGGCGTGCCGTACCAGCTGATTACCGACTCCATGGCGGCAAGCCTGATGGCGCAGGGCGAGGTGGATGCGGTGTGGGTCGGGGCGGATCGCATCGCGGCGAACGGGGACGTGGCGAACAAAATCGGCACCTACTCGCTGGCGGTGCTGGCGCACTACCACGGCATTCCGTTCTACGTCGCCGCGCCGCAGACCACGCTCGACCCGGCCTGCCCGAACGGGGCGGCCATTCCCATTGAGCAGCGTGCGGCAACGGAGATCACCGGCGTGGCAGGGAGTTTTGGAGCGGTACAGTGGGCGCCGGAGAACGCCCGCGTCTACAACCCGGCGTTCGACGTTACCCCCGCCGCGCTGATCAGCGGCTGGGTGCTGGACAGCGGCGTGGTCACCCCGGCGCAGGTGCGCGACGGCGCCTTCGCCACGGCGTAATTGATGGGGTTACCCCCGGCGCGCTCCTTGAGGAAAGGGCCGGGGGAGGGGATCAGGCCAGCGTCGGGTAGGCACCGGCGATGTCGTTGCCGGTGAACTGCGCAATCCAGCCTTCGGGGTTATCGAAGATGCGGATTGCGGTAAAGCAGGGCTGCGATCCCATATCAAACCAGTGCGGTGTCCCGGCGGGCACCGAGATCAGATCGTTTTTCTCGCACAGCACCTGATAGACCTTATCCCCGATGTGCAGGCAGAACAGCCCGGCGCCTTCAACGAAAAAGCGCACCTCGTCCTCGCCGTGGGTATGCTCATTGAGGAATTTGCCGCGCATTGCCTCTTTCTGCGGGTTGTCCGGGCGGATGCTGATGACATCCCAGCTCTGATAGCCCTTCTCCTGCACCAGACGATCGATGGCGTGCTGATAGGCCGCGATGACGGTCTGTGCATCCGGTGCCGCGCCGAGATCGCGATCCGCTTCCCAGCGCTCGAAGCGCACGCCCTGGGCGTTCAGCTGCGCCCTGATCTCCTCGGCGTCACGGCTCTGCCACAGCGGGGTTTCGGCATCGTTATCAGAAAAAATCGTCAGTCCACTCATAAGGCAATCTGCTCCGGTAAAATGTCACTAAAGGAAGCCACCTGGCGATGCTGGCTGTGGGCATCCGGCTCGCCGCGAATCAGCTGTAGGGTATGCCAGCCCGCCGCGCGTGCCGCGTCCAGCTCCTGATGGATGTCTGATAAAAATAGCAGCGTATCGGCAGGGGCGCCGATGTGCGCGGCAATGTTGCGATAGGACTGCTCCTCGCGTTTAGCGCCAACGTGGGTATCGAAATAGCCGCTGAACAGGGGGGTAATGTCGCCCGCGTCGCTGTAGCCAAACAGCAGCTTTTGCGCTGCCACCGAGCCTGAGGAGTAGACGTAGAGATCCAGCCCCTGGGCGCGCCAGGCCTCCAGCGCCGGCAGTACATCGGGGTAAAGATGCCCGGTAAAGTCACCGTTAAGGTAGCCGTCGCGCCAGATATGACCCTGTAGCGCTTTCAACGCCGTGGACTTGCGATCCTCATCCATAAAGCGGAACAGCGTCTGAATCAGCGTGTCGGTATCCGCCTTCGGATCGGCGATTTCAACGCGCAGATCGTCAAGCGCGGCGCGCACCGGTTCGCTCTCCTGCTGCGCCTTAACGAACGCCGCCAGCCGCTCCCGGGCGTAGGGGAACAGAACGTTATGCACAAAGCGGATGTCGCTGGTGGTGCCTTCTATATCGGTAACAATCGCGCGAATCATTTTCTCTCCAGCAGGCGTAAACGCAGTTCACATTCAAATAAAAACTCCAGCCCTTCCAGGTGGCGACGCGCTTCATTGACGTCGCGCCCCCAGCAGGTCAGGCCATGGCCGCGTAACAGGAAACCATAGCGCAGCGGCGCAGCCTCTGCATAGTGGGCGATGCGTTGCGCCAGGGCGTCAATGTCCTGATCGTTGTCGAACAGCGGAATATCGACCGCGTCGAGATGGGTCTGCTGCCCGGCAAGGGATTTTTGCATCTCGTAGCCCTGAAGCCGCAGCACCGGGGCGTTCTCCAGCCGCGACAGCACCGTGGCGTTTACGGTATGGACGTGCAGAACGGCGTGGGCCTCCGGGAAGAGGCGGTAGATAAGGGTGTGCAGCCCGGTCTCCGCCGAGGGTTTTCGCCCGGAGGGAACGCGGCCGGTGGCAATCTCCACCTGCAGAAAGTCATCGCGGGTCAGGCTGCCTTTGTCGCGACCGGATTCGCTCAGCCAGCACCAGCGGGCATCTTCGCGCACCGACATATTGCCGCCGGTGGCGGGGGCCCAGCCTTTGTGGCCTATCCAGTGGCAGGTTTCTACCAGCGCATCGAGTTGTGTCATCTGCAGGCTCCGTCTGTCGGGAGGAATAATCTTATGGTTTAGACGTCTAAGCGTCTTGATTGCCAAATACTATCATCGTGATATAGTGGCGGCAACACACGCTTAACATCCTTTCTTACTGCAGGCACGATAATCATGAGCGCTAACCCTTTGATTCCGGAAAGTAAACTTCCCGCTCTCGGCACCACCATCTTTACGCAAATGAGCGCCCTGGCGCAGGCGCATCAGGCGATTAACCTGTCGCAGGGCTTCCCGGATTTTGATGGCCCGCGCTATCTCCAGACCCGCCTGGCGCACCACGTTGCCGAGGGATCGAACCAGTACGCGCCGATGACCGGCGTGGCGCCGCTGCGTGAAGCCATCGCCGACAAAACCGCCGCGCTTTACGGCTACCGGCCCGATGCCACCCGCGAGGTGACCGTGACCGCAGGCGCAACCGAAGCGCTCTACGCCGCCATCACCGCGCTGGTGCGGCCGGGCGATGAAGTGATTTGCTTCGATCCCAGCTATGACAGCTATGCGCCAGCGATCCAGCTGGCGGGCGGGGTGCTGAAGCGTCAGGCGCTCCAGCCGCCGCATTTCCGCGTCGACTGGGCGCATTTTACGACGCTGCTGAGCGAGAAAACCCGGCTGGTGATCCTCAATACGCCGCACAACCCCTCCGCGACGGTGTGGCAAAAGGCAGATTTTGCAGCGCTGTGGCAGGCCATCGCCGCGCACGATATTTTTGTGCTGAGCGATGAAGTGTATGAGCACATCTGCTTTGCCCCGCAGGGCCACGCCAGCGTGCTGAGCCATCCGCAGCTGCGCGAGCGGGCGGTTGCCGTCTCGTCGTTTGGCAAAACCTATCATATGACCGGCTGGAAGGTGGGCTACTGCGTGGGGCCCGCCGCGTTGAGCGCCGAGGTGCGTAAGGTGCATCAGTACCTGACCTTTTCCGTGAACACGCCGGCGCAGCTGGCGCTGGCGGATATGCTGCGCGAGCAGCCCGAGCACTACCGCGAGCTGCCGGATTTTTATCGCGCGCGCCGTGACCGGTTTGTGCAGGCGCTGGCGGCCAGCCGGTTTGAGATCCTGCCGTGCGAAGGCACTTATTTCCTGCTGGCGGACTACAGCGCCATTTCCGATCTCGACGACGTCAGCTTCTGCACATGGCTGACCACCGAGGTGGGGGTGGCGGCCATTCCGCTGTCGGTGTTCTGCGCCGATCCGTTCCCGCACAAGCTGATTCGACTCTGTTTTGCCAAACAGGAAGCCACGCTGGATGCCGCGGCGGCCCGTCTGGTCGCGCTGTGAGGCAGCGACAGTCAAAACCTATCACAGCCATAGGCGAGATAGCCGACAAGGCGCATTGCCCTTTGTCAGGGGGAGTGTTCTAATCAAAGCGTTTTGCGTGTAAGTGCAAGACCCATCCTTGAAGTTGCCTGCGGGAATTTCAGGTTTAAAGCCACCCCGTCAGGAGGTGGCTTTTTTATTTTCAACGCTCAACACGTTGGTCCGGCAAAAGATGCGCATGCACCTTTTCGTCGTCAAAAACGTTATCGGTAAGGGTTGTTAGCTATCGCTTATTGATTTGATAATGCAAACGCATTAGCAGCAGCGAGAGAATTTCGATACCTTACATCCCATCGAAACCACGGAGGAAGTATAGATGTCCTTGATTAACACTAAAATCAAACCTTTCAAAAACATGGCGTTCAAAAACGGTGAATTCATCGAAGTCACCGAGAAAGACACTGAAGGCCGCTGGAGCGTATTCTTCTTCTATCCGGCTGACTTTACCTTCGTTTGCCCGACCGAACTGGGCGACGTTGCCGATCACTACGACGAACTGCAGAAGCTGGGCGTAGACGTGTACTCCGTCTCTACCGACACCCACTTCACCCACAAAGCATGGCACAGCAGCTCCGACACCATCGCTAAAATCCAGTACGCGATGATCGGTGACCCGACTGGCGCCCTGACCCGTAACTTCGAAAATATGCGTGAAGACGAAGGTCTGGCTGACCGTGGTACTTTCATCGTTGACCCGCAGGGCATCATCCAGGCGATTGAAGTTACCGCTGAAGGCATCGGCCGTGACGCATCTGACCTGCTGCGTAAAATCAAAGCGGCTCAGTACGTTGCTGCGCACCCAGGTGAAGTTTGCCCGGCTAAGTGGAAAGAAGGCGAAGCGACGCTCGCTCCTTCCCTGGACCTGGTCGGCAAAATCTAATTTTTCGTCGGCTTTCGCCTCATAGCGGCGTTGGCTTCACTCTCGCGCCCCGGTCACTTACTTGAGTAAGCTCCCGGGGACTTGAGAGTTCGCCGCCTTGCTCTGAAGCGAAAATCCTTTGAAAAATTATGCTTTATATCGGGTGCAATATTGCACCCGATTTTTATCCCCACACCATGATTCAAGTTGCATTCAGGCAGCCCGCACAAGGCAGCTTGCATGATGAT
Organism: Siccibacter turicensis LMG 23730; assembly: GCF_000463155.2. Taxonomy (GTDB): domain Bacteria; phylum Pseudomonadota; class Gammaproteobacteria; order Enterobacterales; family Enterobacteriaceae; genus Siccibacter; species Siccibacter turicensis. The sequence continues at coordinate 856,971 of NZ_AWFZ01000028.1, read as the reverse complement.
GTTTTAAGCCCAGGAGATTGTATGCTCGATTCAAACATGAAAACTCAGCTCAAGGCGTATCTTGAGCGTCTGACTAAGCCTGTCGAGTTGGTTGCTACGCTGGATGACAGCGCGAAATCGGCAGAAATCAAGGAACTGCTGGCTGAAATCGCTGAACTGTCTGACAAAGTGTCTTTCCGTGAAGACAACGCGCTGCCGGTTCGCAAACCGTCGTTCCTGATCACTAACCCGGGTTCCGCTCAGGGCCCGCGCTTCGCCGGCTCCCCGCTGGGTCATGAGTTCACCTCGCTGGTACTGGCGCTGCTGTGGACCGGCGGTCACCCGTCGAAAGAAGCGAAAGAGCTGCTGGAGCAGATCCGCGATCTGGACGGCGACTTCGAGTTTGAAACCTACTACTCGCTCTCGTGCCACAACTGCCCGGACGTGGTGCAGGCGCTGAACCTGATGGCGGTGCTCAACCCGCGCATCAAGCACACCGCTATTGACGGTGCAGTGTTCCAGAACGAAATCACCGACCGCAACATCATGGGTGTGCCGGCGGTGTTTATGAACGGTAAAGAGTTCGGTCAGGGCCGTCTGTCACTGGCTGAAATCATGGCGAAAGTCGATACCGGCGCGGAGAAACGTGCGGCAGAGGCGCTGAACCAGCGTGACGCTTACGACGTCCTGATCGTCGGTTCCGGCCCGGCGGGTGCGGCAGCAGCGGTCTACTCTGCGCGTAAAGGTATCCGTACCGGTCTGATGGGTGAACGTTTCGGCGGCCAGGTGCTCGACACCGTGGACATCGAAAACTACATCTCGGTACCGAAAACCGAAGGTCAGAAGCTGGCCGGCGCGCTCAAGGCGCACGTGAATGAATACGATGTAGACGTGATCGACACCCAAAGCGCGACGAAGCTGATTCCGGCAAGCGTGGAAGGCGGCCTGCATCAGATTGAAACCGCCTCAGGCGCCACCCTGAAAGCGCGCAGCGTCATCATCGCCACCGGCGCCAAATGGCGTAACATGAACGTGCCGGGTGAAGACCAGTACCGCACCAAGGGCGTAACCTACTGCCCGCACTGCGACGGCCCGCTGTTTAAAGGCAAGCGCGTGGGTGTGATCGGCGGCGGTAACTCCGGTGTGGAAGCGGCTATTGACCTCGCCGGCATCGTAGAGCACGTCACCCTGCTGGAGTTCGCCCCAGAGATGAAAGCGGACCAGGTGCTGCAGGACAAGCTGCGCAGCCTGCCGAACGTCGAGATCATCCTGAACGCGATGACCACCGAAGTGATCGGCGACGGCAGCAAAATGACCGCGCTGGAGTATCAGGATCGCGTCAGCGGTGCCAAACACACCCTGGAGCTGGCCGGTATCTTCGTCCAGATCGGTCTGCTGCCGAACACCAACTGGCTGGAAGGCGCGGTTGAGCGCAGCCGCATGGGCGAAATCATCATCGACGCCAAGTGCGAAACCAGCGTGAAGGGCGTGTTTGCCGCAGGGGACTGCACCACCGTTCCGTACAAGCAGATCATCATCGCCACCGGCGAAGGTGCGAAAGCGTCACTCAGCGCGTTCGACTACCTGATCCGTACCAAAACCGCGTAACAACTGACGTTACGCAGCAAAAAGGCCGCCGATGCGGCCTTTTTTTATGCCCAGGATAAATCCCAATCCACCGCCGTCTGGCCCTAAAAAGCCGGGCAGCGCACCTCACCTGGCTACGCTTGGTCAGAGGAGAGTGAAGCATACCGCTTCGCTTTTTCGCTGAAATTCCAGCCACCTGGCTCAGTCATGCAGATTCATCGTCGATGATGCTGCCTGATGAGCCTGGCGATAACCAGGAGGTCAGTTTATGAAAGCGTTAACCTATCATGGCGCCCACGATGTTCGCGTTGATAACGTTCCGGACCCGTCCATCTATGCCGATGACGATGTGATCCTGCGGGTCACCGCCACGGCTATCTGCGGGTCAGACCTGCACCTCTATCGCGGTAAAATTCCCCAGACCGAACACGGCGATATTTTTGGGCACGAGTTTATGGGCGAGGTGGTGGAAACCGGCCGCGGCGTCACCAACCTGCAAAAGGGTGACCGGGTGGTGGTGCCGTTTGTTATTGCCTGCGGCGACTGCTTCTTCTGCCACCTGCAGCAGTACTCCGCCTGTGAAACCACCAACGGCGGCCACGGCGCCGCGCTCAACAAAAAGCAGATCCCGGCTCCGGCGGCGCTGTTCGGCTTTAGCCACCTCTACGGCGGCATACCCGGTGGCCAGGCGGAGTACGTCCGGGTGCCGAAAGCGAACGTCGGGCCGATCAAAGTGCCTTCTACCCTCGCCGACGACAAAGTGCTGTTCCTGTCGGATATCCTCCCGACCGCATGGCAGGCGGTGAAAAACGCCGAAATCGGCAAAGGTTCGCGCGTGGCCATCTACGGTGCCGGGCCGGTGGGGCTGCTGAGCGCCGCCTGCGCCCGCTATCTGGGGGCCGAGCAGATTTTCATGGTCGACCACAACGCCTATCGACTCGCCTTTGCGGAGCAGCGCTACGGCGTAATCCCGATTAACTTCGATGAGATCGACGATCCGGCTGCGGCAATTATCGAGCGCACTCTGGGGAATCGCGGCGTGGACGGCGTGATTGATGCGGTGGGTTTCGAAGCGAAAGGCAGTAAAACCGAAACCCTGCTGACCAACCTGAAAATTGAGGGCAGCAGCGGTAAGGCGCTTCGTCAGTGTATCGCCGCCGTGCGCCGCGGTGGGGTGGTGAGCGTGCCGGGCGTCTATGCCGGGTTTATTCACGGCTTCATGTTTGGCGACGCCTTCGATAAAGGCATCACCTTTAAGATGGGCCAGACTCACGTGCAGAAATGGCTGCCGGAACTGCTGGAGCTTATTGAGAAGGGGCTGATTCATCCGGAGGAGATTGTCACTCACTACATGCCGCTCGATGCGGCGGCGGAAGGGTACAAAATCTTTGAGAAGCGCGAAGAGGAGTGCCGGAAGGTGATTCTGGTGCCGGGGGCGACCACACCGGAAGCCGCACGCGATAAAGTGACCGGTATCGTGAATACGCCGCTAATGCCGTAACGGCTCGCCCGGCGCGCCCGTATGGGGTGCGTCGGATGCCCTTTCAGGATCGGCGTGAAAACGGCCGCTGTCGCCGGTCAGGCGATGACGTAAAGCGTGGAATGGGCAGGCGGTAAAACGGAAAGAGGATGCGTACGCATCCTCTGCAACAACGCGTCGCGGCGCGTCAGGGGAGGTTACAGATGGAAATCGCCAGCGGCTTCAGGCTGGTAGCGTAACCCCAGCACTTCAAGATGCGTCTCGCTGCCGCCCGGTAGCGTCCACTGAATGGTATTCCCCACCTCTAACCCCAGCAGTGCGGCACCTACCGGAGCCAGTACCGACAGCTGGGTACTGCTGTCCGTCATCTGCGACGGGTAGACCAGCTTACGCACGTAGCGCTCACCGCTGTTCACATCACGAAACTCCACTTCACTTTGCATGCTCACCACGTTATGCGGCATTGCCTGCGGGGAGAGCAGCGTAGCCCGGTCAAGCTCGGTGTTTAACGCCTGGGCGACCGGCAGCGTGGCGTACTCAGGTTTCTCAAGCAGTTTATCGATGCGCACAGCATCAAGTTCACTGATGATGATGGCAGGTCTGGACATCTGTCACTCCATGTTATGTCGTTACGCCCGCGGCATGCGGGGCATATAGCCAAAAGAAAACCCTCACCGCCAGGCGATGAGGGTTAGCTAAGGGGGATGATACTGGCCCCGACGGGGATTTTGAAGAGCCTTACTTCACAAACTCTCTTACAAAATCAGGCTGCCGATAGCGGCGAAGATAAACGCCAGGCTGCCGAGCAGAGTTTCCATCACGGTCCAGGTTTTCAGCGTGGTTTTCTCGTCCATTTCCAGGAAGCGACCCACCAGCCAGAAACCGGAATCGTTCACGTGGGACAGCACCGTAGCGCCGCCCGCGATAGCGATAACGATAAAGCACAGGTCGAATTCGCTCAGTCCGGTTGTCACCTGCACCATCGGGGCAACCAACGCCGCGGTAGTGGTCAGGGCCACGGTGGCAGAGCCCTGCGCCACGCGCAGCGCGGTGGAGATCACGAACGCGGCAACGATAAGCGGCATGCCGGTATCAGACAGCACCCCGGCCAGCGCGTCGCCGATGCCGCTGGCGCGCAGTACGCCACCGAACATCCCGCCCGCACCGGTCACCAGGATAATGCCGCAGATCGGGCCGAGCGCGCCGTCGCAGATTTTTTCCAGATGGCTGAGGCTGTTGCGACCGCTGAACACCCACAGCGAGAAGAACACGGTAATCAGCAGCGCGATCGGGGTTTTACCCAGCATACGCAGGAAGTTAACCAACGTGCTGTCGGCGCTGACCCAGCCCATCACCGTCGCGGTATTAAGACCGGTATCAAGGAAAATCAGCACCAGCGGCATCAGCAGAATGGTCAGTACCAGACCAAATGACGGCGGCTGATGGTTCGCGTCCTGCTGGACTTCACCCAGGAAGGAGCTGGGCAGTTTGACGTCGAATTTTTTACCGGCGTACTGGCCATACAGGTAGCCACCCAGATACCAGGTCGGCAGGGCGATGATCAGACCCACAAACACCAGCAGACCGATGTTGGCACCCAGCAGTTCGCTGGCGGCAACCGGGCCCGGATGCGGCGGTACCAGCGCATGCATTACCGCAAAGGCGCCTGCGGCAGGGAAGGCGTACTTGAGGGTCGAGCCGCCAAACTGCTTCGCGACGCTGAAGATGATCGGCAGCATAACCACCAGACCGGCATCGAAGAAGATCGGGAAGCCAAACAGCAGCGAGGCGACGCCCAGCGCGAACGGCGCGCGCTGTGAGCCAAACTTGTTGATCAGCGTATCGGCCAGCACCTTCGCGCCGCCGGACACTTCAAGCAGACGACCAATCATCGCGCCAAGGCCGACCAGCAGGGCGACGCCTGCGAGGGTGGAGCCGAAACCGCTCAGGATGGTCGGGACGATTTTATCGAACGGGACTTTGGTCGCGATGGCAACGACCACGCTGACCAGCGTCAGGGCCAGGAAGGCATGCACACGAAAGCGCATGATCAGTACCAGCAGCAGGATCACCGCAGCGGCGGCAATGCCGAGCAGCGTTCCAGCGCCGTAAGCGTAAGTTGTTTCGGTCATTCTTATTATCCTCTGGGATTCACAATGGCGCTTTACCGATGCGGTGTGCAGGTGCGCTCTCTGATACCGGTAACATGATACTGGTAACATCCCTGGCGCTGTAAATAACCCCGGACATATTTATTAACATTTTGAGAGGCAGTTCAAAGAACCGTGTAAAGCCAGCGAGTGCGGTTTTCAGGCCATGATGGCCAGGCCTCGTCGCCCGGTGCGCCGCGGGATTAACAGGCTCACCGGCTTAATGCTTTGCAGCTTTTCGCCATTTCGCAACATCAGACCGCTTTTTTACTGCCTTTATGCTGCGTTCCGTGCACTGCATCGCTATTTAGCGTAACCGTGCGACAACTTTTTTGCAGCATAAGACGATCCTTAACTAGCTTGTTGTTATGGCGCATTTTTGCGCGATTCCGATTACGGCGGCCTGAAGGCTTTAGCCTGAGGCCACCTCTTACTACAACAATTATCAAGAGGTGAAGATGAAAACGCTGACGTTAAGTGCCCTGACGGTGGCGCTGGCGGGTTTTTGCCAGGCCAGTTTTGCGGATACCCTGCGGATGGAGTGCCCGGTGTCGCCGGGCGGCAAAGAGTACTGTAAGTACATCAAAGATCGCTTTGAAAAGCAGACGCAGCACCAGCTTGAATTTGTGGAATTCCCGTCGGGCTCCGATGAAAAACTTGCGCTACTTCAGCAGCTCTTCGCGGCAAAAGATGGAAAGGCCGTCGACGTCTTCGAAACCGATACCATCTGGATCGGCCTGCTTGATAAGCAAACCCTGGATCTCACCGAGGCGATGGGATCTGAAAAAGACAAATTCTTCCCCGGCCCGTGGCAGAACAACAGCGTTAACGGCCACCTGAAAGCGGTGCCCGGTTATATCGATACCGGCGTGCTGTTCTACCGTAAGGATCTGCTCGATAAATATCAGGAGCAGCCGCCCAAAACCTGGCAGGACCTGACGCGTATCGCGACCAAAATTCAGGCCGCCGAGCGCAAAGAGGGCAAAAAGAACTTCTGGGGTCTGGTGTTCCAGGGCAAGTCGTATGAGGGGCTGACCTGCAATGCGCTGGAGTGGGTGGACTCTTACGGCGGCGGCACCTTTATTGACGAAAAGGGCAACATCACCATCAACAATCCGAAGGCGGCGCAGGCGCTGGATATGGCCCAGGGCTGGATCGGGACCATCGCGCCAAAAGGGGTGCTCGGCTACAAAGAGGAGGAGTCGCGCTCGGTGTTCCAGAACGGCGATGCGCTGTTTATGCGCAACTGGCCCTATGCGTACCAGCTCTCTCAGGCTGACGACAGCCCGCTGAAAGGCAAGGTGGGCGTGACGGCTCTGCCGAGTGGCCCGGAGGGCAACGGCGCCACGGCGCTGGGCGGCTGGCACTGGTCGGTTAACGGTAACACCAGGAATCCGGACGCGGCCATTGCGCTGGTGAAAATCCTCACCGATGACGACTCCCAAAAAAACCGTCTGAAAATGCTCGGCCATGCACCGACCCGCGTGGCGCTCTATGACGATAAAGAGGTGCAGGCGCTGGCACCGCATCTGACCATGTTCCGCGACATCTTTGCCAAAGCGGTGCCGCGCCCGGCGACGGTAACCAAGGCGCAGTATCCCCGCGTCTCCAACGCCATCTTCAACGTGACCTTCAGCGTGTTGAACGGCAAAGAGGACGGCAAAAAAGCGGTGGCGGATCTGGAGAAACGCCTGAAGCGCACCAAAGCCTCCGACTGGCGGTAAGCCGCGCGGTCGCCTGACCCTCTCCCGGCGGGAGAGGGGATCACCGTGCTCACGGCAGCGTGGCGGCGTTGATGATGACGCCCCGACGCTCTCATGCCGGTCGCTGGCCGACAGGGACAGCCGCCGTGAGCGTGGAGGTAACACTGTGAACCGTCACTGGAGTGCCTATGCGTAGCGATATTTCCCCTCCCTTACCGGCGTCGCGCGGCAGGCGTAAAGTCAGCCTGCACCAGCGTCGTCGGCGCGGCGCCTGGCTGTTGATTGCCCCGGCGCTGCTGCTGCTGGCGTTTGCCGCCGGCTGGCCGCTGCTGAGAACCATCTGGTTCAGCTTTACCAACGCCATGCTCGATAATCCCAACGAGTATGAAATAGTCGGCGTGGCGAACTACTTCGCCCACCGGGACGGCATGGCGATTGGCGTGCTGAGCGACCCGCTGTGGTGGCAGGCGGTCGGCAACACGCTGTGGTTCAGCATCGTGTCGGTGTCGCTGGAGCTGGTGCTTGGCCTGCTGCTGGCCCTGCTGATGAACGAGAAGTTTCGCGGCCGGGCGCTGGTGCGCACCGCGATTCTGGTGCCCTGGGCGATCCCGACCATCGTCAGCGCCAAGATGTGGGGCTGGATGTTTCACGATCAGTACGGCGTGATTAACGACCTGCTGGGGCGGCTTGGGCTGCCGTCGCACCTTGCCTGGATCGCCGAGCCGTCGCTCTCCATGTGGGCGGTGGTAATCGCCGACGTCTGGAAAACCACGCCGTTTATGGCGCTGATGCTGCTGGCGGCGCTGCAGCTCATTCCCGGCGATCTCTACGAAGCGGCGCGGGTCGACGGCGCCAGCGCCTGGCAGCGCTTCAGGCGCATTACGCTACCGCTGATCATGCCGGCGCTGGTGGTCGCCCTGATCTTCCGCATCATGGATGCGATGCGCGTCTTCGACCTGATCTACGTCCTGACCTCTAACAGCGAGGCAACGATGTCGATCTCCGGCTACGCCCGGGAGCAGATCGTCTCCTATCAGGACATGGGCATGGGGTCGGCCGCCTCGGTGCTGGTATTCATGATGGTGGCCGGTATTGCGGCGGTGTTTATTCGCGTAGCGCGGCTGAACGCAAAGGAGGATAACGCATGAAGCTTTCCCGTAAGCAACGCAACATCGGTGGCCGGGTGGTTATCTATACCGGCGCGCTGCTGGCCTCGCTGTTCTGCCTGTTTCCCTTCTATTACGCGGTGCTGAGTTCGCTGCGCAGCGGCCAGGAGCTGTTCACGCCGGTGTGGTACCCCACCGGCTGGCACTGGGATAACTACGTGGTGGCGCTGATGGATAACGGCATCGCCCGCAGCCTGCTCAATTCGTTTCTGGTCGCTGGCATCACGGTAGGGCTGTGCTTGCTGGTGTCCATCACCGCCGCGTTTGCTCTGGCGCGGGTTAACTTCCGCGGTCGTCGTTTCCTGCTGTTTACCATCCTCTGCGTGTCGATGTTTCCCCAGGTGGCGGTGCTGACCGGGATGTTTGAGCTGGTGCGTTTTCTGGGGCTGTATGACTCGCTCGGGGCGCTGATTGTCTCCTACACCACCTTCTCGCTGCCGTTCACCGTCTGGGTGCTCACCACCTTTATCAAAACCATTCCGGTTGAGCTGGAGGAGGCGGCCATCGTCGACGGTGCCAAAACCGGCACCATTATTCGCCGGGTATTTGCCCCGGTGCTGGCCCCGGCGCTGGCGACCACCGGCCTGCTGGCGTTTATCGGTGCCTGGAACGAGTTCATGTTTGCGCTCACGTTCATTATTTCCAGCGCGAAGCGCACGGTACCGGTGGCGATCAGCCTGTTCAGCGGGGCATCCAGCTTTGAACTGCCCTGGGGCAGCATTATGGCGGCATCGGTGATTGTGACGCTGCCGATAATCGTGTTGGTGCTTATCTTTCAAAAACGGATTGTCAGCGGCCTCACCAGCGGCGCAATTAAGGGGTAACGAATGGCTCAACTACAGCTGGCGAAAGTTCAGAAGCGCTTCGGCACCCACGCCGAGGTGATAAAGCCGCTCGATTTACAGATCGACAGCGGCGAGTTTGTGGTGGTGGTCGGCCCGTCGGGCTGCGGCAAGTCGACCCTGCTGCGGCTGGTGGCCGGGCTTGAGGAGATCAGCAGCGGCGAGATGTTTATCGACGGCGTGTGCGTGAATGACGATACCCCGTCCGAGCGCGGCATCGGCATGGTGTTCCAGTCCTATGCGCTCTATCCCCATATGACGGTGTACCAGAACATGGCCTTTGCGCTGGAGATGGCAAAGCTGTCGGAGAAGAAGATCGACGAGCGGGTGCAGGCCAGCGCGCGCATCCTGCAGCTGGAAAGTCTGCTCGACCGGCGGCCGAAGGATCTCTCCGGCGGGCAGCGCCAGCGCGTGGCGATTGGCCGCGCCATCGTGCGCGAGCCGAGCCTGTTTCTGTTCGACGAGCCGCTCTCCAACCTCGATGCCTCGCTGCGCGTGCAGATGCGCATGGAGATTGCCGCCCTGCACAAGCGCATCAACGCCACCATTCTTTACGTCACCCACGATCAGGTGGAAGCCATGACGCTGGCCGATCGCATTGTGGTGCTTAACAAAGGGGCGATAGAGCAGGTCGGCACCCCGCTGGAACTTTACGATCATCCCGCCAACGTGTTTGTGGCGCAGTTTATCGGCTCGCCGAAGATGAACCTGATGCCGGGGCGCGTGGTGACCTGCGACGCGGCGCAGTGCGAAATCGAGCTGGAGAACGGCTTCCGGCTGACGCTGGCGGTGGAGGGCGAATCGGTGTCTCCGGGTGATGCGGTGCAGTTCGGCATCCGGCCTGAGCACCTGGAGGTGATGGATCTGGCGGGCGCCGACGTTGAGGGCGAGGTGCTGTTTGTTGAGCACATGGGGAATGAAACGCTGCTCTACGTGAACGGCGGCTACGGCGCAGAACCGCTGGTGATGCGCCATACTTCACGGCTTGAGGTCAGACCGGAGCAGCACGTCGGGCTGCGGCTGGCCCCGGAGCACGGCTATCTTTTCGACGGGACCGGGAGGGCGTTACGGCGTCTGAATGTGGACAACCAGCACTGAAGGAAGCGTGATGAAAGCATTTGAGAGAAAGTGGTGGCACAGCGCGGTGGTGTATCAGATCTACCCCCGCAGTTTTATGGACGCGAACGGCGACGGCATCGGCGATCTCGCGGGCATTATCAGCAAGCTCGACTATCTCAGGCAGCTCGGCATCAATCTTATCTGGCTCTCGCCGGTGTACCGCTCGCCGATGGACGACAACGGGTATGACATCTCCGACTACGAGGATATCGCCGCCGAGTTCGGCACCATGGCGGAGATGGAGCAGCTTATTGAGGAGGCAAAGGCGCGGGACATTCATATCCTGATGGACCTGGTGGTCAACCACACCTCCGATGAACACCCCTGGTTCCTGGAAGCCCTCAAGGGGAAAGATAACCCGTACCGCGACTTTTATATCTGGCGCAAACCGGCCCCGGACGGCGGGCCGCCGAACGATTTTCGCTCCTACTTTGGCGGCAGCGGCTGGGCATTTGATGAGGCCAGCGGTGAATACTATCTGCACCAGTTCTCGGTGCGTCAGCCGGATCTCAACTGGGAAAACCCCCGGGTGCAGGAGGAGGTTCACGCCATGATGAACCGCTGGCTGGATCGCGGCATCGGCGGCTTCCGTATGGACGTTATCGATCTTATCGGCAAAGAGGTCGATAAGCAGATCATGGCGAAGGGGAAAAACCTGCACCTGCTGATCCACCAGATGAACCGCGCGACCTACGGGGCGCGGGATAAGCTCACCGTCGGCGAAACCTGGAGCGCCACCCCCGAAGATGCGCTGCTTTACAGCGACCCGGAGCGCCAGGAGCTGTCGATGGTATTCCAGTTCGAACACATCAAGCAGACCTGGGACGAGAAGCACGGCAAGTGGCGCAGCCGTCCGTTTGAGCTGTCGCGCTTTAAGGCGGTGATCGACAAATGGCAGACCGCGCTGGCCGACCGGGGCTGGAACTCGCTGTTCTGGAGCAACCACGATCTGCCGCGTGCGGTGTCGAAGTTTGGCGACGAAGGCGAGTACCGGGAGGCCTCGGCCAAGCTGCTCGCCACGGCGCTGCACTGCCTGAAAGGCACGCCCTATATCTATCAGGGCGAAGAGATCGGCATGACCAACGTGCGCTGGAGCACCATCGAAGAGTATCGCGACATTGAAAGCCTCAATTTCTACCGGGAGCGGATCGCGGCCGGTATTACTCACGACGAGATGATGACCGGTATCCACGCCAACGGGCGCGACAACGCCCGCTCGCCGGTGCAGTGGGACGACAGCCCGCACGCGGGCTTCACCACCGGCACGCCGTGGATGGCGGTAAACCCCAACTACCGCAGTATTAACGTCGCCCAGGCGCTGGCCGAGCCGGACTCCATCCTCTGGCACTATCAGAAGCTGGTGGCGCTGCGCAAGCTCTACCCGGTGCTGGTCTACGGCGACTATCAGATGCTCTTCGCTGAACATCCGCAGGTGTTTGCCTGGCTGCGCCGCTACGAGGGCGATACGCTGCTGGTGCTCAATAACGTCAGCCGCGAGCATCTGACGCTGGATATTCCCGAGCCGCTGCAGGCGTGGCACGGGGAGTGTCTGATCAGCAACTACGCACCGCGCGATCAGCTGGCGGTGAGCCTTGAACTCCAGCCCTGGGAGTCGTTCGCGTTACTGATACGGGAGTAGTGCATGAGTGAAATAACCACGCCGCACAGCCAACGCTGGTGGAAAGAAGCCGTGGCTTACCAGATTTATCCGCGCAGTTTTAAGGACAGCAACGGTGACGGCATCGGGGATCTGAACGGCATCACCGGCAAGCTTGATTACCTGCAGCAGCTGGGCATCGACCTCATCTGGATCTGCCCGATGTACCGGTCGCCGAACGACGATAACGGCTACGACATCAGCGACTACCACGCCATTATGGACGAGTTCGGCACCATGGCGGATTTTGACCGCCTGCTGGACGCGGTGCACGCCCGCGGAATGCGGCTGATCCTCGACCTGGTGGTGAACCATACCTCGGATGAGCACCCGTGGTTCCTCGAATCACGCGCCTCGCGGGATAACCCGAAACGCGACTGGTATATCTGGCGTGACGGGCGCAACGGAGCGGAGCCCAACAACTGGGAGTCGATCTTCAACGGCTCGGCCTGGGAGTACGACGACGCCACCGGGCAATATTTCATGCACCTGTTCAGCCGCCGCCAGCCGGATCTCAACTGGGAAAATCACCAGATGCGCCAGGCGGTGTACGACATGATGCGCTGGTGGCTAGATAAAGGCATCGATGGCTTCCGCATTGATGCCATCGCGCACATGAAAAAAGAGCCGACGCTGGCCGACGTGCCGAACCCGGACAAGCTGCCGTATGCCCCGTCGATGGTCAGCCATCTTAACTACGATGGCTTGCTGGACTACGTGGACGATATCTGCCGCGAGGTGTTTAACCGGTACGATATTGTCACCGTCGGCGAGATGAACGGCCTCGATGCGGCGCATGCCGAGGAGTGGGTCGGGGAGCACCGGCAGCGCCTCAACATGGTGTTTCAGTTTGAGCACGTGCGGCTCTGGGAGCCGGAGGCCGGGCTGCGGCCCGACCCGCTGACGCTTAAGCGCATTTTTACCGGCTGGCAGGAGGCGCTGGAAGGGAAGGGCTGGAACGCGCTCTATGTCGAAAACCACGACGTGACGCGGATTGTGTCGCGCTGGGGCGATACCGAACGCCACTGGCGGGAGAGCGCGACCTGCATCGCGGCGATGTGGTTTCTGATGCAGGGCACGCCGTTTATCTACCAGGGCCAGGAGATCGGCATGACCAACATGCGGTTTACCTCCCTCGACGAGTTTGACGATGTGTCAGCCCATAACAAGGCCCGGGAGCTGGCGCGGCAGGGGATGAGCGAGACCGAGATCCTGGCGTATCTCAACCGCACCGGGCGGGACAACTCACGCACCCCGATGCAGTGGGATGCCTCGCCGTATGCCGGGTTCAGCACCCATCAGCCGTGGCTGCCGGTGAATCCGAACTACGAGATGATCAACGTCGAAAGCCAGCTCTACGATAGCCATTCCGTACTCAATTTCCACCGTGAGATGATTCGTCTGCGCAAGCGCGAAACGGCGCTGGTGTACGGCAGATATGCGCTGCTGCTGGCGGCGCATCCGCAGATTTACGCCTACAGCCGCACCTGGCAGGGTGAGCGCATCCTGGTGCTGTGCAACCTGTCGGGCAAGCACGCGCTCTGGCCGGAGGCAGAGCTGTCGCTGCGCGGCGCAATTAGCATGCTGGCTAACATGGAGGAGGGTGAGGACGCTTATCGTCTGCGTCCGTGGGAAGCGCGCATCTATAAGTGCCACCACTAAACAACCGGGCGTAAAGCCCGGTATTAGTCGACGCCGACGGCGTCGAGCGTGAAGGTGCTGCCGCAGTTGCCGGGATGCGGCTGCGGCACGAAGCTGGATTTGCTCAGCGGCGCGTTGATGGTGCTGGCCTTAAGGGTGAACTGGATTTCTGTCAGCCAGGCCGGGTTCCCGTCACAGCGCAGCGCCAGCGATTTGGCGGCGTTTTTTCCCCAGGCTTTTTCCACCGCCGCGGTCATCTCACTGCGGCTTACCGTTTTCCCGTAGTTCGCCGCAAGAAACGTCCCCACGGGACTCGCTTTGACCTCGTGGTTCATGCGCACCATGGTGCCAAACCACGCGTCGGGGTCGAAGCCAAAGCACACCCCGTGCCGGGCGTATTCGTAGCGATCGAGGCAGGAGTTGCCCCCGGCGCCGGGCATCACGTCGCTGAGTTTGGCCGCCATCTCCAGCGACAGGCCCGTCTCTTCCGCATCGCATTTGCGGGACGCGCGCACTTCCGGGGCGTTCGGAATCGGGCGTGAGGCGCAGCCGTAGCGGATCCAGCGACGCTCATCCACGCCACGGGCCGCCACGGATTTGGGCAGTGAAGGCCACAGGCCATGCACCGTCAGAAAATGGGTTTTGTCGGGCTGCTCTTTTTGCAGACGGCACTCATCAGGCTCAGAGCGCTTTTCCGCGTGCAGACTCTGGCAGAAGCCGGTCTGCCAGGAGAGGGCGAGAACGTAGCGATCGAAGTCGGCATAGCGGGTCGCCACCAGCGGCTGTGCCTGCGCAAGCGAGGCAGCACACGTCGCCAGGACGCACAAAATACCATACCCGATCTTATTCATTTTTCATCCTGATGTGTTATCCCGCTCATTTCCGGGGGCTATTAAAGCACATAACCTTTAACGAAGGTTGAATAACCCGTGCGTTTTCGATATCAACACGTCTCATCAGAGGTCTGCTTTTATCGCCTGCGACGTTAATTGTCACGCCGCTATTCTGCGTCCTTGTAATGGCAATGGGCGGCCGCGCTGTGCGGGGCGGGAGACTATTTATTTTTTTATCTCACGGCGCAGGTGACAGGCCTGTAAGCCGCGCCACGCGCGGCCAGTGACAACCAGCAGGCCTGTCACGCTTCGGGCAGGCGGCGGGCGAGAATATTGCCAGGGTTATTATATGGTGAGTAAAGAGCTTATTATCCTCGTGAAAACCAGGTGTTAATAAAGCGCGAATATCCGGCTGTTTGAGACTTAACTGAATACTGGTTAGGCTTTCATTAAGGTACTCTCCGTTACGCTGTATCGATATTTTTTGAATGGTATGTAACGCGTGAACTCTTATAAACACCTGGTATTATTTTTAACTCTGCTGACCTGCACTCCTCTGGCTCAGGCCGCAATCGAAAGTGGCAGTACGATAAAAGGCTGGTTTGACACCTTCACCGATAACGTCGCACAGACCTGGGATGCCCCGCAGCACTACGATCTCTACGTGCCTGCCATCACCTGGCACGCCCGTTTCGCCTATGACAAAGACAAAACCGATCGCTATAACGAGCGTCCATGGGGCGCCGGTATCGGGCAGTCGCGTTGGGATGAGAAAGGGAACTGGCACGGCCTGTACGTGATGGCGTTCAAAGACTCCTACAACAAATGGGAACCCTTTGCCGGATACGGCTGGGAAAAGACCTGGCGACCGCTGGCGGATGAGAACTTCCATCTGGGTCTGGGGTACACCGCCGGGGTAACGGCACGCGATAACTGGAACTACATTCCGGTGCCGGCAGTGCTGCCGCTGGCGTCAGTAGGTTACGGCCCGGCAACGTTCCAGATGACCTATATTCCCGGCACATACAACAACGGTAACGTTTACTTCGCGTGGTTTCGCTTCCAGTTTTAAAAGAAATGTAAACGGAAAATCGGGCACTTAGGATATATCCCTTAGAAATTAAGGGGAAAAGGCGGAGCGGCTTTTCAGGAACGAGACTTTTATCACTATTTCGCAAATCTCCACTGGACAAAAGCCGCCACAATTGGTGTACTGATGTCCGACACAGCATTTGTGTCCATTTTCATGTAAAGGTAATATAGATGTCTAAGATTAAAGGTAACGTTAAGTGGTTTAATGAGTCCAAAGGATTCGGTTTCATTACTCCGGAAGATGGCAGCAAAGACGTGTTCGTACACTTCTCTGCGATCCAGAGCAATGGTTTCAAAACTCTCGCTGAAGGTCAGCGTGTAGAGTTCGAAATCACTAACGGTGCCAAAGGCCCTTCAGCTGCTAACGTAATGCCTATCTAAGCTTACGAAGCGCAAGTTTCAAAAACCCGCTCACTGAGCGGGTTTTTTTTGTCCTATTTTTACCCCATCAGTAAAAAAGATAGAGCTTCAGAAACGCCGCCGTCATCAGCACACTGAACGTCAGCGCGCCCATGTTGATCATCTTCTCTCTCATCGCCACACCCTCCGCCTGAAAATAGCCCAAGCGTCGCAGAGTAAGATTAAGGCAAGATGAAGACGCCTACGACGACGCCAGACTGTTTACCAGCCAGAACGCGAATGCCGTCATGATAAATGACCCGGCGAGATTCAGGGCAACATTCAGCCCCGCCCAGGCGTAGCGCCCGTCCTGCAACAGAAACACCACCTCAGCGGAAAACGTCGAGAAGGTGGTTAAACCGCCGCATAAGCCGGTTGTGATAAGCAGCTTCCACATAGGGTCCAGTTGTGGCATACGGTTGAACCACGCCAGCCCGGCACCAATAATAAAGGCACCCACCAGGTTCGCCGTCAGCGTACCGAGCGGAATAGCGTGATGCACCGCGTTGAACCGCAGACTCAGGGCCCAGCGCGCGACGCTGCCCAGCCCACCCCCAATAAACACCGCCAGCAGCAGATTCACCGTCAGTCTCGCCTTTTGCCATCAAAAGCGCAGTGTAGCGCGTCTGTTGGCGGGCTGGCTATCAGGTATACTCAGGCTAAAGCCATTATGCGGGAGCTGACGATGAAAGTTGCAGTGGGGCAGTTCGCGGTAACGCCGGATGCGCGGGCCAATGCGCAAACCTGCGTGGATTTTATGACCAACGCGGCGAAGGCCGATGCCGATCTGCTGGTTCTGCCTGAAGCGCTGCTGGCACGCGACGACGGCGACCCGGATCTGAGCGTCAAATCCGCTCAGGACGTGGACGGCGAGTACCTTGCTACGCTACTGCGTCAAAGCGCCGGAAACACGCTGACAACGGTGCTGACGCTGCATGTGCCCACGCAGCCGGGGAGGGCAGCCAATACGCTGTTTGCCCTGCGCAACGGCGAGATTATCGCGCGCTATGAAAAATTGCATCTGTACGACGCGTTTGCAATGCAGGAGTCGCGTCTGGTTGATGCCGGCCACCAGATCCCACCGCTGATCGAGGTGGCGGGAATGCGGGTAGGGTTGATGACCTGCTATGACGTGCGCTTTCCCGAACTGGCGCTGGCCCATGCGTTAAACGGGGCGGAGGTGCTGGTGCTGCCCGCCGCCTGGGTCCGCGGACCGCTGAAAGAGCACCACTGGCAGACGCTGCTGACCGCACGTGCGCTGGACACCACCTGCTGGGTCATCGCCAGCGGAGAGTGCGGCACGCGCAATATCGGCCAGAGCCGGGTCGTGGACCCGCTTGGCGTGACGGTGGCATCGGCGGCGGAAACCCCCGCGCTCTTTTATGCTGACATCAGCGAAGAACGGGTGGCAGAGGTGCGCGCGCGGCTACCGGTGCTGGCAAACCGGCGTTTCGCTGACCCGCAGCTGCGGTGATGTTTTTTTAATCAACGCTTGATTCATCTTGTTACAGCTTGCTATTGTGTGTCGGGCCAGGAACCCCGTTAAATACAGGGGTACTGAGCCGCGAAGTTCGCAGCCTGTTTTCTAGAGAAGGTATTTATGGGTGAGATTAGTATTACCAAACTGCTGGTGGTAGCAGCACTGGTTGTCTTGTTGTTTGGTACCAAGAAACTGCGCACGCTCGGCGGCGATCTTGGGGCGGCAATTAAAGGCTTCAAAAAAGCGATGAACGACGATGACGCGACCGCAAAAAGCGCATCAGACGCTGCCGCTCCGGCTGACAGACTCTCTCACAAAGAGTAACTGCGCCAGAAGGCAGAGATAAAAAAACCGGCACTCAGGCCGGTTTTTTTATTGCTGTACGCAGATGTGTTACCTGACGTAACAGACTTACTTCACTTCCATCCCTTTTGCCTGCAGATCAGCATGGTAGGAGGAGCGAACAAACGGACCACAGGCCGCGTGGGTAAAGCCCATCGCCAGCGCTTCCGCTTTCATCTCTTCAAACTCGTCCGGGCTGACATAGCGCTGTACCGGCAGGTGATGGCGGCTTGGCTGCAGGTACTGACCCAGCGTCAGCATGGTCACGCCGTGACGACGCAGATCGCGCATAACCTCAATTATTTCCGCATTGGTCTCACCCAGACCGACCATCAGGCCAGATTTGGTTGGCAGCTCTGGATGGGCTTCTTTAAAGCGCTCCAGCAGCTTCAGGGACCAGGCGTAATCGGCACCGGGACGCACCTGACGATACAGACGCGGCACGTTTTCCAGGTTGTGGTTGAACACATCCGGCGGCGTGGCGGTGAGGATATCCAGCGCCTTGTCCATGCGGCCACGAAAATCCGGTACCAGCGTCTCGATTTTGATGGTCGGGTTTTTGTCGCGAATGGCGCTGATGCAGTCAGCAAAGTGCTGGGCACCGCCGTCGCGCAGATCGTCACGGTCAACCGAGGTGACCACGACGTAGCGAAGCCCCATATCGGAAATGGTCTGCGCAAGCTTAAGGGGTTCGTTGGCGTCAGGCGCAACAGGGCGGCCATGTGCCACATCACAGAACGGGCAGCGGCGGGTGCAGATCGCGCCGAGGATCATGAAGGTTGCCGTACCGTGGTTGAAACACTCCGCAAGGTTCGGGCAAGAGGCCTCTTCGCACACCGAGTGCAGGCCATTCTTGCGCATCGCCGCTTTGATTCCCTGGATGCGGGACGAGTCGGCCGGAAGTTTGATTTTCATCCATTCCGGTTTTCTTAACAGGGCCTCGCGCTCCGTCACCACGTTTTTAACCGGGATAAGGGCCATTTTATCGGCGTCGCGGTATTTAACACCGCGTTCCATCACAATGGGTTTACTCATAGCGTGCGTGTTCCAGTTGCGGATATCGAAGGAAAGCGTTTCAGTTCAAGCGAATTTTTTATTTATCAACTATTTTTGAAACAACGCCCGGCAGTATACCATCGATGCCCCCCTGAAAGCAGCACGGGGTGGCACGAAATGGAAAAAGAATTGTAAAGCAGTTGTTACGTTGTGAGCGCGGGTCGGTTAACGCCCCTTCGCGGGAAAGGCGCGCTGCACGGTTTCAATGACGCTTTGCATCATGGGGTCGCGCAGGCTCAGCTTGTTGTAGTGCAGCGTGGTATCAAGCCGATCATCGCTGAACAGCGAGGTGTCAATTTCGCGCAGACGCCAGCTCTCTTTGAACATCTCGAACAGACGCGCTGGCATAATGCCAATCAGATCGCAGCTGCTGATCATCGCGGCAATAGTCACCATGTTGTAGCTGCTGAACGCCACCTGCAAGTTGGGGAACAGGTGATTCAGGCGCTTACGTATTTCGTTTACCGAATCATTCTGCAGGGTGATCAGCGCCTGTTCATGCTCCTGAAGCTGCTCCAGCGACACGGAGGACTGGCTGCACGGATGACCTTCGCGGCACACCATCACCAGACGATCGCTAAAAAGCAGATGGCTGCCGATGGTGCGCGAGGTATAGGTGGAGCCATCGACAACCAGGTCGGTCTGAAACTGGCTAAGCTGGGTTTCGGTATCGGTAATGGCCACATTGCGGATCAGCAAATGGGGATTGGCTTTTTGAATCGCGCTGTAAAGTAATGGAATGACCTGCGCGCCCACCGAAGGCGATGTCGCAATGGTAATGGTGCGCTGTTTGTTATGTGAGCCATGAAAGTCCAGCGCGCCGAGAATCGATTCCAGCCCCTGGCTAATATATTCGTGTAAATGCGTGGCGTATGCCGTCGGCGTTACCCCCTGGCCTTTACGGATGAATAAAGGATCGGGAAATATAAGACGTAATTTCTGGATAGACTGGCTAATGGCGGAGGGCGTCAAATTAAGAATTTTCGCAGCGTTTACAATGCCTTTATGGACGTAAACGGCTTCGAAAATGGTCAGCAGATTGAGATCGATATTACGCAACGTCCTGAATATCTCACGTTTTCTTTCATCGTCCTGCGGTGAAATCATATGTTCAGAGGTGCCCTTATATTCCACGCCTGGTCTCCAGATATATTCACTCTATGAATAATAGTTTACTTTTGGTATTTTTATTGTAGTTGTTGTTTATTTCGACAAAAAAAACGGCGCGTAGCGATTATTTATAGAAATAGCAGAGTGGTAGTACTCTGAACAGGCATTAAGAATATGCCTAATGTAAAGCCCATCAACGGTAAATTACTGTCAATAAGATATTTGCCTTTGGGACCGCAACGAAAATATATAATTCAGCCGTCAATGTAAAGGAGCAATGTTAAATCCTGGGAGACGCCCGCTGTGCAACGGGCTGGCGGTTAAAATATATTCTTATTTGATATTTTCAACTGGTGGATTATTCAGCAGGGCCAGGAAATGCTGCACCAGCAGCGGCTGGACGCTGTCGACGGTAGCATCAGGGTGCAAATCGCTTACCTGCACCATCTGCATACCGGCATAGCCGCAGGGGTTGATGCGCTGGAACGGCGACAGGTCCATGGCGATATTCAGCGCCAGGCCATGGAACGAACACCCTTTGCGAATGCGTAGCCCAAGTGAGCAAATCTTTTGCCCGTTGACGTACACCCCCGGCGCATCGGCACGCGCATAGGCGTCTATTCCCCACTCGGCGAGGGTATTCACCACGGTATTTTCCAGTACCGTGACCAGCTCGCGCACACCAAGACGGCGGCGTTTAAGATTGAGCAGCACATACATCACCTGCTGACCAGGGCCATGGTAGGTCACCTGTCCGCCGCGGTCGCTCTGCACCACGGGAATGTCACCGGCGGCCAGCACGTGTTCGGCTTTACCGGCCTGACCCTGGGTGAAGACCGGGTAGTGCTCAACCAGCCAGATTTCATCGGCGGTCTGCTCATCGCGGGTATCGGTAAAATCATGCATAGCCTGCGATACCGGTTCGTAAGGTTGCAGACCGAGGTGGCGGATCAGAATCTTGTCCTGAAGCAAAACAGCATCTCCGGGGAGCAGAAAGGGTGCGGGGAGTATAACACAGCGGGGCGGGGCAGTACCCGGCTTGCGCCGGGCGGGTGGATCAGAGCACCATACGAACGATGTCGATATTTCCCAGCTCTTCGTACAGGGTTTCAACCTGTTCGATATGCGTCGCGGTAATGGTGATCGAGACAGAGTGGTAGTTTCCTTTGCTGCTCGGTTTTACCTGCGGGGTATAGTCTCCCGGCGCATGGCGCTGCACCACTTCCACCACCATATCGACCAGCTCAGGTTTCGCCAGACCCATTACTTTGTAGGTAAAGGGGGTAGGGAATTCCAGCAGTTCATTCAGTTTGGTTTTCATGTCAGCTCCGGTAGTGCGTAAAAAATAACAACTCCCGCCAGAAGCGGGAGTAAAAAAGAGATGCTTAGTATATGGGGATAAAAATCACACTTTCAAGCGTGTCGATTTTAACCAAACCAGTGGTGGAACATCAGCTTGATGTAATCAATGAGGCGACCAAAGAAGTTACCCTCTTCAATCTGCTCCAGCACCACCAGCGGACGCTGCTCAATGGTTTTACCATCAAGCTGGAAGTTGATGGTGCCGACAACCTGGTTCTTCTGCAGCGGGGCATGCAGTTCCGGCGTGTTCAGCACGTAGCTGGCTTTCAGATCCTTCAGACGGCCGCGCGGGATGGTCAGGTAGAGATCTTTATCAACCCCGAGCGAGGCGCGATCGCTGTCGCCGAACCATGCCGGTTCAGAGGCGAACTCTTTGCCTGCCTTGAGCGGATTCACGGTTTCGAAGAAGCGGAAGCCCCAGGTCAGCAGCTTTTTGCTTTCGGCTTCACGGCCCTTAAAGGTACGGCCGCCCAGCACGGCAGAAACGAGACGCATCTGGCCTTCGGTTGCTGAGGCCACAATGTTGTAGCCCGCTTTCTCGGTGTGACCGGTTTTGATGCCGTCCACGTTCAGGCTGTTGTCCCACAGCAGACCGTTACGGTTGGTCTGGCGGATGCCGTTGAAGGTGAACTCTTTCTCACGGTAAATCACGTATTCCGCCGGCACATCGCGGATCAGCGCCTGGCCAATCAGCGCGATATCGCGCGCGGAGATGTACTGCCCATCGGCATCCAGACCGTGCACAGTCTGGAAGTGAGTGTTCTTCAGGCCGAGCGCGCTGACGTAGCTGTTCATCAGACCGACGAACGCATCCTGGCTGCCGGCAACAAAGTCGGCCATCGCCACGCACGCATCGTTACCGGATTGCAGGTTGATACCGCGGATCAGCTGCGATACCGGCACCTGCATGCCCGGCTTCAGGAACATCAGGGAGGAGCCTTTGAAGACCGGGTTACCGGTCGCCCAGGCGTCCTGACCGATGGTCACCAGATCGGACTCTTTGAATTTGCCCGCTTTCATCGCCTGACCAATTACGTAGCTGGTCATCATTTTTGTCAGGCTGGCCGGATCGCGACGCTGGTCGGCATTCTGCTCGGCCAGCACTTTGCCAGAGTTGTAGTCGATCAGGATATAGGCTTCGGCATCGATCTGCGGTACGCCCGGGATCATCGTTTTAATGTTCAGGTCGTCTGCGTGAGCAGCGGAGAGTGCCGAAACGGAGAGTGCCGTGGCGAGCGCGAGGCGCGTAACAAAATGAGCTGAGAAAGTGGTCTTCATGGTCTGTACAGCGACATCCGTGATGGAATTAAAAAAGTGCTTCACTATAGCAAAAGCCTTACGGGCTGGCATCCGACTTTGCACGTGAGTTTGTTACGGTGCTTTACACAAACTGACAAAGTCGGATGACCGGTTTTACTGGGCTGCAGCGGTGATGAAGGACTGCTGCTGCGCCTCGCTAAGCAAGCGTTGCTGAATAGCCGCGGCCTCGTTGCGGCTGCTGAACGGCCCAAGCTGAATGCGGTAAACCGCGCCGTTCTGGTTCACCTTGCCCGGCACGCCATACTGCTGCGTCAGCTTCTGTAGGAACTGCTGCGCGCGTGCGCCATCGCTGACGGCACCCACCTGCAGCATGTAACCCTGTGAGGCGGCGGCTGGCGCGGCGCTGGCCGCAGGCGCGCTGGAAGCCACCGTACCCTGCGTGGTACCCGGTGCGGTGACCGGCGCGTTCGGCGTGCCCGCTGCCGTCGCCGGAGCGGAGACCGGGGTTGGCGTCTGAACCGGCGCGCTGGCGGTCGGCTGAGACGGCGTATCGCTTTCCAGCACGCCGGCGGTCAGCGGTGCCGGTGCACCCAGGAAGCCGCCGCTTTTGACCGGCGCACCCAGGGTATCTTCGCTTTGCAGGGTATCGTTGTTAATCGGGCGCACGTCGCTTTCGCTGGCGACGGGCTGTGGCTGCGGCGCAGACGAGACGCTGCCCATGCCGCCGCTCAGATCGGGGCGTGCCGGCAGAGCATAGGTCTGCTTCGCCACGGTGGTGCACGCCATACCGGGGCCGGAGAGCGAACCGTCCTGGGCCACGATAATCGGGTCGATACGCACTTTGGTGTTATTCGAGGTATTAAGCCGATCGGCAGCGGCGCGCGAAAGGGAGATCACGCGATCGTTCCCGTACGGGCCACGGTCGTTAATGCGCACCACAATCATCCGGCCGTTGGCGAGGTTGGTTATGCGCGCGTAGCTCGGGATTGGCAGGGTCGGATGCGCTGCGGTGAGCTGCATAGGGTCAAACGGCTCACCGGAAGCGGTCTGATTGCTGCCTGGTTCGGCATCATAGATTGCCGCCAGTCCCGCCTGGGAGAAGCGCGACATATCCTGCACGATGCGGTAATTTTTACCGTCTCGCTGATAATCCTGGTTTGCCGCCGCGATCGGTGGCTCATAGCGCGGTTCCGCGCCGCTGATTTCTACGATCGGGCCATTACACACCGCAGGCTGCGGGGCCGCTTGCTGCTGAGGTTGTCCAACGTCATTCCCGGTACAGGCGGAGAGTAACCCCGCCGCGATGCAGACACCAAGCCACTGCTTACGCATTGCACACCTCTTATACGCTTTTAGAGAGCATTTTCCTGTGGGTATGCATCGACATTACGATGCCAAACCCCGCCATAAGCACGATCAGGGCCGAGCCCCCGTAGCTGACCAGCGGTAGCGGTACGCCAACCACCGGTAAGATACCGCTCACCATCCCGATATTCACAAACACATAGACAAACAAAATCAGCATCAGCCCGCCGGCCATGACGCGCCCGAAGGTGGTCTGGGCGTGAGCCGCGATCCACAGACCGCGCATGATAAGCAGGAGATAGAGCGCCAGCAGTACCAGGACGCCAATCAGCCCTAACTCCTCCGCCAGTACCGCAAAGATAAAGTCGGTGTGGCGTTCGGGCAGAAACTCAAGCTGCGACTGGGTACCGTGCAGCCAGCCTTTACCGCTCAGCCCGCCGGAGCCAATCGCAATTTTGGACTGAATAATATGATAGCCCGCTCCCAGCGGATCGCTTTCCGGATCCAGCAGCATCATTACGCGCTGACGCTGGTAATCGTGCATCAGGAAGAACCAAAGGATAGGGATAAAGGCCGCCACCAGCAGTGCGGCAATGGCGATCAGACGCCAGCTCAGGCCAGACAGGAACAGCACAAACAGGCCGGAGAGCGCCACCAGAATCGAGGTGCCGAGATCGGGCTGGGCGGCTACCAGCAGCGTGGGCATGAAAATCAGCACCAGCGCGATAGCGGTATTCTTCAGGCTGGGAGGGCAGACATCGCGGTTAATAAAGCGTGCCACCATCAGCGGCACGGCGATTTTGGCAATCTCCGACGGCTGGAAACGCACGATGCCGAGATCGAGCCAGCGCTGGGCACCTTTGGAGATAGCCCCGAACGCATCCACCGCAATCAGCAGGATAACGCAGATGATATAGAGATAGGGTGCCCAGCCTTCGTAGACGCGCGGCGGGATCTGTGCCATCACCACCATCACCACCAGCCCCATCAGGATCTGACCGATTTTACGTTCGGTCATGTCGATATCCTGGCCGCTGGCGCTCCAGATCACCATCGCGCTATAGGCGAGCAGCGCCAGAATGATCAGCAGAAACGTGGGGTCGAGATGGATTTTGTCCCAGAACGACTTTTTATTCGGGTTATCGGTCATTGTCACTGGTCCTCAGCGCCTGCCTGCGCAGGTGCCTCAACAGGCAGGTCGGTGTTGTTGTCGCCGAGCATAATATGGTCAAGGATCTGGCGCATGATCGTGCCGACCGCCGGGCCGGCACCGCCGTTTTCAAGGATCATCGCCACCGCCACCTGCGGTTTATCGTAGGGGGCAAAGGCGGTCATCAGCTTATGGTCGCGCAGACGTTCGGCAATTTTATGGGCGTTATAGGTTTCGTTGGCTTTCAGACCAAACACCTGCGCCGTACCGGACTTCGCCGCCACTTTGTAAGGGGCATTGGCAAAGTACTTATGGCCGGTGCCGTTTGCGCGGTTGGCAACGCCATACATACCGTCTTTGGCGATCTCCCAGTAGCCGGAATGAATATCGCCTACCGGCGGCTGCTCGGGCTGCTTCCACAGCTGCTGCTTGCCGTTCACGGCGGTGCTCATCAGCAGGTGAGGGACTTTGACCACCCCATCGTTAATCAGGATCATCATCGCTTTGTTCATCTGCAGCGGCGTTGCGGTCCAGTAGCCCTGGCCGATGCCTACCGGGATGGTGTCACCCTGATACCAGGGTTTTTTAAAGCGTTTGAGCTTCCACTCGCGGGTCGGCATGTTGCCAGAGCGCTCTTCGGCCAGATCGATGCCGGTGAAGTGGCCGTAGCCGAACTTGCTCATCCACTCTGACAGGCGGTCGATGCCCATATCGTAAGCCACCTGATAGAAGAAGGTATCCGCCGACTCCTCCAGGGATTTGGTGACGTTCAGACGACCGTGGCCCCATTTTTTCCAGTCGCGGTAGCGTTTTTCGCTGCCCGGAAGCTGCCACCAGCCGGGGTCGAACAGCGAGGTGTTGCGGTTGATCACCCCGGCACTGAGCGCGGAGACGGCGACATAGGGCTTCACGGTGGAAGCCGGCGGGTAGACACCCTGGGTGGCACGGTTCACCAGCGGCGTATTCGGGTCGTTGAGCAGACCGGAGTAATCCTTGCTGGAGATGCCGTCGACGAACAGGTTCGGGTTATAGCTTGGCGTGGAGACCAGCGCCAGAATGCCACCGGTACGCGGATCGCTTACCACGACCGCGGCGCGGCTGCCTTCAAGCAGGGTTTCAATATAGGTTTGCAGCTTGAGATCGATCGTCAGATAGATGTCGTGCCCGGCCTGAGGCGACACTTCCTTAAGCTGACGGATAACGCGGCCGCGGTTGTTGACTTCAACTTCTTCATAGCCGGTCTGGCCGTGCAGCGCGTCTTCGTAGTAGCGCTCGATACCGAGCTTACCGATATCGTGCGTCGCCGCATAGTTTGCCAGCTTGCCGTCTTTATCCAGGCGTTCGACGTCTTTATCGTTAATTTTAGAGACGTAGCCGATAACGTGGGTGAGGGCCGAGCCGTAAGGGTAGAAGCGGCGTTTGTAGCCCTTCACTTCAACACCGGGGAAACGGTACTGATTAACGGCAAAACGCGCCACCTGCACTTCCGTGAGGTTGGTTTTGACCGGAATTGAGGTAAAGCGGTGCGAACGGGCGCGCTCTTTTTTAAAGGCGGCGATGTCATCGTCGGTCAGATCGACCACATCACGCAGCGACTCCAGGGTCTGCTGCACGTTGTCGACCTTCTCCGGCATCATCTCTACCTGATAGATGGTGCGGTTGAGCGCCAGCGGGATGCCGTTTCGATCGTAAATGATGCCGCGGCTGGGAGGGATCGGCACCAGCTTGATACGGTTTTCGTTGGAGCGGGTCTGATAGTCGTTAAAACGTACGATCTGTACGGTATAGAGGTTGGCTACCAGAACGCCGGTAAGCAGCAGAATGCCGACGAAAGCGACCAGAGCCCTGCGCACAAACAGTGCGGACTCTGCCGAATAATCGCGAAAAGAATTCTGTAATTTCATCCGCAGCTTAATCTACCTGATCGCGTTTATTCACGATGATAAGGGTGGTTAGTGGTAATGCTCCATGCACGATACAGGCTTTCGGCTACCAGCACCCTGACCAGCGGATGGGGCAGGGTCAGCGCCGAGAGCGACCAGCTCTGTTCAGCCGCGGCTTTACAGGCGGGGGAAAGCCCCTCCGGGCCGCCGATGAGCAGGCTGACATCGCGGCCATCCAGCTTCCAGCGTTCCAGTTCCGTTGCCAGCTGGGGCGTATCCCAGGGCTTGCCGGGGATATCGAGCGTGACAATACGGTTTTTCCCGGCTGCGGCCAGCATCAGCTCACCCTCTTTTTCGAGGATACGCTTAATATCGGCATTTTTGCCGCGTTTTCCAGCAGGGATTTCTACCAGTTCGAACGGCATGTCCTTCGGGAAACGGCGTAGATACTCGCTAAATCCGGTCTGCACCCAGTCGGGCATTTTGGTGCCGACGGCGACCAGTTGAAGCTTCACGCATCAGCTCCAGAGTTTTTCCAGTTCATACAGACGACGGCTCTCTTCCTGCATGACGTGGACCATCACATCGCCGAGATCGACCACGACCCAGTCGGCGGCGTTTTCGCCTTCAACGCCAAGCGGCATCAGGCCGGCAGCGCGGGATTCCTGCACGACGTGATCGGCGATGGAGACGACGTGGCGTGTAGAGGTACCGGTGCAGATGATCATGCAGTCGGTGATGCTCGACTTGCCCTGAACATCCAGCGCGACAATATCCTGACCTTTCAGATCGTCGATTTTGTCGATAACGAAATCTTTAAGTGCTTTACCCTGCAAGTGTGTTCCCCCTGGGAGCGTTACGTTAATGATGGCACCCTGCGGCGCACCGCAGACCTGACGGGCGCTACACCCCAGACCTGCCTGAAATCAAGTGGGCTATCATCCCACCGCTGACATAGCTTTGCATCGCCATTTTTGTAAAACAATTTCTAAAAGCGCGCATAGCCAGCGACTAAATTCTGGCTGCGGAGAATATCAGCCTGGTGAACCCTGTCAATGTTTCAACACGATTATCGGCGTTAACCCCGCTGCGCGGCGTTACGTCTCGTCGGGCGCGTGGCGATAAAGCCCCTGCTCGCGGATGTAGCGCTCCACGGCGGCAGGCAGTAGATCGGCGCAGGTGCGGCCCTGGCGCAGGCGCTGACGAATGGCCGTGGCGGAGATATCGAACAGCGGCGTATCGGCCAGCCAGATGCAGCCGGCCGGTTCGTTGTGCAGGCGGCTGACATCGTTGGCAAGGTGAGATTCAAGCCAGCGCTGGTGCGCCTCGCTTGCCATCTTAACCGGATAACCGGGGCGGCGGCAGACCAGAATATGGCACTGGTTGAGCAGCGTATCGGCCTGATGCCAGGTGGGCAGGGTGAGCAGCGAATCCTGACCAATGATAAAACCCAGCGGCTGCTGATAGCCGTGCTCCTGGCGCCACTGGGCGAGCGTCGTCGCCGTATAGGAGGGGGTATCGCGTCGCAGTTCGCGATCGTCAAGACCAAACAGCGGATTGCCGGCAATTGCCAGCTCGACCATCGCTTTGCGCTGGGCGCTGCTGGCTTCGGGCTGGGGGCGATGCGGCGGGACGTTGTTCGGCATAATAATGACGCGCTCAAGCGCAATCTGCTGCGCCAGCGCCTCGACCACCGCCAGATGCCCCAGGTGTATCGGGTCGAAAGTGCCGCCGAACAGCGCGTGAAGCCCCATATCAGGAAGCCTCGAACAGTGCGGCCAGTGACTTATGGCACAGCAGCAGCGACAGCGCCTCCAGTTCCGACCACACCGACTGCCCGTAATCTTTTTTCAGCGTCAGCTCAATCTGGCACAGCTGATGCACCGCGCAGCTTAACTGGTGGGACGACAGACGGGCGAGCGCATCGGTAATCAACGGGCGACGATTCTGCCAGACGCGTTGTTTATCAAACAGCGCACGCAGCGGCGTATGGGCCGATGCGCGCTGCAAATTCACCAGTAAAAGCAGTTCACGTTGCAGCGTGCGCAGCAGGATCACCGGCTCGCTGCCTTCCATGCGTAGCTGATGGAGCACGTGCATGGCGCGTTTGCTCTTGCCCGCCAGCAGGGCATCAACCCAGTGGAACGGCGTGAAATGCGCGGCATCGTTCACCGCCTCTTCAACCCGCGGCAGCGTCAGTTTGCCATCCGGCCAGAGCAGCGCGAGCCGCTCCAGCGCCTGCGCCAGCGCCAGCAGATTGCCTTCATAGCAGTAGCACAGCAGCTGATTGGCGGCGTCATCAAGCGTCAGTTTCATCTGCTTTGCCCGGGTAGCTACCCAGCGCGGAAGCTGGGCGTGCTCGGGCGTCTGACAGATTACCTGGACCGCGCGTGGGGCGAGGGCGGTGATCCAGGCGGCGTTTTCCTGCGCTTTGGTGAGTTTGCCACCGCGCACAATCAGCAGCAGATCGTCATGCAGCAGCGTGACCAGCGTAGCAAGCTGCTCGTTGATGGCGGCGTTAGGCCCGTTTTCCGGCAGCAGCAGGAGCAGCGTTTGCCGACTGGCAAACAGGCTCATCTCCTGGCAGAGCGAGAAGATCTGTTGCCAGTCGGTACTGGCATCGACAGAGACGGTGTGATGTTCGTCGAAACCCGCAGCGGCTGCGCTGCGGCGCACGGCATCCTGACTCTCCTGCAACAGCAGCGGATCGTTGCCGAGCAGAAGATACGCCAGGCGCAGCCCTTCATTGAGCTGCGCCTGAAGTTGTTCAGGATAGAGACGAATCATTGCGGGGTGAGCGTGGTGGAAACGCGATTGCTGTTTTCCGGCGTGGTCAGCGCAGGTGCAGGTGCGTCCTGCCCTTGCGAGGCCGCCACGTCCTGAGCGTGTACGCTCATCAGCTTACGAATCAGCTGCTCTGCGGCTTTGTCGTACATTTCCTGGATAATCAGCGCCTGCTCGGAGTCTTTCGCCAGCGCAGTCTGCGGGTTATCGAAGAACGAACGGTACACCTTGGTGCTGATCGGATAGATGTCGTGACCCGGAATCAGTACCTGACCGGAGACGGTCATGATCATCTGATACTCCGCGGTACGCCCGTTCTGGAACACCGACGCGGTATCTTTCGCAATCGACGCACCGCCGATACGCAGCGACGGAATATCCTGACGCAGCGTGTTTTTCTCGACCAGCGTCACGCCGTTCAGCCGCAGCTGTTCACGAATAGCGCGCGCCAGCGGACCGTTCGGATCGCCCGTATCGAAGATCATGGTTTTCATTTCTGGCGGCACCGCGGTGGTGCTGCGCAGGTGCCATCCACATCCGGCGGTGACCAGCACCGCCAGGCTTAGTAACAGAGTGACTAAATATCGCACACTTCCTCCTGCGCTTAGCCTACGACCAGGTTAAGCAGTTTGCCCGGTACGTAAATCACTTTACGCACGGTAACGCCGTCGAGATATTTCGCAACCAGATGCTCCTGGCCTGCGCGTTCACGAACCTGTTCTTCAGTGGCATCTGCCGCAACGGTGATTTTGCCACGCACTTTACCGTTAACCTGTACTACCACCAGCGTGGTGTCTTCCACCATCGCGCTTTCGTCCGCCTGCGGCCACGGCGCGTTGTCCACATCGCCTTCGCCGTTCAGTTCCTGCCAGAGGGTGAAGCAAACGTGCGGCGTGAACGGATACAGCATGCGCACCACGGCCAGCAGCGCTTCGTTCATCAGCGCGCGATCCTGCTCGCTCTCCTGCGGTGCTTTGAGCAGACGGTTCATCAGCTCCATGATGGCGGCAATCGCGGTGTTGAAGGTCTGACGACGACCGATATCATCGGTCACTTTCGCGATGGTCTTGTGAACTTCACGACGCAGCGTTTTCTGATCTTCGTTCAGGGCGCTCACATCCAGCGCGGCAACCGGGCCAGCAGCGGTGTGTTCGTAGACCAGTTTCCAGACGCGTTTCAGGAAGCGGTTTGCGCCTTCCACGCCGGACTCCTGCCACTCAAGCGTCATGTCAGCCGGAGAGGCGAACATCATGAACAGACGCACGGTATCCGCGCCGTAACGCTCTACCATCTCCTGCGGGTCGATGCCGTTGTTTTTCGACTTCGACATCTTGCTCATGCCGGTATACACCAGCTCGTGGCCCGCCGGATCGGTCGCTTTGATAATGCGGCCTTTCTCGTCGCGCTCAACGATCGCCTCTTTCGGTGACACCCAGATGCGCTCGCCGTTATTGCCGGTGTAGTAAAACGCGTCGGCCAGTACCATACCCTGACACAGCAGCTGCTTCGCCGGCTCGTCTGAGTTCACCAGGCCCGCATCGCGCATCAGCTTATGGAAGAAGCGGAAATAGAGCAGGTGCATGATGGCATGTTCAATACCACCGATGTAAATATCGACCGGCAGCCAGTAGTTCGCGGCGTTCGGGTCGAGCATGCCGTCGGTATGCTGCGGGCAGGTGTAGCGCGCGTAGTACCAGGAGGACTCCATGAAGGTGTCGAAGGTATCGGTTTCGCGCAGCGCAGGCTGACCGTTGACGGTGGTTTTCGCCCACTCCGGGTCGGCTTTGATAGGGCTGGTAATGCCGTCCATCACCACGTCTTCCGGCAGGATAACCGGCAGCTGGTCTTCCGGCGTCGGCATCACGGTGCCGTCTTCCAGCGTCACCATCGGAATCGGTGCGCCCCAGTAGCGCTGACGGGAAACACCCCAGTCGCGCAGGCGGTAGTTCACTTTACGCTCGCCAACGCCTTTCGCGGCCAGCGTGTCGGCAATGGCGTTGAATGCAGCGCTGAAGTCGAGGCCGTCGAACTCGCCGGAGTTAAACAGCACGCCTTTCTCAGTGTGTGCCTGGGCGGAGAGATCCGGCGCAGAGCCGTCGGCCGCCAGAATCACCGGTTTGATCTCCAGACCGTATTTGGTGGCGAATTCGTAGTCGCGCTGATCGTGACCCGGTACGGCCATAACAGCACCGGTGCCGTATTCCATCAGCACAAAGTTGGCGACCCACACCGGAATGGCTTCGCCGGTCAGCGGATGAATCGCCTTCACGCCGGTATCGAGGCCTTTCTTCTCCATGGTTGCCATTTCAGCTTCGGCAACTTTGGTGTTACGGCATTCAGCAATGAAATCGGCCAGCGCCGGGTTGCTGGCAGCCGCGGCGGTAGCCAGCGGGTGTCCGGCAGCAACCGCCAGATAGGTCACGCCCATAAAGGTATCCGGACGGGTGGTGTAGACGGTCAGCTTCTGGTCACTGCTCTGCACGTCAAAGGTGATCTCGACGCCTTCTGAGCGGCCAATCCAGTTGCGCTGCATGGTCTTCACGGTATCTGGCCAGTGATCGAGTTTGTCCAGATCGTTCAGCAGTTCGTCGGCGTAGGCGGTGATTTTGATAAACCACTGCGGGATCTCTTTACGCTCAACTTTGGTGTCGCAGCGCCAGCAGCAGCCGTCGATAACCTGCTCGTTAGCCAGTACGGTCTGATCGTTCGGGCACCAGTTCACCGCGGAGGTTTTCTTGTACACCAGCCCTTTTTTATACAGCTCGGTGAAGAACTTCTGCTCCCAGCGATAGTACTCGGGTTGGCAGGTCGCCAGCTCGCGGCTCCAGTCATAGCCAAAGCCCAGCATTTTGAGCTGGTTTTTCATGTAGTTGATGTTGTCGTAGGTCCACGGTGCCGGCGCGGTGTTGTTCTTCACCGCTGCGCCTTCTGCCGGCAGGCCGAACGCATCCCAGCCGATAGGCTGCAGCACGTTTTTGCCGAGCATACGCTGGTAACGGGCGATAACGTCGCCGATGGTGTAGTTACGAACGTGGCCCATGTGTAGGCGACCAGAAGGATAGGGCAGCATCGACAGGCAGTAGTACTTCTCTTTGCTTGCGTCTTCCGTCACTTCAAAAGTGCGCTTCTCTTCCCAGTGAAGCTGTACGTTGGATTCTATCTCTTCCGGGCGATATTGCTCTTGCATGGCAGCCAGTGGTCCTGTGTTAAAACAGCTACAGTGGTAGCTAACGGTAGTATTTCAGATCCGCATAGCATAGCCGATTCGCCCGCCTGGCAACAGTCTTTCCCGGCAGAGATGTTTGGCATGCGGCACGCCTCGCAGATGGGTGCATATTGTGCGTATGCAGGCCGCAGCTTTGCATTCCTTTACAGCAGATGTGCAGCGGCTAACAAAGGGAGCGGGAATTAACGTCTATTATTAGAAGAGGTTACCTTACAGGAGAGAAAAGCGAATGAACAAGGTTGCTCAATATTACCGGGAACTGGTGGCCCAGCTCACCGAGCGGCTGCGCAACGGCGAGCGTGATATCGATGCGCTGGTCGCCAGCGCGCGTGAACGCGTGGTGCAGACGGGCGAACTGACGCGCACGGAAGTGGATGAGGTAACCCGGGCGGTGCGCCGCGATCTGGAGGAGTTTGCCAGAAGCTATGGCGAGAGCCAGGAAGAGTTCACCGACAGCGTATTTATGCGGGTAATCAAGGAAAGCCTGTGGCAGGAGCTGGCGGACATCACCGACAAAACTCAGCTCGAATGGCGAGAAGTGTTCCAGGACCTCAACCATCACGGTGTCTACCACAGCGGTGAAGTGGTGGGGCTGGGTAATCTGGTGTGCGAGAAGTGCCACTACCACCTGGCGGTCTATACCCCCGACGTGCTGCCGGTGTGTCCGAAGTGCGGGCACGATCAGTTCCAGCGCAGGCCGTTCGAACCCTGATAAAAAAAGCCTTCCACGTGGAAGGCTTTTTATTCTGCGCGGGCAGAATCCGGCAATTAGTGGAGGATTTTGGCGAGGAAGTCTTTGGCGCGTTCGGACTTCGGATTGGCGAAAAACTCCTCTTTTTGCGCATCCTCAACGATTTTCCCTTCATCCATAAAGATGACGCGGTGCGCCACTTTACGGGCGAAGCCCATTTCGTGCGTTACCACCATCATGGTCATCCCTTCCTGTGCCAGCTCAACCATTACGTCCAGCACTTCGTTGATCATCTCCGGATCGAGTGCCGAGGTGGGTTCGTCAAACAGCATCGCCACCGGATCCATGCACAGCGCGCGGGCGATTGCCACACGCTGCTGCTGGCCGCCGGAGAGCTGTGCCGGGAACTTGTTGGCGTGCGCCGACAGTCCGACGCGCTCCAGCAGCTTCAGCCCCTTATCGCGGGCTGCGGCTTTGTCACGCTTCAGAACCTTAACCTGCGCCAGGGTCAGGTTTTCGATAATCGAGAGGTGAGGGAACAGTTCGAAATGCTGGAACACCATCCCCACGTGGGAACGCAGCTGTGCGAGGTTGGTTTTCTTGTCGTTCACCCGGGTGCCGTTGACGGTAATCTCGCCCTTCTGGACAGGCTCAAGGCCGTTCACCGTTTTGATAAGGGTGGACTTACCCGAGCCTGACGGGCCGCAAACCACGACCACTTCGCCTTTTTTCACCTCGGTGGAGCAATCGGTCAACACCTGAAAGTGACCATACCATTTAGAAACGTTTTTCAGGGAAATCATGACACAGTCCTTCTTTTCAGATAGCTGACCAGCAACGAGGCGCTCAGGCTGATAACAAAGTAAACGAAACCGGCGAAGAGGATCATTTCGACCTGGGTACCGTCGCGCTCACCAATGGTGGAGGCGGTGCGGAAGAAGTCCGCGAGGCTCAACACATAGACCAGCGAGGTATCCTGGAACAGGACGATCCCCTGGGTGAGCAGCAGCGGCACCATGGCGCGGAACGCCTGCGGCAGAATAATAAGCTTCATCGACTGCCAGTGGGTCATCCCCAGTGCCAGCGCGGCGTGGGACTGGCCGCGGGAGATGCTCTGGATCCCGGCGCGGATAATTTCGGAGTAGTAGGCCGCTTCGAACATCGAGAAGGCGACCATCGCCGAGATAAGGCGGATATCCGTGCTCGGCGACAGGCCCAGCACCTGCTGCAACAGGCCAGGGACAATCAGGTAAAACCACAGCAGCACCATCACCAGCGGAATGGAGCGGAAGACGTTGACGTAGCTGCTGGCAAACCAGGCCAGTGGCTTGAAGGTCGACAGACGCATCACCGCCAGCAGCGTTCCCCAGACGATCCCCACCACCACGGCGGTGAGGGTGATCTTCAGGGTAATCATCAGGCCGTCCAGCAGATAGGGCATGGCCGGCAGAATAGAACTCCAGTCAAACTCGTACATTATTTGCCCCCCATATTGCCCGGCAGGCGAATTTTGCGCTCGACGAGGTTCATCACCAGCATAATCACGGCGTTAATCAGCACGTAGGCCAGCGTGATCGCGGTAAAGGATTCCCAGGCATGCGCGGAGTAGTCCAGCAGCTTGCCAGCCTGAGCGGCCATGTCCACCAGGCCGATGGTCGAGGCGATGGCCGAGTTTTTCACCAGGTTCATCATCTCAGAGGTCATCGGCGGCACGATAACGCGATAGGCGTTTGGCAGCAGCACGTAGCGATACGCCTGAGGCAGCGTGAGCCCCATCGCCAGCGCGGCGTTCTTCTGGCCGCGCGGCAGCGACTGGATCGCGGCGCGCACCTGTTCGCACACGCGTGCTGCGGTAAACAGGCCCAGACAGATCATGGAAGAGAGGAAGAACTGAATGTTGGGATCGAGCTCCGCTTTAAACCACATGCCGAGATCTTCCGGCAGCAGCTCGGGCACCACCAGATACCAGGTGAAGAATTGCACGATCAGCGGGACGTTACGGAACAGTTCAACGTAGCAGGTGCCGAGACCGGACAAAAAGCGGTTCGGAACGGTACGCAGGATGCCAAACAGGGAGCCGACAAAGAAAGCGATAATCCAGGCGGTAATCGACAGCGCGACGGTGACCTGAAAACCACTCCACAACCAGCCGAGATAGGTGGTGTTGCCGAACGGGGCGGACTGTAAAAAGATCCCCCAGTTCCAGTCTATAGACATAATACACTCCGAAAAAATGAGGGTAGCAGCGCTACCCTCGAAGATTGTTAAGAAGCTTTTTACCTTTGTGTATCAGGCGTCACTGTTTTTTATACCGTGTCGCTACAGTGGCGACCGGGGTGTGTTACCTGTACCCGCTGGGTAATTCGCGCCCGATGGGGAACGGCCATCAGGCGTATAGTCTGTCCGTGCTTCAGAGCAATCGAGAGGGCAGGAGAACCCGCCCCTAATGGTTGTAATTAATTCAGTGCCTTGTCGTTTGGCTCTTTGAACAGCGCTTTCATTTCATCGGAAAGCTCAAAGTTCAGGTTGAGATTTTTCGGTGGGATAGGGTTTTTGAACCACGTATCAAACCACTTGGCGCCTTCGCCGGAGGTCTCCACCCTGGCGATGGTGTCATCAATCAGCTTTTTAAACTCGGTGTCGCCTTTACGTAGCATACAGCCGTAGGCTTCCTGAGACTGCGGCGTGCCGACGATATCCCACTGATCCGGTTTCTTCGCTTTCGCACGCTCACCTGCCAGCAGGGCGTCATCCATCATAAACGCCACCGCGCGGCCGCTTTCCAGGGTGCGGAACGAGTCACCGTGGTCTTTGGCGCTGATGATGCGCATATCCATTTTCTTCTCGTCGTTCAGCTTGTGCAGCAGCACTTCGGAAGTGGTACCCGAGGTCACGACTACCGCTTTGCCTTTCAGGTCGTCGAAATCTTTAACCGCGCCGCCTTTTTTGGTCAGTAAACGGGTGCCGACCACAAAGATGGTGTTGGAGAAGGCAGCCTGCTTCTGGCGTTCAACGTTGTTAGTGGTCGAGCCGCACTCAAAATCGAAGGTGCCGTTCTGCAGCAGCGGGATACGGTTCTGAGAGGTGATAGGGATCAGCTTAACCTGCAGATCCGGCTTGTTCAGTTTGGTTTTCACCGCTTCAACGATAGCGTTGGAGTAAGCCTGAGAGTAGCCCACCACTTTCTGCTGGTTATCGTAGTAAGAGAAAGGTACGGATGACTCACGGTGGCCAACCACGATGACACCGTTTTTGGCAATTTTATCCAGCGTGCTCTGCTGTGCAGTGCCCGCGGCATCTTCAGCCTGAGCAACGCCTGCGGTGATACCCATCACCAGCATTGCCGCGGCCAGTTTACGTAATTGCATATCCAACTCCTTTATCGCAGCGCCAGGGACGCTGTTGATACCCATGTGAGTGTGTATGTTGTTATGTCTGCCGTAATATCGCGCAGTATTGTTGCTATTTGTTAACATCCAGCCTGGCTTAATGTAAAGATTTAGTGATTATATTGTTTATTTTTGCGAAGCGCGCCGCACCGTTTCAAGGCAAAAATCTTTTCATGCACCAATTTGGTGCCGCTGCTGTGCCGTGCTGGTGCAGGGCATTCATGCTAACGCTGATGCAGCGACGCCGGGCCGTTGTGTTAGTAAGTATTAAGCAAGGGGTGTGCCAGAATTGCGGGGAAGGGGGAGAGCGTTATAAAAGAAAGGCCCGCCGAGGCGGGCCCTGAAGCATCAGGCTTTACGCGTTCTGGCGCGCAGGCTCATCACCAGCGCCGCAAAACCGAAGATAACGGTCAGCGCCCAGAGCGGCCAGTTGCCCATTCGGGCATAGGGGGTAAGCCCGGTTGCTGGGGTCACCGTTGCATCCAGCGTCTGGCGAGTGAACTGCGGGATAATCTTCTGCACTTCACCCTGCGGGCCAATCACCGCCGTAACGCCGTTGTTGGTGCTGCGCAGCAGAGGACGAGCCAGCTCCAACGCACGCATACGCGCCATCTGGAAGTGCTGCCACGGCCCGATAGAGTGACCGAACCACGCATCGTTCGATATCGTCAGCAGGAAATCGGTATCGGCACGGAAGTTGTCCCGCACCTGCTCACCAAGAATAATCTCGTAGCAGATGGCCGCCGTCATTTTAAAGCCGTGGGCCTGCAGCTGGGGCTGTACGTACGGGCCACGGCTGAAGGACGACATCGGCAGATCGAAGAACGGCGCCAGCGGGCGCAGAATGCTCTCCAGCGGTA
Source organism: Siccibacter turicensis LMG 23730 (assembly GCF_000463155.2). Lineage (GTDB taxonomy): Bacteria > Pseudomonadota > Gammaproteobacteria > Enterobacterales > Enterobacteriaceae > Siccibacter > Siccibacter turicensis. The sequence continues at coordinate 819,425 of NZ_AWFZ01000028.1, read as the reverse complement.
CAAACTCCCCGAAAGGTACCAGGTGATTTTTGTTGTAGCGGTTGGTTGAGCGATAGCTGTAGGGGCTGCCCGCACCGAGCGTGATGATGGTGTTATAGGTATCGTAGCGGTTGTGGCCGTTCAGCCGCGCATCCACCAGACCGGTGATCAGCGTGCTGTTACGCGACGTGAGCAGCGAGTCCAGGGTGGTCAACAGCTGCTGCTGGTTGATCTCCAGATCGGGAATAGCCGACTCCGGCCAGATGATAAGCTGGGCTTTGCCCATCTGCGCCTGGGTGGCGGAGGTGTAAATATCCAGCGTGCGGTAAAGCTCATCCTCGTTCCACTTCAGCGCCTGCGGGATATTGCCCTGCACCAGCGCAACGCGGGTCGCCCGCTCTGGCTGCAAGGTAAACCAGCTGAGATAGCGCAGCGGCCAGGCGAGCGCAAACAGCGCAATCGCCAGCGCCAGCGGTTGCCAGCGGCGTTTAACCGCGGCCAGCACCAGCATGCCGCTTAGCGCCATCAGCAGGAAGGTAATGCTCTCCACGCCAGCAACCGGCGCCAGCCCCTTCAGCGGACCGTCAATCTGGGTGTAGCCAAACTGCAGCCACGGGAAACCGGTCAGCACCCAGCCGCGCAGGAACTCGCTGCACTGCCAGACCACCGGTGCGGCGATCGTCAGCCTTACCCAGCCCGCCTTCGGCCACAGGCGCGTCAGTACCCCGGCGAACAGCCCGGTGTAGAGCGATAGATAGGCCGCCAGCAACACCACGAGGAAGATATTGATCGCTTCCGGCATTCCGCCAAACTGGGCGATGCTGACATACACCCAGTTTACACCGCTGCCGAACAGCCCCAGCCCCCAGAAGAAGCCGATAAGCGCGCTCTGCATGGGCCTGCGATGCAGGGTTAACCCCTGAAGCGCCACCAGCGAGAGCAGGGCGGCTGGCCAGAAATCAAAAGGTGAAAAAGCCAGCGTACCGCTGGCTCCGAACAGTAAGGCCAGCAGCAGACGAACCGGCTGGCGGTTATACCAGGAAGCAACTTCCATTTGAATCATTCATCCAGTTTAGGCGGCGGCGCGTCGTCCGGGAATTTGACATGAACCTGAATAATACGGCGGCTGTCTGCCATCGCCACTTTGAACTGATAACCATTGATCTCAATGGTTTCACCGCGGGCGGGAAGATGGCCGAACGCCTGCATGACCAGGCCACCGATGGTATCCACTTCTTCATCGCTGAAGCTGGTGCCAAAGGTCTCGTTAAAATCTTCGATTGGCGCCAGCGCTCGCACCGTCCAGGTATGACGGCTCAGCTGGCGGAAATCGTTGTCCTCTTCCTCGTCGTACTCGTCGTCAATCTCGCCGACGATAAGCTCAAGGATATCTTCAATGGTCACAAGACCCGACACGCCGCCAAACTCGTCAATCACAATCGCCATGTGATAGCGCAGGGAGCGAAACTCTTTCAGCATGCGGTCAACGCGCTTGCTTTCCGGCACCACAACAGCCTGGCGTAACACTTTTTCCATACTGAAGGCTTCTGCATCGCTGCGCATAAACGGCAGCAGATCTTTCGCCATCAGAATCCCTTCGATGTGATCCTTATCTTCACTGATGACCGGGAAACGCGAGTGGGCGGACTCGATAATGACGTCGAGACACTCGTCCAGCGTCTGGTTGCGTTTCAGGGTGACCATCTGTGAGCGGGGGATCATGATGTCGCGGACGCGCTGGTCTGCGATATCCATCACGCCTTCGAGCATGTCGCGCGTATCTTCATCGATAAGCTCGTTCTGCCCGGAGTCACGAATCAGCTCCAGCAGTTCGTCACGGTTTTTAGGTTCGCCGTGGAACAGCTGGCTCAGAATAAGAGAGAAAAATCCCTTTTTAGTATTGGGTGAATCGCTACTGTGTGAGTTGTCGTCGCTCATGGCGTTCGTTCAGGTTCTCGTGTTAGTTAATGATGTGCAACCCCGCAAGGGCGGGGCGCAGGGCTCGGCTTACGCCGGTTACTCTTTCTCGGCAATGTACGGATCGGCGAAGCCCAGGGCAAGCATTATCTCTGTCTCAATGCCTTCCATCTCTTCGGCTTCATCGTCTTCAATATGGTCATAGCCCAGCAGATGCAAACTGCCGTGGATAACCATATGCGCCCAGTGCGCGTGAAGCGGTTTTTCCTGCTCACGCGCTTCGCGCTCAACCACCTGGCGGCAGATGATCAGGTCGCCCAACAGCGGCAGCTCGATGCCCGGCGGGGCTTCAAACGGGAAGGAGAGCACGTTGGTGGATTTATCCTTGCCGCGATAGGTCAGGTTAAGCTCGTGACTCTCGGCATCGTCAACGATGCGGATGGTCACTTCCGACTCTTCCTGAAACTGCGGTATCACGGCGTCCAGCCAGGTCTGAAACTGGGCTTCATCCGGAAGCCCGGCGGGGTCTTCGCAGGCAATCTGCAAATCCAGCATTACCTGGCTCATGGGTTCTCCTGCGAGCCAGTGGCCTGTGCCTGAGCTTCACGTTTGCGTTCCGCCGCCTGCTCCGCTTTACGCTTCTGATCGGCCTCTTCCCAGGCTTCATAGGCGGTGACGATGCGCGCAACGACCGGGTGACGCACCACGTCTTCGCTGTGGAAGAAGTTAAAGCTGATCTCTTCGACCTCAGCCAGCACCTCAATAGCGTGACGCAGGCCGGACTTAGTGCTGCGCGGCAGGTCGATCTGAGTGATATCTCCGGTAATCACCGCTTTGGAGTTAAAGCCGATACGGGTCAGGAACATCTTCATCTGTTCGATGGTGGTGTTCTGGCTCTCATCAAGAATGATAAAGGCATCGTTCAGGGTACGGCCACGCATGTAGGCCAGCGGGGCAACTTCAATAACGTTGCGCTCCATCAGCTTTTCCACGCGCTCAAAGCCCAGCATTTCAAACAGGGCGTCGTAGAGCGGGCGCAGGTAAGGGTCAACCTTCTGGCTGAGATCGCCCGGCAGGAAGCCCAGCTTTTCACCGGCTTCTACCGCAGGGCGGGTCAGCAGGATACGGCGAATCTCCTGACGCTCCAGCGCATCAACCGCTGCGGCAACCGCGAGGTAGGTTTTACCCGTACCCGCCGGGCCCACGCCAAAGGTGATGTCGTGATCGAGAATATTGGCGATGTACTGCGCCTGATTAGGGGTACGCGGCTTGATAACGCCACGCTTCGTTTTGATGTTTACCGCTTTGCCGAACTCCGGCACGCTTTCTGCCGTCTGTTCCAGCACGCGGGATTCTTTGATCGCGAGATGAATACTCTCCGGGTCAATGTCTTTTGTCTGGCCGCGCATCGGGGCGGTATCGACATACAGATCGCGCAGAATATTCGCCGCAGCATTTACGCACAGCGTTCTGCCAGTGAGCGTAAAGTGGTTATCGCGACGGTTAATTTCGATGCCCAGACGCCGTTCGAGCTGTTTAACATTGTCGTCGAACGGTCCGCACAAACTCAGCAGACGGGCATTGTCTGCTGGTTCCAGCGTTATTTCACGTGTATCGATATTCAAACTTATCCTCTTGTCACACTGGACCGCTAAGGTGAGCCAAAGCCTTACGGAAATTTCACAGGCCTGTCTGAAGTATTTACGGCACGGGAAAAAGGCGCAAGCATTGGGGATGATATTTGGGTGCAGCTTTCAGAAAGCAAGGGCTGTAACAGAATTTGCAGTGTCTGACTGCACGGTCAGGCCGTACAGCCAGAACGGCCCGCAGAGCGCGAGCCGGAAGACGTTACGGCTGGAAAATGCCAACGCCATACTCGTTTTCTTTACGGGTGCGGGCGATCACCGACTCGGGCGACTCAACCACGCGCAGGCCCATCTCCTCTTCGGTGCGGACCAGGGTGCCGCGCAGGGAGTTAGGCAGCACTTCGGTAATCTCGACGTCCACGAATTTCCCGACCATGTCCGGTGAGCCTTCGAAGTTCACCACGCGGTTGTTCTCGGTGCGGCCGGAGAGCTCCATGATGCTCTTCCGCGACGTCCCCTCAACCAGAATACGCTGGGTGGTACCGAGCATACGGCGGCTCCACGCCATCGCCTGCTGGTTGATGCGCTCCTGAAGGATGTAAAGACGCTGCTTTTTCTCCTCTTCCGGGACGTCATCCACCATGTCCGCCGCCGGGGTGCCCGGACGCGCAGAGAAGATAAAGCTGAAGCTGACGTCAAAGTTGACCTCGGCGATAAGCTTCATGGTCTGCTCGAAGTCCTGGGTGGTTTCCCCCGGGAAGCCGACGATAAAGTCGGAGCTAATCTGGATATCCGGGCGCGCGGCGCGCAGCTTGCGGATAATGGCTTTATATTCAAGCGCGGTATGGGTACGGCCCATCAGGTTCAGCACGCGGTCAGAGCCGCTCTGTACCGGCAGATGCAGGAAGCTCACCAGCTCAGGGGTATCGCGGTACACCTCGATGATATCGTCGGTAAACTCAATCGGGTGGCTGGTGGTGAAACGAATACGATCGATGCCGTCGATGGCGGCCACCAGACGCAGCAGATCCGCGAAGGTGCCCGGCGTACCGTCGTAGTTTTCGCCGCGCCACGCGTTGACGTTCTGGCCGAGCAGGTTGACTTCACGCACGCCCTGCGCCGCAAGCTGGGCAATTTCCAGCAGGATGTCATCGCCGGGGCGGCTCACTTCCTCACCGCGGGTGTAGGGCACCACGCAGTAGGTGCAGTACTTGTTGCAGCCTTCCATGATGGAGACAAACGCCGTCGGGCCATCGGCACGCGGTTCCGGCAGACGGTCAAACTTTTCGATTTCCGGGAAGCTGATGTCGACCACCGGGCTTTTTGAGCCGCGAACCCGGTTAATCATCTCCGGCAGGCGGTGCAGGGTCTGCGGGCCAAAGATGATATCCACATAGTGGGCGCGTTGACGGATATGATCGCCTTCCTGAGAGGCCACGCAGCCGCCCACGCCGATGATCAGATCGGGATTTTTCGCTTTCAGCAGCTTCCAGCGGCCAAGCTGGTGGAACACTTTTTCCTGTGCCTTCTCGCGAATTGAGCAGGTATTGAGCAGCAGCACATCGGCTTCTTCGGCCACGTCGGTTAGCTGGTAACCGTGGGTGGCGTCCAGCAGATCGGCCATCTTTGATGAATCGTACTCGTTCATCTGACAGCCCCAGGTTTTAATATGGAGTTTTTTTGTCATCGACTTGCTCATGCTTACGTTAAGGCGAGGAGTGCAGGGCGCGTATTGTAATGCTTTGCTCCTGATGTGACCAGCCTGACGCCCGGATTGGGCGTGTGGTTGTCGGGATTCTGCCGCGAGTTAAACGTGGGTCGCAAAAATCCGGTACACTTGCCCTATCAGCGAAAGGATAAATGACTATGGCAAATCAACCAATTGACGTCGCCGTCGTAGGCGGTGGCATGGTGGGCGCCGCGGCGGCCCTGGGACTGGCGCAGCAGGGATTTTCGGTAGCGGTCATTGAGCACGCCGAGCCGCCGGCATTCGATACGGCCTCGCCGGTGGATGTGCGTATTTCCGCCATCAGCAGCGCCTCGGTAGGACTGCTGAAAAGCCTCGGCGTCTGGGAGTCGGTGCTGGCGATGCGTGCGCATCCCTACAGCCGCCTGGAAACCTGGGAGTGGGAGAGTGCGCAGGTGGTGTTCGATGCCGCCGACCTGAAGCTCCCCGAGCTGGGGTACATGGTAGAGAACAACGTGTTGCAGTGCGCGCTGTGGCAGCAGCTGGTCTCGCAGCCCGGCGTCACGCTGCACTGTCCGGCGACGCTTAGCGCGCTGCACCGTCAGGACGACAGCAATCTGCTGGAGTTTGAGGGCGGCGAGACGCTCCGCGCCCGGCTGGTGATGGGCGCCGACGGGGCGAATTCGCAGATCCGACGCTGGGCGGGGATTGGCGTACACGCCTGGCAGTATCAGCAATCCTGCATGCTGATCTCGGTAAAATGCGCCAACGCACCGGGGCGCAGCACCTGGCAGCACTTTACCCCCAACGGGCCGCACGCGTTTCTGCCGCTGTTTGATAACTGGGCCTCGCTGGTCTGGTATGACCGTCCGGCGCGCATTCGCCAGCTTCAGGCGATGAACATGACGCAGCTGAAGCGTGAAATCGAGGCGCATTTCCCGGCGCGGCTGGGTGACGTTACGCCGGTGGCGGCAGGTGCGTTTCCGCTGACCCGCCGTCATGCGGCAGAGTATGTGAAGCCAGGCCTGGCGCTGGTCGGCGATGCGGCGCATACCATCCATCCGCTGGCAGGCCAGGGCGTTAACCTGGGTTACCGGGACGTGGATGCGCTGATTGACGTGCTGACCAACGCGCGCAGCGTCGGTGAAAACTGGTCCAGCCTTGACGTGCTTAAGCGCTACCAGCGTCGTCGTCAGGCGGACAACCTCTTGATGCAGAGCGGAATGGATCTGTTCTATGCCGGCTTCAGCAACGATCTGCCACCGCTGCGCGCGCTGCGCAATCTGGGGTTGATGGCGGCGAACCGCGCCGGCGTGTTGAAGCGTCAGGCGCTGAAGTACGCGCTGGGGCTGTGAGTCTCGTGAGCCGGGTGGGAAACCGCCCGGTTTAGCCAGAAGCAGAAAAGCAAAAAGCTCGCCGAAGCGAGCTTTTTTAATGGTGGCTGGGGTACGAGGATTCGAACCTCGGAATGCTGGTATCAGAAACCAGAGCCTTACCGCTTGGCGATACCCCAACAGGGTGCGTTTACAGCGTAAACGACTTTTTAAAAGTGGCTGGGGTACGAGGATTCGAACCTCGGAATGCCGGAATCAGAATCCGGTGCCTTACCGCTTGGCGATACCCCAACAATGTGGTGGCTACGACGGGAATCGAACCTGTGACCCCAGCATTATGAGTGCTGTGCTCTAACCAGCTGAGCTACGTAGCCAAATTGTACTGTAATACCAGAAAATTTCCTGGTAAAGATTCACGCGACAATGCGCACAAATCGAAAATTATGGCTGGGGTACCTGGATTCGAACCAGGGAATGCCGGTATCAAAAACCGGTGCCTTACCGCTTGGCGATACCCCATCCGTGCAACGCTTACTGGGAATGGTGCGGGAGGCGAGACTTGAACTCGCACACCTTGCGGCGCCAGAACCTAAATCTGGTGCGTCTACCAATTTCGCCACTCCCGCAAAAAGATGGTGGCTACGACGGGAATCGAACCTGTGACCCCAGCATTATGAGTGCTGTGCTCTAACCAGCTGAGCTACGTAGCCATCTTTTTCGCGTTACCTTATCGGCGTTGCGGGGCGCATTATGCGTATTGGGCCTGGAAGCGTCAACACATTTTTTGTCGAAAATGTCTCGTGCGCTGACTGTTTGACCAGCTTACGAACAGCTTGCTGCAATATTCGGCAATTATTGGATATCTCTCCCTTTTATGCCGCTTTTTTAGACCTTAACGCCGGAAAAAAGAAGGGCCCCGCAGGGCCCTGATAGTGATACTGGCTGTTACTGATAGGCGGACTGATGAACGCCCACGGCGCGTCCGGAAGGATCGTTCATGGTTTTGAACGCTTCGTCCCATTCGATGGCTTTGGCTGACGAACAGGCTACAGACGGACCACCCGGCACGCATTCGGCAGCGCTTGGCAGCGGGAACAGCTCCTCAAAGATTTCACGGTACAGATAGGCCTCTTTTGAGGACGGCGTGTTGTACGGGAACCGGAACGCGGCGTTCGCCAACTGCTGGTCGGTGATCTGCTGTGCCGCGACCTCTTTCAGGGTATCGATCCAGCTGTAGCCCACGCCGTCGGAGAACTGCTCTTTCTGACGCCACGCCACGCTTGCCGGCAGGTAAGATTCGAAGCATTCGCGCAGAATGTGTTTTTCCATTTTGCCGTTGCCGCACATTTTATCCTGCGGGTTGATGCGCATGGCGACATCAAGGAATTTTTTATCCAGGAAGGGGACGCGGGCTTCCACACCCCAGGCCGACATCGCTTTGTTGGCGCGGGCGCAGTCGAACATATGCAGCGCCTGAAGCTTACGCACCGTCTCTTCGTGCAGCTCTTTGGCGTCCGGCGCTTTATGGAAGTAAAGGTAGCCGCCAAACACCTCGTCAGACCCTTCGCCCGACAGCACCATCTTGATCCCCATCGCCTTGATTTTGCGGGACATCAGGTACATCGGGGTGGAGGCGCGGATGGTGGTCACATCGTAGGTTTCGATGTGATAGATAACGTCGCGAATCGCATCCAGCCCTTCCTGCACGGTGAAATGAATTTCATGGTGCACGGTGCCCAGATGGTTTGCCACTTCCTGCGCGGCTTTCAGATCCGGCGCGCCCTCAAGGCCTACGGCGAAGGAGTGAAGCTGCGGCCACCAGGCTTCGGAGCGCTCCTGATCTTCCACGCGGCGCGCGGCGAATTTCTTGGTAATGGCGGAGATAACCGATGAATCCAGGCCGCCGGAGAGCAGCACGCCGTAAGGCACGTCGGACATCAGGTGGCTTTTCACGGCGTCTTCCAGCGCCTGGCGCAGTTCGGCTTTGTCGGTGACGTTGTCTTTCACCGCCTCGTAGCTAAACCAGTCGCGCTGATAGTACGGACGAATTTCACCGTCCTGGCTCCAGAGATAGCTGCCGGCCGGAAACTCTTTAATGGTGCGGCACACCGGCACAAGGGCTTTCATCTCGGAGGCAACGTAGAGGTTGCCGTGTTCATCATGGCCCATATAAAGCGGGATGATACCGATATGGTCGCGGCCAATCAGGTAAGCGTCTTTTTCGCTGTCATACAGAACGAACGCAAACATGCCCTGCAGCTCATCGAGGAACTCCGGGCCCTTCTCCTGGTAAAGCGCGAGGATCACCTCGCAGTCGGAGCCGGTCTGGAACGGATAGCGGTCGCCGTATTCGGCACGCAGCGCCTGATGGTTGTAGATCTCACCGTTAACCGCAAGGGCATGGGTTTTTTTCTGGTTGTACAGCGGCTGCGCACCGGCGTTGACGTCGACAATCGACAGACGCTCGTGGGCGAGGATCGCGTTGTCGCCCGCATACACGCCGGACCAGTCCGGGCCGCGGTGGCGCATCAGGCGAGAGAGCTCCAGCGCTTTTTTACGCAGCTCTGTCGCATCCGTTTTAATATCCAGTACACCAAAAATGGAACACATAACCTTCTCCGTTAAGCCTTGCCGTGACGTGGTATCGAATGGGTGGTCAACGCGTTTAAGGCTTGTCAGCGCGTTGACGTATCGCTTATGCACGAAAATGCCCTGGTTGATGACGGTTGTGCAAGCGATTTGCGGTTTCGTTGAAAAATAGTCAATGCGGCATTGTGGAATAGTGAAAAAACGCAGGCATACAGCGCTAAAAATTAGCGGATCGACAATTTTATCGCAGTTTTATTGATGGCGGGCAGTGCGTAAGGCAGAGGAAATAACAATAGTACAGCCGCGCCGGGCGCGGCATAAGGATCAGATAACGTCGATCTCAGCGACCGACGGGTAAATCCAGCTTGGGCGGAACGGCATAGCGTCAATGTCGTTAAGCGTGGAGACGCCCGACAGCACCAGAATGGTTTCCAGACCCGCCTGGAAGCCTGCGAGGATGTCCGTGCGCAGGTTGTCGCCCACAATCACGGTGTGCTCGGAGTGGGCCTGCATTTTATTCAGCGCGGCGCGAATGATCCACGGGCTGGGTTTGCCGACATAGAACGGCTTGCGTCCGGAAATCTTCTCAATGCCCGCGCACAGCGCGCCGCAGGCCGGATAAAAACCGCGACCGTGGGTATCCGGGTTGGTGGCGATAAAACGCGCGCCGTTGGCAACGAAGAAAGCGGCCTTGTGCATCATTTCCCAGTTATAGGAGCGCGTTTCGCCGACGATCACGAAATCAGGGTTGATGTCGGTAATGGTGAAGCCTGCTTTATACAGCTCATGAATAAGCGCGCCTTCGCCAACCACGTAGGCTTTCTTGCCTTCCTGACGGCGCAGAAAGTCGGCCGTCGCCATGGCCGAGGTATAAAACACGCTGTCCGGCACGTTGATGCCCGCCGAGGCAAAGCGGTTTGCCAGATCCTGGCCGGTTTGCGAAGGGTAGTTGGTCAGCAGAACCAGCGGAAAGCCTTTTTCAAGGATGCGGGTCAGGAATTCGCTGGCACCGGGGACGGCAACGTTATCGTGCATCAGCACGCCATCAATATCACAAATTACGTTCTGAATGGTCATCGACTACTCGTGTCCTGATTGCGCAAAGGCGTAACTATAGCCTGGAAAAGGGCAGATCCGCTTAGCTTTCCAGCAGGTGCTGCAGCAGGATCCCGTTTAGCATCGCACGCTTCACCAGCGCAAAAGCGCCGATGGCGGAGCGATGGTCGAGCGCGGAGGTCATCACCGGCAGGTTCTTGCGAAACGCTTTCAGCACCTGCGCATTAATGCAGCTTTCAATGGCCGGCAGCAGCACTTTTCCCGCTTCCACAATCTCGCCGGCGATAATGACTTTTTGCGGATTGAACAGGTTAATGGCGATGGAAATCGCTTTGCCGAGATGACGGCCGGCGTGTTCGATGACTTCGCTTGCCAACGGGTCACCTTTGTTGGCGGCTTTGCAGATGGCTTTGATGGTGCAGTCATCCAGCGTCAGACGGCTTTGATAGCCCTGCTCAAGCAGATGGCGCACCCGTTGCTCAATGGCGGCATTGGCTGCGATGGTTTCCAGGCAGCCGAAATTGCCACAGTGGCAGCGCTCGCCCAGCGGGTCGACCTGAATATGACCGATCTCGCCGACGTTGCCGTTGCGGCCAATGAAAATGCGACCGTTAGAGATAATCCCCGCTCCGGTTCCACGGTGTACACGCACCAGAATGGAGTCTTCGCAGTCGCGGGTTGCACCAAAGTAGTGCTCGGCCAGCGCCAGACTGCGAATATCGTGCCCCACGAAACAGGTGAGGTTAAAGCGTGTTTCCAGCGCCTCCACCAGCGGCCAGTTTTCTACCGCTATATGGGGCATGTATCGCACCACACCGCTTTCCGGATCGACGAGGCCCGGCAGAATAACCGAGATGGCGATAAGCTCGCGGATTTTACGCTGCCATGTGGTGAGGAACGTGGCGATGGTGTTGAGTAGCTCGTGCTCAAGGGTTTCCTGAGTGCGCTGCGGCAGCGGGAAGTGCTCTTCTGCCAGCACTTTACTGCTGAGATCGTAGAGCGTCAGCGTGGCATCGTGACGCCCAAGACGCACGCCGATGGCCTGGAACTGACGGGTTTCGGTGACGATTGAAATGGCGCGGCGCCCACCGGTAGAGGCTTGCTGATCCACCTCTTTGATAAGGCCGCGCTCAATAAGCTGGCGAGTAATTTTGGTGACGCTGGCGGGTGCAAGCTGACTCTGTTCGGCAATCTGAATGCGCGATATGGGACCGTGCTGGTCAATCAGGCGATACACCGCCGCGCTATTCAGTTGTTTTACCAGGTCAACGTTACCAATTTGAGCTTGTCCGCCAGTTGTCATGCCTTACTTACTCAGTGACGACCTCGTTACCATTAACGATGGTCTTGATGATTTTATAATCGTGGGTGAAGGCAGTCAGGTTTGCCACTTTACCCGGTTCAATGGTGCCGAGGTGCTTGTCCACGCCCATGGCGCGCGCCGGATAGAGGCTTGCCATACGCAGCGCTTCGTCCAGCGACACATTGACGTGCTGCACCAGATTGCGCACCCCTTCGATCATCGTCAGGGCGGAACCGCTTAAGGTGCCGTTCTCATCCACGCAGAGTCCGTTGCGATAGTATATTGTTTTACCAGCAAAAATGAACTCTTCGATGTTAGCGCCTGCCGGTGCGGTCGCATCCGTCACCAGGCACAGCTTATCGCCTTTAATACGTTTTGCGTTGCGTACGTTGGCATAGTCCACGTGTAGACCGTCGACGATGATACCGCAATAGAGGTCCGGCTCGTCAAAAATCGCACCGACCAGGCCCGGCTCGCGACCGCTGATGTACGGCATCGCATTAAACAGGTGCGTGGCGAAACGGATCCCCGCGCGGAAGCCGGTTTTCGCTTCGGCAAAGGTTGCATTGGAATGGCCGGCGGAGACCACGATGCCCGCGTCCGTCAGTTGGCGGATGGTTTCCGGCGCCACCATTTCAGGGGCAAGGGTAATTTTGGTAATGACATCCGCGTTCTGGCACAGATAATCGACCAGCGCCGCGTCCGGCTTGCGCACAAACGACGGATTGTGGGTGCCTTTTTTTACAATGTTCAGCCATGGGCCTTCAAGGTGAAGCCCCAGTGCCTGATGGGGATGGTTGCTGAGGTAGTCTCGCATCACCGCGACACCCTGTTTCATCAGGTCATCGCTGGTGGTGATGAGGGTTGGCAGATAGCTGGTGCAGCCTGATTTTTCATTGGCTTTTTGCATGATTTCCAGCGTTTCTACACTGACGGCCTCGGCGGTGTCGTTGAACTGCACGCCGCCGCAGCCGTTGAGCTGCACGTCAATGAAACCGGGGGCGATGATGGCACCGCCGAGATTACGCTGTTCAATACCCGCGGGCAGGTCAGCCAGCGGGCAGATGCGCTCAATCAGGCCATTCGCGACAACAATCGCGTGGTCATCCAGTACGTCATGGCCGGTGTAAATCCGACCGTGGGTTAAAGCATACATAGGTTACCCCCGGTAAACTGCTTAAAGACCTTTGATGTTTTCTGCTTCTAATTCGTTGAAATACTTCAACGTCTTAACTTTCAATTCCATGGTTGACGGTTCGTCGCACACTACCACCGCTTTCGGGTGCAGCTGCAGACAGCTGATGGTCCACATGTGGTTGACGTTGCCTTCAACCGCCGCCTGCAACGCCTGCGCTTTCTGATGGCCCAGCACCAGAATCATCACTTCCTGCGCATCCAGCAGCGTACCGACACCCACGGTCAGGGCGTATTTTGGCACCTGGTTAACGTCGCCATCAAAGAAGCGCGAGTTGGCCACGCGGGTATCATGGGTCAGGGTTTTGATGCGGGTGCGTGAGGCCAGCGAAGAGGCCGGCTCGTTGAACGCGATGTGCCCGTCGTTGCCAACACCGCCCATGAAGAGATGGATTTTACCGTAGGCGCGAATTTTTTCCTCATAGCGACGGCACTCTTCGTCGATATCCGGTGCGTTTCCATCCAGCAGGTTGATGTTTTCCGGCAGAATATCCACGTGGTCGAAGAAGTTGCGGTGCATGAAGCTGTGGTAGCTCTCCGGATGCTCCTTCGGCAGGCCGACGTATTCGTCCATGTTAAAGGTCACCACGTGCTTAAAGCTTACCTGGCCCGCTTTATGCATTTCTACCAGCGCTTTGTAGGCTTCCATCGGGGTACCGCCGGTTGGCAGGCCCAGTACAAACGGGCGATCGGCAGTCGGTGCAAACGTGTTGATACGGTTTACGATATGGCGAGCGGCCCATTTACCCACTTGCTGGGCGGTTGCCAAAGGAATCAGTCTCATCATTCACCTCACAGGTCGAAAAAGAACAGCGGACGCGGATTGAAGAAGGCTACCCTAAGCGTAACCTGGTTCACATTTCCGGGCTCAATCTGTATTGATTTTTTGAATGATAAAATAAGTTTTGGGTGATAGCCAGAGAAAGGGAGGGGGAAAAGCGATACCAGGCGATCACGATCACAAAAAAAGCGCGTTTAATTTGCGATACGAATTAATTTTTCAGACACTCGGTCGGTAGGTGATAATTCGCCGCGATTTCAGGTCCGTTAAACAATAAGAAACATGGCTTCACACAAGCCTTCAACGGGGTCTCATAGGGGGAATAAGGTGAGCATTCTAGGTTATTTACAACGTATTGGCCGCGCACTCATGGTGCCCGTGGCCACGCTGCCTGCCGCGGCCATTTTGATGGGCGTCGGCTACTGGATCGACCCGGTTGGCTGGGGGGGAGATAACGCGCTCGCTGCGCTGTTCATCCAGTCCGGTTCCGCCATCATTGACAACATGGGCGTACTCTTTGCCGTAGGTGTGGCATACGGTATGTCCAAAGATAAAGACGGCGCGGCGGCACTTGCTGGCTTCGTCGGCTTCCTGGTTCTCACTACCCTGTGCTCGCCGGCAGCGGTGGCTATGATCCAGAAAATCCCGGCAGACATGGTTCCGCCTGCGTTCGGGAAAATCAAAAACCAGTTCGTGGGCATCATGGTGGGGATTATCGCCGCCGAGCTCTACAACCGTTTCAGTACCGTCGAACTGCCGAAAGCGCTCTCCTTCTTTAGCGGCCGCCGTCTGGTGCCGATCCTCACGTCGTTTGTGATGATCGTGGTGGCGTTCATCATGATGTACATCTGGCCGATGGTGTTCAGCGGCCTGGTGAACTTCGGTGAGCATATTCAGAAGATGGGCTCAGTTGGCGCGGGCGTCTACGCGTTCTTCAACCGCCTGCTGATCCCGGTTGGTCTGCACCATGCGCTGAACTCCGTGTTCTGGTTCGACGTTGCCGGTATCAACGACATTCCGAACTTCCTCGGCGGCGCACAGTCCATCGAAGCCGGTAAAGCGGTAGTGGGGATTACCGGTCGTTATCAGGCGGGCTTCTTCCCGATCATGATGTTTGGCCTGCCGGGTGCCGCGCTGGCGATTTATCACTGCGCACGTCCCGAGAACAAAGCCAAAGTGCTGGGTATCATGATGGCCGGTGCCTTTGCCGCGTTCTTTACCGGTATCACCGAACCGCTCGAATTCTCCTTTATGTTCGTAGCGCCAGTGCTGTATGTGATCCACGCCGTGCTGACGGGGATCTCCGTATTTATCGCGGCTACCATGCACTGGATTGCGGGCTTCGGCTTCAGCGCCGGGCTGGTGGATATGGTGCTGTCATCGCGTAACCCGCTGGCAACGCACTGGTGGATGCTCATCCCGCAGGGGCTGGTCTTCTTCGTTATCTACTACGTGGTATTCCGCTTCACCATCAACAAGTTCAACCTGATGACCCCGGGTCGTGAGCTGGCCGTGGCCGGCAGCGAGGCGGATGGTCAGGATCTGAGCCTGAGCGGGAAAGACGAGCAGGATGCCTCCGAGCTGGCGCGTCAGTACATCGCTGCCGTTGGCGGTTCCGACAACCTGACCGGTATTGATGCCTGCATCACGCGTCTGCGTCTGAACGTCAAAGACTCGTCGCTGGTGAACGAAAACCTGGCGAAACGCCTGGGCGCGACCGGCGTCATTCGTCTGAACAAAACCAGTGTGCAGATCATCGTCGGCTTTGTGGCTGAGAAAATCGCTAACGCGATGAAAACCCTCGGCAACGTACCGGCTGCGCAGGCCGCGCCTGTCGCCGCACCGGTGGCGGACGTGAAGCCGCAGGCAGTACCGAACGGCCCGATCATCGCCGCGCTGGTATCGCCGGTAAGCGGTGAAGTGGTGCCGCTGGATCAGGTCCCGGACGAAGCCTTTGCCAGTAAAGCGGTGGGCGACGGCGTGGCGGTGAAACCGACCGGCAATCGGGTGGTGGCACCGGCCGCGGGCACCATTGTTAAAATCTTCAACACCAACCACGCGTTCTGTCTTGAAACGGAGAACGGCGCGGAGATCGTGGTGCACATGGGTATCGACACCGTGTCGCTCAACGGTCAGGGCTTCTCACGCCTGGTAGAAGAGGGTGCTGAGGTGGTTGCGGGTCAGCCTGTTCTGGAGATGGATCTTGCTTTCCTGAATGCGAACGCGCGCTCAATGATTAGCCCGGTGGTATGCAGCAACATCGACGACTTCAGCGCGCTGGTGGTGACGGCTCGTGGGTTGGTGGTCGCGGGGCAAACGCCGCTGTTCGAGATTAAAGGCAAATAATCGTTCCTGAGTCATGTGCTTTGCCTGAAGCGGCGGGATTATCCCGCCGCTTTTTTTATTGCCGCCCCGCGCCGAAGCGGCTCCCCGCGTTTTTCTGCAACAAACAGTTGTTTCACATCGCCGGTTATAAGATCATGCACCGTTAAACGATGTTCACGCCTTGAGGAAGCTGCGATGAGTGAGGCAGAAGCCCGCCCGACTAACTTTATTCGTCAGATTATTGATGAAGATCTGTCCAGTGGTAAACACACCACAATCTGCACCCGATTCCCGCCGGAGCCGAACGGCTACCTGCATATCGGCCATGCTAAATCCATCTGCCTGAACTTCGGCATCGCCGAAGACTACCAGGGCCAGTGCAACCTGCGTTTCGACGACACCAACCCGGTTAAAGAAGATATCGAGTTTGTTGAGTCGATTAAAAATGACGTGCAGTGGCTGGGCTTTCACTGGTCAGGCGATGTGCGCTACTCCTCGAACTATTTCGACCAGCTGTATCAGTATGCGGTAGAGCTGATCACCAAAGGCCTGGCCTACGTTGACGAGCTCTCTCCGGAAGAGATCCGCGAGCACCGCGGCACCCTGACTGCGCCGGGCAAAAACAGCCCATACCGCGATCGCAGCGTGGAAGAGAACCTGGCGCTGTTCGAAAAAATGCGTGCCGGTGAGTTTGCCGAAGGGAAAGCCTGCCTGCGTGCCAAAATCGATATGGCGTCGCCGTTTATCGTGATGCGCGATCCGGTGCTGTACCGCATTAAGTTTGCCGAGCATCACCAGACCGGCAACAAGTGGTGCATCTACCCGATGTACGACTTCACCCACTGCATCTCCGATGCGCTGGAAGGGATCACCCACTCGCTGTGTACGCTGGAGTTCCAGGACAACCGTCGACTGTATGACTGGGTACTGGACAACATCACCATTCCGGTTCATCCGCGTCAGTACGAATTCTCGCGCCTGAATCTGGAATACACCGTGATGTCCAAGCGCAAGCTGAACCTGCTGGTGACCGATAAGCACGTAGAAGGCTGGGACGATCCGCGTATGCCGACCATCTCCGGGCTGCGTCGTCGTGGTTACACCGCGGCCTCCATCCGTGAGTTCTGCAAACGCATTGGCGTGACCAAGCAGGACAACACCGTGGAAATGGCCGCGCTGGAAGCCTGCATCCGTGAGGATCTCAACGAGAACGCGCCGCGCGCGATGGCGGTTATCGATCCGGTTAAGCTGGTTATCGAAAACTACCCGCAGGGAGAGACGGAAATCGTTGCCATGCCGAACCATCCTAACAAGCCGGAGATGGGCACGCGTGAAGTGCCGTTCAGCGGTGAAATCTGGATCGATCGTGCGGACTTCCGCGAAGAGGCGAACAAGCAGTACAAGCGTCTGGTGCTGGGTAAAGAAGTTCGCCTGCGCAACGCCTACGTGATCAAAGCCGAACGCGTGGAGAAAGACGCTGAAGGCAACATCACCACCATTTTCTGCTCTTACGACGCCGACACGCTGAGTAAAGATCCTGCCGACGGCCGTAAAGTGAAGGGCGTTATCCACTGGGTCAGCGCTGCGCACGCGCTGCCGGTTGAGATCCGCCTCTACGATCGCCTGTTCAGCGTCCCTAATCCGGGTGCGGCAGAGGACTTCCTCGCCACCATCAACCCGGAATCGCTGGTGATCTGTCAGGGCTTTGCGGAACCGAGCCTGAAAGAGGCCGCGTCAGGCGTCGCGTATCAGTTCGAACGCGAAGGCTACTTCTGCCTCGACAGCCGCTATGCCACCGCTGACAAACTGGTGTTTAACCGCACCGTTGGTCTGCGTGACACCTGGGCGAAAGCGGGCGAATAACCCTCGTTGTTCTGCTGTAAAAACGCCGCGCTCTGCGGCGTTTTTTTTGCCAGTATTCCTTCAAAGCGATTACCGGTTAACTTCGCGACGCAAATTATTTTATCGCTTTACTCAATAATCCCGCCGTTATTCATTATTTTAATCAATTTATTCTTCCTCGCTTTTAACGTCATTTTCGCCCTATATATACGCTATATTCCTGGTTTAACGCCTTTTTTTAACCTGCGCCGGTATATGTTTCCAAATCCGTACAATTATGTGCTCGTGGTCATATTCCTGATAATCCTCTGCAAAAATAATTGATAATTCGCGACGCGAAAAATAAGCTTCGTCAGGCAGTGCGCCACATTTTGGGCTCGCTGCCTTTAAACTTTTTTATTTTTTTTGCCTGGCCCTTTCGCGTCGGGCGTTATTTTCGTCAAAGAGGAATTTCACCATGCGCGCGTTTGCTTTCAGACGTCGTGCGCTGACGCTGGCTATTGCCGGTGCGACAGCGCTTACCGGTTTTACCCCAGGCTCCGCGGCGCTGGCCGCGGGTTTCATTGATGATTCCACCCTGACCGGCGGCATCTATTACTGGCAGCGCGAGCGCGACCGTAAAGACGTCACTGACCACGATAAATACAAAACCAACCTCTCTCACGCCACCTGGAACGGCAATCTCGATTTTCAGTCTGGCTTTATTGCCGATACCGTTGGTCTGGATATCGCCGCCTTTACGGCAATTGAGATGGCGGAAAATGGCGACAGCGGCCACCCCAACGAAATAGCCTTCTCCTCCAGTAATAAAGCCTACGACGAAGAGTGGTCCGGGGATAAAAGCGGGATCAGCCTCTATAAAGCGGCGGGGAAATTTAAATACGGTCCTGTCTGGGCGCGGGCCGGGTATATCCAGCCCACCGGGCAAACACTGCTGGCACCGCACTGGAGTTTTATGCCGGGCACCTATCAGGGGGCCGAAGCCGGAGCGAACCTCGATTATGGTCAGGCTGGCGCGCTGAGCTTTTCGTACATGTGGACCAACCGCTATAAAGCGCCCTGGCATACCGAAATGGACGGGTTCTACCAGAACGATCGGGTGACCCGCGTCGATTATCTGCACTCGCTCGGCGCGAAGTACGACTTTAAAAACGATCTGGTGCTGGAGGCGGCATTTGGCCAGGCGGAAGGGTTTGTCGATCAGTACTTTGCCAAAGCCAGCTACACGCTCCCGGTCGCTGGCAGCCCGCTCTCGACCAGCTATCAATTCTACGGTGCGCGCGATAAAGCCGATAACGCCACCCTCAACGACATCTATGACGGCACCGCCTGGCTCCAGGCCGTGACCGTTGGCTACAAAACCGGGCCGGTGGATCTGCGCCTTGAGGGCACGATGGTGAAAGCGGAGGGGCAGCAGGGCTTTTTCCTGCAGCGCATGACCCCGACCTACGCCTCCTCCAACGGTCGGCTGGACATCTGGTGGGATAACCGCTCCGACTTTAACGCCAACGGGGAGAAAGCCCTGTTCTTCGGTGCCATGTACGATCTCAGCCACTGGGATCTTGCCGGCTGGGCTGTGGGCGCCTCTTACGTCTACGCCTGGGATGCCAAACCGGCAAGCTGGGCGCTGGATGCCAACGGTGACCGGCAGGGGATTGCCGCCAATAAAATCAAGGAGTCGGCCTACAGCCTGGATGCGTCCTACACCGTGCAGGACGGGCGCGCCAAAGGCACGCTGTTCAAACTCCACTTCACCCAGTACGACAACCACTCCGACATTCCCAGCTACGGCGGCGGGTATGGCAATATTTTCCAGGACGAACGCGACGTGAAGTTCATGGTGATAGCGCCTTTCACCCTGCTGTAACCCTTACCGGTGCGCAGCCCGCGCGGTATCGGGTTGCGCAGGTGGCGTGTTGCCCGCCGGCCGCGCCACCGCATCAACAATCAGAGACTCAAAGGACGTGACATGAAAGCATTCAATCTGAGCGTGGTCGCTTCGGCGCTGATGGGCTTGCTGGGCAGCGGTGTGGTGCTGGCCGGACAGGAGACCGTCGACAGCATCAGCACATTTACCCTCAACTACACCATCAATGATAACCATGCCGCACAGCATGGCGTGGACTGCGCCGCGCTCGGCGCCGACTGGGCGTCGTGCAATAAAGCCACCCTTACCCTGACCAATAACGGCGACGCGGTCACCGACCGGGAGTGGACCATCTGGTTTCACAGCATCCGCCGCATCCTGCGCGTCGATAATCCGCAGTTCCGGGTTACCCACGTGATGGGCGATCTGCACAAGCTGGAGCCTACCGACGCCTTCACCGGCTTTCCCGCCGGGCAGCAGACCGTCATTCCCATCGTCAACGAGTACTGGCAGCTGTTTATCACCGATGTGCTGCCGCGCTGGTATGTCACCGCCGATGACGCCACGCCAAAAACCATCGCCAGTACCGACACCGACGATCTGACGCAGTTTGTCACTCCGCTCGGCGAGCAGTGGAAGCGCACCCCGGATGACAAAAACGTGCTGATGACGGCCGAAGCGCGCTTTGACAAAAACAGTGAGGTGAAGGTGCTTAACGCCCCGGCGCTGCGCGGTCAGATTGTGCCGACGCCGCTGACTCTCCATGTTCAGGGGCAGGATATCGATCTGGCCCTGGGGGTGAAACTCGATCTTGCCGCGCTGTCGTCGGAGAGCCAGCAGGCGATACGGCAGCGCTTCACGCAGCTTGGGGTGAATACCGAGGGGCGCTGGCCGGTGCGTACCGCGATAGCAGCCGATGCCTTCAGCGGCGAGATGGCAAAGCCGGGCGCCTACCGGCTGAAGATTGGCAAGCATGAAGCCGTGGTCACCGGCATCGATCGGGCCGGGGTGTTTTATGGCCTGCAATCGCTGCTCTCCCTGATCCCGGCGAACGGCGCGCCAACCATCCCCGCGCTGGAAGCCAGCGATGCGCCGCGCTTTGACTACCGCGCCATTCATCTGGACGTGGGGCGAAACTTCCACACCAAAGCGGCAGTGCTGCGGCTGCTGGATCAGATGGGCGCGTACAAGCTGAATAAATTCCACTTCCACCTGAGCGACGATGAAGGCTGGCGCATTGAGATCCCGGGTCTGTCAGAGCTGACGGAGGTGGGCGGCAGACGCTGCCACGATCTGAGCGAGAGGACCTGCCTGCTGCCTCAGCTTGGCTCCGGGCCGGACACCAGCAATAACGGCAGCGGGTTCTTCACCCGCGCGGACTACATCGACATCGTGAAGTACGCTGCCGCCCGGCAGATCGAGGTGATTCCGGAGATCGACATGCCCGCCCACGCCCGTGCTGCGGTAATGGCCATGGAGGCGCGCTACGATCGGCTGATGAAGGCGGGTGACGAGAAGGGCGCCGGCGAATTCCGTCTGCTCGACCCGACCGACACCTCCAACACCACCGGCGTGCAGTACTACAACCGCACCGGGTATCTCAACCCGTGCCTGGAGGCATCGGGCCGGTTCGTGGATAAAGTCATCGGTGAAATTCAGCGGATGCACCGTGAGGCCGGTCAGCCGCTCACCACCTGGCACTTTGGCGGCGACGAGGCGAAAAACATCTATCTCGGCACCGGCTATACCGATAAAACCAGGCCGGAAGCCGGGAAGGGCGTCATTGACCAGAGCATTCAGGATAAGCCTTGGGCGAAGTCGGCGGCCTGCCAGAAAATGGTGAAAGCGGGCACGGTGGCGGATGTGGATCATCTCTCGAGCTATTTCGGCGTAGAGGTCAGCAAGCTGGTTAACGCTCACGGCATTGAGGCGATGCAGGCCTGGCAGGATGGCCTGAAGGATGCCAAAGACGCGAGCGTATTCGGCACCCGACACGTGAACGTTAACTTCTGGGACACCCTCTACTGGGGCGGGTTTGACACGGCGAACGACTGGGCGAACAAAGGGTTCCGCGTGGTGATCTCCAACCCGGACTACGTCTATCTCGATTTCCCGAACGAGGTGAACCCGCAGGAGAGCGGCTACTACTGGGGCACGCGCTTTAGCGACGAGCGGAAAATCTTCAGCTTCGCGCCGGATAACCTGCCGCAGAATGCCGAAACCTCTGTGGATCGCGACGGTAACGCCTTCAGCGCCACATCCGATAAGCCGTGGCCCGGCGCCTATGGCCTGTCGGCGCAGCTGTGGAGCGAGGTGGTACGCACCGACAAGCAGATGGAGTACATGATCTACCCGCGTCTGATTGCCGTTGCCGAGCGGGCATGGCATCGCGCAGCGTGGGAGCAGGACTATACCGTCGGGCGCGAATACAAAGGCGGTGAAACGCATTTTGTGGACGTGAAGGCGCTGGCCCAGGACTGGGCGCGCTTCGCCGGGATTATCGGCAGCCGCGAGCTGGCGAAGCTGGATAAAGCCGGCGTGCAGTACCGTCTGCCGGTGCCGGGGGCGCGTATCGTCGGCGGCAAGCTGGCGGCGAACATCAGCCTGCCGGGTCTGGCCGTGGAGTACTCCACCGACGGGGGCAAAAACTGGCAGCGCTATGACGATAAACAGCGCCCGACGGTTAGCGGTGCCGTGCAGGTGCGTAGCGTCAGCCCTGACGGCAAACGCGTCAGCCGCGTGGATCACGTTAAAGGGTAGGCGCGGTGACTCATACGCCAGCCTGCGGGCTGGCTTTTTTGTCTGCCCGTGGTCGGGACGAAAAAAAACCGGCCTTAGCCGGTTTTCTGTCGCGCTGCGCGGTTACTTGTTATTAACCTCGTGCGCGTGTTCTTCTTCGCGGCAGTCGCCTTCAGCGCAGTGACCGTACAGGTAGAGGCTGTGGTTGGTCAGACGAATACCGTGACGGGTAGCGATTTCACGCTGACGCAGTTCGATAGAGTCATCGCTGAATTCAATCACTTTTCCGCAGTCGAGGCAGATCAGGTGATCGTGGTGATGCTGCTGCGTCAGTTCGAACACGGATTTGCCGCCTTCGAAGTTGTGGCGCGTCACGATGCCGGCATCGTCGAACTGGTTGAGCACGCGATATACGGTGGCCAGGCCAATCTCTTCGCCCATGTCGATGAGGCGCTTGTAGAGGTCTTCCGCGCTGACATGGTGGTTGTCTGGACCCTGCAACACTTCGAGAATTTTAAGTCTTGGAAGCGTGACTTTCAGGCCAGCCTTTTTTAATGCGGTATTATTGTCAGTCATGCGGAATCTGTCCTGTTGCTTTGCGATTCGCTCCGGTACACGAAGCAGAATAACCGGATATCTTGTGTTGAATGCGACTCATTATAGAACTGCCTGAGTTAAATGAAAATCGCAAGTACCAATCCGAAAGTGTGCTTAAAAACCGGAATGGCGCCACAATTTATAGGGGTTTCACTCGGTTAACCAGGGAGACATTGTACAGAGTTGAGGGGAAAAGTTACAAACTTGTAGCGATTATTTTTATTGGTTTTATCTATTGATACGGCGTAAATCGATGATTTACGCCGTTCAATTATCAGGCGTTAAGGATGTCCTGAAGATGCAGTTCTTCGGAAATCTGTTTCACCCACTGGTCGACGCGCTCGGCGGTCAGTTCCGGCTGACGATCTTCGTCAATGGCGAGGCCCACGAAGTGGTCGTCATCCGCCAGGCCCTTAGAGGCTTCAAAGTGGTAACCCGCGGTTGGCCAGTGGCCGACGATGGTGGCACCGTTCGGCTCGATGATGTCGCGGATGGTACCCAGCGCATCGCAGAAGTACTCTGCATAATCTTCCTGATCGCCGCAGCCAAACAGCGCGACCAGCTTGCCGTTGAAATCCACTTCTTCCAGCGTCGGGAAGAAATCATCCCAGTCACACTGCGCTTCGCCGTAATACCAGGTCGGAATACCCAGCAGCAGGATATCGAAGGCTTCCAGATCTTCTTTGCTGCTTTTCGCAATGTCATGCACCTCGGCAACATCCGTACCGAGCTGTTTTTGAATCATTTTTGCGATGTTTTCGGTGTTGCCGGTGTCGCTGCCGAAAAAAATGCCTACGATTGCCATGAGTTAAATAACCTCTTGAAACTAAATAGTATGGTGACGGCAGAATGCCCGCAGATAAGGGCAATCATAGCAGAACAGCGAAGAGTGCGGAAACCGCTATCACCTCGGTGTGCACAGACTGCAACATGGTGGCGTTTTTCTCGCCGTTTTTTGCGGGGAAATTATTGGGACGTGAGGTTTTTCAGCTGGGCCAGCAGCATCTCTTCAATAAGCTCGCTGCGGCTGATATCACGCGCCTGCGCCAGCTGGTTAAGTGCGTCTACCGCTTCTTCATTGAGCTTCAGTTCGACACGCTTAAGCCCGCGAACTTTGTCGCGCTTTAGCTGATTGCGTTTATTGATGCGCAGCTGCTCATCACGCGTCAGGGGGTTCGTCTTCGGGCGGCCGGGGCGACGCTCGTGCGCGAACAGATCAAGTGTCGTACGGTCCGTTTGTTCTTTTGCCATGATAGAAAATTGAGACAGGAGAAACAGGCTGCCCGACAGCGCCGGGGCGTAATTACAGCGCGCCATCATACATGAGGGCGTCCGGCGCGCCAACGCGTTAACGTCCTCAAATGGCCGGTCGGTCTGTTTTTAGTCAGTTACGCCGCCATCCAGAAAGCGGCGGATGGCGCGCAGCACCGCCTGCGGTTTCTCGGCGTGAACCCAGTGGCCGGCACCGGCAATCACATGCGCGCGGGCCTGCGGGAACTGCGCCAGCAGCGCATCGCGATAGCTTTCTGAGACGTACGAGGAGTTGCCGCCGCGAATAAACAGGGCAGGGTGCGGCCAGGCGGGCACCGTTTCCCAGCCGGTGATCTGGCGATAGCAGTCCCACAGCACCGGCACGTTAAAGCGCCACGCGCCGTCGACAAAGGATTTCAGCAGAAACTGAATCACGCCCTCTTCATCAAGATGGCGACGCATCACCTCGGCCGCCGCCTGGCGACTCTCCGCCCCCGCCTCGGTCACCGCGCGGATGGCGGCGAAGATCTCGTCGTGGCGGCGCACGTCGTAATCCACCGGCGCCATATCAATCACCACCAGCTTATCAATGCGCTCGGGCGCCAGCGCCGTTACCGCCATCGCCGCTTTACCGCCCATGGAGTGGCCGATAAGCGTCACCTTATCGACGCCCTGCGCATCCAGGGTATCGATGATGTCCTGCGCCATCGCCGGATAACGCATCTCGTCGGCGCGCGGGGAGAGGCCATGATTTCGCATATCCACCGACAGCACATCGCGGTCTTCAACCAGGTCACGCGCCAGCACGCCGAGGTTGTCCAGGCTGCCAAACAGTCCGTGGATCAGCACGACGGGAGAATTGTTGTTCGGTTGTTGCGCAGATTGCGCTCGGGTATTCAATTTCATGGCAAAGTTCTTTTTTTGAGTGCGTCAGGTTAGGGTATCATGTTGACCATTCTGCCGCCCGGCCGCAAGATTCCAGTTTAATCTGACTTTTGCTGCCTTCCTGGTTTGACGCTATTCGCTGTTGGGTTTTTGCTTCTATAATCCCAACGTCCCAACGACTTGTATTCAGAGAAGATATTGCACTGGATGAAGATGAAAACGATTGAAGTTGATGACGAACTTTACCGCTATATTGCGAGCCACACGCAGCATATTGGCGAGAGCGCGTCGGACATTTTACGGCGCATGTTGAAAGTAGCCGCCTCCCTCGACGCTGCTCCCGCGCCGGTTAAAGGTGAACCGGTTGTTAAAGCGGTAGCAACGGAAGAGACGAAGCCGGTCAGCGAGGTCAGGGACCGCGTGCGCGCCATGCGCGAGCTGCTGCTGTCGGACGATTACGCCGAGCAGAAGAAAGCCGTCAATCGTTTCATGCTGGTTCTGTCTACACTCTACTCACTGGACGCTTCAGCGTTTGCCGCCGCCACCGACTCGCTTCATGGCCGCACCCGTATCTATTTCGCCGGGGATGAGCAAACGCTGCTACACAGCGGCAATCAGACTAAGCCCAAACACGTTCCCGGTACGCCGTACTGGGTAATCACCAATACCAACACGGAACGCAAGCGCAGCATGATCGAACACATCATGCAGACCATGCAGTTCCCGGCGGAATTGATCGAAAAGGTTTGCGGCACCATTTAACTCTTGCGTCAAAAGGATCAGGCAATGGCAATCGACAAGCGCGCGGGGCAACCTGCGCAACAGAGTGACTTGATTAACGTCGCGCAGCTTACCGCGCAATACTATGTGCTCAAGCCTGACGTCGGGAATACGGAACACGCCGTTAAATTTGGCACCTCCGGTCACCGCGGCAGCGCCGCTCGCCACAGCTTTAACGAACCGCATATTCTGGCAATTGCCCAGGCGATTGCCGAAGAGCGCGCCAAAAACGGCATCACCGGCCCGTGCTACGTGGGTAAAGATACCCATGCGCTCTCCGAACCGGCCTTTATTTCGGTGCTGGAAGTGCTGGCTGCCAACGGCGTGGATGTGATCGTGCAGGAAAACAACGGCTACACGCCGACGCCGGCCATCTCCAACGCGATCCTTGAACACAACAAGAGCGACGGCGCGCAGGCGGACGGTATCGTGATTACCCCGTCTCACAACCCGCCGGAAGATGGCGGCATCAAATACAATCCGCCAAACGGCGGCCCGGCTGACACCAACGTCACCAAAGTGGTGGAAAACCGCGCCAACGCGCTGCTGGCCGATGGCCTGAACGGCGTGAAGCGCGTCAGCCTCGACGAAGCCTGGGCCAGCGGTCGCGTTAAAGCGATGGATCTGGTACAGCCGTTTGTCGAAGGGCTGGCCGGGATCGTAGACATGGCGGCGATCCAGAAAGCGGGCCTTAAGCTTGGCGTCGACCCGCTCGGCGGCTCCGGTATCGAATACTGGAAGCGCATTGCCGAGCACTATCAGCTCGATTTGACGCTGGTTAACGATCAGGTGGATCAGACCTTCCGCTTTATGCACCTCGATAAAGACGGCGTGATCCGTATGGACTGCTCCAGCGAATCGGCGATGGCGGGCCTGCTTAAGCTGCGCGACCAGTTCGACCTGGCCTTTGCCAACGACCCGGACTACGACCGTCACGGCATCGTTACGCCGGCGGGCCTGATGAACCCGAACCACTACCTGGCCGTGGCCATCAACTACCTGTTCCAGCACCGCCCGCAGTGGGGTCAGGACGTGGCAGTGGGTAAAACCCTGGTCTCTTCAGCGATGATTGACCGCGTGGTCGACGCGCTGGGCCGTAAGCTGGTGGAAGTACCGGTCGGCTTTAAGTGGTTCGTTGACGGTCTGCACGACGGCAGCTTTGGCTTTGGCGGAGAAGAGAGCGCCGGGGCCTCGTTCCTGCGTTTCGACGGCACCCCATGGTCCACCGACAAAGACGGCATCATCATGTGCCTGCTGGCGGCAGAGATCACTGCAGTGACCGGCAAAAACCCGCAGCAGCATTATGACGAGCTGGCGGAGCGCTTTGGCGCCCCGAGCTACAACCGTATCCAGGCGTCAGCCACCTCCGCCCAGAAAGCGGCGCTGTCGAAGCTTTCGCCGGAAATGGTCAGCGCCAACACCCTGGCGGGCGACCCTATTACCGCACGTCTCACCGAAGCACCGGGTAACGGCGCGTCGATTGGCGGTCTGAAAGTTATGACGGAAAACGGCTGGTTCGCGGCGCGTCCGTCCGGTACTGAAGACGCCTACAAAATCTACTGCGAAAGCTTCCTCGGGGCGGAACACCGCCAGCAAATCGAGAAAGAAGCGGTGGAAATTGTCAGTGAAGTGCTGAAAAACGCGTAATGCGTTCCCGGGAATACTGACCCCGCACCCGGCTTTCTCCGGGAGCGAGGGGAAAACAGTAAAACGGCAACCTTCGGGTTGCCGTTTTGTTTTTTATTAGCCGGGCCGATTCTTTAGCTCAAAACGCGGCGACACCAGGCCGTACAGCGTCCAGCCCATAAAGGTGACAATGGCCCCGTACAGCATGGCCTCCTCGCCCGAGGAGTAGAGCGCGTAAAAGCTGTAAATCGCCCCCACCAGCGCAATCACGTTGGCCGCTTTCGCCTTCCCCGGGTCGACATTGGCGGCTTTCTGAATAATCACCAGCGCCGCCATCGACAGAATATACGGGATGATATTGGTTACCACCGCCAGGTTCACCAGCACGTTGAACTGGCTGTTCAACGAGGGGCTGATAGTCATCAGTGACAATAAGCTCTGGAAAATCACGATGGTCAGCATTCCCTGCACCGGTGCGTTCGCTTTGGTAACGCGGGAGAAGATTTTCGGGAAGTAGCCTTCATCCGCGGAGGATTTGAACACCTGGGCGATAGTAAACTGCCAGCCAAGCAGCGACCCGCAGCAGGACATCACCATCAGTCCCATGATCACCTTGCCCACCGCCGGAGTGAACATCTGGGCAAACGCCAGCCCGAAGGGCGCGGTGGAGTGGGCAAGATCCAGATTGGGGACGATACCAGCAATCACATTGGTCGAGACGATGTAAATCACCGCCGCGCCCAGCGTCCCGCCCAGTACCGCGATCGGCACGTTGCGTTCAGGGTTCTCCACCACCTCGGCATTGGCGCAGGCCGACTCCAGCCCCAGAAAGGCCCACAGGGTCATGGCAATCGAGGAGCCGACGGCGGAGAAGAACGGCAGGTGATGCGGATTCCAGGCGCTGACGTAGCGCGCCGGGCTGAACCAGAACCAGCCGATGACGCACAGGCCCACCACCGGCACGATAACGCCCCAGACGGTGATGCCGCTGATTTGCCCGGTTATGCGCGCTCCACCGATGTTGGCCAGCGTGCAAATCCACAGCACCACGATGGTGGCAATGCCGATCTGTACCGGCGTCAGGACGACGCCCACCAGCTCGGTGCCGTAACCGACCGCCGAGATGGCAATCGCCACGTTAGCAATCAGCAGCGACACGCCGTAGGTATAGTTGGCCATGAAATTGCCGGATTTGCCGAACGCATACTCGGCATAGCCCCCCATTCCTCCGGACTTGCGGCTGTACATCCCGCATTTGGCGAAGGCCCATGCCAGCGCCATCGACCCCACGGCGGTCACCAGCCAGGAGATGATGGAGAGGGTGCCGACTTCGGCAAGCCGGGTGGGCAGCATGATGATGCCCGAGCCCATCATGTTAACGATGGTCAGCACGGTAAGCTGCACCACCCCCATTTTCGTGGATTTGCTCATAGCCGCTCCCCCTTCAGCAGGGCTGGACGCGCGTCCGGCTGTTTGATGACGTAGCAGTGCACGCCCAGGCGGCCATCCTGCTCCTCGATATAAACCCCCTGCAGTTCCGGCGCGAAGCCGGGCAGAAGGTTAATTCCCTCCTCCAGCGCGGCAAAGTAACGCAGCACCGCATCGCCCCAGATTTCACCGGGCACCACACAGAGTACGCCCGGCGGGTAGGGGAGTGCGCCCTCGGCGGCAATACGGCCCTCTGCGTCACGCAGGGAAACCAGCTCCACTTCGCCGCGTAAAAAGGCGTAATGGGCCTGCTGCGGACTCATTTTGACCCGCGGGAAATGCGCCTGGCGGAACATCTCTTTTTGCAGCAGCTTCACGTTGTGGCGCGCGTAGAGATCGTGTATCTCCTGGCAAAGCTGACGCAGCGTGTAGTTCCGGTAACGCGCCGGATGCTGTTTGCAGATGGACGGCAGCACCTCCTTGAGCGGCGCATCGCGCTCGATGAGCTTTTCAAACTGCACCAGTTGGGCAATAAGCTGCTGCAGCTTGCCCATGTCTTCGGCGGGCGTCAGCAGGAACAGGATCGAGTTAAGGTCGCATTTCTCGGGAATAATGCCGTTTTCACGCAGGTAGTTCGCCAGCACCGTAGCCGGAACGCCAAACGCCTCGTACTCGCCGGTGCGGACATTAATCCCCGGCGTGGTCAGCAGCAGCTTGCAGGGATCGATAAAGTACTGGTGTGCGGCATAGCCTTCGAAGGCATGCCACTGCGCACCGGGAACGAAATGAAAGAAACGCAGATCCGCGGCAATGTCGGCGGTTGGCCAGCTCTCCCACGGACGCCCGTCCACGCTATCCGGTACAAAGGGGCGTATCAGGCGGCAGTGTTGCAGAATAAGCTTCCGCGCCTCGATGCCGTCCACCACGCAGTCCATCCACATATTGCGGCCGCTGACCCCCTCGTGCATCCGGGCATTGATATCCAGCGCGGCGAACAGGGGATAGAACGGGCTGGTGGAGGCATGCATCATGAACGCATTATTGAGGCGCTTGTGCGGGACGTAACGCGGCTGGCCTTTGATATGACGGTCTTTCTTATGGATCTGAGACGACTGTGAGAAACCGGCCTGCTGCTTATGGACCGACTGCGTCACCAGAATGCCCGGATCGTTTTCGTTTAACGTCAGCAGCAGCGGCGAGCACTCGGCCATCATCGGGATAAACTGCTCGTACCCCACCCAGGCGGAATCAAACAAAATGTAGTCGCACAGGTGACCAATCTTATCCAATACCTGGCGGGCGTTGTAGATGGTACCGTCGTAGGTGCCAAGCTGGATCACCGCCAGGCGGAACGGGCGACGATCCCGGGCGCGCTCCGGGGCAACCGCCGCCACGCGCTCACGTAGCCAGGCTTCATTGAAACAGTGGTCATCGATCCCGCCAATCAGGCCATACGGGTTGCGCGCGGTTTCCAGATAGACCGGCGTGGCACCGGCCTGCAACAGTGCGCCGTGGTGGTTTGATTTATGGTTATTGCGATCGAACAGCACCAGATTGCCGGGCGTGAGCAGGGCATTCAGCACCACCTTGTTCGCCGCCGATGTTCCGTTCAGCACAAAGTAGGTTTTATCCGCGTGGAACACGTTCGCCGCGTGTTGCTGGGCACTGCAGGGGGCGCCTTCATGGATCAGCAGATCGCCCATTGCCACGTCGGCGTTGCACAGGTCGGCGCGAAACAGGGTTTCACCGAAGAAATCCACGAACTGGTTGCCCGCCGGGTGACGGCGGAAAAACTGCCCGCCCTGATGCCCCGGGCAGTCAAAGGCGCTGTTGCCCTGGCTGACATACTCCACCAGCGCGCGAAAAAAGGGCGGACGTAGCCGGGTCTCATATTTCTGTGCGGCGGCTTCGAGCTGGCGACCGTAAAAAGCATGGCAGGTCTCATTATTTTCAAATACCCCCTGAATACGCGGTAGATATTCTGCCGGCACAATCTCTTCCTTATATGTGGCAATAAAAATGGGAATGCCAAACCCCGTGGCTTCTATTTCATCGATCATGCCGGCGAAAATATCACTGACCGTAAGTACAGCGGCGGCGATATCAATATAATCAGAGTGGCCGGCATCCACGATGTCTCGTGCGGTGGTAAAACAGTCAGGGCATGCGCGGCTGGCGGCGATTTTTAAACTTTTCATGGTTATTCCTTTATTTTGATAATACGGGGCCCTTCAATTTCCTGATAAAAGAAATCGAATGCATCCGGAATAAAAAGCAATGCGGTATCGCTGATGGAATATCAGGCGATGGCTTTTTACGGGCGTAGCGATCCTGGCCGTCCGGTCACGGCATAGTCAGGTGCGGCAGACGAGTGTCGATCCCTCAGGCAAGTGCCTGTTACTGCTAAGTATTACGCCTGGCGGTAACGCCTTACGCTGAGCCAACAGGGCTATCGGGCGTTGAAGAAGTGAAAGTCGAAGCTGTTACGGTGGGCGAACATCATAATATGCGTAGTCCGCCTGATATGTGGCATTAAGCGGTTATTGTTTTCCATGGTGACGTATCCTTTCAGTCATTGAAAGCCTCGCCATTTTATCCAGAAAATGGGGGTAAACTGTGAAGGCGATCGGTAAAAGACGATCGAATGACAAATAAATATTCAGCATTTGTGAATAGCGAAAGGTAAAGCGGCGTTTTGTGCGGCGGCTGCGGATACGGTATTCATCGGCGTGAAATCGCGTGAAATAAATAGATGTTGGTGGGTATATAACGGTGAGTAATTTCTATTGTTGATGAGGAAGTACGTCGGAGTATGAATAAGTGCGAGAAATAAATACCGCTTCCGATAAATAAATGGCGTAGCAATATTGGCGCGCTGTTTCTGCGGGCGCAGGCATTCATCGCCGCGGCACCGCAGGCGATGTCACATCATAAACCGATATCCGACGCCGGTTTCGGTGAGCAGATGGCGCGGGCGCGCCGGGTCCTCCTCCAGCTTCTGGCGCAGATGCGCCATATAGATGCGCAGGTAGTGGCTGTGCTCCACCGCGTTCGGCCCCCACACCTGGCTCAGCAGCTGGCGCTGGGTCAGGACTTTGCCGTGGTTGTTAAGCAGGACCGCCAGCAGACGAAACTCAATGGGCGTGAGATGCACCTCCGCGCCGCCGCGGGTGATACGGCGGCTGGCGAGATCCACTTCGCTGTCTGAAAAACGAAACACCGGGTCCGGGTGCTGCTGCGACCCGTGCCGACGCAGCGCCACCCGCAGGCGCGCCTGCAGCTCGCCAATGCCAAAGGGCTTACTGAGATAGTCGTCCGCCCCGGCATCCAGCGCGGCGATTTTGTCTTCTTCTTCGCTGCGCGCCGACAGCACCACGATCGGCGTCTGGCTCCACTGACGAAAATCGCGAATAAAGGTCAGCCCGTCGCCGTCCGGCAGGCCCAGATCGAGGATCACCATATCCGGCTTGCGGGTTGCGGCCTCGATAAGCCCGCGCTGCAGCGTGTCGGCCTCGTGCACCCGCAGGCCTTCCGCCTCCAGCGCGGTACGCAAAAAGCGGCGGATCTCTTTTTCATCTTCGACGATCAGGACGTTAATCACATACCCTCGTGTAGTTCATCGACGCCGGGTGGCGTCTCCAGCGGAAGCGTGACGTGGAAGCTGGCCCCGCCTTCCGGGCGGTTACCGGCTGAGATGCGGCCACCGTGCACCTCGACAATCGCCCGGCAGATCGCCAGCCCCAGTCCCACGCCGGGAATGGCGGACTCTTTATTTCCCCTGGCGAATTTATCAAAGATAGCGCCTTCCTGACCAGCAGGGATACCCGGCCCGCTGTCCCACACCTCCAGATCCAGCGTCCCGTCATTCACCCGTGCCCGAATACCGATATCCGCCTGGCTGCCGGCGTATTTGGCCGCGTTCTCCAGCAGGTTGATCAGCACCCGCTCAAACAGCGGCCCGTCAACGTTAATCAGGGTCAGCGAATCGGGCAGGGCAAGCTGGATTGGCTTACCGGTGTGGCCGGGCTCCAGCATGCTGAGCGCACTGCCCACCACCTCTTCGAGGGTCAGCCACTCTTTGCGCAGGTTGAACCCGCCCGACTGAATGCGCGCCATGTCCAGCAGGTTGTTGACCAGCCGGGTGGTGTTCAGCACGTGGCGACGGATGTCGTTCGCCTGAGGCGCGTGGGGCGACCCTTCCGCGGCCAGGTCGAGCGTCAGGATCTCCGCCTGACCAAACAGCACGGTAAGTGGAGTGCGCAGGTCGTGGGAGAGCGCCGCCAGCAGCGAGTTGCGCAGCTGCTCGCGCTCGCTGGTCAGCCGCGCCTGCTCTTCGCTGGCGGTGAGCGCCAGACGTTCCAGCGCGCTGGCGACCAGCAGGGTGAAGGTTTCCAGCAGCCGCTGCTGCTCCGGGATCATCAGCTGACGCAGGTTTTCCGGCTCGACAATCACCAGCCCGTGGGTTTTGTGGGCGGTGCGCAGGGGCAGGATCTGGTACGGCACCCCGGGCAGGGTGTCGGTTCCCGCACCGGCCAGCTGCCCTTTATCGAAGCTCCAGTGGGCGATGGCCTCATCCCAGGCGGTGACGCCTTTATCTGCCGCACAGGGGGTGAGCGTGCCGTGCTCGTCCGGGAGCAGCAGCTGGCTGCGGGCAAAAAAGGTGGACTGGATAAACTGCTCGCTGGTGGCCGCGATGTCCGCCGCGCTGCGTCCCACGGCCAGCGACTTCGACATCTCATACAGGTGGCGGGTGCGCTGCTCGCGATAGCGGGCGACCCGGGCCTGATAGCGCACTCCGGCGGTGAGGTTACCGATAATTAGCCCCACGGAGAGCATCACCGCAAAGGTCAGCAGATACTGCACGTCGGAGACCGCGAGCGTACCGTGCGGCGCAATAAAGAACAGATCGAAGCTGAGCACGTTGAGCACGGTCGCCAGCACCGACGGCCAGCGCCCGTAGAACAGTGCCACCACCACCACGCCGAGCAGGTAGATCATCACCAGGTTGGCGGCGTCGAACGCCACCATCCACTGGCTCGCGATCAGGGTGATAAGGGTACAGAGCAGCACCGCCGCCAGCGCACCGCGTAGCTGCACGCGCCACTTTTCGGTGAAGGTGCGGGTGTCGGGGGTGCGGGCGGTGACCAGCGGTTTGTCATCCAGCGCGACAATCAGCAGGTCGAGATCCGGCGCGCGACGGGCGAGGCGATCGGCAAAGGTATCGCGTTGAAACCAGCGGCGGGTGTTGCGTCGGCCGATAACAATTTTGCCGAGATTGTGCTCCCGGGCGTAGCGCAGAATGGCTTTGTCTTCCGCCGGATCGGCGAGGGTGGCGGTCTCTGCCCCCAGCTCCTGGGCAAGGCGCAGCGCGCTGAGGATAGCGCGGCGCTGGTGCTCCGGCAGGCGGTGCAGATCCGGGGTTTCAACGTAGACCGCATGCCAGACGCTGCCCAGCCGCGCCGCCAGCCGCGCCGCGGTGCGCACCAGCTTCTCATTACCGTTTCCGTGGCCGATGCACAGCAAAATGGCATCCCGGGTGTGCCAGACGCGCTCCTGTCCTTTGTTGTCCCGCCAGGCGCGCATCTGCTCGTCCACCCGGTCGGCGGTGCGGCGCAGCGCCAGCTCGCGCAGGGCAATGAGGTTGCCTTTACGGAAGAAGTGTTCGATGGCGCGTTCGGCCTGACCACCGATATAGACTTTGCCTTCGTGCAGGCGCTGGCGCAGGTCGTCCGGCGGGAGATCCACCAGCACGATTTCGTCGGCGGCATCGAAGACCGGATCGGGCACCGTCTCCCGGACCTGCACCCCGGTCACGCCGCCCACCACGTCGTTCAGGCTCTCAAGATGCTGCACGTTAACGGTGGTGAAGACATCGATCCCGGCCTCCAGCAGCTCCTCCACATCCTGCCAGCGTTTCGGGTGACGCGAGCCGGGGGCGTTGCTGTGCGCCAGCTCATCCATCAGGATCAGCGCCGGACGGCGGGCGAGGGCGCTGTCGAGGTCGAACTCCATCACCTGGCGACCCCGGTGATGGAGGCGTTTAAGGGGCTGAACAGCCAGCCCCTCCAGCAGCGCCGCGGTCTCCTTGCGGCCGTGGGTCTCGACCACGCCCACCAGAATATCCAGGCCCTGGGCGCGCAGGCGCTGCGCCTCCTGCAGCATGGCGAAGGTTTTCCCGACGCCCGCACAGGCGCCGAAAAAGATCTTCAACGTACCGCGCGTCCGGGGCGTGGCCTGCTCCAGCAGGCGATCCGGGTCGGGGCGCGAGGGTTCCTCTGTCATAGTCCGTCCTTACGGCATGGTGCGCCCGTCCAGGGCCAGGTTAAGCTGCATCAGGGTGACCACCGGCTGGCCGATAAAATCTACCAGCGGGGTTTGCGTGGCCTCCGTTACCAGCCGCGCCACCTCCTCTTCGGGCAGATTACGCGCTTTCGCTACGCGTGGGATCTGCCAGCGGGCCGCGTCAGGCGAAATGCCGTTATCCAGCCCGCTGGCGGAAGCGGTGACCAGCTCCACCGGCACCGCCGGGGTGGCCTGCGGGTTGGCGGCGCGCAGGGCGGCGATGCGCGCCTCAATCGCCTCGTCCAGCGCCGGATTGCTGGCGGCCAGGTTGCTGCCGCCGGACGCCAGTGGATTATAAGGCGCATCCGCGGTGGCGGAAGGGCGTCCCTGAAAATAACGCGCGCTGCTGAAGTTCTGGCCGATCAGCAGGGAGCCGCGCACCGCGTTATCAATTCGGATAAGCGACCCGTTGGCCTGATCCGGGAACCACCACTGCCCGAGAGCGGTGGTGAGCAGCGGATAGAGGCCGCCGGTAATCAGCGTCAGCAGAATAAACAGCAGTAAAGCCGGGCGTAACTGTGCCATGAACAACTCCTTTTACACCAGACCCAGCACGGTCAGGATCAGGTCGATAATTTTGATGCCGATAAACGGCACCACCAGCCCACCGAGGCCATAAATCCACAGGTTACGGCGCAGCATCGCCGCCGCGCTGAGCGGTTTATAGCTCACGCCGCGCAGCGCCAGCGGGATGAGGACAATAATGATCAGGGCGTTGAAGATCACCGCGCTGAGAATGGCCGACGAGGGAGAGTGCAGGTGCATCACGTTCAGGGCATTAAGCTGCGGATACGTTGCCGCAAACGCCGCCGGGATGATGGCGAAGTACTTCGCCACGTCGTTGGCGATACTGAAGGTGGTCAGCGACCCGCGGGTCATCAGCATCTGCTTGCCGATATGCACCACTTCAATCAGCTTGGTAGGGTTGGAGTCGAGATCCACCATGTTCCCGGCTTCCTTCGCGGCCTGGGTTCCGGAGTTCATCGCGACCGCCACGTCCGCCTGCGCCAGCGCCGGGGCGTCGTTTGTGCCGTCGCCGGTCATCGCCACCAGCCGGCCTTCGGCCTGATACTGACGGATCAGCGCCAGCTTGGCTTCCGGCGTGGCTTCGGCGAGGAAGTCGTCCACCCCGGCTTCGGCGGCGATGGCCGCCGCGGTCAGGCGGTTATCCCCGGTAATCATCACCGTTTTGATGCCCATGGTGCGCAGCTGGGCGAAACGCTCCTTGATGCCCCCTTTGACGATATCCTTCAGGGCGATGACCCCCAGCACGCTGGCGCCGTCAGCCACCACCAGCGGCGTGCCGCCGACCTTCGCCACGCGTTCTACCAGCGCATCGACCTGCGCCGGGAAGTGCCCGCCGTTGGCCTCAACGTGACGGCGAATGGCATCCACCGAGCCTTTACGGATGGCGCGATCCTGCACGTTGATGCCGCTCATGCGCGTCTGGGCGGTAAAGGGCACGAAGGTCGCCTGCAGCTGCTGCACGTCGCGCTCGCGCAGATTGAAGCGCTGCTTCGCCAGCACCACGATACTGCGGCCTTCCGG
Source organism: Siccibacter turicensis LMG 23730 (assembly GCF_000463155.2). Taxonomy (GTDB): domain Bacteria; phylum Pseudomonadota; class Gammaproteobacteria; order Enterobacterales; family Enterobacteriaceae; genus Siccibacter; species Siccibacter turicensis. Next base: position 782,769 of record NZ_AWFZ01000028.1, on the reverse strand, counting down.
TGTTTCATCCGCCAGCGAGGCGAGCTGCGCGGCGTCGGCCAGGATTTGCTCATCCACGCCAGGCGCAGGCAGAAACGCCGAGGCCTGGCGGTTGCCGAGGGTGATGGTGCCGGTTTTGTCCAGCAGCAGGACGTTGACGTCGCCCGCCGCTTCCACGGCGCGCCCGCTGGTGGCGATCACGTTGGCGCCGAGCATACGGCTCATGCCGGCGACGCCAATGGCAGAGAGCAGCCCGCCGATGGTGGTGGGGATAAGGCAGACCAGCAGCGCCACCAGCACCGTCACGCTCACCGCCGCGCCGCCGTACCGGGAGAACGGCCAGAGCGTGGCCGTTGCCAGCAGAAACACGATAGTCAGGGCCACCAGCAGGATGGTGAGGGCGATCTCGTTTGGGGTTTTACGACGCTGGGCGCCCTCCACCATGGCGATCATACGATCGAGGAAGGTTTCGCCAGGGTTGACGCTGCAACGGATCACCAGCCAGTCGGAGAGGATGCGCGTCCCGCCGGTAACCGACGCGAAATCCCCGCCGGACTCGCGGATCACCGGGGCGGACTCCCCGGTTATGGCGCTCTCATCCACCGACGCACCGCCTTCGATCACCTCCCCGTCGCAGGGGATGGTGTCACCGGCCTGCACCAGCACCAGATCGCCTTTACGCAGCGACGCCGCCGGAACCAAGTCCACCTGGGCGTCATGCTGTGGGGCGCGCAGCTTACGGGCCGGAGCGGTGTTTTTCACTCCTTTCAGGCTGTTGGCCTGCGCCTTGCTGCGTCCCTCCGCCAGCGCTTCGGCGACGTTGGCAAACAGCACGGTAAACCACAGCCACAGGCTGATTGCGCCGGTGAACAGGGCGTCGCCCGCCAGCAGACCGCCCGCCATGGCCACCGCCAGCAGGGTAGTCAGCACGCTCCCCACCCAGACGATAAACATCACCGGGTTGCGCCACTGGGCGCGCGGGTCGAGCTTGCGAAAAGAATCCATCAGCGCCTGACGAAGTAGTCCAGGTTCGAGCAGGGCCAGTTGCTTACGACTCATTGATAGCGCTCCGCAATAGTCATTGCACAAGAGAGAGGTGTTCCGCCACCGGGCCGAGGGCGAGGGCGGGAATAAAGGTCAGGGCGCCGACCAGCAGCACGGTTCCGATCAGCAGGCCGATAAACAGCGCGCCGTGGGTCGGGAGCGTACCGGGCGTGACCGGCTGAATGTTTTTGCTCACCAGCGATCCGGCAATCGCCAGCACCGGGATAATGACCCCGAAGCGGCCCACGAACATGCAGAAGGCTAGCAGCAGGTTCCAGAACGGCGTGTTGGCGCTCAGGCCAGCGAAGGCGCTGCCGTTGTTGTTAGCGGCGGACGATACGGCGTAAAGCACCTCGCTGAAACCGTGGATGCCGGGGTTGAGCATGCCGGCGCGACCGGCATCGGTCATCATCGCCAGCGCGGTGCCGAGCAGCACCAGCGCCGGGGTGACCAGAATCGCCAGCGCGGTAAGCTTCATCTCCCGTACGTCGATCTTTTTCCCCAGATAGGCCGGGGTGCGGCCAATCATCAGCCCGGCGATAAACACCGCCAGCAGCACGAACAGCAGCATCCCGTACAAACCAGACCCAACGCCGCCAAATACCACCTCGCCGATCTGCATCAGCCACATCGGGATCATGCCGCCCAGCGCGGTGAAGGAGTCGTGCATGGCATTCACCGCCCCGCAGGAAGCTGCGGTCGTCACCACGCTGAACAGTGCGCTGGCGAGAATGCCGAACCGGCTCTCCTTGCCTTCCATATTGAGCGCGCTGTCGGCGCCCAGGGCGAGAAGATGCGGATTGCCCTGGGTTTCGGCCCACATCACGATCGCCACGCACACCACGAAGATGGACGCCATGGTCCAGAGAATGGCGCGGCCCTGACGGGCATCGCCCACCGCATCGCCAAAGGCAAAGCAGAGCGCGGCGGGGATCAGGAAGATCGCCAGCATCTGCACCATGTTGGTCAGCGCGCCGGGGTTTTCGAACGGGTGCGACGAGTTGGCGTTAAAGAAGCCCCCGCCGTTGGTGCCGAGCAGCTTGATGGCCTCCTGGGACGCCACCGGCCCCATCGGCAAGAACTGCTTCGCCCCTTCCAGCGAGGTAAAGGGCTGGTAGGGCAGCAGGTTTTGCAGTACGCCCTGCTGGATAAAGAACAGCGCGACAAGCAGCGACAGCGGCAGGAGCACCCACAGCGTGATGCGGGTGAGATCCACCCAGGCGTTGCCAAGCGTCGTGACCGTATGCCGCGCAAAGGCGCGGATCAGGGCGAACACCACCGCGATACCGGTCGCCGCTGAGAGGAAGTTCTGCACCGTCAGGCCGACCATCTGGCTGAAGTAGCTCAGGGTGCTCTCCCCGGCGTAGGACTGCCAGTTGGTATTGGTCACAAAGCTCACCGCCGTGTTCAGCGCCAGATGCCAGGAGAGGCCCGGCAGCTGCTGCGGATTAAACGGCAGTGCGCCCTGGGCCATCAGCATGACGAACAGCACCGCCAGCCCGATAAGGTTGAGCAGCAGAATAGCGAGCAGATACTCGCGCCAGTTCATCTCTCGGGCGTTCACGCCGGAGACCCGCCAGATAACCCGCTCGATACCGGCCAGGCCAGGCAGCGGTGACCCCTCAATGAAGCGGGCCAGCCCGCTACCCAATGGCTTTGCCAGAATCAGCAGCACCAGTAAAAAGCTGGCGATCAGTAAAAATGCCGATGCGGCCATCAGAACGCCTCCGCATTAATCAGGGCGTAAACCAGATAGCCCAGCAACAGGAAAACCAGCACAACGCCGGCTAATACGCCTGCACCCACAGTCCACCTCCAGTGGTGTTAATGATGTGCGGTCATGGTGAACGGGCGGGCGAAAAGAAGTCGCAAAAAAGGCGAGGCGGGGTGTAAAAAAAGTATAAAAATGGGCAAAAGCCACAATTTAACCGTGGGTTAGTATTTATTTAACCGTTTTGTAACTTATTTACGGTATGAATTGTAAAGAGGCCGATTTTTTTGCATTTTACTGGTCTGATGAGTAGTAAAATTACAAACAAAGCGATACTATTTTAACCAGATCACATTTTCACTTTCACGACAGCCTGGCCTGTCAACCAGTTAAGGGGAGAAGCCTTATGTCTTTATATAAGCACTATCCAGCGCATCAGGTTTTCCTGCGCCGCGTGTATGCCGTACTGCTGGGCGTGCTGGCGCTGCCGGTTATGCTGTTCTGGAAAGATCGCGCCCGTTTTTACAGCTATCTGCACCGCGTCTGGTCGAAAACCAGCGACAAACCGGTCTGGATGGATCTCTCTGAGAAAGCCGCCTGCGACTTCTACTGAGCAGAAAAACAGCAAAAACCGCCCCGCTTCGTCGGGGCGGTTTTTTTTTGTGGTTAATTTATTACTGCTTCTGGTTATTATCCGCTTTCGCGCCTGCCTGCGGCCTGGCTACACTTATCCATGACGTGAATGAGGAGTCGCTATGAGTGAAAAAATCCCTGTTGGCATCAGCGCCTGTCTGTTGGGGGAGAAGGTACGTTTTGACGGCGGTCATAAGCGACTGGCTTTTGCGGTGGAATCCCTTTCCCCGTGGATGAAGTTTGAACCGGTATGCCCGGAAATGGCCATCGGCCTGCCGGTCCCGCGCCCGGCGCTGCGCCTGGTAAAGGAGCCGGATGGCGCCGTGGCGCTGCGCTTTAGCGATAAACGCGACGGTGACCTGACGGCAGACATGGAGACCTACTCCACCGAGCGGGTGAGCCGGCTGGCGCACCTGTGCGGCTATATCGTCTGCGCCAAGTCGCCGAGCTGCGGCATGGAGCGCGTGCGTATCTACGACGCCGACGGAAAAAATAACCGTAAAGCGGAGCGCGGGATCTACACCCGTATCCTGATGGAGACCTTCCCCTGGCTGCCGGTGGAAGAGGACGGACGCCTGCACGACCCGGTGCTGCGTGAAAACTTTATCGAACGCGTCTACACCCTGCATGAACTCAATCAGCTGCACGCCGAGGGCCTGAGCCGCGGCGCGCTTATCGCGTTCCACAGCCGCTACAAGCTGCTGCTGCTCGCCCATTCCCAGCCGCAGTACCGCGAACTGGGGCGCTTTGTGGCGGCCATCAACGAGTGGGACGATCTGGAGGCCTTTTTCGTTGCCTATCGCCAGAAGCTGATGGATCTGCTTGCCATTCCGGCCACCCGCCGCAATCACACGAACGTCCTGATGCACGTGCAGGGGTACTTCCGCAACCAGCTCAATGCTCGCCAGCGCCAGGAGCTTGCCACGCTGATTGACAGCTATCGCCAGGGCACGCAGCCGCTGCTCGCGCCGCTGACGCTGCTCAAACACTATATGGCCGAGTTCCCGGACAGCTACCTTTCGGTACAGCGCTATTTCGAGCCGTACCCGGAAGCGCTGCGTCTGCGCTACGGTCACTGAGTGCGGCCTTTCCGCTGATTACCATCCACAGCCGGGCGCGACAGGGGTCGCGTCCGCCGTATCCGTCAACCTGAGCCTGAATAACAAGGCGTGTAGCAACGGGAGTTTTATGACCACGCATCTGGTCTGGTTCCGGGCCGATTTGCGCCTGCATGATAACCTCGCCCTGGCGGCGGCCTGCCGCGACAGCGGCGCACAGGTGATTGGCCTGTTTATCGCCACCCCTGAACAGTGGCAGGCGCACGGCGTGGCGCCACGGCAGGCCTGGTTTATTCGCCAGCACCTGCACGCGCTGCGTGAGGCGCTGTCCCGACGCGGCATTCCGCTTTATACCGCGCAGGTCGATGACTTCGACGCCTGCATTCCCTGGATCGCCTCGTTCTGCGACGAGCACCGCGTCGATGCGCTGTTTTATAACTATCAGTACGAACTCAACGAGCGTAAGCGCGACGTGGCGCTGGAGAAGCACCTCGACGGCTTCGTGACCTGCCAGGGGTTCGACGACAGCGTGGTGCTGGCCCCCGGTAGCGTGCTGACCGGCAACCGCGAGATGTACAAGGTGTTTACGCCCTTCAGCCGCGCCTGGCTGAAGCGGCTCGATGAAGGGCTGCCCGAGTGCGTTCACGCCCCAAAAGCGCGCCAGCATGCCCCCTGCGAGGCACCCGCGCTGGCCGCGTTTGATTACCCGCTGGAGCCAGCGGACGAGACGCTGTTCCCGGTGGGCGAAGAGGCGGCGCTGGCGCAGCTGCGCCGTTTCTGTCAGAACGGGGCAGGGGAGTACGAGACCCAACGCGATTTTCCGGCGGTGGACGGCACCAGCCGGGTGTCGCCGTATCTGGCCATCGGCGTACTGTCGCCGCGCCAGTGCCTGCACCGGCTGCTGGCCGAACAGCCCCGGACGCTTGACGGTGGGCCGGGCGCGGTGTGGCTCAATGAGCTTATCTGGCGCGAATTCTACAAGCACCTGATGACCTTCTATCCGGCGCTCTGCCGTTATCAGCCGTTTATCGGCTGGACGAAAAACGTTGCCTGGTCTGACGATGAGGCGCACTTCACGGCATGGTGCGAAGGCCGCACCGGGTACCCGATCGTGGATGCCGCGATGATGCAGATGAACCAGACCGGCTGGATGCACAATCGCCTGCGTATGATCACCGCCAGTTTTCTGGTAAAGGATCTGCTTATCGACTGGCGCCGGGGAGAACGCTATTTTATGTCTCAGCTGCTGGATGGCGACTTCGCCGCCAATAACGGCGGCTGGCAGTGGGCGGCCTCGACGGGAACCGACGCGGCACCCTATTTTCGCATCTTTAACCCCACAACCCAGGGGGAGCGCTTTGACGCCGCAGGCGAGTTTATTCGCCGCTGGATCCCGGCGCTGAGCAGCGTACCGGACAAGGCGCTGCACGATCCCTGGCGCTGGGCGGACAAACAGGGCGTCACGCTCGACTACCCGCGCCCCATCGTCGACCACAAACAGGCGCGGGTCGCAACGCTTGCGGCCTATGAAGCCGCGCGTAAATCTTGAGAAGGGAACAGCGATGAAAAATACCGAACTGGAACGTCTGATTAACGACACGCTCAACAGTGCTGCATTCAGCGACTATGCGCCGAACGGCTTACAGGTCGAAGGAAAGGAGCAGGTGCACAAGATTGTCACCGGCGTCACCGCCAGCCAGGCGCTGCTTGATGAAGCGGTACGTCTGGGGGCGGATGCAGTGATCGTGCATCACGGCTACTTCTGGAAAGGTGAGGCCCCGGCGATTCGCGGCATGAAGCGCAACCGCCTGAAAACGCTGCTGACGAACGACATCAACCTCTACGGCTGGCATCTGCCACTCGATGCGCATCCGGAGCTGGGCAATAACGTGCAGCTTGCCCAGCTGCTGGGAATTACGGTCATGGGCGAGATTGAACCCCTGGTGCCGTGGGGCGAGCTGTCGATGCCGGTACCGGGACTGGAGCTGGCCTCGTGGATTGAAGCCCGTCTGGGGCGCAAACCGCTGTGGTGCGGCGATACCGGGCCGGATACCGTCCAGCGCGTTGCCTGGTGTACCGGCGGCGGGCAGGGCTTTATCGACGCCGCGGCGCGCTTCGGCGTCGATGCGTTTATCACCGGTGAGGTCTCCGAGCAGACCATCCACTCGGCGCGTGAGCAGGGGCTGCACTTTTACGCCGCCGGCCACCATGCCACCGAACGCGGCGGTATCCGCGCCCTGAGCGAATGGCTCACTGAAAATACCGACCTGGATGTCACCTTTATCGATATCCCGAATCCGGCCTGATAACCCACAGGGGGCAAGGTGCAACGAGCACGATGTTATTTGCTGGGCGAAAGCGCGGTTGTGCTGGAGCTGGAGCCGCCGGTCACGCTGGCCAGCCAGAAACGAATCTGGCGTCTGACGCAGCGGCTGTCCGACATGGAAGGGATCGCAGAAGTTATCCCTGGAATGAACAATATTACCGTCGTTTTGCTGGAGCCGGAGAACAAGGCGCTCGACGCCATTGAGCGGTTACAGCGTTGGTGGGAAGAGAGCGAGGCGCTGGAGCCTGAATCGCGGCATATCACCATTCCGGTGGTGTATGGCGGCAGCGCCGGGCCGGATCTGGGCGTGGTGGCGCAGCACTGCGGCATGCGCGAGCGCGATGTCGTCGAGCTGCACGCCTCCATTGATTACGTGGTGTGGTTCCTCGGTTTTCAGCCCGGATTCCCGTATCTGGGTGGGTTGCCGGAGCGCCTGGCGACCCCACGCCGCGGTGAACCCCGCCTGAGCGTTCCGGCCGGGTCGGTCGGCATCGGCGGCAGCCAGACCGGGATCTACCCGCTGGCGACCCCGGGCGGCTGGCAGCTGATTGGCCATACGCCGCTGCGGCTGTTCGATCCCACGCGCGACGCGCCGGTGCTGCTGGCGCCGGGCGACACGGTACGCTTTGTGCCGCAGAAGGAGGGGGTATGTTAAGGATTATTCGTGCCGGGATTCATACCTCGGTTCAGGACGGTGGCCGCCACGGCCTGCGTCAGTCGGGGATCAGCCGCTGCGGCGCGCTGGATGTGCCGGCGCTGCGCATTGCTAATCTGCTGGTGGGGAACGACGCCAACGATGCGGCGCTGGAGATCACCCTCGGCCAGTGTGAGATCGAATTTACCCAGCCCGGCTGGTTTGCCCTGACCGGGGCGGGATGCGATGCCACCCTCGACGGCGGTGCGGTGTGGACCGGCTGGCGTCTGCCGGTAAAAGCCGGGCAGCGCCTGACGCTCTCCCTGCCGCGCCGCGGCATGCGCAGCTATCTGGCGGTCGCCGGGGGGCTGGACGTGCCGGAAGTGATGGGCTCGCGCAGTACCGATCTGAAAGCCGGTATCGGCGGGCTGGAAGGGCGCCTGCTGAAGGCGGGGGATCGGCTGGGAGTACGCCCCTCGTCGCGCCACTTTCGCGAGGCGCGCGGCGTCAAACAGATGCTGTTCGGCAATCGACTGCGCACGCTGCCAGGCCCGGAGTATCACGAGTTCAGCCCGCAGGCCCAGGCGATGCTCTGGCGCACGCCGTGGCATCTCAGCCCGGACAGCAACCGCATGGGCTACCGTTTGCAGGGCCAGCGCCTGGAGCGCACTACCGACAGGGAGATGCTCTCCCACGGTCTGCTGCCGGGCGTGATTCAGGTGCCGCATAACGGTCAGCCGATTGTGTTGATGAACGATGCCCAGACCACCGGTGGCTATCCGCGCATTGCCTTTGTGATCGAAGCCGATCTCTGGCATCTGGCGCAGATCCGTCCGGGGGAGCCTATCCACTTCATGCAGTGTACCCACGAGCAGGCGCTGGCGGCCCGGGCCGATCATCAGCGCTTCTTTGAGCAGCTGGCCTGGAGGCTTAACGATGCAGATTGATCTGAATGCCGATATGGGAGAAGGCTGCGGGGATGACGCGACGCTGATGACGCTTATCAGCTCGGCTAACATCGCCTGCGGCTTTCACGCCGGTGACGCGCAGACCATGCGCCTTAGCGTCCAGCGCGCGCTGGCGAACGGCGTTGCCATCGGGGCGCATCCCTCCTTTCCAGACCGGGAGAATTTTGGTCGCAGCGCCATGCAGCTTCCGCCTGAAACGGTCTATGCTCAGACGCTGTACCAGGTGGGGGCGCTGGCCGCCATTACCCGCGCCGAGGGCGGGGTGCTGAAACACGTCAAACCCCACGGCATGCTCTACAACCAGGCGGCGAAGGATGCGGCGCTGGCGGAGGCTATCGCCCGGGCGGTGAAGGATCTCAATCCGGCGCTGGTGCTGGTTGGGCTGGCGGGCAGCGAGCTTATCGCCGCCGGGACGCGTCACGGGCTTCGCACCCGGGAAGAGGTGTTTGCCGACCGCGGCTATCAGGCCGATGGCACTCTGGTACCGCGCAGCGAGCCGGGCGCGCTGATTGAAAGCGATGACGAGGCGGTGAGCCAGACGCTGGAGATGGTGCTGCGCGGCAGAGTGAAAACCCGCGACGGCGGCTGGGCGCAGGTTAACGCCCAGAGCGTGTGCCTGCACGGTGACGGGGCGCACGCCCTGGATTTTGCCCGGCGGCTGCGCGCCCGTTTCCAGGCGGAAAACATCGCCGTCAGCGCCGCATAGCGTCTGCGCCCTGGCGCAAACGTTGACATCCCCCGACCCGTGTCGCTATATGGGTCAGAGAAGGATATATCCTTCCCGCTTTGTTTAGCACGACCTCCGGAGGCCCGCCTGCGACGACGGGCCTCTGCATACTTATAAAAAAACACAACGACGACATAACTGATAAGGACACGAACAATGCAAGAGACCATCAATCTCTGGCCGCTGATGGGGATCGCCACCATCGTGGTTGGGTTTCTGTTGCGCTTCAACCCGGTACTGGTGGTCATCGTCGCCGGACTGGTGACCGGACTGGCGGCGCATATGCCGTTTGTGCTGATCCTCGAGAAGCTCGGGGAAGGGTTTATGAACACCCGCAACCTGCCGTTTATCCTGTTAATCCCGCTGGCGGTAATCGGTCTGCTGGAGCGTCATGGATTGAAAGAGCGCGCCCAGGCCTGGATCGCCCACATTCGCAGCGCCACCGCCGGTCGCCTGTTGATTGTCTACCTGTTCGTGCGTGAAGCCACCGCGGCGCTGGGATTGACCAGCCTCGGCGGCCACCCGCAGATGGTGCGCCCGCTACTGGCGCCGATGGCGGAAGGGGCGGCGGAAAAGCACTACGGCGACCTGCCGGGTGCGGTGCGCTATCGCCTGCGCGCCATGTCGGCGGCCACGGATAACGTGGGGCTGTTCTTCGGGGAAGATATTTTCGTTGCCTTCGGGGCGATCATCTTTATGCACAACTTTATGCTGGAGTCCGGCGGCATTCAGACCGAGCCGCTGCATATTGCGCTGTGGGGCATCCCGACCGCGCTGTGCGCCTTTGCTATCCACGCCACGCGCCTGTGGCGACTCGATAAGCATCTGGAACGCGAACTGGGCAAAGTGAATGCCGCCTCGCGTACAGGAGGTGCCCAATGATCTTCCAGCAAACCTGGCTCTACTGGCTGGCAGGCGTGGTGCTGCTGATTGTTGCGGTGATGTCGTTTCGCGATAAAGCCAACCCACGTCGCGTGACCACCGGGCTGTTCTGGGGCATCTACGGCCTGATCTTTTTACTCGGCGACTGGACCTACGATCTGTTCGGCGGCGGCGCGGACGGCAAGCGGCTGGTGAATATTGGCGTGGGCGCCTCGGTCGTTGCCCTGGCGCTGATCGCCGGGTTCGGCGGGGTGCGGCTTGGCAGCTACCATCAGCGTACCCAGCCAGAGCGCGAGGCGAGCGCGCAGCGTCTGGGCAACCGGCTGTTTATTCCGGCGCTGATGATCCCGCTGGTGACCGTGATCGGCGTGCTGCTGTTCAACAACGTGCCGGGCTTGCAAACCGGGCTATTCGGTGAGGGCAACCACGCTACGCTGGTGACGCTGTTCTCCATGACCGTCGGCTGTCTGCTGGGACTGGCGCTGGCGGTGAAAATGACCCATGAGCGCGTGCTGCAGCCGATTCAGGAGGCGCGACGCCTGCTCGACTCCATCGGCTGGGCATTCATTCTGCCGCAGATTCTGGCCACCCTCGGCCTGCTGTTTACCACGGCGGGCGTCGGAAGCGGCATCTCCTGGCTTACCCAGGAGTACCTGGCGGTGGACAGCCGCTTCATCGCCGTCGCGGTGTATGCGATTGGTATGGCGGTACTGACCATGGTGATGGGCAATGCGTTTGCGGCATTTCCTATCGTCACCGCCGGCATCGGGATTCCGATTCTGGTGCTGCAGCACGGCGGCAACCCGGCGGTGATGGCGGCCATCGGGATGTTCTCCGGCTACTGCGGGACGCTGATGACGCCGATGGCGGCAAACTTCAATATCGTGCCGGCGGCGCTGCTTGAGCTGCCGGACAAAAACGCGGTAATCAAAGCTCAGGTTCCGACCGGGGTACTTCTGCTGGCAGTGAACGTGGTGCTGCTTTATTTCCTGATGTTCTTATAACGCACTGGAGAGACGATGATACAAACGGTACTGGTAACCGGTTTTGAGCCCTTCGGCGGTGAAACCCTCAACCCTTCCTGGGAAGTGGTCAAGCAGCTCGACGGCAGCATCATCGGCAGCGGTCTGGTGGTGGCGCGTCAGCTGCCGTGCGTGTTTGGCGAGTCGCTGCGGGTGCTTGACGCCGCGATTGACGAGCTGAACCCGTCGCTGGTGCTGGCGATAGGCCAGGCGGGCGGACGCAGCGACATCACCGTAGAGCGCGTGGCGATCAACGTCGATGACGCGCGTATTCCCGACAACCGCAAGCAGCAGCCTGTCGACCGGCCGATCGTTGCCGATGGCCCGGCGGCGTGGTTCAGCACGCTGCCGATCAAAGCGATGGTGGAAGCGATGCGCGAGGCGGGGATCCCGGCCTCGGTATCCCAGACTGCCGGCACCTTTGTCTGTAACCACGTGATGTACGGGCTGCTGCACAAGCTGGCACACGGCTCGGGGATGCGCGGCGGGTTCATTCATATCCCTTATCTGCCGGAGCAGGCGGCGGCGCACCCTGGCGCGCCAAGTATGGCGGCCAGCACCGTGCGTGAGGCGCTGGAGATTGCTATCGCCGTGGGGCTGGAGGTGCAGACCGATCTGAAACTCGTGGGCGGTGCCACGCACTAATAAAGGGAGAGGCTATGCCGGAAGGACCGGAGATCCGCCGCGCGGCGGACAATCTGGAGCGGGCCATCGGCGGTGAGCCGCTCACGGAAGCGTGGTTCGCGTTTCCTGAGCTGCAACGCTATCAGACGACGCTGGTGGGGGAGCGGGTGACGGCGATTGAAACCCGCGGCAAAGCGCTGCTCACCCACTTCAGCAACGGCCTGACGCTCTACAGCCACAACCAGCTGTACGGCGTATGGCGGGTGGTGAAGGCCGATGAAACGCCGCAGTCGAACCGCATCCTGCGGGTGCGGCTGGCGACGGCGCGAAAGGCGATTTTGCTCTACAGCGCCTCGGATATTGAGATGCTCGATGCCGATACCCTGGCGGCGCACCCGTTTTTGCAGCGCGTCGGGCCGGACGTGCTCGACCCGACGCTGGATACCGCCACGGTTAAGGCGCGGCTGCAAAGCCGTCGCTTCTGCCGCCGCCAGTTTTCCGGTCTGCTGCTCGATCAGGCCTTCCTTGCCGGGCTGGGGAACTACCTGCGGGTGGAGATCCTCTGGGCGGTGGGGCTGGCACCACAGCATAAGGCGGCCGATCTCAGTGATGCGCAGCTCGATGCGCTGGCGCACGCGCTGCTGGACGTACCGCGTCTCTCCTACACCACGCGCGGCACGGTGGATGAGAACAGGCACCACGGGGCGCTGTTCCGCTTTCACGTCTTTCATCGGGCGGGGAAAAAATGCGAGCGCTGTGGGGGGGTAATTGAGAAAACCACGCTCTCATCGCGGCCGTTTTACTGGTGTCCGGGGTGTCAGCGATAGTTGGCATCCAGGGCGCGCGTGAACGCACCCGCCGCGACGTTAGCCCAAAAAAAACGCGCCTGTAGGCGCGTTTTTTCGTGTGGTTCCCGGGCAATTATTTTTTCAGATTGCTGGTGAACTCACGTTTTTCATACCCGGTATAGAGCTGACGCGGACGGGCAATTTTAATGCCGTCGTCGTGCATCTCGTTCCAGTGTGCGATCCAGCCCACGGTACGCGCCATCGCGAAGATAACGGTAAACATCGAGGACGGAATACCCATCGCTTTCAGAATAATGCCAGAGTAGAAATCGACGTTCGGGTAGAGCTGACGCTCGATGAAGTACGGATCGTTGAGCGCGATGTGCTCAAGCTCCATCGCCACCTGCAGCAGTTCATCCTTGGTACCCAACTCTTTCAGCACTTCGTGACAGGTTTCACGCATCACGGTAGCGCGCGGGTCGTAGTTTTTATACACACGGTGCCCGAAGCCCATCAGACGGAACGAGTCGTTCTTGTCTTTGGCGCGCTTCACGAACTCCGGAATATGTTCAACGGTGCTGATCTCTTCCAGCATCTTCAGCGCGGCTTCGTTCGCGCCGCCGTGTGCCGGTCCCCACAGGGAGGCGATGCCCGCGGCAATACAGGCAAACGGGTTAGCGCCGGACGAGCCCGCGGTACGGACGGTGGAGGTCGAGGCGTTCTGCTCGTGGTCGGCGTGCAGGATCAGAATACGATCCATGGCGCGCTCCAGCACCGGGTTCACCACGTACTCTTCGCACGGGGTGGAGAACATCATATTCAGGAAGTTACCGGAGTAGGAGAGATCGTTACGCGGATAAACAAAAGGCTGGCCGATTGAATATTTGTAACACATCGCCGCTACTGTCGGCATTTTGGAGAGCAGGCGGAAGGCGGCGATCTCACGGTGGCGCGGATTATTAACATCCAGCGAGTCGTGGTAGAACGCAGCCAGCGCGCCGGTGACGCCGCACAGCACGGCCATCGGATGAGAATCACGACGGAAGCCGTTGAACAGACGGGTAATCTGCTCGTGGATCATGGTGTGGCGGGTTACCGTGGTAACGAATTCGTCGTACTCCTGCTGGGTCGGTTTTTCACCGTACAGCAGGATGTAGCAGACTTCCAGATAGGTAGAGTTTGTGGCGAGCTCATCGATGGGAAAACCGCGGTGGAGCAGGATACCTTCATCACCATCGATAAAGGTGATTTTAGATTCGCACGATGCGGTTGAGGTGAAGCCAGGGTCAAATGTGAATACACCTTTCGAACCCAGACTACGGACATCAATAACATCCTGACCGAGTGTGCCTTTTAGCACATCCAGTTCGATAGCATCATCACCATTGTATGTGATTTTTGCTTTAACATCAGCCATTTACGGTCTCCTTAGCGCCTATTACCAGGACTGCTGGCGACACAATTTGCATTTCAGTCCGCGGACTTACGTTACCGGTATGTTGTTTGGCTCGCTGCTCTGCGGTGTAGAGGAAGACTTCAGGGTACAGAGCGATGGGCGCGTGCAGGAAACGTGTGTATTACGGCGAAATTACAGCAAATCAGGACGTTAGCAATCCGTATTATTCGTTAATCTCTATCACTAATACCGGGCCAGGTCACTGCGGTCAATACCGACACACTGTTACATAACTTATTCTCAGGTGAAAGCATGACCCCATAACTTTTACGCATTATATGCCTTTTCGGGTGACGTTTGTAACAATATTGTTTAACATTTGTCAAATCAGATGGTTAAATTTTAAAATTATGTTGTTATCGTGATCCTGGTCACTGTTCAGAGCAAAATTCTCCAAACTATTTGTAGGTGAATTGTAATGATATTGTGAACGGCCTATACTGCCGCCAGGTCTCCGGAACACCCTGCATCAGGAGCCACCCAGCGTAGTAACCCGTCGTTTTAACATCTGGAAGCAGTTGTTTTTGCATGACGCAGAGTTATAGAAAAGTGACGCTGTCTGACCCGGTTAGCAGACCCGGAGGTAGGAAACAATAAGAACAGCAATGTGGGCATAACCGTGAAAAAACAAAGACCTGTTAATCTGGATCTGACAACGATCCGGTTTCCCGTAACGGCTATAGCATCCATCCTCCACCGCGTGTCCGGCGTGATCACCTTTGTGGCGGTCGGGATTCTGCTCTGGTTGCTTGGGCTGTCGCTCTCTTCACCCGATGGTTTTCTGGCCGCGTCCTCCATCATGGACAGCTTCTTCGTCAAATTCATTATGTGGGGCATCCTCACCGCGCTGGCGTATCACGTCGTGGGCGGCGTTCGCCATATGCTGATGGACGTGGGCTATCTGGAAGAAACCTTCGCGTCAGGTAAACGTACCGCTTATCTTTCTTTCGTTATCACTGTCGTGCTTTCCCTTCTCGCAGGAGTCCTCGTATGGTAAGCAGCGCTTCCGCACTGGGTCGCAATGGCGTACATGACTTTATTCTGGTTCGTGCTACCGCCATCGTCATGACCCTGTACATCATCTATCTGATCGGCTTCTTCGCGATAAACGGCGAGATGACTTACGACATCTGGAGCGGCTTCTTCGCCTCCTCGTTCACCAAAGTATTCACGCTGCTGACGCTCTTTTCGGTGTTAGTGCATGCCTGGATCGGCATGTGGCAGGTGTTTACCGACTACGTTAAACACGTGGCGCTGCGCCTGTTCCTGCAACTGGTCGTGGTACTGGCGCTGCTGGTTTACGTTATTTATGGATTCGTTGTGGTGTGGGGTGTGTGATGAATTTGCCAGTCAGAGAGTTTGATGCTGTTGTTATTGGCGCAGGCGGCGCAGGTATGCGCGCGGCGTTACAGATTTCCCAGAGCGGCCAGACCTGTGCGCTGCTCTCCAAAGTGTTTCCTACCCGTTCTCACACCGTGTCCGCGCAGGGCGGCATCACCGTAGCCCTCGGCAATACCCATGAAGATAACTGGGAATGGCACATGTACGACACCGTCAAAGGTTCCGACTACATCGGTGACCAGGACGCTATCGAATACATGTGTAAAACCGGGCCAGAGGCGATCCTCGAGCTTGAGCACATGGGTCTGCCGTTCTCCCGTCTTGACGATGGAAAAATTTATCAGCGTCCGTTTGGTGGCCAGTCGAAGAACTTCGGCGGCGAGCAGGCGGCACGTACCGCAGCGGCGGCTGACCGTACCGGTCACGCCCTGTTGCATACGCTTTACCAGCAGAACCTGAAGAACCACACCACCATCTTCTCCGAATGGTACGCGCTCGATCTGGTGAAAAACCAGGATGGCGCGGTGGTGGGGTGTACCGCGCTGTGCATCGAAACCGGTGAAGTGGTTTACTTCAAAGCCCGCGCAACCGTGCTGGCGACCGGCGGCGCAGGCCGTATCTACCAGTCCACTACTAACGCACACATCAACACCGGCGACGGTGTGGGCATGGCGCTGCGCGCCGGCGTACCGGTGCAGGACATGGAGATGTGGCAGTTCCACCCGACCGGCATCGCCGGGGCAGGGGTTCTGGTGACCGAAGGCTGCCGCGGTGAAGGCGGTTATCTGCTGAACAAACACGGCGAGCGCTTCATGGAGCGTTATGCGCCGAATGCCAAAGACCTGGCGGGTCGTGACGTGGTGGCGCGTTCCATCATGATCGAAATTCGCGAAGGCCGCGGCTGCGACGGTCCGTGGGGCCCGCACGCCAAGCTGAAGCTCGACCACCTCGGAAAAGAGGTGCTGGAATCCCGCCTGCCGGGCATCCTGGAACTCTCCCGTACCTTTGCCCACGTCGATCCGGTAAAAGAGCCGATTCCGGTTATCCCGACCTGCCACTACATGATGGGCGGTATTCCGACCAAAGTGACCGGTCAGGCGCTGACCGTTAACGAGCAGGGCGAAGACGTGGTCATCCCGGGTCTGTTTGCGGTGGGTGAGATCGCCTGCGTATCGGTTCACGGTGCCAACCGCCTGGGCGGCAACTCGCTGCTCGACCTGGTGGTGTTTGGCCGTGCGGCCGGGCTGCACCTGCAGGAGTCCATCGCCGAGCAGGGTCCGCTGCGTGATGCCAGCGAGTCTGATATCGAGGCCTCGCTTGCCCGCCTCAACCGCTGGAACAACAACCGCGACGGCGAAGATCCGGTTGAGATCCGCAAAGCGTTGCAGGAGTGCATGCAGCACAACTTCTCGGTATTCCGCGAAGGGGATGCGATGGCCAAAGGGCTTGAGCAGCTGAAAGCGATCCGCGAGCGCCTGAAAAATGCGCGCCTCGACGACACCTCCAGCGAGTTCAACACCCAGCGCGTTGAGTGCCTGGAGTTGGACAACCTGATGGAAACCGCGTTCGCCACAGCGGTCTCTGCGAACTACCGTACCGAAAGCCGCGGGGCCCACAGCCGCTTTGATTATCCGGATCGCGATGATGAAAACTGGCTGTGCCACTCCCTGTATCTGCCGCAAAGCGAATCCATGACCCGCCGTGAGGTGAACATGGAGCCGAAACTGCGTCCGGCATTCCCGCCGAAAGTGCGTACCTACTAATTGCGGAGAGACGGTGATGAAACTCGAATTTTCTATCTATCGCTATAACCCGGACGTCGACGACGCACCGCGGATGCAGGAGTACACCCTCGAGCAGGAAGAGGGGCGTGACATGATGCTGCTTGACGCGCTGATGCTGCTGAAAGAGAAAGATCCCAGCCTCTCTTTCCGCCGCTCGTGCCGTGAAGGGGTATGTGGTTCCGACGGTCTGAACATGAACGGTAAGAACGGCCTCGCCTGTATTACCCCGGTGTCAGCCCTCGGAGCAGGCAAGCAGAAGATTGTTATCCGCCCGCTGCCGGGTTTGCCGGTTATCCGCGATCTGGTGGTGGACATGGGGCAATTCTATGCTCAATATGAGAAGATTAAGCCTTACTTGTTGAATAATGGGCAAAATCCGCCGGCGAGAGAGCACCTGCAGTCGCCGGATCAGCGTGAGAAGCTCGATGGTCTGTACGAGTGCATCCTGTGCGCCTGCTGCTCGACCTCGTGCCCGTCATTCTGGTGGAACCCTGAGAAGTTCATCGGCCCGGCGGGCCTGCTGGCGGCGTATCGCTTCCTGATCGACAGTCGCGATACCGAAACCGACAACCGTCTCGACGGTCTGAGCGACGCTTTCAGCGTGTTCCGCTGTCACAGCATCATGAACTGCGTCAGTGTATGTCCGAAAGGGTTGAACCCGACGCGTGCCATCGGTCACATCAAATCGATGTTACTGCAGCGCAGCGCGTAAAGTATTGTCTAATCAAGTGGGTATGCTCAGGTATACCCACTACAATGAATCAGCAGGAAACCTTTAAAAACTGCCGTTATAAGCAGATAGCCAATGTTTCAGAGGTGTTGTAAGGCGGAGAAGCGCAGCGTATCCGCCGTTGCAACGGTGGGGCGCCACGTTTACCCACCACGAAGACAGCACGTCTGGAACACAGGGTTATCGACAGTTTCTAAAGGTTCCTTCGCGGGCCCCATGAGAAGAGCTCGCAAGTGAACCCTGGGAAGTGCGTCTTACCGCGCACGTTGTAGTTATCCACGGCGAAGTAAGCATTCAAATGCTTAAGGGATCACGATGCAGAACGGCGCAATGAAAGCCTGGCTGGACTCTTCTTATCTCTCTGGTTCAAACCAGAGCTGGATAGAACAGCTCTATGAAGACTTCTTAACCGATCCTGACTCAGTGGACGCCCACTGGCGCTCCATGTTCCAGCAGTTACCTGGCACCGGGGCCAGACCGGATCAGTTCCACTCCAAAACACGTGATTATTTCCGCCGTCTGGCGAAAGATGCCTCACGTTACTCCTCCTCAGTGTCCGACCCGGACACCAATGTGAAGCAGGTTAAAGTCCTGCAGCTCATCAACGCGTATCGCTTCCGTGGTCACCAGCACGCGAATCTTGACCCGCTCGGACTGTGGAAGCAGGAACGCGTCGCGGATCTCGATCCGGCGTTCCACGATCTCACCGAGGCGGACTTCCAGGAGAGCTTCAACATTGGTTCATTTGCCATCGGCAAAGAGACCATGAAGCTCGGCGAGCTGCTGGAAGCGCTGAAACAGACCTACTGCGGCCCGATCGGTGCCGAGTACATGCACATCACCAGCACCGAAGAGAAGCGTTGGATCCAGCAGCGTATCGAATCGGTTGCCGGTCACGCGAACTTCACGCCGGAAGAGAAAAAACGTTTCCTCAGCGAGCTGACTGCGGCCGAAGGGCTGGAACGCTACCTGGGCGCGAAATTCCCGGGTGCCAAACGCTTCTCGCTGGAAGGCGGCGATGCGCTGGTCCCAATGCTGAAAGAGATGATCCGCCACGCTGGCAACAGCGGCACCCGTGAAGTGGTGCTGGGCATGGCCCACCGCGGTCGTCTTAACGTGCTTATCAACGTGCTGGGTAAAAAATCCCAGGAGCTGTTTGACGAGTTCGCCGGCAAGCATAAAGAGCATCTGGGTACCGGCGATGTGAAGTACCACATGGGCTTCTCCTCAGATATCGAAACCGACGGCGGCCTGGTTCACCTGGCGCTGGCGTTTAACCCGTCGCACCTTGAGATCGTAAGCCCGGTGGTGATGGGCTCGGTGCGCGCGCGTCTGGATCGTCTCGACGAGCCAAGCAGCAATAAAGTGCTGCCCATCACCATTCACGGTGACGCGGCGGTGACCGGGCAGGGCGTGGTTCAGGAAACCCTGAACATGTCGAAAGCCCGCGGCTACGAAGTGGGCGGTACCGTGCGTATCGTTATCAACAACCAGGTGGGCTTCACCACCTCGAACCCGCTTGATGCCCGCTCCACCCCGTACTGCACCGACATCGGTAAAATGGTACAGGCACCGATCTTCCACGTTAACGCGGACGATCCGGAAGCCGTGGCCTTCGTTACCCGTCTGGCGCTCGACTTCCGTAACACCTTCAAGCGCGATGTGTTTATCGACCTGGTATGTTACCGCCGTCACGGCCATAACGAAGCCGACGAACCGAGTGCAACCCAGCCGCTGATGTATCAGAAAATCAAAAAGCACCCGACGCCGCGTAAGCTTTACGCCGACCGTCTGGAGCAGGAGAAGGTCGCCACGCTGGAAGACGCCACTGAAATGGTGAACCTCTACCGTGACGCGCTGGATGCCGGCGAGTGCGTAGTGAAAGAGCTGCGCCCGATGAACATGCACTCCTTCACCTGGTCGCCGTACCTGAACCACGACTGGGACGAAAGCTACCCGAACAAAGTCGATATGAAGCGCCTGCAGGAGCTGGCGAAGCGTATCGCCACCGTGCCGGAAGCCATTGAGATGCAGTCCCGCGTGGCAAAAATCTATGCTGACCGTCAGGCCATGGCCGCAGGTGAGAAGCCGTTTGACTGGGGCGGTGCGGAAAACCTGGCCTACGCCACGCTGGTTGATGAAGGCATCCCGATTCGCCTGTCCGGTGAAGACTCCGGCCGCGGCACCTTCTTCCACCGTCATGCGGTGGTACACAACCAGAGCAACGGTTCCACCTACACCCCGCTGTGCCACATCCATAACGGCCAGGGCCAGTTCAAAGTGTGGGACTCGGTGCTGTCTGAAGAAGCGGTGCTGGCGTTTGAATATGGCTATGCCACCGCTGAGCCGCGCACCCTGACCATCTGGGAAGCGCAGTTCGGTGACTTCGCCAACGGTGCGCAGGTGGTAATTGACCAGTTCATCAGCTCCGGCGAGCAGAAGTGGGGCCGTATGTGTGGCCTGGCGATGCTGCTGCCGCACGGTTACGAAGGCCAGGGCCCGGAGCACTCCTCCGCCCGTCTTGAGCGTTACCTCCAGTTGTGCGCCGAGCAGAACATGCAGGTGTGCGTTCCGTCCACCCCGGCACAGGTCTACCACATGCTGCGTCGTCAGGCGCTGCGCGGTATGCGCCGTCCGCTGGTGGTGATGTCGCCGAAATCGCTGCTGCGTCACCCGCTGGCGGTATCGAGCCTGGATGAACTGGCTAACGGCACCTTCATGCCGGCCATCGGCGAGATCGACGAGCTCGATCCGCAGGGCGTGAAGCGCGTTGTGCTGTGCTCAGGTAAGGTTTATTACGACCTGCTGGAGCAACGCCGTAAGAACGATCAGAAAGACGTTGCCATTGTGCGTATCGAACAGCTCTATCCGTTCCCGCATCACGCGGTGCAGGAAGCGCTGAAGCCGTTCGCTCACGTGCACGACTTTGTCTGGTGCCAGGAAGAGCCGCTCAACCAGGGCGCCTGGTACTGTAGCCAGCACCATTTCCGCGAAGTGATTCCGTTTGGTTCTGCATTGCGTTATGCAGGCCGCCCGGCCTCTGCCTCCCCGGCGGTAGGGTATATGTCCGTTCACCAGAAACAGCAGCAAGATCTGGTTAATGACGCGCTGAACGTCGATTAATTAAAGGATAAATAATGAGTAGCGTAGATATTCTTGTTCCTGACCTGCCTGAATCCGTTGCCGATGCAACCGTCGCGACCTGGCACAAAAAGCCGGGCGATAGCGTAAAACGCGATGAAGTGCTGGTAGAAATCGAAACTGACAAAGTGGTACTGGAAGTGCCGGCGTCCGCGGACGGTATCCTTGATGCCGTGCTGGAAGAGGAAGGCACCACCGTTACCTCTCGCCAGATTCTGGGCCGCCTGCGTGAAGGCAACAGCGCGGGCAAAGAGAGCAGCGCGAAGTCTGAAAGCAAAGAGACCACCCCGGCCCAACGCCAGCAGGCGTCTCTGGAAGAGCAGAACAACGATGCCCTGAGCCCGGCGATCCGTCGCCTGCTGGCTGAGCACACCCTGGACGCCGAAGCTATCAAAGGCACCGGTGTTGGCGGTCGTCTGACCCGCGAAGACGTGGAAAAACACCTGGCGAAAGCGAACACCGCGCAGCCGGAAAGCGCGAAGGCGCCAGAGCAGCAGGCCGCAGCCGTACAGCCGGTGGCCGGCAACCGCTCTGAAAAACGCGTGCCGATGACCCGCCTGCGCAAACGCGTGGCCGAGCGTCTGCTGGAAGCGAAAAACTCCACTGCCATGCTCACAACCTTCAACGAAGTGAACATGAAGCCGATCATGGATCTGCGTAAGCAGTACGGCGACGCGTTTGAAAAACGTCACGGCATCCGTCTGGGCTTTATGTCCTTCTACGTGAAAGCCGTGGTAGAAGCCCTGAAGCGCTACCCGGAAGTGAACGCGTCCATCGACGGCGAAGATGTGGTGTACCACAACTACTTCGACGTCAGCATGGCGGTCTCCACCCCGCGCGGTCTGGTGACCCCGGTGCTGCGTGACGTTGACCTGCTGGGCATGGCCGACATCGAAAAACGCATTAAAGAACTGGCGCTGAAAGGCCGCGACGGCAAACTGACCGTTGAAGACCTGACCGGCGGTAACTTCACCATCACCAACGGTGGTGTGTTCGGTTCCCTGATGTCTACCCCGATCATCAACCCGCCGCAGAGCGCCATCCTCGGGATGCACGCCATCAAGGATCGCCCGATGGCGGTTGACGGCAAGGTTGAGATCCTGCCGATGATGTACCTGGCGCTCTCCTACGATCACCGCCTGATTGACGGCCGTGAATCCGTGGGCTTCCTGGTGGCCATTAAAGAGCTGCTGGAAGATCCAACCCGTCTGCTGCTGGACGTGTAGCCCGGTGCGGGAGCCTGGCTCCCGCCAGTATTGATTTTCTCGTCGCCCCGCTGCGGGGCGGCATTTTCCATACTCCGAGCGTGATGCTCTACATTCTTGATGGACAGAACTCATGAACTTACACGAATATCAGGCGAAGCAGTTATTTGCCCGTTATGGCCTACCGGCGCCGGTAGGTTATGCCTGTAATACCCCGCGTGAAGCTGAAGAAGCGGCGTCCAAAATTGGTGCCGGTCCGTGGGTGGTAAAATGTCAGGTTCACGCAGGTGGTCGCGGTAAAGCGGGCGGCGTGAAAGTGGTAAACAGCAAAGAAGATATTCGCGCATTTGCCGAGCAGTGGCTGGGCAAACGTCTGGTGACCTACCAGACAGACGCCAACGGTCAGCCGGTCAACCAGATCCTGGTAGAAGCTGCAACCGACATTGATAAAGAGCTCTACCTGGGCGCGGTCGTGGATCGTAGCTCTCGCCGCGTGGTGTTCATGGCGTCTACCGAAGGCGGCGTGGAAATTGAGAAAGTGGCGGAAGAGACCCCGCACCTGATCCACAAAATTGCCCTCGATCCGCTGGCCGGCCCAATGCCGTACCAGGGACGCGAGCTGGCGTTCAAGCTGGGTCTGGAAGGCAAGCAGGTTCAGCAGTTCACCAAAATCTTCATGGGACTCGCGACCATCTTCCTTGAGCGCGACCTGGCGCTGATCGAAATCAACCCGCTGGTTATCACCAAACAGGGCGATCTGATCTGCCTCGACGGTAAACTGGGCGCCGACGGCAATGCGCTGTTCCGCCAGCCGGATCTGCGCGAAATGCGCGATCACTCGCAGGAAGATCCTCGTGAGTCGCACGCGGCGCAGTGGGAGCTGAACTACGTTGCGCTCGACGGCAATATCGGCTGCATGGTTAACGGCGCGGGCCTGGCAATGGGCACCATGGATATCGTTAAGCTGCACGGCGGCGATCCGGCGAACTTCCTTGACGTGGGCGGCGGCGCGACCAAAGAGCGCGTAACCGAAGCGTTCAAAATCATTCTCTCTGACGACAAAGTGAAAGCCGTACTGGTTAACATCTTCGGCGGCATCGTGCGCTGCGACCTGATCGCAGACGGCATCATCGGTGCGGTGGAAGAAGTGGGCGTTAACGTACCGGTCGTCGTGCGTCTGGAAGGTAACAATGCCGAGCTGGGCGCGCAGAAGCTGGCGGAAAGCGGCCTGAATATTATTGCAGCACAGAGTCTGACGGATGCAGCCGTTCAGGTCGTTGCTGCCGTGGAGGGGAAATAATGTCTGTTTTGATCGATAAAAACACCAAAGTTATCTGCCAGGGCTTCACCGGTAGCCAGGGTTCTTTCCACTCCGAACAGGCGATTGCCTACGGTACGCAGATGGTGGGCGGCGTAACGCCAGGTAAAGGCGGCACCACGCACCTCGGCCTGCCGGTGTTTAACACCGTGCGCGAAGCGGTAGAAGCAACGGGCGCCACCGCTTCCGTTATCTACGTTCCGGCTCCGTTCTGCAAAGATTCCATCCTTGAAGCAATTGATGCGGGCATCAAGCTTATCATCACCATTACCGAAGGTATCCCGACGCTGGATATGCTGACCGTGAAGGTGAAGCTGGATGAAGCGGGCGTGCGCATGATCGGGCCGAACTGCCCGGGCGTTATCACCCCAGGCGAGTGCAAAATCGGTATCATGCCGGGCCACATCCACAAGCCTGGCAAAGTGGGTATCGTGTCCCGTTCCGGCACCCTGACCTACGAAGCGGTTAAACAGACCACCGACTACGGTTTCGGCCAGTCCACCTGCGTGGGCATCGGCGGCGACCCGATTCCGGGCTCTAACTTCATTGATATCCTGAAGTTGTTCCAGGAAGACCCGCAGACTGAAGCAATCGTTATGATCGGTGAGATCGGCGGCAGCGCGGAAGAAGAAGCTGCTGCGTACATCAAAGACCACGTGACCAAGCCGGTTGTGGGCTACATTGCGGGCGTTACCGCGCCGAAAGGCAAGCGTATGGGCCACGCCGGGGCAATCATCGCCGGTGGTAAAGGCACCGCTGACGAGAAGTTTGCCGCGCTGGAAGCTGCAGGCGTGAAAACTGTCCGCAGCCTGGCCGACATCGGCGACGCGCTGAAAACTATTCTCAAGTAATTACTCTCCTCCCTCCGTCCTGCGGAGGGTTTACTATTCGAATAACGTTTCGACATGGTTGCCACCTTCGGGTGGCTTTTTTTATGCTTACAGGGTAGGGCGGGTAACCCCCTGGAGAGTGCTTATTAACGCTTTCCGGTAGAGTTAACAACAGTTCTCTGCGCCAGAAAATGGCACGCGTACACCTTTTTCGGCGCAAGAAAATGAACTGAGGGTAACTCACCACGTTTATTCAACGATAGCTGGTGTTAAATATATGCTATCAATAGTGAATAATTTGTAATAAGTAAGCAGGTGAGCGTTTTTATCGTTACGGCGTGATGTATTTAACAGTTAATTAATAACTGATGCTCAAATTTATTATCCCCTCACATTAATTAAATATCTCAGTCTTATAATTATCGCCTGCCGCTAACGATTAAGTGCCTTTTGTTAAACAACTGCGCAACATAGGCGTCACGGCTGCAGGCGCATTAGAAAACATGGTTAACAAGCACGATTTTAATTGAGCTAGATCAATATTATTGGCGTGCTTTTTTCTGTGGTGAAAGTAAAATTGCGGCAGATCAATCTGAGCGTTTCGTGGTAAATTGGCTGTAAATTGATCGCCGTCGTAAAACGCAATAAAGAGAGTATAAAAACCTGTTTATTGTGAGGGGATTGCGGCGTAATATATTTGCGAAATCAATTCCAGTTTTTATTAACCAATTTGTAACCTTTTTATTTCACAATTCACACTTTCCGTGAATGGCCGGGATAAAGGGACGCAAATTTTTTGTATTGGGGCATGTGCTGTGAATCTTTTTATAAAGGTTCACGTTCGAAGTCTTCATGCGAAGAGCAAGGAGTCAGGATGTTTGATATTGTCGAACTGTCGCGCTTACAGTTTGCCTTGACCGCGATGTACCACTTCCTTTTTGTGCCGCTCACGCTGGGTATGGCGTTCCTGCTGGCCATCATGGAAACGGTCTATGTGCTTTCCGGCAAGCAAATCTATAAAGATATGACCAAGTTCTGGGGCAAGTTGTTTGGTATCAACTTTGCGCTGGGCGTGGCGACCGGTCTGACCATGGAGTTCCAGTTCGGGACTAACTGGTCCTATTACTCTCATTACGTGGGCGACATCTTCGGTGCGCCGCTGGCGATTGAAGGGTTGATGGCCTTCTTCCTTGAATCGACCTTCGTGGGTCTGTTCTTCTTCGGTTGGGATCGCCTGAGCAAAGTGCAGCACATGGCGGTGACCTGGCTGGTCGCGCTTGGCTCTAACCTCTCCGCACTGTGGATTCTGGTCGCCAACGGCTGGATGCAGAACCCTATCGCCTCTGACTTCAACTTCGAAACCATGCGCATGGAGATGGTCAGCTTCTCCGAGCTGGTGCTGAACCCGGTTGCGCAGGTGAAGTTCGTGCACACCGTTGCGGCGGGCTACACCTGTGGTGCGATGTTTATCCTCGGTATCAGCGCCTACTACCTGCTGCGTGGCCGTGACGTTGCCTTCGCGAAACGCTCATTTGCTATTGCTGCCAGCTTTGGTATGGCCGCGGTGCTGTCCGTTATCGTGCTGGGTGATGAATCCGGGTACGAAATGGGCGACGTGCAGAAAACCAAACTCGCTGCCATCGAAGCCGAGTGGGAAACCCAGCCGGCGCCGGCCGCCTTTACGCTGTTTGGTATTCCGGATCAGGATGCGCAGGAAAACAAATTCGCTATTCAGATCCCTTATGCGCTGGGCATTATCGCCACCCGTTCGGTGGATACCCCGGTCATCGGCATTAAAGACCTGATGGTGCAGCACGAAGAGCGTATCCGTAACGGGATGAAGGCCTATGCCCTGCTTGCGCAACTGCGTGCCGGTTCTACCGACCAGACCGTGCGTGACGAATTCAACAGCATCAAGAAAGACCTCGGTTATGGCCTGCTACTGAAGCGCTATACCCCGAACGTCTCTGATGCGACTGAAGCGCAGATCCAACAGGCAACCAAAGACTCTATTCCACGCGTTGCACCGCTCTACTTCGCTTTCCGTTTGATGGTGGCGTGTGGCGTGCTGATGCTGTTAATCATCGGCGTGGCGTTCTGGACCGTGATCCGCAACCGCATCGGCGAGAAGAAATGGCTACTGCGCGCAGCGCTGTACGGTATTCCGCTGCCGTGGATCGCGATTGAGTCCGGCTGGTTCGTTGCAGAGTATGGTCGTCAGCCGTGGGCAATCGGTGAAGTACTGCCGACCGCGGTGGCCAACTCCTCCCTCACCGTCGGCGATCTGCTGTTCTCTATGATCCTGATTTGTGGCCTCTACACGCTGTTTATGGTGGCGGAGCTGTTCCTGATGTTCAAATTTGCTCGACTTGGGCCGAGCAGTCTGAAAACAGGACGCTATCACTACGAGCAGTCCACCGTCACATCTCAGCCGGCACGCTAAGACAGGAGTCGTCAAATGTTTGATTATGAAGTATTACGTTTTATCTGGTGGCTGCTGATTGGCATTCTGCTGATCGGTTTTGCGGTCACCGACGGCTTCGACATGGGCGTGGGGATGCTATCTCGCATCATCGGCCGCAACGATGTTGAACGCCGCATCATGGTTAACTCCATCGCCCCGCACTGGGACGGTAACCAGGTATGGCTCATCACCGCCGGCGGCGCGCTGTTCGCTGCCTGGCCGATGGTCTACGCTGCTGCCTTCTCCGGCTTCTACGTGGCGATGATTCTGGTACTGGCCTCGCTGTTCTTCCGTCCGGTCGGGTTTGATTACCGCTCCAAGATCGAAGATATGCGCTGGCGCAACATGTGGGACTGGGGCATTTTCATCGGCAGCTTCGTGCCGCCGCTGGTGATTGGCGTGGCGTTCGGTAACCTGCTGCAGGGCGTACCGTTCCACATCGATTCCGATCTGCGTCTGTTCTACACCGGCAACTTCTTCCAACTGCTGAACCCGTTCGGGCTGCTGGCGGGCGTGGTCAGCGTGTCGATGATCCTGGCGCAGGGGGCAACCTACCTGCAGATGCGTACCGTGGGTGAAGTGCATCTGCGTTCACGCGCCGTTGCGCAGATTGCCGCACTGGTGATGATGGTCTGCTTCGTGCTGGCGGGCGTCTGGGTGATGTACGGCATCGATGGTTACGTGGTGACCTCCGAGCTGAACCGTCACGCGGCGTCTAACCCGCTGACTAAAGAAGTGGCGCGTCAGGCCGGTGCCTGGTTCACTAACTTCAACAATACGCCTGTGCTGTGGGCTATCCCGGCGCTGGGCGTGGTGCTGCCGCTGCTGACCGTGCTGTTCTCACGCATGGAGAAGGGCGCCTGGGCGTTCCTGTTCTCCTCGCTGACCCTGGCCTGTGTGATCCTGACTGCCGGTATCGCCATGTTCCCGTTCGTGATGCCGTCAAGCACCATGCTGAACGCCAGCCTGACGATGTGGGATGCGACCTCAACGCAGCGCACCCTGAATCTGATGACCTGGGTTGCCGCGGTGTTCGTTCCCATCATTCTCCTGTACTCCGCCTGGTGCTACTGGAAAATGTTCGGGCGCATCACCAAAGAACATATTGAAAGCAACACCCACTCTCTGTACTAAGTAAGGAGCTGATTATGTGGTACTTCGCATGGATTCTGGGGACGCTGCTTGCCTGTGCGTTTGGTGTTATCACCGCGCTGGCGCTGGAGCACGTAGAGGCCACCAACGCCGGTAAAGAAGAGCACTGATGAATAAGCTTATCGCAGCAGTATACGCGGTAATGGATAAGAGCCCGTTAAGGGCTCTTTCCTTAGTGATGGCGCTGGTTCTGGCAGGCTGTATGTTCTGGGACCCGTCGCGCTTCGCGGCAAAAACCAGCGAGCTTGAGATCTGGCAGGGCTTCCTGCTGATGTGGGCGGTGTGCGCTGGCGTAATCCACGGCGTCGGGTTTCGTCCACGCGCGGTGGTGTGGCAGGGGATTTTTTGCCCGCTGATAGCCGACCTGGTGCTGCTCGCCGGACTGCTTTTTTTCTTCTTCTGACCCCCTTTCTGACGGGGCGGCGAGGGCGGGTTTCAAAACGCGATCTGCGTCGCGAAATCCTCCCGCTCAGCCCCTCGCAATTCCCGCTTTCACATACCTGGAAATATTTACTCTCCGTTTACCTGAACCCATTCCAAACCCCTGACAGCTTGCGTATAGTAGCGAAGTTTAATGGTATTCCCGGGATGTAGAGTGAGCACAACGCCGTTTCGATGGCCGGTTCGTGTCTATTACGAAGACACCGACGCCGGTGGTGTGGTTTACCACGCCAGCTATGTTGCATTTTATGAGAGAGCACGCACAGAGATGCTGCGCCATCACCATTTCAGCCAGCAGGCTCTGATGGCAGAGCGAGTCGCTTTTGTGGTGCGCAGAATGACGCTTGACTATTTTGCGCCGGCGCGGCTCGACGACATGCTCGACATCCAGACCGAAATTACATCAATGCGTGGCACCTCCATGGTTTTCACGCAGCGGATCCTCAACGCGGACGGCACGCTTCTCAACCAGGCTGAAGTGCTGATCGTGTGCGTTGATCCACTCATCATGAAGCCTCGTGCGCTTCCCAAGTCTATTGTCGCGGAGTTCAAGCAGTGACTGACATGAATATCCTTGATTTGTTCCTGAAGGCGAGCCTTCTGGTTAAACTTATCATGTTGATTTTGATTGGTTTTTCAATCGCCTCCTGGGCTATCATCATCCAGAGAACGCGTATCCTTAATGCGGCAAGCCGTGAAGCTGAAGCGTTTGAAGATAAATTCTGGTCGGGCATCGAGCTGTCGCGCCTGTATCAGGAGAGTCAGGGGCGCCGTGACAATCTGGCGGGCTCTGAGCAAATCTTCTACTCCGGCTTTAAGGAGTTTGCCCGTTTACATCGTGCGAATAACCACGCGCCGGAAGCCGTCGTCGAAGGGGCATCGCGTGCGATGCGTATCTCGATGAATCGCGAGCTGGAAACGCTGGAAAACCACATTCCTTTCCTTGGCACCGTTGGCTCCATCAGTCCGTACATCGGCCTGTTTGGTACCGTATGGGGCATCATGCACGCCTTTATTGCGCTGGGCGCCGTTAAGCAGGCCACCTTGCAGATGGTTGCACCGGGTATCGCCGAAGCGCTTATCGCCACGGCAATCGGCCTGTTCGCTGCGATCCCGGCGGTAATGGCCTACAACCGCCTTAACCAGCGCGTGAACAAGCTGGAGCAGAACTACGACAACTTTATGGAAGAGTTCACCGCAATTCTCCACCGTCAGGCGTTCACCAGCAGCGAAAGCAGCAAGGGGTAAGAGATGGCCAGAACACGTGGACGTGGTCGCCGTGAACTGAAGTCCGAGATCAACATCGTGCCGCTTCTGGACGTGTTGCTGGTGCTGCTGCTTATCTTTATGGCGACGGCGCCCATCATTACCCAGAGCGTGGAAGTCGATCTGCCGGACGCGACCGATTCACAAACCGTCAGCGCCAACGATAACCCGCCGGTCATCATTGAGGTGTCGGGCGTGGGGCAGTACAGCGTTGTGGTGGACAAAGATCGTCTCGATCAGCTGCCGTCTGAGCAGGTGATCGCCGAAGCGCAGCGCCGCTTGCAGGAAAACCCGAAAACGGTCTTCCTGATCGGCGGGGCGAAAGAGGTGCCTTACGATGAAATTATCAAGGCGCTTAACCTGCTTCATCAGGCGGGAGTTAAATCCGTCGGCCTGATGACCCAGCCGATCTAACGCACGCTTACCAGACGAACAGTGACGGAAACCGAGAGTGTCAAAGGCTACCGAAGAAAACAGCAAGCTTAAACGAGCGATAATTATTTCCGGCGTTCTGCACGTGCTCCTTTTTGCACTGCTGATCTGGAGTTCGTTCGATGAGCATATTGAAGAAGCCGCGGGCGGTGGCGGCGGCTCTGCGATAGATGCGGTAATGGTCGATCCGGGCGCCATGGTGCAGCAGCACAATCGCGAACAGCAGCAGCAGGCGAGCGCCCAGCGTGCGGCCGAGCAGCGTGAAAAGCAGGCGCAGCAGCAGGCGGATGAGCTTCGCGAGAAGCAGGCCGCCGAACAGCAGCGTCTGAAAGAGATTGAAAAGCAGCGGCTCGAAGCGCAGGAACAGGCGCGTCAGCAGGAGCAGCAGCAGAAACAGGCCGAAGCCGCAACCAAACGCGCGCAGGAGCAGCAGAAGCAGGCAGAAGAGGCGGCAGCGAAAGCGGCAGCCGATGCCAAAGCAAAAGCGGACGCTCAGGCGAAAGCGGCGGAAGAGGCCGCGAAAAAAGCAGCAGCTGACGCCGAGAAGAAAGCCGCTGCGGACGCCGCGAAGAAGGCCGCCGAGGCCGAAAAAGCCGCTGCCGATGCAGCCGCGAAGAAAGCCAAACAGGACGCTGAGAAAAAAGCCGCCGCCGAAGCCGCTAAACAGGCTGCGGCAGAAAAAGCCGCCGCCGAGAAAGCCGCGGCTGCGGAAAAAGCGGCCGCAGAGAAGGCCGCTGCCGAGAAGAAAGCCGCTGCGGATGCGAAGAAAGCTGCCGACGCGAAGAAGAAAGCGGCTGCCGAGAAAGCCGCCGCAGATAAGGCCGCCGCGGCGAAAGCAGCGGATGGCGTGGATGAACTTTTCGGCGATCTCAGCTCAGGTAAGAATGCACCTAAAACAGGCGGTGGAGCGAAAGGAAATAATGCTTCCCCTGCCGGAACAGGTAACACTAAAAACAGTGGCGCGTCGGGTGCCGATATCAGCAACTACGCCGGGCAGATTAAATCTGCCATCGAGAGCAAGTTTTACGATGCCGCATCGTACTCGGG
This sequence comes from Siccibacter turicensis LMG 23730, assembly GCF_000463155.2. Classification (GTDB taxonomy): domain Bacteria; phylum Pseudomonadota; class Gammaproteobacteria; order Enterobacterales; family Enterobacteriaceae; genus Siccibacter; species Siccibacter turicensis. The sequence continues at coordinate 751,766 of NZ_AWFZ01000028.1, read as the reverse complement.
TAAAACCTGTACGCTGCGCGTGAAGCTGGCGCCGGACGGCCTGCTGCTGGATATCCAGTCTGAAGGCGGCGACCCGGCGCTCTGCCAGGCCGCAATTTCCGCGGCACGCCAGGCGCGGATCCCGAAACCGCCAAGTCAGGCTGTCTACGAAGTGTTCAAAAATGCACCGCTGGACTTCAAACCATGAGTTACACTTCCCCCCATCAGCGGGGGAAATCGAACCATGGTGAACCCCGCAGCGGTAATAGTGTTGTCAATTTGAGTTTGTTAACATTCTGCTAAATTATCGTGGCCGAGCGCCTTGATAAGGGAGATATGATGAAGCAGGCATTACGAGTAGCGTTTGGTTTTCTGATGCTGTGGGCAGCGGTGCTGCACGCAGAGGTGCGCATTGAAATCACCCAGGGCGTCGATTCCGCACGTCCTATCGGCGTGGTTCCCTTCCAGTGGGCCGGGCCAGGTGCGGCACCGGAAGATATTGGCGGCATTGTTAGCGCTGACTTACGTAACAGCGGTAAATTCAATCCGCTCGATCGTGCACGTCTGCCGCAGCAGCCGGGCACCGCGCAGGAAGTACAGCCGGCGGCATGGTCTGCGCTGGGTATTGATGCAGTAGTAGTAGGGCAGGTGACGCCGAACGCCGACGGTAGCTACAACGTGGCTTACCAACTGGTGGATACCGGTGCTGCGCCGGGTACCGTGCTGGCCCAGAACAATTTCAAAGTGAACAAGCAGTGGCTGCGCTATGCCGGCCATACTGCCAGCGACGAAGTGTTTGAGAAGCTGACCGGTATTAAAGGCGCGTTCCGTACCCGTATCGCCTACGTGGTGCAGACGAACGGCGGCCAGTTCCCGTATGAGCTGCGCGTATCCGACTATGACGGCTACAACCAGTTCGTGGTACACCGTTCGCCGCAGCCGCTGATGTCTCCGGCCTGGTCGCCGGACGGCAGCAAAGTGGCTTACGTCACCTTCGAAAGCGGCCGTTCTGCGCTGGTTATCCAGACGCTGTCCAACGGTGCGGTGCGTCAGGTTGCGTCGTTCCCACGCCACAACGGTGCGCCGTCCTTCTCGCCAGACGGCACCAAGCTTGCTTTCGCGCTCTCTAAAACCGGTAGCCTGAACCTCTACGTGATGGATATCGGCTCCGGCCAGATCCGTCAGGTGACCGACGGTCGAAGCAACAACACGGAACCGACCTGGTTCCCGGATAGCCAGACCCTGGCCTATACCTCTGACCAGGCAGGTCGTCCTCAGGTTTATAAAGTGAACATCAACGGTGGTACCCCGCAGCGTCTGACCTGGGAAGGTTCACAGAACCAGGATGCGGACGTCAGCAGCGACGGTAAGTTCATGGTGATGGTCAGCTCTAACGGCGGTGCTCAACACATCGCTAAGCAAGATCTTGTGAGCGGTGGCGTACAAACTTTATCGTCAACGTTCCTGGATGAAACGCCAAGTCTGGCACCTAACGGCACTATGGTTATCTACAGCTCTTCTCAGGGGATGGGATCCGTGCTGAATCTGGTCTCTACAGATGGGCGTTTCAAAGCGCGTCTTCCGGCAACCGATGGTCAGGTTAAATCTCCGGCCTGGTCGCCGTATCTGTAATAATAAAATACTGATAATTTTAAAGGATCAAAGAAATGCAACTGAACAAAGTGCTGAAAGGGCTGATGCTGGCTCTGCCTGTAATGGCAATCGCGGCGTGTTCTTCTAACAAGAACGCGAGCAACGATCAGAGCGGCGAAGGCATGCTGGGTGCCGGCACTGGTATGGACGCTAACGGCAACGGCAACATGTCTTCTGAAGAGCAGGCTCGTCTGCAGATGCAGCAGCTGCAGCAGAACAACATCGTTTACTTCGGTCTGGACAAGTACGATGTGAGCTCTGAATTCGCAGCAATGCTGGATGCCCACGCAAACTTCCTGCGTAGCAACCCGTCTTACAAAGTCACCGTAGAAGGTCACGCTGACGAACGTGGTACCCCGGAGTACAACATCTCCCTGGGTGAGCGTCGTGCTAACGCCGTTAAAATGTACCTGCAGGGTAAAGGCGTTTCTGCTGACCAGATCTCCATCGTTTCTTACGGTAAAGAAAAACCTGCAGTACTGGGTCACGACGAAGCGGCTTACGCTAAAAACCGTCGCGCCGTACTGGTTTACTAAGAGAATTGCATGAGCAGTAACTTCAGACATCTCGTTATGGGTCTGTCGTTACTGGTTGGCGTAGCGACCCCCTGGGTCGCTACTGCCCAGGCGCCAATCAGTAATGTCGGCTCGGGCTCGGTCGAAGACCGCGTCACACAGCTTGAGCGTATTTCTAACGCTCACAGCCAGCTCTTAACCCAGCTTCAGCAACAGCTTTCTGACAATCAGTCCGACATCGATGCATTGCGCGGTCAGATTCAGGAGAGCCAGTATCAGCTGAATCAGGTGGTCGAGCGCCAGAAGCAAATTTTGTTGCAGATGGACAGTTTGAACAACGGGGCTGCAGCAGGCGCTACGCCTGACGCAGGCGCGAATACGCAAAGCAACGCCGGTGGTAATGCCACCGACGGGCAGCAGGCTGCGGCAGCACCGGCTACCGGTGCGCCGGTTCAGAGTGGTGATGCCAATACGGATTACAACGCCGCGTTCGCTCTGGTGCAGGATAAATCGCGCCAGGACGATGCCATCGCCGCGTTCCAGAATTTTGTCAAAAAGTACCCGGATTCCACTTACCAGCCGAACGCAAACTACTGGCTGGGACAGTTGAATTACAACAAGGGGAAAAAGGACGATGCGGCGTACTACTTTGCCTCCGTGGTGAAGAACTACCCGAAATCGCCGAAAGCGCCAGACGCGATGTTTAAAGTCGGCGTGATCATGCAGGACAAGGGCGATAGCGCCAAAGCCAAAGCGGTGTATCAGCAGGTGATCGGTAAATACCCTGGCACCGAAGGGGCGAAGCAGGCCCAGAAACGACTGAACGCGATGTAACGCCTGGTGGATGACCAGATGCCGTTGGTTTTCTGGTCGTGCCGCGCGAAACGTAAACAGTTAAGTCGTTCTGAATGAAATAGTTGTTGCGTCATAATCTTAAATCAGTAATATATGCCGCCGTTGCCACGGGATGCGAAGCAGGCCCGGTGTGACTAAAGTGGGTCGTTAGCTCAGTTGGTAGAGCAGTTGACTTTTAATCAATTGGTCGCAGGTTCGAGCCCTGCACGACCCACCACTTCTGAGAAGTTCGCTTCATTGAAGACCAGCATTGCATTTGTGGGTGATTAGCTCAGCTGGGAGAGCACCTCCCTTACAAGGAGGGGGTCGGCGGTTCGATCCCGTCATCACCCACCACTTCGGGTCGTTAGCTCAGTTGGTAGAGCAGTTGACTTTTAATCAATTGGTCGCAGGTTCGAGCCCTGCACGACCCACCACTTTCTGAAGTGGTGTCCGGAAAAGTTTTACGTTTCGAAGTCATCACCCGAATGGGTCGTTAGCTCAGTTGGTAGAGCAGTTGACTTTTAATCAATTGGTCGCAGGTTCGAGCCCTGCACGACCCACCACTTCGGATATCGATGTAGAAAGGCGCCCTGAAGGCGCCTTTTTGCTGTCTGCGTTTCGCCGCCGCACCGTTACGCCTCTCACCTTTACCGCTTCCCGGTTTTTCCCCACGACTTTTATTTTATTATCGGCTATCTTGTTTAGCATACAAAACAGGTGTCCGGGTTGAAGGCGCACATCGGCGTAAACCAGCGGCATTTGGTTAAGTCAACAAAACGAGAATGCATAATGAGCCTGATGTTTGACCCTGAAACGGCCATTTACCCGTTTCCCGCAAAGCCGGTGCCGTTGAGCGTTGATGAGACGCAGTTTTACCGTGAGAAAATCAAACGCCTGCTGAAGGCGCGTAACGCGGTGCTGGTGGCGCACTACTATACCGATCCCGAGATCCAGGCCCTGGCCGAAGAAACCGGTGGCTGTATTTCCGACTCGCTGGAGATGGCGCGCTTCGGGGCCCACCACAGCGCCTCCACGCTGTTGGTAGCCGGCGTGCGCTTTATGGGAGAGACGGCAAAAATCCTCAGCCCGGAAAAAACCATCCTTATGCCGACGCTCGACGCGGAGTGCTCGCTCGATCTCGGCTGCCCGGAAGAGGCGTTCAGTGCGTTCTGCGATGCGCATCCCGACAGAACGGTGGTGGTCTATGCCAATACCTCTGCGGCAGTCAAAGCGCGCGCCGACTGGGTGGTTACCTCCAGCATCGCGGTTGAACTGATTGAACACCTCGACAGCCTCGGGGAGAAGATCATCTGGGCGCCGGATCGCCACCTTGGAAACTACGTTCAGAAGCAGACCGGGGCGGACGTGCTGTGCTGGCAGGGCGCCTGTATCGTTCATGACGAGTTTAAAACCCAGGCGTTGGCGCGCATGAAAGCGCTCTGGCCCGACGCGGCGGTGCTGGTGCATCCCGAGTCGCCGCAGGCGGTGGTGGATCTGGCCGATGCGGTAGGCTCCACCAGCCAGCTTATCGCGGCGGCGAAAACCCTGCCGCACCAGCAGCTGATTGTGGCCACCGACCGCGGGATTTTCTACAAGATGCAGCAGGCGTGTCCGGAGAAAACCCTGCTGGAAGCACCGACAGCGGGAGAAGGGGCGACCTGCCGCAGCTGCGCCCACTGTCCGTGGATGGCGATGAACGGCCTCAAAGCGATTGCTGAGGCGCTGGAGCACGGCGGGGCGGCTCATGAGATTCATGTCGATGCCGCGCTGCGAGAGGGCGCGTTACGGCCGCTCAACCGGATGCTGGATTTTGCGGCTACACTTCGACTTTCCACCAAAGGCAATGCGTAAGGACGATTACGCTCAGGGGATAACATGGATTTTTTGAGTACGCAGAACATTCTGGTACACATTCCGCTTGGCGCGGGTGGGTACGATCTGTCATGGATTGAGGCGGTCGGCACCCTCGCCGGGCTGCTCTGCATCTGGCTTGCCAGCCTGGAAAAAACCATCAACTACGCGTTTGGGCTGGTCAACGTCACCCTGTTCGCGATTATCTTTTTCCAGATCCAGCTTTACGCCAGCCTGCTGCTGCAGATCTTCTTCTTTGTGGCCAACGTTTACGGGTGGTATGCCTGGACGCGGACGACCGCCCAGGATGAAGCGGCGTTACAGATTCGCTGGTTGCCAGGCGGCAAGGCCGCGGCGTGGGGAGCGGCCTGTGTGGTGGCGATTGGCCTGATGACGCTGTTTATCGACCCGGTGTTTGCGTTCCTGACGCGTACCGCGGTGGCCTTGATGCAGGGCCTGGGGCTGAACGTGGCGCTGCCTACGCTGCAGCCTGATGCGTTCCCGTTCTGGGACTCCTGCATGATGGTGCTGTCCATCGTGGCGATGATCCTGATGACGCGCAAGTATGTGGAGAACTGGCTGCTGTGGGTGGCGATTAACGTCATCAGCGTGGTCATCTTTGCCCTGCAGGGCGTATATGCCATGGCGCTGGAGTACCTGATTCTCACCTTCATTGCCCTGAACGGCAGCCGGATGTGGATCAACAGTGCCAGGGAGCGCGGCTCGCGCCCGCTGGCCAGTCAGTGATGGTGCGTATGGCCGTGCTCATGGTCGTGATGAGCGTGGCCTGACGCCGGTTGCAGGGTATGCAGATTACAGTCCAGCCCGCTACAGGGCTGGTACTCCATCTGTACCGTGGCGTGGGCAATCTGGTACTCGTGCGCCAGGAAATGATGAATGCGTTGCAGCAGAGCGTCATGGTCGTGCGGCGGAACCACTCTGACGTGCAGCGTCATCAGGGGTTTTTCGCCCACCAGCCAGATGTGCACGTGATGAATATCGCGCACCTCGGGCACTGCGCTGCCCAGTTTCCGCTTGAGTGACGCAACGTCCATACTGCGCGGTGCGCCTTCCAGCAGCTCGTTCACGCTTTCGCGCAGCAGCCGCCACGCGCTGCGTAGCACCAGCGCGGATACCAGAATCGACAGAATCGGATCGATCGGCGTCCAGCCCGTCCAGAGGATCACCAGCGCCGCGACGATGGCCCCCACTGACCCCAGTAGATCGCCCATCACATGCAGCGCCGCCGCCCGCACGTTGAGGTTTTTCTCTTCGCTGCCGCGGTGCAGCATCCAGAACGCCAGCAGGTTTGCCACCAGCCCGGCAATCGCGATACCAAGCATCAGCCCGCCCGCTACCGGGTGCGGCGTACGAAAGCGCTGTATCGCCTCCCAGAATATAAAGACCGTAATCAGCACCAGCGCGAGGGCATTGATAAACGCCGCAAGGGTAGTAAGGCGCAGCCAGCCGAAGGTGCGATGCGCATCGGGCGGGCGACGGGCGAACTGTACCGCCAGCAGAGCGACCAGCAGCGCGGCGGCGTCGGTCAGCATATGGCCAGCATCGGCCAGCAGCGCCAGCGAGCCGGAAATCAAGCCGCCGATCACTTCGATCAGCATAAACGTGGCGGTGATAGCAAAAGCAATCAGCAGACGACGCGCGTTCGCGTCCTGCGGAAGATGAGAGTGTGAATGATCGTGCGGCATAGTCCATCCCGGGTATACGGAGTCGTTGTCGTTTTCCGTCACGGCATCGTGAAGGGTAACCGGAATACCATAGCAAAAAAAAAGAGAGCCTAAGCTCTCCTTTTTTATTAACGAAGATGTAGCCGTTACTGCGTGGTGCCGTCTACTTTGGTATTGACTTCGTTATTGTTGGTCGTGCCATCAACTTTGGTACCGGCATCATTGTTCATTCCGTCACCGGTCTGCACTTTTTTATTCACGTCCGGGCAGCGTCCGTCTTTGCACATGGTATTTTTGTGCACTTCATCTTTGGACATGTTATCGGTGCCGGTGGCGCCGGTCGCAGAGTTGGTGCTGCCGGTATTGATGTTATTGTTGTTAACACCATTCGGCGCGATGTTTTCTTTCGCGTCAGGGGCTACCTGGCCTGCATCGGCCGCGGCGTTTGCCTGACCCTGATTGCCGCCGCTTGCTGCGCCGCCGGTTGCAGCCAGAGCCGCACCGCTTGCCAGTGTGAGTGTCGTTGTCAGGATTAAGGTCGCTAATTTATTCATTCTGATGCTCCTGTTCTGGTCGTTATGTGCTGGATAACTTCTTCCAACAGTGCAGTGCAAAATTCTGGCAAAAAACCAGAATCGGGTGAAATGTATCTTTGCTGCGTTTCAATTCAGCAGGCACTCTTGATAAAAGGCATAAAAAGAGAGCTAACAGTTAAAAAGTGTAGATTCGATCTCGCTTTTCGCTACGCCATTGTGCATATTTCCCGCTTTCCAGGATTTTTCTGCACCAAGTGTAAAAGACGGTTTACACTTCTTTTCGGGCAATATAGATTGAAGGGATTGCAACGAAGCAAAAATACAGAAATCCACTGGAACAGCCCGATGAATTATCAGAATGACGACCTCCGCATCACCGAAATTAACGAACTCCTTCCTCCTGTAGCGCTGCTTGAGAAGTTTCCGGCCACTGAAAACGCCGCCCGTACCGTCTCTCAGGCACGCCAGGCTATCCATCAGATCCTGAACGGTCATGACGATCGTCTGCTGGTGGTGATCGGGCCATGCTCCATTCACGATCCGAAAGCAGCCAAAGAGTACGCCAGCCGCTTGCTGGCCCTGCGCGACGCGCTGAAAGGCGAGCTGGAGATCGTGATGCGCGTTTACTTTGAGAAGCCGCGTACCACCGTGGGCTGGAAAGGGCTGATCAACGATCCGCATATGGATAACAGCTTCCAGATTAACGACGGCCTGCGCATTGCGCGTGAACTGCTGCTGGACATTAACCACAGCGGGCTGCCGGCGGCGGGCGAGTTTCTGGATATGATCACCCCGCAGTACATGGCGGATCTGATGAGCTGGGGAGCCATCGGCGCCCGTACCACCGAGTCCCAGGTTCACCGCGAGCTGGCGTCCGGGCTCTCCTGTCCGGTTGGCTTCAAAAACGGTACCGACGGCACCATCAAAGTGGCGATTGACGCCATCAATGCCGCCAGCGCGCCGCACTGCTTCCTCTCCGTGACCAAATGGGGCCACTCGGCGATTGTGAATACCAGCGGCAACGGTGACTGCCATATCATCCTGCGCGGCGGCAAAGAGCCGAACTACAGCGCAGCCCACGTTGCGGAAGTGAAGAGCGGTCTGCAGAAAGCTGGCCTGGCGCCGCAGGTGATGATCGATTTCAGCCACGCCAACTCCAGCAAGCAGTTTAAAAAGCAGATGGAAGTAGGGGCGGACGTGTGTCAGCAGCTGGCGGGCGGTGAAAAAGCCATTGTCGGCGTGATGATCGAAAGCCATCTGGTGGAAGGGAACCAGAGCCTGGAGAGCGGCGAACCGTTGGTATACGGCAAAAGCGTGACCGACGGCTGCATCGGCTGGGAAGACACCGACGCGATTCTGCATCAGCTGGCGGACGCCGTGAAAGCGCGTCGCGGCTAATCCTGCCTTGCGCGGATAAAAAAAGGCGTGGTCGATGACCACGCTTTTTTATTAGCGGTCGCGAATTACTTCGCTTTACCCTGGTTGGCGACGGCCGCGGCTTTCGCTGCGATCTCATCGGCGTTGCCGAGGTAGTAGTGTTTGATCGGTTTGAAGTTCTCGTCGAACTCGTACACCAGCGGTACGCCGGTCGGGATGTTCAGCTCAAGAATTTCGTCTTCGCTCATCTGATCCAGGTATTTCACCAGCGCGCGCAGGGAGTTACCGTGAGCGGCGATGATCACGCGCTCACCGCTTTTCAGACGCGGCAGGATGGAGTCGTTCCAGAACGGGATAACGCGATCGATGGTCAGCGCCAGGCTTTCGGTCAGCGGCAGTTCCTGCTCGGTCAGTTTTGCATAACGCGGGTCGTGGCCCGGGAAACGCTCGTCGTCTTTGGTCAGGGCCGGCGGCGTAATGGCAAAGCCGCGGCGCCACTGTTTAACCTGCTCGTCACCGTATTTCTCAGCGGTTTCGGCTTTGTTCAGACCCTGCAGCGCACCGTAGTGACGCTCGTTCAGCTTCCAGGATTTCTCAACCGGCAGCCAGGCCTGGTCAAGTTCGTCCAGCACGTTCCACAGGGTGTGGATTGCGCGTTTCAGCACTGACGTGTAAGCATAATCGAAAGAGAAACCTTCCGCTTTAAGCAGCTTACCCGCTGCTTTCGCTTCGCTTACGCCCTTCTCGGACAGGTCAACATCATACCAACCGGTGAAGCGGTTTTCGTTGTTCCACTGACTTTCGCCGTGACGAACCAGAACCAGCTTAGTAACAGCCATTTTATTACTCCTTATATACACGTCATCATCAAAGCCGCTTCACGCCAGGCGCAACGCAACTTGAATGAGTCGTGCATGAGATTGATAGAATGATAACAATTCTCATTATATTGCTACGGTGACGACAGCAGCAACGCTAAACCTTTACCATAGCGAAAATAGCGGCATAGTGTAAGCCGGTTGTGAATCCGCCGTTACTATTTTAGCGGTGACTGGCGCGATAATCGGCAACCCGCATAAAAAAAGCCCTCCTGAGAGGGCTGATGCTTAACGCGGGGTAAAGCGGTACTCCGTGACGCTGCGGTAGTCCTCACCGGGCCGAAGAATGCAGTCAGGCTGCGGCCATTCGGGGTGGTTAGGGGTGTCGGGCAGGAATTCGCTCTCCAGCGCCAGGCCTTGCCAGGCCTGATACTCGCCCTGTTCGCGCGCCGGCGTTCCCTCAAGGAAATTACCGGTATAGAACTGCAGGGCAGGGGCGGTGGTGAACACGCTCATCTGCAATTTATCATCCGCCGACCAGACCTCGGCGGCAGGCGTGGTCAGCTCGCCCGGCGCGTCGAGCAGGAACGCATGGTCATAACCGCGCGTTTTCTGCTGCGCCTCGTCGCTGAGGAAATCCTGGGCGATACGTTTGGGCGTGCGGAAATCGAAGCTGGTGTTTTCCACCGGCTGCAGACCGCTTTCCGGGATCCCTTCGGCGTTGACCGGCAGCCAGCGGCTGGCGAACAGCTGCAGCCGATGGTCGCGCACGTCGTCCTGGGTACCGTCAAGATTGAAATAGGCATGGTTCGTGAGGTTAACCGGGCAGGGCTTGTCGACCTGCGCGCGGTACTCAATCACCAGACCGTTATCGTCGCTCAGCGTGTAGTGCGCCGTGGCGCGCAGTTCGCCAGGATAACCCTGATCGCCATCCGGTGAGTCCAGGGTGTAGAGCACTTCGCGCTCGTTCTGCCGCACGATACGCCAGCGGCGTTTGTCGAACCCGTCCGGGCCACCGTGCAACTGGTTTTCCCCCTGGCTCGGTACCAGCTGCACGCGGGTACCGTCGAGGGTAAACTCGCTGCGGGCGATGCGGTTGGCATAGCGGCCAATCGACGCGCCGAGAAACGCAGTTTGCTGCTGATACACTTCCGGGCTTGGGCACCCCAGCAGGGTTTCCCGTACGGTTCCATCTTTCATCGGCACACGGCAGGAGAGCAGGGTAGCTCCCCAGTCCATTACCGTCACCACCATCCCGTTGGCGTTACGCAACGTGGAAAGACGGTACGGTAACCCATCCGGTGCCAGCGTCGGTGTTTCTTTTAGCACTGACCTGCTCCTTGTGAAGGTTTACAGACGTAAAACGTCTCCTTAATACCGGTTTTCGCTTCGTACTGCGCTTCAACGGCCTGCTTCACGTCCGCCACGCGGTGCTCCGGCACCAGCGCCACGACGCAGCCGCCGAAACCGCCGCCGGTCATGCGCACGCCGCCTTCATCGCCGATCACGCCCTTCACGATCTCAACCAGCGTATCGATCTGCGGCACGGTGATTTCAAAGTCATCACGCATGGAGGCGTGTGACGCCGCCATCAGCTCGCCCATACGCTTCAGGTCGCCTTTCGCCAGCGCGTCGGCCGCCTCCAGCGTGCGGGCGTTCTCGGTCAGCACGTGACGCACGCGTTTCGCCACCACCGGGTCCAGTTCGTGCGCCACGGCGTTGAACTGGTCGAGGCTGACATCGCGCAGTGCTTTCTGGGTAAAGAAACGCGCCCCGGTTTCACACTGCTCGCGGCGGGTGTTGTACTCGCTACCCACCAGCGTGCGCTTGAAGTTGCTGTTGATGATTACCACCGCCACACCCTGCGGCATCGGCACGGCTTTGGTACCGAGGCTGCGGCAATCCAGCAGCAGCGCGTGCCCCTCTTTACCGAGCGCGGAGATCAGCTGATCCATAATCCCGCAGTTGCAGCCGACAAACTGGTTCTCGGCTTCCTGGCCGTTAAGGGCGATCTGCGCGCCGTCCAGCGGCAGATGGTAAAGCTGCTGAAACACGGTGCCGACCGCCACTTCCAGCGACGCCGAGGAGCTCAGGCCAGCGCCCTGCGGCACGTTACCGCTGATCACCAGGTCCGCGCCGCCAAAGCTGCTGTCGCGCTGTTGCAGATGCTTCACCACGCCGCGCACGTAGTCAGACCACTGCTGCGACCCGTGCGACATGATCGGAGCATCCAGCGAGAAACTATCCTGCTGGTTGTCATAGTCCGCGGCGATCACGCGCACCATGCGGTCATCGCGCGCGGCACAGCTGATAACCGTTTGATAATCAATGGCGCACGGCAGTACGAAACCATCATTATAGTCGGTGTGTTCGCCGATGAGGTTTACGCGGCCAGGTGCCTGAATGGTATGGGTGGCAGGGTAGCCAAATTTTTCAGCAAACAGAGATTGGGTATGTTCTTTCAGACTCATTGTTTTAGACTCCTGATTCGCGAAAATGGACGTCGCTCACCGCACGCAGACGCTCGGCGGCCTGCTCGGCGGTTAAGTCGCGCTGGGTTTCCGCCAGCATTTCGTAGCCCACCATAAATTTACGTACCGTGGCGGATCGCAGCAGCGGCGGATAGAAGTGCGCATGCAGCTGCCAGTGCGCGTTCTCTTCGCCGTTAAACGGTGCGCCGTGCCAGCCCATTGAGTAGGGGAACGAGGTCTGGAACAGGTTGTCGTAGCGGCTGGTCAGTTTTTTCAGCGCTACCGCCAGATCGCGACGCTGGGCGTCACTCAGATCCGGCATCCGCAGCACCTGCGCTTTTGGCAGCAGCAGGGTTTCAAACGGCCAGGCCGCCCACCAGGGTACGACGGCGATCCAGTGCTCGGTTTCCACCACGGTACGGCTGCCGTCCTTCTGCTCGCGCGCCGCGTAGTCCACCAGCATCGGCGAACCGTGCTGTGCGAAATAGTCCCGCTGAAGCTGGTCTTCGCGCGCCGCTTCGTTGGGCAGGAAGCTGTTGGCCCAGATCTGACCGTGAGGATGCGGGTTGGAGCAGCCCATGGCGGCGCCTTTATTCTCAAACACCTGCACCCACGGCCACGCTTTGCCAAGCTCGGCGGTCTGGGTCTGCCAGGTCTGCACCACTTCTTCCAGCGCCGGAAGCGTCAGCTCCGGCAGCGTTTTGCTGTGATCCGGCGAGAAGCAAATAACCCGGCTGGTGCCGCGCGCGCTTTCCAGACCCATCAGCGCATCGTCCTGCGCCGGGGCGTCCGGGGTATCGGTCATCAGCGCGGCAAAATCATTGGTAAACACGTAGGTCCCGGTGTACTGCGGGTTTTTGTCCCCGGTGACGCGGGTGTTACCCGGACACAGGAAGCAGTCCGGGTCGTGCTGCGGCAGGGTCTGCCGTGCCGGCGTCTCCTGCGCGCCCTGCCACGGGCGTTTTGCACGGTGCGGGGATACCAGTATCCACTCGCCCTTCAGGGGGTTATAGCGGCGATGCGGGTGATCGACCGGATTAAATTGCTCCATCACAGATCCTTAATCTTTATAGCCTTGTGGGTGACGAGACTGCCAGCGCCAGGTGTCCGCCGCCATTTCATCGAGCGTACGGGTCACGCGCCAGTTGAGTTCTTTATCCGCTTTGCTGGCGTCCGCCCAGTAGGCGGGCAGATCGCCGTCGCGACGCGGCGCGAAGTGATAGTTCACCGGCTTGCCGCTGGCTTTGCTGAAGGCGTTTACCACGTCGAGCACGCTGCTGCCGACGCCCGCCCCGAGGTTATAGATGTGCACGCCCGGCTTGCCGGCCAGCACCTGCATGGCGGCAACGTGGCCGTCGGCGAGGTCCATCACGTGGATGTAGTCGCGCACCCCGGTACCGTCTTCGGTGGGGTAGTCGTTACCAAAAATCGCCAGCGAGTCGCGACGGCCAACCGCCACCTGGGCGATGTATGGCATCAGGTTATTCGGGATACCCTGTGGGTCTTCGCCCATATCGCCTGACGGATGCGCGCCGACCGGGTTGAAGTAGCGCAGCAGGGCAATGCTCCAGGCCGGATTGGCTTTTTGCAGGTCGGTGAGGATCTGCTCGACCATCAGCTTGCTTTTGCCGTACGGGCTCTGCGGCGTACCGGTCGGGAAGCTTTCCACGTAAGGGATTTTAGGCTGATCGCCGTAGACGGTGGCGGAGGAGCTGAAAATGAAGTTGGTGACGTTGGCGGCGCGCATGGCGGAGATAAGACGCAGAGTGCCGGTGACGTTGTTATCGTAATATTCGAGCGGCTTAGCGACCGATTCGCCCACGGCTTTCAGACCCGCAAAGTGAATCACGGCGTCGACCGCGTGGTCGTGGAAGATTTCCGTCAGCAGGGCTTCATCGCGAATATCGCCGTCGATGAACAGCGGCTGCTTGCCGCTCAGACGTTCAATCACCGACACAACGCTGCGCTTACTGTTACAGAGGTTATCGAGAATGATGACCTCGTGCCCATTCTGCAGCAGCTGCACGCAGGTATGACTTCCTATGTAACCGCTACCACCCGTTACGAGAACTCTCATTTTTCGCTCCATTAGGCCTATGGTATGTGAGAAACATAGCATAACAGAGAAGAAAAAAGTGTGACATGGGATAAAATAGTGGAATCGTTTACACAGGCGTTCGCTCAGGGTTAACCACGTTAATAACCTATTGTAAAACAATAATGTGGGCGTGGCAGATGCAGCTTGTCTGAAAGTCGCGGTCGGGTAAAGGCCGACCGCGTTTTATGAGGAAAAAGGGCGGGAGGGTTTTCGCTGTTAACGCTGCTGCGGGGCGCACTCATAGCGGTAGATGTCGCCCTGGGGCACAAAGGTCAGTCGATGGGTAATACAGCCCGGGGCATCCTCTGCGTGGTGGGACACAAACAGCAGCTGGGTAGTGCCTTCGCCGATCAGCACATCAATAAAGCGCCGCACCAGCTGGCGGTTGAGCGGGTCCAGACCCTGAAGCGGTTCGTCGAGGATCAGCAGCGTCGGGTGCTTCACCAGCGCCCGGACGATCAGCGCCAGCCGCTGCTGCCCCCAGGAGAGGCTGTGGAACGGCGCGTCCGCCACCGACGAACCAATCCCCAGAATATCGAGCCACTGCTGCGTCAGCGTGCGCTGCCGATCGGAGACCGCCTGGTAGATGCCGATGGAGTCAAAATAGCCGGATAAAATCACCTGTCGCGCCGTGGTGCTGACCCGGTAATCGAGATGCAGACTGCTGCTCACATAGCCGATATGCTTTTTGATATCCCAGATGGTTTCGCCGCTGCCGCGCCGGATGCCGAACAGCGTCAGGTCGTTGCTGTACCCCTGGGGGTGATCGCCGGTGATCAGGCTGAGCAGCGTGGATTTCCCCGCGCCGTTCGGGCCGACGATTTGCCAGTGCTCGCCGGGGTTCACCGTCCAGTTCAGGTTGTGCAGCACCGGGCGGTCGTTCCAGGAAACCACGCCGTTGCGCAATACCACCGGCGCGGTGCCCGGCGGCAGCGCGTGACGCGCGGCGGGTTCATCCGCTTCCGGCAGCGCGATACCGGTGAGGGTTTCGCTGTGCGCCAACTGGGCGACCAGCGCCTGCTCCAGCAGATCGCGTTTCTCACCCGCCTCGACCAGCGTGCAGTCAGCCACCACGCCGGCATAGCGTACAAAGTCGGGAATATCGTCAAAGCGGTTGAGCACCAGTGCCAGGGTGTAGCCCTGCGCGCTGAGCGTTGCGAGCAGATCCGCCAGCTGGTGGCGCGAGTCGACGTCCAGACCATCGAAGGGTTCATCGAACACCAGCAGGTCCGGCTCATCCATCAGCGCCTGGCACAGCAGGGTTTTCCGGGTTTCCCCGGTAGAGAGGTATTTGAAACGGCGATCGAACAGGTGCGCGATGCCAAAGCGCTCGGCCAGCGCCTGCGCCCGGGCGTCATTTTTCACCTGCTCCTGAATGATTTGCCCGACGGTGCGCCCGGTATCGTCCTCGTCGGCGCCCAGCAGGTCGGTGTTGTTGCGCTGCCACTCGTCGCTCACCAACTGCTGAAGCTGCTCAAACGACAGGCGGGCAATGCGGCGAAACTCACAGCGGCGTTCGCCTTTGTGGATTGTCTGCTCCCCGGACAGCGCCCGGGCCAGCGCGGACTTACCGCTGCCGTTGGCGCCGACAAACGCCCAGCTCTCACCGGCGCGAAGGGTCAGGGCATCAATATGAAGCGTTTTGGTGTCGCTCAGGTGAAATGTGCCTTGCGAAATCTGCAATATTGTCATGTTATATCCCGTTTTTTGCAGCAGAACTGACAGGGATACGGTGTGACGCCGCGCTTGTCAATGCGCGGCCGGGTTTTAGCAGAGTGTGGCGAGGATAACGCGATCGGCGTTAAAAAATGCGGTGATCTCAGCACCTTCTTCTGGCGCTGCGGCGGCGAACTGCGCATCGGAAAGCGTGGCGCACAGGGTTTGCCCGTCCGGCAGCCGCACCAGCACTTCGTGGACTTCCCCGGCGCTGTCAATATGGGTCACCACGCCCTGAAGCTGGTTGTCGGCGTCTGCCGCCAGGACCGGATCGCGGGTCAGCGAGACCCAGGGGGCTTTTATCAGCACCAGCACCTCTTTGCCGGGAGCAAGCCCCAGCCGGTCTGCGCTCTGGCCGGTCACCGCAGCGTTAATGCGCGTCTCGCCATCGGCCAGCAGGACGCCGACCTGAGGCTGGAGCGCCTTGTTATCGCTCGCCACTACGCTGCCGAACCACTGATTGCGCGCGCTGGTCTGGAGCGAAAAGCGGGCGATGGCCGCCAGCAGGCTGTCGAGCGGCAGCGTGTCGTCGCTCAGCGCATCGAAGGCCTTTTGCTGAATTTTGGTCAGCAGATCGTAAAGCTGGATCAGGCGTTCGCCGTAGCGGGTAAGCAGCGCACCGCCGCCGCCCTTGCCGCCGGTAGCGCGTTCCACCAGCGTTTGCTCGCTAAGCAGGTTCATCTCGTTGATGGCATCCCAGGCGCTCTTATAGCTGATGCCCGCCAGCTTCGCGCCCTGGCTGATGGAGCCGGTTTGCGCTATCTGTTTAAGGAGCGTGATCCGACGCGGATCGGCAAACAACCGCTCCTGAAGTCTGAGGGTAAGGAGAATTTCAGCCTGCATCACGAACTCCTGAGAAAAAAACGCATTGTGACTCACGGCGGGGCGGGTGCGCAAATGGGCACCGCACAAAAGGGGAGTGCGTTTTTTGCCGACGAGGGTAGAATAGAAGTTCTTTTTTACTGGAGGCGACCATGCTGGAATTATTGAAAAGTCTCGTATTTGCCGTGCTCATGGTGCCGGTAGTGATGGCCATTATCCTGGGCGCCATCTACGGTCTGGGTGAAATCTTCAACCTGTTCTCGGGCGTCGGTCACAAAGACAAGTCCAGAGAAACCCGCTGAATCCCTTGCGAACGCCCGGTCTGACCGGGCGTTTTGCTCTCAAGCTCTTCCCCTTTTTGCCGATACTCCTGTGAATTGAACAGAATAGCCGCTATATTACCGCGTATATAACGAAGCGATAAAATGAGGTTAATCATGGCAACATCATGGGTTCGACTGGCGGCCGGCGCGGCGCTCTCTCTGGCGATGGCAGGCCAGGCGCAGGCGGCAGAAAAAGTAACCGTTTTTGCAGCAGCCTCGCTGACCAACGCGATGCAGGACATTGCAGCCGATTACACCAAAGCAAAATATGTGCAGGTGGTGGCATCCTACGCCTCCTCCTCAACGCTGGCGCGCCAGATAGAAGCGGGCGCCCCGGCGGATATTTTCATCTCGGCGGATCAGAAGTGGATGGACTATGCCGCGAGTAAAAACGCGGTGGATGCCTCAAGCCGTATTACGCTGCTGACCAACAGTCTGGTGGTGATTGCGCCGGAAGCCTCGGCTCAGAAGCCGTTTACCATCAGCGAGAAAACCGACTGGAAAACCCTGCTCAACGGCGGTCGACTGGCGGTGGGCGATCCGGCGCACGTGCCGGCGGGCATCTACGCCAAAGAGGCGCTGCAAAAACTGGGTGCCTGGGATAAGGTAAGCCCGATGCTGGCCCCGGCTGACGACGTGCGCGGCGCGCTGGCGCTGGTGGAGCGCAACGAAGCCCCGCTCGGCATCGTCTACGGCTCCGACGTTATCGCCAGCAAAGAGGTGAAAGTGGTCGCCACCTTCCCGGAAGACTCGCACAAGAAAGTGGAATACCCGATGGCGATTGTCGCCCGGCACGATAACGCGGCGGTAAAGGCGTTCTATGAGTATCTGAAAGGCCCGCAGGCTGCGGCGGTATTTAAACGTTACGGATTCACGACTACGCAATGATTCTGACCGAACCCGAATGGCAGGCGGTATTACTCAGCCTGAAAGTCTCAACGCTGGCAGTGCTGGTGAGCCTGCCGTTTGGGGTGCTTGTCGCCTGGATCCTGGTGCGCTGCACCTTTCCCGGCAAAGCGCTGCTCGACAGCCTTATCCACCTGCCGCTGGTGCTCCCGCCGGTGGTGGTGGGCTACCTGTTGCTGGTGGCGATGGGGCGCAACGGGTTTATTGGAAAATACCTGTACGACTGGTTCGGGTTGACCTTCGCCTTTAGCTGGCGCGGTGCGGTGCTGGCCGCCTGCGTGATGTCCTTCCCGCTGATGGTGCGCGCCATACGGCTGGCGCTGGAAGCGGTGGATCTGCGCCTCGAACAGGCGGCACGCACGCTGGGTGCCGGGCGCTGGCGCGTCTTCGCTACCATCACGCTGCCGCTGATGCTGCCGGGCATTATCGCCGGTACCGTGCTGGCGTTCGCCCGTTCGCTGGGCGAGTTCGGCGCGACGATTACCTTTGTCTCCAACATTCCGGGTGAAACCCGCACCCTGCCATCGGCCATGTATACCCTGATCCAGACCCCCGGCGGTGAAGGCGCTGCCGCACGGCTGTGCGTCATTGCTATCGTGCTGGCGCTGGTATCGCTGATGGTGGCGGAGTGGCTGGCGACCGTCAGCCGTAAACGGTTGGGGAACGCCTGATGCTGAAGCTCGATTTTACCCAGACCCTGGGCAACCACCGTCTGCGCGTCAACGAGACGCTGCCGGCCGCAGGCATCACCGCGGTGTTTGGCGTTTCCGGCGCCGGGAAAACCTCGCTGATCAACGCCATCAGCGGCCTGACGCGTCCCGAGCAGGGGCGTATCGTCCTCAACGGCCGGGTGCTGAGCGATACGGCGGGCGCGGTTTTCCTTCCCCCGGAAAAACGCCGGGTCGGCTACGTGTTCCAGGACGCGCGCCTGTTCCCGCACTACAACGTGGCGGGCAACCTGAAATATGGCATGGCGAAAAGCATGGCCAGCCATTTCGATAAGCTGGTGGCGCTGCTGGGCATCGAGAAACTTCTCACCCGTCTGCCCGGCTCGCTGTCGGGCGGCGAGAAGCAGCGCGTGGCCATTGGCCGGGCAATCCTCACTGCCCCCGAACTGCTGCTGCTCGACGAACCGCTTGCCTCCCTCGACCTGCCGCGCAAGCGCGAGCTGCTGCCGTATTTGCAGCGCCTGGCGCGGGAGTTCTCGGTGCCGATGCTCTACGTCAGCCATTCGCTGGATGAAATTCAGCAGCTGGCGGATAACGTGCTGGTGCTGGAGAGCGGCGAGGTGAAAGCCTTTGGTCCGCTGGAGAGCGTGTGGGGTAGCCGGGTGATGCACCCGTGGCTGCCGGCGGAGCAGCAGAGCAGCGTCCTCAAGGTGTCCGTGCTGGAGCATCACCCGCACTACGCCATGACCGCGCTGGCGATTGGCGACCAGCACGTCTGGGTTAACCGGCTCGACAAGCCGCTGCAGGCCACGCTGCGCATCCGCATTCAGGCGTCTGACGTCTCGCTGGTGCTCCAGCCGCCGCTGCAAAGCAGCATCCGCAACCTGCTGCGGGCACAGGTGAAACAGTGCTATGACGATAACGGCCAGGTGGAAGTGGCGCTGGATGTGGCGGGGCGCACGCTCTGGGCGCGCATCAGCCCCTGGGCGCGGGATGAGCTGGCGATTAAACCCGGGCTGTGGCTCTATGCCCAGGTGAAAAGCGTCTCGATCTCCGCCTGATCAGAGTACGTACTGGTAGAGCGCTTCGGCGATGCTGGGCTGCGTGTTATCGCCAATTACCTTGTCGGCGCGCGCTTTAATGGCGTCGTCGGCATTGCCCATCGCAAAGCCGAGGCCCGCCGGTTCGAGCATGCTTAAATCGTTGTAGTTGTCGCCGAACGCCACCACGTTCTCCATGCCAAGCCCCTGGGTCGCCAGCCACTGGGCGAGGCGTGCTCCTTTGCTGTTGCCCTTCTGCGCCACGTCCACCTGATCGTGCCATGACCACTCGCACACCAGCCCCAGCGTCTGCTCCACTTCAGTGGCAAAGGCGTTGAGTTTCAGGGTGTCGATGTCCGTCAGGGCGAACTTCCAGATCGCCTCCACGCTGTGGGCCGCTTCCTGCAAAGAGGACACCTGAGTAAACACCGGGCGCTGGTGTTCCGGCAGCCGCTGGGCCCAGTTCTGGGTGCGCAGCACGTGTCCGGTGGCGATTTCATACATCATCGCGTCGTCAACGTACATCAGGCCGTGAATATGATGCGTTTGCAGCATCCCGGTCAGCGCAACGGCCTGATCCGGGCGCAGCGGGTCGGCGGAGAGCACCTTTTTTGCATGATAATCATACAAATAAGCACCGTTACAGCAAATTGCAGGTGTATCCAGTTCCAGTGCCTGATAAAAAGGATGGATGGCGACATGATGGCGGCCGGTGACGATCGCCAGCGTAAAGCCCGCCTCGCGCGCGTGGCGCAGTGCGTCAAGGGATTCCGGCAGGATGGTTTTCTGCGGCGTCAGCAGCGTGCCGTCCAGATCGAGTGCGATTACGCGAAGGGTCATTCGTGTGTCCAGGTCTTGTTGAATCATAAGGTTTGCGGTGATGGTACACCGTGGCGGCGTCCGGACAAAACCCGGCGCGCACTGATGGATAAATACGCTACCCTTGTGACTATCTTCCCCCGTTTTCAGGAAAGGAGCATTCATGAAACAAACCGTTTATACCGCCAGTCCCGAAAGCCAGCAGATCCACGTCTGGCGCCTTGAAGAGCAGGGCGATCTGACGCTGCTGCAGGTCGTCGACGTGCCGGGCCAGGTCCAGCCGATGGTCATCAGCCCGGACAAGCGCTTTCTGTACGTGGGCGTACGCCCGGAGTTTCGTGTAATCGCCTACCGCATCTCTCCGGAAGACGGCATTCTCGCTGAGGCAGGCCACAGCGCACTGCCGGGCAGCCCGACCCATATCTCCACCGACCACAGCGGGAAATTCCTGTTCTGCGGCTCCTATAACGCGGGCTGCGTGAGCGTGACGCGCCTGAACGACGGCCTGCCGGGCGAGATCGTCGCGGTGGTGGAAGGTCTGGAAGGGTGCCACTCGGCGAACATCTCCCCGGACAACCGCACCCTGTGGGTGCCGGCGCTGAAACAGGATCGCATCTGCCTGTTTACCCTCGGCGAGGACGGTTCGCTCTCTCCGCAGACGCCGCCGGAAGTCACCACCGTTGAGGGCGCTGGCCCACGCCATATGGCGTTCCACCCGAATCAGAAGTACGCCTACTGCGTCAACGAGCTGAACGGCTCGGTGGATGTGTGGCAGCTCAGCAACGCCCACGGCAATATCGAATGCGTTCAGACGCTCGATATCATGCCGCCGGACTTTACCGATACCCGCTGGGCGGCGGATATCCACATCACGCCGGACGGGCGTCACCTCTATACCTGTGACCGCACCGCCAGCATCCTGACCGTTTTCAGCATCTCCGAAGACGGCAGCGTCCTGGCGCTGGAAGGCTTCCAGCCGACCGAAACCCAGCCGCGCGGCTTTAATATCGACAGCACCGGGAAATACCTGATTGCCGCCGGGCAGAAGTCCCACCATATCGCGGTGTACGCCATTGAAGGCGCGCAGGGGCTGCTGAGTGAGAAAGGGCGTTACGCCGTAGGCCAGGGCCCGATGTGGGTGGTGGTTAACGCGCAGTAATCCGCGCGCCTTTGCGAGGCGGATGGACAAAAAAAGGGCGTATCCATGGATACGCCCTTTTTCAATGGTGCCGCAGTACGGTTACTGCTTCGGCTCCGCCACAACGGCGCTGCCGACGCCGCGGTTGTTGAACTCCCACATGCGGTTAGCATTGGCGTCGTTCAGATCGCGGGTAATGTTGCCTTTTTCGTCCTGGGTACCGACGTTGCCGGTGAACGGACGTTTAGAGCTGGCAGCATCGCCCCACGGCGTCGCGTTGTTAAAGCCTTCGTTGATCACGCTGTCGCGGATCACCACCTGGCCGTTGGCGGTCTGGCCCGGCGCATAGCCGTTTTCGCCCGCTTCCAGATCCCAGGCGCGGCCCAGCTGCGCGACCTTATCGCCTGCGGCGGTAAAGCGGCTGTTGATGACGAGGAAGCCGTAATAGATGTTGGCCTGAGTCGCCGGAGCGAACACGTAGCCTTCCTGCTGGGTGCGGCTGTTCACGATGCGGAAATCGGTGTTATCGAACACCACCGCGCCGCGACCGGCAACCACATCCACATCGCCTTCCACGTAGCTGTTGCTGACCAGCGTGCGGGTCTGGCGATTGGTGACGAAGCGGTTCTGCACGTCGCTGTTGGTGACCAGGAAGGTGTTCTGGCGACCCAGAATATTCACCTTGTCGATCTGCACCTTGTCGCCATCGCTGCGCAGGGCAACCGCCTGATGATTACCGGCGTCTACGCTGTCACCGAGGGTGTTTTCAATGGTCAGGTTCTGCAACTGCAGACCGTTGTTCTGCGACCAGAACACTGCTGAACACATAACGCCTACCGTGGCGTTGCGGCTGTTCTGGCAGTTGTCGAACATGTACCAGGCCGGTTTACCCGGCATATATTTGCCCGACGGGTTTACGGTGTGGCGCCAGGTATTGCGATCCATTTCGGAATCCAGCGCGAGGCCGATCTTCACGTCCAGCGGCTTATCACCGGTGCCGTACAGCGTTACGCTGCCCGGCGCTGCCGGTACGTAGACCGTGCCCTGGTACTCGCCTGGCAGAATGGCGATGTAGACGCGCTGGCTGGAGTGCTTCGCGATAGCGGCGTCCACGGCGGCCTGAATGGTGGTGTGCGTCACGCCGTTTTCACCGGCCGGGCCGACCACGAAGTCGGGCTGCGCAGGCAGACGGATCGCTGACGGCGACCAGGGCGCGGCGTTCGGATCGGTGGAGGCGAAATAGCGCGCCGCGGTGAAGTTCTGCGCTTCATCAGCGGTCAGCACCGGACGTGAGGCGGTGCCAGGGGCGTGCTGTTCGGACGGACGTTGGTCCGGCGGCGTCGAGCTACACGCGGTCAGCGTCACGCCGACGGCCAGCATCAGCGCCAGACGGGATACCGGGAATATGTTCAAGGGTGGCTCCAGCTATGCAAGTTAAAAAGAGGTACCTGAGAAACCAGCCTTTTTATACTAAGTTGAGCCAAACGGGAAGCCGATTTGCACAAACCGGCTTCAAAAGTAACAAAATGTCTCAGATATAGATGGCGGTCAGCGTGGCGCTGGCAATGGCGTGAAAATGGACGTTAAACCCCACCATCGCGCCGCTGGCGTTGGCGTTGACGTCAAGCCGCTCCACGTCCAGCGCGTGCAGGGTAAAGATGTAGCGGTGGGACTCGCCTTTCGGCGGCGCGGCCCCGCCGTAACCCGTCTCGCCGAAGTCGGTGCGGGTTTCAATGGCCCCGTCAGGAAGGGCCACCAGGCTCGATCCCGACCCCTGCGGCAGCACGCGCGTGTCGGCGGGAATATTGGCCACCACCCAGTGCCACCAGCCGGAGCCGGTGGGCGCATCGGGGTCGTAGCAGGTGACCACAAAGCTCTTCGTGCCGGGCGGTACCTCGTCCCAGGCCAGGTGGGGCGAAATGTTGTCGCCCTCATAGCCCATTCCGTTAAACACGTGACGAAGCGGGAGCTTGTCGCCGTCGTTAAAATCGTTGCTGAATAACTTCATGGCAGCTCCTGTCAGTCAGAGGTCAAGCGCTTTGAGCAGTTCCTGGGCGGCAATGCCTGACGAGGCCGGGTTCTGGCCGGTAATCAGATGGCCGTCGGTGACGGCATATTCACCCCAGTCATCGGTGCGTTCGAACAGGCCGCCGTTCTGCTTGAGCGCCTCTTCCACCAGGAACGGCACGATATCGGTCAGGCCCACGGCCTCTTCTTCACTGTTGGTAAAGCCGGTGACGCGTTTACCTTCCACCAGCGGTGAGCCGTCGGGCTTTTTGGCATGGCGCAGCACGCCCGGCGCGTGACACACCGCGGCAACCGGTTTGCCGCTCGCCCAGTATTTTTCAATCAGGGAAATCGAGTGGCGATCTTCCGCCAGATCCCACAGCGGGCCGTGACCGCCGGGATAGAACACCGCATCGTACTCGTCGATGTTGATGTCGCTGAGCTTATGGGTTGAGGCCAGCGCCTGACGGGCCGCGCTGTCGGCACGGAAACGTTCGGTATCCGGGGTTTGCGCATCCGGCTGGTCGCTCACCGGGTCGAGCGGCGGCTGGCCCCCGGCGGGGGAGGCAAGCGTGACGTCGACGCCCGCATCGCGGAACACGTACCAGGGCGCGGCAAACTCTTCCAGCCAGAAGCCGGTCGGTTTGCCGGTGTCGCCAAGTTTGTCGTGGGATGTCAGTACCATCAGAATTTTCATTCTTACCTCCGGGATGAGTAAACGTGTTACCGAAGTGTAGTGCATCCCGGCATGAGGTTAATTCTGAAACAGCGCCGGATCGTTCACCGCGCGCACCACGGCGGCGGTAAGACGCGCCAGCTGTGACGGGGTGATAACGTAGGGCGGCATCAGGTAGATAAGCCGACCAAACGGGCGGATCCACACCCCCTGGCTGACAAAAAAGCGCTGCAGCGCCGCCATGTTCACCAGCCGCTCTGTCTCCACCACCCCGATGGCACCCAGCACGCGCACGTCGCGTACCTGCGGGCTCTCCCGGCACGGCACCAGCTCGGCCCGCAGCTGGGTTTCAATCGCCGCCACCTGGCCGCGCCACTCGCCGCTCTCAAGGATAGCGAGGCTTTCGTTGGCGACCGCGCAGGCCAGCGGGTTGCCCATAAAGGTCGGGCCGTGCATAAAGCAGCCTGCCTCGCCGTTGCTGATGGTGTCCGCCACCGCACGGGTTGTCAGGGTGGCAGAGAGCGTCATGGTGCCGCCGGTTAACGCTTTACCCAGGCAGAGGATATCCGGCGCGATGCCTGCGTGATGGCAGGCAAACAGCTCCCCGGTGCGCCCGAAGCCGGTGGCAATCTCATCGGCGATCAGCAGCACGCCTTCCCGGTCGCACATCTGTCGGATGCGCTTCAGCCAGGTCGGGTGGTAGAAACGCATCCCGCCCGCGCCCTGAACCACCGGCTCCAGAATCACCGCCGCCAGCTCGTGACGGTGGGCGGCGAACAGCCGGGCAAACGGCACGATATCCTGCTCGTCCCACTCGTCGTCGAACCGGCAGGTGGGTGCCGGGGCAAACAGGTTTTCCGGCAGATAGCCCTTCCACAGGCTGTGCATGGAGTTATCCGGATCGCAGGCCGACATCGCCCCGAAGGTATCGCCGTGGTAGCCGTGACGCAGCGTGATAAAGCGCTGGCGCGGCGTACCGCGGGCATGCCAGTACTGCAGCGCCATTTTCATCGCCACTTCCACCGCCACCGAGCCGGAGTCGGCCAGGAACACGCACTCCAGCGGGTCGGGCGTCATGGCCACCAGCTTGCGGCACAGCGCCACGGCGGGTGGATGGGTGATCCCGCCAAACATCACGTGGGACATGGCGTCGATCTGGTTTTTCATCGCCGCGTTGAGACGGGGATGACCGTAGCCGTGAATGGCCGCCCACCAGGAGGACATGCCGTCAACCAGCGTCTCGCCGCTGGCGAGTTCCAGCTCGCAGCCGCGCGCGGCGACCACCGGATAGACCGGCAGCGGGGCGGTCATGGAGGTGTAAGGGTGCCAGATATGGCGCTGATCGAAGGCGAGGTCGTCGGGGTTCATATGTGACTTGTAAACCAAATTAAAAACATTTAGGTTTACGAGTCTATACCGAAACCACGATAAACAACACCCCCTTTGGAGATGCCCCATGGCTCACCCTTCACGCTGGACTTTGTCGCAAGTTACTGCTTTGTTTGATAAACCTTTGCTGGAACTGCTGTTTGAAGCCCAGCAGGTTCACCGCCAGCACTTCGATCCGCGCCATGTTCAGGTCAGCACGCTGCTGTCGATCAAGACCGGTGCCTGCCCGGAAGACTGCAAATACTGTCCGCAAAGTTCACGCTACAAAACCGGCCTTGAGGCCGAGCGCCTGATGGAAGTGGAGCAGGTGCTGGCCTCGGCCCAGAAAGCCAAAGCCGCGGGCTCCACCCGCTTCTGCATGGGGGCGGCGTGGAAAAACCCGCACGAGCGCGATATGCCGTACCTGGAGCAGATGGTACAGGGGGTGAAGGCGCTGGGGCTGGAAACCTGCATGACCCTCGGCACGCTGGAAGAGACCCAGGCCCGGCGCCTCGCCTCCGCCGGGCTGGATTACTACAACCACAACCTCGATACCTCGCCAGAGTTCTACGGCAATATCATCACCACCCGTACCTACCAGGAGCGTCTCGACACGCTGGATAAGGTGCGCGATGCCGGGATCAAAGTGTGCTCGGGAGGCATTGTTGGGCTAGGTGAAACCGTCACCGATCGCGCCGGTCTGCTGATGCAGCTGGCGAACCTGCCGACGCCGCCGGAGAGCGTGCCGATCAACATGCTGGTCAAGGTTAAGGGCACGCCGCTGGCCGATAATGACGACGTCGATCCGTTCGATTTTATCCGCACCATCGCCGTGGCGCGCATCATGATGCCGACCTCGTTCGTGCGTCTCTCCGCCGGGCGCGAGCAGATGAACGAGCAGACCCAGGCGATGTGCTTTATGGCCGGGGCCAACTCCATCTTCTACGGCTGCAAACTGCTGACCACCCCGAACCCGGAAGAGGACAAGGATCTGCAGCTGTTCCGCAAGCTTGGACTCAACCCGGCGCAGACCCACGTCGAGGCGGGGGACAACGAGCAGCAGGCGCAGCTGGTAAACCAGTTACGCAACGCCGACACCGAACAGTTCTATAACGCGGCGGCGCTATGAGCTGGCAGGCGCGTATTGACGAGGCGCTGGAGCAGCGCCGTCAGCACGGCCTGCTGCGTACCCGTACCGCCAGCCAGCAGGGCAGCGGCCGCTGGCGCGTGCAGGACGGGCGACGCTGGCGCAATTTCGCCAGCAATGACTACCTCGGGCTGAGCCACCACCCGGCGGCGATTGCCGCCTGGCAGCAGGGGGCGGCGCGCTACGGCGTCGGCAGCGGCGCCTCCGGCCACGTCACCGGCTACAGCGAGGCCCATGCCGGGCTGGAGCAGGCGCTGGCCGACTGGCTGGGCTATCCCCGCGCGCTGCTGTTTATCTCCGGGTTTGCCGCCAATCAGGCGGTGATTGCCGCCCTGGCGCACAAGCATGATCGCATCGTGGCCGACCGGCTGAGCCACGCCTCGCTGCTGGAGGCGGCGCACCTCAGCCCGGCGACGCTGACGCGCTTTCGCCATAACGATCCCGAGGCGCTGCGCGCGGCGCTCTCCACGCCCTGCGCCGGCCAGCAGTTGGCAATCACCGAGGGGGTGTTCAGCATGGACGGCGACAGCGCCCCGCTGGCGGACCTTGCTGAGGTAAGCCGCGCCGCCCAGGCGTGGCTGATGGTGGATGACGCCCACGGGATCGGCGTGGTGGGCGAGGGCGGACGGGGAAGCTGCCATGCGGCGGGCATTCAACCTGAGCTGCTGGTGGTGACCTTTGGCAAAGGGTTTGGCATCAGCGGCGCCGCGGTGCTGTGCAGCGAGAGCGTCGCCCGTTATCTGGAGCAGTTTGCCCGCCACCTGATCTACAGCACGGCGATGCCGCCGGCCCAGGCCGTGGCGTTGCAGGCTGCCCTGACCTGCATACAGCAGGGCGACGCGCTGCGTGACCGGCTGCAGCGCCACATTCGCCGTTTCCGCGACGGCGCGCGGCAGCTGCCCTGGCAGCTCAGCGCCTCGCACACCGCCATCCAGCCGCTGATCGTCGGTGATAATCAGGCCGCGCTGTCGCTGTCGGCGGCGCTCAGCGCGCGCGGCATCTGGTGCAGCGCCATCCGCCCGCCCACCGTGCCGCCTGGCACCGCGCGGCTGCGTATTACCCTGACGGCCGCCCATGAAGATGAGGATATCGACGCTCTGCTGGAGGCACTCCATGACGCAGCCCGTGGATAAACAGGCCGTTGCCGCAGCCTTTGGCCGGGCGGCGCAGAGCTACGATCGCTTCGCCGAACTGCAGCGCATCAGCGGCGAGCGCCTGCTGGGACATCTGCCCGCGCTGCGCGGACGGCGGGTGCTGGATGCCGGGTGCGGTACCGGCTGGTTCAGCCGCCGCTGGACGCAGCAGGGCTACCAGGTCACCGCCCTCGATCTTTCGCCGCTGATGCTGGCCCACGCGCGCCAGCGGCAGTCGGCGCACCGCTTTGTGGAAGGGGATATTGAGCGCATTCCGCTGGCGGACGGCCTGTTCGATCTCGCCTGGAGCAACCTGGCGGTGCAGTGGTGTACCCGGCTGAGCGACGGTCTGGCGGAGCTGTACCGCGTTACGCGTCCCGGCGGCGTGGTGGCGTTCTCAACCCTTGAACAGGATTCGCTGCACGAGCTGCACGCGGCCTGGCGCAGCGTTGATGGCCGCGCGCACGCCAATCGCTTTTTGACCGCCGGGGCAATTGCGGACGCCTGCCCGACGGCGCAGCGCGTCCTGCATCGCGAGAGCGTCACGCTGCATTTTCCCGACGCCCTGAGCGCCATGCGCTCTCTGAAAGGCATTGGGGCGACCCATCTGCACCACGGGCGCGACGGCGGCCTGCTGACCCGTCAGCAGCTGGCGCGGCTGGATGCCGCATGGCCGCGGGACGCGCGCGGTCTGATGCTTACCTATCATCTGATTTTTGGAGTTCTGCAACGTGACTAAACGCTATTTCGTGACCGGCACCGACACCGAAGTGGGGAAGACGGTCGCCAGCTGCGCCCTGCTGCAGGCCGCGGCGCAAAGCGGCTATCGCACCGCAGCCTATAAACCGGTGGCCTCCGGCAGCGAACGCACGCCGGAGGGCGTCCGCAACGGCGATGCGCTGGCCCTGCAGCGCAACAGCAGCCTGGCGTTGCGCTATGAGCAGGTGAATCCCTACGTGTTTGAGGAGCCGACCTCACCGCACATCCTCAGCGCTGAGCACAACGTGCCGCTGGACTTCGCCGTGATGTCGCGCGGGCTGCGCGACCTGGAGCAGGCGGCGGAGTGGGTGCTGGTGGAAGGCGCCGGGGGCTGGTTTACGCCGCTCTCCGCCAGCCAGACCTTTGCTGACTGGGTGATACACGAACAGCTCCCGGTGATTCTGGTGGTCGGGGTGAAGCTCGGCTGCATCAACCATGCAATGCTCACCGCGCAGGCGGTGCGCGCCGCCGGGCTGACCCTCGCGGGCTGGATCGCCAACGATATCGTGCCCCCTGGTCGCCGCCACGCTGAATATCTGGCAACGCTCAGGCAGCAGATTGACGCGCCGCTACTCGGCAAAATTCCGTGGCTGACGGGAAAGGCAGAGCGGCAGCCCACCGGCGGTTACCTCTCGCTGGCGGCGCTCCCCTAGGGCGTCATCCAGTGGGCCAGCAGCTTGTCATCCAGCTGGGCGACGCTGCCCTGGGCCACATTGCGACCGCGGTGCAGCACGCAGAAGCGATCCGCCACGTGGCGGATAAACGAGAGGCGCTGCTCAACCAGCAGCACGGTCAGCCCCAGCTCGCGGTTGAGCCGCACAATGGCCGCCCCCAGCTTCTGCATCATCTTCGGCCCGACGCCGCGGCCGGGCTCGTCGAGGATCAGCAGCCTCGGGCGCGTCACCAGCGCCCTGGCAAGCGCCAGCTGCTGGAGATCGTCCTCCGCCAGATCCGCGCCGCGCAGCAGACGCTGGCCGTAGAGCTCAGGAAACAGATCGAAAATATCCGCCGGGATCGCCTGAGGCTGCCCGGTGGCCGCCATCATCGCCAGCTGAAGGTTCTCCTCGACCGTCAGGCGCGAGAAGATGCGCCGGTCTTCCGGCACGTAGCCGATGCCAAGCGCCATGCGCGCTTCCACGCTCACGCCGTGCAGATCCTGCGCCGCCTTGCCGGCCTCGTGCCACAGGATCGTCCCGCTCTCCACCGGCTGATGGCCGGTAATACAGTTCAGCAGCGTGGTTTTGCCCATGCCCGGCAGCCCGGTGACGCAGGTGCACTCCCCCGGCAGCAGTTCCAGATCCACGTTCCACAGGCTGCGCTGCGAGCCGTAATAGTGATTAATCGCGCGTAAACTCAACATACTTACTCCTTCTTCGACAGGGACACTGGCGGTACCAACCGCGGTTTACCCGGATACCCGGCATCCTGTGCCATCCACCTGACAGGGGGTTGAGTTCCAGAACATCAGCTGTGCAATTCCCTTGCCAGCGCGAATAAAATTCCATCTGGTGAGGAAAATTTGGGACAAAACCGACAAAAAAGCAGGGGGCCTGCGCGCCTTAACGGAAAACCGAGCGAAGCGCTGCACTACCAGCGTGCCGGCGGCTGCGGCGACATGGTGCAGACGCCCCTGAGGCGGGGGGAGGGGATCGTTTCGGATCTGTGAGGACGATCCCAGCGGCGTTTGCCAGGATCGCTACAGCGTAACGACAATATTTTGCGATAAAATTTTTTTTCCGTGCCGTTGCGCAACCTGGAGGGGTGTCACACAGCCAGCGGCGCTGTGGCTCGAGTTGAGTTATCCACTATTCCTGTGGATAACCATGTGCATTAGAGTTAGAAAACACGTGACAAGCGAGAGCGGACGCGGGTTGCGCATAAATTGGCTTTAAAGCCGTCTTTTTTTGAAAATGCTTTTAAATTAATACTTTAGCTAAAATCAATGGCTGTAAGAAAAGTGTCATCGCCTGTCATGAAAGTTTTATACGTCGCCTTGACAAATGTTAAAAGTAAAAAAATTCTGGGGATAACCGGGGTGTGCTGGTGTTTTATATCGTCAGACACCAAATAGCCCGCTAACGCGTCCGTTTTGGCCCCGGCGCGTCAACATCCCGTCCGGGAGTACTGTTTTTTCATCCAGTCTTTTTTTCTGGCAAATTAGCGTACGACGAGTAAAATTACTCCTCGGCCCGCGCACATCGTCATCAGGTAGCCATCCATGAGTAAAGCTTTCAAACTGAATTCCGCCTTCCGCCCCTCCGGGGACCAGCCCGAGGCCATCCGTCGCCTGAAAGAGGGGCTGGAGGATGGTCTGGCCCACCAGACGCTGCTCGGGGTAACCGGGTCCGGTAAAACCTTTACCGTGGCGAACGTCATTGCCGATCTGCAACGCCCCACGATGGTGCTTGCCCCGAACAAAACCCTGGCGGCGCAGCTCTACGGCGAGATGAAAGAGTTCTTCCCGGATAACGCGGTGGAGTACTTCGTCTCCTACTACGACTACTACCAGCCGGAAGCCTACGTTCCCAGCTCGGATACCTTTATCGAGAAAGACTCGTCGGTGAACGAACACATCGAGCAGATGCGTCTTTCCGCCACCAAAGCGCTGCTGGAGCGACGCGACGTGGTGGTGGTGGCTTCGGTCTCGGCGATCTACGGTCTGGGCGATCCCGATCTCTACCTGAAGATGATGCTGCACCTGACCAAAGGGATGATCATCGACCAGCGCGCCATCGTGCGCCGCCTGGCGGAGCTGCAGTATGGCCGCAACGATCAGGCCTTCCAGCGCGGCACCTTCCGGGTGCGCGGCGAGGTCATTGACATCTTCCCGGCCGAGTCAGACGACTTCGCGCTGCGCGTTGAGCTGTTTGATGAAGAGGTTGAGCGACTGTCGCTGTTCGACCCGCTGACCGGGCACGTGGAGTCGGTGATCCAGCGTTTTACCGTCTATCCGAAAACCCACTACGTGACGCCGCGCGAGCGCATCGTGCAGGCGATGGAGGAGATCAAAGTCGATCTCGCCGAGCGCCGTAAAGTACTGCTGGAAAACAACAAGCTGCTTGAAGAGCAGCGTCTCACCCAGCGCACCCAGTTCGATCTCGAAATGATGAACGAGCTGGGCTACTGCTCGGGGATTGAAAACTACTCGCGCTATCTCTCTGGCCGTGGGCCGGGTGAAGCGCCGCCGACGCTGTTCGACTACCTGCCGGCCGACGGTCTGCTGGTGGTGGATGAATCCCACGTGACCATTCCGCAGATTGGCGGGATGTACCGCGGCGACCGGGCGCGTAAAGAGACGCTGGTGGAGTACGGCTTTCGTCTGCCGTCGGCGCTGGATAACCGTCCGATGAAGTTCGAAGAATTTGAGGCGCTGGCGCCGCAGACCATCTACGTGTCGGCCACGCCCGGTAACTACGAGCTGGAAAAATCCGGCACCGAGATTGTCGACCAGGTGGTGCGTCCTACCGGTCTGCTCGATCCGATTATCGAAGTGCGTCCGGTGGCGACCCAGGTCGACGATCTGCTGTCTGAAATCCGTCAGCGCGTGGCGATCAACGAGCGTGTGCTGGTCACCACGCTGACCAAACGCATGGCGGAGGATCTGACCGAGTACCTGGAAGAGCACGGTGCAAAGGTGCGCTATCTGCACTCGGATATCGACACCGTAGAGCGTATGGAGATCATCCGCGATCTGCGCCTCGGTGAATTTGACGTGCTGGTGGGCATCAACCTGCTGCGTGAGGGGCTGGATATGCCGGAGGTGTCGCTGGTAGCCATCCTTGACGCCGACAAAGAGGGCTTCCTGCGCTCCGAGCGCTCGCTGATCCAGACCATCGGCCGTGCGGCGCGTAACGTGAACGGGAAAGCCATCCTTTACGGCGATAAGATCACGCCGTCCATGGCAAAAGCCATCAGCGAGACCGAGCGCCGTCGTGAGAAGCAGCAGGCGTACAACGAAGAGCACGGTATCGTGCCGCAGGGGCTGAACAAGAAGGTGGTGGATATCCTTCAGC
This sequence comes from Siccibacter turicensis LMG 23730, assembly GCF_000463155.2. Classification (GTDB taxonomy): domain Bacteria; phylum Pseudomonadota; class Gammaproteobacteria; order Enterobacterales; family Enterobacteriaceae; genus Siccibacter; species Siccibacter turicensis. The sequence goes on along the minus strand of NZ_AWFZ01000028.1, from coordinate 719,411 downwards.
TCGGCGAAGGGCTGGCGAAAACCAAGTCCAAAGGCCGCGGCAAGTCGCGTCCGACCATTGTGGAAGATGATGAAGTGGCGCTGACGCCGAAAGCGCTGAGCCAGAAGATTCATCAGCTGGAGGCGCAGATGCTGCAGCATGCTCAGAACCTGGAGTTCGAACAGGCCGCCGAGCTGCGCGACAAGCTGCATCAGCTGCGCGAGCTGTTCATCGCCGCGTCGTAACGCCGCCTGACCCTCTCCCGGTGGGAGAGGGAGCAAACAGGTTATGCATTGCTGTGATTCGTCCTCTCCCTGCGGGGGAGGGCATGTCTTACGAGACGCCGGGCATTATCCCAGCTGCTGAATGGCTTTTTCGAGCGCAACGCGCAGCAGATGGCGATCGTGACGGTAGGGCACGTCGGAGGCTTCCAGCGGCTCCTGCACAATCAGGCGCCCCTTAACGTCGCTGACGTCCACTTTTGGCCCTACCACCACCGCATCAATGATCTTTTTCCCCACGTACTGCTCCATCAGCGCCAGCTTCTCTTCCAGCCGCAGGCTCGCCGCGGCGGGGCTCAGCTCGCGCCCGAGGTTACCGACGTAGACCACCGGTGCCGGGGTGCGACGCAGCGCCTGAGCCAGATCGGGCAGCAGCAGCAGCGGTATCAGGCTGGTATAAAAACTGCCAGGGCCAATCAGAATCAGATCCGCTTCGGCAATGGCTTCAATCGCTTCTCGCGTCGCCGGGGCGGAGGGGTAGAGCATCAGCTCCTGTGGCGGCAGCGCCAGCGCATCGACATTCACCTCGCCGTAGACGTGGTTTCCATCCGCATCGAGGGCCATCAAATCTACCGGGTGCTCGGACATCGGGATAAGAAAGGCATCTACTTTCAGCAGATTACGAATGATGTTGATCGCTTCCAGCGGGCGCACGCTCAGGTGATCCAGCGCCTTTAACATCAGATTTCCGAGGTTATGACCCGAAAGTTCGCCGTTCCCGCCAAAACGGTACTCAAACATTGCCGATGCCACGCTCGGCTCGGTAATTAACTGATTAAGACAGTTGCGCATATCGCCCCAGGCGATGCCGCCCTCGGAGCGGCGAATACGGCCGGTAGAGCCGCCGTTATCGGTGGTGGTGACGATGCCCGTCAGCCGCGAACCCAGCGACGAAAGGGAAGACATGACGCGCCCAAGCCCGTGCCCGCCGCCGAGGGCGACGACGCGATCGAGATCGGCGAAGGTACGATTACGCATAGAAAATCCTTATCACTGACTGGCGCTGCTACGGTAGCGTAAAACGCGGAAAAAAACTAACTGCCGCCCGGGTTAAATGATGCATATCAAGGCAATTGTTGTGCTTTCGCGTATTCTGCCCGAATTGTTGCAATAAACCCGCTATATAACAATTTACATAGCGAAAATGCCGATGGTCGATCGCGGCCTTACGCGTTATTATTGTCTTCACCGGTTTCATTCACTGATGAAACAACACTCTAGCCTTCTCGCCTGGGTCTTCGGATATGGCGCGCTGGCCGTGGCACAAGCCACCAGGGTACAGCCAGAAATAGCTGTGCCTCCCGAACTGGAAAGGTGTACATGGTCTCACAACTCACTGACGCATTCGCGCGTAAGTTTTACTACTTACGTCTGTCGATCACCGACGTCTGCAACTTTCGTTGCACCTACTGCCTGCCGGATGGCTACAAGCCCGGCGGCGTCACCAATAAAAGTTTCCTCTCGCTCGATGAAATTCGTCGGGTGACGCGTACCTTTGCCGCGCTCGGCACCGAAAAAGTGCGCCTGACCGGCGGGGAACCCTCCCTGCGCCGTGATTTCACCGACGTCATCGCCGCGGTGCGTGAGAACGCCGCGATCCGCCAGATCGCCGTCACCACCAATGGCTACCGCCTGGCGCGCGACGTGGCGCAGTGGCGTGATGCCGGGCTGACCGCCATCAACGTCAGCATCGACAGCCTCGACGCCCGTCAGTTTCACGCCATCACCGGGCAGGATAAGTTTCATCAGGTCATGGCGGGCATCGACGCCGCGTTTGACGCCGGCTTCGAGCGCGTGAAGGTGAATACCGTGCTGATGCGCGACGTTAACCATCATCAGCTCGATACTTTCCTGGAGTGGATCCAGCCGCGCCCGATTCAGTTACGCTTTATTGAGCTGATGGAAACCGGTGAGGGCAGCGATCTGTTCCGTCGCCACCATCTGTCAGGGGTTGTACTGCGCGATGAACTGCTGCGCCGCGGCTGGATACGCCAGCTTCGCAGCCGCAGCGACGGCCCGGCACAGGTGTTTTGCCACCCGGACTACGCGGGCGAAATCGGCCTCATCATGCCCTACGAGAAGGATTTCTGCGCCAGCTGCAACCGCCTGCGCGTCTCCTCCGTGGGCAAGCTGCACCTCTGTCTGTTTGGCGACGGCGGGGTGGACCTGCGCGATCTGCTGCAGGAGGACGCCCAGCAGGTGGCGCTGGAAGAGCGCATCGCCGCGGCGCTGAGCCATAAAA
>NZ_AWFZ01000028.1:702437-716853 GCF_000463155.2 Siccibacter turicensis LMG 23730 | reverse complement strand
GGGTACCCCCGCCATAAGGAGAGATCATGAGCCAGGCCAGCGCTGAATTTATTCCGCTTTCCATTGCCATTCTGACGATTTCCAGCCGCCGCACGGACGAGGACGACACCTCCGGTCACTACCTGCGCGACGCCGCCACCGACGCGGGCCACCTGGTGGTGGATCGCGCCATCGTGAAAGAGAACCGCTACGCGATCCGCGCCCAGGTTTCAGCCTGGATTGCCCACGATGAGGTGCAGGTGGTGCTGGTAAACGGCGGCACCGGGTTCACCGACGGGGATCAGGCACCGGAAGCGCTGCTGCCGCTGTTCGATCGTGAAGTGGAAGGGTTTGGCGAGGTGTTTCGCATGCTCTCCTATGAAGAGATCGGCACCTCGACCCTGCAATCCCGCGCCATTGCCGGGGTAGCTAACCGCACACTGATTTTCGCGATGCCGGGCTCGACCAAAGCCTGCACCACCGCCTGGGAAAATATCATTGCGCCCCAGCTGGATGCCCGCACCCGGCCATGTAATTTCCATCCTCATCTGAAGAGATAAGCCATGTCACAACTTACGCATCTTAACGAGGCGGGTGAAGCGCATATGGTGGATGTCTCCGCCAAAGCGGAAACCGTCCGCGAAGCGCGCGCCGAAGCCTTTGTTACGATGGCGCCCCAGACCCTGAGTATGATCCTCGACGGCAGCCATCATAAGGGCGATGTGTTCGCCACCGCGCGCATCGCCGGGATCCAGGCCGCCAAGCGGACCTGGGATCTGATTCCGCTCTGCCATCCGCTGCTGCTCAGCAAGGTGGAAGTGCAGCTGCAGGCCGAGCCCGGGCATAACCGGGTGCGCATTGAGTCGCTGTGCCGCCTGAGCGGGAAAACCGGGGTTGAGATGGAAGCGCTGACCGCCGCGTCGGTTGCCGCGCTCACCATCTATGACATGTGCAAAGCGGTACAAAAAGATATGGTCATCGGCCCGGTGCGCCTGTTGGCGAAGTCCGGCGGCAAGTCCGGTGACTTCAGGGTGAATGCCGATGATTAAGGTGCTGTTTTTTGCGCAGGTGCGCGAGCTGACCGGCTGCGACAGCCTGCAGATTGACGAGTCGTTCCCGACGGTTGATGCGCTGCGTGCCCATCTGGCGGGGCGCGACGATCGCTGGGCGCTGGCGCTGGACAGCGGCAAACTGCTGGCGGCGGTAAATCAGACGCTGGTTCCGCTTGACCATCCGGTAGAGGCGGGCGACGAAGTGGCGTTCTTCCCGCCGGTCACCGGAGGTTAAGCGGATGGAACAGACACGTATCCTGGTGGGGCACGCGCCGTTCAGCGTCGGCGACGAGTACGCGTGGCTGGCGGCCTGTGAAGAAGATGGCGCGGTCGTCACCTTTACCGGCAAAGTGCGTAATCACAATCTGGGCGATAACGTCACGGCGCTGACCCTCGAACACTATCCCGGCATGACGGAAAAAGCGCTGGCGGAGATCGTGGCCGAAGCCCGCGCCCGCTGGCCGCTGACCCGCGTGACGCTTATCCATCGCGTCGGCGAGTTAAAAAGCGGGGAAGAGATCGTTTTTGTTGGCGTCACCGGGGCGCACCGCAGCGCCGCCTTTGAAGCCGCCGAGTTTATGATGGACTATCTCAAAACCCGCGCGCCGTTCTGGAAGCGTGAGGCCACGCCCGACGGCGACCGCTGGGTCGATGCCCGGGACAGCGACCAGCAGGCGGCAAAGCGCTGGTAACCCTATACTTAGCCTGAACCGGCCGTGGCGCAGCGTCCTGCCTCCGGCACGGTTTAAGGTATCGTGTTCAGACAGGGCATTGTTGCCCTTCTGACATATCGTTCGACTTAACGCATAAGGAGCTATCATGGATCGATTTCCACAATCCAACGGCACAATTGTTCAGAGCCGCACCGGCCTGCAAACGTATATGGCCCAGGTCTACGGGTGGATGGCGTCCGGGCTGTTCCTGACGGCGTTTATTGCCTGGTACGCCGCCAACACCCCGACGGTGATGGAGTTTGTCTTCTCCAGCAAAATCACCTTCTTTGGGCTGATCATCGCCCAGCTGGCGCTGGTGTTCGTGATCTCTGGCATGGTGCATAAGCTCAGCGGCGCCGTGGCGACCTCGCTGTTTATGCTCTATTCGGCGCTCACCGGCCTGACGATGGCGAGTATCTTCCTCGTCTATACCTACAGCTCCATTGCCAGCACCTTCGTGGTGACGGGCGGCATGTTCGGTGCGATGAGCCTCTACGGCTATACCACCAAACGCGACCTGAGCGGCTTCGGCAACATTCTGTTTATGGCGCTGATCGGTATCGTGCTGGCGTCACTGGTTAACTTCTGGCTGAAAAGCGAAGCGCTGATGTGGGCGGTGACCTATATCGGGGTGATCGTGTTTGTCGGGCTGACGGCATACGACACCCAGAAGCTGAAAAGCATTGGCCAGCAGATTGATACCAGCGACCGCGAGAATCTGCGTCGCTACTCCATCGTTGGCGCACTGACGCTTTACCTCGACTTCATCAACCTGTTCCTGATGCTGCTGCGCATTTTCGGCAACCGCCGCTAAGCGCCACACAGCAGACAAACGCCGCGTAAACTACGCGGCGTTTTTGTTTGATAAGGGGTTGCGCTTTTCCCGTTAAGGGTTTGGCTCATTCACCTCTGAATAACCAGGTACGACGACCTTACAGCGTCGTACCCGGCACGCGCATCAGGTTTTCGCCAGTTCCTTCTCGTTCTTCGCCCGCAGCTTTTTGGCCCGGCTCTCCAGCGCCAGATAGCAGAAGATGGCCAGCAGCAGCGGCAGGAAGTAGTAGAGCACGCGATAGGCCAGCAGGGAGGCGATAATCATCCCCTGGCTGGTATGCTCCCCGGCCAGCAGCGCGATAAACACCGCTTCCAGTACGCCGATCCCCGCCGGAATATGCACGATGACTCCGGCAATACTGCTCACCAGCAGTACGCCCAGCACAAAGAAGTAGTTCACCTGCTGGCCCATCAACAGCCAGATGATCGCCCCCATCGCCATCCAGTTGGCGCTGGAGATAACCAGCTGCACCACCGCAAATTTAAACGAGGGCAACACCAGCTTTTGCCCTTTGATGGTGGCGTGGCGGCGTTTGGCAAAGGCGCAGAACCAGAGGTAGACGGCGATAATCGCCAGCAGCACGATCCCGACGATGCGTAGCGTATCGCCATCGATATACCAGTGCTCTGGCAGCTTCACCACCCCGAAGGTAAAGATCACCCCGCCCAGCAGAATGTAGCCCAGCCAGTTGGTTGAGATACTCAGCGAGAAGATGCGGGTGATGGTCGAGCTGGGCAGCCCGAGGCGCGAGTAAAGGCGATAGCGCATGCCAATCCCGCCCACCCAGGTACTGAGCGTCAGGTTAAAGGCGTAGCAGACGAACGACACCAGCATCACCTGGCGCTTTGCCAGCTTATGGCCGCAGTAGGCGCGGCCCAGCAGGTCGTAACAGCCGTAAAGCAGATAGCTGACGAGCACCAGCCCCACGGCGCTGAGCAGCGCGGTGCGGTTGTAGTCGCGAATAACCTTCCAAACCTCTTCCCAGTCCACCTTCTGGGCATACAGCACCAGCAGTACCACCACGGCGATAAAGAACACCCAGGTGAGGATCTTCTTTGCGGTGCGCCACTTATGGGATTTTGCCATCAGAATTTCGCTCCCGGATTATCGGTTTCGACCCGGTCCTGGGTCTCCATTTCGGGCTGCACGGGCGGCTCTACCAGCGAGAGACGCGGGGTGTGTGCAGGTAACCAGCCCACCAGAGCCGGGAAGTGACGTAAAAAGTGGAACACGATGACGCTTTTGCCGAGGTTCCACCAGGTGCGTTTCGGCATCAGGGTTTCATCCACCTGCTGGCAGTCTTCCTCAATGAGGCGGGTGAGGTTGTCACGCAGCGTCTGGTTGAAGGCCCTGTCGTGAATAATCAGGTTGGCTTCCAGGTTGAGCGACAGGCTCAGCGGGTCGAGGTTGCTGGAGCCGACGGTGGCCCAGTGATCGTCCATCAGCGCCACTTTACCGTGCAGCGGACGACGCAGGTATTCATAGACCTCCACGCCGCCTTTCACCAGGTAGTTGTAGAGCAGGCGCGCGCCCACTTTCACAATCGGCATGTCCGGCTCGCCCTGCACCACCAGTTTGACCCGTACCCCGCGGCGCGCGGCGTTGCGCATCGCGTGCAGCAGTCGGTAGCCGGGGAAGAAGTAGGCGTTGGCGATGATCACTTCCTGCTTCGCGTTGGCCAGCATCTTCAGGTAATAGCGTTCGATATCGTCCCGGTGTTCGCCATTGTCACGCCACACGAACAGCGCCTGGGCTTCGCCGGGCGTGCTGTTATCCTGGGCCTGGTGACGGCGGCGGCTCCACCAGCGGCGCGCCTCCTCGTGGCCCGGCAGATTACTGAGCACAAAGGCGTAAATATCCTGCACTACCGGCCCCTGCACTCTGACTGCGTAATCCTGCTTGGCCTCCGGGCCGTAGTCGCTCATGTGCTCGGCGGAGTAGTTAATGCCGCCGACAAACGCCAGCTCGCCGTCAATCACCACGATTTTGCGGTGCATACGGCGGAACACGTTGGTGCGCATCCCCAGCAGCGGCGGGCGCGGATCGTAGTAGCGAAACTTGACCCCGGCCGCGGTGAGCTGGGTGACAAACTCATCGCTGAGATCCGGCGAGCCGTAGCCGTCCAGCAGCACCTCCACGCTGACGCCGCGCTGCGCCGCATCGAGGATAGCCCGGTGCAGCGCCTTGCCGACGTCATCCTCGAACCAGATAAAGGTTTCAAGGATCACTTTGTCTTTCGCTTCGCCTATGGCCTCAAACACGGCCGGGAAGAATTCGTCGCCGTTTTCCAACAGCTCAATACGGTTGCCATCACGCCATGCGGGTTTCATAGATGGATCTCCACAGCCAACGGGGCATGATCGGAAAGGTGGCGCCACTCACGCAGCGGCAGCATCTGCGGGCTGGTAGCATGCGCGTTTTTCACGTAGATACGATCGAGGCGCAGGATCGGGAACGCCACCGGAAAGGTGCGTGCCGGACGGCCATTGGCCTGGGTAAACACCTCATCCAGCCCGGCTTTCTCTTTCAGCTGGCGGTTCGCCTGCTGACGCCAGTCGTTGAAATCGCCCGCCACCAGCACGGCCTCGCCGTTCGGCAGGCCGTTTACCAGCTCGCACAGCATTTCCAGCTGCGCCTGACGGTGTCCTTCCCGTAGCCCCAGATGAACACAAATGACATGTAATCGTTTATCGCTGTTCGGCACGCTGAGCTGACAGTGCAGCATCCCGCGCTTCTCATGGCCCTCTACCGACACGTCGCGGTTCTCGAAATGTTCGATAGGGAAGCGCGACAGCACGGCGTTACCGTGGTGGCCTTCAGGGTAGACGGCGTTACGCCCGTAAGCAAAGTCGCTCCACATGGTGTCGGCCAGAAACTCGTAGTGGGTGGTGTCGGGCCAGTTCTCGATGTGAAGCGGATGCACCTCGTGCGCGCCGAGGACTTCCTGAAGGCAGACAATGTCCGCCGACACGGAGCGCACGGCGTCACGCAGCTCAGGCAAAATAAAGCGCCGATTGAAGGCGGCAAATCCTTTGTGTGTGTTAATCGTGAGCAATTTAATCGTCAAACGTGTTGTCATGTCAGCCATGTGCCTCCCGGCGCATCTTGTTTTTCTCTGCGTTGAACCCGTGATCGCGGCGAGGTTTACCCCTTGAAAAAAGAGGGAAAGCCCGTGGCGTGCGGCCTGCCGAATCACGAGTGACAACGAGGTATCCTCATGAAAATAAAGTGTAGTCTCTGTCACAAAAAGGTGCGGGCTTACGGAATTTTCCGTAAAGTGCGGTACTCTGATTTGATAGTAGAAGATCCCACAGGAGAGAAGCCATGAAGTGGCAACAACGTGTTCGTGTCGCAACCGGTCTGAGTTGCTGGCAGATTATGTTGCATTTGCTGGTGGTGGGGATGCTGATTGCCGGCTGGATGAGCGGCGCGCTGGTTCGTGTCGGTCTGGGCCTGTGCGTACTGTACGGCGTGACGGTTATCCTGATGCTGGCGTTTCAGCGTCACCCCGAAAGCCGCTGGCGCGCCTTCGCCGACGTGCTGGAAGAACTGACCACCACCTGGTATTTCGGTGCGGCGATGATTGCGCTGTGGCTGCTGTCACGCGTGCTGCACAACAACCTGCTGCTGGCCCTGGCCGGTCTCGCCATCCTTGCCGGCCCGGCCCTGGTCTCGCTGCTGGTAAAAGAGCGTCGCCGCCACTCAGGACATTTTGCGTCTAAACATCATATACGCCGCTGATCCGGTTGTGGCCGCAATCACCAGCAGCGGCCACACGCTTCCCCAGATAATCCCCAGACTCGCATCCTTCAGGTAGATTTGCTTGGTAATGTCGGTGAAATGGCGAATCGGGTTAACCCACGTCAGGTTTTGCAGCCACACCGGCATGTTCTCCACCGGTGACACATAGCCCGAAAGCAGTATCGCGGGCATCATAAACACAAACACCCCGATAAAAGCCTGCTGCTGGGTCGCGCACAGCGCGGAGATCAGCAGCCCAAACCCCACCAGCGACAGGCCGTAAATCACCATGGTGAAGAAGAACAGCGCCAGCGAGCCGGAGAAGGGGATGTCATACCCCCAGATCCCGACCCCCAGCACAATCGACGCCTGAAAGGTGGCGACAATCAGCGCCGGTATCGCTTTGCCGATAAAGATTTGCCAGGTGGCCAGCGGAGAGACCAGCAGCTGGTCGAGGGTGCCCTGTTCACGCTCGCGCGCCACCGACAGCGAGGTAACAATCATCACGCCGATGGTGGTGATCATGGCGATAAGCGACGGCACCACAAACCATTTGTAGTCGAGGTTCGGGTTATACCAGTTACGCGCCACCAGCTCGCTGTTGTTGGGTTTCGGCAGGCCGGCGGTCAGCTCCTGCTGGTAGTTTTTCACGATCTGCTGCACGTAGTTGGCCGCTATCTGGGCGCTGTTGGAGTTACGCCCGTCGAGGATCAGCTGCATCTGCGCCGGTTCGCGGGTATCGAGGCGGCGCGAGAAATCCGCCGGGAAACGCACCAGCAGCAGCGCTTTCTGCGTATCGATGGTCGGGCGGATCTGCTGCGGGCTGTCGACGTGCAGCACGTGCGTAAAAGCCTTGGCCCGGCTGAAGCGCTGGGTCAGCTCCACGGCGTGCTTGCCGCTGTCTTCGCTGTAAACCGCGATGGTGGCATTGGTCACTTCCAGCGTTGCCGCGAACGGAAACAGCACCACCTGAATCACCACCGGCAGGATCAGAATGGCGCGGGTCTGCGGCTCGCGCAGCAGGGACTGCAACTCTTTGCGAATAAGCGTCCACAGGCGATAGAACATGGGAAACTCCTTAATCCAGACGCCGTTTGGTTTTCCACCACGTCAGGCCGATAAACAGCACCGCCGAGGCGATGAGAAACAGTACGTTCACCGCCAGCACCACCGGGATGTTGCCGGCCAGAAACAGGCTTTGCAGCGTGCTGACGAAATAGCGCGCCGGAATGATATAGGTGACGGCGCGGATCGCCGCCGGCATGCTGTCGATCTGAAAAATAAACCCGGACAGCATAATCGACGGCAAAAAGGCGGCGTTGAGCGCCACCTGGGCGGCGTTAAACTGGTTGCGGGTCAGGGTCGAAATCAGCAGCCCCATCCCGAGGGTGCTGAGCAAAAACAGGCTGGTGATAATGAATAGCAGCAGCAGCGAGCCGCGGAACGGCACCCCGAGAATAAACACCGAGACCAGCATACAGAGCAGCATCGCCAGCATGCCGAGGAAGTAGTAGGGGATAAGCTTACACAGCAGCAGCTCGGCGCGGGTCACTTCGGTGGAGAGCAGCGCCTCCATGGTGCCGCGTTCCCACTCGCGGGCCACCACCAGCGAAGTAAGGATGGCGCCAATCACCGTCATAATGATGGTCACCGCGCCGGGAATAATAAAGTGCTGGCTGATGGCCGCCGGGTTAAACCAGTAGCGGGTCTGCACGTCAATCAGGGGTTCGAACACCTCACCGCGATCCTCCGCGCGCTGCATCTGCCAGATCTGCCAGATGCCCTCCATATAGCCCTGCACAAAGTTAGCGGTATTGGGTTCGCTGCCGTCGGTAATCACCTGCACCGGCGCGGTGGCGCCGGGACGCGCCATGTTGCTGGCGAAATCCACCGGGATCACCACCAGCCCGCGGATTTTCCCGGCCTGCATCATCTCCACCAGCGCCCCGCGATTGTCGCTGACCGTGGCGTCGATAAACGGCGAGCCGGTAATGGCATGGGTGAAGTCCAGCGCCTCGTCGCTCTGCTGCTCCAGCAGCACCCCTACCTTGAGACGGCTGGAGTCGAGGTTGATACCGTAGCCGAAGATAAACAGCAGCAGCAGCGGGATCACCACCGCAATCAGCCAGCTGCTGGGGTCGCGCACGATCTGGCGCGTCTCTTTTACGCACAGGGCGCGGACGCGCCGCCAGGAAAATGCGCTCATGTCGCGTGCTCCTTATCCCATTGATGGATGAGGGTGATAAACGCCTGCTCCATGGTCGGGTCGTCGTCGTCCCCCTGCGCCGCCTGGGCTTTGAGATCGTCCGGCGTACCGCTGGCAATCAGCTTGCCGTGATACACCAGTCCGATGCGGTCGCAGTACTCCGCCTCATCCATAAAATGCGTGGTGACCATCACGGTCACGCCTTTCTCCACCATGCTGTTGATGTGCAGCCAGAACTCGCGGCGGGTGAGCGGGTCGACCCCGGACGTGGGTTCATCCAGAAACAGGATATCCGGTTCGTGCATCAGAGCGCAGGCCAGCGCCAGCCGCTGCTTATAGCCGAGGGGCAGGGAGTCGGTTGGCTGCCCGGCGATAGCGCGCAGGCCAAAGGCCTCGCTCATGCTGGCGATCTTTTCGCTCTGGGCCTTGCCGCGCAGGCCGTAGACCCCGGAGAAGAAACGCAGATTTTGCGCCACCGTCAGGTTGCCGTAGAGCGAGAACTTCTGCGCCATATAGCCCAGATGCTGGCGCGCTTTCCCGGAGCTGGTTTTAAGATCCAGATCCAGCACCAGGGCTTTGCCCTCGGTGGGCGTCAGCAGACCGCACATCATTTTAAAAGTGGTGGACTTCCCGGCACCGTTCGGGCCAAGCAGCCCGAAGATTTCGCCGCGCGTCACGGCGAAGTTCACCTGGTCGGTTGCCGCGAAATCGCCAAATTTTTTCGTCAGCTGGCGGGCCTCAATCACCGTTTCGTCGGCCTTGCCCTCCACGGTGTGCAGGATGTCGCCCAGGGGGGATTCAGCGGTCCCAGCGCCGCCCAGCAGATCGATAAACGCATCTTCGAAGCGCGGGGCGGTCTCGCGCAGCGTCACGTCCTCCAGCCCCGCCGTTGCGGTGAGCTGCTGCGGCGCGGCCGCTTTGGCGAGGATCAGGCGCACCGAACGCCCCTGAATGGTGGCATCGCTCACCGCGGGCAGCTTCAGCGCCCGTTGCAGCAGGGCGCGGTTGCCGATGGTCGGGCTGGCGGCAAGAAAGCTGCGTCCGGCCATCTGTTGCGTCAGCTCGGTGGGCGGCCCCTGGAACAGCAGCTCGCCCTCGTTCATCAGCAGCACCGTGCGGCACTGCTCGGCTTCATCAAGATAGGAGGTGCTCCACAGGATCAGCATGCCGTCCCCGGCCAGCTCGTGGACCATCTGCCACAGTTCGCGCCGCGAGATGGGATCGACCCCCACCCCCGGCTCGTCGAGCAGCAGCACTTTCGGGGTGCCGACCAGAGTACAGGCCAGCCCCAGCTTCTGCTTCATCCCGCCGGAGAGCTTGCCCGCCAGCCGGTCGGTAAACGGCCCGAGGGCGGTAAACGCCAGCAGCCGCTCGAAGGTGGCGGCCCGCGCCTCGCCGGTGACGCTGCGCAGATCGGCAAACAGCGTGAGGTTCTCCATAACGGTGAGATCCTCATACAGGCCAAACTTCTGCGGCATATAGCCGAGCACCGCGTGCAGGGCGGTGTCGTCGGCGATGGGATCGAGACCAATCACCCTGGCGCTGCCCTCGTCAGGGCGCAGCAGCCCGGCCAGCATGCGTATCAGCGTGGTTTTACCGGCCCCGTCCGGGCCAACCAGCCCGGTGACGCCGCCGGCGCGGATCTCCGCATCCAGCGTTGCGACCGCGGGTTTGTCCATGCCAGGGAAGCGTTTTGCCAGCCCGTGCAGATGGATAATGCCGTCACTGCTCATGGCGCGACTCGTCAAAGGTCACGGTCACCGGCATCCCCTGACGCAGGCCGTCGTCGGCGTCGGTCACGATGATGCGCAGCCGGTACACCAGGTCGGTACGCAGATCCGGCGTTTCCACGGTTTTTGGCGTGAACTCGGCGGTGGGTGAGACAAAACCAATCTTCCCGGTGTAGGGCTTGTCCGGACGTCCGTCGGTCCAGACCTGTACCTGCTGTCCCGGCGTGGCGCGGTGCAGGTTGCGCTCATCCACGTACGCGCGCACCCATACCGGGCGAGTAAGCGAGAGGGTCAGCGCCGTGCTGCCAGCGTTAAGCATGCTGCCCGGCTCCACGGCGCGGGTCAGCAGCGTGCCGGGGGAGGGCGCCACCAGCGTGGTGTCATGCAGATCCAGTTCAGCCTGCGCCACCTGCGCTTTGGCCTGATCGACCCCCGCCTGCGCCTGGGCAATCTCCTGCGGACGGTTCCCGGTCTTAAACTGGCTCAGCTTATCCCGGGCGGATTTCAGACTGGCCAGCGCCTGATCCCGTGACGAACGGGCATTTTCCAGGTCATTGGCGGAGATGGTGCGGCTTTTCCACAGCCCCTGCTGGCGCTGCCAGAAGTTCTGGGCGTACTGATATGCCGCCTCGGCCTGGCTGACCGCCGCCTGAGCCTGGGCGATCTCCTCCTCGCGATAGCCCGCTTTGGCTAAATCGAGTTTCGCTTCGGCGGTGGCGAGGTTGGCCTTCGCCTGCATCAGGGCGTTTTCATAGGGCGCGCGGTCGAGAGTGCCCAGCGTCTGCCCCTTCCTGACCGCATCGCCTTCGTCCACCGAGAGGGACGCCAGCCGTCCGCCGACGCGGAAGCTGAGGTTGACGGTGCGAATATCCACGTTGCCGTAGAGGGTGAGCGTCTGGGGTCTGCTGTGCTGATACCACATCCAGCCTCCCACGATGGCGGCAATCACCACCAGCGCTCCGACGATTAACAGCGGCTTTTTCATGCCTGCGACTCCTTACGGGATAGTCCTTCCAGAATGAGGGTGATGTGACACTTCACCACGCCATAGATCTGCGCGCTTTTCTGCGCGTCAAACCCGCTCCATCCGGCACGAAGCAGGATGGTTTCGCGCCCGAGGCGAAAGGCGAGCACTTCGCCGAGCAGCGCGTGGGCGTGCAAAATCGTTTCGGTGTCCTCCGCGTCGCGCCCGGTGTATGCCGCAATCAGGCGGGTGAGATGGCTGTGCAGCGGCGCGATCACCTGCTGATGAATGTGGTGATAGGCGGCTGTGGGGGAGAGCTGCTCGCGGGAGATAAACTTGCTCAGGCTCAGCGTCTCGTCCTGGGTAAGCAGATGAACGATATTTTCGCAGGCCTCGAAAATCAGCGCGCGCATCGCCTCTCGCTGGATGGTGGGCTGGCGAAACAGCGCTTCGGCGGCCTCGGCATGGGGCTGAAACTGGCCGCTGATGAAATCGGCGATCCAGCGTGCGCAGGCCATGTAGAGGTCGTCCTTCGAACCGAAGTAGTAGGTGATGGCCGCAATATTCTGCCCGGCCTCGGCGGCGATATCGCGGGTGGTGGCGTTCAGGCCATACTCGCCAAACTGCGCAATGGCGGCGGCGATCAGCTGATTGCGGGCCTGTTCGCCGCGTGCGGTGGTAGGGGAGGTCGTTGCGTTCATAGGCCGATAAAAAAGTTAATCAATCGATTGATTAAAAATATGACTGTTTTTTGACCTTGTCCAGTAGACGTCGTGCATTTTTTACACGGTGATTTGCGATAAGGACGTTCACCCCGCGGGGTAATACGCGAGAATTTATGCGGTTCATCACAAAAACTGTTACACTCCGCCCCTTCATGACATTGTGGTTTTTGTCTCGCTATCAGGCCTCGGCCTAATGCCTACCCCAGAAAACTACACCGCACGCGGTCAGGGGCAGGTCCGGAGTTGTTATGTCCTTTGATTCACTTGGTCTTGCCCCCGAAATCCTGAAAGCGATCGCTGAGCAGGGTTACACCCAACCGACCCCTATCCAACAACAGGCTATTCCAGCAGTGCTGGCCGGCCGTGATGTGATGGCCAGTGCCCAGACCGGCACCGGTAAAACCGCAGGCTTCACCCTGCCGCTGCTTCAGCTGCTGACTCAGCAGACGCCGCACGCCAAAGGGCGCCGCCCGGTGCGCGCGCTGATCCTCACCCCAACCCGCGAGCTGGCAGCGCAGATTGGCGAGAACGTCAGCGACTACAGTAAATACCTCGATATCCGCTCGCTGGTGGTGTTCGGCGGGGTGAGCATCAACCCGCAGATGATGAAGCTGCGCGGTGGCGTTGACGTGCTGGTGGCGACACCGGGCCGTCTGCTCGATCTGGAACACCAGAACGCGCTGAAGCTCGACAGCGTCGAAATCCTGGTGCTCGATGAAGCCGACCGCATGCTCGACATGGGCTTCATTCACGATATCCGTCGCGTGCTCTCGAAGCTCCCGGCGCGTCGTCAGAACCTGCTGTTCTCCGCGACCTTCTCGGACGACATCAAGGGCCTGGCCGAAAAACTGCTGCACAACCCGCTGGAAGTGGAAGTGGCACGCCGCAACACCGCTTCCGAGCAGGTGACCCAGCACGTGCACTTCGTGGACAAGAAGCGCAAGCGGGAACTGCTCTCCCAGATGATTGGCGAGGGGAACTGGCAGCAGGTGCTGGTGTTTACCCGTACCAAGCACGGCGCAAACCACCTTGCCGAACAGCTGAACAAAGACGGTATCCGTTCGGCGGCGATCCACGGTAACAAGAGTCAGGGTGCGCGTACCCGTGCGCTGGCAGACTTTAAAACCGGTGACGTTCGCGTGCTGGTTGCCACCGACATCGCGGCGCGCGGCATCGACATCGAAGAGCTGCCGCACGTGGTGAACTACGAGCTGCCAAACGTGCCGGAAGATTACGTGCACCGTATCGGTCGTACCGGACGTGCGGCCGCGACGGGTGAAGCGCTGTCGCTGGTGTGCGTGGACGAGCACAAACTGCTGCGTGATATCGAACGCCTGCTGAAGCGTGAAATTCCGCGCATCGCCCTGCCGGGCTACGAGCCGGATCCGAGCATTAAAGCCGAGCCGATCGTCAACGGTCGCCAGCAGCAGCGTGGCGGCGGTGGTCGTGGTCAGGGCGGCGGACGCAGTCAGGGCCAGCCGCGTCGTGGCAGCAGCGAAGGCGCAAAAACCACCGGTGATAAACCGCGTCGCGCCAGCGGCGAGGCAGCCAAACCTGCCGGCGATAAACCGCGCCGTCAGGGTGGTGATGCAGTGAAGCAGGGCCGTTGGCTGGGAGAGGGCGCATCGCGCCCATCCGGTGACGGCGCCCGTCGTCGTCGTCCGCCGCGTAAAGCTTCCGCCGGAGAGTAATTCTCCCTGATCGCGCAGCGACGTGCGGGGTAGCCAGTCTACCCCGCACTCTTTTTCCCTCTGCGCAGTGCCTGCTTTCCCCCGTTGCTCCTCCCAGCCAGACCCTTTCTCACCGCACTCCCGTAACATGCCAGCCCTCCCGAGCCCTGTGCTATTGCCCGTCACGTCCGCTGTTCAGCCAGCAAGCAGAGTGCAATACAGAGACAGCACGCTACGCTGGCCTGCAAACGGATACAGTCAGTAAACGGTGCGTGTAAAAAGATCACGCAGAAGCCTGAGGGATAGCCAGCCTCCGGCATCAAAACCGCCACGCCCAGGCGTTGAGTCTGGGCTGGGCGTCGGGAACCGCCTGAGGCCGCTATCACCAAAAAACAGCCGTCGAGGTGTGGCGCATTCCGGCATCAAAACCGCCGCGGCGCAGGCGTTGAGTCCGGGCTGGCGGTCGGGAACCGCCAGAGGGCGCGAGCCCCGGGATGGGGTATCGCGACCGACCGGAGCGAGACGCCGGAGGCAAGGGTAGCCCGCAGGGCCGGTTTTTTGGCCGGGAGCCGGGATAGCAAAGGGGGCGGCGGCGAGCCCCCTTTGCACGTTCACGGGCATCGAGGGTCACATGAGCGTGCGGTCGCCCGGTGAACGGAACCTCACTGCACGTCCATAGACCAGAGTGCCACGCACCAGAGAGTGGAACCATCTCTGACGCTCCTGACGAAACAAGCGGCACAGAAGCCCGAGGGATAGCCAGCCTCCGGCATCAAAACCGCCGCGCCGCAGGCGTTGAGC
>NZ_AWFZ01000028.1:646664-702427 GCF_000463155.2 Siccibacter turicensis LMG 23730 | reverse complement strand
CGGGAACCGCCAGAGGGCGCGAGCCCCGGGATGGGGTATCGCGCCCGACCGGAGCGAGACGCCGGAGGCAAGGGGAGCCCGCAGGGCCGGTTTTTTGGCCGGGAGCCGGGATAGCAAAGGGGGCGGCGGCGAGCCCCCTTTGCACGTTCACGGGCATCCAGGGTCACATAAGCGTGCGGTCGCCCGGTGAACGGAACATCACCGCACGTTCATAGACCAGAGTGCCACGCTCAGCACAGAGCTGCACAGTGAATGGAACCTATAGACTACTACGCCACGCCAGCCCTCTATAACACCTCCCCATGACTGGCAATCACCTGCTGATACCACCCAAAACTGCGCTTCCTGCTGCGCGCCAGCGTACCCCTGCCGTCGTTGTCCTTGTCGACATAGATAAACCCGTAGCGTTTTTTCATCTCGCCGGTACCGGCGCTGATGATATCGATCGGCCCCCACCAGGTGTACCCGATAATGTCGCAGCCGTCGGCGATGGCTTCGGCCATCTCGAGAATGTGCTGCCGGGCATACTCGATGCGCTCGACGTCATCGATGGTGCCGTCCGGCGCCACTTCATCCACGCCGCCGTAGCCGTTCTCGACGATAAACAGCGGCTTGCGGTAGCGGTCCGCCAGCTCGTTACACACCGTGCGCAGCCCCTTCGGATCCACCGGCCAGCCCCAGGCGGTCTTTTTCAGCCAGGGATTGTCTTCCCCCTTTGCGCCGCCGGTGTCGATCTGCATCTGCGCCCCGGCCTTGTGCACCACGCTGCGGTAGTAGCTGAAGCCGAGATAGTCCGAGGGATAGCGGGCGATAAGCTCCAGGTCTTCCGGCTCCATCGCCAGCGTGATGTTGTTGTCGCGGAACAGGCGGGCGCTCCAGGCCGGGTACTCACCGTTCATCATCACGTCGGAATAGAACAGCGACCGGCGGCGCAGCTGCTGGGTTTCAAAAATATCGTCCGGATGGCAGGTCGCCGGGTAGACGGTGCTGAGCGACAGCATGCAGCCGATCTGCGCCTCGGGGATGATCTCATGGCACAGCTTGTTGGCCAGCGCGTTGGCGACGAACTGATGGTGGTTGGCCTGATAGATCTCCTGCAGCGAGGCGTCAGCGTCAACCGCGCCGGTGGCGAACGGCATGCGGTTCATGTTGTTCAGCTCGTTGAAGGTCATCCAGTATTTCACCTTGCCACGGTAGCGGCGGAACACCGTCTCGCAGTAGCGGGTGAAGTGGGTAATCAGCGCCCGGTTTGTCCAGCCGCCGTACTCCTGATAGAGCGCCAGCGGCGTCTCATAGTGCGAGAGGGTGATCACCGGCTCAATGCCGTACTTCAGCAGCTCATCAAACAGTCTGTCATAGAACGCCAGCCCGGCCTCGTTCGGTGTCTGCTCATCGCCGCGCGGGAAGATGCGTGACCAGGCAATGGAAGTGCGGAAGCACTGGAAACCCATCTCGGCAAACAGCGCCACGTCCTCTTTATACCGGTGATAGAAGTCCACCGCCTCGTGGCTGGGGTAGTAATGATTCGGATCAATCACCGCGTCATGCTGGCCGGAGGCGATACCGCCGCGTATCACGTCGGCGATGGACGGCCCTTTGCCGTCCACGTTCCAGGCGCCTTCGGCCTGATTGGCGGCTATCGCGCCGCCCCATAAAAAGTGCTGTGGAAACCGTGCCATCTGCTGCTCCTTAATCACTGAGATCCTGACCGTTGGTGGCGATCACTTTTTTGTACCAGCCGAAGCTTTTCTTGCGCGAGCGGGCGAGGGTGCCGTTGCCCATGTCATCCTGATCGACGTAGATAAACCCGTAGCGCTTGGACATCTGGGCTGTCCCGGCGCTTACCACGTCGATGGGGCCCCACCAGGTGTAGCCAAACAGATCCACCCCGTCGGCGATCGCCTCCTGCATCTGCTCAATGTGCTGGCGCAGATAATCGATGCGGTAGTCGTCACGGATGCTGCCGTCCGGGTTGACCTCATCCACCGCCCCAAGGCCGTTCTCGGCGATAAAAAGCGGCTTCTGATAGCGGTCATAGAGCTGGTTCAGCGCCAGACGCAGGCCTTTCGGGTCGATCTGCCAGCCCCAGTCGCTGGTTTCCAGGTACGGGTTGCGGATACCGCCGGTAATCAGGTTGCCGGTCGCGCCCTGCAGTTTTTCCGGATGGGCGCTGACGGTGCTCGACATGTAGTAGCTGAAGGAGACGTAGTCCACCGGGTACTGGCGCAGGATCTCCTCATCGCCCGTCTCCATCTTCAGGGTGACGCCTTTCTCATCCAGCATGCGCTTCGCCCAGGAGGGGTAGTAGCCGCGCGCCTGCACGTCGCTAAAGAACAGCGACACCCGCTGGGCATCCTCGCAGGCCAGCTGGTCATCCGGGTGGCAGGTGTGGGGGTAGAGGATCTGGTAGCTGATCATGCACCCCACCTGCGAGCCGGGGATAATGGCGTGGCAGGCTTTGGTCGCCAGCGCGCTCGCCACAAACTGGTGATGCGCCCCCTGATACTTGTCCTGTTCAATGTTCGGGTGGTTCTCTTCGATAACCCCCACGCTGACATAGGGGTGATGCTTCACGCAGTTGATCTCATTGAAGGTCATCCAGTACTTCACCTTTTTGCGATAGCGGGTGAAGACGGTGGTGGCGAAGCGCACGTAGAAATCCACCACCTGACGGTTCGGCCAGCCGCCGTAATCGGTGACCAGTGCCAGGGGCATCTCGTAGTGCGACAGCGAGACGATGGGCTCGATGCCGTGCTGGCGCAGGGTGTCGAATACGTCATCGTAAAACGCCAGCCCGGCCTCGTTGGGGGTCGTCTCATCCCCGCGCGGGAAGATACGCGTCCAGGCGATGGACATGCGAAAGCATGTGAAGCCCATCTCGGCGAACAGCGCGATATCCTCTTTATAGCGATGGTAGAAGTCGTTGCCGTTGCGCTTGGGGTAGTACTTTGTGCTGGTGGGATCCTGCGCCTCGGCAACCTGCTGATGGGTCATGCCCAGCCACTGATCCAGCCAGCGCTCCTTCGGGGTGTTGATATCAAAGGTGTAGACATCAGACACCGACAGCCCTTTGCCGTCGACGTTCCAGGCGCCTTCAAGCTGGTTGGCCGCGGTAGCGCCGCCCCACATAAACCCCTCGGGGAATGCTTTCGACATCGTCATGGTTCTCCCTTAGACCGCCGGAGCGGTCAGTTTCAGACAGGCTTCGTTAATGCCGATATCGCCCTGTTTTACCGGGGTAATATCGCCGTAGTTTTCGCTGTTGGTGACAATCACGATCACGCTGGTGTCAATCTGCTGCTGGCGCAGGGCCGCAAGGTCGAAGCTGATGAGCGGCTGGCCGACCTCAACGATATCGCCCGGCGCGATATGGCTGACAAAGCCCGCGCCGCCGAGCTTCACGGTGTCGATACCGATATGGATCAGCACCTCCGCGCCGGTATCGCTCATCAGCGTCAGGGCGTGGCGGGTTTCAAATACCGACTCCACGCGGCCGTTTACCGGCGAGAGTAGCTCGCCGCTCGTCGGTTCGATGGCGATGCCTTTGCCAAACACCTCATCAGCGAACACCGGATCGCTCAGGCGGCTCAGCGGCTTCAACTGCCCGCTCACCGGGGCGAAGATCTGCTCGTCCCTGGCGTTCAGCGGCAGAGGGGCGCCCTGGCTGGCCTCCTGCGGCGGGCTCGCCTCCTCAAAGCCGACCACCACGGTCAGCAGGGCGGCCACCCCAAAGGAGATAGCGAGGCTGACCAGCGCCCAGAGAAACGTCGGACCGACCAGCGCCGGCAGGCCGGAGAGGCCGCTCAGCGCAAAGGCATAGGTTTTTACCCCCATCATCATGGCGAACGCGCCGCCGCAGGCACCGCCAATCAGGGCGCAGGCAAACGGACGTTTGAAGCGGATATTGATGCCGTACATCGCCGGTTCGGTAATGCCGAGCGAGGCGCTGAAGCTGGTAGAGAGCGCCAGGGTTTTGGTCTTCTTGTTACGCGAACGCAGGAACACCCCGAAGGCCGCCCCGGCCTGCCCAAGGTTGGCGACGTAGAACAGGATTTTGAACGGGTCGTAGCCGAGACGGCTGATGTTGTTGATCATCACCGGTACCAGCACGTAGTGCATCCCGGTAATGATCATCAGCGACAGGGTGCCGCCCACCACCACGCCCGCCAGCATCCCCATGTTGGCGACCAGCCACAGAATGCCGCCTGACAGGGCGTTACCGAGCCAGATACCCAGCGGCCCGATGGTGATGAGGGTCACCGGCGTGACGATCGCCAGCGAGAGCAGCGGCACAAACATGGTTTTCAGCGGACCGGGCATCAGGCGATCGATAAACCGCTCGACGTAGCTCAGCAGCCAGACCGCCAGCAGGATGGGGATCACGGACGACGCGTAGGAGACCGGCGAGACCGGCATTCCGAAGAAGGCGATCGGCTCTCCGGCGGCGAACAGCTTGAGCAGCGTGGGGTGGAACAGCGCCGCCGCCATGGCGACCGCCACATAGGGGTTGGCGCCGAACTTGTGCCCGGCGCTGAAGGCCAGCACCAGCGGCATAAAGAAGAACACGCCGTCGCTGATGGCCGACAGAATCAGGTAGCTTTGATTGGTGGCATCGAGCCAGTTCAGGGCCACCAGCAGCGACAGCACCCCTTTGAGGATCCCGGCGCCGGCAATGGCCGGAATGATGGGGGAGAAGATGCCGGACAGCCCCTCCAGCACCGCCGATACCGGATTGCGCCGCTTACGCGGTGCGTCGGCCGCCGGGGGCCGGGCGTCGCGCAGATGGGGGAGCTGGTTAAGGATGGCGTCGCACAGCGGGGCGACCTCGTTGCCGATGATCAGCTGATACTGATCCCCGGAAATGTTAACCCCCATCACGCCGTCAATCTCTTCGAGCGCGGCCCGATCCGCCCGATCCTGGTCGCGCAGCGTAAAACGCAGGCGGGTAATGCAGTGGAACAGCGAGACGATATTATCGGCCCCGCCGATGCGCGCGATAATCGCCTGCGCGGTGTCTGAATAGTGCATTGCCATTCCTCCAGAGCGCGAGGTCAATCGCGCGTAAACAATCGCCGGCAGGGCCGGTCGTCTTGCTTCCTCTGGGGTTTGCCTGATTTAACAGTAACAAGCCTGAACGGAACCGATGGGATAATTCCCGGGGAAATAACCCGCCTCAGGCGGGCGTCATGCGTTTAATAACGTTATCGATATGCACCGTCAGATAAAGTTTTTCCGACTGGCTCATCGTGTGCTGATAATTCTTTTGCACGAAGGCGTTAATCGCCTCAACGCAGGCGACGGTTTGTTTATACCGCTCCTGCACCATGGCAAATAATTCCGCGTCGTCATTATCAATAATCTCGCCGTCTATTACCCGCTGGGCGAAAAATTTCAGATGGGTAATAAAGCGCTGGTAGTTCAGGCTCTCCTCATCCGGATCCACCCGAAACCAGTACTTAACGATATTCTGCACCTGATAAATAAGCTGCGTTATCTGGCTGGTTTTCGCCGTGGTGCTGTTGATGCCCGCATTGACGAGGTGCAGAGCAATGCTACAGGCTTCCGCATCCGGCAGCAGCGTGCCGGTGCGGGCGGCAATCAGCGCCAGCGCCTGCTGGCCGACGCCATATTCCGCCTGATAAAAGTGGCGCACTTCCCACTGCAACGGATTGTGCAGCGGCATATTTTCCTCGCTGCGCTGCAGGGCGAAATGCAGGTGATCGCTGAGGCTGACGTACAGCCCTTCGCTTAATTTATGCGGCAGCGCCTGACGCGCCAGCGCCACGATATCATCGGTCAGCTCGACTATTTCCAGCGGCAGTTCATCCACCAGCACTTTAAATCGCGCGGACACGCTGTCGTCGTGCAGACGAAACGTTTTTTCTATTTTTTGCGCATTAACCCGTTCCCCGGTGGACGCGGAAAACCCTAATCCGCGTCCGGTGAGGATCAATTCCTGACCCTGTTCATCCACCGCGCTGACGACATTGTTATTAAGGATTTGCTTAATAAACATCAACGGCTCCTGAAAGCAAAAACGGGCAAAACATCAATACAGGCTACGGGGAAAAAAGTCCCGCAGTCCGCATTCAGGTTTTGCCCGCCGAACGGTAACAAGCTAATGCATAATAAAAAACCTAACACCCGACTACGGGGGGGTCAATGTAGCGGACGGGGAAAGGATATATTTCAGCCTGAAATGTGATCCGCTTTGCGTATTCATGTTGTGAATTTTTAAGCGCCGCGGGCGGAAAAAAAGGTCAACCTCGACGGCAAAAAATGCCACAATAGTGGCTGTTTATACAGTATCTCAGGTTTCCCGATGGCCCTTTCGAGCGCGCATAAAGCGCAAATTGCCGCCTGGTATAAGGCGCTACAGCAGCAGATCCCCGACTTTATCCCCCGTGCGCCACAGCGGCAGATGATTGCCGAAGTGGCGAAAACGCTGGCCGGGGATGAGGGGCGGCATCTGGCCATCGAAGCGCCAACCGGCGTCGGGAAAACCCTCTCGTATCTCATCCCCGGCATCGCCATTGCGCGCGAAGAACAGAAAACCCTGGTGGTCAGCACCGCCAATGTGGCGCTGCAGGACCAGATCTTCAGCAAGGATCTGCCCCTGCTGCGCAAGATTATCCCGGATCTGAAATTCACCGCCGCCTTTGGGCGCGGGCGCTACGTCTGCCCGCGCAATCTCGCGGCGCTCTCCACCGACAGCCTGGCGCAGGGCGATCTGCTGGCGTTTCTCGACGACGAGCTGACGCCCAACAGTAAAGAGGAGCAGCAGCGCTGCGCGAAGCTGAAAGCCGATCTCGACAGCTACCGCTGGGACGGCCTGCGCGACCACACCGATCAGGCCATCGACGACACCCTCTGGAAGCGGCTCAGCACCGACAAGGCGAGCTGCCTGAACCGCAACTGCCACTATTACCGCGAGTGCCCGTTCTTCGTGGCGCGCCGTGAAATTCAGGAGGCGGAAGTGGTGGTGGCGAACCACGCGCTGGTGATGGCGGCGCTGGAGAGTGAAGCGGTGCTGCCCGAGGCGAAAAACCTGCTGCTGGTATTGGATGAGGGCCACCACGTGCCGGACGTGGCCCGTGATGCGCTGGAGATGAGCGCGGAAATCACCGCGCCCTGGACCCGGTTACAGCTTGACCTGTTCGTCAAGCTTATCGCCACCTGCGTTGAGCAGTTTCGCCCGAAAACCCTGCCGCCGCTGGCTAACCCTGAGCGGCTCAACGCCCACTGCGAGGAGCTTGCGGAGCTGATTGGCTCGCTCAACAGCATTCTCTCCCTCTACCTGCCAGCGGCGAGCGAGGCCGAATATCGCTTTGCCATGGGCGAACTGCCGGCCGAAATCATGGAGATCTGCCAGCGGCTGGCGAAGCTGACCGAAACGCTGCGCGGGCTGGCGGAGCTGTTCCTGAACGATCTCAGCGAAAAGACCGGGACGCACGACATCGTGCGTCTGCACCGGGTGCTGCTGCAGATGAACCGCGCACTCGGCCACTTTGAGGCGCAGAGCAAGCTGTGGCGGCTGGCGTCGATGGCCCAGGCGTCCGGGGCGCCGGTGTCAAAATGGGTTACCCGCGAGCTGCGCGACGGCCAGCCGCACCTGTGGTTCCACTGCGTGGGGATCCGCGTCGCCGATCAGCTGGAAAAGCTGCTGTGGCGCAGCGTGCCGCATGTGGTGGTGACCTCGGCGACCCTGCGCTCGCTCAACAGCTTCTCGCGCCTGCAGGAGATGAGCGGCCTGCGCGAGAAAGCCGGGGACCGTTTTATCAGCCTCGACTCGCCGTTTAATCACGTTGAACAGGGGCGCATCGTCATTCCCCGCATGCGCTATGAACCGCAGATGGAGCACGAAGCCCACCATATTGCCGAGATGGCGGCCTATTTCCGTGCCGAAGTGGAAAAGGGCGAGCACAAAGGGATGCTGGTGCTGTTCGCCAGCGGGCGCGCGATGCAGCAGTTTCTGACGCACCTCACCGATCTGCGTCTGCTGCTGCTGGTGCAGGGCGACCAGCCACGCTACCGGCTGGTGGAGCTGCACCGCAAGCGCGTGGAGGGCGGGGAGCGCAGCGTGCTGGTGGGGCTGCAGTCCTTTGCCGAAGGGCTGGATCTGAAAGGGGAGCTGCTCACCCAGGTGCACATCCATAAAATCGCGTTTCCACCGATAGACAGTCCGGTGGTGATTACCGAAGGGGAGTGGTTAAAAAGCCTCAACCGCTACCCGTTCGAAGTGCAAAGCCTGCCGAGCGCGTCGTTTAACCTGATTCAGCAGGTCGGCCGCCTGATCCGTAGCCATGAGTGCTGGGGCGAAGTGGTGATCTACGACCGCCGTCTGTTCACCAAAGGCTACGGGCAACGGCTGCTGAACGCGCTGCCGGTATTTCCCGTTTCGCAGCCTGACGCCCCAGACGTTATAGTAAAGACAGAGAGCAAAAAAGCCGTGCGCCGCCCTCGTCGGCGCTAAGACGCCTGACAGCATGACGTAAGGAGTAATGGATGGACTACCGCACAATCATCAAAGAAATCGGCCGGGGCAAGAACCACGCTCGCGATCTGGATACCGACACGGCGCGCGCCCTGTATACCCATATGCTGAACGGCGACGTGCCGGAGCTTGAGCTGGGCGGCATCCTGATTGCCCTGCGTATCAAGGGGGAAGGGGAAGCCGAGTTGCGCGGCTTTTATGAGGCGATGCAGCACCAGACGCTGCGCCTGACGCCGCCGGTTGATAAACCGATGCCGATCGTCATCCCGACCTACAACGGCGCGCGCAAGCAGGCCAACCTGACGCCGCTGCTGGCGATGCTGCTCAACCGTCTCGGCTTTCCGGTGGTGGTACACGGCGTCAGCCACGACGGTACGCGGGTGATCAGCGAAACGATATTCACCATGCTGGGTATCAGCCCGACGCTGCACGCCGGGCAGGCGCAGGCGAAGCTGGACGGGCATGAGCCGGTCTACATCCCGGTTGGCGCCCTGTGTCCGCCGCTGGAGAACCAGCTGGCGCTGCGCTGGCGCATGGGCGTGCGCAACAGCGCGCATACGCTGGCGAAGCTGGCAACGCCGTTTGCTGAGGACGCGGCGCTGCGCCTCTCCAGCGTATCGCACCCGGAGTACGTGACCCGTGTCGGGGGCTTTTTTGCCGCCCTTGGCGGACGGGCGCTGCTGATGCACGGCACCGAAGGGGAAGCCTACGCCAACCCGCAGCGCTGCCCGCAAATCAATATCATTGATGAACAGGGCATTCGCGTGCTGTATGAGCGCGCGGCGGAAAGCGATGCCTCCGTGGTGCTGCCCGACTCCCGGGATCCTGACGTCACGGCGCGCTGGACCGAGCGCTGCCTGACCGGCCAGCTGCCGGTGCCGCAGGCGCTGAAGATACAGCTTGCCTGCTGCCTGGTGGCGACGGGCAGGGCGGTGTCGGTGGAGGAGGGGCTGGCGCAGGTGGCCCGGACGTTCTGATCCTGAGACGAAAAAAAGCCCGCGTGGCAGCGGGCAAAAATGAGGGTCAATCTAAATAAAGCAGGTTCAGAGAGGGTAAGGCATAAATCAGTTGTAGATCACCGCGGTGCCGCTCACCTTGTTGTGGCTCATCGCAGAGGTGATGCTGTAGGCTTTGGCGCCCGCCGCGTCGGCTTTGGCACCCAGCTCCGCTTCCAGACCTTCCAGCGTGCTCGCACCCTGCGCAGACACTACGCCAACTTTGTTCAGGTTCTGGGTATCGGCGTTACCGATAAGCTCCGCGGCACCCGCGGTCAGGGAGAAAGCGGTAAGGGCAAGGGCGGCTACAGCATATTTGATGGTTTTCATGGCTAATTTCTCGCAGGTTATTCTGTTTGGGTGACGTTGTTCCGTCGATGTGATTATTGTCACATTCGTCAGCAGAATATAAAACCGAAGAGAATTGACAGCCTTATTCTAAAAATTTGAATGAAACATAGCCAGTTGAATTCATTGAGATTATTGCTTCGCGGCTACGTTTCCTGACCTGAACTGACAGAGCGGGTGGAAGAGGGCACGTTTCGACACACCGCCCCGGTAAAAAGCTGCGCAATAAAAAACGCCGCGCTAAGGCGGCGTTACCGGAGCTGGCTGTCTTTAGAGCCACGCCGGTTATAGGGCGAGAAGCGCGCCTGATGCGCATCTTCCTTTTGCTGGCAGTCGACACACAGATGCACGCCGGGAATGGCTTTGCGTCGTGCTTCCGGGATCGGTTCATCGCACATCTCGCAAAACGCCAGGCTCTCGCCTGTGGGCAGCGAGCGACGCGCCCTTGCTACGGCATCGTCAACGGTGCTGTCGATCTGATCCTGCACCGCGCCGTCATTGGCCCAACCTGAAGCCATAAGACCTCCTTAATGGTTAAACACAGACGTTATTATAGCAAAAAAGCGGGCACTCTGCCGGAGGCGGCCCACCGTAGCGGGCCTGAAGGAGGGCTAGCGGGCGTCAGGACGCACCAGATCGAAGCGCTGGGACTCATCAATGGCGTAGTAGGCGCTGGGGCCGCCGGCGCGCAGCACCGGCTGCGCCTTCGCCGTCTGATAAATACCGTTTTCCAGCAGCGTTTCATCGATATGCACCGCCACCACTTCCCCTAATATCAGCCAGCTGTCGATCAGCGTGCCGTCGGCGCCGGTCAACTGAATATACTGCGACAGGCGACATTCGAAGTTGACCGGGCTTTCCGCCACCCGCGGCGCGCTCACCCGCTTTCCGGGGACCGGCGTCAGGCCGGCGCGGGCGAACTCGTCTTCGCCGTGGGGCAGCGAGGCGGAGGTTTCGTTCATCTGCACCGCCAAATCACGGGTGGCGAGATTCCAGACAAACTCTTTGGTAGCGATGATGTTGCTGACGCTGTCTTTCCAGCCGGTGCTGGAGAAGCCAATGATCGGCGGACGATAGTTAAAGCAGTTGAAGAAGCTGTAGGGTGCCAGATTGCGGCGGCCTTCGGCGTCAAGAGAGGCGATCCAGCCGATGGGGCGCGGCCCGACGATAGCGTTCAGCGGATCGTGCGGCAGGCCGTGGCCCTGCTGCGGCTCGTAGTAGTAGCGTTTTCCTGTCATATTCCACCTGATTAACCGTAAAAAGGCATCTTACCCGACGCCAAAAGTTTCCGTCAGTTATTTACCCCGTCGCAGGCAGCGGGTATCTTACGCGCCGACCTACAGGAGAATCATCATGACGCGCCAGAAAGGGGAACTGCATCCCCGCAACCGCCACCACAGCCGCTACGACTTCGCGAGCCTTACCCGCGACTGTCCGGCGCTCGCCGGGTTTATCATCACCTCGCCACGCGGCGACGAGACTATCGATTTCGCCAACCCGCAGGCGGTGAAAACCCTGAACCAGGCGCTGCTGGCGCATTTCTATGGCGTTACCCACTGGGATATCCCGGAGGGGTTTCTCTGCCCGCCGGTGCCGGGCCGGGCTGATTACGTCCACCATCTTGCCGATCTGCTGGCGGACGATAACCAGGGCGTGGTGCCACGCGACGCCAGCGTGCTGGATATCGGCGTCGGTGCCAACTGCATCTACCCGCTTATCGGCAACCACGACTACGGCTGGCGCTTTACCGGCAGCGACGTCAACGCCGAGGCGCTCAAAAGCGCCACTGCGATTATTGAGGCCAATGGCCTGCAGTCGCGCATTCGTCTGCGCCGCCAGAAGACCCCGGAGGCGATTTTCGCCGGCATCATTCATAAAAATGAGCAGTTTGACGCCACCCTGTGCAACCCACCGTTCCATGACTCCGCCGCGGGCGCCCAGGCGGGCAACGAGCGCAAGCGCCGCAATCTTGGGCTGGCAGACCAGCCGGTGCTCAACTTCGGCGGCCAGGAGGGCGAGCTGTGGTGCAACGGCGGCGAAGTGGCGTTTATCACGCGCATGATTGCCGAAAGTAAAGACTACGCCCGCCAGGTGGTGTGGTTCAGCTCGCTGGTGTCGCGCGGCGACAACCTGCCACCGCTCTACCGCGCCCTTGAGCAGGCAGGCGCGGTGAAGGTGGTGAAGAAAGAGATGAGCCAGGGCCAGAAGCAGAGCCGCTTCATCGCCTGGACCTTCCTTGATGCTCCAGCGCGCCAGCGTCGGCATCAGAAGAAAGGCTGATCACACCGTCGGATTGGCCGGGGGTAACGCACCGCCGGCCCCGGCGTTCATCTCTACCGCACCCGCCCCCGGCTGCATGACCTGCACGGTCTGCACCGGGGCGTGGATACCCGCCAGATCGAAGTGTTTTTTCACCATCGCATCCAGCGCAAAGCGCACCGTCCACTGCTTGAGCGGCTGGGTGGTGAAGCTGACACGCAGGGTAAACGCGGTGTTGGTCAGGCCCACAATCCCCGCGAAGTTCGGCTCGCCAATCACCAGAATCCGGATATCCTCTTTGGTCATCAGCTCCTCTACTGCATCGCGCAGCGCCTGGTTGGCGCGATTCTCATCTTCCCGACGATCGACATCGTAGTTGGCAACAAACGAGCCGATACCGCGCACAAAGTTGGCGAAGGTGGTAATCGATGACCACGGAATAATATGGTATGCCCCGGTGTCCTGCCGCACGCCGACCGAGCGAATCGACATGCGCTCCACCGTCCCGGTCAGCGGGCCAATGGTGACCAGATCCCCGGTGTTCATGCCGTTCTCAAACTGAATGAACACCCCGGTGATGATATCTTTCACCAGCGTCTGTGAGCCGAAGGAGATCGCCAGCCCCAGCGCACCGGCCCCGGCCAGCAGCGGGGCGATATTCACGCCAATCTCCGACAGCACAATCATCACGGTAATGGTGCTGATCACCACCGCCAGCGCGTTACGAAACAGGGTCAGCAGGGTACGGGTACGCGCGCTCGGCAGCGGGCGGCCGTGAATGTCCGAGGCCAGACGGCTCTCAATCAGGCTTGCCAGCAGCGTCCAGCCCACGGCGGAGAAGAACAGGATCAGCGAGACGCGGATCAGTATATCCACCGTTTTCTCACCCGCGCCGTTGGTGAGCCACTCCCAGAAGTCAAACAGCCCCCAGGCGTTAAGCAGCAGCATAATCGCCACGCACACCGTCAGGATGCGCGCCAGCTTGAGCGACACCGATATCCAGCCGTTAACGCGTTTTTGCAGCTCGGGATAGGTCCGCTGCAGCTGGGGCGACAGGGTGATGGTTTTGGCAATCCAGCGCGACAGCAGGCCGGAGACAAAGGCCGCGACGCTGATGATGGCCAGGCTTTTCAGGGAGGCGCCCATCATAAACTTCAGGCTGTTGCCCGGATCGAACAGCGAGAAGAAGAACAGCACGATAAAGTAGGCGCAGGCCAGCCAGTGCCAGACCAGCGCAAAGGCGCGGATAAACAGGCTGAAAAAAGCCATCGACCGGTCTGCCAGGGCGATGAGGTTCTGCTGAATGTGATGCTTGTTATGGAAGATCAGGTACAGCGCCCAGACGGTGATGCTGAGCATGATAACGACGTTTGCCAGCGCGCCGATCTGCACGTTGACCTGGTTTGAGATAATCGGCACCGCTACTAACAGGCCATAACCAATCAGGCTGCTCAGTCCGCTCAGGCGCAGGTTCCAGTAGCGGGCGCTGGCGTCGCTTACCGGGAACGGGCGCAGGGAGGGCACGCGCGGGCAGAAGATAAGGCGCAGGATGGCTTTAAAGAACTCAATCAGGGCAAAGGCATTGAGGAACAGCCCCTGCTGGCGGGCAATGGTGCGGTTGCCGGAGCCGAGCGACTCAATCAGCACCTGGCCGACGGTCAGCGCCAGCGCCAGTAGCGTCAGGTCGATGATAAACGCTCCCACGATCATGGCAGGCAGATGGAGCCAGCTTGAGCGCTCGCGGTTCTTTTTGCGTCCCCATTCCCCCATTTTTCGATACAGAGGCAGGGTGCCGGTGCGCAGCAGCCAGTAGAAGGCAAACACCGCTACCGCCAGCAGGGTGAAGTGGGTCAGGGCGTTGAGAAAGGTCTGCTGATTAAACGGCTTATGGGAGGCGCCGGTGATATTGCGGTAGAGCTGGGCGAAGCGTGACGCCAGTTCGCCGCCGTACTCGCGGCTCAGGGCGGTGACGTTCTCCAGCACCGTGGTGTCCTCCACCTCCTCCTCAACCATCGTCAGCCCAGGCACCGGCTCGGAAGCGGGTGCGTCAGAGACTTTGCGCAGCTGGCCGATAAGTTCAGTGCGCGACTGTTCGTTTTCCAGCACGTCTGCCAGCGCCGCGTAGGCTGCTTTCTTATCCTCGACCGTGGGTTCGGCGGCAGGCGCGCTGGTGGCGCTGTTCGATGTGGTTGTCGCGGCGGCGGCTGCGGCGGGTGATACGGTGGCCTGAACGGGGGCAATAAACAGGCTACACAGCAGCAGAATGATCCACGGCACGGGCTCCTCCGGGTTGAGAACGTCAGTGAAGGGATAAGTATAGCCGCTGGGCTGACGGCGTCTGAAAAGGGGGAATTTTCCGGGTGAGGGCGTTTTGCGGGCAAAAAAAAGCCCCGCAGCGGGGGCTTATCGTGAGGCCAGCACTCAGGAGACGTGCTGTAAAAACTCCTGCAGGCGCGGGCTCGGTGGGTTCTTGATCAGATCCTGCGGGTTGCCGTCCTCGGCGATGCGGCCCTTATCAATAAAGATCAGGCGCGACGCCACTTTCTCGGCAAAGCCGATTTCGTGGGTCACGATCACCATAGTCATGCCTTCCTCGGCGAGATCCTGCATCACCTTCAGTACTTCATGGCGCAGTTCAGGGTCGAGAGCGGAGGTCGGCTCATCAAACAGCATCATCTTCGGTTTCACCGCCAGCGCGCGGGCAATTGCCACGCGCTGCTGCTGGCCGCCGGAGAGTTCAGACGGATAGTGGTGCGCGCGCTCGGCGAGCCCCACTTTCGCCAGCAGGGATTTCGCCAGCGTTTCCGCTTCGGCTTTACTGGCGCCGCGGACGCGGGTCGGGCCAAACATCACGTTTTCCAGCGCCGTCAGGTGCGGGAACAGATAGAACTGCTGGAACACCATGCCGGCTTCCTGACGAATCAGGCGCTCGTCCACTTTCGGGTCGTTAACCTTCAGCCCGTCGACGATCAGATCGCCGCTGGTGATCTCTTCCAGCTTATTGATGCAGCGCAGCAGGGTGGATTTCCCGGAGCCGGACGGCCCAATAATCACCACGACTTCGCCCTGCTTCACGTTCAGGTCAATGTTATGCAGCACCTGGGTCGGGCCAAAATGCTTGGAGACGTTTTTAAATTCAATCACAGGATTTTCATCCTTCTTTCAAGAATACGGAGCACGATGTTCAGAACCTGGGTGATGATCAGATAGATCACCCCGACGGCAGTCCAGATTTCCAGCGCGCGGAAGTTGCCGGCGATGATCTCCTGGCCGCTGCGCGTCAGCTCGGCGGCGCCGATGACGATGAACAGCGAGGTGTCCTTGATACTGATGATCAGCTGGTTGCCGAGCGCTGGCAGCATGCGACGCAGCGCCAGCGGCATGATCACGTGGCGAATCGTTTCGCGACGCGACAGGCCGAGCGCCAGCCCCGCTTCGCTAAAGCCTTTATGGATAGACAGCACCGACCCGCGGGTAATTTCTGCGATATAGGCCCCGGAGTTGATCATGATGGTGATCACGGCGGCGGTGAAGGTGTCGATGCGGATGTCCGGGAAGGCCATCGGCAGGGCGAAGTAGATATACATCACCTGAACGACAATCGGCGTTCCGCGGATGACTTCAATAAAAACAAGGGCGATGTGGTTTGAGATCCAGCCGCCGTAGCTGCGGGCGAGGCCGGCCAACAGACCGATGACGATACCGCCTGCCAGGCCGAGGATCGAAATCCACAGAGTCATTTTGGCGCCTTCCAGCAGAATAGGAATGGCAGGCCAGATGACGCTCCAGTCAAACTCCATAATGTGTTCCTGTTACTGTTACCGTGGTTCAAAAATAACAGGGGCGAAAAGTCGCCCCTGAGAAGGGTGAGACGTAATAAAAATAATTATTTTGTTTCAGTGCCGAACCATTTTTTGTAGATCTCGTTGTAGGTGCCGTTCTCTTTGATGGTCTTCAGCGCGCCGTTCACCTTATCACGCAGCTCGGTGCTGCCTTTCGGGAACGCGATGCCGTACTGCTGGGCTTCCAGCGAGTCGCCTACCGCTTTGAACTGGCCGTTGCCTGCGGTTTTGATGAAGTACAGGATGTTCGGCGTATCGTGCAGCACGGCGTCAGCACGGTTGGTGCCAAGCTCCATGTAGGCGTTGTCGATGTTCGGGAACTGGCGCAGATCTTTGGTTTTGATGTTGGCTTTTGCATAGTCAACGGAACCGGTGCCGCTCTTCACTGCCACTACTTTGCCGTCGAGATCCTTCACGCTTTTCACATCGTTGTTATTGGCTTTCACCATCACCAGCAGGCCGCTTGTGTAGTAGCCGTCGGAGAAGTCGATCGCTTTTTTACGCTCTTCAGTGATGGTGATACCCGCCAGCGCCAGATCGATATTTTTGGTCTGCAGGGCCGGGATGATGCCGCTGAAATCCATCGGCTTCAGGGTGTAGTCAAGCTTCAGCTCTTTGGCGATAGCCGCCCACAGGTCAACGTCAAATCCGACGTATTTGTCACCCTGTTTGAATTCAAAAGGGACGAAAGCTGTATCAGTAGCCACAACCAGCTTCTTCTCTGCTGCCTGAGAGGAGACCGCGAAGGCCAGGGTCAGTGCAGCCAGGGAAACTTTAAAAATCGACTTCATAGCATTTCCTTTTTTAATCCACGGGGCTATCCCCAGCGGGAACGCACCGTAGCATGAAAAAAACGTGCCAGTTTTACAACTTGCTGTTTTTGCTAAGGGAGCATTTTGTAACATTGCACAATGGCGGTTGCAAGTCGGGTGGATTGCACCAGGGTGGTGCGTCACTTTGGTGCAGGAACAGCGAGCGCGACCGCTATGATGGTTTTAACGCACAATACGCCGCAAAAACAATCATTCTTTAACCGTTGTGTGAAGTGATTATTACATCTTGATAACTAAAGCAGGGGAAGGGACGGGCAGGCGTGCATTATTTTGGTGCAATGAACCCCCTCCGGGCGGAGGGGGTGAGATGAAATCCGGTGAATTATTCGATGTTAGATTCGATGAACCACAGGAATTTATCCAGATCGCGGGACGCAGCGGTGAAGATATCCGCGGTGTCTTCGTCCTGCGCTTCGCTCACGGCTTTACGCACGTCGTTGGCAACAATCGCGTAGCGATCGGCCAGCGCTTTCAGGTGATCCTGAACGGTGTGGATATCCAGCGGGTAGCTCTGCAGCGGAGTTTTGCTGTTCACGACCTGAGTGGTACCCAGGGCAACGCCACCCAGCTGAACGGCACGTTCGGCCATGGTGTCCAGGTGGTCGGTCAGAGCGGTACGGAAGCCATCGAGCATTTCATGAACACCAATGAAGTTCGCACCGCGCATGTTCCAGTGAGCCTGTTTGGTGATAAGAGAGAGATCGATGAACTGTACAACCTGGCGGTTCAGCAGCTCGATAGTTGCTTTCTTATCGGCGTCGGCCACATCGTTACGGGTATAAAGCAGATCAGACGCTTTTGATTTTACCAGTTTAGCGGTACTCATAGTCTCATATCCTCTTGATGTTAGTGTCCCAATCAATTACAGGAAATAAGTATAGCACCGGATCTGTGCTTTGCCGGGACGGTATTGCCTATCGGATAAATAGAAACGGCGCCGCGCAGCTAAAATTTTCATTTTTATTTCAGAGTGATAGAGCAATACCGCTTCGTTAATACAAATAGCGCCAATCACAGATTGAAATATGAATAATTATTCGCTTAATTTGCGATAAATAGCGTCCGAAGCCGCAACCGGGCGCGAGTTTATTCTTATCTTGTTCATATAGTGCGCATTCAGAATATTACCCGGCGGTGCCGGGTAAGGGATGTATAACAATTTGTGTCCGGTCTCTGTCAGCCTGCCTGCGTTTACTCAACGTTGACGCAGGTAATCTGTGCATCCCGGCGCAGGGTGAGCGTAGAGCCAACCGAGGCGGCGATGATTGACGCCAGCGCCAGCCACTGGACCATGTTGAGCGTTTCATTGAGGAACAGCATCCCGGAAATCGCGGCCAGGGCCGGTTCCATGCTCATTAAGGTGCCAAAGGTCCGGGTCGGCAGCCGCGTAAGCGCCACCATCTCCAGCGAGTAGGGCAGGGCGGTGGAGAGAATCGCGATGCCGATCCCAAGCGGCAGTACTGACCAGTGCCACAGCGCGTCACCCGCCTGGATGACGCCGATGGGGACGAAGACCACCGCGGCAATCAGCGAACCCAGCGCCACGGTGGCTGGCCCGTGATCGGCCCCGGCGCGCTGGCCGGTAATAATATAGAGGGCCCAGCAGGCGCCCGCGCCAAGCGCGAAGGCTGCGCCCACCAGATCCACATGCGCGACGTCCTTGCCCAGCGGCAGCAGGAACCACAGCCCGGCCACCGCCAGCACCACCCAGATAAAATCCACCGGACGACGCGAGCCAAACAGCGCTACCGCCAGCGGACCGGTGAACTCCAGCGCCACGGCAATGCCCAGCGGGACCGTCTGTATAGAGAGATAGAAGAGGTAGTTCATCGCGCCCAGGGCCAGACCGTAGATCAGCAGCGGCACGCGCTGGGCTTTACTGAAGCGTAGCCGCCAGGGTTTAAACACCACCGCTAAAATCAGGGTGCCGAGCGCGAGACGCAGCGCCGTGACGCCGGGCGCGCCAATCAGCGGGAACAGGGATTTAGCCAGCGAGGCGCCGCTCTGGATCGATACCATCGCCACGAGCAAAAGAACAACCGGCAGCCAGACGGGCAGCTGGCGAGATAAAACGGGCATTACGCATCCTTTCTTTATTTACTGGAGCTGGTGAACTGATTGCCGCAACACTACCGAACATTCGTTACGTCCGTTGATGAATTATTGAAAAAAAACGCGGCGGGAAGGCATACACTATCAGTATTACATCTGAATGCGCACGGCCAGGATTAGGATTTATCTGGATAGATGCGGCAGATGGCACGGTGGATAATGCGTGCATTAAGGGAAAATCTGATGTGTTTTTAAAGGGATACGCTAACATGGAAACGTTTTGTTACAGCAAAAAGACCCTTAGACAGCGTGATCCACAAAGAGTTTCTTCCAATGTTTTGATATATTTAAAACTTAGGACTTAGTTAAAGCACATTTGAGGTGGTTATGAAAAAAATTGCATGTCTTTCAGCACTGGCAGCCGCAGTTCTGGCTGTTTCCGCAGGTACTGCCGTAGCAGCAACTTCCACCGTTTCTGGCGGCTACGCTCAGAGCGATTATCAGGGCGTTGCTAACAAAGCTGGCGGCTTCAACCTGAAATACCGCTACGAAGACGATGTCAACCCGCTGGGTTGGATCGGTTCCTTCACCTACACCCAGAAAACCGACGACCGTTTTGACAGCCACAACAAAAACCAGTACTACGGTCTGACTGCTGGTCCTGCTTACCGTCTGAACGACTGGGCGAGCATCTACGGCGTTGTGGGTGTTGGCTACGGCAAATACCAGAGCAACGACTATCCGTTCCACGACAGCGTTAGCGACTACGGCTTCTCCTACGGCGCGGGTATGCAGTTCAACCCGGTTGAGAACGTTGCTCTGGACTTCTCCTACGAGCAGAGCCGCATCCGCAACGTGGACGTTGGCACCTGGATCGCAGGCGTGGGTTACCGCTTCTAATCGCATCACTGCGATATAAAAAATCCGCCTTCGGGCGGATTTTTTTTGCCTGCTATTCCTCACCGGGTGCGGCTGTCAAAAAGATCGCTGCCCAGATGAGTGTAATCGACTTTTTTAAGTTTGAAGTTAGTAATGTAAATCGGGCCAGCTTTTTGTTCCGAATTGAAGCGGTAGCGATTCACAATCTCTTTGGTTTTGATGCCTGTCCACTGCGAGAAAAACATCAGGAAATCATTCGCTGAACGTCGGGCTTTCACCTGACGATGCTTTTTGTCGTCGCTGGAGATCACCATAAACGGCACCTGAAAGTTTTGCTGGAACTGGTCGTCATGGGCCAGATACTGCACCCGCGTGCCGCGCTCCTTAAATGCCAGACCGTGATCGGAGAAATAGGCCAGCGAAAAACTCTCCCCGGCGTTGCGCAGTTGCTGATAGAGGCGCGCCAGCAGCTCGTCAGTCTGGGTCATGGTGTGCAGGTAGCACGACGTCTCTTTCGACTGCACGAAGGTCGCGTATTTTCCCGCCGTGCGATCGCAGGCCTGGGGATGCGAGCCCATCAGATGTAAAACAATCAGCTGCGGTGTGCTGCGTTTGGTGGTCAACACCTGCGCGGTCATCTTGAGCAGGGCTTCATCGCTGCTGTTTTTATCCGCTTCAAAATCACCGCTTTTCAGAAACTGCACTTCGTCAGCACGCTTGGCAATGCTGGCGATAGCGGTGTCGTACTCGCCGATCTGCCCCTGGTTGGAGAACCACCAGGTCTGGAAACCGGCGCGGTTGGCGAGCGTCACCACGTTATCCTGATACTGCGGCTGATTGTCCACCACGCGATTGAGCGTCAGGCCAAGAGACTTCTGGGTGGAGCCGCTGGCGGCCACGTAATCCATAAACAGCGTACCGTTTATGCTGCTGGCAAACGGGGTGTTGTTCCAGTGGCCGCCGAACGCGCCCAACGCATCGCGCCGCGCGCTTTCGCCAATCACCAGCACATAGGTGTGATAGCGGGGGGCGACGCTCATCACCTGCCAGGTGTCTTTCATCTGCGACAGCTGCGCCATGCGGTTCTGCTCTTCCACCACTTCCGCATTATTCACCACGATATCTTTCACGAAGCGAAATACCGGATAGCCGGTGTCCTTCAGGGCGAATACCCCGCCGTGAACCAGATTCTGTACCGGTGCCACAAAGCAGGCCGCCAGCGCAATCGCCAGGCAGAGATGATCGTGCCACTGCCAGCTACGGGCAGGAGAGGGCTGGCGGC
The DNA here is from genome assembly GCF_000463155.2 of Siccibacter turicensis LMG 23730. Lineage (GTDB taxonomy): Bacteria > Pseudomonadota > Gammaproteobacteria > Enterobacterales > Enterobacteriaceae > Siccibacter > Siccibacter turicensis. The sequence continues at coordinate 681,443 of NZ_AWFZ01000028.1, read as the reverse complement.
GCACGGCGATGATACCCAGCCCAAAAATCAGCAGCGACACCAGATAGCTGTACCAGGGGAAGATGGTGAGGATCTCTTTCGACTCTTCCATATTGGTGGCGTGCAGCGCCAGCACGGTGTTGAAGTTCGGCGCGCCGTAGGCCTGACCAAACGGGAAGTAGCTGCCCGCCACCAGCGTGCACAGAGCGATCAGCGCCTTTTGCCCGCGCGGAGTGACCTGCCAGAGCAGCATCAGGATCGCGCTGAACGCCACCGCATAGAGCAGGCTGAACGGATAGCCGAGCGCGAGGTTAATCAGCAGAGCGAGAAGAAAATAGAAACCGGTCCAGGGCGTGAGGACGAGGCTGCGCGAAGCAGGGGTATCTTTAACCGTTACGTTCATATACCAACATCAGAAAAACGCCATGCGTAAACCCTGGCGTCGAGGGTCACAATCCTGCCTGAAATTCACACCGAAGAGGAGGGAGGTTCGCATCAACACACCGCAACCAGTGCGGGCTGCGAGAAGATAATGCCGGCTCAGAATAAGGTCAACTGCTGTGTTGCCTCGCTTTTGAGAGCAGGACTACAAATCCGAAAAAAGGGGAAGTGAAAAAGCGCGTGAACCAGAGAAATTCAGAAAAGGGAAAGTAAAACAGCAGAAAGGAAAAAAGGGCCGCGACCGCAGGGAAAACTAGCGGCGCGGCTTTTCATCAGGCTGCGGCTTGCTGCTCAGCAGCTCACATAGCATGTTCACCAGGCGTAAACGCACCTGGAAGGGGGAGTGGGTAAACACTTTCATACACCTCGTAAACTCGTTCATCGTGGGTCTCCTTGCTGAAAAGACACCTGCTCGATCCATGAACCGTTGACTGCATTACATACAGATATAGCACAGGCTATATTACTTAGCTATGGCTATTCAGGAATTTATTTGTCCCGCCCCTCGCCTGGTTTACAATGGCGCCGGAATGACAATAAGAATCAATGCGCCACGAAATGAGGACATGCTATGAGCCGTCAGGCGGGTAAGCGAAGCGAAAAGAAAGTGACGCAGCTGGTCAATGTTGAAGAACACGTTGAAGGATTTCGCCAGGTTCGCGAAGCGCACCGGCGCGAGTTGATTGATGACTACGTTGAGCTGATCTCCGATCTTATTCATGAATCCGGTGAGGCGCGCCAGGTCGACATGGCGGCGCGGCTGGGGGTCTCCCAGCCCACCGTGGCAAAAATGCTGAAAAGGCTGGCGAGCGTCGGCCTGATCGAACAGATCCCGTGGCGCGGGGTGTTTCTCACCCCGGAAGGGGAGAAGCTGGCCCAGGAGAGCCGCGAGCGCCATCAGATCGTTGAAACCTTCCTGCTGGTGCTGGGCGTCAGCCCCGACACGGCGCGCCGGGATGCCGAAGGCATGGAACATCACGTCAGCGAAGAGACGCTGGCGCTGTTCCGCCGCTTTAGCGACGAGCACGGGAAACGCTAACCATGCTTAACCTGCTGCGTCCCTTCCTGCGGGACCGTTTTTTACACCTGCTGCTGATTACCGGCGCGATACTGATGTGTATCGCGCCGTTTCATTTCGCCGCGCTGCCGCAGGCGATCGACTGGCACACCATTATTACCCTTGCGGGGCTGATGATGCTGACCAAGGGCATTGAGCTGAGCGGTTGCTTTGACGTGCTGGGCATGCAGATGGTGAAACGCTTTGCCAGCGAGCGCCAGCTGGCGCTGTTTCTGGTCTGCGCCGCCGGGCTGCTGTCGACCTTTCTGACCAACGATGTGGCGCTGTTTATCGTGGTGCCGCTGACGTTAACCCTGAAAAAGCTCTGCGCTATACCGGTCAGCCGCATCATTATTTTTGAAGCGCTGGCGGTGAACGCCGGGTCGCTGCTGACGCCGATTGGCAATCCGCAAAACATCCTGCTGTGGGGGCGCTCCGGCCTGCCGTTCGGGGCGTTTACCTGGCAGATGGCACCGCTGGCGCTGGCGCTGTTTATCAGCCTGCTGCTGCTGGCCTGGTTCTGCTTCCCGGCCAAACCGCTGGCCTGGCAGGCCCATGAAAAGTCGCACCCGTGGCAGCCGCGGCTGGTGTGGTGCTGCGCGGCGCTGTACCTCGTGTTTCTGGTGGCGCTTGAACAGAAGCTGGCGCTGTGGGGGCTGGCCGTGGTGGCGCTGGGGTTCCTGGTGATGGCGCGTCGCGTGCTGACCGGCATCGACTGGAGCCTGCTGGCGGTGTTTATGGCGATGTTTATCGACGTCCACCTGCTGGTCAGTCTGCCGTCGCTCAACGCGCTGCTCACGCCGCTGGGTCAGGCCTCGGACCTCACGCTGTTCGCCAGCGCCATCGGGCTGTCGCAGTTTATCAGCAACGTGCCGGCCACGATTTTGCTGCTCAACTATGTGCCGGCCTCGGCGCTGCTGGCCTGGGCGGTTAACATCGGCGGTTTCGGGCTGCTGCCCGGCTCGCTAGCCAACCTCATTGCCCTGCGTATGGCGTCCGATCGCCGTATCTGGTGGCGGTTCCATCTCTACTCGCTGCCGATGCTGGTGTGGGCGGCGCTGCTCGGTTACGGATTGTTTCTTATCAGTTAATGCGCATTTGTCAGTTTTTCCTGGCAAATGTATAGCAACGTCCTAATTTTAGATGACGGCGTAAGTGTGACGCCGTTAACTGACAGGAACGTTGCTTATCTATGGCTGAAAATAACCCGACTCCTGATAACAACCAGGAGAATAATAATACCGACACGCGCAAGCGTCCCGGCAAAAAACCGCTCATCATTTTAGGCGTGGTGGTGGTGATCATGGTCATTGTTGCCGTGGTGTGGTGGTTTATGACCCGCAACGAAGAGACCACCGATGATGCCTTTACCGATGGCAACGTTGTCACCGTCGCGCCGAAAGTGGCGGGCTACGTCACCGAGCTGCGCGTTAAGGACAACCAGCGCGTGAAGCGGGGCGATCTGCTGGTGGTTATCGACCCGCGCGATGCCACCGCCCAGCGCGATCAGGCCCAGGCCCAGCTTGGGCTGGCTACCGCGCAGCTCCATCAGGCGCAGGCCCAGCTCGCGCTGTCTAAGGTGCAGTACCCGGCCCAGCGTGATGAAGCCCAGGCCCAGGTGCTGAAAGCCCAGGCGGATTACGCCAACGCGCAGGCCCAGTATCGCCGCCAGCGCGGCGTCGACCCCCGCGCCACCACCCAGCAAAATATTGATGCCGCCAACGCACAGCTGCGCAGTGCGGAAGCGCAGCTTGCCAGCGCCAAAGCGCAGCTGGAAGTGGCCGATCAAACCGGATTGCAGATCCGCCAGCAGGAAACCAACGTCGAAGCACGCGAGCGGCAGGTCGATCAGGCGCGCGCCCAGCTGGAAACCGCAGAGCTGAACCTCTCTTATACCGAGGTGCGTGCGCCGTTTGATGGTTTCGTGACCAAGCGTAACGTCCAGACCGGCACCCTGGTGCAGGCCGGCAGCGCGTTGTTCTCGCTGGTATCGCCGCAGATTTGGGTGGTCGCAAACTTCAAAGAGTCCCAGCTTGAGCGTATGCGGCCCGGCAACAAAGTCAGCATCAGCGTGGATGCCTGGCCGGATATGGAGCTGTCCGGGCATATCGACAGCATCCAGCAGGGCAGCGGCTCGCGCTTCTCCGCCTTCCCGTCGGAAAACGCCACCGGTAACTTTGTGAAAATCGTGCAGCGCGTGCCGGTGAAGATCGTTATCGATAAGGGGCTGGACGAGAACCGCCCGCTGCCGCTGGGCCTCTCCGTTGAACCGAAGGTGACGCTGGAATGACCGACGCGCACCACGAGAACTGGCGGCCTGCCAGCAACCCGTGGGCGGTGGCGATCGTTGTCACCCTCGCGGTGTTTATGGAGATCCTCGATACCACCATCGTCAACGTGGCGCTGCCGCACGTCGCCGGTTCGCTCTCGTCGAGCTATGACGAATCGACCTGGGTACTGACCAGCTATCTGGTGGCAAACGGCATCGTGCTGCCGATTTCGGCGTTCCTCAGCCGGGTGTTTGGCCGCAAACAGTTCTTTCTGATCTGCATTGTGATGTTCACCGTCTGTTCATTCCTGTGCGGCATCGCCACCGAGCTGTGGCAGATGATCCTGTTCCGCATCCTGCAGGGCTTTTTTGGCGGCGGTCTGCAACCCACACAGCAGTCGGTGCTGCTCGACTACTTCAAGCCTGAAGATCGCGGTAAGGCGTTCGGCCTGTCATCGATTGCCATCATCGTGGCGCCGGTGCTGGGCCCGACGCTCGGCGGCTGGATCACCGATAACTACTCCTGGCGCTGGGTGTTCTTTATCAATATCCCGGTGGGCATCGTCACCGTGCTGGCGATCTACCAGCTGCTGGAAGATCCGCCGTGGGAGCGCAAATCAACGAAGAAACTCTCCATCGACTGGACCGGCATCGGCTTTATCGCCCTTGGGCTTGGCTGCCTGCAGGTGATGCTCGACCGCGGGGAGGACGACGACTGGTTCTCCTCCGGTTTCATCCGGCTGTTTGCGGTACTGACGTTTATCGGCATCGTCGGGGCGATTTACTGGCTGCTGTATGCCAAAAAGCCGGTGGTGGATCTGCACTGCATGAAGGATAAAAACTTCGCCGTCTCCAGCCTGTTGATGGCGGGCATGGCGATGATCCTTTACGGCAGCTCGGTGGTGATCCCGCAGCTGGCGCAGCAGGATCTCGGCTACACCGCCACCTGGTCCGGGATGGTGCTCTCGCCCGGCGCGATCCTGATTGTGCTCACCATCCCGCTGGTGCTCAAGCTGATGCCCATCGTCCAGACGCGCTACATCATCGCCTTCGGCTTCTTCTGCCTGGCGGCGTCGTTCTTCTGGACCCGCAACCTGACGCCGAACGTGGATTTCGAAACCCTGGTGCTGTTCCGCAGCGCGCAGTCGATAGGCCTCGGCTTCCTGTTTGTGCCGCTGACCACCATTGCGTTTATTACCATTCCCCGGCAGCTCAACGCCGATGCCTCGGCGCTGTTCACCATGTTTCGTAACGTCGCCGGCTCGATTGGTATTTCGCTCTCCACCGCCGCGATAACCGAGCGCTCCCAGGCGCACAGCGCGTACTTAAGCACTCACGCCACGCCGTTCAGCGAGCAGTTCCAGCAGGCGATCCGCACCTCGGCGCAGGCCATTCGCGACTTTACGACCCAGGCGGGCGATCCGATGAGCATCGCCACCGGGCGGATGTACCAGACGATGATTGAGCAGTCGCGTTTTCTTGCCTACATCGACGTCTTTACCCTGCTGAGCCTGGTGGCGGTCATTCTTATTCCGTTTTGTTTACTGCTTTCGCCGGTCAAGAGCGAAGGCAGCGCAGGAGCACATTAAATGCACAGGCGCTTTACCCCAACCTTAACCCTGCTGGCGCTGCTGACCGGCTGTTCCGTCGGGCCTGACTATCAGCAGCCCGCCCCGCAAACGCCGGGCAGCTGGCACGACAGCGCGGACAGCCGCGTTGCGTCCCGTACCCGCAGCGATGCCGTCAATCCGCGCTGGTGGACCACCTTTCACTCACCGCAGCTTAACAGCCTGATCGAGCGCGCCATCGCTGGCAACCTCTCGCTTCAGCAGACGGTGCTGCGCATCGCCGGGGCCAGGGAGCAGATTAACCAGGCGCGCGGAGCATTCTTCCCGGCGGTGAACGGCAACGTGCAGGCCACGCGCCAGCAGCTCGGCCTGAAAGGGGAGCTGGAGTCCCATGACGTCTACAGCCAACTGGATGAGGTCGACCCCGCGCTGCGCGGCGCGCTCGGGCCACTGACCCAGCCGATCAATCTTTATCAGGGCAGCTTTGATGCCCAGTGGGAGATCGATCTGTGGGGCAAAGTGCGCCGTCAGGTGGAGGCCGCCAACGCTCAGCGTCAGGCCGCCATCGAACAGCGCAACGACGCGCTGGTGTCGCTGGAAGCCGAAGTGGCGCGCGCCTGGCTCCAGCTGCGCGGTGCGCAAAGCATCATTGCCACGCTTAACACCCAGATTACCTCTGCCCAGGAAACTCTGGAACTGACCCAGAACCGCCAGCAGGGCGGACTGGCCCCGCAGCTTGACGTCGAAAACGCCCGGGCGCAGCTGGGAAATCTGGAGGCGCAGCTGCCGCAGTATCAGGCTCAGGAGCGTCAGGCGATGAACGGGCTGGCGATCCTGCTGGGCAAAACCCCCGGCTCGCTGGACAGCGAACTGCGTCGCGCGCAGCCGCTGCCTGCGCTACCGGATATCGTCGCAACCGGCATCCCGTCTACCCTGGCGCGCCGCCGCCCGGACGTGCGCGAAGCGGAGGCAAACCTGCACGCCGCCACCGCTCAGGTGGGCGTCTCGGTGGCGCAGCTGTTCCCGGATTTGACCCTCAGCGGCCAGTTCGGTATGCGCAACAGCGAAGCGGACTGGCTGGACGACTGGAGCAGCCACTTCTACAGCTTCGGCCCGCAGGTGTCGATCCCGCTCTTCCAGGGCGGACGGCTGGTCTCCAGCGTCAAGCTGGCGCGGGCGCAGCAGGGGGCCGCGGTGTTGGCGTATCGCCAGACGGTGCTGACCGCACTCGGCGATGTGGAGAACGCGCTGGTCAGCTATCGTACCGACCAGCAGCGTGAAGCAGGGCTGGATAAAACCATCGAGGCGTCGCAGAACGCGTTCAACCTGGCAAGCGACAGCTACCGGCAGGGGATGGCGACCTTTATCGACGTGCTGGACGCCCAGCGACAGCTCTCCCAGGCCGAGCAGCAGCGCGCCCAGGCGCGGGTGCAGAGCAGTCTGGACCTCGTGGCGCTCTACAAAGCCCTGGGCGGCGGATGGGAACCGTATCAGCAGGTGCGCCTGCCCGAATACGCGGTATTTGGCGACGCGCCGCACGGCTAAACGCGGCGCGCAGGCATAAAAAAACGGGCGATGATCTCTCATCGCCCGTTTTTTTATGGTCGACGGCCAACGCCGTCAACGCATCAGTTCAGACGTACCGGCATCCCGGAACGGTTCTGAATGGCCTGCTCAACCACGTTCTGATCCACATCGCTCTGACCGGTAACGGTCTGAACGCTTTTGGTCAGGGTGATCGGCACAATCTCTTTACCGTTGAACTGGTCTTCCGTGGTGGAGAGCGGGTTGTGCACTTCCACGTAACGGCTGCCGTCCGGCTCGGTGGTCGCTTTCACCGGCTCATCGATAAACTGCACGCGGGTGCCGACCGGCACGTTCTGGAACAGGAACTTGATGTCCTCGTTACGCAGACGCACGCAGCCGTGGCTCACGCGCAGACCGATGCCGAAGTTGGCGTTGGTACCGTGAATGGCATACAGGCGACCAATGTAGAGCGCGTACAGCCCCATCGGGTTGTCCGGGCCGGCAGGCACCACCGCCGGCAGCGGTTCGCCCGCGGCGGCGTATTCGGCGTGCATTTTCGCCGTCGGCGTCCAGGTCGGGCCGGCTTTCTTACGCTCAACCTTGGTGACCCAGTTGATTGGGGTGTCTTTGCCCAGCTGACCAATACCGATCGGCAGAACGATCACGGTGTTGGTGCCTTTCGGGTAGTAGTACAGACGCATTTCGGCGCTGTTGATGACGATACCCTCGTGCGGCGTATCCGGCAGGATCAGCTGCTGGGGGATCGTCAGAATTGAACCGGGTTTCGGCAGATAGGGGTCAACGCCTGGGTTGGCCTCCATCATGTTCGACAGCCCCATCTGGTACTCGGCCGCGTAGTACTCCAGCGGCTGCGAAGCGCCTTCCGGGATGGTGATCACCTGGTTCTGGCCAATCAGACGGCTACCATCTGTCGGCAGGGGATAGGTCACGGCTGAGGCAGTTTTACAAAAACCTACCACCGCAAATGCTGCCAGTAAAAGCGCGCGTATTTTCATAGTCATTTTATGTTTTTTAGAGTCAATGTCTGTGCCACACAGACCGGTTGTTGAGTAAAGGGGGTGACAGTCCGGGAGCGCATTATATGTGCATTCCGGTGCGCAGGGAATTCAGATGTGGACGAAATCACAATTTTCCTTCTTTATTACCTGGCCACGCCGCCGGGAATTGCGGGGCGATTTAGAATCTGAATTATGGCATAATGCGCCGTTTATCACATTTCTACCCAGGACAATACCGTGTTAGTTAGCAGCAACGTCACCATGCAGTTCGGCAGTAAGCCGCTGTTCGAGAACATTTCCGTCAAGTTTGGCGGCGGCAACCGCTACGGCCTGATTGGCGCCAACGGCAGCGGTAAATCCACATTTATGAAGATCCTGGGTGGCGATTTAGAGCCGACGCTGGGCAACGTGTCGCTCGATCCTAACGAGCGTATCGGTAAGCTGCGCCAGGACCAGTTTGCATTCGAAGCGTACACCGTGCTGGATACCGTGATCATGGGTCACGGCGAGCTGTGGGACGTTAAGCAGGAGCGCGACCGCATCTACGCCCTGCCGGAAATGAGCGAAGAGGACGGCTACAAAGTGGCCGATCTCGAAGTGCAGTACGGCGAAATGGACGGTTACTCCGCGGAAGCCCGTGCCGGTGAACTGCTGCTGGGCGTCGGTATTCCGGTTGAGCAGCACTACGGCCCGATGAGCGAAGTAGCGCCAGGCTGGAAGCTGCGTGTTCTGCTGGCGCAGGCGCTGTTCTCCAACCCGGAAATTCTGCTGCTCGATGAACCGACCAACAACCTGGACATCGACACCATTCGCTGGCTGGAGCAGGTGCTGAACGAGCGCGAAAGCACCATGATCATCATTTCGCACGATCGTCACTTCCTGAACATGGTCTGCACCCACATGGCCGATCTGGACTACGGCGAGCTGCGCGTTTACCCGGGCAACTACGACGAGTACATGACCGCTGCCACCCAGGCACGCGAGCGTCTGCTGGCGGACAACGCCAAGAAAAAAGCGCAGATTGCCGACCTGCAATCCTTCGTGAGCCGCTTTAGCGCCAACGCCTCCAAATCGCGTCAGGCGACGTCACGCGCCCGCCAGATCGATAAGATCAAGCTCGACGAAGTGAAAGCCTCCAGCCGCCAGAACCCGTTCATCCGCTTCGAGCAGGACAAGAAGCTGTTCCGTAACGCGCTGGAAGTGGAAGCGCTCACCAAAGGCTTTGAAGACGGTCCGCTGTTTAAAAATGTCAACATGCTGGTGGAAGTGGGCGAGAAAGTCGCGGTTATCGGCACCAACGGCGTGGGTAAATCCACCCTGCTGAAAACCCTGGTGGGCGATCTGCAGCCTGACAGCGGCACCGTGAAGTGGTCCGAAAACGTGCGCATCGGCTACTACGCCCAGGACCACGAGTACGAGTTCGACAACGACCTGACGGTGTTCGACTGGATGAGCCAATGGAAGCAGGAAGGCGATGACGAGCAGGCGGTACGCAGCGTGCTCGGTCGTCTGCTGTTCAGCCAGGACGACATCAAGAAGCCGGCGAAGGTGCTCTCCGGGGGCGAGAAGGGTCGCATGCTGTTCGGTAAGCTGATGATGGAGCGCCCGAATATTCTGGTCATGGATGAACCGACCAACCACCTGGACATGGAGTCCATCGAGTCGCTGAACATGGCGCTGGAGCACTATCAGGGCACCCTGATCTTCGTCTCTCACGACCGTGAATTCGTCAGCTCGCTGGCGACCCGCGTGATTGAAATCACCCCGCAGCGCGTGGTGGACTTCACCGGCGGCTACGAGGATTACCTGCGCAGCAAAGGCATCGACAACTAATTCGCCGTCTTTCACGCTGCAGATGCGTTGGTTTCACCTGTAAACCCCGGTCATCCGGGGTTTACAGGCCTGCCGCACTACACCACCCACTCATTCCCTTCGACGCCATTCACCCGCAGCCTGCGGCTTTCGCCTGCCGGTAACGACACCTTCAGCGCCTTCCACGCCGGACGATAATCGCCGCGTGCGTGGACCTTCAGGTCGATGGTGGTCGCATCACATACCATTTCCCACGTCACCCACAGCGCATTTCCGTGCTGGTAGCCCCAGCTTTCGCCGTCGTCTTCAAACAGCAGCCCCTGGCTGGTACCGACGCCGTTGAGCGGGAACAGCTTCAGCTCGCGGGTATCGTCCTGCCCGGCATCCACGTGGGTAATGCGCTCGCTGAGCGGCAGCCCGGCCCCGGCGCGTACCAGCAGCGGCAGGGTCTCCAGCGGCGCGGGAAGCGTGATCCACTGCCCACCGCTGTACCAGACCCCACTGTAAAAGTCATACCAGCCGGCGTCGTTATCCGGCAGCCAGACGCGGCGCTCGCGCTGCCCGGCCTCCACCACGCTCGCCACCAGCAGGTCGCGGCCCAGCATAAAGTCATCGCACGGCTCGAAGGTCTGCGCGTCATGCTCGTGATCGAGGAAGGTCGGGCGCAGCATCGGCTCGTCGTCGGCATGGGCCTGCCACAGCAGCGTATAGAGCCAGGGCAGCAGGCGATAGCGTAGCGCAATGGCGCTGCGGATGGCGGGCGTAACCGCCGGGTACATCCACGGCTCGTTGACCGTCCGATCGTCATTCCAGGAGTGGATGGTAAAGCGGGGATGCATCACGCCGTTCTGCACCCAGCGCACAAACAGCTCGGCGTCGGGCTTGTCGCCCGAGAAGCCCCCGACGTCATGCCCGACGTTGTACAGCCCGGAGAGGCTCATCCCCAGCCCCATCTGAATGTTGTAGCGCAGGGTCTGCCAGCTGGTGCGGTTGTCGCCGCTCCAGGTCTGGACGTAGCGCTGCATCCCGGCGCAGCCGGAGCGGGAGATCAGGTACGGGCGTTTGTCCGGCGCAAACCGCTGCTGGGCTTCCAGCGAGGCGCGCATCATCAGCAGCGGCATCACCGGCCGGATATGCTTGATGGCGACCGGCGATCCGAAACCGTGGCAGCGCGCTTCGCCGTCCCAGACTTCGTATTCATTATTATCGTTCCAGGTCGAGTCGATACCCATCTCCAGCAGCTGCGTGGTCACGCCGTTTTGCCACCAGGCGATGGTCGCCGGGTTGGTGAAATCCAGATGCGACCCTTCGTCGTCCCAGAAGCTGGAGATCTCCGGCCCGTCGCTCTGGGAGTCGCGAATAAATAGCCCCTGCTGCGCCACTTCCTGATAGCGCGGGTGATCCTGCAGCAGGCAGGGTTTGATGTTGGCGGCCAGCTTCAGCCCGGCATCGTGGAACGCGGCGCTCATCGCCTTCGGCTGCGGCACTTTGTCGTAGTTCCAGTTAAAGACGTAACGCTTGTTGTTGATCGAGGTATAGCCGGAGGACAGCTGGAACGAGTCGCAGGGGATGGCGTGCTCGCGGCACAGGCGGATGAAGTTGCCGAGCTGCGCCTGCGCGTCCGGCGCGTCGGTATAGTGCATGGTGGAGCCGCTGTAGCCGAGGCTCCACTTCGGGCCAAACAGGGTTTTCCCGGTCAGGCGAACAAAGGCTTTGGTGACGTCCAGCGTCCGCGCCCCGGTAAACAGGTAGTAGTCGATATCCCCGGCCTCGGCCTGCCAGCGGCGGTAGGGGGCGTGATAGTTGTCAATCTCATTGCCCAGATCCAGCCAGCAGCTGGCGAGGTTGTCGTAGAACAGCCCAAAGCTGATGTCGTCGCGCCGGGTGAGGGTGAAGGGAATATGCTTGTAGAGCGGGTCGGTGCTGGCGGCGTTGTACCCCATCGCATCGAGGTTACGCATCTCATAGCGCTTGCCGTTGCGCAGCAGCGGACCGGCTTTTTCACCCAGCCCGTAATAGCGGTCGTCCGGCTCGCGGCGCTGATAGTGCGCCACGCCGTCGCCGTGGGCGTTGAGCAGGTAGGCGCTGGTGGGGCGATCGCTGACCAGCGGCTGCCAGTCGCCCTGCGCGGTGCGATAGTGCCACTCCAGCCACAGCGGCTGATGCACCGTCACGCGCAGCTGCTCGGTAGAGACGGTCACCCGGCCATCGGCCTGCTCAAGCTGCCAGTCAGGCAGGCTGAAGCCCGAGAGATCCTCGCGTGGCCGGCCTTCCCACGGCACATCCTCGGCCGGGGCGATGCTCCAGGTGCGATCCAGCGCCAGCTCGCCCCGGCGTTTAATCAGCACGCGAAACAGATTCTGTTCCAGCACATAGAGGCAGAGCTGGTGCTGCCCGTCCACGGTCAACGTGATGTGGTGCGCCTCGGTGCGCGTTACGGTCCAGTTTTTCAGGGTTTTCATTCCACTCATCCCTTGTCATGCGCGCGATGCGCGACGTTCAGCAATAAAAGCAATCAGGAACACGGCGCCAATCAGGTCAAACAGGCCCATAGCGATAAACAGCGGGTTAAAGCCAATTTTGTCGGCGGTCACGCCAATCAACAGTGAGAACAGGAAGCTGGCGATCCAGGCGCAGGAGCCGCGCATGCCGTTGACCGTCGCCATCTGGCCCTTATCAAACGACTCCACCACCAGCGCGCTGAGCATGCAGGAGATAATCTGGTGGCCGAAGCCGCCGATGGAGATCAGCGCAATGGTGATGTACGGGTCGCGGGTCAGGGTCACGATGGCCAGCGACACCATCAGGAACGCGCCGGTAACCGAACTGGCGACGATGGAGTTAACCCGGGTGCAGCCGAAAACGCGCACGTAGACTTTCGTCAGGTAGCCGCTGGCAACGCTCCCGAGGTCGGCGGCGAGAAACGGCAGCCAGGCGAACATGGCGATCTGCTTGAGATCCATGCCGTGCTCTTTGGCAAGGTAGAGCGGCACCCAGAAGCTCATCACCGCCCAGGCCGGCTCTGCCATAAACGCCGGAATGGCGATGCCGTAGAAGCGCTTGTTCTTGCCCACGGTTTTCAGGGCGGTGAAGAAGGGGAGGCGCACCGCGGGCGGCTCGTTATCCTGCTTGATGTAGGCCAGCTCTTCCGTGCTGAGGTTGGGGTGTTTTTCCGGGGACTGATAGAACAACCACCACAGCACCACCCAGAGCAGCGCCAGCACGCCGGTGAACATAAACGCACCCTGCCAGCCAAACGACGCGTGGGCAAAGTAGATGATCGGCGGGGCCAGCATCGCGCCAATCGAGAAGCCGACGCCAGCCCAGCCGGCGGCCACCGGCCGCTCCTTTTTCGGGAACCACTCCCCGAGGGTTTTGGCGTTGGCCGGGGTGGCCGCCGCTTCGGCGCTACCCATAAAGAAGCGCAGGATGGCCAACTGGATCCAGCTTCCCGCCCCGGCGTGGAAGATGCACATCAGCGCCCACAGCGTGGCGCAGATCATAAAGCCCAGCTTGAGGCCGATTACGTCAATCAGCCAGCCGCAAATCGGCTGAAACAGGGTATAGGCGAGCTGAAACGCACCCACGATCCACGAGTACTGCTCGGTGGTAATCCCGATGCTGCTCTTTAGCTCGGGAGCGAGGATCCCGAGCGAGTTACGCGTGATGTAGTTGACCGTTACACCCATCAAAAACAGGCACAGCACCCACCAGCGCAGATGGCGCACCACGCGCCGGGTTTTGCTGGCGCTGATGCCAGCATTAATTCCTTGACTCATTGCGTTCTCCACGTCCCGGTTGATTAATGTAATTGGTATAACAACCTGCCGCCTGCGTCCAGGAACGGCAGCAGAGACCAACATCCCTATAAATTACAGGGTGTTAGGGTTTTTATATGCCGGAAGGTAGAGGTAAGGCTGTCCGACAACCCGAGAGTAGGCGAGAGTAAAACGCCGCTGTAGCGGAAATTATGCAAAAATTCTCACCATAAGGCGTTTCTGGTATGGCAGTATGGCAATATTCCCCCGACAGCCTGTAGGTTCCCGCTGTGAGATTTTTTTCATTTCACAAACGGAGATGGATCACATAATGAGCAAAAAGCTAAAAATCACTCAAATCGCCGCCCGGACCGGGCTGTCGGTCAGTACCGTTTCCCGGGTGCTGGCCGGGAAAGCCAACACCAGCGATGCGGCGCGCCAGCGGGTGATGGCCTGCGCGGAACAGCTTGGCGTGTTGCAGGGCATGGCGGCCGGCCGGCTGCTGCTCAACAGCCTGGTGGTGTTTGCGCCGCAGCGCGCCTTCGATGAACGCTCCGACATCTTCTATTACCGGGTGATTCAGAGCATCAACCAGGCGCTGGCGCCCCATGAGGTGCGGCTGCGCTACTGCGCGCTGGAGGAGAATGACAGCGACGCCAACCTGTTTCTCGCCCGTATGAATGACGCCCAGGCCCAGGCTGCGATGCTCATCGGCATCGACGATCCGCATATCTACGATCTCGCCGCCGATCTCGGCAAACCCTGTGTGCTCATCAACTGCCGGGACGGCAAGATGCGCCTGCCCGCCGTGGCGCCGGATCATCGCCTGCTGGGGGAGTGTGCGGCGCGCTACCTGTTTGAGATGGGCCATAAGCGCGTGATGTCGATGCTCTGCCTGCGCCGCTACACCATGGAGCTGCGGCTGGCCGGTATCCGCGATGCCTGGGACGCGGCCAACATGCCGTTCAGCGACGAGCAGCACCTGCTGGTGGCCCAGAGCTTCAGCGCCCGGGAGGGGGAGGCGGTGATGACGGCGTTTCTTGAACAGACCCCGGCGCGGGAACTGCCCAGCGCGATGCTGGTGGGCGGTGACTTTTTAGCGGCGGGGGTGGTCAGTGCCCTGCAAAAACGGGGGCTGCGCGTGCCCGCCGACATATCGGTGATGAGCATTGACGGCGCGAATCTGGCGGCCATCCAGGATGTTCCGCTGACCACGCTTCAGGTACCGCGTGACGAGTTGGGTACCGAGGCGGTGCAGATGCTGCAGCAGCGGCTCATCCGGCCTGATGCCCCGGCCGGGACGCTGCTGCTGTATGGGAAACTGACGGCGCGGGAATCGGTGCGCCGCATCCGTCCGGGGAAAACCCGCACCCTGGTGCAGGGTGACGGGCTCTACGAGTAGCCGCTCAGCGTTCCAGCCCGAGGCTGCGGCGCCCGTTATGGTTGAGGTCGGCCGGGGTAAAGCGGTCCTGCCAGCTCACTTCGTAATCCTCGCGCGGGAAATCCCCCGGTGACTGGCCGGTGGTCAGCGCCTGGGCCACCTTATGGGCGTAGGCCAGGTTTTTAGGGCACATCGGTGCGGCGGGAATATACATCACGTTCCCCCAGCCCTGCTGATCCTCCACCGGCGCCACGGCGTGTATCACGTCGCAGTGCCACCACACCGAATCGCCCGCGTTCAGCGCCGGAATGGAGGTCAGGGCCGCCATCAGCTGCGGATGCCACTTTTCAGATATCGGCAGCACGCGGCCGGGCGCAACGCCGCACAGCTCCTCTTCCGGCACATCGTCGAGCAGGGGACGCAGCAGCACCATCGCCATCGCCTCGGGGATGGGAATCACGTGCAGCAGCCCCTGACCCGGCAGCATATCCGACAGCGCGGTCCAGCCCTGGAAGGTACGGAACACCGAGCATTTGGTGGTGTTATCCACCTGGTATTCATCTACCTCGGTGCGGTGCGCCGCATCCCAGGGGTCGTAGCGGTCAATATCGCCGCTGAACACGTGGCGGAAGACCTGCTGATAGGCCGGAAGCAGCCAGCGCTCCAGCGCCCCGGAATCGGTGTGTGCTCCAAGCCCTTTGGAGGTGGTGCCCGGCGGGCGACGGCGGATGCGGTCGGGATAGATCACGCTGACGTCCGGGTCGAACCACTGGGTATCGCCGTCGCGGTAGGTCCAGAGGCGGTTCAGGAAGGACTGCGCGCGCGCCATGCGGTCGCTCTGCCGGGCTTCCATCTGCGCCCGGGACCAGTAGATCGGGTAGATTTCCGGGCGCGATGCCTCAAGCGATCCGAAGAAGCTGTCTCCCGGCCCGCGGTACTGGGCATCGAAATCGTTTTTCGCCAGGTAGTCCAGCATCGACTGGTCCCACGCCAGCGCCTCGTCGCGCGGGAAGTGGCCCTTGATGACCGCACAGCCGTGCCTTTTGATGTCGGCAATCTGGGCAGGGGTTACGCTGCCGCTGGCTATCTGCTCCCAGGGGATCACCGGCCAGATGGGATCGCCCGCAGCCTGGCGCTGCTGGATTTCCGCCACGCGGGTGGCAAGGCGTGCGCTGAGACGGTCCCAGACCGCCTGAACGTCGCCGATATGGGCTCTCAGCTCCCGCTTCATCTGGCGGATAGCGGATGCCGGGTCGTCAGGCAGAGTGGCGTGTTCGAAGGTAAAGGGCATGGCAACCTCGCTGTAACTTTCATTCGAAAGTAATTGTGATTACACATGACAATTTAAGTTAATGGTTGGTTAATGCAAGTTTAAAAACCTGCATCAGTGCACAAATCGAAGAAAGAAGAGGCCGAGGCGCATGCCCCGGCGTGAGGAGGATTACTGGTCGAAGGGCGCGCTGCGCGTGAGGACGGCGTCAATCACATTGAGCGCGCCTTCGTTATTGTTGCTGTCGGTCTGGAAGCGCGCCGCCTGGCGCACCACCGGCGAGGCATTGCCCATGGCAAAGGACCACTTCACCAGCTCCAGCATTTCGACGTCGTTGGCGCTGTCGCCGATGGCAACACATTCCTGAGGTGAAATGCCCCAGCGCTGCAACAGGCGACCCAGACCGCTGGCCTTGTGCAGGCCGGGGATGATCAGATCGACAAACCCGTAGCCGCTGGTCACCGGCTTCATGATGCCGTCGAGGCTCTGATGCAGAACGTCGATAAGCTCGGGGATCGCCTCGTCGCTCAGGTTGAGCGAGAACTTAAACAGCGTGTCGTCGATGTCGCGGTAATCTTTTACCCGCTCCAGGCGGTGGTAGTGTTTTGACATCAGCTCCACCAGTTCGGCGGGCGCGCTGTCGATGATATAGGCGCTTTTCAGCCCACAGGCCACGAACTTCAGGGTGGGATCCTTGCTCAGTTCGCCCAGCACCTTACGCGCTTCGTTGCGGGTCAGTTCGCCGTGGAAAATCTCCTGGCCGTGTTCGTACACCAGGGCACCGTTTTCGGCAACAAAGGAGATGTCGTCTTTCAGGGTCGGGAAGAAGGAGATCAGCTGGTAGTACTGGTTTCCGCTGGCCACCACGAATTCGATATTCTGCGCCTTAAGCTGCTGGTAGAGGCGCAGAAAGCGCTCGCGGTTATACTGCTTGTGGTCGTCAAGAAAGGTTCCGTCCATATCGACGACGACAGCTTTAATAGTCATACCTGGAACTCCTGGAAGGTTTACGGCAGTGCGAAACATTCTAGTTAGCAGCGTTACGATTACAAGCGCAATCAGGCTTCAGGATTTTTATCTGAGTAAAAACAAGGAACTACGCATCAGGCGTGAGCGAATGCGCGCTATTTCCCGCCGCCAGGCTAATCCTTAGAAAAAATAGAAACCAGAGCGGCAGAAATAAACAGCGGCGGGTCACGACGGGTTATTATCAGGCGGTATGCGCATCGCCGCAGATATCGCACTGCGGATTGCGCGGCAGCGTCATCTCCCGGAACTGACAGGTCATGGCGTCGTACATCACGATTTTTCCGGCGGGCGGCGTACCGTACTGGGCGATAAGCTTGATGGCCTCCATAGCCTGCAAAGCACCAATCACCCCGACCAGCGGCGCCATCACGCCGGCTTCGACGCAGCTTAAGGTGCCGTCGCCGAACAGACGGCTCAGGCAGCGGTAGCAAGGGGTGTCCTCCGCCCAGGTAAACACCGTAATCTGCCCCTCCATGCGGATCGCCGCCCCCGAGACCAGCGGCACCCGCGCGCCAAAACAGGCGGCGTTGAGCTGATTGCGCACCGCAACGTTGTCGGTGCAGTCCAGCACCAGATGGTGCTCGGCCACCAGCGTGGCGATAGCCGCGTCGTCCAGCAGCGTATCAAGCGTGGTCAACTGGCAGTATGGATTCAGCGCCTGCAACGCCGCTTTTGCCGAGGCCACTTTCGGCTGCCCGACGGTGGCGTCGCTGTGCAGGATCTGTCGTTGCAGGTTGGAAAGCGACACGGTGTCGAAATCGAGCAGCGTCATCGCCCCGACGCCCGCCGCCGCCAGATAGCTCGCCGCCGCACAGCCCAGCCCGCCGAGACCGACCACCAGCACGCGCGCACCTTTCAGCGCCTCCTGGCCCTCAAAGTCAAAGCCGCGCAGCACGATCTGGCGGTTATAGCGCATCATCTCCTGGTCGGTCAGCTCCATGTCAGCCTCCGAACAGAGCGTTGAACGGCTCGATGTCCACCATCTCGCCGGCTTCCACGTTGCCGCGCTCGCGCTCCAGCACGATAAAGCAGTTGCCCTGGCTGAAGGAGCTGAAGATATGCGAGCCCTGATGGCCGGTGGTGGTCACCTCCAGCGCGCCGTTTTCATCCTGACGGAAAATGCCGCGCTGGAAATCGAGGCGGCCAGGGGCTTTTTTCAGGCGCGTGGCGGCGCGGGCACGCAGCCGCACCGGGGTACGCTTCTCCACCGCACCGCTGAGGGTCGCCAGCAGCGGACGCACCAGCTGATAGAAGGTCAGGGCGGCGGAGACCGGGTTGCCCGGCAGGCCGCAGAACCAGCTGTTTTTCAGGCGGCCAAAGGCGAAGGGTTTACCCGGCTTGATGGCCAGCTTCCAGAAGTGGATATTGCCCATCTCTTCCAGAATGGTTTTGGTGTAGTCGGCTTCCCCGACCGAAACGCCGCCGGAGCTAATCACCACGTCCGCCTGACGGTCGGCCTCGACAAAGGCAGCGCGCAGCGCATCGGGGGAGTCAGGGATGATGCCAAGATTAATCACCTCGCAGCCGAGCTGTTCAAGCATCACATGCACCGCCAGACGGTTGGTGTCGTAGATCTGCCCGTCACCCAGCGGCTGACCCGGCAGCACCAGCTCGTCACCGGTGGAGAACACCGCCACGCGCAGGCGACGCACCACCTCAACGTTGGCAATGCCGAGCGAGGCCAGCACCGGCAGCTCCGCCGCGCTCAGGGTCTGCCCGGCTTTGAAGACCACGGCACCGGCACGGATGTCTTCTCCGCAGCGGCGCACGTTCTGCCCGGCACGCACCGGCGCGGTAAACCGCACCCCGGCGTCGGTGACCTCGGTCTCCTCCTGCATCACCACGGCCTCGCAGCCCGCCGGCACCGGGGCGCCGGTCATGATGCGGATGCAGCTCCCGGCAGGCCATTCGCCGTGAAACGGCTGCCCGGCAAAGGCTTTACCGGCCACCGGCAGCGCCGCGCCTGAGGACGCCTCGTCAACCCGCACCGCATAGCCATCCATCGCCGCGTTATCAAACCCCGGCACGTTCAGCGGCGAGGCGACGTCTGCTGCCAGCGTGCGTCCGAACGCCTGCACCAGCGGCAGGGTCTCGCGGCCGCTAACCGGCGCAAGGCCGTTCAGCATGTTATCAAGGGCGGTATCGAGGGAGATAAGGCCTGCGGTCGGTTCCATGAAATACTCCAGCGGGGATGATCGAAAGCGCTCATTATGGCAGAAAACGGGGCCAGGCTGCATGTACCGATTTAGCGGTACGGCCGGGAACGGCTTTACAGCACTTTTACATCTTTCTATATTCAAAATTCGTATGAGAGAGCGGTCACGGTAATGATATTTATAGAAAAACCGCCGCAAGCCACACTACACCGGGTGAAAAAAGATGGGTAAAGCAGTGATTGCCATTCATGGCGGTGCCGGGGCGATAAGCCGGGCGCAGATGAGTCCGGCGCTGGAGCAGCAGTATATCGCGGCGCTGTCGGCGGTGGTGGAGGCCGGTCAGGCTATCCTGGCGGCAGGGGGCAGCGCGCTGGACGCGGTGACCGAGGCGGTACGCCAGCTGGAGGAGTGCCCGCTGTTTAACGCCGGTAAAGGCGCGGTGTTTACCCGCGACGCCACCCACGAGCTGGATGCCTGCGTGATGGACGGCTACACCCTCAAGGCCGGGGCGGTCGCGGGCGTGAGCCGTATTGAAAATCCGGTGCTGGCGGCGCGTCTGGTGCTGGACGCCAGCCCGCACGTGCTGCTGGTGGGCGAGGGGGCGCACGCGTTTGTCGCCTCTCAGGGGATGCCGCTGGTCGACCCGGCGCTGTTTTCCACCCCGGAGCGGCTGGCGCAGCTTCAGCGCGCCCAGGCGGGTGACGATATTGTGCTGGATCACGACGCGCCGCTCGATCCTGACCGCAAATTCGGAACCGTCGGTGCTGTGGCGCTCGATCTACAGGGTAACCTTGCCGCGGCGACCTCAACCGGCGGCATGACCAATAAGCTGCCGGGGCGGGTGGGCGACAGCCCGCTACCGGGCGCGGGCTGCTATGCCAATAACGCCAACGTGGCGGTCTCCTGCACCGGCAGCGGGGAAGTGTTTATGCGCACCCTTGCGGCCTATGACATCGCCGCGCTGATGGAGTATGGCGGCATGAGCCTTCATGAGGCCTGTGCCGGGGTGGTGATGGACAAAATTCCGGCGCTGGGCGGCAGCGGCGGCGTTATCGCCATCGACCGGGAGGGGAACGTCGCACTGCCTTTCAACTGTGAAGGCATGTATCGTGGTTATGGCTATGTGGGCGACGCGCCCAACGTCGGTATTTATCAGGAATAAGGAGTTCGGGTGCCAGAACCACAGGAATTACCCCAGGAACAGGTGTTGAACGTGCGCGATCTCGCGGTGCGCTTCCGGCACGATGCGCAGATAACCGAGGCGGTACGCGGGGTGTCGTTCACGCTCAACCGTGGGGAGACGCTGGCTATCGTCGGTGAGTCGGGGTCGGGAAAGTCCGTGACCGCCCTGTCGCTGATGCGTCTGCTTGAGCAGTCCGGCGGCGAGGTGTCCAGCGAGGCGATGCTGCTGCGTCGGCGCACCGGTCACATCGTTGACCTGCGCACGCTCACGCGCAAACAGATGCGCGACGTGCGCGGCGCCGATATGGCGATGATTTTCCAGGAGCCGATGACCTCCCTCAACCCGGTGTTTCCGGTCGGGGAGCAGATCGCCGAGTCGATTCGCCTGCACCAGGGGCTGAATCGCGACGCGGCGATGAAAGAGGCGAAGCGGATGCTCGATCTGGTGCGCATTCCCGAGTCGCAGGCGATCCTGTCCCAGTTTCCCCATCAGCTCTCCGGCGGGATGCGCCAGCGCATTATGATCGCGATGGCGCTCTCGTGCCGTCCGGCGGTGCTGATTGCCGATGAGCCGACCACCGCGCTGGATGTCACCATCCAGGCGCAGATCCTGCACCTCATTCGCGTGCTGCAAAAAGAGATGGCGATGGGGGTGATTTTTATCACCCACGACATGGGCGTAGTGGCGGATATGGCGGATCGCGTGCTGGTGATGTACCAGGGCGAAGCGGTGGAAACCGGCTCGGTGAACGAGATATTCGCCGCGCCGCAGCACCCCTATACCCGCTCGCTGCTGGCTGCTGTCCCAAGGCTGGGTGCGATGAAAGGCACCTCCGCGCCGCGCAAGTTCCCGGTGGCGGGGGCAGAAGAGACGCTGCGCGCACCGAGCCGCAACACGGTGGTGGACGACGGCGGGCCGATCCTGGAAGTGCGCGATCTGGTGACCCGCTACCCGGTGCGCAGCGGCATTCTCAACCGCGTCACCAGCGAAGTGCACGCCGTGGAGAAAGTGAGCTTCGATCTCTGGCCGGGTGAGACGCTGTCGCTGGTGGGCGAGTCCGGCTGTGGGAAATCCACCATCGGGCGCTCGCTGCTGCGGCTGGTGGATATCCAGGGCGGCAGCATCACCTTCAAAGGGCAACGCATTGATACCCTCGGCAGCACGCGGATGCAGGCGGTGCGCCGGGATATTCAGTTTATTTTTCAGGATCCCTGGGCGTCGCTCGACCCGCGCCTGACGGTCGGCTATTCGATTATGGAGCCGCTGCTGGTGCATGGCGTGCTGGATGAGGCCAGTGCAAAGCGGCGCGTCGCCTGGCTGCTGGAGCGCGTCGGGCTGAAGCCCGAGCACGCCTGGCGCTATCCGCACGAGTTTTCCGGCGGGCAGCGGCAGCGCATCTGCATTGCCAGAGCGCTGGCGCTCAATCCGCAGGTAGTGATTGCCGACGAATCGGTGTCGGCGCTGGACGTGTCGATTCGCGCCCAGATCATCAACCTGCTGCTCGACCTGCAGCAGGAGTTCGGCATCGCGTTTCTGTTTATTTCGCACGATATGGCGGTGGTGGAGCGCATCAGCCACCGCGTCGCGGTGATGTATCTTGGGCAAATTGTGGAGATTGGCCCACGTCAGGCGGTGTTTGAACATCCTCAGCATCCCTACACCCGCAAACTGATGGCGGCTGTGCCGGTGGCCGATCCGTCGCACCCGCGCAGCAAACCGGTACTGCTTTCCGATGAGATCCCAAGCGCTACGCGAAAGATCGGCGACGAACCCGAGGTCTCCCCGCTGGTTGCCGTTGGCCCCGGTCATTTCGTGGCGCGGCATCCTGTCGGGTTACGACCAGGCCCCTATTAAAACATGACAGGCAGGGATAATAAGGAGAACACAATGAAACAACCCAACGGGCATACGCTGGCGGCAGCGCTGGGTCTGGGCGTCGCGGCGATGCTGTGCGCCACGCCTGCGCTGGCCGCGAAAGATATCGTCGTCGCGGTGGCGTCCAACTTCACCACCCTCGACCCCTATGATGCCAACGACACCCTGTCGCAGGCGGTGGCCAAATCCTTCTATCAGGGGCTGTTCGGGCTTGATAAAGAGATGAAGCTCAAAAACGTGCTGGCGGAGAGTTATAAGGTTTCTGATGACGGGCTGACCTGGACCATCGCCCTGCGCAAAGGGGTGAAATTCCAGGATGGAACCGACTTTAATGCGCAGGCGGTCAAGGTGAACCTCGATCGCGCCAGCAACCCGGAGAACCATCTCAAACGCTACAACCTCTACAAAAACATCAGCAAAACCGAGGTGGTGGACGATCACACGGTGAACATCGTGCTGAAGCAGCCGTTCTCGGCGTTCATCAACATTCTTGCCCACCCGGCGACGGCGATGATCTCGCCGAAGGCGCTGAAAGAGCAGGGCAAACAGATTGGTTTCCACCCGGTGGGAACCGGCCCCTATCAGCTGGTGACCTGGAATCAGACCGACTTCGTGAAGGTGAAGAAGTTTGACGGCTACTGGCAGAAAGGGCTGCCGAAGCTGGATGGCATCACCTGGCGCCCGGTGGTGGATAACAACACCCGTGCGGCGATGCTGCAAACCGGCGAAGCGAACTTTGCCTATCCGATCCCGTACGAGCAGGCGCCGCGGCTGGAGAAAAACAGCAAGCTGGCGCTGGTCGCCAGCCCGTCGATCATGCAGCGCTACATCAGCATGAACGTCACCCAGAAGCCGTTTGATAATCCGAAGGTGCGCGAGGCGGTCAACTACGCCATCAACCGTCAGGCGCTGGTGAAGGTGGCGTTCTCCGGCTTCGCCACCCCGGCGACCGGCGTGTTGCCGCCTGCTATTGAGTACGCCCAACGTTACCAGCCGTGGCCTTACGATCCGGCGAAAGCGCGCGAGCTGTTGAAAGAGGCAGGCTATCCGAACGGCTTCAGCACAACGCTCTGGTCATCCCACAACCACAGTACGGCCCAGAAAGTGCTGCAGTTTACCCAGCAGCAGCTGGCGCAGGTGGGTATCAAGGTTAAGATCACGGCGATGGATGCTGGCCAGCGCGCGGCGGAAGTGGAGGGCAAAGGGCAGAAAGAGAGCGGCGTCAGAATGTTCTACACCGGCTGGACGGCCTCCACCGGGGAAGCCGACTGGGCGCTCTCCCCGCTGTTCGCTTCACAAAACTGGCCGCCGACGCTGTTTAATACCGCGTTCTACAGCAATCCGCAGGTGGATAAGGATCTGGCCGAGGCGCTGAAAACCACCAACAGCGACCAGAAAGCGACGCTCTACAAGGATGCCCAGGACACCATCTGGAAAGAGGCGCCGTGGGCACCGCTGGTGGTGGAGAAGCTGGTTTCTGCCCACAGTAAGAACCTGACCGGGTTCTACGTGATGCCGGATACCGGGTTCAGCTTTGAGGATGCGGACCTGCAGTAGCGGTCGGTTTCTGTCTCCCCGCCTGTTGCCGGGGAGCGGGGAACGCCGCCGACGTAACGAACGAAGAAGGGCGCGCCTTCGCCGTCAGGGCTGAAGGCGCGATCGTGCTTGTGCGGTAACAACAGAACATGGAGCCAGGTTTTCCCCTCTCAGTCCTGAGAGGGCCGGGTGCAGGCCACTCACTAACCTGATAGAGGCGTAGAAATGAAGGATTTGCATGGTTAATTACGTCATAAAACGCCTGCTGGGGCTGATACCGACCCTGTTCATCGTCATGGTGCTGGTATTTTTATTTGTTCATCTGCTGCCCGGCGATCCGGCGCGGCTGATTGCCGGGCCGGAGGCGGACGCCGAGGTGATCGCCCTGGTGCGTCAGCAGCTGGGGCTGGACCAGCCGCTGTGGTACCAGTTCTGGCACTACATTTCGCATGTGGTGCAGGGGGATTTTGGCATCTCGATGGTGTCGCGCCGCCCCGTAGCGGAGGAGATCGCCAGCCGCTTTATGCCGACGCTGTGGCTGACGCTGACCAGCATGGCGTGGGCGATGCTGTTCGGGCTGGCGACCGGCATCGTGGCCGCCGTGTGGCGCAATCGTTGGCCGGATCGGCTGAGCATGACCGTGGCGGTAACCGGTATCTCATTCCCGGCGTTTGCCCTGGGAATGCTGCTGATGCAGGTCTTTTCCGTGCAGCTTGGCTGGCTGCCGACGGTGGGGGCCGACAGCTGGCAACACTACATCCTGCCGTCGCTGACCCTCGGGGCCGGCGTGGCGGCGGTGATGGCGCGCTTTACCCGCGCCTCGTTTGTCGAGGTGCTCAACGAAGACTACATGCGCACCGCGCGGGCAAAAGGGCTAAGCGAACGCTGGGTGATCCTGAAACACGGCCTGCGCAACGCGATGATCCCGGTGGTGACCATGATGGGGCTGCAGTTCGGTTTTCTGCTGGGCGGCTCGATCATTGTCGAACAGGTGTTTAACTGGCCGGGACTGGGCCGCCTGTTGGTTGCCTCGGTGGAAATGCGCGATTATCCGGTGATTCAGGCGGAAGTGCTGCTGTTTTCGCTGGAGTTTATTCTTATCAACTTAGTGGTCGACGTGCTCTACGCCGCCATTAACCCCGCTATCAGGTACAAATAAGGATGCGACTTTTTAACTGGCGCCGTCAGGCTATCCTCAACGCCATGCCCACCCTGCGCCCGGAGAGCGTGCGCACGCCGGGACGCGAGTTCTGGCGTCGTCTCCGGCAGCAGCCCACCGCCCTGGCGGCGGGGGCGTTTGTGGCCGGGCTTATCATTCTGGCGGCGATCGCGCCCTGGATTGTGCCCTACGACGTGGCGAACTACTTCGACTATGAACGCCTGAATGAGGGGCCGTCGATGGCGCACTGGTTTGGGGTGGACTCGCTGGGGCGCGACATCTTCAGCCGCGTGCTGGTGGGGGCGCAGATCTCGCTCGCCGCCGGGGTGTTTGCGGTGCTGATCGGCGCGCTGATTGGCACCGTGCTCGGCCTGGTGGCGGGCTACTACGAAGGCTGGTGGGATCGCATCATCATGCGCATCTGCGATGTGCTGTTTGCATTCCCCGGTATTCTGCTGGCGATTGCGGTAGTGGCGGTGATGGGAAGCGGCATGACCAACGTGATCGTGGCGGTGGCGATTTTCAGCATACCCGCCTTCGCCCGTCTGGTGCGCGGCAATACCCTGGTGCTGAAGCATCAGACCTTTATTGAATCGGCGCGCAGCATCGGCGCATCGGACCGCACCATCCTGTTCCGGCATATCCTGCCGGGCACGGTGTCGTCCATCGTGGTCTACTTCACCATGCGCATCGGCACCTCGATTATCTCCGCCGCCAGCCTGTCGTTTCTCGGGATGGGCGCGCAGCCGCCTACGCCGGAGTGGGGCGCGATGCTCAACGAGGCGCGCGCGGATATGGTGATGGCCCCGCACGTGGCGATCTTCCCGAGCCTGGCGATTTTCCTCACCGTGCTGGCGTTTAATCTGCTGGGGGACGGGCTGCGCGATGCGCTCGACCCAAAGATTAAAGGGTAAATGGCCTGGCTGAACCCCGGCGACACGCATAAAAAAAAGGCTGCCATCGGCAGCCTTTTTCACATCAGCACGCTCAGACGCGGCTGCCCCACAGGTCGTACTCGTCGGCGTTCTCCACCTTAACGCGTACCACATCGCCCGGCTTCACGCCGGTTTCACCGTTGAGGTAAACCGCGCCGTCAATCTCCGGTGCGTCAGCCATGCTGCGGCCAATAGCGCCTTCGTCGTCTACTTCGTCGATGATGACCATGATTTCACGGCCCACCTTCTCCTGCAGACGTTCGGCGGAGATCTGCTGCTGAAGCTGCATAAAGCGGTTCCAGCGCTCCTCTTTGATCTCTTCCGGCACCTGATCCGCCAGTTCATTCGCGGTCGCGCCTTCAACCGGGCTGTACTTAAAGCAGCCGACGCGATCCAGACGCGCTTCCTTCAGGAAGTCGAGCAGCATCTGGAAGTCTTCTTCGGTTTCCCCCGGGAAGCCGACAATAAAGGTCGAACGCAGGGTCAGTTCCGGGCACACTTCACGCCACTGCTTGATGCGCGCCAGCTGGCGATCGACGGAACCTGGACGCTTCATCAGTTTGAGAATGCGCGGGCTGGCGTGCTGCAGCGGGATATCCAGATACGGCAGGATTTTGCCCTCGGCCATCAGCGGGATAACGTCGTCCACGTGCGGATAGGGGTAGACGTAGTGCAGTCGCACCCAGATACCGAGCTTCGCCAGCTGTTCGCACAGGCTGACCATGCTGGTTTTGACCGGCTCACCGTTCCAGAACCCGGTGCGATGCTTGACGTCCACGCCGTAAGCGGAGGTGTCCTGGGAGATCACCAGCAGCTCTTTCACGCCCGCTTCGGCCAGGCGTTTGGCTTCCGCCAGCACGTCACCGATTGGACGGCTGTCGAGATCGCCGCGCATCGAGGGGATGATGCAGAAGGTGCAGCGGTGGTTGCAGCCTTCTGAAATTTTCAGGTAAGCGTAGTGACGCGGGGTCAGCTTCACGCCCTGTTCCGGCACCAGGCTCAGGAACGGGTTGTGCTTCGGCTTCGGCACATAGTGGTGAACGTGCTTAAGCACCTGCTCGTAGCTGTGCGGCCCGGTGATCTCCAGCACTTTCGGATGCACTTCGCGAATTTGATCTTCTTTGGCACCCAGGCAGCCGGTCACAATCACCTTGCCGTTTTCATTCAGCGCTTCGCCGATGGCTTCCAGCGACTCCTGCACGGCGCTGTCGATAAAGCCGCAGGTGTTGACGATGACCATGTCGGCGTCATCGTAGCGTGGCACCACGTCATAGCCTTCGGTGCGCAGCTCCGTCAGGATGCGCTCGGAGTCGACGAGGTTTTTCGGGCAGCCGAGGGAGACAAACCCAATTCGCGGTTGTTGCATGCTTGTACGCTCACAAAGTAAACAGAAAATAAAAAACCGGCAGATTCTACACGGGTTTGCAGCGGGGCTCTACTGCTAGTTGGCAATGCCGACGGACGAGGGGGCACTGGCGCGGGGAGCCTTACGCCCGGCAATAGCGGCCGGAACATTGACCTAGCGCATAAATTAGTACGAAAAGTAGCCATATTATCGTTGTGATATCCACGTAACTGAGGAGATAACCGTATGAACGGGAATATGTCCGTTGTGCAGTGGCTGTTACGCGCCGAGGACGCCGATCGGGCACTGAACGCCTATCTGCAGCTGCGTCAGGCCAAGGGCTATATGTCGACCCGGGACAACGATGCGCTGCGCCGTCAGCTGAGCGATCTGTATCAGGACAGCCGGCGGATTCGCCCGGCGGATAAAGCCAGCCTGAAAGCCTGCCAGGGCATGGCGCTGATGGATGCCATCGAAGCCTTTTCCTCCGCGGCGGTATGCCTGATGACCGGGCGGCATGATACCCCGGCCTGGATTGCGGTGGACGCCATCAAGCTGGAGCGGGCGGTCAACACCATTCACCCGGCGCTGGGGCTGCTTGCCGAACTGCGCGACCCCCACCACGCCTGATCCGGGGGAGGCGACTCCCCCCGACCTTAAGATTGTGTAAAAAACACCCGCTCTCCCGGCTGGCTGGCTACCCTTAGCCTGATACCCTAAAGGAGACGCGTATGCCTGTTCCCGCCCGCCGATTACTGCTGTCCACCCTGATGCTCTCCCTCTCCTGGCAGGTCAGCGCCGCCGGGGAGAAGGTTGAGGTGCTGCAAACCAAACTTGATCACCCCTGGTCCCTGGCGTTTTTGCCTGAAGATAAGGGGATGCTGATTACCCTGCGCGGCGGTCAGCTGCGCCACTGGCAGGCCGGGAAAGGGCTGTCGGACCCGATAACCGGCGTGCCGAAGGTGTGGGCCAACGGGCAGGGCGGGCTACTGGATGTGGTACTGGCCCCGGATTTCGCTCAGAGCCGTAAGGTATGGCTCAGCTTTGCGGAAGGCGGCAGCGACGGTAAGGCCGGCACTGCGGTGGGTGTGGGCAGACTTTCGGAGGATGTTACCCGGCTGGACGATTTTAAGGTGGTGTTCCGCCAGCAGCCGAAGCTCTCTACCGGCAACCACTTCGGCGGCCGCATGGTGTTTGACGGTAACGGCTATCTGTTTATCGCCCTCGGGGAAAACAACCAGCGCCCGACCGCCCAGGAGCTGGACAAGCATCAGGGCAAGCTGGTGCGGCTGACCCAGGACGGCGCGGTGCCGGATGATAATCCGCTGGTGGGCAAAGCCGGTCAGCTGCCTGAGATCTGGGCCTGGGGGATCCGTAATCCGCAGGGCATGGCGATGAATCCCTGGAGCAACGCGCTGTGGCTGAACGAGCACGGCCCGCGCGGCGGGGATGAAATCAACATCCCTCAGAAGGGTAAAAACTACGGCTGGCCGATCGCCACCTGGGGGATCAACTACAGCGGTTTTGCCATCCCCGAAGCAAAAGGGGAGATTGTCGCCGGAACCGAGCAGCCGGCCTTTTACTGGAAGGATTCACCGGCGGTAAGCGGAATGGCGTTCTATAACGCTGACCGTTTTCCGCAGTGGAAAAACAAGCTGTTTATCGGCGCGCTTAAGGACAAGAACGTGATTCAGATGACGGTGAACGGCGATAAAATCAGCGAGGACGGGCGCATCCTTGACGATCGCGGCCAGCGCATTCGCGATGTGCGCGTCGGCCCGGACGGATACCTCTATGTCCTGACCGATGAGTCCGACGGCGAGTTACTAAAGGTGAGTCCGCCGTAAATCACACCGTTATGCCAGAGGGGGCGGTGAGCCCCCTTTGGTCGTTCATGAGTTTCATGGAAATGCGGTGTCACGGTGAACGGCATCCTCACCGAGGTAGCAGAGATGCTGTGCCCTCAGCTTACCGGGATCATCACCACTTTCTGATACGCCGGGCGCTCAGCCAGCTGCGCGTACCAGCGCTCAAGGTGAGGGTATGACGGCCAGCTTACGCCGCAGTTAAACAGGTTCCAGATGTAGGGCGCGACCGCGATATCGCCGACGCCGAACGCCTCGCCGGAGAGCCAGTCCTGGGAGGCCAGCGCGTTGTCGAGCAGGGTGAACAGGCCGTTACACTCCTCAATGCCCTGGTCGATTTCGCTCTGGTTGCGCTGCGCCGGTGGGGTTCGCACCAGGCCCATCAGAATTTTACGGTGCGACGGGGCAAGCGTCGCGCCGCTCCAGTCCATCCATTTTTCCGCCTGGGCGCGGGCGGCCGGGGCGTCAATCCACAGGCGGCTCTGGCCGTACTGCGCCGCCAGATAGCGCACAATGGTATTGGATTCCCACAGCACCATCCCGCTTTCCTCATCGCGCAGGCAGGGCACCAGCCCGTTCGGGTTCATGGCGAGATATTCAGGCGTGTTATTAATCCCGAATTTTCCCCCGGCCGGAATGACGTTATACGGCAGCGCCAGCTCCTCCAGACACCACACCACTTTCTTCACATTGGTCGAATTATCGCGACCCCAGACGGTAATCATCAGCGGCTCCTTAAGCGCAGGTTGACTCCCTGCATCGTCAGCCAATAATGGAAAAGATGCAAATGTTGCTGAAAAACCCGGCGACGTGGAGGCTGTGTTTAAACGTCATGGCATAAACTTTAAAAACTTTACGTCCCCGCTGTTTCCCCGGCGCAATTTGTGCGG
Organism: Siccibacter turicensis LMG 23730; assembly: GCF_000463155.2. Classification (GTDB taxonomy): domain Bacteria; phylum Pseudomonadota; class Gammaproteobacteria; order Enterobacterales; family Enterobacteriaceae; genus Siccibacter; species Siccibacter turicensis. The sequence continues at coordinate 651,389 of NZ_AWFZ01000028.1, read as the reverse complement.
TTTACTCAGCCTTCAGTCTAATTAAGTGATTTGTATTGATTTTTGGAACGGACCTCGGGTGGTATCTATGACTTTTTTCACGTGTTTTTCAACCTTCAGGCGCGCAGCCGCCTCGGGCATACTGCTGCTGGGCATCGTTCCGGCAGTGCAGGCCGCCGAGCCGCCTGCGCCACCGCAGCTTGACGCCCGCGCCTGGATATTAATGGACTACGCCAGCGGCAAAGTGCTGGCCGAAGGCAATGCCGATGAAAAACTCGATCCGGCCAGCCTGACCAAGCTGATGACCAGCTACGTGGTGGGCCACGCGCTGAAGTCAGGAAAGATTCACCTGGATGATATGGTAACCGTCGGGAAAGACGCCTGGGCCACCGGCAACCCGGCGCTGCGTGGCTCGTCGCTGATGTTCCTGAAGCCTGGCGACCAGGTGTCGGTCGCCGATCTCAACAAGGGCGTGATCATTCAGTCCGGCAACGACGCCAGTATCGCGATCGCCGACTATGTGGCGGGCAGTCAGGATTCGTTTATCGGTCTGATGAACGGCTACGCGCGTCAGCTCGGCCTGACCAGCACCACCTTTAAAACGGTACACGGCCTGGACGCGCCGGGGCAGTACAGCACCGCGCGGGATATGGCGAAGCTGGCCCAGGCGATGATCCGCGACGTGCCGGAAGAGTACGCCATTCATAAAGAAAAATCGTTTACTTTCAATAATATCCGACAGCCTAACCGCAATCGCCTGTTGTGGAGCAGCAATCTTAACGTCGACGGGATGAAAACCGGCACCACGGCGGGGGCGGGCTATAACCTTGTCGCCTCGGCAACCTCAGGCGATATGCGCCTGATTTCGGTGGTGCTGGGAACCAAAACCGATGCCATTCGCTTCCGCGAGTCCGAATCGCTGCTCACCTGGGGTTTCCGCTTCTATGAAACCGTCAGCCCGATCAAACCCGGCAGCACCTTTGTGTCGCAGCGGGTGTGGTTCGGTAATACGCCGGAGGTGAAGCTCGGCGCCGGGGATAACACGGCCATCACCATTCCGCGCGGACAGCTGGCGAAGCTGAAAGCCAGCTTCACGCTGGACAATCCGCAGCTTACCGCGCCGTTGAAAAAGGGACAGGTGGTAGGGCGTATCGATTATCAGCTCGACGGAAAAACCATCGAGCAGCATCCGCTGGTGGTGATGGAGGCCGTCGAAGAGGGCAGCTTCTTTAGCCGTATCTGGGACATGGTGTTGCTTAAGTTCCACCAGTGGTTCGGTGGTTTCTTCTCCTGATAGCCCGCGCTACCAGAGCAGTTCGACCTTTTCCTGCGCGGCGAATGCCGCAAACTCATCGTCCGGACGCTGGTCCGTGACGATGAGGCTGAACGCGCTCACCGGTCCCATGCGGGCCGGACGTATTTTGCCAAACTTGCTGTTATCCACCACCAGCACGTGCTGCCGGGCGCTCTCCAGCGCCCAGTGCTTCACCGGAAGCTCATCCAGATTGAAGCAGGTCACGCCCTGACGCGGGGTGATTCCGGCGGCAGAGAAGAAGGCGATATCCGGGCAGAGGTTGCGCAGCGTTTCGTGAAAGTTCAGCGGCTTGAAAATCGCGTTGCTGGCGTGAAACTCACCGCCGCACAGGATCACCCGGCAGTGCGGTTTCTCCTGCAGCGCCAGGAAGGTGTTCAGCGAGTAGCAGATGCCGGTGAAGGGCAGTTCGTTGTCGAGCGCGGCGATGATCCACGGCGTGGTGGTACCGCAGTCAAAAAACAGCGTCTGATGCGGGCGCACCAGCGCGGCAGCGCGCACGGCGGCGCGGCGCTTCTCCTCAACAAAACGGGTCTTTTCATCGCTGAGCAGGTAGTGGCTGGACGCGCTGCGCGGCTCCAGCACGATGTAGCCGCCGAGCAGCACCACCGGCGCACTGTGGGCGTTAAGATCGCGACGGATGGTCATTTCTGAGACGCCGAGCAGGGCGGCGGCCTCTTTCAGGTGAAGTTTATCGCTGCGTTTTAACGCCTGAATGAGCTGGCTGATTCGCTCGTCGCGCCGTGTTTCCATGATGCCTCACGCTGGGTTAGCGCAGGCATAGCGCCCCCGGAATCGGGGTAACGCTGCCTGCCTCAGCCGGCCATCTTACCCGGCGCGCCGGGGTTAGTCACGCACCCAGCCCTTGCGGATAGGGAGAGCGAAGCAGATGCGGTAAATGCGTAGCGCCAGCTGGCCAATCGCTTCTCCGGCGTAATTCCAGAACATCTGCGCGGCCAGACACGCCACCATCCCTACCAACAGTCCGCCCAGCATATCCAGCGGCCAGTGCACCCCCAGATAGACCCGCGACCAGGCGATCAGCAGCGCGACCGCGCTCATCAGTACGCCCGACCACAGGCGGTGCCAGCACAGGAACGCCACGGCGAAGGTGAAGATCACGGTGCCGTGGTCGCTGGGGTAGGAGTAGTCCGGGGCATGGTGCAGGAACTGGTAGCCGACCCCTTCAACGAACGGGCGGTCATGGGGATAAAGCTGACCCAGCGTCCAGGAGAGCGCTACGCTGGCCAACAGCGCCAGGGCCGTTTTCATCACCATGACGCGCTGCTGGGGAACCTGACGACGCGGTCCCCACAGCCAGAGCGCCACAACCAGCAGCGGTGCGACGATAATCAGATCCTGGGCAACCCAGGTAGCGAAGCGGATCGTCCACGCCGGCGAGGACGGCGTAGCATTCAACAGGTAAAACAGCGTGTGGTTAAGGCTTTCCAACATCGTGAACCGATCTCCAGATAAAACGGCGAACAGGGAAGCCCTGTCGCCGGGTACAGCTCCAGCCGTACCCGTCAGCCCATTTCGGGTGAACACGTGCATCCCGCGCGGCGGGAGTGAAAGTCGTTAAGCATAAAAGCCTGCCGCAGCGGGTAAAACCAGCATTGTCCTGGTTTGCCTGAAGGCAATGCGAAAACAACCGGTTAGGGGGTGTTGTCGTCGCCCACGCAGCAAGCCTACCGCGCCCGGCTTAACGAAACCTGAACCGCGAGGAAACCGCGGCGAGAAAGGCTGAAATCGACCACAATGTAGTATCGCTGTGACGGCCATTTCATTACACTCTGCGCGAAATCGTGGATAAAGAGTCGATATGGAAAACAAACACCTGTCTGCAAAACGTCTTGGGCGTCAGGCGCTGCTGTTCCCGCTGTGTCTGGTGCTGTATGAATTCTCAACCTATATCGGCAACGATATGATCCAGCCCGGCATGCTGACCGTGGTGGAGCAGTACCAGGCCGGCGTCGAATGGGTGCCAACCTCGATGACCGCCTACCTCGCGGGCGGCATGTTTTTGCAGTGGCTGCTCGGGCCGCTGTCGGACCGTATTGGCCGTCGTCCGGTAATGCTCGCCGGGGTGCTGTGGTTTATGGTGACCTGTCTTGCCACGCTGCTGGCGCAGAACATCGAGCAGTTCACCGCGCTGCGCTTCCTGCAGGGGATCAGCCTGTGCTTTATTGGCGCCGTGGGCTATGCGGCAATCCAGGAGTCGTTTGAGGAGGCGGTGTGTATCAAGATCACCGCGCTGATGGCGAACGTGGCGCTGATTGCGCCGCTGCTTGGGCCGCTGGTCGGCGCGGCCTGGATACACGTCGCGCCGTGGGAGATGATGTTTGTACTGTTTGCGGTGCTGGCGGCGATCTCCTTCTACGGACTGGCGAAAGCGATGCCGGAAACCGCGACGCGGCTTGGCGAGACGCTGTCGATGAAAGAGCTGTGGCGCGACTACAAGCTGGTGTTGAAAAACATCCGCTTTGTGGCCGGGTCGCTGGCCATTGGTTTTGTCAGCCTGCCGCTGCTGGCGTGGATTGCTCAGTCGCCGGTGATCATCATCAGCGGCGAGGGGCTGACCACCTATGAGTATGGTCTGCTACAGGTGCCGATTTTCGGGGCGTTGATCGCCGGTAACCTGCTGCTGGCGCGCTTGACGTCGCGCCGCACGGTGCGCGCGCTGATTATCCTTGGCGGCGGCCCTATCGTGCTGGGCCTGGTGCTGGCGGCGTTCGCCACCGTCTTTTCCGCCCATGCCTATCTGTGGATGACCGCCGGGCTGAGCCTTTACGCTTTCGGCATCGGGCTTGCCAACGCCGGCCTGGTGCGCCTGACGCTGTTCGCCAGCGACATGAGTAAAGGTACGGTATCGGCGGCGATGGGGATGCTCCAGATGCTGATCTTTACCGTCGGGATTGAGGTGAGCAAACACGCCTGGGTGGGCGGCGGCAACGGGCTGTTCAGCCTGTTTAACCTGGCCTGCGGCATTATCTGGCTTGGGCTGATGGTGATCTTCCTGCGCGACAAACAGGTGGGAAGCGGCTTACAGCCGCAGTAAAGAAAGGGGTCGTTGCAGTGGTCAGCCCGAGATACACGGGGCGACCACCGGGTTTGGCGCCCCTCCGGGGACCAAAACCCCGGCGTTTCCCCTAAAATGCAGCATCGGTGTGGCTGGGGCAACGAACCGCATCGCTTACCGGTCGAACGGCGGCTTACAGCCTCAGTCAGGCGAAGGGTTCGTTGCAGCGGTCAGCCCGAGATACCCGGGGCGACCACCGGGTTTGGCGCCCCTCCGGGGACCAAAATCCCGGTGTTTCCCCTAAAGTGCAGCATCGGTATGGCTGGGGCAACGAACCGCATCGCTTACCGGTCGAACGGCGGCTTAGAGCCTCAGTCAGGCGAAGGGTTCGTTGCAGCGGTCAGCCCGAGATACA
>NZ_AWFZ01000028.1:508380-646654 GCF_000463155.2 Siccibacter turicensis LMG 23730 | reverse complement strand
TGTTTCCCCTAAAGTGCAGCATCGGTATGGCTGGGGCAACGAACCGCATCGCTTACCGGTCGAACGGCGGCTTATAGCCTCAGTAAGGCGAAGGGGTCGTTGCAGCGGTCAGCCTGAGATACACGGGGCGACCACCGGGTTTGGCGCCCCTCCGGGGACCAAAATCCCGGCGTTTCCCCTAAAATGCAGCATCGGTGTGGCTGGGGCAACGAACCGCATCACTTACCGGTCGAACGGCGGCTTGCCGTCGAGGATCTGATCGATAATCTCCAGCACGCCCTCGTCGTTATTGGAGGGCGCCTGATACGGCGCTACCGCCTTGATGCGATCCGGGGCGTTGCGCATCGCAAACCCGTATCCCGCCTGGCGCAGCATCTCCACATCGTTCCCACCGTCGCCAAAGGTCACCACCTCTTCATCGCGAATACCCCACTGTTCCTGCAGCAGGCGCAGACCGTTAGCCTTGTGCACGCCGGGAATGATGAGGTCAATGGAGCCGTGACCGCTGGAGACCGGCACCACGATGCCCTCCAGAGCCGTTGTCAGGTCGTCCATGGTTTTCAGCAGCTCGTCGTCCGGCAGGTTAAGCGCGAACTTGAAGAAGATGTCGTTGATATTCTCGAAGCTCTCTACCATTTCCAGACGATGGTAGTAATGCGACGCCATGCGCTTAAACGCATCGTCATAGCTGGCGAGGGTGTACCCGCTGTGTTTACCGCAGGTGATCACCTGCACCCAGGGCAGCGTCTGGAGATGGTCGAGCACGGTCTGCACCTCTTCGGGGGTCAGCTCGCCGTTAAACACGTCCCGCCCCTCGCTGACCACCCAGCCGCCGTTTTCCGAGACAAACGAAATCTCGTGGGCGATCTCCGGGAAGAAAGAGATCAGCTGGTAATACTGGTTACCGCTGGCGACCACGAAGCGGATCTCCTGCTCCTTCATGCGTTCGTACTGCTTCAGAAAGCGCGCACGGTTATAGCTTTTTTGATCGTTAAGAAAGGTGCCATCCATGTCGACGGCGATCAGTTTCACAGCCATCAGCAGGCCTCCGTTGTGGTGTTGTGTTCAGAATTGGGTTTACGCGCCACGGCTTTCGCCACCAGCGCGGCGGTAATCATAAAGGCCAGCACCACCAGCATGGCGTTGCGCAGCCCGTAGTGTTCGCCGAGGAAACCCAGCAGCGGCGGTCCCACCAGGAAAGCCACGTAGCCAGTGGTGGCGACCACGCTGACGCGGGTCGGTGCGTCCGGGCCGGTATCGCTGGCCGCTGAAATGGTCAGCGGGAAGCCCAGCGAGGCGCCCAGACCCCAGAGGATCACTGATACCCCTGCCAGCCAGCTGCTGTCGACAAAGATGATAAGCCCAATGCCCAGCGCGCCCATCAGGGCGCTGGCGCGCACCACCGCCACGCGGCTGTAGCGATCGATAAACCAGCCGCCGCAGAAGCGTCCGAGCGTCATCCCCAGGGTAAACCCGGTATAGATCAGTGACCCGGAGGCGGGCGTGAAGCCATGACCGTCGACCATCAGTAGTGGCAGCCAGTCGTTAGCCGAGCCTTCGGCAAACGCCATCGCCAGCACGATAAGACCGATCAGCATCAGCTGGCCGTCGCGCCAGAAGGGGCGGGCAGGGTGGCCGTGGGAGGCGGGCTCTTCCTGCCCATCCTTGCCCACGCCCTGGGGAATGGCCGCGATAGCGATAAACACCGGCACGATCGCCAGCGCGGCGGCAAGTCCGACGTGCCAGGCCGCGCTAAACTGTAACGCGCTTAGCGTCATGCCGACGCCCGCGCCCGCCAGCGTCCCGAGGCTGAAAAAGCCATGCATCATCGGCAGCAGGGTTTTGCCCATCGCTTTCTCGACGATGGCGCCCTCTACGTTCATCGCCACTTCCGCCGAGCCAAGCCCCCCGCCGAAAAGCGCCAGACCGAGCGCAAACATCACCGGCGAGCCGGGTACCAGCGCAATGCTCATCACCAGCATCCCGATAATCGACATCAGCATCCCGGTGCGGATCACCTTCTTCGTGCCAAAGCGCTTCACCAGCTTGCCCGAACAGAGCACCCCGCTCATCGACCCGACCGACAGACCAAACAGCACGATCCCCATCCCGGCGGTGGAGACTTCCAGCAGGTCACGAATGGCTGGCGTGCGGCTGGCCCAGGAGGCAAGCAGCATCCCGGGCATAAAGAAGAAGGCAAACAGCGCCCAACAGCGGCGCCGCAACGCATGAGCGGACATATCCTGTGTCGACATAGTAAAACCCGTTTCTGAAAAGATGAGACAACACTAGCAACGATGTGTACATTTGTACACATTGCTGCTCAGGAGCGTAATCAATAATTATGGCGACAAAATTCGATAACACCCCGAACAGGCGAGAACTCATTCTGGAGAAAACGCTGGAAGCTGTGGCGGAACACGGCATCAGTAACATCACCTACCGTAAAATCGCCGCCTGCGCCGGTGTGCCGCTTGGCTCGCTGACCTACTACTTTTCGGGGCTGGAGGTGCTGCTTGAGGAGGCTTTTACCCGCTTTACGCTTGCGATGTCGGCTCAGTATCAGGCGGGCTTTGAGGGCGTCGACAGCGCGGAGCAGGCCTGCGATGCCATCACCGGATTAATCGCCGGCGGGCAGATAACCACCGCGCGCAATCAGGCGCTGATGTATCAGCTCTATGCGTTTGCCAGCTGCCGCCCGGCGCTGACCAGCATCATGCAGCGCTGGATGTGCCGCAGCCAGCAGACGCTGGAGCAGTGGTTTGACGCACCTACCGCGCGTGCGCTGGATGCATTTATTGAAGGGATGACGCTGCACTATGTGGTGGACCCGACGCCGCTCAGCCGGGAGGCGATACGCGAGATGGTCGCGCGCATCGCTGCCCCGACTACTCAGCGGGTTTAAGCAGGATCTGCGAGGTTTTGCGGGTAATAAACACGCTGTTAGCGGGAATATCCTGATTCACAAAGGACATCGCGCCGAGAGTGACGTTATCGCCGATGTTTACCGCGCCGATGATGCAGCTGTTGGCGCCGATATCCACGTTGTCGCCAAGCGTGATGAGCTGCTCCGGCGTCATGCTTTTCACCACCCCGATGGTGGTGTTCTGCCGGATAACCAGATTTTTGCCGATGCGCGCCTTGTCAGAGATAACCACACCCGTGTGGTGGGGAATGTGCAACCCGGCGCCAATCCGCGCATCCAGCCCGATGTCGGTGGTGAAACGCGCTTTAATACGATCGTTGATCTGCTTTGCCGCTTTACGCTGCGCTTTGTTGCCCCGGGTATACATCTCGCTCGCCAGACGCCACCACAATAAGAAGTTGCGGCGGCGGTTACGACTGTGTGTGTACAGGCGACGCCAGCTGAACGCCGGCTGACGAATAATTTCAATGCGCCAGAACTCTCGCAGCGCGGCACTTTTGCTGGATAATGCAAACAGCAATCCAAATAAGTAACTGATTTTTATATCCTCTTTCTCGTTCTGTTTGAGCCTGCGCGTGCGTCGCGGATTATTCCTGAAAACCACCCAATTTTCATCTGTCTAAATCTGAAAATACGTTTTGCGGGAATGAAATGCGACTCTGCTCATAGAAGCCCGGCGGCTATTGTGCACGTGAAATGCGAAGGATGTTGGGCAGAAAAGGGGATTTAACGTGAAAGGCAGGCGCATGCAAGCAGATCGGGTAAAAATCGTCCGCTGGCGGTACACGTCATGAGTGAGGGCGGGTGGCTTTTTATACGATGCGGTTGAAAATGCAGAAATGGGCTAGTGGACTGGGGGATTATCAGGAGCCAGGATGGTAGCCTTATAATTAGTATGGGATCTAATCTGATGGATACAGTAGAAGAGTTAAACGACACCTATTATTTCAATGGCCTTTCAAATCTTACTGCTTATGAATTGCTTTTCTGGATCTTAATCGATGAGACTGAAAAACAACTCGGTGTTGAGGACATCATGGCTGTAATGGCACTGATATTAGGGGATAACGCTATAGATGTTCCGGGAAAACCCGCAAACGCTACTCCGGGCACCTCTCATGCTTCACTATTTTTTCGGAAGCACATATCTTATAAATTCAAAAGCCGCGTATTGCCAACGTTAACTCGCCGCTCATTTTCTATGCGAGGTCTACAAATATTCTGGGTTAATCATTTGGGCGCATTTATTGGACGTACGATTCCAGTAGTCGGATGGGTAATCCTTGCCAGCGATGTAGTGGCCATAAGCTACAGAACAGTCCAGAAGTATAATGTCATTGCTCGATACGAGGATAAAATATGGTAAGCACAGCAGATGTTGACGTGATAGTGAATTTTATCAAAAGCGAATTGCCGCTGGTAACAAGCCTGTTAAGAAAAATAGACATTGAGCAAGATGCGACTTTGCAGGATTACTTTGAGGCGGATGATATCGCGTCCATGTCTGAAAAATTCTTCGCTGCGTTTTCGGTTAACTCTGCCCGTTTCGCGCTTGATAATTACTACCCCTGGAAATCGCCCTCGCTTTTCTCCCCAAGCCCACGTAACCCAGATAAAAAACCGCTCACTCTGGCCATGTATCTTGAATCTGCACGTGCAGGGGAGTGGCTGTTTGATTAGCTGAGCGTGCAGGCAGGCCAATTTTGCCTGTCATGCTTCCAGCGAGAGATTACTGTGTATGCAATCAGGTGCTGCTGGCAGTTGTAAAGGGTTTGGCATAACAGGGCTGAATGCCAGAAACTACAGCAGCATGTGAAGGAGTACAGGCAAATGCCGCACTTGTTGGCCGGCAAGAAGGCAGGCGCTCCGGTACTGGAAAACCCGCGTCTGGATGCTGTGCTAGTCGTATCTGATGCTGACTGTTTTGCCACCTACATCATGAAGCAATGCATCGTCCTGCTTCTCCGTAAACATCACCTTGGCAGAACTGCGAATGAGTTTAACGACGGGTCGAGCGCGCAAGCGAACACGGTATTCGTGTTTATGGCATCTGGTCCTCGATCTTTAAGGGCCGGATCTGCACCCATGCAGTGAAGTGGAAAATGGTTCGTAAAGCCGTTGCCTTCAGGAGGCGACAGCCGACCAGGGCGCTTGCGCCCCTTGGGCTCGTGGCAATAACTGTCCCCCCGTTGAAAATTTGAACCAGGCAGGGGGCGAATTACCTGAAACCAGAGAGCCGGAGGCGTTGCCGGATCTCCATAATCTGAGCGTGAAAGAACGCTGGGAGCTGACAGCCCGGCTGAGGCTAGTAAAACCGAAGCGGCGGAAAGGTTTTTAACAGAAAATTACTGATCAGCAGCGCCAGCAGCTCGATGCTGAATTGAGGTCCAAAGGGTTTGAAGCGAGTGATGCAGAAGTGGATCTGCTTATGCGTGGAGGCAGTATCCCATCCGGGGTCGGACTGCGCTTGTTCTACCGAAACCAGCGATTGCAGGAAGATGACAAATGGTGGCATTGGTATTACTGAATAGCCGCCAGGCTGGTGATTATTGCATTATCTCAGAAGTATCTCATTGAAAGCGAAAAAGGATTTTACATCCGGAAATTTTTTCGATGCTGTGTATATAAGTATTTGATATATAATATTTATTTATCAGGCAGTATCGTTAGGAGAGAAGATGCAGGACTATTTTCTGGAGTCGTTGAAGCTCCAGCGCATTGATTTTTTATCAAGCTTGTAGCGGCAAGTGAGTGTGATGACGTAGAAAAGCGGCTGGATATTCAGTGGGTTTCTGAGTTATCGGATGAACTGATGGCCAAGATACGTGCTTATGAATACAATCGTTCAACGGATATTTCCTGTTAGCAGCAGGAACGCTACTGGCGCGAGAACTTGATTCTTGCGTCAGGAATGTTGAACTAAGAGTCGGGTGAGGTGTTAATTATTAAATCGTTTACTTAGGTGAAGGGCTAAAAAAATTTTATTCCTGAAGCTGGGTGTTATTTTAGTGTCACGAAAAAATGAGGGGAACTACTGGTTGAGCTACATGTACGATGAGTTTTTCTTGACTTGAACTAGAGAATATATTTTGCTTCTAGGCAATATGCATTATTTATTGCTATTCACCTGAGTAGAGCAATGGAATGATGATTTTAATCTTTGATCTAATATCATAGTTAAAAAATAGTTTGCCCATTTTTAACAAGTTCCGATATCTTCATCAAAAAAATATCCGCTTCTAACAAGAAGCGGAATGATGAATTCGCTATAAAGACTATTGTTTAGTAATGAACCAGCTTGACGTTATTATATATCAAATAGATAATAATATTTTATTATGCTTGCAAGTTTTGTGTTGTGTTTTGCTTAATTGCATATTTTTGTGGTATGTATTTATCAAGGCTGGACTGATAGCCATTTATCAATTCTTCTACAATTATAATAATATTATCAATAACTTTACTTTTTTCTGATTCATCTTTTAGCTTTAAAAAAGAAATGTTTAGTTTATAATCCTCCATTTTCGTAACAAGTTGATCCAAGTAAATACTAGACGATGAGCAAGAAATTAATGTGGTACGTGCAGAAATTTTATCTCTTTTTTTAAAGTAAAAATGAACCAAATGAACTAAATGCCTTTCGTTTCGTAATGTTATTGTTTTCGATGGAGAGACATCTATGGTGCAGCCGATCAGATTAGAGGCACCACTAATTATTTTTTTGATTTCTTCTGGTGCATTCTCAGTTCTGTATTCAATATAATTTCTCATAAACACGGGAAGCTCATTAAAGGCCTTTCTAATAATGTCTCCGCAAATGTTTTTATATGCCCAGTATATAACAAAATTTAATCTTTGATACCGATTTGAATCATTGTTTTTAATTGGGATTGATATGCCGCTTTCTCTTTCTTGAATCATCAGGTTTACATAGTTTTCAATAGTGGATCTATATTCGTTGTTGAATGTGACTGTAATATAGTGCTCAAGACTATTTATTTGTTCAAATGTTTTATCGAAGAATGGTTCGTTTTCGAAAAAGTCATATTTTGTCAACAGTAAGTAGAGCTTATCTTGATTGAATGTTCTATTGTTATCGATCCGTAAGCCAAGAATTGCAATTGCCAGTTTAACATTCGAGTCAATTCTGTGACTTAATTGCTCTACGTACTTTTTTCTTTCATCGATATTAATGGTATTTTTATAGAACTCTTGATCTATATAATTGAGTATGGAGATTATAAGGTTTACATATTTAATTAGGGTCGGTTTTTTTGTTAGTGCGTAATAAAAGGCGTTTGCAAGATTCATGTCTATTTTTGCCTTTAAAACGCTATCGGAACCTAATTCCTTTTTTACCTCGTCATAAAGTGAGTCATGTTGCTCAAATAAAAGTTCAAGCCATTGTTTAAAAGAGCTTTTTTTCGTTTCGAGTAATGAGTTGGCTGTGATTTCGACTGCTTTCAATGCAGCTTTAGCACTCGCTCTTGCTTCTAACGCAGCCCATGCTGTTGCCATAAAGGCTAAAGCTGTAGATAGGCTGCCTATAATAGCTATATTCTTGCTGACATCCTCCCAAAAAATTGCCGTCAGTATTCCGATGAATATAAAAAATAATATAGGCATGTTCATTTTCGCTTGTCATCTTAAGTAAGTCAGAATCATACCTAACCGAATATAAATTTTCAGCAATTTTCATGTTGGATTTTTTCAAGAGCTAAGAGATGCATTGATGACGAAAGCTAGTTTCCCTTCAGACGCTTGCTTGTTGCGGTAGGCCGCCCGTTGCTATTGTAAGGCTGAAGTCCAAGCGAATTTTAAACTGATGCTGTTCAGCCTATCAGCAGTGCTCGTCTATGCTGCATGAAATCTCATGAGCGTCTGAGGCTCATTTTTGCTGGGAGGACTAGCATGTTAATGCTCATGTATTGCTGGTGAATGAACATCACAACATAAAGCGGGCAGGCATAGTGGGGATACGAGCGCGCTAGCATGTTAATTTGAAGTATGAAAAGGTTTCTCATTCATAGACGTGACACTTGTGTTGGCGTATAACATATGTGCCGATCTTAGGTTGGAGCATCAGTCGAAGATGATGCTGCTATTCTTATTTTTTCTTCGTGATATATATAAAAATATTAATTGGAGTGAATATGGAAACTCAACCACCGAAACTTTTTATATCTTATAGTTGGACTACACCTGAGCATGAAGATTTTGTAATACAATTAGCCGAGGACTTAGTCAGCTCTGGCGTGGATGTTATAATCGATAAATGGTGTCTTCGGAATGGTCAGGACTCTTTTTCATTCATGGAAAGCATGGTGAATGATAAAAGTATCAATAAAGTCCTAATTATTAGCGATAAAGGATACTCTCAGAAAGCAAATGACCGAAAGGGTGGCGTTGGAACTGAAACACAAATAATATCTCCTGAAGTTTACTCTTCAGCTGATCAAACGAAATTTGTAGTAGTGGTTACTGAAAAAGATGAGCAAGGTCAATATTACGTTCCAACCTTTTATAGAGGAAGGCTTTTTATTGATATGACCGATCAAAATTCAAAATCTGATGGTTTAGAAAAGATACTCAGATGGATTTTCGATAAACCTATATTTATTAAACCAGAAATTGGGAAAAAACCTTCATTCCTTGATGAGTCTCCCGATGTATCCTTAGGGACCTCTGCATACTACTCACGTGCCATGGATGCCATTCGTAATGGAAAGCCAACAGCTGTAGGATGTTTTGATGAGTATTTATCGGTGTTGGCAGATAATTTAGAAAGAATCCGCTTTCATATCTCTGACCAAGATGAGCCCGATGAAGCTTTTCTTAAAAATATTGAATCGTTTATTCCGGCAAGAAATGAATTTGTTAATTTGATATTTTTAGCAGCAAGATATAATATGAGTGGTGGCTATATTAAAAGGCTGCACTCCTTTTTCGAACATGTTTTGAATTATTATTGCCCACTGCAAAAAGCCAATGCATACAATAGTGATGATTTCGACAATTATAAGTTTATTGTTCATGAGTTGTACTTATATTCTATAGCTGCATTACTTAAAAATGAACTTTTTGAAGACTGTCTTGGTTTATTTGAAGGGTATTATGTCTCTGGCAGGTTGGCTCGTCATGACGAACCTTTAACTGCTTATACCGCAATACGGGAGCATGTCACAATTCTTCAGTGGCGGAATGATTCAAAAAAACTTGGCCGACTCTCATTACATTCAGATCTTTTAAACGAGAGATGTCACTCATTGCCGATAAATTGTGTTGATTTACATCAAGCTGACTTTTTATGCTACCTCCGATCTACCATTATTTATCAAGATTCGTATTCATTCTGGTGGCCAGTAACGTTACTTTATGCAAAAGGTTATTTCCCATTTGAAATTTTTGCAAAAGCAGTGTCGAAGAATTATTTCTCTAGGATAAAATCATTGCTTGGAGTTCAAACCCCAGAAGAACTGAAAGTTCATGTCAAAAAACTGGAAGAGAGTGATAGGATACCAAGATGGCAGTTTGAGCGTATATCACCATTACGAATGAGTAATGGTGATACTATCGCGACAATTCCTTAATGGAAATAAAAAAATATTTATCTTTTGAGATGTATTTACTCACTATAAGCATATGGCTGGAAAGTTATTATTTCATCATCTAACCAGCCATTTCATTCCTCAAACCTGCTTTGAAGTGGTCGCAATTCATTTCTAATAAAAAACTTTACTGGCCTTCTCTACATCCCCAACTCCATCCCCTCAACATTACTCGTCATAATCCCCCTCATTTGCGCCGGAACGCGATGCGCTGCCATCACATCACCCCGGCTGACGTTCTTGATGTTCAGAAATTTATCCTTCGCCGTCACCTCTGACTGTGGAATGATCTGAAACCCATCTTTCTTGCCGTTGGGCGAGTACATGAACAGGTTACGGAAGCAGCCCGGTCCTGTGGCACTTTTCATGGACTGACGGATGTTGTTCACGTCCTCCTGGTTCTACGTGCGGTCGTTTGTCGACTGGAGGGGATAACTTTAAGGAGAGGGAAAGTGAAACAATCAGTCACAAGGAAGCTGCGAAGGCTTCGCGATAGGTTTTAGCTGGTAAGTAAGCGGCTGATTCGAAAGGACCCTCAAATCGCACCCAATAAAAAACCCATCAACCTTGAACCAAAACGGCGGGGTTGATGGGCTCCACAAATTGGGGACATCAAAGAAAAGCAGTGGCACTAATTCAGACTGGCGCCCGGGAAAAAAGTTCGCGGGTTGCGAAAAATAATTTTTCCTGCTTTTCAATGACCCCTGTCACAACCCCAGCCCCGGCCAGAAAATGATGATCATACTCCCCGCCAGGGTCAGCAGTACGTTGGCGATGGCGTAGGTACCGGCATAGCCCAGCGCCGGGATGTTGCTGCGCGCCGTATCGCTGATGATCTCCATCGCCGGGGCGCAGGTGCGTGCTCCCATCAGTGCACCAAACAGCAGGGCGCGGTTCATGCGCAGCACCCAGGCGCCGAACAGGAAGCTGATGACCACCGGCAGCAGGCTGACGATAAGCCCGGCAATCAGCATCTGGCCGCCGACCGCGCCGAGGCTGTGGGTGATGCCCGCCCCGGCGCTGAGGCCGACGCCCGCCATAAAGACCATCAGGCCAAACTCTTTCACCATATTCAGCGCGCCCTGCGGGATGTAGCCGAAGGTCGGGTGGTTGGCGCGCAGGAAGCCGAGCATGATCCCGGCGAACAGCAGGCCGGCGGCGTTCCCGATGCCGAAGCTGAACGAGCTGAACTCGAAGGTGATCATGCCGATCATCAGCCCGACGATAAAGAACGCGCAGAACGCCAGCAGGTCGGTGACCTGGCTGTGAATCGAGATAAAGCCGATGCGGTCGGCAACGGTTTTTACGCGGCGCGCTTCGCCGCTCACCTGCAGCACGTCACCCTTGTTGAGCACGATGTTGTCGTCAATCGGCATCTCAATCTGGCTGCGGATCACGCGGTTCAGGAAGCAGCCGTGGTCGGTGAGCTTGAGCTGGCCGAGGCGGCGGCCTACCGCGTTATGGTTTTTCACCACAATCTCTTCGGTGACGATGCGCATGTCGAGCAGGTCGCGGTCGAACACCTCTTTACCGTTGCGGAAGCTGGGGTCGAGGCGGGCGTGGGCGTCCGGGTAGCCGACCAGCGAAATGTCGTCCCCGCGCTGCAGTACCGCGTCCCCGTCCGGGTTGGCGAGAATGCCGTTGCGGCGAATACGTTCGATGTAGCAGCCGGTCTGACGGTAGATGCCCAGCTCGCGCAGGTTTTTCCCGTCTGCCCAGGCCACCAGCTCCGGCCCGACGCGGTAGGCGCGGATCACCGGGAGAAACACTTTGCGGCTGGCGTCGGTGTCGAGGCCGCGCTCGCGGGCGATCTGCTGGGCGCTGGTTTGAAGATCCTGATGCTGTAATTTTGGCAGGTAGCGCGCGCCGAAAATCAGGCTGACCAGGCCAATAAGATAGGTGAGGGCGTAGCCGAGGCTCAGGTGGTCGAGCGCCAGCGCCAGCTGGCTCTCATTCATGCCCGAATGGCGCAGCGTGTCACCCGCCCCTACCAGCACCGGCGTGGAGGTCATTGAGCCGGCCAGCATCCCGGCGGTGAGGCCGATATCCCAGCCAAACAGCTTCCCGAGACCCAGGGCAATCAGCAACGCGCTGCCGACCATCACCAGCGCCAGCATTAAATAATTTTTGCCGTCGCGGAAAAAAATAGAAAAAAAGTTCGGCCCGGCTTCCACGCCGACACAAAAAATAAACAGCATAAAGCCCAGATTTAGCGCATCGGTGTTAATCGAAAAGTGCTGCTGACCGAGCAATAAAGAGACGACTAAAACACCAATGGAATTACCCAGTTGCACCGAGCCCAGGCGTAATTTACCCAGGCACAGACCGAGGGTCAGTACCACAAACAATAACAGTATGTAATTCCCGTTTAACAATTCTGCGACGTTTATATTCACGGAGGCTAACTTCTTGTTTACCAGTAAGCTGTTGAAAGGTGTGGTTTTTTACGCTAATGTTTTGCCGGTCAATAGATCCAAATAAGAAAATCCTGTATTCGAAAATATATCGTCAGACAACATCGACGAGCGCCGCTAGTTTAATCGCAACGACGGTTAACAGCCAGCGAGAATAGAGTAACAAATTGAATCCTTTTTCAGGCATGGAGTGCCGCCACGCTTTATCTCTCCAGGTGCCAGCCGCCTGGGTTGTGCGTTGTACGAAACCGTGAATATTCGAGGGGATGACAGTGATGCGAATTAAAGGGTGGGGAGGTATGGTTTGCTGTTTCGTACTCTTTATTGTGGTCTGCGTTTCACTCCATCTTAAAGGCCAGGCGGTTTTCAATACCCCTGATGTACCTGAACTGGGTCTGCTGCTGTTCGTGGTGCCAGGCGCCGTGGCGAGCTACTTCTCGCGGCACCGTCGCCTGAGCGCGCCGCTGCTGGGCGCGATACTGGCGTTGCCGGTTTGCCTGGTGATGATGCACCTGTGGCAAATGCCGCTGCGGTCGGTGTGGCAGCAGCTGGCGTGGCTGTTCAGCGGTGTCTTCTGGTGCGCGCTCGGCGCGCTGTGTTTCTTGTTCTTTCGCTCGCTGTTGCGTTTTCACCGCAGCGCGAAGCGCCGTCAACATCTCTGACCGTACCCTGGATTACGGGCCGCCGCGCCTGTGATTCGGGTCTCAGGCTTCGTTTCGCCACTCCCGCACCTTCTGAAGCACGCTATACTCCCTGCTGCATTGTCTGTGACAGCGGTCGCATTTTGCCGCATCACGAACGGTGACACCCCCGTACTGAGAGAAATTAAAGGAAAGACGAGATGACGCCGACTATCGATCTGCTTTGCGCCCACCGCTCCATTCGCCACTACACTGACGAGCCTGTCACCCAGGCGCAGCGGGAGGCGATTATCGCCGCAGCGCAATCGGCCTCCAGCTCAAGCTTTCTGCAGGCCAGTTCTATTATCCGCATTACCGATCCGGCGATGCGCCAGCAGCTGGTCACGCTGACCGGCGGTCAGGAGCATGTTGCGAAGGCCGCCGAGTTCTGGGTGTTCTGCGCCGATTTTAACCGCAACCAGCAAATCTGCCCCGATGCCCAGCTCGGCCTTGCCGAACAGCTGCTGCTCGGGGTGGTGGATACCGCCATGATGGGGCAAAACGCCATGATCGCCGCAGAGTCCCTGGGCCTTGGCGCGGTATACATCGGCGGGATCCGTAACAGCATTAACGAGGTGACCGAGCTGCTGAAGCTGCCGAAACACGTGCTGCCGCTGTTCGGGATGTGCATGGGCTGGCCGGCGGATAACCCGCAAGTGAAACCGCGCATGCCGGCGGGGATGCTGGTGCATGAGAACCACTATCAGCCGATGGATGAAGCCCTGCTGGCGCAGTACGACGACCAGCTGGCGGAGTACTATCTCACCCGTGGCAGCAACACCCGCCGCGATACCTGGAGCGACCATATCCGTCGCACTATCATTAAAGAGAGCCGTCCCTTCATACTGGAGTATCTCCACAAGCAGGGATGGGCCACCCGCTAACCCTGACGTAACAGGGCTATCTTGTGCAAACGCCCCTTCGCGGCCTGCGAGGGGGCGTGTATGATACGCAGGTTTTTTTCGGTCTTTTACAGTGAGGTAAAGGGTGAAAATCGCTATTCTGTCCAGGGACGGCACGCTCTGGTCCTGCAAGCATCTGCGTGAAGCGGCCACCCGCCGGGGTCATCTGGTGGATATTCTCGACCCGCTCTCCTGCTATATGAACATCAATCCGCTCTCCTCCTCGATGCACTACAAAGGACGGCAGCTCCCGCACTACGACATCGTCATTCCGCGCATCGGCTCGGCCATTACCTTTTATGGCACCGCGGTGCTGCGCCAGTTTGAAGTGCTGGGCAGCTACCCGCTGAACGAATCGGTGGCCATTACCCGGGCGCGGGACAAGCTGCGCTCGCTGCAGCTGCTGGCGCGCGAGGGTATCGATCTGCCGGTGACCGGCATTGCGCACTCGCCGGACGACACCAGCGATCTGATCGAGATGGTCGGCGGCGCGCCGCTGGTGGTGAAGCTGGTGGAGGGCACCCAGGGGATCGGTGTGGTGCTGGCGGAGACTCGTCAGGCGGCGGAGAGCGTGATCGACGCGTTCCGCGGGCTCAACGCCCACATCCTGGTGCAGGAGTATATAAAAGAGGCGAAAGGCTGCGACATTCGCTGTCTGGTGGTGGGCGACGAGGTGGTGGCGGCCATTGAGCGCCAGGCAAAAGAGGGCGATTTTCGCTCCAACCTGCATCGCGGTGGGGTGGCGCGCATTGCCAACATCACGCCGCAGGAGCGGGCGATCGCCATCAAAGCGGCGCAGACCCTCGGGCTTGACGTCGCCGGGGTCGATATTCTGCGCGCCAGCCGGGGGCCGCTGGTGATGGAGGTCAACGCGTCGCCGGGGCTGGAAGGCATTGAGAAGACCACCGGCATTGATATCGCCACGCTGATGATCAAGTGGGCAGAGCGCCAGGCGCAACCGGGTTTTTGCCTGAAAACCGGCGGTTAACGGGCTATTCGCTGCGCGAGCGTGGTATGTGACCCGCTTTTTGCGTAAGCTATGCCGATTATTGACATCGTTGTAGAGGTATCACGCGTTATGGACTCACTTGTCGTCCCTTCTCTGGACACCCTGCGTAGCTGGCTTGACTCGCTTGGCGTGAGTTTTTTTGAGTGCGATACCTGTCAGGCGCTGCACCTGCCGCACATGCAGAACTTCGACGGCGTGTTTGACGCCAAAATCGATCTGGTTGATGACGTGATCCTGTTTTCGGCGCTGGCGGAGGTCAAACCCTCGGCGCTGCTGCCGCTGGCCTGCGATCTCTCGGCCATCAACGCCGGGTCGCTGACGGTTAAAGCTTTCCTGGATATCCAGGATGACAACCTGCCAAAGCTGGTGGTGTGCCAGTCGTTATCCGCCTCGGTCGGGGTGACCCCCGAGCAGTTCGCCGCCTTTATGCGCCAGAGCGAAGAGCAGATCTCCATGGTGATCCTCGAAGCCAGCGCCCATCATCTGCTGTATACCGCCGAAGAAGACGAGGCGGGCCAGCGCGAAGTGCATAACCATTTTCTTCACTGATCCTGCCTGAATTACACGCAGTCGCTGCCATCGCGGCTGCGTAACACACGCTTTAATGCTGCCTTACTCCGCTATTCACAGTGTAAATCACTGGCTATCGCGCCATTTCAGCCGGGCGCATAGACAAAATCTGCATAAAAAATTGATAAAAGGCGTTTTTTAATCCGGGCTATAGCCTCGAACTCTGGCTACAGTTATTCTTGCGCTCGCTGTGAAAACGGTGCGGCGTCCCCGCAGAGCAGCGGTTATCTTTTTTTTAGCGCAGTGAGCAGATATGCACGAAAATTGCATATCCCTGAAGGCGATGTGTTAGCCCGGCGAGCGGGCTTTTACCCTTTATGAGAAGGAAAGAGATATGTCCACCCAAGGTAAAAAATGGTTGTCGGGTGTGGTTGCCGGTGCACTGATGGCCCTCTCTGCCAGCACGCTTGCGGCTGAACAAAAGACGCTGCACGTCTATAACTGGTCTGACTATATCGCGCCGGACACGGTGGCTAACTTCACCAAGGAAACCGGCATCAAGGTGGTCTACGACGTTTTCGACTCCAACGAAGTGCTGGAAGGCAAACTGATGGCCGGCAGCACCGGGTTTGACCTTGTGGTGCCCTCGGCAAGCTTCCTTGAGCGCCAGCTCACCGCCGGCGTATTCCAGCCGCTCGATAAAAGCAAACTGCCGAACTGGAAAGACCTCGATCCGGAGCTGCTCAAGCTGATTGCCCGCCACGACCCGGATAACAAATACGCCATGCCGTACCTGTGGGCGACCACCGGCATTGGGTACAACGTCGATAAGGTTAAAGCCGCGCTGGGCGCCGACGCGCCGGTGAACAGCTGGGATCTGGTGCTTAAGCCGGAAAACCTTGAAAAGCTGAAGAGCTGCGGCGTCTCCTTCCTGGACGCCCCGGAAGAGATTTTTGCCACCGTGCTGAACTATCTGGGCAAAGATCCCAACAGCATGAAGGCGGATGACTACACCGGCCCGGCGACCGACCTGCTGCTCAAGCTGCGTCCGAACATTCGCTACTTCCACTCCTCCCAGTACATCAACGATCTGGCCAACGGCGACATCTGCGTGGCGGTAGGCTGGGCGGGTGACGTGCTGCAGGCGGCGAACCGCGCGAAAGAAGCGAAGAACGGTGTCAACGTGGCCTACAGCATTCCGAAAGAGGGCGCGCTGGCGTTCTTCGACGTCTTCGCCATGCCGGCTGACGCCAAAAACAAAGAAGAGGCGTACCAGTTCCTCAACTACCTGCTGCGTCCGGACGTGATCGCCCACATCAGCGACCACGTGTTCTACGCCAACGGCAATAAAGCGGCAACCGAGCTGGTGAGCGCGGAAGTGCGCAACAATCCGGGCATCTACCCGCCGGATGACGTGCGCGCCAAAATGTTCACGCTCAAGGTGCAGGAGCCGAAAATAGACCGCGTGAGAACCCGCGCGTGGACTAAAGTTAAAAGTGGCAAATAACTAAGCGTTTACAGTACGTCACGTGCACCGGGGCAGGGCAGACTGCCCCAGAATGGACAGAGGCCAGTGGTCTCTGTCCTCTCATTTGTGCGGCAACCGGGCCGCACAGGTTTACCGCTTTTGCCGGAGATCACACCGAGTGAACGACGCTATTCCCCGCCCACAGGCGAAAAACCCGAAAGCGCTGACCCCGCTGCTGGAAATCCGCAACCTGACCAAATCCTTCGACGGCCAGCACGCCGTGGACGACGTCAGCTTGACCATCTATAAAGGCGAAATCTTTGCCCTGCTGGGCGCATCGGGCTGCGGGAAATCGACGCTGCTGCGCATGCTGGCAGGCTTTGAGCAGCCCACCGCCGGGCAGATTGTGCTCGACGGCGTCGATCTGGCGCACGTGCCGCCCTATCAGCGCCCGGTCAATATGATGTTCCAGTCCTACGCCCTGTTTCCCCATATGACGGTGGAGCAGAACATCGCTTTTGGTCTGAAGCAGGATCGGCTGCCGAAAGCCGACATCGCCGCGCGCGTCGCCGAGATGCTGAGCCTGGTCCACATGCAGGAGTTTGCAAAGCGTAAGCCGCACCAGCTCTCCGGCGGTCAGCGGCAGCGCGTGGCGCTGGCGCGCAGTCTTGCCAAGCGTCCCAAGCTGCTGCTGCTTGATGAGCCGATGGGCGCGCTGGATAAAAAACTGCGCGACCGGATGCAGCTTGAGGTGGTGGATATCCTGGAGCGCGTAGGCGCGACCTGCGTGATGGTGACCCACGATCAGGAAGAGGCCATGACCATGGCCGGGCGTATTGCCATCATGAACCGCGGCAAGTTCGTGCAGATTGGCGAACCGGAGGAGATCTACGAGCACCCGACCACCCGCTACAGCGCGGAGTTTATCGGCTCGGTCAACGTCTTCGAAGGGCTGCTGAAGGCGCGCGAGGAGGATGGTCTGGTGATTGACGCACCGGGGCTGATTCACCCGCTGAAGGTCGATCCCGATGCCTCGGTGATGGACAACGTGCCGGTCTTCGTGGCGCTGCGCCCGGAAAAAGTGATGCTGTGCGACGAGCCGCCGGCCGATGGCTACAACTTTGCCGTCGGCGAAGTGGTGCATATCGCCTACCTGGGCGACCTGTCGATCTACCACGTGCGCCTCAAGGGCGGGCAGATGATCAGCGCCCAGCTGCAAAACGACCACCGCTATCGCAAAGGCCAGCCGACCTGGGGCGATGAAGTGCGCCTGTGCTGGGATGCCGACAGCTGTGTGGTTCTTACCGTTTAAGGGGGCGCGATGAGTATCTTTGACCGTCATGACGCACCGCCGCCTGCCGCCCATCCGCCGGGTGGTATGCGGCTATGGCTGGCGCGCATACAGATGGCGCACGGCCGCAAGCTGGTGATCGCGCTGCCGTATCTGTGGCTGATCCTGCTGTTCCTGCTGCCGTTTCTTATCGTCTTTAAGATAAGCCTCGCGGAGATGGCGCGGGCGATACCGCCCTACACCAATCTGGTGGAGTGGGCCGACGGGCAGCTCAGCATCATGCTTAACCTCGGCAACTTCATTCAGCTCACCGACGATCCGCTCTACATTGAAGCCTATCTGCAGTCGCTGCAGGTGGCGGGCATCTCGACCCTGTGCTGCCTCGCGCTCGGCTATCCGCTGGCCTGGGCGGTGGCGCACAGCAAGCCGTCCACCCGGAATATCCTGCTGCTGCTGGTGATCCTGCCCTCCTGGACCTCCTTCCTGATCCGCGTGTACGCGTGGATGGGCATCCTGAAAAACAACGGTGTGCTGAACAACGTGCTGCTGTGGCTTGGGGTGATTGATGAGCCGCTGACCATTCTGCATACCAATCTCGCGGTCTATATCGGGATCGTCTACGCCTATCTGCCGTTTATGGTGCTGCCCATCTACACCGCGCTGACGCGCATTGACTATTCGCTGGTAGAGGCCTCGCTGGATCTCGGCGCTCGCCCGCTGAAAACCTTTTTCAGCGTCATCGTGCCGCTGACCAAGGGCGGGATTATCGCCGGCTCGATGCTGGTGTTTATCCCGGCGGTCGGGGAGTTTGTCATCCCCGAGCTGCTGGGCGGCCCGGACAGTATCATGATTGGCCGCGTGCTGTGGCAGGAGTTCTTCAACAACCGTGACTGGCCGGTGGCCTCGGCGGTCGCCATTGTCATGCTGCTGCTGCTGATTGTGCCGATCATGTGGTTCCACAAGCATCAGAACAAAACCGTGGGGGATAACGGATGAATAACTTACCGGTCGTGCGCTCCCCGTGGCGCACCCTGATTCTGGTGCTCGGTTTCACCTTCCTGTACGCGCCGATGCTAATGCTGGTGATCTACTCCTTTAACAGCTCGAAGCTGGTGACGGTGTGGGCCGGGTGGTCAACCCGCTGGTACAGCGAGCTCTTCCACGACACCGCCATGATGAGCGCGGTGGGGCTGAGCCTGACCATTGCCGCCTGTGCCGCCACCATGGCGGTGATACTCGGGACTATCGCGGCGGTGGTGATGGTGCGCTTCGGGCGCTTTCGCGGCGCCAACGGCTTTGCGTTTATGCTCACCGCCCCGCTGGTGATGCCGGATGTGATCACCGGGCTGTCGCTGCTGCTGCTGTTTGTCGCGCTCGGGCACGCCATCGGCTGGCCGGCGGAGCGCGGCATGCTCACCATCTGGCTGGCGCACGTCACCTTCTGTACCGCCTACGTGGCGGTGGTGATCAACTCGCGGCTGCGCGAGCTGGATCGCTCTATTGAAGAGGCGGCGATGGATCTGGGCGCGGCGCCCCTCAAGGTGTTCTTCGTTATCACCCTGCCGATGATCATGCCCGCGGTGGTTTCCGGCTGGCTGCTGGCGTTTACCCTGTCGCTGGACGACCTGGTGATCGCCAGTTTTGTCTCGGGGCCTGGCGCGACCACCTTGCCGATGCTGGTATTCTCCAGCGTGCGCATGGGGGTCAATCCGGAGATCAACGCCCTGGCCTCCATCATCCTTGGGGTGGTGGGCGTGATTGGTTTTATTGCGTGGTTGATCATGGCGCGCGCAGAAAAGCAGCGCCTGCGTGATATCCAGCGCGCAAAACATGGCTGAATCGCAGAAAGTCTGCAAATATGTGCAGTCGGGGCGGTAATTCGCCCCGATATCTCTCCCGGCGTAGAGACACCCAGGGTAATTCCGGCCTGGCTTAAGGGATGCACAACTCGTGGAATGGTTCAGTAAGCAACGTCAGTCACATGCCCGTATTAACGCTCCTGCGCTGGTGCAGGTGGCGGCTATTGCTATCATCTCAACCCGCTGTCTCGATCTCTTTATGCTGTTCAACATGCTCGGCGTGCGCGGGGTGTCCGATTTCGTTCACCGCAGCGTGCAGACCTGGAGCCTGACGCTGGTGTTCCTCGCCAGCCTGCTGCTGCTGTGCATCGAGTTTCGCTGCGCTTTCGTGATCATGAAAGGGCGTAACTGGGGACGCTGGATCTACATGGTGAGCCAGATTATCGCCGCCGGCTATCTGGGCGCGGCCTCGCTCGGCTTTGGCTACCCGGAACTGTTCAGCATCGCCGGCGAGACGCCGCGCGAGATTTTCACCTCCCTTATCATGCAAAAGCTGCCCGATATTCTGGTGGTGCTGCTGCTGTTTATGCCCGAAGAGAGCCGACGCTTTTTCCGGCTGCAGTAATGCCGCGACGTGCTAAAATCCCCGTCCGCTTTTTTGTTTAGGTTTTTGCTATGCACTGCGCACTCTATGACGCCGGGCGCTGCCGTTCCTGTCAGTGGATTGAACAGCCGATGGAGGCCCAACTCGCCGCCAAAATGAACGACCTGCATCAGCTGCTGGCTGAGGTGCCGGTGGACCAGTGGTGCGCGCCGGTCAGCGGGCCGGAACAGGCGTTTCGCAACAAGGCGAAAATGGTGGTCAGCGGCAGCGTGGAGAAACCGCTGTTCGGTATGCTGCACCGCGACGGGACGCCGGTGGATCTCACCGACTGCCCGCTCTATCCGGCCTCGTTTGCCCCGGTGTTTGCCGCCCTGAAACCCTTTATCGCCCGCGCCGGCCTGACGCCCTACAACGTGGCGCGCAAGCGCGGCGAGCTGAAGTATCTGCTGCTCACCGAAAGCCAGCAGGATGGCGGGATGATGCTGCGCGTTGTGCTGCGCTCTGAGGCAAAGCTTGAGCAGCTGCGCGCCGCGCTGCCGGGGCTACAGGCCGAACTGCCGCAGCTCAGGGTGATTACCGCGAATATTCAGCCGGTGCATATGGCGATCATGGAGGGCGAGCAGGAGATCTGGCTCACCGAACAGCGCTCGCTGGCCGAAAACTTCAACGGGGTGCCGCTGTGGATCCGGCCCCAGAGCTTCTTTCAGACCAACCCGGTGGTGGCCGCTGCGCTGTACGCCACGGCACGCGACTGGGTGCGGGCGCTGCCGGTGAAGCACATGTGGGATCTGTTCTGCGGGGTGGGGGGCTTTGGTCTGCACTGCGCCACGTCGGAAATGCGGCTGACCGGCATCGAGATTGCGCCAGAGGCCATCGCAAGCGCAACCCAGTCGGCAGCCATGCTGGGCCTGCACGATGTGCACTTCCAGGCGCTGGACTCCACGCAGTTTGCCACCGCGCAGGACGCGACGCCGGACCTGGTGGTGGTTAACCCGCCGCGCCGCGGCATTGGCCGTGCGCTGTGCGAATACCTCAACCGCATGGCACCGCCCTACATCCTCTACTCCAGCTGCAATGCCCGCAGCATGGCCGACGATATCGACCACTTGCCCGACTATCAGGCGGTGCGCGTGCAGCTGTTCGATATGTTCCCGCACACTGCGCACTACGAAGTGCTGACGCTGCTGGTACGGCGCTAATCCGTAGGTGCAAGGTAAACGGCGGGTGCGCAAGATTACCCGGTCTGGAACTACCACCATGAACGGATAAGCCGAAGCGTGGATCCCTCCGGCATCAAAACCGCCGCGGCGCAGGCGTTGAGTCCGGGCTGGCGGTCGGGAACCGCCAGAGGGCGCGAGCCCCGGGATGGGGTATCGCGCCCGACCGGAGCGAAACGCCGGAGGCAAGGGAAGCCCGCAGGGCCGGTTTTTTGGCCGGGAGCCGGGATTGCGAAGGGGGCGGCGGCGAGCCACCTTTGCCCGTTCACGGGCGCCCTGAGTAACAGGGAAGTGCGGTGTCCCGGTGAACGGAACCTTGCCCGACAG
This sequence comes from Siccibacter turicensis LMG 23730, assembly GCF_000463155.2. Lineage (GTDB taxonomy): Bacteria > Pseudomonadota > Gammaproteobacteria > Enterobacterales > Enterobacteriaceae > Siccibacter > Siccibacter turicensis. The sequence continues at coordinate 624,899 of NZ_AWFZ01000028.1, read as the reverse complement.
ACATAAACCGCTCATCTTGCCATCGCGCCCATCCCCTACCAGTAACGCTTCCACACCCCCGTCATCCGCATCAGGGCTTCCACGTAGAAGTAATCCCCCCAGCTACAGCACTCGTCCACGCCTTTGTTGCTCGCCAGATGGTAGACGCTGTGCTTCAGCAGCCCGGTGCCGCTGTCGTCCGGCGTAATCAGGTAGTCGCGGTTAAGCGAATCCATAATATGCTCCGCCCACTGCTGGTAGGTATCACGATCCGGGTCGGTAACCGGCAGGTGGCTGACCAACTCCAGCAGGCCGCACACCGCGATGGCCGCTGATGAGGAATCGCGCAGCGCGTCGGTTCCGAGCAGCGCCAGATCCCAGTGGCAGACGCCATCCTCCGGCAGACGGTTGAGGAAGTAGTTCGCCACCTTCTTCGACAGCGTCACCATCTCCTTGTCGCCGGTATAGATAAAGCTCAGCAGGAAGCCATAGATGCCCCACGCCTGGCCGCGCGACCAGCAGGAGTCATCGGCGTAGCCCTGCTGGGTGTTGCCGAAGCGCGCCTCACCGCTGACCGGGTCCATGTAGTAGGTGTGCCAGGATGAGGCGTCCGGGCGCACCAGATAGCGCGCTGCCTGGCGCACGTGCGCTTTTGCCACCTCGGCGAAGCGCGGATCGCCGGTCTGCTCGCTGGCCCAGTAGAGCAGCGGCAGGTTCATGTTGCAGTCGATGATCATGCGCCCCGCCTGCTCGGGATCGTCGAGGTTGCCCCAGGCCTGAATAATCTGCGCCTTCGGGTGATAGCGCTCCAGCAGCGCCTCGGCGGCGAGCAGCGCAAAGCCACGCGCCTCGCGGTTACCGTTCAGCCGCCAGTCCGCCACGCAGGAGAGGGTATAGAGAAACCCCAGGTCGTGGGTGTTGGTGTCATGGCGGCCGGCGATGCGCAGCCCGAACGAGCGCACCTGTTTCTGCGCGGCGCGGCGGAAGGTTTCATCCCCGGACATCTCCCAGGCCAGCCACATCTGCCCGGTCCAGAAGCTGGTGGTCCACTCGACGTTGTCGGTCAGCGGATAGCGCCCCTCCTTGCAGGTTTCCGCCGGGAATTTATCCCCGAAGATCGCCAGGTTGCCCTTCAGGCGCTCCAGCACATAGCGACGAGTGGTCAGCAGCGTCTCGTGCCGCGCGGTGCGTGCATTACCGGACGCGGGCGGGGGCGTGAGAGGCTCGTAAGCGATATCGTGCAGCATGGTCTGCTCCTTTTGCTGGCAGGTTAGTTCTTCACCGGTTCGGCATGTTCAGGTTCGACGTAGCTCCCGTCGCGTTTGCTCTGGCACGCCGACAGGGTAAAGGCCGAAATCAGGGTAAAGGTGAGGGCAATGGCACCCATCAGAATGTAGGTCTGCTCGAAGCCGATGCGGTCATAGAGGTAGCCCGCCGGGGAGGAGATCACCACGTTACCGACGTAGAGCATCGCCTGATAGCCGAGCAGATACATGGTGGCATTGACGCGCTTGTCGAAATGCTCGGCGATGTATTTGAACACCGACACCAGCAGCAGGCAGATCTCCAGCCCGTAGAGCGGTTTGAGCACCGAAATCAGCAGGTGCGAGTCGCACACGCCGGAGATAATCAGGCGCGCGCCCACCACCAGCCCGACGATCAGCAGCCCTTTTTTGGCCCCGACGTAGTTCACGAACAGCGGGATCACCATGTACATCAGGAACTCCATCCCGGACTGCACGGTGCCGAGATAGCCGAACACCGCGTTGCCCTGCTGTACGTCGTCAAAGAAGGTGACGAAGTAGCGGGAGAACTGCTGCTCGGCGATAAACATCATCCAGGCAACCCCCGCCACGTAGAGGCAGAAGGCCCAGAATTTGCGGCTGCGCATCAGCTCCACCACATCGCTGAACACAATTTTCTGCTTCGACAGCACCTCACTGGCATTGGCGGTGTGGGCATTAACCTTGAGGCTCAGCAGCACGATCAGCATCACCACCGAGGTGACGCTGCCAAGAATAAAGTTCCAGGCCGGGGAGAGGTTGAACAGCAGGCCGGAGAACGAGGACGCCACCGCCCAGCCAAGGGAGCCCCACATGCGGATTTGACCAAACTCCATGCCGTTGAGCCGGCTGTAGCGGTCGGTGTAGGACTCGCAGGCCGCGACCCCGGCGTACCAGGCGAAGCTCAGGTAGATTGCCCCGACGATGATCCCCAGCATGGTGTGGGAGATAAGCAGCGGCTGGTAGACGTAGATAAAGAACGGCGCCATCAGCGCAGACATGCCCACCACGAAGTAGAGCAGGTACTTGCTCATGCCGATCTTATCGAGGATGTAGCCGTAGATTGGCTTTAAGATCACCGAAAAGATGCCGTTGACCGCAAACACCGTACCGATCACCGACCCGCTCAGGTTGGTTTTTTGCCCCAGCCAGATGGCGAGCAGACCGATGCTCGCCGACCAGGTGAAGAAATAGAGGAAGATAAAGGTACTGATCTTGAAATATTCTTTTTTGTTTGCCGCAGTAATATTTTTCATACGGGCCTCGCCAGAGAGAAGGATGGTCTTGCTATCAAAGGGAAATCATCGTTTCGCGGCCGTCCAGCGTGACGCACAGGGCATCGGCGCTGCGCGTCAGCCGCGGTGCCGCGGACGGTAAAATCGGTGCCGTCACGCCTGCCGCCACCGCGCAGCACAGCCAGTGCACGCCGGGCTGAAGGTCAACGCGCAGGTGCGGAATGACGGCGCATTCGGCAAACATGATGCTGCTGTTAGGAGGCGTGACCACGTGGCCCGCCGCGCGCGGCGTCGGATCAGCGAGATCGACGATGCAGCTGCTGCCAATCGCGCTGGTAATCAGCGTCGCACCGGGGCGTTCATCCACCTCCGTGACGCCCGGCTGGTGGATGGCCGCGAACCCGCCTTCAACGCTGTCGAGCGCCCGCGCGCTGTCGATGCGGTGCACCCGCACGTGCCAGTCGCCGCAGGGGATAAGCCAGGTTGAAACATGCACGTCGTGCCAGGGGGACCAGTGCGACAGAATGTGGGTGTCGGTGGTCTGAACGCTGTCGCACCCGCGTCGCCCGCGGTAGTAGCCGTCGTGCTCGCTCAGCAGCAGCATCGAATCGCAGGCGGCATGCCTGATGCCGTAGCGCCCGCGCTCAAGGGTGAACCCGAACACCGAGGAGTAGGCGAATTTGGTGTATTTCGCCTCGGTGTTGACGTAGTTGTTCAGCTCCAGCTGTCCGGAGGTCAGTAGCCAGGCGTGCCGGGAGGCTTCGCTGTGAACCAGCAGCTGATCGGCGGCCTTAATAGCGCGAGTGCGTGGCAGCGTGGGCAGCGGCTGCTCCTCGGCCTGCCAGAACGAATGCGATTCCGGCAGGGCAAGGATCAAAAAGGTTTTCAGCGCCCAGTACGGCGAGCCGGGGGAGTTGTAGTCCTCGCACATCACCAGATTGGGGCAGGCATAGCCGAGGGTCAGGATACCGTCGCGGTCAAGGATCGGTTTGTCGAACCACCAGCGCAGGTGCCGCAGCACAATGCCCTTCACCACGCCGGGAGAGAACCCCTCAAGACCGGCGAACGCGGCGGCGCTCCAGAAGGCGACCATCGCAAAGCGGTACGTGAGGCTGCGCCCGAACGGGATCGAGGCGCCGTCGGTGGCCGAGAAGTAGATAAAGTCGGCGGCAAACAGGCTGGCGCGGCTGCGCAGGGTAACGGCGCGCTCGGGGTCGTCATCGGCCATCAGGGTGGCGTAGAGCAGGCCGTAGAAGTGGAACGCCATTGAGATATAGTAATCTTTAGGCCGTCCCGGACCGTCGGAATACCAGCCGTCGCCCAGATAGTAGGCCTCCATCATCGCGAAACGGCGTTCAATCGCCTCACGCTTCCACGGCAGTCCGGCGCGCTTAAAGCCCAGCTGCACCAGAATCGCAAAGTAGTTCCAGTTGCTGTCCGGCATCTGCGCGTCGTCGATCTGGCTCAGCCAGGTAAACAGGTTCTCCCGTTCACGGGCGGAGAAGTGACGCGTCAGCCTGCCGTCAAGCAGCGCCAGGCCATAGCCGTAGGCCGCCATCTCGACCAGCCGCTGATCGTACGGGCCGGTGTTGCCCCAGTAGCCGGGGTGCTGCGGATCGGTACCGGCGCGGATCGCGCTGAGGTATTTCTCCGCCTCCGGCAGCGTATCGCCCCCGGCGAGCAGCGGGAAGACGCCCCACAGTGCCCGCGACAGCCCTTCCATGCGGGCGATCTCCGGCCCGTAATGGGCGCAGGTGTCACCGAGCGTGATACCGGTAGCGCCCGCGTCAAACTGTGCGTCAAGCGCCCGCAGCAGCAGGGTGAGCTGGTCTGCCACCTGCTGGCGGGTGGTCAATGGATTTGCGTTTTTCGCCTGCCCGTTAGCCATACTGTGCCTCTTCGTTCCTTGCTCTGCCGCCCGCCAGCGGCACGAATGCCGCGTGTGCCGGACGATGAATGGCAATGAGAATAGGCAACGGAGCCGGGGCGCAAATGTTAGCTGCGTCACAGGGCGCAACATTAAACAGCACGTTGTTCAGGAAAATTTAAAACTATGGTTTATAACTCGTCGGGTAGAGCCAAAAATTGAAAATGGTTGTCCTGTGAAAAACCCCTGCGAAAAATCTCTGCTGGAGCCGATTCCGCTGAACGACACCATTCTGTCGTTCAGTCGGCTGTTCGCCAATTCAATTCGCTATCATCACTGGCATCAATGCCTTGAGCTGCTGTACGTCGAGGAGGGAGCCGGGGTGGCGATCGTCGATAACCAGCACTACACCATGCGGCCAGGGCGGCTGTTTCTGTTCCCGCCGCTGTCGCTGCACAAAGTGATGGTGGAAGAGGCGGCGCGCGACCGCTACCGGCGCACGGTGATTCACCTTGATCCGCACGCTATGGACCGCCTGCTGACGCCGTTCCCCCGGCGTCAGGCGCGTTTCGCCGCCCTGAGCCAGCGCGGCAGCCGGGCGCAGGTGTACGACCTGGCGGCGGTTCACCCGCATATTGATCACGTTTTTGCCCACTATGAGCCGCTGCTCAATCGCGGGCAGTGCGAGGACGAGCACGTCGCCTGTTTTATTCTCCAGCTGCTCACCCTGCTGCCCGAAAGCGCCTCCGAAGCACCGCGCACCAGCGCGACCCTGTCGACGCAGGTGATGTACTGGGTGGAGGAGCACTACGGACGCAAGTTCAAGCTGGCGGAGATGGCGCAGGAGCTGAACCGCTCGGCGAGCTATCTGTCGCGGCGCTTTCAGCAGGAGACGGGAGAGCAAATTCACGACTATCTCACCAGCTTTCGCCTGCGCAAAGCGTGCGAGATGCTGCGCCACGAGTGTCCCTGGAGCATCAGCGACATCGCGCAGCGGGTCGGGTTTTCTGATACCACCTATTTCATTAGCTGTTTTAAGAAGCGGCTGGGCGAGACGCCGTTGCAGTATCGCAAGCAGCTGCGTCAGGCGGGAAATGCAGGGGCGTTACAAACGTCGTAGCAGTGCGAGCAGCGCCAACACAGACGCTGCTCGCGGAGAGGGGGTTACTGCGGGAACCACTGGTCGTTGATTTTTTTCAGGGTGCCGTCAGCTTTGATGGCTTCCAGCGCGTCGTTAAGCTTTTTCAGCAGCGCAATGTTGTCCGGACGCACGGCGATACCCAGCCCGGTGCCGAAGTATTGCGGATCGGTCACTTTATCCGTGGCGGTACCCAGCTGCGGGTTCGTTTTCAGCCACTCATTGACCACGGCGGTGTCGCCGAACACGCCGTCAAGACGACCGCTTTTCAGATCGATAATGGCGTTCTGGTAGCTGTCATAGGCCACGGTTTTCACTTCCGGGTGCTTGTCCTGGAGGTACTTCTGGTGGGTGGTGCCGTTTTCCATACCGATACGCTTGCCTTTCAGCTGATCGAACGAGGTGTAGGCGCCTTTCTTCGCAATCACCACCGCGGAGTTGGCATAGTAAGGGGTGGTAAAGGCCACCTGCTTGCTGCGCTCCGGCGTGATGTCCATCCCGGAGATCACCGCATCGTATTTTTTGAATTTGAGGGCCGGGATCAGGCTGTCGAACGCCTGGTTGGTGAAGGTGCACTCGGCCTGCATTTGTTTGCATAATGCTTTGGCCAGATCGATATCAAAACCGACGATCTGATTGCTGGCGTCGAGGGATTCAAACGGCGGGTAGGTCGCCGAAGCGGCGAAGCTGATTTTATCCGCAGCCGTGGCGCTAAAGGCGCTGGCAAGTAAAGCGACCAGTACTAACTTTTTCATTTCTGAGGCTCCCGTCTGTCACACTTATTATTATCGCCATCAAGCGGCATGGGCTTACCTTGCCACTATGTGAATTTATATGCAATAAAAATGTATAAGTATTTGCTTTGATGCCGGACCGATCCACACCCTGGCTTCTGTATAATTTTTGAATAGGGGGCACGACTTATCCATGCCAGCGGCTGAAGCGGCGTGACATACAGAGGAAGGGTTGAACGTGGAAAGCGCAGCGCACCCGAGGTTCAGGCACGCTGCGACAGAAGGGGATTAACTGCGATGCTCAAACGCCAGCGCGCGGCGCTCGATAAGGCGCATCATCAAGGTGAGCAGGCCGTTAACCACCAGGTAGATCAGGCCGGCTGCGCCAAACACCATCACATCGTAGGTCCGTCCATAGAGCAGCTGCCCGTAACCCATCACTTCCATCAGCGTAATGGTATAGGCGAGCGACGTGCTCTTAAACACCAGCACCACTTCGTTGGAGTAGGAGGAGAGCGCGCGCTTGAAGGCGTAAGGCAGCAGGATCGCGAGGGTATCCTTTTTGCTCATCCCAAGCGCGCCGCAGGACTGCCACTGACCGTCAGGGATGGCGCGGATCGCCCCGTAAAACAGCTGGGTGGTATAGGCCGCGCTGTTCAGGGAGAGCGCAATCAGCGCGCAGAGCCAGGGCTCAGACAGCAGGTGCCACAGCCAGGGCACCTGTTGCAGCGACGGGAACTGCCCCGGACCGTAATAGATCAGGAAGATCTGCACCAGCAGCGGGGTGCCGGTAAACAGCGTGATGTAGCCGCGCACGATCCATACCAGCACCGGCGTTTTCAGGGTCAGCACGATGGTGAACAGCAGCGAGAGCACCAGCGCCACGGCGATAGAAGCCGCGGTCAGCGTCAGGCTGGTTTGCAGCCCCTTCAGGAGTTCGGGTAAATAGTCGAGCATCAGCCGGGTCTCCGTTCAAAACGCGTGGCGCGTTGGTCAATGCGTTTCAGGACGTACTGGCTGAGCAGGGTAATCACCAGATAGATGGCGGCCGCGATAATGTACCAGGTGAACGGCTCCTGGGTGCGGGTGGCAATGCTGCGGGTTTGCAGCATCAGGTCGTTAACGCTGATAAGCGACACCAGCGCGGTATCCTTCAGCAGCACCAGCCACTGGTTTCCCAGTCCCGGCAACGCATGACGCCACATCTGCGGCATCACCAGCCGAAAGAAGATCGCCGCTTTCGACAGGCCCAGCGCCTGGCCGGATTCCCACTGGCCAAGCGGCACCGCCTTGAGCGCGCCGCGCAGGGTCTGGGAGGCATACGCCGCGTACAGCAGCGACAGCGCAATCACCCCGCACAGGAACGGACTGACGTCGAAGTTCTCAATCTGCATCTGTATCGGGATCTGCACGATGCCGAGGTTGAGGGTAAACCCGTCAGACAGCACCAGCAGAAGCTGTGAGGCGCCGAAGTAGATAAACAGCACCACCAGAATTTCCGGCAGGCCGCGCAGCAGAGTGACGATGCCGGTGCCAATCCAGGCCACCGGACGCCAGGTCGCGGATTCCCAGACGGCAAACAGCATCGCCAGCGCGAGGCCGATGACCAGGGCGCAAACCGCAAGGCCGACGGTCATCCCGGCGGCGCTTGCTAATGGAAACATTTCGTTCATTCAGATACTTACTTCTGGAACCATTTTTTATAGATCGCGTCGTAGGTGCCGTCCTGCTTCACTTTCTCCAGTGCAGTGTTGAATTTCTGCTGAAGCTCGGTGTTGCCCTGACGTACGGCGATGCCCAGACCGGTGCCGAAGTAGTCTTTATCGGTGACTTTATCACCCACGGCGGCCAGCTTGTCGTTGGCTTTCAGCCACTCGGTTACCACTGCCGTGTCGCCAAATACCGCATCAATACGGCCGTTTTGCAGGTCCAGACGCGCGTTCTGGTAGCTGTCATAGGAGACCGTCGTGATTTCCGGGTGCTTATCGGTGATGAATTTCTGGTGGGTGGTGCCGTTCTGCACGCCCACTTTCTTGCCTTTCAGCTGATCGATGCTGGTGAATTTACCCTGCTGGCCGATAAACAGCGCCGAGTTATCGTAGTAAGGTTTCGAGAACAGCACCTGCTTTTCACGCTCCGGCGTGATGTCCATCCCGGCCATGACCGCGTCGAAACGGCGGAACTTCAGGCTCGGGATCAGGCTGTCGAACGCCTGGTTGGTAAAGGTACAGGTCGCATCGATCTCTTTGCACAGCGCGTTAGCCAGATCCACGTCGAAGCCGACGATCTTGTTGTTCGCGTCCATGGATTCAAACGGAGGGTAGGAGGCTTCGGTTGCAAAGCGGATGGTCTGCGCAGCGGTGGCAGACAGGCTGAAGCTTACGATCAGTGCGGCAAGCAGAACTTTTTTCATTGTTATTTCCCGATAGACATCAGTGAGATAAGTAGTTTTTAAACGCGTCGGTCTGCGGACTGGTAAAGCAGTTCGCACCACCTTGTTCAACGATATGGCCATTTTCCATATACACCACGCGGCTTGCTGTTTTGCGCGCCACTTCCACTTCATGTGTCACGATGACCTGAGTAATACCGGTTTGCGAGAGTTCGCGGATAATGCTGACAACCTGGGCGGTGATCTCAGGATCGAGCGCCGCGGTGGGTTCATCAAACAGCAGCACCTGCGGTTCCATCATCAGCGCCCGGGCAATCGCCACGCGCTGCTGCTGGCCACCGGAGAGGTGCAGCGGAAAACGATCGCTGAACGCGGTCAGGCGCAGACGCTCCAGCAGCTTTGCCGCGCGCTCGCGGGCGGCGTCTTTGGTCAGACCCAGCACGCGGCAGGGCGCTTCAATCAGGTTTTGCAGCACCGTCAGGTGCGGCCAGAGGTTGTACTGCTGAAACACCATGCCCACGTTCTGGCGCAGCTCGCGGATCGCGCTGTCAGACGGCGTTTTTGAGAAATCGAACTGGGTACCGGCGATACGCAGCGTACCGGAACGCGGCATCTCCAGCAGGTTGAGTACCCGCAGCAGGGAGCTTTTACCCGCGCCGCTCGGACCAAGCAGCACCAGCGTTTCGCCCTGAGGGCATTCGAGGTTGATATCAAACAGCGCCTGATGCGCGCCGTAGAAGCAGTTAATGCCGTGTAATTGAATACTCATGCGAAACAGTCGAATAGCTATTGAGGCCGCAAATAGTAACGTTGGCAGAATAGTTATGCAATATTTCTGCGTCAAAACCTATAAACAACGCACGTATAGTAATAAAGCTAGCACAAACCGTGGCGGCGGAGGGGCGGCGGGCATAAATATCGGCAATGCGGGTCGATTGCCAGACTATTTACGGGCCGCGGCTTCCGCCGCTGCGGCCGCGCTTAGCTGCCGCGTTTTTCCAGCGACTGGCGCAGCGTGCCCGCCGGCGCATGGGCCGCGCCGCCCAGGTAGCGTACGTCGTCCACCACCCAGCACTGGCCTTCGCGAATCATCAGCACTTCATCCACCCAGCGCTGGTCGCCCTGAGATTGTTCGATGCGCAGCGGGATATTGCGCGCGTCGGTGTTCGGGATGCGCGAGCTGCTGGCGACCGCAACGCTGTCGGGCGTGGTGGCGCGGCTGGAGAAGATATCCCCCTTCAGGAATACCGCCTGCTCAGGATGGGTCTGGTTCGCTTTCTGCAGCGTCTGCCACAGGGAGTCGCTCAGGTACGGGCGCAGTGCCGACACGTCCCCGGCGTTCTGGCCGCGGTGCTGAATACGGTAGTCATAGAACTGCTGTGCCACGCTGTCCGGGCCGCCGTCAACGCACGGGCCGCTGCGGGTGCCGATATCCTTAAACGCGGGAGTCACGGCGGTGCAGGCGCTCAGAGCCAGGGCGCACGGCACAAGTAAGGTCTTAGCAATGTGGCGCATTTTTTATTTCCTTATTTGTCTACTACGGTTCTTGTCAGAGGACTTTTTCAGCATAGCGTATAGCACACCATTGTGGCTGTGATATTGTGCCCTAACGCATTGATAGCCAAAGCAGGAGAGAGGTTTATGCAATTTTCCACTACCCCTACGCTTGAAGGACAGACGATTACCGAGTACTGCGGCGTCGTGACCGGCGAAGCCATTCTTGGGGCGAATATCTTCCGCGACTTCTTTGCCGGCATCCGCGATATCGTCGGCGGCCGCTCCGGGGCCTACGAGAAAGAGCTGCGTAAAGCCCGTGAAATCGCCTTCAGCGAACTGGGCGAACAGGCGAAAGCGCTGGGTGCCGATGCGGTTGTCGGGATCGATATCGACTACGAAACCGTCGGCAAGGAGAGCAGCATGCTGATGGTCAGCATCACCGGCACCGCGGTGAAAACCCGGCGATGAAGCGGCGGCTGTGGCTCTGCGCGCTGGCGCTTCTGCTGGCGGGCTGCGCAGGTGAAAAAGGCGTTATCGATCGGGGTGGCTATAAGGTCGATACCCGCCGTCAGGCGCAGGCGGCCTATCCGCGTGTGAAGGTGCTGGTTATCCACTACACCGCGGATGATTTCGATACCTCGCTGGCGACCCTCACCGACAAGCACGTCAGCTCGCACTATCTCATCCCGGCCACCCCTCCGCTGGAGGGCGGCAAGCCGCTTATCTGGCAGCTGGTGCCGGAGCGTGAACTGGCGTGGCACGCCGGGGCCAGCTTCTGGCGCGGGGCAAACCGCATCAACGACACCTCGATAGGCATCGAGCTGGAAAACCGCGGCTGGATTAAGGTGAACGGTGCGAAGCAGTTTGTGCCGTTTAACCCGCCGCAGATCGCGGTGCTCACCGATCTGGCGCGCGACATCATCGCCCGCTACGACATCAAACCGCAGAACGTGGTGGCGCACGCCGATATCGCCCCGCAGCGTAAGGATGACCCCGGCCCGCTGTTCCCGTGGCAGCAGCTTGCCGCCCAGGGCGTTGGCGCCTGGCCCGAGGCGTCACGCGTGGCGTTCTACCTCAACGGTCGCGACCCTTACTGCCCGGTGGATACCGCCCTGTTGCTGGACGCGCTGGAGCGATACGGCTATCCGGTCACGCCTGACATGACGCCGGCCCAGCAGAAGCGGGTGATTCAGGCGTTTCAGATGCATTTCCGCCCGGCGCTGTGGAGCGGGGTAGCCGATGCGCAAAGCCTCGCGATTGCCGAGGCGTTGCTGGAGAAGTGTGGGCAGGGGTAAGCGGGGTGCACCCATCGTTCTGGCGTAAGGTCTATGTGATTGCGGTGCCGTCCACCGTTGTACCGCGCTTAACCGAGGTTTTTTACAGCACGTCTATGTGATGGCGGTGTCGGTGCCGTTCACCGTGGCACCGCACTTACATGCAAACACGGTCGCTCGTGAACGGGTGAAGGGGGTTCGCCGCCACCCCCTTCACAATCCCGGCTCCCGGCCAACAAAACCGGCCCTGCGGGCTACCCTTGCCTCCGGCGCCTCGCTCCGGTCGGTCGCGATACCCCATCCCGGGGCTCACGCCCTCTGGCGGTTCCCGACCGCCAGCGCGGGCTCAACGCCTGCAGCGCGGCGGTTTTGATGCCGGACGGGTCCACGCTTCGGTTTGTGTGTTTATGGTGGGTGCACCTCGCACACCTGCCGTTTGTCGCGCAATCGCCATTGCTAGCGCTGCCAGGTGCCGTGATCCCGCAGCCACAGTGCGGTGCGCTCAATCCCTTCATCCAGCGACACCACCGGCTCATAGCCCAGCTCGTCACGGGCGCGGGTGATGTCGAGAGTGAAATCGAAATGCAGCTTGGAGACGCTGAAGTGGGTCAGCACCGGCTCTTTGTCGGATTTATTGGCCAGCCGCTCCATGCTGCGCGCCATCATATCGAGCATGGCGTAGGGCACGGAACGGATGCGGCAGGGGATCGCCAGCTCGTCAATCAGCTTCTGGACGATGCTCCGCAGCGAACGCGGCTCGCCGTTGGTGATGTTGTAGGCCCGACCAGAGGGCAGCGCATCGCAGGCGCTGGAGCTGGCGAGCCACATCGCATGGACCGCATTCTCATGGTAGGTCATGTCCACTACCGCCTCGCCGCCGCGCGGCAGCGGCAGGTTGCCGTAATGGCGCATCAGGTGCATCAGACGCGGGAAGAACACCGTGTCGTGCTGCCCAAACAGGCTCTGCGGCCGCAAAATCGTAAAGCGCGTATGGGGGTTAGCCTGCGCCAGCATGGTCACCACCTCTTCGCTGGCCGCCTTGCTGCGGGCGAACTCGTTGGCGAAACGCGGCGGGCGAAAGCTTTCGTCGATGTTGTGGTGGTGATGAAAATCGAAATAGAGCGACGGCGAGGAGATGTGCACCACGTTGCGCACGCCCCAGGCGACGGCCCACTCCCCGAGTCGACGGGTTGCCCGCACGTTGGCGAGATCAAACGCCGCCTGCTTGCCCCAGGGGGAGGTCAGGCTGGAGCAGTGCCACAGCGTGTCGATATCGGCCAGCAGGACTTTCGCCTGCGAGGAGACCAGCTCGGTGAGATCCGCGGGGATAAACTCCGCCCCCATCTTCTGGAGCAGACGACCCATCGCTTCATTGCGCCCGGTGGCGCGCACGCGAACACCGCGCTTTAATAAATACTCGACTGCGTTCCGGCCTAAGCCGCTGGTGGCACCCGTTACCAGTACCTTCATAACAACCCGCTGTGGTGGTGACATGTCGCTGCGCATTCTTTCGTGAAATCAACAATCATGCAATGGGCTGTCTGGTCCAAATGTAACAAAAGGCAGGATAAGCGATAAAAAGCGGAGCGGCGCGCCGTTGCGCACCGCTGTTGGCTCAACGGGCCAGGAAGGTGCGCCAGTGCGTGACCACCTGCGCCAGCTGCTCGCGGTTCACGTCCAGATGCGTCACCAGACGCACCGCCGGCGAGGCGTTAATCAGGACGCCGTTGGCCGCCATATGCTCGCCCAACGCGGCGGCGCGGCCCTCCGGGGCACGCACGAACACCATATTGGTATCCTGACGCAGCACGTCGGCACCGATCTCGCGCAGCTGCGCAGCCAGCCAGGCCGCATTGTCGTGATCGTCCTTAAGGCGCTGAACGTTGTGCTCCAGCGCGTAACGCCCGGCCGCCGCCAGAATGCCCGCCTGGCGCATGCCGCCGCCGGTCATCTTGCGCCAGCGGTTGGCGCGGTGAATATACGCCGCGCTGCCCACCAGCAGCGATCCGACCGGCGCACCCAGCCCCTTGGAGAGGCAGATGGTAAAGGTATCGCAGTACTGCGCCACGTCTTTCAGTTCGCAGCCGTACTCCACCACCGCATTAAAGATGCGCGCGCCGTCTACGTGCAGGCCGAGCCCGCGCTCGCGGGTAAAGGTCCAGGCGTCGCGCAGATAGTCACGCGGCAGCACTTTGCCGTTATGGGTGTTCTCAAGGCTCAGCAGGCGGGTGCGGGCGAAGTGGATATCGTCCGGCTTGATTTTCTCGGCCACTTTATCCAGCGGTAGCGTGCCGTCGCGGCTGGCGTCAATGGGCTGCGGCTGAATGCTGCCCAGCACCGCCGCACCGCCCGCTTCATAGAGATAGTTGTGGGCCAGCTGGCCCACAATATACTCTTCGCCGCGTTCGCAGTGGGTAAGCAGCGCCACCAGGTTCGCCTGGGTGCCGGTAGGCAAAAACAGCGCGGCCTCTTTACCGGCCAGCGCCGCGGCATAGTCCTGAAGCGCGTTAACGGTGGGGTCGTCGCCGTAGACGTCATCCCCGACCGGGGCATCCAGCATAGCCGCTTTCATGGCGGCACCCGGACGGGTGACGGTATCACTGCGTAAATCGATCACGGGAAATCCTTATCGTCAGTAGGTTTCCCTCTTTTTACCGAAACCAGTTGGTTTTCGCCAGCTCCATCACTTCATCGCCGCGGCCGTTGATGATGGCGCGCAGCATATAGAGGCTGAACCCTTTGGCCTGTTCGAGTTTGATCTCCGGCGGCATGGCCAATTCATCTTTGGCGACCACCACGTCCACCAGTACCGGGCCATCGTGGGCAAAGGCGCGTTCCAGCGCGCTGTCCAGGTCGGCAGATTTCTCAACGCGGATACCGGTGATGCCGCAGGCTTCGGCGATGCGTGCAAAGTTAGTATCACCCAGTTCGGTACCGTCGGTGAGGTAGCCGCCCGCTTTCATCTCCATCGCCACGAAGCCCAGGGTGCTGTTGTTGAACACCACGATCTTCACCGGCAGCTTCATCTGCGCCACCGACAGGAAATCCCCCATCAGCATGCTGAACCCGCCGTCGCCGCACATCGCTATCACCTGACGCGACGGATCGGCGGCTTTCGCCCCGAGCGCCTGCGGCATGGCGTTGGCCATCGAGCCGTGGTTGAACGACCCAATCAGGCGGCGCTTGCCGTTCATCTTCAGGTAGCGCGCTGCCCACACCGTCGGGGTGCCGACGTCGCAGGTAAACACGGCGTCCTCATCGGCGTAGTGGCTGATCTGCTGCGCCAGATACTGAGGGTGGATCATCTCCTTGCCCGGTTTGGCCAGCTCGTCCAGCCCTTTGCGTGCGTCGCGGTAGTCCTCCAGCGCCTTATCAAGGAAGCGGCGGTCGGTTTTCTCCTCCAGCAGCGGCAGCAGGGCGCGCAGGGTCGATTTGATGTCGCCCACCATCGCCATATCCACCTTGCTGTGGGACCCCAGGCTCGCCGGGTTGATATCGATCTGAATAATTTTCGCATCGTTTGGGTAGAACGCGCGGTACGGGAACTGGGTGCCGAGCAGGATCAGGGTGTCGGCGTTCATCATGGTGTGGAAGCCCGATGAAAAACCGATCAGCCCGGTCATGCCGACGTCATACGGGTTGTCGTACTCGACGTGCTCTTTGCCGCGCAGGGCATGGACGATGGGCGCCTTCAGGGTGGCGGCGAACTGAAGCAGCTCCTCGTGCGCCCCGGCACAGCCGCTGCCGCACATCAGGGCGATGTTGCTGGAGTAGCGCAGCACCTGGGCCAGCTTTTTGAGTTCATCGTCGTTCGGGGTTACCACCGGCGCGGACGGGGCGTACCAGTGGGTGGAGGCGTCTTCCGGCGCGGGCTTCAGCGCCACGTCACCGGGCAGGACGATCACCGATACCCCGCGGTTGAGGATGGCTTTGTGCATGGCGATAGCCAGCACCTGCGGGATCTGCTCCGGGGTGGAAACCAGCTCACAGTAGTGGCTGCACTCGCGGAACAGCTCCTGCGGGTGCGTCTCCTGGAAGTAGCCGCTGCCGATTTCGCTCGACGGGATATGCGCCGCGATGGCGACCACCGGCACGTGGTTGCGGTGGCAGTCAAACAGACCGTTGATCAGGTGAAGGTTGCCCGGCCCGCAGGATCCGGCGCAGACCGCCAGTTCACCGGTGAGCTGCGCTTCCGCGCCCGCGGCAAACGCGGCCACTTCCTCATGGCGGGTCGGCATCCAGTCTATCGTGCCCATGCGGTTGAGGCTGTCGCTCAAGCCGTTAAGGGAATCGCCGGTCACCCCCCAGATGCGCTTCACGCCGGCCTGTTCGAGAGTTTTTGCGATATACGCGGCAACGGTCTGTTTCATCGGTCCTCCATACCCTGTTTGTGATAACGCTTACAAGCTTAGTTCATTTTCCGTGACAGACCGCCGCGTAGCCCCGTAGTTTGTAGGGGTTTTATGATGGTGAAATGTGACGCATTCCGGCGTTTATCTTTGGGCAAAAGGAAAACATTCAGATGGTTACCCATATACTGACCACATTTAACCGAACCCTCGAGCATGAGGATTTCGGAAAGCTTTTGTTACGACTTGCCGTAGGCGGTCTGATGCTGTTTCACGGGGTGCATAAACTGATCGACGGGGTGGACGGCATCGCCGGCATGCTAACGGCGCAGGGGCTACCGGCATTTATCGCTTATGGCGTGCTGGTGGGCGAAGTGCTGGCCCCGTGCCTGATTATCCTCGGTATCGCTACCCGTCCGGCGGCGCTGGTGCTGGCTTTTACCATGATCGTCGCCTGGCTGATGGTCGGGACAGGCAAAACCTGGCTGCTGGATAACACCGGGGCATGGGCAATTGAGAACCTGATGTACTTCTTTGTTGGCGCGCTGGCGGTGGCCTGCCTCGGCGCCGGGCGTTACGCGCTCGGTCAGGCGCAGTGGCGATAGTCATCGAATAAAAAAAGGGCGGTGAAGACCGCCCGTTCTGTTACCGATGACGCGGCAGGACTAGGCCAGCGCCAGGTCACTCTGCGGATGGCAGGAGCAGGCCAGCACGTAGCCGTCGGCAATCTCTTTGTCGGTGAGGGTCATGGTGCTCGACACCGTATATTCTCCCGACAGCACCCGCGTTTTACAGCTTCCACACACCCCGGCGCGACAGGCGGCATTCACCGGCACGCGGTTGCTCTCCAGCGCCTCCAGCAGCGTGGTGCCCACCGGGCCGTAAAATTCACGCGCCGGATGCAGGGTGGTGAACTTCAGCCCACCGGACGCCGGTGCGGCAGCGGGGGTAAAGAACGTCTCTTTACGGACGCGCGTGACGCCCAGCTCCCGCGCCATCTGCTCCACGGCGTCCATATAGGGCGCCGGGCCACAGACCATCACGGTGCGTGAGGCGATATCCGGTACCGCGGCCAGCACCTCGCGGCTGATGCGCCCCTCCAGAAAGCCGAGGGTAGCCTGCTGCTCCGCCATCAGCGTGACCGGATACTCCCGCCACTCGTCGGCAAAGATCACGTCCTGCGGGGTACGCACGTTATAGATCACCGCGACATCGGCCTCCGGGCGGTATGTTGCCAGCCAGCGGCGCATGGAGATAATCGGCGTCACGCCGCAGCCCGCGCCCAGCAGCAGAAAGCGGTCGTTATCGTCGCGGTCGCAGGTGAAGTCTCCCTGCGCGTCCGAAAGCCACAGGTAATCCCCGCGCTTCACCTGCCCGGTCAGCCACCCTGAACCCACACCGTTTTCGATACGGCGCACGGTGAGGGTGATAAACGGACTGACGCCCGGCGTGGCCGAAATGGTGTAGGCGCGCAGCGTGTCCGGGCTGTTGTTAATGCTCACCAGCGCGTACTGACCAGCGCGCCAGTGGTACTGGTCGTGGCACAGCAGCGCCAGCGTCCAGACGTCGGGCGTCTCCTGGGTAATGTGGTGAACCTGCATACGCCATGGGCAGAGGGGAGAGGGCATCGTCATATTTTGCTCCTTACGCGTTCAGCAGCTCGCGCATATCCTGCTCGACGGTGGTCACCTGACGCAGGCCGAATTTCTCATTCAGCACCGCCAGCAGGTCCGGGGTCAGGAAGCCGGGGGCCGTTGGGCCGGTGATGATATTGGTGACGCCAAGCGACAGCAGGGTCAGCAGAATGACAATCGCCTTCTGCTCGAACCAGGAGAGCACCAGGCTCAGCGGCAGGTCGTTAACCCCGCAGCCCAGTTTCTCCGCCAGCGTCACCGCCAGAATAATCGCCGAGTAGGCGTCGTTGCACTGACCGGCATCCACCAGGCGCGGCAGCCCTTCGATATCGCCGAACTCGAGCTTGTTGAAGCGGTATTTACCGCAGGCGAGGGTGAGGATCAGGCAGTCGTCCGGTACGCTGGTGGCGAAGTCGGTAAAGTAGCTGCGCTCCCCGCGCGCGCCGTCGCAGCCGCCCACCAGGAAGATGTGGCGCAGCTTCTCGCGGCTCACCAGATCGATCAGGGTATCCGCCGCGCCGAGCAGCGTCTGGCGACCAAAGCCGACGGTAATCAGGTGCTCAATTTCGCTGTACGGGAAGCCGCCGAGCTGCTGTGCCTGGCCAATAACCGGGGCAAAATCATCGCCCTCAAGGTGGTTGACGCCCGGCCAGCCGACGATGCTGCGCGTCCAGATGCGGTCGTTGTAGCTGCCGACGTGCGGGTCGATGATGCAGTTGGAGGTCATGACGATCGGGCCCGGGAAGCGGGCAAACTCGGTCTGCTGGTTCTGCCAGCCGCTGCCGTAGTTCCCCACCAGGTGTTTGAACTTGCGCAGTTCCGGGTAACCGTGCGCCGGCAGCATCTCGCCGTGGGTATAAACGTTCACCCCGGTGCCTTCGGTTTGCAGCAGCAGGTTATAGAGATCCTTCAGGTCATGGCCGGAGATCAGAATGCATTTGCCCGCGACCGGCTTAACGTTGACCTGGGTTGGGGTCGGGTGGCCGTAAAGCGAGGTTTCCCCGTTATCCAGTATGCTCATCACGCTGAAGTTCATCTGGCCGATGCCCATCGCGCACTCAAGCAGGGCGTTCATGTCCGCAGGCCAGGTGCCGAGCCAGGCCATGAACTGATGGTAGCGGGCATAAATCTCGTTATCGTACTGGCCCAGCACGTGGGCGTGTTCCATGTAGGCCGCCGCCCCTTTCAGCCCGTACAGGCACAGCAGGCGCAGGCCGAGAATATTGTCGCCGATAGTGGCTTTATCGATGTTGGGCGCGAAAGCCGCGGCCTGGCGCTGGAGTTCACCCAGGTCGTCGCTGATTAGCTGTAACGCCGCCATTGGGTTATCCACCGTCGCGGCGGGGTCCACCGCCAGGCAGCGGGCTTTCAGCTGCTCACGCAGGGAGATGGCCTGACGCGCGTAGCCGACGATGCGCACCGAGTCGAAGTTGACGTTGGTCAGCGTCGAGAAAAACGCCCGCGGCGCGAAGCTGTCCACCTCGTGATCGATGATGTCATACGCCCGCGCCTTGACTGCCCAGGCGGAAAGCCCCTGCAGCGCGGCGATCAGCAGATCCTGCAGATCGGAGGTTTCGGCGGTTTTGCCGCACATACCCTGCGCATAGGCGCAGCCATCGCCCGCTGGCGTACGGATAGTTTGTTCACATTGCACACAAAACATGATGACACCTTATAAGTTGTATTTAATATGCATGTTTAAGGTTAAGGCAGGGGCAGGGGGTTTAAAAGGGGATTTACCCGCTAGTTGGCGAGAAGTTGATTTAGCGCAATTCCGGTGGCAGCGAGGCTACCACCGGAGAGGTATCAGGCGGTAAAGAAGGCCATCAGGATTGGTACCAGCAGGCTCAGGATAAAGCCGTGCACGATGGCGGCGGGCACCATCTCGATACCACCGCTGCGCTGCAATACCGGCAGAGTGAAATCCATCGATGTGGCACCGCACAGTCCCAGCGCGGTGCTGCGGCTGTGGCGCACCAGGCCTGGAATCAGCATGATGGCGATAAGCTCCCGGGCGAGATCGTTGAAGAAGGTGGCGCTGCCGATCACCGGCCCGTAAGCGTCGGTCATCAGAATGCCCGAGAGCGAGTACCAGCCAAAGCCGGACGCCATCGCCAGGCCGGTTTTCAGCGGAAGGTCGAGCACAAAGGCGTTAATCACGCCGCCCACCAGCGAGCTGGCGACCACTACCACTGCGACGATCATGCCCCGACGATTAAGCACGATCTGGCGCAGCGTCATGCCGTTATTGCGCAGCTGAACGCCAATCAGGAACAGCAGGAATATCAGCGTGTACTCGCTGGCGGCGGTGGCGTGTTGCAGCCATCCCAGACCGCTTAAGCCCACCACGAAACCCAGCACCACCACGCCGCACAGCTTGAGCGACTCCAGCGCCATCGCGATGCGCGAGGGCAGCGCTTCCTGATGATGCGTGTGCCGCCACGGCATGCGGCGCTCAAGCCACAGCAGGGCGGCACAGTTGCACAGCAGGATCACGGCCACGCTGACCGCGCTGTAGTGGGCGATAGCAAGCAGGTTATCCGCCAGGTTATCGAGAAACGCCAGGCTGATACCCATAAAAAACAGGATCAGATAAACGATGTAGCTTAACAGACGATTGATCAGCCGGAGCGCGCCGTCGTGGCGCAGGGGAATGAGGTAGCCGACGATAAGCGGGGCGAGAATAATAAGCAGTCCAGAGAGCATGAAATCAGGGAATCCTTGCAGAGAAACAACGCATTGCCACACTACCGAAAGCGTGACGGTGAGTAAAGCTGCTAAATTTAAGCGTGTTTATGCAAGTTGGATGGGAAGTGGCCCGGCGTACCGGGCCGAAAAATCAGTCGCGTTTTTCCAGCAGCACGCGATAGACGGTTCCACCGAGGATACCGCCGGCAAGCGGCATCATCCAGAACAGCCACAGCTGCTCCAGCGCCCAGCCGCCCTGGAACAGCGCAACCGCGGTGCTGCGCGCCGGGTTAACCGAGGTGTTGGTGACCGGAATACTGATCAAATGAATCAGGGTGAGCGCGAGGCCAATGGCGAGCGGGGCAAAACCGGCCGGTGCCTGTTTATCCGTGACCCCCAGAATAATAATCAGGAAGAACGCGGTTAATACCACTTCAATAAGTAAAGCCGAGAGCATGGAATAATGATTAGGGGAGTGTTCGCCGTACCCGTTAGCAGCAAATCCGCTGGCGGCAGCATCGAAATCGGCATTGCCGCTGGCGATGGTCCAGAGTATTGCCGCTGCAATAATACCGCCCGCCAGCTGGGCAATAATATAGCTGACAATCTCTTTCGCTGGAAAACGTCCGCCCGCCCATAAACCGAGGGTTACCGCCGGATTAAAATGGCCGCCGGAAATATGCCCCACCGCATACGCCATGGTTAATACCGTCAGGCCGAATGCCAGCGCCACGCCGGTAAAGCCTATCCCCAGCTCCGGGTACGCCGCCGCCAGCACGGCGCTGCCGCAGCCGCCGAAGACTAACCAGAAGGTACCGAAACACTCTGCTGCTAATTTTCTAAACATAATTGCCTCAAATAATCCATCATTTATATTGCGCTGTCTCTTTTGGTATATACATCCCACAGCGTTGTAATGCGCGGCGATTCTAATTTCGCCATCGGGGCTTTACCACTGCCAACGCGGAATTTATTGATTTAACGCAAGGGAGAGTCTTCGTCACGAAGGGAAATAATTCATAAATAGCGGCGCGTATTTATCGATGGGTAAATATATATAAATGGTGGTGATAATATAGATATTTATAATTAATCCCGTTTTATCGAGGCGGGCGCTATACTTGCGCCACGAGCCACCCAACTAAATAGATCGTACCGGAGGGATGATGTTCCTGGAGCGCGTCGACGTCGTCGGCTTTCGCGGTATCAACCGTCTGTCGCTCATGCTTGAGCACAATAATGTGCTGATTGGTGAGAACGCCTGGGGGAAGTCGAGCCTGCTGGATGCCCTGACGCTGCTGCTCTCTCCCCACGCTGCGCTCTATCGCTTTACCCGCAACGATTTCTGGTTTCCGCCGGGTCAGGCTGCGGTACGCGAACGCCACCTGCATGTCATCCTGACCTTCCGCGAATCCGGGCCGGGGCACCATCGCGCGCGGCGCTTTCAGGGGCTGGCCGATGCCTGGGTCAAAAACGACGACGGCGTTGCGCGCCTGTTCTATCGCCTTGAGGGCGAAAGCGCCGCCGACGGGACGGCCACCACCCGATGCTCCTTTCTTGACGCGCAGGGAGACGCGCTGCCTCTCGGGGACACGGACGCGCTGGCGCGCGAGCTTATCCGTCTGCATCCGGTGCTGCGGCTGCGCGACGCCCGCTTTATGCGCCGCATTCGGGAGGGTGACCTGCCGGGGGCGCCAGACGTTGAGGTCACGGCCCGCGAGCTGGATTTTCTCGCCCGGGAGCTGGTGGCGCGCCCGCAGCATCTGAGCGATGCGCAGATCCGCCAGGGCCTGACGGCGATGGTGCAGCTGCTTGAGCACTATTTTTCCGAACAGGGCAGCGGCGAAGCGCGTACCCGGCTGCTGCGGCGTCACTCCCACGATGAGCAGCGCAGCTGGCGCTATCTCGACGTCATCAACCGTATGATTGACACCCCTGGCGGCCGGTCGCACCGGATGATTCTGCTCGGCCTGTTCTCCACGCTGCTTCAGGCCAAGGGCAACGTGCGTCTTGACCGCGACGCCCGCCCGCTGCTGCTGGTGGAGGACCCGGAAACGCGGCTGCACCCGATTATGCTGTCGGTGGCCTGGAACCTGCTCAACCTGCTGCCGCTGCAAAAAATCACCACCACCAACTCCGGCGAGCTGCTGTCGATGACGCCGATGGAGCAGGTGTGCCGCCTGGTGCGCGAATCAGCACGGGTCGCGGCCTGGCGGCTGGGGCCGGGCGGCATGAACGCCGAGGACAGCCGGCGCATCGCGTTTCACATCCGCACCAACCGCCCCTCGTCGCTGTTTGCCCGCTGCTGGCTGCTGGTGGAGGGGGAAACCGAGGTGTGGGTGATGAACGAGCTGGCGCGTCAGTGTGGCTACCACTTTGAGGCCGAAGGCGTAAAGGTCATTGAGTTTGCGCAGTCCGGGCTCAAGCCGCTTATCAAGTTTGCCCGGCGAATGGGCATTGAGTGGCACGTGCTGGTGGACGGGGACGAGGCCGGAAAGAAATATGCCGCCACGGTGCGCAGCCTGGTCAATAACGATGCCGAGCGCGATCACCTGACGGCGCTGCCCGCGCTCGACATGGAGCACTTTATGTATCGCCAGGGGTTCGCCGACGTTTATCACCGGGTAGCCCAGCTGCCGGATCGCGTGCCGATGAACATGCGGCGCATTATCGGCAAAGCGATCCACCGCTCGTCAAAGCCGGATCTCGCCATCGAAGTGGCGCTGGAAGCCGGACGACGCGGAGTGGATGCGATCCCGCCGCTGCTGCGCAGCATGTTTTCCCGCGTGCTCTGGCTGGCACGCGGGCGGGCGGACTGACGGCTACAGCGCCTGTAAAATCTGTGCGGTCATATCGTCAAGCAGCGTATAGCGGCGACGGTACTCCGCGCGTTTCTTACTGGCGATCTCCTCCATCGGCTTGCGGGCAACGGCCTGCGGCAGATGATAGTACCCCTGCGGCGTGCGCTCTCCGCCCAGCGACTCCCAGAAGCTGTCGTAGTCGGCGTGCAGCTGCGCTTTCTTATCCCGGTAACGCAGGCTGCGATAGACGTGCGCCTCGTTACTGACGGCCAGAATGGTGCTCAGATTGAAATGCTGCGCCAGGGCGCAGGCCGCTTCCATCACCAGCCGTTTCGGGAACAGGCCGTTGCAGGATTTGGTAGCCTGCTGGATCACGCTGTGCGGCACCTCGGGTTTCGGCCCCTGCAATCCCCCGATAAACAGGGTATTACGCCCGTCCACCTGACAAAGGGTAAACGTCAGTTCGGCGATAATGGTCTGATTCTCATCGCGCAGCACCAGCGTGCTTTCCCCTTCTTTATCCAGCGAGACCAGGGTGACAAAGTCGATGAAGTAGCACGCCTCATCACGCCCCGTCAGGGTTGCGAGCCGCAGACCGGTCTGGCTCATATAGGCGGCGAACTGCGCCGGGCTTAGCGCTGCGCTGAGCGTCTGATAGTGAAAACAGAGCGCCTCGAGGGCGGTTTTGCGGTTAAGATTAGCGGCCAGATAGGGACGATGCAGGCGGCACGGTAGCCGCGGCTGACGCATCAGCAGGCTTTGCGACGCGGGATGCGCGGTCAGCACGTTTAACAGTTTCCGGGTGGAGAAGGGCATCAGCATTGAGCGCAGCATAAATTTGCGGCGAAAACTCGGTTTACGCCAGAATTTAGCGGGCTGCCAGGCCCCGGTGGTCAACGCAACGAACAGCTGCCAGCTGCTCTGCTGAAGCTCCTGCGGAGCGCTATTTTCGATGACGTGCGACATGATGATTACTCAGGTAACGATAGATGGCGCTATTTCATCACCGCGAAACTCAACGAGATGTAAATCAGTTTCAGGGCAGTGAGGCTATCCTCAGGTTGTTGACCCGACGTTTAACCTTGCACGCTCATCCGAACTTATTGCCGAAAGACGCAGGAATCACATGGTACTCAAGGGAAAATTTAAAAAGCGCTATCTGTTGTTGCTGGTGGTCGTACTGCTGGCAGCCGTCTGGATCTGGCGGACGCTGAACGCCCCGCCGCCGCAGTACCAGACGCTCATCGCGCGCAAGAACGATCTCCAGCAAAGCGTGCTGGCCACCGGTAAGCTCGACGCGCTCCGCAAAGTAGACGTCGGCGCCCAGGTCAGCGGCCAGCTGAAAACCCTGTCGGTAAACATCGGCGACAGCGTGAAGAAGGATCAGCTACTGGGGGTGATTGACCCGGAGCAGGCCGAGAACCAGATCAAAGAGGTGGAAGCCACGTTGATGGAGCTGCGCGCCCAGCGCCGCCAGGCGCAGGCCGAAACCGCGCTGGCCCGCGTCACGCTGTCGCGTCAGCAGCAGCTGGCAAAAACCCAGGCGATATCGCGTCAGGATCTGGATACCGCCGCCACCGAACTGGCGGTGAAAGAGGCGCAGATCGGCACCATCGACGCCCAGATCCAGCGTAATCAGGCCTCGCTCGATACCGCTAAAACCAACCTCGATTATACGAAAATCGTCGCGCCGATGGCGGGCGAGGTCACGCAGATCACGACGTTGCAGGGCCAGACGGTGATTGCCGCGCAGCAGGCGCCGAACATTCTTACCCTCGCAGACCTGGGCACCATGCTGGTCAAAGCGCAGGTATCGGAAGCGGACGTAATCCACCTTAAGCCGGGCCTGCAGGCATGGTTCACGGTGCTGGGCGATCCGCTCACCCGCTACGAGGGCACCCTGAAAGACATTCTTCCCACCCCGGAGAAGGTCAACGATGCGATTTTCTACTATGCCCGCTTTGAGGTGCCGAACCCGAAACGCGTGCTGCGCCTCGACATGACCGCCCAGGTCCATATTCAGCTCAGCAACCTGAAAAACGTCCTCACCATTCCGCTGTCGGCGCTCGGCGACCCGGTGGGGGAGAACCGCTATAAAATTCGTGTGCTGCGTAACGGCGAGGTTCGCGACCGCGAGATCGTTATCGGCGCGCGCAACGATACCGATGTGCAGGTGGTGAAAGGGCTGGAAGAGGGCGAAGAGGTGATTAGCGGGCAGATGGTCGCCGGGAGCGCGCCATGACCGCTCTGCTTGAGCTGAAGGATATTCGACGCAGCTATCCCTCCGGGGATGAGCAGGTTGAGGTGCTTAAGGGCGTGTCGCTCAGCATCTTTGCCGGCGAGATGGTGGCGATTGTCGGGGCGTCCGGCTCCGGGAAATCGACGCTGATGAACATTCTTGGCTGCCTCGATAAGCCCACCAGCGGCAGCTATCACGTGGCGGGCACCGACGTCGCTACCCTCGACGGGGATGCGCTGGCGCGCCTGCGTCGCGAGCATTTTGGCTTTATTTTCCAGCGCTATCATCTGCTGTCGCACCTGAGCGCGGCGCAGAACGTGGAAGTGCCCGCCATCTATGCCGGGGTCGCGCCAAAAGTGCGCCACCAGCGGGCCAGCGAACTGCTGACCCGGCTGGGGCTGGCGGAGCGCATCGACTACTCGCCGGCGCAGTTGTCCGGCGGGCAGCAGCAGCGCGTCAGTATCGCCCGCGCGCTGATGAACGGCGGCCAGGTAATCCTTGCCGATGAACCCACCGGGGCGCTCGACACCCACTCCGGGGAAGAGGTAATGGCGACCCTCAAGCAGCTGCGCGACCGCGGGCACACCATTATTATCGTCACCCACGACCCCAGCGTCGCGGCGCAGGCCGAACGGGTGATTGAGATCCGCGACGGGGAGATTATCGCCAATCCGCCGCCGGCGCCCGGCGTGCATGACGCAACGCCGATCACCGATAAGCCCCGGCATACGTCTGCCTGGCAGCAGTTTATCGGCGGCTTCAAGGAAGCGCTGATGATGGCGTGGCTGGCGATGGTGGCCAACAAAATGCGCACGCTGCTCACCATGCTCGGCATTATCATCGGTATCGCCTCGGTGGTGTCTATTGTGGTGGTCGGCGACGCGGCTAAGCAGCTGGTGCTGGCGGATATCCGCTCGATTGGCACCAACACCATTGACGTCTACCCCGGTAAAGATTTTGGCGACGACGATCCCCAGTACCAGCAGGCGCTGAAATATGACGACCTGACGGCCATTCAGAAACAGCCGTGGGTGCAGTCGGCCACGCCGGCGGTGTCGCAAAACCTGCGCCTGCGCTACGGCAACATGGACGTGGCGGCCAGCGCCAACGGCGTCAGCGGGCAGTATTTTAACGTCTACGGCATGACCTTTAGCGAAGGCAGCACCTTCAACGAGAGCCAGCTTAACGGCCGCGCGCAGGTGGTGATCCTCGACAGCAACAGCCGCCGCCAGCTGTTCAAAGACAAGCTCTCGGTGGTTGGCGAAGTGGTGCTGGTCGGCAATATGCCGGCGACGGTGATTGGCGTAGCCGAAGAGAAACAGTCGATGTTCGGCAGCAGCAAGGTGCTACGCGTCTGGCTGCCCTATACGACTATGTCAGGCCGCATTATGGGTCAGTCGTGGCTCAACTCGATTACGGTGCGCGTCAAAGACGGCTACCCGAGCGCGGAGGCCGAGCAGCAGATCACCCGGTTGCTCACCCTGCGCCACGGCAAGCAGGATTTCTTCACCTGGAATATGGACGGCATCTTGAAAACCGCTGAAAAGACCACACGTACTCTTCAGCTGTTCCTTACCCTGGTGGCGGTTATCTCGCTGCTGGTCGGTGGTATAGGCGTAATGAATATTATGCTGGTCTCGGTGACCGAACGTACCCGCGAGATCGGCATCCGCATGGCGGTGGGCGCCCGTGCCAGCGACGTTCTGCAGCAGTTCCTTATTGAAGCGGTACTGGTGTGCCTGGTGGGCGGCGCGCTGGGGATCTCCCTGTCGCTGCTTATCGCCTTTACCCTCAAGCTGTTCCTGCCTGGCTGGGAGATCGGCTTCTCCCCGGTGGCGCTGGTCACGGCGTTTTTGTGTTCCACGATAACCGGGGTGGTGTTTGGCTGGCTGCCGGCGCGCAACGCGGCGCGGCTGAACCCGGTGGATGCCCTGGCGCGGGAGTAGTGAGCGGGGCAATAAAAATGCCAGTCACTGGGGCTGGCATTTTGGCGAGGGGATGTACACAATAAAACAGAGCGTCAGGCGACGGTCTCAACCTCAACCAGAGGCACGATGAGACTCGCGTGGTTGCCTTTAGGGCCCTGATGTACATCAAACCTGACGAGTTGTCCGGCTTTGAGCGTTCTGTAACCATCCATCTGGATAGTGGAATAGTGGGCGAAAATATCCTCGCCGCCGCCCTCAGGGCAGATGAATCCAAACCCTTTGGCGTTGTTGAACCATTTAACTGTACCCGTTTCCATGCTTCGACATCCTTCGTAAGTCTTATAACTAAGATGGAATGAACCGGAAGTGAGCCCGGGCTGTTCAAAACCTCGCCAGCTCACGCCAGTACAATTTAGAGAAATCATGCGGGCCGTCAAGCGATCGCCGGAGAGTGGCGGGAGGGAATGATTCAAATTTTGAAGCAGTTAACGCTATTGGCCGAACTGTGACAGAGCTCGCGGATGGCAACAATAGATGATAGTTATAGAACATATCAGGTAGATTCAGGATGGCGGATTGCTCATCCATCACGCAGGTCAGGGACCTTACGTAACGTTAACCAATGATGATGACGGGCAATGGGTAAGACAAATAGCTGGTTCGATTTTGAACAAATGGCGGAAGATAAGCTTCGCGAAGCGCTAAAACCGCCATCTATGTATAAAGTTATATTAATGAACGATGACTACACGCCAATGGAATTTGTTATTGACGTGCTACAAAAGTTCTTTTCTTATGATGTTGAACGTGCAACGCAGCTGATGCTTACGGTTCACTATCAGGGCAAGGCCATCTGCGGTGTCTTCACCGCCGAGGTTGCCGAGACGAAAGTCGCCATGGTGAACGAGTACGCCAAGGAAAACGAGCATCCGCTGCTGTGTACGCTGGAAAAAGCCTGAATACAGGCAAACTTTTGAGGGGGGTGCCCTATGCTCAATCAGGAACTGGAACTCAGTTTAAACATGGCTTTCGCCAGAGCGCGCGAGCACCGACACGAGTTTATGACCGTCGAGCATCTGTTACTGGCTCTGCTCAGTAACCCATCAGCACGCGAGGCGCTTGAGGCGTGCTCCGTGGATCTGGTGGCGCTTCGTCAGGAACTTGAAGCCTTCATCGAACAAACCACACCGGTGCTGCCTGCCAGTGAAGAGGAGCGCGACACGCAGCCGACGCTCAGCTTCCAGCGCGTACTGCAGCGCGCGGTGTTCCATGTCCAGTCCTCCGGGCGCAGTGAAGTCACCGGCGCGAACGTGCTGGTCGCGATTTTCAGCGAGCAGGAGTCGCAGGCCGCCTATCTGCTGCGCAAGCATGAAGTGAGCCGCCTCGACGTGGTGAACTTTATTTCCCACGGCACGCGTAAAGATGAACCGAATCAGGGGGCTGACTCCACCAATCCGGTCAACGACGAGCAGGCCGCAGGCGGGGAGGAGCGCATGGAGAACTTCACCACCAATCTCAACCAGCTTGCCCGGGTGGGCGGTATCGATCCGCTGATTGGCCGCGACAAAGAGCTTGAGCGCGCCATCCAGGTGCTGTGCCGTCGCCGTAAAAACAACCCGCTGCTGGTGGGTGAGTCCGGCGTCGGGAAAACCGCGATTGCCGAAGGGCTCGCCTGGCGCATTGTGCAGGGCGACGTGCCGGAAGTGATTGCCAACTGCACCATCTACTCGCTGGATATCGGCTCGCTGCTGGCGGGCACCAAATACCGTGGTGATTTCGAAAAACGCTTCAAGGCGCTGCTCAAACAGCTTGAGCAGGACACGGACAGCATTCTGTTTATCGATGAAATCCATACCATCATCGGTGCTGGCGCGGCGTCGGGTGGACAGGTGGATGCGGCTAACCTGATCAAACCGCTGCTCTCCAGCGGCAAGATCCGGGTGATGGGCTCCACCACCTACCAGGAGTTCAGCAACATCTTCGAAAAAGACCGCGCGCTGGCGCGTCGCTTCCAGAAGATCGATATCACCGAGCCGAGCGTCGATGAAACCGTGCAGATCATCAACGGCCTGAAAACCAAGTACGAAGCGCATCACGATGTGCGCTATACCGCGAAAGCGGTGCGTGCGGCGGTGGAGCTGGCGGTGAAATACATCAACGACCGTCATTTGCCGGATAAGGCAATTGACGTTATCGATGAAGCGGGCGCGCGGGCGCGTCTGATGCCGGTCAGCAAGCGTAAGAAAACGGTCAACGTGGCGGATATCGAATCCGTGGTGGCGCGCATTGCGCGTATCCCGGAGAAGAGCGTCTCCCAGAGCGATCGCGATACGCTGAAAAACCTTGGCGACCGCCTGAAAATGCTGGTGTTCGGTCAGGATAAAGCCATTGAGGCGTTAACCGAAGCGATCAAAATGAGCCGCGCGGGTCTGGGTCAGGATCACAAGCCGGTCGGCTCCTTCCTGTTCGCCGGGCCAACCGGGGTCGGGAAAACCGAGGTGACGGTACAGCTGGCGAAAGCGCTGGGTATCGAGCTGCTGCGCTTTGATATGTCCGAGTATATGGAGCGTCACACCGTCAGCCGTCTGATCGGTGCGCCTCCGGGCTACGTCGGCTTCGATCAGGGCGGGCTGCTGACCGATGCGGTGATCAAACATCCGCACGCGGTTCTGCTACTCGATGAGATCGAAAAAGCGCACCCGGACGTGTTCAACCTGCTGCTGCAGGTGATGGACAACGGTACGCTGACCGATAACAACGGCCGTAAAGCGGACTTCCGCAACGTAGTGCTGGTGATGACTACCAACGCCGGGGTGCGCGAGACCGAGCGTAAGTCTATTGGCCTGATTCGTCAGGACAACAGCACCGATGCGATGGAAGAGATCAAGAAGGTGTTCACGCCAGAGTTCCGTAACCGTCTGGACAACATCATCTGGTTCAACCATTTGTCGACCGACGTTATCCATCAGGTGGTGGACAAGTTCATCGTCGAACTGCAGGTGCAGCTGGATCAGAAAGGCGTGTCGCTGGAAGTCAGTCAGGAAGCGCGCGACTGGCTGGCCGAGAAAGGCTACGACCGTGCGATGGGCGCTCGCCCCATGTCGCGTGTGATTCAGGATAACCTGAAGAAACCGCTCGCTAACGAACTGCTGTTCGGTTCGCTGGTGGACGGCGGGCAGGTGACGGTCGCGCTGGATAAAGAGGGCGATAAGCTCACTTACAGCTTCCAGAGCGCGCAGAAACACAAACCTGAAGCCGCACACTAAGCGGCAGAAACGAAAAAACCGGGCTCAGCCCGGTTTTTTTATGCGCCGACCAGGCGTCACGAACGTGCCGGGCCAAACGACAGGCAAAGAAAAGGCCGGGATTTCCCGGCCTTTACAATCAGGTCGCCACAGGCTGGCGCGATGAAAAAAGCTTATCGGCTACGGAAGACAATGCGGCCTTTGCTCAGGTCGTACGGCGTCAGCTCTACCGTCACCTTGTCGCCCGTGAGAATGCGGATGTAGTTTTTGCGCATTTTACCGGAAATGTGAGCAGTTACCACGTGACCGTTTTCCAGTTCAACGCGGAACATGGTGTTAGGCAGCGTCTCAAGAACGGTACCCTGCATTTCAATATTGTCTTCTTTGGCCATCTAATCCTCTGGGGTATCACTACCGTAGTTTTGAACCGGCAAGATAATGCCGAAATTTGTCTATTAAGTAAAGATTTCGGGTTGAAATCACAACAAAGTTTGTCTGCGCATTGCCCGACGCACGCACGAACACCGCAGTGCACTATAAGCAGTGTGTGGGGGAACGATGAGATAAGCGGTGGGCGTTACCGGAGTCGATCGGGTCCCAAACGGCGGTGGGCAATCAGCAGATTATCCTCTGCGGGCACAATTATAACACCCTGATAAAAAATGTGCCGAAAACATTCACTCGCTTCGTTCAAACAATATTTTTGGCACCCAGCAGTGCGGGTTGCACAGTAATTGTCTCAATGAATCAAGGTGTTGGAGGTAGTCGCGGCGTGGGATTTCCACGGCCCCCAGCGAAGCGGTATGGGGATTGATCACCTGGCAGTCAATAAGCTTGCCGCCGCTGCGCGAAAAGTAGTCACAAAATACCAGCAGCGCGGTTTTCGAGGCGTTGACGCGACGGCTGAACATCGACTCGCCGCAGAACAGCGCGCCCT
Organism: Siccibacter turicensis LMG 23730; assembly: GCF_000463155.2. Classification (GTDB taxonomy): domain Bacteria; phylum Pseudomonadota; class Gammaproteobacteria; order Enterobacterales; family Enterobacteriaceae; genus Siccibacter; species Siccibacter turicensis. Next base: position 593,679 of record NZ_AWFZ01000028.1, on the reverse strand, counting down.
GGGCCACGCCGTACATTCCGCCCACCAGCGTTTCCCCTTCCCACACTTCAATGGAGTGCGCATACCCGAGCTCGTGCAAACGATGGTAGGCCATGACGATATCCTGGGTTATCCAGGTGCCCTCGTCGCGATCGTCGGCGCAGCCGGCAATCACCTGGCCAAACGCATGGTTGAGCGTGACGCGATAAGGGGAGCGCTGATGAAAGCGCTTCATGCTGCGGCTGATGTGAAAGGTTTCTGGCCACAGCACCGCACGCGGATCGGGGGACCACCAGAGGATCGGGTCACCCGGCGAGAACCAGGGGAAAATACCGCGCTGGTAGGCCATCAGCAGCCGCGCCGGGCTGAGATCGCCACCCAGCGCCAGCAGTCCATTAGGTTCGCGCAACGCCACGTCGGGAGACGGAAAGGCGATAGAGTGACGAGAAAGCTGAACCAGGCGCATGACAACGAAGCTCCCACGATGCGGCACATAACCGTTCAATCATAGTTTATACGCGGCGATGGAACTGATAATAACGTCCCTGGTTCGCCATCAAATTAGCGTGATTACCTTGCTCAATAATTTGACCGTTGTCCATCACAATTATGCGGCTGAAACGCGACAGGCCTTTCAGACGGTGCGTCACCAGCAGCACGGTTTTACCCTGCGTAACCTCAGTAAGCAGATCAAGGATTTGACCCTCGGTTTCCGCGTCCAGCCCTTCGGTTGGCTCGTCGAGCAGCATCAGCGGCGCATCGTGCAGCAGCGCGCGCGCAATAGCCAGACGGCGCAGCTCGCCGCCAGAGAGCTGGCGTCCGCCCTCGCCAAGCCAGGCGTTCAGCCCGGCATCGTCGAGCAACTTTTCCAGGCCGGTGCGGGTCAGCGCCTCGCTAAGCTGCGCATCGCTGGCCTGCGGGTTAGCCAGCAGCAGGTTATCGCGCAGGGTAGCGCTGAACAGGTGCACGCGCTGGGTAACGACGCTCATGGTGGCGCGCAGCGCGGCTTCGTCAAGGTCCTTGAGCGCGCTGTCATTGAGCCGCAGCGAACCGTTGTCCGGATCCCAGGCGCGGGTGATGAGCTGCAGCAGCGTTGATTTCCCACAGCCGGTGCGGCCCAGAATGGCGATGTGTTCTCCCGGGCTCACCGTCAGGTTGATGCCGGTTAACGCCGGTTGCGGCTGGCCCGGATAGGTGAAGCTCAGGTCGGTTATGGTCAGCGCCACCTGCTGAGGCACCGGCTGTGCAGTCTCCGGGAAGGTGACGTCCGGTTTTTGATCGGTAATCTGGGAGACCCGGACCGCGGAGGCGATCACCTGGCCCAGGTGCTGGAAGGCCCCGGTCACCGGCGCCAGCGCTTCAAACGCCGCCAGAGCGCAGAACACAGACAGCGCAATCAGCGCGCCCGGCGACGTATCGCCCCCCACGCCGCCGGCCGCCATCCACAGAATCGTCACCACCGCCGCACCGCTGATCAGCTGCATCGCTGCCTGGGATAGTGCGGTCAGGGAAGCCTGCTGACGCTGCGCGTCGTGCCACGCCTGCTCGGTTTCATCCATGGCCTGACGATAGCGGGTGCTGGCTCCGAAAATGGTCAGCTCCGCCTGGCCCTGTAGCCACGCCGTGAGCTGTTGACGCCACTGGCCGCGCAGGCGGGTCAGGGCTTCGCCGCCGGGTTTGCCGGCGCGGTAAAACAGCGGGGGCAGCAGCAGCAGAGTCAGCAGCATAATGCCACCCAGCGTCAGCGCCAGCGTAACATCCAGCAGGCTGAGACCGAAGGTCACCACGATGATGACCACCAGCGCCCCTACCAGCGGGGAGATAACCCGCAGGTAAAGGTGGTCGAGGGTGTCGACATCCGCCACCAGGCGGTTGAGCAGTTCGCCCTGGCGAAAGCGTGCCAGCCCGGCAGGGGAGAGCGGCAGCAACTTACTGAAGGTGCTGACGCGCAGATGCTCCAGCACCCGGAAGGTGGCGTCGTGGCTCACCAGCCGCTCGAAGTAGCGGCCTGCGGTACGGGCGATAGCCGACCCGCGCACCCCGGCGGCGGGCAGCATAAAGTTAAAGCTGTAGAGACCGGCAAAGCCGACCACGGCGGAGGCCGACAGGAACCAGCCCGACAGCGTCAGCAGGCCGATGCTGGCCAGCAGCGTCACAATCGCCAGCACCACGCCGAGGGTTAACAGCCAGACATGGCGGCGCCAGAGCGCAAGATAGGGAAGCAGGGCGCGCATTTAAATTTCCTCCTGACGATGGGCAAGCAGGGCGGCAAAAGGACCGTTGGCCTGGCTGAGCGTGGCGACGTCGCCCTGTTCAACCAGCATGCCGTTGCGCATCACCCACACGTCATCCCAGTCGGTGATGTAGTCCAGCTGATGGGTGACCATCAGGGTCGTTTGCTGGCGGGACGCCTCGGTCAGGGCCTGCATCACGTGCCGCTCGCTGTTGGCGTCAAGGCTGGCACCCGGCTCGTCAAGCAGCAGCAGGCGGCAGCGATAGAGCAGGGCGCGCGCCACGGCGACGCGCTGCGCCTGGCCTACCGACAAGCGGGAGGCGTTATCGCCAATCGCGCTGTCGAGGCCGTTATCCAGCAGCGGTAAAAACTCACTCACGCCGGCTTTATCAAGCACCGCCTGCAGCTGCTCATCCCCAGGATGACCGCCCGCCAGCAGTAAATTCTCACGCAGCGTCGCCCCCGGCAGCTGAGGGTTCTGCCCCACCCAGCTCAGCTGTTCGCGCCAGCGATCCGGCTCCAGCTCGCGCAGTTCAACGCCGTTAATCAGCAGCTCGCCCTGATAGGGGAGAAAGCCGGACAGCACGTTAAGCAGTGAGCTTTTACCGGCGCCGCTTTGCCCGACCAGCGCCACGCGTTTACCCGCCGGCACCACGAAGTTGAGCGGCCCGGCAAGGGTTTTCCCGTCCGGAGAGAGGATCACCAGGTCCCGGGCGGTGATCTCCAGCGCATCGCTGTTGTTGAGCGTGGCGCAGCCGCGCTGCGGCTGCTGAATGGGGGTTTCCAGGAAGGTTTTCAGGCTGTCGGCTGCACCGATGGCCTGCGCTTTGGCGTGGTAAAAGGTACCGAGATCGCGCAGCGGCTGGAAGAACTCCGGCGCGAGGATAAGCGCCAGGAAACCGGCAAACAGCGTCACGCCGGTCCCGTAATGGCCGAAGTTGAGCTCGCCTAAATAGGAGAAACCAAAGTATACCGCCACCAGCGCAATGGAGAGCGAGGTGAAAAACTCCAGCACGCCGGAAGAGAGAAACGCCAGGCGCAGCACTTCCATGGTGCGCTTGCGGAAATCCTGCGAGGCGAGGCGGATATTCTCCTGCTCCGCTGCGCCGCGATGGAACAGGCGCAGCGTCTCCATGCCGCGCAGGCGATCGAGGAACTGCCCGCTCAGGCGGCCCAGGGCCAGAAAGTTGCGGCGGTTGGCGTCGGCTGCCCCCATGCCCACCATCGCCATAAACATCGGGATCAGCGGTGCGGTGCCGAGCAGGATCAGCGCCGCGACCCAGTTTGACGGGAAAATGGTGATGACGATCAGCAGCGGCACCATCGCGGCCAGCGCCATCTGCGGCAGATAGCGGGCGTAGTAGTCGTGCATATCGTCAATCTGCTCCAGGATAAGCGTCGCCCAGCTCCCGGCGGGCTTACCCTGAATCCAGGCCGGCCCGGCCTGCTGGAGCCGGTCCAGCACCTGGCGGCGAATGGCGTAACGGATTTTCAGCCCCGCGTGATACCCGACCTTCTCACGTATCCACACCACCCAGGCACGCAGAATGAATACCAGCACCAGCAGGGCAAACAGCAGCAGCATGGCTTCACGGGGAATACCATCCATAATCAGGTGATTGAGCAGACGCGCCAGAATCCACGCCTGCGCCACGATCAGCAGACCGCTTATCAGACCAAGCAGACGAGAAAGCATGAGCCAGCGGCGTGACAGGGCGCTTTGCGCCTTCAGCCAGCGGGTAAGTTCTTGTTGACGGGTTTTGTTCATGGGGTGCTATGCAGTTACGGGAAAAGGCTGCCCGGGTGAATTTGCACCGAATGTTACAACGAGCCAAAAAGAAAGGCGACACATTGTCGCCTTCTTTACTTGTGATTGACTCACAAGGCTATTTTATTGACTGACGTGACGCGCCGCTTACTTAATGCCCTGCGCGAGGCCGTCAAGGTAGCGCTCTGCATCCAGCGCCGCCATACAGCCGGTACCGGCCGAGGTAATGGCCTGACGGTAGATGTGATCCATCACGTCGCCGGCGGCAAACACGCCCGGAATGCTGGTCTGGGTGGCATTGCCGTGGATACCAGACTGCACTTTGATATAGCCGTTTTCCAGTTCCAGCTGACCGTCGAAAATCGCGGTGTTCGGGCTGTGGCCGATAGCCACAAACAGACCGGCAACCTCGAGGTTTTCAACGTTGTCGCTGTTAACGGTATCGCGCAGACGCAGACCGGAAACGCCCATCTGATCGCCGGTCACTTCTTCCAGCGTGCGGTGGGTGTGCAGCACGATATTGCCGCTTGCCACTTTCTCCATCAGACGGTTGATGAGGATTTTCTCCGCACGGAAGGTGTCGCGACGGTGAATCAGGTGCACCTCAGACGCGATGTTGGCCAGGTACAGCGCCTCTTCAACGGCGGTATTGCCGCCGCCGATCACCGCGACTTTCTGGTTACGGTAGAAGAAACCGTCGCAGGTGGCGCAGGCGGAGACGCCGCGGCCTTTGTACGCTTCTTCAGACGGCAGGCCCAGGTAGCGAGCGGATGCGCCGGTGGCGATGATCAGTGCATCGCAGGTGTACTCGCCGCTGTCGCCAAACAGGCGGAACGGACGGTTTTGCAGGTCAACGCGCGAAATATGGTCGAACAGGATTTCGGTGTCGAACTTAACGGCATGCTCGTGCATGCGCTCCATCAACAGCGGACCGGTCAAATCATGCGGGTCGCCCGGCCAGTTTTCCACGTCGGTGGTGGTGGTCAGCTGACCGCCTTTTTCCATACCGGTAATGAGTACCGGATTCAGGTTTGCGCGCGCAGCATAGACCGCAGCGGTATATCCCGCCGGGCCGGAGCCAAGAATAAGCAGCTTACTGTGTTTCGCCGTGCCCATGAGATCCTCATTGTTGATTGGCAAACAATGGGCTGGATTGTAGGGAATTTACTGCGCTAAAAAAAGGGCGTAGCGCTTTTGTTAACGATTCATGTAATAGCGTAAGCCGATGGATAACCGGTTCAGCCATAACCTTTTACGCTGAAAAACAGGGGCTAAAGGGGTGATAAAATGAGGAATAATCGCTACTCGTTACTAATTGCTGGCACGTTCTACTAAAAAACGATGTTTTACTTTGACAATCCCCTGCGCTTTTGCGAAAACATTCGATGAAGAAAAAGCGCATTTGTTCCGGGAGTGGCACCCCTGCCACGCTCACACATGCATTTTCCGGGTAATTGACATCTACGCATGGCGTGGACAGACGCCATGCGTGATATCGATACCAGCCTCCGGCCCCGGGCTTCTCAAAATAGACCCTGAACAATGATGTGAACAGGGTAATGGCAGGTGTAGGGAAGGAATACAGAGAGACAATAATAATGGTAGATAGCAAGAAGCGCCCTGGCAAAGATCTCGACCGTATCGATCGTAACATTCTTAATGAGCTGCAAAAGGATGGGCGCATTTCCAACGTCGAGCTTTCAAAACGAGTGGGACTTTCCCCTACGCCATGCCTTGAGCGTGTGCGCAGGCTGGAACGACAAGGGTTTATTCAGGGATATACCGCCCTGCTGAACCCGCATTATCTGGATGCCTCTCTTCTGGTGTTCGTTGAGATTACTCTGAATCGCGGCGCGCCGGATGTATTCGAGCAATTTAACGGCGCGGTTCAAAAACTTGAAGAAATTCAGGAGTGTCATCTGGTTTCCGGCGATTTCGACTACCTGTTGAAAACCCGCGTACCGGATATGTCTGCTTACCGTAAGCTGCTGGGCGAAACGCTGCTGCGCCTGCCTGGCGTTAACGACACCCGCACCTACGTGGTGATGGAAGAGGTGAAGCAGAGTAATCGTCTGGTTATTAAGACCCGTTAAGACGGATCAGGTGCAAAATCACCGTATTTTGATTACACTCCTGTTAATCCATACAGCAACAGTGCCGGGGCGACCCGGCACTGTTTGCCATTTTAGCATCAAGGACCTGGAGTGCCTGTCTTGAGCCAGGAATACACTGAAGACAAAGAAGTAACACTGACCAAACTGAGCAGCGGACGTCGCGTTCTTGAGGCGTTGCTGATCCTCGTCGCCCTGTTTGCCGTATGGCTGATGGCCGCCTTACTCAGCTTTAACCCGTCCGATCCCAGCTGGTCGCAAACCGCCTGGCACGAGCCTATCCATAATCTTGGCGGCGGCCCGGGCGCATGGCTTGCCGACACCCTGTTTTTCATCTTCGGCGTGATGGCGTATACCATACCGGTGATGATCGTGGGCGGCTGCTGGTTTGCGTATCGCCACCGTGCCAATGAAGACTATATCGACTACTTCGCCGTAGCCCTGCGCCTGATTGGCGTGCTGGCGCTTATTCTCACGTCGTGCGGCCTCGCCGCGATCAACGCCGATGATATCTGGTACTTCGCCTCAGGTGGGGTAGTGGGGAGCCTGCTGAGTACCGCCATGATGCCGTTGCTGAACAGCACCGGCGGCACCATCGCGCTGCTTTGTATCTGGGCCGCGGGTCTGACGCTGTTCACCGGCTGGTCATGGGTCAGCATCGCTGAAAAAATCGGCAGCGTCGTCCTGACCGTGCTCACCTTCGCCAGCAACCGTACCCGTCGGGACGATACCTGGCAGGATGAAGAGTACGAAGAGGACGACTACGAAGACGACGAAGAGGACGATCTTCCGGTCGAGAAAAAAGAGTCGCGCCGGGCGCGTATTCTTCGTGGCGCGCTGGCGCGTAAACAGCGCGTTGCTGAAAAGTTTGCTAATCCGATGGGCCGTAAAACCGACGAAGCGCTGTTTTCCGGCAGGCGTATGGACGACCCGGACGACGTGCTGTTCAGCGCGCGCGGTGTCGATGCCGATCCGGACGATGTCCTGTTCTCCGGCCATAGCGTAAGCCAGCCGGAGCAGGAGAGCGACGATCCGCTGTTCAGCGGCCACTCTGCGCTGGCGCCGGTTGCCGCCGCGAGCGCCGCGACCGCAGCCGCCTCCAACGCGTTTGCCGCCCCGGTCGAGGCCGTGATGCCGCAGGTGTCCGCCGTGACCGCTGCCCCGCAGCCGCACGCCGCACCGGTGGCATGGCAAACGGCCCCGGCCGCGCATACGCCTGAACCGTCCATCTCGCCGGAGCCTGCAAGCTATGTAGCGCCCGCGCCGGTGCAGCCTGATGCCTGGAGCCCGCAGCCTTCTGCCTGTGTAGCCGAAGAGGAGTGGCATAACGTGCAGCAGCCTGCCGCTCAGGGCTGGCCGGAGAAGGCTCCTGACGATCAGACCGAGCCGCAGCAGCCTTACGCGTCGCAGCCGGTGGAATCCCCGGTTGAAGATGCACTGCCGCAGGAAGAGACCAAACCCACTCGTCCGCCGTTGTGGCACTTCGAGGAAGTGGAAGCCCAGCGCGCCCGCGAACGCGAGCAGCTCGCAGCCTGGTATCGCCCTGTGCCCGACGTGCAGGAGACACCGGCTCCGTCCCGTCCTGCCGCACCTGCTACGCCGCCGCCGTCTGTTGATAACGGCTTTAACGCCGCGCCGTTCGGTAGCGAACCCGCTTCTAATCCCACTGCCGCTGCACCAGAGGCGGGCGGTGTATCCCTGCCTGACGGTTCAGCTGTCGCCGCGGGTGCCAGCGCCGCAGCCCATGCCGCAAGCGCCGGGGCTGCGTTTACCCCGGTGTTTGGTCTGGCGGCAGATGCGCCACGCCCGCAGGTTAAAGAGGGCATTGGCCCCCAGCTTCCGCGTCCCAACCGGGTGCGTGTTCCAACCCGCCGCGAACTGGCGTCTTACGGGATAAAATTGCCTTCTCAGCGTATGGCTGAAGAAAAGGCGCGTGATGTGGAGCAGAACCCGGCGATGAGCGATGACGACGCCGAGGTCTTCCATCAGGACGAGCTGGCCCGCCAGTTCGCGGCGCAGCAAAACCAGCGCTATGGCGAGCCAGACACGCACGTAGACGAAGAGATGGATGATGAGGCGCAGTTTGCCGCCGAGCAGGCCGAACTGGCGCGCCAGTTTGCCAGCCAACAGCAGCAGCGCTATGAAGGCCAACCTCAGCATGCACAGCCACAGCAGGCTGCCGCGCAGCCGCAATATGCGCAACCGCAGCAGCCTGCCGCCCAGCCGCAGTACGTCCCACCGCAGCAGCCTGCCGCGCAACCGCAGTATGCACAGCCACAGCAGCCTGTGGCCCAGCCACAATACGCTCAACCGCAGCAGCCTGCCGCGCAACCGCAATACGCTCAGCCGCAGCAGCCTGCCGCGCAGCCGCAATACGCTCAGCCGCAGCAGCCTGCCGCGCAGCCGCAGTACGCACAGCCACAGCAGGCTGCCGCGCAACCGCAGTATGCACAGCCACAGCAGGCTGCCGTCCAGCCGCAGCATGCGCAACCGCAACAGCCTGCCGCGCAGCCGCGCGAGAGCCTGATTCACCCCCTGCTGATGCGCAACGGCGACGATCGTCCGGTGCAGCGCCCGAGCACGCCGCTGCCTTCCCTGGATCTGCTGACCCCACCGCCGTCTGAAGTGGAGCCGGTAGACAGCTTTGCTTTGCAGCAGATGGCACGTCTGGTCGAGGCCCGCCTGGCCGATTTCCGTATCAAAGCGGACGTGGTGAACTACTCTCCCGGTCCGGTGATTACCCGTTTTGAACTGAATCTGGCGCCTGGGGTGAAGGCTGCACGCATTTCCAACCTGTCGCGCGACCTGGCCCGTTCGTTGTCCACCGTCGCAGTGCGCGTGGTTGAAGTGATCCCCGGAAAGCCTTACGTTGGCCTTGAACTGCCGAACAAGAAGCGTCAGACCGTTTATCTGCGGGAAGTGCTGGATTGCGCGAAGTTCAAGGATACCGCCTCGCCGCTCGCCGTGGTGCTGGGGAAAGATATCGCCGGTGAACCGGTGGTTGCCGATCTCGCCAAAATGCCACACCTGCTGGTTGCCGGTACCACCGGTTCCGGTAAGTCGGTGGGCGTGAACGCCATGATCCTCAGCATGCTGTTTAAAGCGACGCCGGACGATGTGCGCTTCATCATGATCGACCCGAAAATGCTGGAGCTGTCGGTCTACGAAGGCATTCCGCACCTGCTGACCGAAGTGGTCACCGACATGAAAGACGCGGCCAACGCCCTGCGCTGGAGCGTCAACGAGATGGAACGTCGCTACAAGCTGATGTCCGCCCTCGGGGTGCGTAACCTTGCCGGCTACAACGAGAAGATCCTTGAGGCCGAGCGCATGGGGCGTCCGATCCCGGATCCTTACTGGAAACCGGGCGACAGCATGGATGCCACGCATCCGGTACTGCAGAAGCTGCCGTATATCGTGGTGATGGTGGATGAATTCGCCGACCTGATGATGACGGTAGGCAAAAAAGTGGAAGAGCTAATTGCCCGTCTGGCCCAGAAAGCCCGTGCGGCAGGCATCCACCTGGTGCTGGCAACCCAACGTCCGTCTGTGGATGTGATCACCGGCCTGATTAAAGCCAACATCCCGACGCGTATCGCCTTTACCGTGTCGAGCAAAATCGACTCCCGCACCATTCTCGATCAGGGCGGCGCCGAGTCGCTGCTGGGAATGGGCGATATGCTCTATTCCGGGCCAAACTCGACCATGCCGGTGCGTGTCCACGGTGCCTTTGTACGTGATGAAGAAGTTCACGCCGTGGTACAGGACTGGAAAGCGCGCGGTCGTCCGCAGTACGTGGACGGCATCACCTCCGACAGCGACAGCGAAGGCGGCGGTGGCGGCTTCGACAGCGGTGAAGAGCTCGATCCGCTGTTCGACCAGGCCGTAGCGTTCGTGGTTGAGAAACGCAAAGCGTCGATTTCCGGGGTGCAGCGTCAGTTCCGTATTGGCTATAACCGGGCGGCGCGCATCATTGAGCAGATGGAAAATCAGGGCATCGTCAGCGAGCAGGGGCATAACGGTAACCGTGAGGTGCTGGCACCGCCCCCGTTTGAATAAATAACGCGCAACCTGTGCAAAGATCGGTAAACCGCCGAAAACCAGGCATTTTCTCCTGTCGGAGTGGGCCAGTATGTGGCTACAGTATCTGACAGAAGGCCTGCATGGTGGGCTAGTGAACACTGGAGAATAAAAATGAAAAAATTGGCGATTACCTGTGCACTGCTGTCTAGCTTTGTCGCCAGCAGTGTCTGGGCCGACGCGGCAAGCGATCTGAAAAGCCGTCTTGATAAAGTAGGGAGCTTCCACGCCAGCTTCACCCAGAAGGTAACGGATGGTAGCGGAGCGGCGGTACAGGAAGGTCAGGGCGATCTGTGGGTTAAACGTCCGAACCTGTTCAACTGGCATATGACCCAGCCGGACGAAAGCGTGCTCATCTCCGATGGGAAAACGCTGTGGTTCTACAACCCGTTCGTGGAACAGGCCAGTGCCACCTGGCTGAAAGACGCCACCGGCAATACGCCGTTTATGCTGATTGCCCGTAACCAGAGCAGCGACTGGCAGCAGTACAACATCAAGCAAAACGGCGATGACTTTGTGCTGACGCCGAAATCCGGAAGCGGCAACCTGAAGCAGTTCACCATCAACGTGAGCAGCAATGGCACCATCAATCAGTTCAGCGCGGTGGAGCAGGATGACCAGCGCAGCAGCTATTCGCTCAAATCGCAGCAGAATGGCGCCGTGGATGCCAGCAAATTTACCTTCACACCGCCGCAGGGCGTGACGGTGGATGACCAACGCAAGTAGAGGTCTGAGTGAGCAATCTGTCGCTCGATTTTTCTGAGAATTCCTTCCAGCCTCTGGCCGCACGTATGCGGCCAGAAAATTTAGCGCAGTATATCGGGCAACAGCATCTGCTGGCGCCCGGTAAACCGCTGCCCCGGGCTATCGAAGCTGGCCATCTTCACTCCATGATTTTATGGGGGCCGCCGGGCACCGGCAAAACCACGCTTGCGGAAGTGATTGCCCGCTACGCCGATGCCGACGTGGAGCGTATCTCCGCGGTGACCTCCGGAGTGAAAGAGATCCGCGAGGCCATTGAACGGGCGCGGCAGAGCCGCAACGCCGGGCGCCGCACCATTCTGTTTGTTGATGAGGTTCACCGCTTCAATAAAAGCCAGCAGGATGCCTTTCTGCCGCATATAGAAGATGGCACCATCACCTTTATCGGGGCGACCACCGAAAACCCGTCGTTCGAGCTCAATTCTGCACTGCTTTCCCGGGCGCGCGTCTACCTGTTGAAATCGCTGACCACCGAGGATATTGAGCAGGTGCTCGATCAGGCGATGCAGGATAACGCACGCGGCTACGGCGGGCAGGATATCGTTCTGCCGGATGAGACGCGGCGTGCCATTGCCGAGCTGGTCAACGGCGATGCGCGTAGAGCGCTCAACACGCTGGAAATGATGGCCGACATGGCAGAGAACGATGCCAGCGGCAAGCGCGTGCTGCTCCCGGCGCTGCTTACCGAAATTGCCGGCGAACGCAGCGCGCGTTTTGATAACAAAGGCGACCGGTTTTACGACCTGATCTCCGCCCTGCACAAATCAGTGCGTGGGTCGGCACCGGATGCGGCGCTCTACTGGTATGCACGCATCATCTCGGCCGGCGGCGACCCCCTTTATGTCGCGCGCCGCTGCCTCGCCATCGCCTCTGAAGACGTGGGCAATGCCGATCCGCGTGCCATGCAGGTGGCGATCTCGGCATGGGATTGCTTCACTCGTGTCGGCCCGGCAGAGGGCGAGCGCGCGATCGCGCAAGCCATCGTCTATCTCGCCTGCGCCCCGAAAAGTAACGCCGTCTACACCGCCTTCAAAGCCGCGCTGCGCGACGCCCGCGATCGGCCCGACTATGACGTGCCGCCGCATCTGCGCAATGCCCCGACGAAGCTGATGAAAGAGATGGGCTACGGGGACGAATACCGCTACGCGCATGACGAGCCCAACGCCTATGCCGCAGGCGAGGACTACTTCCCGGCTGAAATGGCACAAACGCGCTACTATCGCCCGACAAACAGAGGTCTTGAAGGCAAAATTGGCGAAAAGCTCGCCTGGCTTGCTGAACAGGATCAGAAAAGCCCCACAAAACGCTACCGTTAGCGCAGGCCTTGCGGTAAGGTTGTCAGACGTGCCTTTGCGACGTATTTCGCGTTGCCGCTGGCATTTGCCGCCCGTTATTTCAGCGCCTTATCAGGCGAGGTGGGGCGGTAGGTCAGCCTGAAAAGGCAGAGACTCAATTATTTGTATGGCCGCAGGCTGTGGCCATATTTTCACTTTTATTCGATAAGCACAGGATAAGCATGCTCGATCCCAATCTGCTGCGTACCGAGCCAGACGCAGTCGCTGAAAAACTGGCACGCCGGGGCTTTAAGCTGGATGTTGATAAGCTGCGCGCTCTTGAAGAGCGACGCAAGGTTCTTCAGGTAAACACCGAGAACCTGCAGGCGGAGCGTAATGCCCGATCGAAATCCATCGGCCAGGCGAAAGCGCGTGGAGAGGATATCGAGCCACTTCGTCTGGAAGTGAACACGCTGGGCGAGGAGCTGGACGCGGCCAAAGCGGAACTGGAAACGTTGCAGGCAGAAATCCGTGACATCGCACTGGCGATTCCAAACCTGCCGGACGACAGCGTACCGGTCGGCAAAGACGAGCATGATAACGTGGAAGTCAGCCGCTGGGGCACCCCGCGCGCGTTCGACTTCGAGGTTCGCGATCACGTTACCCTGGGCGAAATGCATGGCGGGCTTGATTTTGCGGCGGCGGTGAAGCTGACCGGCTCCCGTTTCGTGGTGATGAAAGGGCAGATTGCCCAGATGCATCGCGCGCTGGCGCAGTTTATGCTCGACCTGCACACCGAACAGCACGGCTACAGCGAAACCTACGTTCCCTATCTGGTGAACCACGATACGCTGTACGGTACCGGTCAGCTGCCGAAGTTCGCCGGCGACCTGTTCCACACCCGTCCGCTGGAAGAAGAGGCTGACAGCAGCAACTATGCGCTGATCCCGACCGCCGAAGTGCCGCTGACCAACCTGGTGCGCGACGAGATCGTTGATGAAGAGTCGCTGCCGCTTAAGTTTACCGCGCACTCTCCATGCTTCCGCTCTGAAGCAGGCTCTTACGGACGCGATACCCGTGGTCTTATCCGTATGCACCAGTTCGATAAAGTTGAGATGGTGCAGATCGTACGTCCGGAAGACTCCATGGACGCGCTGGAAGAGATGACCGGGCATGCAGAGAAAGTGCTGCAGCTCCTGGGTCTGCCGTATCGTAAAGTGCTGCTGTGCACCGGCGATATGGGCTTCGGCGCCTGCAAAACCTACGACCTGGAAGTGTGGGTGCCGGCGCAGGATACCTACCGTGAAATCTCCTCCTGCTCTAACGTGTGGGATTTCCAGGCGCGCCGCATGCAGGCTCGCTGCCGCAGCAAAACCGATAAGAAGCCGCGTCTGATGCATACGCTTAACGGTTCCGGGCTGGCGGTTGGCCGTACTCTGGTGGCCGTGATGGAAAACTACCAGCAGGCTGATGGCCGCATTCAGGTGCCAAAAGCGCTGCGTCCTTATATGAAAGGGCTGGAGTTCATCGGTTAAGCGACCTTTGATCATCATTAAAAAAGCGCCTGCGGGCGCTTTTTTATTTTCTGCTTTACTCCGCTTCCCGCTCTCTATGCAGTTACCCCCCGAGGTGATTTATATCGTTGAAAGATTGATGAAATTTTTCTACTGATGATGCTCGTCGCCTTTCTGGTAAACATTCACTAAATCAATGAGATAACCCCGGATTAACACAGCCGGTTGGTTAAGTGGATGAACGAATCAAATCGTCGGGGCTGAAAACCCATTTCGCGCCATTTCGGGTGGATTGACAATGTTTTTGGCGGTGGCATGATGCGCACGAATTCTGAACTTCCTCACGGTTTTAATCCATGACCACTTACACCCGGCCAGTGCTGTTATTGCTCTGTGGCCTGCTTTTGTTGACCCTGGCTATCGCGGTGCTGAACACCCTGGTACCGCTCTGGCTCGCCCATGAAAACATGCCTACCTGGCAGGTGGGCATGGTCGGATCATCCTATTTCACCGGCAACCTGCTGGGTACGCTGGTTGCCGGGGCGCTGATCAAACGCTTTGGATTTAACCATAGCTACTACATCGCCTCGGCGATCTTTGCCGTGGGCTGCGTCGGGCTGGGCATTACCGTGGGGTTCTGGAGCTGGCTGAGCTGGCGCTTTATCGCTGGGGTAGGCTGCGCCATGATTTGGGTCGTGGTCGAAAGCGCACTGATGTGCAGCGGCACCTCACGTAACCGTGGACGCCTGCTGGCGGCGTATATGATGGTGTATTACGTGGGAACCGTGCTGGGCCAGCTGCTGGTCAGCAAAGCTCCTACCGGTCTGATGGACGTGCTGCCGTGGGTGACGGGCCTGGTACTGGCCGCTATCCTGCCACTGCTGTTCACCCGCATTGTGAACGAGCGTAGCGAGCATCAGGAGGCGTCCCATATCTGGCCGATGCTGCGCCTGCGTCAGGCACGTCTGGGCGTTAACGGCTGCATTATTTCCGGTATCGTGCTTGGCTCGCTGTATGGTCTGATGCCGCTCTGGCTGAACCATCAGGGCGTCAGCGATTCCGGAATTGGCTTCTGGATGGCCGTTATGGTGAGCGCCGGTATTCTGGGACAGTGGCCGATTGGCCGCCTGGCGGACCGGTTTGGTCGTCTGCTGGTGCTGCGCGTGCAGGTGTTTGTCGTGATCATGGGCTGCCTCGCCATGCTCAGCAATGCGGCAATGGGGCCGGCGCTGTTTATTCTCGGCGCGGCGGGCTTCACGCTCTATCCGGTGGCGATGGCCTGGGCCTGCGAGAAGGTGGAACATCATCAGCTGGTTGCCATGAACCAGGCGCTGCTGCTGAGCTATACCATCGGCAGCCTGCTTGGCCCGACGTTAACCGCGGTGCTGATGCAGAGCTACTCTGACAACCTGCTGTTCATCATGATTGCCAGCGTAGCGTTTATCTACCTGCTGATGCTGCTGCGTAAAGCCGGCGAGCATCCCACGCCGGTGGCGCATGCCTGAAACGCGGCGTAACGCCCATATAAAAGCCTGTCAATGACAGGCTTTTTTGTCTCTGCAGAGACTCAGTACATCACTTTGTGACCGTACTGCTCGAGGATGCCTTTCACGCGCTCCATGGTCTCTTTCTTCGGCGGCTTCACGCCATCCAGCTTGTACTCTTCGCCCATAGCAACCCACTTGTGCTTGCCGAGTTCATGGTAGGGCAGCAGTTCGATTTTTTCGACGTTGCCCATATCGCGGGTGAACTCGCCCAGCCGGTGCGCGGAGTCATCATCGTCTGACCAGCCTGGCACCACCACGTAGCGGATCCAGACCTTAATATTTTTATTAGCGAGATACTTTGCGAACTCCAGCGTGCGCTGATTGGAGACACCCACCAGGTTCTGGTGGATCTCATCGTTCATCTGCTTAAGGTCCAGCATCACCAGATCGGTGACCTCGAGCAGTTCATCGATCACCGGATCGTAGCGGCGTACAAAGCCATTGGTATCCAGACAGGTGTGGATGCCTTCTTTGTGGCAGGCGCGGAACCAGTCGCGCACGAATTCGGCCTGCAGGATGGCCTCTCCGCCGGACGCGGTCACGCCGCCGCCGGAGGCGTTCATAAAGTGGCGATAGGTGACGACCTCTTTCATCAGCTCTTCAACGGTAATCTCCGTGCCGCCGTGGGTGTCCCAGGTATCGCGGTTGTGGCAATAGAGGCAGCGCATCAGGCAGCCCTGGAAGAAGGTGATAAAGCGGATGCCCGGGCCGTCAACGGTGCCACAGGATTCAAATGAGTGAATGCGACCAATAACTGACATTGCGGTGGTTCTCCAACAACGGCCTTCCGTGACCATGTATATGCACAACGGCTGCCGGCCCGAAGGCGGAAGGTTGTGTCGAGTCTGTTTTGGCGGATATCCATAACTATAGATAACTGACAAAACAGGCTATGGAGAAGGGTGATAAAAAGGCCCCACGGTTGTGGAGCCTTTATTGTACGCTTTTTCAGTCCGACCGTGAATTACAGGGTCTGAGTGAAGGTACGAGTAATAACATCCTGCTGCTGTTCTTTGGTCAGGGAGTTAAAACGTACCGCATAACCGGATACACGGATGGTCAGCTGCGGATATTTTTCCGGGTGTTCCATCGCGTCGAGCAGCATATCGCGGTTCATGACGTTAACGTTCAGGTGCTGACCACCTTCGATGCTGGCTTCATGGTGGAAGTAACCATCCATCAGACCGGCAAGGTTGGTTTTACGCACTTCGTCGTCTTTACCCAGCGCGTTCGGAACGATAGAGAAGGTGTAAGAGATACCATCTTTAGCGTAGGCGAACGGCAGTTTTGCAACGGAGGTCAGAGAGGCAACGGCACCTTTCTGATCGCGGCCGTGCATCGGGTTTGCACCTGGGCCAAACGGCGCACCGGCGCGACGACCATCCGGAGTGTTACCGGTTTTCTTACCGTACACCACGTTAGAGGTGATGGTCAGAACCGACTGGGTCGGGATAGCGTGACGGTAAGTAGGCAGTTTCTGAATTTTCTTCATGAAACGTTCTACCAGGTCAACCGCCAGGTCATCCACGCGCGGGTCGTTGTTACCGAACTGCGGGTATTCGCCTTCGATTTCGAAGTCAATAGCCAGGCCGTCTTCATCGCGAATCGGTTTTACTTTCGCGTATTTGATGGCAGACAGGGAGTCAGCAGCAACGGACAGACCTGCGATACCACACGCCATGGTGCGGATAACGTCACGGTCATGCAGCGCCATCAGCGCAGCTTCGTAGCTGTACTTGTCATGCATGTAGTGGATGATGTTCAGGGCGGTGACGTACTGTTTCGCCAGCCAGTCCATGAAGTGATCCATACGTTCCATGACTTCGTCGTAATTCAGAACGTCGCCTTTGATCGGCGCAGATTTCGGACCTACCTGCATTTTCAGTTTTTCGTCCACGCCACCGTTGATTGCGTAGAGCATGGTTTTCGCGAGGTTAGCGCGAGCACCGAAGAACTGCATCTGTTTGCCGACAACCATCGGGCTTACGCAGCATGCGATAGCGTAGTCATCGTTGTTGAAGTCCGGACGCATCAGATCGTCATTCTCATACTGCAGAGAAGAGGTATCGATGGAGACTTTTGCCGCGAATTTTTTGAAGCTCAGCGGCAGTTTTTCGGACCACAGAATGGTGATGTTCGGCTCCGGAGACGGCCCCATGGTGTACAGGGTGTTCAGGAAGCGGAAGCTGTTTTTGGTTACCAGCGTACGGCCGTCAACGCCCATACCGGCGATGGATTCGGTTGCCCAGATCGGGTCGCCGGAGAACAGCTCATCGTATTCAGGGGTACGCAGGAAGCGGACCATACGCAGTTTCATGACCAGGTGGTCAATCATTTCCTGTGCGTCTTGCTCGGTGATTTTGCCTGCTTTCAGGTCGCGTTCGATGTACACGTCAAGGAAGGTAGACACACGACCGAAGGACATTGCGGCACCGTTCTGCGATTTAACCGCAGCCAGGTAACCGAAGTAGGTCCACTGTACGGCTTCCAGGGCGTTGGTTGCCGGACCGGAGATATCGCAGCCATATTTCGCTGCCATCTCTTTAATCTGGCCCAGCGCACGGTGCTGTTCAGCAATCTCTTCACGCAGACGGATAATCGCTTCCAGATCGACGCCGTTTTCCAGTTTGTCCTGCAGAGACTGGAACTGGGCGTATTTGTCTTTCATCAGGAAGTCGATACCGTACAGCGCCACGCGACGGTAGTCACCGATGATACGGCCACGGCCATACGCATCTGGCAGACCGGTCAGCACGCCGGATTTACGGCAGTTCAGGATGTCTTTGGTGTAAACATCGAATACACCCTGGTTGTGGGTTTTACGGTATTCGGTGAAGATTTTTTTCAGTGCCGGATCCAGCTCGCGGTTGTACGCTTTGCAGGAACCTTCAACCATTTTGATCCCGCCGAACGGGATGATGGCGCGTTTCAGCGGAGCATCAGTCTGCAGACCAACGATTTTCTCCAGCTTCTTGTTGATGTAACCCGCGTCGTGAGAGGTGATAGTTGAAGCGAGGTCAGTGTCAAAGTCTACCGGCGCATGGGTGCGGTTTTCCAGCTTGACGCCTTCCATCACGCGATCCCACAGCTCGGTGGTTGCATCGGTCGCACCGGTCAGGAAGGATTCGTCACCCTCATACGGGGTGTAGTTTTTCTGGATGAAGTCACGGACGTTTACTTCATTCTGCCAGTCGCCTTTCGCAAAACCTTCCCAGGCTGTGGCCAATTTTTCATTAAGCTCGGACATGTAACACCTACCTTCTTAAGTGGATTTCTTATTACTGCACGACGCAATCAACGGTGATCGTCGCCACGCAGGTAAATTACCCAGTACGTCAACCCAACCAGCAAACCCCCACCAATGATGTTCCCGATAGTCACCGGGATAAGATTGTCGGTGATGAAGTTCATGATAGTCAGATGTGGAAAACTTTCCGGAGAGGAGCCAACCGCGCTCCAGAACTCCGGGCTGGCAAAGTGGCGAATAACAATCCCCATTGGGATCATGAACATATTCGCGATGCTGTGTTCAAAGCCGCTGGCAACAAACATGCCTACCGGCAGAACCATGATGAAGGCTTTATCGACCAGACTGCGGCCGGAATAGCTCATCCACACGGCAAGACACACCATCAGGTTTGCCAGGATACCGAGGCTTACCGCTTCGATAAACGTGTGATGCAGCTTGTGGTCCGCCGTTTGGAGTACGTTCATTCCCCATGCGCCGTTAGCGACCATATGCTCGCCGGCCAACCACATCAGCAGGACGAACAGGAGTGCACCAATCAGGTTACCGACGTAGACGTTAAGCCAGTTGCGGCCTAACTGCCCCCATGTGATGCGTCCGCTGGCTTTCGCCACGACAATCAGTACCGTAGAGGTAAACAGATCCGCACCGCAGATAACGCATAAAATCAAACCCAGGGAAAAACAGATGCCGCCAATCAGTTTCGCAATACCAAAAGGCATCGCAGCGGTACCGGTTGTGGCAGTGATATAAAAAACAAAGGCAATTGAGATAAAAACGCCCGCGGTAATGGCCAGATAAAAGGTTTTCAGCGGATGCTTCGTTGCTTTATAAACTCCGGCTTCTTCGGCGACTTTCGCCATCGCTGCTGGAAGTAAAAGATCAAAAGGGTTGTCAGCTTTCACACTAACTCTCTCTTTATTAAGTCGGCAAAGAGATACTAACAAAGCATTATAGAGCAAAATTTGACATGGATCATAAAGCGCCAGATTTATAGCCCTTTGCGGGGTGGGGTTAATTGAAATTTTATTGCTAAATATTTGTAAGTTAAAGGGAAAATATTTTTTAAGTTTTACAAAAAGAGTTGAAAGTAGGCGCGGCGGGAAATGAAAAATGGTTAATTATAATGGGGTATTCTGCCTCCAGGGTTGCGATTTCTCTCGAAAAATAATTATCTTCAACCACTAGTTAACTTATCAGTTACAAATTTATTTCGTTTTAATTTTAATAATAATAAAGGGGCAACATTTGCCGCCCCTGTAATTATCCTCGTAAGAAGGAAAATGCGTAACGCAATTACCGCTTAGTTTGTTTTCCAGAAGGCTGCTTTGGCACGCTGCAGTTTCTCATAGGCCGCGAGCAGAGCCTGATGCGCCGGGAAAGCACTCAGCGTACCGTCCGCCGGCTGCAGGTCATAGAACGGCTCTTCACCGCTCAGCGCCGCGCTTGCCGCTTCCACGGTTTCAGCACCGAACATACGTACGAAGGCGTGATGATACTGCAGCGGCTCGCGCTCTTCTTCCATCGCCAGCAGCAGCAGGGTTTGCAGGCAGCGGTAGTAGTTGGCGCGCGCCGGACTGAACAGCGACGCGTTGAACTCCATGGTCCATTCGGTCCAGATCAGTGCCTGTTCGATATCACCGCCGGCCAGCGCCAGCATCGCTTTCAGCTCGCCGATACGCAGGGTATACCAGCCGTTATCTTTCCCGGTGGCGATGCCCAGCAGTTCGCGAACGCGGGTGAAGTCGTCATGGCCTTCTTCATCCAGCTGAGCGATAAGGTTGAGGTAGTCCTCTTTCTCCCACTCGCTGCCCGGCAGAGACAAAATCGTCTCGCGCAGGTGCGCGCCCATGCTGTTGTTCGCCAGCCACAGATCTTCCGCCGGATAGATGTCAGACATGCCGGGCACGATAATACGGCAGGCGTAGACGTCCAGATGCTGATAGTCGGCGATATACACGTCTTTATCTTCCGCTTTGAAAATCGCCATCAGGGTCGCGAACTCCTGCTCGGTGGTGCCGGAGAAGCTCCAGTCAACGAACGGGTAATCGGCATCCTGCTTAAACAGATCCCAGGAGATAAGGCCGCTGGAGTCGATAAAGTGCGTCTCCAGGTTGGCGTGCTCTGCCACTTCTTCATCGTCGAACGTCGGCGGGGTGAAGACATCAAGGTCTTTCAGGCCGCGACCCTGCAACAGTTCGGTAACGGTACGCTCCAGCGCCACGCCGAAGTCCGGGTGCGCGCCGAAGGAGGCGAAGCAGGTGCCGTTGGCCGGGTTGAACAGCACTACGCAGATCACCGGGTATTTGCCGCCCAGCGAGCCGTCATAGGCGAAAATCGGGAAACCTTCGGCTTCGAGTTTTTCAATCGCTTCCACCACGCCCGGGTAGCGCGCCAGTACGTCCTGCGGGATTTCCGGCAGGCTGATGGATTCGGCGATAATGCGGTTTTTAATATGGCGCTCAAACACTTCAGACAGCCCCTGCACGCGCGCTTCATTGCGCGTGTTACCCGCGGACATGCCGTTAGAAACATACAGGTTACCGACGATGTTCATCGGAATGTACACGGTCTGCTCGTCAGACTGGCGGGTGAACGGCAGGGCGCAGATGCCGCGATCTTCATTACCGGACTGAAGGTCGATAAGCATGCTGGCCGCCAGCTCGTTTTCCGGATCGTAGAAAGCGCGCAGGCGTGCATCCAGGATCCCCTCAGGCAGAGAATCATCGTCCGTCAGCGGGAACCACTTCTCATCGGGATAGTGCACAAACGGACCGTTCGCGATGGCATCGCCCAGCCAGAAATCGGCGAAGAAATAGTTGGTGGAGAGACGCTCGAAGTACTCGCCCAGCGCAGAGGCCAGCGCCGCTTTTTTGGTGGCACCTTTGCCGTTGGTGAAGCACAGCGCGCACTCTTTATCGCGAATATGAACGGACCAGACGTTCGGCACCGGATTCAGCCACGACGCTTCCTCGATGTTGAAACCAAGGTTGCTCAGCTGCGTTTGAAAACGGGCGATGGAGTCTTCCAGGGCGGCATCTTTGCCTGGGATGAAAGTTTGAGTCATGAGGGGTTCACTTTAGTCGTACGCAAAGTGCGCAATGATACGGGTTTTAGCTGACAGGCGCTATCGTCGCGGCGGCGCAGGCGAAAATAATTCTGAAGGCTATTATTAAGCTGAATAACCCTCTGTAATGGCAAATAAAAATGAAAACCTTTGATATCCAGCGCATGGCCTTTGACAAAGTGCCGCCGGATTTTTTATGGGAAGTGGCAACCCGCAGTTTCTACACTTTTATTCTGGTCTTTTTGTTCCTGAAGCTGACCGGGCGCCGCGGCGTGCGGCAGATGTCGCTGTTTGAAGTGTTGATCATCCTCACCCTCGGCTCGGCGGCAGGCGACGTGGCATTTTACGACGATGTGCCGATGATCCCGGTGCTGGTGGTGTTCATCACGCTGGCCGTACTCTACCGGCTGGTGATCTGGCTGATGACCCACAGTGAACGCATGGAAAATTTCTTTGAAGGGAAACCGGTGGTCGTGGTGGAGGAGGGCGAACTGGCCTGGGACAAGCTTAACGCCGAGAACCTGACCGAGTTTGAATTCTTCATGGAGATGCGCGGCTGCGGCGTGGAGCATCTTGGCCAGGTGCGGCTGGCTATCCTGGAAACCAACGGACAGATAAGCGTTTACTATTACCCGGACGACGGGGTACGCCCGGGCCTGCCTATTTTACCGGAGTACTGCAATGAGCGTTTCCGGGTGGTGCCGGAGGATGGCCACTACGCCTGTATCCGCTGCAGTGAAGTGGTGATATTACGCGCCGGAACGAAAGAATCCTGTCCGCGCTGCGCAAACCACGTCTGGGTGAAAGCGAGCATCGCAAAACGGGTCACCTGACAGCGCATTTCACGGCGTGAAGCGGGGATGACCGAACAATCTGTTGTGTGATTTTGCGCACATTGCTGCCCCGGGCCGCATTACCCGTTGCAGCCTCCGCGGCGCAATGATAAAACCGATAGCCACAGTAAAAACTTATTGCTTTCAAGCGTGGTGAAGGGAAATGACTCAGGTCTACAATTTCAGTTCTGGTCCGGCGATGCTGCCAGCGGACGTGCTCCGTCAGGCTCAGGAAGAGTTAGTTAACTGGCAGGGGCTCGGCACATCGGTGATGGAAATCAGCCATCGCGGTAAAGAGTTTATTCACGTGGCCGAAGAGGCTGAAAAAGATTTTCGCGACCTGCTGCAGATCCCTTCCAATTATAAAGTTCTTTTCTGCCACGGCGGCGGTCGCGGGCAGTTTGCTGCGCTGCCGTTAAACCTGCTGGGCGACAACACCCGCGCAGACTACGTGGACGGCGGCTACTGGGCTGCCAGCGCCGTGAAAGAGGCGAAGAAGTACTGCCAGCCGAACGTTATCGATGCCAAAGTCACCGTTGACGGCCTGCGTGCCCTGAAGCCGATGCGCGACTGGCAGCTCTCCGACAACGCCGCCTACGTGCACTACTGCCCGAATGAAACCATCGATGGTATTGCCATTGACGAAACCCCGGACTTTGGCGATGCCATCGTGGCGGCGGACTTCTCCTCCACTATCCTTTCAGGCCCCCTGGACGTCAGCCGTTTCGGTGTGATTTACGCCGGCGCGCAGAAAAACATTGGCCCGGCCGGTCTGACGCTGGTTGTCGTGCGCGAGGACCTGCTCGGTAAGGCGCATACCGCCTGCCCGTCGGTGTTAGACTACACCGTGCTGAGTGAAAACGACTCCATGTTCAACACGCCGCCGACCTTCGCCTGGTACTTGTCCGGGCTGGTGTTTAAGTGGCTGAAAGCCCAGGGCGGGGTAGAGGCAATGAACCGAATCAATCAGCAGAAAGCCGACCTGCTGTATGGCGTGATTGATACCAGCGGCTTCTACCGTAACGACGTGGCACCGGCCAACCGCTCGCGGATGAACGTTCCCTTCCAGCTTGCCGACAGCAACCTCGATAAGCTGTTCCTGGAAGAGTCCTTCGCTGCCGGCCTTCACGCCCTGAAAGGGCATCGCGTGGTTGGCGGAATGCGCGCTTCTATCTACAACGCCATGCCGCTCGCTGGCGTGCAGGCGCTTACCGACTTCATGAAGGATTTCGAACGCCGTCACGGTTAAGATAGCCTTTCATTTTCTTACCCCGCGGACCAACCGCGGGGTTATTCTTTTGTTTATCTGAGAGTTTGTTCATGCAGGAATCCCTGACGTTACAACCCATCGCGCTGGTCGACGGCACGGTTAATCTTCCCGGTTCTAAAAGCGTTTCCAACCGTGCACTGCTGCTGGCGGCCCTGGCACACGGCACTACCGTTCTGACGAACCTGCTCGATAGCGATGATGTGCGTCATATGCTTACCGCGCTGAGCGCCCTGGGCGTACGCTACACCCTGTCTGAGGATCGCACCCGCTGCGAGCTGACCGGCATGGGCGGCCCGTTGCAGGCGCAGGGCAGTCTGGAGCTGTTTTTAGGCAATGCCGGTACGGCGATGCGCCCGCTGGCTGCCGCGCTGTGCCTCGGGCATAACGATGTGGTGTTGACCGGTGAGCCGCGCATGAAAGAGCGTCCAATTGGTCATCTCGCCGATGCGCTGCGTCAGGGCGGCGCGCAAATTGAGTATCTTGAGCAGGAAAACTATCCGCCGCTGCGCCTGCGCGGCGGTTTTGTTGGCGGCGAGGTGGAGGTGGACGGCAGCGTCTCCAGCCAGTTCCTTACCGCGCTGCTGATGACCGCACCGCTGGCGGAGCAGGACACCCACATCGTCATCAAAGGCGATCTGGTGTCTAAACCTTACATTGATATCACGCTCCACCTGATGAACACCTTCGGCGTGAACGTGGAGAACGAGAATTACCAGCGCTTCGTGGTACGCGGCGGGCAGCACTACCAGTCGCCGGGCCAGTATCTGGTGGAGGGCGATGCCTCGTCGGCGTCCTATTTCCTCGCCGCTGCGGCCATTAAAGGCGGCACCGTGAAGGTAACGGGCATCGGGCGTAACAGCGTGCAGGGCGATATCCGCTTTGCCGACGTGCTGGAAAAAATGGGCGCGACCATCACCTGGGGCGACGATTTTATCGCCTGCACCCGCGGTGAGCTTAACGCCATTGATATGGACATGAACCATATTCCCGATGCCGCGATGACCATTGCCACCGCTGCGCTGTTCGCCAACGGCACCACCACGCTGCGCAATATCTTCAACTGGCGCGTGAAAGAGACCGACCGCCTGTTCGCGATGGCCACCGAACTGCGCAAAGTGGGCGCACAGGTGGAGGAGGGGCATGACTTCATCCGTATCACGCCGCCGGCATCGCTTAACTTTGCGGAAATCGGCACCTATAACGATCACCGTATGGCAATGTGCTTCTCGCTGGTGGCGCTCTCTGACACCCCGGTCACCATTCTGGATCCGAAGTGCACCGCGAAAACCTTCCCGGATTACTTCGATCAGCTGGCGCGCATCAGCCGTCCTGCCTGATTTTTACGCTCTCCCCGATGGACCGAAGCGGATCGGTCCATCGCACATCTTCATTTCTCCGGCACCTGGCCTGATTCACGTCTATATTTCGCGGTAAAGATAACAGTCTGTGGCGTTGACGCGTATAATGCGCCGCGTTCACGTTCAGGCTCGCCTGATAATAAAGGAGAAGAAGATGACGGCATTAGCCCCGGTAATCACCATTGATGGCCCAAGCGGAGCAGGTAAAGGCACGCTGTGTAAGGCCATGGCAGAAGCATTGCAGTGGCACCTGCTGGACTCCGGCGCTATCTATCGCGTTCTGGCGCTGGCGGCACTGCATCATCATGTTGATGTCACCTCCGAAGAGGCTCTGGTTCCGCTGGCCGCCCATCTTGATGTGCGCTTCGTGTCAACCGACGGCCATCTCGAAGTGATTCTTGAAGGCGAAGACGTCAGCGCCGAAATCCGTACCCAGGATGTAGCCAGCGCCGCCTCGCAGGTTGCGGCCTTTCCTCGCGTGCGTGAAGCCCTGCTGCGCCGCCAGCGCGCCTTCCGCGATGCCCCCGGTCTTATCGCCGATGGGCGCGACATGGGCACCGTTGTGTTCCCGGACGCGCCGGTGAAAATCTTTCTTGATGCCTCCTCTGAAGAGCGCGCGCACCGTCGCATGCTACAGTTGCAGGAGAAGGGCTTTAGTGTTAACTTTGAACGCCTTTTGGCCGAGATAAAGGAACGCGACGACCGCGATCGGAACCGTCCCGTAGCGCCATTAGTGCCGGCAGCAGACGCGCTGGTGCTTGACTCAACCAGTCTGAGCATCGAGCAAGTCATTGAAAAAGCGCTGCAATATGCCAGAGAGAAACTGGCTCTCGCGTAATAGCGCGACCTTATTCTGAAGTACCCACTGCAATGGATTGTGAGTGGGCATGTTAAACAACCCCATCCGGAAGTGAAGCCAGGTGGACGTTAAATTGAAGAATCCTGAAGATTATCAATATGACTGAATCTTTTGCTCAACTATTTGAAGAATCCCTTAAAACAATCGAAACCCGCCCGGGTTCCATCGTTCGTGGCGTAGTTGTCTCTATCGACAAAGACGTAGTTCTGGTTGATGCGGGTCTGAAATCTGAATCTGCAATCCCTGCAGAGCAGTTCAAGAACGCAGCCGGCGAACTGGAAATCCAGGTTGGCGACGAAGTTGACGTTGCTCTTGATGCAGTGGAAGACGGCTTCGGTGAAACCCTGCTGTCCCGTGAGAAAGCTAAGCGTCACGAAGCCTGGATCACGCTGGAAAAAGCTTACGAAGATGCTGAAACTGTTACCGGTGTTATCAACGGCAAAGTTAAAGGTGGCTTCACTGTTGAGCTGAACGGTATTCGTGCGTTCCTGCCGGGTTCCCTGGTTGACGTGCGTCCGGTCCGTGACACCCTGCACCTCGAAGGCAAAGAGCTTGAGTTCAAAGTAATCAAGCTGGACCAGAAACGTAACAACGTTGTGGTTTCCCGTCGTGCGGTTATCGAGTCTGAGAACAGCGCTGAGCGCGATCAGCTGCTCGAAAACCTGCAGGAAGGCATGGAAGTCAAAGGTATCGTTAAGAACCTCACTGACTACGGTGCATTCGTGGATCTGGGCGGCGTAGACGGCCTGCTGCACATCACTGATATGGCCTGGAAACGCGTTAAGCATCCGAGCGAAATCGTGAACGTGGGCGACGAAATCACTGTTAAAGTGCTGAAGTTCGACCGCGAGCGTACCCGTGTATCCCTCGGCCTGAAACAGCTGGGCGAAGATCCGTGGGTTGCTATCGCTAAGCGTTACCCGGAAGGTACCAAACTGACTGGTCGCGTGACCAACCTGACCGACTACGGCTGCTTCGTTGAAATCGAAGAAGGCGTTGAAGGCCTGGTACACGTTTCCGAAATGGACTGGACCAACAAAAACATCCACCCATCCAAAGTTGTTAACGTTGGCGACGTAGTGGAAGTGATGGTTCTGGACATCGACGAAGAACGTCGTCGTATCTCCCTGGGTCTGAAGCAGTGCAAATCTAACCCGTGGCAGCTGTTTGCTGAAACCCACAACAAGGGCGATCGCGTTGAAGGTAAAATCAAGTCAATCACTGACTTCGGTATCTTCATCGGCCTGGACGGTGGCATCGACGGTCTGGTTCACCTGTCTGACATCTCCTGGAACGTTGCTGGCGAAGAAGCCGTTCGTGAGTACAAAAAAGGCGACGAAATCGCTGCCGTTGTACTGCAGGTTGACGCAGAGCGTGAGCGTATCTCTCTGGGCGTTAAACAGCTCGCAGAAGATCCGTTCAACAACTACGTTGCACTGAACAAGAAAGGCGCCATCGTTACTGGTAAAGTAACTGCAGTTGACGCTAAAGGTGCTACAGTTGAATTAGCAGACGGCGTTGAAGGTTACCTGCGCGCTTCTGAAGCTTCACGTGACCGCGTAGAAGACGCTACCCTGGTTCTGAATGTAGGTGATGACGTTGAAGCGAAATTCACTGGCATTGATCGTAAGAACCGCGTAGTTAGCCTGTCTGTTCGTGCGAAAGACGAAGCTGACGAGAAAGATGCAATCGCTACTGTTAACAACAAACAGGAAGAAGGCAATTTCTCTAACGCAATGGCTGAAGCGTTCAAAGCAGCTAAAGGCGAATAATCGTCTTGACAGATTAAGGGCTTAGGCCTGTAATCTAGCGCTAAGGGCGGCTCCGGCCGCCCTTGTTCAATCTTAGCTGTACGATAATGTTGCCTTAAAGGATACCGGAGGAATCATGACCAAGTCAGAACTCATTGAAAGACTTGCAAGCCAGCAATCTCACGTTCCCGCGAAAGCGGTTGAAGACGCTGTAAAAGAGATGCTGGAACATATGGCCTCTACCCTTGCCCAGGGCGAGCGTATCGAGATCCGCGGCTTCGGCAGCTTCTCGTTACACTATCGTGCACCTCGCACCGGACGTAACCCAAAAACCGGCGATAAAGTTGATCTGGAAGGGAAGTACGTTCCCCATTTCAAACCGGGTAAAGAGTTGCGTGACCGCGCCAATATTTATGGCTGAGCCCAGCGGGCCCGGTCAGGAAAAACGGTACCTTCGGGTGCCGTTTTTTTTCGCCTGAAGGTTCTCGCTGGAAATCTCCTCGCAAACCGTAATGTAATGCTGTAATCACCTGAACTTCCCTTCGTCGCGCCTCGCATACTGATTAACGCCTTGCAGACATTGTCACCTCTTCAGCGCACGCTTCGCCTGTGCCCAGGGAGGAGGACGAATGACATTACCTGCTTTAGCGCTGTGCGCCATAGTCGGCCTGCTGCCGCTGCGCGTTTTAGCCATGTTGCCACCCGGCGAGTGGATCGCCGGCGGCGCGCTGATGGCTTTGCTGTTGCTGCTGCGTGGGCCGCAGGCGATGCGCTATGGCTGCGTTACGGTTCTTTGTCTGTGCTGGGGCCTGGCGATGGCGCATTTCACCCTGGCGCCGATCGCTGACCTGACAGGACGGCATCAGTCGGTAGAAGCGGTGGTCAGGGCGACGGACGGCGCTACAACGCATACCGTCACGATCGTTAAAGCCGAGGGGAAATGGCTCCCGGGCGGGGTTAATGTGACGCTGTACGGCAGCTACCTGCCGGCGGCGCCCTGTCCGGGGCAGCGCTGGTCACTCTTACTGGCGCTTCGCCCGGTACACGGCCAGCTCAACGAAGGGGGATTTGATAACCAGCGTCATTCGCTCTCACAGGGCAAGGTGCTGACGGGGCGGGTGCTGCGCGCAACGATACTGAATAATCACTGCAGCCTGCGCGGAAAATACATCGCCTCCGTCACCCGGTCGCTCAATGGCTATCCCTGGCGGGATGTCATTCTTGCGCTGGGTTTCGGGGAGCGTCTGAACGTCAGCGACAGCATCAAAAATCTGATGCGCGCTACCGGGACCGCGCACCTGATGGCGATATCGGGCCTGCATATTGCGCTGGCGGGGGCGATTGGCTGGGGGATGGCGCGCCTGACCCAGCGTGTCCTGCCGGCTCAGCGTATTGGTCACTGTTTACCGCTAATGCTGAGCCTGCTCGTGGCAGCAATGTATACCTGGCTTGCTGGCGCTAACCCGCCGGCGGTCAGAACGCTGCTGTCACTGTCGATCTGCGCGGCGATAGGCCTGAGCGGGCGGCGCTGGCACCCGTGGCAGATCTGGCTGTGCTGCATTGGTAGCATCGTCATCGCTGACCCTCTGGCGGTGCTGTCTGATAGCCTGTGGCTATCCGCATTTGCCGTGGCCGCGCTGATTTTCTGGTATCAGTGGATGCCGTTCCGACCGCGCACGCCGTGCCGCCCGCTGCGCATGCTGTACGGCATGGTGCATCTCCAGGCGGGCATCACGCTTCTGCTGCTTCCGCTACAGATAAGCCTGTTTCACGGTATCAGCACCACCTCGCTTGTCGCGAATATGTTTGCCGTTCCGGCGATAACCCTGATAAGCGTCCCGCTGATTCTGGCTGGCATGGTGCTGCATCTTCTGCCGCTGAGCGGCATCGAGCAGGCAGTCTGGTGGCTTGCCGATCGTTCGCTGGCGGTTACCTTTTCGACGCTGGAGGCTTTACCTGACGGGTGGCTTGAGGTTGACCAACGCTGGCAGTGGCTGGCGCTGGTACCCTGGCTTGCCATCGCCTGCTGGCGGCTGCGGCTGCATGTCGTCGTGCCTTTTACGGTAGCAACCATGCTGGCCGCAACGCTGTTTCCCTTTCTTCCGCGACCGGCAGAGAAGGGCTGGGCGGTACACATGCTCGACGTCGGGCATGGGCTCGCTTTGGTGATTGAACGTCATGGACGGGCCATGCTGTACGACACCGGCGGTGCCTGGCCCGGTGGGGACAGCGGGCGGCAGACCATCATCCCCTGGCTACGCTGGCATCATCTGACGCCGGAGGGGGTGATAGTGAGCCATGAGCACCTCGATCACCGCGGCGGGCTGGCGTCTGTCCTTACCGCCTGGCCCGGGCTACCGGTACGCAGCCCGATGGGTTGGGAAGGGCACAGCCCCTGCGAGCGCGGTCAGACGTGGCGCTGGCAGGGGCTGCGTTTTACGGCGCTCTGGCCGTTACCCGGCCATAAGCAGAGCGGCAACAACCGCTCCTGTGTGGTCAGGATCGACGACGGGCACCAGAGTGTCCTGCTTACCGGTGACATTGAAGCTGACGCAGAGTTAGCTATGCTCAAACATCACTGGCAGTTTATGCGCGCCGATGTCATTCAGGTGCCGCATCACGGCAGCAGAACCTCGTCCGGTGGGGCGCTGTTAGGGCAGGTAGCGGGCCGGGTGGCGATAGCCTCGGTGGCGCGCTACAACGCCTGGCACCTGCCGTCCAACAAGGTGGTCGAGCGCTATCGATCCCGGGGTTATCGCTGGTTCGATACGGCGCACGCCGGGCAAATTTCGGTGGTTTTTACGGCGCACGGGTGGCACGTACGGCGCTATCGGGAGCAAATTTTACCTCGCTGGTACCATCAGTGGTTTGGCGTGCCCGCGGATAGCAGGTAGAATATGCGGCTATTTCAACACAAGCTGGTTTTTTGAATGCATAACGATAAAGATCTCTCCACATGGCAGACCTTCCGCCGCCTTTGGCCGATGATTGCCCCTTTTAAAGCAGGTCTGATAGTGGCTGGGGTAGCGTTAATCCTCAATGCGGCCAGCGATACGTTTATGCTGTCGCTTCTGAAACCGTTGCTGGACGATGGGTTCGGGAAAGCCGACCGCTCCGTGCTGATCTGGATGCCGCTGGTGGTGATCGGCCTGATGGTGCTGCGCGGCATTACCAGTTATATCTCAAGTTATTGCATCTCATGGGTCTCCGGCCAGGTTGTGATGAACATGCGCCGTCGGCTGTTTGGCCACATGATGGGCATGCCGGTCGCGTTCTTTGACAAGCAGTCCACCGGCACGCTGCTGTCGCGCATTACCTACGATTCCGAACAGGTGGCGTCCTCCTCTTCCAGCGCGCTGATCACCGTGGTGCGTGAAGGGGCATCGATCATTGGTCTGTTCGCGATGATGTTCTATTACAGCTGGCAGCTGTCGTTAATCCTTATCGTGATCGCGCCGCTGGTCTCCTTTGCTATTCGCTTCGTTTCGAAGCGTTTCCGTAACATCAGCAAAAACATGCAGAACACCATGGGGCAGGTGACCACCAGCGCCGAGCAAATGCTCAAAGGCCATAAGGAAGTGCTGATCTTTGGCGGCCAGGACGTGGAGAACGAGCGCTTTAACAAGGTGAGCAACCGCATGCGTCATCAAGGGATGAAACTGGTGTCAGCCACCTCGATCTCCGATCCGATCATTCAGCTTATTGCCTCCCTGGCGCTGGCGTTTGTGCTCTATGCCGCGAGCTTCCCGAGCGTGATGGAGACGCTGTCAGCCGGTACCATTACCGTGGTGTTCTCGTCGATGATCGCCCTGATGCGTCCGCTGAAATCCTTAACCAACGTCAACGCGCAGTTCCAGCGCGGAATGGCGGCCTGTCAGACGCTGTTCTCGATTCTTGATACCGAGCAGGAGAAGGATGAAGGGACGCGTGTTATTGAGCGTGCCAAAGGCGATCTGGAATTCCGCAATGTGACCTTCACCTACCCGGGTCGTGATATTCCGGCCCTGCGGGATATCAACCTCGCCATCCCGGCCGGTAAGACGGTCGCGTTGGTGGGGCGTTCAGGCTCGGGCAAATCGACCATCGCCAGCCTTATTACGCGCTTTTATGACGTGGACTCCGGTGAGATCACTATGGACGGCCACGACCTGCGGGAGTACACCCTCTCATCGCTGCGTAATCAGGTCGCGCTGGTGTCGCAGAACGTGCATCTGTTTAACGATACCATTGCCAACAACATCGCCTATGCGCGCAATGAGGTGTATACCCGCGAGCAGATCGAGCAGGCGGCCCGTATGGCCTACGCCATGGACTTTATCAATAAAATGGACCACGGCCTCGATACGGTCATCGGTGAAAACGGCGTGCTGCTTTCCGGCGGCCAGCGTCAGCGTATCGCCATTGCTCGTGCCCTGCTGCGTGACAGCCCGATTCTGATACTGGATGAAGCCACTTCCGCGCTGGATACTGAGTCTGAGCGCGCGATTCAGGCGGCGCTGGATGAACTGCAGAAGAACCGTACCTCGCTGGTTATCGCCCATCGTCTCTCCACCATTGAGCAGGCGGATGAAATCGTTGTTGTGGAAGACGGGCGGATCGTTGAGCGCGGCTCCCACAGCGATCTGCTGGCGAAAAGCGGCGTTTACGCGCAGCTTCACAGAATGCAGTTTGGCGAATGATAGACGCCATCTGGTCAGGCAAATCACCGCTCTGGCGGCTGCTGCTGCCGCTCTCCTGGCTCTATGGCCTGGTGAGTGGCCTGATTCGCCTCAGCTATCGGGCGGGCTGGCGGCGCGTCTGGCGCGCACCGGTGCCGGTAGTGGTGGTGGGTAACCTGACCGCCGGCGGCAACGGGAAAACGCCGGTGGTTATCTGGCTGGTCGAGCAGCTTCGGCTGCGCGGCATTAACGCAGGCGTGGTGTCACGCGGCTACGGCGGCAAAGCGGCGCACTATCCGCTGGTGCTGACGCCGCAAACCACCACCGCAGAAGCGGGGGATGAGCCGGTACTGATTTACCAGCGTACCGGTGCGCCGGTTGCGGTCTCTCCCCAGCGCGCGGCGGCGGTGAAGGCGCTTATCGCCGCCAGCGCGCCGGATATCATCATCACCGATGACGGCCTGCAGCATTACGCCCTGGCGCGTGACAAAGAGATCGTGGTGGTAGATGGCGAACGGCGTTTCGGTAACGGCTGGTGGTTACCCGCCGGGCCGATGCGCGAACGCGCCGGGCGTCTGACGAGCGTGGATGCGGTGATCACCAACGGCGGCACGGCACAACCGAATGAGATCGCGATGCGGCTTGAGCCGGGGCTGGCGGTGAATCTGGCTACGGGCGAACAGCGCCCGGTGGCAAGCCTCACCGAGGTGGTGGCGATGGCCGGTATTGGTCATCCACCGCGCTTTTTCGCCACGCTGCGTAACAGTGGCGTTACGCCCGTGAGCTGTATTGGTCTTGCCGATCATCAGGCGCTGACTGAAGCCGACGTCGCTGCGCTGGCACGTGATTCGCAAACGCTGGTGATGACGGAAAAAGACGCCGTGAAATGCCGCGCGTTCGCCCGTCAAAACTGGTGGTATTTGCCGGTCGAGGCGACGCTGAGTCAGCCCCAGGCCGATAGATTAGTAAACGACATCGCGGCGCTGGTTCGCTGAAATCAGGCGGCGCGGCGTAGTCGGACACTCCCTGACAGGATGCTGAAATGACCGTACCGCACCTTTCGCTTCGCGCCGCTCGCCATCTCCACCTCGCCGCCCAGGGCCTGCTTAAAAAACTGCGCCACACCGCGCGTCCTGCTGACATTCTGGCGACCATCACCCGCATGTCGCTCCTGCAAATCGATACCATCAATATTGTGGCGCGCAGCCCTTACCTGGTGTTATTCAGCCGTCTCGGTAGCTATCCACCGCGCTGGCTGGATGAGGCGCTGGCGCACGGTGAGCTGATGGAGTACTGGGCGCACGAAGCCTGTTTTTTACCGCGCAGCGACTTTGCACTGGTGCGCCATCGCATGCTTAACCCGGAACAAATGGGCTGGAAATATCGTGCCGGGTGGATGCGCGAAAACGCAGAGGAGATCGCGCAGCTCATCGCCCACATTACGCAGCATGGTCCGGTGCGTTCGGCGGATTTTGAACATCCGCGTAAAGGCGCCAGCGGCTGGTGGGAGTGGAAGCCCCACAAGCGTCATCTGGAGGGGTTGTTCACCGCCGGCGAGCTGATGGTGGTTGAACGGCGTAACTTTCAACGCGTCTACGATCTCACCTCGCGCGTCATGCCCCACTGGGACGATGCGCTGCACCTGCCGGACGCCGCCGAGGCGCAGCGTGCCATGCTGGAAAACAGCGCCCGCAGTCTGGGGATTTTTCGCCCGGAGTGGCTTGCTGATTACTACCGTCTTAAAAAGGTGGATGTAAAAAGCACCCTGCTTCGCTGGCAGGAGCAGGGCATCGTCCTGCCGGTGACGGTGGAATCGCTCGGCACGATGTGGGTTCATCAGGCCTGGCAGCCGGAGCTGGCGCTGGCCGCGCTGGGTAAACTGAACGCCACCCACAGCGCCGTGCTGTCGCCGTTCGATCCGGTGGTCTGGGACCGACGACGCGCCGAACAGCTATTTAATTTCTCTTATCGTCTCGAATGCTACACCCCGGCGGCAAAGCGTAAATATGGCTACTTTGTCCTGCCGCTGTTGCACCGCGAGGCGCTGGTCGGGCGCATGGATGCCAAAATGCATCGTAAAACGGGCACCCTTGAGGTGATTGCGCTTTACCTGGAAGAGGACGTTGCGGTGACCTCAGGGCTGGCGGCGGGGTTGGAAACCGCGCTCAACGATTTTGCCCGCTGGCAGTCGGCGGGGCGCATTATCTTTCAGCGGCTTCCCGAGGCGCTGGCAGCGCAGTGGGGAGAGGGGTGGGAAATTACATCCCCCGCGAGCGGGTTATGATATTCTCATCCCACTGACTTATCGGGTCCATCCGGAGGATTTATGGATCATCGCTTACTCGAAATCATTGCCTGCCCCGTCTGTACCGGCAAACTCTATTTCAATCAGGAAAACCAGGAACTTATCTGCAAATCCGACGCACTTGCTTTCCCGCTGCGCGATGGCATTCCTGTGCTGCTGGAGAATGAAGCCCGCCCGTTAAACCTGGAAGAGAGCAAGCCATGAGTTTTGTGGTCATTATTCCTGCCCGCTATGCCTCCACCCGTCTACCGGGCAAACCGTTGGTGGATATCAACGGTAAACCGATGGTTGTGCACGTGCTGGAGCGCGCCCGCGAATCGGGTGCCGGACGCATCATCGTTGCCACCGATCACCCTGACGTCGCGCGCGCGGTGGAAGCCGCCGGGGGCGAAGTCTGCATGACCCGCGCCGATCACCAGTCCGGTACTGAACGTCTGGCGGAAGTGATTGAAGCCTGCGGCTTCAGCGATGATACCGTCATCGTTAACGTACAGGGCGATGAGCCAGCCATCCCGCCGGTGATTATTCGCCAGGTCGCGGAAAATCTCACCGCCAGCAAAGCGGGCATGGCAACGCTGGCTGTACCGGTGCACTCGGCGGAGGAGGCGTTCAACCCCAACGCGGTGAAAGTGGTAACCGATGCGAACGGCTATGCGCTCTACTTCTCGCGCGCCACCATTCCCTGGGATCGCGATCGTTTTGCCCAGTCGCGTGACACCATCGGTGACAGCTTCCTGCGCCATATCGGTATCTACGGTTACCGTGCCGGGTTTATCCGTCGCTACGTGACCTGGCAGCCGAGCCAGCTGGAGCAGATTGAGATGCTCGAGCAGCTGCGCGTGCTGTGGTACGGCGAGAAAATCCACGTCGCGGTCGCGAAAGCGGTGCCGGGAACCGGCGTCGATACGCCGGAAGATCTGGAACGTGTCCGTCTCGAAATGCAGTAATACCTTCCGGCACCCCCTCCGCCTGGGGTGCCGCATTTTCCCCGCCGCGCCGCTCGTTTTCTACGTCGATCTTGATCTCCCCGGGTGACATCCCTGCCTGACGCGCTCATAGTAAAGGCATTGTGATTTGTAAGGGTAACGGCAAATGGATCGACTTCGTGCGGAGCTCAGCCATCTGTTAGGCGAAAAGCTCAGTCGCCTTGAGTGCATCAATGAGAAAGCGGATAGCACGCTCTGGTCGCTGTACGACAGCGAAGGGCACGCGATGCCGCTGCTGGCGCGCAGTTTCAGCACCCCGGGGGTGGCGAAGCAGGTGGCGTGGAAAATTTCCATGCTGGCCCGTTCAGGCACGGTGCGCATGCCGGTGGTGTACGGCGTCATGACCCATGAAGATCATCCCGGACAGGACGTGTTGCTGATTGAGCGGCTGCACGGCGTGCCGGTCGAGGCGCCGGCCCGGACGCCGGCGCGCTGGGAGCAGTTGAAAGAGCAGATTGTGGAAGCGCTGCTGGCCTGGCATCGGGTAGACAGCCACGGCTGCGTTGGGGTGGTGGACAGCACACAGGAAAACATCTGGCCGTCATGGTATCGCCAGCGCGTTGAAGTGCTGTGGAGCACGCTGAACCAGTACCATAACACCGGCCTGACGATGCAGGATAAACGCATGCTGTTTCGCACCCGGGAGTGCCTCGACGGACTGTTTGCCGGGTTCAACGATAACAGCGTGCTGGTCCACGGTAATTTTACCCTGCGCAGTATGCTGAAAGACGCGCGCAGCGATCAGCTGGTGGCGGTAGTTAACCCCGGCGTCATGCTCTGGGCGCCGCGTGAGTATGATCTGTTCCGCCTGCTGGACGACGGGCTGGGTGAGAGCCTGTTCTGGTCCTATCTGCAGCGCGCCCCGGTGGCGGAATCCTTTATGTGGCGGCGCTGGCTCTATGTGCTGTGGGATGAGGTGTCGCAGCTGCTTCAGACCGGGCGGATGAACCGCCAGGCCTTCGACAGCGCCTCAAAATCACTGCTTCCCTGGCTCTCCTGACGATCCTTTCAGCCACTGCCAGACGCGTCCCAGCGTCTCATATCCGACCCGGTCGCTGTGCATCAGCCAGTTTGGCGACGGGATCATCCGCTCCCAGAAGTTGAGCGGGGAGTCGATCGCCAGCTGGTTAGCGGGTGCCGGAATCGGGTTAAGCCCCTGCTGACGGAAAAAGATCATCGCCCGCGGCAGGTGCGAGGCTGACGTCACCAGGATAAACGGCTGGGAGCCAATTGTGGCGGCCACTGCCGCCGCTTCCTCTTCGGTATCCTTTGGCGTATCCAGCGTCACGATACGGCTGCGCGGCACGCCGAGGCTTTCCGCCACCCGTGCCCCCGCTTCGGCGGTGCTGACCGGGTTGGTACGGGCCGGCGCACCGGTGAAGATCATCGTCGCCCCAGGGTTAGCCAGCCAGAGGCGGACGCCTTCGGTGACGCGCGGCAGGCTGTTGTTGATAAGATTGGAGCTGGGTGCCCAGTCGGGGTTCCAGGTGTAGCCGCCGCCCAGCACCACGATGTGCTTCACCGGCTCGCTGGTATGCAGTGTCGGATAGCGATCCTCAATCGGTCGGAGCAGCCCGTCTGCCACCGGCTGAAGGCTCAGCAGCAGCAGTATCAGCCAGGAGACCGTCAGCAAGCCTTTCGCGGTTTTCTGAAAACGGCTAAACCAGAGCAGGCAAATAGCCAGACCAATCATAAACAGCAGAAATGGCAACGGCAGCAACATGCCGCCAATCACTTTCTTCAGCGTGAAAAGCATCTTATCCGGTTCCTTTTTTAACCATACGGCGGGTAAACAATGCTGATATTACACCAGATGGGTTCATTCTCCGTCTGGCTGTGCCAAAATAGCGCTTTTGCCATTCTCCCCCCATTACGTTGTGGAGTTGTACCCATGCGGGATCGCAATTTTGATGACATCGCGGAAAAATTTTCGCGCAACATTTACGGTACAACGAAGGGACAGCTGCGCCAGGCCATTCTGTGGCAGGACCTTGATGCGCTGCTGGCAACGCTGCCGGCGGGCCCGCTACGGGTGCTTGACGCCGGCGGTGGAGAAGGGCAAACCGCTTGCCGCATGGCGGAGCGCGGGCATCACGTCACGCTGTGTGACCTCTCCGGTGAAATGATCCTCAGGGCACAGCAGCTCGCTGCCGATAAAGGTGTGAGCGGTAACATGCATTTTATACAATGCGCCGCGCAGGAGATCGGTCAGCATTTGGAAAGACCGGTTGATCTGATATTGTTTCACGCGGTGCTCGAATGGGTCGCCTTGCCGGAAGCGATGCTTGAGGTTCTGTGGCAGCATCTGAACCCCGGCGGCGCGCTGTCGCTGATGTTCTACAACGCCAACGGTCTGCTGATGCACAACATGGTGGCCGGGAACTTCGCCTACGTCGAGCAGGGTATGCCCAAGCGCAAAAAGCGTACGCTGTCGCCGGACTACCCGCGCCAGCCGCAGGATGTGTATCGCTGGCTTGAACAAACAGGCTTTCATATTACGGGCAAAACCGGTGTACGCGTGTTTCATGATTATCTGCGCGAAAAGAATAAGCAGAAAGAGTGCTATGACGATCTGCTGGAGCTGGAAACTCGCTATTGCCGGCAGGCG
Organism: Siccibacter turicensis LMG 23730; assembly: GCF_000463155.2. Lineage (GTDB taxonomy): Bacteria > Pseudomonadota > Gammaproteobacteria > Enterobacterales > Enterobacteriaceae > Siccibacter > Siccibacter turicensis. The sequence goes on along the minus strand of NZ_AWFZ01000028.1, from coordinate 555,469 downwards.
CCCTGGGTCGATCTCGGGCGCTACATCCACGTCACCGCGTTGAAGCCGCAGAGCCAAGGATAAGTTATGAGTGATTTTTCCCAGACAGTCCCCGAACTGGTTGCCTGGGCCAGAAAGAATGATTTCTCCATCTCGTTGCCGGTCGACCGACTGGCGTTTCTGCTTGCTATCGCCACCCTCAACGGTGAGCGCATGGACGGCGAGATGAGTGAAGGCGAGCTGGTTGACGCGTTTCGTCACGTCAGCGACGGCTTTGAACAGACCAGCGAGACCATCGCGGTGCGCGCCAACAACGCCATTAACGACATGGTGCGTCAGCGTCTGATCAACCGTTTCACCAGCGAGCAGGCGGAAGGCAATGCCATTTACCGCCTGACGCCCCTCGGTATCGGCATTACCGACTACTACATCCGCCAGCGTGAATTCTCGACGCTGCGCCTGTCGATGCAGCTGTCAATTGTGGCAAGCGAACTTAAGCGCGCCGCGGACGCCGCCGACGAAGGCGGGGACGAATTCCACTGGCACCGCAACGTCTTCGCGCCGCTGAAATACTCGGTGGCTGAGATTTTTGACAGCATCGATCTCACCCAGCGCGTGATGGACGAACAGCAGCAGCAGGTGAAAGACGATATCGCCCAGCTGTTGAATAAAGACTGGCGTGCCGCTATCTCCAGCTGCGAAATGCTGCTCTCTGAAACCTCCGGTACGCTGCGTGAACTGCAGGATACGCTCGACGCGGCGGGGGATAAGCTGCAGGCAAACCTGTTACAGATTCAGGAAGCGACGCTTGGGCGCAGCGATCTCGATTTCGTCGACCGGCTGGTGTTTGACCTGCAAAGTAAGCTTGATCGCATCGTGAGCTGGGGTCAGCAGGCGATCGACCTGTGGATTGGCTATGACCGCCACGTACACAAGTTTATTCGTACCGCCATCGATATGGATAAAAACCGCGTCTTCGCTCAGCGTCTGCGGCAGTCGGTACAGACGTACTTCGACGCGCCCTGGACGTTAACCTACACCAGCGCCGAGCGTCTGCTCGATATGCGCGACGAAGAGATGGCGCTGCGCGACGATGAGGTCACCGGTGAACTGCCGCCGGATCTGGAATATGAAGAGTTCAACGAAATCCGTGAACAGCTGGCCTCGATGATCGAAGCCCAGCTGGCGATATTTAAAACGGAACAACGTCCGCTGGATCTCGGCATCGTGGTGCGTGACTATCTGGCGCAGCATCCGCGCGCGCGTCACTTCGACCTCGCGCGTATTGTCATCGACCAGGCCGTGCGCCTCGGGGTGGCAGAAGCAGATTTCTCAGGCCTGCCGGCTAAATGGCAGGCCATTAATGATTACGGAGCCAAGGTACAGGCGCATGTCATTGACAAATATTGAACAAGCGATGCCGGTAAAACTGGCACAGGCGCTGGCAAACCCGCTGTTTCCCGCACTGGATAGCCAGCTGCGCGCCGGGCGCCATATCGGCCTCGACGAGCTGGATAACCACGCGTATCTGATGGATTTCCAGGAGTATCTGGAAGAGTTCTATGCCCGCTATAACGTGGAGCTGATCCGCGCCCCGGAAGGGTTTTTCTATCTGCGTCCGCGCTCAACGACCCTGATCCCGCGCTCGGTGCTCTCCGAGCTGGATATGATGGTCGGTAAAATCCTCTGCTATCTCTACCTCAGCCCGGAACGCCTGGCGAACGAAGGCATCTTTACCCAGCAGGAGCTGTACGATGAGCTGCTGAGCCTGGCCGACGAAAGCAAGCTGCTGAAGCTGGTGAACAACCGCTCCACCGGTTCGGACCTCGACCGGCAGAAGCTGCAGGAAAAAGTACGCTCCTCCCTGACGCGCCTGCGCCGTCTGGGGATGATCTGGTTTATGGGCCACGACAGCAGCAAGTTTCGCATTACCGAGTCGGTGTTCCGCTTCGGTGCCGATGTGCGCGCCGGCGACGATGCGCGTGAAGCGCAGCTGCGCATGATTCGCGATGGCGAAGCGATGCCGGTAGAAAACCATCTGCAGCTCAATGATGAGAGCGATGACCAACAGGCGGAAAACGCGGAGGATGACAATGATTGAACGCGGTAAATTCCGTTCCCTGACGCTGGTCAACTGGAACGGCTTCTTTGCACGCACCTTCGACCTTGATGCGTTGGTGACCACGCTCTCCGGCGGTAACGGGGCAGGGAAGTCCACCACCATGGCGGCCTTCGTCACGGCGCTGATCCCGGATCTGACGCTGCTGCACTTCCGTAACACCACGGAAGCCGGTGCTACCAGCGGCTCACGCGATAAGGGCCTGCACGGTAAGCTGAAAGCGGGCGTATGCTACTCGGTGCTGGATGTGATCAACTCGCGCCATCAGCGCGTGGTGGTTGGGGTGCGCCTGCAGCAGGTCGCCGGTCGCGATCGCAAAGTGGACATCAAACCCTTCGCCATTCAGGGGCTGCCGACGGCCATTTTGCCGACCGAGCTGTTGACCGAGACGCTGAACGAGCGCCAGGCGCGCGTGCTGTCGCTGCAGGAGCTGAAAGACAAGCTCGACACCATGGAAGGCGTACAGTTTAAGCAATTCAACTCCATCACCGACTACCACTCGCTGATGTTCGATCTCGGCGTGGTGGCGCGTCGTCTGCGTACCGCCTCCGACCGTAGCAAATACTATCGCCTGATCGAGGCCTCGCTGTACGGCGGGATCTCCAGCGCCATTACCCGCTCGCTGCGCGACTATTTGCTGCCGGAAAACAGTGGCGTGCGCAAGGCGTTCCAGGACATGGAAGCGGCGCTGCGCGAAAACCGCATGACGCTGGAGGCGATTCGCGTCACCCAGTCTGACCGCGACCTGTTCAAGCATCTGATCTCCGAAGCCACCAACTATGTGGCCGCGGACTATATGCGCCATGCTAACGAGCGCCGTATCCACCTTGATAAAGCGCTGGAGTACCGTCGCGATCTGTTTACCAGCCGTCAGCAGCTGGCCGCCGAGCAGTTTAAGCATGTCGATATGGCGCGCGAACTGAGCGAGCACGCCGGTGCGGAAGGGGATCTGGAAGCCGATTATCAGGCGGCAAGCGATCACCTGAATCTGGTGCAAACCGCCCTGCGCCAGCAGGAAAAAATCGAACGCTATGAAGCGGATCTCGACGAGTTGCAGATCCGTCTCGAAGAGCAAAACGAGGTCGTTGCCGAAGCCTCCGAGCTGCAGCATGAGAACGAAGCCCGCGCGGAAGCCGCGGAGCTGGAAGTGGACGAGCTGAAAAACCAGCTGGCCGACTACCAGCAGGCGCTCGACGTGCAGCAGACCCGCGCGATTCAGTATCAGCAGGCGATTCAGGCGCTGGAACGCGCGCGTGAACTCTGCCACATCGCCGATCTGACCGCAGACAGCGCCGAAGGCTGGCTCGACACCTTCCAGGCGAAAGAGCAGGAAGCGACGGAACGACTGCTGTCGCTTGAGCAAAAAATGAGCGTCGCCCAGACTGCGCACAGCCAGTTTGAACAGGCGTATCAGCTGGTGGCCGCGATTAACGGGCCGGTGAGCCGCAGCGAAGCCTGGAGCGTCGCCCGGGAACTGCTGCGCGATGCCAGCAACCAGCGCCATCAGGCCGACCAGGTCGCCTCGCTGCGCGGTCGTCTGAACGAGCTTGAACAGCGCTTGCGCGAGCAGCAGGAAGCAGAACGCCTGCTCTCCGAATTCTGTAAGCGTCAGGGCAAACAGATCGATCCTGAGATGCTGGAAGCGCTGCAGCAGGAGTACGAAGAGCGTATCGCCTCGCTCTCTGACAGCGTGGCGAAGGCCGGCGAGCAGCGCGTGGCGCTGCGTCAGGAGCTGGAGCAGGTACAGGCCACGATTAAAACCCTGACCCAGCGCGCGCCGGTATGGCTGGCGGCGCAGAGCAGCCTGTCACAGCTTAGCGAACAGAGCGGGGAAACCTTCGAATCCTCTCAGGACGTCACCGAATACCTGCAGCAGCTGCTGGAGCGCGAGCGCGAAGCCATCGTTGAGCGAGACGAAGTCGGGACGCTCAAACGCGCCGTCGATGAAGAGATCGAGCGCTTAAGCCAGCCGGGCGGCTCGGAAGATCAGCGTCTCAACGCGCTGGCCGAACGTTTTGGCGGCGTGCTGCTCTCTGAAATTTACGACGACGTCAGCTTCGAAGACGCCCCGTACTTCTCCGCCCTCTACGGTCCGTCGCGTCATGCGATCGTGGTGCCGGATCTGTCGCGGGTGCGCGATCTGCTCGACGGTCTGGACGAATGCCCGGAAGATCTCTATCTCATCGAAGGGGATCCGCAGTCGTTCGATGACAGCGTGTTTGCCGCCGAAGAGCTAGAAAAAGCCGTAGTGGTGAAAGTGGCCGACCGCCAGTGGCGCTACTCCCGTTTCCCGGCGGTACCGCTGTTTGGCCGTGCGGCGCGTGAAAGCCGCATCGAAAGCCTGCACAGCGAACGTGAAGCACTCTCGGAACGCTTTGCCACGCTCGCCTTTGACGTTCAGAAAACCCAGCGTCTGCATCAGGCGTTCAGCCGCTTTATCGGCAGCCATCTGGCCGTCGCCTTTGATGCGGATCCGGAAGCGGAAATCCGTACCCTGTCGGCCCGCCGCGGGGAGATTGAACGCGCCATCAGCAACCACGAAAATGATAATCAGCAGCAGCGTACCCAGTACGATCAGGCGAAAGAAGCGGTCGCACAGCTTAACCGCCTGCTGCCGCGTCTCAATCTGCTGACCGACGACACCCTGGCCGACCGCGTTGACGAAATCCAGGAGCGACTGGACGAGGCGCAGGAAGCCGCGCGCTTTATCCAGCAGCATGGCAACCAGCTGGCGAAGCTGGAGCCGATGGTGTCGGTACTGCAAAGCGACCCTGAGCAGTATGAGCAGCTGAAAGCCGACTACGAGCAGGCGCGTGTGACCCAGCGCGAAGCGCGCCAGCAGTCCTTCGCGCTGAGCGAAGTGGTACAGCGCCGCGCGCACTTCAGCTATACCGACTCGGCGGAGATGCTCAATGGCAACAGCGACCTTAACGAGAAGCTACGCCAGCGTCTGGAGCAGGCCGAAACCGAACGCGCCCGCGCCCGTGATGCGCTGCGTACCCATGCGGCACAGCTTGGGCAGTACAACCAGGTGCTGGCATCGCTGAAAAGCTCCTTCGATACCAAGAAAGAGCTGCTCAACGATCTGCATAAAGAGCTGCAGGATATCGGCGTGCGCGCCGACAGCGGGGCGGAAGAGCGTGCCCGTCAGCGTCGCGACGAGCTGCACACCCAGCTCTCCGGCAACCGCAGCCGCCGCAATCAGCTGGAAAAACAGCTGACCTACTGCGAAGCGGAGATGGATAACCTGACCCGTAAGCTTAAACGCCTGGAGCGCGATTACCACGAGATGCGCGAGCAGGTGGTAACGGCGAAAGCGGGATGGTGCGCGGTAATGCGCATGGTGAAAGACAACGGCGTCGAGCGCCGTCTGCATCGCCGTGAACTGGCCTATCTCTCCGGCGACGAGCTGCGCTCGATGTCGGATAAGGCGCTGGGGGCGCTGCGCCTGGCGGTGGCGGACAACGAACACCTGCGCGATGTGCTGCGCCTGTCTGAAGATCCGAAACGGCCGGAGCGTAAGATTCAGTTCTTCGTCGCGGTCTATCAGCATCTGCGCGAGCGTATTCGTCAGGACATCATTCGTACCGACGATCCGGTCGAAGCCATCGAGCAGATGGAGATCGAGCTGGGCCGTCTCACCGAAGAGCTGACCTCCCGCGAGCAGAAGCTGGCGATAAGCTCCCGCAGCGTGGCGAACATCATTCGCAAAACCATTCAGCGCGAGCAGAACCGTATCCGCATGCTGAACCAGGGCCTGCAGAGCGTCTCCTTCGGCCAGGTCAACAGCGTGCGCCTCAACGTGAACGTGCGTGAAAGCCATGCCACGCTGCTCGACGTGCTCTCCGAGCAGCATGAGCAGCATCAGGATCTGTTCAACAGCAACCGCCTGACCTTCTCCGAGGCGCTGGCGAAGCTGTATCAGCGCCTGAATCCGCAGGTGGATATGGGGCAGCGTACGCCGCAGACCATCGGTGAGGAGCTGCTCGACTACCGCAACTATCTGGAAATGGAAGTGGAAGTTAACCGTGGCTCCGACGGCTGGCTGCGTGCGGAGAGCGGCGCGCTCTCCACCGGTGAGGCGATCGGTACCGGGATGTCTATCCTGGTAATGGTGGTTCAGAGCTGGGAAGACGAGTCCCGTCGCCTGCGCGGCAAGGATATCTCACCGTGCCGTCTGCTGTTCCTTGATGAAGCAGCGCGTCTGGATGCCCGTTCTATCGCCACGCTGTTCGAGCTGTGCGAACGTCTGGATATGCAGCTCATCATCGCGGCGCCGGAAAACATCAGTCCGGAGAAAGGCACCACCTACAAACTGGTGCGTAAAGTGTTCCAGAACACCGAGCATGTGCACGTGGTCGGCCTGCGCGGTTTTGCCACCCCGCAGCCTCAGCCACAGGCGTTGCCCGGCGAGGCGGAAGTCTCCTGACCGACACCAGTGACAACAAGCGCGGCATGGCCGCGCTTTTTTTTGCCTGCTCTCCAGATTCCCTGACGGCAGGCCGATAACCTTCACCGTGCTGCTTGAACTTTCTTTACACAAGGTAAAGCAAAGGGCGTGCAGAATTTATATACTGGAGAAGCGTTCCGCGTTAAACGGACACCATACTATGAAGAACAGGGGGCAAGGGATGTTGCTTAAGAATTTACAGGGTCGCCAACTGCTGGCCGTCAGCATGTGCCTGGCGCTTGGTGTTGCTCCGCTGTTTACCGTACAGGCCGACGAGCCTGAAGCTGTGCCGATGGACAGCTCTGCGCAAAGCGTTGAGCAGCCCGCCGTGCTGGTGCAGCCGCTGGCGTCCTCGACGGCCATGGTGGCGCTCTCCGGCGCCGAACCGGTGCAGAACAGCGACGCCGCTCAGCATCGCGGCGACCTGACCGCACTTCTGCCTGCGGGCTACACGCCGGTCTATATGAACGCGCTGGTGGCGCTGTACGGCGAACGAGAGCTGAAGCCGATGTGGGAGAGCCGCGAAGCGGTGCAGGCGTTCCAGCAGCAGCTGGCGGAAGTGGCGATCGCTGGCTTCCAGCCGCAGTTTACCCGCTGGGTTGAGTTACTGACCGATCCGGCCGTCAGCGGCATGTCGCGCGACGTGGTGCTCTCGGACGCCATGCTCGGCTATCTGCACTACGTCTCCGGCCTTGCCACCAAAGGCACCACCTGGCTCTACAGCAGCAAACCCTACAAGCTGGTGACGCCGCCGCTCTCGGTCATCAACCAGTGGCAGGTCGCCCTTGATAACGGCAGTCTCGCTGCGTTCGTGACATCGCTGGCCCCTGCGCACCCGCAGTATGAGGCGATGCACGCCTCGCTGCTCCAGCTGGTGGCGGATAATCGCCCGTGGCCTGAGCTGAAAGAGAGCGCGAAGCTGCGTCCCGGCCAGTACAGCAACGATATTGGCGCGCTGCGCGAGGTGTTGCAGCGTACCGGCATGATGGAGAGTACGCCGGACATCGTGTTGCCTGATGCCACCGTCTCTCGCGCCCGCGACGAGGTGGTGAGCCCATCGGCAGCCATCGTTACCCCACGCGACACGCCGCGCGCCGCGCCTAAAGCGAAAACTGCGGCCACCCGTGGCATCTATGACCGCGAGCTGGTGGCCGCCGTGAAGCGCTTCCAGAAGTGGCAGGGGCTGACGGCAGACGGCGTCATCGGCACCTCAACCCGGGAGTGGCTGAACGTCACTCCGGCGCAGCGCGCCGCGCTGCTGGCGCTGAATATTCAGCGTCTGCGTCTGCTGCCCGGCAAGGTTAACACCGGCATTATGGTAAACATCCCGGAATACTCGCTGGTCTACTATCTCAACGGCAGCCAGGCGCTGGCTTCCCGCGTTATCGTTGGTCGCCCGGACCGCAAAACGCCGCTGATGAGCAGCGCGCTGAATAACGTGGTGGTCAATCCGCCGTGGAACGTGCCGCCGACCCTTGCGCGTAAGGATATTCTGCCTAAAGTGTGGAACGACCCCGGCTATCTGGAGCGCCACGGCTATACCGTGCTGCGTGGCTGGAACAGCGCCGAAACGATCGATCCGTGGAGAGTGGACTGGGCCACGATTACCGCTTCCAACCTGCCGTTCCGCTTCCAGCAGGCACCCGGCGCGCACAACTCGCTGGGACGCTATAAATTCAACATGCCGAGTTCAGATGCCATCTATCTGCACGACACGCCAAACCACACGCTGTTCCAGAAGGACGAGCGGGCGCTCAGTTCGGGCTGTGTCAGGGTGAATAAGGCGTCGGAGCTGGCGAATATGCTGCTGCAGGACGCAGGCTGGAACGACACGCGGATTTCCGATGCGCTCAAGGAAGGGAATACCCGCTATGTGAATATTCCGCAGAATATCCCGGTGAACCTCTACTACCTGACGGCGTTCGTGGGTGAGGATGGGCGTACGCAATATCGTACCGATATTTACAATTATGATCTGACCGCACGCAGCGGGGCACAAATCCTCGAAAAAGCGGAAAAGCTGATCCGGTAAATACAACATTTCTAATGTATTAGCGGAAAACGCGTGATGACAGCACAGGCTCGATCAATCGATCGGGCCTGTTTGTTTTGTGAGCGCCGTGCCTTGACTCACCGGAGAGGGGCAGTTAATGTGCCTGGGTCGCGCCAGACGCGCATCTTGTTTTCACTTACCAGTAGACCTGAATATTATGGACCAATTTAATGCTACTCGCCGCAAACTGCTGGCGTTAGGCGGTGCTGCTCTGGGCGCGTCTATGCTCCCCGGCACGGCATTCGCCACTCTCTCAACGCCGCGCCCACGTATTTTGACGCTCAGCAATCTGAATACCGGTGAATCCATTAAAGCCCAGTTTTTTGATGGCAAAGGCTATATTCAGGAAGAGTTAGCAAAGCTTAATCATTTTTTCAGGGATTATCGTTCTAATAAAATTAAAACGATTGATACGTCACTTTTCGATCAGCTGTATCGCCTGCAAGGCCTGTTAGGCACCCGAAAACCCGTCCAGTTGATTTCCGGTTATCGCTCCGTTGATACCAATAAAGAGCTGCGTGCGCACAGCCGCGGTGTGGCCAAAAACAGCTACCACACCAAAGGCCAGGCGATGGACTTTCATATCGAAGGCATCTCTTTAAGCAATGTTCGCAAAGCGGCGTTATCTATGCGCGCCGGTGGTGTAGGATACTATCCCAGCAGCAACTTTGTGCATATTGATACCGGGCCTGTTCGGCACTGGTAAGTACGGTATCCTGCTCAGGCAGGCTAAAGGAGTGGCATGAATTACCATCTTATTCCCGTCACGGCGTTCGCCCAGAACTGCTCGTTGATTTGGTGTGAAGAAACCCTTCAGGCGGCGCTTGTGGATCCCGGCGGTGATGCGGCACGCATTAAGCAGGAGGTTGCCAGTAAAGCGGTAACGGTTACGCAGATCCTGCTGACCCACGGGCACCTCGATCACGTTGGTGCGGCCGCGGAGCTGGCGCAGCATTATGGCGTGCCGGTGATTGGCCCGCAGAAAGAAGACGAGTTCTGGTTGCAGGGTCTGCCAGAGCAGAGCCGGATGTTCGGCCTCGCCGAATGCCAGCCTCTGACGCCGGATCGCTGGCTGGAAGAGGGCGACCAGGTGGAGCTTGGCAACATCAGGCTACAGATCCTGCACTGTCCGGGCCATACGCCGGGCCATATCGTGTTCTTCGATGAGGCATCGCGGCTGCTGGTGTCGGGTGACGTGGTGTTTAAAGGCGGCGTGGGGCGCAGCGACTTCCCGCGTGGCGACCACGGTCAGCTGATTGACAGCATCAAGCGCAAGCTGTTGCCGCTTGGCGACGACGTTACCTTCATCCCCGGTCACGGCCCGATGTCTACCCTGGGCTACGAGCGGCTGCATAATCCGTTCTTGCAGGATGAACAACCCGTCTGGTAATAAAAAAGGGCCGCTCAGAGCGGCCCTTGTTGTATCTGCACCTGTTACAGCACAGCGACAATCGCTTCGCACAGCGGTGACATATTATCCGGCGTCATACCCGCCACGTTAACACGGCCTGAGGCGACCGCGTAAACGCCAAACTCTTCGCGCAAACGCAGCACCTGCTCTTTCGTCAGGCCGCTGAAAGAGAACATGCCGTTCTGACGAATAATAAAGCTGAAGTCGCGGTTAGCGCCTTTCTCTGCCAGCGTGTTAACGAACAGCTGACGCATACGCTGAATGCGCTGACGCATGTCATTCAGCTCCTGCTCCCAGATTGCGCGCAGGGCGTCATTGCTGAGGATAGTCGCGACCACCGCCGCACCGTGGGCCGGTGGGTTGGAGTAGTTGGCGCGAATGCAGGATTTCATCTGGCTGAAGGCGCGATCGGCGGCGTCGGCGTCGGCGGCGACCAGGGTGCAGGCCCCAACGCGCTCGTTGTAGAGACCGAAGTTTTTCGAGTATGAACTGGCGACAATCAGCTCCTGATGCAGCGCGGCGAAGGCACGCAGGCCTTCTGCATCCTCTTCCAGACCGCGGGCAAAGCCCTGATAGGCGAAGTCGAACAGCGGCAGCCAGCCTTTCTCAACCGACAGCTTCGCCAGCTGTTCCCACTGGTCGAGCGTTGGATCGATACCGGTCGGGTTGTGGCAGCAGCCGTGGAACAGAACAACATCGCCCGCCTGGGCGTCGTTCAGGCTCTTCACCAGCCCATCAAAGTCCAGCGCGTGGTTTTCGGCGTCGTAGTATGCATACTCGCGCACTTCCAGACCGGCGGAATTGAACACGCCTTTGTGGTTCGGCCAGCTTGGGTTAGAGACCCAGACGCGCTTCACATCGGTGTTTTTAGCAAGGAAATCTGCTGCAACGCGCAGGGCACCGGTACCGCCTGGGGTTTGTGCGGTGCGGGCACGCTTCGCCTCAATCAGCGCGCTGCCTTTGCCAAACAGCAGCTCCTGGGTGCAGCGTCCAAATTCAGGGATACCGTCGATGCCGAGGTAGTTTTTGGTGGTTTCATTTTCCAGCAAATATTGTTCTGCTTTTTTTACGCTGGTGAGCACCGGCGTTTTACCGGTTTCATCTTTATAAACCCCAATACCCAGGTTGATTTTGGTCGGGCGATCGTCGGCACGAAACAGATCGGCCAGACCCAGGATAGGATCGGCCGGCGCGGCAGTTATGTTCTCAAACATGACGAGGTTCCATTGTGATTGCAGAAGGGAATTCCGCTATCAGGTTAACGGGTGTAACAACAAATGCCAACCGTTTGCCACGAAAAGAGCGGGATTCATCATCATTCAAATTTCAGGCGTAAAAAAACAGGGCCGAAGCCCTGTTTCTTAGTATCAACTATCGAGGGATAGTGATTAGAACTGGTAGGTCAGACCTACAGCAGCCTGGTCGTCAGTACCGATACCGTAGGAATCGCTGTAATCGTTAGTGTCGAGCAGGTTGAAGCGGTAATCGAAGAACACGTTCATGTTCTTGTTGAAGTAGTAAGTCACGCCAGCCTGGATGTATTTAGCCAGGTCTGCGCTGCTGTCAGCGCCATTCAGGCTCTTGCCTTTGCTCTGAACATAAGAGATTGCCGGGCGCAGACCGAAATCGAACTGGTACTGAGCAGCAACTTCGAAGTTCTGAGTTTTGTTAGCCATCTCAGTAGTATCAGTCGCTGAGTTATCAACGATAGTCATGTTGCGGGTTTCAGAGTATACGGTTGCCAGGTAGATATTGTTGGCATCGTATTTAGCACCTACAGCCCATACTTCTGCACGCGGACCATTGCCATCACGACGTTCCTGATCATCAGTACGATCGGAGTTACTGTACGCAGCGGTAACACCGAAGCCTTCAGCGAAATCGTATGCCATGGTGTAACCTACGCCATCGCCGTTCTGAGCATTGATGCTGTGTTTAGACTCGTTTTTACCCTGGTACTGAATACCAAATGACAGACCATCAACCAGACCAAAGAAGTCGGTGTTGCGGTAAGTCAGCAGGCCACCGGCACGGCTGGTCATGAAGTTATCAGTGTAAGCGCCACCCCAGGTTTCACCTGAGAAGTACGGGGCCATATCGGTGTAAGCTTCTACGTCGTAAACCACGCCATAGTTACGGCCGTAATCGATGGAACCCGCGTCAGCAACTTTCAGACCCGCGAATGCGAGACGAGTTACATTAGAGTCCTGCTGTTCGCCTTCTGCACGATCAGCCTTGGTACGGTATTCCCACTGACCGAAACCAGTCAGGTCGCTGTTGATCTGAGTTTCGCCTTTAAAACCGATCTGAGCGTAAGTGGCATCACCATTGGAGGTGTTATCGCCAGAAGTTGTCCATACGTGACGGCCAACAGCTTTACCGTACAGGTCCAGTTTGTTGCCGTCTTTGTTATAGATTTCAGCAGCGTTTACGGAACCTGCAGCCAGCAGTGCAGGGATAACCACTGCCAGAATATTGCGCTTCATCATTATTTATTACCCTCATTGGTTTTTATGAACACCTGCCACTGCCGCCAATGAATTCCGTCAATAAAAGTTTACGGAACTATTGATGAAAGTTTGGTGTCTTTCTGTGTCTGAGAGGCATCTTTCCATTCAAAACTCTGTTCCGCTACCATGAAAGTGCTACAAATGTCTAAAACAGGTAACCAAAAGCAATAATGTGTAACATTGTGTGAATTTTAGGGAACTTTGTGAACCACCTCAAATTTCGCTACTCCGCTGCGTATAAATCGCTCGAACCATTCTTATATATATGAATTGCTTATGATTAATTTCGCTAACCCCTTTTCTTATGCTCCAGTGGGTCACCGGTCGGGTTTTCTTATATTGTAAATTTCGCGCCAGCACGCATCAGTGAAAGTTAGTCAAAATGTGCTAAGTCAACACCGACGCGCAACACGCAACAGGAACCAGTCTGAAAGCAGGTGACAGGAGAATTATCAGAAGGAAAGGGCCAGAAAGGCGTCAGGATTTTTTGACGGGCAGGTGAGCCCGTTAAATAAAAAAGGCCAGCGCTATGCTGGCCTTTTGCTATCAGAAGCTCGCGTTGCGCGGCGTTCTCGGGAACGGAATCACGTCACGTACGTTTTGTACGCCGGTGACGTAAGCGATAAGGCGTTCAAAGCCAAGACCAAAGCCGGCGTGTGGTACGGTGCCGTAACGGCGCAGATCGCGATACCACCAATAGTCTTCTTTATTGAGGCCCATCTCGGCCATACGCGCATCCAGCACGTCCAGACGCTCTTCACGCTGGGAGCCGCCGATGATCTCGCCGATACCCGGTGCCAGCACGTCCATCGCCGCCACGGTTTTGCCGTCATCGTTAAGGCGCATATAGAACGCCTTAATGTCTTTAGGATAGTTTTTGACCACCACCGGCGCTTTGAAGTGTTTCTCGGCCAGGTAGCGCTCGTGCTCGGAAGAGAGATCGACGCCCCAGTAGACCGGGTTTTCAAACTTCTCACCGCATTTCTCAAGGATGGCCACCGCATCGGTGTAATCCACCTGGGCGAAATCGGCGGAGATAAAGCGCTCCAGACGCTCAATCGCCTCTTTGTCCACGCGCTGGGCGAAGAACTGCATATCGTCCATACGCTCTTCCAGCACCGCTTTGAACACGTATTTGAGCATCGCTTCTGCCAGGCCCGCGGCGTCGTTCAGATCGGCAAACGCCACCTCCGGTTCCAGCATCCAGAATTCCGCCAGGTGGCGGCTGGTGTTGGAGTTTTCCGCGCGGAAGGTCGGACCGAAGGTGTAGACCTTCGACAGCGCGCAGGCGTAGGTTTCGCCGTTAAGCTGGCCGGAAACCGTCAGGAAGGCTTCTTTGCCGAAGAAATCCTGATCGTAATCCACTTTGCCCTGGTCGTTACGCGGCAGGTTTTCCATGTCGAGCGTGGAGACGCGGAACATCTCGCCGGCGCCTTCGGTATCGGAAGCAGTGATCAGCGGAGTGGAGACCCAGAAGTAACCCTGCTCGTGGAAGAAGCGATGCAGCGCCTGAGCCAGCGTGTGACGCACGCGGGCGACGGCACCGATCATGTTGGTGCGCGGACGCAGGTGAGCCACCTCACGCAGGTACTCGATGCTGTGGCGCTTGGCCGCCATCGGGTAGGTGTCCGGATCTTCCACCCAGCCCGCCACCTCGACAGAGGTAGCCTGCAGTTCAAAGCTCTGGCCTTCGCCCGGCGACTCCACCACTTTACCGGTGACGATGACCGAGCAGCCGGTGGTCAGACGCAGAATTTCATCATTGTAATTAGGCAGAGAATTATTGATGACAGCCTGTACAGGATCAAAGCAGGAACCGTCATAGACGGCGAGGAAGGAGATGCCAGCTTTTGAATCTCGGCGAGTACGTACCCATCCGCGCACGGTGACTTCACTGTCAACGGCTACGCGGCCCTGGAGTACGTCGGCTACAGGCACAACGCTCATAATTTTCTCTCTGTGTAATGGTGAAATATAGATTCGTTTTCCCACCGGGTAAGGGGGGTTATCTATGTTACCTGGCATGCGCCATCAGACAAGCAGAATTCGTTATCTGGCGGGAAGAAAATTTTTACCGGAAAGGAGGCGGGAGCGCAGGGCTCCCACCGGGGTCAGCTGGCTTTTTTTACCTGGGGGAGATCGAAGGCTTCGCGCAGCGCGCGCACGAAGGCTTTATCGTGGCAGATGGTTTTACCGGGGCTGTCGGAAAGCTTCGCCACCGGCCTGCCGTTGCACTCCACCAGTTTGATAACGATATTGAGCGGCTTCACGCCAGGAATATCGCAGGTCAGGCGCGTACCAATGCCAAAGCCGAGATTTACGCGCTCGGCAAAGTGGCGATAGAGATCGATGGCTTTGGTGAGATCGAGGTTATCCGAGAACACGAGAGTTTTGCTCATCGGATCGATACCAAGCGACTCGTAGTGGGCGATCGCTTTCTCGCCCCACTGCACCGGATCCCCGGAGTCGTGACGCAGCCCCTGATAACGGGAGGCAAATTCCGGGCCGAAATCGCGCAGGAAGGCATCCATCGTGATGCAGTCGGTGAGCGCAATCCCCAGCATGGCCGGATACTCATCCAGCCAGGCCTGGAGCGCGGCGCGCTGGCTGGAGGCAAGGCTCGGGCTAATCTGCTGATGCGCCTGGAACCACTCATGCGCCTGGGTGCCCATGGGGGTCAGGTTGAGGCGGCGGGCGAGATCGTAATTGCTGGTGCCCACGAACCAGGGCTCCTGCTGCAGTCGTTCGACAATCGCCTGCTGGACGTCGCGCGAGAAGCGGCGGCGCGTGCCGAAATCCATCAGGCGAAACGCGCTGAGATCGACATCCGCCGTGTAGTGGGCCAGTTGCTCAAGCTTCACATCCAGATGGCTCAGCGCGCGCTCCACCGTGGCTTCCGGCGAACGGTAGTGGTGTACCAGCTCGCTTATCACCGCCAGCAGCGGCACTTCCCACATAATCACCTCCCGCCACGGGCCGGAAAGCCGGATATCCAGCTTGCCGTTCACGTTGCGCACGGTGACCTGCGAGGCGTCGTAGCGGAAGTCGCGCAGCCAGTCGAGATAGTCCTGGCGGAAGAAGGGCAGGGAGGCGAGCCACTGGTATTCGCTTTCGCTCAGGGCGAGCTGCTGCATCGCCTCGAGCTGTTCGCGGATCGCGTCAGCATAAATACCCAGCAGATCGTCACCGCGGCAGCGGAACTCGGCCGCAACATGCACATCCGCGTAGCGATGAAAAACCGCCTGCTGCATATGCAGTTTATAGGCGTCGGTATCCAGCATCGAATGTAAAACAGGGGAAGCGTATGGTGTCATGGTGCGTACTGGCATCCTCTAACAGGAGCGTTTCCATCGGTTGCGAAAGCAGATAAAGACGCAGGAGTATACCCTGATTATCGGTTTATTGAAGCAGGATCACAACATAACCCTGCCGAGGGGTCGAGGGCAATTTGTGCCGCATTGAGGCGCAATGCAGGCCAGCCGCGCCGCCGGGCCTAAAAGTTAATTATTCTGCATGGCAACATTGTTGCAACAGGAATAGACTGGAGTGCTAAGCCCTTCATCTTCCGGCGTAACGCTCAGGGCGCGCCGTGAGAACAATCGGGTTCACTCTTACGGATGATGTAAAAGGTTTTCTATGACTCAACAGCCACAAGCCAAATACCGCCACGACTATCGTGCGCCGGATTACCAGATCAGCGATATTGACTTGACCTTTGAACTCGATGCCGCTGCGACCCGTGTGACCGCAGTAAGCCAGGTGACGCGTCAGGGCGCTGCCGATGCCCCGTTACGCCTTGACGGCGAAGACCTTACCCTGGTCTCTTTAGCAGTGAACGATGCGCCCTGGCAGGCCTACCGCCTGGAAGAGGGCGCTCTGGTACTGGAGAACCTGCCGGAGCGTTTCACGCTGCGCATTGTCACCGACATCAGCCCGGCTACCAACACCGCCCTGGAAGGGCTGTACCAGTCCGGCGACGCGCTGTGCACCCAGTGTGAGGCTGAAGGTTTCCGCCATATCACCTGGTATCTGGACCGCCCGGACGTGCTGGCCCGCTTCACCACGAAACTGATTGCCGATAAGACTAAGTATCCTTACCTGCTGGCTAACGGCAACCGCATCGCCCAGGGTGAGCTGGATAACGGCCGCCACTGGGTGCAGTGGGAAGATCCGTTCCCGAAACCCTGCTACCTGTTTGCGCTGGTGGCCGGTGACTTCGACGTGCTGCGCGACAGCTTCGTGACCCGCTCCGGGCGCGAGGTGGCGCTGGAGCTCTACGTTGACCGCGGCAACCTCGATCGCGCCTCCTGGGCGATGACCTCCCTGAAGAACTCCATGAAGTGGGATGAAGACCGCTTCGGCCTCGAGTACGATCTCGACATCTATATGATCGTCGCCGTCGACTTCTTTAATATGGGTGCCATGGAGAACAAAGGTCTCAACATCTTTAACTCCAAATTCGTACTGGCCCGCGCCCAGACCGCTACCGATAAAGACTATCTCGATATCGAACGCGTCATCGGGCACGAGTATTTCCATAACTGGACCGGCAACCGCGTCACCTGCCGCGACTGGTTCCAGCTCAGCCTGAAAGAGGGCTTAACGGTGTTCCGCGATCAAGAGTTCAGCTCAGACCTCGGCTCGCGGGCGGTCAATCGCATCAATAACGTGCGCATCATGCGCGGGATGCAGTTCGCCGAAGACGCCAGCCCGATGGCGCACCCGATCCGCCCGGATATGGTCATCGAGATGAACAACTTCTATACCCTGACGGTATACGAAAAGGGTTCCGAAGTGATTCGTATGCTGCACACCCTGCTCGGCGAAGAGAATTTCCAGAAAGGGATGCAGCTCTATTTCGAACGCCACGACGGCAGCGCGGCCACCTGTGACGACTTCGTCCAGGCGATGGAAGACGCCTCCAACGTCGATCTCTCCCATTTCCGTCGCTGGTACAGCCAGTCCGGCACCCCGGTTGTCAGCGTGCGCGACGACTACAATCCGGAAACCGAGCAGTACACCTTAACCCTCAGCCAGCATACGCCGCCGACGGCCGACCAGACCGAGAAGCTGCCGCTGCACATTCCGTTTGATATCGAACTGTATGACAACGAAGGCAAGGTGATCCCGCTGCAGAAAGGGGGCCATCCGGTGCACCACGTGCTGAACCTGACCCAGGCGGAGCAGACCTTTGTCTTTGACAACGTCTACTTCCAGCCGGTGCCGTCCCTGCTGCGTAACTTCTCCGCGCCGGTGAAGCTCGAATACAAATGGAGCGATCAGCAGCTGACGTTCCTGATGCGTCACGCGCGCAACGAGTTCTCCCGCTGGGACGCCGCCCAGAGCCTGCTCAACACCTACATCCGTCTGAACGTTGCCCGCCACCAGCAGGGGCTGCCGCTGTCGCTGCCGCTGCACGTGGCGGATGCGTTCCGCGCTATCCTGCTTGATGAGACGGTGAGCCCGGCGCTGGCGGCGGAGATCCTCACGCTGCCATCGGCAAACGAAATGGCGGAGCTGTTCCAGATTATCGATCCGGTGGCGATTGCCGCAGTACGTGAAGCGCTGACCCGCACCCTGGCTAACGAGCTGGCGGATGAGTGTCTGGCGGTTTACAACGCCAATAAGCTTGACGAGTACCGCGTCGATCACGCCGACATCGGCAAGCGCGCCCTGCGCAACACCTGCCTGCGTTATCTGGCCTTCGGCGATGCGCAGCTGGCCGACAAGCTGGTGAGCGCGCAGTATCACGACGCGGATAACATGACCGATGCGATGGCCGCGCTCTCCGCCGCGGTCGCCGCGCAGCTGCCGTGCCGCGAAGCGCTGCTCGCCGCCTACGACGAGCAGTGGCATCAGGATGGTCTGGTAATGGATAAATGGTTCATGCTGCAGGCCACCAGCCCGGCTCAGGACGTGCTGACCACTGTCCGTGCGCTGCTCAACCACCGCTCGTTCACCTTCGGCAACCCGAACCGCGTGCGTGCGCTGATTGGCGCCTTCGCCAGCAGCAACCCGGCGGCGTTCCACGCCGCAGACGGCAGCGGCTATCAGTTTATGGTGGAGATGCTCAGCGAGCTGAACAGCCGTAACCCGCAGGTGGCGTCGCGTCTGATTGAGCCGCTGATCCGCCTGAAACGCTACGACGAAAAACGTCAGGCGCTGATGCGTGCTGCGCTGGAACAGCTCAAAGCGCTGCCGAACCTCTCCGGGGATCTGTACGAGAAAATCAGCAAAGCGCTGGCGTAATCGGTCACATAGTCAGCCTGAAGGCGGGTGCAGTGCGCACCCGCCTTTTTTATTATCCCGCTTTCACTGCCCGGGTCACCGCCTGAGGCGTGCGCATCACCCGATCCAGCACGTCGGCCTCCAGCTCGGCCAGCCGCGGCGAACCGTGGCGACGCGGACGGGGGATATCCACCGACAGATCCAGACCGATCTTCCCCTCTTCAATCAGCAGCACCCGATCCGCCAGCGCCACCGCCTCGCTCACGTCGTGGGTGACCAGCACAACCGTAAAGCCGTGTTCCTGCCACAGGGAAGCAATCAGCGACTGCATCTCCAGACGGGTGAGCGCATCCAGGGCGCCAAGCGGCTCGTCGAGCAGCAGCAGGCGCGGACGGTGGATCAGCGCCCTGGCCAGCGCCACGCGCTGCTTCTGACCGCCGGACAGCGCCGCGGGCCACTCGCTGGCGCGATGCTCCAGCCCCACGGCCGCCAGCGCCGCATGGGCATCCTGACGCCAGTTCCCCCTGAGTCCCAGCCCGACGTTATCGATCACCTTTTTCCACGGCAGCAGCCGCGCATCCTGAAACATCAGCCGCGTGTCATCCTGACTGCGGGCCAGCGGCGTCGTGCCTGCCAGCAGTTCGCCGTCGTTCGGTTTTTCCAGCCCTGCCAGCAGGCGCAGCAGGGTACTTTTCCCGCAGCCGCTGCGGCCGACCACCGCCACAAACTGGCCGGCGGGAATGTGCAGATCGAGGCGATCCAGAATGGTTTTCGATCCGTAGCGGCGTGAGACGCCGCTGACCAGCACCGGCGTGCCGGGGGTAAGACGTGCGGTATTCATACGCTTTCCTCTTTCTTCTGCCATGCCGGATGCCAGCGCAGCCAGACACGCTCCAGCAGCTGCGCGCTGACGTCAGCCACCTTGCCCAGCAGGGCGTAAAGTATGATGGCGACCACCACCACATCGGTCTGCAAAAATTCCCGGGCGTTCATCGCCAGATAGCCAATCCCGGCGTTAGCCGAGATGGTTTCGGCGACGATCAGCGTCAGCCACATCAGCCCCAGCGCGAAGCGCACCCCAACCATGATCGACGGCAGCGCGCCGGGAAGAATGACGTGAATAAACAGGCTGACGCCCGACAGCCCGTAGCTGCGGGCCATCTCCAGCAGCCCCTGGTCGATGTTGCGGATGCCGTGCCAGGTATTGATGTACACCGGGAACAGCGTGCCGAGCGCCACCAGAAAAATCTTCGCGCTCTCGTCGATACCAAACCAGAGAATCACCAGCGGAATCAGCGCCAGATGCGGCACGTTGCGCAGCATCTGAATCGAGGTATCCAGTAGCCGCTCGCCCCAGCGGGAGAGGCCGCTTATCAGCCCGAGCAGCAGCCCGAGCGAACCGCCGATGGAAAAGCCGATCAGCGCCCGCCACGAGCTGATGGTCAGGTGCTGCCACAGCTCGCCGCTGGCCGACAGGCTCCAGAATGCTTTTACCACGCCCTCGGGGGAGGGCAGGATACGCGTGGAGAGCCAGCCGGTCTGGGAGGCCACCTGCCAGACGACGATAATCGTCAGCGGCAGCAGCCACGGGGTAAGGCGCAGCAGAACAGCGCGCGAGGTGTGTGCCATAGCGCCTCCTTAACTCTGCGCGACGTTGCGCGGGATAAACTCATTGGCGATCGCCTCGCCCTGCTGCTGCAACGGTCGCGGCTGCGGCACCTCGGGAATAGCGACATCCAGATGCGGGAACAGCAGCTCGCCGACCCGCCAGGCCTCTTCGAGATGCGGGTAGCCGGAGAGAATAAAGCTGTCGATACCCAGATCCGCATACTCATTGATGCGCGCCGCAACGGTGGGCCCGTCGCCGACCAGCGCCGTGCCTGCACCGCCGCGCACCAGCCCGACGCCCGCCCACAGGTTAGGACTGATCTCCAGCCCTTCGCGGCTGCCGTTGTGCAGCGCGGCCATACGCTGCTGACCAACGGAGTCCTGGCGGGCAAACGCCGCCTGCGCTTTGGCGATGGTGTCATCATCAAGATGCGCAATCAGCCGGTCGGCGGCCTGCCAGGCCTCCTCGGTGGTTTCGCGCACAATGACGTGCAGACGAATGCCGAAGCGCACCGTGCGTCCCAGCGCCGCCGCCTTCGCCCGCACGTGGTCAATTTTTTCCTTAACGCGCTCCGGCGGCTCGCCCCAGGTGAGGTAGAGATCGACCTGCTCGGCGGCCAGATCCTGCGCTACGTCTGACGATCCGCCAAAGTAGAGCGGCGGGCGCGGCTGCTGCACCGGCGGGAACAGCAGCTTTGCCCCGCGCACCTGAATATGCTTGCCGTGGAAATCCACGGTTTCCCCTTCCAGCAGGCGGCGCCACACCCGGGTAAACTCTGCCGACACCTCGTAGCGCTCGGTGTGATCGAGGAACACGCCGTCGGCGGCCAATTCCTGCGGATCGCTGCCGGTCACCAGGTTGAACAGCGCGCGTCCATTGGAGAGGCGATCGAGGGTGGCGGCCTGGCGCGCGGCCACGGTGGGAGAGATGACGCTCGGACGCAGGGCCACCAGGAATTTCAGCCGCTGGGTCACTGGGATCAGCGACGCCGCCACCAGCCAGGCATCTTCGCAGGAGCGCCCCGTCGGGATCAGCACGCCGGTAAAGCCAAAGCGGTCGGCGGTCTGGGCGATCTGCTGCAAATAGCCGTGATCGACGGCGCGTGCGCCCTCGTCGCTGCCAAGATAGTGCCCGTCGCCGTGGGTGGGTAAGAACCAGAACAGATTCAGACTCATGATTTCGCTCCTGTGGTGAGGGTGGGGTGCCAGATGCGGTCGCGGATATCGAGCTGCTTCGGCACCAGACGGTTTTCATAGAACAGATCGGCGGTCTGCTGCTGGCGCACGGCGGTCTCTTCATTTACCGGGGTAATCGAGGTGGGGGGACGATGATCGAGATAGGTGGCGATCACCTTTTCCGGCAGCCCCATGCTGGTGGCCAGCAGGGTGATGCTCTGCTGACGCTGGGACAGGGTCAGGGCATCGGCATCACTGAAGGTTTGTAACACCCCAAGCAGGAACGGGCCGTTTGCTTCCGCATAGGGGCGGGCGGCCAGATAGAAGGAGCCGGTTTGCTTGAGGCCTTCGCCGTCTTTCAGCACCCGCACGCCGCCGTGCAGCAGCGCCGCGGAGTAGTAGGGGTCCCAGATGGCCCAGGCATCGACATTGCCCTGCTGGAACGCGGCGCGCGCGTCGGCCGGGGTGAGGTAGATCGGCTGGATATCCTTAAACGTCAGCCCGGCCTGCTGCAGGGCGCGCAGCACCAGGTTGTGCGAGCTGGAGCCTTTCTGGAATGCCACTTTGCGTCCTTTCAGGTCCGCCACGCTTTTCAGAGGGCTGTTTTCAGGTACCAGAATCACTTCCGCTTTCGGCTTGGCCGGTTCGGCACCGATATAGACCAGGTCCGCGCCCGCCGCCTGGGCAAAGATCGGCGGGATATCCCCGGTGCTGCCGAGATCGATGCTGCCGACGTTCAGCGCCTCCAGCATCTGCGGCCCGGCCGGGAACTCAACCCAGGAGATGCGGGTGTGCGGATAGCGCTGCTCAAGGAACCGGTGGCTTTTCGCCAGCACCATGCTGACGCTTCCTTTCTGATAACCAATGCGCAGCGCCTCGGGGGCGGCGGGCTCTGCCGCGTGCGCGGTGGCGCTGAGGCTCAGCAGCCCGCTAAGCGCGATCCCGGCGAGGCGGGCGGAAAAGGCATTAAACATGAACGGCTCCTTGCAGTGTCAGGGGAGGGATAGCGGGCTGCGGGCGGTGCAGCGCCTGCCAGAAGGTTTCCAGCGCGTGGTCAAGGCGGTGCTGCAATACAGGGGTGAACGCCGGTCGGTGGTGATAGTCGGCGATCTGACTGTCGTCGGCGTACACGCCGTGCAGGATCTCCTGAGCCTTGAGCGCGTTGAGCACCGGTTTCAGGGCATAGTCCACCGCCAGCAGATGGGCGATGGTGCCGCCGGTCGCCAGGGGAAGCACCACTTTGTGCTCCAGCGCGCGCTCCGGCAGCAGATCGAGCAGGGTTTTCAGCGCCCCGGAAAAGGAGGCTTTATAGACGGGCGTGGCAACGATCAGACCATCGGCCTCGCTCAGCTGGTCGATAAGCGTCAACAGCGCCGGACTGTCGAACCGGGCATAGAGCAGATCCTCTGGGGCAAAGTTTTGCAGGTGCCAGTGGCACACTTCCACATCGCGGGCGCTGAGCTTGTCTCGGGCATACTCCAGAAGGGCGCTGGAGCGGGAGGGGAAGCGGGGACTACCCGCCAGGGTAACGATGCGCATAGCGGCTCCTTATAACCAAAAGTTTGCTTCTGATACATATTGATAACAATTGATATTATCCTGGCAGAGGGCGTGGCTGACGCTAAATGATTTATACGGCGCATTAATGCCGGATTTTGGATAAGGAAGCCGCGGACGAGGTAAACGATTGCGCTGCGAGGGCGTTTTTTGCCGATCGGCCATTCCCTTCGCTCCCGCGATAGCCGATAATACCGCCCCGGTTTGCACACCGGGAATCCAGGAGAGTTCATGTACTATCCCTTCGTTCGTAAAGCCCTGTTCCAGCTCGACCCCGAGCGCGCACATGAAATGACGTTTTCTCAGCTTCGTCGCATCAGCGGCACCCCGTTAGCGCGTCTGATTCGTCAGACGGTGCCCGCGAAGCCCGTGACCTGCATGGGGCTGAATTTTAAAAATCCGCTTGGTCTGGCCGCGGGGCTGGATAAGAACGGCGAGTGTATTGACGCCTTTGGTGCTATGGGCTTCGGTTCGATTGAGATCGGCACCGTGACGCCGCGCCCTCAGCCGGGGAACGACAAGCCGCGGATCTTCCGTCTGGTGGATGCCGAGGGGCTGATCAACCGCATGGGATTCAACAATCTCGGGGTGGACAACCTGGTTGAGAACGTCAAAAAGGCGCATTTCGACGGCGTGCTGGGGATTAATATCGGCAAGAATAAGGACACCCCGGTAGAGCAGGGCAAAGAGGATTATCTGATCTGTATGGAAAAGATCTATGCCTACGCTGGTTATATTGCCATCAATATCTCCTCACCCAACACGCCGGGATTACGTACGCTGCAATATGGCGAGGCGCTGGACGATCTGCTGATCGCGATTAAAAATAAGCAGCAGGCGCTGCGCGAAAAGCACCATAAATATGTCCCGGTGGCGGTTAAGATCGCACCGGATCTGAGCGAAGAGGAATTGATCCAGGTAGCCGATAGCCTGGTTCGCCATAATATTGATGGCGTTATCGCCACCAATACCACCCTCGATCGTTCCCTGGTTCAGGGAATGGCATACAGTAACGAAGCCGGTGGATTAAGCGGTCGACCGCTGCAATTAAAAAGCACCGAGATAATACGTCGTCTCTCTACGGAGCTGGCAGGGCGCCTGCCGATTATCGGCGTCGGCGGAATTGACTCAGCGATCGCGGCACGCGAGAAAATGGCCGCGGGAGCAAGCCTGGTACAAATTTATTCCGGGTTTATATTTAAAGGTCCGCCGCTGGTAAAAGAGATCGTCACCCACCTCTGATATATCACACGTCTGCAGTCACTATTATACGGCCCGTCCGGGCCGTAATATCCCCAAAGTAAATCGGACAATACCGGCTTTTTGCCGTTCGGCTGTTACATTTGTTTACCGGTTTGTCAATTTACCGCTACGTTACCCCGATATGCTTTCTATTTAGCGCCTGAATTATCACTCAGGCTATTGAGTCCTTTATTTTTATATCTGGTTGTTTTATATTCCGTCGATGTTGCTAATTTGAGCACAGTAAGCTTTATTTATTTACGCAGTAAACGAAGCGGCAGCAGGGACGATAATTAGCTGACGATGTGGCGGTGGAGAGAACGTAATGCGAATTAAACCGGACGATAACTGGCGCTGGTATTTTGATGAAGAGCACCAGCGAATGATGCTTGATCTTGCCAATGGCATGGTCTTCCGTTCCCGTTTTGCTCGCAAAATGTTGACCCCGGACGCCTTCAGTCCGACAGGGTTTTGCGTCGATGATGCGGCGCTCTACTACGCCTTTGACGAGCGCTGCCGTGAAATGCCGTTAAGCAACGAGCAGCGTGCCGAACTGGTGCTTAACGCGCTGGTGGCTATCCGCTTCCTCAAGCCGCAGATGCCGAAAAGCTGGCACTTTACCTCCCACGACGATCGCTGGCAGCCGGCGTGCGCCGATGCGGCCGCGGTATGGCTGAGCGACAGCCTGGAGCAGGTCAACCTGCTGGTGGTGGAAGCGGGGGATAACGCCACGCTCTGCCTGGTGGCACAGCCCACGCTGGTGCTGGCCGGCCGCGCGATGCAGCTTGGCGACGCCATTAAAATCATGAACGATCGTCTGCGCCCGTTGCGCCTGCAAAGCGTGGCGCTCGACCAGGCGGTATAACCGCCCGGTTTGCCTCTCAGACCACGTCTACCCGAATTTTCCCCGTTGGCACACAGCTGCAGCTCAGTACGGTGCCGTCCTTGCCGATGGCGCTTTGCTTAAGCGGCGTGACCTCTCCCTCAACCAGGCGCACCCGGCAGCTGCCGCAGATCCCCGCCCGGCACGAGTAGGGAATACGAATCCCCTGTTGCTCAAGCTGTTCGAGCAGGATTTGCTGATTGTTGCCGCGGAACGTCTGCGACTGCCAGGTAATCTCCACCGCGCTTTCCGGCTGCTGCTCGACGGCGAGGGTGTCGCTCTCCGGCCCGGCACCGTAGACCCGCGCCGGTTTACGCGCCAGCACTTCGACGCTGTCGCCGGTGCGGATAACGCCGCTGGTGCGGGCAATCAGGTTCTGGCCGAAATCCACGTCGCCGTTATCCTGGGCGGTACGAAAACGTTGCAGCGTCGCCAGCGGTTCGCCGGAGGGGTGTTTACGCCCTTTTTCCGGGCTGACGGTGGTGAAGATGCAGCGGCTACACGGCTTAGCGACGTCAAAAATCACCTCACCGATGCGAATCACCTGCCAGGTATCCTCATCCCAGGCGCTGGCACCAGATACCACCAGGTTGGGGCGGAACTGGTCCATGCGCACGCTGGCCGGGCAGCGCTGCTGCAGATCGCGCAGCGAGGCCTCGTTGGTCAGCAGATAGGGATAGCCATCAGCGAACGACAGCGGCACCGCCTCATGATTTTTTACCCGGCGGGTCAGCTCCGGGCCGACCCAGCGCAGCTGCACGTCACGCCCGAAGAAACCGCTCAGCCAGCGGTTAATCGCCTCTGGCGCAATCAGGGCGGTAAAGTGGTTGCCCCAGACTTCGGTTGCAGCGGCGGCGGGATTGAAATCGGCGAAGCGCACCACGGCGCTGCTGCCGTCCGGCGCGGTGAGATGCAGTCCGTCATGGAGCGGCGCGGGTGTGAACAGCACCATCTGCGGATACTGGCGCGCAGTAATAAAGGTGCCATCCGTTTCGGTCACCATAAAAATGCGATCGAAGGCGAAACCGCTGTGGGTTGCCAGCGCGTGCGACTGCTGAATACCGCGCATGGATTTAACCGGATGGACGTAAAGACGGGTCAGGGTGAGCACAGCGGCCTCCGTGCGATAAGAAATAAGCAGGGCAACTTTATGACATGCGTTGCGGATTAGCTATAATGCGCAAAAATTTTCTTTCCCTAAGTAAGTGACGATATGAATTCTCTGTTTGCCAGTACAGCGCGTGGCCTGGAAGAGCTGTTAAAAACTGAACTTGAAAACCTGGGGGCAACGCAGTGCCAGGTGGTTCAGGGTGGTGTGCATTTTGAAGGTGATGCGCATCTGCTCTACCAGAGCCTGATGTGGAGCCGGCTCGCGTCACGAATCTTACTCCCGCTCAGCGAGTGCAACGTCTATAGCGATCTCGATCTCTATCTCGGCGTGCAGGCGATCAACTGGCCGGAGATCTTCGGCCCGGACGCCACCTTTGCGGTGCACTTCAGCGGCCTGAACGACACCATCCGCAACAGCCAGTACGGGGCGATGAAGGTCAAAGACGCCATCGTTGATGCCTTTACCCGTAAAAACCTGCCGCGGCCCAACGTCGATCGCGAACTGCCGGATCTGCGCATTAACGTCTGGCTGAATAAAGACGTTGCCAGCATCGCCATTGATCTGAGCGGCGAGGGGCTGCATCAGCGCGGCTACCGCGATCGCACCGGTCAGGCACCGATTAAAGAAAACCTCGCCGCCGCCATTGTGATGCGCTCCGGCTGGCAGCCGGGCACACCGCTGCTCGATCCGATGTGCGGCTCCGGTACGCTGCTGATTGAGGCGGCGATGATCGCCACCGATCGTGCGCCGGGCCTGCACCGCACCCGTTGGGGATTCAACGGCTGGGCGCAGCACGACGAGAGCGTGTGGAAAAGCGTCAAAACCGAAGCCCAGCTGCGCGCCCGTCGCGGCCTGAGCGAGTACCCGTCCCGCTTCTACGGGTCGGATAACGATGCGCGCGTGATTGAACGCGCCCGCACCAACGCCCGTCGCGCCGGTCTTGACGAGCTCATCACCTTCGCCACCAGCGATGTCGCCAGCCTGCGCAACCCGCTGCCGGAAGGGCCGCACGGTACCGTTATCAGCAACCCGCCTTACGGTGAGCGACTGGAGAGCGAGCCGGCGCTGATTGCGTTGCACAGCATTCTCGGACGCATCATGAAAAGCCAGTTCGGCGGCTGGAACCTGTCGCTGTTTAGCGCCTCGCCGGAGCTGCTGAGCTGCCTGCAGCTGCGCGCCGACCGCCAGTTCAAAGCGAAGAACGGCCCGCTCGACTGCGTGCAGAAGAACTATCAGCTGGCGGAGAACACCAGCGGTGCGCAACCCGCCCAGCTGGCCGAAGACTACGCCAACCGTCTACGTAAAAACATCAAGAAGCTCGACAAGTGGGCGCGTCAGGAGGGGATCGAGTGCTATCGCCTCTATGATGCCGACCTGCCGGAGTACAACGTGGCGGTTGACCGCTACGCCGACTGGGTGGTGATTCAGGAGTACGCCCCGCCGAAAACCGTCGATCCGGCGAAAGCACGCCAGCGCCTGTTTGATATCATCGCCGCAACCCTGTCCGTGCTGAACCTGCCGACCAACAAGCTGGTGCTGAAGACCCGCGAGCGCCAGAAGGGCAGCAGCCAGTATCAGAAGATGGGCGAGAAGGGAGAATTCATGGAAGTGCGTGAGTACAACGCGCGTCTGTGGGTGAACCTGACCGACTATCTCGACACCGGCTTGTTCCTCGATCACCGTATCGCACGCCGTATGCTGGGCCAGATGAGCAAAGGGAAGGACTTCCTGAATCTGTTCTCCTACACCGGCAGCGCCAGCGTTCACGCCGGGCTCGGCGGCGCTATCAGCACCACCACCGTGGATATGTCACGCACCTATCTGGAGTGGGCAGAGCGCAACCTGCGTCTCAACGGCCTGAGCGGACGGGCGCACCGTCTGATCCACGCCGACTGCCTGACCTGGCTGCGTGAATCCACCGAACAGTTCGATCTCATTTTTATCGATCCGCCGACCTTCTCTAACTCCAAGCGGATGGAAGAGTCGTTCGACGTGCAGCGCGATCACCTGGCGCTGATGACCGATCTGAAACGCCTGCTGAAACGCGGCGGCACCATTATGTTCTCCAACAATAAGCGCGGCTTCAAGCTGGATCATGACGGCATGGCGGCGCTTGGGCTACAGGCCCAGGAGATCACCCAGAAAACTCTGTCACCGGATTTTGCCCGCAACCGCCAGATCCATAACTGCTGGCTCGTTACCCATGCCGGGAAGGAATAAGAATGTCTTTAATTAGTATGCACGGCGCCTGGCTCTCATTCAGCGATTCGCCGCTTCTGGATAACACCGAACTCCACATCGAAAACAACGAGCGTGTGTGTCTGGTTGGGCGCAACGGCGCCGGTAAATCGACGCTGATGAAAATCCTCAACCGCGAACTGGGGCTGGACGACGGGCGTATCGTCTACGAGCAGGATCTGGTTGTGGCACGACTGCAGCAGGACCCGCCGCGCAACGTCGCCGGCAGCGTGTACGATTTTGTCGCCGAAGGCATTGAAGAGCAGGCGGTCTATCTCAAGCGTTACCACGAGGTATCGCACATCGTGATGAGCGATCCGAGCGAGCGTAACCTCAACGAACTGGCGAAGATTCAGGAACAGCTCGACCACCACAATCTGTGGCAGCTTGAGAGCCGCATTAATGAAGTGCTGCTCCAGCTTGGGCTGGAAGCGGACACCGCGCTGGCGTCGCTCTCCGGCGGCTGGCTGCGTAAAGCGGCGCTGGGCCGTGCGCTGGTGAGCAATCCGAAGGTGCTGCTGCTCGACGAGCCGACTAACCACCTGGATATTGAAACCATCGACTGGCTGGAAGGCTTCCTGAAAACCTTCCAGGGAACGATCATTTTTATCTCCCATGACCGTTCCTTTATCCGCAACATGGCGACCCGCATCGTCGATCTCGACCGCGGTAAGCTGGTCTCCTATCCGGGAGATTACGATCAGTATCTGCTGGCAAAAGAGGAGGCGCTGCGCGTTGAAGAGCTGCAAAACGCCGAATTTGACCGCAAGCTGGCCCAGGAAGAGGTGTGGATCCGCCAGGGCATCAAAGCGCGTCGTACCCGTAACGAAGGGCGCGTGCGTGCGCTGAAAGCGATGCGTCGCGAGCGCGGCGAGCGCCGTGAGGTAATGGGCAGCGCGAAGATGCAGGTCGAGGAAGCCACCCGCTCAGGCAAAATCGTCTTCGAGATGGAGCACGTCGACTATGCGATGGCCGGCAAGCAGCTGATTAAAGATCTGTCTGCCCAGGTGCAGCGCAGCGACAAGATTGCGCTGGTGGGGCCGAACGGCTGCGGTAAAACCACGCTGCTGAAGCTGATGCTCGGTCAACTGAAAGCCGACCACGGTCGCGTTCACGTGGGCACCAAGCTGGAAGTGGCCTACTTCGATCAGCACCGTGCCGAGCTGGACCCGGACCGCACCGTGATGGACAACCTGGCAGAAGGCAAGCAGGAGGTGATGGTCAACGGTAAACCGCGCCACGTGCTGGGCTACCTGCAGGACTTCCTGTTCCACCCGAAACGGGCGATGACGCCGGTGCGGGCGCTGTCGGGCGGGGAGCGTAACCGTCTGCTGCTGGCGCGTCTGTTCCTCAAGCCCAGCAACCTGCTGATTCTCGATGAACCGACCAACGACCTGGATGTAGAAACCCTCGAACTGCTGGAAGAGCTGATCGACGGCTATCAGGGCACCGTGCTGCTGGTAAGCCACGACCGTGAATTCGTCGATAACACCGTTACCGAATGCTGGATCTTTGAAGGCGAAGGGCACATCGGTCAGTACGTCGGCGGCTATCACGATGCGCGCGGACAGCAGGCGGCATCCCGCTCGGTTCGTCAGAGCCAGCCCGCGGGCACAGCGAAAAATCCAGATAATGACGCAGCGAGTAAACCACAAATTGTAAAACGCGCTGGCAACAAACTAAGCTATAACATGCAGCGCGAATTAGACCAGCTGCCGAAACGGCTGGAGACGCTGGAGGCCGAGCTTGAGGCGCTGCAGTCGCAGGTCAGCGATCCGGCGTTTTTCAGTCAGCCACACGACGTCACGCAAGCCATGCTGGATAAACTCGCAGCCACCGAAGCGGAACTGGAAGCCGCATTTGAGCGCTGGGAGGAACTTGAGTCCCTCAAAAACGGTAGCTAATAACGGAGACGGGCATGTGTGAACACCACCACGCCGCACAGCATATTTTGTGCCCACAATGCGACATGATGGTGGCCCTGCCGTCGCTGCCGCAGGGACATAAAGCGAATTGCCCGCGCTGCGGCACCACGCTCACGACCAATTGGGAGGCGCCGCGACAGCGCCCCACCGCCTGGGCGCTGGCGGCGTTGTTCATGCTGCTGCTGGCCAACCTGTTTCCCTTCGTCAATATGAAGGTAGGCGGGATGGTCAGCGAAGTCACGCTGCTGGAGATTCCCGGCGTGATGTTCTCCGAGGATTACGCCAGTCTCGGCACGTTCTTTATTCTGTTCGTTCAGTGCGTGCCGGTGTTCTGTCTTATCACCATCCTGCTGCTGGTTAATCGCGTTGCGCTCCCGCACGGCGTGAAGATGTTTCTTGCTCGCTCACTGTTCGCCCTGAAAAGCTGGGGCATGGCGGAGATTTTCCTCGCCGGGGTACTGGTGAGCTTCGTCAAGCTGATGGCCTATGGCGATATCGGCGTTGGCAGCAGCTTTGTGCCCTGGTGTCTGTTCTGCTTTGCCCAACTCCGGGCGATGCAGTGCGTGGATCGCCGCTGGCTGTGGGACGATCTCGAACCGATGACGGCGCTGACGCAGCCGTTTCGTGTGGGCGTGCCGGGTATCCAGCAAGGGCTACGCTCATGCCGCTGCTGCACGGCTATTCTTCCCGCCGAACAGCAGCGCTGCCCGCGTTGCGGTGTGAAAGGTGAAGCGCGGCGCAAGAACAGCCTGCAGTGGACCATGGCGCTGCTGGTGACCTCGATCATGCTCTACTTCCCCGCCAATATTCTCCCCATCATGATTACCAGCCTGCTGGGGGACGACATGCCGTCAACCATCATCGCCGGGGTAGTGCTGCTGTGGAGTGATGGCTCGTACCCCGTCGCACTGGTGATCTTCATCGCCAGCATTATGGTTCCGACGCTGAAGATGATCGCCATTGCCTGGCTGTGCTGGGATGCAAAAGGGCACGGCAAACGCGACAGTGAAAGGATGCACCTGATATATGAAGTGGTGGAGTTTGTTGGCCGCTGGTCAATGATTGACGTTTTTGTAATCGCCGTGCTGTCTGCCCTGGTTCGTATGGGCGGGCTGATGAACATCTACCCGGCCATCGGCGCGGTGATGTTTGCACTGGTGGTAATTTTGACAATGTTTGCAGCGATGACGTTTGATCCGCGCCTGTCATGGGACCGTGCGACAGACTCAAGCCATGAGGAACCTTATCAACATGGAAAATAACCGCGGGGAAGCCAACGTCCAGAAGGTGCGCAACTGGTCGCCGGTCTGGATTTTCCCCATCGTAACGGCGCTCATCGGTGCCTGGATCCTGTTTTATCACTACAGCAATCAGGGCCCGGAAGTGACCCTGATTACCACCAACGCGGAAGGCATTGAGGGGGGGAAAACCACCATCAAAAGCCGCAGCGTGGACGTGGGCGTGGTAGAGAGCGCGGTGCTGACCGACGATCTGCTGCACGTAGAGATTAAAGCGCGCCTCAATTCCGGTATGGAAAAGCTGCTGCACGGCGATTCGGTGTTCTGGGTGGTGAAGCCGCAGATTGGCCGCGAAGGGGTCTCGGGCCTCAATACGCTGCTTTCCGGGGCCTACATTGAACTGCAACCGGGCAAGAAAGGCTCGCCGCCGGAGCAGTACAAGCTGCTGGATTCCCCGCCGCTGGCGCCGCCGGATGCCAAGGGCATTCGCGTGGTGCTCGACAGCGCCAAGGCCGGGCAGCTTACCCCGGGGGACCCGGTGCTGTTCCGCGGCTACCGCGTCGGTTCGGTTGAAACCAGTACCTTCGATACGCAAAAGCGTGCCATGAGCTATCAGCTGTTTATCAATGCGCCTAACGATCGTCTGGTCACCAGCAACGTGCGCTTCTGGAAGGACAGCGGCATCGCCGTCGATCTCTCCTCGGCGGGTATGCGCGTCGAAATGGGATCGTTAACAACGCTCTTCTCGGGCGGCGTGACCTTCGACGTGCCGGAAGGCATGGATCTCGGCCAGCCGGTGGCGGAAAAAACCGCCTTTACGCTCTATGACGATCAGAAAAGCATTCAGGACTCGCTCTATACCGACCACGTCGACTACCTGCTGTTCTTCAAGGATTCGATTCGCGGGCTCCAGCCTGGCGCACCGGTTGAGTTCCGTGGCATACGGCTGGGTACCGTAGGTAAAGTGCCGTTCTTCGTGCCGGGCCTGCGTCAGGCGCTGCACGGCGACTACCGTATTCCGGTGCAGATCCGCATCGAGCCGGGCCGGCTTAAGCAGGAACTGGGTGAAAATCCGGAAGTGAATAAACACATTCAGCAGCTGCTTAAACAGGGCCTGCGCGCCTCGCTGAAAACCGGTAACCTGGTCACCGGCGCGCTGTATGTGGATCTGGACTTCTATCCAAATGACAAAGTGAAGCTGAAAGACGAGCTCACCAGCTTTGATGGCTATACCGTGATCCCAACGGTCAGCAGCGGGCTGGCGCAGATCCAGCAGCGTCTGATGGATACGCTCGACAAGATTAATAATCTGCCGCTCAATCCGATGATCGAGCAGGCGACCAGTTCACTGTCGGAGACCCAGCGCACCATGCAGCGTCTGCAGCAGACGCTCGATAACCTCAATAAGATCACCGCCAGTCAGTCGGCGCAGCAGCTGCCGCAGGATATGCAGTCTACGCTGCGCGAGTTGAACCGCAGCATGCAGGGCTTCCAGCCAGGCTCAGCGGCGTACAACAAGATGGTGGGCGATATGCAGCGGCTGGATCAGGTGTTGCGCGAGCTGCAACCGGTGCTGCGTACGCTGAATGAGAAGAGTAACGCGCTGGTGTTTGAAGCGAAGGATAAAAAAGATCCGCAGCCGAAGAGGGCGAAAGAATGAAAAAGTGGTTACCCGTAATCGTTGCCGCCCTGCTGAGCGCCTGTAGCAGCAGCGAACAGGATACAACCTGGTATCAGCTACCTTCGGCTCCCCAGAGCTATGCTGCTAATCAGACTGCGCAAAACAGCCGCCTGCTGTGGGTGGAGCAGGTCACGGTCCCGGACTACCTCGCCGGGAGTGGCGTGGTCTATCAGACCACCGACGTGCAGTACGTCATTGCCAACAGCAATCTGTGGGCCAGCCCGCTGGACCAGCAGCTGCGCAATACGCTGGTGGCGAACCTGAGCAGCGCGCTGCCGGGCTGGGTGGTGTCGTCTCAGCCGCTCGGCGCGACCCAGGATACGCTTAACGTCAACGTGACCGGTTTTCATGGTCGCTATGACGGGCGCGTGATTGTCAGCGGCGAATGGCTGCTGCGTCATCAGGGCGATCTGATCAAACGTCCGTTTCACGTGGAGCTGACGCAGCGGGAAGATGGCTATGATGCCATGGTAAAACAGCTTGCCGCGGCCTGGCAGCAGGAAGCGCAGGCGATAGCCGGGGAGTTAACCCGGCTGCCATAAGCAAAGGGTATCGTCAAAAAAGCCGCGGCCTTCAGGTCGCGGCTTTTCTTTTATGGGCAGAGAGTTAGCCAAAACTA
Source organism: Siccibacter turicensis LMG 23730 (assembly GCF_000463155.2). Classification (GTDB taxonomy): domain Bacteria; phylum Pseudomonadota; class Gammaproteobacteria; order Enterobacterales; family Enterobacteriaceae; genus Siccibacter; species Siccibacter turicensis. The sequence goes on along the minus strand of NZ_AWFZ01000028.1, from coordinate 521,441 downwards.
AGGCACGTTTCCGGTTACGCCGTCCTGGACATACTTCACATTTATGACATTGGCGTGAATTTTGCGCATTGACGATCCGGTTCTTTGAGCGTAATCCTTAACGGTGATTGCATACTTTGTAATCACTGTTTTCATTTCCACCAGATCAAAGAATGAGGGAAACGAGGCATGAAGAGACAAAAACGAGATCGCCTGGAACGGGCTCATCACCGTGGTTACCAGGCCGGGATAACCGGTCGCTCGAAAGAGATGTGTCCGTACCAGACTCTGAATCAAAGATCTTACTGGATGGGAGGCTGGCGAGAAGCCATGGAGGACAGGGCTCAAATCGCCTGACTCAGTCTCTTTAAAAAAGAAACCTCCGCACTGCGGAGGTTTCGCCTTTCTGGAGCCTGAAACGTTCGACGAATCAGAACGCGGAGGTATCTTTAAACAGACCCACTTTCAAATCGTTGGCGGTATAGATGAGGTTGCCATCTACCAGCACTTCGCCATCGGCTACGCCCATGATCAGGCGGCGGTTTACCACACGCTTGAAGTGAATACGGTAGGTGACTTTTTTCGCGGTCGGCAGAACCTGACCGGTGAATTTCACTTCGCCCACGCCCAGCGCGCGGCCTTTGCCTTCGCCGCCGAGCCAGCCCAGGTAAAAGCCAACCAGCTGCCACATGGCATCAAGGCCGAGGCAGCCAGGCATAACCGGGTCGCCAATGAAGTGGCAGCCAAAGAACCACAAATCCGGATTGATATCCAGCTCGGCTTCCACATAGCCCTTATCGAAGTTACCGCCGGTTTCGGTCATTTTGACCACGCGGTCCATCATCAGCATGTTTGGAGCGGGCAGCTGCGGGCCTTCAGCACCGAACAGTTCGCCACGAGCAGAAGCCAGAAGATCTTCTTTTGTATAGGATTCGCGTTTATCTACCATGTTTAAAGTATGCCTTATTTTAGTGAAGGACGCAGGTTAGCTAACACGTGTACGCTGAACAAGTCCGATCAGTTGTGGTTGAACCAGTTTAGCCAGCGTAACGGCCAGGGGCGCATACGTGCATCATGCTGCGTAGCCTGTGCGATTCGCTCCTGAATAGCCTGGAGAAGGGTGGTCTCGCCCTCGCCATCCCACTGAAGTGTTGTCAGTAAAGGTAGCGCATCACGCACGTCCTCTACTGCCCAGATAAAGAATTTTTCCTCTTTCACCGCCTCAAGCACGTTGCGCTGTAGGCAGAGGTGGCGAACGTTGGCAGCGGGAACGATCACACCCTGTTGACCATTGAGGCCGCGTGCATCGCACACCGCGAAAAATCCTTCGATTTTTTCATTCAGTCCGCCGACCGGCTGTGCACGACCGAACTGATCCACCGACCCGGTGATGGCCACGTTCTGGCTGACCGGCACTTCTGCCAGGGCGCTAATCAGCGCGCAGAGTTCCGCCATGGAGGCGCTATCGCCGTCAACTTCGCTGTAGGACTGCTCAAAGGTCAGCGAGGCAGAGAAGGGGATCTGCTGCTCAAGCTGCAGTTCGGTCATCAAAAAGGCCTGCATAATCATCATGCCTTTTGCATGAATATTGCCGCCCAGTTCAGCTTTGCGTTCAATATCAACGAACTCACCGTCGCCAATGTGTACCACGCAGCTGATGCGCGACGGCTCGCCAAAGGCGCGCGGGTGGCCTGGAAATTCCACCACCGAGAGGGCGTTAATCTGCCCGACGCGTTCCCCTTCGGTTTCAATCAGGATCTGATCGAGCAGGATTTCATCCTGCATCCGTTCAGCAAGATAGCCTTCGCGCCACTCGCGGGTCGCCAGCATCTCTTCAAGCTGGGCGGCGGTGAACTGCGCGTCCTCGGTGAACGCCGCCACTTCCCGCAGCTGGCGCAACAGCCATACCGGGCACAGCGGCAGCGTCTGGCGATCGCCGGTATAGCGCACCGCTTCATGAATCAGTACCGGCCAGCTATCTTCTGCCGGCACCGGCAGCTGGCTTGCACGCGCGGAGGCCGTAACCCAGCCAACCCACTGCGTCATATCGCTGTCGTCATCGATTTGCAGGGTGTCTTCATATTCACTATAGATGGCCTGCTCGGCGAGCATCGATTCCATCTCCTGAAAATCTGCCAGCGACTCACGGTCGCCGACCAGAATCACTTTCAGGCTCAGCGGCAGAGAGGGGATGGCAACTGGCAGCGGGCGACTCTCATCAGCCGGCAGCCAGTCGAAGCGACGTTGGATCACCATCTGCTTAAGACGCAGCCACAGCAGCGGCTGAGCCAGCACCGAGCGCAGGGCCAGCACCAGCGTGCCGCCGTTAGCGCGGTGAATCAGACCGGGTTGCAGCGACAGGGTCGCGCCAAACTGACGCACGCAGCCAAAGAGCTGTTCGCTCTCAATCCAGTCTGCGCTGACGACCTCGCCGCGCGGCGCAAAATCGTCGTCCGCGGAGAGTGCCGGTTGCAGCGTGATCTGTTGACCTTCGATAACGTAGCGGCCGCCGATGTTCTCAAGCCCCACGGCAGGCGCCGCCTGACGAGCAAGCTGCGTAATAAGCGTCAGGTATTCGGGTGCTTCCAGCGCTTTCACCAGCATCCAGGATGAGGAGGCCGCGGGTTGATGAAGCTGTTCGAGCCCGTAACATAAACGGGGCTGCAGAGAGGAGAAATCAACGTCATCGCTATGCGTTTCGGACGTCGTGAACACCTCAGCGAAACTGTCGGTGTCTGGCTTAAGTGCGTGCCACGCTAATCGGGTAATGGTCAAAGTCGATGTTTTTTCAGTCGGATTTCAAAAGCGAGATTATACCGGAACCGGCGAGGCTTCACAGCGCAAAAGCGTAAATCGGGCTGAAGATTCTTACCCGGCATCACATCCAGACGATTTCTGCTCAGCGAAACAGTAAAAAACTGATATTCTGAAATGAGTTACGCGGTCACACTGAGATTATGATGAAATATCAACAACTAGAAAATCTCGAAAGCGGCTGGAAGTGGAAATACCTGGTGAAGAAACACCGGGAGGGTGAGCTTATCACCCGCTATATTGAATCCAGCGCGGCAAAAGAGGCGGTTGATCTGTTACTCAGCATGGAAAACGATCCGGTGCAGGTGTTGGGATGGATCGAAAAGCACATGAATGCGCAACTCGCGAACCGTATGAAACAGACGATTCGTGCACGCCGCAAACGTCACTTCAATGCCGAGCATCAGCACACCCGTAAAAAGTCTATCGATCTGGAGTTTATGGTCTGGCAACGCCTTGCCGGTCTGGCTCAGCGCAGGGGCATTACGCTCTCGGAGACGATTGTGCAATTGATTGAAGATGCGGAGCGCAAAGAGAAGTACGCCAGCCAGATGTCGACCCTGAAACAGGATCTTAAAGCGATGCTGGATAAGGATAAATAGCGTCTGGTTCAGGCGTTATCTCTGTCGCGCTAGTTTACGACAGCCAATAAAAAACCCCGCCGAAGCGGGGTTTTTTGTAGACGATAAACTTAAGCCTGCGGCTGAGTTACAACGTCTTTGATGCCTTTAACTTCGATTTCTACGCGACGGTCCGGCGCCAGGCAATCGATCAGCGCAGCGCGCGCTTTCACGTTGTCACAGGTGTTGCCAGTAACCGGGTTGGATTCGCCCATACCACGTGCAGAGATCTTGTTAGACGGGATGCCTTTTGATACGAGGTAGTCAACAACAGACTGTGCACGTTTCTCAGACAGACCCTGGTTGTAAGCATCAGAACCGATGCGGTCAGTGAAGCCCAGAACCACTACGGAACCGTCTTTCGGATCCAGGTTGCTCAGCTGGCTGTACATCTGATCCAGCGCCTGTTGGCCTTCCGGCTTCAGGGTTGCTTTGTTGAAGTTGAACAGAACGTCAGACTTCAGAGTGAAGTGCTTGGTCTGTACTTCCGGAGCCGGAGCCGGAGCCGGAGCTACAACTGGAGCCGGCGCTTCTTCCTGACCGAAACGGTAGGAAACACCAACGCTTAGCATGCCGTTGTCCGGACGGGTACCAACGGTGTTGCGATCACCGATGTTGTTGGTCCACTGGTATTCCAGACGGGTAGCGATGTCACGGGTTACGGCCCACTCAACACCACCAGCAGCCAGCGGAGATACGCCAGTGTCGTGATCTTTCAGACGAACGCCTTCCGCGTTAACAGCGGTAGCGTCTGCACGCCATACCATACCACCCAGACGGGTATAAACGTCCAGATCGTCAGTAACCGGGTAGCTGAGTTTAGTGGTCAGCTGGATGCCCTGAGCTTTCAGAGCGCCGTTTTCTGGCTGGCCTTTATACTCCATACGTCCTAACCAGTCATAACCGATTTCGAAACCAACATACGGGTTAACCTGGTAACCGGCGAACGCACCAGCGCCCAGCTGGTTTTCGTGGGTCGGACCACTACCGATACCATTGTCGTAGCCGTTACCGTCGAAACCGGTGTCGTGGTACTGGGACCAACCCAGCTTAGCACCAGTGTACCAGGTGTTATCTTTCGGTGCGGCTTGCGCTACGGTAGCGAAGCCAGCCAGTGCCACTGCAATCGCGATAGCTGTCTTTTTCATTTTTTGCGCCTCGTTATCATCCAAAATGGCCATGAACGCTTTAAGAGCTCACGGTTAAATCCTTACACCGGGGTTATTGGCTCATTTATAACTCTACCGAAAAGTTCAGTTTATGATGAGCAACCCTGGCGATGTAAAGTCTACAACGTAGTTGGAAACTTACAAGTGTGAACCCCGTCAGGCATATGAAAAAAAACAGATTGCAAACATATTTTTTAACATTTATGCCTTTTTTTTCATCATCTCATTTTGGTCGAGAAGGCGCCAAACCCACGCGGGCAGGGAACTATTACTGATTTGTTAACCACATGGCGCAGAGCAAAAAATATCCTGAGAATTTTCTTAAATTTACTTAATGATACAAACTTGAATGAATTTTTAAGCCAGAGAGTGGTCGTTGGGTAAGCGATCCACTCTGCATGGGGCGCATAATAAAGCCTATTGCACTGCCCATTTCCGCCGCTTCCGTCAGAAGCTGCTGTTCTTCACGGCTCAATTCATGGGGCAGCCAGCCGATAACCACGCTGTAGTTGCCGGTACGTAATGCCCGCGCCATGGTTTCAACCGTAAATTCCGGTGCCATCTGGCTCACCTGCATTACTTTCGTTAAAGGAAGGCCGGCGGTTTCCACCCAGGCACGACTGAGCTTTTGCTGCGGCGTAAGCCACAGCTGCCAGCGAGACTGTTTGCCCAATTGCTGAAGCAGCGGCAGCAGCACCATCTGTGTCACCCACGGCTGGTCTTCACGATATACGACTTCACTGATCATGCCCCGGATATCATCGCTGGAAGATGCGCGATCCTGCGAAAGGGATTGAGTGCGATCGACGTGTTTTTCATAACCAGATAAGTACATAATGAATCCCGCCCTGATGGGTTACTGTATGCATATACAGTAATGCTGCTGCGCATAAAGATCAATCAAAAATTTCCGAAGCGCCTCGCAAAATTCACCAGATGTAACCCGCTCAACGAAATACCAGTTGCTGTTATTCCCTAAGTTGAATATTTTCCTGGTAGAGGCTCTACTAACAGAATGGTATTGCCTTAATTAATGATATATAAGGAAATTATCATGAAATCTGTATCTTATGAAAAAATCAATAAATCTCGGGAATACCTGAAACCGCTGGGGCAAATAGACTGCCGGGCGCTGTTTGGTGGCTACAGTCTGGCCGTGGATAACACCGTCTTCGCGATGGTATGTGATGGTGAACTCTACCTGCGGGCAAACGAAGCCTGCGCGGAATACAGCACCGGCAAACCGCCTGTACTGCTCTGCGTGCCGAAACGTGGGCGTACCGTATTACTGAATTATGTTCTGGTTGAAGAGCCGCTCTGGCAGGAGCCTGCGACGCTGCTGCATCTCTCTACGGAAGCCTTGAGGGCGGCGCAGCGAGAAAAGCGCGCGCGGGAATCGGCAAAGCGGTTAAAAGACCTGCCCAATATCACCTTTCAGCTTGAGGTTCAGCTGTGCGCGGCAAATATTCGCGATGTCGAGACGCTTCAGGCATACGGACCACGTAAAGCCTGGCTGCACATTCGTAAAGTGAATAAGCACGCCGGCCTGCGCGCGCTGATGGCGCTGGCCGGCGCGGTAGAAGGGCTGCATGCCGCCGCGCTACCCTCTCAAACCCGTAATGAACTATACGAGTGGTATCACCGTATGGCTCGCCGTACGGAGCCTTACTCCGGCGACTGATTCACCTGTTGCTGCAGCGAACTGATCTCAGGAAGAAGTGAAATCAGCAGGCCGACCTGCTGGAGCACCAGCGGTTCTTTACTCTCCGCGCGTGGCTCAAGCTGGCTGATGCGCTGCGCCAGTTCCGTCAGAGCATGCTGCACACGCTGCTCGTCGGCAGGCGTATGGTGGAGCGCATCGTCCACATAGCACACCGCGTCATCCAGCAGCTGGAGAATCGCCGGATTAGAGAGCTTTTCACGGTGTGCACCCAGGGCCGAAATATAGCTGGTAAAAGTGTGGTTCAGGCAGAGCAGACGAAACGCGTTTTCACGCAGTTTTGGATTGGCCTGAGGCTCCGACGCCATATTTGACACCACCGAAGCCAGCTCGGCATCCCGGTTATGGGCATCGCGACGCGCTATACGGTAGGCGAGACGGTTATCACGCCCCTGATGATACTGTTCAAGAATAGCGTCGAGGTAGCGGCAGTTGGCATTCAGTGCCTGCTCAGTGACCCGCGGCAAACGGCGAAAACGCCAGTCCGGCCAGATAAAACTTACCGCGGCCCAGGCGATGGCGCAGCCGACCAGAGTATCAAAGATACGAGGCATCGCGACCACAAAGCCTTCACCAAGCAGGTTAAAGCACAGCAGTACCAGCAGGGTGATAAACATGGTGGCGTGCGCGTACTGCACGTTACGGAAGGCAAAGAACATTACGCCGGTAATGACGATCAGTATCAGCTGCCCCTCAAGCGACGGCACAAAGTAGAGCACCGGGATGCCGATTGCGACGCCCACCAGCGTCCCCAGCACGCGCAGCCTTAAACGATGCCGGGTAGCATTGTAGTTGGGCTGACACACGAACAGGCTGGTAAGCAGTATCCAGTAGCCGTGCTGCAGGCCGGTCACCTGGATAAAGGCATAGCCAACGCACAGTACGATGGACATGCGCACCGCGTGGCGGAACAGCGCAGACTCGGGGGAGAAGTTGCGGCTCAGGCGCAGCCAGATGTCGCTGAACCCGTTCAGGCGGTCATCGGCGAGCTGATGCTCGGATTCCACACGCGGTGCGTTCATCGCCTGCTCGGATTCAATGGTGGCGAGCTGCGCGTCAATCGCCTTCAGGTTATTGATGAGATACCCCACCGCTTTCATCTCCGCCTCGGAGGTGCCGCTGGCGCGAATGCGATCGAGGGCGGCATCAAGATGGCTGAACACCCGCTCAAAGCGCGGATTATGCTGGTAGGGCGTGCGCAGCAAAATGGCCCGGGAAAGTTGGGCGCAGGCCTGCGACTGCATTGAGAGCAGGCGCTGGAAGCGAAACATCACATCGCTGTAGCGAAACTTTTCCCGCAGCGCCTGATACTGAACGTGCGATGAGCTGGCACGCTCGTGAATGTCCTGGGCAACAAAATAGTAGTGCAGGGTTTGTCGCGTACCGCGCTGGCCGCGATCGCCGCGCAGGCGGGTAAGCAACGACGCTTTTGTCTGGTTGAGGATCTGCACCAGCTTGCTGTTCGCCAGCGCCAGCTCAACGACCGGGGCATCACGCTCTTCTTCGATATCCGGATCGAACAGATGCGATTTCAGCTCCAGATAGTTTGCCAGCGCCTCAAAGCAGCGGGCCAGATTGTCCTGCAAGGGGCGAATGGGAAAAATAAGATGCCCGGCCAGGGTGAGCAGGTTATACCAGACGGCGCCGGCAATCAGCAGCAGCGGCTGCTGGTACCAGTGGTCATAGAGCGTCACGCCGAGCATGGTGTAGATGGCAATCAGCAGCGCGCCAAACGCGATAGTCGCATAGCGCTGCCCCAGCCCTCCAAGCAGGATAAAACCACTGGTCGAGAGCGTCAGACCGAGGGCGAACATCCACGGCCAGTCAAACAGCAGTTCGACCGAAGCCGAGGCAATAAAAAAGCTGACCAGGGTAATCAGCAGGTTGCGTAATCGCCCGCTCAGCCGGTCATCGAGGTCCGTCAACGCTGCGGCGACCACGCCCAGCGTCAGCGGAATAGTGAGCTTCACGTCGCCCAGCCACCAGGGCAGTGCGGCAGTGCCGCTGAGCGCAATGAAGATCCTCAGGTTATAAAGCCAGACGCTGTTCCATGTATAGCGACGTAGCAGGGGGCTTAGCATAGTCGGTGTCGTCCTGTGTTACCCGAAACGACGGCGGGCGTTGGCTTCACGCGCGGCGCGTGCCGTCTCGACGCTGACCACGCGGCGTCCTACCGGCCAGAGCGCAATGCCGGCAATTTTGAAATTGGCGATGCCCACCGGAATACCAATGATAGTCACGCACTGCGCAATACCCACCACGATATGCATGACGCACAGCCACCAGCCGAAGAAAATTACCCATAAAATATTCAGCAGCGTACCGCCGGTATTGAGCAGGGCGTTCTTATTTGACGGATCGAGTTCGTCAACGTGAATCGGCTCGTTGCCGTAGGGCACCAGCGACAGTTTGGTGATTTCCCAGCAGGAGCGGGTCAACGGCAGCGTGACGATACAGATAATGCTGACCAGCGTTGCCAGCAGCCATGACAGGGTGGTGGCGAATCCACCCAGAACAAAATTCAGAATATTAAGAACGGTGCGCATATTGCCTCCAGGCGTGCTATCACTAAGCCAAATCACTAACCGCAGCAATTGTAACGCGTTTTTACTCTGGAGCGTGATCTCTGTGACGGGTAAACTGACTACCCATTTGCGTTTACTCTGGCATCGACATGGAACTCAAAGCAACTTCACTTGGCAAACGTCTGGCGCAGCACCCTTACGATCGCGTCACGCTGCTTACCGCCGGGGTGAAAGTCGCCGGCGACAAGCATGAGTATCTGATCCCTTTTAATCAACTGCTGGCGATCAACTGCAAACGCGGCCTGGTGTGGGGCGAGCTGGAGTTTGTCCTGCCTGATGACAAAGTGGTGCGCCTGCACGGCACCGAATGGGCCGACACCCAGCGCTTCTGGCAGCAGCTTTCGCTGCAGTGGAATGGCTGGAGCGAGGAGATGAGTGAAATCTCGGCCGGGGTGCTGGGCGAGGCGCTTAACGCCGTTGAGCAATTGGCCGACGCCAGCAAATGGCTGCGTCGGCGCGATATGCAGGCGATACGGCAGCGCATCCTCGACGCTTACAGCGCTTTGCCGCTTCCACAGGCGCGTCTCAACGATTTCGACCGCTGCCGCGAGCTGTGGCAGGCGTGCGAAGCCTGGCTTAACGACACCGAAAAACGCCGTGCGACGCACAATCAGGCTTACACCGACGCCATGCTGACCCGCTACGCCGACTTCTTTAACGGCGTAGAGAGCGCCGCGCTCAACCCCTCCCAGGCACGGGCGGTGGTGAACGGCGAGGATGCGCTGCTGGTACTTGCCGGGGCGGGAAGCGGCAAAACATCGGTGCTGGTAGCGCGGGCAGGGTGGCTTTTGCTGCGTCAGGAGGCCAGCGCTGAGCAGATCCTGCTGCTGGCGTTCGGGCGCAAGGCGGCGCAGGAGATGGATGAACGTATCGCCCAGCGCCTGCATACCGATGAGATCACGGCGCGCACCTTCCACTCGCTTGCGCTCTATATTATCTCCCAGGGCAGCCGAAAGGCGCCGACGCTTACCGCGCTCGAAAACGATACTGCTGCCCGCCACGCGTTGCTTATTGAGGCCTGGCAGACCCAGTGCCGCGAGAAAAAGGCGCAGCTTAAAGGCTGGCGCCAGTGGCTCAGTGAAGAACTGGCGTGGACGCTCCCCGAGGGCGAGTTCTGGCAGGACCCGGGCGTGGTACGCCGGCTTGCCCCGCGGCTTGACCGCTGGCTTGGCCTGATGCGGATGCATGGTGGGGCGCAGGCACAGATGGTTGCCGATGCGCCTGACGAGGTCCGCGAGCTGTTCAGCAAGCGGATAAAACTGCTGGCCCCGGTGCTGAAAGCCTGGAAAGCGGCACTGAAGGCCGAGGATGCCGTCGACTTTGCGGGGCTGATTCATCAGGCGATCAACGTGCTGGATAAAGGGCGTTTCGTCAGTCCCTGGAAGCATATTCTGGTGGATGAGTTTCAGGATATCTCTCCGCAGCGCGCGGCCCTGCTTGCAGCACTGCGGCGCCAGAATGCCCATACCACGCTGTTTGCGGTTGGCGACGACTGGCAGGCTATCTATCGCTTTAGCGGGGCGCAGATGTCGCTGACCACCGCCTTCCACCACCATTTCGGCGAGGGCGACCGGATGGCCCTCGATACGACCTACCGCTTTAACGCCCGGATTGGCGAGGTGGCAAACCGTTTCATCCAGCAAAACCCGCACCAGCTGGCCAAGCCGCTCAACAGCCTGAGCGCCGGGGATAAAAAAGCGGTGACCCTGCTGACCGAGGATCGCTTTGAAGCGCTGCTGGACAAGCTCAGCGGCTACGCGAAGCCCGAGGAGCGCATTCTGGTGATGGCGCGCTATCACCATTTACGTCCGTCGGTGCTCGATAAAGCCCACACCCGCTGGCCCAAACTGAATATCGACTTTATGACCATCCACGCCAGCAAAGGGCAGCAGGCGGATTACGCAATCATTCTTGGGCTGAATGAGGGCAGGGACGGTTTTCCGGCTGAGGCGCGGGAATCCATTATGGAGCAGGCGTTGCTGCCTGCCCCGGAGGATTTTCCGGATGCGGAAGAGCGCCGTTTGCTCTATGTGGCGCTAACCCGTGCCCGGCAAAAAGTATGGTTGCTGTTTGATAAGGCACAGCCGTCGGTGTTTGTGGATGCGCTGAAAGCACTGGATGTTCCCGTCGCCTGTAAACCCTGAGGGCGACAGGAGGCATTACTTCAGGCGTTCCGCCAGATAGCGCTGATAGTCAGGGATGCCGATCTCAATGCTCTGGTTAAACTGCGCGGACTCAATCAGCAGGTCGGCGGTGGAGACATTGGTCGCCACCGGAATGTTCCAGACGGTGGCGAGGCGCAGTAACGCTTTCACATCCGGATCGTGCGGCACTGCGTTGAGCGGATCCCAGAAAAAGATCAGCACATCAATTTTGCCTTCGGAGATCATCGCGCCCACCTGCTGGTCGCCGCCCATCGGGCCGCTCAGCATGGCGTGAACGCTGAGATCGCAGTTACGCTGTATCAGATTGCCGGTCGTACCGGTGGCGTAAAGCGTGTGCTGGGCCAGGATAGCGTGATGACGCTCGACCCATTTCATCAGCAGGGCTTTACAGTGATCGTGCGCAACAAGCGCAATATGTTTGTGGGGAGCCAGCGTCCGGGTGGTCAGTTCCATATTTATTTCCTGAATAGAAGCCTGACAGCAGCTTACTGGAAGCAACTGCCGTCGCAAGGGGTTACAGGAAAAAACGCGACGCGAAACGGTTACAGGGTATTGGCGTCAGTGAACAAAAGCGGAGCCGGGCGGGGTGCCTTCCGGGATGGCGCTAACGAGCGTAATATCGGGCGCGCTTTCGGATGCCGACGCAGGGGAAATCGCGTAAAACAGCTACGCTTTAACGTAGGCTTGATAAGTTATCGCGGGAGGAAAGGATGAAAGAGACTGATATTGCAGAGATTTTAACCAGTACGAATACCATCGCTTTAGTGGGGGCCAGTGACAAACCGGATCGCCCAAGCTATCGGGTCATGGCGTGGCTGCTTGAGCAGGGCTATCACGTTATACCGGTGTCACCCAAAGTGGCGGGTAAAACGCTGCTCGGCCAGAAAGGGTACGCCACGCTGGCGGAGATCCCTGAGAGGGTCGATATGGTGGACGTGTTCAGAAACTCAGAGGCGGCCTGGGAAGTGGCTCAGGAAGCGATCGCCATTGGCGCGAAAACGCTGTGGCTGCAGCTGGGGGTCATCAACGAGCAGGCGGCGGTGCTGGCGCGCGATGCGGGTCTGAACGTCGTGATGGACAAGTGTCCGGCGATCGAGATCCCTCGCCTGGGCCTGAGCCGCAAATAAAAAACCCGGCGTCAGCCGGGTTTTACTAGTTACGCAAGCGCGGAGCCTGTAACTGTTGACGTATGGTGCGAGCAAGCTCGTCGAGTGAAGGTTGCTCAGGATGTTCGTCCTGAGGTTCACCACTCAGCTGCACTTCGGCCAGGTAAGTATGGACGGGATCCCCGTCGTCATCTTCCATCACGACGTGATACCACGGCGCAGCGCGGAGGTCAGTATTGACCGCCAGATCGTCTTCGTCTGGCTCATCAAGGGAGTACTCGGGGTCAATATCAACCACCACGCCCAGATAACCCAACAGCGAATGACGCACCTGCTGACCAATACCAAATTTGCTGGCAATCATAGTCACCTCCCAGGGAAACATTGCACTGCATAAGATATGCGGGCAATTTTCCTCATTTCAAGTTACATGACGCGACAGGCAAACCCTTTCAGATACAGCCCTTCCGGGTAGGGCGCGATCACCGGGTGATCGGCAGCCTGACGGAACTGCTCTATAAATTGTACATCACGACCAGCATCTACAGCGGCGTCAGCGATGATTTTCTGGAACAAATCGGTGGTCATCAGCCCGGAGCAGGAGAAGGTCATCAGCACGCCGCCGGGGTTAAGCAGCTGAATGGCCAGCATATTAATGTCTTTATAGCCGCGACAGGCGCCCATCAACTGATTCTTGTTTTCGACAAATTTTGGCGGGTCCATGATGATGACGTCGAACGTTTCACCCGCGTCGCGGTACTTGCGCAGCAGTTTGAACACGTCGTCACGCACAAAATCGGCCTTGCTGAGATCGAGCTGGTTCAGCTCCACATTTTTACGCGCGATATCCAGCGCTTCCTGGGAGGTGTCGACGCTCACCACTTCCCGGCAACCGCCCATCAG
>NZ_AWFZ01000028.1:0-508349 GCF_000463155.2 Siccibacter turicensis LMG 23730 | reverse complement strand
CCCGCAAAACCGCCGGTGTAGGAGAAGCAGTTCAGCACGCGCTTATCCTTAACGTAGCGGCGGGTGGCGAAGCGGCTGTCGCGCTGGTCAAGGTAGTAGCCGGTTTTATGGCCCGCCTTGATATCCACCAGCAGCTTCATGCCGTGCTCTTCAATCGGCAGCAGATCCGGCGGCAGCTCGCCGCTAATCGGACCCTGCGTCAGCTCCATGCCCTCTTTTTTACGTACCGCCACATCGGAGCGATCGTAGATGGCACACTCCGGGTAGAGGTTGCCCAGCGCGCTGAGCAGGGCCGGACGCTGGTATTCCGCACCGGCGGAGAGCAGTTGCAACACCAGGAAGTTGCCAAAGCGGTCAATGGTGACGCCCGGCAGGCCGTCGGATTCGCCGGCGATAAGACGGTAGCTGTCCAGACCGTCCTGGGCTGCGAGCCAGTCGCGCCACTGCTGGGCCTGCTGTAACCGACGGGTAAAGAAATCGATATCAATGGTTTCATCGCGGTTGAAGGTCCAGACGCGGGCCCGGATCTGCGACGCGGGGGAGTAAGCGCCGCGTGCCAGCCACTTACCCTGATGGTCAACGATATCGACGGTCTCACCGAGGCCTGCTTTACCTTCCAGACGGGTGACGGCACCAGAAAATACCCACGGGTGACGGCGCAGTAACGACTTTTCGCGCCCTTTGGCTAACACTAAACGTACACTCATAATTTGCTATGCTGCTCTTTATCGAAAATGGGCGCCATTCTCCCGAGTTCAGCCGGGAAATGCAACGCAGCCCGACAATCGGGAGGAAACGAGATGTCTACAGTATGCACTATTGCATGGGTTCATGGTCGCGTGCAGGGCGTGGGGTTTCGCTACAGCACCCAGCACGAAGCAAAGCGGCTGGGTCTGACCGGCTACGCCAAAAATCTGGATGACGGTAGCGTCGAGGTGGTGGCCTGCGGTGCGACGGATAAGGTGGACCAGCTTATCGCCTGGCTTAAGGCTGGCGGGCCGCGCAGCGCCAGCGTCGATAAGGTGCTAGCCGAGCCGCACTCACCGTCAGAGACCTGGCGCGACTTCGGCATTCGCTATTAAATGCACTTCACCGGCTTGGGCAGGCCCGCGATTTTGGTGGCCTGTTTTGCCGGCCCTTTAGGGAACAGGCGATACAGATAGCGGCTGTTGCCTTTCTCCTCGCCAAACTTCTGCGCCATCGCTTTTACCAGCATACGGATCGCCGGCGAGGTATTGAATTCCTGATAAAAATGACGCACGAAGCGCACCACTTCCCAGTGCTCCGGCGTAAGCTCAATCGCTTCTTTCGCAGCGATGACTTCAGCCAGACCTTCGCTCCACGCGTTAAAATCCTTGAGATAGCCTTCGCCATCGGTTTCAAAGGTGTTGCCTTCAAACGTTAACATACGCACTCATCAGAATAAGAAAACTGGCGGGAGTGTAGCAAAAAGCGGATGGCAGAACCAAAACCCTGCAGAAACAAAACAGGCACTGGCTGATTCAGCGCAGTGCCTGTGGGGGGACGGTGAAACCGCTCAGGGATTAATCGCGGCTTGCGAAGCCCAGAATGCTCAACAGGCTGACGAAGATGTTGTAGATAGAGACATACAGGCTCACCGTAGCGCGGATGTAGTTTGTCTCCCCGCCGTTGATGATGTTGCTGGTCTCATACAGAATCGCCCCGGTTGAAATCAGAATGAACACTGCGCTGATAGCCAGGTGAAGCGCCGGCAGCTGCAGGAAGATGTTCGCCACCATCCCGATCAGCACCACCACGATACCTGCCATCAGCATACCGCCGAGGAAGGACATGTCTTTCTTCGTGGTCAGCACATAGGCCGAGCAGGAGAAGAACACCAGCGCCGTGCCGCCCAGCGCAAGGGCGATAACATCCCCCATGCCTGCAGACAGGAAGCTGTTCAGCATCGGCCCCAGGATATAACCGAGGAAGCCGGTGAAGGCGAATGCCGCCAGAATGCCGGTAGGCTTATTGGCCAGGCGGTAGGTCAGGAACATCAGACCATACATCCCCACCAGGGTAACGATCAGCCCCGGTGCTGGCAGCGCCAGCAGGGTGCTTGCAGTTGCCGTCATGGCCGAGAAGGCCAGCGTCAGGCTCAGCAGAAAATAGGTGTTACGCAGAACTTTATGCGTGCTCAGTAGCGATGTGCGGTCGCGCGAGGAAGTAATAATGCGATCCATTTCGTCACTCTCTCATTACAGGTGTAGTTAGTCTGTGAGAATAGAGGCACCAGGGCAACGGTAAAAGGGCTTTTACCCATCTTTACTCAGTGACTTAGCGAAAATGTCACCCGCTGAAATTGTCCTGCCAGCCCTGCAGCAACATTTTTTCGTTTATCAGATCAACCTCTTATATGCCTATGAAATGCATTGCTTTTGTGTAGTTAGCGGTCTAAGAGTTTAAGCAGACCTCAACACAACAATAAAGGCATGCTATGAAAGGAAAACGCAGGGCAGGGGTGGCGTCGTTACTGGCGATGAGCGTAATAGCGAGCTGCGCGAACGCCGCGGTGGTCCCGGAAGGCACCGCGCTGGCACCGACGCAGGAACTGGTCAGGAATAACGGCAGCGAGCCGGCCACTCTCGACCCGCATAAAGTCGAAAGCGACGTCGAGTTCAATATTATCAATGATACCTTCGACGGGCTGGTGGCGGTGCGTAAAGACGGCACCATCGAACCGCGGCTGGCCGAGCGCTGGGAAAATAAAGCGGACAACGTCTGGGTCTTTCACCTGCGCCCTGGCATCACCTGGTCAGACGGCGAACCGATCACCGCGGAAGATGTGGTCTGGAGCTGGCGTCGGCTGGTCAGCCCCGATATCGGTTCACCCTACGCCAGCTACCTCGGCAATATGCATATTGTGAACGCGGCTGAGATCGCCGAAGGGAAACAATCCCCGGATACGCTCGGCGTTAAGGCGCTGGACGATCAGACGGTGGAGATCACGCTCACTCAGCCCACGGCTGCGTTTCTGAATATGCTGGCGCACCCTACGCTGGTCCCCATCGATAAAACCGCCGTGGAGCGCTTCGGCGATCGCTGGACGCGGCCAGAGCATTTCGTCAGCAGCGGCGCCTACCGGGTAACCGAGTGGAAGGTAAATGAGCGTATCGTTGGTGAGCGTAACAAGCGCTACTGGGATAATGCCCATACCGTGATCAACAAGGTGACATGGCTGGCGGTGACCTCTCAGACTGCGGATGTTAACCGCTATAAAGCCGGCGAGATTGATATCACTTACACCATTCCGCTGAATCAGTACGCCCAGCTTAAAAAAACGCTCGGTGGCGAAGTCTACACTGAACCGCAGCTGGCAACCTACTATTACGAGTTCAACACCACCAAAGCCCCGTTTAACGATCCGCGGGTACGACGCGCGCTAAATATGGGTCTGGATAAAGACATTATTGCCGAGAAGGTGCTCGGGCAGGGGCAGCGCCCGGCATGGGTGGTTAGCCAGCCGGAAATTGGCGGTATCACGCTGAAAAATCCGGACTACGCCACCTGGCCGCGCGAGAAACGGTTGAGTGAAGCGAAACGTCTGCTGAGCGAGGCCGGCTTTACCGAGGCTCACCCGCTGACGTTCAGGCTGCTGTATAACACCCTGGAATCACACCAGCGCATCGCCATTGCCGCAAGCTCCATGTGGAAGAAAAACCTTGGCGTCGTGGCGACCCTGCAAAATCAGGAGTGGAAGACCATGCTGGATACCATGCATACCGGCAACTTCGATGTGGTGCGCTACGCGTGGATCGCCGATTATGACGACGCGTCCACTTTCCTGAACAACTTCCGTACCGGAAACAGCGAAAACACCGCGAAGTATAGCAATCCAGCCTACGACGAGGCGCTGGTTAACGCGGCTAAAGCGCCCGACAGCGCCAAGCGTGGTCACTATTATCAGCAGGCGGAGGATATCCTGAGCGAGGATGTCCCGGCGATTCCGGTCTATCACTACGTGCGCTCGCAGCTGGTGAAACCGTACGTGGGCGGATTCAGCCCTAATGCGATGGGATTGTTCTCGACCAAAGACCTGTGGATTACGGCGCATTAAGCGGCTGACAGGCATGTAAACCTGCCTGTTCTGTCGGGAAACTGAGCATGTTGTTTTAATTTCAGCCGATTAATTCTGATTTGGCTGTTTTTGAAGCGATTGAACGTTTTCGGGCTTTACAGGCAGGCGAGGGATGTTTATAGTTCGCGTCATTCCGGAAGTGTGGCCGAGCGGTTGAAGGCACCGGTCTTGAAAACCGGCGACCCGAAAGGGTTCCAGAGTTCGAATCTCTGCGCTTCCGCCATATATGGAATAGGGCCTGACGTAACGTCAGGCCCTTTTTTCATTCTGAAATCCCACTCTTGTCTGACTGCCCCTCATGTCCTTTTGTTAACGTCTTACTCTGCCGTTCAGGCACAACCGTCTATAAGCACAAGAATATATCGTCTTATTATGTGTCATCCATCACTGAATTAAATTAACAAATATGTTTCATCCAATTTTTATATTCATTAGCACCGGTTAATTAGTTGACTGCCCGCTGCGCGATATAAATCATCTCCGATGAGTTTCCAGGTCTGTCGCACAATGCCTGTCTTTCAGTATTCATAAAATGAATCTGAATGTTCAGTTGATACATAATAACGGCATTGTTTTTGCCAGGCCTCCAGGTTATCTTTTGCGGTGAAGTAACTGCCTGAATGTTATATGTTTGTATGCCACTAATAAGCATTATGGATTTCAATAAGTTAGCTGGCTAAAAAATCTGATGTTGCTTTTCATTCACAGCTGCGCTTTACGCAGCTGTGTATCTTGCGTCTTTGCAAATAGAAGGTTGAAGGGACCATTCTGATTATGAAAATTAAAATGCTTGCGGTGGTGCTGGCTTTTGCGGTGACGGGATGTACTCAGACAGGCAGCAGTACGTCATCTGCCTCCCGGCTGTCTGCACCAAAACCTGCAGTAAATAATACGTCTTCTGGTGCAGTGCAAAATACAACGACCACCGCGTCGTCAACATCGCTTTCTCAACCCGCGGTTCGTTCCGACAGTGACAACAGCGCCCAGGCCGATCCGGCGATGAAAGCCCGGCTTAATAGCTGCCTCGTGGAAGCTAAACAGCTTGCGAAGCTGCGCAACGGCGCTTACCGCGCCTCGGTTGACGAACTGTATCGTAATCTTCGCGCTACGCAGTCCTATGCCAGCATTGCGGGTGAACTTTCAACCTCCACAACCGATCTTATGACGCCGCTTTATCAGTATCGCGTTAACGACAGCTGCAACACCATTTCGCAACTGCTGTTAAAAGAACTGAAAAAAGGCGCGATGATAAACGGTAATTAACTCGACTTTTCGCAACAACATGGTCTGGAAGACCGCAGCAGGAGCAGGGAATGAAAATCTTGAGTTGGCAGATCAGGCTTATATTAGTAGGCGCACTTGTTGCGCCTGCTTTCACTTTAGAACAGGCCATCGCAGCATCCAGCGATTCATTTCTGTCGACGGTACAGGGGCTGGATACCCAGGGAATGGACGTCCCACCTCCGGCGTCTGCACCTGCCTCGCCTTCCTCCAGGCCGCAAGAGCTACAGCATCTGCGTAACCAGAACGCCAGCCTGAAAAAACGCATCTCTTCACTCGAAGCGCAGACGACGGAAAATAACCGTCAGGATGACACGCAAGCGGCGCGCGCTGAACGCGATACCCTGCGGGCTGAAATCGTTGCGTTAAAGCGCAAAGTGAAACTCAGTGAAGACGCTGCACGCCAGCCTGCGCCACGTAGCGCCGATAAAACGGTACTGATGCTTCAGCTTGAAAACCGCTCCTTACAGGCGAAGCTGGACACCCTTGCACTGCAAAAAAGCGACGTCGTCGGCCTCAGAAAACAGCTGGCGCAGCTGCAAAAAGAAAATGACCGGCTTACCGCCTCGCTTGCCCAGTCCGGCAGTGATAAAACGCGCCAGGAGGCGTTACGCCAGTCGTTGACCGCAACGACTGCGGACAACGCGGCGCTGCGGAAAAAACTGGCTTCGCTGGAAGAGAGCCTCGCACAGCGGCAAAAAACGGGCGATACCCGTCTGCGCGACCTGGAAACTGCACTGAAGAATGAACAGGCAAACAGCCAGTCTCTTACTGCTCAGCTTGCCAAAACCCGTAACGAATTGAAAAAGGGCGGCAGTACCGTTGAGCAGCTTGAAAGCCGGCACAGCGATCTTGAGGAAGCCTTGCAGACCGCGCAGGAAGAGAATCTCTCGCTCACGAATAAGCTCGCCGCTCTGCAGGAACAGTATAAGAACGCGTCCACCGGTACCGAACAGCTAGAGCTAGGGCGCCGCGAAATGGAAAAATTGCTCGCTAAAGCTGAGAGCAACAACAAATCCCTGACTGCGAAGCTAAAAGAGACCGAGGCACAGCTCACCGCCGGCAACAGCGGGACGAAGCAGCTTGTAGCCCAGCGTGATGAGATGGAAAAATCCCTCGCTAAAGCCCAGGGCGACATCAAATCCCTGACTGCAAAGCTGAAAGAGACCGAGGCGCAGCTTACCGCCGGGAACAGCGGGGCGCAGCAGCTGGTGACCCAGCGTGATGAGATGGAGCAATCGCTCGGCAAAGCCCAGGGTGATATCAAAACTCTCACCGCAAAGCTGAAAGAGACCGAGGCCCAGCTCACCGCCGGCAACAGCGGCGCGAAGCAGCTGGCGACGCAACGTGATGAGATGGAAAAATCGCTCACCAAAGCCCAGGGCGATATCAAAACTCTGACCGCGAAACTGAAAGAAACCGAGGCGCAGCTCACCGCCGGGAACAGCGGCGCGAAGCAGCTGGCGGCGCAACGTGATGAGATGGAAAAATCGCTCGCTAAAGCCGAGAGCGACAACAAGTCCCTGACCGCGAAGCTGAAAGAAACTGAGGCACAGCTTACTGCCGGGAACAGCGGGGCGCAGCAGTTGGTGGCCCAGCGTGATGAGATGGAAAAATCGCTCACCAAAGCCCAGGGCGATATCAAAACTCTGACCGCGAAACTGAAAGAAACCGAGGCACAGCTTACTGTCGGCAACAGCGGCGCGAAGCAGCTGGCGGCGCAGCGTGATGAGATGGAAAAATCGCTCACCAAAGCCCAGGCCGACATCAAAACTCTGACCGTGAAACTGAAAGAAACCGAGGCACAGCTTACTGCCGGCAACAGCGGGGCGAAACAGCTGGCGGCCCAGCGTGATGAGATGGAGAAGTCCCTCACCAATGCCCAGACCGACATCAAAACTCTCACCGCGAAGCTGAAAGAGACCGAGGCCCAGCTCACCGCCGGAAACAGCGGGGCGAAGCAGCTGGTAGCCCAGCGTGATGAGATGGAAGAATCCCTCGGCAAAGCCCAGGCCGACATCAAATCCCTCACCGCGAAGCTGAAAGAGACCGAGGCCCAGCTCACCACCGGCAACAGCGGGGCGCAGCAGCTGGTGGCGCAACGTGATGAGATGGAGCAATCCCTCACCAAAGCCCAGGCCGACATCAAAACTCTGACCGTGAAACTGAAAGAAACCGAGGCCCAGCTCACCACCGGCAACAGCGGGGCGCAGCAGCTTGCGGCCCAGCGTGATGAGATGGAAAAATCCCTCGCTAAAGCTCAGGCCGACATCAAATCCCTCACCGCGAAGCTGAGAGAGACAGAAGCGCAGCTCACCGCCGAAAACAGCGGGGCGAAGCAACTAGTGGCCCAGCGCGACGAAATGGAAAAAGCTCTGGCCACCACCCAGCAGACCCTGACGGCGGCGCAGGCCGAAGTGACGCGCCTGAAGCAGCAGGAGCAGACGCAGCAGGCCTCACAGCGTGAGGCGCAGAGCCTAATCGAGGATAAGAATAAGCAGCTTACCGCGTTGACGGCCCGGCTGGCTGAGATCGCCCCGCGCCTCGATACCGCGCAGAAAAATCAGCAGTCCGCCACCCAGCAGCTGGACGATCTGCAAAAGCAGCTTGCTGACAGCAAACAGCAGAATAGCGACATGCAGGCGAAGCTCGACGCACAACAGCGCACCCAGCAGAGCGGCATCAAAACTCTGCAGGATGAGAACACGGCGCTTAAATCCGAGCTCGCCGCGCTTAAAGAGGTCAACACCCAACCCGCGGCGACGGCTGCACCGGCCGCTATCCAGACGCCGCTACAGCGCCACTCCTATGCGGCGGGCATTATTCTCTCGGAAGGGATTGAGAAATCGCTCCGGCTACAGAAATCGCTCGGACTGGAGGTCGATAAAAATGCCTTGCTGGCGGGGGTAAACGACAGTATTGCCGGCAGCCGTAAAATGGATACCAAACAGCTGAATGAGAACTACGAGGCGCTGGCGGAGAAGATGTCTGAGAAAGAGAAGGCCGCCTACGATCGTGGCTTCGCTACCCTGCAGTCAACGCTGTCCGGCAAGACGGTGCTGAAACAGAACCAGAGCATGTTCTTTGTCGAGAAGAAGAAGGGCGGGGCGGCGATTAAAAACGGGGACAAGCTTACCGTGCGCCTGACCCAATCGACGCTGGACGGCAAAGCGGTAGCGCCGCAGAAGTCGTTCCCCATCGTTTACGGCAACTCAATACCTTATGTGCTCAACCAGGCAATTACCCTGGCGAAGAAGGGCGGGACCGTGGAGGTGTACTGTTTTGCTTCTGACATGTATCCGGCGGAGATGCTGCCGTCAAGCCTGGTCGGGTTCGATCTGCTGAAGTACACCTTCAGCGTCAGCAAATAAAAAAAGCGGGGCATGCCCCGCTTTTTTTGTCTCTCATCAAACGTTTTTGCGCTCGATGGTTTGTTCGCCCCAGAACAGCGAATCCTTATCGGTTTTTTCAAAGGCTTTGATCAGCACTTCATCGCTGCCTTCTTCCCAGATTTTTTCGGCCAGCGCTTCATCGTAGTCGGCGACTTCGAAGATCGCTTCCGCAATTTCCGGCGAGGTGTTGCGAAGCGTTGCCCATTCACCGACGTGGTGTGCTTTAGATTCTTGTGTTGGCATGTTTACTCTCCTGTAAAAGTTGATTAGCCATTCAGTTTAACGGCAAGACCGGCGACGTATTCGCCCTGATAGCGTGCGATGGCCAGCTCTTCCTGGCTCGGCTGACGGGAACCATCACCACCGGCAATGGTTGTCGCGCCATAAGGTGTGCCGCCTCTCACCTGAGAAATATCAAACAGCTCTTGCGCCCCGTAACCAATCGGCACAATCACCATTCCATGATGTGCAAGCGTAGTCCAGGTTGATGAAATTGTATGTTCCTGACCGCCGCCGGTTCCGGTTGAGCTAAAGACGCTGGCGAGTTTTCCGTACAGCGCGCCGGATGCCCACAGACCGCCGGTCTGATCAAGGAAGGTGCGCATCTGCCCGGCCATATTGCCAAAGCGGGTAGGGGTGCCGAAGATAATCGCATCGTAATCCGCAAGCTCCTGTGGCGTGGCGACCGGGACGTTTTGCGCTTTGCCGCCCGCTTTGCTGAACAGATCCTCCGGCATGGTTTCAGGCACGCGTTTTACCGTGACGTCGGCGCCTGTCACCTTGTTTGCGCCTTCTGCTACCGCCTGCGCCATCGTTTCAACATGCCCGTACATGGAATAGTAAAGCACCAGTATCTTCGCCATGACTCACTCCTGCTGTGGATTACATGATGCAGCCGTTCGCTGCGCTCTTTTAAAGATATGACGTTACCTCATGAGTGCCAAAAAAATGGCGCAGGAAATGTAAGAAATGAGGCGATTCTGTATCTGACGGGCTGTTGCACCCTGAAACATTTTCAGCAGCCGAAAATTTTTCTGAGATAAGAAATGCTTATCAATTACCAGGCCGATAATGGCCGTTTTTGGCGAGTTTGATGTTGCAGAATATTAATGTCAGCTGGCGTATCACGCGGGTTGTACCAGGATTAAGTCACGTGGCGGCGATAACCACATTCGCTTCGGGCCACGAGGTGAAAGGAACATCTTTTACTGAATGCAATATGATGACTAATGTTTCACACAACCGGAGGTACGAAATGGCAAACCATCGTGGTGGTTCAGGTAATTTCGCTGAAGATCGTGACAGAGCATCAGAAGCAGGCCGTAAAGGTGGCCAGCAGAGCGGCGGTAACTTCAAAAACGATCCGCAACGCGCCTCAGAAGCGGGGAAAAAAGGGGGCAAGAGTAGCCACGGCGGGCGGAGTGAGTAGTACGCCAGCACGAGGTGAAATGCGACATTCTGTAGTGTAGCATCCGCGAATGTCCGCCCCAGCCGCCGGGTTTCCCCGGCGGTTTTTTTTGTCCGCTCGCCGCTAAACCTTTCCCTCACGGCACCACACCGATCGCGATTGTCGCCGCTTCCTGCCGCACTCAAAAGTCCCTACGTCCCGCATAACGGTTCGTCTCCCCGTCTGGCTTTTGCTATGCTTTGCAAAACATCGAGGAGTGAGCGCATGGTTCAACGCGCGGTAACAGCAGGCACGAAACGTGGCGCAGCCACGGCGGCAAAGCGACAGGCGATTCTTGACGCCGCGCTCTGTTTTTTTTCCCAGTTCGGCATCCACGGCACCAGCATCGAGCGCGTCGCCGAGCGGGCAGGCATTTCCAAGACCAACCTTCTGTATTACTACCCCTCTAAAGAGGCGCTCTACGTCGCCGTTCTGAAGCAGATCCTGGATATCTGGCTGGCACCCCTGAAGGCCTTTCGCACCGATCTTCAACCGCTGGCGGCGATTGGCGAGTACATCCGGCTGAAGCTAGAAGTGTCGCGCGACTACCCGCAGGCCTCACGGCTGTTCTGTCTGGAGATGCTGCAGGGCGCGCCATTGCTGATGGCGGAGCTGACCGGGGATCTGAAAGCGCTGATTGATGAAAAGACGGCCATCATTGATGGCTGGGTGAAGCGCGGACAGCTTGGCGCGGTGGATGCCCACTCGCTCATCTTTATGATCTGGGCGACGACCCAGCACTATGCGGATTTCGCCACCCAGGTCGAAGCGGTAACCGGGGCGACGTTGCAGGACGAGGCGTTTTTCAGCTGCACGGTGGAGAACGTGCAGCGGATGATCATTGAAGGTATTCGCGTGCGCTGATCAGCCCTGAGGCGGCAGCGGGCAGCTGACGTCACCCTCTTCACACTGGGTGAGGGATTCGAGATACGCGCTACGATCGTTGGTTTTGTCGGCCAGACACTGGTTATGGACCATCGGCTGGACGCTACCGCCTTCCACGCCCGAACTGATAAACGCACAGTCCGCATCGCGCACTTTCAACCAGGCATTTTGCGCCTCTTTGAGCATATCGCGCTGAGGAGCGCTGGCGCGTGCCATCACTTTCTTATAGGTCTCATTCAGGATCTTATCCGCTTTCTGGTATTCACCGGCGGAGCACTGGTTGAGCTCAAGCTGGGTGGTGGCCTGGTCACAGTCGTCGGCCAGCGCCGTGCCGCTGCACAGCAAACCAGCCAGCAGAAGGGGGGCGATTTTTTTCATTGTTATCCTCCATAAAAAAAGGCTCCGTCACAGGAGCCTTTCCAGAGTAGCGAAGCCTTAGCCGATTGTCATCAGGCTCGCGTTGCCGCCTGCGGCGGCGGTGTTGACGCTCAGCGACCGCTCCAGGTAGAGACGCTCCAGCAGCAGGTTAGTTTCCCCGCGTGCGAAGCCCTGCACCGAGACAATCGCCCCCTCGCGGGCGGCAATCTGCTCACAGAGAACGCGCAGCTGATCCGAGTCACCGTGATAGATGGCCGCATCAAAGGTGGCCGCCTGAAGCACATCCGGGCGCGCGAAGGTGATGCGGGCACTGACCGCTGACGGCAGCTGCTTCGCCAGCTGACGATGCAGTTCGTCGTCCGGCCACAGCACCTGGCTGCCTACTGCGCAGCACGCTGCGAGCTGCACCAGCGCATCCTCTTCATTGTCGGCAAGACAGAGTACCCTCTCGCGCGGCAGCAGAGTAAAGGTGTTGCGCTCCCCGGTGGGACCCGGCAGCACGCGCTGGGTGCCGGCCTGAGCCAGCTCGCCGAAGCGGGCGCACAGGGCTTTCAGCGCCGGGCGATCCGCAGCCCAGCCCGCCAGCGCCTCCAGCGGCTGTTGCAGCACTGCTTTCACCTGCGCATCTACGCTACGCTGGCGATCGTGGCGGCTGAAGGTGGTTTGCAGCGCATCGTCCGGTCGGCTGGCCAGCAGGCGATAGAGATAGAGCGGCCCCCCGGCTTTCGGCCCGGTGCCCGACAGTCCCTCGCCGCCGAACGGCTGTACGCCCACCACCGCGCCAACCATGTTGCGGTTGACGTAAAGGTTTCCGACGTGCGCAGACCCGGTAACCTGGGCAATGGTTTCGTCGATGCGGGTATGCACACCGAGCGTCAGGCCGTAGCCCGAGGCATTGATCTGGCGGACCAGATCGTCCAGCTGGCTGCGGGTGTAGCGCACCACGTGTAGCACCGGCCCGAACACCTCTTTCTTCAGCTCGTCGAAGCTCTCCAGCTCAATCAGCGTCGGTGGCACAAAGGTGCCGGTCTGCCACTCTTTCGCATCGCTGCTGTTCTCGCGCACGCCCTGGAACACGGTGCGGCCTTTGGCGCGCATCGCCTGGATATGGCGTTCGATATTGGCCTTCGCCTCGGCGTCAATCACCGGCCCGATATCGGTGGTGAGACGGCCAGGGTTGCCCATCCGGCATTCGGCCATCGCGCCGCGCAGCATGGTCAGGGTGTGATCGGCAATCTCCTCCTGCAGGCAGAGCACGCGCAGCGCGGAGCAGCGCTGGCCTGCGCTGTCGAAGGCCGAGGCTACCACGTCCACCACCACCTGCTCGGTCAGCGCCGAGGAGTCCACCACCATGGCATTCATGCCGCCGGTTTCGGCAATCAGCGGCGTCGGACGGCCCTGAGGGTCGAGGCGGGTGGCGATATTGCGCTGCAGCAGGGTGGCCACTTCGGTGGAGCCGGTAAACATCACGGCCCGCACGCGGTCATCCCCGGTGAGCGCGGCGCCAACGGTTTCGCCGCGGCCCGGCAGGAGCTGAACCACACCCGCCGGCACGCCGGCTTCCCGTAAAATCGCCACGCCCTGAGCGGCGATCAGCGGCGTCTGCTCTGCCGGTTTCGCCAGCACGGTATTACCCGCTGCCAGCGCGGCAGCAATCTGGCCGGTAAAGATTGCCAGCGGGAAGTTCCACGGGCTGATGCACACCACCGGGCCCAGCGGGCGGTGGGTTTCATTGTCAAAGTCGGCGCGCACCTGCGCGGCGTAGTAGTGCAGGAAATCCACCGCTTCGCGCACTTCGGCAATGGCGTTGCTGAAGGTTTTTCCAGCCTCGCGCACCAGAATACCAATCAGCGTCTGCATCTGATCTTCCATCAGCACCGCAGCGCGCTCAAGGATCGCGGCGCGCTCCTGCGGCGGGGTGGCGAACCAGATCGGCGCATTGTTCACCGCGTTATCCAGCGCCAGGCTCACTTCCGCCTCGCTGGCCTCACGGGTGTAGCCGACGATATCCCCCGGCTCGGCAGGGTTGATAACCGGCGTCATCCCGGCGTCGTCCGCCGGCAGCTCCAGCATTGGCTTCGCCTCCCACTTTTGCGCCGCGCTGTTCAGCAGGGCAGAAGAGAGCGAGGCCAGACGGTGCTCGTTCGCCAGATCCAGACCGGCGGAGTTGACGCGCTCGCTGCCGTAGAGGTCGCGCGGCAGTGGGATTTTAGGATGCGGCAGGCCGGCCTGGCCCTCCTGGGCCGCCAGTTTTTCCACGGCCTGCACCGGATCGGCTACCAGCTCGTCCAGCGGCAGCGTGGCGTCGGCGATGCGGTTAACGAACGAGGTGTTGGCCCCGTTCTCCAGCAGACGCCGGACCAGATAGGCCAGCAGCGTTTCGTGGGTGCCAACCGGGGCGTAAATACGGCACGGGCGATTGAGTTTGCCATCCGCCACTTTACCCACCACCTGCTCGTACAGCGGTTCCCCCATGCCGTGCAGGCACTGGAACTCATACTGCCCCGGGTAGTAGTTCTGCCCGGCGAGGTTATAAATAGCCGACAGCGTATGGGCGTTATGGGTGGCGAACTGCGGGTAGATCAGGTTGGGCACCGCCAGCAGCTTTTTGGCGCACGCCAGATAGGAGATGTCGGTATAGACCTTGCGGGTGTAGACCGGATAGCCCTCCAGCCCCTCCATCTGGGCGCGTTTGATTTCGCTGTCCCAGTAGGCGCCTTTCACCAGACGGATCATCAGGCGGCGACGGCTGCGGGTGGCGAGATCGATCAGATAATCAATCACCAGCGGGCAGCGCTTCATATACGCCTGGATCACAAAACCAATACCGTTCCAGCCCGCCAGTTCCGGCTCGAAGCAGAGTTTTTCCAGCAGATCGAGGGAGATCTCCAGTCGGTCAGCCTCTTCGGCGTCGATGTTGATACCGATATCGTACTGGCGCGCCAGCAGGGTGAGGGATTTAAGGCGAGGATAGAGCTCCTCCATCACGCGATCGTACTGCGCACGGCTGTAGCGAGGGTGCAGGGCAGAGAGCTTGATGGAGATCCCCGGCCCCTCATAGATACCCCGCCCGTTGGAGGCTTTCCCGATGGCGTGGATCGCCTGCTGATACGAGACCAGATAGGCCTGGGCGTCGGCGGCGGTCAGGGCCGCTTCACCGAGCATGTCGTAGGAGTAGCGGAAGCCTTTCTCTTCCAGCTTGCGGGCGTTAGCCAGCGCTTCGGCGATGGTTTCCCCGGTGACGAACTGCTCGCCCATCAGGCGCATCGCCATGTCCACACCTTTACGGATCAGCGGCTCGCCGCTTTTACCGATGATGCGGTTCAGGGAGCGCGACAGGCTGGCTTCGTTGTGGGTTGAGACCAGACGCCCGGTAAACAGCAGGCCCCAGGTCGCGGCGTTAACGAACAGCGATGCGCTGCGCCCGATGTGTGACTGCCAGTTGCCGGTGCTGATTTTGTCGCGGATCAGCGCATCGCGGGTGGCTTTGTCCGGAATACGCAGTAGCGCTTCGGCGAGGCACATCAGGGCCACACCCTCCTGGGAGGAGAGCGAAAACTCCTGGAGCAGGCTCTGCACCATGCCGGCACGGCCGGTCGCGGTTTTCTGGCTGCGCAGCCGGTCGGCAAGCTGCCAGGCAAGCTTGTGGGTTTTCTCGGCCACGTCCTGAGGCAGGCGCGCCTGCTCAAGCAGCATCGAGACCGCATCGGTTTCAGGGCGGCGCCAGGCGGCGGTAATGGCGGCACGGGTAACGGACTGCGGCAGGATCTGCTCGGCAAAGTCGAGGAACGGCTGGGAAAGCTCTTCCGGGGCCGCCTGGGTGGCGTCGTCACCGTCCGCGCCCGTCAGCAGCGCAGGCAGCTCGGGCAGGGTTTCGCTGTTTTCAAGTCGTTCAAGATAATTGAAAATGGCCTGTTTGATCAGCCAGTGCGGGGTACGGTCAATTTTTGATGCCGCCGCTTTGATTCTGTCGCGCGTCGCGTCATCCAGCTTAACACCCATGGTAGTGGTGCCCATGCCTTTAGCTCCTGTTATTCATGCTCTTCAACCCCGAAGAGGTGGGATAACAGGCAATATCTATCATGTTGCAACTTTGTGCAACCAATGGAAGTGTGACCGGGATAACAAGGTGAAAATTGAATGAATTGTTAACGGATTAACCAATCGTTCACTGACCGCAAAATGGCCTGAATGCCAGAACTGCCGGGCAGTTAACACTTTCTCAAGGTGCAACCCTGAAAACTGTGAGCGGGTACAACCTATAGGAAACTCATATCGTGTTGAGGATGTCTTTGTTGTGAATGGTGTGTTAAATCGATTGTGATTAAAAAACGCATCCGGCAGGATACGGCCCCCAACAATAACAACGACAACAACACCGCTCTGATTCAGAGAGTGAAAAACCGACGCCGGCAACGGAACGGGATAATAACGCTGGAGAACCTCCATGACTGCAAGCACACCGATGACGGTGACTTTCCTTGTTTATATCGTAGGCATGATCCTGATTGGCTTTATCGCCTGGCGATCAACCAAAAACTTTGATGATTATATTTTAGGCGGTCGTAGCCTTGGGCCTTTTGTTACCGCGCTGTCAGCGGGTGCCTCTGACATGAGCGGCTGGCTGCTGATGGGCCTGCCCGGCGCGATCTTCATCTCCGGTATTTCGGAGAGCTGGATTGCTATCGGCCTGACCCTCGGGGCGTGGATCAACTGGAAGCTGGTGGCGGGGCGCCTGCGCGTGCATACCGAAGCCAACAACAACGCTCTGACGCTGCCGGACTACTTTACCGGCCGCTTCGAAGACAAGAGCCGCATCCTGCGCATTATCTCCGCGCTGGTGATCCTGCTGTTCTTCACCATCTACTGCGCATCAGGGATTGTTGCCGGGGCGCGTCTGTTTGAAAGCACCTTCGGCATGAGCTACGAAACGGCGCTGTGGGCCGGGGCTGCCGCCACCATTCTCTACACCTTTATCGGCGGTTTCCTGGCAGTGAGCTGGACCGATACCGTGCAGGCCAGCCTGATGATTTTCGCGCTGATCCTGACCCCGGTCATCGTGGTGATCTCGGTCGGCGGCTTCGGCGATTCGCTGGAAGTGATTAAGCAGAAGAGCATTGAGAACGTCGATATGCTCAAGGGCCTGAACCTGGTAGCGATTATCTCGCTGATGGGCTGGGGACTGGGCTACTTCGGGCAGCCGCACATTCTGGCGCGCTTTATGGCGGCAGATTCCCACCACACCATCGTCAGCGCGCGTCGTATCAGCATGGCGTGGATGATCCTCTGCCTCGCAGGTGCGGTGGCGGTGGGCTTCTTCGGTATCGCCTACTTTGAAACCCATCCGTCACTGGCCGGCGCGGTGAGCCAGAACAGCGAGCGCGTGTTTATCGAACTGGCGCAGATCCTGTTTAACCCGTGGGTGGCCGGTATTCTGCTCTCCGCGATCCTGGCGGCGGTGATGTCTACCCTGAGCTGCCAGCTGCTGGTCTGTTCCAGCGCCATTACCGAAGACCTCTACAAGGCATTCCTGCGTAAAAACGCCAGCCAGCAGGAGCTGGTGTGGGTGGGCCGCGTGATGGTGCTGGTGGTGGCGCTGGTGGCCATCGCCCTGGCGGCAAACCCGGAAAACCGCGTGCTGGGTCTGGTGAGCTACGCCTGGGCCGGTTTCGGCGCCGCGTTTGGACCGGTGGTGCTGTTCTCTGTGCTGTGGTCGCGCATGACCCGTAACGGTGCGCTGGCCGGGATGGTCATCGGTGCGGTGACGGTTATCGTCTGGAAGCATTTCGAGCTGTTTGGCCTGTACGAAATCATTCCGGGCTTCCTGTTCGCCAGCCTTGGCATCGTGGTGGTGAGCCTGATGGGCAAAGCGCCGTCAGCCTCAGTTCAGGCGCGGTTTGAAGAGGCCGATGCCCACTACCACAGCGCGCCGGTGGATAAAGCGCTGGTGCGCTAACTCCTTCTGTGACGCACACAAGCCCGATGACAGGTTCATCGGGTTTTTTTTGCCGCCCGATCGGCCATTTCACGTCTATCCTGCTTAATACCCTTCCTCACGCTAACCCCCTTTTTCTGTCATAGCAGTAACGTTAAGGATGATATGAGTCACTACGCGATAGTCGTTCCCCCGTTGTACAGCCACATCAGGGCGATGGAGGCGCTGGCCACAGCGCTCAGCGCACGCGGGCATCGCCTGACGTTTGTCTTACCCCCGGATGCCCTGACGCCGGACGACGCGCGCGTGCAGCTCTGCCCCGGCCTGCCGGAGGCCATTCTCCAGGCCCAGCGGCGGATGCAGAGCCCCGCCAACCGCGCCCTGTGGCGTATCGCCAACACCATGGCGGCTCTGACCGACGCGCTGTGCCATGAGCTGCCCGCGCTGCTGCGTACGCTGCGCGTGGACGGGGTGATTGTCGATCAGATGGAGCCTGCCGGTAGCCTGGTGAGCGAGAGCCTCGGACTGCCGTTCGTGTCGGTGGCCTGTGCTCTACCCATTAACCGCGAGCCGCACCTGCCGCTGTCGGTGATGCCGTTCGCCTGGGGTGAAGATGAGAAAAGCCAGCGCCTTTATCGCGGCAGCGAGCGGGTCTATGACCTGATTATGCGCCCGCTCTACCGCGCGCTCGACGCGCACAGCCGACGGCTCGGCCTGACGCCGCGCGACCGACCGGATCGCTTTCTGTCGCCGCTGGCGCAGATTGCCCAGTGGGCGCAAAGCCTGGACTTTCCCCGCTATGCGTTGCCGGAGAGCTTCCACTATATCGGGGCGCTCAGGGGACCGGCGGTCGGCACCGCGTCGGCGCTGGCGGAGGGGGCGCTCAATGTCTCTCCGCTGGGGTATGCCTCGCTCGGCACCCTGCAAAAGCATCCTTACCTGCAGCTACGGCGTATGGCCGCGGCCTGCCGCCGGGCCGGGGTCAACGTGATGATCACCCACTGCAACACGCTCTCCCCGGATGAGATCGCGGGCCTGTATCGCAGCGGGGCAACCTGGGTGGAGGCGTTTATCGATCAGCCGGCGTTTATTCAGCATGCCGACGTGGTGGTCAGCCATGCCGGTCTGAATACCGTGCTGGAAACCGTGGCGGCCGCCAGACCGCTGCTGATGGTGCCCATGGCGTTCGATCAGCCTGCCATCGCCGCCCGAATCGTGCATCACGGGCTTGGCAGACGCGTTTCGCGCTACGCCGCTTCGGCCACCATGGCACGGCAGATCGGGGCACTGCTGGACGATGAGGGCGCGCACGCCCGGCTTCAGGCGGCGAGCAGGGCGCTGGCGGCCTGCGGCGGGGCCGCACGCGGGGCGGAGATTGTTGAACAGGCGCTGACCACCGGACGACCGGTGCTGCGTGCAGCCGACAGTTGAAAAGTGAGGGAAACCAGGGTGTTATCAGGGGACAATAACACGATAAGGACCGCAATTGATGATACGCCCCCTGACACTCAGCCTGACGCTGGCGCTACTGCTGGCTGGCTGCGCCCGTACGCCACACCCGCACAGCGAACCGGCGCGCTGCGCCGCCGACAGTGCCATGACGCAGACCACGCTCTATTTTGGCCTGAATCGCCCGTCCGGGCCGGGGATCACCCCGCAGGAGTGGCAGCAGTTCGTTGACCGCGACGTCACGCCGCGTTTTCGCGATGGCCTGACGGTGTTTGATGCCCACGGGCAGTGGCTGGGGAAGGACGGTACTGTCGCGCGTGAGCCGAGCAAAGCGCTGATGCTGATCCACACGCAGGATGCCAACAGCGAAGCGGCCATCGAGGCGCTGCGCGGGATCTATACCTCACGGTTTGCGCAGGAGTCGGTGATGCGCGTCGACCAGCCGGTATGCGTTAAGTTCTGATAAAAAAACGGCGGGGTTTACCCGCCGTTTTGTTGATAAGCACACCGCGGTCGCAGACGGGCGCTACAGCACCAGCCCGGCAAAGGTCGCGGAGAGCAGGCTCACCAGCGTCGCGCCGTAGACCAGACGCAGGCCGAAGCGGGATACCGTATTACCCTGGGATTCGTTCAGCCCTTTGATGGCCCCGGCGACGATGCCAATCGAGGCGAAGTTGGCAAACGACACCAGGAACACCGACAGAATACCGAGACCGCGCGGCGTCATCTGGCCGGCAATTTTCTGCAGCTCAATCATTGCTACAAACTCGTTAGCAACCAGCTTGGTGGCCATAATGCTGCCCGCGTGGAGCGCGTCCGCCAGCGGGATGCCAATGAGCCAGGCGAGCGGATAGAACACGTAGCCGAGCATCGCCTGGAAGCTGATGCCGAACAGGCTGGCAAACAGGGCGTTTACCGCGCTGATCAGGGCAATAAAGCCGATCAGCATCGCCAGAATAATCATCGCTACTTTGAAACCGGCCAGAATGTATTCGCCGAGCATCTCAAAGAAGCTCTGGGATTCATGTAGCTTCTCAAGCGTAATATCCGGCTCGGCGTCCGGGCGCGTCGGATTAATAATCGAGAGAATGATAAAGGTGCTGAACATATTCAGCACCAGCGCTGCCACCACGTATTTCGCATCCAGCATCGTCATATAGGCCCCGACGATCGACAGCGATACCGTCGACATGGCCGTAGCGGCCATGGTGAACAGACGGCGCGAGGAGAGGTCGGCCAGCACCCCTTTGTAGGCAATAAAGTTTTCCGACTGCCCGAGGATCAGGGAGCTGACGGCGTTAAACGACTCCAGCTTGCCCATGCCGTTTATTTTCGACAGCGCCGAGCCAATCAGCCGAATAAAGATCGGCAGAATACGCCAGTGCTGAAGAATACCGATCAGTGCGGAAATAAAGATAATCGGGCACAGCACGCCCAGGAAAATAAAGGCCAGACCTTTATCGCTCATCCCGCCAAATACAAAGCCGGTGCCTTCCGCGGCAAATTTCAGCAGGGATTCAAAGAAGCCGGAGACGTACGTAATAACCGACAGGCCGCTCTGTGCATGCAGGAAAAACCAGGCCAGCGCGGCTTCAATCACGATTAATTGCAGGATATACCGCACGCGGATGGTGCGGCGGTCAAAGCTTGCCAGCCAGGCGAGGGCCAGGATCACCGTCAGGGCCAGCAGGAAATGCAGGAAAGTCATCATCACATAAACATTACGCAGCAAAAGGGGGGCGTCATTTAGCCACAAGCGCAGCGCCGCGTAAACGATTGCTTATCCATAAGTTACTTCGTTGCATAATCATTAGCCCACTCAGGTCTTACATCCTGTCACGCTTCTTCGCGAATTTTGCTTGTCTTTCTCTTCGCCGTAATGATAATCACTATCAATTCATCTTTACCTATCTTTGCACCACTTGACTTTGATTCACATTGAAGGATGCACGACATGTTTGTTCCCTTTCTCATTATGCTGCGCGAAGGGCTGGAAGCGGCGCTGATTGTCAGCCTGATTGCCAGCTACCTCAAGCGCACCCAGCGCGGGCAGTGGATGGGCGCCATCTGGGGCGGTGTCATGCTGGCCGCCGGGCTCTGTCTGGCGCTCGGGATCGTCATCAACGAAACCACCGGCGAGTTCCCGCAAAAAGAGCAGGAGCTGTTTGAAGGGCTGGTGGCGGTTATTGCGGTCATCATCCTCACCTGGATGGTGTTCTGGATGCGTAAGGTGGCGCGCAACGTCAAGGGCGAGCTGGAGCAGGCGGTGGATAACGCCCTTGCGCGCAAGGGAAATCACGGTTGGGCGCTGGTGCTAATGGTCTTTTTTGCCGTGGCGCGTGAAGGCCTGGAGTCGGTGTTCTTCCTGCTGGCGGCGTTTCAACAGGACGTGGGTATCTGGCCACCGGTGGGGGCGATGCTGGGGCTGGCCTGCGCCGTTATCCTGGGCTTTCTCATCTACTGGGGCGGCATCCGCCTTAACCTTGCGCGTTTCTTCCAGTGGACCAGCCTGTTTATCCTGCTGGTTGCCGCAGGCCTCGCCGCTGGCGCAATCCGCGCTTTTCACGAAGCGGGGCTGTGGAACCAGTTTCAGGATATCGCCTTCGACATGAGCGGCGTGCTCTCCACGCATACCCTGACCGGCACCCTGCTTGAAGGGATTTTCGGCTATCAGGAGAGCCCGACAGTGAGCGAGGTTGCGGTCTGGTTTCTCTATCTTATTCCGGCCCTGGTGGCATTCCTGCTGCCCGCGCGCCTGGCTGGCCATCCGCAGCGCGAGCTGTAACGGACGGCAACATTTGGCTTTGTAGTGACAACATACTAATGAGTGGGATGGACTATGAAACACAACTTCCGGATGAGCGCCCTGATGCTGGCGCTGGCAGGCAGCATGGCAGCGCAGGCGGCAGAGATGCCGAAGGTCAACGTGACCGTCACCGATAAACAGTGCGAACCGATGGCGCTCACCGTCGAGGCCGGGAAAACCCAGTTCATCATCAAAAACCAGAGCCAGAAAGCGCTGGAGTGGGAGATCCTTAAGGGCGTGATGGTGGTGGAGGAGCGCGAAAACATTGCGCCGGGCTTCACCCAAAAGATGACCGCGAACCTGGAACCGGGCGAGTATGAGATGACCTGCGGGCTGCTGAGCAATCCGAAAGGCAAGCTGGTGGTAAAAGCGGCGAAAGGCAGCGCGGCGACCGGGCAGAGCGAGGTGCTGGCGCTGACCCAGCCGATCACCGACTACAAACGCTACGTCACCGCCCAGGCCGCCGATCTGGTCGCCAGTACCAAAGCCTTTACCGAGGCTATTAAGGCTGGGGACATCAACAAAGCCAAAGCGCTGTATGCCCCGACGCGTCAGTATTACGAGCGCATCGAGCCGGTCGCCGAGCTGTTCTCCGATCTCGACGGCAGCATTGATGCCCGTGAAGATGACTATGAGCAGAAGGCCGCCGACCCGAAATTCACCGGTTTTCACCGTCTGGAAAAAGCGCTGTTCGGGGATAACACCACTGAAGGCATGACGGACTACGCCGACAATCTCTACACCGACGTGGTCGAGCTGCAAAAACGCATTGATGCGCTGGCGTTCCCGCCGTCAAAAGTGGTGGGCGGCGCGGCGGGCCTGATTGAAGAGGTGGCAGCCAGTAAAATCAGCGGGGAAGAGGATCGCTACAGCCACACCGATCTGTGGGATTTCCAGGCCAACGTTGATGGATCGCAGAAGATCGTGAATCTGCTGCGTCCGCTGCTGCAGAAGGCCGATCCGGCGCTGCTCGGCAAGATCGACGCCAACTTCAAAAAGGTGGACGCCATTCTCGGTAAATACCGTACCGCCAACGGATTTGAAACCTACGACAAGCTGACCGAGGCCGACCGTAACGCGTTGAAAGGGCCGATTACCGCCCTGGCGGAAGACCTCTCGCTGCTGCGCGGCGTGCTGGGGCTGGACTAACGGCGATGGCGGTAATGAAGCGTAATTCCGGCG
This sequence comes from Siccibacter turicensis LMG 23730, assembly GCF_000463155.2. Lineage (GTDB taxonomy): Bacteria > Pseudomonadota > Gammaproteobacteria > Enterobacterales > Enterobacteriaceae > Siccibacter > Siccibacter turicensis. The sequence goes on along the minus strand of NZ_AWFZ01000028.1, from coordinate 485,495 downwards.
TGAGCGAGCCCTCGCGCCGTCAGCTGCTGAAGGGGCTGGGCGCGCTGGGCGGCGCGCTCGCGGTGACCGGGGGCTGCCCGATGGCCCACGGTACCGTGCCCGCCACCTCGCCCGGCACGCTCTCCCCGGAGGCGCGCCAGCAGCGCCAGCCGTTTTACGGGCCGCACCAGGCCGGGATCCTCACCGCGCAGCAGGCGGCGATGATGCTGGTGGCCTTTGATGTGCTGGCCACCACCCGTGAGGATCTGGAGCGTCTGTTTCGGCTCCTCACCCAGCGTATCGCGTTTCTCACCGAGGGCGGCCCGGCACCCGAGACGGCAAACCCGCGGCTGCCGCCAGCGGATTCCGGCATCCTGGGCGCGTATATCGCGCCGGACAATCTCACCATGACGGTCTCACTCGGCGCCTCGCTGTTTGACGCGCGCTTCGGTCTCGCAGCGCTGAAACCGAAAAAGCTGCAAAAGATGACGCGTTTTCCCAACGACTCGCTGGACGCGGCGCTCTGTCATGGCGATCTGCTGATTCAGATCTGCGCCAACACCCAGGATACGGTGATCCACGCCCTGCGCGACATTATTAAGCAGACGCCGGATCTGCTGAGCGTGCGCTGGAAGCGGGAAGGGTTCATCTCCGATCATGCGGCGCGCAGCCGGGGGAAAGAGACGCCGATCAATCTGCTCGGTTTCAAGGACGGCACCGCCAACCCGGACAGCCAGAACGCTGCGCTGATGGAGGAGATCGTCTGGGTCACTCCGGATCAGGGCGAACCGGCATGGACACACGGCGGAAGCTACCAGGCGGTGCGTCTTATCCAGTTCCACGTCGAGTTCTGGGACCGCACCCCGCTGAAAGAGCAGCAGACCATTTTCGGGCGCGACAAGCTGAGCGGTGCCCCGCTTGGCATGCAGCACGAGCACGATGAGCCGGACTACGCCGCCGATCCGGATGGTGAGGTGATTGCCCTCGATGCGCACATCCGTCTGGCAAACCCGCGCACGCCGGACACCCGCAGCGGGCTGATGATGCGTCGTGGTTACAGCTATTCGCTGGGCGTCACCGCGGCCGGGCAGCTGGATATGGGCCTGCTGTTTGTCTGCTACCAGCACGATCTGGAGAAGGGCTTCCTGACCGTGCAGCAGCGGCTCAACGGCGAAGCGCTGGAGGAGTACATCAAGCCCATCGGCGGCGGCTACTTTTTTGCTCTGCCTGGCGTGGCGCACAAAGAGAGCTGGCTCGGCGAGGCGCTGCTTCGTGCCTGATGACTCGCCCGTAAGGGCGGGTCACTCCCTCACGCGGTATCATTTGCTAACATTTTGATTCACGGTTTTGCCATCAAAATTAGCTATGCCAGATGGCTGATATATTTCTGTAATATTTCTCTGTCATAACCAACAGCAGCGGAAGAAACCCGATCTCGTTATCATAAAGTAAAAATGATGTTGCATTTTTGCTAACGTTTGTTGTAATTACCGTGATAGCGCTGTTTCCCCGGCTGTGGTCGTTCACGATGGAGATTGCGAATGGTAGCGTCCTTACCTGGACTACGCAGAACCAAAACCCGCACCACCCGGCGTGGAGGAGTTTCCTCCGGCAGCGATATTCTCACCCCTGATATTTCTCACGCTTTAAAAACCAGCGTTCCAACCGATATGGCTGACCCCGCCTGCGGTGGTTCCGTCATGTCCGCTCAACCGGCAATACATGGCTTACAAGGAAGCCAAACCTCACATGTTCGTGCGCATAAGCGCGTCGCGATGGGCGACGCGTACGATGTAAACCAACTTATCAAGGTGCCATCCATGGGAAGACAGAAAGCAGTGATCAAAGCTCGCCGTGAAGCCAAACGTGTGCTGAGACGGGATTCGCGCAGCCATAAGCAGCGCGAAGAGGAATCGGTCACATCGCTTGTGCAGATGAGTGGAGTTGAATCTATCGGTATGGCGCGGGACAGTCGCGACCATACGCCGATAGTGGCGCGTACCGACGCTCAGGCGCACTATCTCAAGGCTATTGAGACCAAACAGCTTATTTTTGCAACCGGTGAAGCAGGGTGCGGTAAGACCTGGATCGCGGCGGCGAAAGCGGCTGAGGCCCTGATACATAAGGACGTTGACAGGATCATCGTCACCCGTCCGGTCCTGCAGGCCGATGAAGATCTCGGCTTCTTGCCCGGCGACATTTCGGAGAAGTTCGCGCCCTATTTCCGCCCGGTGTATGACGTGCTGGTGCGACGACTCGGCGCGTCTTTTATGCAGTACTGCCTGCGTCCTGAGATTGGTAAGGTTGAGATTGCGCCGTTCGCCTATATGCGCGGACGTACCTTTGAAAATGCGGTTGTGATTCTGGACGAGGCTCAGAATGTGACCGCTGCGCAGATGAAGATGTTCCTGACACGCCTCGGGGAGAACGTAACCGTCATCGTCAACGGCGATATCACTCAGTGTGACCTGCCGTCCGGCGTGAAATCCGGCCTGAGCGATGCCATGGCACGTTTTGAAGAGGATGACCTGGTAAGTCTGGTCACGTTTGGTAAAGAAGACTGCGTGCGCTCGGCACTCTGCCAGCGCACGCTGAACGCCTATAGCTGATATTTCACCTCTGACCGGCGCACGATGGCGCCGGTCGCACCTACCAATATTTGCCTTACCTCAGCCTCACTTTCTCTGTGGTTTTGCCGATAACGCATGAACAAACGGTCGCAGCCTCTTACAGACCGTAATTTTTAGCTTATTGGTAAGGATCGCTCTGATGAAATTCCCCTTTTACTGCTCCCTGTTGATGGTGACTGTTGCGCTTGCAGGCTGTAGCAATAAACCGGCTCCCCCTACTGAAAAAGAAGTCTCTTCGAAAGATCTTCACTTGGGTAGTGGCAGCGTTGTGACCATCAAAGGTTACGAACAGCTCCGCACTGACACTGATGCCCCAACGGATGTTTCGCTACGCTATATCACCCGCGGTGATACGGGAAATATGGTGGCCCTTAAGACGTTAGGCTTTGTGGCGCAGGCATTGTTGGGAAGCGCCCAGGCCACCGGATTCGACAAATTTGATCTGGTGGGCACACCCATAATCACCATGCCAAATCCAACGCTGGAATACCTGTCTAAGGGCATTGAAAAATCGCTCCAGGCGCAACCTGCGGGAACGAAAAGCATCGCCCCGCTTCAGCCGGTGGAAATCAGGCCCTATACCTGGATGCTGGTGTACGAAAATCTCTCCGGGGGCGACAGCTATGAACTCTATTATCATGCCAGTATCATCCATACGGCGAACGTTGCATTGAAAGATAACTCTACGCTCGCGTTAGTGTCGTGCCATCCGACGGCCGTAAAAGCGCCGCTAGCCCAGTGGCAGGCTAACGGATATGAGAAAGTCACTGAGGTCACGCGTGAGTATATGGATAGCTGCCTTAAAGATTTTGAGGCGCATAAAACGGAGTTTTTACTCTGAGCCTTTCTCGTGAGTGCAACATGCGAAAAAAAAGCCTGAACGTGAGTTCAGGCTTTCTCTTTTGATATGGCGGTGAGAGGGGGATTGACTGGCTGCGCCAGTTGTCGAACCCCGGCGGGTGTTCTCATCACCCCTCTTGTGAGTGCAACATGCGAAAAAAAGCCTGAACGTAAGTTCAGGCTTTCTCTTTGAAGATGGCGGTGAGAGGGGGATTGACTCGCTGCGCTCGCCCTGCGGGCAATCCATCTCGCAGGCTCGATGGCTTGTCCAACTGGCTGCGCCAGTTGTCGAACCCCGGCGGGTGTTCTCATCACCCCTCTCTGAGGTGCAACATGCGAAAAAAAAGCCCGCATAGAAATGCGAGCTCTTCTTTTAATATGGCGGTGAGAGGGGGATTCGAACCCCCGATACGTTGCCGTATACACACTTTCCAGGCGTGCTCCTTCAGCCACTCGGACACCTCACCGTATTGTCGTCCCGCTGGCGGGACGGGCGCTAATGTAGGGAAAATCCGCCGTAGCGTCAATGGACTTTTAACGCGAATCAGCGCGTTTAGCCAAACTTCACGCAACTTGCTCGGGAAAAGAACAAAATGACGCTTTTTCTTTATGATGAAAGGGTTGCAACACCTCGAGGATCGCGTAACGTTGGGCAAAAAGGAGACGCTATGGACATCATTTTTTATCACCCGACGTTTGATAACGCGTACTGGCTGACGCACCTGCAACAGCACCTTCCCGAGGCGCGTGTCCGCGTCTGGCAGCCGGGCGATAACCAGCCCGCGGATTATGCGCTGGTCTGGCACCCGCCGGTGGAGATGCTGGCCGGACGCCAGTCGCTCAAAGCCGTGTTCGCCCTCGGCGCCGGCGTGGATGCCATCCTCAGCCGCCTGAAAACCCATCCCGACCTGCTGCCGCAGGGGGTGCCGCTCTATCGCCTCGAAGACACCGGCATGGCGCGTCAGATGCAGGAGTACGCTGTCAGCCAGGTGCTGCACTGGTTCCGCCGCTTCGATGACTATCAGGCGCAGAAACAGCAGGCCCAGTGGCAGCCGCTCGACGAGTACCAGCCCGACCAGTTTACCATTGGCATCCTGGGCGCGGGCGTGCTCGGCAGCAAGGTGGCAGAAAGCCTGCGGGCATGGGGCTTCCCGGTGCGCTGCTGGAGCCGCAGTCGTAAGGCCTGGCCGGAGGTGCAAAGCTTCGCCGGACAGCAGGAGCTGGACGCGTTCCTGCACGGCACGCGGGTGCTGATTAACCTGCTGCCCAATACCCCGGAAACCGAGAACATTATTAATCGTGCGCTGCTCGACAAGCTGGCGGACGGAGCGTATCTGCTCAATCTGGCGCGCGGCGTGCATGTGGTGGAGCAGGATCTGCTGGATGCGCTGAACGAGGGCACCCTGAAAGCGGCGATGCTGGATGTGTTCCGTCAGGAGCCGCTTCCGCAGGAGAGCGACCTGTGGCGCCATCCGCGCGTGGCCATCACCCCGCATGTGGCGGCGGTGACGCGTCCGCTGGAGGCGATACGCTATATAGCGGAGACCATTAACGCGCTTGAGCGCGGCGAGGCCACCCGCGGTCAGGTCGATCTGGCACGCGGCTACTGATTCGCGCCGGGCATCAGGCTAAAAATGCGGGTCGATACCTGTTATTCTTGAGGCAAATCACAAAAGGAGCGCCTTATGTATCCCGTTGACCTGCACATGCACACCGTTGCCAGCACCCACGCCTACAGCAACCTGCACGACTACATCGCGGCGGCGAAGCACAAAGGTATCAAGCTGTTTGCGATTACCGATCACGGCCCTGACATGGCGGATGCCCCGCATCACTGGCACTTTATTAATATGCGCATCTGGCCGCGCGTGGTGGATGGCGTGGGCATCCTGCGCGGTATCGAGGCGAATATCAAAAACACCGCCGGGGAAATAGACTGCACCGGGCCGATGCTGGATTCGCTGGATCTGATCATCGCCGGTTTTCATGAGCCGGTATTTCCGCCGCAGGATCGGGCCACCCATACCGAGGCGATGATCGCCACCATGGCAAGTGGCAACGTCCATATCATCAGCCACCCCGGCAACCCTAAGTTCCCGGTCGATATTCCGGCCATTGCCGAGGCGGCGGCACGCTATGATGTGGCGCTGGAGATCAACAACTCCTCCTTTATTCATTCGCGCAAGGGGAGCGGCCCGAACTGCCGCGCCATTGCGGAAGCGGTGCGCGATGCCGGCGGGCGCGTGGCACTGGGCTCGGACTCCCATACCGCCTTCACCCTCGGCGAGTTTGATGAGGCGCTGAAGGTGTTACGCGACGTTGAATTCCCGGAGGATCGCATCCTCAACGTCTCTCCCCGTCGCCTGCTGGATTTCCTTGAATCTCGCGGCATGCCGGCCATCCCTGAACTGAACGATTTTTGAGTCACACCTTACTGGAATGTTTATGAACGAGTTTTCGATGATTTGCCGCGTACTGGGCTCCCTTTACTATCGTCACCCGCAGGATCCGCTGCTGGCACCGCTGCTGGAGGCGATCCGTGAAGGGAAGCTGGCGCAGGGCTGGCCGCTGGAGCAGGATGCGCTGTTTGAGCGTCTGCAAAAGAGCGTGAACGATCCGGCGGTCGCCGCCGACTACGACGCGCTGTTTGTTGGCGAGGCGTGCAGCGTGCCGCCATACCGTTCTGCCTGGCTGGACGGTACGTCGGAAGCGGACGTCCGCGCATTTCTGACCGCGCGCGGTATGCCTGTCCCCAGCGGGCCGGCGGATCACTTCGGCTTCCTGCTGCTCGCCGCCTCCTGGCTTGAGGATAATGCCGCTGAGGATGAAAGCGAGGCGCTGGATACCTTGTTCACCGAATACCTTCTGCCGTGGTGCGGCACCTTCCTCGGGAAGGTAGAAGCGCACGCCACCGGTGCCTTCTGGCGTACGCTGGCGGAGCTGACCCGCGAGGCCATCGGCGCCATGCTGGATGAGCTGGAAGAAGAAGCCGACGACGCGTCGGCAGAGTAGCCATTTGCGTGTGATTCAGCTCACAAATAAAATGTAATGACCGGTGCGTTATTACAAATAACGTGCTCTGAATCACACTCATTCGGGCGGCGTTCGCTATCATACGCCGCTATGAAACGATCACTCTCCCTTGCATTCACTACCGGCCTGATCTCCGCCATTTGGGCGTGGGTCGCTGTTGCGCTGGCGCTGCCTTCCTGGGCCGGCTTTCTCGGTTGCACCGCGTTTTTCGCCTGTCCACATAAGGATCGCCGCGGGCTACTTATCACCTTCGCAACGCTCTCCAGCGGCGTGGCGTGGGCGCAGATCATTCTTCATCTCAGTACGCTGACCACGGGTTCCCTGGCGGGATATGCCCTGACCGGCGTAGTGGCGTTCCTGATGTGTATTCAGGCCCAGCGTCGGCTGCTGGCGTTTATCCCCGGTACCTTTATCGGTGCCTGTGCCACCTTTGCCGCTCAGGGCGACTGGCAGAGCGTGCTGCCCGCCCTGTGGCTGGGGATGCTGTTTGGTGCAGCGATGTTTGTCAGCGGTATGTGGCTTGGCAGAAGCCCGGATGAGAAAGCGCCGGGCGGTGCCCGGCAGCCAGACTAACCCTCACGACTCCGGGGGCAGGTTAAGGTTTTTATACTTCGCCAGCACTGGGTCGTTGATATCCGCGGCGTTGCGCAGCGACCACAGCCCGCGCTCGATGCCGTCGTTCACCAGGAAGATCACCCCGGTTTCAATGGCCGACATCAGACACAGCATCACCGGTTCATTAGCGGTATAACCGATCTCTCCCTCAAGCAGCCGCTGGTAGTCGACGAAGCGGAATACCCCGGCCTGCACTTCATAGGAGAGAATGGTTTTGCTGGTGTTGACCGAGGAGAGGATCTCACCGGTGCTGACGTTGACCACCCGCAGGTTCACCGCCACCTGATCAAGCTGATACTGGGTGTCGCCCCCGATCCCGAAATAGCGTGCGCCAACCCCACCCGATTTGACGTTGCTGTCATACCCGATAATCGACCCTTCGATCATGACGTTTGCCGCCACCAGTGACGGGAGCGGCACGCGGTTGTTCTCCGCAACCGTGCCGTTTTCCTGCGCCGCACGAATGATTTTCCGTTCGTTGAGCAGGTTTTGCAGGCCCTGACGCTCAAGCGGAATAAACCAGCGCGAGTCCTTCAGCGCCGTTACCAGCATCGCCGTGGCGCTCTGCGGCACCGCAGTGGAGAAGTTGCTTGCCGGATAGGGCTTAAACTGCCCGGTTTCGTCCTGAATGTTGTATACCGAGACAAACAGTTTGCCGGTGGGGCTGGGCAGGTGGGTGAGATCACGATAGCTCTGCGCGCGGGGCATCAGCGTAGGGCTGGCGGCTTGTTTCGGCGGCGCGGTAAGACAGCCGCTGAGTAAACATATCGAGAGGATCAGGAGCAGGCGCTGCATGATGTGTTTCCTTTATGCCCGAACTTCAGAAGTCAGCCGCGTTGGCCTGTAAACCCGACACCTCAATGGTGGAGGTTCTGCCGGTTTTACGGTCGGTGACGTTAAGGACTAGCTGCCCGTCGCGGTTGGCGATATCGACAATAAAGTCGGAGGTCACCATGCGGCCTGGCTTGCCGGTATTGATATTGGTCAGCAGACCACCCAACAGCTGCGACTGAATCGACTGGGTGAAATTATCCAGCGCCGAGGGCGTTTCAATGCCCAGATCGTCTTTCCATGACGGGTCTTTATAAGAATTTTGTGCCTGGGCGCTATTCAATAAAAACGCGCCGTTGTTGGGGTTACCGCCGAAATTAGGGTTGCGAAACTGAAAGGTCATATTTCCTGCCCAGCTTAACGGGCAGACGAGCAGCAACGTAACAACCGCATGAGTGATACGCATGGCAGACTCCTGATATCGCGAGTTAAAATTCGTCGTGGGCTAAATCACCCGTGCTCAGTAATGTTTTATCAATCTGGCGGCGCCGAATCGCCGCGTCGGTATTAATAAGCGCAACATCCACATTCCTGTCGAAATCGCGTCTGCCAGGGTATAAAAACGCCTGATAAATAATATCCTGATCGACGGTAATCGTTATCCAGCTACCCCAGCGGGCGCTGGGCCTTTCATTAATCGTTAAATTTCCCGTGAAATCACTTTCCCATTTGTCGCTGAACGCCCGATAAAACTCGTGACCAACGGACGTCACGGTATGGTCGGTCAGCAGACCGGGAATTTCGACCTCCACGGCACGCGCAACGTTAGCGGCGCACAGCAAAACCGCCCCCAGCAGCCAGACTGAACGGAGAGTCATGATATTATCGTCTGAGGTTATCGTTGGCCCAGGAAACGGCCTGAGTCCGGTTCTTTACCGCAATCTTTTTGAATAAATTATAAAGATGGGTTTTAACGGTGTTTTCGCTAATAAACAGCGACTGGGCTATCTCATTATTGGACGCACCAATACGCAGTTTATTAAGGATCTCTTTTTCACGATGGGTGAGGAGCGCCGATTCATGACAGTTAAAACGGTAGTGCGCGGAACGGGTAATTAAATAGCTGGCCAGCTTCTGTGAAAAGCAGCATTCGCCGCGCATCACGCTCTGTAATCCCTCCGCGACCCGAACTTCATCATCACCGACATAAAACACGCCGTTAATATGCGGCCAGCTTTCGATGTCGCGATAGGGATACTCATCGGGCGTGTTAAGCAGCAGCAGTTTTATCTGGCTGTGGTGATGAACTAACTTATCCTGCCAGTAATGGATTACCTTTTTATCCGCTTCCATCATATCCAGCAACACCACGGTACCCGGCGGGATGGTATCCACAGTTCGCTGAATATTATGCAGTTTCCCGCTGACGGCGAGCGCGAAAGTAAACTGTTGTAACAGGGCACTGGCCTGCAAAGAGGGCCGGGTAATCAGCAAAAGCCGTTCACCGCGCCAGGTATGGACTTCATTAAACATGATGAAACCCCACTGTTTTTGGATCGCCTGTCAGCGGGTCCGACGCAGGCGTCGGACCCCCAGAAGCACTGACAGAAGCCGCACTGCTGTGTATATAAAATAAATAAAAGTCATTCCCGGGGCGGGTAATGAAAAGGAATTCAGAAATTACATACTGCTTATTTCAATCTAACTATTACCCTGCGTAAATCAAGTGCGTAACATGTAACAAAATGTAATATGGAATATTTAAATGTTTCCTTGCTGTTTTTTGATTATTTTAAGATTAATGAATGGCGCTATTTCCAGGCGGCAAAAGTAAGGCGATTAGCTATAACGTGATATTTTATCATTATGTATTAAAAGCGATATATCCTTTGCAACTAATTGCGTTGCTTATCTGGGCGGTAAAGACCACATGCGTTATCACGCCTTGCCGCTGCGCTTAGGAATGCGTATCGCGGTGACAGGATTTTCTGTCAAATTTGTAATTGATCTCTCAAATGCGCTGCATCGCGTAGAGATGCCAGACAGCCTGGCCTGCCCGATAGGCTTTTTCGTCATTTGCACAGTCTTTATCTGCCACGCAACGCTAAGCGCATGAATTAACGTTACGACTTTGGTATGAGTCGGTGAAATAAAATCCCCCGCGCGGGTGAGATATTTTATTTTTCTTGCTGAACATACTCTGTCTCGTAACACAGCGATAACACATGCGGCGTTATGCAGGGAGAGAGACGGTCACGTTTATTCTCCGGGATCACAACCCAGGTGCAGGTGACAACATGAAAAGCAGCACGTTATTTGCGGTGTTGGCATTGCTGAGCGTGCCTGGTATGGCCGCGGCCGGCGATATGGCTGCGGCAGAGTATAACTTTGCGGTAAATGAATTAAGCCAGGCCTCTTTTAATCAGGCCGCCATTATTGGTCAACAGGGCAATCTGAATAACGCCCGTATTCGCCAGGATGGTCAGAAAATGCAGGCGGTGATTTCCCAGAACGGGAACGGCAACCGGGCAAACGTGGATCAGAGCGGCTATTACAACCTGGCTTATATCGCGCAGGACGGCCAGTCCAACAGCGCATCCATTACCCAGGCAGCATGGGGTAATACGGCGATGATCCTGCAAAAAGGTGCAGGAAACAGAGCCAGTATCACCCAGTACGGCACCCAAAAAACCGCAGTTGTAGTGCAAAAGCAGTCGCAGATGGCTATTCGCATCGTACAGCGTTAGGCAGACAGCGACCCGTAAATTCAATCCGATGGGGGTTTCACCATGAAATTGTTTAAAGTGGCAGCATTATCAGCACTGGTTGTTTCCGGCAGCGCACTGGCATTTCCTTTTCATCAGGCTGATGAAAATTCACAGCTGAAAATCTATCAGAACGGCAGTGCAAACCATGCCCTGGCCCTGCAGTCCAACGCCATGGACTCAAAAACGGATATTAAACAGCTCGGTGCCAACAACGGTGCCGATGTCGGACAGGGGTCGGACGACAGTTCAATTGACCTGCTGCAAAGCGGCTATGCCAACAATGCCACGCTCGATCAGTGGAACGGTGAAGACTCAAAAATTGACGTGCGCCAGTACGGCAGCGGCAACGGTGCGCTGGTGGATCAGACCGCCTCGGGATCTACGGTTGAAGTACAGCAGGTTGGCTACGGCAACAACGCCTCCGCCTTCCAGTATTAAGCAACCTCTCGCACTCGCAGGGCAGAGCAGGGCTTCGGCCCTGCTTTTTTTATGGGGAGAAGATTATGCCCGGCTGGATGTTGCTGGCCGCGCTGGCCAGCCAGATTAGCTTTCACGCCAGTCAGCAAGGGGCGGAGTATATTCTGCGCCCGGAGGTCGTGGTGGCGCGCGACTGTCGATGTGCAGTGACGCTCGAGGTGATTCGCCACGGGCAGGGGGGCGAGATCCACTCCCGACAACAGCGTCAGCTGCTGCTTTACGCGCAGCGGCCACAAACCCTGGCGCAGCTGCGCCTGACGCTCGAGGCGGACGACGAGACGCGGGTCATCGTCACGGTATCGGACGGTGAATCTATAAATATCATCAATGAATGGCGGCCCGCACGGCCTGATGTCAGCGCGCCTGCGGGCAATAAATTGTGAGCAAGGTACTGAAAAACAGAAATGTAATGGCGCGACGTGGCGAAACGCAGCGGCTGTGCCAGGGTGAATGAGACAGGATGTACATCACTTTCATGGATGAGTTGACCGCGAGGAGCCAGCCATGAAATCTATTCCTTCCACGCTTGCGCTGTGCGCAGCGGCAGTCGTCTTCAGCAGCCACGCCGACGCGTCCGGCGGGGGCGTCGTTCACTTCCGCGGCAGCATTGTGGAAGCACCCTGCGAAGTCAATCAGGCGGCCACCGCATCCCGCGTACAGCTCAGCTGCTTTCAGCATGGCAAGGTTACTGAGCAGACTATCCCGCTCAACACGCTGAAAACCCACCCCGTTAAAAGCGATGCCCCCGTCGCGATGGACGTCCACTACCTCAATCCGCAGAAAACGCTCGCAGTGGTCACGCTGCGCTATAACTGATGTTTCGCGCCTGAAGACCACCTCGGGCGCACCCCTCACGACTCCCTGTCTGAAACACCGGTTTATCTTTTAATACGGATGATGATTAATTCTTGCAAATCCTTACAGGCTAATGATAATCACGATCAAAATGATAATCGTTACCAACAATGACGCAGGGATCCCTCATGTCTTCTCGCTTTGTTCACCGACCGGCTTCACGTCCGCGCCTGCTGGCGCTGGCCGTGAGCGTTGCCGTTTTACCCGCCGCCTGGGCGGCAGAGACCCAGAACGATACCATCACCGTTACCGCCACGCCGGAGGCACCGTTCCGCGCCGGCGGGGACGAACTGGTGCCGGCCTACCTTGACGGGCAGGTCGCCAACGGTGGTCGACTCGGCATGCTCGGGGAACAGGATGCGAGCAGCGTGCCGTTCAACGTGGTCGGCTACACCGCAAAGATGATTGAAGACACGCAGGCGAATACCCTGAGCGATGTCCTGCGCAATGATGCCGGCGTGCAGCCGGTACGCAGCTACGGCAACTTCGGCGAGTCATACCGGGTACGCGGCTTCCTGCTTGACGGGGACGATGTCTCCTTCGGCGGGCTGTACGGCGTGCTGCCGCGTCAGGTGGTCAGCACCCAGATCGCCGAGCGTGTGGAAGTGATTAAGGGGTCAACCGCGTTTCTCAACGGCGTGCCGCCGGGCGGGTCCGGCGTGGGCGGTGCGGTGAACATTGAGCCGAAGCGTGCCGGCAGTGAGCCGCTTACCCGCGTCACGGTGGACTACGCCCAGCGCGGCGAAGTGGGAGGGGCCATCGACACCGGCCGCCGCTTCGGGGAGGACGACCGGTTCGGGGTGCGCGTCAACCTGCTGCACCGGGAAGGCGAAACAGAAGTGCATCATCAGAAATCACGCACCAGCCTCGCGTCGGTGGGGCTGGACTATAAAGGCGATCGCTTCCGATCCTCCCTTGATGCCGGCTGGCAGAAGCTGAGTATGCATTACGGGCGGATCGGCGTGGCAATGGGGGCTATCACCGAGCTGCCGGCGGTGCCGGATAACCGCACCAACTACGGTCAGCCGTGGGTCTACAGCGATATGTCCTCCCGCTTTGCCGCGCTGCGCGGCGAGTATGATATCGCGCCGGACTGGACGTTTTACGCCGGCGTGGGCGGGAACGATAACGATGAGTGGGGCGCGTACAGCTCCTCGACGCTAAAAAGCAGCGACGGCAGCGCCACCATGCGCCGCATGGATACCCACTATGTCTCGGACAGCTTCTCCGGCATGACCGGGGTGCGCGGCAAGTTCGCCACCGGTGTCATCAACCACAGCGTCAACCTGGGCTACTCCGGGGTATATCGTAAGACCGGTTCGGCCTACAACCTGTCGGCCACCCAGTCCGGGCTGAACATCTATCACCCGGTGGTGATCCCGCGCCCTGAGACGATAAGCGTCACCGGCGACATGGGCGATCCGCATACCCGCAGCCGCACCCGCACCGGCGGCGTCTCGCTGTCCGACACGCTCTCGATGCTTGACGATCGGGTGCTGGTCACCGCCGGGCTGCGTCGTCAGGAGATCACGGTCCACAACTACTCCTGGGAAGGGGTGGAGGACCGGAACGCGACGTTCGACAGCATGAAGGTCACCCCGGTCTACGGCGTGGTGGTGAAGCCCTGGCAGCACGTTTCGCTTTACGCGAACCACATTGAAGCCCTGCAGCCGGGCCCAACCGCCAGCAGCAAGGCGACCAACGCCGGGGAAGTGGTGGGGATTGTCAAATCCACCCAGAACGAAGTGGGTGCGAAGTTTGACTATGGCCGCATCGGCGGTAGCCTGGCGCTGTTCGAAATCGAGAAGCCGGTCGGGATGATGAACAGCAGCGGCAACTACGATCTCTACGGTGAGCAGCGCAACCGCGGCATGGAGCTGAACCTGTTCGGCGAACCGGTGTACGGCGTGCGCCTGATGGGTAGCGCCCAGTGGCTTGCCCCTGAACTCACCAAAACCGCCGAGGGTGCGAACGATGGCAACGATGCGCCGGGCGTACCGCGCTATCAGCTGCGGCTGGGCGGCGAATGGGACCTGCCGTCGGTGGAGAACCTGACGCTGAACGCCACGGTAATGCGCACCGGCTCGCAGTACGCTAACGCGGCTAACAGTCTGAAAGTGGATGCCTGGACGCGGCTGGATCTGGGCGCGCGCTACAGCATGAAGGTGAACGAGCAGACCCTGACCTGGCGTGCCACGGTGGAGAACGTTACCGACGAGAAATACTGGGCTTCGGTGGATGATTCCGGTTACTACCTGACGCAGGGCGACCCGCGCACGCTCAGGCTGTCGATGTCCGTTGATTTCTGACCTTACACGCCCGGCTGATGCCGGGCGTGTTGTTTCTGCCGCTTCCCTTGCGCGTGATCTACACTGATAGCAGGCCTCATTAAGGAGATTGCCATGCAATCGCGAATTCAGATCGTGCAAGGGGATATTACGACGATAAGCGTGGACGCTATTGTCAATGCCGCCAACCCGTCGTTACTGGGCGGTGGCGGTGTGGACGGGGCCATTCATCGCGCTGCGGGACCGGCGCTGCTGGCGGCCTGTAAGAAGGTGCGGCAGCAGCAGGGCGAGTGCGCCCCGGGCCATGCGGTGATCACTGAAGCAGGTGAGCTACCGGCCAAAGCCGTGGTGCATACCGTTGGCCCGGTCTGGCGAGGGGGAGAGGCGCAGGAGGAGCGGCTGTTACAGGATGCCTACCGCAACAGCCTGCAGCTGGTGACGGACAACGGCTACCGCAGCGTGGCGTTTCCGGCCATCAGCACCGGCATCTATGGATACCCTCGGGCGGCGGCGGCGCTTATCGCGTTCAACACCGTTTCAGACTATCTGACAACGCACTCGCTACCGGAGCAGGTATACTTTGTCTGCTATGACGACGAAAACACCAGACTTTACCAGCGGTTACTTGCCCAGCACGCCCTCTGATAACGCGCCCGCGACGCGCCTCGGGCGGGCGATCGCCCCCACGCGTCGCGCGCATCCCGACCTGTGCGGGCTGCATACGCTCGCCGATAGCCTCGACGCGTTCGCGGCGCGCTATCTGCTGGCTGGCATGGCGGAGCAGAGCCTGGACGTGCAGTACTATATCTGGGAAGACGATATGTCCGGGCGTCTGCTGTTTCAGGCGCTGTTCGATGCCGCCCAGCGCGGGGTGCGGGTGCGCCTGCTGCTGGATGACAACAACACCATCGGCATGGACGACACCCTGCGGGCGATGAACGCTCACCCCAATATCGAAGTCCGCCTGTTTAACCCTTTTTCCTTTCGTACCCTTCGCGCGCTCGGCTATCTCACCGACTTTGCTCGCCTCAATCGCCGGATGCACAACAAAAGCTTTATCGTTGACGGTGAAGCGACGATTATCGGCGGGCGCAACGTTGGCGACGCCTACTTCGGGGCCGGGGAGCAGCCGCTGTTCTCCGATCTCGACGTGCTGGCCATTGGCCCGGTGGTGGAGGACGTCACCCGCGACTTTGAGCGCTACTGGAACAGCCGCTGCGTCTCGACGCTGCAGGACGTGTTGCAGCTGGATGCCGAAGATATTAACGAGCGGGTGAGGCTGCCCAAAGCCTGGGAAGATGATCCGGTGACGCAGCGCTATCTTGAGCGACTGGACTCCTCTACCTTCGCCACAAATCTGGAGGCCGGCACCCTGAAGCTGGTCTGGGCGCGCACGCGGCTGCTCAGCGACGATCCGCGCAAAGGGATGGGCAAAGCCCGCAGCCATACGCTGTTGCCGCAGCGTATGCTCGACGCCATCGGTCAGCCGCAGGAGGAGATAGACATTATCTCCTCTTATTTTGTCCCGACCCGCGCCGGGGTGGCCTGGCTACTGGGCCTGGTGCGCAAGGGCGTGAAGGTGGCGATCCTGACCAACTCGCTGGCGGCCAACGATGTGGCGGTGGTGCACGCCGGCTACGCGCGCTGGCGTAAGAAGCTGCTGCGTCACGGCGTAGAGCTGTACGAGCTCAAGCCCCAGCACCCGGCGGGCGCGCTGCCCCACGACCGCGGCCTGACCGGGAACTCCGGCTCCAGCCTGCATGCCAAAACGTTCAGCGTCGATCGGCACAAGCTTTTTATCGGCTCGTTTAACTTCGATCCGCGTTCGGCGATGCTCAATACCGAAATGGGATTTGTGATTGAAAGTAATGAGCTGGCGGGCAAGATTCACACCCGTTTCGCCCAAAGCCAGCGCGAGGCGGCCTGGGCGCTGCGTCTCGATAAATGGGGACGTATCAACTGGGTGGAGCAGCAGGAGGGCAACGAAATCGTCTGGAAAAAGGAGCCGAAAACGCGCCTGTGGCAGCGTGTGCTGGTGCGTCTGGTCTACCGTCTGCCGATTGAGTGGCTGCTGTAAGCGGCTCTCCTTTATTGATACGCGATAAAGGAGAGCACCTGCCTCAGGCGCTGGCGGCGACCACCGGGCGTTTCTGCGGCTTGCCGGAGAACAGGAAGCGCAGCAGCGGCACCCGCAGATGCAGCTCGTAAAGCACGATCGCCAGCCCTACCACAAACACCAGTCCACACAGGAAACCCAGCGTATTCGAGGCGATATGCGGCGTGATGTAGGCCCCGAAGAACAGCGTCAGCGGATGGTGCACCAGATAGATAAACAGCGACGCGTTAACGAAGTAGGTCACGCGCGGCGAGTGGGAATTGAGCAGGCGATAGCCGAGTGCGAATACCACGTTGACCATGCAGATCCCCATCACCATGGTGATGACGCTTTCGGTTTCGTACATCCAGCCTTCACCGCTGCCGTAGCGCTGATTAAGCAGGTAGGCCGCGAACGACAGCGCCGCACCCGCACAGTACGTGGGGGAGAGGGTGAGGAATTTCGCTTTCAACGCCGGATACTTAAACACCAGCGCGCCCAGTAAAAAGAATGGCAGGTAAAACAACGTCTGCATCACCGTAAAGTTAAACAGACCATCGCGCAGTACCGGTTCGCACAGCAGCAGCAGCGTGCGGCGCAGTGCGCCATAGAGTACGCCGGCGCAGGCAAAGAGCAGGATAAACCGCAGCGGCGTCAGCGAGGCGTAGAAATCGGCCCGCGGCGAGCGCACGCTGGCGCGCATCTTCTGAAACAGCACCAGGCTCAGGGTGGTGAGGATCACCAGCACCAGCAGGAACCAGAGATGAGAAATCAGCTCCCAGACCAGGGTGTTGTATTTATCGTAGAACGAGAGCGCGGCCCAGCCGTCGGTTTTACCTTTGACGTATTGCAGCATCATAAACTGCGGCAGCGTCAGCAGCGGGATGGCGGTGAGCATCGGAATACCGACGCGCTCGACCCGCACTTTCCACCACTTCGGGCGCGCGTAACGTAAAAACAGCATGTACGAGAAATAACCCGAAATAACGAAAAATACCTGCATGCGGAAGGCGTGTATAAAATCGTTAAACAGCGTCAGCCACCAGGTCGGTGTGGCGCTGTTGACATGCCAGACGTGGCTCGAATAAATGAGGGAAATGTGAAAGGGGATCCCCAGCAGCATTAACCATGCGCGAATGGAGTCGAGGAAATATTCGCGCTGGGCAGGTGTGTCAGTCATATAACTCCGGATATTCTCGGACTAATCGTCTTATCCCTGTGACAGTTTCTGTCTACATTCGGTGGCAACCCTACACGAAGGAGCGCACACTGTCTCCAGGACAAAGGCGTAAAGTGAAAACCATTCGCTTTCATTTGCTTATTCTGCTTAATCCCTGAACCGGTGCGCTGAACAAAGCGGGGATTGTGTTGTCGGAAAGCGCAAGTTTCCATTAAAATGGATTGGATTGATTTAAGCACACAAAGGGGGAAGTGCTTAGTTATATGAAACATAAAACACAGATTATGAAAATGCGCTGGTTGGGCGCCGCAGTGCTGATGTCCCTTTATACCACTTCGGTTTGGGCATTCACTATCGACGATGTCGCAAAACAGGCGAAATCCATGGCAGATAAGGGCTACGAAGCGCCCAAAAGCAATCTGCCGGCCGTATTCCGCGACATGAAATATGCGGACTACCAACAGATCCAGTTTAATCACGATAAGGCTTACTGGAGCGCACTTAAAACCCCATTCAAGCTCGAATTTTACCATCAGGGTATGTACTTCGACACGCCGGTCAAAATCAATGAGGTGACCAGCACTACGGTAAACCGTATCAAATACAGCCCGGATTACTTCAATTTTGGCAACGTCCAGCACGATAAAGACACCGTAAAAGACCTCGGCTTTGCCGGCTTTAAGGTGCTCTATCCCATCAACAGCAAAGACAAGAACGACGAAATCCTGAGCATGCTCGGCGCCAGCTACTTCCGCGTCATCGGCGGTGGTCAGGTGTATGGCCTGTCGGCGCGTGGACTCGCGATTGATACTGCTCTGCCGTCCGGCGAGGAGTTCCCCCGTTTTCGTGAGTACTGGATTGAACGTCCGAAGCCAACCGACAAACGTCTGACCATCTACGCGCTGCTGGATTCCCCGCGCGCCACCGGTGCGTATCGCTTTGTGATTACCCCCGGCCGCGACACCACCGTCGATGTGCAGTCGAAAGTCTACCTGCGCGACAAAGTCGGCAAGCTCGGCGTAGCGCCGCTGACCAGCATGTTCCTGTTCGGACCGAACCAGCCGTCACCGGCCACCAACTTCCGTCCGGAGCTGCACGATTCCAACGGTCTGTCAATTCATGCCGGCAACGGCGAGTGGATCTGGCGTCCGCTGAATAACCCGAAACATCTGGCGGTCAGCACCTTCGCGACCGAGAACCCGCAGGGCTTCGGTCTGCTGCAGCGTGGCCGTGAGTTTGCGCGCTTTGAGGATCTCGACGATCGCTACGACAAACGTCCAAGCGCGTGGATCACACCGCATGGTCAGTGGGGCAAAGGGAAAGTCGAACTGGTAGAGATCCCGACCAACGACGAAACCAACGATAACATCGTGGCCTACTGGACGCCGGACCAGCTGCCGGAAGCGGGCAAGGAGATGAACTTCAAGTACACCATCACCTTCAGCCGTGACGAAGACAAGCTGCACGCCGCCGATAACGCATACGTGACCCAGACCCGTCGCTCTACCGGCGATGTGAAACAGTCGAATCTTATCCGTCAGCCTGACGGCACCATCGCGTTTGTCATTGATTACGCGGGCGCGGCGATGAAAAAGCTGCCGGAAAATACCCCGGTCACCGCCCAGACCAGCATTGGCGACAACGGTGAAATCGTCGAAAACAGCGTGCGCTACAACCCGGTCACCAAAGGCTGGCGTCTGACGCTGCGCGTGAAGATCAAAGATCCGAAGCAGACGACCGAAATGCGTGCTGCTCTGGTGAGCGGCGAGCAGCCCCTGAGTGAAACCTGGAGCTATCAGTTACCTGCCAATGAATAAGACAACTGAGTATATTGACGCGCTCGCCCTGCCTGCCGGGCAGAAAGCGACGCTGGCGGGCGCGGAGGATCTCCGCGCCGTGCATCAGGCGCTGAGCGGTGAGGGGCAGACCTACGCCCGTGAGGATGATTCTCCGCTCGGCTCGGTAAAAGCACGTCTCGAGCAGAGCTGGCCTGACTCCCTCGGCGGCAACCAGCTGATCGAAGACGACGAAGGGCGCACCCAGCTTCAGGCGATGCCGAAGGCGAAGCGTTCCTCGATGTTCCCGGACCCGTGGCGCACTAACCCGGTGGGCCGCTTCTGGGATCGTCTGCGTGGTCGTGACGTCCCGCCGCGCTACCTGCGTCTCTCACAGGAGGAGCAGGCCGCTGAGCAGAAGTGGCGTATCGTCGGCACCATTCGTCGTTACATCCTGCTGCTGCTGACCCTGTCCCAGACCGTGGTCGCCACCTGGTACATGAAAACCATTCTGCCGTATCAGGGCTGGGCGCTGATCGACCCGGCTGACATGATGAATCAGGATCTGCTGGTCTCCTTCATGCAGATCCTGCCTTACATTCTGCAAAGCGGCATCCTGATCCTGTTCGCCATTCTGTTCTGCTGGGTGTCGGCAGGTTTCTGGACCGCGCTGATGGGCTTTTTACAGCTGCTGATCGGGAAAGATAAGTACAGCATCTCCGCCTCGACGGTGGGGGATGAGCCTATCGATCCGGCGCACCGCACGGCGCTGATCATGCCTATCTGTAACGAAGACGTGGATCGCGTGTTCGCCGGCCTGCGTGCCACCTGGGAATCGGTGAAAGCCACCGGCCAACAGGCGCACTTTGACGTCTACATCCTGAGCGACAGCTACAACCCGGATATCTGCGTGGCCGAGCAAAAAGCCTGGATGGAGCTTATCGCCGAAGTCGAAGGGGAAGGGCAGATCTTCTATCGTCGCCGCCGCCGCCGCGTAAAACGCAAAAGCGGTAACATCGATGACTTCTGCCGTCGCTGGGGCAGCCAGTACAGCTACATGGTGGTGCTGGACGCTGACTCGGTGATGACCGGTGACTGCCTGACCGGCCTGGTGCGTCTGATGGAAGCGAACCCGAATGCCGGGATCATCCAGTCCTCGCCGAAGGCTTCCGGAATGGACACGCTCTACGCGCGCTGCCAGCAGTTCGCGACCCGCGTGTATGGTCCGCTGTTCACCGCCGGTCTGCACTTCTGGCAGCTTGGTGAATCCCACTACTGGGGCCATAACGCCATCATCCGTGTGAAGCCGTTCATCGAGCACTGCGCCCTGGCGCCGCTGCCGGGTGAAGGCTCGTTCGCCGGGTCGATTCTGTCGCACGACTTCGTGGAAGCCGCGCTGATGCGTCGTGCTGGCTGGGGCGTGTGGATTGCGTACGATTTGCCGGGTTCCTATGAGGAACTGCCGCCGAACCTGCTGGACGAGCTGAAACGCGACCGTCGCTGGTGTCACGGTAACCTGATGAACTTCCGCCTGTTCCTGGTGAAAGGGATGCACCCGGTGCACCGTGCGGTGTTCCTGACCGGCGTGATGTCCTATCTGTCGGCGCCGCTATGGTTCCTGTTCCTCGCGCTCTCCACGGCGTTGCAGGTGGTTCACGCCCTGACCGAGCCGCAGTACTTCCTGCAGCCGCGTCAGCTGTTCCCGGTGTGGCCGCAGTGGCGCCCCGAGCTTGCCATCGCGCTGTTTGCCTCGACCATGGTGCTGCTTTTCCTGCCAAAGCTGCTGAGCGTGATGCTTATCTGGTGTAAAGGGTCAAAAGAGTACGGCGGCTTCCTGCGCGTCACGCTCTCCCTGCTGCTGGAAGTGCTGTTCTCGGTGCTGCTGGCCCCGGTACGTATGCTGTTCCACACCGTCTTCGTGGTGAGCGCGTTCCTTGGCTGGGAAGTGGTCTGGAACTCACCGCAGCGCGATGACGACTCCACCCCGTGGCTGGAAGCGTTCAAGCGTCACGGCTCGCAGATGCTGCTGGGCCTGGTGTGGGCCGTTGGCATGGCGTGGCTCGACCTGCGCTTCCTGTTCTGGCTGGCTCCGATCGTCTTCTCGCTGATCCTGTCGCCGTTTGTATCGGTGATCTCCAGCCGGTCGACCGTGGGTCTGCGCACTAAGCGCTGGAAGCTGTTCCTGATCCCGGAAGAGTACAACCCGCCGCAGGTGCTGGTGGATACCGACCGCTATCTGGAGATGAACCGCGCACGTTCGCTGGAAGATGGTTTTATGCACGCCGTATTTAACCCGTCGTTCAACGCGCTGGCCACCGCCATGGCAACCGCCCGTCACCGCGCAAGCCAGGTGCTGGAGATTGCCCGCGATCGCCACGTTGAACAGGCACTCAACGATACGCCGGATAAACTGACCCGCGATCGTCGTCTGGTGCTGCTGAGCGACCCGGTCACCCTGTCGCGCCTGCACTACCGCGTCTGGTCGTCCCCGGAGCGCTACTCCTCATGGGTGAGTCACTACCATGAGCTGCAGATGAATCCGCACGCCTTACGCAGTCACAGCTAAACGCGGCATCCGCATCAATACCGGCCTTCTGGCCGGTATTTTTTTATCCGCATAAACCGTCGTTATAATTAACGATAAACAAGAGGGGGAAGGGATGTGAAAGCCGTAGCGCTGATAGTAATAGCCTGTTTGCTTTCGGGGTGTGGCAGCATTGTCAGCCGCACGATACCGGGGCAGGGGAAGGGTAATCAGTATTACCCCGGTGTACAATGGGACGTGCGCGACTCCGCCTGGCGGTACGTGACGATTCTCGATCTACCTTTCTCGCTGGTATTCGATACGCTGCTGTTGCCGGTGGATATCGCGCACGGCCCTTACGAGTAGCGCGGCGGAATTAGCGCTCGTCCCACTCGTCCGCTGCCGCTTTACCTTCTTCGGTGTCCAGCGGCTGTTCGAGCTGGAATTCACCCTCATCCCATTCGTGCAGCGTGTTCTCCTCCATCCACTCCTGGCGCAGTTCGATTTCATCATAGTCGTCATCGAACACGCTCTGGGCGGCTTCTCCGCTCAGGATCGGCAGACACTCACCGGCATCTCCCTCATCGGCGAAAAACTCGGCCTGCCACATAATGTCGCCATCCTGTAACACGAATTTCTGGATGTTGAGCTGCTGGATGTTGGCATCCTCCTCTTCAACGCCCGGGTTGTTGGCGATGAATTCTTCACGCGCAGCGTCGATTGCTTCTTCAAGCGTGGCATACATGGTCATAGGTTTCTCCCTGATGTCAGACGTGTGTTTTCAGGAAAGGATAGCTGAAGATTGGAAAGGGCAAGCGGGAGGGGAGAAAAAATTACCGGTGAAGGGTTTGATTTCAGGCGCGAGCGCCGCAACGGTATGAAAAATAACGCCCTCTGCCGGGAGCAGAGGGCGAAAACTCAATAGCGATCCGGTACGCCTTCTGGACGGGTCTTGAAGCGGCGGTGCAGCCACATGTACTGATCCGGGGCCATCATCACGCAGCGTTCTACCACTTTGTTCATCCAGGCCGCGGTGGTTTGTGCGTCGTCCACGGGCGGATTGAACTCCGGCTCCATCAGGATCATTTCGTAACCGCTGCCGTCCGCTTTACGACGCGGCACAAACGGCAGGATCGCCGCCCCGGAGGTCTTGGTCAGCATCCAGGTGCCTGCGGTGGTCGCGGCCTGCTCAACGGCAAAGAACGGCACAAACACGCTGGCGCGCGGGCCGTAGTCGTGATCCGGCGCGTACCAGACCACTTCCCCTTTCTTGAGCGCCTTGATCATGCCCTTGAGATCTTTGCGGTCGATCATCGACTTGTTGGAGCGCATACGACCCCAGGTTTGCAGCCAGTCGAGCAGCGGGTTGTCATTCGGACGGTAGACGCCAATCCCCGGCTCGTTGATGCCGAAGATGCGTGCGCCCAGTTCCAGCGTCAGGAAGTGAACCCCGAGCAGCAGGATGCCGCGATGCTGATCCTGGATCGCTTTGATATTCTCCAGCCCTTTAACGGTAAACCAGCGCTCGATACGCCAGTTCGGCCAGAACCAGGCCATGCCGGTTTCCAGAAAGCCCATGCCTACCGACTCAAAATTCTTTACCACCAGTTCGCGACGGGCTTTTTCATCCAGCTCGGGGAAACAGAGCTCAATGTTACGCGCGGCGATGCTGGCGCGGCGTTTCATTACGCGCAGCGCGAGATGCCCGATAAGGCGGCCAATGCGCAGCAGCAGCGGGTAGGGGAGGAGGACCACCAGCCAGAGCGCGCCGATGCCAAGCCAGGTCAGCCAGTAGCGTGGATGAAGGAGCGCAGGGGTAAATCGAGGTAGTTGCGTCATGAAAGTCCTGTTATATGAGCGGAAGCAGTGCTGTCGGCTATTGTGACATTATTTGTCGCCGCACCAAAATCACTGCGCGATGAGTGCGCAAAGAATGGGCAATTTTTACAGCTATATCGTCAAAGTGTTGCAAATGTAGCGCAAAAAGCGGGGATGTAAATTATTGATAATTGCTATATCATCCTGCCCGATTCATTTCATTCACGATTGCAGGACGACGTACACCATGCCAGTGTTACATAACCGCATATCGAATGAGGCGCTGCGTGAGCGTATGCTCGCCGAAACCGAACCGCGCACGACCATCTCATTCTATAAGTATTTTACCATCGCCGACCCAAAAGCCACGCGTGACGCGCTGTGGCAGACCCTTACCGCGCTCGACGTATTTGGTCGCATTTACCTTGCGCATGAAGGCATAAACGCCCAGATTAGCGTTCCCCAGAGCAAGTTCGAAGCGTTTCGCGCCGCGCTGTATGCGTTTGACCCGGCGCTGGACGGCCTGCGTCTGAACATCGCGCTGGATGATGACGGCAAATCCTTCTGGGTGCTGCGCATGAAAGTGCGCGACCGCATCGTCGCCGACGGCATCGAGGACCCGGATTTCGACGCCAGCAACGTCGGGGACTACCTCAAGGCTGCGGAAGTGAACGCCATGCTGGACGATCCGGAGGCGGTGTTTATCGACATGCGCAACCACTACGAATACGAAGTGGGCCATTTTGAAAACGCGCTGGAGATCCCGGCGGACACCTTCCGCGAGCAGCTGCCGAAAGCGGTCGAAATGATGCAGGATCATAAAGATAAAAAAATTGTGATGTACTGCACTGGCGGCATTCGCTGCGAGAAAGCCAGCGCCTGGATGCGGCACAACGGCTTCAATAAAGTATGGCACATTGAAGGTGGCATTATTGAGTACGCCCGTCGCGCCCGTGAGCAGGGGTTACCGGTCCGCTTTATCGGTAAAAACTTCGTGTTTGACGAGCGTATGGGCGAGCGCATCTCGGATGACGTGATCTCCCACTGCCATCAGTGCGGCGCGCCGTGCGACAGCCACACCAACTGCAAAAACGACGGCTGCCATCTGCTGTTTATTCAGTGCCCGCAGTGTGCTAAGAAGTTCAACGGCTGCTGTAGCGAGCTGTGCGCGGAAGAGTCGGTGCTGCCTGAAGAGGAGCAGCGTCGCCGCCGTGCGGGCCGTGAAAACGGCAATAAAATCTTCAACAAGTCCCGTGGTCGTCTGAATACCAAACTGGGCATTCCGGATCCGGAATAACCTGCGGCGATAAAAAAGGGCAGCGAGGATTTCCCCGCTGCCCTTTTTTTATGTCTGGCGTATTACTTCTGACGCACGCCTTCCACAGAGATGATCAGCTCCACGTCCTGCGAGGCCGGGCCCAGATCGGTGGTGATGTTAAAGTCTTTCAGGTGGATTTTGCCTTCGGCTTCAAAGCCGGCGCGCACGCCGCCCCACGGATCGTCACCCTGACCAATCAGCTTCGCTTCCAGAGTGACCGGTTTGGTAACGCCATTCAGCGTCAGGTTACCGGTGATGTCCAGCTCGTCACCGTCTTTCTTCACGGCGGTAGAGGTGAAGGTAGCCTGCGGGAATTTCGCCACGTTCAGGAAGTCAGCGCTGCGCAGGTGCTTGTCACGCTCGGCGTGGTTAGTGTCCACGCTGGTGGTGTTGATG
This sequence comes from Siccibacter turicensis LMG 23730, assembly GCF_000463155.2. GTDB lineage: Bacteria > Pseudomonadota > Gammaproteobacteria > Enterobacterales > Enterobacteriaceae > Siccibacter > Siccibacter turicensis. The sequence continues at coordinate 460,133 of NZ_AWFZ01000028.1, read as the reverse complement.
GTGACGTTCACTTTATCCGCTGCCGGATTCTTTTCATCAAAGGTAAAGGTCCCGTCGAAGTCGTTAAACGTCCCGTACAGCCAGCTGTAGCCCAGATGCTGAATGCGGAAGTTGACGAAGGCGTGCTGGCCCTCTTTGTCGATTTTGTAGTCAGCAGCAACGGCTGAGCCGGTCGTGAACAGCAGGGCACCTAAAGTAACCCCCAGCAGGCTTTTTTTCATGTTTCGCTCCATGGTTAACGTGATGCTTTCCCGAGCATGCGCTTGAGAGTGACATCTTTATCGATGAAATGGTGTTTTAAGGCGGCCAGACCGTGCAGCACGGAGAGGATAACCACGCCCCACGCCAGCCAGAGATGCACCTGACCTGCCAGATCGGCCTGCACGCCGGCATCGCTCAGCGTCGCAGGGACCTCAAACAGGCCAAAGACAGAGATCGGTTTCCCGTCGGCGGTGGAGATCAAATAGCCGCTGACCAGAATAGAGAACAGTACCAGGTACAGCAGAACATGCGCCGCCACGGCGCTGAGGCGCGTCAGCCTTGAGTAGCTCGCCAGTGCGGTGGGAGGACGGGAAATAAAACGCCAGAGGATGCGCACCACCATCACCATCATCAGCAGGATGCCGATGCTTTTGTGGATTTCCGGTGCCTGATGATACCAGCCGTCGTAATAGCTCAGCGTCACCATCCACAGGCCAAGGGCAAACATGCCGTAGACCGTGGCCGCCACCAGCCAGTGAATAACCACCGAGACCACGCCATAGCGCTCTGGAGAATTACCCCACTGCATAACTATTCTTCCGTTAATAAAAAGTAATGGAAATAACAATGGCGTGTGAAAATATGAAAAGCAATAAAAAAAACGGTATTAGCGTATGAAGATTTTTTATTTCTAAAATTTTGATGTTGTAATGGGTATCAGTATCAAAGGTGTCGATTAACAATGCGGGGATGTTAGTTAGCACGCTGATATATGAGATTTTTTCAGCATCAGTTTTTTCCTGTCACGTTCTAATAAACTGTTTGAATATTCAGGGAAATTCAGCTGAATGTCAATTTATGTCAGTTAACGTCAACGGGAAAATATCAGCGCATCAGCAGATAAATAACATCCAGCGCGGCAAGTATCAGCCAGAAAACGATATATAGCATCAGGTGCTCACGCACATTATTGATTAAAAAGTGAATAACGCGGCGCATGAAGGGTTACCCATGAACAAGATGTCGCGATGCCGTAGGGCGTGTGGGTGAAACCCCGGCGCGAGGCCGGGGAGGGGATTAGCGGAAGCGTGCCAGTGAGAATGCAGAGAGATCGACATCCTGCGTCTGGCCTGCGGCGAACCGGGCGGCAATCTCGCCCAGTACCGCGGCAAACTTGAAGCCGTGGCCGCTCAGGCCGGTGATGACCATCACCGCAGGCCGATCCGGCAGCGTATCGATGATGAAGTCCTCGTCCGGCGAATTGTCATAGGTGCAGGCGGCACCGTACAGACAGCCGCCGATGCCGGGCAGATGCTGGCGCAGGAACGGGAAGGCTTCCGAACCATCGCCCGGATAGCCGCCGAAGGGCTTGCGTTCCTCTTCGCGCTGGATAGGCTGGCCGCCGTTGTGCTTGCCAATTTTCAGGGCATCGTCTTCCGCCGGGAAGCCGTAGTACTGGTCGCCGTTTGCCATCTCGGCGGTAAAGGCCGGAAATCCGTTTTTCACGCTGTAGCGACCATCGGCCTGGAACCAGGCAAACACTTTGCGTACCGGAGCCACAGGCAGGTCGGGCAGCAGCTTGCCAACCCAGGTTCCGGCGCTGACCAGCATTTTCGCACCGGTGTAGACGCCGTCGCTGGTGGTGATGCTGACGCCGTCGGCATCGGTATGGATAGCCGTCACCGGGCAGTTAAACAGCTGGGCGCAGCCGGCTTCGCGGGCGAGGCGGATCCACTCTCGGATCGCGTTTTCGCTGTGCAGCACGCCGGAGGCTGGTTCGTAGAGCCCCACGTAGTTCTCCGGCACGCTGATTTCCGGCCAGCGGGCCGCCATCGCCGCCGCATCAAGACGCTCCAGCGTCAGCTGATACTGCTGCGCACTCCGGACGACGTTGGTCAGAAAGTCGGAGTCCGCCGGCCCGAGGTTGACCACCCCGGTGCGTTCGAAGATGCGCTCTTCGCTCAGCGACTGAAGTTCATCCCACAGCGTCTGGGCGCGCAGCACCAGCGGGACATATTTCTCCCCTTCGCCGTAGGCATGACGGATAAGACGGGTGTCGCCGTGGTGGCTCCCCTCTTTGTGAGGTGGGTGGAAGCTGTCCACCATCAGCACCTTCAGCCCGGCACGGGTTGCATAGTATCCGGCCGCCGCGCCCGTTGAGCCACTGCCGACGATGATTAAGTCATAGTGCATGAATTTTTCTCTGTGGATGAGCGGAGGAGTAGCAGAGTAATTAAGCCGCCTGCGATTCTCAAGGGTTACCTGAAAAGGGGATTATATATTGTTACCGCTGCGAGAATGAAATCGTTCCCGAAATGAGACGGCACGGGGAATAAATAACCCTGCAAAGTGAAGTGTTATATGGCGATAGCGGAACGCGCAGCGGGGTAATATTAATGCGGAACCCAGAAATAAGTCAGGCACCCGAAAGGGTGCCTGGAGGTGGAAGAGAGCATGCACGCGTTAGTGCTTACGATAATCATTTTCCTGGTATTCACCGGACTCAATTTTGGCAATCCCGGCTTCAAGGATGGAGATAAATTGTCGTGCTACATCGGTGGTTAGCCACAGGGTGCTACCTACTTCCGTTTCGTCGTGATCGTCTTGCGGGGCTGCCAGGTAGTGCAGGCGCAGCATCAGCGCATCGTAGCTATCTACGGTGCTGATGTCCCATCCAACGAGGGGATGAGTCTGGATTACTTCATTATTCTTTACCATTATAACCCCCTTAATGCGTGTTTAAAGACAACGACTTTCGAGGTTCAATGCGTTTTTCATATTTATTGAAGCAGGTTAAGTATATCAATACTTATACGAAAAACGGTAGTAATTAAATACCTTGCAACATAAAAGCGGCGTTTTTTGAGTTAATTGCACATTTAAGCGGCAGGATAGCCAAAATAATTTGCGAAAGGGAAAGGATCAATCAGAGTAGCGCTGAAAATAGCGGCAGGACTGGAAAATAAAAAAAACCGGGTGGCGTACCCGGCAAACATCAAGGGGGCCCGAACGGCTCTGCGCAACGGCGGCGGCCAGGTCACTCTTTGTCAGGGCGGTTAGCCCCGACGCGACCGGCGCATCACGCGCTGTGGAGAACGTCCGGGTGAGGGTTAACTGGCAGTAAACCAGTCGTCGGCGCTTTCCCAGGTTTCTTGCAGAATTTCACTGACACGCTCTTTGTCTTCTTTCGCGCCACCAAATACGGAGAGGTTATTGGCGGACGCATAGCGCACCGTAACCTGATTGGTCAGGTCCGGATAATGGTTGTCGATACGACGGGACAGTTCACAGGCCAGCGCGTCAGCCGCACCGGGTGGAAGTTGAGTCAGTTTCGAAATGGTGACTTCTACACGCATAATAGCCCCCTGTTTAATATACTGTATATGTATACAGTTATAATCGGTGCGTTGCAACAGGGGGCAACAACTATTTTTTTGCGTTACGCTTTGACGCGCCAGCGCACGGTTTCCCCGGCGAGGAACGGGATGATGCTGTCATCACCAAGCGCGATGCTCTCCATGACGCGGCTTTCCTCGCGCACCAGCGAGATCGTCTCCTCGTTCACCGGCAGGCCATAGAAGCGCGGGCCGTTCAGCGAGCAGAAGGCTTCCAGGTGTTCCAGGGCATTCATCTCTTCAAATACCGTGGCATAGGCACCCAGCGCCGTCGGGGCGTTAAAGCAGCCGGCACAGCCGCAGCTCGCCTCTTTGCGCAGACGGGTATGCGGGGCCGAGTCCGTACCGAGAAACGCGCGGGTAAAGCCGCTGGCTACCAGTTCACGCAGCGCCTGCTGGTGGATATTGCGCTTGAGCACCGGCAGGCAGTAGAGGTGCGGACGCACGCCGCCAACCAGCATATGGTTGCGGTTAAACATCAGGTGCTGCGGCGTAATGGTGGCGGCAAGCAGGGCGTTGCCCTCGCGCACATAGTCGGCGGCATCTTTGGTGGTGATGTGTTCGAACACCACTTTCAGGCCCGGCAGACGCTGGCGCAGCGGCTCCATCACCGTTTCGATAAACCGCGCTTCCCGATCGAAAATATCAATATCCGCATGGGTCACTTCCCCGTGCACCAGCAGCGGCATGCCAAGCTTCTCCATGCGCTCAAGCACCGGCATGATGGCGTCAATGCTGGTTACGCCATGGCTGGAGTTGGTGGTGGCGTTTGCCGGGTAGAGCTTGGCAGCGGTAAACACCTTCTCCTGAAACCCGCGTTCGATTTCGTCCGGGTCGAGGGAGTCCGTCAGGTAGCAGGTCATCAGCGGCTCGAAGCGCTGCCCGGCGGGCACCGCATCCAGAATACGCTGGCGATAGGCGCGTGCGGCCTCAACGGTAGTAACCGGCGGCACCAGGTTAGGCATCACGATGGCACGGGCGTAGGTGTTGCTGGTCCAGGGAACCACGGTTTGCAGCATCTCGCCGTCGCGCAAATGAACATGCCAGTCGTCGGGACGGCGAAGAGTAATTACCTGGGGTTGTGCAGTCATGATGTGCTCCGGCTAGAGGGGATCAGTCAGTAATGGCTGGATTTGCGCCGGGCACTAAGCATAGAGGGAAACGTTTTCGTTTGCACTCTTTTCCTGATGCGCGGGAGCACGCGGCCCCCGCGCGGAACGATCTCAGAGCGAGAACGGGATGACGATTTCGCCCGGCTTCACTTCGATGCCGGTGGCGTGTTTTTTCGCCAGGGCTTCACCCTCGCTGCGGTCCTCGCTGAGCACGTAGGCCGGATTCTTGTTGAAGTAGTCGCGCAGGCTCTGGTTGAGCCACGGCAGAACCGACTTCACCGCAGACTGCATTTTCTCCGGCTTAACCGTGGCGTCCACGATGTCCATATCCTGCAGGTAGATCGCGCCTTTCTCTTTATTGAACACCGGCTGCGCTTTGAGCTTCAGCGTGATATCCGCTTTCTGGTTACCAAACAGCGACGTCATATCCAGTGCCGCATCGCCGGAGAGCACGATCTTGTTCGGCTCTTCGCGCCCGATCTGGCTTGCCAGCCTGGTCAGCACGATATGGGCATCGGCAAGGCCGGGCAGGCCGATGTCTTTTGAGAAGTTGTTACGCTTTTCCAGCGCCTGATTGATTTCCTGCTCGCTGACGGTGTACTGGGTCAGCTGGTTACACCCGACCACCAGACCACACAGCACCAGCGCGGCGGCAATAATAATTTTTTTCATGAGGTTCCTCGATGCACGGCCATGTCATTTTCTGACGTGGCCTATCATCGTGGAGCAGAGGGGCAATTACCAGCGGAATTGGCTTAAAAAGCCGGTGCGGACACCGGCTGGAGAGTCAGATGGCGATGGATGACAGCAGATTTACCTGGGTCTGTTTCGCCATATTGTCGCGATAATCCGCCACGCGGGTAGGGAAGTCGACCCCGGCCACCAGCGTCAGGTTGCGCAGCAGCGGGAACAGGTGAATGTCATCTTCAGACAGCTCGCCGTTAACCGCATTCGGCTGCTGGATAAGCTTGTCGAGGTTTCGCAGATCGTCGCTGATGTTTTTAATCAGCCCGGCGGAGTGCGCCATGTGCTCCTCGAACGAGCCGATAGAGGCTTCCTTCTTCTTCGTGAAGTAGGCCCGGGCCTCGGGGGTGGAAAACTCATCGAACGGCGCTTTGGCAATGCGCGGCAGCAGCAGACGGTTGACGTAGCCGTTGACCTTGCGCAGCCACTCTTCAATCGCCGGGTTACGCGCCCCGGTCAGCAGCGGCTTATGATCGAGGTTATCGACGTAGTGGACGATGTCCATGCTTTCAGGCAGATAACGGCTGTCATCTTTTTGCAGAATGGGGGCTACTTTCTGACCCACCATGCGGGTCGGGGTTTCTTCATCATCATTGAGCAGAACCACCAGCTCAACCGGGATATTTTTCAAGCCAAAAATCATGCGCGCCTTCACGCAAAACGGGCAGTGCTCATAGATATATAGCTTCACGTTCTCCTCCAGTTGATCGCTTTCGGACTTTCAGTATGGAAGAGAACGCGGCAGGCGGCAAATCAGGTGCCGGGTTCCAGCATGGTCGGCTCCGGCCGTTTATGGCTGAACTGCCACCACAGCGCAAGGAACGTCACCATGCCGATCACACCCAGCATCAGCCACGGCAGCTCCGGCTGGCCGCTGGCTTTACCGGCGTCATAAAACCAGCCGCCGCCGGTATAGCCCAGCGCGCCGCCAAAGGCCAGGCCGAGGCGGCTGAAGCCCATATAGCTGCCGCGCGCCCGGTAGTCGGCCAGCGCAGCGCTGAGGGTTTCCCGCGCTGGCTCAGCGATGATCGCCCCGAGATAGAACAGGCAGATCAGCATAAACAGCTGCTGCAGGGAGGTGGTTAGCCCCACCGGTAGCAGGCTAAGCGTCATCAGCAGCAGGCCCGCCATCAGACGGTGCTCCAGGCGAAAATGCTTTTCGGTCAGGCGCGCTATCGGGTAGAGCAGGGTCAGGGAGAGCGTCGCTTCGATGGCGTACATCCACTTCACCGCCGCCGGGGTGCCTGCCAGATCGTTGACCATAATGGGCAGCATCAGCATCACCTGCACCGCCAGCATGTAATAGCCGGTGAGCGTCAGCACGTAGGTGACGAAGCGGCGATCGTGCATTACGCGCCCCAACCCCTCGCGCACCGGGATCTTCACGGTCGAGAGCTTCCATGCCGGCAGGTAGATGGCATTAAACAGGGCGCACAGCACAAACACCGCTGCCCCCAGGGCGCACACCAGCCGGAAGTCGTACTGCAGAAGCCAGCTTCCCAGCAGCGCGCCGATCACCGCCCCCGCGCTGTCCTGCATCATCAGCAGCGAGAAAAAGCGCCCGCGCTGCGCGGCCGGCACCAGTTTCACCACCAGCGCCGAGCGCGGCGGATCGAACAGCGTGCCGCCCAGGGCAGAGAGAATGCAGGAGAACCACAGCATCCAGGGGTCCACCGCAATGGCCATGGTCGCGAACCCGGCCGCCCGCATCAGCATGCCGGTGACGATCATCGGCTTGGCGCCGAAGCGGTCGGCAATGGCGCCGCCGAAGATACCGAGGCCCTGCTGGATGAACTGGCGCAGCCCGAGCGCGATCCCCACCATCAGCGCCGCCCAGCCGAGCTGGTCGACAAAGCGGATGGAAATCAGCGGGAAAACCACGAAGAAACCGAGCACGACCAGCATATTGTCTACCAGCAGGAAATATTTACCCAGGCTCCGTGCCTGTGAAACGCTAGCCATTTCCCCTCCGGGAATGCGACGAAAAAGAGTTCTATTTTGCGGGGCCGCCGGTGCTTTTCCCACCCCGCGGGCCACAATATTTTTTATCAAAAAGGCGCTTTGATAGACGCCTTTCATCGAACCCGGTCACGTCCGCTAAAAAAATGACAGGTTACTGTTTTCCTTGTTCTCTTTCCGGCAGGTATAGTTAGCGAATAAACACGAGAAGCGCGCAGGGTTCAGCTGAAGAAAGGAGCAGTAAACGATGTTTGGCTACCGCAGTAATGTGCCGAAAGTAAGACTGACCACCGACCGGCTGGTGGTTCGCCTGGTGTACGACCGCGATGCGTGGCGCCTGGCGGAATACTACGCTGAAAACCGCCAGTTTCTGAAGCCCTGGGAGCCGGTGCGCGACGACAGCCACTGTTATCCTTCGGGCTGGCAGGCGCGCCTGAGCATGATCAATGAGCTGCACAAGCAGGGCAGCGCGTTCTACTTTGCGCTGCTCGACCCGGACGAAACGGAGATCCGCGGGGTGGCCAATTTTTCCAACGTGGTGCGCGGCTCGTTTCACGCCTGCTATCTCGGCTACTCCCTGGGGCAAAAATGGCAGGGGCAGGGGTTAATGTTTGAAGCCCTGACCAGCGCGATTCGCTACATGCAGCGCACCCAACATATTCACCGCATCATGGCGAACTATATGCCGCACAACCAACGCAGCGGGGATCTGCTGGCGCGCCTCGGCTTTGAAAAAGAGGGCTACGCCAAAGACTATCTGCTGATCGACGGCGAATGGCGCGATCATGTCCTCACCGCGTTGACCACCCGCCAGTGGACGCAGGGGCGATAAGGAGAACGGATGAAACATCAGCTGTCAGCTTACGAAACGCGCGTCATCGGCGTGCTGCTGGAAAAACAGGTTACGACCCCGGAGCAGTATCCACTGTCGCTTAATGCAGTGGTAACCGGCTGCAATCAGAAAACTAACCGTGAGCCGGTGCTCAATCTCGACGACGGGCAGGTCCAGGAGGTGCTGGATGCGCTGGTGAAGCGGCACTATCTGCGCACCGTCAGCGGCTTTGGTAATCGGGTCACCAAATATGAGCAGCGCTTCTGCAACTCGGAGTTCGGCAACCTGAAGCTTAGCCCGGCAGAAGTAGCGCTCCTGACCACGCTGCTGCTGCGTGGCCCCCAGACGCCGGGCGAGCTGCGCTTTCGCGCCGCGCGAATGCATGAGTTTGCGGATCTGAACGAGGTGGAAACCTGCCTTGAAGGCCTCGCCGCCCGCGAGGACGGCCCGTTTGTCGCCCGGCTTGAGCGGGAGCCGGGTAAACGTGAGAGCCGCTATATGCACCTGTTCAGCGGCGACGCGGTGCCGGTTGGGGATCAGACCGCGGAAAGTGAGGCGACACACGCCACGCCGGACGTGGGTCTGGAAGCGCGCGTTGCGGCGCTGGAACTGGAGGTGGCCGAGCTGAAAGCGCGGCTGGACTCTCTGCTCGGTCACCTGGGAGAATAAGCATGACGACATTACGCATTGGGGTAGTAGGGCTCGGCGGCATCGCGCAGAAAGCCTGGCTGCCGGTACTGACTCACGCCAGCGGCTGGACGCTGGAAGGGGCATTCTCACCGACCCGTGAAAAAGCGCTGCCGATCTGCGCCGCCTGGCGGATACCCTACGTCGACTCGCTGCAAAACCTGGCGGCGCGCTGCGATGCGGTGTTCGTCCACAGCGCAACGCAAAGCCATTACGAGGTGGTGAGTGCGCTGCTCAACGCCGGGGTTCACGTCTGCGTGGATAAGCCGCTGGCAGATAACCTTGCGGACGCCGAACGGCTGGTGGAGCTGGCCGCGCGCCGCAACCTGACGCTGATGGTGGGCTTTAACCGTCGCTTTGCGCCGCGCTATCAGGCGCTGAAAGCGGTGGTGGGCAACGCCGCTTCGCTGCGCATGGATAAACACCGCAGCGACAGCGTTGGCCCGCACGATCTGCGCTTCACCCTGCTGGATGACTATCTGCACGTGGTGGACACCGCGCTGTGGCTGGCGGGCGACAATGCCCGGCTCGCCAGCGGCGTGCTGCGTACCAACGACCAGGGGCAGATGCTCTACGCCGAGCACCATTTCGCCACCGACGCGGGGCAAATCACCACCAGTATGCACCGCCGCGCGGGAAGCCAGCGCGAGTGGGTGCAGGCGGTGACCGACGGCGGCCTCTATGAGGTGACCGATATGCGCGAGTGGCGCGAGGAGCGGGGCGCAGGAGTGGTCACCGCACCGGTGCCCGGCTGGCAAAGCACCCTTGAGCAGCGCGGTTTTGTTGGCTGCGCCCATCACTTTATTGAGTGCGTGACAAATCAGACGGTTCCGCAAACCGCCGGCGAGCAGGCGCTGATGGCGCAGCGCATCGTGGAAAAGCTCTGGCGCGCGGCGATGAACGAATAAGGCGTGTAGTAATTCCGCTGGACTTGAGTAGACTAGGCGCTTCGCTGATGACCGACGCCTGCTTTTGCCGGCGTCTGCCCGCCTTTTTCGATCGCTACGCGTAGCGCAGCTGGCCTGCAAGGCCAGTCTCTATCCGGGCGGGCATGTGTGTTTATGGATCCTGACACTGATGAACCTGTTAAAATCGCTGGCCGCCGTCAGCTCGATGACCCTGTTTTCGCGCGTGCTGGGTTTTGCACGCGACGCCATTGTGGCGCGGGTGTTTGGCGCCGGAGTGGCGACCGACGCCTTCTTCGTGGCGTTCAAGCTGCCCAACCTGCTGCGCCGCATCTTTGCCGAAGGCGCCTTTTCCCAGGCGTTCGTGCCGATCCTCGCAGAGTACAAAAATAAACAGGGCGAAGACGCCACCCGGGTGTTTATCGCCTATGTATCGGGCCTGCTGACCCTTGCGCTTGCGATTGTCACCGTGGCCGGGATGTTGGCTGCGCCCTGGGTGATCCTGGTCACCGCGCCGGGCTTTGCCGACACCCCGGACAAGTTCGCGCTCACCTCCCAACTGCTGCGCATCACCTTTCCCTATATTCTGCTGATTTCCCTGGCGTCGCTGGTGGGGGCCATCCTCAATACCTGGAACCGGTTTTCAGTCCCGGCCTTCGCGCCGACGTTTTTAAACGTCAGCATGATCGGCTTTGCGCTGTTTGCCGCGCCGTACTTTAACCCGCCGGTGCTGGCCCTGGCCTGGGCGGTGACCGTGGGCGGCATCCTGCAGCTGGTGTATCAGCTTCCGCATCTGAAAAAGATCGGCATGCTGGTGCTGCCGCGCATTAACCTGCGCGATGCCGGGGCGATGCGCGTGGTCAGGCAGATGGGGCCGGCGATTTTGGGCGTCTCCGTTGGTCAGATTTCACTGATCATCAACACCATCTTCGCCTCGTTCCTCGCCTCCGGCTCCGTCTCCTGGATGTACTACGCCGACCGTCTGATGGAGTTCCCGTCCGGCGTGCTGGGTGTGGCGCTGGGTACCATCCTGCTGCCGTCGCTGGCGAAAACCGTCTCCAGCGGCAACCAGGATGAATACTGCCGCCTGATGGACTGGGGGCTGCGCCTGTGCTTCCTGCTGGCGCTGCCGTGCGCCGTGGCGCTGGCGATCCTCGCCGGGCCGCTGACGGTTTCCCTGTTCCAGTACGGTAAGTTCACCGCCCATGATGCGGCGATGACCGAGCGGGCGCTGATCGCCTACTGCGTCGGGCTGATGGGCATCATTATGGTGAAGGTGCTGGCGCCGGGCTTCTACGCCCGCCAGGACATTAAAACGCCGGTGCGGATTGCTATCGTTACGCTGATCATGACCCAGCTGATGAACCTGGCGTTTATCGGCCCGCTGAAGCATGCCGGTCTGGCGCTGTCGATTGGTCTGGCGGCCTGCCTGAATGCCAGCCTGCTTTACTGGCAGCTGCGCAAGCGTGATATTTTCACCCCGCTGCCGGGCTGGCGCGGTTTTCTGCTGCGTCTGATCGTTGCGGTACTGGTGATGGCCGCCGTGCTGTTCGGCGTACTCCACCTGATGCCTGCGTGGGGCGAGGGCACGATGCTCTGGCGGCTGCTGCGCCTGATGGCGGTGGTGGTTATTGGGGCAGGGAGCTACTTCGCGACGCTGGCGCTGCTCGGTTTCCGACCGCGGGACTTCGCCCGCCGCACGGTGTAGCGCACGCGCAATGGATTTACGCCGTCACGCTGTGGCGGCGTCGTCTTCGCAACGTCTCCGCGTTGATGAAAGCGGCACAGCACCGCCAAAAAAAGCCAACAACAAAGCCCGGCATATCCGGGCTTTGTTATGTCCGATCGGCAGCGTCCGGGCAGGACGTCGGGTCAGATAGAGATCTTCTTGCCGCCGCGACTGAGGGTCGAGGCGTGACCGTCTGCACCATAGAGCCCTGGCTCCTGGTGCGGCTTAAGCACTTCAAGGGCGCGCTGATTGAGTGCGATCTGCCCTTCAAGCAGCCAGCCGTTGTGTTGGTTCAGCTCCCGCAGATGCTGGGTCTTACGGGTAATCATCTGCCAGCGATCCGCGATGTCATCGCCACGATTAACGCTCTGCTCCGCGCGCCGCTGCTGCTCGAGATAGTCGAGCGTCGCCAGCAGCGAGCTTTTTTCTTCGGTAATACGCTGGAGCGTACTGCTGTTAATCTGTCCGGCGGATAAGTGTAGCTGCTCGGCGTCCATCACCTCTTTGAGTGAATTCAGGACGGTGGTCATTTGGTCCAACACTTCTGACAGACGGCTCATACCATTAATTATCCTGCAGGTAACTCTGTGCTTCGGAAATCAGTGCGTCAGCGATCTTACCGGTATCCATTTTCAACTCACCGTTACGGATAGCGGTTTTCAGCGCTTCAACTTTTTCCATGTTGATATCGCTTGCGCCCGGCTGCATCAGGCTGGACTGCGCCGTGCTGAGGGTCACATTGGCACTGCTGGCGGTCAGCGCTTTTTCAAGACGCGTTTTCTGCGGCAGGGCTTCGTTTGGTTCACGTGACTGTACGGTGCTAACCGGTTTTACAGGTGACGTACGATCAATGCTCATTCATTAGTCCTCATCGAGGGGGCTCAGGGGTCAACAGAGCCTGTCATCATCAGTTGTTGATTATCTATCGGCAGCATTCCTGAAACCTTTACGCTATTACAGGTTTATAAGAATATTCCCATCAGGATTGACCGTTCCGCTCACCACCTGACCCGATGCCATACGTACTCTGGCGTTCTGCGCCACGGCGGCATTGTTCAGCGCCTGGCCCTCGCTGTTGACGCTAAACCCGTCTCCGCTGGCGACCACCATCACGCGCTGACCCGCCTTCACGCGCCATGCCTGGCGCACCATCGACAGCATCACTGCCTGACCTGGCGCCAGATCGCGCAATGTTACCGCATCCTGTGCCTGAGTGATATCCAGCATGGCGCGCGGCGGCAGCTGATCGAGCCGCCCACGCGTCAGGATCACGCTGCGTTCGTTAAGCGTGGTCCCGCGCGGGATGGCTTCCGACGCCACCACGTAATTCCCTGTCGCCTGCACCGTCACCTGAATATAGCGTTTCTCGCCGGGGCAGCGCGCCACCACGTTGAGGTTGCCCCACAGCCGCGCGTTGCCAGGCATGCTCAGCGCCGGTTGCTCACAGGAGGGCAGCAGATTGTCGGGCGTACGCACCGTAACGTTAATTTCATCGCTGATACCGGCGAGACGCGTCGCGAAAAACTGTGTGAGCTGCGGCTCAATAGCAGACGCAAACGCTACCTGACTTAACAGTAGAAAGGTTGCGGCAGTAAGGCGGAGCAGGTTTTTCATCGTGGCCCTCCGGTAATGAATGACGAAGAGTGTACAAGGTTGGTCAAACCTTCAACGCAATAAATAGCGACGCATTTTGCGCTTATTCCGTCGATAACGCGCGCGCCATGAGAATTAAGCTGTCGGCCATAACTTTGCAATCAGCGGAGGAACCATGATCGACAAACTCGACGCTACGCTGCGTTTTGAACAAGAGGCGCTCAACCTGCGTGCTCAGCGTCAGGAGATCCTGTCAGCCAATATCGCGAACGCGGATACCCCCGGGTATCAGGCGCGCGATATTGATTTTTCCAGCGAGCTCAAAAAAGTAATGGAGCGGGGACGTGCCGACGGCAGCGGTGTGGCGTTGTCGATGACCTCCGCGCGCCATATTCCTGCCCAGACGCATACGGCACCGTCGCTTGACCTGAAGTACCGCATTCCCGATCAGCCGTCGATGGATGGCAACACCGTCGATATGGATCGCGAGCGTACCCAGTTCGCCGACAACAGCCTGAAGTATCAGTCTGACCTCCAGTTCATCGGTGGGCAGATCAAAAGCATGATGTCCGTCCTCTCCAATGGTGGGTAACCGATGGCTTTACTGAACATTTTTGATATTGCCGGTTCGGCGATGACCGCGCAGTCCAAGCGCATGAACGTGGCGGCCAGTAACCTGGCGAACGCCGACAGCGTCACCGGCCCGGACGGTCAGCCGTACCGCGCTAAGCAGGTGGTGTTTCAGGTTGATGCCCCGGCAGGCGCTGCCACCGGCGGTGTGAAGGTCAGCAGCGTGGTGGAAAGCCAGGCGCCGGACAAGCTGGTGTACGAGCCGGGTAATCCGCTGGCCGACGGCAACGGCTATGTGCGTATGCCGAACGTCGATGTGGTCGGCGAAATGGTGAACTCCATGTCAGCGTCCCGCAGCTATCAGGCCAACGTTGAAGTGCTGAACACCGTCAAAACCATGATGCTTAAGACGCTGACCATCGGTCAATAAGGGGCGATAAATGGCCATTGAACCAACCATGAACACGACCTCCGGCGTTAGCAACACCAGCGCAACGACCTCAGGCAGCAGCATTACCGGCAGCAATGCCAACGACCTACAGAGCAGCTTTCTGACGCTGTTGGTGGCCCAGTTGAAAAACCAGGACCCCACCAACCCGATGGAAAACAACGAACTGACCACACAGCTGGCGCAGATCAGCACCGTGAGCGGTATCGAAAAACTGAACACCACGCTGGGTTCAATCTCAGGCCAGATCGATAACAGCCAGTCTCTGGCGGCCAGCGCGCTTATCGGTCACGGCGTGATGATCCCGGGTTCCACCATCCTTGCTGGCAACAAGACCACGACGCCGTTTGGCGTGGAGCTGGTGCAGAGCGCGGATAAAGTCACCGCCACCGTTACCGATAAGAGCGGGGCAGTGGTGCGCACGATTGACGTCGGCGCACTGACGGCGGGTGTTCATACCTTTAGCTGGGACGGCACGCTGGCCGACGGCTCTGCCGCACCGGACGGATCCTACAACGTATCCATCAGTGCCAGCAGCGGTGGCACTCAGCTGGTTGCGCAGCCTCTGCACTTTGCACTGGTGAACGGAATTACCCGCAGTAACGGAGAGAACCTGTTGGACCTGGGTACCTACGGGACCACGTCTCTCGACAAGGTTCGTCAAATTATTTAAGCCTTTTATCTTATCAGGAGTAAGACATGGCCTTTTCACAAGCGGTCAGCGGCCTGAATGCTGCGAGCACCAACCTCGACGTAATTGGCAACAACATTGCCAACTCCGCGACCTATGGCTTCAAATCCGGTTCCGTCTCGTTTGCCGACATGTTTGCCGGCTCTAAAGCGGGCCTCGGCGTAAAAGTTGCCGGGATCACCCAGGACTTCGGCGACGGCGTTACCACCAACACCGGCCGTAAGCTGGACGTGGCGGTAAGCCAGAATGGTTTCTTCCGCCTGGTAGATACCAACGGTTCCGTCTACTACAGCCGTAACGGCCAGTTCAAAGTAGACCAGAACAGCAACCTGGTGAACATGCAGGGCATGTCCGTGACCGGTTACCCGGCTGCCGGTACGCCGCCGACCATCCAGCAGGGCGCTGACCCGATTGCGCTGACCATCCCGACCGGCCAGATGCCGGCCCGCGCGACCAATACCGCGCAGCTGGTAATGAACCTGAACTCGTCTGACGATGTGACCACGTTGACCGCCGCTAACCCGTTCGACCCGGCTAACTCCGACACCTATAACAAAAGCGTACCGCTGACCGTCTATGACAGCCTCGGTAACGACCACAACGTGAAGCTGTACTACGTGAAGACCGGCGCGAACACCTGGGACGTCTATAACATGGACACCAGCGTGACCACCGCCGCGCCGGCTACGCCGCTGACCACCCTGACCTTCACGCAGAGCGGCGCGCTGGAGTCCGTGGGCGGTGTTGCAGGCGCAACCCAGGTGAACATTCCTATGGCCAGCCTCAACGGCTCCGCTGCCGGTAACTTCACCCTGAGCTTTGCGGGTTCTACCCAGCAGAATACCGGTGCTAACACCCTGTTGAGCTCCAACCAGAACGGCTACAAGCCGGGCGACCTGGTGGGCTATGACATCAATGACGACGGCACCATCGTAGGTAACTACTCCAACGATCAGAAACAGCTGCTTGGTCAGATCGTACTGGCGGGCTTCGCTAACCCGGAAGGCCTGACCTCTCAGGGCGACAACGTCTGGTCTGCGACCACCGCATCCGGCGTTGAACTGCTGGGCGCAGCCGGTACCGGTAACCTCGGTAAGCTGACCAGCGGTGCACTGGAAGCCTCAAACGTGGATCTGAGTAAAGAACTGGTGAACATGATCGTCGCGCAGCGTAACTATCAGTCGAACGCGCAGACCATCAAAACCCAGGACTCGATCCTCAACACCCTGGTTAACCTGCGCTAAGCGACTAACGGGACGGCTTAATGGATCACGCAATATATACCGCCATGGGCGCGGCCAGTCAGACCCTGAACCAACAGGCGGTGACGGCCAGCAACCTGGCCAACGCCTCCACCCCAGGCTTCCGTGCGCAGCTCAACGCGCTGCGCGCCGTGCCGGTAGAGGGGCTGTCGCTGCCAACCCGTACGCTGGTGACGGCGTCAACTCCTGGCGCCAACATGACGCCCGGGGATCTGGACTACACCACGCGTCCGCTGGACGTGGCGCTGCAGCAGGACGGCTGGCTGGCGGTGCAGGGTGCTGAC
The DNA here is from genome assembly GCF_000463155.2 of Siccibacter turicensis LMG 23730. Classification (GTDB taxonomy): domain Bacteria; phylum Pseudomonadota; class Gammaproteobacteria; order Enterobacterales; family Enterobacteriaceae; genus Siccibacter; species Siccibacter turicensis. The sequence goes on along the minus strand of NZ_AWFZ01000028.1, from coordinate 443,721 downwards.
GGTGCGGAAGCCTATACCCGCAACGGTAACATCCAGGTGAACGCCACCGGACAGCTGACCATCATGGGTCGTCCGGTTATGGGCGACGGCGGCCCGATCGTGGTGCCGGAAGGCGCTCAGGTCACTATCGCCGCGGACGGTACCATTTCGGCGCTCAATCCGGGCGATGCCCCGAATACCGTGGCACCGGTGGGACGTCTGAAGCTGGTGAAAGCGGAAGGCAACGAGGTAGTGCGCGGCGATGACGGGCTGTTCCGTCTCAATGCCCAGGCGCGTCAGGCGCGTGGCGCGGTGCTCCAGCCGGACCCGACCATTCGCGTAATGGCCGGCGTGCTTGAGGGGAGTAACGTGAAGCCCGTCGAAGCGATGACCGACATGATTGCCAACGCGCGTCGCTTTGAGATGCAGATGAAAATCATCTCCAGCGTCGATGAAAACGAGCAGCGAGCCAACCAGCTCCTGTCGATGAGCTAATAAACAGGACTTACTATGATCAGTTCATTATGGATCGCCAAAACCGGTCTGGACGCGCAGCAAACCAACATGGATGTCATCGCCAACAACCTGGCGAACGTGAGCACCAACGGTTTTAAACGCCAGCGCGCGGTATTTGAAGATCTGCTGTACCAGACCATCCGCCAGCCGGGAGCGCAGTCCTCCGAGCAGACCACGCTGCCGTCCGGTTTACAGATCGGTACCGGTGTGCGTCCGGTGGCTACCGAGCGTCTTCACAGCCAGGGTAACCTGGCGCAGACCAACAACAGCAAAGACGTCGCGGTAAAAGGGCAGGGCTTCTTCCAGATCCTGCTGCCGGACGGCACCTCGGCTTACACCCGTGACGGTTCGTTCCAGGTTGACCAGAACGGCCAGCTGGTGACCGCCGGTGGTTTCCAGGTTCAGCCTGCGATCACCATCCCGGCGAACGCCCTGAGCATCACCGTCGGTCGTGACGGTGTGGTCAGCGTGACCCAGCAGGGTACCGCGGCACCGGTTCAGGTGGGTCAGATCAACCTCACCACCTTTATGAACGACAGCGGTCTGGAAAGTATTGGTGAAAACCTCTACACCGAAACCCTGGCGTCCGGGGCGCCGAACGAGAGCACCCCAGGCCTCAACGGCGCGGGCCTGCTGTATCAGGGGTATGTGGAAACCTCTAACGTTAACGTCGCAGAAGAGCTGGTGAATATGATCCAGGTTCAGCGCGCTTACGAAATCAACAGTAAAGCGGTCTCTACCACAGACCAGATGCTGCAAAAACTGACGCAACTCTAAGGTCGGACTCAGCGTGGCGGCTTGTCGCCACGCTGACCACCTAAACTGAAGATGAAAGCAATGCAAAAAACCGGTGCGCAATTCAACCCTTTAGTGATGACTCTGGCGCTTGCCCTGACAGGCTGCGCATGGGTGCCTTCAACACCATTGGTTCAAGGGGCGACAACCGCTCAGCCCGTACCTGCGCCCGCGCCGGTCGTTAACGGATCCATTTTCCAGTCGGTACAGCCGATCAACTACGGCTACCAGCCGCTGTTTGAAGACCGCCGTCCACGTAACGTCGGCGACACGCTGACTATCCAGCTGCAGGAAAACGTCAGCGCGAGCAAAAGCTCGTCAGCGAACGCCAGCCGCAGCAGCTCCAGCAAATTTGGCTTCGACGCCGTACCGCGTTATCTCGAAGGGCTGTTTGGCAACGCGCGTGCCGACATGAGCGCCTCGGGCGACAACGGCTTTAACGGTAAAGGCGGCGCCAACGCAAACAACACCTTCAGCGGCACGCTGACCGTGACCGTCGATCAGGTGCTGGCAAACGGCAACCTGCACGTGGTGGGTGAGAAACAGATCGCCATCAATCAGGGCACAGAATTTATTCGCTTCTCGGGCGTAGTTAACCCGCGCACGATTAGCGGCACGAATACGGTTCCGTCCACACAGGTGGCGGATGCCCGTATCGAATATGTCGGCAACGGCTATATCAACGAAGCGCAGAACATGGGTTGGCTGCAGCGCTTCTTCCTTAATTTATCGCCGATGTAAGCGGGGTGAAACATGCTTAAATCACTGCTCGGAATGGTTCTGCTGCTGGTGACTACGGTCAGCCAGGCAGAGCGCATTCGCGACCTTACCAGCGTGCAGGGCGTGCGCCAGAACTCCCTTATCGGCTACGGCCTGGTGGTGGGGCTGGACGGTACCGGTGACCAGACGACGCAAACGCCGTTTACCACCCAGACCCTGAACAACATGCTCTCCCAGCTCGGCATCACCGTGCCGACCGGCACTAACATGCAGCTGAAAAACGTGGCGGCGGTAATGGTCACGGCGAACTTCCCGGCCTTCGGTCGCCAGGGGCAGGCCATCGACGTGGTGGTCTCCTCCATGGGTAACGCCAAAAGCCTGCGCGGCGGTACGCTGCTGATGACCCCGCTGAAAGGCGTGGATAATCAGGTGTACGCCCTGGCGCAGGGGAACATCCTGGTCGGCGGTGCCGGCGCTTCCGCCGGCGGCAGCAGCGTGCAGGTGAACCAGCTTAACGGCGGGCGTATCACCGGCGGGGCGATGATTGAGCGTGAACTGCCGAGCCAGTTTGGTTCCGGCAACACCATCAACCTGCAGCTGAACAACGAAGACTTCACCCTGGCGCAGCAGATCACCGACACCATCAACCGCGCCCGCGGCTACGGCAGCGCCACCGCACTGGATGCGCGTACCGTACAGATCCGCGTGCCGACCGGTGGCAGTTCACAGGTGCGGATGCTGGCTGATATCCAGAACCTGCAGGTTAACGTAGCGACACAGGATGCGAAGATCATCATTAACTCCCGCACGGGCTCGGTGGTGATGAACCGCGAAGTGACGCTCGACAGCTGCGCCGTGGCGCAGGGCAACCTCTCTGTTACCGTCAACCAGAACCTGAACGTCAGCCAGCCGGATACCCCGTTTGGTGGCGGCCAGACCGTGGTGACGCCGCAGACCCAGATCGATCTGCGTCAGGAAGGCGGCTCGCTGCAGAGCGTACGCGCCAGCGCCAACCTGAACAGCGTTATCCGTGCGCTCAACGCGCTGGGTGCCACGCCGATGGAGCTGATGTCCGTTATTCAGGCGATGGAAAGTGCAGGCTGTCTGCGTGCCAAAGTGGAAATTATCTGATGCTGACCGATAGCAAGCTGCTGGCCAGCGCGGCGTTCGACGCCCGCTCGCTCAACGACCTGAAATCCCAGGCGGGCAAAGACCCGCAGGGCAACCTCAAGCAGGTTGCCCGCCAGGTGGAAGGGATGTTTGTCCAGATGATGCTGAAAAGCATGCGTGAGGCGCTGCCGAAAGACGGCATGTTCAGCAGCGACCAGACGCGGCTTTATACCAGCATGTACGACCAGCAGATTGCGCAGCATATGACCGCGGGGAAAGGACTGGGCCTTGCGGATCAGATGGTCAAGCAGATGGGCGGCGAGGTGCAGGCACCGGTCGAAGACGCCGCCCAGGTGCCGATGAAGTTCCCGCTGGAAACGGTGACCAGTTATCAAAATCAGACGCTGACCCAGATGGTGCGCAGCGCGGTGCCGAAGCCACCGTCCAGTGATGAACCGCTGAGCGGCGACAGCAAAGACTTCCTGGCGCAGCTTGCGCTTCCGGCACGTCTTGCCAGCCAGCAGAGCGGTATTCCGCACCACCTGATCCTCGCCCAGGCGGCGCTGGAGTCAGGCTGGGGTCAGCGGCAGATCAAAACCGAAAGCGGCGAGCCGAGCTTCAACCTGTTTGGCGTGAAGGCGTCCGGCAGCTGGAAGGGGCCGGTCACCGAGATCACCACCACCGAATTCGAGAACGGCGAAGCGAAGAAAGTGAAGGCGAAGTTCCGCGTCTACGGCTCCTATCTGGAAGCGCTCTCCGACTACGTCGGGCTGCTGACCCGCAACCCACGCTATGCGGCGGTGACTACCGCGGCCACGCCGGAGCAGGGCGCACAGGCGCTGCAAAGCGCGGGCTACGCCACGGATCCGAACTACGCGCGCAAGCTCAACGGCATGATTCAGCAGCTGAAAGCCATGAGTGAGAAAGTAAGCAAAACCTACAGCAACGATCTGTCGAATCTGTTCTGAAATTTCTCAAGTTTGCGGTGGTCCTGCCGATAAATTTCATCAGGACTACTGTCTGATTGTTCATAAGGAACCTCCATGTCTAGCTTGATTAATAGTGCGATGAGTGGCCTGGGTGCGGCTCAAAACGCACTCAATACGGTGAGTAATAATATTTCTAACTATAACGTTGCCGGTTACACCCGTCAGACCACGGTTCTGGGGCAAACAAACAGCACCCTGAGTTCCGGTGGCTGGGTTGGAAACGGCGTTTACGTTTCCGGCGTGCAGCGCGAATATGACACCTTTGTCACCAACCAGCTGCGCGCGGCCGAAAACCAGGGCAGCGGTCTGACCTCGCGCTATCAGCAGATGTCTAAAATCAACGACATGCTCTCCGGTACCACCAATAACATCTCCACCACCATGCAGGATTTCTTTAAATCCATGCAGACCCTGGTGAGCAACGCCGAAGATCCGGCGGCGCGTCAGACCCTGCTCGGCAAAGCCGATGGCGTGGTCAGCCAGTTAAAAGTGGTGGACAACTACCTGCGCGAGCAGGGTACGCAGATCAATACCGCGATTACCGCAAGCGTTGAGCAGATCAATAACTACTCGACCCAGATCGCCAATCTGAACAACCAGATCACCCGTATGACCGCGATGGGCAGCGGCCAGACCCCGAACGACCTGCTCGATCAGCGCGATCAGCTGATCAACCAGCTTAACCGCGTGGTGGGCGTGGACGTCTCTATTCAGGATGGCGGCACCGTCAACCTGACCATGGCAAACGGCTACACCCTGGTACAGGGCACCACCGCTAACCAGCTGGCAGCCGTTCCGTCTAACGGGGATCCATCCCGTATGGCCGTCGCCTACGTCGACAAAATCGCCGGCAATATTGAGATCCCGGAAAAGCTCATCACCACCGGCTCGCTTGGCGGCCTGATGACCTTCCGCGCACAGGATCTGGACCAGGCACGCAACAGCCTCGGCCAGCTGGCGGTCTCCTTCGCCGATTCGTTCAACAAGCAGCATCAGTTGGGCTTTGACGCAGAAGGCAACGCGGGCCAGAAATTCTTCAACTTCGGCGGCTCCACCACGCTCGCTAACGCCCGTAACACCGGGACGGCCGCGCTGACCACCAGCATGACCGACAGCGGCGCGATGAAGGCCACGGATTACAAACTGGCGTTCAACGGCACCGACTGGACCGTAACCCGTCTGTCTGATAACACCACCGCCACTGCGACCGTGACCGACGATGGCGCGGGCAACATCACCGGGCTGGAGTTTGACGGCCTGAAGGTGGATATCACCGGTGCGGCGGCGAGCAAAGACAGCTTTGTGATCAAGCCTTACGACGGGGCCATAATCGAAATGGACGTTAACGTCCACGAAGAGAAAGACATTGCCATGGCGGCCGACCCGACCGCGGGCGAGAGCGACAACCGTAACGGCCAGGCGCTGCTCGATCTGCAAAACCGCAAAACCGTTGGCGGCAATAAAACCTTCAACGATGCCTACGCGGCGATGGTCAGCACCGTGGGTAACACCACCAATACCCTGAAGACGTCCAGCACGACGCAGGGCAACGTGGTGACGCAGCTTACCAACCAGCAGCAGTCGGTCTCCGGGGTTAACCTCGATGAAGAGTACGGCAACCTGCAGCGCTACCAGCAGTACTACCTGGCGAACGCGCAGGTACTGCAAACCGCATCAGCACTGTTTGATGCCATTCTCCAGATTCGTTAACAGGGAACAGCACGATGCGTATTAGCACCCAAATGATGTATCAGCAGAGCATGCGCGGCATCAGCGATGCCCAGAGCACCTGGCTGAACTACGGTGAGCAGATGTCCACCGGCAAACGCGTTAACCGCCCGTCTGACGATCCGATCGCCGCCGCCCAGGCCGTGGTGCTCTCGCAGGCCCAGGCGCAGAACAGCCAGTATGCGGTGGCACGCGACTTTGCGAACCAGAAAATTTCGCTGGAAACCACCGTTCTGAGCCAGGCGACGACGGTTATTACCTCGGCGCAGGAGAAGGTGGTGTATGCCGCGAACGGCACCCTGAGCGACGACGACCGTGCTTCACTCGGTACGGAACTGCAGGGGTTACGCGATCAGCTGCTGAACCTGGCGAACAGCACCGACGGTAACGGCCGCTTTATCTTCGCCGGCTACCAGACCCAGAGCGCACCGTTCACCGGTGCGGCGGGCAGCGTCACCTACGGCGGCGGCACCGAGAGCATCACTCAGAACGTTGACAGCTCGCGTACCATGGTTGTTGGTCATATCGGCAGCGATGTGTTCGACCGCGTTACCAGCAACGCTATTCCTGAGCCGGACGGTTCCCCGAGCGAAACCAACGTGTTCAACATGCTGGATACCGCGATTGCGGCACTGAATACACCGATGGAAGGGCTGAGCGATGCAGACCAGCAGGCGCTGCGTGACGTCGTGGCGAAAACCTCGCGCGGTCTGAAAAACTCCCTGAACAACGTTTCGACCGTGCAGGCCGAACTGGGTACGCAGCTTAACGAGCTGGATAACCTGGATTCACTCGGTGCGGACCGCAAGCTGATTCAGACCTCGCAGATGAGTTCGCTGGTGGACGTGGACTGGAACGAAACCATCTCCAACTACACCATGCAGCAGGCTGCACTGCAGGCATCCTATAAGTCGTTCACCGATATGCAGGGTATGTCGCTCTTCCAGCTGAACAGATAAACGTTTTACCTCTTTGGCATGTCTGGAAACTGGGCATGTTTTTTACGCCCGCTCCCTTCACCCCGGAGCGGGCTTTTTTTTCGCTATGACTGACGCGCTAGCGAGGCGGCACGCGAGACGCGGGCGGCGTCCAGCAGACGGATGCTCAGCGCGATTACCGCCACCAGCGTGGCAAGTCCGGTTACCGCAGACCAGCCGGCAAGCGCCCAGGCCTGCGCCCCCAGCACCGATCCCAACGCCATACCCACGAACACCACGGTAAACAGCAGGGCGTTCAGACGACCGCGCGCCGCAGGTTCAAGGCTGTAGACCAGCGTCTGATGCGACACCAGCGACGCCTGTAAACCAAAGTCAAAGCCCACGGCGCTGATCGCGATAATCACCAGCTGCCAGTGCGGAGAGAGCAGCGGCAGGGTAAACATCAGGGCAAACGAGATGATCACCAGCCCCGAACCGAGCTGCGTAACCCGCGCCGGGCCGGTGCGGTCGGCGAGTGCCCCGGCCAGCGGTGCGGCCAGCGCGCCCGCGGCACCGGCAATACCAAATCCGCCCGCCACTGCGCTGCCCAGGTGGTGGGTTTCCAGCAGCATCAGGGCCAGCGTCGACCAGAACGCGCTAAAGGCGATGGAGAGACAACCCTGGGCCAGCGCGGCGCTGCGCAGTTCCGGGTAACGCATCCACAGGTGCGCCATGGATTTCATCAGTGCCGGATAGCTCAGGGTCGAGTGTGCAGCAAAGCGCGGCAGCACGGCCCACAGCAGCACCCCGACAAACGCGATGCTGGCCGCTGCAAGCTGATACATCACGCGCCAGCCAAAGGCCTCGCCAATCAGCCCGCTCACGGTACGCGACAGCAGGATCCCCAGCAGCAGGCCGGTCATGACCGTGCCGACGGTTTTCCCCTGTTTACCTTCTGGTGCCAGCATTGCGGCCGCCGGGACGATATCCTGCGCCATGGTTGCCATCATGCCAATCAGCAGGCTGATCGCCAGCAGCGCGTTCAGGCCGCCCGAGAAGCTGCACAGCGCCAGCAGTAGCGCCAGTGCGCTACTTTTTATCAGGATCAAGGTACGACGGTCGTGGCGATCGCCGAGCGGCAGCAGAAACAGAATGCCGAGCGCGTAGCCGACCTGAGTCAGGGTCGGGATCAACCCCATGCCGCTGACGCTCAGCTGCAGGTCACTGCCTATCAGCGGCAAAATGGGCTGGGCGTAGTAGATAGACGCTACGCTAAGGCCGGCGGCCATGGCCAGAATCACAATAACCAGCCCGGAAGGGGCGGTGGTGGGAGTGGTGTTCATCAGGATGTCCTCATCAGGTCTGTGACGGCATTTTTACCTGTTACGGGTTGGCCTGGTAGACCGGCTGATGGTAAAACAGTTATACGTGCAATGTATAAGCAGAGAGATTATGAAGCGGCAAGAACGTATAGACAGGCTGGAGCTGATGATGACCTTTGTGCGGATCGTCGAAAGCGGATCGCTCTCTGCGGCGGCGCTGCTGCTCGGCACCACCCAGGCCACGGTGAGTCGGCGTCTGCAAACCCTCGAAACGCTGCTCGGCGCAAAGCTTCTGCTGCGTTCAACCCATGCCATGAAGCTCACCGATGACGGCGAGCGCTGCTTCCATCACAGCCAGGCGCTGCTTGCCGGTTGGCAAAGCCTGGAAGACGAGTTGAAAAACGCCGATGAGGAACCGGTAGGGGTGCTGCGCGTGCGGGCCCCGCATGCCTTCGGTCAGGAGCAGCTGCTGGTGCCGCTGACCGAATTTCTGATGGCGCACAGCAAGCTCTCGGTGGAGTGGATGCTCAACGACAAATCGGTGGACTTTCTTGCCGAGAACATCGACTGCGCCATTCAGGTGGGGACGGAAACCGATCCCGCCAACGTATCGGTGCTGCTGGCAGAGGTTCCCCGCATCGTTATCGCCTCGCCGGAACTCCTGGCGCGCTATCCGGCGGTCAAAGAGGTAAAGGATCTGGCCGCGCTGCCCTGGGTGGCGCTGAGCACGTTCTATCAGCATGAAGTGACCCTGACGCACGCCGCCACCGCCGAGGTGTATCGGCTGCCGATAGCGCCACGCCTCAGCTCAGACAGTCTCTATGCGGTGAAGGGGGCGGCGTTGACCGGGCTGGGTGCGGCGGTGGTGTCGGCATGGGTGGTGCGGGATGAGCTGGCGCAGGGCCGGCTGGTTAACCTGCTGCCGGACTGGCAGGCGGCCATGCTGCCGGTGCGGTTGGTGTATCCGCATGCGCGCTATCAGCCTGCACGGCTGTGCAAGTTCCTGGCGCTGATGCGTGAGGTGATGCCCGGCCTGTCGGGCGTGCAGGCGCCAAAAAAAAGCCGACCCTGAGGTCGGCTTTTTCAGCGGCAGAAAGTTACTCTGCTGCCGGTGGACGCGTTGCCGGGGCAGCGGCCTGGTGAGTCGCGCTATGGCCACCCGCCGAACCTTTGCCGTCGAACGCATACGTCGGGCGAACCCAGTCGCTGTGACGCGGCGCTTCCGGTACGTATTCCGGTGCCGGTGCGCGGGTCATCGGCGCGGCAGCGTGACGGGTTACCGCCGGCGCTGACTCGGTACGAGCCGGAGAGACCACCGCTGGTGCTGCGTCAGCGGCCTGAGTCGGCGCTTCAGCAACCTGCGGTGCTTCGGTCACGGCCGGTGCGTCTGCAACCTGCGGCGCCTCGGTCACGGTCGCGGCCTCTGCAACGTCAGGCGCGTCGGTGACTGCCGGAACATCAGCCTTCACCTCTTCAGCCTCAACGGTTTCCGCGGAAGCCGTCTGCTGCGGGGCGTCAACGGTGGCGTCTTCCAGTGCCGGTGCGGTCTGGGCGATATCCGCAGCAATCTCAGCGCGACGGTCGGTTTCAGTTTCAGCCGGGGTGGCCTCTTCGACAACGGCCTGCGCTACGGCTTCATCTTCTGGTGCGATGATCTGCGGCTGCTCGTCAACGGCGCTGGCAATCGCTTCCGGATGACGGGTTTCCACCACCGGTGCCTGCGGCTCTGCCGCCGGGGCTTCAGGTTCCACCGTCAGCGCCTGAGCGGCTACCTCAACGGTGTTTTCGATTGCCGGAACGGTGCTGAAGGTTTCGTTAGAAGTATCAACCTGCTCTTCAACAGGGTTCGCCACCGGGTAACGGATCCAGACCTTGCCCGATGCCATTTCCGGCGAGGCGCAGGCCACGGTCAGCGGCATCGGCGAGATGGTCGGATAGCGTTCGTCACGGTAGCGACGACGACGTTGACCGCTCACGCGCAGGTGGCGCGGAGAGCGACGTGAACGACGCGGCATACCTGCACCGTCGCTACGGCCTTCACCGTTATCATCCTGCTCAATATTGTCGACAACCGCAGGCAGAGGACGTGTTGCAACCTCGGTGCTGGCGGTATCCACGGCGGCCTGCTGCTCAGCGTCTGCTGCAGCCGCTGCTGCGCGATCCGCCTCAGAGGTGAAACGTACTTTCTGGTTAAGCTGACGCTGTTTGCGGCGCGGCATCACCTGAACGCGATCGTCCTGCTCGACGTCAGTTTCGACCTGCGGCTGTGGCTGTGGCTCTTCACGCTGCAGGGATTTAACCTCCTGCTGCGCCTGACGTTTGTCATCAGAACGGCGACGGTTGCGCTCGCGACGCGGCTGGTCATCACGCTTCGGCTTTTCGCTTTCATCGGCGACCGGCTGACGCGCTTCACGGGTTTCGCCGTTCTGCTGCTGCGCCTGACGACGGTTGCGGCGGTTCTCATCACGCGCTTCACGACCTTCGGTGCTGTCATCACGGTTATCGCGCGCGTCACGATTATTGCGGTTGTCACGACCTTCGCGACCCTCACGACCTTCGCGGCTGTCACGATTGCGATCGCGACGGTTGTTGTTACGCGGCTTGCGACGATCCTGCTGTTTTCCGTCGGTGGCGGCTTTTTTCTCTTCGCTGGCAGGCTTTTCTTCCACTGCCGGCTCTGAGGCGAACAGGGATTTCAGCGCGCGCATCATGCGGCCAATCAGCCCGGTCTCGCTGCCAGCAGCGCCGGTTTTCTCAGCGGCTTTGGCGGCTGGCGCAGCCGGTGCGGCTTTGGTCTCGACCGGCGGCGCAGGCGGAACGTCAGGCATCACGAAGGTGGCCAGGGCTGGCTGCTCAGGGCGCTTACGCTCGGCATACTCTTCATCTGACGGCAGCGCCATCGCTTCTTCATGCAGCTTCGGCAGCATGTAGCTCAGGGTGTGGGTCTCTTCGCCTTTGCGCACGCGCAGTACGGAGTAGTGCGGGGTCTGCATCTGATCGTTTGGCACGATGATGCAGCGCACGCCGCCCTGGCGCGTTTCGATGGCGGAGATCGCTTCACGTTTTTCGTTCAGCAGGTAGGAGGCCACCGGAACCGGCACGATAGCGTGCACTTCCTGGGTGTTCTCTTTCAGCGCTTCTTCTTCGATAAGACGCAGAATGGAGAGTGCCAGCGATTCGTTATCACGGATGGTGCCGGTGCCGCTACAGCGCGGGCAGACGTGATGGCTGGACTCGCCGAGAGACGGGCTCAGGCGCTGGCGGGACATCTCCAGCAGGCCGAAACGCGAAATGTGGCTGATCTGGATACGGGCGCGATCCTGGCGTACGGCTTCGCGCAGACGGTTTTCTACCGCGCGCTGGTGGCGTACCGGGGTCATGTCGATAAAGTCGATAACGATCAGGCCGCCGAGGTCACGCAGACGCAGCTGGCGCGCGATTTCGTCCGCGGCTTCCAGGTTGGTGTTGAACGCGGTCTCTTCGATGTCGCCGCCGCGGGTTGCACGTGCGGAGTTGATATCGATCGCGGTCAGCGCTTCGGTGGAGTCGATAACGATCGAGCCGCCGGACGGCAGACGCACTTCACGCTGGAAGGCCGACTCAATCTGGGATTCAATCTGATAGTGGCTGAACAGCGGAATTTCACCGGTGTAGAGCTTAATTTTGCTGCTGAAATCCGGACGGCCCAGCGCGGAGATGTGCTGACGAGCAAGCTCCAGTACCTTCGGGTTATCGATAAGGATCTCACCGATATCCTGACGCAGGTAGTCGCGGAACGCGCGCACGATAACGTTGCTTTCCTGATGGATCAGGAACGGAGCAGGGCGGTTTTCCGCGGCTTTCTGAATGGCTTCCCAGTGCTTCATGCGGAAGCTCAGGTCCCACTGCAGCGCTTCGGCAGATTTGCCTACGCCTGCGGTGCGCACGATGAGCCCCATGCCGTCCGGGAGTTCGAGGCTGGAAAGCGCCTCTTTCAGTTCGGTACGATCGTCACCTTCGATGCGGCGGGAAATCCCCCCGGCGCGCGGGTTATTCGGCATCAGTACCAGATAGCTACCCGCAAGGCTGATAAAGGTGGTCAGCGCGGCGCCTTTATTGCCACGCTCTTCTTTATCAATCTGAACAATAACTTCCTGACCTTCGCGCAGCACGTCTTTGATGTTTGGACGGCCGTGTGACGAGTAGTTTGAGGGGAAGTATTCGCGGGCGATTTCTTTAAGAGGAAGGAAACCGTGTCTTTCAGCGCCGTAATCAACAAACGCGGCTTCAAGACTGGGTTCGATACGGGTAATTTTACCTTTGTAGATGTTCGCTTTTTTCTGCTCGTGTCCTGGGCTTTCGATATCCAGATCGTACAGACGCTGCCCATCAACAAGGGCGACACGCAACTCTTCTTGCTGAGTTGCGTTGATCAACATTCTTTTCATCGTAACTTACTCATTATTCTTGCATTGACGACTAAGCTGCGGGCATGGTGACGCCTTTCCGGGGGTGAACCGATGGCCTCGTGACTATTCGCGTCGTCAACCTCACGGTTATCGCTCGCTTAAGAGGCGCAAAGTGTCGGTAGCCTGTTTTTCATAAGGAAAAACAGCGCAATTATCAGGGGAATAGCCTGGGAAAATATCGCCAGAGATGATTCCATTTACCGGTAAGGACTGCAACCCGCAGCCCGCTAACTGCCTGAAAGTTCACAACGTCTTACGCCATTGCTGCGTGAGTGAACGGCCGGGCAAAATGGGTAATTCCGCAAAACATCTTGTTTTAACAAGTTTTAACACGGAAAACGATAACATTATTCACTGCTAACCTTGTTATAGCAAGATGACTTTTGCCATTTATCACCTGCTTACTCACAGTTTTTCAACCTGCTAACTGCGGCTGTTCTATTAACAACCAGCCGCGAGAAATGACAGGTTATGAGAGCAGATTGTAAATATAAGCACAGAAAAATGAGTGGCGCTATGCCAGCGGGGTCAATTAGAATCGCCGACCATGAAAACAGAGAGTCCATCCGTCAAAATCGTTGCCATTTCTGATGAAGAAGCCGGGCAGCGTATCGATAACTTTTTGCGCACCCAGCTTAAGGGCGTGCCGAAAAGCATGATCTATCGCATCATCCGTAAAGGTGAAGTGCGGGTTAACAAAAAGCGCATCAAGCCTGAATATAAGCTGGAAAACGGCGATGAAGTGCGCGTGCCGCCCGTGAGAGTGGCCGAGCGCGAAGAGGACGCCGTGTCGCCGCACCTGAATAAGGTGGCGAAACTGAGCGAAGTTATCCTCTATGAAGATGATCATATTCTGGTGCTGAACAAGCCTTCAGGTACCGCGGTACACGGTGGCAGCGGGCTGAGCTTTGGCGTGATTGAAGGGCTGCGCGCATTGCGCCCCGATGCACGCTTCCTTGAGCTGGTGCACCGTCTGGACCGGGATACCTCCGGCGTACTGCTGGTCGCCAAGAAACGGTCGGCGCTGCGTTCGCTTCACGAACAGCTGCGTAATAAAGGTATGCAGAAAGATTACCTGGCGCTGGTGCGCGGCCAGTGGCAGTCGCACGTGAAAGTAGTGCAGGCCCCGCTGCTGAAAAATATTCTGCAAAGTGGGGAGCGTATCGTGCGGGTTAACAGCGAAGGGAAACCGTCTGAGACGCGCTTCAAGGTGGAAGAGCGCTACGCGCAGGCCACGCTGGTGCGTTGCAGCCCGGTTACCGGACGTACCCACCAGATTCGCGTGCATACGCTGCATGCCGGTCACCCGATTGCCTTCGATGACCGCTACGGCGACCGCGAGTTTGACAAGCAGCTTGCCGGTACCGGCCTTGATCGGCTGTTCCTGCACGCGGCGGCGCTGAAGTTTGAGCATCCCGCCAGCGGGGAGACCATCCGCATTGAAGCCCCGCTTGATGACAAGCTGAAGCGCTGTCTCACCGTGCTGCGCAATCAAAAGTAAGCGTCAAAAGCTCCGCAGTGCGGAGCTTTTTTGTTCAGGCCTGCAGCGGATTCACGCCCTCGTTGCGCAGCATCTCGCAAAGCGCGATAAGCGGCAGCCCAACCAGGGTATTGGGATCGCGCCCTTCCAGTCTGTCGAACAGCGTAATGCCAAGCCCCTCGCTTTTAAAACTGCCGGCGCAGTGCAGCGGCTGCTCTTTATCAACATACGCATGGATCTCCTGCGCCTGCAGCTGCCGAAAATGCACCTGGAAGGGCTCGCACAGCGTCTGCTGCCGTCCGGTTGCGGTATTGAGCAGGGCAAGTCCGGTGTAAAAGGTAATGCTATTTCCGCTCGCCTGCGTAAGCTGAGCAATCGCATTTTCACGGGTATGGGGTTTGCCGGTAATGACGCCGTTAAGTACGCACACCTGATCGGAGCCAATAATTAAATGCTGCGGATAACGCGCCGCCAGCGCCTGCGCTTTGGCACCCGCGAGCCGCTGTACCAGTTGTGGCGCCGATTCATGTGGATAGGGTGTTTCATCGGCATCAGGCGCGTCGGTGATAAAGGGAAGATCCAGTTTTTCCAGCAGCGCGCGGCGAAACGGCGACGTGGAAGCAAGAACAATTGCGGTCATTTTTTTATTGCCAGATATAGCGAATCAGTGAAAGCCATCTTAAACTGTGCGCCGCAATTGTGTGCGAATAAATAGTAAAAGGCGCTGATGGCTGCCTTTTCCTTTGACTCTATGACATTACAAAGTTAATATGCGCGCCCTATGCAAAAGGTAAAATTACCCCTGACTCTTGATCCGGTTCGCACCGCTCAAAAACGCCTCGATTACCAGGGTATCTATACCCCGGAACAGGCGGAGCGTGTCGCCGCATCTGTAGTCAGTGTGGACAGTGATGTGGAATGCTCCATGTCGTTTGCTATCGATAACCAACGTCTTGCGGTGTTAACCGGCGATGCGAAGGTATCGGTAACGCTCGAGTGTCAGCGTTGCGGTAAAACGTTCCCATATCATGTCCACACAACGTATTGTTTTAGTCCGATCGCGAAAAGCGAGCAGGCTGAAGCACTCCCGGAAGCGTATGAACCGATTGAGGTTAACGAATTCGGTGAAATCGATCTGCTTGCTTTGGTTGAGGATGAAATCATTCTCTCCATCCCAGTAGTTCCGGTGCATGATTCTGAACACTGTGAAGTGTCCGACGCGGACATGGTATTTGGTGAACTGCCTGAAGAAGCGCAAAAGCCGAATCCCTTTGCCGTATTAGCCAGTTTAAAGCGTAAGTAATTGAGGAGTAAGGTCCATGGCCGTACAACAGAATAAACCAACCCGTTCCAAACGCGGCATGCGTCGTTCTCATGACGCTCTGACCGCTGTTACCAGCCTGTCTGTAGACAAGACTTCTGGTGAGACCCACCTGCGTCATCACGTAACCGCTGACGGTTACTATCGCGGTCGTAAGGTTATCACTAAGTAATCACGCGCAAGCGTGGTGCTTAGGGTATTTCCCGCGCAAGCGGGGATAACCGGACATCGACGATACCTTGACACGTCTAACCTTAGCGTTAGATGCCATGGGGGGCGATTTTGGCCCATCCGTGACAGTGCCTGCATCCTTGCAGGCACTGAATTCTAATTCGCAGCTTCACCTTCTTTTAGTCGGCGATCCCGACGCTATAACACCATTACTCGCTAAAGCTGACTTCGAACAACGTTCACGTTTGCAGATTATCCCTGCGCAGTCGGTTATCGCCAGTGATGCTCGCCCGTCTCAGGCAGTCCGCAACAGTCGCGGCACCTCGATGCGGATAGCGTTAGAGCTTGTTAAAGAGGGGCGCGCTCAGGCGTGCGTCAGCGCCGGTAACACCGGTGCGTTGATGGGGCTTGCCAAACTGCTGCTCAAACCGATTGCCGGTATTGAGCGTCCTGCGCTGGTGACGGTTTTGCCCCATCAGCAGAAAGGAAAAACCGTGGTGCTGGATTTAGGCGCCAACGTTGATTGCGACAGCACAATGCTGGTGCAGTTTGCCATTATGGGATCGGTGATGGCCGAAGATGTGTTCGGCATCGACAATCCCCGCGTAGCGCTTCTGAATATTGGTGAAGAAGAGACGAAAGGCCTTGATAGCATCCGTGATGCCTCGGCATTATTAAAAACCTTGCCGTCAATCAACTATATTGGCTATCTCGAAGCGAACGAATTATTAACCGGCAAAACCGATGTGCTGGTCTGTGACGGATTTGTAGGAAACGTCACATTAAAAACGATGGAAGGTGTGGTCAGAATGTTCCTTTCGCTGCTGAAATCGCAAAGCGAAGGGAAAAAAAGGTCGTGGTGGCTGATTTTATTAAAGCATTGGTTACAAAAAAGCCTCTCAAGGCGATTCAGTCACCTCAACCCCGACCAGTATAATGGCGCCTGTCTGTTAGGATTGCGCGGCACTGTGATTAAGAGTCACGGTGCGGCCAATCAGCGAGCGTTTGCGGTCGCGATCGAACAGGCGGTGCAGGCGGTGCAGCGGCAACTTCCCCAGCGGATTGCCTCTCGCCTGGAATGTTTATACCCTGCCGGATTTGCGTTGCAGGACGATGAGAACGCCAGTGAATCTGATCCACACCCCTGAGGTGGCGAGTCAGACGGGTTATCAGCGTCAGGGCAAATGAAAGAGGCGGGTATATTACCCAAGAGTGACAGAGCGTACATGTATACGAAGATTATTGGCACCGGCAGCTATCTGCCCGAGCACGTGCGGACCAACGCCGATTTGGAAAAAATGGTGGATACTTCTGACGAGTGGATTGTCACCCGTACAGGTATCCGCGAACGCCGCATTGCAGCACCGAACGAAACCGTCTCCACCATGGGGTACGAAGCGTCGGTACGTGCGCTCGATATGGCGGGTATCAACAAAGATGATATTGGCCTGATTATTGTCGCTACCACGTCTGCCAGCAACGCCTTCCCAAGCGCTGCCTGCGAAATCCAGAATATGCTGGGGATCAAAGGTTGCCCGGCGTTTGACGTGGCCGCAGCCTGTGCGGGCTTTACCTACGCGCTGAGCATCGCCGATCAATACATCAAAAGCGGCGCGGTGAAAAACGCGCTGGTGGTAGGTTCAGACGTTCTGTCGCGCACTCTCGATCCTGAAGATCGCGGTACCATTATTCTGTTTGGCGATGCGGCGGGCGCGGCGGTGCTTGGCGCATCCGAAGAGCCGGGCATTTTGTCCACGCACCTGCATGCCGATGGCCGCTATGGCGCGCTGCTGGCGCTGCCGAATAAAGATCGCGTTGATAGCGAAAGCCCGGCCTATCTGACCATGACCGGTAACGAAGTCTTTAAAGTTGCGGTAACAGAGCTTGCGCACATCGTTGATGAAACGCTGGAAGCGAATAATCTGGACCGCTCTGCGCTGGACTGGCTGGTTCCGCATCAGGCGAACCTGCGTATTATCAGCGCTACCGCGAAGAAACTGAGTATGTCCATGGATAACGTGGTCGTGACCCTTGACCGACATGGCAACACCTCCGCAGCCTCTGTGCCTGCGGCGCTGGATGAAGCCGTACGTGATGGGCGTATTCAGCGCGGTCAACTGGTGCTGCTCGAAGCCTTCGGTGGTGGTTTCACCTGGGGCTCAGCGCTGGTTCGTTTTTGATTAACAAGGATTAAAAACATGACGCAATTTGCATTCGTATTTCCTGGGCAGGGCTCGCAGACTGTCGGTATGCTGTCCGGGATGGCTGCGCAGTATCCGGTTATCGAGGAAACCTTCCGCGAAGCCTCTGCGGTACTGGGCTACGATCTCTGGGCGCTGGTTCAACAGGGCCCGGCTGAAGAGCTGAATAAAACCTGGCAAACGCAGCCTGCATTGCTGACCGCTTCGGTCGCACTGTGGCGTGTCTGGCAGCAGCAGGGCGGTAAAACCCCTGCGCTGATGGCCGGGCACAGCCTTGGCGAATACTCAGCGCTGGTGTGTGCGGGCGTGATCGCCTTTGCCGATGCGGTTAAGCTGGTAGAGCTGCGTGGTAAGCTGATGCAGGACGCGGTACCGGAAGGCACCGGCGCCATGTCAGCGATCATTGGTCTTGACGATGCTGCCATCGCTAAAGCCTGTGAAGAAGCGGCGCAGGGTGAAGTGGTTTCCCCGGTAAACTTCAACTCGCCGGGTCAGGTTGTGATCGCCGGTAACAAAGACGCCGTTGAGCGTGCTGGCGCTGCGTGTAAAGCCGCAGGTGCGAAACGCGCGCTGCCGCTACCGGTAAGCGTGCCGTCTCACTGCGCACTGATGAAGCCCGCCGCCGAGAAAATGGCCGTTGAACTGCAGAACATTACCTTTAATGCCCCTGCCATCCCGGTCGTGAATAACGTTGATGTGAAGTGCGAAACCGCGCCGGATGCCATCCGCGACGCGCTGGTACGCCAGCTTTACAGCCCGGTGCAGTGGACGAAGAGTGTAGAATTTATGGCTTCTCAGGGCGTAACACAGCTCTATGAAGTAGGGCCGGGCAAAGTACTGACCGGTCTGACGAAACGTATTGTTGACACCCTGAGCGCGGCGGCGATTAACGAGCCCGACGCGATGTCGGCGGCGCTTGAGCAATAAACGAGGAAAACCATGAGTTTTGAAGGAAAAGTGGCACTGGTTACCGGTGCAAGTCGTGGTATTGGCCGCGCAATTGCCGAAACCCTGGTCGCCCGCGGCGCGAAGGTAGTAGGTACAGCGACCAGCGAAAGCGGCGCTAAAGCCATTAGCGATTATCTGGGTGATAACGGTAAAGGTCTGGTGCTGAACGTGACCGATGCAGCATCTATCGAATCTGTCTTGGAAAATATTCGTGCAGAGTTTGGCGAAGTAGATATTCTGGTTAATAACGCCGGTATCACTCGCGACAATCTTCTGATGCGGATGAAAGATGATGAGTGGAACGATATTATCGAAACCAACCTTACATCGGTCTTCCGTCTGTCAAAAGCGGTAATGCGCGCTATGATGAAAAAGCGTCATGGTCGTATTATCACTATCGGTTCTGTGGTCGGTACCATGGGAAATGCTGGTCAGGCCAACTACGCTGCGGCGAAAGCGGGTCTTATCGGTTTCAGTAAATCGCTGGCGCGTGAAGTCGCGTCGCGCGGTATTACTGTAAACGTTGTTGCTCCGGGCTTTATTGAAACGGACATGACGCGTGCGCTGTCTGAAGATCAGCGTGCGGGTATTCTGGCGCAGGTTCCTGCGGGTCGTTTAGGCGACGCAAAAGAAATCGCCAGCGCGGTAGCATTTTTAGCCTCTGACGAAGCGGGTTACATCTCTGGTGAGACTCTGCACGTCAACGGCGGAATGTACATGGTTTAACCACCAGGTCCCGATAAAACAAAAGACAAAGCGTGGTGATATTTGAGACAATCCTCAGCCGCAAAGTGTTATAAGCGACTGAAATCTGTCTTAACAAGCACTTAAGCTAAAATTTTTGCAGTCGTCGGGAGTAAAATGATTTGCGTTATTGGGGTGATTGCCCGCAAAATAGCGTAAAATCGTGGTTCGACCAGCCGGGATTTAGTTGCATCTTTTTCAACATTTTATACACTACGAAAACCATCGCGAAAGCGAGTTTTGATAGGAAATTTAAGAGTATGAGCACTATCGAAGAACGCGTTAAGAAAATCATCGGCGAACAGCTGGGCGTTAAGCAGGAAGAAGTTACTAACGGTGCTTCTTTTGTCGAAGACCTGGGCGCTGATTCTCTTGACACCGTTGAGCTGGTAATGGCTCTGGAAGAAGAGTTTGATACTGAGATTCCGGACGAAGAAGCTGAGAAAATCACCACCGTTCAGGCTGCCATTGATTACATCAACGGTCACCAGGCGTAAGTGAACATCTCCAGGCGGTCATTCGACCGCCTGAGTTTTATCTTTTTTTGTCCCACAAGTATTTTTTTTCCCTCCCTGGAGGACAACCGTGTCTAAGCGTCGTGTAGTTGTGACCGGACTGGGCATGTTGTCTCCTGTCGGCAATACCGTAGAGTCTACCTGGAAAGCTCTCCTTGCCGGTCAGAGCGGCATCAGCCTAATCGACCATTTCGATACTAGCGCCTATGCAACGAAATTTGCTGGCTTAGTAAAGGATTTTAACTGTGACGACTTCATCTCGCGTAAAGATCAACGCAAGATGGATGCCTTCATACAATATGGAATTGTCGCCGGCATTCAGGCCATGCAGGATTCAGGCCTTGAAATAACCGAAGAGAATGCAACCCGTATTGGGGCGGCAATCGGCTCCGGTATCGGTGGCCTGGGTCTTATCGAAGAGAACCATACTGCGCTTACGCATGGCGGTCCTCGTAAGATCAGTCCGTTTTTCGTTCCGTCCACGATCGTGAACATGGTAGCCGGTCATCTGACCATCATGTACGGTCTGCGTGGGCCGAGCATCTCTATTGCGACCGCTTGTACGTCTGGCGTGCATAACATTGGCCAGGCGGCGCGTATGATTGCATACGGCGATGCCGATGCAATGGTCGCCGGCGGTGCAGAAAAAGCCAGTACGCCGCTTGGCGTAGGCGGTTTTGGCGCTGCCCGTGCGCTCTCTACCCGCAACGATAACCCTCAGGCGGCAAGCCGTCCGTGGGATAAAGATCGTGACGGTTTTGTACTGGGCGACGGCGCCGGTATGATCGTGCTGGAAGAGTACGATCACGCGAAAAAACGCGGCGCGAAAATTTACTGTGAAATCGTGGGCTTTGGTATGAGCAGCGATGCTTACCACATGACTTCACCGCCGGAAAACGGCGCAGGCGCTGCGCTGGCGATGACGAATGCTCTTAACGATGCGGGCATTACCCCGGGTCAGATTGGCTACGTTAACGCTCACGGCACATCCACCCCTGCGGGCGATGTGGCCGAAGCTCAGGCTGTGAAATCGGTATTTGGCGCTGACGCAAAACGTGTTCTGGTCAGCTCAACCAAATCCATGACGGGCCACCTGTTAGGTGCCGCCGGTGCAGTAGAGTCCATCTACTCCATCCTGGCGCTGCGCGATCAGGTTGTACCGCCAACCATCAACCTGGACAACCCGGATGAGGGTTGCGATCTGGACTTCGTGCCGCACGAAGCTCGCCAGGTAAGCGGTCTGGAGTACACGCTGTGTAACTCCTTCGGCTTCGGTGGTACCAACGGCTCGCTGATCTTTAAAAAGGTCTGATTCCTGCCTGCGAAGGCCCGCATCTGCGGGCCTTTTTCTTGCGCGTTATGCGCTTGCTCCCCCTCAGTCATCCTGCGACACTGTTTCGCTTACCGAAAGGAGCGACGATGTTCTTAATCAATGGTGCATGGCAGGAGAAGCTTCCCGCAAACGACAGGGCTATCCAGTTTGGCGACGGCTGTTTCACCACGGCTCGCATTCGCGACGGCGAGGTGTGTCTGCTTGTGGCACATCTGGAACGCCTGAAGCAGGCCTGCGAACGCCTGTTGATTCCCTTTAGCGCGTGGGCTGAGCTGAACACCGAGATGGTGGCGTTAGCGGAGGAGCATCGCGAAGGGGTGCTGAAAGTCATTATCAGCCGTGGAAGCGGCGGGCGTGGCTATAGTACCGCGAGCTGTACGGCACCAACGCGGCTGCTGAGCGTCTCCCCGTTACCGACTCATTACGCGCAGTGGCGCGAGCGTGGCATTACCCTGACACTCAGCCCGATTCGACTTGGCCGCAACCCCTCTCTGGCCGGGCTCAAGCACCTCAATCGCCTTGAACAGGTGCTGATTCGCTCTCATCTTGACCAGTCCGGTGCAGACGAAGCGCTGGTGCTTGACAGCGACGGGTGGCTTACGGAATGCTGTGCGGCTAATTTATTCTGGCGCAAGGGCAGGGTGGTGTTCACGCCCCGACTCGATCAGGCAGGCGTCAACGGCCTGATGCGCCAGCGTATTTTATCCTGCCTGCAGCACAGCGCATGGCAGGTCAATGAGGTAAGCGAAACTGTCGCGACGCTTGATACGGCCGATGAGGTGATCCTGTGTAACGCCCTGATGCCGCTGGTGCCGGTCGGCGCGTTTGAAAACAGAACCTGGGTCTCGCGCGAGCTTTACCAATTTTTAGCCCCACACTGTGAGTGACCGATACCGTCATGAAGAAGATGTTACGTTTCGCTTTGCTCTTACTGGTTGTCCTTGGGATCGCGGCCGGCGTTGGTCTGTGGAAAGTGCACCAGCTTGCTGACAGCAAGGTTGCGATAAAAGAAGAGCACATTTTCACCCTGAAACCGGGCACCGGACGTATCGCGCTTGGCGCGCAGCTCTACGATGAGAAAGTGATAACCCGTCCGCGCGTGTTTCAGTGGCTGCTGCGGGTCGAGCCAGAGCTGGCAAAATTCAAGGCCGGGACGTACCGATTCACGCCCGATATGACGGTGCGGGATGCCCTGCGCCTGTTGGCCAGCGGCAAAGAGGCACAGTTCCCGCTGCGCCTGGTGGAAGGCATGCGCCTGAGCGACTGGCTCAAGCAGCTGCACGACGCGCCCTATATTCAGCACACGCTGAAAGACAACAGCTACCAGACCGTCGCCAGCGCGGTGGGAATTGAGAACCCGGAGTGGGTAGAGGGCTGGTTCTGGCCAGATACCTGGTCTTACACCGCCCATACCACCGATGTGACCATCCTTAAACGCGCCCATGAAAAAATGGTCAACGCGGTGGATGAGGCCTGGGAAGGGCGGGCGAAGGATCTGCCGTACCAGGATAAAAATCAGCTGGTGACCATGGCATCGATCATTGAAAAAGAAACCGCGGTCGCCAGCGAGCGCGATCAGGTGGCGTCGGTCTTTATTAACCGCCTGCGTATCGGCATGCGCCTGCAAACCGATCCGACGGTGATCTACGGCATGGGCGAGAACTATACCGGGAACATCACGCGGAAGGATCTTGAGACGCCGACCCCGTACAATACCTATATCATCTCTGGTTTACCGCCGGGTGCGATCGCCATGCCGGGCCAGGCATCCCTGAACGCCGCCGCGCACCCGGCAAAAACCTCGTATCTCTATTTCGTCGCTGACGGGAAGGGCGGTCACGCGTTTACCACCAACCTCGCGAGCCATAACCAGGCCGTGCAGGCCTATCTGAAAGCGCTTAAGGGCAAGAATGAGAAGTAAATTTATCGTTATCGAAGGGCTGGAGGGCGCCGGGAAAACCACGGCCCGCAACCTGGTGATCGAAACGTTGCAGGCGCACGGAGTCACCGACCTGGTGTTTACCCGTGAACCGGGTGGGACGGTGCTGGCAGAAAAACTGCGCAGTCTGGTGCTCGATATCAAATCCGTCGGGGATGAGACCATCACCGAGCGCGCGGAAGTGCTGCTGTTTTATGCCGCACGCGTGCAGCTGGTGGAGACGGTCATTAAGCCCGCCCTGGCGCGCGGCGCGTGCGTCATCGGCGATCGTCACGATCTGTCGACCCAGGCCTATCAGGGCGGCGGACGTGGTATTGATGCCGATATGCTTGCCACCCTGCGCCAGGCGGTGCTGGGCGACTTTGCCCCGGATCTGACGCTCTATCTGGACGTTACGCCGGAAGTCGGGTTGAAGCGCGCCCGCGCCCGTGGCGAGCTGGATCGCATCGAGCAGGAGTCGCTCGACTTCTTCAACCGTACCCGCGCCCGCTATCTGGCGCTGGCGGCCTCCACGCCGTCGATCAAAACCATCGACGCCACCCGTTCTCTGGAGCAGGTCTCGCAGGACATTCGCGATACGGTGGTGCGCTGGATGGAGGCGCAGGGCTGATGAAATGCTATCCGTGGTTGCGCCCGTCGTTTGAGCATCTGATCTCCCAGCATCAGGCCGGGCGCGGACACCATGCGTTACTGATCCACGCCCAGCCCGGTATGGGCGACGATGCGCTGATTTACGCTCTCGGACGCTGGCTGATGTGTCAGCAGCCGGATGGGTTTAAAAGCTGTAACGTCTGCCGGAGCTGCCAGCTGATGCAGGCCGGTACCCATCCGGACCATTATCGTATCGAGCCGGAGAAGGGTAAGGCTAGCCTCGGCATCGACGCCGTGCGCGACGTCAGCGAAAAGCTTTATGAGCACGCCCGTCTCGGCGGCGCAAAGGTGGTGTGGATTGCGGATGCCGCGCTGCTTACCGAAGCGGCGGCCAATGCGCTGCTGAAAACCCTCGAAGAGCCGCCGGAAAACACCTGGTTTTTGCTGGGCTGCCACGCGCCGGAAAACCTGCTCCCTACGCTGCGCAGCCGCTGCTTCTACTGGCACATTCCGGTTCCGGAAGAGCGCTACGCCCAGGCCTGGCTGGCACGTGAGAAGTCCGCCACCCCGGACGAACTCAAAGCTGCGCTGCGCTTAAGCGGCGGCGCGCCGGCGGCGGCCCTAACGCTGCTTGAGGATGATGCCCGCGCGGCGCGTCAGCAGCTGTGCAGCGCCCTGGGCGACGCGTTATCACGGCGTGATTTCCTGGCGCTGCTCGCCGGGCTTAACCACGACAGCGCGCCGATGCGCCTCTACTGGCTCTCCACGCTGCTCCTTGACGCGCTGAAATGGCAGCAGGGTGCCGCGCGCTGGCTGGCGAACGCCGACCAACAACCGCTGGTTGAGCAGCTCGCCGCCGGCCTGTCGCTGCCCCAGCTGCAAAACTTTTTACACTCGCTGTTTCGCACCCGCGAGCAGCTGTTGCGGGTCGCGGGCGTAAACCGCGAACTCCTGTTGACCGATCTGCTGCTCTCCTGGGAGCAGATGCTTACGTCAGACGCTCCCCGACCCACCTATCATTTGTAGAGAGACATTATGTTTTTAGTCGACTCCCACTGCCATCTTGACGGCCTGGACTACCAGACACTGCACCACAGCGTGGACGATGTGCTGGCCAAGGCCGCCGCGCGCGACGTGAACTTTTTCCTGGCGGTAGCCACCACGCTGCCGGGCTACACCGCGATGCGCGAGCTGATTGGTCAGCGCGATAACGTGGCATTCTCCTGTGGCGTGCACCCGCTCAATCAGGATGAAGAGTACGATCCCGAGACGCTGCGCGAGCTTGCAGCCCATGAAGAAGTCGTAGCGCTGGGCGAAACCGGCCTTGATTACTTCTATACCCCGGAAACCAAAGAACGCCAGCAGCACTCCTTTCGTCACCACATCCGCATCGGTCGCGAACTGAACAAACCGGTCATCGTGCATACCCGCGACGCCCGGGAGGACACACTGTCGATTTTGCGTGAGGAAAAGGTGACGGATTGCGGGGGCGTACTACACTGTTTCACTGAAGACAGGGAAACCGCCGGGAAACTGCTGGATATGGGTTTTTACATCTCGTTTTCGGGGATTGTCACCTTCAGGAACGCGGAACAGCTGCGCGACGCCGCACGTTATGTGCCGCTTGATCGCCTACTGGTGGAGACGGATTCGCCATATCTGGCGCCGGTCCCGCATCGCGGAAAAGAGAATCAGCCGGCTTACGTGCGCGATGTGGCTGAGTACATGGCGGTGCTGAAGGGCGTTTCGGTTGATGAACTGGCGGCCGCGACTACCGAGAATTTCGCGACGCTGTTCCATATCGATCCCTCCCGCCTGCAGAAGTCGTGATCCTGGTAATTATTTTATGGCTCGTAATTAAACGGTAAAGCGCGTAGAGTTCACCGCCGAAATCCTGGCCGCGAGCCCATTTCTGACGTGAATTCAGCGTTCTAAATGTAAAGAAATATAAGTTTTTCTGACGGTGCTTGCGGAAACGTGATTGCCGTCAAACAAAAAAAACGCGATTTATTTTACTCTGCGTAATAAATAAAGGGCGCTCAGATGCCCCGTTTTTATGGCCTGTATCTCCCCGCAGGCGATGCGTGATAAGCGTAAAAAAGCACAAATACTCAGGAGCACTCTCAATTATGTTTAAGAATGCATTTGCTAACCTGCAAAAGGTGGGTAAATCGCTGATGCTGCCGGTCTCCGTACTGCCTATCGCAGGTATCCTGCTGGGCGTCGGTTCCGCAAACTTCAGCTGGCTGCCAGCCGTGGTTTCCCACGTTATGGCGGAAGCGGGCGGTTCTGTCTTCGCCAACATGCCGCTTATCTTCGCAATCGGCGTGGCGCTGGGCTTTACCAATAACGACGGCGTTTCTGCGCTGGCCGCGGTAGTCGCCTACGGCATAATGGTGAAAACCATGGCGGTCGTGGCACCGCTGGTTCTGCACCTTCCACCCGAGCAGATTGCGTCGGAACACCTGGCTGATACCGGTGTACTGGGCGGGATCATCTCCGGTGCGATTGCAGCCTACATGTTCAACCGTTTCTACCGCATTAAGCTTCCTGAATATCTGGGCTTCTTCGCGGGTAAACGCTTCGTACCGATCATCTCTGGTCTGGCGGCGATCTTCACCGGCGTTATCCTGTCCTTCATCTGGCCACCGATTGGTTCCGCTATCCAGGCGTTCTCCCAGTGGGCCGCCTATCAGAACCCGGTAGTTGCCTTTGGCATCTACGGTTTCGTAGAGCGCTGTCTGGTGCCGTTTGGTCTGCATCACATCTGGAACGTGCCTTTCCAGATGCAGATCGGCGAATACACCAACGCAGCAGGTCAGGTGTTCCACGGCGATATCCCGCGCTACATGGCGGGCGACCCGACTGCGGGCATGCTCTCTGGCGGCTTCCTGTTCAAAATGTACGGCCTGCCGGCTGCCGCGATTGCCATCTGGCACTCAGCGAAGCCGGAAAACCGCGCTAAAGTCGGCGGTATCATGATCTCCGCGGCGCTGACCTCGTTCCTGACCGGTATTACCGAGCCGATCGAGTTCTCCTTCATGTTCGTGGCGCCGATCCTGTACGTTATCCACGCGATTCTGGCAGGTCTGGCCTTCCCGATCTGTATCCTGCTGGGTATGCGTGACGGTACCTCCTTCTCCCACGGTCTGATCGACTTCATCGTGCTGTCTGGTAACAGCAGCAAGCTGTGGCTGTTCCCGATTGTGGGTGCAGGCTACGCCGTGGTGTACTACACCATCTTCCGCGTGCTGATCAAAGCGCTGGACCTGAAAACCCCGGGTCGTGAAGATGCAACCGAAGACACCAAAGCAACAGGGACCAGCGAAATGGCACCGGCTCTGGTGGCAGCCTTCGGCGGTAAAGAAAACATCACTAACCTTGATGCGTGCATCACCCGTCTGCGCGTCAGCGTGGCCGACGTGTCTAAAGTTGACCAGTCTGGCCTGAAAAAGCTGGGCGCGGCAGGGGTAGTGGTTGCGGGTTCTGGTGTGCAGGCTATCTTCGGCACCAAATCCGATAACCTGAAAACTGAAATGGATGAGTACATCCGTAACAGTTAAGCCATAAAGGTTGGGGAGACTAAGGGAGGCCACTGGCCTCCCTTTTTTATGGGCGCAATATGGCGCGCGCTGGCGCGTCAAGCCATACGGTATCGCATGGTCATAACCGACGCCGCGCTTCCCGGCATGAAGACGGCGCTGTCAGAAGAATGCACCGCACTCTGCAGGCATAAAAAAAGGGAGCCGGAAGGCTCCCTGAATTCGTTAAGCGGAACGATCAGAAGCTGTAGTTTGCGGTAAGTGAGACGTTACGCGGAGCACCGTAGATGTACGACTGTTCAACGTTGGTGTCGTACTCTTTATCAAGCAGGTTGTTGATGTTTGCCTGAACCGAGAGTTCCTTTGTGACCTGATAACGACCGAACAGATTGACCAGCGCGTAGCTGCCCTGATCGGCGCGGAAGGTGCCGAAGCCCGTGTTCACGTAGGTGTAGGTATGATTCTGCCAGTTCACGCCGCCGCCCAGCGTCAGGTCCTGCAGCATCGGCAGGCGGTAGCTGGTAAAGAGCTTGAGGCTGGTACGAGGCAGGTTGGCGTTGACCGCATTGCCTTCGCTGTCGGTGGCGACGTAGCGGGTAGCCCCGAAGGTCATCTGCCAGTTATCGGTCAAGGCGCCGTTAACTTCCAGCTCCACGCCCTTACTCACCGTTCCGTCCTCACCCCGGTAAGCCGTTTCGCCCGCGGTGCCTGGGATCGGCTGACCGGTGCTGACGCCCAGGTTGTCCTGCTCAATACGGAACACCGCCAGAGAGGTGGTCAGACGGCTGTTCATCCAGTCCGATTTCACGCCCAGCTCATAGTTTTTACCGGTGATCGGTGCCAGATATTTGCCGCTGATGTCACGCACCGTCTGCGGCTGGAAGATGGAAGTGTAGCTGGCGTAGGTCGACCAGTTATCGTCGAGATCCAGCACCAGGCCCGCGTACGGCGTAGTATTGTTCTTCTCCATGTGCTGCGTCAGGGTATCGGTGCTCCATTTGGTGTAGCGAGCGCCCACAATGAGATGCAGCGGATCGGCGAGGGAAATACGCGTCGCGGTATAGGCCGATTTGATGTGAATCTTATCTTCCTGGGCCAGCGCCAGATCGCCCCAGTTGGTCTCAGGGATAGTGCCGTTGTAATTGCCAAAATTGCCCACTTCATCGGCATAGAGGTTAGCCCAGGAGTTGAGGTAACGGTTATGCTGCTTGCTGTAGTTCGCGCCCACCATCAGCTGATGCTCGCGGCCCAGAAGCTCGTAAGGCCCGCTGGCATAGAGATCCAGCGCATCAACTTTACGCTTACCGGTGTTGTACCCGGTGCCGCCGACCATGAAGCCTGGCCCATAGATACTTTCAAGTCTGCCGGTGGACTGATCCACCACCGAGTCGATGTAGGCCGTGCGCCCGTCGAGTTTGGTTTCCGTGTGCGTGCCGTTAAGCGTGGCTTCCCAGTTGTTGTCGAAACGCTGCTTCAGCGTCACGAACACTTTATCCATGTCTTTATCATTGTACGCCCAGTCCGGCGCGGTACTGCGGCTGCGATCGAAACGAATCGGGTTACCTGTGGTGCTCCAGCGCGGCAGGCCGCCCCAGGTCGGGCTGTTAACATTGATCTGCTGGTACTCGTAACCCACTGAGAGGCTGGTTGCCTCGGTCAGATCGGCATCCAGCACGCCGTAGAAGAATTTTTTCTGCTGGTTGTAACGGTCAAGCCAGCTGTCGTTATCCTGATAACCGGTAACCACACGGCCACGAATGCGCCCGTCTTCGGTCAACGGCGACTGTACGTCTACCACGTAGCGTTGCTTATTCCAGCTGCCGTATTCAGCAGAGACGTTACCTTTGAATTCGCGGCTGTCGGCATGCTTGCGCACCATGTTAATGGAGGCCGACGGGTTACCCGTGCCGCTCATCAGGCCGGTTGCGCCGCGTACCACTTCCACGCGCTCCAGCAGGGCGGTATCAGACTGCGCATCGCCCAGATTCCAGCGTGATTCAAAATAGGTAGGAATACCGTCAACCATGTAGTTGTCGATTTCGAAGCCGCGAGAATAGTAAGAAACACGGTCAGAGTCGGCCTGGCTTGCGGTGATACCGGTGGTATTCGCGAGGACATCCCCCAGCGTATCCAGCTGCTGATCCTGCATGCGCTGCTCGCTGATGATGCTCACCGACTGCGGAATATCGCGCTGAATCATCATCATTTTCGTACCGGCAGCGGTGGCTTTCACGCTGTAGTCGTGCGACTCGTCCGCTGCCGCGTTCGCCGAGGAGGCATCCACCACGATGGTGTCATTGGGCGCCGCAAACGCAGCAGGTGCGGCCAGCGCGCTGGCAATGCTCAACGCGAGCAGGGAAGGAAGATGCGACACCGGCGAGAAGCCCCGGGCGCGAGTTGCATTAAAAGCCATGTTTAACCCTTAAGAAGAAGGATGCTGTGCGCATCTGGTTATTGTCTACGTATCTCTTCCGAGGCATCCGCTGCTGATGAATAGATATCGCGAATTACTGAATGAACTTTCCGGTGTCAATAAAAATGAGAACTATAATCATTAGTCTTACCGCTGTAAACAAATGTAAGAGCTGTAACAGTCACTTCGGGTCTCATCCTCTTACATCACGTGATAAAGAAAGCCAGACGGCGAGCACAGGGCGTAACTAACCACTGGCGATATAAAGAAAAACCGGTCAAAGGTTGAAAGGATGCGAGACTGTCGCTCATACTCTATGAACGATAAAAGAGGGACTACACATGACCGAAGAAACGATTTTTAGTAAAATTATCCGCCGCGAGATTCCAGCGGATGTCATTTTTCAGGATGAGCTTGTCACCGCGTTCCGCGATATCTCTCCTCAGGCACCTACGCATATTCTGATCGTTCCCAACGTGCTGATACCAACCGTGAATGACGTTAGCGCCGAGCACGAGCAGGCGCTTGGCCGGATGTTTACCGTGGCGGCAAAAATCGCACGTCAGGAAGGCATCGCGGAAGATGGCTATCGTCTGATCGTCAACTGCAATCGTCACGGCGGGCAGGAGGTGTACCACATTCATATGCATCTGGTGGGCGGCCACGCGCTGGGGCCGATGCTCTCGCATAAGGGTCACTAAGATGACGGGCGGACGCATCGTTCCGTTGCTGCTTGCCTTTGCGCTGGTGGGCTGCGGCTCGTCGCCGCAAATTCCGGTGAATGACGATCAGACGCTGGTGATGGAGTCATCGGTGCTGGCGGCGGGGATTACCGCGCAAAAACCGGAGTATTCTATTGAAAATATTACGCCCTCCGCGTCCTCCACACTTTACAATGAAAGGGACAAACCGGTGACGGTGAACTACCGTTTCTACTGGTATGACGCGAAAGGGCTCGAAATGCACCCGCTTGAAGCGCCCCGCAGCGTAACCGTTCCGGCGCATTCGAGTGTTGCCATCTTTGCCAGCTCCCACTATCTGGGCGCACGGAAAGTCCGTCTCTATTTGTATCTCTAAGAGGTGAAACTTGATTAGGGAAATTTGTCGTTATGCGCTACTGACGTCGGTAGCGGTGATTTTATCGGGCTGTGTGATGCAGGGCGAGCAGAAGCCAGCGCCGGTTGATGAGGCCAAACCTGGCACCACCCAGCCGCAGCCAGGTCAGCCAACCTTGCCAGGCGTGCCTGAGATCCCACCGGTGCCGTCACAGCCGGGTCCGATTACCGAACAGCCGCAGCCTGCCACGCCAGAGCCGAAAGTCCGTCACTACGACTGGAACGGCGCCATGCAGCCGATGGTCGGTAAGATGTTGCAGGCCGACGGCGTCAATGCCGGCAGCGTGCTGCTGGTGGACAGCGTGAACAACCGCACTAACGGTTCGCTGCAAAGCGGCCCGGCGACCGAAGCGCTGCACGGCGCCCTCGGCAACAACGGGAAATTCACGCTGGTCTCGGCGCAGCAGCTGGCCCAGGCGAAACAGCAGCTTGGCCTGTCGTCGCAGGATAGTCTCGGATCGCGCAGTAAAGCAATTGGCATCGCCCGCAATGTCGGCGCGCAGTACGTGCTTTACAGCAATGCTACCGGCAACGTGAATGCGCCAACCCTGCAAATGCAGCTGATGCTGGTGCAAACCGGCGAAATTATCTGGTCAGGTAAAGGTGCC
Organism: Siccibacter turicensis LMG 23730; assembly: GCF_000463155.2. GTDB lineage: Bacteria > Pseudomonadota > Gammaproteobacteria > Enterobacterales > Enterobacteriaceae > Siccibacter > Siccibacter turicensis. The sequence goes on along the minus strand of NZ_AWFZ01000028.1, from coordinate 412,276 downwards.
GTACAGCAGACCCAGTGACGTATCGCTGGATACGTTTTTAACCCGGCATTTTCCGGCGGCGCAAGCCGCCGGTTCGCTTTCTGCGCTCCAGGGATTGAGTGGTGGCAGCCTGCTGCTCGACACCCCACAGGGAAAACGCCTGCTGCGCCGCCGAAATCGCGACGCGGTGCCGCGCTATGCCTTCGCGCGTCTCTATCGGGCGCTGCGCCAGCTACCCGTGGATATCGCACCGCGCGTTCACTGTCTCGACGGCGACTGGCTGATGCTTAACTATCTGCCGGGCGAGGTAAAAAGCACGCTCCCCCCAATGCCGCAACTGGCGGCCTTGCTGTATCATCTCCATGCCCAGCGACGTTTCGGCTGGCGCATCACGCTCCTGCCGCTGCTGCACCGCTACTGGCAACACAGCGCGCCGGGCCGGCGTACACCCTTCTGGCTGCGTCGGCTCAACAGGCTGACACGTCAGGGTGAACCGCAGCCGCTGCGGCTTGCGCCGTTGCATATGGATGTCCACCCGGGAAATCTGGTGTGGCAGGAGGAGACGCCGCGGCTCATCGACTGGGAGTACGCCGGGGACGGTGATATCGCGCTGGAGCTGGCCGCCGTCTGGTGCGACGACGCGACGCGGGCCGCGCTGGTTACCGCCTACGCCCGTCTGGCGGGCATCCGCGAAAGCACGCTGCGGCAGCAGGTTGCCCGCTGGCAGCCGTGGGTCGCCATGCTGATGGCCGGCTGGTATGAAGAGCGCTTTGCGCAAACGCAGCAACAACAATTTATCGCCCTTGCCGATGAGGCCTGGCGCCAGGTGCGGGCGACGTAACATAACGAGAGAGGTGGATGTGGGTCCGGTAATGTTGGATGTGGCAGGCTTTGAGCTGGATGCCGAAGAGCGCGAAATTTTACAGCATCCGCTGGTGGGCGGGCTTATCCTGTTTACCCGCAACTATCACGATCCCGAGCAGCTGCGCGAGCTGGTGCGTCAGATCCGCGCCGCGTCGCGTCATCGCCTGGTGGTGGCGGTGGATCAGGAGGGCGGGCGCGTACAGCGTTTTCGCGAAGGTTTTACCCGTCTGCCGGCCGCGCAGTCCTTCTTTGCGCTGCTGGGTGAAGAGCAGGGAGGTCAACTGGCTCAGGAGGCCGGCTGGCTGATGGCCTGCGAAATGATTGCGATGGACATTGATATCAGCTTCGCGCCGGTACTGGATGTCGGCCATATCAGCGCGGCCATCGGCGAGCGCGCCTGGCACGACGCGCCTGATCGGGCGCTGAGGATGGCCACGCGCTTTATCGACGGCATGCACGAGGCGGGCATGAAAACCACCGGCAAACATTTCCCCGGGCACGGTGCCGTGACGGCGGACTCTCACAAGGAGACGCCGGTCGATCCCCGTCCGCTTGAGACGCTTCGCCAACACGATATGTCGGTATTCAGCACGCTGATTACCCGCAACAAGCTCGATGCCATCATGCCGGCCCACGTGATTTATCCGCAAGCCGATCCGCGTCCGGCCAGCGGCTCACCTTACTGGCTGCAGACGGTGCTGCGTAACGAGCTGGGCTTCGACGGGGTAATCTTCTCTGACGATTTGTCTATGGAGGGCGCCGCGGTGATGGGAAGCTACGCCGAGCGCGGGCAGGCCTCGCTGGATGCAGGTTGCGATATGATCCTGGTCTGCAATAATCGTAAAGGCGCAGTGAGCGTGCTGGATAACCTGTCTCCGATCAATGCCGGACGTGTTACAAATTTGTATCATACCGGCTCTTTTACCCGTCAGGAGCTGATGGCATCCGCGCGCTGGAAAGCCGCCAATGCGGCGTTGACGCAGCTTCACGAGCGGTGGGAAGCGGCGAAAAGCGCCCGCTGAATCTGGCCCGACGGGCTGGCTGACATGGTGAGGATACGATGATTATCTATTTACACGGTTTCGATTCGAACAGCCCCGGTAACCACGAGAAAGTGCTGCAGCTGCAGTTCATCGATCCGGACGTCAGGCTCATCAGCTACAGTACCCGGCACCCGAAACACGACATGCAGCACTTGCTGCGTGAAGTGGATAAAATGCTGCAGCTGAGCGTCGATGAGCGTCCGCTTATCTGCGGCGTCGGGCTGGGGGGCTTCTGGGCCGAGCGGATCGGTTTCCTGTGCGACATGCGGCAGGTGATCTTCAACCCGAACCTGTTCCCGGAAGAGAACATGGAGGGCAAGATCGATCGCCCGGAAGAGTACATCGACATCGCCACCAAGTGCGTGGAAAACTTCCGGGAGAAGAACCGCGACCGCTGTCTGGCCATCCTCTCCCGTCAGGATGAAGCCCTGGACAGCCAGCGCTCCGCCGCGCTGCTGCACCACTACTATGAAATCGTCTGGGATGAAGAGCAGGGGCATAAGTTCAAGAATATCTCCCCGCACCTGCAGCGCATCAAGGCGTTCAAAACCCTCGGCTAAGTCGTTATCCGTGAAACAGGCCAGCGCAGCGCTGGCCTTTTTTTTCGTCTGCTAAACGCCATTCTCTAGGATTTGTCTATCTTTTAAGCATTAATAATTGATGTATGTCAAATTTGGTATGACCAATGCACCGATCGTGATATTCTCAGAGCTGTTAACAGATTTAAGGTATCTAAACCATTGTTAATTCAGGGTTATTTTTATAACTTTAACTTAACAATTGGTTAATATTTTAAGGGGGTCACGTTGACTACGCCATTAAGAAAGATCGTCATTGTCGGCGGCGGTGCAGGCGGGCTGGAACTGGCAACGCAGCTCGGTCATAAGCTTGGCCGCAGCAAAAAAGCCAAAGTTACGCTGGTGGATCGCAACCACAGTCACCTGTGGAAACCGCTGCTGCACGAAGTGGCTACCGGCTCACTGGATGAAGGCGTGGACGCGCTGAGCTATCTGGCGCACGCCCGTAACCATCACTTCCAGTTCCAGCTGGGTTCCGTGGTGGACATCAATCGCGAAAGCAAAACCCTGACCCTCGCCGAACTGCGCGACGAGAAGGGCGAGCTGCTGGTCGCCGAGCGCAAAATTCCCTATGACACGCTGGTGATGGCGCTGGGCAGTACCTCCAACGACTTCAACACCCCAGGCGTGAAGGATCACTGTATCTTCCTGGATAACCCGCATCAGGCGCGACGTTTCCATCAGGAGATGCTCAACCTGTTCCTGAAATATTCCGCCAACCTGGGCGCCAGCGGCAAAGTGAACATCGCTATCGTTGGCGGCGGGGCAACCGGCGTGGAGCTTTCCGCCGAGCTGCATAACGCGGTTAAACAGCTACACAGCTACGGGTATAAAGGGCTGACCAACGAAGCGCTGAACGTGACGCTGGTGGAAGCCGGGGAGCGTATTCTGCCGGCGTTGCCGCCGCGTATCTCCAGCGCAGCGCACAACGAGCTGACCAAGCTGGGCGTGCGCGTGCTGACCAATACCATGGTGACCAGCGCCGATGCGAACGGCCTGAACACCAAAGACGGCGAGTACATCAAGGCCGATCTGATGGTCTGGGCCGCTGGCATCAAAGCGCCGGACTTTATGAAGGAGATTGGCGGGCTGGAAACCAACCGCATCAATCAGCTGGTGGTTGAGCCGACGCTGCAAACCACCCGCGATCCTGATATTTTCGCCATCGGCGACTGCGCCTCGTGCGCTCGTCCGGAAGGGGGATTCGTCCCGCCGCGCGCCCAGGCCGCGCACCAGATGGCATCCTGCGCCCAGCATAACATTCTGGCGCAGCTCAAGGGCAAGCCGTTGAAGGCCTATGTCTATAAGGATCACGGGTCGCTGGTGTCGCTGTCGAAGTTCTCCACCGTGGGCAGCCTGATGGGTAACCTGATGCGCGGCTCGATGATGGTTGAAGGGCGCATGGCGCGTCTGGTGTACATCTCGCTCTACCGTATGCATCAGATCGCGCTGCATGGTTACATGAAGACCGGCCTGATGATGCTGGTGGGCAGTATCAACCGCGTTATTCGCCCGCGTCTCAAGCTGCACTAAGCCCCGCGCCCTGTCCTGCAAAGGACAGGGCATTAAGCACAAAATCCCGCCATACGGCGCTCAGCGCCTCAGAGTTCTCCTAAACACGCCCCGCTGCAATAAATTCCGCTATTTTGCGTCTGATTCTGATATGCCGTTACACCTTTTCAGTTGCAATATGATGACCATTAGCGCAGCGAGGAGGTTCTACTGTGAATAAATCAATGTTAGCGGGTATCGGCATCGGCGTAGCGGCCGCACTCGGTGTGGCTGCGGTCGCAAGCCTCAATGTATTCGATCGTTCGCCGCAGTATGCGCAGGTGGTCTCCGCCACACCGATCAAAGAGACGGTGAAAACGCCGCGTCAGGAGTGCCGTAACGTCACGGTGACGCATCGTCGCCCGGTGCAGGATGAACACCGCATTGCCGGCTCGGTGCTGGGCGCCGTCGCGGGCGGGGTGATTGGTCATCAGTTCGGAGGCGGGCGTGGTAAAGACGTGGCGACGGTGGTCGGTGCGCTGGGCGGCGGCTATGCCGGTAACCAGGTGCAGGGCTCGCTGCAGGAAGGCGATACCTATACCAGCACACAGCAGCGCTGCAAAACCGTCTACGACAAATCAGAGAAAATGCTGGGCTATGACGTGACCTACCGCATCGGCGAACAGCAAGGCAAAATCCGTATGGACAGCGATCCGGGTACCCAGATCCCGCTCGACAGCAACGGTCAGCTGATACTGAATAATAAAGCATAACAAGCGTTATGTGCGTTCGCCCCTCTTGCGCTCAGGCAGAGGGGCGCTTTTTTGAATAATAAAAAACCTTACGCCGTCAAACGTAAGGTTTTTTGTTATTCAGCGGCCAGATGCGTGCCGTTAAATCAGGCTGTGTGGGCGGATAAGCAAGCACCCAGTGATCAAAATTGAGATAAAAGCGAAAATCACAGAACCACCACAAACCAACCACAGGCCAAATAATAATGTTATTACTATTAACACCTTAAATAATGGTAATAGCATAATCATTTCCATCATCCTTCTGCATGTGAATAGCCAAACTGCAAACCTTGTTGTCCGTAATAAAGGCTTAAATACCGCCAGAGCCGAACGTTAAGGCATCCTTAGCTGCGGTTAATGTCATCATCCGGATGCGTTTTTCTGACTTCGTCCTGAGTAATGATTCATTAGCAGTGAAATAATCATCACAATGTCTAAAAGCATAGTTAACTCAAAAGATATATTTAATAGATTTTAGCAATAGCTGAGATAGCCTGTACCTATCATAATGCTGATGGGCTTACAGATGGGACGTGAGAAGGGCAGGAGACGGCGGCAGAAAAAAATCGCGCCCTGATAACAGTACGCGATTAATCATTTTATATAATGTATTCCCGCAATCTTGCTGTGGAATTTAGCGAGGGCGATAGGCGGCAATCAGCTCCGGCAGAATGCGCAGCGTGGTGTCCGCCACGCCGCTTAGCGCCGCGAAGCAGGCCCCTTCACGCGCGCTGACGGACATCCCCTGCAGCAGGCAGCACAGGTAGCGCGCCAGCCCGGTGGTGTCACAGTCTGCCGGCAGTTCGCCCTTATCACGACGGTCATCGAGGAAACGCACCAGCGTCTGCTCCTGCATGGCGTGCCGCGCTTTGATGGTACAGGCGACCTGTTCCGACGAGGCGGCCAGCGCAGAGGAGGTGGTAATGATAAAGCAGCCAGCCGGCGTATCAGCGCTGGTAAAGCAGGCAGCGACCGCGGAGAAGTAGTCCGACAGCGCCTGCTCCAGCGTTTTGTCATCGCAGAACAGCTGAGCTTCCTGCTTAGCGGCGAACTGGGTGATATAGCGATCCAGTACCGCGCGGAACAGCCCCTCTTTATTCGTGAACTCGGCGTACAGCGTAGGCGCCTTCGCCCCGGTGGCTTCCACCAGATCGGCGAGGGAGGTTGCTTCATAGCCGTGCTGCCAGAAGAGTGTCATGGCCTTATCAAGCGCCGCTTCCCTGTCGAACACTTTAGGTCGGCCACGGCTTTTTTTTGCGCAGTTCGGTGCGTCGGTTGTCATAGTGCCGTTAACCCCTGGTTGTGATGTGTTATTCATTATAAAAAGTTTACCCTGTCGGTACCAGCCCTGGTTACGAAAAATAATTTCAGGCTATCTATCTGAATTATCTCGTCTTTATAAATTAATTAACGATCATTATAAATAAGGGTTGACCTGTGACCGGGATCGCATCTATCATTTGTTTATCGATCGTTAAGTTAATTAATTAACGACATTCATTCACCTGCGATAGGGCTACAAATATGAAAACCATTACTGCTTTGTTTACTGCTGCGCTGTTAAGTTCACTTTCTTTCGCAAGCCTCGCTGCGGTAGAAGTTCAGTCCACCCCCGCTAACCAGCAGGCGGTAGGCACAATTTCCGCCACTGCCGGCACCAACCTGGGGTCGCTGGAAGACCAGCTGGCACAGAAAGCGGAAGAGATGGGCGCCAGCTCCTTCCGTATCACCTCAGTGACCGGTCCGAACACCCTGCACGGTACCGCGGTTATCTATAAATAATCCGCGAATCGCTGTGACGAAAAAGCCCTGCTATGCAGGGCTTTTTTTATGGCTGGCGTATGGCTCAGATAGCGTTGGCGAGGGCCGGAACGTGGGCCGAAACATCAACCGGCATCCCGGAGCGTACGTCCATCGCATGCTCCATGGTCACCGCATCGGTGCTGGCATCGGCTTTAAAGCTGCTCATCGCCGCGTTCAGCACGATAGGCAGCGTTTTAGGATCGTCCTCGAGACGTTTAGACAGCGGCTGATGTACTTCCACCAGGCGTCTGCCGTCCGGCTCCACCGAGGCCTTGATCGGCGTATTAATGATATTCACTTTGGTACCCGGCTTCACGGCGTTGAACAGCGCCAGAATGTCGGCATCGCGCAGGCGGATACACCCGGAGCTGACGCGCATTCCGATACCGAAGTCCGCATTGGTACCGTGCAGCAGATAAACGCCGCCGTAGGCCGCCAGACGAATGGCATGGTGGCCCATCGGGTTATCTGGCCCGGCCGGAACGACCGCCGGCAGATCGATCCCTTTGGCCTTATAGCGGGCACGAATATTCGCGGTCGGGGTCCAGGTCGGGTTGGCGCGTTTGTCAGACACCGTGGTGACCATGGTCGGCGTCAGGGTGTTGCTGTCCAGCTGACCAATGCCGATGGGATAGACGGTGACGCTGTTGGTGCCCGGCGGGTAGTAGTAGAGGCGCAGCTCGGCGAGGTTGATCACGATGCCCTCGCGCGGCGCATCTGGCAGCAGGGTTTGCAGCGGAATGGTCAGCACACTCCCGGCGCGCGGAACGTAAGGGTCTACGCCTGGGTTGGCCTGCAGCAGCGCGAGGAAGCCGACGTTATATTTTTTCGCAATGGCTTCCAGCGACCCGCCGTCGTTCTCCACGACGTGAAACGCGTTTTCGCCCACCAGACGGCTCCCCGCCGCGGGCAGTGGCCAGGTGTTTGCCTGTGCGGGCAGGGCGCTTAACAGCGCCGCGAGCGTCAGCGACGCCAACCAGTATGACGTTCGCAATGTTTTGATCATGACCCTTATCTCCCGACAATTGGGCATAGCGTGTTTATTTGGGGACAAAGTATGGGGGAGGGGCGTGTAGGGAAGTGCCTGCGCTTTGAAATATTTTGTAAAGATTAGCGAAAGCCACCCGCGGGCGCGGGTGGCGTGACCATCAGGCGGCGCGGTTCTCCGCCAGCTGGTTCATAAAGTTACGCACCCACTCCATGCGGGTTTTGCGCTCGCTGAGATCTTCCATAAAGCGCAGGCGGGTAGGGCCATCGAGGCGGAAATGCTGCGGCTGCTTTTGCAGCAGACCGATAAGCCATACCGGATCGACATGGTTCTTCTCGGCGAACTCAATGATGCCGCCTTTCTCATTCCCCTCGATTTTACGCACCCCAAGCTGCTGGGCCTGCAACCGCAGATGGGCAATATCCATCAGGTTGCGCGCCGGGTCGGGCAGCAGACCGAAGCGGTCAATCAGCTCAACCTTCAGCTCCTCCAGCTCCTGCGGTTTTTTGGCGCTGGCGATGCGCTTGTAGAACGACAGACGCGTGTTGACGTCAGGAATGAACGCTTCCGGCAGCAGGGCAGGCATGCGCAGCTCCACTTCGGTCTGGCTGCTGGTGAGATCCTCAAGCGACGGCTCGCGCCCCGCTTTCAGGGCATCGACCGCGTTCTCAAGCAGTTCCATATAGAGCGAGAAACCAATCGTCTCCATCTGCCCGCTCTGGTCTTCACCCAGCAGTTCACCGGCCCCGCGGATCTCCAGATCGTGCGTCGCCAGCGCAAAGCCCGCCCCCAGGTCTTCCAGCGAGGCGATGGCTTCCAGACGCTTCTTCGCATCGGCGGTCATCGCCTTCGGCGGCGGCGTCAGCAGCCAGGCATAGGCCTGATGATGCGAGCGTCCGACGCGACCGCGCAGCTGGTGAAGCTGCGCCAGCCCGAAGTGGTCAGCGCGTTCGATAATAATGGTATTGGCGGTGGGGATGTCGATCCCGGTTTCAATGATGGTGGTACACACCAGCACGTTGAAACGCTGATGATGGAAGTCGTTCATCACCCGCTCAAGCTCGCGCTCGCGCATCTGCCCGTGACCGACGGCGATGCGCGCCTCCGGCACCAGCGTTGCCAGACGCTCCGCCGCTTTCTGGATGTTCTCCACGTCGTTGTACAGGTAGTACACCTGGCCGCCGCGCAGAATTTCACGCAGCATCGCTTCGCGCACCACCATGTTGTCGTACTCGCGCACGAAGGTTTTCACCGCCAGACGGCGTGCAGGCGGCGTAGCGATAATCGACAGATCGCGCATGCCGCTCATCGCCATGTTAAGGGTACGCGGGATCGGCGTGGCGGTGAGGGTGAGAATATCGACGTCGGCACGCATCGCTTTGATGCGCTCTTTGTGACGCACTCCGAAACGGTGCTCTTCATCGACGATCAGCAGTCCCAGATCCTTCATCTTCACGTCGCTTTGCAGCAGCTTATGGGTGCCGATAAGAATATCGACTTTGCCCTCGGCGGCCTGCGCCAGCACGTCGGCCTGCTCTTTGGCACTGCGAAAACGCGACAGCAGCTCAATGCGCACCGGCCAGTTGGCGAAGCGGTCGCGGAAATTGTCGAAGTGCTGCTGCGCCAGCAGGGTGGTCGGCACCAGCACCGCGACCTGCTTGTTGTTCTCCACGGCCAGAAACGCCGCGCGCATCGCCACTTCGGTTTTGCCGAAGCCCACATCGCCACACACCAGACGATCCATCGCCAGCGGCTGGCACATGTCGCTCAGCACGGCGTTGATCGCCTGCGCCTGATCGGGAGTGGTTTCGAACGGGAAGCCCTCGCAGAACAGACGGTACTGCTCTTTATCATGCTTAAAGGCAAAGCCCACTTTGGCGGCGCGCTGGGCATAGATATCCAGCAGTTCAGCCGCCACATCGCGCACTTTTTCCGCCGCCTTCTGGCGCGCCCGTGACCAGGCATCGCTGCCAAGCTTGTGCAGCGGGGCGTTATCTTCCGCACCGCCGGCGTAGCGGCTGATCAGATGCAGGGAAGAGACCGGCACGTAGAGCTTCGCGTCGTTGGCGTAGGTCAGCATCAGGTACTCGGCGGTGATGCCGCCCGCTTCAAGGGTGGTCAGCCCGGCGTAGCGTCCGACCCCGTGCTCCAGATGCACCACCGGCTGGCCGGGGTGCAGCTCCGCGAGGTTGCGGATCAGGGTATCGGGGTTGATGGTCCGGCGGCTGTCCTGACGGCGGCGCGTCACACGCTCACCCAGTAGATCGCCCTCGCAGATCAGCGCCCGGTTGCGCAGGGTATCGACATAGCCGCGCTCGGCCGCGCCGATAATCAGATAGCGCCCGCTCTCCTGCGCCTCATCAAGACGGTAGATGCGCTTCGGTGCCACCTTAATGCGCGCCAGCAGTTCGCCCAGCGCTTCGCGGCGCCCCTCGCTCTCCACCGAGAACACCACCGGGCCGGTAAACGACTCCAGGAACTGGCGCAGGGCGTCGAGGGGGGATTTTTGCTGGGCCTGCACCGCGATATCCGGCAGGGCCTGGTAGCCAAGATTGGTATGGGCGCTTTTGGCCGCCAGCGTCTCACCGGCGAGCTGCATACGCGGCCATTTTTTAAGTTCGGCAAACAGCTCGTCGGTGCGCAGCCACAGCATCTCCGGCGGCAGAAGCGGGCGCATCGGGTCCACGCCGCGGTTTTCATAGCGCGCCTGGGCATCGCTCTGGAAACGTTCCGCGCTGGCTTCCAGCGCGCCGGTGCTGAGGATCAGGGTGTTCTTCGGCAGATAGCTGAACAGGGCAGGGAGCGGCTCGGTAAAGAACAGCGGCTGCCAGTACTCAATCCCGGCGGGCAGCGTCCCTTTGCTGACCTGCTGATAGATGTGCTCCGCGTCGCGCTTAACCTCGAAGCGGTCGCGCCACTGGCTGCGGAACAGCTCAATGGCCGCTTTGTCAGTGGGAAACTCGTGTGCTGGCAGCAGGTTGATCGCCTCGACTTCCTCCAGCGTGCGCTGGCTGTCGACATCAAACAGGCGCAGGCTGTCGATCTCATCATCAAAAAAGTCGATGCGGTAGGGCTGCTCGCTGCCCATCGGGTAGAGATCGAGCAGCGCGCCGCGCGTGGCGTACTCCCCGTGGGCCATTACCTGATCGACATGACGGTATCCCGCGCCGTCAAGCTGCTCGCGCAGCCCATCGCGGGAGAGGCGCTGCCCCTTTTTCATCACCAGCGCATGCCCGTGCAGGAAGCTGTGCGGGCAGACGCGCTGCATCAGGGTATTTACCGGCATGATCAGCACGCCGCGCTGCATCGAGGGCAGCTGGTAGAGCGTCGAGAGCCGCGAGGAGATGATCTCCTGATGCGGGGAGAAGCTGTCGTAGGGCAGCGTTTCCCAGTCCGCCAGGTTCATCACCAGGCTGTCGGTAAACTGCTGGATTTCGTCGTGCAGGCGCAGGGCGTTTTGCATATCCGGGGCGATAAGCACCACCGGCCCGGTATGGCGTTCGGCGATCTCGGCTACTTCCGTCGCGCAGGCCGCGCCAGTCAGTTCTCCCAGCTGGCGGACGTCGCCTGCTTTTACAGGCAGGGAATAACGATATTGTTCAGGCATAGAGGATGTCAGGTTCTCGCTTGTTGGTTCGCGTAACGGTGCGCGTGCGATGCTCGAAAAGCAGCGTGCCCATTATTATCCGTCATCGCCTTACATTAGCAAATCAGAAAGCAATAACGGCAACAGTGTAGCGGGAATAATGAAAGTGAGCCCCGCGAGCGCGGGGCATCCGGTTAGCGCGCGTCGGAATTTACCATCAGCGGCTTTGGGGGAGAGAACAGCGCATCGTTGACAAACAGAGTGGAGAACTTGCGCACTCCCAGTCCCACCAGCGTACAGAGCGCCAGGCTGATAAACGGATAGACCAGCAGCAGCGCCAGCAGGAGCGTATCGCTGAACGCGTCGCGGTTGATCTGCGCCACCAGCACCAGGCTCATCGCTTCAATCAGAATGCGGTGGGTGGTGTAGACCGCGATGGTGTTGGAGCCAATCACGTTGAACAGCGAGTTCTCATTGGCGCCGCGCCACTGTTCGTAGAGATAGAACAGCTTCATTATCGCCACAATCGACAGCAGGGAGATAAACAGCGGCACGTTGAGGAAGTAGAACGGTACCGAGGCCACCACCAGCAGGGCGAAAATCGGCAGGCGACGCGGACGCCAGGCCTTGATGCTGTCGATAAGCGGCCCGCCAAAGAAGGCGCCCAGACTGTAATACGGCATATTGCGGATCACGCTGTTCAATCCCCACCACGGCGTCGGCAGGAAGTTAATGATAATGCTCAGGCCGACCAGCACCACGAACAGCGCCACGCGGAAGCGGTAGAACGCTTTGAAAATCACAAAGTAGACGATGAGCGCGTAGAGGTACCACAGGCTGGTGCTGGCGGTGATCATGCCATACAGGAACTCGCCCAGCGATTCGGCGTAGGCAGCGTTGCTGATGTCGCTGATGTCGCGCTCCGGGGCGAGCCACTCGTTAAGCTGGCGTAGCCCCAGCCACTGCACCGCGCCCCACAGGACCAGCACATAGAGAATGCTCAGCACGCGTTTATCCAGGCACTGCTTCCACGGCACATCGCTGATGTAGCGGCGAATCAGGTATCCGGAGATAAAAAAGAAGACCGGCATACGGAAGGGTGCCAGATAGAGATTGAAATAGACCCAGGCTTTGGACACCAGCACCGCCAGATGATTATCAAGGCCGGTCAGGTTAGGGTAAAACGTAATCACCGAGTGGTAGATAACGACCAGGCAAATACACATTCCTTTGATTTGATTGATCCACAGCTGCTTCTGTTTCATGCCAAAGCACACGCCCATTTTAAAAGAAAGATATAGCGTATAGCCTGGCGGCTCAGGTGCTTCAGGTCATCAGAATCAGTCTGCATTTGCCCAGATCGGGCCATTTCAGGATAAACCGCAGGCTGTCGGACAGTTCCTGGACTATGCCTTCGCACAGGGGGAAAGGATGGTTATTGGGTTGATTTTTCGGGTTTTTCCGGGCCGGGCGGCGAATTAAAAGGCGTTGTGTTTCATTTACTTAATCCGGTTACGCTTATATACTTGCCAGTCACTTTGCACAAGGTTCAAGACGACTTTCATGTACCAACCTGTCGCTTTATTCATTGGCTTACGCTACATGCGGGGCCGCGCAGCAGACCGCTTCGGTCGTTTCGTTTCATGGCTTTCCACCATTGGCATCACGCTTGGCGTGCTGGCGCTGGTCACCGTCCTGTCGGTGATGAACGGCTTTGAGCGTGAACTGCAAAACAATATTCTCGGCCTGATGCCTCAGGCGCTCATCACCACGCCATCCGGCTCCGTTAATCCGCAACAGCATCCTGCCAGCGCGCTTCATCTCCAGGGCGTCAGCCGCGTGGCGCCGCTGACCACCGGCGATGTGGTGCTGCAAAGCGCGCGCAACGTCTCGGTAGGGGTGATGCTCGGTATTGACCCGGCCGAGCGCGATCCGCTCTCGGCGTATCTCTCCAACGTGAAGCAGGACGTGCTGGCTCCCGGCAAGTACAACGTGATCCTCGGAGAGCAGCTTGCGGGCCAGCTCGGCGTCAATCGCGGGGATCAAATCCGCGTTATGGTGCCGTCTGCCAGCCAGTTTACGCCGATGGGCCGCCTGCCGAGCCAGCGTCTGTTTACCGTGGCCGGCACCTTTGCCGCCAACAGCGAAGTGGACGGCTACCAGATGCTGGTCAACATTCAGGACGCCTCGCGCCTGATGCGTTACCCGGCGGGCAACATCACCGGCTGGCGTCTGTGGCTGAACGAGCCGCTGAAAGTGGACGAACTGGCGCAGCAAACCATGCCGGAGGGGATGGTGTGGAAGGACTGGCGCGAGCGCAAAGGCGAGCTGTTCCAGGCCGTGCGCATGGAAAAGAACATGATGGGCCTGCTGCTGAGCCTCATCATCGCCGTCGCCGCGTTTAACATCATCACCTCGCTCGGGCTGATGGTGATGGAGAAGCAGGGCGAAGTCGCCATTCTGCAAACCCAGGGGCTTAATCGTCGCCAGATCATGGCGGTGTTTATGATTCAGGGGGCCAGCGCCGGGATCGTCGGCGCGCTGCTGGGTGCCGTGCTGGGCGCACTGCTGGCCAGCCAGCTTAATAACCTGATGCCGATTATCGGCGCTCTGCTCGACGGCGCGGCGCTGCCGGTCGCCATTGAACCTTTGCAGGTAGTGGGGATCGCCCTGGCAGCGATGGCCATTGCCCTGTTGTCCACGCTTTACCCGTCATGGCGCGCTGCCGCCACCCAACCCGCTGAGGCTTTACGTTATGAGTAATTCTGTGCTGTTACAGTGCGATAACCTGTGCAAACGCTACCAGGAAGGTAAGGTGCAGACCGACGTATTGCACAACGTCAGCTTCAGCGTAGCCCCCGGCGAAATGATGGCGATTGTCGGCAGCTCCGGCTCAGGGAAAAGTACCCTGCTGCATCTGCTTGGCGGCCTGGATACGCCCACCTCGGGCGATGTGATTTTTAACGGCAAGGCGATGAGCGGCATGTCGGCGGCGGCGAAAGCCGAGCTGCGCAACCGCGAGCTGGGGTTTATCTACCAGTTCCACCACCTGCTGCCGGACTTTACCGCGCTGGAAAACGTGGCGATGCCGCTGCTCATCGGCAAGCACAAGCAGCCGCAGGAGCGAGCCATCGAGATGCTGCGCGCGGTCGGGCTGGATCACCGCAGCAATCACCGTCCTTCTGAGCTCTCCGGCGGCGAGCGTCAGCGCGTGGCCATCGCCCGTGCGCTGGTCAACAATCCGCGACTGGTGCTGGCGGATGAGCCTACCGGTAACCTTGATGCCCGCAATGCCGACAGCATTTTCGAACTGCTCGGCGAGCTGAACCGCACCCAGGGCACCGCGTTTCTGGTGGTGACCCACGACCTGCAGCTGGCGAAGCGGATGCACCGTCAGCTGGAGATGCGCGACGGCCACCTCAATCCTGAACTGACCCTGATGGGGGCGCAGTAATGGCGTCTCCGCTCTCTCTTCTGATTGGCCTGCGCTTTAGCCGCGGGCGTCGGCGCAGCGGCATGGTGTCGCTTATCTCGGTGATCTCCACCATCGGCATTGCGTTGGGCGTGGCGGTGCTGATTGTCGGCCTGAGCGCGATGAACGGGTTTGAGCGCGAGCTGAACAACCGTATCCTGGCCGTGGTGCCGCACGGGCAGATTGAACCGGTGAACCAGCCCTTTACCGGCTGGCAGGACGTCCTGAGCCGGGTGGAAAAGGTGAAGGGTATTGAGGCCGCCGCCCCCTACGTAAACTTTACCGGGCTGGTGGAGAGCGGCGTTAACCTGAGGGCGATTCAGGTTAAGGGCGTCGATCCGGCTCAGGAGAGTCGCCTGAGCGCGCTGCCGTCGTTTGTCCAGAACAACGCCTGGGCCAGCTTCAGGCCGGGCGAGCAGCAGATTATCATCGGTAAAGGCGTGGCCGACGCGCTGAAGGTGAAGCAGGGGGACTGGATCTCCATCATGATCCCCAACGCCAACGCCGACCACAAGCTGCTCCAGCCTAAGCGCGTGCGCCTGCACGTGACCGGCATTCTGCAGCTCAGCGGCCAGCTTGATCACAGCTTCGCCATGGTGCCGTTGGCCGATGCCCAGCAGTATCTGGAGCTTGGCGGCAGCGTCACCGGTATCGCTATTAAAGTGCAGGATGTATTTAACGCCAACAAGCTGGTGCGCGACGCGGGCGAAGTGACCGATGCCTACGTGTACATCAAGAGCTGGATCGGCACCTACGGCTATATGTATCGCGATATTCAGATGATCCGCGCCATTATGTATCTGGCAATGGTGCTGGTGATTGGCGTAGCCTGCTTCAATATCGTCTCCACGCTGGTGATGGCGGTAAAAGATAAGAGCAGCGATATCGCGGTGCTGCGCACCCTCGGGGCCAAAGATGGTCTGATCCGCGCGATTTTCGTCTGGTACGGTCTGCTGGCCGGGCTGCTGGGCAGCGTGACCGGGGTGATTATCGGCGTGCTGGCCTCGTGGAACCTGACGGCGATTATCAGCGCTATCCAGACCGCCACCGGGCACCAGTTCCTCTCCGGGGACATCTACTTTATCGATTTCCTGCCGTCCGAGCTGCACTGGCTGGATGTGGTTTACGTACTGCTGACCGCCCTGGTGCTGAGCCTGCTGGCGAGCTGGTATCCGGCGCGGCGCGCCAGCCGTATCGATCCGGCGCGGGTGCTGAGCGGCGGGCAGTAAAGGACAGGAGTGGCGATGTACTACGGCTTCGACATCGGCGGGAGTAAAATTGCGCTTGGCGTGTATGACGCCGGGCGCCGTTTACAGTGGCAGCAGCGCATCGCCACGCCCCACGACGACTATCACGCCTTTCTCAACGCCATTGCCGGGCTGGTGGCCGAGGCCGACCGCCGCACGGGTGAGCCGGGCAGCGTTGGCGTTGGCATCCCGGGTATGCCGCAGACCGATGACGGCACGCTCTACGCCGCCAATCTGCCTGCCGCCAGCGGTAAACCCTTCACCGCCGATCTCAGCGACCTGCTCGGGCGCGAGGTGCGGGTCGATAACGACGCCAACTGCTTTACCCTCTCCGAAGCCTGGGATGACGAGTTCCGCCATCTGCCGGTGGTCATGGGGCTGATCCTCGGCACCGGCGTGGGCGGCGGGCTGGTGGTGAACGGTAAATCCGTCACCGGACGCAGCTATATTACCGGTGAGTTCGGCCACACCCGTTTACCGGTGGATGCGCTTGAGGCGCTGGGCCGCGACACCCCCTTACGCCCGTGCGGCTGCGGGCAGCGTGGCTGCATCGAGGGGTATCTCTCCGGGCCGGGCGTTGCCTGGCTGTGGCAGCATTATTACCAGCAGTCCCTGACGGCGCCGCAGATTATTGCCCTGTGGCAGGCCGGCGAGCCGCGCGCCAGGGCATTCATCGAACGCTGGCTCGACGTGCTGGCGATCTGCCTTGGTAACATCCTGACCCTGCTTGACCCGCACCTGGTGGTGATCGGCGGCGGGCTATCGCATTTTGATTTTCTGTTTGAAGCTTTACCCCAGCGTTTGCCACACTCATTACTGCCGGTGGCGAAAGTTCCGCGTATTGCGCGGGCGCGTCACGGTGATGCCGGAGGAATGCGCGGTGCGGCGTTCCTCCATCTGACCGAATAAGACTGAGGTAGATATGCAATCGCGTCGTTCGCACCGTCTGATCCGTTTCAAAAAGAACAAACGCAGGCTTCACGATCGTCTGCGTCAGCGTATTTTTTTCAGAGACACGGTGGTATCAGAAGTGATGGAAAAACCCAGAGTCGTAGTCCTTACCGGCGCGGGGATCTCCGCGGAGTCCGGTATCAGAACCTTTCGCGCTGCGGATGGCCTGTGGGAAGAGCACCGCGTGGAAGACGTGGCAACCCCGGAAGGCTTTTCGCGTAACCCGCAGCTGGTACAGGCGTTTTATAACGCCCGCCGCCGTCAGCTGCAGCAGGCCGAGATCGTGCCTAACGCCGCGCACTACGCGCTGGCGCAGCTGGAGGCCGAACTGGGCGACCGCTTTTTGCTGGTGACCCAGAACATCGACAACCTGCACGAACGCGCCGGCACCAAAAACATCATCCATATGCACGGTGAGCTGCTGAAAGTCCGCTGCGACTGGAGCGGGCAGGTGATTGAGTGGACCGGCGACATCACGCCGGAAGACAAGTGCCACTGTTGCCAGTTCCCGCAGCCGCTACGCCCGCACGTGGTGTGGTTCGGCGAGATGCCGCTTGGGATGGACGAAATCTACAACGCCATTGCCATGGCCGACGTGTTTATCGCCATCGGTACCTCGGGGCATGTCTATCCCGCCGCCGGGTTTGTCCACGAAGCCAAACTGCAGGGCGCGCACACCGTGGAGCTGAACCTTGAGCCGAGCCAGGTCAACAGCGAATTCGATGAAAAGCACTACGGGCTGGCCAGCAGCGTCGTGCCGGAGTATGTCGACCGGGTGCTGAAAGGGCTGTAACTGGCGCACCTCACCGCGGCATGCGAGAGTGCCGCGCGGTGGGACGTAAACAACAGCGCTTTATAAAAAGGGCTGCCGCGAAATGCCGGCGGCCCTTTTTTTTGCGGCGGGCCGCTCGCTTAGCGACCCGGTATAACAATCACTCCTCCGCCCCGGCGACAACGGGGGCGCTCAGGGTCGCCCGTACCTGAGGAAGGCTCTGCGGATAGTTTTGCTGGATAAATTCGATCATGCGTTCCCGCACGTAGCAGCGAAGATCGAAGGCGGTAGGGGAGTTCTGCGCCGTCATCAGCAGCCTGATGGTCATGGTTTTTTCAGTGGTATCGGTCACCTGCAGCACCTGGGTTTCCTGATCCCAGAGTTTGGTTTCACTGAGCACTTTTTCAAAATGCTCGCGAAGGGGCTGCAAGGGCATGGAGTAATCCACGTAGAGAAAAACGGTACCCAGAATTTGCGCATTGTTTCGGGTCCAGTTCTGGAAGGGATTTTCGGTGAAATAGGTAATCGGCAACACCAGCCGGCGCAGGTCCCAGAGTCGCACCACCACATACGTCAGGTTGATCTCCTCAATCCAGCCCCACTCTTTTTCCACCACCACCGCATCATCGATTTTGATGGGTTGGGTAAAGGCGATCTGAATGCCGGCAAACAGATTGACGAGCGACTTCTGAAGCGCAAAACCAATGATGATCCCTGCCACCCCGGCACCGGCCAGGATAGTGGTACCGAATTTTCGAACCGCAGGGAAACTGAGTAAAATCAGCGACAGGCAGAGCATCACCAGTATGACGATAGCCACTTTCCTGACATACATTATCTGCGTGCGAATTTTGCGGGCGCGAAGATTGTTCGAAATATTAATGTCATAGCGTATGAAAAGCATATCCTGCGCGACGTTAATCAACCGCACCAGCACCGAACAGAATGACAGGATAATAAAGATATTGATCGTGGTGGTAATAAAGGTCAGCGACTGAGGCTGGATGTGGACATAGTTAACCCCGATGCGGATCGACAGCAGGGGGATAAAAAGAAACATCGATCCACGAAGGTGTTTCTCTAGCGACTTGAACAGCTTTCTGTCACGGCTCTGCCAGTAACGGATAAATTGCAGAAGGATAAACCTCGCGAGAAAACCCACCGCGAGCGAGAGGGTGACGAGCAATACAGCAGGCACCCATGCCGGAGCGCCAGATAACTCACCAACTAAAAAAGGCATGCTTTCCCCTTATCTTCTGCCAACAACCGGGCATTGGCGGATCGGTTAAAAAATCAGTCATCCTCTCCTGAATGGCTGACAGACGCGCATAAGTATAAGAAAAATTCAGCAAACGTCTTCCATTTGCCGGGCATCGTACTCCTGCTGGGCCTGGACCACTTGCGGCCCGTGTTTCAGCGCCCAGTCGTAGAGCGCGCTGAACGGCTCCTGTAGCGTCTTCGCCAGCGGCGTCAGACTGTACTCCACGCTCACGGGCGAAGTGGGCAGCACTTTTCGGTTCACCAGCCCGTTGCGTTCAAGGCGCTTGAGCGCGTCTGCCAGGGCTTTATGCGTAATTCCATCCAGCCGGCGGCGGAGTTCATTGAAGCGCGCGGGTTCACTGCACAGCACGGTGAGAATCAAAATTGACCACTTGTTGGTGATGTTTTCCAGCACCGGTCGGGTTTTTCCTACTTCTTTCAGGTCGTTACCATTAATCTGGCACATAGCGATATACTCCGTGATACCTGGTATAAACAAAGTGCGTAATTGTTATTAAGTATAAAAATTATATCATCGGTTTTCCATCCAGAGAGGAGTTAACTGATGAACAGGTTAGAGAATAAAGTGGCCCTGGTACTGGGCGGCGCAAAAGGCATTGGCCTTGCGATTAGCCAGCGTTTTGCCCGTGAAGGCGCAACCACCTGGTTCACCTCGCGCCGAAGCGAAGATTTAGACGCAGCCAGCCAGACTATCACCGGCAACGCCAGGCCGCTACGTGCTGACGTCAGCCAGCTAAGCGAACTGACGCGTATTATTGACGTGATTAACGGTGAGTCCGGTCAGATCGATGTCCTGGTGATTAATGCCGGGATGGCGGAATACGCGACGCTTAACGACGTTACGCCCGCGCACTTTGATTCTATTTTCAACCTGAATGTCCGCTCACCGCTATTTGCGCTTCAGGCAGCGCTTCCGCTAATGAAAGCGGGGACGAGCGTTGTCCTGATCGGATCGATTGCCGATGTGATTGGCACCCGCGGCTACGGCGTCTACGGCGCAAGTAAAGCGGCACTGCGATCTTTTGCCCGCACGTGGACCGGTGAACTCGCCGCCCGGGGAATTCGCATAAACGTGGTGGCGCCAGGCCCCGTCGACACAGAAATGATGCAGGCGGCATCCGAAGAGCTGCGTAACGGCATAATCAGCACCATTCCCTTAGCCAGGATGGCCACAACGGAAGAGGTGGCCAACGTGGCCCTGTTCCTTGCGAGTGACGAAAGCAGCTATATCGCCGGCGCAGAAATCTGTGTGGATGGCGGTCTGACCCAGGTTTAATGACGTCTGGCGCTGTCTGGAGGCGGCCGGAATACCGGCCGTCTGTGATTCACGGGTGGGTTGAGCGGGTGAATCTTCTGCCTGAGACTTACCCATCAGCCCGTCGTCAGCGCATGGCTTTCCGACAGCAGATCGTAAATTTCTTCATCCGATAACGGGCCGGCGAGGATTACGCTTATCCAGTGCTCTTTATTCATATGGTATGCGGGCAGGATGCCCTCTTTTTTCCGCAAAGAACCACTGTGCTCCGGCCTGACCTTGACCGCCAGGACATCAATGACGTCATCGGTGTTAAGGCCAAGCTTAGTTCCGGGTACGTTCATGACGACGGCGAACCACTTTTTTCCGTCGTGATGTCGCAGAACGGCATACTCAGGAAACGTGCTCCACAAATATTCGGGTTCTGCGTTAAAGGTATCGCGGGCATAGTTGAACAAGGTTTCACGCTTCATCCTGTCTCCTGGTCATTTATTCACATAAACATTCATGAAGGCTTATGTGAAGGCTGAGAATCAGCGCAGATATCGGTGAGGGATATCCGCCGGAGAAGGGCGATGAAAGCAGATATTAACTTCGCACGGATATAATGAATTCATCAGCACTTCACTAAAAGCGAATGGTTCGAATGACAGAAATACTCAGATTTCAAGTGCAACAACGATTGCGGCTTCCATTTTCTCCGGGGTGGTGAGCGGTGCAAAACGCTTGAGCGGTTTACCGTCGCGTCCGATCAGAAACTTAGTGAAGTTCCACTTGATGCGCCCACCCAGCATGCCGGGCAACTCATCTTTCAGATAACGAAACACAGGGTGCGTAGCGGCACCGTTGACCTCCACTTTCTCGAATATCGGGAAGCTCACACCGTAATTGATGTGACAGGTCTGCGCAATTTCGTCGGTGCCGCCGGGCTCCTGCTTACCAAACTGATTGCAGGGGAAACCAAGCACGACCAGCCCCAGGGCGGCATACTTTTTGTAAAGCATTTCAAGGCCTGCATATTGTGGTGTGAAACCACAATGGCTTGCCGTATTAACCACCAGAACCAGCTTACCCGCATAATCGGCCATAGAGATTAACTGGCCACCCAGGCTGGTAGCAGTAAGTTGATGAAAAGTGGTCATATCGGAAACCTCAAAGCGGAACCTTGTTTAGGCATTCTGAATTATAGAATCTGGTCTTTAATACGGCTCCCGCGAGTACAACGCAAGCATTCGACTCAGACAATGCGGGCAACGGGTCTGACGCTATCACACGTTTACATAATACTGCGGGTGCTTTGCTGAAGGCCTCGCTTTATCCACGGGCTGGGAAGTGCGTATTAACAACAGACGGTACGGGCAGCCTGGGCCAGATTCGTTGCCCTGTGCTGGCCCATTTCCGGGCGTGGCGCATACAGCCTGCGTTAAATGGGCTGCAACGGTTATTTGTTGCAGATGAGAATGGCACATCAAGTGAGGAGGGTAAGGCAGTGGGTAGCGTTGGGTTTGCCCCACTTCCGTGAGAAGTGGGGTCGATGATCACGTCAGCGTCCCGCTTTCAGCTTCTGATAGTACGACTCGTAAAGGGCGCTGGCGTCGCCGACGTCGTTCTGCCATTCGCCTTTCTCGATGGTTGCCGCATCCGGGTAGAGCGACTTATCGTTGGCGACTTCCGGGCTTAGCAGCTTGCGGGCTTCCAGGTTCGGGGTCGGATAGCCAATGGTTTCCGCGACCTGTTTTGCCACGTCCGGGCGCAGCAGGAAGTTGATTAGCTTCAGCGCACCGTCCACGTTCTTCGCGTTCGCCGGGATCGCCAGGCTGTCCATCCAGAAGATGCCGCCTTCTTTCGGCCACACCACCTCAAGCGGCGTACCGGCCTGGCGCGCGACCCACGCCGAACCGTTCCACACCATCCCCAGGTTCACTTCCCCTTCCATATAGGGGTTAGCCGGGTTGTCGGAGTTGAAGGCCGCCACGTTCGGCATCAGCTCTTGCAGTTCGTGATACGCCGCTTCAATCTCTTTCGCATCGGTGGTGTTACCGGAGTAGCCGAGCTTGCGCAGCGCCATCTGGAACACTTCGCGCGCGTCGTCGGTCAGCAGCAGGCTGCTTTTATAATCCGGCTTCCACAGGTCGGCCCAGCTGGTGATGGTTTTCGGGCCGATCTCTTCGCCGTTCACGCCAATGGCGGTAGCGCCCCAGATATAGGGAATGGAGTAGTCGTTATTGGGATCGAACGGCTTGTTGAGCATCGCCGGATCGAGATTGTGGAAGTTGGTCAGCTTGCTCTTGTCGATCTTCTGAATCATCCCTTCCTTGCGCATCTTATCGACAAAGTAGGTGGACGGCACAACCAGATCGTAGGCGCCTTCTTTATAGGTTTTGAGCTTGGCGTACATGGTTTCGTTCGACTCGTAGGTCGAATAGATCACCTTGATACCGGTCTCTTTGGTGAACTGCTCCAGCAGGCCCGGCGGCACGTACTCGGTCCAGTTGTAGAAGTAGAGCGTTTTGCTGTCGTCAGCATGGGCCGCGCTGACGCCAAGCGCGAGCGCGCCGGCAGCAAGCAGGTGGCGTGACCATTTTTTCATTTTAACGTCCCCTGGATTTTAGTGTTATCACGAAGGATGAGCTGGCTGGCAAGCACCAGGCCCAGCGAGAGAAGCAGCAGGATCGTGGCCAGCGCGTTCACCTCAGGCGACACGCCAACTTTTACCATCGAGTAGATTTTCAGCGGCAAAATTTCATAGCTCGGGCCGGTCACGAAGGAGGAGACCACCACGTCATCCATCGACAGGGTGAAGCTCAGCACCCAGCCCGCGGCCACCGCCGGCATGGCGAGCGGCAGAATAATTTTGCGCAGAATGGTGATTTCGCTGGCGCCCAGATCTTTGGCCGCCTCCAGCATCCGTACGTCAAAGCCCTTCAGCCGTGAATAGACGGTGACTACCACGAACGGCAGGCAGAAGGTGATGTGGGAAAACAGCAGCGACCAGAAGCCTAGCTGAATGCCGAGCAGCATAAACAACACCAGCAGCGAAATGGCCATCACGATATCCGGCGACATCATCACCACAAACAGCATACCGCTGACGAACGGCTTGCCGCGAAAGCGATAGCGGTAGAGCGCCACCGCGGTGAGAGAGCCAATCAGCGTCGCGAAGGTGGCGGAAAACACCGCCATGGTCAGGGAGTGGCGCGCCGCCTGCAGCAGGCTGTCGTTGTTCAACAGCAGGCTGTACCATTTGGTGGTGAACCCCTGCCAGTTGATGCCAAAGCGCGAGCCGTTAAACGAGTTCACGATCAGAATGATGATCGGAATATAGAGATACGCATAGATGGCGGTCATAAAGCCGCCGCGCAGAAGCCGTCCGATCATTCCAGCTCCACCTTTTTGTTGAGTAGCCGCGCCGCGCGCCAGTAAATCAGCAGCATCAGCCCCATCACCAGCGTCAGGGTGATGCTGGTTGCCGAGCCGAACGGCCAGTCGCGAATGTTCAGGAACTGACTCTTAATCACGTTGCCGATCAGCAGGTTCTTCGCCCCGCCCATCAGGTCGGAGACAAAGAACAGCCCCATCGCCGGAAGCATCACCAGCAGACAGCCGGCAACAATCCCCGGCATGGTCAGCGGAATGATGATGCGAATAAAGCGCTGCAGCTTGTTGGCTCCGAGATCCCGCGCCGCCTCCAGCAGCGGTTTCTCCAGCTTTTCAATGCTGGAGTAGAGCGGCATCACCATGAACGGCAGCAGGATGTAGACCAGCCCGACGATCACCGCCGACGGGGTGTACATAATGCGTATCGGCGTGTCGATAACCCCAATCCAGAGCAGGAACTCGTTCAGGTAGCCTTTGGTGCTGAGAAAAATTTTCAGCCCGTAGATGCGGATCAGCGAGTTGGTCCAGAAGGGCACAATCAGCAGAAACAGCAGCAGCGGGCGTATTTTCTGCGGCAGGCGCGCCAGAAACCAGGCGAACGGGTAACCGAGCACCAGGCAGGCGAGGGTGGCGATCAGCGCCATATTCAGGGAGTGCAGCAGCACCTGGAAGTAGAGCGGATCCAGCAGACGCGCGTAGTTATCCAGGGTAAACACCAGGCTGACGAAGTTCGTGTCATCGCGCGTGAGGAAACTGGTGCCGACGATCATCAGGTTCGGCAAAAAGACGAACAGCACCAGCCAGCCCACGATGGTGGCGATCACCAGGTTTTGAAATTTACGCGAGCTCTTCATCGGTGAGTACCACCTCCCAGCTTTCAACCCAGGTCACCGCCATTTTCTGGTCCAGCGAGTGGTCGAAGTCCGGGTCGTCCTCGTTAAAGAACTCGCTGACCATCACCATCTTGCCATTTTCCAGCTCTACCACGGATTCCAGCGTCATGCCTTTATAGTTGCGCTCGCGCACGTAGCCGATAAGCCCCTCGACGTCGCAGACGTCGTTGATCTCCTCGACGCGCAGATCCTCCGGGCGCAGCAGCACTTTCAGGCGCTGTCCGGGCGTTACCGGGAAATTCACGTAGATGTTGCACTCGCGGCCCTCGACGTTGGCGCGCACCCGCGCGTCGTCGATCCGCTCGATGACCGTGGCGTCGAAGATATTGATTTCGCCAATAAAGCTGGCGACGAACAGGTTCGCCGGTTCCTCGTAGATCTCACGCGGCGTGCCGTCCTGCTCAATGCGCCCGTCGCGCATCACCACGATGCGATCGGACATGGTCAGCGCCTCTTCCTGATCGTGGGTGACGAACACAAAGGTGATGCCAAGCTTACGCTGTAGCGCTTTGAGTTCATTCTGCATCTGCTTGCGCAGCTTGTAGTCCAGCGCTGACAGGGATTCATCAAGCAGCAGCAGGCGCGGTTTATTCACCACCGCGCGGGCAATGGCCACGCGCTGCTGCTGGCCGCCGGAGAGCTGGTGCGGTTTGCGCTGGGCGAAGGCGTCGAGCTGGACCATTTTCAGCGCGTCGTTGACACGCGGGGCAATCTCCGCCACCGGGGTTTTCTGCATGCGCAGACCGAAAGCGACGTTTTCAAAGACCGTCATGTGCGGAAACAGGGCGTAGCTCTGGAAAACGGTATTAACGTGACGATGCTCGGCGGAAACGTGGGTGATGTCCTGATTATCCAGATGGATGGTGCCGACATCGACATTCTCAAGCCCGGCAATCAGGCGTAATACCGTGGTTTTGCCGCAGCCGGAAGGGCCAAGGAGAGTGAGGAATTCGCCGTTGTTGATGGTCAGGGATAAATCGGCGATAACCGTTTTACCATCAAAACTTTTACCGATCCCCGCCAGTTGCACCAGCGGTGAAAGCGAACGCGGTTGTGTATTCAATTTTTTTACTCTGTCCCGTAACTGACGCATCGGATGGCTTATCGGATGCGGGGTTTGTGATGAACCACCTTTGGGCCTGGCACATTGATTAAGGGCAGGCATTCTACGGCAAACGACCATTATCGCCAATCCTTGTAACCATTTATTGATGCGCTACGGTTATCAATACGGGCGATCGGGCAATATGTTGTGCACAGTCACCTTTTCGGCGGTTTTATTTCAGGACGCGGCGGACTAAAAGTGACCTGACGCAATATTTTATTTAGATAACGTATTGATAATGTTGTTACATAAAAGAGGGTGACTGTATGGATAAATTACTAGAGCGATTCTTACATTATGTCTCGCTGGATACCCAGTCGAGACCTGGCGTGAAACAGGTGCCGAGCACCGACGGGCAGTGGACGCTGCTGCGCCTGCTGCAATCCCAGCTTATTGAACTCGGGCTGGTGGACGTTACCCTTAGCGAGCATGGCACGGTGATGGGCACGCTGCCTGCAAATATCGCCAAAAAAGTGCCGGCCATCGGTTTTATTTCCCATGTCGATACCTCCCCGGACTTCACCGGGAAAAACGTCAACCCGCAGATTGTCGAGAACTACCGCGGCGGCGACATCGCCCTGGGCGTGGGTGACGAAGTGCTCTCGCCGGTGATGTTCCCGGTGCTGCACCAGCTGACCGGCCACACCATTATCACTACCGACGGCAAAACTCTGCTGGGAGCCGACGACAAAGCGGGCGTCGCGGAGATCATGACCGCGCTGGCGGTCATGAAACAGGAAAACATTCCCCACGGTGATATTCGCGTCGCCTTCACCCCGGATGAAGAGGTGGGAAAAGGCGCGCTGAACTTTGACGTTGAGGCGTTTAACGCCGAGTGGGCCTACACCATCGACGGCGGCGGCGTAGGTGAGCTGGAGTATGAGAACTTCAACGCCGCGTCGGTAACCATCAAAATCGTCGGCAACAACGTGCACCCCGGCAGCGCCAAAGGGGTGATGGTTAACGCCCTGTCGCTGGCGGCGCGCATTCATGCTGAAGTGCCGGCCAACGAGTCACCGGAGTGCACCGACGGGTACGACGGCTTCTACCACCTGCACAGCATGAAGGGCAACGTCGACCGCGCCGAGATGCACTACATCATCCGCGATTTCGATCGCGACAACTTTGAGGCCCGCAAGCGTACTATGATGGATATCGCCAAAAAGGTCGGCAAGGGGCTGCACCCGGACTGCTATATCGAACTGGTGATCGAGGACAGCTACTACAACATGCGTGAGCAGGTGGTGCAGCATCCGCACATCATTGATATTGCCCGTCAGGCGATGATCGACTGCGACATCGAACCGCAGATGAAGCCGATTCGCGGCGGCACCGACGGGGCGCAGCTCTCCTTCAAAGGCTTACCCTGCCCGAATATCTTTACCGGCGGTTACAACTACCACGGTAAGCATGAGTTCGTGACGCTGGAGGGGATGGAGAAAGCGGTGCAGGTGATTGTGCGCATCGCGGAGCTGACCGCCGAGCAGTAAGGCTCAGAAACGAAAAACCGCGCCGGAGCGCGGTTTTTTTATGCCTGCATCAATCAGTCCTGGTCGGCGAAATACCAGTAGCCGCAGTTCACCAGCGCCGCGAGCATGGCGAGGAACGACGGGTCGTCCAGCGCATCGCCGAAGCTCTCGCCGTTCAGCGCCATGCTGCTGGCCAGCGCCTCAAGGGCAGGGCGGTGCGGCGACTCAATCTTCTCACCGTTGGCAAACACCGCATCGCCGATGCGCAGCACGCGCAGGCCGCCGAGACGCAGCAGCGAATCGCCCTGCTTCAGCGCGTCATAGATCTCATCCGGCTGATACGGCGGCTCCGGCGGGGCGACGTCCAGCTCGTGCCGCGACTGGCTGATAAACTCACCGAACCACTGGTTGAAGTGCTCCGGATCGTTGATCAGGCCCAGCATCATACCGCGCAGCTTATCCAGCTCCGACGGCAGAATATCTGCCGGGTGCGCGCGCGACGGCACGTCCGGGTCGGCATAGCGGTGGCTGCCCAGCTCGCGCTGCAGCACATAGTCGGCAAAGCCGCTGATAAGCTCCCGACCGCTCGGCGCGCGGAAGCCCACCGAGTAGTTGAGCGAGTTTTCCAGCGAGTAGCCTTCGTGCGGGAAGCCTGGCGGAATATAGAGAATATCGCCCGGCTCCAGCTCTTCATCGATGATGCCCTCAAACGGCTCAACCTGGAGCAGGTCGGGGTGCGGGCAGTGCTGCTTCATCGCCACCTTCTCGCCCACGCGCCAGCGACGACGGCCGGTACCCTGGATGATAAACACATCATACTGATCGAGGTGCGGGCCAACGCCGCCGCCCGGTACCGAGAAGGAGATCATCAGATCGTCGATGCGCCAGTCCGGCAGGGCACGGAACGGACGCATCAGCGCCGCGGTCGGCTCATGCCAGTGGTCAACGGCCTGCACCAGCAGCGACCAGTTGGTTTCACCGAGGTGATCGTAGCTCTCAAAGGGACCGTGGCCGACCTGCCATTTCCCGTCCTGATGGCTCACCAGGCGGCTGTCCACTTCGCTCTCCATCGCCAGACCCGCCAGTTCGTCCGGGGAGATCGGGTCGATAAAATTCTTAAAGCCGCGCTTCAACACAACCGGGCGTTTTTGCCAGTAGCGTTCGATAAAGTCGGGCCAGTTTAAATCCAGGTGGTAATCCATGAGCATTTCCGGAAAAGGGCGTTTAACGGATTATAACTGAATTACTGTCTTTCACACAGCCGATCTAAGACTGACCTCAATCTATAACTGGTTATTACATGAACAAATCAGCGTCACGCATATGTCTATATGTTAACAGTATCAAGTTTTTCTTTAAAATAACGTATTATATTAATCGGATTTAAATGGATTACCCAGAAACACATCTGTTTTCCCATAAAAAGGTGCGTAATTAATGTCCCAGCTTTCAGATCTCGAAGAAAAAATTCTTCAAGTTAAAAATAAACAGCTCGTCCCTAACTTAAATGAAGCAATTAAATGTTACTATGCATCATCCTATCGTGCTTGTATAATTCTGACATTTAATTCACTGGTTGATGATCTTGTCGAGAAGTTGTATCACCTGAAAGATATCAACAGTGATGCCAAGGTGGTATATAATAACATCAAGAAACTTATAGATTCGCAGCAGGCTTTTGAAAACCCCCTTGTTGAGCAGTTAGTTAAATATCAAATTTTTGATGAGTTAGATGGCGAAATATATAAAATGTTTCAGAAGTTGCGGCACAAGTCGGCTCATCCAAGCGGTTTCAATCCTTCTCCTGAATGCGCGCGATTCGTGTTTACTGAGATAGTTAATAGATTCCTTTCCAAAGCATCCCTAAAAACAAGTGAACGTATTGATAAACTTTTGCTGGATATACCTGAAAAGAATTTCTTTACGGGTACAATTATTGCCGAATCTGTAAGGGTTGTTAAGGCTGAAATCAGTGATATCCACCCACAGGCTTATCCTCAGTTAATCTCAAAGCTCTATGACAAATACATGGAAGATAAGTCTTTTTGCTATATAACATTTCTTTGTGCGCTGTCACTGTTGGAGAATCCGCAGATTGAGGGATTACTACTCAGTAAACTGGTTAAAGGACATGCTCATCGAAACAATAACGAAATATTAATGGTATCTTTGATGTCAACAAACCCTGCTATGTTTAATGAAATCGATGAGGTGCAGGCGAAGCGACTGATTGTAAAAATTAAGAGCAGGATGTCTCAAGTAACTACAACTCTTGAAAAGACAAAATTATCTAACCCTTTTTATGCTATTCTCCGCATTTGTAACAATGCTAGTGGGCATCTAAGTTCTGAAATGCCAAACTTAATGCATTATTTTATAAAAAACCAAGACCGTCTTTGTTATTTTCTTTACAAAATCAGTAAAAATAACGGCAGGGGAGCGGAGGCATATTCTAAGTTGTTTTTGCTTATACTAGATGAGTTAAATAGTGAGGACATTGAGCGTGTTTCTGTAATAATAAGAACGATTACCAAAGATGAATCAAATGGTTTTGCTATGATTAGCGACTTAAAATCTTTTGAAATTATCAAAGCAATTGCTCAGCAGCAAATAAAATGCCCAGAAATTGAAGAGTTATACAATAAAGGGTTCATACCTCTCGGTGCTGTTTTCATTAAGGCGAGGAAATATTTTTGGGATACAAAAAATTCAAAAGCGATGTCTACGCTCGACCAATCATTACGAGATAAATTGAAAATTATAATGCCTGAGCCCGAAACGGTTTCTGAAGAAGATATGGAAAACGACGCGTTATAGCTTAAGTATCAGCGTGCATGAAAATTCATGCACGCCGGATCAGTAGTTTTGACGTTTAAACACGATCTCCATGCGCGCCCCGCCTAGCGGGCTGTCGCCGATGGTGATGCGTCCGCCGTACTGGGCGACGATATCGCGCGCCACCGACAGCCCGACGCCCTGGCCGGGACGCAGCGTATCGGCGCGCTGGCCGCGATCGAACATCAGGTCGCGCTTGCTCTCGGGCACGCCGGGACCATCGTCCTCCACCACCAGAATCAGCGCGTCGTTGTCAGGCCGGGCGGTGACCTCAACGAACTCCAGGCAGTACTTGCAGGCGTTATCCAGCACGTTGCCAAGCACTTCCATAAAGTCGTTCTGCTCGCCGACGAAAATAATCTCCGGGGAGATATCCAGCGTGATATCCACGCCTTTGCGCTGATAGACCTTGTTCAGCGCCGACGTCAGGCTGTCCAGCAGCGGCCCCACGGCGTGCACTTCCCGGCTGATCATCATGCTGCCGCTGCGCATGCTGGCGCGGTTAAGGAAGTAGCCAATCTGCTGGGAGATGCGGCTTATCTGCTCAAGCATGACCGGCTCGGCCTGCTCGACGCTGAGCTTGCTGGTGCGCATGGAGCGCAGGGTGCTTTGCAGCACCGCCAGCGGCGTTTTGAGGCTGTGCGTCAGGTCGGTGAGGGTGGTGCGGTACTTGTCGTAGCGCTCGCGCTCGCTCTTCAGCAGCCGGTTGAGGTTACGCACCAGGCTGGTTAACTCGCGGGTAGTGGCGGGGTTAAGCTGCTCACGGTGGTGCTCCTCCAGCTCGCGCACTTCACCGGCCAGGGCGGCAATCGGACGCAGGCTCCACCATGCCGCGAGCCACAGCAGCGGTACCACCAGCATCAGGTTGGCAATCAGCACATAGATAAACCAGTCCCAGACCCGGTAGGAGCGCTTAAGCTCAACCGGAATAGTGTCCACCACCACCACGGTCAGGGCGGGCATGCGCGGCGTCGCAGGGTAGAGGTTGACCGCCACCGAGTGGGTCATCTCGTTATCACGATCGTCTTCGTGGAAATCACTCAGCTGCGCCTGAACCGGAGAGTTATTCCCTACCAGCTCGCGGCTGGTGTTGTATTTCGCCTCCAGCTCGTGGAAACCGTTGGTGTTGAGCCAGTCGCGCTTTATCTCCTTCACCAGCCACGGGACCTTACGCTGGGACCACATCAGCTGACCCTTTTCATCGTAGATAAGCGTGATGGTCGGGCTTTGCAGGTCGATGTTCTCGGGCAGGTCGACCTTAATGCGCCCGTTTTCCCAGCTCGACAGGGTATACCAGAGGTTGCTCTCGCCGCGCAGCAGGCGGAAGGTGGTTTTGTCGAAGCTGACGCTGTAGCCCACCAGCGCCACCAGCCCATAGGCGAGGGAGAGCACCAGCACCACTGCCGCGGTCGCCAGCAGAAAGCGAACCCGCAGGGAGAGGGGGAAGAAGTGGCGCAGCAGGCGCTTCATTTTGGCAGATCGAACCGGTAGCCCTGACCGCGCACGGTGTTGATCACCTCATCCGGGTAGAGCGCCTGAATTTTCTTGCGCAGGCGGCCCATCAGCACATCGATGGTGTGGCTCTCGCGCAGTTCGGCGTCCGGGTAGAGCTGGAGCATCAGCGAATCTTTGCTCACCACTTTACCGGCGTTGCGGATCAGCGTTTCGATAATGGTGTATTCAAACGCGGTCAGCCGGATAAGCTGCTCGTTCACCGAAAACTCGCGGCGGGAGAGGTCCACCTGGAACGGCGGCAGGGAGATCACCTGCGAGGCCAGACCGCTGTTGCGGCGCATCAGGGCCTGCATCCGGGCCATCACCTCTTCGATATGGAACGGCTTGGTAACGTAGTCATCGGCGCCCGCGCTCAGCACTTCAACCTTATCCTGCCACCCTTCGCGGGCGGTGAGCACCAGCACCGGCAGGCCGACGTCATGGCTACGCCAGCGGCGGATCAGCGACAGGCCATCTTCGTCCGGCAGCCCAAGGTCGACAATCGCGATATCCGGGGTGTGCTCATTCAGGAAGTAGTCGGCCTCTTTGGCATCTTCAGCCGCATCGACCTGGTGGCCCAACTCCTGTAGCTGTACCTTAAGATGGTGGCGCAACAGCGCATTATCCTCAACAACCAGTACGCGCATGACCCTTCCTCGCAGTTAATTTATGGCATGAATAGTGTAACGCTAATTATCAGCGCGAGGAGATAAACATCAGGTAAACCAGGGGGAAAAGCGCGGGGGAGGATAATGAACGCCCCTTGCCGGACGGCAAGGGGCGGGACATTACTTCAGGTCATCAACCATCTGGATGGCGCGACCAATGTAGTTTGCCGGGGTCATCGCTTTGAGGCGGGTTTTTTCCTCCTCCGGCAGCGCCAGACCGTCAATAAACTGCTTCATGCCTTCGGCATCCACGCGCTTGCCGCGGGTCAGCTCTTTCAGCTTCTCGTACGGCTTCTCGATGCCGTAGCGGCGCATCACGGTCTGGATCGGCTCCGCCAGCACTTCCCAGTTATGATCCAGCTCGTCCAGCAGACGATCGCGGTTCACTTCCAGCTTGCTCACCCCTTTCAGGGTCGACTGGTAGGCGATCAGCGCATAGCCGATACCCACGCCGAGGTTACGCAGCACGGTAGAGTCGGTGAGGTCGCGCTGCCAGCGGGAGACCGGCAGTTTGCTCGCCAGATGTTGCAGCATCGCGTTGGACAGGCCGAGGTTGCCTTCTGAGTTCTCGAAGTCGATCGGGTTGACCTTGTGCGGCATCGTCGAGGAGCCGATTTCGCCGGCGATGGTTTTCTGCTTGAAGTGGTTCAGCGCAATGTAGCCCCAGACGTCGCGGTCGAAGTCGATGAGGATGGTGTTAAAGCGCGCGATGCAGTCGAACAGTTCGGCGATGTAGTCGTGCGGCTCAATCTGGGTGGTGTACGGGTTCCACTGGATGCCCAGCGAGGTCACAAATTCTTCGCTGAACTGGTGCCAGTCCACTTCCGGGTAAGCGGCAATGTGGGCGTTGTAGTTTCCGACCGCGCCGTTGATTTTGCCGAGGATCTCCACCTGGCCGAGCTGGCGGTACTGACGCTCCATACGGTACGCCACGTTTGCCATCTCTTTACCCATGGTCGATGGGGTAGCCGGCTGACCGTGAGTGCGCGACAGCAGCGGGATATCGCGGTACTGGTGCGCCAGATCCTTCACGCCGTCGATAAGCTTGCGCCAGTAGGGCAGCACCACGTCCTCGCGCGCGGTTTTCAGCATCAGCGCATGGGAGAGGTTATTGATATCTTCGGAGGTACAGGCGAAGTGGATAAACTCGGTGACCGCGTGCAGCGCAGGGATCGACGCCACTTTTTCCTTCAGAAAATACTCAACCGCTTTCACGTCGTGGTTGGTGGTGCGCTCGATGGTTTTAATGCGCGCGGCATCTTCCTCAGTAAACTGCGCCACGATAGCGTCCAGGTAATCGTTTGCTTCTTGAGGCAAAGCAGGAACTTCCTTGATCGCGGCGTGCGCGGCCAGCTTCTGCAGCCAGCGTACTTCAACCTCTACGCGGAATTTCAGCAGGCCGAACTCGCTGAAAATAGCGCGCAGCGCGCTGACTTTATCGCCGTAGCGTCCATCGACAGGGGAAACGGCGGTCAGGGAGGATAATTCCATAGGTCACAACTCCGGGAGGTTAACAGTGAGCGAGAATATTTTTGGCCTGAGTGGTCAGGCGACTACGGGAAAACATAAGCTGTAAACGACCGCCGCCGACCTGATGCCAGAGCACCGCGGCGCGGATGCCGGCCAGCAGCGTGGCGCGGACTTTGGCCTGCACCTGCGGGCTTTGCAGCACCGCCGGCGAGCCGGTAACCTGGATACGCGGGCCGAGTGGGCTAATCACGTCGACATAAATCCCGGCCATGGCGCTCAGCAGGGTGTCGGACTCCAGATCGAAATGGTCGAGCTGGCGGTGCAGCCCGTTGATGCTGTTGCCGAGGGTGTCCATCGCGCCTTTCGCGCCGGCAAGCTTACGCTCCAGCACCATCAGGCTCAGAGTGTAGCGGGTCAGCTCGGCGTTTAAGCCCTGGCGGTTGCCGGCGTTGAGCACGCCGATCAGGGTCTCCAGACCCAGCTTCAGGTTGGCTTCGCGACCGCCGAACACACCGAGGGTGGAGTCGGGGTTCTGGTCAATCACGCTCTGCAGCGAAACGTGCAGCGCATCGGTATCGCAATGGCCCTGATGCGCCAGCTCCTGCACCAGACGGGCCGACTGGCAGATGCCCGCCAGCGCCAGGGTGATGTCGTAATAGTTCTTCGCCACGCAAACTCCTTGTTCTGACCGCGCCCGTTATGCCGCCGCCCTGCGACGGCAAGCCGCGTAAATAAAGTAGAAAACGCTGGTTATACCGGCAGCGGCAGGCGCTGCTCAATGATGCCGCCGCCGAGGCAGACGTCACCGTCATAAAACACCGCGGACTGGCCCGGCGTGACCGCAGAGACCGGCTCGTCGAAGCGCACTTCGATGCGGTCATCACTAAGCGGGATCACGGTGCAGGGGATATCGGCCTGGCGATAGCGGGTTTTCACGGTGCAGCGTCTCTCCGCGGTCCAGCTTTCGCGATCCACCCAGTGCAGCTGCTGGGCGATAAGCCCGACCGACATCAGGCGCGGGTGATCGTGGCCCTGGGCGACAATCAGGATGTTGTTTTCAACGTCTTTGTCCACCACGTACCACGGATCGTCACTGCCCTCTTTAGTGCCGCCAATGCCCAGCCCCTTGCGCTGGCCGAGGGTGTGATACATCAGGCCCTGATGTTCGCCGATGGTTTCACCGTCAACGGTGACAATGCGGCCCGGCTGGGCAGGGAGGTAGCGTCCGAGGAAGTCGCGGAACTTGCGCTCGCCGATAAAGCAGATGCCGGTGGAGTCTTTTTTCTTCGCGGTGACCAGGTCGAGCTGTTCGGCGATGCGGCGCACCTCCGGTTTTTCCAGCTCGCCGACCGGGAACAGGCTCTGGGCGATCTGCTCGTGGCTGAGCGTATAGAGGAAATAGCTCTGATCCTTGTTGTTGTCCACCCCGCGCAGCAGGCGGCTTTTGCCGTCAACGTCGGCGCGGCGCACGTAGTGCCCGGTGGCGATGAAGTCGGCCCCGAGATCTTCGGCGGCGAACTCAAGGAAGGCTTTAAATTTGATCTCTTTGTTGCACAGAATATCCGGGTTCGGCGTGCGGCCAGCCTTGTACTCTTCGAGGAAGTGCTCGAAGACGTTATCCCAGTACTCTGCGGCAAAATTGACGGTGTGCAGTTCAATCCCGAGCTTGTCACAGACCGCCTGCGCATCGGCAAGATCCTCTGCGGAAGTACAATATTCCTCGCCGTCGTCCTCTTCCCAGTTCTTCATGAACAGGCCTTCCACCTTATAGCCCTGCTGTTGCAGCAGGTAAGCGGAAACGGAGGAATCGACACCGCCGGACATGCCGACGATCACTTTTTTTGGGCTTTCAGACATGGAATACTCACGACATTGAACAACAAGGCGGCGTATTCTATCACGCGCTGGCGGCGCAAACACCCCCTGCGCGCGCCGGGTTTGCCCCGAAGCGCCAGGAAATGCCGCGAATGGCAAAAAACAGCGCTGCCCGTCAGCGCATCGCGGCGCGGCGGGCAGGGTGAAGCAGGGCGCGAGTGCGCCCTGTGTGGGGGTTACGCGGCGCGTTCGTCGAGGCTGAACTGCTCGACGGTTTGCGCCAGCTGCTGGGCCTGCTCCTCCAGCGAGGTAGCGGCGGCGGCCATCTGCTGCACCAGCGCGGCGTTCTGCTGGGTGACGCCATCCATCTCGTTAACGGCGATGGTCACCTGGCTGATGCCCTTCGACTGTTCATCCGACGCGCTGACGATTTCGCCGATGATGACCTGCACCGAATTCACCGCCTGCGTCATCTCCTGCATGGTTTTCCCGGCGTCGTTCACCAGCTGAACGCCGTTTTCCACGCGCTGGCTCGACTCTTCAATCAACCCGGCAATCTCTTTCACCGCGTTGGCGCTGCGCTGCGCAAGGCTGCGCACTTCGCTGGCCACCACCGCGAAACCGCGGCCCTGTTCACCGGCACGCGCCGCCTCTACCGCGGCGTTGAGCGCCAGGATATTGGTCTGGAAGGCGATGCTGTTGATCATGGTGGTGATATCCCCGATCTTCTTCGCGCTGTCGTCGATCTGCGCCATGGTCTGCACCACCTGGCCGACCAGCGCCTCGCCGCGGCTGGCAATCTGCGTGGCGTTGGCGGTCAGTTCGGTCGCATGGTGCGCGTTGGCGGCGTTGTGCTTCACGGTGGCGCTGATCTGCTCCATGCTGGCAGCGGTCTGCTCCAGCGCCGCCGCCTGCTGCTCGGTGCGTGACGAGAGGTTGATGTTGCCGCTGACGATCTCCCCGGCGCCCTGGCGCACGGAGTCGCTGGCCTCTTTAATCTGCCCGACAATCCCGCGCAGCTGTGCCTGCATGGTGTGCAGCGCGTAGAACAGGCTGCCGCGATCCCCCGCTTTGACCGGGATACCGTTGTCCAGCTTGCCGTCGGCCACTGCCAGCGCGATGGTTGCCGCTTCCAGCGGTTCACCGCCCAGTGGTTTCAGCACCTTGCGGCTAAAGACCAGCCCCAGCAGCGCGCTCACCAGCAGAATGCTCACTACCATCAGCACAATGGCGTTGATCAGCTGGCGGTTAGCGGCCGCCATGACCTGGCTGACCGGGGCCACGATGCCCAGATACCATTTGTCGGTGCTGTTGCCGATGGTCACCGGCTGCCACGTTACCAGCGCCTCCTCGCCCAAAATGGGATCGCGTTGCTCTACCACAGCGGCGCTGTAGCCGTCGGTCTTGCCGGGGAACGGCTTGCTGGTCAGGGATTTGTCCGGGTATGAGATCACTTTGCCGGTGGTCGAGAGCAGCATGGCGTAGCCGACGCCGTCCCAGGGTTTAATCTGGTTCACTTTCTGCTGCAGCAGGGCCAGCGAGATATCAGACGTCACCACCGCCTGCAGTTTGCCGTCGGTCACAATGGGCGCCGCCACCGAGGTCAGCAGCGTGGGCACGCCGTTATAGCTGTAGCTGTAGGGCTCGATCAGCGTATCTTTCTGGGTTTTCTGCGGGACCAGGTAGTAGTCGCCCTGGCCTGGGGTGGTGTAGGAGAGCAGCGGATGAAGCTGATAGTTGCCCGCCTGATCGCTGTCGACGAAGAAGGCGTAGCGGCCTTTTGGCGCCTGGCCTGGCTGGCCGTCAAACGCCGCATCCTGTCCATCAAAGGCGTTCTCTTCGAAGATAACCGAAACAGAGAGGTAATCCGGATTGTCGCGCAGCGCCCCTTCGAGCACCTTATCGACAACTTTACGGTCGGTCACGCCGGCGCGGGGCAGGGCCGCCAGACTGTGACCAAGGTTATGCGCCACGTCCCGGGCGTAATTTAACTCCTGCTGAATCTTCAGCGCCTCGCTCTGGGCTATCTGCTTCAGATAGCTTTCCGCCAGAGATTTTTGCTCGTTGCTCGACTGCCAGCTCAGCACGCCGATGGTTACCACAAACCCCAGCGTGATGGTTAAGGCGCCGGTCAGCAG
The DNA here is from genome assembly GCF_000463155.2 of Siccibacter turicensis LMG 23730. GTDB lineage: Bacteria > Pseudomonadota > Gammaproteobacteria > Enterobacterales > Enterobacteriaceae > Siccibacter > Siccibacter turicensis. Next base: position 374,907 of record NZ_AWFZ01000028.1, on the reverse strand, counting down.
CATTTGCGTGCGGGTACTCATCTTTTTAGATACGGATTGTCTGGCCATCACGGCTCCTCAGGATCCACCACAAAAAATCATCACTGTCCCTTCGTATAGAGCCTCCTGGTCAATGCTCTATCGGCGTGGCGGTTTTGTTCTTTAATACCGTGTAGCGCGCCGGGGCTGGCATAAAAACAGGCGCTTTCGCGACCAAACAGCAGGGCGCGCCGGGAAGTGAGGCGGCGGAAGAGGAAGGTGCTTACTGTAGCGGTGAGCGGCAGCATGTTAAGCTGCCGTTAATTATTTCGCGGCGAAACAATTTACTTTCTGAAGGCGGTTACGCCTGGTGCAGCGGCCAGTTGAAGGCGCCAATGACCGAGAGCGGATAGCGGGTTCCCTCCTGCCAGCAGCGGATGCTCTCCGCCACCAGCGGCGAGCGCAGGTGAGTGGCGTTCAGGATCTCATCGGCACTCACCCACAGGCAGCGATCGATGTCGTCGTCATGAGGCGTGGTTTCGCAGGGCGCGTCCAGGTCAAGGGCGAACAGGAAACGCAGAAACGGCGTGCGGTCCGGGGCGATCCACTGGTGCATGCGCACAAAGCTCTGCGGCGCGGCGACAATGCCGGTCTCTTCGTACAGCTCGCGGCTGGCGGCCTCGAGCAGGGTTTCGTCCGCTTCCAGATGGCCCGCGGGCTGGTTCCAGGTCGCTTTACCGTTGACGGTCTCTTCCACCACCAGAAATTTTCCGGCGGCGTGAACCACGCAGGCGACGGTGACATGCGGTTTAAACATCGTTACTCCTTGGTTAGCGGGACGTCGCGCCACTCGCCGCTGGCGAGATTGTCGAGGGTATAGGGTCCCATGGCATAGCGAATCAGACGCAGGGTAGGGAAGCCGACGTGCGCGGTCATACGCCGCACCTGGCGATTGCGCCCTTCATACAGCGTGATTTTCAGCCAGGCGGTGGGAATGGATTTGCGCTCGCGCACCGGCGGCGTGCGCGGCCATAGCCAGTCCGGCTCCTCCACGCGCTCAACCCCGGCGGGCAGGGTTGGCCCGTCGTTTAGCGTCACCCCGGTGCGTAGGGCCGCCATCGCCTCCGGCGTGGGCTCGCCTTCCACCTGCACGAAGTAGATTTTTCCGGTGCGCTTGCCCGGCTGGGTCAGTGCCGCCTGAAGCGCCCCCTCGTTGGTCAACACCAGCAGCCCTTCGCTGTCGCGGTCAAGCCGACCGGCGGCGTAGACCCCGGCCACCGGAATGTAGTCCTTCAGCGTGGCGCGCCCGGCCTCGTCGGTGAACTGCGGCAGCACATCGTAGGGTTTATTAAACAGAACGAGCCGTTTCGGCCCGGTGTCGCGCTGACGACGCGTATCTTGTCGTGAGCTGAATCGCTTAACGCGGTGATTTCTAAAAGAAGTTCCGGACATACTATTTTCAGTCAGTGGGGATTGCCGCATTATAGCTGAATCACGAGTACCTGGCATGGTTGCGAAGTTTAGGGTAGTATCGACAGGCTCATTACAATTCATTAACAAAAATATGCGCTGAACAATTCGCGTTGCAGGACGGCGGCACGAGAGCGATTCCCGGCCGGAATAGCGGGTTACGGGGTAGCCGATGGGGCCAACGCATCTGAGGCGTGAATATGACAGGCAGCATTATCAGAAGCGCTCGAAGGAGAGGTGAATGGAAAGCAAAGTAGTTGTTCCGGCGGAAGGTACTAAGATCACCCTGCAAAACGGCAAGCTCAACGTTCCGAATAATCCGATTATCCCGTTCATTGAAGGCGACGGTATCGGTGTGGACGTCACCCCCGCGATGCTGAAAGTGGTCGATGCCGCCGTTGAGAAAGCCTATAAGGGCGAGCGTAAGATTTCCTGGATGGAAATTTTCACCGGTGAGAAATCCACCCACGTTTACGGCCAGGACGTCTGGCTGCCTGCTGAAACCCTCGATCTGATCCGTGACTACCGCGTTGCCATCAAAGGCCCGCTGACCACCCCGGTCGGTGGCGGTATTCGCTCCCTGAACGTTGCCCTGCGCCAGGAGCTGGACCTTTATGTCTGCCTGCGTCCGGTACGTTACTACCAGGGCACCCCGAGCCCGGTTAAGCACCCGGAACTGACCGACATGGTTATCTTCCGTGAGAACTCCGAAGACATCTACGCCGGTATCGAGTGGAAAGCTGACTCTGCGGAAGCGGAGAAAGTGATCAAATTCCTGCGCGATGAAATGGGCGTGAAGAAAATCCGCTTCCCGGAACATTGCGGCATCGGCATCAAGCCGTGCTCGGAAGAGGGTACCAAACGTCTGGTGCGCGCTGCGATTGAGTATGCGATCACCAACGACCGCGACTCCCTGACCCTGGTGCACAAAGGCAACATCATGAAGTTCACCGAAGGCGCTTTCAAAGACTGGGGCTACCAGCTGGCGAAAGAAGAGTTCGGCGGCGAGCTGATTGACGGCGGCCCGTGGATGAAGATCAAGAACCCGAACACCGGTAAAGAGATCGTGGTGAAAGACGTGATTGCTGACGCCTTCCTGCAGCAGATCCTGCTGCGTCCGGCGGAGTACGACGTTATCGCCTGTATGAACCTCAACGGTGACTACATCTCTGATGCTCTGGCGGCGCAGGTTGGTGGTATCGGTATCGCACCGGGCGCGAACATCGGCGACGAGTGCGCGCTGTTCGAAGCCACCCACGGTACTGCACCGAAATACGCCGGTCAGGACAAAGTTAACCCGGGCTCTATCATCCTCTCTGCCGAGATGATGCTGCGTCACATGGAGTGGTTCGAGGCCGCAGACCTGATCGTTAAAGGTATGGAAGGCGCCATCAACGCGAAAACCGTGACCTATGACTTCGAACGCCTGATGGAAGGCGCTAATCTGCTGAAATGCTCAGAGTTTGGCGACGCGATCATCGCGAACATGTAATCCACTTGCCGGGTTATATGACAACGGGAGCCGAAGGGCTCCCGTTTTTATTATCATTTGAAATGCTCGTGGAAGTTTGATTGGTAAAACTTTTAAAATCTCAGATAAGATATTCAATAGCCTTTTGAACGCACGACTCTCTAAAAAAAGATTCATTATATCTTAGTATTAACTTTTTAAATTAAGCCTGCCTGAAGTAATGTGTAGTGTAGTGCCGTAACTGATACCTGTCGCCAAAATCACTTTTTTTTATGAATTAACTTGCCGCTTCAGTTTTGAACCCTCACGTTTACTGGTTAGAAAAATTCTTACCGGACATCAAATCCTTATGAAAATATTCTCAACGCGAGAGTATTTGTTGAAAAATGTAAAATCAGCATAAAACGGAATACTGTAAAATAAATTTTCCGGGTAAATTTAACATAGCACTTCATATATACTCAGAGAAAAGCATCACCATCAATATCGAGATTATCTTGATTTGAGCCTGTTCCCATTTGTGCTACTTGTAAGGTGTAATCCTACATTGTTTGTAAAATTATCATTTCTTTATTGTATTTAAATCTTTTGCATATTTAGAGTGATGTTTTTTGCGTTAATGCTTATTTTATTCGCAGGTAAAAATTACCAGCGTTTTCAAAAATAAGACGCTGGTTTTGAACAATGCTAAAGGTTACTTTTCGTGAGTGGGACGCATATTCATAAGTGGCGCCTCGACAAGCTTATGTAGTAGAGTAGCGATCACCAGACTTGTAGCTAGTATAAGAGAGAATATCGCAAAATTATGATGACTGTCTTTTATTACAGGGATGTATTTTTCATATGCAAGTTTAACCGGGAAATGCACCAGGTATAACGTATAAGATATATCCCCCAAGAAATTAAATATGCCAAACTGATACCTTGATATTATTGGTTCAAGCATAATGAATCCAATGAAGAGGAATAGAGTATGCCAAAAAAAGCCATGCATACCGAAGCCACAGTCGGGGTTATATATAAAAAGACTTAAGGAGATAATAACGCAAAACATTCCTGTTACCAGAGAGTGTTTGATGTTCATTTGTTTAATGCGCTGATAATTATATGCAATCAGCATTCCCGCTACAAATTCGAATAAGATGGTGGTGCTCATTAATTTAATAAATATTTGCCTTAGATCTTCAACGCGAAGTTTTGCGGAAATATAGGAGTCAAAGTTTATTGTGCCGTTGTATATATATTGAAGTGACAGAACAGCTAAAATGATGAAAAAAGAAGCTATAACTACTCTATACTTATGGCTAATAGCCATCGCTAATGCAAATATACCATAAAATAAAAATTCATAGGTAAGTGTCCATGGCGGTCCTATCATATTCCATCCAAATCCAGGCGCGGAATGCCAGTTATAGTCTTTATGCAGTAAAAAAAGCGATTTTATAATTTGTGTATAAGATTCATTATTATAGATCGTTAAGACTGCAATAAACCATACTATGAAAAAAGATGGATAGATACGGATAAACCTTTTTTTTAAGAATCGAAGGCATGGAGAACTCTTAGTAGTAGTGAGTGTTATAATAAATCCACTGATTATAAAGAATAAGTCTACCCCAAATATGCCATAAAAGAATTTATTATGGATATATGAACCATAATGCATTAGTACAACAAAAAGGCATGCGAATCCCCGCAGGTAATGCACGGAAATGATCTTTTTACTATTTATGTTTTGTGTGCTCATGTTGATTGCTTGGTATTTTTTTTATTAATTTAACATTGTTTTGTACAATTAACAACTATGCACTCAGAAGTTCATATGCAATGAGACATGTTGTTATATTTGGATGGCAGGTTCAGTATAGTCGTTACTCAAATTCGAGTGATGTGACCTGCCGTTCTGAGTTCAACAAGATTTTTACCAACTGAACAGTAAAGTTACGTTCGTTACTCTTAGCGCTAGTATGCCAGATGTAGGTTAAAAAAGTGATCTTGAGAATTGCATGATAAATAAAATCGACTTGCATCATATGGAAAACGATCCCACAAGTTGTCGTTTACGTCATAGGCTTATCATTTATCAGAAAAATATAACTCACCAGTTTGAGCGTCCAGAGAGGGTGCTACGTTGCTATAATATTAAAAAGCTCATTGTGAACGTGTTATTTCTACCTCTGCGCAATACACAAACGGGAACCCGAAGGTTCCCGTTTTTTATTTCACGCTCAGTAAAACCGCAGAACTACCGGCCCGCTGACAGCACCTGCAGCACCTTCAGCTGCGCCACCGCTTCCTGCATGGCGTCCATACCGGCGGTCAGGGTGCGCAGGCTGTCGAGCTGCTTAACGATGTCGGCGCGCTCGTTGCGGGTCTGATTGCTCATCTCCGCTATCGCATCGGCAGAACGGATGCTGCGCTCCGCCATATCCGTGGCGGTGGCGACGGTATCGCTGGCCACGCCGCGAATGCGCGAGATGGTGCTCACCGCATCGTTGATGTTTCCCGCGGTCGCTTCCGCCTGCTCTTTGGACAGATGGGCCAGACGGCGCACTTCACCGGCTACCACGGCAAACCCGCGTCCCGCTTCGCCCGCGCGCGCGGCTTCCACCGCGGCGTTCAGCGCCAGAATATTGGTCTGGAACGCGATGTTGCTGATGCCGTGGGTAATCACGTTGATGCCGTTGGAGATCTTCTCCAGATCGTCCAGCCCCTCACCCAGACGGCCCTGCGCCCGCTGGCTCTCGGTGGCGATATCGCTGATGGCGCGAATGCTGCTTTCGGCCATGCTGAGCGCTTCGCCCTGGCTCTGGGTGGCGGCTTCCAGCGCCGGCAGGGCCTGCACGATAGGCGCCAGCTCCTCCTGATAGGAGACTACGCGATCCAGCACCCGGGTCTGGATGCGGTTCAGCGCCTCCCAGCGGCGCAGCGCGCGCTGGGCGTAGTGCGCCGCATAGCCAGCGTACTCCACCGGGAACTGCGACATCGCCTTCGCGTCATGATTAAAGAACACCAGCGCGGAGAGCGTCTGGTTAATCGGCACGCCAAGGATCTCGCCGAAGCTGGAGAAGCCCGCCGCCGGGATGCCCTTAAAGAAGTGCGCATTATGCAGCTGGTCGGCATTGCCGACGCGGCGCAGAATACAGTCGTTCATCATGATCGCCGCCGGTTTTCCGTAACGGGCGGTAAACCGCTGCCAGTCCTGCTGCGTGGCCTGTTTAAAGTCGGTTTCCTGCATCAGGAACAGCCGGTCGCCAAACTCCAGATCGCAGAAGAAGGTCACGCAGCCGCTGTCGATCTTCGCCACCGAACGAATGAAATACTCCTCCCCGGCCTTCACCGCAAACGTCAGGCCGGTCAGGCCCTTGCTGAGCTGCTGCTCGCTGCAGCCAAGATGCTCCGCCAGCGCCTGGGTAAACCGCTGCTGCTGCCCCTGGGCGTTGAACACGGAGGTAACGGTACGGGTAATGGGATCGGCTTCCGCAATCAGCCAGCTCTTGTTCAGGGCGTTGAAGTTCTGGCTTTTGAAGGGCGCGAAGGATTTGCCGGGCGCCATCTTGCAGAAAACAATCACGGCCTTGCCCTGCAGCACCCGGCCACCCACGCCAATCCATGTGCCGTCAAAGCTTACGCGGCCACCGGCGGAGCCACCGATAGCGAGGCAGGGAAACAGCCCGCTGTTATACCAGGCCTGCATCAGGAAGCCTTCCGACGCCGACAGGCCGTCGCAATAGATCATCGCGAAGGTGCGGTCGGCGGAGAGCGGCATGCGCAGCTTTATCGCTGCCAGCTCGCGCTGGATCGCGGCGACGCGTTCCGTTGCGCTGGTGGTGTCCTGCAGATGCAGATCGATGATGTGGGTTTCATGTTCGGCAATCAGGCTGTCGGGCAGCCACAGCCAGCTTCCCTCCGGACCGTCACCCTTACAGTAGGTGGACTGGCTGCCGCTGGCGCTCAGCGCGCCGTTGGAGGAGAGGGTAATGACGGTAAGATCCGCCGAAGTGAAGCGCTACCATGCCTGGCTGACCTGATAAAAATCGGCCTCGGGCGGGACGAAGGTCAATAAGATGCCGGATGCGCGACGCGGCAGGCCAGCGTCAGTCAGCGACGTCGGCAGTGTGCGACAGTCATAAATGCCATCGGCGGGCTGCGCCTCGCCAGCGAAACGGATACCTGAAAAGCGTTTATTTATTGTCTTAACAAAAGACATATTATTGTTTTCCCTGGGGTTATTTACGTATGGCATGTGCAGGTGATGCATAAAGAGGGCTAAACAGCAGGTCCGTTCGCAGTCAGAACTCGACGTTGAGAATCAGCCTCATCAATGAACCGATCTCCCCAACGCAGAAGCGTTATCGGCCACGCCGACCACAGCTTCAGTAATTAGTGCTATTGGTAAAACTTAATCTGTCTGTGATTAGGATCCCATTTCTGAATTCATGCCTATACTTATACCTTTCTTTACACAGCGATGTGCTGTGTTTGTCGTTAAACATGGATGCCACTATGCAAAACCCTTCTCAGACCCCGTCAGACGACAGCGGGTCGCTGACCTTTACCGTGCAGCAGCGCCTGTTCTTTGTGGTGCTAGTCGCCACCATGGGCGCGCTGGCGTACGGCTACGATACCGGCATCATCTCCGGCGCCCTGCCGTACATGACGCTGCCCGCCTCACAGGGCGGGCTTGGCCTGACGCCGTTCACCGAAGGGCTGGTTACCTCATCCCTGACGTTCGGGTCCGCCATCGGTGCCTTCCTGAGTGGCTATGTCTCTGACCGCTTCGGCCGCCGTATTACCCTGCGCAGCCTGGCGCTGCTGTTTGTCGCCGGTGCGCTCGGCACCACGATTGCCCCCAATATCGAGATCATGGTGGTGATGCGCTTTATTCTCGGCATTGCCGTCGGCGGTGGATCGTCGACCGTGCCGGTGTTTATCGCCGAGATTGCCGGGCCGAAGCGCCGCGCCCCGCTGGTCAGCCGCAACGAGCTGATGATCGTCTCGGGCCAGCTGCTGGCCTATATCGTGAGTGCGTCAATGAGCCTGCTGCTGCACGAACCGCAGATGTGGCGCTATATGCTGGCGCTGGCGATGGTGCCGGGCGTGCTGCTGTTTATCGGCACCTTCTTCGTGCCCGCTTCGCCGCACTGGATGGTGGCAGAAGGGCGCTTCAGCGAGGCGCTGCGCATTCTGCGTAAGCTGCGTGAAAACCCGCGCGAGATTAAAAAAGAGATGGCGGAGATGCGGGAGAACGCCCGCGAAGCGCGGCAGGGCCCGGCGGCGCGTGAACTGCTGAAGGAGAAATGGGTGGTGCGCCTGCTGCTGATGGGCTGCGGTATGGGTATCGTGCTGCAGTTTACCGGGGTGAACGCCTTTATGTACTACACCCCAATCATCCTCAAAAGCACAGGGCTTGGCACCAGCGCCTCCATTGCCGCCACCATCGGTAACGGCGTGGTCTCCGTGCTGGCGACCTTTGCCGGGATCAAAGCCATCAGCCACTTCGGGCGTCGCCCGATGCTGATGACTGGTCTGTCGGTGGTCATCATCATGCAGCTGGCGCTCGGCGCGGTGCTGGTCTTTATGCCGCAGAACCTGACCCAGAGCCTGCTGGCGCTGGCCTGCATTCTGGTCTTCCTGTTCTTTATGCAGATGTGCATCTCACCGGTGTACTGGCTGTTGATGGCCGAACTGTTCCCGATGAAAGTGCGTGGGGTGTTAACCGGCTCGGCGGTGGCGTTCCAGTGGATATGTAACGCGGCGGTCGCGTTTGCCTTCCCGCCGCTGCTGTCGCTGGTGGGCAACAACGCGTTCTTTATCTTTGCCGGCATCAACGTGGCTTCGCTGGTGTTTGTTCTGCTGGTGCTGCCGGAAACCCGCGGCAAATCGCTGGAGCAGATCGAAACCCACATGCGTGAGCGCTTTGGGGAGAAGGGCGAGGACGCTGCGTCCGCGGCATAACGCTCAGGTAGCCGGCCATCCGGCTGCCTTCCTGCGTGACCCACAGGCACACGCCGGGCACGAATGCGAGGCTCGGCTAAACTTACTGGACCACTATCCTGAGGAGGCAGCCATGTTCAACCACGACACAAACGAAGAGCGTAAGAAAGAGGGTGAAGTGCATAAGGGGTTGCCGGAAGCGGCACCGAATCACGGGAATGCCTATGAGGAAGATGACCTGGGCGTAACGGGGAATCCGAATCAGCATGGTGAAGCGCCGGGCCCGGATGACGCGGCCGATGAAAACGCTTCACATCGTAATAAGTAGTGCTTCAGGCGCGGGGCCGCGCCTGTTTACTCTTCCGCCACCAGCCACATATCGGCTTCTTCAAACATCTCCTGAATCGCCTGGCTGATAATCGACTTTTCATTTTTCGTTGCATCGGTATTGATAGCCGGATTGGTCATCATCGGCTTAACCCGTACCTCGGCGTCGGGGAAAATGCGGTGAATACGCTTGGTGAGTTCGGTAAGGATAAGCTCGCGCGCGCCGGGTAAGCCTGCCACGTTGCGCTTATCGTAAATGAGTTCGACGAACATAAGAGTGCCTTTACTGTTTTTTTGTACAGCATTCTTGCCTGCTTTACCCGGCAATGTCAAGGGTGGGGCGGCGTTGCACCGCCCCGTCACTCGTCGGCCGCCACCGGAATGCGCAGCCGGTTGGTCGCCAGGTTTTTCCCTCGGGCGTCGAGGATCCGGCTCTCAACCCGCAGCGGGGCGCTACCCTGCGGTGTCACCTTCAGGGTGACGATCTGCTGCCCGCTGTCGGCCAGAATAGAGACCGGCTGTTCGCCCTGGGCCAGCGGGTTTCCGCCCTGCGTCACGCGCCACGCCAGACGCGCATCGGCGGTCGCCGTGTGACGGTCGTTGACGATCCACAGGTGGATCTCGCCCGGCTGGTTGGCTTTCCACTGCACGTTCACCGGATCGATAGAGGGCAGCAGCGGCTGGTAGGCGCGCTTCAGTGCGTAATAGCCCGCTTTGGGCTGGCGCAGATAGTCCACCACCCCCCAGTTTATCGACGGCCAGGTTTCGACAAACATAAACTGGAACAGGGCGGTAACCGGCTGAAAGCGCTGACGGCGGTAGCTCTCCGCGGCCAGCGCCACCAGATCCGCCTGGTACTGCTGGGTGTTGCGGATAAAGCTCGCCATCGTGTCGCCGCGCGGCACTTTCGCATTCTGGAAAGTCTGGATCGGCTGGAAGTTATGGTACTTCCAGCGCGTCCATTTCGGGTCGCCCGGATCGGTGCTGGCGGGCCACCACGCCTCCCGCGGGATGATGGTTTTCAGCGTGTTCAGGTTCGGCAGCGCCTGGGCGCCAAACTCGGTGATGATGGCGGTTTTTGCCGGCTCCAGCAGGTTTTGCAGCGTGCCGAAGTACCAGCCCGCCCAGTAGTGCTCTTCAACGGCGGAGTAGGGATGCACGATGCGGGTGTTATCCTCCGCCAGCGCATCGGCAACCCGCTGCATCAGCACGCGGTTGAGATCCTTATGCCAGTCCGGGAAACGCTTCTCCATCCACGGGGAGTTAAACGGCGGTTCGTTCTGCCCGCCCCACACCACCACCGACGGCGAGTTGCCGAACTGCTCCACCATCTCACGGCTCTGGCGCGCCGCGTTGTCCGCAAACGCCGCGCTGTCGTCATAGCCCCACTGCAGCGGCACGTCCTGCCAGATCATCAGCCCGCGCTCGTCTGCCTGCTGGTAGAGCGAGCGGTTCGCCACGTGACCGTGAACGCGAATGGCATTGGCGTTCATCTCCTCGACCAGCGCGAAATCCCGGGCGTAGCGGCGTGCGGTCATGGTGCTCAGCCAGGGGGAGCCGATGTAGTTGGTGCCGCGGATAAACACCCGCGTGCCGTTGACGGTCCAGCCTTTATTGTCGGGCTGTTCAATCACCTGGCGCAGGCCGGTACGGCTGCGGCGGCGATCCATTATCCCCGCCTCGTCGCGCAGGGTGGCGGTCACCTGATAGAGATGCGGCGCACCGTAACCCACCGGCCACCACAGCTTTGCGTCCGGCATCGGCAGCGTTACCCTGACGCGCTGAGGCGCGTCGCCGGTGGCGCGCAGGTTCACCGGGAACGGCTGCTGGTAGCGCTGTCCGGCGAAGTTATCCGGTGCCGCCGTCAGGGTCAGGGTAGCCTGCACGTCGGCGGGGGCGCGGTAGATAAGCTCGGCGCTGAGCGCTGGCTTGCCGAGCCCCTGGGACCAGTCAGGGCGCAGGATAAGGTGGTCGATCGCCACGGCGCGGCTTAACCGCAGGCGCACCGGCGCCCAGATGCCGCCGGAGTTGGCGTCCTGCCCCTGGGGCGACCAGGCCCCGCCAGGGCGCGAGTCGTGCTGATTGAGAATGCCCTTCATCTGTTTTTTGTGTAGCGGCCAGACGGTTTTTGGATCTTCAAACGGGCTGTCCACCTTCACCGCCAGCCGGTTGCGGTGGCGTAGCGCGTCGGTGACGTCCACCGCAAAACGCTGGAAATAGCCTTCGTGCTGTTTCAGATGCTGCCCGTTGAGCCAGACGTCCGCGAGGTAGTCGACGCCATCAAACTCCAGCGTCGCCAGGGTGTCATCCGGCCGGGCCGGAAGTGAAAATTCGGTGCGATACCAGAGCGCCCCCTGATGATCCCAGCCCGCGCTGTACCAGTTGGCCGGCACCCGCAGGGTGCGCCAGGCAGCGTCGCTCCCGCGCCACCCTTCGAACGCCGGATCGTTGCCGTCATGGGCGCGCCACTGGCCTGCCAGCGACCAGCTCACCGGCAGCGGCTGGGCGGTTGCCCACAGCGGAAAGGCCAGCAGGGCACTCAACAGCAGGGTGAGGCGCGTCATAGGCTCTCCAGAAGTTCGCGCAGGCGGACGGACACCGCCTCGCAGGCCTGTAACAGCTGCCCGCTGAGATGCGCAGCGTCCAGCGGCTCACCGCGCTTCGCCGCCGCCTCGGTCTGGTGCAGCACCGTCACCAGCTGGTCGAAGCCAAAGGTGCCCGCTTCGCCGCGCAGCTTGTGAGAGAGACGGGCGACAGCAGGGCCATCCCCGGCGTGCAGCGCGGCGTCGAGCGCCTCGACGGTATCGGTGAAATGCGCGTCAAACAGGCTGAGCAGCTCCTGAAGCAGCGGGCGATCCACCCCGATGCGCTGGCAGAGCGCGTCCGCATCGGGCGAGTCCGCCGCCGCGGGGGGAGTAGGTTCCGCTCCGGTGCTCAGCCCCATGACCCGCTCAATCTCGCTGTTCAGCATCTCCAGGGTGACCGGCTTCGCCACATAGCCATCGAACCCGTTGGCGAGGCAAAACTCCTTATCCCCCTTCATGGCGTGGGCGGTCATGGCGATAATGCGCTGCCGTTCCCAGGTCGGCCAGGCCTGCTCGCGTTCGCGAATAATCCGCGTGGCGCGCTCGCCGTCCATCTCCGGCATCTGAAGATCCATCAGAACGACGTCCCAGGGGCCGTGGTCGAGCTGCTCCAGCGCCTCCAGACCGTTGCCCACCACCTGAAAATCATGCCCGAGCCGGGTCAGGAAGTGACCGGCCAGCTTCTGGTTTACCAGATTGTCCTCCGCCAGCAGCACCCGCAGCCCGCCGCTGGTCGGGAGCGCCGGTGCCGGGTCCGGCTGCGGGGTGGCCGGTGGCGCGGCGGCGGGCGACGTCGCGCAGGCCAGGGCGGCCAGCAGCGTCTCTTTCAGTTCGGTGCGATCCACCGGCTTGCTCAGGAAATACTGGATGCCGAGCCGCTTGAGCTGCCCGGCGTCCATGTAGCGGCTCATGGAGCTGAGCATCACGATTTTGCTGCCCGTCAGGCGGGTATCGGCACTGATCTCCCGCGCCAGCGTCATGCCGTCTTTCTCAGGCATCTGGGCATCAAGCAGGATCAGGGCGTAGCGGGACGACTGGCTCAGCAGGGCCAGCGCGTCATCGGCGCTGGCGGCGGTGTCGGCGATCATGCCCATGTTGTGCAGCATGTCGCTCATCAGTCGCCGGTTGGTGGCATTGTCGTCCACCACCAGCACCTTAACCCCCTGCAGTGAGGTTGGCACCACGTCCGGGCTGACCGCCGGCGTCGCCGGCAGCAGCAGGGTAAAGTAAAACAGGCTGCCGCGCCCCGGTTCGCTCTCCACCTTCAGCTCGCCGCCCATCATCTCCACCAGCCTTGCGGAGATAGTCAGCCCGAGGCCGGTACCGCCATAGCGGCGAGTAGTGGAGGTGTCCGCCTGGCTGAAGGATTCAAAGATCAGGCTCTGCTTGTCGGCCGGGATACCGATCCCGGTATCGCGCACCTGAAAGCGCAGGCAGGCGTCGTCCGCCGGGCGTGACACCGTCAGCTCCACCTCGCCACGCGGGGTGAACTTCAGGGCGTTGCTCACCAGATTGGTCAGCACCTGACGCAGGCGGACGTTATCGGCGGTCAGGGTCTCCGGCACCTCGGGGGCGATGTTGAGCAGCAGTTCGATCTCCTTGTCCGAGGCGATGGGCATTAGCGCCCGCATCATCGACTGCAAAAAGGGGCGCAGCGCAAAATGCTCTTCATCCAGCTCAATCTTGCCGGCTTCTATCTTCGAGTAGTCGAGAATGTCGTTGATGATGCGCAGCAGCGACCGTGCAGAGTGCTGCACCAGCGTCATGTATTCGCGCTGTTCGTCGTTCAGTGGCGTCTCCAGGCACAGCTGGGTCATGCCCAGAATGCCGTTCATCGGGGTGCGAATTTCATGACTCATGTTGGCGAGAAACGCGCTTTTGGCCTCGTTAGCCGCCCGCGCCGCGGCGACCGCCTGGAGCGACACCTGCTCGGCCTCTTTGCGTTTGGTGATGTCCTGTAAGGTGCCGATGACGCGCAGCGTTTCCCCCGCAATGCTCAGGCTGATCACCTGACCGGAGAGCAGCATCCAGCGGTAGCTGCCGTTGCGGTGCAACAGGCGAATTTCGCGTTCAAACACCGGCTGTTGCTGATTGCTGGCGCTGACCAGCAGTTCCTTAAGCGCCAGGCGATCATCAGGGTGAATGATGGTATCGAACAGCGAGCCGCCGTAGTGCCAGGTTTCGCGCGGGTAGCCCAGCAGCGTCAGCAGCGCGTCGTTCACCTGCAGCAGATCGCTCTGCTTGTTCCAGTCCCAGATGCCGATCAGGGTCGATTCCGCAGCGAGCAGGAAATCCTGATGAAGCTGCTCGCGTGAGCGGGTGATGAGATCCAGCCCCGACAGGTCGGTGTGCAGGCTGATAATGCCGCCGTCCGACGTGCGGGTGTGCTGAACGAAGAGCGTGCGGCCCGCCATCTCGCGCAGCTCGCTATGGTTATCGAGGCGGCAGCGCGCCAGCAGGCTGTTCATCATCGACTGCTTATTCTGGCTGTCGTCAGACATGTACGCCGAGGCGATAAACCCGGCCGCCAGTTCGCTGAGCGTCATGCCGATGGCAATGCGGTTCGCCATGCCGGGATAGAAGATTTCGACGCGGGCGTTGAAGGCGATCAGCCGCTCCTCGGCGTCGTACACCAGCAGCGCGGCGCGCAGCGCATCGAATTCCTGGGGCATTTTACCTTGCGACATCACTTCTCCTTACGCCGTTCGGCGGACGTCAGCCGGGGTTCCGGCAGGCAGCGTTGCAGCGCGGGCGAGAACGGGTCCGCGATCTGGCGTGAAAAGTAGCCCGGCTGACGCGGGGTTTTCGCCCCCAGCAGCGGGCCATAGTTAACCTTGTAGAACAGCGCCTCCAGCACCATGGCGTTGGTGGAAAGCGTGATCGCCCGGTTGTAATCCCCGGTGCTCTCTACCCGGCCTTCATACCAGCCGCGCTCGCTGTCCTGCTGCAGCCGCGTCATTTTCATCAGCGCATCGGTAAACGGGGTATCCCACAGCACCCACAGACCAAACACCGCACGGGTCGAGACCTGGGCGAGGCGCGGATAGTATTTTCCGTCATCTCCGAGGGTGTTCCAGGCGTAGCCGTTGGCGAAAATGGTGTCATTAACGTGCCACGGGGCTTCGGCAAGGTTGAAGTCGCTGCGCGCGGTCAGCACCTTATCCTGCTGCCAGCGCCGCTCCTGCACCCGGTAAACATCACTGGCCCGGTGGCGCAGGGTGCGAACGGTATCCCGGCTGGCACCGGGCAGCTCCCAGCCGTACTCCATACCGCTCAGCACATAGGGCAGGGTGGTGATGGTGGAGGGGGTCCAGGTGGTGCGCGGATCGCGGGCGTCCACGTCCAGCGAGAGATCGTAGATGATGACCGGCTGCGCCGGCGGAGCCAGCGACAGCTGGTTAGCGAAGCCCCACTCGCCGAATCCGGCCGCGCTGTATTCGCTGTCCCCGAGGCGGCCTTCCGGGCGGGTGATCGTCTGCTGGTTCTGCTGCATCTCGCCGGCAAAGAGCTGCCCCTGTTTATCGACGATGCGACAGAAGTTCCAGCGCAGCAGAATGCGCTCCAGATACTCGGCATACTCCGGATGCCAGGCGGCCACCAGCCGCAGGCCCACCATCAGACGGGCGATCTCTCGTGACGACCAGCCCAGCACCCGCGGCTGGTTGCTGTAGTCGATCATCGCCCCGCTCTGGGTGTTGTAGAGCAGGTTGGGCAGGCTGTCGCCGGTGAGCATCAGGCGGTTCAGCGTGCCGAGCAGCCGGGTAATGCGCTGATCGAAGGTGACGTCATCCACCAGGCCCAGCTGTCTGGCGGCGGTTAAGGCGATGAGCGTATCGCCGAGCTGCCAGACGCTGACCACCGGCCGCTTGTCGCTGCCGTTGACCAGCCCGGTCTGAGGCTGAGTGTTGTTGTCAAAATAGCGCCAGGCGACGCTGGCCCAGCGCTGCTCCTCGGGGCTGAGCGCACCGACGCGGGCCGTGGTGTGCCAGCCACCGTTGACCAGCCAGCGCCATCCCGCGCCGTCCTGGCGCAGCAGGAACCACGCGCCGAAAACCAGTATCGCGACCAGCAGTAGCCGGATTACTGTTTTAAGCATGTCGCGGCTACCGGAGGCAGTTTCACAGGCGCATTGCTGTCGCAGCGCGTGCATTTGCAGGCGCCGCATGCCGGGGCGCTACGCAGGGCGGTGCCGGTCTGCTCGCACCAGTTTTTGATCCCGGGGGTTGGCTCCAGGAACGGGCGGTTGCGGCGGCCATTGTTCTCTTCAAAGGTATCCACCAGCCGCTTCTCCCACATGGAGGGGGCGTAGCTTTTCTTGCGCGGGTCGTTACTGCCGAACTGCAGCAGCTTGCCCTGTTTCTTGAACAGCAGGGCTTCGAGCATGATCCCGTTGTTGTTGGCGGTGAACTCTTTGATCGGCCCGTCGCCGTTCTCATACAGCCCTTCGTAGTAGCCCTTGCCCTGCTCGTCGGCGTTTTCAATGGCATCAAACAGGCGGTCGGTGTAGGGCGACTCCCACAGCGCCCACATGCCGAGCGCCGCTTTAAGGGAGACGGCGGCGACGTTAGGCACGTACTGGCCTTTATCGGTAATGGTGTTCCAGTTAAAGCCGTCGCTGAAAATAGTGTCGTAGACGAAGTAGGGGGCTTTATCGAGCTGGTGCTCGGAGCGCGCGGTCAACATGCCGGTAATGGTGTAGCGGTTCTCCTGGGCCTGATACACCCGGTCGGCAAAGTTTTTCATCCACGGATGGCTGTAGTCTTTCACGCCATCGTCGCGGTCGTCGGCGTTATCCCAGCCCATCTCCAGGCCGTGCAGCAGATACGATTCGGTCACCACATAGTTGTGCTGCTGGGTCAGACGCGGGTCGCGCGAATCATACGGCACCAGTACGCAGTAGATCTCCGCCAGCGCGTAAGGCTCCGGGCGGCTGGCCTGGCAGGTGGTAAAGCCCCACAGCTGGTAGCCCGCGGCGGCGTACTCCTCATAACCGAGGCGCCCCTCCTGCACGTACTGCACCTTCTTCTGGCCGTCCACATAAGCGCCGGTCAGGGTGCCGCAGTCGTCCACCACGTGGGTGAAGTCCCAGCCCAGCACCACGTTATCAATGCTGTTGCTGTATTCCGGGTAGCGCTCTTTGAGAATTTTCAGCCACAGCATCATGCGGCCAATATCAATGGCGGAAAACCCGATCTCGCCGGGTTTGTTCAGGTAGTCCACCTTCTGCCCGGTAATGGTGTTGTAGGCCTTATTCGGCACCTGATTCTGGAACAGCGTCAGCTTGTTGAGCGTCGCCAGAAACTGCAGCAGGCGGCGGTCAAACTCGGCTTTATCGATGATCTTCAGTTCACGCGCGGCGGTAAGCGCCGCCAGATACGAGGCGCTGTCCCACATGGTGGTGGAGGGATATTTATTGACCGCGTTAACGAGGCCGGTAGTGGGCTGGGTGTTGGCCACGAAATACTGCCAGGCGTTTTTCGCCACCGCCATTTCTCGCGGCGTCAGCTCGCCCTGGCGGACCGGGTAGTCGGACGCCGGGAGCGTGGTGGCCGCCCGCGCGCCGGGAAGGGTGAACAGCAGCGAGAAAAGCAGGGCGCTCAGCAGCCCATATGGTCGCAGTAAGCCTCTCATTCTGGTGTTACTCCTTCTGGTTCAGCATCGGCGGCTGCCGCGGCGGGCCGGGAAAGGCAGCCCAGGCAGAGCAGCTGTCCGCTGGCAATGTAGTTCAGGCTTTCGAGAATAACGGCGTTGGTATCCGCTTCGATTTTTGGGTTAACGCTGCCGTCGATGTTGTACCCGGACTTCCAGCCCTGGCCCGGCGTCAGCATCGGCAGCATGTGGTGGCGCATGGCGTCGCTCCAGTCGTTGCGGAACAGCGCGTACCAGCCAAAGGCACCGCGGGTGGAGAGCAGCGCTCTGGCGGCCGGGTTATTGTCCGGGGCGACCGGGCTGTTTGACGCGTTACGGGTCAGCGGCTGGCGATCAGGCTTTCTGGCGGCATAGTCCGGGGCCTGCTCGGCATAATCGGTGTTGATGGTGTCGCTCTGGTCCTCATACTGGCTGCGCTTTTGCAGGATCTGCATGATGCGCCAGGCGATCTCGCCGCTGCGCGCATCAAAGCCCTGCTCCAGCCCGGTAAGCACGTAAGGCAGCGTGACCAGCGACGGCTGTTTACCCCAGGGCGTACGCAGCCCTTCATCCGGCACCATGATGTTGTCGATCTCGATCAGCTTGAGGCCGTCCGGCGGCTGGGTAACGGCGAGGCCCGAGGCGGTATTGATGGCGCGGAGCATGTTGCTGGCGTAGAGCCGGTAGCCGTAGCTGCTTCGGCCATCGTCGGCGCGCAGCACCCAGCGCGTCACCGGCAGGTTAGTGTTCTGCGCAGCGCTGGCGGCGATCAGGTCGTCAAGGTGCCATTTGCTCAGCAGCTGGCGCACCGCCACCGCATGCTCCGGATAGCGCCAGAGCAGGATTTGCAGCGGGATCAACAGCCGCCCCATGTCGATAGCCGAGCCGGTGTTCTCGCCGTTGAGCGCCACCGGGGTCAGGGTTTCCGCATGGTAATAGGTGGCGGGATGACCGCCCTTGAGCAGCGGCAGCGCCCCCAGCGTCTCCAGCGCGCTGAGGATGCGATCGTCAAACTCGCTGCGCGGAATGATATGCAACTGATAGGCCGAGAGGGTGGCCAGCAGGTAGCTGCCAGTGCTCCACAGGCTGAACCACGGCTGTGAGGCCTCGGCGTTCACCAGGCCGTTGGGCTGGGTATTGTTGACGAAATACTGCCACGCCACCCGCGCCCACAGCGCCTCATCCAGCGTCAGGGCGCGCGTCGCCGGGAGCGGCGGGAAATCTTTGCTCAGTACGATGCCTTCGGCGGTCTCAATCCGCTTCGGCATCTGGTGCTCCACCCACAGCACAATAGCAAAGCCAATCATAAAGCCGATTAAAATCGTCAGGTAGCTGCGTGCGCTGCGGATCCCGTGCCGGATACTCATGGGTGTTCCGCCTCCTGCGTCTCAGGCGGCGTCCACATCGCGGCCATGATCATGGGTAGCATGGCGGCAATGTTCACCCCGCCCCAGAAGATGTTGATCACGTAGCCCGACGGGTCGTCCACCTGACCGCGCGCTATCTGAATGCCGCCCCAGATAAGGCCCAGCAGGGTGAGCACCACAATGGCGATCTGCGGCTTAACGAGATAGAGGAAACGCCCGGTCTGCCGCTCTTTGGGCGTAACGTCAAACTTGATCTTCTCGCCGCGCAGCACGGTATTCAGCGCCCGCAGGTTTACCGAGAAGAACGACAGGTAGGAGGCGCGCCCGTCCCAGGCCGAAATACCCCAGGTGCCGAACATAAACGCCAGCTCGGTGACGATAAAGAACGGCAGAAAGTGGAGATAAAACGGCGTGGAGTAGGCCGACACCGGCGGAATACCGGTAAACAGGTAGATCAGCGGTGAAATCAGGAACACCGCGTTCCAGATGCAGGCCAGATAGGACCAGAAGGTGGTGGCGTACATCAGGGTCTGACCGGGGCTGAGGCTGAAGCGACGGCGGCTGAATATCTTGTCGTGAAACAGAATGTCCAGCGAGCCGGCGGCATACTTGAAGCGCTGAATCATCCAGGTCAGCAGATCCTGCGGAGAGAGCATCTTCGATTCTATGGTCGGGTGCATCACCGAGCGCCAGCGGCGTTCGCTGTCGCCGTGTAGCACGATGGAGGTGTAGATATCCTCCGACACGTGAAACTTATAGGGGGTCAGCTCGGTGTCGCTGATGACATGGGGCAGCATGGCGTGGCTCAGGGCTGCGCGGGTTTCCGGATCGCGAATGGTGGCGGTATAGCGGTCGATCTCCTCCTCTACGGTGAAGACATAGCTGCGCAGCGCCGCCTGCATGACCGCCTCGCGACGATGAACGCTCGCCGCGCCGCAGCAGAAGGCCGCGTTGGCCCAGTTGCGGCGGCGCAGGATGACGTCGTAAAACATGCGGGGATCGTTGAAAAACGGGTCGCTGCCGATGGTCAGCCGACCGAAAATGCCTTCGGTGGCGCGCCCAAACAGGTATCCCGGCAGCCCGGCTTTGCGCTTCAGCCAGGCGTGAAGCCGCTCCCCCTCGGGGAGATCGAAAAACCACTGCGGGGTCTGCACCCAGGCGACGTCGGGATCGCGGAAATAGCCCAGCGTATGGGTCAGCAGGGTCGGGAATACGCGGGTATCCGCATCACAGATGATCAGAAAATCGCCGTCGGTGTGCTCCATGCCGTTACGGATATTGCCCGCTTTATAGCCGATGTTGTTATCGCGGGTGATGTAGTTCACGCCTTCTTCCTCGCACACGGCGCGCATTTCCGGGCGCCGCCCGTCGTCGAGCACGTGAACGCGGTAGACGATCTCCGCCGGGTAGGTCATCTTCAGCGCGTCCTGAATCGAGAGCCGCACCAGCTCCACGTCTTCCGAATAGGTGGCAATAAACAGATCGACTTTGGGCGGACGCGAGTCGCCGCGATCCTGAGGGAGCAGACACTGGTTGATGTCGTCCGGCGGCGGCGGGCACTCGGGGTCCTTAACCTGCCAGATGTTGATGGTGAACAGCAGCGTCCCGATCCAGGCGAGGGTCTCCGCCAGCGCCAGCGGGACGGCGTACCACAGCGCGTCCATGTTCAGCGACTCCATCCACCGCCAGCGAATGTAGTTGGCGCCGAGCACCAGACCGGCCACCGCCAGCACCTGCCAGAGGCGCATCATCCACGGCGGAGTATGCAGGGGTTCAGGCGGCGTTCGCTGTTCAAATCGCGAGAAATAATACTTAGGCATCCAGCATCCGCCTTACAAAAAAGGTTAAACAGAGCGCCCGGGTCACCAGAATATATTCTGTATTCAAAAAGGCAGGTGACTGAAAACGTTATTATTGAAAATGATAGATGCAAGCATTGTGTTTGCAAGAAAGCGGGTGCGTATGTCAGTCATTAATTTATTAACTTGTTGATAGCGGTTTGAAAAAACGTTTTACATTACCGGATATATTGCCGCTTTACACCGCGCTCATCTACACTACATTACTATTAACAAACCTGATAAATAAGCGAAGCGCGACACAGACCCTCTGCCAGCGCTCTATTTCTGGAATACGGATTATGGTGGATACGGTTTCGGTGTCGCATCGCCCGTCGATGCGTGAACAGGTGCGCAGCTGGCATTATGCCGTGCCCGGCCGGCGCGATCTCCGTATTGATATGCTGCGCGGCATCGCGCTGGTGATGATGGTGGTGGCGCATACCGAGGTCATGTCGGTATTTAATATATTCACCTGGGAACGCTTTGGATTAACCACAGGCGCTGAAGGGTTTGTTATTTTATCCGGGTTTATGCTTGGCTTTCTTAATCGTCAGCGGTTGGCTAAAGACCTGTTGCTTACCCTTTCGTGGAATCTCTGGCGGCGCGCCTTTAAAATATATCAGGTTAATATCGTTATTATTCTCATTATTCTGTTGCTGTCTCATTTGCCCTGGGTCAACACCTTTGAGGTTACCCACTTTGTCGACCGCTATTCCGGAAATGCCTGGTCGCTTTTTCCCACCACCCCGCAAATAAAAGAGACCTGGTTTAATATCATTCTGTTTTTGGAAATTGGCCCGCACCAGACGCAAATCCTTGGCCTCTATATCTGCTTGCTGCTGGCCAGCCCGCTGTTTCTCTGGTTCCTCTACGCCGGGCGCGTGGCCTGGCTGATTGCCCTGTCGCTGGCATGGTATGTCAGCTATCAGCTGTGGCCTGTTCGGGTGACGGCGGCGGAGTTTGAATTCGCCTTTCCCGTTATGGCCTGGCAGTTCATCTACGTACTCGGGATGTGCTGCGGCTGGTACAAAGAGGAGCTGCTGTCGCTGGCCCGCACCGTACCGGGCAACATTGCGGTCGGAATGCTGGTGGCGTTTGCCCTCGGCATGCTGTTTGTGGCCCAGAATCACACCAATCCCTTTATGCCGCCGACGCTGCTGATGCACGTTATTCCGGCTGCAGATTTTAACTGGTTCTATCACACCCTGGCGGCGAAAAATGGCCTCGGCCCCTTCCGGGTCATCAACGACTTCTCGCTTATCGTCAGCGTCTATCTGCTACTGACGGTGTGCTGGCGACCCATCGAGCGGCTCTGCGGCTGGTTCCTGATCCCGCTGGGCCAGCACTCGCTCTACACCTTTATTATCCATGTCTTCGTCGTGCTGGCGGTCAGCCAGGTGGTGCATTTCGACCTGTGGCAACAGTCATGGATCCGCAACACCCTGGTTCACGCGTTCGCGCTGGGGGTGCTGTGGTGGATGGCCAAAAAAGAGATTGGCGGGCGTTTTATACCCAATTAAGAGGAGCAAGACATGCCGCAGGGCGGGTGCGCAACCAGATTTTCACCTCTGCTACTGATTGGGCTGGGGATGCTCCCCGGCGCAGAGCAACAAGGCGGCAGAGCAGGACGTACCCGTGCAGGTTGGGGTGTTTACCAACCGCTGGGGGCGCCTGTTCGCCGGTAATGACGATAAATTTTCCGGCGCCCTCAGCTTCACCAGCGGGCTGAAAGAGCAGCATCTGACGATCCCTAACGGGTCGGAATCGGCGCGGGAAAAGAAGAAGGTTAACCAGCTGCTCAACCTCAGCCTGCAGTATTCGCCCTACAGCTACTGGTTTGCCAACATCACCAACCGAGTGCCGATCGCCGATGCCAGCCGCTACACCGCCGATTTTCGCTATAGCTTCGGGTATGACGACTGGCACGCCAACACCTTCAGCGCGGTTTACAGCAACTACGGCGACAACCACTTTTTCCCGTCGGGCAACAGCCGCCGCACCTATTTTGAGCAGGGCGCGTTTACCTTCGCCTGGAAATTTTCCCTGCCGAAAGCGGTGGAGTCGCCGCTGCTGATTAACAAAGGGGATTCGATTATCTGTCAGGTCGGCTACAGCTGGGTGCCGCGCTACTACTCGCTGAAGGAGAACGATATCCGTTCGAACAAAAACGTGGTGCTGGGCGGGTGCGGTTACACCCTGAAGCAGCACTTCTTCCTGCGCGCCACCGCGTTCTGGTTCCCGGACAGCAGCCAGCAGCAGCCGTGGAACGGGGATTACAGCTACAGCTTCGGTTACGCCGGGTACACCCCCGGCTCGTTCTCGGTGCAGTACAGCAACTACAGCGGCACCCGGTTTCCCGGCCACCGCGGCGGCAACGCCCGTTTCCGGGAAGGCACCGTCAGTCTGATCTGGTTCTTACCGCTGTAGGAGGATGGATGGATAACGAACAGACCGTACTGGTGGTGGACGATGCGCCCGTCTGGCGACGGCTGCTGGCGGGGCTTCTGACCCAGTGGGGCTACTGCGTCTACGAGGCGCAGGATGGGGAAGCGGCGCTGAGCCTGCTGGCCGCGCACCCGATCAACCTCGTGCTCAGCGACTGGGAGATGCCGGTGATGGATGGCGTAACCCTGTGCCGGGCGATCCGCGAGCAGTTCCACGACCGTTATATCTATCTGATCCTGCTGACCGCCCGGGACAGCGTCGACGATCTGCGGGTCGGATTTGCCGCCGGCGCGGACGACTTTCTGCGCAAGCCGATGAACCAGATTGAGCTGCAGGCCAGGATGCATGCCGGGGGGCGCGTGCTTCAACTGGAGATGACGCTGGCGGCGCGCAATGCCCGCCTGAGCGACGCCCTGAAACAAATTGAGTCGGATCTCCAGGCCGCCGCGCGGTTGCAGAACAGCATGCTGCCGCCGCACGCGCTGCGCCATCGCTGCTGGGAGGCGGACTGGCTGTTTCTGCCTTCGGCCTGGGTTTCCGGCGACGTGTTTAACTTCTTCGCCCTGGACGATCACACCGTCGCGTTTTACAGCGTCGATGTCTCCGGCCACGGGGTCAGCGCGGCCATGATGTCGGTGGCGGTGGCGCGGCAGTTTATGCATGGACGCACCGTGGAGCGTTTCCTGTTTGACGGCGACGCTGCGCGCGCGCCGGGGGACGTAGTGCACATTCTCAACCAGCGTTTCTGCGCAGAGAGCGACGACGTGCTGAGCTACTTCACGCTGGTGTATGGCGTCATCGACTGCGCCTCCGGGGCGGGGCGGCTGTGCCAGGCCGGGCACCCTACGCCCTTTATCGTCAACCGGGAGGGAGCGCTGCGGGAAGTAGGCCTCGGCGGGCCACCGGTCGGGCTGTTCAGCGACTTAAGCTGGGAGGACACCGCCTTTGAACTGTATCAGGGCGAGCGGCTGTTCCTCTACAGCGACGGGATCTCCGAGTGCGAGAGCGCCAGCGGTGAGATGTTTGGCGCGGAGCGCCTCAAACAGTATATGGCCGCTCAGACCGGGCAGGCGTTGCCAGCGCTGTTCGCCGCCTTTGCGCAGCGGCTGGAGGCCTGGCAGGCCAGTGAGGAGATGGACAGGGTAGTAGCGGATGACATTTCGCTGCTGGTGATTCAGCGGGTACGGGACAATGAGGATAACGATGAAAATTGAAACCGACGACTTCGACGGCATTACGGTGGTGACGCCGCTGGCACGGCGGCTTGACGCCTCGGTGGCGCTGGCGTTCAAAAACGAGGTGCTGGCAATTATTCAGCGCGGTGATCCGCGCCTGGTACTCGATTTTTCAAAGGTGGATTTTATCGACAGCAGCTGCCTGGGCGCGCTGATTTCCCTGCTGAAAGCCACCAGCGGCAAGGGGGATCTGGTGTTAAGCGATCTCAACAGCAATATCCGCACCATGTTCACCCTGACGCGAATGGATCGGGTATTTACCCTGTTCCCTGCGCGTCAGGACGCGATTGCCTCACTGCGGGCGAAGGGGTAATCGATGAGCGACACCCTGCATCCTCACCGCATGACGCTGCCGTCCGATCTGAACAGTCTGTCACCGCTCGGCATGGCGCTGCGCGACTATGTAGCGCCGCTCGGCGTGGCGGAGAGCTGGATCTATCCGCTGGATCTGGCGCTGTGCGAAGCGGCAGCCAACGTGATTCTGCACGGCTATCCCACGCGCCGCGACGCCAGCTTTGAGGTGGTGTTCAGCCAGCAGCACAACGCCGTGTCGGTGACCCTGGTGGACAATGGCATTCCGATCCCGGCGGACAAAATCCCGCCCGCCGAGCCTGAGGAGACGCTGCCCCTTGATGCGGTAATGATCGACGGGCGCGGGCTGTATCTCATCTACCGCTGCGTGGACGAGGTGCGTTACTGGCAGAGCGAGCAGGGGAACCACCTGATGCTGACCCGGCGGCTCCCGCCGTGAGTTACCGGAACAGCTTCTGCACAAAATCTATATAGGCAGGGCGCCAGACGTCCATCTCATGGCCGAGGCCGGGGTAGCTCTGCCAGTCGTGGCGGATGCCTTTCCGATCGAGCTGCGCTTTCAGGCCCACCATATCGCGACCGGTGACGATGTCCTTCTCGCCGGCCACCAGCGTAAAGTTGTGCAGCTGGTTGTTGATGCCTTCAGGCTTATCCAGCCGCGCGGTGACGCGAAAATCGGGCACCGATTCGGTGGTCACTCCGCTGAAAATGCCGAGCCAGGCAAAGCTATCAAGGTGGCGCATTCCGCTGACCAGCGTCTGGTAACCGCCCTGGGAGAGGCCCGCCAGCGCTCTGCTGTCGGCATCGTTTTTCACCGCATAGCGCGAGGCGATAAGCGGGATGATGTCCTGGGTCAGTTCCTTATCGGCGGCCAGCGCGTTGCGCGGGTAGAACGCTTTACGCCGCTCCGCCGGCGGCACGTCTTCCGGGATAATGCCTTCAGCATCGGTTTCGGTGTCAGGGATCACCACCAGCATCGGGACAATCTTTTTCTCCGCCAGCAGGTTATCCATGATCTGCGGAACGCGTCCCTGGGTCAGGGCCGACCAGGCGGTGTCGCCAAAGCCGTGATAGAAGTAGAGCACCGGCAACGGGGCGCTGCGTTTTTCCGCTCCCGGCGGCACCCAGACATGGAGCTGGCGTTCGCGTTTCAGGGCCTCGGAGTAGTAGCTCAGGGTATGGATCTCACCGTGGGGCACGTTGCGCACGTCAAGCAGGCTGCCCGGCACCAGGATTAGACTGGTGTTGACCTGGCGCTGGGGTTTCGGCATCCCGCTTCCGGTGTCAATGGTGCGAAAGCCATCCACGTTAAAAAAGTATTCGTACAGGTTCGGCTTCATCACCTCGCTGGTGAAGGACCAGACCCCGTTGGCGTCTTTGGTCATCGGGTGAGAGACGTAGCTTTCAGGCGTGCCGCCGGTGACCACCTCTACCGCTTTCGCCGCCGGCGCCCACAGGCGCCAGGTGATGGTGTTATCGTCGTTGACCTGGGAAACAACGTTGCGCAACGCCATGCTTTCGGGCGGTTTTGCGGGCAGAGGAAGGGCGAAGACGCCAGTGGCATACAGGCCGAGGATAAGCGCGAGGCTGGATAACGTGCCGGACATAATAACTCCTTACCAGACGGGGTGTAAAAAGTGTGGCACAACCCGCCCGATACGCCTTTTTCCCGTGCGATTTTCTTTACGCCTGCGCGTGCCCCGGCGCGTCGCTGGCATATTCCGTAACGTTTTTATACAGATCGTCAGCATGGCTGCGCCAGGCGAGAGGGTAGAATGCCCGCCTTTAGTTCAGACGGAGAGCACAGCAGGTGAGTAAAATGGCAGTTATCGCCGTCCTGGTCGCGGCGAGCATCGGACCGGCGTGCGCCGCATCGTCAGACGTGAGCCTCTCTGAGATGCACTTTGGCCGCTCTGAGGCGGGCCTGCGTGAGATTCAGGGCGTGGTCAAAAACATCTCCCATCACACCCTCAGGCAGGTTTATATCGCCGTTAACCTGCTGAAGAACGGCATGGTGGTGGGGTATACCACCGACATCATCTTTAACCTTAAGCCGCATGAAGAGTGGCACATCGCCGCGCCGTGTCGGACACGTGTTTTTAAACCCACCCATTTCGCTGTCGACGAGCTTTCCGTCGTGGAGTGAGTCACTCAGGAGAGGGCATCCTGAGGCGCTTTCTCATAGCGCGGCAGGTTAACCACCGGCAGCGTCCAGGACTCTTTTACCGAGCAGTTATCCGCCTTGTCTTTCCCGGCATAGAACAGGTAGTAGCGCGCCTCATCCGGGAAATAGACCAGATCGTCACCATTGCGAAAATGCGTCACCTCGTAGCGTTTCCCCTCCCGGGTTTCGTGCCGGCTGGTGCCGGACGCGATCTGAAAGCGGTCGCCCCATTTCATGGTGGTCAGTTTGTACTTGAACGAGGATATCTGCACTTCACCGCGGGTGGCGCACTGTAGCTCTACGGTGCTGGCGGCGTGGGCGCAGGAGGTTGTAAGGAGAAGGCCGAGGCTGACGGCGAGCAGAGAGGGTGATACGCGCATAGGCTGAAAGGTATCCCGTTGATGGCGTGAAGCAAAACGTAGCGGCAAAGTATAAGTTCCACGGCGCGGGGCTGCACGCCCTCAAGGTTTAACGCATGTTTCAGCGCCCGGTCAGCGCCAGCCGCCGGGGTAAGGCTGGTAAAAATGAATTTAACTTAGGGCGATATAATTATCTGAAACATCCCGTTGATAGTTCGCCGCTTTATTTTTATTTATCTAAAAAAGGAATAGTGGATAAAAGGTCTGGCAACCGAAAAACCGTTACCCTGCTAAGCGCAGCGCGCCTTATTTTTAGCATCAGGCTAAAGGCTTGTGAATCCCAGGCTTATTCATCCGAGTCAGCGTTTGCATAATTAGTTAATTATTTCTGACGGCGCGCAGGAATTAATGTTGGCTTAAGGAAATTCCTGTAAGCATGAGCAAGCCCGACGGCTGAATATTATTCCGGTGGGTACAGCGTGGCCTGGGCAGGATGGCGAGGGAGGAACGCGGACGGAGTGCCCGGAAACGACCCTGCATCGCGCCAGGCCTGGTCTGACCTGAGGTTGCAGAAAACGCGCTGATCTATCCACCCGGTCGTGAAATCGATTACAACAAAAATAATATCGACACCAAATAGTACCAATTGTCACTAATTTTCCTGATAACCTGGGCTGGTTAAATAAACATGGGTCAGGGGCGAGAAGAGAGGAAGATATTATTTCAGCGACATGAAAATTTTTCAGGATCGTAAAATAAAGCAGGCAAAAATAAACGAAGCAGTCTATATATAATATATCTGCACCGGGGAGCGCAGTGAAATATTAATAAAGGTAGTCTCTATTGACGGGGCCTGTGATGTCGCAGGCGCCCGGTTTTTTTATCTGTGGATTATTATTTCCCCGTGCTTCAGGGTTTCCAGCGGCGCAGCGAAGTATGCTGCGTATAGGGAAGCGGGGAGGGCGTGGAAATCAGTTCAATCACGCTGCCCCAGGGCGTGCGCCCATAGCAGAAGCAGTTGCCTTCGCCTTTCTCGGGCGCAAACGTCAGGGGCTGCGGTTCAGTAAACATCTTCCCCCCGGCCCGTTCAAAGCGGGTTATCGCCTCCGGCATATCCTCAACGTACACCGCGAAGTGCTGCAGTCCATAGTCGCTCGGGCGAACCGGTTCGCGCTGCGTCGGCCCCTGCATCTGAAACAGCTCGATTCCCGGCCCGTGACGCAGCCACAGCATTCTCACCGCTTTCACCACGGTGCCTGGGGCAAGGTTCAGCACCTGCTCGTTATGGGTACCTTCGTTATCCTCACCCGCCAGCGGCAGGGAGTCGTAAAGCACCTTCGCACCCAGCGCGTCGATGAAAAACTGCGTCGCCGCCTCGATATTCGCAACGGTTATCCCGATATGATCCATACCGCGCACCGGATTGTCGCTCATGAGGCCTCCTTATCTCTTAATCAGTTAGCCTCAGTAAGCCTGGAAGAGAATGCGCGGGATGTAAAACGGGCGGGCTGTTGGATCCTCACCGGAGCGCGACGACGAGGGGGCATGAGGGCGCGGGTTAACATTTAGCCACAAGCCGCCCCGTCATCAAAGGCACGCGTTGCCCAGCATGCAGAACGGCACGGCACGTATCATTCCACCCGGACGATGCCGCTACCCGAAGAGGGCGTTCAGCGGGCAAAAAAAAGCCCCGACGTTAAGGGGGCGGGGCAAAACAGTACGCATTGATTATGGAATGTGTTCTCCAGGTCAGAAGAGAACGCCACTACTGTAGCGACCAATTATGATGAAAAAAGGGAGAAATCATGGAGCAGCGGCGTCGCAGACAAAGAGAAGGGACGATGAGCGTGGCGGCAGGTATCCTCATCGGCGGCGTGCTGCTGAGTACGGGTCACGCATGGAGCGCCAGCGCGCCGGTACAGCGTGCGAATCCGGCGGCGGTGTGGTGCCTTGAGCAGGGCGGAGTGCGCCTGACGGTGAACACCCCCGCAGGCAGCAGCACCCGTTGCCGGTTGCCGGATGGCACCGTGGAGGATGAGTGGGTGCTGTTTCGCCGCGCTAAGGGCGCAGGATAATCGCTCGCGTATATTTACTTTTTGCTCTAAGAATGTTCTGATTTAGCTCTTGCGTTAATCAGTACGAGTTGAATCATGTATCAGTTAAAACCGGGCGGCCTCGCGATGATTATCGGCGCCCGTACCGCCGCCGGGCGGGTGAATATTGGTAAATCAGTCGAGTTATTTGGTCTGTGTCAGCCGGGTGAGCGTTTTATCAATCCGGTAAACGGCGTTGAAACGCAGCTGCCGCCCGGCAGCCAGCGCGCGCTGTGGCTGGTCACCGGTGACGTGGTGGCGTTCGATCGGCAGCCGGGGTTTGCCTTTGTGCGTGCCGAATACCTGCTGCCGCTCACCGGGCAGCGCGACAAGGTCGCCGACGACGCGCTCTGCGCTTCGTAAGACGCTACTCCCTGAGCACGTCTGCCAGCACCCGGGCGTGGTGCTGCTCACCCTTTGCGGCATACAGCAGGGTGAGCGTCTTGTCCCGGGCGATGGCTTTCAGCCTGGCGATCTCGTCGGGCTGCTGCGTAAGCTCCTGACGATAAGCCTCGCAGAACGCGGCGTAGTCTATGGTTTCGCTGTGGAACGCTTTACGCAGTTCCGTTGACGGGGCAAGCGCCTTGCACCACTCATCATAGACCAGCGCGCTTTTTGCCACGCCGCGTGGCCAGAGCCGGTCCACCAACACCCGATAACCATCGTCACGGGCGGCTTCCTCATAGACGCGTTTACAGCGAATCATTGTTCCTCCTCGTTAAGTCTGGCCTGCAGTAGGTCAATCTGCGCCTCGCTAAAGACCTCAATACCGTGCCGCCGCAGCAGAGCGCTTGCCACGCCGCTGCCCGGTTTGCGTTGCCCGATAAACTGACCGTTATAAATGGTCTCACTGCCGCAGGTTGGACTCCCGTCGGTGAGTAGCGCGAACCGGCATCCCGCCGAGCGGGCCGCGTCCAGCGCAAGCCACGCCGCCAGCTGGTAGTGCGGCGTCACGTCGCGACCGTCGCTCTCAACGATCGCGGCGTTCCCGTCCAGTACCGCATCGCCGTCACGCCCGACGATTTCGGCAGGCAGGCGTGGGGTGGTGAGCCCGGCGGCAAGTTCAGGACAGTGGACAACCAGACGACCCTCATCGCGCCAGCGCACCAGGCTGTCACTCAGCAGCGTTTTGCTGCTGGCGTTGTAGCGCACGGCATGGCCCATCAGGCAGGCGCTTACCAGAATTTTCGTGTTCATGGCACCTCATTTTGCGGATAATAAAATCGGGTCTGAGCGCAAATTAGCTATATAAACCAGTGATTTTTGGCAATTGTGAATCCGCACCGGACTCTCTATACTGACATTCCTTATGTTGTACTCATTTTGCTGGCATAAGGAACCTCTATGGATCTCACCGACGCATCCACCCCGATACGCATTGCTCTGGTTGGCGATTATAACGCCGATGTTCTGGCACATCAGGCTATTCCGCTGGCGATTGACGACGCCGCGGCGGTACTCGACCTCGACGTCGATTACGACTGGCTGCACACCACTGAGATTCAGAGCGATGAGGATCTGGTGGGCTATGACGCTTTCTGGGTGGTACCGGCCAGTCCGTATCAGCACACTGACGGGGCGCTGCGTGCCATTCGCTATGCCCGGGAAACCAGCTCGCCGTTTCTGGGCACCTGCGGCGGCTTTCAGCATGCAATCCTCGAATACGCCCGCGACGTGATGGGCTGGGACGATGCCGGTCATGCCGAAGTCGACACCGACGGCCGCATGGTGATTGCACCGCTCACCTGCTCGCTGGTGGAAAAAACCGACGGCATCGAGCTGCGCCCGAATACCCTGATTGGCCGTGCCTATGGGCAGGATACGATCGTTGAAGGCTACCACTGCAACTATGGCGTGGCCCCGGCGTTTGCCGCGGCGCTGGAAAACGAGCCGCTGAAAGTGACCGGCTGGGATGAGCAGGGCGATATCCGCGCCGTGGAGCTCATCACCCATCCTTTCTTCGTGGCCACCCTGTTCCAGCATGAGCGCGCAGCGCTGGAGGGACGCCCGTCCCCGCTGGTGCAGGCGTTTCTGAACGCCGCGCGCCGCTAACCACGGGCCTCAGTCGGGCGTGATGGACCGATCGCGCCCGGCAAACCCACCAAATACCGCCATCACCCCGGCCAGCAGGGCGCAGCCGATAAGCGACAGCGTCCAGGCGCCGGTCAGATCGTGGAGCTTGCCCATCAGCGGCGGGCCGAACGCCGCCAGCAGATAGCCCACCGACTGCGCCATGCCGGACAGCGCCGCCGCCTGATGCGCGCTCCCGGCCCGCAGACCGATGAACGTCAGACCGAGGATCATGGTCGCCCCGCTGCCAAAACCGAACAGCACCACCCACAGGCTGGCAAACGCCGGATATCCCCACAGGCCCAGGGCACTCACCGCGCAGCACAGGGCGACAATAATCGCGATGGCACGCTGATCGCGCAGCCGGTGCAGGATCAGGGGAACCGCAATCCCGGGGGCGGCGGTGGCAAGCTGAAGCAGGCCGTGCAGCGACCCGGCGGCGCTTTCGCTGTAGCCGTGGCTAATCAGTATCGACGGCAGCCAGCCGATCACCACGTAATAGATAAGCGAGTTAAGGCCGAGAAACAGGGTCACCTGCCACGCCAGCGCCGAGCGCCAGATACCCCGGTTATGCAGCGCCCCGGCACCGCTCAGCGCCGCGGCCGCAGGACGCTTCCATTGGGGCAGCCACACCAGCAGTGCCAGCAGCGGGAAGATCATCAGCGACAGCAGCGTACCCTGCCAGCGCAGTCCGCTTTCTGCCACCGGCACCACCAGCGCCGAGCCTACGGCAGCGGCCACCCCCATGGTGAGCGAGTAGGCGCCGGTCAGCTTCGCCACCTGGCCGGGAAAGTCGCGCTTGATCAGGCCCGGCAGCAGCACGTTACCCAGGGCAATCCCGCCGCCAATAATCGCCGTGCCGGTGAACAGCAGCACGCTGGAGGCCAGCGAGCGCAGGGCGATGCCGAGGCATATCAGGCCGAGCGCCAGAAACAGGGCGCGCTCCATGCCGAGGCGGCGAGCAAGACCGGGGGCAAGAGGGGAAATCAGCGCAAAGGCCAGCAGCGGCAACGTGGTGAGCACGCCGGTCTGGGCAGTGGTCAGCCCCAGATCGGCACGGATCATATCCAGCAGCGGGGCGACGCCGGTAAAGGTAACGCGCAGGGTGGTAGCAATCATCAGCAGGCCAGCCAGCAGCAGCAGCGTCTGGCGGCGGGTCATCGGGTTAGTCATGAGCGGCTCATTATCGAAACGGTAGCGGGAGGATACGTCTTTCCGGGAATGATTGAATCAAGATAAAATGCCATATAATCGCTAAATTCGGACAAGGTTATGGAACACGGACTCTGGCTTGAGGGCTACGATGCCGACCGCTCGCACGCGGCGGCGGAAGCCTTTCGTATTCGCGTGTCGCAGCCTCTGGCACACATTCCGTTTCATCAGCACCGCAAAGGGCAGCTGATCCTCGCCCTGCACGGCGGGGTGACGTGCGAAGTGGAGCACGCCATGTGGATGGTGCCGCCGCAGTACGCGGTGTGGATCCCAGGCGATATGCCACACAGCAACCGGGCCACGGCCAGCGCCGAGCTGTGCTTTTTGTTTATCGAGCCCGGCGTGGTGTCGATGCCGGATCGCTGCTGCACGCTGAAGATCGAGCCGCTGGTGCGGGAGCTGATTCTGGCGCTCGCCAGCCGTCGGCGCGCCGGCGGCAACGCGGCGAACGCTGAGCGGCTGGTGGGGCTGCTGTTTGACGAGCTGCCGCGTCAGCCTGAGGAGCAGCTCCAGCTTCCGGTGTCCGGTCATCCAAAGCTGCGCGAGATGGTGCACTACATGGAGCACCATGCCGATGCGCCGCGCACCCTGGCGCAGTGGGGAACCATTCTGGCGATGAGCGAACGCAATCTGGCGCGCCTTATCGTGCGGGAAACCGGGATGAGCTACCGACGCTGGCGCCAGCAGCTCCAGCTTATTCAGGCGCTGCACCTGATGCTGGGCGGGCAGAACGTGCAGCAGGCGGCGCAGGCGCTGGGCTACGACTCCACCACCGCGTTTATCACCATGTTCAAAAAAGCCCTCGGTCAGACGCCGGCACGCTATCTGGATGCGTTGCAGCACGACGCACCGCGGCGCTAGCTTTTCGCCAGAAACAGCGACACCAGCCCGGCGGCGATAAGCGGGCCGACGGGCACCCCGCGGAACAGGGCGACGCCGAGCACGGTGCCCACCAGCAGGCCGGCGACAATGCC
Source organism: Siccibacter turicensis LMG 23730 (assembly GCF_000463155.2). Taxonomy (GTDB): domain Bacteria; phylum Pseudomonadota; class Gammaproteobacteria; order Enterobacterales; family Enterobacteriaceae; genus Siccibacter; species Siccibacter turicensis. Next base: position 341,459 of record NZ_AWFZ01000028.1, on the reverse strand, counting down.
GGGCTGGCTGCTCATCAGCGTTACGCCGCGCCCGCCAAGCCAGGAAACAAACACCCCGACCGCAATGGCCAGCAGCGATTTCCAGCTCAGGAACGACTGAAACAGGGCAGAGGGCGGTAGCGTGCCGCTGGCGATGGGGGCCATCACGCCGATGGTCAGAATAATAATCCCCACCATCAGCCCCTGTTTTTCAATCCACGGGAAGAAGTGGTTCAGCGGCGTGACGCGCACAACGATCAGCACCAGAATCGATACCGCCACGGCGGTGTTATGGCTCACAAATCCCAGTGCCGCCAGGGCCAGCAGCACCAGTAACGTCATATCAAACATGTCTATTCCCTGCCAACGCCCCGCCATCACGGGCGAGGTTAATAATTGTGCAATAAAGGTGCGCTATAACCAGGTTAACGCAACCTCACCCTCAACGCACCGCGGAGCACCTATGCACGACCCGATGACGGTGGAAGTGATCTGGATGAGCAGCCTGTTTTTTGCCATCGTGCTCACCCTGGTGGGCTCGGTACTGCTGCTGGAAAAGCACGGCTAGTCCGCGTGGAAACTGACCAGCTCAGGTCTGGCGATGCGCAAATAGTCTGCGGTATTGAGAATAATCGAGCGGTCGAGACGCCCGGCGTTAAACGCGATCTCATCGAAGCGTTCAAACAGCAGCGGGTCGGCGACCAGGGTTAACGCCGGATGAAAGCTGAACGGCGGGATAGCACCAAACACGCACCCGGTCAGCGCTTCCACTTCCGCCGGACTGGCCAGCGACGCTTTGCTACCCTGCATGGCGGCGGCCAGCGCGGCGAGACTGGCCTGACGATCCGCACTCAGCACCGCCAGCACGTGGCGCTTCACGCCGTTGCCTTTGATTTTACACAGCAGCGCTTTCGCGCCCTGGCCCAGCGCGGTGCCGCGCAGAGCCGACACCGCCTCACACTTGCCGACCGGCTCGTGCTCAATCACCCGATAACGCGCCTGATGCTGCTCCAGCAGATCCACCAGCCGCTGATGAATGTCGCTACCCCATAAGCTTGTCACTCTTCCCCCTACGCTTTGCCTGCTAATGAATGTCATCATAGCGCGTAGCGTAAAAAATACCTGAGGGAATTGATGCGGATAGAGGCGGGAAGCGTATTTGTCGACCGCAGAGAATAAAAAAGGCGGCGGGGTAACCCCGGCCGCCTGGAGAGAACCTTCGCATCGTCAGCCGTGGGCCTGCGCCCCCTGCTGCTTGTGGAACAGCTCCCGGAAGACCGGGTAGATATCGTCCTGATCGCGAATGTGCTGCATGGCGAAGTTGTCGAACATCGCCTGCAGGTGCTCATACTCACGCCACAGCGTCTGGTGGGCACGGCGGGTGATTTCGATGTAGCTGTAGTAGCGCACCACCGGCAGGATCTTCTTCGCCAGCAGCTCGTGACACAGCGGGGAGTCATCCGCCCAGTTGTCGCCATCCGACGCCTGAGCGGCGTAGATGTTCCACTGCGCGGGGTCGTAACGCTCGCGCACCACCTCGTCCATCAGCTTCAGGGCGCTGGAGACGATGGTGCCGCCGGTCTCCTGAGAGTAGAAAAACTCATGTTCATCCACCTCTTTGGCCTGGGTGTGGTGGCGGATATAGACCACCTCGACGTTTTTGTAGGTGCGGCTCAGGAACAGGTAGAGCAGGATGTAAAACCGCTTGGCCATGTCCTTGGTTGCCTGATCCATTGAGCCGGAGACGTCCATCAGACAGAACATCACCGCCTGGCTGGAGGGCTCGGGGCGTTTCTCGTAGTTTTTGTAGCGCAGATCGAAGGTGTCGATAAACGGCACCCGGGCAATCTTCTCGCGCAGCTCGGCGATCTCCTTGCGTAGCCGCTCCTCTTCAAGCAGCTGTGCGGGTTCGCTTTTCGCCACCGTCTCCAGAACCTCCTCCAGCGCCCGCAGCTGGCGGCGTTTACCCGCCGACATCGCGGTGCGGCGCGCCAGCGAATTTTGCAGGGAGCGCACCACGCTGATGTTGGCCGGTACGCCGTTTGAGGTGAACCCGGCGCGGTGGTTTTTGTACTCGTTGAGCTGGCGATGCTGATTTTTCTTCAGGTTGGGCAGGGCGAGATCCTCAAACAGCAGATCGAGGTACTCGTCTTTGGAGATCTGAAACACGAACTCGTCCTGGCCTTCGCCGTCGGCGCTGGCCTGGCCCTGACCGCTTCCCGAACCGCCGCCGCCACCCTGAGGGCGTTCGATGCGATCGTTCTGTACAAAGTGGTCGTTACCGGGGTGGACGCGATGGCGCAGGCCGCCGCGCCCCTGATGGAACATCGGTTCGCTGATGTCCTCGTTGGGAATCGAAACGGACTCGCCGCTCTCGACGTCGGTCACCGAACGCTTGTTGATGGCTTCGGAGATCGACTGTTTAATTTGCGATTTATAACGGCGTAAAAAGCGCTGGCGGTTAACCGTGCTTTTGTTTTTGCCGTTAAGACGCCGGTCGATAAACCAGGTCATATGCCTCTCCCGTTTTGTGCCGGTTTCGTTCAGCCTGCGTGACGACAGCGCCACGCAGGCTGAGGCGGTGAGCAGCGTGATGGTGCCTTACGAGGATTTGCGCACGCGCAGATACCACTCGCAGAGCAGGCGTACCTGTTTGCGGGTATAGCCTTTCTCCATCATGCGATCGACAAAGTCATCGTGCTTTTTCTGCTCATCGGTTGAGGTTTTGGCGTTGAACGAGATAACCGGCAGCAGCTCCTCGGTGTTAGAGAACATTTTCTTCTCGATCACCGTGCGCAGCTTCTCATAGCTGGTCCAGTTTGGATTGCGACCGTTGTTATTGGCCCTGGCGCGCAGCACAAAGTTGACGATCTCATTGCGGAAATCTTTCGGGTTGCTGATGCCCGCCGGTTTCTCAATTTTCTCCAGTTCCGCGTTCAGGGCTTCACGGTCAAACAGCTGACCGGTATCCGGGTCGCGGTACTCTTGATCCTGGATCCAGAAATCGGCGTAGGTGACATAGCGGTCGAAGATGTTCTGCCCGTATTCGGAGTAGGACTCCAGATAGGCGGTCTGGATCTCTTTGCCGATAAACTCGGCGTATTTCGGGATTAGATAGCCTTTCAGGAATTCGAGATAGCGTTCAGCCTGCTCCTGCGGGAACTGCTCGCGCTCAATCTGCTGCTCCAGCACGTAAAACAGGTGCACCGGGTTAGCCGCCACTTCGACATTATCAAAGTTGAACACCCGCGAGAGGATCTTAAACGCAAAGCGCGTCGACAGGCCGTTCATGCCTTCATCGACCCCGGCGTAGTCCCGGTACTCCTGATACGACTTGGCTTTCGGGTCGGTGTCCTTGAGGCTTTCCCCGTCATACACCCGCATTTTCGAATAGATGCTGGAGTTTTCCGGCTCTTTCAGGCGCGAGAGGATCGAGAAGCGCGACAGGGTTTCGAGGGTGCCCGGCGCGCAGGGCGCGTGGGTCAGCTCGCTGTGATTAAGCAGCTTCTCGTAGATTTTGATCTCTTCCGAGATGCGCAGGCAGTACGGCACCTTGACGATATAGACACGGTCAAGGAAGGCTTCGTTGTTCTTGTTGTTACGAAACGTCACCCACTCCGATTCGTTGGAGTGCGCCAGGATAATGCCGTTAAACGGCAGGGCGGAGATCCCTTCGGTACCGTTATAGTTACCCTCCTGGGTGGCGGTGAGGAGCGGGTGGAGCACCTTGATCGGCGCCTTGAACATCTCAACGAACTCCATGATCCCCTGGTTGGCGCGGCACAGCGCACCGGAGTAACCATAGGCGTCCGGGTCGTTTTGGGCGTAGTGCTCAAGCTTGCGGATATCCACTTTCCCGACCAGCGCCGAGATGTCCTGGTTGTTTTCATCCCCAGGCTCGGTTTTGGCGATGGCCAGCTGCTGCAGAATCGACGGCCATACCTTCACCACGCGGAATTTGGTGATGTCGCCGCCGAATTCGTGCAGGCGTTTGGCCGCCCAGGGGGACATAATTGTCCCGAGATAGCGGGTGGGAATGCCGTACTCTTTTTCGAGGATCTGCGCGTCCTCCTGCGGATTAAACAGGCACAGCGGATGGTCGTTGACCGGGCTGCGCTCGCCGTTGGCGCTCAGGACGTAAATAGGGACACGCTGCATCAGCGATTTAAGGCGTTCGGCCAGCGACGATTTCCCGCCGCCCACCGGGCCGAGTAAATAGAGGATCTGTTTCTTCTCTTCCAGCCCCTGGGCGGCGTGTTTGAGGTAGGAAACAATCTGTTCGATGGCCTCTTCCATGCCATAGAACTCTTCAAAGGCGGGATAGCGTGCCACTACCCGGTTTGAGAACAGTCGAGAAAGCCGCGGTTCCAGCGCCGTATCCACCATCACCGGTTCGCCGATGGCGGTCAGCAATCGCTCCGCCGCATTAGCATAGGCACTGCGATCCTGCCGGCACAGGGTGAGAAATTCCTGCAGGGTGAACTCTTCGTCCCTGGCAGCTTCATAACGCTGACGATAGTGATCGAATATATTCATAGCATGCCGTCCTTTCGTTTTAGCACAGGTATAAGAGCCGTTCGTATAGAAAGAGGAGGCTCTGGAAGACGTATACTGAATGCAGCAACCCTTATGCCAGGTTAGCGGATAGCGAGAAATAAAGGCGTGCGGCAAGGTAGCTTCTCTTAAATTTAAGCGTAGATGGCATTTGCGAAACTTGCATACGGCCCAAATTCAATTTCAATGACATATCAATAACTCATCCAAAATTATCCGCTTTTGTGATTAAGCTCCGCTGCGACATTCATGCCGCCGTCATACTGGCGTAAGCTGTGTGTCATCAATATCGGTCAGGCTGACGTGTTATCAGAAGTTTCTCGGGGGTAAATAGCTTGGGCGGTAGGAAAAGGGCGGTTACACTTATCGCGCGGATTATTCGATTATAGGAATGACGGACTGTGACCAATTTCAAACTTCTTGCTTTGGGTGCGCTGATTGCCTCATCTGCAACGCTGGTACAGGCAGAAGACTCCTTCTCCCTGGGAGCAGGTGTCGGGGTGCTGGAAAGCCCGTATAAAGACTACGACCGTGATGTGGTGCCGGTCCCGGTTATCAACTATGAAAGCGACAGCTTCTGGTTCCGCGGTCTTGGCGCAGGCTATTACCTGTGGAACGACGAGGCCGACAAACTGTCGGTGATGGCGTATTACTCCCCGCTGCACTTTAAGCCGGGCGACAGTGACGACGCGCAGCTTAAGCGCCTCGACAAACGTAAAAGCACGCTGATGGCGGGCCTCTCTTATATTCACAACACGCAGTATGGTTTCCTGCGCACCACGCTGTCAGGGGATACCCTGGATAACAGCAACGGTATCGTCTGGGATCTGGCGTGGCTCTATCGCTACACCAACGGCAACCTGATGATCACGCCGGGTATCGGTATTGAGTGGAACAGCGAAAACCAGAACGACTACTACTACGGCGTGTCCCGTAAAGAGTCCAACCGCAGCGGCCTTGCTCGCTACCGTGCGGACGACAGCTGGAACCCGTATCTGGAGCTGACCGCGGCGTACCGTCTGAGCGATAACTGGAACGTTTACGGCCTGGCGCGTTACACCCGTCTGGCAGACGAAGTGACCGACAGCCCGATGGTGGATCAGTCATGGGGCGCGGCGATGTCAGCCGGCATCACCTACCGCTTCTGACGGTCAGGTCGTGCACAACAACAGGGCGCTTGCGCCCTGTTTGCATTTCTGCGGTGCAGCGATGTAGTGCACGATGGTGCAACCACACAATCCCCTCATTCTCGTTCCGCCGCAACATAGCGTAATCGCCCACGCGTACTACGCTCAACGAACCCGACGCTATCTCAGGAGGACGTATGGCAAAGCAATCAGTAATCTTCCCCGAAGCCCTGGCGCTGCCCGCTATCGGACAGGGTACCTGGTACATGGGTGAGCAGGCCCATCAGCAGCGTGCGGAGGTTGCCGCGTTACAGGCGGGCATCGACGCGGGCCTGACGCTCATCGACACGGCGGAAATGTATGCCGAAGGCGGCGCAGAGCGGGTGGTCGGTGAGGCGATCCGCGGGCGACGTGACGAGGTGTTTCTGGTATCTAAGGTCTACCCGTGGAACGCGGGGGGACAAAAAGCGATAGCCGCCTGTGAAGCGAGCCTGAAACGGCTTGGCACCGACGCGCTCGATCTTTATCTGCTTCACTGGCGCGGACCCTTTGCGCTCGAAGAGACCGTAGCAGCGATGCATACCCTGATCCAACAGGGGAAAATCCGCCGCTGGGGCGTCTCTAATCTCGACTATGACGATATGCAGGCGCTGTGGCAGCTCGGTGCCGGTCGGGAATGCGTGACCGACCAGGTGCTGTACCATCTCGGGTCGCGCGGGATTGAGTATGATTTACTCCCCTGGTGCCAGCAGGAGCAGATCCCGGTGATGGCCTACTGCCCGCTGGCGCAGGCAGGACGTTTACGTCAGGAGCTGATGTCCGATCCGGTAGTCAAGGACGTGGCGCATCAGCACAACGCCAGCGTGGCGCAGGTGCTGCTCGCGTGGGTTATCAGCCACCGCGGCGTGATGGCGATTCCTAAAGCCGGGAGCGTAGAGCACGTGCGGGAAAACGCGGCGGCGCTGGCGCTAACCCTTTCCGATGAGGCGCTTGTCCGGTTGGATCGGGCGTTTCCGGCACCGGGGCGTAAAACGCCGCTGGATGTGGTATAGCGCTGAACGTTTCAGGCAGGCAGTACCGGGGGAGGAGAGCGGGGCAAGGCGAGCCTCACCCCGGCAGGCAGGATCAGGCTTTGCGAACCACGCGCAGGGTCTGGGACAGGCGCGACGGTTTCTCTTCGCTGGCTGTCTGCGGACGCGTCACGCAGGCCGTTTCCACACAGACGAAGGTTTTGTAGCCGTCATCCGGCATGTCGCCCATGCTGGCGGAGAGCGCCGGGCCCGGGTTCCAGCCAACCACGTTGCTGTGATGATGATGCACCACTTCGATGCAGCGATTAAGCGCACCGTCGTGAATCAGGCTGCACGCTTCCGGGTTCAGGTAAACGCGATCGGTGCGGTCCGGGAAGGTCTGCACGCCGTCAGCCAGCACGTCCTCTTTGGCATCGTTCACTTTATCGATAAAGCGATCGCCAAGGCCGCTCACCTTCACGGCGGCGATATCACCGACGTTGAAGTAGGTGTGCAGCGCCGAGGTGGTAGCAAACTCACCGTGCGCTTCGATTTCCGCTTCGCAGGTTTTTCCAAGACGGAAACGGGCATACAGCGTGAAGTCATGCGGCCAGTAGCGCTTTGACGCGTCGCTGCTCTGCAGTTCAAGGGTCAGCACCACGCCGTTGTCGTCTTCGTTATGCGCTTTCAGATGCCAGTCCAGGTTACGGGCAAAACCGTGCGAGGGCAGGGATTTGTCCTCGGCCGGGCCAAACCAGGGCCAGCAGATCGGGATGCCGCCGCGCAGCGCGACGCCGGTTTTAAACGGCGTGGTGTCGCTGAGCCACAGCACCTCGTCTTCACCCGCCGGTTTCCAGGAGAGCAGATGCGCGCCCTGCAGGGCCAGCGACGCTTTGACCTGCGGATGGTCAACCACGATAACATCCAGCTCGTCCATCCGACGGCGTGACAGTACCGGGGTCAGCTGTTCGACTACCGGAAGCGAAAAAATAGTATCGATCATCAAGTGAGTCCTCTTCATGACGTCGGCATCCCGACGCGTGCGCAAAAAAAAGAGCGACCGAAGTCGCTCTTTATTGTCAGATGCTCATCTCACTTATTTGGAGATGTGAGCGATCAGATCCAGAACCTTGTTGGAGTAGCCAGTTTCGTTGTCGTACCAGGAAACCAGTTTCACAAAGTTGTCGTTCAGCGCGATACCTGCTTTCGCATCGAATACGGAAGTGCAGATTTCGCCGTTGAAGTCGGTGGAAACCACGTCGTCTTCGGTGTAACCCAGAACGCCTTTCATTTCGCCTTCAGAAGCGGCTTTGATGGCTTTCTTGATTTCTTCGTAGGACGCTGCTTTTTCCAGACGTACGGTCAGGTCAACCACAGACACGTTCGGAGTCGGAACGCGGAACGCCATACCGGTCAGTTTGCCGTTCAGTTCCGGCAGTACTTTACCTACCGCTTTAGCAGCACCGGTAGAGGACGGGATGATGTTCTGGGATGCGCCGCGGCCGCCGCGCCAGTCTTTGTGAGACGGGCCATCAACGGTTTTCTGAGTCGCGGTGGTCGCGTGAACGGTGGTCATCAGGCCTTCAACGATACCGAAGTTGTCGTTGATGACTTTCGCCAGCGGTGCCAGGCAGTTGGTGGTGCAGGAAGCGTTAGAAACGATGTCCTGGCCTTCGTATTTGTCAAAGTTCGCGCCTTTAACAAACATCGGGGTGTTGTCTTTAGACGGGCCAGTCAGCACAACTTTTTTCGCGCCAGCGGTGATGTGCTTACGAGCAGTCTCGTCGGTCAGGAAGATACCGGTCGCTTCAGCTACAACGTCAACGCCGATTTCGTTCCACTTCAGGTTAGCCGGATCTTTTTCTGCGGTAACACGGATGGTTTTGCCGTTAACAACCAGGTGGCCGTCTTTGACTTCTACGGTGCCGTTGAAACGACCGTGAGTGGAGTCATATTTCAGCATGTACGCCATGTAGTCCGCATCCAGGAGATCGTTGATACCAACGATTTCGATGTCAGAACGTTCCTGGGCAGCACGGAAAACAATGCGACCGATACGGCCAAAACCGTTGATACCTACTTTGATAGTCATATATTCCACCAGCTATTTGTTAGTGAATAAAAGGTTGGCTGTAAAATTACAAAAACCTTACGCAGCGTCAAGCGGAATCGTGTCAATCATTGCGACAAATCAATACAGTGCCACACCCTTGCTCGACCGATCGCCTCACTATTCCTGTTGTGCTCCTTAGCACATGGGGACGACGCGTGGAAATTTAAAGGGCGGCGGGTTTTTAAATGTGAACCAGGTCACATTTGTTCCTCCACCCCTAACACAGGGCTAAGTGTAGAACAAAAGTGTACGCGTGGCTGTTAATGTTTTGTTAGAATCTGGGTGCAGATGTAACCTGCCCACTCATCAGGATGTACGCTTATGAACGATGAACATTCTCAGGATGACCTGAAAAAAGACCTGACGGAAATGCAGTTCTACGTGACCCAAAAACACGGTACCGAACCGCCGTTTACCGGGCGTCTGCTGCACAACAAGCGTGATGGGGTCTACCACTGTCTGATCTGCGACGCCGCGCTGTTTAACTCCCAGTCCAAGTACGACTCCGGGTGTGGCTGGCCGAGCTTTTATGAGCCGGTAAGCGACGATGCGATCCGCTACATCAACGACTACTCGCACGGCATGCAGCGCATTGAAATTCGCTGTGGCAACTGTGATGCGCACCTGGGGCATGTCTTCCCCGATGGCCCGCAGCCGACAGGGGAGCGCTACTGCGTTAATTCGGCGTCACTGAACTTCACCGATGACAGCAACGGCGAACAAATTAAGGGCTGATGAAACGTTTCAGCAAACTATTCCAACGGGAGTGGGAAAACGATGAATCTTGACGATGTGATTGCCAGCATGACCCCGGAGGTTTATCAGCGTCTCGCGACCGCCGTGGAACTGGGAAAATGGCCGGATGGCGTGGCCCTGACCGACGAGCAAAAAGAGAACAGCCTCCAGCTGGTGATGATGTGGCAAATGCGCCATAACACCGATCCGCAGCATATGACCATCGGCCCGGACGGGCAGATCGTGACCAAAAGCAAACAGCAGCTGAAAAGCGACTTTGGTATTGTCCCGCCGCCGCTTGCCACTCTCAAACCGCAGTAAGCCTGCCGCCCGTCGCTGAGTGTATCTGCGCCGGGCGGGGGACCGCCTTACGCCTGGGTTTCGCGCCAGTCGTCGAGCGTATAAAGCGTCGCGCCCGCCGCGGCCATCTCCATAAACGCCTGGGCGCTGTCCTGCGGGGACAGGTTTACGCCGCGGCAGCCGTCGGTGATGACGTTGACGCTGTAGCCCAGCTGAAGGGCGTCCAGCACGGTGTACTTCACGCAGTAATCCGTCGCCAGCCCCATCACCGTCAGCTCGATAATCTCATGATGGCGCAGCCAGGTATCCAGCGCGGTCTTCTGGCGGTGACCGTTATCGAAAAAGGCGCTGTAGCTGTCGATCGCCGGATTCTCACCCTTGTGGAACACCGCGTCGATGGCCTTGCTGTTGAGCAGCGGATGCAGCGCCGCGCCTTCGCTCTCCTGAATACAGTGATCCGGCCACCAGGTTTGCGGCAGCCCGTCCAGCTCCCCCTGGGTAAACGGCTCGGCGTCATGCTGGCTGGCAAAGCTGTCGTGATGCGCCGGATGCCAGTCCTGGCTTGCCACGACCGCTTCACCCCTGGCTTTGCTCCAGTCGATCAGCGTGTTTGCCACATCGATGGTGCTGTCGCCCTCCGCCACGGCCAGAGCGCCCCCGGCGCAGAAATCATTTTGCAGATCTACCAGTAACAGCGCACGTTGTTTCATACCTTCTCCTTAATGACGTCCGGCTCACTCGTCTGGGGTCAGCTCGCCGCGCAGGTTCGCCATCATGGCGTCGCGGATAGCCTGGGTATCAAGACCCTGAGAGAGCAAATAGTGCAGTTTAGTCAGCGTTGCCTCGACCGTCATGTCGAACCCGCTGATAACGCCCGCATGGGCGAGGGCGTTGCCGGTGGCATAGCCGCCCATATTCACTTTGCCGGACATGCACTGGGTCAGGTTGACCACCACGATGCCGCGCGCACAGGCATCGCGCAGCTCGTTAAGAAAGTCTCCGCTCTGCGGCGCATTCCCGACCCCGTAGGAGCGCAGGATCAGCGCTTTTACCGGCTGGCGCAGGAAGTTGCGCACCACATCGGCGCTGATCCCCGGATAGATGGTCACCACACCGACCGGCTGCGGGGTGATGGTATGCACGATCAGCTCCCCTTTGCCGTGCAGGGCCGGCGGCGTGTTCAGACGGCGGATATGGATCCCCGCTTCCAGCAGCGGCGGCAGGTTAGGGGAGGCGAAGGCGTCGAACCCGTCGGCGTGCGCTTTGGTGGTGCGGTTCCCGCGGTAGAGGCGGTTGTTGAAGAACAGCGTCACTTCGTTGATCGGATAGTTGGCCGCCACGTAGAGCGCGTTCAGCAGGTTGGTTTGCCCGTCGGAGCGCAGCTCCGCCAGCGGGATCTGCGAGCCGGTGACGATCACCGGTTTGCTAAGGTTCTCCAGCATGAACGACAGCGCCGAGGCGGTAAACGCCATGGTGTCGGTGCCGTGCAGGATCACAAAGCCGTCGTAGCGCTCGTAGTTGGCTTTGATGTCCTCGGCGATGTGCTGCCAGTCCTCGGGAGTCATGTCCGAGGAGTCCATGAGCGGATGATACTCATGGATGGTAAACGCCGGCATCTCCGGGCGGTGGAACTCCGGCATTAACGCCAGCTGCTGTTGCAGGTGTCCGGAGACCGGGATATACCCCTGTTCGGAACGCTGCATCCCAATGGTGCCGCCGGTATAGGCAACGTAAATCGATTTCTTTTGCATGAGTAGGCTTAGTGGTTGTGCGTGTGCGCGATCCGGCGAAGTATACCTTAACCCGGCGCGTGTGGCAGCGCAGGGGCATGTGGTCGGCGCAGAAAGAAAAAACCCGGCATGCGCCGGGTTTGGGTTTAGCGAACGTCGCCGCAGGTGAGGCAGAACGCGTAGCGGTTTTGCGGGTCGTTGAAAGCGGCGAACTTATCGCCCTGCACCTTCAGCTCCCGGGCCGCATCGGCCACCGGGGCCGGGAAATAGGCCTGCAGCGCCTGAGGCAGCATGGCGTGTACCGATCCGGTGACGCTGTCGAGCACCATATCGAAGAAGCCTTGCTCCTCCTGATAGTAGGCCAGATGCCAGCTTTTCAGCTTCGCCAGCTCGGCCGCTTTCTTAACTGCGTCGTCGAAGTCGCCGAGGCTGTCCACCAGCCCGTTGTTTTTGGCATCAAGCCCGGTCCAGACATGGCCCTGTGCAATCTGGTTAATCTGCTCCGGGGTGCGCTTACGCGACTCGGCAACCAGCGTAATAAAGCGCTGATAGCCGTTCTCGATGCCCAGCTGCATGATCTTCTGCACTTCCGGCGGCAGGTTTTTGGTCACCGCCACATCCGCCAGCGGCGAGGTGGATACGCCGTCGGTGTGCACGCCGATGCTGTCGAGGCTGTTTTCAAAGGTGTTGATCACCCCGAAGATGCCGATAGAGCCGGTGAGCGTGCTCGGATTCGCCACGATGTAGTTGGCCGGGGTCGAGATCCAGTAGCCGCCCGAGGCCGCCATACCGCCCATCGACACCACCACCGGTTTGCCTGCCTGCTTCGCGGCCGCCAGCTCCTCGCGGATAAGCTCGGAGGCGGTAACGCTGCCGCCCGGGCTGTTGACGCGCAGCACGATGGCTTTCACTTTCGGATCGAGACGCGCATCGCGAATTTGTGACGCGGTGGTATCCCCGCCCACGTTACCCGCGGTTTCCGGCCCGTCCATGATGGCACCGTTAGCGTAGACCACAGCGATGGCGCTGCCGTTATCCAGCGGTTTCTTCAGGGCATAGTCATACAGGCTGACGGCGCTGAAGTTTTTATCGACGCTGCTCCAGCCAAACTGTTTGGTGAGCGCTTTCTCGATGGTGGCGCTGCTGCCCAGCTCATCCACCAGCTTATTTTTCAGCGCGTACTGGGCGGTATCGCCGTTGGTGTTGGTCAGCCCCTCCAGCAGCCCCTGGGCGCCAGGGAACACCTGCTGCGCCGGAATGCTGCGGTTGGCGGCGATGGTGTTGAGGTAGTTCTGCCATAGCTCGCCAATCCAGCGGCTATCGGCTTCGCGCGCTTCCGGCGACATATCGTCGCGGATAAACGGCTCAACCGCCGACTTATAGGTGCCGACGCGGAACACGTGGGTCGAGACCTTCAGCTTGTCGAGCAGCGATTTGTAGTACAGCCCGTTGGTGGCAAACCCGTGCAGATCCACCACGCCCTGCGGCGAGAGCCACACTTTGTTGGCGAAGCTTGCGAGGTAGTACTGGCTCTGGCTGTAGCTCTCGCCGATGGCAAACACCGGCTTGCCGCTGTCGCGGAACTCGCGCAGCGCTTTACCGATATACTGCATCGAAGGCTGATCGGCCCCGGCGAAGTCTTTCAGATCCATCACGATACCGGTGATGTTACGGTCATCTTTCGCCTGACGAATGGCGTTGACGATATCGAACAGGGAGTTTTCCTGCAGGCGATCGGGGCTGGCACCAAACAGCTGGCGGCCGAGCGCCCCGAGCTTGTTGTTGACGGAGGGCTTATCAACCACCACCCCGGCGATGTCCAGCAGTAGCGCGCCGCGCGCGGGAGCAGACGGCCCGCTGCTGAGCTGCATCCAGATACCGACGCCGACCAGCACCAGTAAAATGAAGAACAGATTCAGCACCAGTTCCCTGATGAAATTCAGCAGGCGCCACGTCCATTTAAAGAAACCGGCAATAATTCGCCACAGGGTATGCATGTATTCTCCATATCCATTAATTGACCCTACTGGCTGGAACAGCCAGATGTGTCGGTTATCCTAAATACCCGGCGGCGCGTTGTCAGCAGGAATCGCTGCCGGGGCTGTAACAAAATCAGTCGCTATGCTAGCTTCCACGTTAAAAAACATATCAGGAGTGAATAAATGGATGCATTAGATCTGCTTGTGAATCGCCGTAGCGCCTCTCGTCTGGCGGAGCCTGCCCCCACCGGCGAGGCGCTGGAAAAGATCCTTCAGGCCGGCATGCGCGCCCCGGATCACGGCACGCTGCAACCCTGGCACTTCTTTGTTATCGAAAACGACGGCCGCGATCGCTTCTCCGCCGTGCTGGAGCAGGCGGCGCGTGAAAACGGCGGCGATGAGAAGGCCATCGATAAAGCGCGCAACGCCCCGTTCCGCGCCCCGCTGATCATCACCGTGGTGGCGAAATGCCAGGACCACCCCAAAGTCCCGCAGTGGGAGCAGCTGCTCTCTGCCGGTTGTGCGGTGATGGCGATGCAGATGGCGGCGCTGGCCCAGGGCTATAACGGCATCTGGCGCAGCGGCCCGCTGACCGACAGCCCAATCGTGCGCGAGGCGTTCAACTGCAGTGAGCAGGATCGCATCGTCGGTTTCCTCTACCTCGGTACCCCGCAACTGAAGGCCTCCACCACCATCAGCGTACCGGACACCCGTCCGTTCGTGACCCGTTTCTGATTCCCTTTCGCAAATCTGTCTGGATTGTGAGCAACCGACCGACCAATTCAGACAGGCAGACTTATCACCCGGGTATTTGAGCGCTACCATAGCGCGTTGCCAATGACAGGAGACGTCCATGAGCGAGTCAACCATTCGTTTGACCCAGTACAGCCACGGAGCAGGTTGCGGCTGTAAAATTTCCCCGAAGGTGCTGGATACCATTCTGCACAGCGATATGGCGAAGTTTATCGATCCCAGGCTGCTGGTCGGGAATGAAACCCGCGACGATGCCGCGGTATACGACCTGGGTAACGGCACCAGCGTCATTAGCACCACCGATTTCTTTATGCCGATCGTCGATTCACCGTTTGATTTCGGACGCATCGCGGCCACCAACGCCATCAGCGACATCTACGCGATGGGCGGTAAACCGATCATGGCGATCGCCATCCTCGGCTGGCCAATCAACACCCTCGCGCCGGAGATTGCCCGCGAAGTGGTTGAAGGCGGGCGCTATGCCTGCCAGCAGGCCGGTATCGCGCTGGCGGGCGGCCACTCTATCGACGCCCCGGAGCCGATCTTCGGCCTGGCGGTGACCGGCATCGTGCCGACCGAGCGCGTGAAGAAGAACAGCACCGCGGAAGCGGGCTGCACGCTCTACCTCACCAAACCGCTTGGCATCGGCGTGCTCTCCACCGCCGAGAAAAAATCCCTGCTGCGCGACGAGCACAAAGGGCTGGCAACGCAGGTGATGTGCCAGCTCAACAGCATCGGCGCGGAGCTGGCGAACATTGAGGGCGTGAAAGCGATGACCGACGTGACCGGCTTCGGTCTGCTCGGTCACCTGAGCGAGATCTGCCAGGGCGCGGGCGTGCAGGCGCAGGTGCGCTTTGCCGACGTGCCAACCCTGCCAGACGTGGCGTCCTACATCGAACAGGGCTGCGTTCCCGGCGGCACCGCGCGTAACTTCGCCAGCTACGGCCATCTGATGGGCGAGATGAGCGATGCCCAGCGCAGCCTGCTGTGCGATCCGCAAACCTCCGGCGGCCTGCTGCTGGCGGTCTCCCCGGATGCTGAAGCGCAGGTGAAAGGCCTGGCGGCGGAGCACGGCATTACCCTGACGGCCATCGGCGAGCTGGTTGAAGCGCGCGCCGGCCGCCCGATGATCGAGATCCGCTGACGCAATGCGCCTGTTTATTGCCGAAAAACCCAGCCTTGGCCGTGCCATCGCCGACGTGCTGCCGAAGCCGCATCGCCGCGGCGACGGCTATATCGAATGCGGAAACGGCCAGGTGGTGACCTGGTGCGTCGGGCATCTGCTGGAGCAGGCGCAGCCCGACGCCTACGACGGTCGGTTTGCACGCTGGGATCTCGGCGATCTGCCTATCGTTCCGGAAAAGTGGCAGCTGCAGCCCAGGGCCTCGGTCGCTAAACAGCTCAACGTGGTCAAGCGCTTGCTGAACGACGCCACTGAAGTCATCCACGCCGGTGACCCGGATCGCGAAGGGCAGCTACTGGTGGACGAAGTGCTGGACTATCTTCAGCTGGCGCCGGAAAAGCGCCAGCGGGTGCAGCGCTGTCTGATAAACGATCTCAACCCTCAGGCGGTGGAGCGCGCCATCTCACGTCTGCGCGCCAACAGCGAGTTTATCCCGCTGTGCGTCTCGGCGCTGGCCCGTGCCCGCGCCGACTGGTTGTACGGCATCAACATGACGCGCGCCTACACCATTCTCGGGCGCAACGCTGGCTATCAGGGCGTGCTTTCGGTGGGGCGGGTGCAGACCCCGGTGCTGGGGCTGGTGGTGCGGCGCGACGAAGAGATTGAGCACTTCGTGCCGAAGGATTTTTTCGATATCAAAGCGCACATCGTTACCCCGGCCGACGAGAGGTTTGTGGCGCTGTGGCAGCCGAGCGACGCCTGCGAGCCGTATCAGGATGAGGAGGGGCGTCTGCTCCACCGTCCGCTGGCCGACCACGTGGTTAACCGCATTGCCGGCAAACCGGCACTGGTGACCGCATGGAACGATAAGCGGGAGTCGGAAACCGCGCCGCTGCCGTTTTCACTCTCGTCGTTGCAGATTGAAGCCGCAAAGCGCTTTAACCTCAGCGCCCAGAACGTGCTGGATATCTGCCAGAAGCTCTACGAAACCCATAAGCTTATTACCTATCCGCGCTCCGACAGCCGCTACCTTCCCGAGGAGCATTTTGCCGGACGCCACGCGGTGCTGAAGGCCATCGGCGTGCACGCCAGCGAGCTGCTCCCGCAGCCTGCGGTGAACCCCGATACCCGCAACCGCTGCTGGGATGACAGCAAAGTGGATGCCCACCACGCGATTATCCCTACGGCGCGCAGCAGCGCGGTGACGCTCACCGCCCAGGAAGCGAACGTCTATGCCCTGATTGCCCGCCAGTATCTGATGCAGTTCTGCCCGGATGCGGTGTTCCGCAAGTGCGTGATTGAGCTGGATATCGAGGGCGGCAAGTTTGTCGCCAAAGCGCGCTTTCTTGCCGAAGCCGGGTGGCGGGCGCTGCTTGGCGGCAAGGAGCGTGATGAAGAGAACGACGGCACGCCACTTCCGGTGGTGGCAAAGGGCGACAGCCTGCTGTGCGAGAAGGGCGAAGTGGTGGAGCGGCAAACCCAGCCGCCGCGCCACTTCACCGACGCTACGCTGCTCTCGGCGATGACCGGTATCGCCCGTTTCGTGCAGGATAAAGATCTGAAAAAAATCCTGCGCGCCACCGACGGGCTGGGCACCGAGGCGACGCGCGCCGGGATTATCGAACTGTTGTTCAGGCGCGGCTTCCTGGTGAAAAACGGCCGCTACATCCGTTCCACCGATGCCGGACGGGCACTGATCCACGCATTACCTGAGCTGGCGGCGCGCCCGGACATGACCGCCCAGTGGGAATCCACCCTGACGCAGATCAGCGAGAAGCAGTGCCGCTACCAGGACTTTATGCAGCCGCTGGTCAGCACCCTCTACACGCTGATTGACCAGGCGCGCAGCACCCCGACCCGCCAGTTCCGCGGGATCGTGGCCCCGGCCTCCGCCAGTGCCAAAGCGAAAGGGGGCAAGCGTGCCGGAGGGAAACCGCGCGCCAGAGCGCCCAAAGCCGATGCGCCGCCCGCCTGATCTATCGCCAAAAGTGACGCCGGAAACAGCGCCTCATTTTGCCAATGCGCGTCATGGCAACGTATAGTTAAGGCGACAACATTAAGAAGCAGGAGTGAAGCGATGGTGAAGGTAACACAGGGAATACTTATCGCGGCGGCGCTGCTGGTGAGCCTGCCTGCGGCGGCAGACCGCTACCGCCCCGAGGTGCCGGACGTAGAGGTGAACGTGCCGGCTGAAGTGTTCAACAGCGGCGGGCATCGCGCCCAGCCCTGCGCGCAGTGCTGTATCTATCAGGACGAGAACTACTCTGAAGGGGCCGTGATCAGAACCGAAGGCGTGCTGATGCAGTGCCAGCGCGACGATAAAACCCTGAGCACTAATCCGCTGGTGTGGCGCCGCGTGCGCGAATAAACGCCTCCAGCAGCGGGATATCCGCCGGGGCGAGCGCGACATCGAACGCCTCGTGCGGATAGCACCAGCGCAACGCGCTGTGGCACAGGGCGTTTAGCGTCCCGCTGAAGGCCGGCACGTGCCAGGCGTGCAGGTGGATGTTGCGCCCTGACACCTCCCGCTGGTGGCTGGCAACGTAGTGACCGACCGTGGCATCAATGCCTAACTCCTCCAGCAGCTCACGGCGCAGCGCCAGCGGCTGCGACTCACCGGCCTCCACCTTGCCGCCGGGAAACTCCCACAGACCCGGCTGATCGCCGCTGGCCGGACGCTGCGCCAGCAAAATTTTTCCTTGCCGCTCAATAATGGCCGCGACCACGTCGATGGTTTTCATAGCCTGCCTTTGGGTACGGCTCTCCGGACGGAGAGCCTGAGATATCAGAGTTTGAAGGTGGCCCACACCGGCGCGTGATCGGAGGGCTTCTCCATGGCGCGGATGTCGTAGTCGATGCCGGTTTCCACGCAGTGCGGCATCAGCGCGTTGCTGGCCATCAGCAGGTCGATGCGCAGACCGCGGTTGTCGTCGAAGCCGCGGGAGCGGTAGTCAAACCATGAGAAACGGTCGTTCACGTCAGGATTGGCATCGCGGAAGGTATCCACCAGCCCCCAGTTTTTCAGGCGCGCCATCCACTCGCGCTCTTCCGGCAGGAAGGAGCACTTTCCGGTACGCAGCCAGCGTTTGCGGCTCTCTTCCCCGATACCGATATCGAGATCCGTCGGGCTGATGTTCATGTCACCCATGATCAGAACCGGTGCATCGGCAGCGAGTTCGGTCTCCAGGAACTGCTGCAGATCCTGATAGAACTTCTCTTTCGCCGGGAACTTGGTGGGGTGATCGCGGCTTTCACCCTGCGGGAAGTAGCCGTTGATCACGGTGATGTCGCCAATCGGGGAGGGGATCTGCGCCATGATAATGCGGCGCTGCGCCTCGTCGCTGTCGTTCGGAAAACCGCGGCGCACCAGTACCGGGGTGGCTTTGGTCAGCAGCGCAACGCCGTAGTGGCCTTTCTGACCGTGGTAGAAGACGTTGTACCCGAGCTTCGCGACGTCTTCGAGCGGAAACATGTCGTCATGCACTTTGGTTTCCTGCAGGCCGATCACATCCGGCGCATGCTTTTCAACCAGCGCCTCGAGCTGATGCGGTCTGGCGCGCAGGCCATTGATATTAAAAGAGACAAATTTCATAAATCGCAGTCACCGTGCAGAGAATCGAAGCCGGGATGGTAGCAGAAAAGGCGGGCGCATGCTGCACCGTCCGGCAGGTTTCTGCCTGTTGCAGCGAGTGGTGCCGTGGCGTGCTTTATTGCACGCTCATGTCGCGTTCTGCTCCGTTTCGGTGCATCCCGTGCCCTGAAATAACGCGGGGGATCACAGTTCCAACATGAAATTCTGACCTTGCATAATATTGCTGATTATTACCCCACCGAACGCCATCTTTCCCTAATTATTCACTTTTTATGCAAATATAGTGAATATCGCTGGGTTTTAAGTTGTTGATATTACGTTGCTGAACCCGGTTTATGCATTTTTAACGCTGGCTGGCACGAACCGTGCAATCTACAGTTACAGCGCTATGAACCATATTCATTAACATCTCAATAACTTTTTATTCACCGGATGAGGTCGCTATGTCGCAGTCAATTACCCGTCAACACTTTGATGAATGGATGCTCCCGGTCTATGCGCCGGCCCCCTTTATTCCGGTGAACGCCCAGGGATCCCGGCTGTGGGATCAGCAGGGCAAAGAGTATGTGGATTTCGCCGGGGGCATTGCGGTCAACGCGCTCGGTCACGCCCATCCGGCGCTCCAGGCTGCGCTGATGGAGCAGGCCGGCAAGCTGTGGCATACCGGCAACGGCTACACCAACGAACCGATTTTGCGTCTGGCGAAAACCCTCATCGACGCCACCTTCGCTGAACGGGTGTTCTTCTGTAACTCCGGGGCGGAAGCTAACGAGGCAGCGCTGAAGCTGGCGCGCAAATATGCCCACGATAACCACGGCGCACAGAAGAGCGGCATTGTGGCCTTCAAGAACGCCTTCCATGGCCGGACGCTGTTTACCGTCTCCGCCGGCGGGCAGCCCGCCTACTCTCAGGACTTCGCCCCGCTCCCGCCGCAGATCGACCACGCGGTGTTCAATGACCTGGACTCGGCGAGCGCGCTCATCGGCGACCACACCTGTGCGGTCATCGTTGAACCGATGCAGGGCGAGGGCGGCGTGGTGCCGGCGACCCGCGAGTTTTTACAGGGGCTGCGCGCGCTGTGCGATCGCCACAATGCGCTGCTGATTTTCGATGAGGTGCAGACCGGTGTCGGACGGACCGGATCGCTCTACGCCTACATGCATTACGGCGTTACGCCGGATGTGCTCTCCACCGCCAAAGCGCTGGGCGGCGGCTTCCCGATTGGCGCCATGCTGACCACCGATCGCGTCGGGCAGTGCATGGGGGTCGGTACCCACGGTACCACCTACGGCGGCAACCCGCTGGCCGGTGCGGTCGCCGGGCGGGTGATGGAGCTGGTGAATACCCCGGAGATGCTGGAGAACGTGCAGGTGCGTCATCAGCAGTTTATGACGCAACTTACGGCGCTGAATCGCGATCTGAATCTGTTCAGTGAATTCCGCGGGCTGGGGCTGCTGATTGGCGGCGTACTGCGCGAGGAGCACGCCGGAAAAGCGAAGCTTATCGCCCAGGCGGCAGCCCAGGAGGGGCTGATGATGCTGATTGCCGGCGGCAACGTGGTGCGCTTCGCCCCGGCCCTGAACATCAGCGAATCGGACGTGACCGAAGGGCTGACCCGCTTTACCCGCGCCTGTGAACGCTATCTGGCAGGAGGTTCATCATGATGATCATTCGACCCATTGAGCGCGGCGATCTCAGCGCCCTGATGCAGCTGGCGGGTAAAACGGGCGGCGGCCTGACCTCGCTGCCTGCGGATGAAGCCACTCTCTCAGCGCGCATTGAGCGTTCGCGGGCGACCTGGGAGGGCACGCTGCCTCCCGGCGAGCGCGGCTACGTTTTCGTGCTGGAAGAGCACAAAACCGGCACGGTGGCGGGGATCTGCGCCATTGAGGCGGCGGTGGGACTGAACGATCCCTGGTACAACTACCGGGTCGGCACTCTGGTTCACGCCTCCAAAGAGCTGAACGTCTACAACGCGCTGCCGACGCTGTTCCTCAGCAACGACCACACCGGCAGCAGCGAGCTGTGCAGCCTGTTTCTCGATCCGGAATGGCGTAAAGAGGGCAACGGCTATCTGCTCTCCAAGTCGCGCTTCCTGTTTATGGCGGCGTTTCGCGAGCACTTTAATGAAAAAGTGGTCGCCGAGATGCGCGGCATCATCGATGAGAACGGCTACTCGCCGTTCTGGGAGAGCCTCGGGGAGCGCTTCTTCTCGATGGAGTTTTCCCGCGCCGACTACCTGTGTGGCACCGGCCAGAAGGCGTTTATCGCCGAGCTGATGCCGAAACACCCGATCTACACCCATTTTCTTTCCCCCGAGGCGCAGGCCGCCATCGGCAACGTTCACCCGCATACCGCCCCGGCGCGTGCGGTGCTGGAGGCGGAAGGCTTCCGCTTTCGCAACTACATCGACATCTTTGACGGCGGCCCGACGCTGGAGTGCGACATCGACCGGGTGCGCGCCATCCGTAAGAGCCGCCTGGTCGAGGTGGCAGAAGGCCAGCCGGCGGACGAGACGCAGCCGCTGTGCCTGGTGGCTAACGAGCAGTACCACGCGTTTCGCGCCACCCTGGTTAACGCCAGCCCCGACGTGGAGCGGCTGGTGCTCGACGCCGCCACCCTCGATGCCCTGAAGTGTAAAGCAGGGGATCGCGTGCGCCTGGTGCGCCTGTGCCCTGAGGAGAAAACGGTATGAACGTATGGATCAACGGCGTCTGGCTGGCAGGCAGCGGCGAGGCGATGGAAAAACGCAACCCGGTGAGCGGGGAGCTGCTCTGGCAGGGAACGGCGACGGGACGTGAGCAGGTGGCAGACGCCTGTGCGGCGGCCCGGCGCGCCTTCCCCGGCTGGGCGAAAACGCCGTTCAGCGAGCGAGAGGCGGCGGTCAACCGGTTTGCCGTGCTGCTGGAGCAGAATAAAGTCCGGCTGGCGGAAACCATTGCCCGCGAAACCGGCAAGCCGCGCTGGGAGGCGACCACCGAGGTTACCGCGATGATCAATAAAATCGCCATCTCGGTGAAGGCCTACCACACACGCACCGGCGAGCAGCACACCCCGATGGCCGACGGGGCCGCCACCCTGCGCCATCGCCCTCACGGCGTGCTGGCGGTCTTCGGGCCGTACAACTTCCCAGGCCATCTGCCGAACGGGCATATTGTCCCGGCCCTGCTGGCGGGCAACACCCTGGTGTTCAAACCCAGCGAGCTGACCCCGCTGACCGGTGAAGTGGTGATGCGCCTCTGGGAGCAGGCCGGGCTACCGCCGGGCACCCTCAACCTGGTGCAGGGCGGGCGCGATACCGGGCAGGCGCTGGCTGCCGAGCCGGGCATCGACGGCCTGCTGTTTACCGGCAGCGCCGGAACCGGGTATCAGCTGCATCGCCAGCTCGCCGGGCAGCCGGAAAAAATCCTCGCGCTGGAGATGGGCGGCAACAACCCGCTGATCGTTGAAGATCCGGCGGATATCGAAGGGGCGGTGCATCTCGCCATCCAGTCGGCGTTTATCAGCGCCGGGCAGCGCTGCACCTGCGCGCGCCGTCTGCTGGTGAAGCGCGGCCCGCAGGGCGATGCCTTCCTGACGCGGCTGGTCGAGGTGGCCTCGCGCCTGACTCCCGCCGCCTGGGATGCCGAGCCGCAGCCGTTCATCGGCGGGCTGGTCTCGCCGCAGGCGGCGGAGCGCGTGCTGGAGGCGTTCCATCAGCATCTGGCGCGCGGCGCAACGGCGCTGCTGACGCCAGCGCTTCTCCGCCCCGGCAGCGCGCTGCTCTCGCCCGGCATTGTCGAGATGAGCGACGCCCGGGATGTTCCGGATGAAGAGGTGTTTGGCCCGCTGCTCGGCGTCTGGCGCTACGACAGTTTCGATGAGGCGATTGCGCTGGCAAACGACACCCGCTACGGGCTGGCGTGCGGGCTGATCTCACCCGACCGGGCGCAGTTTGACCAGCTGCTGCTGGAAGCGCGCGCCGGGATCGTCAACTGGAACAAGCCGTTGACCGGTGCGGCCAGCACCGCGCCGTTTGGCGGCATCGGGGCGTCCGGCAACCATCGCCCCAGCGCCTGGTACGCCGCAGACTACTGCGCCTGGCCGATGGCGACCCTGGAAAGCCCGACCTTTGCGCTGCCGGATAGCCTCAGCCCGGGCCTGGATTTCAGCCGTGAGGAGCAGGCATGAGCGCACGGGAATACAACTTCGACGGGCTGGTGGGGCTCACCCACCACTATGCCGGGCTGTCGTTTGGCAACGAGGCCTCCACCCGCCATCGTCTTCGGGTGTCGAACCCGAAACTGGCGGCGAAACAGGGGCTGTTGAAAATGAAAGCGCTGGCCGATGCCGGATTTGGCCAGGGGGTGATCCCGCCCCAGATGCGGCCCAACGTCGGCGTTCTGCGCCAGCTGGGCTTTGGCGGTTCGGATGCGCAGGTGCTGAAGCAGGCTTTCGAGCAGGCCCCGCATCTGCTGTCCGCCGCCGGGTCGGCGTCGTCCATGTGGGTGGCGAATGCCGCCACGGTATCGCCCTCCGCCGATTCGCTCGATGGCCGCGTCCACTTCACCGTGGCGAACCTCAACAATAAATTTCACCGTGCCAGCGAGGCGGTGACCACCGGGCGCCTGCTGCGCGCCATTTTCCCCGATCCCGAACGCTTTGCGGTCCACGGCGCACTGCCGCAGGTGGCGCTGTTTGGCGATGAAGGGGCAGCCAACCACAACCGGCTCGGCGGCGACTACGGTGCGCCGGGGGTGCAGCTGTTCGTCTACGGACGTGAAGAGAGCGGGGCGCTGATCCCCGCCCGCTACCCGGCCCGCCAGACCCTGGAGGCCAGCCAGGCGGTGGCGCGCCTGAACCAGGTCAACCCGGAGCAGGTGCTGTTCACCCAGCAGAATCCGGCGGTGATCGACCAGGGCGTGTTTCATAACGACGTTATCGCGGTGTCAAACCGTCAGGTGCTGTTCTGTCACGAGCTGGCGTTTCTGCATCAGGAGACGCTGTTCCGCCAACTGGCGGAGCGGGTGCCGGGCTTTACGCCCATCGTGGTGCCCCAGGAGGCGGTATCGGTGGGTGACGCGGTGGCGACCTACCTGTTCAATAGCCAGTTGCTGAGCCGGGAGGATGGCAGCATGATGCTGGTGCTCCCGGAGGAGTCGCGTCAGCATCAGGGCGTGTGGCGCTACCTCAACGGCATGCTGGCCGCGGACAACCCGATCGCCGAACTCAAGGTGTTCGATCTGCGCGAGAGCATGGCCAACGGCGGCGGCCCGGCCTGTTTGCGTCTGCGCGTGGTGCTGACCGACGACGAAGCGCGAGCGGTAAATCCGGCGACGCTGATGAACGACCAACTGTTTACCGCGCTTAACGGCTGGGTGGATCGCTGGTACCGCGACCGTCTGACCCAGGCGGATCTGGTGGACCCGCAGCTACTGCAGGAGAACCGCGAGGCGCTGGCGGCGCTATGCGGCATTCTCAATCTGCGGCTCGACGACTGCTACCCCGACTGCCGGACCTGGGCGTAAGGAGAGACGATGAGGGATTTTCTCGCACGTACCCTGCGCGCAGAGACGCCGCGCTGTACCGAAGGCGAGACGGCGTCGTTTCGCTGGCGCTGGCTGGAAGAGGGGGTGCTTACCCTGGAGCCACGGGAGCCGGTTGACCAGGCGCTGGTGCTCTCCGCCGGCATTCACGGCAATGAGACGGCGCCGGTGGAGCTGCTCGACTCCCTGATGGGCAAGCTGTTTCGCGGCGACATCCGCCTTCAGTGGCGGCTGCTGGTGATCCTCGGCAACCCTGCCGCGCTGCGTGCCGACCGCCGTTTTATCGACTATGACATCAACCGCCTGTTCAGCGGGCGCTGGCAGGCGGCGACGCCGGGCGTGGAGTCGGCGCGCGCCGGGCGGCTGGAAGCGCAGGTCAGCGCGTTTTTTTCCGCCGGGCAGGAGACGACCCGCTGGCATCTGGATATGCACACCGCCATTCGCGGCTCGCTCTACCCCCGCTTCGGCGTGCTGCCTGCCCGGACGCAGCCCTGGGATGAGGGCTTCCTGCACTGGCTGGGCAGCGCCGGGCTGGAGGCGATAGTCTTTCATCAGGCACCGGGCGGCACCTTTACCCACTACACCGGCGATCGCTGTGCGGCGCTGAGCTGCACTCTGGAGCTCGGCAAGGCGCAGCCGTTTGGCACCAACGATCTCAGCCAGTTTGCCGCCGCCGGCCAGGCGCTGGCTGCCCTGCTTGATGGCGCACCACTGCCCGCGTTCGCGGCGCCGCCGCGGCGCTACCGGGTGGTGGGGCAGATCACCCGTCACAGCGAGGCGTTTACGCTGCACATGCCCGCCTCGACCCTCAACTTCACGCCCTTTCCCCAGGGCACGCTGCTGGCTGAAGATGGCGAGACGCGCTACACCGTGGCGCATGAGGTGGAGAGGGTGCTGTTTCCTAATCCAGGCGTGGCCCCCGGATTACGTGCCGGGTTGATGCTGGTGGAAATAGCGTAATGAATCAGGCCCCGAATGACGGGGCTTATTTTTTGGGCTGCGGATAATTATCAGGAATTATCCTGGATTAACGCTTTTCTTCGGCAGCATGACTGTTTATACTTTCTCCACATTTTGCGCTAAATCAATCAGATAACATATTTGTTCACCCCTCTCCGCAATCTTTCCTTATTTTCTCCATAATTGAACAAACTTTCGGATTTACGCTTTCACAGCTTTACTGATGCTCTGATTACTTGACGCTGAACCCCCTAAACTCATTCTCGTCAACCCGGTGAACGCACCGAAAAATAAACGGAAAGAAAAGGACAATATTATGCGTAAATTAACAACGGCAATGATTGTGGCTTCTGGCATGATGTTCGGCGCGGCTAACCTGGCCCACGCGGCCGATGCACAGCCGGTGGTCGATAACGGTAAACCGATGATGCAGCACAAGCGCGGCCCGCATCACGACATGATGTTTAAAGATTTGAACCTGACCGACGCACAGAAACAGCAGGTGCGCGACATCATGAAAGAGCAGCGTGAGAAAATGCAGCGTCCGTCCGTTGAAGAGCGTCGTGCGATGCACAGCATCATCGCCAGCGACAGCTTCGACCGCGCCAAAGCGCAGCAGGAAGTGGACAAAATGGCCGAGCAGCACAAGGCCCGCATGATGGCGCACATGGAAACCCAGAACAAAATCTACAATATCCTGACCCCGGAACAGAAAAAGCAGTTCAATGCTAATTTTGAGAAGCGTCTGACAGAACGTGGCGCCCCGGCAGGTAAAATGCCTGAGTCTGCTGAATAAGCACGACAGATTTTCTAAGACCGCCGGTCCTGCTCATCCACGTTGGTGGGCAGGGTCGGCGGTCTTCTCATATCCGCTTATCCGCTTTCCCTTGCCTGTACGCCCCGACGCGTTATTCTCTCTGCGACTGAAATAATAAACTGATTCAGCGAGCTTTTTTTTTAAACTGCCCCTAAGGTAAATCGCCCTTCTGGTCGATAACGAAGGCAGTACGCACAACAATAATTTTTACTGCGCCTTTCAGGCGCGGTCGCGCGGTGCGCGTTTCAGGAGTCGCAATGGAATTTTTCGATATTAATAAAATGCCGGTGAATTTGTGGCGCAACGGGGCGGGCGAAACCCGCGAGATCTGCTGTTTTCCGCCGGCGACCCGGGATTTCACCTGGCGCGCCAGCATCGCCTCGATTGCCGGCAACGGCGAATTCGCCACGCTGCCGCAGGTGGACCGGGTGATTACGCTGATTGAAGGCGGGGAGGTGACGCTCGACGGCGGCAGCGCCTTTCGCCACACCCTGAAGCGCTATCAGCCGTTTGCCTTTTCCGGCGAGCAGCCGGTACGCGCCGAGCTGACCGAGGGGCGGATGTCGATGGATTTTAATATCATGACCCACCGCGAACGTTGCCGGGCGCAGGTGCGGGTCGCTGACCGCACCTTCACCACCTTTGGCAACCACGGTGGGATCGTGTTTGTGCTGAGCGGCGCCTGGCAGCTGGGAGAGACGCTGCTCAGCGTCGATCAGGGCGCCTGGTGGCAGGAGGGGCGACACACGCTGCGGCTGTTGAAAAACCACGGCCAGCTGCTGTTCACCGAAATTGCGGCGCTACCGGGACAGGCTGTCGCCTAGCTCGATAATATCGAAGTCGCCGCGGATCATCGGCTTGCAGAGGATTTTATACCCGTCGTTATCGAAGCCGCGCTGGGGCTGTTTAAACTGCGCGGCGTCTTCCAGACGTTCCACCGATCCCAGCCAGAACCAGTTGTGGATGATGTGATACTGGGTCATCTCGCCAAAGCTCTCTTTCAGGCCCACCGGGCCGTTCCACGGCCAGCACACCACGCGCATCTGCTCCAGGGCATCCAGCAGACGGGTAAAGTGCTCGGCTTCGCTTTCACGTCCGCAGCAGGCACCCGCGCAGCGCTTAAGCGCCGAACGGAAGCAGGCGCGGCCGCGCGGCAGGCTTTCAAGCCCCACCAGGCCGTAGCAGAGCTGCCAGTCATCGGCGATGGTTTTTAGCGTCTCCAGCGCCGCGCGCCGGTTAGCAAACAGGCCATAAAGCCCGGACTGGGCGGCGAAATCCACCTCTTTGGCATACACCACCTGCGGTTTACCGTTGGCGAGCAGCAGGGAGCAGAGCTGGCGGTTGCGGCGCAGACGCTTGTTGAACAGCGGCTGCTGCTCTTTGATCATCTGGGCTTCCAGCAGCAGCGCGCCAACTTCACCGGCGGTGCAGGTGAAGGTGATGCGCCGGGACTGGCGCAGCATGGCGGCTTCATCGGCAGTGCGCAGGTGCGACAGCACCCGGCTGCGGATGTTGACGCTCTTGCCGATGTAGAGCGGCATGGTGTCGCTCTCGCCATGGAAAATATACACCCCAGGATGGCGCGGCAGCGCCTCAAGCCAGGGGCGAAGATGTTCGGGATACTCATAGATGGCGGCGGAATCGAACTCCGGCCCGGCCGCACGGGGACGTCTTACCACGGAACACTCCTGAATACTGGTTGCCTGTACAGTGTAGCAGAGCGATCGTGGTGAAAAAAGCGTCTTTCACACGCCCGGTGGCGCGCGGTGAGAAGGAAGGGAGCGGCAGGCAAAAAAAAGGTGGCTTGCGCCACCTTCGGGTTATTTCTTCCAGAAGTCGTCAAACACGGTAATCGGCGGGCGACGCTTGTGCTCGGTTTTCTGATACCAGCCTTCGATGATGGCGGCGGTAGCCGGATCGATGGTTTTACCTTCCAGGTAATCATCAATCTGGTCATAGGTGACACCGAGCGCCACTTCGTCCGCCAGCGCAGGGCGGTCGTCTTCCAGATCCGCGGTCGGCACTTTCAGATAGAGGTGTTCCGGGCAGCCCAGCGCTTTCAGCAGCTGTTTACCCTGGCGCTTGTTCAGGCGGTAGATCGGGTTGATGTCGGTCCCGCCGTCGCCGTACTTGGTGAAGAAGCCGGTAATCGCTTCGGCAGCGTGATCGGTGCCGGCCACTACGCCGCTGGTCATGCTGGCGATGCTGTACTGCGCTTTCATACGCTCGCGGGCTTTTTCATTGCCGCGCACGAAGTCGCTGACCTCAATCCCCGCCTCGCGCAGCGCTTTTTCGCTCGCCAGCACCGACTCCTTAATGTTGACGGTCAGCACCCGGTTCGGCTGGATGAACGCGATGGCGTCCTGACAGTCCTGTTCGTCGGCCTGCACGCCGAACGGCAGACGCACGGCGATAAACTGGTAGGCGTCATCCCCGGTTTCGTCACGCAGTTCGTTGATGGCCAGCTGGCACAGCTTGCCCGTCAGGGTGGAGTCCTGACCGCCGCTGATACCCAGCACCAGGGTTTTTAAGAACGGGTGCGCCTGCAAATAACTTTTCAGGAAATCAATGCTGCGGCGAATTTCGTGTTGCGCGTCGATCTGCGGACTGGCGCCCAGCGCCTTAATGATTTCTTGTTGTAAAGCCATCTGTCCCTCCAAAGATTAACCTGACACATCAGGTAAATAGATATTAAGTAAAGCTAAACCTTTGTGGCAAAAACAACAAGCGCAGGGCCATAGTAAAACCGCATGCCTGCCGAAATGAGCAGCAGTTTGCCGCCACTTATTTCGGGCAGAGAATGTTCCTAAAGCCAGAAACATTTTTGGTAGCGAGTTGAAAAATCTTCTTTGTTATTCCAGGCTTATCTCACACGCTGAAAAAAACGAGGAAGGAAAATGAAAAAGAACTTTGCAGGAATTTTAAGTGCAGCGGCTGTTCTGACCATGCTGGCGGGCTGTACCGCATACGATCGCACTAAAGATCAGTTTACCCAGCCACTGGTTAAAGACGTTAAGAAAGGCATGAGCCGTGAACAGGTTCGTCAGATTGCCGGTCAGCCGTCAACTGAGATCAACATGGTTCACGCTCGCGGTACTTGCCAGACCTACATCCTGGGTCAGCGCGATGGCAAAGCGGAAACCTATTTCGTGGCGCTGGATGAAACCGGCCACGTGCTGAACTCTGGCTACCAGACCTGTGCGGAGTACGACACCGACCCGCAGGCTAAGCAGAAAACGCAGTAACAGTAAGTCAGTAAAAAAGAAACCGGCCACTGCGCCGGTTTCTTTTTGCCCTTATGCCGGGATAGTCAGCGCCTGCGGCGTGCGTGACCAGACCCGGTGATGGCACAGCTGCTGGATGAAGTCATCCACGAAGGTGCCGGTACCGTTATCCGCTTCCACCAGACCCTCTTCACCCTGCGGCCCGACGCCGAGCACGGTTTTCATCTGCCGCGCATCCCCGACCAGACCAATCACCTTCAAATGCTTATAGGCTTCCAGCAGGTAATAGACCGCATCGGCATTACCGGCAAGGCTGTCGATCTGCCCGCCGGGAACGATGACGGCATCGACGGTCACCGACGGTGAACCGGCGAAGGTAGCGGCAATCTCCAGCACTGAACCGTCGTCGACGGTCAGCTCGCCCATGCGGGAATAGAGCAGGCGGGCATGGACGCCCTGGGCTTTCAGCCCCTGCAGAATCGCCAGCAGATCGCTTGCCCGGGTGTGGTCATTAAGCAGAACCGCCACCACGCGACCCTTCACCGATCCGCCCGGCACCGCGTACAGACTCAGCGAGGCATCTTTTTTCAGGCCGTTCACGTCTTTTGGCGGCGCAAGGTGCATCTGCTCGTCGGTCAGGGTGATGCCGAGGTTCGTGGCCACCGGATGGGCCAGCGAAATATCAATGCGCGCCAGGTGATCCACCACCCGCTCGCGGATGTAGCCGCGCACCACTTTCGACAGCTCGAAGCTGAAGGCATCGATAATATGCTGCTGCTCCACCGGGGTCTGGCTCTGCCAGAACAGGCGCGGATGGGAGTAGTACTCGCCAAACGAGGGGCTGCGCTCGCGGATTTTGTGGCCTTCAACCCGGGTCTGGTACGACTCGAACCCACCGCGCTGCGGTGCCGGCGGCGTTTCACGCGGCCAGTTATCGTTGATGGAGTTCGGCTCGTAGTTGGCCGGGTTGGTATCAATATCCATGCGGTGCATGCCGTCGCGCTGGAAATTGTGGTACGGGCAGGTAGGCCGGTTGATGGGGATCTCGTGGAAGTTTGGTCCACCGAGGCGGCTTATCTGGGTATCGGTATAGGAGAACAGGCGCCCCTGCAGCAGCGGATCGTTTGAGAAGTCGAGGCCCGGCACGATATGGCCCGGGTGGAACGCGGCCTGCTCGTTCTCGGCGAAGAAGTTATCCGGGTTGCGGTTTAACACCATTTTGCCCACCAGCTGCACCGGCACCAGCTCTTCCGGGATCAGCTTCGTCGGGTCGAGCAGGTCGAAGTCGTAACGGAACTCGTCCTCTTCAGGGATCAGCTGCAGCCCCAGTTCGTACTCCGGATAATCGCCCGCTTCAATGGATTCCCACAGATCGCGGCGGTGGAAGTCCGGGTCGCGACCGGTCAGCTTCTGGGACTCATCCCACAGCAGCGACGCTTTCCCCGCGACCGGCTTCCAGTGGAAGCGCACGAAGGTGGCTTTGCCGTCGGCGTTGATCATGCGGAAGGTGTGAATGCCAAAGCCTTCCATGGTGCGGTAGCTGCGCGGAATGCCGCGATCCGACATGGCCCAGATGACATTATGCAGCGTTTCCGGCTGGAGGGAGACGTAGTCCCAGAAGGTGTCGTGGGCGCTTTGCCCCTGCGGGATCGCCCAGTGCGGCTCCGGTTTTACGGCGTGGACAAAATCCGGGAACTTGTGGGCGTCCTGAATGAAGAACACCGGCGTGTTGTTGCCCACCAGATCGAAGATGCCTTCGTCGGTATAGAACTTGGTCGCGAAACCGCGGATGTCACGCACCGTGTCGGCCGAGCCGACGCCGCCCTGAACGGTGGAGAAACGGACAAACACCGGCGTGATTTTATCCGGATCGGCCAGGAAACTGGCTTTGGTGATGTCGCTCAGGCTGCGGTAGGGCTGGAAGTAACCGTGCGCCGCGGAACCGCGGGCGTGCACGATGCGCTCCGGGATACGCTCGTGGTCAAAGTGGGTGATCTTTTCGCGCAGGATAAAGTCTTCGAGCAGCGTCGGCCCGCGGGTGCCGGCGCGAAGTGAATTCTGATCGTCAGCGATGCGCACGCCCTGGTTGGTGGTCAGCGCTTCGTTCTCGCCGTTTTTGCGGAACGCATCAAGGCGGTTGAGCTTGTCGTTGGCGGTGTCGGGGGCTTTCAGCCTGCCGGGGGCGGTGGGTTCAGCGCCGGGCGGGGTAGGGTGTGAGGGCGGGCGGTGGGAGCCATCCTCGGGGGCCAGGGAGCCCAGTCCCGGTTTCGCCTGGCGGGCGTCATGTACCGGCGCCCGGTGGGTGGGCTTGTTGTTCTCATTGTGCGACATTTCGCGTCTCCTGTTTTCATCACTGATAACGGGTGGGAGTATAAAAACCCCTCTAACTATAGAACAATTTGCCCATTACACCGGGGCGCGGCGGGCGTTCCCTGCCGCTTCGGCTGTTGTTTTTTAACGGGAAAGCGCACGCCGGGCGCGACGAAAAGCGCTGCAATCCGCTATCATAAGCGCTCTTTTTTCTGAACGAGTGACCGATCAACGTTTTGCCTATGAAACCGTTACGCCAACAGAATCGACGTGTAATCAGCTACGTACCGCGGGTAGAGCCGGCGCCGCCGGATCACGCCCTGAAGATGGACGGTTTTAAAGATGTGTGGTTGCTGCGCGGGAAATACGTCGCCTTTGTACTGGTGTCGAATCACTTTCGCCGCTCGCCCCCCTTTACCACGCCGGATGCGGCGCAGCGCTGGGCCGCGCAGGTGCGCCAGGAAGAAGAGCTTTAACGCGCGCGTTGCGCGCCACCTGCCGTTCATCGTCTGGATGACAGCCATAAAAAAACCTGCGCGATGTTGCCACCGCGCAGGTTTTTTTGCGTCGTGCTTAGCGGTGCGCCAGTTCGGCTTTCTCATCGCTGTTGAGCACGGCTTTATCCGTCTGTTTCATCCACTGGCTGGTCAGGGTGCCCGCCGTCATGGAGCCGCTCACGTTCAGGGCGGTACGGCCCATGTCGATCAGCGGTTCAACGGAGATCAGCAGGGCGACCAGCGTCACCGGCAGACCCATCGCCGGCAGGACGATCAGCGCGGCGAAGGTGGCACCGCCGCCCACGCCCGCCACCCCGGCGGAGCTCAGCGTCACGATACCGACCAGCGTGGCGATCCACATTGGGTCGAGCGGGTTGATGCCCACGGTCGGCGCAACCATTACGGCCAGCATGGCCGGATAAAGACCGGCACAGCCGTTCTGTCCGATGGTGGCACCAAAGGAGGCGGAGAAGCTGGCGATGGCTTCCGGTACGCCAAGACGACGGGTCTGGGCTTCCACGCTCAGCGGAATGGTCGCGGCGCTGGAGCGGCTGGTGAAGGCGAAGGTCAGCACCGGCATCACTTTGCGGAAGAAGCGCAGCGGGCTCACGCCGTTAACCGCCAGCAGCAGGGCGTGTACCCCGAACATGATGGCCAGGCCAAGGTAAGAAGCCACCACGAAGCTGCCGAGCTTGATGATGTCCTGCAGGTTGGAGCCGGCCACCACTTTAGTCATCAGGGCCATTACACCGTACGGCGTGAGCAGCATCACCAGACGTACCAGCTTCATCACCCAGCTCTGCAGGGTGTCGATCGCGGTCAGCACGCGCTGGCCTTTCGGCGCATCGTCTTTCAGCAGCTTCAGCGCAGCGACCCCGAGGAACGCGGCGAAGATAACCACGCTGATGATGGAGGTCGGGTTCGCCCCGGTCAGATCGGCAAACGGGTTTTTCGGCACGAAGGAGAGCAGCAGCTGCGGCACCGTCAGGTCAGCCACTTTGCCCGCGTAGTTGGTTTCAATCGCCGTCAGACGCGCGGTTTCCGCGGTGCCCTGGACCAGACCTTCAGCGGTCAGACCGAACAGGTTGGTCACCAGCACACCCACCAGCGCAGCGATTAGGGTGGTGAACAGCAGCGTACCGATGGTCAGGAAGCTGATTTTACCCAGCGACGCCGCGTTATGCAGACGCGCCACGGCGCTGAGAATCGAGGCGAAAACCAGCGGCATGACGATCATTTGCAGCAGCTGGACATAGCCGTTCCCGACGATGTTAAACCACTGGATTGAATCCTTCAGCACCGGGCTGTTGTCGCCGTAAATAGCGTGCAGCGCCAGACCGAACACCACACCGATGACCAGACCCACCAGCACTTTTCTGGCGAGGCTCCACTGCGCGTTGCTGGCTTTTGCCAGCCCCAGCAGCAGGATGACGAACACCGCAATGTTCGCGATTAATGGAAAGTTCATCCCCGTTCTCCTGAATTATTATGTGCAGGCACGCGCCTTTGTCGTGCCTTTATGGCGCAAGGTTAGCAGATGCGCTGCACGCTCCCTTATATCCAAATGGAATGGTTTATGACGAAAATGAAAAATTCGTCTGCTTATTGACCGGTGTGCGGCGAAATAAAGCGATTAAAGCCATTTTGCAGGGAGTTGATGAGCTGGGACGAGGTGCGGATAACGCTGTTCTCCGGGATGCCCTGGGGCATCCAGACCGCCCAGGCGAAAAACGCCAGGCACAGTACGCGCTCCAGCTGGTTGCCTTTTTGCGGTGCCAGCAGCGGCAGGCGAAAGCGCCAGCGGCAGGGCCACAGTAGGGGGACACCGGCCGGGGTAATCATATCGGCGACGATATGGCTCAGATAACCCACCACCATCCCCTGAATGGCATCCGAGGGGACGACCCAGGTTTCCGGCACCTGTAAATAGAAGAAGGTGAGAACGGCGAACACCGCCAGCAGACTGTGCGTAAACCCGCGATGCCCGAAGGCGCGGGCGATGGGTTTGGCAATCCACTTCAGGCGCTGGCCCAGGAAGGATTTCGGGTGATCGATGTCCGGCAGCAGGCAGGTCAGTATCGCCGAGGGAATAATGTGCCACCAGTCGCCATCCGCGAGCACCGGCGTGAGTTCGGCGTTTTTAGCAAACACCGCACTGGCAATAGAAAAAAGCAGATGGCCTTCCGCCGTCATGATAAAACCCGCTGGAGCTGTCGATTCATCCAGTATAGGGTTTTTATACAGTAGACGGAAGTGGTGACGGTGTAACAATTTCCCTTTGGGAATCAGCGCGCCAGCCAGCCGCCGTCTACCGCCAGGGTATAGCCGTTGACATAGTTTGAGGCGCGAGAGGCAAGAAACACCACCGGGCCCTGCAGATCGTCCGGCGTGCCCCAGCGGCCAGCGGGAATACGGTCGGTGATGGCCTGGTTGCGGTCAGGGTCGTCGCGCAGTGCCTGGGTGTTATCGGTTGCCATGTAGCCGGGGGCAATGGCATTGACGTTGATGTTATGTGGCGCCCACTCGTTCGCCAGCAGACGCGTCAGGCCCAGCACGCCGCTTTTCGATGCGGTATAGGAGGGCACGCGGATGCCGCCCTGCCAGGAGAGCATCGAGGCGATATTAATGATCTTCCCGCCGCTGCCCTGGGCGATAAACTGCCGGGCAACCGCCTGGGAGAGGAAAAACAGCGATTTGAGATTCAGGTTCATCACGTCGTCCCAGTCCTTCTCGCTGAAGTCGATAGCGTCTTCGCGGCGAATAGTTCCGGCGTTGTTGACCAGAATGTCCACCTTGCCGAAGGTGGCAAGGGTATGGCTGAGGATGCGCTCAATGGGTTCAAGGGTGCTGAGGTCGGCCTGCACCACGGTAAAGCGACGGCCCAGCGCCTCCACTTTGCGCGCCGTTTCGTCCGGCCTTTTACGGTTTACCGCCACAATATCGCACCCCGCCTGGGCCAGGCCGAGCGCCATTCCCTGCCCAAGTCCGGTATCGCAGCCGGTCACGATGGCCACTTTTCCGTCCAGATTAAAGGCATCTTCACCCATAACTACCTCGCTGTCAGTCGACGAGTCACAGCCCTGTGGCCGACCCGAATCAGATGAGCTTAGGCAGGCGGATATAAAAACTCAAATTAAACTGAAACAAGGTTTTAAAAACGGGACGGCGGTGGCACAAGCGGGGTACGGGCGACGAACGCCGCCCGCCTGTCGTCAGCCGATAAGATGCGCCGGGAGCAGGGCTTCCAGCGAGGTCAGTTTGACATCCGCCAGCGCCCAGCGCGGATCGTCGCGATTTTCTTCGGCCGGCACCACGATGGAGCGCATGCGCGCCGCCTTCGAGGCGATCATACCGTTGACCGAATCCTCCAGCGTCACGCAGGTGAGCGGCGAGACGCCGAGCTTCGCGGCGGCATCAAGATAGACCTGTGGATGGGGCTTGCTGTAGGGAAGGTGCTCCGCCGAGGCGAGGGCGTCGAAGTTGTCGCGCAGGTCAAACATCTCCAGCACGCGCTCAAGCATGTGCAGCGGGGAGGCGGAGGCGAGGCCCACTTTCAGCCCCTGGGCTTTGCACAGCTGCACCGCCGCCAGCACACCCGGCAGCAGCGGCTTTTTCTCCTCCACCAGCGTCAGGGTGCGGGCGATAATGCGTCGGGTAACTTCGGCATTATCCGGTCCGTTCCACGGCTGACGGGCAAACCACAGATCCACCACCATGTCGATACGCAGCCCGAGGGTGTCCGGTAGTTCGTGCCGCCGGGTGATATCCACCCCGAGGCTCGCCATCACCTCCAGCTCGGCCTGGTCCCACAGCGGCTCAGAGTCAATCAGTAAACCATCCATATCAAATACTGCAGCAAGGATCTGGCGCGAACTCGTCATTGGTTACTCCTGTGATTACGGCATCATGGCTCCGGCCTAAAGCTGACACATCAGGCCGCTATTATCAAACGTCGTGAAAGAACAGGCGAAAACGGGAGGGAGCAGGTAGACTTAACGCGGTAACAAAGCGTCTTTATCAAGGGGAACCAATGACGTATCAACAAGCTGGACGCATCGCGATAGTTAAGCGTATTGCCGGGTGGGTAATTTTTATTCCGGCGCTGATCTCGACCATTATCTCGATCCTGAAATACATGTACGCGCACAGTGAGAAGCAGGCCGGCATCAATGCCGTGATGCTCGACTTTGCCCACGTCATGATCGACATGATGCGGTTTAACACCCCGTTCCTGAATGTGTTCTGGTTCAACTCTCCAACCCCGGACTTTGGCCGCTCGCTGAATCTGGTGTTCTGGGTGATTTTCGCGCTGATTTTTGTCGGGCTGGCGCTGCAGGCGTCCGGCGCGCGCATGAGCCGTCAGGCGAGGTTCCTGCGTGAAGGCGTTGAGGATCAGCTGATTCTTGAGCGGGCAAAAGGGCCGGAAGGGCTGACGCGCGAGCAGATTGAAAATAAAATCGTGGTGCCGCGCCACACCATTTTCGTGCAATTTTTCCCGCTCTATGTGCTGCCGGTAATCGTGATTATCCTCGGCTACCTGCTGTTCTCGCTGATGGGCTTCCTCTAGCCTGACGGACCGGCGGTGTTACACCGCCAGCACGCGTTCCAGGGCGCGCTGCGCCACCATCAAATGCTCGCCGCCAAACAAATTCGCACGGTTTAGCAGGGTATACAGCTGATAGAGCGGCTGTCGCTCAACGAACCCGGCCGGAAGCGGAGCCACGGACTGGTAACCATCGTAGATCTGCGGCGGCTGACCGCTGTGCAGCGGCAGCATCGCCAGATCGCACTCGCGATCGCCCCAGTAGCAGGCCGGATCGAAGATGTAGGGGCCGTTCGGGCCAAGGGCGCAGTTATCGGACCACAGGTCGCCGTGCAGCAATGATGGCTGCGGCTGATGCGAGCCCAGCTGCTGCTGCACGCTGTCGACGATGCGATCGATATCGCCAAAGTCGAGTCCTTTCTCCGCCGCCAGCTCCAGCTGCCAGCCGATGCGCTGTTCGGCAAAGAACGTTGACCAGCGGCGCTGCCAGGCGTTGGGCTGCGGGGTGGTGGAGAGGTCGTTATCAAAATCGAGCCCAAACTGCGGCTGATCGCTCCACTGATGCAGACGCGCCAGCTGCTGACCAAGCAGGAACGCGTTGTGGGCATCCAGCGGGCGCGGCTCAAGGTACTCCTGCAGGATAAAGCTGTAGCCGCGATCGCTGCCAACGCCGTACACGTGCGGCACCGTCACGGATTTACTGCGCGACAGCAGCTCAAGCTGGTCGGCTTCAGCCGCAAAGATGGGCAGCAGTTCACGCTCATCGCACTTCACGAAAACGTCGTGCCCGGCGTAACGAATACGCCATGCGGCGTGGATCTCACCGCCGGGAAGCTCGATGCGCTGTTCGATCTCTGCTTCGCCTAACTGATCACGTAACAGACGACTGATGGCTTGCCACATAATGTCTCTCCGTAGGTTGTCTGGCAAATCATAAGCTTAACGTAAACCGCCGATCTGGAAACCGGCGCTGACGCACAGTGTGGGAGGGTTAACGGCTTTCGTTCTCCGCCAGCCAGTCGTGCAGCGGCACCACGGTGACCTCCGGTTTGCGGCCAATGGCCGACTCGGCCAGACCCTCGGCCATGGCTTTCACCTCATCCGCCTCCTGGGGACCGAGCAGGCTGAAGGTCATCGGCCCCAGCTCACGCACTTTACCGTCGTCATCGGTAATGGTGAGCGCGAATCCGCTGCCGGTCATGGCATTCGTCAGCTCATTGACGTCGGTCAGCGACCGGTCGGCCCCGGTAACGGTGACGATGAAACGTTTGATATCGTCGTTGCTCATACTTACCTCGCGGTTGCGTTAAATTTTTTTAGCATAGTCGACGCGGGAAAAACCGCCTGGGGCGGTTTTCCGGTGAACTAGCGGTTGAGCCAGGTGAAGATCTTATCGGTGTCTTCACGCGAGCACAGACGGGTGCCCTGGTTGATGGTCGCCGCGCTGCCTGCCGCAACGCCATAGCGCGTCATCTCTTCAAGGGAGGCGTCCTGGGCAAGCTTGAGGGTCATCGCCCCGACCATGCTGTCCCCGGCGCCGACGGTGCTCTGGCTTTTCATCGGCGGAGGGACTACCTGCACGCAGTCGGTGCCGTCTACGGCCAGCGCCCCCTGTGGGCCAAGCGACACCACCACGCGCCGCACTTTGCCGCTGTTAACCAGCTCCTGCGCCGCCTCGCGTACCGCGTCCGGCTCGGCCAGCTCGCGTTTAACCAGGCCGCTCAACTCTTTCTGGTTCGGCTTCACCATTTCCAGCCCGCCCACGTCGAGGGCCGCGGCCAGCGCCTCACCGGAGCTGTCGACGATCACCCGCAGCCCTTTGCTCTGGGCGGCCTTGATCAGTTGGGTCAGCTTCGCCACTTCCACTCCCGGCGGCAGGCTGCCGCTTATCACCAGAATCGATCCGCTTTCACACGCCAGCACCTTCTCCTCCAGCTGGCGGAACTCGTCGGCGCTGAGCGTGGCGCCGGGCATCACGAAGCGATACTGCTCGCCGCCCGCTTCCACATGCACGTGCAGGTTCTGGCGCGTCCAGTCTTTGGTTTGCACGGTAATCGCGGTGACCTGTTCGTCGTGGAGCAGGGCGGTGAGGTGTTCACCGGTGGCGCCGCCCGCCGGGAAGATGGCGGTGGCGTGACCGCCCAGATGCGCAATGGCGCGGGCGACGTTGATGCCGCCGCCGCCCGGTTCAAACACCGGGGCGGTACAGCGCAGTTTCCCTTCCGGGTAGATTTGCGGCGTGATGGTGGCGCTGTCCAGCGAGGGGGCGAGCGTCAGCGTATAAATGCGTACCATAGTCACTCCTTATCATGTGGGCTTTCCTAAGCGTAGCAGTCGACAGGCGATCCGACAGATTTAACCGCCTGATAACTCAATTGATCCTGCGCCTGATTACGGTATTCCGGTTATTCATTTAATGCCGGTTTAAGAGGCCTCTTATTCAAAAAACGAAACAGGAATACATTGCTATGTTTACCCGGCCTTTTTATAATTTGTTACCTTTCTACGAAACGGATGTCATTGATTCGTAGTAAAGATTCCGGGACCGTGTTGGTCTCTTTTTTTTGTTGTACGGACTTGATAAATGAAGCTTTTAAAGACAGTACCCGTGGCGCTGATGCTCGCGGGGGGCATGATTGCGGCGCAAACTGCGTATGCCGATGATTCCGTTTTTACTGTCATGGATGATCCTGCTACTGCTAAAAAACCTTTCGAAGGCAATCTCAACGCCGGTTATCTTGCCCAGTCTGGCAATACTGAAAGTTCGTCACTGACCGCTGACACCCAAATGACCTGGTACGGCGAAACTACCGCCTGGTCGCTGTGGGGCAACGCCAGCAACACGTCCTCCAACGATGAGCGCTCCTCCGAGAAATATGCGGCGGGCGCACGTTCGCGCGTCAACGTGAACGATCGCGACTACCTGTTTGGTCAGGGGAGCTGGCTGACCGACCGCTATAACGGCTATCGTCAGCGCGATATCGCCACCGTAGGTTATGGTCGTCAGATCCTTAACGGCCCGGTGCACAGCCTGCGTCTTGAATTCGGTCCGGGCGTACGTTACGACGAGTACACCAACGGCGAAGACAAAACCCAGGGGCTGGGTTATGCCTCCGGTACCTACGCCTGGCAGTTCTCTGACAATGCGAAGTTCACCCAGGGTGTTTCCGTGTTTGGTGCAGACGACACCACCGCCAACTCCGAAACCGCGCTCAACGTGGCGATCAACGACCACTTCGGTCTGAAAGTCGCTTACAACGTCACGTGGAACTCTGAGCCACCGTCATCGGCACCGGATCACACCGACCGCCGTACTACGGTATCGCTTGGCTATACCATGTAAGTAGCAAGGCCAGCTTCCGCGCTGGCCTTATTATTTCATCTGCTTTTTTACGCTTTGTGCGTTTATTATTTCTCTCCGCGCGCGTAATGCCCTTCATAATCCCTTCATATTGCTGTGGTTTGACATATCTTCAGTTTCTTTGACACCGACAGACAAATAAATTGACTATTAAGAAGTGTGATCTGGATCTACAATTTATCTACAGGCGACACACGCCGTTAATGAATCCAGAACAGAGAGTATCCCTATGAAAAACGTAAAAATTACCGCGGTAGCAGCGCTGCTTGGCACGCTGTCTTTCGGGGCTTTTGCCGCCGCACCGGTTCAGACTTCTGCCCCGTCCGCCAGCTGGCACGCGACCGATATTGAAGCAGGTTCGAATATCGTTCCAGGCGCAACAACAACCGGCAAAACGATGGATGATGCGTTTGACTCGCACACCCTGGTTGCAGGCGAATGGTATTAATCGTTCTCTCGCCACGCTGCGTAGTGCCCATTGCACTGCGCAAATAATAAAAAAACCGGCAAGCTGTACCGGTTTTTTTATTATGGATGGCGAGTGGTGCGCAGAAAAATATACGGGGACAGAAGGTCCCGTTTTACACAAAGCGAATAATTAACTCGGTGAATTATTCGCTTTGTGTAAATAGTCCGTCGCGCAATGCGAAAAAGAGCAGTTCTGCATAGCAGAGCTGCTCTTTCTTCTTTTACCGCGTGCTATTAGCTGGGTTTTCGTCCGCCGCCGTGGCTATTTTTCCCACCTTTACGGCCAGCTTCGGATGCGCGTTCCGGATTATTTTTGAAGTTGCCTCCGCTATTCTGGCCGCCTTTGCGACCCGCCGCGGAAGCGCGTTCACGATCTTCAGCAAAATTACCGGAACCACCACGATGTTGCGCCATATTGTTTCTCCTCAGTTTATCCATTCTAAGTAAGAGCGTCGGGAATTACCGTCGCGTAAATAAGTTTAGCCCCCCACAGCGGGGCGGCAATGTTTTATGACGGCCATTCCGACATTACGGGCGCTTTAAGATTAATCTCAGCATAAGATAATTGCGGAAGAAATTTCCTTGTAATAGTCTTAAATGCGTAACGTGTTGAGCAGTAACTAATTACCAGTAAGGAGTGAAGAATGCGCACATGGTTTTCACACACAAAAGGTGAAGTACGTGGGAAATTTATTCCAATGGTGATCGGTAATAAAGTCTGTCTGATGATGCGCTCCGGCGGCGCAATATACAAACCCTACACATGGTTACTGCGTGAAAAACATAATTTAAAAGCCGTATCCTGATGACAAATAAAAAAAGAGGCGCCAGGGCGCCTCTTTTTTTATGGAGCAACGCGGAAAAAACCCGGCGCGTACCTTACTTATGATCCCGTGGCCGGG
This sequence comes from Siccibacter turicensis LMG 23730, assembly GCF_000463155.2. Lineage (GTDB taxonomy): Bacteria > Pseudomonadota > Gammaproteobacteria > Enterobacterales > Enterobacteriaceae > Siccibacter > Siccibacter turicensis. Next base: position 299,857 of record NZ_AWFZ01000028.1, on the reverse strand, counting down.
TGGATGCCTTACGCTCATGCGCAGGCAGCGACGCTCCCGATTCGGCACCGCGTACCGGGTCGATAAAGGTCGTGTGTTGGACGTTGGTCATCATAATCAAACCCTCATAACAGTAATGGCTGGTTACGGTCAGTGCTTCGCCCCGGCGCCCGCAGGCGCAGAGCGTAAAAGAAACTGGTCGGTGATATCGGGAAGGTGACGTAGCGCCCACTCTGCCATGCTTTTTTCCTGCTGCAGCATAGATTCAAATACCGGCACGGCGGTGAGATCGCCTGCCTGGCGGGCAGCGGTAATCAGCGTGATATAGCAGGCGACTTCCAGCTGCTCAAATACCGCGCTGCTGATGGCGTTTTTAACTATTTCATCAGAGGTTAATTTAGTGACGGATGCCATGCCGAAGGCTTCAAGTTTACTCACGGTATCTTTAATAATTGAGTGACTAATATTATTGCGCTCAAATATTTCATCAAGCAGGGTAATCTGGTGACGCGTCTCAATTAAATGTTGTTCAAGACGCTGTCTGAATTGGGGATAGCGATCGCTACGCTCAATCAGCGTAGAAAGCATTTTTTCCGCCTGTTTTTCCATGGCGTAAGCATCGCGCAGCCAGTCGTGATAATTCTCAGCGAACGTCATGCTATCCCTCCTGATAAATAATTTTCCGATACAGGCCATTCCTGCGGGCTAATAGCGGCAGCATAGCAATATTAACTATTACTTTATGATTGCCTGTTACGTAATTCAGTTGTTCACTAATGCAACATCAAGAATAGCAGATTTTCCCGCAAGCCCAGCGCAAAGGTAAGCTTTCCTTATAAGACTATTCTTAATTGCAATTTTCTCTGCAATATCAAGCCGCTCGGTACGGGATATTTGTACAAGGCACAGCGGCACGTACAGAAATAATGCTTATGTTATTCAGGCGGGGCGACCCGGCAAAACCTACCGGGTCGACAGAGAGCGAGGCGGTCAGGGGTGGAGCGACAGGCCTTTTACGGCTTTATCGACGGCTTTTTTAGGGCCATGCAGCGCCAGACCCACCAGGTTGAGGTGCGCCGGGTCTTCGGCCAGAAACGCCTGGCGGTTATCGTGGTCATTGCCGGTGGAAAACATCGCCTCAACGTAGGGGTGCAGCGCAAGCTCGCGGGTAAGCCCGATGCCGTGCGCCTTTTGCAATCCTGCCAGGTCGGCTTCAAACACCATCATCGGCTGGCCCAGCAGCGTACCGTAGCGATTGCCCGCAGCGTCAACATAGGGTTGGCCCATGGCGTCCGGGGCGGCGGAGGCTACGCCGGTTGCCAGAAACGCCACTACGTTCAGCCGCTGCCAGGCCGCCAGGTCATTACGCACAATAATCGCCACTTTGGTATCAAACATCAGATTCTCCATCAGGTCGCTGTCAAAACCCAATAGTGAGCGTTACCGGAGAATCAGGATAGAACGTTTGTGCACTGACGCTGATAGGCCGCGGGACTCATCCGCCAGGCGCGCTGGAACCAGCGCCCCAGATGGCTCTGGTCGGCAAAGCCCACGTCAATCGCCACCTGGGCAGGCCGTACACCCTGCGCCAGCAGCATACGCGCGCAGCGCAGGCGCAGGCTGACCAGGTACGCGTGCGGCGACTGCCCGAAGGCTTTTTTAAACTGGCGCGTGAGCCGGAACCGGTCAGTGCCCGCTTCGCGGGAAAGCGTATCGAGACTGACATCCTGTGCCATGCAGTCATGCAGAAAATCCCGCACCCGCAGCATCTGTAGCGTGGCATCACACAGCTCGGCATCCGGCCTGGTATAGAGCTGGCGCGCCAGCAGGCCGAGCAGATAATCCAGGCTCTGGTCACGGGCCAGGCGGCCCTCCCGCTGGTGTACTGCATAAAACGCCTGCTGAATGGCGGTATTGAGAAAGGCATCCTCGCTCAGGGTGCTGCGAAACGCCGCCTGCAACGTGGAGATGTCCCCAAGACCGCGCTGATCCAGCATGCCGGATACCCAGGGCTGGGGAAGATAGAGCATCACATAGGTGAAGCCCTCCGACTGCGGGGCATGCCCGTCATGCACCGCTCCCGGCTCAATCAGGATTGCCCGGCCAGGGGTGCTGGTATGTAGGGCGCGATGGCAGGTAAATCGCTGTGTGCCCTGTTGGGTGACGCCCACCAGCACTTCATCGTGGGCATGAGGATCGTAGGCATGCCCGGTGAAATGGGCATGAACGCTTTCGATGCCGGTGTCATGATCGCGGCGCAGGTTAACCCAGTCGCGATTTTCTGTGCTGTGCGAAGACGCTGTCATCGATGCCTGGCCTGCTAACCGGTAAGGAAAGTTTATTTGTACCCTGCGCCGTGCGCCAGGTAAAGCCTCACGGGGATCGATACCGTAATGAAATATTCCCCATCATTTTAAGGGGTTACTCCAGACAGGCTTATTATTACGTCGCTTTATTATTGCGATCCCTGGCAAAGCGCAGGGCTATACGCCATGCTTCGATAAGAGAACATAATGCTTTAAGGCAAATATCGCCGCATTTCGGTGGTGAGTTCCGGTTAACGCGCCGGTTTTACAGAGCATCCCAGCACGCGTTTCACGCCACTCTCTTCCGCACTGTTTTGTCGTCACTATTACCGCTACAGCGTTCGCGATCCTTTCCGGTCTACCGGCAGAGGCCCGTCCGCTGTGCCGTCTGACGGGAGGTTCCTGTGCCGTTTCACAGTTTCTGGCAGGCCGGGTATGAGGGAGCAGACCACATTACGACTCAGGGCGTTGCGCTTGCGATGAACGAAGCCACCGGCCATCTGACCCGCGCGGCGGAGGATTACGCTGTCCTGGCCGCTTACGCCATGAAAACGGTGCGCGAGAGCGTGGGGTGGCGGTTGAGCGAGCGCAACGGGAACCCGGACTTTCAGGGGATTGAGGCGCGTATGCGCGCTGCGAAAGCGCACGATATTCAGATCTGCTGGACGCTGCTTCACTACGGCTGGCCGACGGATCTGACGCTGCTGGATCCGGCGTTTGTCCCGCGCTTTGCGGATTTCTGCGGCCGGGTGGCGCGATTTCTGGCGCCCTGGTACGACGAGGCGCCGGTCTACTCGCCGATAAATGAGATCTCCTTTACCAGCTGGGCGCTGGGCGTGGGCTATTTTCCCAGCGGCGAAGCGCTGGGCGAGAACGCGGGCGAGAGGTTTAAGCGCCAGCTGGTGCGGGCCGCGCTGGCCGGCTGCGATGCGATACGCGACGCCGATCCCCGGGCGCGCTTTCTGCACTGCGACCCGATTATTTATGTCGGCAGCGGGGACGATGCGCCCTCACGCGAGCAGGCGGCGGGCGAGCATGCCGCCCAGTATGACGCCTGGGACATGATCGCTGGTCGCCGCGCGCCGGAGCTGGGCGGGGCGGGACACTATCTCGATCTTATCGGCGCCAACTACTATCACGATAACCAGTGGCAGGCTCCGGACCGCCAGCGGCTGCCGTGGCACCTCGGCGACGCACGTCGTCAGCCGCTGCACCGCATGCTGGATGAACTCTATCAGCGCTACCGTCGGCCGCTGCTGCTGGCGGAAACCAGCCATGTTGGCAGCGGGCGGGGGGCATGGATTGCGGATGTCGCCGCCGGGGTTGCCCAGGCGCAGCTCGACGGGACGGATATCCTCGGCGTCTGTCTCTATCCGATTCTCGATCGTCCCGACTGGGACAATGGTTCGCTGTGGCACCACAGCGGCCTGTGGGAGCCGGGCCACGATGGCCCCGATCCGCTGGCACGCAGGCTCTGTGTTCCGTATTCGCTGGCGCTACGCGGCGCGCAGCACTCCCTCTCTCTCTTTCACTCCCGGCGACATTCCTGCCACACGGGAAAGGAGCATTCCATGACGACGCTTATCGTGTTCAGCCACCTGCGTTGGGATTTTGTCTACCAGCGCCCCCAGCATCTGCTTTCTCGCCTCGCGCGCTACTGGCAGGTGCTTTTTATTGAAGAGCCGGTGTTCGAGGCGGGGCCTGCGGGGCTGCGTTACGCGACGCCCGCGCCGGGGGTGACGGTGATCACGCCGCATACGGCGGTGCCTGCACCGGGGTTTCACGATGAGCAGATTGCCGGGCTGCTGCCGTTGTTGACCGCCCTGAACGCTGAGCATGAAGCGCCGCTGGTCTGGTTCTACACGCCGATGGCGCTGCCGCTGCTGGCCGCGTTTCGACCGGCGCTAGTGGTCTACGACTGCATGGACGAGCTGGCCTCGTTTAAAAACGCGCCGCGTCAGCTGTTGCAGCGCGAGTCGGCCCTGATGAGCCGGGCTGACCTGCTGTTCACCGGCGGGCCAAGCCTGCATGCGGCCAAACAGGGGCGACACGACAACGCCTGGTGTTTTCCCAGTAGCGTAGACGCGGCGCATTTCGAGCAGGCGCTGGATCGCACTAACGGGCATCCGTTACAAAACGCGCTGCCGCATCCCCGGCTCGGGTACTACGGTGTGATCGATGAGCGTATGGATCTCGGGCTGATTGCCGCCCTGGCCGATGCCCATCCGTCGTGGCAGATCGTAATGGTGGGGCCGGTGGTGAAAATCGATCCGGCCAGCCTGCCGCAGCGAGAGAACATCCACTATTTCGGCCAGCAGTCCTATCAGGCTCTGCCACAGTTTCTCGCCGGGTGGGATGTCTGCCTGATGCCGTTTGCCCTTAACGCCTCGACCCGCTATATCAGCCCCACCAAAGTGCTGGAGTACATGGCGGCGGCGCTGCCGGTGGTCAGCACGGCGATTACCGATGTGAAAATCCCCTACGCTGGGCTGGTGGCGATTGGCCATACCCCGGCGGAGTTTATCGCCGGCTGCGAAGCGGCGCTGGCGGCCACTGCCGACGATCGAAGCCATCAGGCGCAGCGGATGCGTGCTGTGGTGGATGCGACGTCCTGGGATGCGACCGCCGCGGCGATGCAGTCGCTGATTGCCCGGGCGATGAGTGAGGGCGAACCGGATAGCTCCGGCACCGATCTGGCCTCGGAGCAGGCACGGCGGCGACTTCAGTCAGCTAACAAAGAGGAGGCAGAGTTTACGCCCTGCCTGATCCTCGGCGCCGGACCCACCGGGCTCAGCGCCGCCTTCCATTATGGAGAAGAGGCGACCCTGCTTGAGCGCAATGCCGAGGTTGGCGGCTGGTGCCGCTCCATCGAAAGCAACGGGTTCACCTTCGATTATGCCGGGCACATTATGTTCTCCGCCGATCCCTATGTGCTTGACATGTACCAGTTGCTGCTGAAGGACAACCTGCACTGGCAGGATCGCGAGGCGTGGATTTACAGCCAGCGGGTCTACACGCGCTATCCGTTCCAGAGCGCGCTCTATGGCCTGCCGGCGCCGGTGATTAAGGAGTGCATCCTCGGGGCGGTCGACGCCCGGTTCGGCAGCGCGGCAGCGCCGCTACAAAATGGTAGCGGGGCGGGCGGACGTAAACCCGAAGACTGCTGTGCTGACGGCGTTGCACCGCCGGACGGGGACTGCGTACTTACCGCCCGGGACAAAAGCGCCGCCAATTTCGAAACCTTCATCTACCAGACCTGGGGCGCCGGTATCGCCCGGCATTTCGCCATTCCCTATAACCGCAAGCTGTGGAAAGTGCCGTTGGCGGAGATGGAGACTTCCTGGCTGGGCGGGCGCGTGCCGCTTCCCGATCTGGGGCAGATCATCGAGGGGGCGCTGTCGCCGGTGGAGAAACCGATTGGACCCAACGCCCGCTTTGGGTATCCGCTGCGCGGCGGCTTCCAGGCTCTGATGTCCGGCTTTCTGCCGCTGCTCAAAGGGCCGCTGGTGACCGGTGCCGAGGTGGTGGCGATTCATCCCCACGAGCATATTGCGCTGCTGGCCGACGGAAGAAGCTACCGCTACGAGCAGATGATCAGCACGCTGCCGCTGCCGGTACTGCTGCGAATGGTGGGGGATGACGTACCGCCTGAGATTGCAGCGGCGGCGAACGGGCTGCGGCACACCTCGGTGCGCTGCGTGAATCTGGGCATCGGGCGCGAGGCGGTAACCGAAAAACACTGGATCTACTACCCGGAAGAGACGATTTTTCACCGCATCTTCGTCCAGGGCAACGCCAGCCCGTTCTGCAGTCCGCCGGGCGGCTGCGGCTTAACCTGCGAAATCAGCTATTCCGACAAAATGCCGCTGCCGGTAGAAGGGCAGGCGCTGATCGACCGCTGCATCGCCGAGTGCATCATGGTCGGTATCATTAATGCGGATGATGTCATCCTCACCGCCAGCCAGGCGGATATCCCCTATGCCTACGTCATTTACGATCACGCCAGGGAGCATAACGTCGCGCTGGCGCGCGCCTGGCTGCAGCAGTTCGATATCACCCTGGCAGGACGCTACAGCGAGTGGGAGTATTACAATTCGGACCATGCGTTCCTTGCCGGGAAACACGCGGCGGAGAAAGTCACCGCCGGGCGGCGCCTGCACGTGACCGGGGCCTAAGCGTCACGACCGCAGATTTTTCACTTCCTCTGCGCCGTTCTGTCCGTCGCGACAGGGCGGCGCACGCGATAAATAGCTTTATGCATTTTATTAGTGTTACCATAGGCCTACGCGTAGAGGCAGGGACCTGCTTCATTTTTTAAAAGTACGAACCAATTTAACAACGGTTGGTTAGATGGTGTCGCTACTTGCTAAAAACCAATACTCATTAATGTCATATGTGATCTTTCGTGTGGGTCACCACTGTGAATAAGGATTTATAATGCCGGTAATTACTCTTCCTGATGGCAGCCAACGCCATTACGATCGTGCTGTTAGCCCCATGGACGTTGCACTGGACATCGGTCCAGGTCTGGCGAAAGCCTGTATCGCGGGTCGCGTTGACGGTGAGCTGGTCGACACCAGCGACCTGATTGACCACGACGCCCACCTCGCCATTATCACCGCTAAAGATGACGCCGGACTGGAAATTATCCGTCACTCCTGCGCGCATCTGCTGGGTCATGCGATTAAGCAGCTGTGGCCCCACACCAAAATGGCGATTGGTCCGGTTATCGATAATGGCTTTTACTACGACATCGATCTCGAGCACACCCTGACCCAGGAAGATCTGGATCAGCTTGAGAAGCGCATGCACGAGCTGGCCGAGTCCAACTACGACGTCATCAAGAAGAAAGTAAGCTGGCAGGAAGCGCGCGAGACCTTCGTGCAGCGCGGTGAAATCTACAAAGTCGCGATTCTGGATGAAAACATCGCCCCGGATGATAAGCCGGGTCTGTATCATCACGAAGAATATATCGACATGTGCCGCGGTCCGCACGTTCCGAACATGCGCTTCTGTCACCATTTCAAACTGATGAAGACCGCGGGCGCTTACTGGCGTGGCGACAGCAGCAACAAAATGCTGCAGCGTATCTACGGCACCGCATGGGCAGATAAAAAAGCGTTGAACGCCTATCTGCAGCGTCTGGAAGAGGCCGCGAAGCGCGACCACCGTAAAATCGGCAAGCAGCTCGACCTGTACCATATGCAGGAAGAGGCGCCGGGCATGGTGTTCTGGCACAACGACGGCTGGACTATCTTCCGCGAACTGGAAACCTTTGTACGTAGCAAGCTCAAAGAGTACCAGTATCAGGAAGTGAAAGGCCCGTTCATGATGGACCGTGTGCTGTGGGAAAAAACCGGCCACTGGGACAACTACAAAGATGCGATGTTCACCACCTCATCAGAGAACCGTGAATACTGCATTAAGCCGATGAACTGCCCGGGTCACGTGCAAATCTTCAATCAGGGTCTAAAATCATACCGCGACCTGCCATTGCGTATGGCTGAGTTCGGTAGCTGCCATCGTAACGAGCCGTCCGGTGCGCTGCACGGTCTGATGCGCGTGCGTGGCTTTACGCAGGACGATGCACACGTCTTCTGTACGGAAGAGCAGGTGCGTGACGAAGTGAACAGCTGTATTCGCATGGTTTATGACATGTACAGCACCTTCGGCTTTGAAAAAATTGTCGTGAAGCTCTCGACCCGTCCGGAAAAACGCATCGGTACCGACGAAATGTGGGACCGTGCTGAGGCGGATTTGGCCGTGGCGCTTGAAGAGAATAATATTCCTTTCGAGTACCAGCCGGGTGAAGGGGCGTTCTACGGCCCGAAAATTGAGTTCACACTTTATGATTGCCTGGATCGTGCGTGGCAGTGTGGTACCGTGCAGCTTGACTTCTCGCTGCCGTCCCGTCTGAGCGCATCGTATGTAGGTGAAAACAATGAGCGTCAGGTTCCGGTGATGATTCACCGTGCCATCCTGGGCTCAATGGAACGCTTTATCGGTATTCTGACCGAAGAATTTGCGGGCTTCTTCCCGACATGGCTTGCCCCGGTACAGGTGGTGGTCATGAATATTACGGATTCACAGGCAGAATACGTCAACGAATTGACCCGAAAACTTCAAAATGCGGGCATTCGTGTTAAAGCGGACTTGAGAAACGAGAAGATTGGCTTTAAAATCCGCGAGCACACTTTACGTCGTGTCCCTTATATGCTGGTTTGTGGCGACAAAGAGGTTGAAGCAGGCAAAGTTGCCGTGCGCACCCGTCGCGGGAAAGACCTCGGAAGCATGGACGTAAACGACGTGATCGCGAAGCTGCAACAAGAAATTCGCAGCCGCAGTCTTCAACAACTGGAGGAATAAGGTATTAAAGGCGGAAAACGAGTTCAAACGGCACGTCCGAATCGTATCAATGGCGAGATTCGCGCCCAGGAAGTTCGCTTAACAGGTCTGGAAGGCGAGCAGCTGGGAATTGTGAGTCTGAGAGAAGCTATCGAAAAGGCTGAAGAGGCTGGAGTAGATTTAGTGGAAATCAGCCCTAACGCCGAGCCGCCAGTTTGTCGCATCATGGACTACGGCAAGTTCCTTTATGAAAAGAGCAAATCTTCTAAGGAACAGAAGAAGAAGCAAAAAGTTATCCAGGTGAAGGAAATTAAATTCCGCCCTGGTACAGATGAAGGTGACTATCAGGTAAAACTCCGCAGCCTGATTCGCTTTCTTGAAGAGGGTGACAAGGCCAAAATCACACTGCGTTTCCGCGGTCGTGAGATGGCGCACCAACAGATCGGTATGGAAGTGCTTAATCGCGTGAAAGAAGATCTGAATGAACTGGCAGTTGTCGAATCCTTCCCATCGAAGATCGAAGGCCGCCAGATGATTATGGTGCTCGCTCCTAAGAAGAAACAGTAAGGCCATCAAGTAGCATCTCTGCGGGGTGTTAAGCCTCATGGAGATGCTCGCCTATGTTTCATTTATTAACAATGCGAAGTGGAAAGTTAAAAAATGCCAAAAATCAAGACCGTACGCGGTGCTGCTAAGCGCTTTAAAAAAACCGGTAAAGGTGGCTTTAAGCACAAGCACGCTAACCTGCGTCATATTCTGACCAAAAAAGCTACCAAGCGTAAACGTCACCTGCGCCCGAAAGCCATGGTTTCTAAAGGCGATCTGGGTCTGGTAATCGCGTGCCTTCCGTACGCATAAGTCGTTAACCTTATTAACTTTTTTTCAAGAATAGAACAGGAGAGCTAAATGGCTCGCGTAAAACGTGGTGTAATTGCACGTGCTCGTCACAAAAAAATCCTTAAACAAGCCAAAGGCTACTACGGTGCGCGTTCACGCGTTTACCGCGTTGCTTTCCAGGCTGTTATCAAAGCTGGCCAGTACGCTTATCGTGACCGTCGTCAGAAAAAGCGTCAGTTCCGTCAGCTGTGGATTGCGCGTATCAACGCAGCAGCACGTCAGAACGGTATCTCTTACAGCAAGTTCATCAACGGCCTGAAAAAGGCGTCTGTTGAGATCGACCGTAAGATTCTGGCTGACATCGCCGTATTCGACAAAGTGGCATTCACTGCACTGGTTGAGAAAGCGAAAGCAGCTCTGGCGTAAGCCGGTGGAAGAGGGAGCTTGCTCCCTCTTTTCATTTCTGCCTTATCGCCTCTGGCAATTGACTTTTTACCCGTAGAATTTTTCAATAGCGTTTTCAACTGAATCAACAAGGTAACTGCAAGCATGAACGCTGCTATTTTCCGCTTCTTTTTTTACTTTAGCGCCTGACACCAGGGGGCTTTGCGCGTAAGAAAAGAAACGGAAAACAACACGCCAAAAGCCTCCCTCGCGGAGGCTTTTTTTATGTTTTACGCAGGCCTGTCGCGTAAGCGGGCGATGAAACGCATTAAACCACTACACCGGTGATGAGACCGGCATAACGAGGAAAACCATGCCACATCTCGCAGAGCTGGTTGCCAGTGCTACGGCAGCCATAAACGATGCCCAGGATGTTGCCGCACTCGATAACGTGCGCGTTGAATATCTTGGCAAAAAAGGGCACCTGACCCTTCAGATGACTACCCTGCGTGAGCTGCCGCCAGAAGAGCGTCCGGCGGCGGGTGCCGTGATTAACGAGGCCAAAGAGCAGGTTCAGCAGGCGCTTAACGCACGTAAAAACGATCTCGAAAGTGCAGCCCTGAACGCGCGCCTGGCGGCCGAAACCATTGATGTCTCTCTGCCGGGGCGCCGTACCGAAAACGGGGGTCTGCATCCGGTCACCCGTACCATCGACCGTATTGAAAGCTTCTTTGGCGAGCTGGGCTTCACCGTCGCCACGGGCCCGGAAATTGAAGACGACTACCACAACTTCGACGCGCTGAATATTCCTGGTCATCATCCGGCTCGCGCCGATCACGACACCTTCTGGTTTGACGCTACCCGTCTGCTGCGCACCCAGACTTCCGGCGTGCAGATCCGCACCATGAAAAACCAGCAGCCGCCGATCCGCATCATCGCCCCGGGCCGCGTCTACCGTAACGATTACGATCAGACCCACACCCCGATGTTCCACCAGATGGAAGGGCTGATCGTCGACAAAAACATCAACTTCACCAACCTGAAGGGCACGCTGCACGATTTCCTGCGCAACTTCTTTGAAGAAGACCTGCAGATCCGCTTCCGTCCGTCCTACTTCCCGTTCACCGAACCTTCCGCAGAAGTGGACGTGATGGGCAAAAACGGCAAATGGCTGGAAGTGCTGGGCTGCGGCATGGTGCATCCGAACGTGCTGCGCAATGTCGGCATTGACCCGGAAGTCTACTCCGGCTTCGCCTTCGGCATGGGGATGGAGCGTCTCACCATGCTGCGTTACGGCGTGACCGATCTGCGCGCCTTCTTCGAAAACGATCTTCGTTTCCTCAAACAGTTTAAATAAGGGCAGGATAAACCAATGAAATTCAGTGAACTCTGGTTACGTGAATGGGTTAATCCGGCCCTCGACAGCGACGCGCTGGCCGGGCAGATCACCATGGCGGGTCTGGAAGTCGACGGCGTTGACGCGGTCGCAGGCGCGTTTCACGGCGTAGTCGTCGGGGAAGTGGTGGAGTGCGGTCAGCACCCGAACGCCGACAAGCTGCGCGTGACAAAGGTTAACGTCGGCGGCGAGCGCCTGCTGGATATCGTCTGCGGCGCGCCAAACTGCCGTCAGGGTCTGAAAGTCGCCGTGGCGACCATCGGCGCGGTTCTGCCGGGCGATTTCAAAATCAAAGCGGCTAAGCTGCGCGGTGAGCCGTCGGAAGGGATGCTGTGCTCCTTCTCCGAGCTGGGCATTTCCGACGACCACGCGGGGATCATCGAACTCCCGGCCGATGCGCCGATCGGCACCGATATTCGTGACTATCTGAAGCTCGACGACAACACCATCGAAATCAGCGTTACCCCGAACCGTGCCGACTGCCTCGGCATCATCGGTGTCGCGCGCGATGTGGCGGTGCTGAACCAGCTGCCGCTCACCGAGCCGGAGATAGCCCCGGTGGCCGCAACTATCAATGACACGCTGCCGATCCGCGTTGAGGCCGCTGAAGCCTGCCCGCGCTATCTGGGCCGCGTGGTGAAAGGGATTAACGTTGGCGCGCCAACGCCGCTGTGGATGCGCGAGAAGCTGCGCCGCTGCGGTATTCGCTCCATTGACGCGGTGGTGGATATCACCAACTACGTCCTGCTGGAGCTGGGTCAGCCGATGCACGCCTTCGATCTGGATCGCATCAACGGCGGTATCACCGTGCGCATGGCGCAGCCGGACGAAACCCTGGTGCTGCTGGACGGCAGCGAAGCCAAACTGAAAACCGACACCCTGGTGATTGCCGACGACCGCGGCGCGCTGGCGATGGGCGGTATCTTTGGTGGTGAGCACTCCGGTGTGAACGGCGAAACCCGCAACGTGCTGCTGGAGTGTGCTTTCTTTAGCCCGCTGTCCATCGCCGGTCGCGCACGCCGTCACGGCCTGCACACCGATGCCTCTCACCGCTACGAGCGCGGTGTCGATCCTACCCTGCAGTACAAAGCCATGGAGCGCGCTACGCGCCTGCTGCTTGATATCTGCGGCGGCGAAGCCGGCCCGGTTATCGATGTCACCCATGAGGCACACCTGCCAACGCGCGCCACCATCACGCTGCGTCGCAGCAAGCTCGATCGCCTGATCGGCCATCACATTGAGGATGCTCAGGTCAGCGACATCCTGCGCCGTCTGGGCTGCGAGGTTACCGAAGGTCAGGACGAGTGGCAGGCGGTCGCGCCGGGCTGGCGTTTTGATATGGAAATCGAAGAAGACCTGGTAGAAGAGGTCGCGCGCGTCTACGGTTATAACAACATTCCGGATACCCCGGTGCAGGCGGGTCTGGTCATGGGCAGCCACCGCGAAGCGGCGCTCTCCATGAAGCGTGTCAAAACCATGCTGGTGGACAAAGGCTATCAGGAAGTGATCACCTACAGCTTCGTCGATCCGAAAGTGCAGCAGCTGCTGCATCCGGGTGAGGAAGCGCTGATCCTGCCAAGCCCAATCTCCAGCGAAATGTCCGCGATGCGCCTGTCGCTGTGGACCGGTCTGCTGGGCACGGTGATGTATAACCAGAATCGTCAGCAAAACCGCGTGCGTATTTTCGAAACCGGTCTGCGCTTTGTGCCTGATACGCAGGCGGACCTCGGTATTCGTCAGGATGTTATGCTGGCTGGCGCTATCTGCGGCAACCGTACCGATGAGCACTGGGATATGGCAAAAGGCGCGGTCGATTTCTACGATCTGAAAGGCGATCTGGAGTCGGTTCTGGAGCTTACCGGTAAACTTTCTGAAATTGAATTCAGAGCGGAAGCCATTCCGGCCTTGCATCCTGGCCAAAGTGCTGCCATTTATTTACAGGGTGAACGCATTGGTTTCATTGGCGTTGTCCACCCTGAGCTGGAGCGCAAGCTCTCCCTCAATGGCCGTACGCTGGTGTTTGAGCTGCTCTGGGACCGCATCGCAGAGCGCACCGTACCCGAAGCGCAGGAGATTTCTCGCTTCCCGGCGAACCGGCGCGACATCGCTGTCGTGGTCGCTGAAAACGTCCCCGCAGCAGATATTTTGGTCGAATGTAAGAAAGTTGGCGCAAATCAGGTAGTTGGCGTAAACTTGTTTGACGTGTACCGTGGCAAGGGCGTTGCAGAGGGCTATAAGAGCCTCGCGATCAGCCTTATCCTGCAGGATACCAGCCGTACACTCGAAGAAGAGGAGATTGCCGCTACCGTTGCAAGATGCGTAGAGGCACTAAAAGAGCGATTCCAGGCATCATTGAGGGATTGAACCTATGGCGCTTACAAAAGCTGAAATGTCAGAATATCTGTTTGATAAGCTTGGGCTTAGCAAGCGGGATGCCAAAGAGCTGGTAGAGCTGTTTTTCGAAGAGATCCGTCGCGCTCTGGAAAACGGTGAGCAGGTCAAACTCTCGGGCTTTGGTAACTTTGATTTGCGCGATAAAAATCAACGTCCGGGACGTAACCCGAAGACCGGTGAAGATATTCCCATCACTGCTCGTCGGGTTGTGACCTTCAGGCCCGGCCAGAAGCTGAAAAGCCGTGTCGAAAACGCAACGCCGAAAGACGATTAAGCGTCGCTGACCAAAAAAAGGCCGCTGTGCATGCAGAGAGTGAAAGCCCGAATATCGATGTGGGCAACAACATCACTCTTGCTGGCAAGCGGCCTTTTTTATTTCCTGATTTTCTACAGGCCATTACCGCTATGGCGTGTCTCCCATGATCGCATTTCCTATGCATGAATTTATCCTTGTTACGCGACGTCGCGAACGCCGCCTGTTGTGCTGGCTGGCGCTGTGCCTGCTGCTGACCGCGCTTATCAGCCTGTGCGCCGGCGAAATCTGGATTACTCCCACGCACTGGCTCGATGACGCCAGCCAGCTATTTCTCTGGCAGATCCGTCTGCCCCGCACCCTGGCGGTGCTGCTGGTGGGGGCGGCGCTGGCCATCTCCGGCGCGGTGATGCAGGCGCTGTTTGACAACCCGCTCGCCGAGCCGGGGCTGTTGGGCGTCTCTAACGGTGCCGGGGTAGGCGTTATCGCCGCGGTGATGATTGGCCAGGGCGCGCTGCCCGACTGGTCGCTGGGGCTGTGTGCCATCCTCGGCGCGCTGGCCGTCACCGTCATTCTGCTGCGCTTCGCCCGTCGCCACCTCTCCACCAGCCGCCTGCTGCTGGCCGGGGTAGCGCTCGGCATCATCTGTAGCGCGCTGATGACCTGGGCGGTCTACTTCTCCAGCAGCCTCGATCTGCGTCAGCTGATGTACTGGCTGATGGGCGGGTTCGGCGGGGTGGACTGGCGTCAGGGCTGGCTGATGGTGGCGTTAGTGCCGGTGACGCTCTGGCTGTGCCGCCAGGCGCAGCCGCTGAATATGCTGGCGCTGGGGGAGGCCTCGGCGCGCCAGCTTGGGCTGCCGCTCTGGCTGTGGCGCAACCTGCTGGTGGTGAGCACCGGCTGGCTGGTGGGCGTCAGCGTGGCGCTGGCCGGCGCGATTGGCTTTGTCGGGCTGGTGATCCCCCACATGCTGCGCCTGTGCGGCCTGACCGACTACCGGGTGCTGCTGCCCGCCAGCGCGCTGGCCGGAGCAGCGGTGCTGCTGGGGGCAGATATCGTCGCCCGGCTGGTGCTGCGCGCCGCCGAGCTGCCCATCGGCGTGGTTACCGCCACCCTTGGCGCTCCGCTGTTTATCTGGCTCCTGCTGCGCGCGCAGCGCTAAGTGGCGCGGCGATACGTAATTTCTCACATTTTGCCTGGCCAGGAAGTTGCTCTTTTTGTTCATTATCTGGCTATGCTTAAAAGCCGGACGCGACGTCCGGGTATCACACTGATTAAGGGGTTGCTATGTCTGATGTACTGAACACCACCGTGACGACCATTGATGGCGAAGAAACGACGCTCGAGAAGTACCGGGGTAAGGTGCTGCTGGTGGTCAATGTGGCATCGCAGTGCGGCCTGACGCCGCAGTACGAACAGCTGGAAAACATCCACAAAGCCTGGGAGAAGGACGGCTTTAGCGTGCTGGGCTTCCCGTGCAATCAGTTTTTAGGCCAGGAGCCGGGCAGCGAGGAGGAGATCAAAGCCTTCTGCAGCACCACCTATGGCGTCACCTTCCCGATGTTCAGCAAAATCGAGGTTAACGGCGAGCAGCGTCATCCGCTGTATCAAAAGCTGATTGCCGCCGCGCCGACCGCCGTTGCGCCCGAGCAGAGCGGCTTTTACGAGCGTCTGGCAAGCAAAGGCCGCGCACCGCTCTATCCGGACGATATCCTGTGGAACTTTGAAAAGTTCCTGATCGGACGCGACGGTGAAGTGGTCCAGCGATTCGCCCCGGACATGCTGCCGGAAGACCCGATTGTCATGGAAGCCATCAAAGTGGCGCTGGCAAAATAATGACGACGCTGATGCAGCTTGAGGACGTCACCTTTCCGGGGCGGCTTGGCCCGCTGAGCGCCAGCGTGGAGCAGGGCGTCTGGCTGCATCTGGTGGGGCCGAACGGCGCAGGCAAAAGCACGCTGCTGGAGATGATGGCCGGACTTATCGACGGCGGTGGGCGCATTCATTTTGCCGGTCAGGCGCTTGATGACTGGCAGGGCGAGGCGCTGGCGCGACGTCGCGCCTGGCTTGCCCAGCATCAGAGTCCGCCGTTCGCGATGCCGGTGTGGCACTACCTGTCGCTGCACCAGCAGGGGAGCGCCGATCCGCGCTGGATGACGCACATCGCCGAAGCCCTGTGGCTCAACGATAAGCTGACCCGTCCGGTGAATCAGCTCTCCGGCGGCGAGTGGCAGCGCGTGCGTCTTGCGGCGGTGATACTCCAGGTGCATCCCGGCGCGAATCCCCACGGCAGGCTACTGCTGCTTGATGAGCCGATGAACAGCCTTGATGTTGCCCAGCAGGCGGCGCTGGATCGCATCCTGCTTGAGCTGTGTGAAGGCGGGGTGACGGTGGTGATGAGCAGTCACGATCTCAACCACGCGCTGCGCTATGCCCGGCAGGTATGGCTTATGCACAAAGGCAAGCTGGTGGCGCAGGGCGGGCCGGACATCCTGACGCCGCAGCAGCTTGAGCAGACCTGGACCGTGCCGTTTCGTGAAGTGAACCTCGACGGCGAACGCTTTCTCTGGCCGCGCTAACCGGCGGCCATCAATCCGGTACGACGCTGTCCGGCTACTCATGCCTGGGCGTTTCGCTCCCTCTGTCTTGTCGCCTCCCGGCCTGGCTTTGTTCCGCCCGGACTGGCGTAGAGCCGGTATTACTCCCCCTCCGATCCGTTTCATCTATAACCACCATCCGCTGCATGACGTTCATACCGGCGTAGCGACAATAAAAAACACTACGCTGCTTCAGATCGCTGACCTCGAATCAACTTCTGCGGGATGAGACCTGAGCGCAGTTGATAAGCGAGTGTGTAACAAATTCCTTGCGGTAATGTTTCTGGATGTAAGAGAAATTTTAAGAATACGCGTAATTGTTATTGATAATGAGAACTGTTATCGGCAAAATCGTGCCTCACAATGACATATCCATTCTGGTGAATATCAGCAGGTTGCACGAAAGAGAAGAGCGTTGCCGCTGCGCAGGGGCACGAAGCTCCATCAGACTGGAGAAGGGCGTTGCCCATCGGGACGCGCTGCTTCGCCCGATATCGCCATCGCGCCCGCAGGCGTGAGGCATGCTATCTCAGTCCGTCGCCCGCGCAAGGTCAGTGGCGCAGCGGCAGCCGGGAAACACCGCAGCCGGAGGCTGCTTCTTACACTCGCTACACAATATGTTGGGCAGATATTTTCCGCCCGTGTGAAGGAAAAACGATGATAAGCAAAAAGCATACGCTCTGGGCGCTCAACCCGCTTCTGCTCGCCATGATGGCACCCGCGGTCGCTCAGCAGGCCGATGATGACACGGTTGTGGTCTCCGCTAGCCGCAGCAATCGCACCGTGGCGGAAATGGCGCAGACCTCATGGGTGATTGAAAACGCCGAGTTAGAACAGCAGATCCAGGGCGGTAAAGAGCTGAAAGACGCGCTGGCGCAGCTGATCCCGGGCCTTGACGTCAGCAGCCAGAGCCGCACCAACTATGGCATGAACGTGCGCGGACGCCCGCTGGTGGTGCTGGTTGACGGTGTACGCCTCAACTCCTCACGCACCGACAGCCGTCAGCTCGATGCTATCGATCCGTTCAATATCGACCACGTTGAAGTGATCTCCGGTGCGACCGCGCTGTACGGCGGCGGCAGTACCGGGGGGCTTATCAACATCGTCACCAAAAAAGGACAGACCGAAACGCTGCGCGAGTTCGAGGCGGGCCTGAAGAGCGGCTTCAACAGCAGCAAGGATCACGATGAGCGCGTGGCCAGCGCCCTCTCCGGCGGGAACGAGCACATCTACGGGCGTGCCTCAGTGGCATACCAGAAATTTGGCGGCTGGTTTGACGGCAATGGTGACGCCACCCTGCTGGATAACACCCAGACCGGCCTGCAATATTCCGACCGCCTCGACGTGATGGGTACCGGCACGCTGAACATCGACGACACCCGGCAGCTGCAGCTGGTGACCCAGTATTATAAAAGCCAGGGCGACGACGATTACGGCCTGGATCTGGGAGAAGGTTTTTCAACCCTAAACGGCACCTCTGCGCCGTATGTCAGCAAGGGGCTGCGTTCAGACCGTATTCCGGGCACCGAACGTCACCTGATAAGCCTGCAATACTCTGACAGCGATTTCATGGGTCAGGAGCTGGTGGGCCAGGTCTACTACCGCGACGAGTCGCTGAAGTTCTATCCGTTCCCTACGGTGAATGCCAGCCAGCAGACTACCGCCTTCTCTTCATCCCAGCAGGAAACCGATCAGTATGGCGCGAAACTAACCCTCAACAGTCAGCCGCTGGACGGCTGGCAGCTGACCTGGGGGCTGGATGCCGATCGCGAACGCTTTACCGCTAACCAGATGTTCTTCGATCTCGACAAAGCAAGCGCCTCCGGCGGGATGAATAACCAGCGGATTTACACCACCGGACGCTATCCGGCGTATGACATCACTAATCTGGCGGCCTTCCTGCAGTCGAGCTATGACATCAACGACATCTTTACCCTGAGCGGCGGCGTGCGCTACCAGTACACCGAGAATAAGATTGATGACTTCATCGGCTACGCGCAGCAGCAGCAGATTGCGGCCGGTAAGGCCGTGTCCGCCGATGCGATTCCCGGCGGCTCGGTGGATTACGACAACGTCCTGTTTAACGCCGGTCTGCTGGCCCACCTGACCGAACGCCAGCAGGCGTGGTTCAACTTCTCCCAGGGCGTGGAGCTGCCGGATCCGGGGAAATATTACGGGCGCGGCACCTATGGCGCGGCGGTGAACGGCCGTCTGCCGCTGATTGACAGCGTCAACGTCGATGACAGCAGCCTGGAAGGGGTCAAAGTTAACTCATACGAGCTGGGCTGGCGCTACACCGGGGACAACCTGCGTACCCAGATTGCGGCCTACTACTCGATCTCCGATAAGAGTGTGCTGGCGAATAAAGATCTCACCATCAGCGTGGTGGATGACAAGCGTCGCATTTACGGCGTGGAAGGGGCGGTGGACTACTTTATCCCGGAGACCGTCTGGAGCACCGGCGCGAACTTCAACGTGCTTAAGACCGAGTCGAAGGTCGACGGCAGCTGGGAGAAATATGACGTCAAGGTGGCGAGCCCGTCGAAAGCGACGGCGTACATCGGCTGGGCACCCGATCCGTGGAGCCTGCGTGTGCAGAGCACCACCTCCTTCGACGTCAGCGATGAGCAGGGCAACAGCATCGACGGCTACACCACGATTGACCTGCTCGGCAGCTACGCGCTTCCGTTGGGTAAACTCAGCTTCAGCGTGGAGAACCTGTTCGACCGCGACTACACCACCGTCTGGGGTCAGCGCGCGCCGCTCTACTACAGTCCGGGCTACGGCCCCGCGTCGCTGTATGACTACAAAGGACGTGGCCGCACCTTTGGCCTGAACTACTCCCTTCAGTTCTGAGTCCGAACCCTGCCCGGCGTGCGTCGGGCAGGGGGCTTCCTGCCGCACGCGATGTCCGTCGTCACTTGCCTGTTTCAGGCGAAGCAGGCTACATTAGCCAAAAAAAGGAAGACCAGAGGAATGGCCTGAAAATGCGGTTGTGGATAATTGCAGTGTTGACGTTACTCCTGGTGGGATGCAGCAGCCATCGCGCACCGCCTCCCGACGCCCGCCTTTCTGACTCTATTACCGTGATTGCCGAGCTGAACGACCAGCTTCAGAACTGGCGCGGCACGCCCTACAGCTATGGCGGGATGAGCCGCAGCGGCGTGGACTGCTCCGGCTTCGTGCTGATGACCTTCCGGGATCGCTTTGCCATGCGTCTGCCGCGTCAGACCCGCGACCAGGCAGAGATCGGCACAGAAATCGACAAAGAGGACCTGCTGCCAGGCGATCTGGTGTTTTTCAAAACCGGCTCCGGGGACAACGGCCTGCACGTCGGCATTTACGATACCGATAACCAGTTTATCCACGCCTCCACCAGCCGCGGCGTCATGCGCTCCTCACTCGATAACGTCTACTGGCGCGCAAAGTTCTGGCAGGCGCGCCGCATCTAGCCCTGACCCGCGCGTCGTCGCGGGTTATCTCACACTTTCTTCCGTTATCCGCACCAACCCCCCGAAGTGCGAAGCGCTTCACACCCCGCTTTCCCGCTTTCATCCAGGCTTTGTCAGCGCCCACGGCGCCTTCCACGGACACTTCAGGAGAAAACATGGAACAGCAGGGGATTAAGATTGCCGTTTTCGGCGGCGGGAGCAGCTACACGCCGGAGCTCATCGAAGGTTTACTGGCCCGAAGGGCGAGCATTCCGCTGCGCGAACTGGCGCTGGTGGACATCGAGGCCGGGCGCGACAAGGTGGAAACCATCGCCGCCCTGACCCGACGCATGCTGGATCAGAACGGGCTGGAGGCGGTGAAGGTGTCGGTACACTATGCGCCGGATGAGGCGATACGCGGGGCGCAGTTTGTCCTGACCCAGCTGCGCGTCGGGCGTTTAGCGGCGCGCGCCGCCGACGAACGCCTGGGGCTGAAATACGGCCTTATCGGTCAGGAAACCACCGGCGTAGGCGGCTTCGCCAAGGCGCTGCGCACCATCCCGGTGCTGCTCGACATCGCCCGGCGCGTCGACGCGCTGGCCCCTGACGCCTGGATAATCAACTTCACCAATCCGGCGGCCATTGTCACCGAGGCGGTGCAGCGCCACACGCGCGCGAAAATCATCGGCCTGTGCAATGTGCCGGTCGCCATGCACCACATGATTGCGGGCATGATGGAAGAGCCGGAGGAGGACGTCCGGCTGCGCTTTGCCGGGCTGAACCATATGGTCTGGGTGCATGAGGTATACGTGCGCGGCGAGAACCGCACGCAGCAGGTGCTGGAGATGCTGTGCAACGGCGCGGTGATGACCATGAACAACATCAAAGAGATGCCGTGGCCTGCACCGCTGCTGCGCGCCCTGGGGGCGATCCCCTGTCCCTATCACCGTTACTTCTATCTCAGCCGCGAGATGCTGCGTGAGGAGCAGGAGGCGGCCCGTGCCCAGGGCACCCGCGCCGAGCAGGTGATGAAAGTGGAAGAGGAGCTGTTTGCGCTCTATCGCGATCCGGCGCTCAACCACAAGCCGGAACAGCTCAGCTTTCGCGGCGGGGCGTTTTACTCAAAGGTCGCGCTGGAGCTGATCGATGCGATTTACAACGATCGTGGCGCAGAGCTGGTAGTGAACACCGCGAACCGGGGGGCCATTCAGGGGCTGCCGGACGATGCGGTGATAGAGACCAACTGCCTGGTAAACGGCGCCGGGGCGCATCCGCTGACCTTCGGCGCGCTGCCAGCGTCAATGCACGCCCTGACCACCCAGATCAAAACCTATGAGCGGCTGACGATTCAGGCGGCGGTGGAGGGGGATGCAGACGCCGGGCTGCTGGCGCTGGTGACCAACCCTTTAGTGGGCGATGCGCCCACTGCCAGCGCCCTGCTGGACGAAGTGCTGACGCTGAACCGCGACTACCTGCCGCAGTTTAACCGCTAGTTAATGCGGCGCGCGGTGCAGCACAGGCACCGCGCGCGTTTATGCATTACCGGAGGATATAACGGTATTTAATCGTTTCGGCAATCAGACTATTATGAGTAAATACGCATTGGCATAAAATAATTAGCAGTCATCATTTTTTTACGATCGTTTCAAATGGTAAGAAATAAAGTAAGCGTTGTTTTTTTACGCGCCTTATCCGTTTAAAATGCGGAGAATAATCTTAAATGATCAGCGAAACGGCGAAAAAAGAAAGGCTCTTAATTCTAGGTGGTTGAACCGTAACGCATATTACGTCAGGATTATTTTCAACACGTTTTCCGTGGGGATACCCGATGATCGTTACGTTTGATGCAGACTACCGCTCTCAGCTGCTGATGTGCCCGGCCCGGACAGGCCGCGGGGCACTGGTCGGCGCGGAGGTTATTGCGCATTTTTCTAATCCGCAAAGCGGCGTTCGCATCCCAACGGAACTGGTTATCCCCCATATTAGCGATGAACAGCATGTCATCTTCTTTAAGGAAAAATTGACGCTGCTGGAAGCGCATAAATCTTTTTTCATTAATAACCAGCTGGTGGCGTGGATAAATATTGACGTGCAAAGCGCAGGGGCAATTTTGAATGACGAGGCGCTTGCCCGGCGAATTTCCGCATTACCTTTTCTTGAGCTGGCAATTAATGAGAATTTCCCTGAAATTAATCTTGGACGTGAAAATCAGACGCTGAGTAAGCTTGCTCAACGTTTTACTTTGACGCTGAGCAATTTCGGGGCCGGCATCGCCACCACCCGGTCGATTACCGACAGGCTGTTTCACCGCGTGATCCTGGATCGCGCCTTCGTGCTGCGGCTTATCAGTGGCCCTGCCTTTGAACCTTTTATGCAGGCCATCGTCTCGCAGATTTCTCCGCTGTGCGACGGGTTGATGATCTCCGGTATCGACAGTGACGAGTCCCGGCGACGGGCGTACGCCCTGGGCTTCAGCGCCATGCAGGGCACCCTCTGGCCGCCGGTTGAACCGGAGGCGCTCGCCACTCTGCTTGAGGCACCCCACCAATAACCCTGCAGTTATACCGTGTTTGCCAGCGCTAACAGGCACTACACTTACTGCAGGAGGTGTTATGACCCAAACGTTAACCTTTACCAACACCTGGCATGACGAACTGCCGGGCTTCTACAGTGCGCTTCGCCCGCAACCGCTGACCAACAGCCGTCTGCTATGGCATAACCGCGAACTGGCGGCGGAGCTGGCTATCCCCGAAACGCTGTTTGACAGCCCGGCGGTGTGGAGCGGCGAAACGCTGCTGCCCGGCATGGCGCCGCTGGCGCAGGTCTACAGCGGGCATCAGTTCGGCGTCTGGGCCGGACAGCTTGGCGACGGGCGCGGCATTCTGCTGGGCGAGCAGCGCCTGGCCGATGGCCGCAAAATGGACTGGCACCTGAAGGGGGCCGGGCTGACGCCGTACTCGCGCATGGGCGATGGCCGGGCGGTGGTGCGCTCCACAGTGCGCGAATACCTCGCCAGCGAGGCAATGCATTACCTCGGCATTCCCGGCACCCGGGCGCTCTCTATCGTCACCAGCGACACGCCGGTGCGGCGCGAAACCCCGGAGCGCGGCGCGATGCTGATGCGCATCGCCGAGAGCCACGTGCGCTTCGGCCACTTCGAGCACTGGTACTACCGCCGCGAGCCGGAAAAGGTGCAGCAGCTGGCAGACTATGTGATTGCCCATCACTGGCCACAGCTGGTGGAGGACGTTGCCCGCTACGCCCTGTGGTTTAACGATGTGGTGGATCGCACCGCGTCGCTGATTGCCCACTGGCAGGCGGTAGGCTTCGCGCACGGCGTGATGAACACCGATAATATGTCGATCCTCGGGCTGACCATCGACTACGGCCCCTACGGCTTCCTGGACGACTACCAGCCGGGCTATATCTGCAACCACTCTGACTATCAGGGGCGCTATGCCTTCGATAACCAGCCGGCGGTTGGGCTGTGGAATCTCCAGCGGCTGGCCCAGACGCTGTCACCGTTTATCGAGGTGGATGCCCTCAACGCCGCGCTTGATCGCTATCAGCCTGCGCTAATGCGTCACTACGGGCGGCTGATGCGCAGCAAGCTCGGGTTCTATACCGAGCAGCAGGACGATAACGCGCTGCTCAGCGGCCTGACCGCGCTGATGGCCCGCGAGGGCAGCGACTGGACGCGCACCTTCCGGCTGTTGAGCGAGAGCGAACAGGCCAGCAGCGCCTCACCGCTGCGCGACGAGTTTATCGATCGCGCCGGGTTTGATGCCTGGTTTACGGACTACCGCGCACGCCTGGCGCGCGACGGCATCGACGACAGCGAACGTCAGGCGCGCATGAAGCGCACCAACCCGTCGGTGGTGCTGCGCAACTGGCTGGCACAGCGGGCAATCGCCGGCGCAGAGCTGGACGACACTACCGAGCTGGCGCGGCTTATCGACGCCCTGCAAAATCCGTGGGCCGATCGCGACGATGATTTTTCGCAGCGGCCGCCGGAATGGGGCAAACGTCTGGAAGTAAGCTGTTCGAGCTGACGGGCAATAAAAACCCCTGTCCGGCGAGCCGGGCAGGGGGTGATGAGTGTCACAGGCGTGGAAAACGTGTGTCAGCCGCGAGGGCGTGTGCTCAGAAGCGGCTCTCTACCGCTTCGGCCAGCATCGATACCAGGGTTTCGGTATCCTCCCAGCCCAGGCAGGGGTCTGTGATCGACTGGCCATAGACCAGCGGCTTACCGGTTTCAATCTTCTGAGTGCCTTCCTCCAGGAAGCTCTCCGCCATAATGCCGGCCACCGCGCGGGACCCGCTGCGTATCTGCTGGCAAATATCTTCGCAGACCTCAAGCTGACGGCGATGCTGCTTCTGGCAGTTGCCGTGGCTGAAATCCACCACCAGATGTTGCGGCAGACCGAACTCGCCGAGCGCGGCGCAGGCAGCGCTGAGATCCGCGGCGTGATAGTTCGGCGTTTTACCGCCGCGCATAATGATGTGCCCGTACGGATTGCCGCTGGTCTGGTAGATGGTCATCTGGCCGTTTTTGTCCGGGGAGAGGAACATATGGCTGGCGCGCGCGGCGCGAATGGCGTCCACCGCAATGCGGGTGTTGCCGTCGGTGCCGTTCTTGAAGCCCACCGGGCAGGAGAGCGCCGAGGCCATTTCCCGATGGATCTGGCTCTCGGTGGTACGGGCGCCAATCGCCCCCCAGGTGATGAGATCGGCGGTGTACTGGCCGGTCACCATGTCGAGGAACTCGGTGGCGGTGGGCACGCCCAGCTCGTTAACCTGCAGCAGCAGGCGGCGCGCGCGCTCGATGCCGTCGTTCACCCGGTAGCTGCCGTTGAGATCGGGATCGGAGATCAGCCCCTTCCAGCCCACCACGGTACGCGGCTTTTCAAAGTAGGTGCGCATCACCAGCTCGAGGCGGTGGCTGTATTTTTCGCGCAGGCCCTGCAGACGGCGCGCATAGTCCATCGCCGCATCCAGATCGTGAATCGAGCAGGGGCCAATAATCACCAGCAGGCGCGGGTCCTCGCCTTTAAGGATGTTCTCGACGCGGCGGCGCGAGGTCAGGACGTGCTCCGCAAGGGTGGGTGATACGGGGAAGCGCTGCGCCAGCTCGCCTGGGGTGACCAGACTCCCGATGCGTGCGGTACGCAGTTCGTCAGTTTTCGTCATGGGATATCTCGAAAAGTGTGGCTCTCACGGCATCGTGCCGGAAAGTGATGGGCATCACGATAAACCAATCCATGCTGAATTCAACCCTGGAAACGGTGTCACTTAGCCCATCCATATCCCCATTCTAACGCGAAATGCGATCTTGTACTAGTCTGTTAGTACATGCGGCGGCTCAGTCCCATGATGTCGAGGATTTTGGTGGCAATCTCCTCTACCGAGTAGTTGGTACTGTTGAGGTAGGGGATCTGGTGCTTACGGTAGAGCGCTTCCACTTCGGCCACTTCCATGCGGCACTGACGCAGCGAGGCGTAGCGGCTGTTCTCCCGACGCTCTTCGCGGATAGCGGCCAGCCGCTCGGGGTTGATGGTCAGCCCGAACAGCTTGTGCTGTAACGGCTTGAGCGCCGCCGGCAGGTTGAGGTTGTCCATGTCGTCGGCAATAAAGGGGTAATTTGCCGCCCGGATACCAAACTGCATCGCCAGATAGAGGCTGGTGGGGGTTTTACCGCAGCGCGACACGCCCAGCAGGATCACCTGCGCCTGATCGAGGTTGCGCATCGAGATACCGTCGTCGTGGGCGAGGGTGTAATCAATCGCCGCGATACGCGCGTCGTACTTGATCAGGTTGCCGGGGTTAAGGCCGTGGGTGCGGTGGGCCACCGGGGTCGGGTCCAGCTTCATCTCCTGCTGTAGCGGGGCCACCAGCGCCTGCACGATATCCTGACAGAAGCCCTCGCTTTGCAGGATGATGCGGCGGATCTCCGGCAGCACGATGGAGTAGAACACCAGTGGGCGCTGCCCGGTCTGCTGGTAAAGGGCGTCGATCTGCTCCTTCACCGCTTTGGCGCGGCTTTCGTTCTCGACAAACGGCAGCGTGATGCTGTTGATCGTCACCGGAAACTGCGACATCACCGCATGGCCTAATACTTCTGCCGTAATGGCGGTGCCGTCGGAAATATAAAATACGTGGCGATCGACTGCATTTTCCATTTTCTGATCCTGTGGCCGGGGATAAATTCCTGAAAGCATAAATTAAACGCCTCTCGGTGAGTCTGGCACTAATCTTAATTTATAAAATGAAATGCTGTTTTTATTTTTAATGAAAAGCACTGTTCATTTTTCCTGAGGCAGCGTAACCCGACGCTGGCCCGATGCTTTCAGCATAATCAACAAGTTAAATAATACTCAGAATTGGTCGAAAAAATAATTTTTGTGATTGCTTGAACGATTCACCGTTTTTCGGGGCCGGTTAATTATGCCAGGCTAAATGCGTTGTCAGGTCTTTCTTATACCCGTTCATTTATATACCCGTTCTGCGTGCAGGCCCGGCGAAAGCAGAAGCGTGCGCTGCAAACAGGTATGGCAAAAAAAGGATTGTTTCGATGTCCAATAATGGCTCTGCACCACTGGTTCTCTGGTATAACCAACTCGGCATGAATGACGTGGACAGAGTGGGGGGGAAAAATGCCTCGCTCGGTGAGATGATTACCAACCTGTCCGACGCTGGCGTTTCGGTGCCGGGCGGCTTTGCGACCACCGCCGAGGCGTTTAATCTGTTCCTCGACCAGAGCGGCGTAAACCAGCGTATATACGAGCTGCTCGATAAAACCGATATCGACGACGTCAGCGCGCTGGCAAAAGCGGGCGCGCAAATCCGCCAGTGGATCGTTGAGACGCCGTTCCAGCCGGAACTCGAAGAGGCGATTCGCGAGGCGTACAATACGCTTTCCGCCGACGACAGCGACGCCTCGTTTGCGGTGCGCTCCTCCGCCACCGCCGAAGACATGCCGGACGCCTCGTTCGCCGGCCAGCAGGAAACCTTCCTTAACGTGCAGGGCATTGATGCGGTGATGGTGGCGGTTAAGCACGTCTACGCCTCGCTGTTCAACGACCGTGCCATCTCCTATCGCGTCCATCAGGGCTACGATCATCGCGGCGTGGCGCTTTCCGCCGGCGTCCAGCGTATGGTGCGCTCGGATCTCGCCGCCTCCGGGGTGCTGTTCTCCATCGATACCGAATCCGGCTTCGATCAGGTGGTGTTTATCACCGCAGCCTACGGTCTGGGCGAGATGGTGGTGCAGGGCGCGGTGAACCCGGATGAGTTCTACGTTCACAAACCTGGCCTCGCCGCGGGTAAACCGGCCATCGTGCGTCGCACTATGGGCTCGAAAAAAATCCGCATGGTCTACGCCCCGACTCAGGAGCACGGCAAACAGGTGCGCATCGAAGACGTCCCGCAGGACGAGCGCGATCGCTTCTGTATCACCCCGGAAGAGGTGCAGGAGCTGGCGAAGCAGGCGGTGATCATTGAGAAACACTACGGTCGCCCGATGGACATCGAGTGGGCGAAAGATGGCCACACCGGCAAGCTCTACATCGTGCAGGCGCGCCCGGAAACCGTGCGCTCCCGCGGTCAGGTGATGGAGCGCTACACCCTGCATGCTCAGGGCAAAATCGTAGCCGAAGGCCGCGCTATCGGGCACCGCATCGGCGCCGGCCCGGTGAAAGTGATCCACGACATCGCGGAGATGCACCGCATCGAGCCGGGCGACGTGCTGGTTACCGACATGACCGACCCGGACTGGGAACCGATCATGAAAAAGGCGTCGGCCATCGTCACCAACCGCGGCGGCCGTACCTGCCATGCGGCGATCATCGCCCGTGAGCTGGGCATCCCGGCGGTGGTCGGCTGCGGCGACGCCACCGAACGCCTGCACGAGGGGCACAAGGTGACCGTCTCCTGTGCCGAAGGCGACACCGGCTACGTCTACGACGAACTGCTGGACTTCAGCGTCAAAAGCTCCAGCGTCGATACCATGCCTGACCTGCCGCTGAAAGTGATGATGAACGTCGGTAACCCGGACCGCGCCTTTGACTTCGCCTGTCTGCCGAATGAAGGGGTGGGCCTGGCGCGACTGGAATTTATCATCAACCGCATGATCGGTGTGCACCCGCGCGCGCTGCTGGAGTTCGACCAGCAGGAGGCGGCGCTGCAAAACGAGATCCGCGAGATGATGAAAGGCTACGACAACCCGGTCGAGTTTTACGTCGGGCGTCTGACCGAAGGGATCGCGACGCTGGGGGCCGCGTTCTGGCCGAAGCGCGTCATCGTGCGTCTCTCTGACTTCAAGTCGAACGAATACGCCAACCTGGTCGGCGGGGAGCGCTACGAGCCGCACGAAGAGAACCCGATGCTCGGCTTCCGTGGCGCGGGTCGCTATGTGGCGGACAGCTTCCGCGACTGCTTCGCGCTGGAGTGCCAGGCGGTGAAGCGGGTGCGTAACGAGATGGGGCTGACCAACGTCGAGATCATGGTGCCGTTCGTGCGTACCGTGGAGCAGGCGAAAGCGGTGGTGGAGGAGCTGGCGCGCCAGGGCCTTAAGCGCGGCGAAGCGGGTCTCAAAATCATCATGATGTGCGAGATCCCGTCCAACGCCCTGCTGGCCGAGCAGTTCCTTGAGTACTTCGACGGCTTCTCTATCGGCTCTAACGACATGACCCAGCTAGCCCTTGGCCTCGACCGCGACTCCGGCGTGGTGTCTGAACTGTTTGACGAGCGTAACGACGCGGTGAAGGCCCTGCTGTCGATGGCGATCCGCGCCGCGAAAAAACAGGGCAAATATGTCGGTATCTGTGGACAGGGCCCGTCAGACCACGAGGACTTTGCCGCCTGGCTGATGGAGGAGGGAATCGACAGCCTGTCCCTCAATCCGGATACGGTGGTTCAGACCTGGCTCAGTCTGGCAGAGCTGAAAAAATAAGCACTGGCCCTTCCCGTTCGGGAAGGGCTTTTTTATTTCAGGCGTACCAATGCCGCCCCGCAGAATAACAACGTTGCGTAAGTAAAATTAACGGCTCGTGACGGGTGTAGCGGATTGGCGGATAAAAAAAAGCCCATCGTGGGAGATGGGCAAAGACTACACACAGCAATTCATTGTTTCACTCAGGGGATTTCCATGCTTATAAATCAAGATGTTGATTTATAACCTTGGGCTAATAGTAGCCATCGACCCGTTGATGCGTCGATCAGATTCCTCTCAATAGTTTAAGGAAGATAATTATTCCGGGAGGTGGGGAGAAAAAACGTGAGGCACAGCGCGGCGCTAAGTGAAATTACTTAATTAAATGATTAGCGAGGCTAAACAATAAGGCGGGTTTCCCCGCCTCCGTTATTATTTGCTCGCCGTGGCATCCTGCTCGTCGGCTATTTTTTCCATTACTGCGTCCACCGGCTCCTGCGGGGCGGGTGCCTCCTGTACCCAGGCATAAAACAGACGCCAGGAGACGGCGAGCACCACCGGACCGATAAACAGCCCAATCATGCCAAACGCGATCAGCCCGCCGATAACGCCCGAGAGAATTAACACCATCGGCAGATCGGCGCCCATACGGATCAGCACCGGACGGATAACGTTATCCAGCGTGCCGACCACGCAGCTCCAGACCAGCAGAACGGTCCCCCAGGTGGTGTCGCCGCTCCAGTAGAGCCAGATGATGCAGGGGATCAGCACCGGCAGCGGGCCAAGCTGCACCAGGCAGGAGAGCACCATCACCACCGTAAGGATGGTCGCGTACTGAATGCCGGCGATGGCAATCCCGATGCCGCCGAGAATACCCTGCACCAGCGCCGTGACCACCACCCCGAGCGCCACCGCGCGAATAGCCTGCGCGGCCAGCACCACGGCCGCGTCACCGCGGGTGGAGGCCAGACGGGTCGCAAAGTGGCGGAAGCCCTGGGCCACGCGCTCGCCACGCCAGTAGAGCAGGGCGGCAAACAGCAGCATCAGCGCACAGTGCATCATGAAGCGGCCAATGTGCGCGGCCTGGCCAATAAACCAGGTTGTAGTGGTACCGATGTAGGGACGCAGCTTGGCCATAATGGCGCTGCCGCCGCTGTCGACCAGGTTATGCCAGCCGGTATAGAGTTTGGCGCCGACCATCGGAATGCTGTTCAGCCACGCCAGATCCGGCAGCGCCATATGGCCTGACGACACCCAGTTGACCAGCGGGGCGCTGTTGTCCACCAGGCTGTTAATCAGCAGGGCGACCGGAATAACCAGCAGCAGGATCAGCAGCAGCGTCATCACCAGCACCGCCAGGGAGCGACGTCCCCACAGGATCTGCTGTAAACGCAGCAGCAGCGGCCAGGTTGCGATGACGATCGTACCCGCCCACGCGAAGCCGAGAATAAACGGCTGCACGATCCACACGCAGGCGATAATCATGGCCGAAAGAAAGAGCACGGACAGCAGGATCTGAGGCACGTCCTTGGGCTGTGTGAGTTTTACCATAAACACCGTTACCTTATTAATAAACGCCCTCGCAGGCGCAAGAAGAGTCGCGCAGTATCATTGATGATTTCTGCGTATTTTGACAGGTGGATTCTGCCTCTATTTCGGGTGGGCGTATAAGAAAAAAATGTGATACAACCATCGATGCACAACGCAAACGATAACTTCGCACCGTTCCGGCGGCGACGCGGCGTTCCGGCGCAGATCAGCGCCGAGATGGCTGCCTCTTTCGCGCTACGCCGGGGTGTTTACTCATAACACGTTCAGTCAGGCAGGGTCGCAGGCTAATGATCCCACAGATTTCTCAGGCACCGGGGCTGGTTCAACGGGTGCTCAACTTTTTACAGGCGCTCGAGCAGCAGGGATTTACCGGTGATACCGCCACCAGCTACGCAGACCGGCTCACGATGGCGACGGACAACAGCGTCTATCAGCTGCTTCCCGATGCCATCCTTTTTCCCCGTTCCACGGCCGATGTGGCGCTTATCGCCCGCATTGCCGGTGAACCGCGCTTTGCCTCCCTGGTGTTCACGCCGCGCGGCGGCGGCACCGGCACCAACGGCCAGGCGCTGAACCGCGGCATCATCGTTGACCTGTCGCGCTACATGAATCGCATTCTGGAGATTAACACCGAGCAGGGCTGGGTGCGGGTCGAAGCGGGGGTGATCAAGGATCAGCTCAACCAGTATCTTAAGCCGTTCGGCTACTTTTTCTCGCCGGAGCTGTCAACCAGCAACCGTGCGACCCTCGGTGGGATGATCAACACCGACGCCTCGGGGCAGGGGTCGCTGGTCTACGGCAAAACCTCCGATCACGTGCTGGGCCTGCGCGCCGTACTGGCGTCAGGGGATATCCTCGACACCCAGGCGATGCCGGTGGCGCTGGCGGAAGTGCTGGGCCGCGAGGAGACGGCGATCGGCCGTATCTACCGCACCGTGCTGGAGCGCTGCCGCGACAACCGTGATTTGATTCTCGAACGCTTCCCCAAGCTCAACCGCTTTCTCACCGGGTATGACCTGCGCCACGTGTTCAACGATGAGATGACGCAGTTCGACCTGACGCGCATTCTTACCGGGTCGGAGGGCACGCTGGCGTTTATCACCGAGGCGCGGCTCAACATTACACCGCTGCCGAAAGTGCGTCGCCTGGTGAACGTCAAGTACGACTCCTTTGATTCGGCGCTGCGCAACGCCCCGTTTATGGTTGAGGCAAACGCGCTCTCGGTGGAGACCGTGGATTCCAAAGTGCTCAATCTGGCGCGGGAAGATATTGTCTGGCACTCGGTGAAGGAGCTTATTACCGATGTGCCGGACAAGACGCTGCTCGGCCTGAACATCGTTGAGTTTGCCGGCGACGACGAAGCGCTGATCGACGGCCAGGTGGCGAGCCTGTGCGGCCGGCTGGACGCGCTGATGGCGGGCGGGCACGCGGGCGTTATCGGCTGGCAGCTGTGCAGCGATATTACCGGCATCGAGCGTATCTATGCGATGCGCAAAAAGGCGGTGGGGCTGCTGGGCAATGCCAAAGGGCTGGCGAAGCCGATCCCCTTTGCCGAGGATACCTGCGTGCCGCCGGAGCATCTGGCGGACTACATCGTTGAGTTTCGGGCGCTGCTGGACAGCCACGGCCTGAGCTACGGCATGTTCGGCCACGTTGACGCCGGGGTGCTGCACGTGCGTCCGGCGCTCGATATGTGCGATCCGCAGCAGGAGATGCTAATGAAGCGGCTCTCCGATGAGGTGGTGGCCCTGACGGCGAAGTACGGCGGCCTGTTGTGGGGCGAGCACGGGAAAGGCTTTCGCGCCGAGTACAGCCCGGCCTTCTTCGGCACCGAGCTTTATCACGAACTGCGCCTGATAAAGGCCGCCTTCGATCCCCACAACCGACTCAATCCGGGTAAGATTTGTGCGCCTGCCGGGGTGGATGCGCCGATGATGAAGGTGGACGATGTGAAGCGCGGCACCTTCGATCGCCAGATCCCGCTGGCGGTGCGCACCTCATGGCGCGGGGCGATGGAGTGCAACGGCAACGGCCTGTGCTTTAACTTCGATGCCAACAGCCCGATGTGCCCCTCGATGAAGATCACCCGGGAGCGCATCCACTCGCCGAAAGGCCGCGCCACCCTGGTGCGTGAATGGCTGCGTCTGCTGGCGGACCGCGGGGTCGATCCTCTGAAGCTGGAAAAAGACCTGCCGGAGAAGCGCGCCAGCCTGCGTACGCTTATCGAGCGCAGCCGCAATTCGTGGCATGCGCGCCGGGGGGAGTATGACTTCTCTCACGAGGTAAAAGAGGCGATGTCCGGGTGTCTGGCCTGTAAGGCCTGCTCCACCCAGTGCCCGATTAAGATCGACGTGCCGGAGTTTCGTTCGCGTTTCTTGCAGCTCTACCACACCCGCTATCTGCGCCCGATGCGCGACCACGTGGTCGCCACGGTGGAGAACTACGCCCCGCTGATGGCGCGCGCGCCGAAAACCTTTAACTTCTTCCTGCGTCAGCCCTGGGTGCAGCGGCTGTCAGAAAAGCATATCGGCATGGTCGATCTGCCGCTGCTCTCCACGCCGACGCTGCAACAGCAGATCGTCGGCCACGCCTGGGCCAATACCACCCTGGAGCAGCTGGAAGCGCTGAGCGCCGACGACAAAGCCAGAACCGTGCTGGTGGTGCAGGATCCCTTCACCAGCTACTACGATGCCCAGGTGGTGGTGGACTTTGTGCGTCTCGCGGAGAAGCTGGGCTATCACCCGGTGGTGCTGCCGTTCTCACCTAACGGCAAGGCGCAGCACATTAAAGGTTTCCTGCAGCGTTTCGCCCGCACCGCGCAGAAGACCGCCACCTTCCTGAACCGGGTGGCGCGCACCGGTATACCGATGGTCGGCGTCGATCCGGCGCTGGTGCTGTGCTACCGGGATGAATATAAGCAGACCCTCGGCGCGGCGCGCGGTGATTTCCACGTCCAGCTGGTGCATGAGTGGTTAACCGCGGCGGTCACCACGCCGGAGCCGCGCCCGGTAAGCGGCGAGTCCTGGTATCTGTTCGGCCACTGCACGGAAGTCACCGCCTTGCCGGCTACCGGCGCCCAGTGGGCAGGCATCTTCGCCCGTTTCGGCGCCCGGCTGGAGAACGTTAACGTCGGCTGCTGTGGCATGGCGGGCACCTACGGGCATGAGGTGAACAATCACACCCGCTCGCTGGGCATCTATGAGCTCTCCTGGCACCCGATGATTCAGCGTCTGCCCCGCAACCGCTGCCTCGCGACCGGCTACTCCTGCCGCAGCCAGGTGAAACGTATTGAGGGTAGTGGGGTGCGGCACCCCTTACAGGCTTTACTGGAGATCATCGGCTAATGTGGAAACGTACCGTCACGCTTGAGGCGTTAAACGCCATGACCGCCGGGAACATGACCGGTTTACTGGACATCCGCTTTGTCTATCTGGGGGAGGATCGGCTGGAAGCCACCATGCCGGTGGACAGCCGTACCCATCAGCCGTTCGGACTGCTGCACGGCGGTGCGTCGGTGGTGCTGGCGGAAACCCTGGGTTCGGTTGCCGGCTACCTCTGCACCGAGGGTGATCAGAATGTGGTGGGGCTGGAAGTGAACGCCAACCACATGCGTTCGGTGCGTAGCGGGCTGGTGCGCGGGATCTGCCGGGCGCTGCACACCGGGCGGCGTCACCAGGTGTGGCAAATCGAGATCGTCGACGAGCAGGGCGCGCTCTGCTGTACCGCGCGGCTTACCACCGCCGTGATTTAACGCGTTAGTCAGTGCAGGCATAAGATATATTTTTTATTTATGCCCTGCGCTGACTTTCTTTCCGTTTAAAATAAAGATTGCGTAGAGCAACATTTATTTTAGCGATTCAAAAATGCCTTAAGAAAGTTCCCGGAAAAATAAATTAAACCGCCGTATGCCGTTTACTGCGTAAAGAAAAGCAAAGCAGCAGGGAAATAGACGCTAATCGTAAATAGCCCTTGCGCGAAAAAGCTAAACATGCGTTAATGGCGTTGTCGGTTTGAAGTGCAGACAATTCTAAGCAGTTTACTAAAGCAGTCCTCATCTCTTAAGTATCCCAGATACCTCTTCTTGTGAGTCTTCTCTTAACGCTCTGATTTAACGCTGTATTCAGGCCATTACGCCGCAAGGCTCTCAGGAAAGGAAAGCAATATGTCTACGAAGATGACTGGTTCAGTAAAATGGTTTAACCCGGAAAAAGGCTTTGGTTTTATTACTCCGCAGGACGGTAGCAAAGATGTGTTCGTACACTTCTCCGCCATCCAGAGCGACGAGTTCCGTACGCTGTACGAAAACCAACAGGTTGAGTTCGCAGTTGAAAACGGTCCGAAAGGCCCGTCAGCTGTCAACGTGGTAGCGCTCTAAGGACGATCGTATTACAGCTCAAATTCATTTCAGATGCCCATGCTGCCACGGTTCGCAATATCGAACCTCGCCGTTTGACATGACTGAAAAAAATCCGTTTGGCGCAAAGTGTATTTTTTGTAAGTCAGCAATGACGACATTAGACAGTTTTGCCCCCTTTATTCAGAAAGGCTACGCGCCGGCTGAATTCAGGAAATAAACGCAGAAAAGCCTCGCAGCGATGCGGGGCTTTTTTATTTCACGCAATTCATACGTTTTACGCATTCTGCCGTAAACAATCATTGTTACACTGCGATGTCATAAGCGGTGTACAGCAGAAAAAAATATATTATTTCCGGCGACAGAGTTATCGCCCCGGAAATAACCACTCTTTCATGCGGCTACAAGCCCGACGAGCCTTCCTGCTAAATACGAGGCGGGGATAACGGTGAAAGTCGCTGTGTGTACCACGGAGGTCATGTGGTTAATGAAGCGGAAATATCAACAGAAGTGAAGGCGCTTATCGGTAATGCGGTGTCCGATCTGCTCAAGCCCGGAAGGGTGGTGCGCATCCATGAAATTATCGGTGTGCTGCATCGGCTTTGCCTGCTGGAAGACGAATCGCAGCAGTATCCCTACTTTGAGGCCATCGGCCTGCTTAAGGCCAAGCTGCATTAAGCGCAGGCAAGAAACCTTCAGCCCGCCGCGCTAAAAGAAAACCCCGCGTCCTTAAACGCGAGGGCTTTTATTATGCATCGTCTGGTGTTCTTCCTACCACAATCTCAAGCGTACTGCGCAGCACATCCAGCTGAACCACGTCCGATGTATTCTCCATTTCAGCGATAAGATAAAGAATGATCGCCTTGTTGGTCACCTAACGGTTATCGGCAAGGATGTTTCTGATCACAGCGCCGAGCACTTCCGATTCCTGCGCCAGCTGATCGCCTGCGCTCTGGAAAAACAACACGATCTCTTTTTCTGAAGAATTTTGCTGCATAGTATTTGCTCTGCGAAAAAATAAGACTTAGCCGCTTATGCGTTGAGAAGGCTGCGATTACCGCTGCAACGCAACAACCGGGCATCAAGCCCGGCAAACGGCCCAATAGGAACAGACATCAATGTTTTTTTGTACCCGCAGGCGGTGCATCGGCATCGAACCGCGCGCTCCTGCTATCGTTATCCCGACCTGTTAACGGGCGCTTACTGCGCCTCGCTGGAATGCCACGGCGGACTTCGGAGATCGCCGCTTTGATAGCCTGTTTCCTCCGCTCGTCTGTTTCACTGCCTGCCATCACATCAAGCCTGGCAATCAGCGAAGCACTGCTGATAGGCGCGTTGTCATTGAGCAAGCCAAGCACAGCCTCGCCAATAACATGGTCGGTTAGTTTTTCTTCATCACTTTCGTACATAACAACTTCTCTGATTACATTTTTGTCCCTGTGCCCGTGACAGGCATAAGGACACGCATCCGGAAGGATGCATTCGGATCTGTGCAAACAGCGACGCATCGCTGCTGATAAGCTCCATCCTGCGCTTCGCGGTAAAGCGGTTCAGGTGCAATCATGGTAGCCCGGTGTCGCGCCATACTTCAGCGCTGAAACATCATTCCGATAAGTTCACGGTAATGGGCGTCCTGTTCCGGCGTGCCGGACATTTCCAGACGATACAGAAGCTTTGCGCAAATCGCGCTGCGGCTCAGGGGCTTGCCCTCATGCAGCAGTCCGACAACCACTTCCCCAGGCGTTTCCTGCGAAGACAGATGTACCGCCTTGTTGAAATAACGCGCGATATCGCTGGCGGCGTCCGGCTTGTAGCCTTGCCGAGGCATGATTTCACCCTTAACTTGTTAAAAATGTGTACACATTAGCAGGAGAAAATTAACCAATATCAGCAAAGTTGTACAGAATTAATAATAGTGTACAGGGGAAATTGTAGTAGCAAAAGGTGCGATGTTAAGCAGAAAGCACGATGCCGACTGGCATGGAAACATACAGATGGGAGTCATGGAGCATTGACGTCATCCATGACATCGCAGGTGAGGGGTGACATACATGGGGAGGGCGGTCACTCATCATTGCTATTAGGGGTCAGTCTGACAACGTTGTCAGATGATGAGCGCTGCGGCTCATCGTGGCTCATGTTGTGCCAGTTTAGTTCTTCAATATGCTGGTTACTGAGCGCCCTGGAGTCGTTCAGCCATTCACAGGCTGCATGGATTGAGGCCAGACGTGGACCCGACGTCTCTTTGCGTGCCATCAGCGTGAGCTGATGAATCAACGTTTCAACGTTTATTTCTTGTTCGGTAAGGGCAAGATGAATGGCCGCTTCGCCAATTAACACTCTACTTTTTTCATCGCTATTAAAATACAAGTAAGCTCCTCCGGCGTTATTTAAAGATTACATCATAGTATAATTTCACTGCGGACCTGGTTGTAGTAATAAGATATATCCAGAGCCAGCTATTAACAAAAGAAATCTCATGTGGCTGATTTTAATCAGGAAAATATTTGCGTTATTTTTTATGTTTCAAAAGATTTTTTATTTTTCTGGCTCTGTCGCAACAATTGCCTGGGGTGAGTAACTTTTTGAAACGAATGGTGTTATCAGGAAATACTCAAATAAAAA
Source organism: Siccibacter turicensis LMG 23730 (assembly GCF_000463155.2). Taxonomy (GTDB): domain Bacteria; phylum Pseudomonadota; class Gammaproteobacteria; order Enterobacterales; family Enterobacteriaceae; genus Siccibacter; species Siccibacter turicensis. The sequence goes on along the minus strand of NZ_AWFZ01000028.1, from coordinate 262,476 downwards.
ACTACAACCCGAGTGGAAATGGCCTGTTATTTATGAGGGTATGGCCGGATAAATCCGGCCCTGAAATAATTAGCGCAGTTCCGGCCATGCCACCGCAGGAATGCTTCCCGGCGCCGGCCTGGCAAACAGTGACCCCTGGAACCACGAGATACCCGCAACTTCGAGCCACATCCACTCTTCGGGCTTTTCGACGCCTTCCGCCGTCACGGCGATTTCCAGCGCCGAACAGCACTTCATAATCGCCAGCACGATGGCCTGCTTCGGACCGCTTTTATGCACGTCGCGAATGATGTTGTGGTCGATCTTAATGCGATCGGGCTGCACGCGCGTCAGCAGCAGCAGGCCCGCAGAACCGGCACCAAAGTTATCAATCGCCAGGCTGATACCCGCGGCTTTAAGCTGGCGCACGGCCTGTTCAAACGCTTCGGTGCGCGGGATAACGTCATTTTCCGTCACCTCGACCACCACCTGCTCCGGCACCAGATTATTAGCCTGAATTTCACGCAGCAGATAGTCCACCGCACCCGGCACTTCCACCAGGGTCATGGGCAGCAGGTTGATTGACAGCGTACGCCCCTCAATGCCGAGGCTGGCGGCCTGCGCAAACGCCTGCGCCTTGGAATGGAGATCCAGCTCGTACGTCTCCTGCGGCGTCAGACCGGCAAAATGATCCTGGGCAGGGCCACCGTCGGGCGCACGCATTTTAGCTTCCACCGACACCATCTCGCGGGACATGGGATCGACGATCGGCTGGAAGGCAAACAGCTGTTGGCCCTCGGGGAGGGCGACGTCCGAGGCCTGGGGCTTCATGAGCTCATCCACCAGGAACTCCCAGTGCTCGGCAGGCAGTACTTCAAAGTAATTTTTCTTTTCGGTGGCTTCGACAAAGGTGCGCAGGAACTGCAGAGCGCGATCGGCGTAGGTCAGCTGGAATTTCGATGTGCCCCGGTTCAGCACCGCCTGCAATACCGAAAACTCCTCGTGCTCGCGCAGATCGAAAAGCTCCATCCCCGCATTGCCGAACCGGCGGGCAGGGGCGTAATCACGCATCAGCTCAACCAGATTATGATGCTTATTATCGGCACAAATACGATCATATACCGCGCTGACACCCGCTTCCGGGCCTTCAAGCAGCTGAAAAAAGTGTCTTCCGTTAAAAAGCAGGATGCCCGTAACGTCGTAAGAGGCGTTGCGTTCACTGGCTTTTTTGACCATCGCTTCGAGCGTTTTGATCGTGACATCGTCGGATATATGACTGCGATAGAGCAGTGTGGTCAGCATGAATAGGGTCCGGGGTTGGCGTTTGTGTGCGGTTACTGTAGCAGATAAAAGACGGGGCATGTCCAGGGAGGCGAAACGAAGCGGGGGAAAAGGGCAGTTACATATTGCGCCAGGGGGGCTGGGTGTCGCTCAGTCAGAGGAGGTGTTATGCTGTATATAGTTCCAGCTAATAACTGAGGAGAACGTTTGGCTCATGAAAAGGCAACTATCCCGGAAGAGGTTCACGCAGCCGTAGGCTTTGTTGTTACCCAACTGCTTAAAGCGGGCAAACCGGTTCATATGCAAGATATCACCGCGCTACTGCACACGTTGATGGAGCAAACCTCCGATGACGGTTTTAAGAAAGCGCTTCTGCAAGCGGTTAAGCTCATCGCCGGAAAAATGAACTGACCCACCATTATGCCGTAGCGGCACATCTCTCATCAGGCTATCTGACCCCGAACATCTGGCAACGACCACCGTAGTGGTCGCGGCCGCGTCAACCCATCAGATATGCAGATCGTCTGGCGTACGACCTACCACCAGCTCAAGCGTGTGGCGCAGGATGTCCTGCTGTACAACGTCAGAGGTGTCATCGAGCTGCTTAATCAGGTGCAGGATAATGGCTTTATTGGTGACCTGACCCTGACTCATGGCGATCTGACGAATGGTCGCTCCCAGGACTTCGGTTTCACTGGCATACAGGTCACCCGCGCTCATAAGGTGCTGGAGGATAACGTTTCCGGATGACTGCTGTTGCATGGTGAATGTCCTGTAGGGTTAAAGTAACGGCGTAAGGTAATTAATGCTTATCGTTGTCGTCTGCCGCATCGTTGTGGTGAAAAAGGTAGTGCACGTTTTCATTATCACCCGCCTCGTGGTTATCACGATCGCGGTTGACGGCCATGCTCTCTCGAACCTGAGTGATGGCCCATTCGCAGGCCTGCTTGCGAATTTCGTTTTGTTCGGAGGCTGCCAGCACATGCAGGCGGGTAATCAGCGAGCCGGTGGAGATAGGGCCGCCGTCATGGAGCAGCGTCAGCACTGCTTCACCCATCATGATGTCTGTTAATTTCTTTTTGTCGTTACTGCTGGTCATATCGGCTTCTCTGAAAGTCAGTTGCCCTGTTAGTCGCTGCGTCGAGGGCTGAATGCGGGGCCTTAGCTGCGGCATCCGGTCTGGCTTCAGATAGTGAGGCTCAGATATGATGGCGAGTACAGCACTCCCTGGCCGGGACGGGCGCTGTACCAACCGGTATCACGCATCCCGGGCAAAAAGCAGGCGGATGAGTTCCTGATAGTGTTGCTTCGCATCAGCGCTATCCGACTGCTCGAGGCGAAGCAGCAGCATGGTACAAATCGCTTTACGGTTAAGGGTCTTACCCGCCTGTAAAAGCTCTACCACGATGCGACCCAGGGTTTCCTGCTGAGACGGCAAGGACGCGCTGCTGAAATAACGGGCGATGTCGCTTGTGGGTAAAGCACTGTATCCGTCCTGACGCATAAGAATGTCCTTAGCTTTAGAATGAAAGTTAACCTGCTGAGTGGTACAAAGCTATACAAGTCTGAGGCACTTGTACAGGACTTCGTAACCTGTACAGGTAAATATTTATTCATAAAGCTTATGTATTTTGGCAACAGGATGAGTTTGCAGGGTGTAAAAAGCGGAGACAGAGAGAGGGGAGTGGAGCTTATGCCACCACCCGCAGGGCGGATGGTGGAGGTGAGCGTTACGACTTATGGCGCTCTTCAGACGTTGCGGTATAGCGGAAATCCACGGGCTGTTTGCCCTCAAGCCAGCCTGCTCGTTCAGGCGCTCGGCTGCTGAGACTGCAATACCCGGCGAGCCAGCGACGCATTTCATGCATCAGCACCAGGCGCTGCTCGTCACGCTCGTTTTCCGCCATCATCAGCATCTCTTTCTGCAGGGATTGCACAGTAACGTCCTGGCTTCTGAGAAGGAGCTGCATCGCTGCCTGACCAATTAGCAAGTTGCCCTGTTCTTCATCAGAAATAAACACGTATACCTCCGGTTTTGATGAATGAGAAAAGATATACAACCTATTCACTATATAAAATTACCGCTCATGTTTCTGTTTTATTTCACTCATTGTGCTGATTTCAGAAATTTTCGCGTGGCGGTATAATAAAAAATTAATTTATAAGATCATGAATGACAGGTGTTTTTTATAAAAGGGAACGTTCCGTTACACGGCGTGACATCAGGCTGAAATAGTTGTAAATCTTATCTTCCGCGAGTCGCTTATTTATTGTCAGGCGGTCAAGGAAATTATTTTTGAAAATTATTTGGCTTAGGGAAAGGATTTCCTTAGTAACTGAATCATAGCGATTAGGTAAAAAAGTACGGCCAGTAAAGCGTTAAAATGCGAATGGCGAGAGGGTTAATATCGTGCGTCTGTCGGAGCAGATGACAGTGTGTCGAAGGGCTGACCGATGACGCTGGCGTACGGAAAACCTGGCGTAAACGGGGAATACCCCTGCTCAGGGCAGGGAGTCGGTTTTTTTGAACCCTATCTCATAAATAGGTATTATCTATACATCTTCTTAACATGACGCCCGCAACCGAGGGGTAATGAGGAAACGTTAATCATATCAATGGATTAATAATGTTCCCGCTTTACCGATCTCCTTGTGAGCAGGGTCTATGCTTAATCAATGCGCCTGAAAAGCCATTTATTAGCGAATAACCCTTATGCACAGAGGTTGAAGTGATAATAGTTATCACTAACATAGCGTTATCGGCTCTCGGGCTTACAAAACATGAGGTGCAATAATGGAAACGTCATCAGGAACCTTTGATCCCAACGATCCGGGCTGGCAGGGACTGACCCTGACGCCGGACGCGGCGGCGCATATCCGTCATCTTGTGGAGCAGAAGCCTGGCCTGCTCGGCGTGCGTCTGGGCATTAAACAGACCGGCTGCGCCGGATTCGGCTATGTGCTGGACACGGTGACCGAGCCGCGCGAGGACGACCTGGTGTTCGAGGTCGACGGCGCGCGCCTGTGGGTGCCGCTGGATGCCATGCCGTTTATCGATGGCACCGAGGTCGATTACGTGCGTGAAGGGCTCAACCAGATCTTCAAATTCAATAACCCGAAAGCGCAGCACGAATGTGGCTGCGGCGAAAGCTTTGGGGTATAGGCGGTATTATGTCTCGTAACACAGAAACGACAGACGACGTGCAGACCTGGACCGGGCCACTCAATTACAAAGAGGGGTTCTTCACGCAGGTGCGGACCGAAGAGTTCGCAAAGGGCATTAACGAAGACGTGGTGCGTGCGATCTCTGCGCGCCGCAACGAGCCGGAGTGGATGCTTGAGTTTCGACTCAACGCCTTTAAGGCCTGGCTCGACATGGAAGAGCCGCACTGGCTGAAAGCCCACTACGACAAGCTCGACTATCAGGATTACAGCTACTACTCCGCGCCGTCGTGCGGCAGCTGCGATGACACCTGTGCCTCCCAGCCTGGTGCGGTGCAGCAGTCGGGCGAAAACGCCTGGCTTACCCAGGAAGTGGAAGAGGCCTTTAACCAGCTCGGCGTACCGGTGCGCGAAGGCCGTGAAGTTGCGGTCGATGCCATCTTTGACTCCGTTTCGGTGGCGACCACCTACCGCGAGAAGCTTGGCGAGCAGGGCATCATCTTCTGCTCCTTCGGCGAGGCGATCCACGACCATCCGGAGCTGGTGAAGCAGTACCTGGGTACCGTGGTACCGTCAAACGACAACTTCTTTGCCGCGCTGAACGCCGCGGTGGCCTCCGACGGCACCTTCATCTACATCCCGAAAGGGGTGCGCTGCCCGATGGAGCTGTCGACCTATTTCCGCATCAACGCTGAAAAAACCGGTCAGTTTGAGCGCACCATCCTGATTGCCGACGAAGGCAGCTACGTCAGCTACATTGAGGGCTGCTCCGCCCCGGTACGCGACAGCTACCAGCTGCACGCGGCGGTGGTGGAAGTGATCATCCATAAAGACGCGGAAGTGAAGTACTCCACGGTGCAGAACTGGTTCCCTGGGGACAACAACACCGGCGGCATTCTGAACTTCGTCACCAAGCGCGCCCTGTGCGAAGGCGAAAACAGCAAAATGTCCTGGACCCAGTCGGAAACGGGCTCGGCCATCACCTGGAAGTACCCAAGCTGCGTGCTGCGCGGCGACAACTCCATCGGCGAGTTTTTCTCCGTGGCGTTGACCAGCGGCCATCAGCAGGCCGACACCGGCACCAAAATGATCCACATTGGCAAAAACACCAAATCGACGATTATCTCGAAAGGGATCTCAGCGGGACACAGCCAGAACAGCTATCGCGGGCTGGTGAAGATCATGCCGAGCGCCACCAACGCGCGTAACTTCACCCAGTGTGACTCGATGCTGATTGGCCCGGACAGCGGGGCGCACACCTTCCCGTACGTGGAGTGCCGCAATAACACCGCGCAGCTGGAGCACGAAGCCACCACCTCGCGCATCGGTGAAGATCAGCTGTTCTACTGCCTGCAACGCGGCATCAGCGAAGACGACGCCATCTCCATGATCGTCAACGGGTTCTGTAAAGACGTGTTCTCCGAGCTGCCACTGGAATTTGCCGTGGAAGCACAAAAATTATTAGCCATTAGCCTTGAGCACAGCGTCGGGTAATGTCGGGAAAGGATATTTCATGTTAAGCATTAAAGATTTACACGTCAGCGTTGAAGACAAGGCGATCCTGCGCGGGTTGAACCTTGAGGTGCGTCCTGGCGAAGTTCACGCCATCATGGGGCCAAACGGCTCGGGGAAAAGCACCCTGTCGGCGACTCTTGCCGGGCGTGAAGATTATGAAGTCACCGGTGGGGAGATCCTGTTCAAGGGCAAAGACCTGCAGGCGCTCTCGCCGGAAGACCGTGCCGGAGAAGGCATTTTCATGGCGTTCCAGTATCCGGTTGAGATCCCGGGCGTCAGCAACCAGTTCTTCCTGCAGACCGCCCTCAACGCGGTACGCGAGTATCGCGGCAAAGAGCAGCTGGACCGCTTCGACTTCCAGGATCTGATGGAAGAGAAAATTCAGCTGCTGAAGATGCCGGAAGATCTGCTCAGCCGTTCGGTCAACGTGGGCTTCTCCGGCGGCGAGAAGAAGCGGAACGACATTCTGCAGATGGCGGTGCTGGAGCCGGATTTGTGCATCCTGGACGAAACGGATTCCGGGCTCGACATCGACGCCCTGAAAATCGTCTCTGACGGCGTCAACTCCCTGCGCGACGGCAAGCGTTCCTTTGTTATCGTCACGCACTATCAGCGCATCCTCGACTACATCAAGCCTGACTTTGTGCACGTGCTGTACCAGGGCCGCATTGTGAAATCCGGTGATTTCTCACTGGTGAAACAGCTGGAGGAGCAGGGCTATGGCTGGCTTACAGAACAAGAGTAACGCGCTGCAGCAGTGGCACCGCCTGTTTGAAACCCAGGGCGCAAACCATTCCGAGGAAGCCCAGCATCACCTGCAGCAGATGCTGCGTCTCGGGCTGCCGACGCGCAAGCAGGAGAACTGGAAATACACTCCGCTGGACGGCCTGCTCAACAACGAGTTTGCCATCCCGACCCCGGCGACCCTGAGTGCGGCGCAGCGCGACGCCCTGGCGCTGCCGGTTGATGCTCTGCGTCTGGTGTTCGTTGATGGCCATTACAGTGAAGCGCTCAGCGATAATCTCGCGGACAGCGGCTTTGAGGTGACGGTCGACGAACGCCGCGCGGGCCTGCCGGCTCCGGTACAGGCTGACGTGTTCCTGCACCTGACTGAAAGCCTGGCCCAGACGGTGACCCGTATTCGCGTGGCGCGTAACGCCCAACCGGCGAAAGCGCTGCTGCTGATGCACATTACCGCCGGCAGTGAAACCGACACCATGAATACGGTGCACTATCGCCATCACCTTGAGCTGGGCGAAGGGGCGCAGGCCACGGTCATGGAGCACTTTGTCAGTCTCAATGAGCGTCCGCACTTCACCGGTGCCCGTTTCACCTTTGACGCCGGGGCCAACAGCCAGCTACGCCACTACAAGCTGGCGTTTGAAAACGCGAAAAGCTACCACTTCGCGCACAACGATCTGCTGGCGCAGCAGGATGTGGATGCGTACAGCAGCAGCTTCCTGTTAGGTGGCGCGGTGCTGCGCCACAACACCAGCACCCAGCTCAACGGTGAAAACGTCACGCTGCGTCTCAACAGCCTGGCGCTGCCGGTCAACAGCGAAGTGTGCGACACCCGCACCTGGCTTGAGCACAATAAGGGCTACTGCAACAGCCGCCAGATGCACAAGGTCATCGTGCGCGACCGCGGCCGCGCCGTGTTCAACGGCATGATCAAAGTGGCGCAGCACGCCATCAAGACCGACGGCCAGATGACCAACAACAACCTGCTGCTGGGCCGGCTGTCCGAAGTGGACACCAAACCGCAGCTGGAAATCTATGCCGATGATGTGAAGTGCAGCCACGGGGCTACCATCGGGCGCATTGACGATGAGCAGCTGTTCTATCTGCGCTCGCGCGGGATCACCGCCCAGGCGGCAGAACAGATGATCATCTTTGCCTTCGCCGCCGAGCTTACCGAAAGTATCCACGACGACGCGCTCAAACAGCTGGTGCTGGCCCGTATCGGGCAGCGCCTGACGGGGGGAGAAGCATGATGTTTTCAGTCGAGCGGGTACGGGCCGATTTTCCGATTCTGGCACGTGAAGTAAACGGTCAGCCGCTGGTCTATCTGGACAGCGCCGCCAGCGCGCAAAAGCCGACGCAGGTAATTGACGCCGAGCTGGGGCTGTACCGGACCGGTTATGCCGCGGTGCACCGTGGTATTCACACCATGAGTGCCGAAGCCACCACGCAGATGGAAAACGTGCGCGGCCAGGCGGCAACCTTTCTGAACGCCCGCTCGCCGGAAGAGATCGTTTTTGTGCGCGGCACCACCGAGGGGATCAACCTGATCGCCAATACGTGGGGCGTCAGCAACGTCCAGGCTGGCGACAATATTATTGTGACCACTATGGAGCATCATGCCAATATCGTTCCCTGGCAGATGCTGTGCGCCCGCGTAGGCGCCGAGCTGCGCGTAATCCCGCTCAACGAGGACGGCACCCTGAAGCTTGAGGTGCTGCCGTCCCTCATTGATGAGCGCACCCGTCTGCTGGCGGTGGCCCACGTCTCCAACGTGCTGGGTATCGAAAACCCACTGGCGGAGATTATCGCCACCGCCCACGCCGCCGGCGTGAAAGTGCTGGTGGATGGCGCCCAGGCGGTGATGCACCACAAGGTCGACGTACAGGCGCTGGACTGCGACTTTTATCTGTTTTCTGCCCATAAGCTTTATGGCCCGACCGGCATCGGCGTGCTCTACGTGCGCGGCGATATCCTGAACGCCATGCCGCCATGGGAAGGGGGCGGGGCGATGATCGGCACCGTCAGCCTGACCGAGGGCACCACCTGGGCCGCCGCGCCCTGGCGTTTCGAAGCCGGTACGCCCAACACCGCCGGTATTTTCGGTCTGGGTGCCGCGCTGAGCTACGTTCAGACGCTGGGCCTCGACAATATTGCTGACTACGAGCAGACGCTGATGCGCTATGCGCTGAACGCCCTGCGCGAGGTGCCGGATCTGACGATTTACGGCCCGGACGAGCGGCTGGGGGTGATTTCCTTTAATCTTGGCAAACACCACGCCTATGACGTAGGCAGTTTCCTCGACAACTACGGCATTGCGGTGCGCACCGGGCATCACTGTGCCATGCCGCTGATGTCGTTCTTTAACGTGCCTGCGATGTGCCGCGCGTCGTTTGTGATGTATAACACCGAAGAAGAGGTGGACAGACTGGTCGCGGGCCTGACCCGTATCCACCGTCTGTTAGGGTAACAGGGAGAAACGCATGGCCACGCTGCCAGACAAAGACAAACTGATTAAAAACTTTAACCGCTGCGCCAGCTGGGAAGAGAAGTATCTCTATATCATTGAGCTGGGCCAGCGGCTGCCGGTCCTGAGCGGCGAGGCGCATAATCCCGACAACATCATTCAGGGCTGCCAGAGCCAGGTGTGGATTGTCATGCGTCAGAACGACGACGGCAAAATCGAACTGCTGGGCGACAGCGATGCCGCTATCGTGAAAGGCCTTATCGCCGTGGTGTTCATCCTCTATCAGGATATGACCGCGCAGGACATCCTGGCCTTCGACGTGCGCCCGTGGTTCGAACAGATGGCCCTGGCCCAGCACCTGACCCCGTCCCGCTCCCAGGGACTGGAAGCGATGATCCGCGCTATCCGCGCCAGAGCCGCCATTCTTAGCTAAACTTCAGATACAGCTTTCATCCTGTCAATGCGAGGTGGTTCACCGCCTCGCCATCTTCAGCGTTCTGGCGTTTCGCCAGTGATAAAGGAATTCAGTATGAAACGCGTATCGCTTCTCGCCGTAACGCTTCTTGCCGCCGCCGTGGCGCCCCATGCCGCCCTCGCGGTGGACTATCCTTTACCGCCTGCCGGCAGCCGCCTGGTGGGCGTCAACCAGAGCTATGTGGTGCAGGAGGGGGATCGCAACCTGCAGTCCATTGCGCGCCGCTTCAACTCCAGCGCGCTGCTGCTGCTGGAGGCCAACAACACCGTTGCCCCGGTGTGGCCGAAGCCCGGTACCCAGCTGCTTATCCCGACCCAGCTGATCCTGCCGGATACGCCGCGCGAGGGCATCGTGGTGAACCTGCCTGAGCTGCGCCTCTACTACTACCCGCCGGGTAAAGACATTGTGCAGGTCTATCCCATCGGCATCGGCCAGGTGGGGCTGGAGACGCCGGTCATGGTCACCCGCATCAGCCAAAAAATTCCGAACCCCACCTGGACGCCACCTGCGGGTATCCGGGCGCGGTCGCTGGCAAAAGGCATTGAGCTGCCGAAAGTGGTGCCGGCCGGGCCGGGGAATCCACTCGGACGCTATGCGATGCGGCTGGCGAAAGGCAACGGTGAGTATCTGATCCACGGTACCAATGCGCCGGACAGCGTTGGCCTGCGGGTCAGCTCCGGATGTATTCGCATGAACGCCGACGACATTCAGTCGCTGTTTGCTCAGGTACCCTGGGGTACGCGGGTGGAGATTGTGAACCAGCCGGTGAAATACACCCAGGAGCCGGACGGCGTACGCTATGTCGAAGTGCATCGCCCGCTGTCGCAGCAGCTTGAAGAGAATACCCAGACCGCGCCGCTGGTGCTGCCGGCAGACTTTGCGACCTTCACCGGGGATGATGCGGCTACCCGACAGCGGGTGAATGCCGCGCTGACGCGTCGTGCTGGTTATCCGGTTGCTGTCGCAGGGGGCGCTGCTGCGTCCTCACGCGCCGCTGACGCGGTGCAAAGTGCGAAGGTGACATCTGGAGCAGAGAGAGCGGAAGCGGGGAGCCTGGAGGCGGATAAAGCGGTTCAGGTGCAGTAGCCGTTTTACGGGCAAAAAAAATGGCGCACAATGTGCGCCATTTTTATTACAGGTACTCTTACTTACGGTAAGAGTGAGCCTGGTTGTCCAGACGCTGGTTAGCACGAGCTGCGTCGTCTTTAGCAGCCTGTACGTCAGAACGGATTGCGTTCACGTCGTTGCTCAGCTGGTCAACTTTAGCGTTCAGAGTCTGAACGTCAGAAGACAGCTGATCGATTTTAGCATTGCTGGAGCAACCTGCCAGCAGAGTAGAACCCAGGATTACCGCGCCCAGTACCAGTTTAGTACGATTCATTATAAATACCCTCTAGATTGAGTTAATCTCCATGTAGCGTTACAAGTATTACACAAACTTTTTTAGGTTGAGAATATTTTTTTGATGGGAATACGCTTAAATTTGATCGTTCGCTCAAAGAAGCATCGACATTAACGGGTAAGTTAAAAAAAGCGTGAGAAAACAGGCGGATTTAATCGGATTCATCTTACGTTTTATCGCATTAAATAGTGAAATCCAATTTGCATTTTTATTACTTCCGTCTATTAACGGAAATAAAAAAGGCGCCCGAGGCGCCTTTTAATCAAATATTTTTGCGTAATCGAATTACAGCACGTGCACAGAGGCAGTGTTGGTGGTGCCACTTGGTACCAGCGCGCCGGAAACCATCACCACGATATCGCCTTTATTCGCCAGGCCGCTTTCCAGCGCCGCTTCTTTACCCAGACGGTAGAAGTCGTCGGTAGAGGCAATCTCTTTCACCAGCTGCGGTACTACGCCTTTGCTCAGCACCAGCTGACGCGCGGTCACTTCGTTGGTGGTCAGCGCCAGAATGGTCGCGTTCGGGAAGTACTTACGTACCGCTTTGGCAGATTTACCGCCCTGGGTAGCAACCACGATCAGTGCGGATTCCAGCTTCTCAGCGGTTTCCACCGCGCCACGGCACACCGCTTCGGTGATGCGCAGTTTGCGGCTGTCGTTGCTGTTATCGAGGCGGCTGCTCATCACGCGGTCAGTACGCTCGCAGATGGTGGCCATGATTGTCACCGCTTCCAGCGGGTATTTCCCTTTTGCGGATTCGCCAGACAGCATAACGGCGTCGGTGCCATCGAGGATGGCGTTCGCCACGTCACCGGCTTCAGCGCGGGTCGGACGCGGGTTTTTGATCATGGAGTCGAGCATCTGGGTGGCGGTGATCACCACTTTGCGCGCGCGTACGCACTTCTCGATCATCATCTTCTGCGCGAAGATCACTTCTTCAACCGGGATTTCAACGCCCAGGTCACCACGCGCCACCATGATGCCGTCAGAGGCTTCAAGGATGTCGTCGAAGTTGTTCAGGCCTTCCTGGTTTTCGATTTTGGAGATGATCTGGATGTTTTCGCCGCCGTGGGCTTTCAGATGCTGACGAATTTCTTCGACGTCAGAACGCTTACGAATAAAGGAAGCGGCCACGAAGTCCACGCCCTGCTCACAGCCAAAGATCAGGTCCTGCTTATCTTTTTCAGCCAGCGCAGGCAGCGCGATGGAAACCCCAGGCAGGTTAACGCCTTTGTTCTCACCCAGGTCGCCGTTGTTCAGCACTTTACAGATGACCTTGTTGCCTTCGATAGCGGTCACTTCCATACCGATCAGGCCGTCATCCACTAGCACGGTGTTGCCGACGGAGAGGTCATTGGTAAAGCCTTCGTAGGTCACGGCGACGATGTCGCTGTTGCCCACCACGGATTTATCGGTGGTAAAGGTGAAGGTCTGGCCCGCTTTCAGGGAGACGTCGTTGCCGCCTTCCAGCTTGATGGTGCGGATTTCCGGACCTTTGGTATCCAGCAGAATCGCCGCTTTTTTACCGGTTTTTGCCACGACGTTGCGCAGGTTCTTGATGCGCTGACCATGCTCTTCATAGTCGCCGTGGGAGAAGTTAAGACGCATTACGTTCATGCCCGCGTCGAGCATACGGGTCAGCATCTCTTCAGATTCGGTTTTCGGGCCGATGGTGCAAACAATTTTCGTCTTTTTCATGACAGTCTTAGTCTTTTTAAGTTGAGAAGGATATGGAAATCATTTCCCCGGGAGTGTAGCGCCGCGGGGTAAAGCCTGTGTTGCGAAAGTTGTGATGCCACAGAGGTAAGGATAGGTGACATCAAAAAAGCGTGCAGAGGAATGTCAGGCGCAGTTCCAGCCCGGAGGGGTGTGCGATTGCTGTAATGAGAGCGGGTGCAGTCCAATTCGCTGAAACCATTCAGATCATGATGGCGGCATTATAACTTCCGACGCCGCAGAAAGGAATTGAAAACGCTGTTTCAAAATGCGAAAGACGGGTTGTAGGGGAGGTGTTATCTGCGCGTTATGCGTGTTTTGCGCAACGGTAGCGCTTTTTCAGCCCCGATAATGGCGAGCGTTGCGCATCTTCCGGGCGGCCTCAACCGGATAACGGCTTCGCCTGGTGCCGCGCAACCCTTCATCTTACTTCCCCCGACGCTCACCCAACGATCTGCTTTCCCTGACGCAAATTGCGCATTTGTCTTATTGCAATAAAAAAATAAAAACTAATTAAGCGAAGGGCGACGGGAAAATATCGGCATATATTTTCATTGTGACAAAAAAAGCAGGCAAATAGTTCTGTCAGTATTTTGTCTGCAGGAGGGTAAAGCGAGGGAAATATATGCTGCATGATGATTGCAAAAGCGTGTCAATGTCTCAGTTCAGTCGAAAGTTTTAGTTAAGGATAATCCTAAAAAGGTCAGGGCGATGTGGTGTTAAGTTACTGTTTTTAAACTTAATTAAAAAATGCGCAAGAAAAGACCGATTTTCTAACTCATTGAAAAATATAGATGTTAACTTTTGGTAAGAATTTGCAATAACTTCACCCCTGACTACTATTAAGCGACTCCTGAGAGAGTGCATAAAAAGCTGCTCATAAATTAGTTTACCGCTTCGGATATATATCCTCCGGAGGATGGCTGGTGTCTGAAATTTATTTCACCAGCGCACAGTAATGCTACCTGATTATTAAGGACAGGTGATGACCATAACCACTGCCGCCACGCAAGGATACGCTTTTATCTTGCCGCCCGACGTTCCGACACAACAGGGGCCGCAGGGGATCCTGTATGATTTTAACGATGGCGCACGGATATTGCTGCCGCAAGGCGACTGGCGCGTTGAAATTACCGACGACGAAACGGGAAATATCCTGTTCGCCGACGACGTTGCACAGGGATGGGTGATCAGCACCAAAAAATATTTCGTGCCGTTTCGTCTGCGGGTCTGGAACAAGGGCGATGAGGAGCCGGTGCTCGACCATGCGCTCACTCTGCGTGGTCAACAGGTTCTGCTCTCCTTTCCCAGCGGCACGCTGGGCGATCTGGTCGGCTGGGTACCCTACGCCGAGCGGTTTCGTGAGACCTGGCAGTGCCAGGTAGACTGCACCATGGCCCAGCCTATCATCGATCTCTTCGCCCCGGTCTATCCCGATCTGCATTTTTTTACCCCGGATGCCTGGCAACAAGGGCGGCAAACCGCCGCGGCTCCGTACGCCACCTGGCGCATCGGGCTCTTCTTTCAGGGCGATCTTGACCGTCAGCCGTTTGACTTTCGCGCCGTCGGCCTGCACCGCACCGCCGGGCACATTCTCGGCGTTGACCCTACGGAAATCGTCCCGGACCTGCGCCAGCACAGCAAACGGCAGATCGCCGAACCCTATGTCTGCATTGCGACCCAATCCACCAGCCAGGCAAAGTTCTGGAACAACGGCACCGGCTGGCATGAGGTCATCGACTTTCTGAAAGCCCAGGGCTACCGCGTGCTGTGTATCGACAAAGAGCGCGTGGTGGGCCGGGGCTACGTCTGGAACAAAATTCCCCACGGCGCCGAAGATTTCACCGGCAACCTGCCGCTCGCCGAGCGCGCCGCGCTGCTGGAGCACGCCGCGTTTTTTATCGGTCTGGGCAGCGGCCTCTCCTGGCTGGCCTGGGGCTGCCGCATACCGGTGGTGCTGATTAGCGGCTTCAGCCTGCCGGGCAGCGAGTTTTACACCCCGTGGCGCGTCATTAATACCCACGTCTGCAACGGCTGCTGGGACGACCCGCGGCTCGATTTTGACCATCAGGACTATTTCTGGTGTCCGCGCCATAAAGGCACGGACCGGCAGTACGAGTGCACTCGTTTTATCACTGGCAAGCAGGTGATTGGCCATCTCCGTCGGCTTATCGCCCTGCGAAGCAATCCCTTTGGCATCACAACAACAGCATTGGCAAACCCCGATCAACATGCCGCGTGACGGACTGAGAGACGGGTTTCGAGGACATTGACATGAAGAAAGGTCTTAACTGCAGTTACCGGTTGGTGTGGAGTGAAGTTCAGCGCGCCTTCGTGGTGGTTTCTGAACTGACAAAAGCCAACGGCAAACGCGCCAGCAGCGCGATTTTGCTCACCGCCGCGGTAGGCAGCACGCTGGCAAGCTCAGCGGCCATGGCATTCACCTTTGACGTGACGTCGCCCGTGCGCGACGAAGTGGTACTGGGCGGTGTGCAGCAGGTGCGCGAAGGCGGCCTGACCACCAATCACACCATCGGTAATCTGGGCACCCAGATTGTTGCCGGTGGCCAGACGCAGGGTACTAACGTGGTCGACGGCGGCGCGCAGATTGTGCGTCAGAACGGTCAGACCGTCGGCACCTCGGTGACCGACGGCGTACAGATCGTTGAATCCGACGGCACCGCAACCGGCTCGCAGCTTAACAGCGGCGGCAAACAGGCGGTATCCGGCACCGCCAACAGCACCATCATCGGCGCGGGCGGCCAGCAGACCGTCCTGCAAAGCGGCCTCGCCACCCAGTCCATCATCAACAGCGGCGGCGTGCAGTCGGTTAACGGCAGCTCCGTGTCGGGCATCGTGAATAACGGCGGCAACCAGCTGATCCAGAACGGCGGCTTCTCACAAAGCGCCACGGTCAACAGCGGCGGCCTGCAGCAGGTTTACACCGGCGGTTCGGCGGCGGACACCACCATTTTTGGCGGCGGCACCCAGATCGTCGCCGGCACCGTATCCGGCGCACACCTCAACGACGGCGGCGCGCAGCTGGTTCAGAAGACCGGTAAAGCCATCGACACCATTATCAATAACCGCGGTACCCAGACCGTCGACGGCAGCACCATCTCCTCCGTGGTAAACGACGGCGGCGTGCAGCTGGTTCACAGCGGCGGCCTGGCGGCGGGCACCACCGTACACAGCGGTGGGCTTCAGCATGTCCAGCTCGGCGGCGCGGCCTCTGACGGTGCCGTGTTCGGCGGCGGCAGCCAGGTGGTTGCCGGTACCGCGTCCGGCACCAGCGTCAGCGACGGCGGTGCGCAGCTGGTGCAGGAAACCGGCAAAGCGAGCGGCACGATTATCAACAATCGCGGCACCCAGACCGTTGACGGTCAGGCGATCTCTGCGGTGGTTAACACCGGCGGTACCCAGCAGATCAATCGCGGCGGCCTGGCCTCAGGCGCGGTGGTGAATACCGGCGGCCTGCAGCATGTCAGCGAAGGTGGCGCGGCCTCCGATGCGATCCTGCTCGGCGGCACCCAGCTGGTGGAAGGCACCACTTCCGGCACCATCGTGAACAACGGTGGCCTGCAACAGATCCACGCCAGCGGCAAGAGCAACGATGCTGTGATCAACGCCGGCGGCGAGCAGGACGTGGACGGCGTCTCCTTCTCTGCGGAAGTGAACGACGGCGGTCTGCAGAAAGTGCGCAGCGGCGGCACCGCCACCAGCGCGGTAGTGAATCAGGGCGGCATTCAGGATGTGCTCTCCGGCGGGTCGACGGCGTTCACCACGCTGCTGGGCGGCATTCAGGAGCTGGCGGGCAAAGCGGCGGACACCATCATCGGTGCCGGCGGCGTCCAGCACGTGCAGGTGGGCGGCAGCGCCACGGGCTCGTTGATCAACGACGGCGGCCTGCAGCGTGTCGACGGCAGCGCCAGCTCATCGGTTATCTATGACGGCGGCACGCAGCTGGTCAACCGCGGCGGGCTGGCGGATAACGCCACCGTGAACAGCGGCGGCCTTCAGCACGTTAACGAAGGCGGCGCGGCGTCCGATACCACGGTATTCGGCGGCGGCAAACAGGTCGTGGCCGGCACCGCTTCCGGAACCAGCATCAACGAAGGTGGCTACCAGCTGGTGCAGGAAACCGGCAAAGCCACTGATACCATCATCAACAGCGGCGGCAGCCAGGCGGTTGACGGCGCGGCAATCTCTGCCGTGGTTAACGACGGCGGCGTACAGCTGGTGCACGCGGGCGGTCTCGCCGCGGGATCGCTGGTGAACGCCGGCGGTCTGCAGCACATTAATGAAGGCGGCGCGGCCTCTGACGGCCTGCTGTTTGGCGGTACCCAGATCGTGGAAGGCACCGCCTCAGGCACGCGTATCGACGCGGGCGGGGTGCAGCAGGTGCACGTCACCGGCAAAACCACCGACAGCAAAATCTTTGACGGCGGTTTCCAGGACGTTGACGGTACGGCGAACGGCTCCATCGTCTACAGCGGCGGTAAGCAGCTTATCCGCAGCGGCGGCCACGCCAACAACACCCGCGTAGATAAAAACGGCGTGCAGATTGTCCGTGCCGACGGCGCCGCCTCCAAAACGACGCTGCTTGGCGGCGTACAGCAGGTGGCTGGCGTAGCGGGTGATACCGTGATCGGCGACGGCGGCGTGCAGCATGTGCAGGTGGGCGGCAGCGCGACCGGATCGCTTATCAACAGCGGCGGCCTGCAGCGCGTGGACGGCTCGGCGACGTCTGCCGTGGTCAATAACGGCGGCGTGCAGCTGGTGAACAGCGGCGGCCTGGCGGCGGGCTCCATCGTGAACAACGGCGGCCTGCAGCATATCAATCTCGGCGGGGCGGCCTCGGACGGCATCATCTTCGGCGGCGGCAAGCAGCTGGTAGCGGGCACCGCCTCCGGCACCAGCATCAGCGATGGCGGCCTGCAAATTGTTCAGGCCACCGGTAAAACCTCCGGCACCAAAATCAACAGCGGCGGCGTGCAGAGCGTGGATGGCGCGGCAACGTCCTCCATCGTGCGCAACGGCGGCACCCAGCTGGTGAACAAAGGCGGCCTGGCCGCAGGCACCACCGTTAACAGCGGCGGCCTGCAGCACATCAGCCTCGGCGGCGCAGCCTCCGACGGCACGGTATTCGGCGGCGGCAAACAGGTGGTCGCGGGCACGGCCTCCGGCACCAGCCTGAGCGACGGCGGTCTGCAGATCGTTACCACCACCGGTAAAGCCAGCGGTACGCTGATCAACAGCGGCGGCGTACAGAGCGTGGACGGCAACGCCACCTCCGCCGTGGTGCGCAACGGCGGCACCCAGCTGGTCAATAAAGGCGGCCTGGCCGCGGGCACCACCGTTAACAGCGGCGGCCTGCAGCACATCAACCTCGGTGGCGCAGCCTCTGACGGCACGGTATTCGGCGGCGGCAAGCAGGTGGTAGAAGGCACCGCCTCCGGCACCAGCCTGAGCGATGGCGGCACGCAACTGGTGAAAGGGACCGGTAAAACCACCGATACCCATATCAACAGCGGCGGTGTGCAGAGTGTGGACGGGGCGGCAATCTCCTCGGTGGTCAATAACGGCGGCCAGCAGATCGTTAACTTCGGCGGTCTTGCCGCAGGCTCTATCGTCAAAAACGGCGGCATACAGCACGTTTCCGCCGGTGGCGCTGCCTCTGATGGCACCGTGTTTGGCGGCGGCACCCAGCTGGTTGAGGGCTCCGCCTCCGGCACCAGCATCAGCGATGGCGGTGTACAGCTGGTGATGAAGAGCGGCCAGGCGAGCGGCACGCTGGTCAACAGCGGCGGCGTGCAGCGCGTGGACGGCCAGTCCTTCTCCGCGGTGATCAACAACGGCGGCCAGCAGATTGTCGATCCGTACGGCTGGTCGCGCGGCACTGTGATTAACGCGGGAGGCACCCAGACCCTCGGCAATTCGGCAGTCGCTGTCTCCACCGTGATGAACGGCGGCGAGCAGCACGTGAACAACGGCGCGAAAGCGATGGCGACCCGTCTGCTGGGCGGCACCCAGAACATCGGCAGCGGCGGCCAGGCCTTTGAAGCCCGCGTCGAAAAAGGCGGCGTGCAGAACGTGAACTCGGGCGGCTACACCTACGGCGGCACCATCTCCACCGGCGGCAGACAAAACGTCTTCGCGGGTGGCGTCACCGACTTCACCTTCGTGGACGGCGGCCTGCAGGTGGTAGACGGTACCTCGATTGTCAGCATCGTGAAAAACGGCGGACATCAGGTGGTGAACAAAAATGCCAACGCCGAAGTCTCTATCGTGATTGATGGCGGCCTGCAGGACGTGTACGGCACCACGACCGGCTCGGAAATCACCCGTGCCGAACAGCGTGTGTACAGCGGCGCAACGGTAACCTCTACGGTGCTGAGTGACAATGCTATCCAGACCGTCAACAACGGCGCGCTGGTTACCGAGACCCGTAACCGTCACAGTATCCAGAACCTGCTCAGCGGCGGTCGTGCCGAAAATACTACCCTGGACGACTTCGCGATTCAGAACATCGCGGCAGGCGCCACGGCGGTCAACACCTCGATGCTCAACAGCGGTCAGCAGAACGTGCGCGGTACTGCCACCAATACCGATCTGTCATCCTACGCGGTGCAGAACGTGTACCGGGGCGGTACGGCGAACCAGACCGGCGTCTACGAGCGCGGTGTGCAGAATATCTTTAACGGCGGCTCCTCGGTTCAGGCAACCATCTATGACGGCGGTATCCAGAACGTGCTGACCGGCGGGACGGCGAACAGCACCACCATCAACGGTGGCGGGACGCAGAACGTCAACAGCGGCGGGACCGTGATCTCCACCATCATCAAAGAGGGTGGCATCCAGAACGTCAACGACGGCGCGATTGTTATCGACAACACCATTGTCGGCGATCAGCTGGTGAATCAGGGCGGCACCGTTGCGTCCTCTACCGTCCGCGCCAGCGGTTCGCAGCGCATCACCGCAGGCGGCACCGCTATTGCCACCACCATCAGTAAAGGCGGCATGCAGTTGGTGCACAAAGGCGGCCTGGCGGATCTCACCGCTATCGAACGCGGCGGGATGCTGGCCGTGCAGGACGGTGCCTCGGCGACCAATATCAACCTGCGCAGCGGCGCCGGGCTGATGGCGGGTACCGACACCACCCTTAACGGCACCCATGCCAACGGCGACTTCTCCATTGCCAACAAGGTTGCGCAGAGTCTGCTGCTGGAAGGCGGCGGTATCCTCTCCGTGGCCGCAGACGGCACGGCGAACAACACGGTCGTGAACCAGGACGGTACGCTGAGCGTCGCCGAGGGCGGTAACCTCACCGGGGTCACCCGCCTGAACGATGGCGCGGCCCTTGAGGGGAACGTCACCAACAGCGGTGAACTGCGTATCTCAACGGAATCGCGCGCCAACGCCATTAACGCCGCCATCAGCGGTAACGGCTCGCTCTACAAAGAAGGCAGCAATACCCTGACCCTGAGCGGCGTGCTCAACCAGGTCGGCGGCACCTATCTGCAGAGCGGCACCCTGGTGTTCAGCGGGCTGGATGCGGTCACCGACGTTATCGCGCAGCTTGGTACCTCGCTGCAGCTGACCAATGGTTCGCGTCTGACCGGGATGATCGACCCTACCGACCTGACCGTCGATGCGGGTTCCACCTGGGAGATGACCGCGGATTCGCTGCTTAACAACCTGACGCTGGGCGGCAGCATTGATTACCAGGCACCGACCGGGGCGTTTGTACCGAAAACCCTGACCGTGACCAACCTGGTGGGCAACGGCGGGACCATCACCCTTAACACCTTGTTTGAGGGCGATACCGCGGTCAGCGATAGCCTGGTGCTGGACGGCGGTACCGCCACCGGCAACACGCGCATCGCGATCCGCAGCCAGGGCGGCCTCGGGGCGCGCACCAGCGGTGACGGCATCCAGGTGGTGAACGCCATCAACGGTGCGACCACCACCGACGACGCGTTCAGCCTTAACGGCAGCCTGCAGGCGGGGGCGTATAACTACACCCTGCGACAGGGCAGCGCCGATGAGAGCTGGTATCTGACCACCGCTGACGCCGGCAGCAACGAGAACGGCCCGCAGAACTACCGTTCCGCGATGTATCTCTACAGCTCGATCTACGCCCAGGCGATGGACTATGACAGCGCGCTGCTCGGCTCAATGGATGCCCGTCGCTATGCGTCGCGTACCGTAGCCGAAGGCGGAAGCAATATGTGGGCCCGCTTCCAGGCCGGTCAGCTGAGCCACGACCACGGCGGCGACGATCTGCGCAGCGGCAATACCCCAGAAAGTAAAGGCGGCTATACCTTCCTGCAGATCGGTAGCGACCTGTGGCAGGGCTCGGCCTCTACCATGGACTGGACGGTGGGGATCTACGGTGCGGCGGGGCTGTCAGCCATCGACGTGCAGCGTAACAACAAGTCGAAAGCCGGTACGGTACGCGACGACGCATACAGCGGCGGTCTCTACCTCAACGGCGTGCATCAGAGCGGCTGGTGGATGGACGTGGTGGCTCAGGGTACGCGCCACAACTTCGACACCAACCCGCGCGACGGCGACGGCATGAAAACCCACGGCTGGGGCTATGTTGGCTCCTTCGAAACCGGCCTGCCGTTTGATCTCGGCAACGGCCTGGTGCTCGAACCGCAGCTGCAGTACCAGTACCGCGGCGTGAACCTGAAGGATGGCAGTGATGATGTGGCGGACGTGCAGTTCGGCGACGGTCACAGCCAGCAGGTGCGTGCCGGTCTGCGTCTGGGCAACAGCGCGACCCTGAAAGAGACAGGCAACCCGGTACCGGTTAGCTGGTGGGTGCGTCCGTCCTTTATCCAGACCTTCGATTCGAAGGGCGATCTTAACGTCAGCGCACCGGGCGTGGCGGGCAGCGATGTCTCGTTCAACCCGGATCAGGACGGCACGGCTGCAGCGCTGGATGTCGGCATCGATGGGCAGATTCGCGATAACGTCACCCTCGGGGTGCGTGCGGGCTACACCAAAACCATCGATGATGCGGGCACCGGCGGTTACGGCGGCCAGGTCACCCTCAAAATCGGCTTCTGATAGCCTTCAGAAACGACAAACCGCACCGAAAGGTGCGGTTTTTTTTTGCCTACAGCGCGTCCTTATCAATGCCAAAGCGCTTCATGCGCGACAGCAATGTGGTGCGCTTCAGCCCCAGCCGCAGCGCCGCACCTTTCGGCCCGGCGATCACGCCGTTGGTCTCCCGCAGAATTCGTATGATGCGCTGACGCTCATCCTCCCCGTCACGCGGCATGTCGGCGGCCTCGTCACGCGCCGGCTGCAGCGGCGGAAACGCAATGTCGGGCATGGAGAGCTGCAGCACGTTGCCGCGCGTCAGAAGCACCGCACGCTCAATCACGTTCTCCAGCTCGCGCACGTTGCCCGGCCACGGCATTTTGCTGAGCTGATGCAGGGTCTGGGCCGGAATGCTGGTGATGCTGCGTCCCAGACGGTGAGCAATCTTAAAGGTGAAGGCCTTCACCAGCAGCGGGATATCCTCCGGGCGCTCGCGCAGCGGCGGCAGGCAGATGGGAAACACGTTGAGCCGGTAGTAGAGATCGCTTCTGAACTCGCGGTCGTTAACCATCTGGCGGAGATCGCGGTTGGTGGCGGCAATAAGCCGGACATCTGTGCGGATGATGCGGTTACTGCCAAGCCGCTCAAACTCCTGCTCCTGGAGAACGCGCAGCAGCTTGGGCTGGAGATCCAGCGGCATATCGCCCACCTCATCAAGGAACAGCGTGCTTTTATCCGCCAGCTCAAAGCGGCCGATGCGCTGGGCGCTGGCCCCGGTGAAGGCCCCACGCTCGTGGCCGAACAGATCGCTCTCCAGCAGGCCCGCGGGCATGGCGGCGCAGTTCATCTTCACCATCCGGCGCGCATTGCGATCGCTCAGGGTGTGGATTGCCCGGGCGATAAGCTCTTTGCCGGTGCCGGTTTCGCCGAGGATCAGCACCGTGCTGTTGCTCTGCGCCACCATCTCGACCTGCTTCATCACCGCCATCATGGCGCTGCTGCGGCCAATGATTTCGCCAAAATCGCCGGCGACGTTGTTGATCTGCTCCGTCAGGGCCAGGTTCTCATCAATCAGCCGCTCCTTCAGGCGGCGGATCTCCCGGTAGGCCAGCGCGTTATCCACCGCAATCGCCACCCGCTCGGCGATCTGGCGCAGCAGCTTGAGGTTGTTGGCGGTAAACACCTGGGCTTTACACTGGGCCAGCTTGAGCACGCCGAGCACGCGGTCGCTGTAGATCAGCGGAAAAATGCACAGCGTCTGGTCCTGCTCGCCCCACATATCGAACAGCATCCGCTCGTAGGGGGCGTGCTCGTCGCGCTGGTGCAGGTTGAGCAGCAGCATCTCTTTGCTGGCCATCACCCGTTCCGAAAGCGTCCCGCGTTCGTCCACCTCGCTGCGATCGTGCAGCGGGGCGTTTTTATCCACGTAGTGGGTGGAGTAGATGGCGAGCTTCCCCTTGCGGTTGCTGCGCAGCACGATGCTGATGGAGTCGATGCCAAAGTTACGCTGGATCTCGCGCGACACCTCGCTGACCAGCTCATCCAGATCGAGCCTCGAGAGCACCGCATTGGTGATCGCCACCAGCAGGCGAAAGTCGTCGCGCTCGCGGCACAGCAGGCTGTAGCTGGAGTTATTGCTGAGCCGGGACTGGATCTGCTCCACCGCCAGGCCAATCACCTGCGCCAGGGACTGCAACCGGGAAAACGCCGCCTCGCTCCAGGGCGTATCATCGCTGCGCACCACTTCGCAGCCGCCGAAGATGTCGCCGTCGGCGGCCAGCGGCAGCAGGGCATAGTGGGCAAAGGGCGGGTAGAGCCCCATGGCATCGATCTGCGGCCAGGTCTCCCGGAACGTCGGCCAGGGGCAGTGCAGCGCATCGGGACGCGACAGCGTGCGGCGCAGCGGACCGGTGGCCAGCAGCGCATCCTCTTCCCGGACGCTGGGGGTGCCCTGTTCGTCGGCGCTGTAGAACGATACCCGTTCACGCCCGGCGCGCCACAGCACAATGCTGACGCGATCGGCAAGCCGCTGCTGCCGGACGTGGAGTGTGAGGGCGTGCGCCAGGGCGCAGAGGTCGGGCTGTTGCAGGAGAGTCCGCGTGATGTCAAAGAGTCCCTGTTCTTCGCCATCATTCATCGGTGTATACGACATGCTTCACATCCAAAAGTTATTCGTCAGCGTGCGCCGGACCGCCGCTCAGCAAATGCGCGGCAGCGGTTCAGCGTGAGGTAAATCCAGGGTGCGCGTCACGCCGTACAGGCCGGTGAGGCGCACCCCTTTCTGCGCGACCACCTCGCCAATGATGGCGGCGTCGCGGCCCAGCGGGTGCTGGTGGAGCGTGGTCAGAACGCGTTCGGCAGCGGAGCGCGCGACGACGATCGCCAGCTTGCCTTCATTGGCGAAGTTGAGCGGGTCGAGCCCAAGCAGTTCACACAGGCCGCGCACCGCGGGCTTCACCGGCAGCGCGTGCTCCTGCAGCTCAATACCGCACCCGCAGCGGGCGGCAAACTCGTGCGCCACGGCGTTAACGCCGCCGCGAGTGGCATCGCGCAGTGCCCGGATGCCCGGCACGTTTACCAGCGTCTGGATCAGCGGCGTCAGCACCGCGCAGTCGCTGCGCAGCTCGCCCGTCATGCCGAGCCCTTCGCGCAGGTTAAGAATGGTGGCGCCGTGATCGCCCAGCGTGCCGCTTACCAGTAGTACATCGCCGGGCTGGATGCCGCTGGCGCCCCAGGTGAGTCCCACCGGAATCGCACCGATACCGGCGGTGTTGATAAACAGCTTGTCTGCCGCCCCGCGCGGCACCACTTTGGTGTCGCCGGTGACAATGGCGATCCCCGCCGCCCGCGCCGTGGCCGCCATGCTGGCGACGATGCGCTCCAGCAGCGCCAGCTCCAGCCCCTCTTCGAGAATAAACCCGCACGACAGCCAGCGGGGCAGCGCGCCGCTGACCGCCACGTCGTTTGCCGTTCCGCACACCGCCAGCTTGCCGATGTCGCCGCCGGGAAAGCACAGCGGATCGATAACGTAGCTGTCGGTGGAAAACGCCAGCCGATCGCCGGCGCCGGTGAGCAGCGACAGCGCAAGCCGCGCCTGATCCTCCTGCTCGTCAAGCCACGGATTGGCGAAGGCGGTGAGAAAGAGCTGCTCAATCAGCTGCTGCATGGCCTGTCCGCCGCTGCCGTGGGCAAGCGTAACCCTGTTCATACTTCACACTCCTGAGAACGGTACTGATACCAGGCGCTGCATGCGCCCTCTGACGAGACCATCAGCGCCCCGAAGGCGCTTTGCGGATTGCAGCGTGAGCCGAACAGCGGACACTGCGCGGGCTTGCAGCGCCCGGTGAGTACCTCGCCGCAGCGCGCCTCGGGATCGTCGCTGACGCGCTGCGGAGCGGGACGAAAACGGCGTTCGGCGTCGAACGCCTGATAGCCTGGGCTGAGCGCCATGCCCGAGCGGGCAATCACCCCCAGCCCGCGCCACTCGCTGTCGTCCGCCAGCGTGAACACCTCGTCCATCGCCGCCAGGGCTACGGGATTACCCGCATCCGGCACCACGCGCCGGTACTGGTTCTCCACCTTGCTGCGGCCCGCTATTGTCTGATCAATTAGCATCAGCACACCTTGCAGCAGATCAACTGGTTCGAAACCCGCTACCACCAGTGGACGCTGAAAGGTATCCGGGATGAACTCGTAGCCGCCGGTGCCGATCACCATGCTGACGTGTCCGGGGGCCAGGATGGCGTCGATGCCGCTCTGCGGATCGGCGAGCAGGCTTTTCAGCACCGGCAGCAGGGTGATGTGCTGGCAGAACAGGTAAAAATTGGTCACGCCCCGGGCGCGGGCCTGCTGTAGCGTGACGGCGGTCGCTGGCATGGTGGTTTCAAAGCCAAGGCCGAACAGCACCACCTCGCGGGTCGGGTTCTGCTCTGCCAGCCTCAGCGCATCGAGCGGAGAGTAGATCACCCGCACGTCGGCGCCGCGCGACCGGGCGTCGAGCAGCGACCCGGTTTTACCCGGCACGCGCATCGCATCCCCGAAGGTGCAGAAAATCACCTGCGGGTGGCTGGCAATCTCAATGCAGGCATCGATTCGCCCCATCGGCAGCACGCACACCGGACAGCCGGGGCCGTGAATAAACTCGACGTTCTTCGGCAGCAGCCGGTCCAGCCCGAACTTAAAGATGGCGTGGGTGTGCCCGCCGCACACCTCCATGATGCGCAGCGGCGCACGCGGGGTGTGCGGCAGCTGACCGGCGGCGTCGTGCAGCAGGGCGATAAGCTGCCTCACTTTTTGCGGGTCGCGGTACTCATCGACATAGTGCATCAGCCGTTCCCCTCGCCGTAGAGCAGCGGCCCGACGTCGGGCTCCAGCTCCAGCATGTGCTGCAACGCCGCCAGGGTGTCCAGCGCCTCGGCCTCGTCAATCACGCTCATGGCAAACCCGACGTGGACCAGCACCCACTGCCCGAGGCGGGTGTGGCCTGCCTCGTCCACCGTGCCCACCAGCGTCAAATCGACGGCGCGCTGCACGCCGCACACCGATACGGTGGCCTGCATCGCATCATGAATGGCGCAGATTTTTCCCGGAACGCCTATGCACATCGCTGCGCCTCCAGCCAGGCAAGCCAGGCGTCCATTCCGTCGCCGCGGGTAGCGGAAACCAGCAGCACGGTTATCTCCGGATTGACCTGCCGGGCGAAGGCCAGGCACTGCTCTACGTCGAAATCGAGATAGGGCAGCAGATCGATCTTGTTCAGCACCATCAGCGAGGCGGCGGCGAACATGTGCGGATACTTGAGCGGTTTGTCTTCCCCTTCGGTCACCGACAGCACCGCCACCTTGTGGCGCTCCCCGAGGTCGAACCCTGCCGGGCAGACCAGGTTGCCGACGTTTTCGATAAACATCACGCCGCCATCCTCCAGCGGCAGGCGCGCCACGGCATCGGCAATCATCTGCGCATCCAGATGGCAGCCTTTGCCGGTATTGACCTGAAGCGCGGGGGTGCCGGTGGCGCGAATGCGCGCCGCGTCGTGCACCGTCTGCTGGTCACCCTCGATCACCGCGCAGGGGTAGTGCAGCCGTTTCAGGGTTTCGGTGAGCAGGGTGGTTTTACCCGAACCGGGGCTGGACACCAGGTTGAGTGCCAGCTGACGGTGCGCCGCGAAGTGCGCCCGGTTGCGCTGGGCCAGCCGGTTGTTCTTCTCCAGCACGTCGATCTCAATCTCCACCATGCGCCGCTGGCTCAGGCCGGGAGCATGGGTACCCGCTTCGCCCTGGCCGTAATCCAGGCAGCCCGGCGTCGCGGCGTCGGGCATAAAGGCGGGGCGGTGCAGGGCGGTGATGGCGGTAAACGCCGTGGCAGGGGGCGCGAAGGGCGCAGGGAGAAAGGCGCCGTGGGGGCCGTCGCCTTCAAGGATGATATTGCCAGCGGCGCAGCCGCAGGTGGTACACATAAGCTATTCCTCTTCTATTTCCAGACGCGTGATCTGCAGGCCCTCGTCGGCCACGATGCGCAGATCGTCGCTGTTGCAGTCGGGGCAGCGGCGCACGCGATGGGTTAACAAGTTGACGTAGCGCTGGCAGCGGTGGCACCAGCACTCCGCCTGCTGCTCGTCGATATGCAGGGTGCAGCCCTCGGCGAGCGTCTCGCGACACACCAGCTCAAAGCAGAACTGGAGCGCGCTGCTCTCCACGCAGGAGAACGCCCCGACCCGCAGCCAGACCTGGGTGACCCGCGCCGCCTGGCGCAGTCTGGCCTGCTCCTCAATAACCGCCAGCGCCTGCTGGCAAAGGGTGAGTTCGTGCATCTTGTCTCCGGGGTACGCTGTGACGATGGGCAACAGGAATGCAATATGGATGCCACCCTCATACGGCGTGGGGGATTACGCGACGGCGGGGCGCGTCAAAGATGACGAAAATGACACCTCGTCACGGCGGTGGCAGCGACGAAGTTTTGACTAGTTCAATATTATCAATGGGTTAAAAGCTGGCACGGAATCTGCTTTACAGCTTCACTTTCCGCAATACGAGCGCACCACCATGATCCTGTCCGACCTGAGCAAGAAGGCTGACTTTATTGCCGCCCGGCACCGCCTCCTGCAAACCCACTGGCACCAGTACGGCAATACGCTGGTACAGGCCATCACGCTCTCACGCCCGCGGCTGCACCTGACGGTTAACTGCGATCCGGCGCAGGGGCTGAGCTTCTGGCTGTTCGACCACTTTCAGATCCACATCAACCCGGCGGAAGCCTTCAACAGCCATACCCTGTGCTACCGCCTGGAAAATCGCGACGGCAGCGAAGGCGTGTCGCTGGGGGATGCCCATCTCGGTGACGACGGCCTGCTCGACAGCGCCGTGAATATCCACGACCGCGACGCGGTGCTGGAGCACTTCCTGCTCAAAATCAGCCCGCTCTACGACAAGATCTCCCGGGCGGTTGAGCACGGGGAAGACCTGCCGCTCGGTTCACTGGCCTGACGCCTGTCGAACGCTGTCGAAAACGTCATTTCCGGCATGTTTTCGTCATAAATGACCATTCAGAGGAGTGTCCGTGAATCGTTTTGTAATTGCCGACTCCGCGCGGTGTATCGGCTGCCATACCTGTGAGGCGGCCTGCGCGGAAACCCACCGGCTGCGGGGGTTGCAGGCCGCGCCGCGCTTAACGGTAACGCGCAACCGCCAGGACTCGGCCCCGCAGCTGTGCCACCAGTGCGAGGACGCCCCCTGCGCGCAGGTGTGTCCGGCCCATGCCATTACCCGCGTCGACGACGCCATCCAGCTCAACGAGAGTCTGTGCGTGAGCTGCAAACTGTGCGGCATCGCCTGTCCGTTCGGTGCCATCCGCTTTGACGGCAGCCGCCCGCAGGGCATTCCGGCTGGCTGTCAGACTTCACTTGCCCCGGCGGCGCCCGCGGATCCGCTGCCGGTGAGCGACTATCTCGACTGGATCCCCGGCGTGCGCGCCGTGGCAGTGAAGTGCGACCTGTGCCATTTCGACGATCAGGGACCGGCGTGCGTGCGCACCTGTCCGACCCAGGCGCTGCGCCTGGTGGACAACCATGAGATCGCCGAAGCCAGCAGGCGCAAACGCGAGCGCAGCGTCATACGCGACGGAAGCGATCTGGCCGCCGTCGCCCGGAATCCAGGAGGGGTGCAATGAGCGTTATCACACTGATCACTACCGCGCTGGGGCTGCTGATGGTAAGCGGCGTGCTGGCGGCGCTGCTGCGGTTCAGCACCCCGCTAAGCGGGCTGGTGGCCGGGCTGGGCGGGGCGCTCGGCTCGCTGGCGATGCTGCTGGCGGGCGGGAGCGTGCTGCTGGGGCTGGCCGACGGCATCGATGTGCTGTCGCCGCTGGGCCGCTGGCCGCTGCATCTCTCGGCCCTGAACGCCCTGTGGCTGGTGACGCTCGGCCTGACCGGCATCGCGGTGGGGCTCTATACCATTGGCTGGCAGCGCCATGCCGATGCACGCCCCGAGGGGCTGCTGCTCAACCTGGTGCTGGCCGCTGCGCTGCTGGCGACGGTAGCCGGGCACCTCGCCATGATGGTGGCGATGTGCGAAGTGATGGCACTCGGCGCGCTGTTTCTTACCGGCAACAGCGCCTCCGCCAAACTGTGGTTCGTGCTCGGGCGGCTCGGCACGCTGCTGCTGGCGGTAATGTGCCTGCTGCTGTGGCAGCGCTACGGCACGCTGGAGATTGCCCCCCTGCAGGCGCAGATGAGGCTGCTGCCGCTCGGGGGTGGGATCTGGCTGCTGGGCCTGGTGGGCTTTGGCCTGCTGGCGGGGATCGTTCCGCTGCACGGCTGGGTAGCCCAGGCGCACGCGCAGGCGTCGGCCCCGGCGGCGGCGCTGTTCTCCGCGGTGGTGGTGAAGGTGGGGATTTACGGCCTGCTGACCGTGTCGCTGCTCGACCCGGCCCTGCCGCGCGGCTGTAGCCTGCTGGTGCTGGTGCTCGGCGTTATCACCGCATTTATCGGCGGGCTGTACGCCCTGCTGGAGCACAACGTGAACCGTCTGCTGGCGTACCACACCGTCGAGAACATCGGCATCATCCTGCTTGGCCTGGGCGCCGGGCTGCTGGGTATCTCGCTGCAGGATCCGCTGCTGGTGGCGCTTGGCATGGTGGGCGGCCTCTATCACCTGTTTAACCACAGCCTGTTCAAAACCACGCTGCTGCTCGGGGCCGGGGCGGTGTGGTATCGCACCGGCGAGCGCGATATCGAAAAGCTCGGAGGCCTTGGGAAACGCATGCCGCTGGTGTCGCTGGCGATGCTGATCGGGCTGATGTCGATGGCGGCGCTGCCACCGCTCAGCGGCTTTGCCGGGGAGTGGGTTATCTATCAGTCGCTGTTCCGGCTGGGAACCAGCGAGGCCTTTGTCGCCCGCCTGCTCGGGCCGCTGCTCGCCACCGGGCTGGCGATCACCGGGGCGCTGGCGGTGATGTGCATGGCTAAGGTCTACGGTGTGACCTTCCTCGGCACACCGCGCACGGACAGCGCCCGGACGGCCCGTCCGGCTCCCTGGCTGCTCAGCCTGCCAACTGCGGCGCTGGCGCTGTGCGCGGTGGCCGGCGGCGTGGCGGCGCCCTGGCTGCTGCCGCTGCTCGATCGCGCGGTACCGCTGCCGCTGGTCACCAACAACACCACGGTATCTCCGCCGGGCATTGCGCTGCTGCTGATCGCCGGCACGCTGCTGCCGTTCATCGTGCTGGGGCTTACCCAGCGCGGAAGGCTGGCGCCGCGCACGCGCGGTGCCGCCTGGGTATGTGGCTATCAGCACGAAGAGGCGATGGTCATCACCGCCCACGGTTTCGCCCGGCCGGTGCATGCCGCCTTCGCGCCGCTGGTGGCGCTGCGTCATCACCTTAATCCGGTGCGGCTGATCCCCGGCTGGCAGGCGGCGTCGCTGCCGACGCTGTGCCGTCGGATGGCGTTTATCGAACTGGCGGTACTGCTGGTCGTCGTGATTTCACAGGGAGCCTGATATGAATGCGTTGCTGTTTCCACTGGTCCAGGCGCTGCTGATGCTGATGCTGGCCCCGCTGTTTTCCGGGGTGAGCCGCGTGGCGCGCGCCCGGCTGCATAATCGCCGCGGGCCGGGCGTCCTGCAGGAGTATCGTGACCTGTTTAAGCTCGCGTCACGCCAGAGCGTGGCCCCGGCGGCCTCCGGCTGGGTGTTCCGCCTGATGCCGTTTGTCACGGTGGGCGTGATGCTGACTGTCTCCACCGCGCTGCCGGTGGTGTCCCTGGCCTCGCCGCTGCCGCAGACCGGAGATCTGATTACGCTGCTCTATCTGTTCGCCGTGGCGCGTTTCTTCTTTGCCATCGCCGGGCTGGATACCGGCAGCCCCTTTACCGCCCTCGGCGCCAGCCGGGAAGCGCTGCTCGGCGTGCTGGTTGAGCCGATGCTGCTGCTGGGCCTGTGGGTCACCGCCCAGCTCGCCGGTTCCACCCATATCAGCCAGCTTGCGGCGACGGTTTACCACTGGCCGCTGGACCACAGCCTGCCGCTGCTGCTGGCGCTGTGCGCCTGCGCGCTGGCGACGTACATCGAGATGGGCAAGCTGCCGTTCGATCTGGCGGAAGCCGAGCAGGAGTTGCAGGAGGGGCCGCTGTCCGAGTACAGCGGAGCGGGCTTTGCGGTCGTGAAGTGGGGCATCAGCCTCAAGCAGCTGGTGGTGTTGCAGCTGTTTCTCGGGGTGTTTTTACCCTGGGGAGAGATGACGGTGTTTTCAGCCGTCGGGCTGCCCCTGGCGCTGGCCGTCGCGCTGGTGAAGCTGCTGGTAGCGGTGCTGCTTATCGCGTTAGTGGAAAACGGAATGGCGCGCCTGCGGGCCTGCGCCGCGCCGCGAGTGACCTGGGCCGGTTTCGGCTTTGCCTTTTTAGCTTTCGTAGCCTTACTGGCTGCGTGATGTCGGGAACAAATCATGAGTGAAGAAAAAATCGGTCAGGGCTATCTCGCCGCGCTGCATCAGGCCTTTCCGGGCGTGGTGCTGGACGAGGCCTGGCAGACCAAAGACCAGCTGACCATCACGGTAAAAATTAACGGCCTGCCGGAGGTGGTGGAGTACCTCTACTATCAGCAGGGCGGCTGGCTGTCGGTGCTGTTCGGCAACGATGAGCGCCAGCTGTGCGGCAGTTATGCGGTCTACTACGTGCTGTCGATGGAGCAGGGGACAAAGTGCTGGATCACCGTACGCATCGAGGTGGACGCCGCGAACCCGGAGTACCCGTCGGTAACGCCGCGCGTCCCGGCGGCGGTATGGGGCGAGCGCGAGGTGCGCGACATGTACGGCATCACGCCGGTCGGCCTGCCGGACGAGCGCCGTCTGGTGCTGCCGGACGACTGGCCGGAGGCGCTCTATCCGCTGCGCAAGGACAGCATGGACTACCGTCAGCGCCCGGCCCCGACCTCGGACAGCGAAACCTATGAGTTCATCAACGAACTGGGGAGTAAAAAGAACAACGTGGTGCCGATAGGCCCGCTGCACGTTACCTCCGACGAGCCGGGGCACTTTCGCCTGTTTGTTGACGGCGAGAACATCATCGATGCCGACTACCGTCTGTTTTACGTCCATCGCGGCATGGAGAAGCTGGCGGAAACGCGCATGGGCTACAACGAGGTCACCTTTCTGTCGGACCGCGTCTGCGGCATCTGCGGGTTTGCCCACAGCACCGCCTATGCCACCTCGGTGGAGAACGCCATGGGCATCGTGGTGCCGGCGCGCGCGCAGATGATCCGCTCCATTCTGCTGGAGGTGGAGCGGCTGCACTCCCATCTGCTTAACCTCGGGCTGGCCTGCCACTTTGTCGGGTTCGACTCCGGCTTTATGCAGTTTTTCCGGGTGCGCGAAGCCTCCATGAAGATGGCGGAGATCCTCACCGGGGCGCGCAAAACCTACGGGATGAATCTCATCGGCGGCATCCGGCGCGATCTGCTCCGGGACGACATGGTGAAGACCCGACAGCTGGCCCAGCAGATGCGCCGTGAGGTGCAGGAGCTGGTGGAGGTGCTGCTCAGCACCCCGCATATCGAACAGCGCACCGCCGGGATTGGCCGTCTCGACCCGCAGGTCGCCCGGGACTTCAGCAACGTCGGGCCGATGGTGCGCGCCAGCGGCCATGCGCGGGATACCCGGGTCGATCATCCGTTTGCGGGCTACGGCCTGCTGCCGATGACGCTTCACGTGGAGCAGGGCTGCGATGTGATCTCCCGCCTGCGGGTGCGCATCAACGAGGTCTATACCGCGCTGAACATGATCGACTTCGGGCTGGATAACCTGCCCGGCGGCCCGCTGATGGTAGACGGCTTCACCTATATTCCGCACCGCTTTGCGCTCGGCTTCTCCGAAGCGCCGCGCGGGGACGACATCCACTGGAGCATGACCGGCGACAACCAGAAGCTGTGGCGCTGGCGCTGCCGGGCAGCCACCTACGCCAACTGGCCGACGCTGCGCTACATGCTGCGCGGCAACACGGTGTCGGACGCGCCGCTGATCATCGGCAGCCTGGACCCGTGCTACTCCTGCACCGACCGCATGACGGTGGTGGACGTGCGGAAAAAGCGCAGCCAGGTGGTGCCCTATAAAGAGCTCGAACGCTACAGCATCGAGCGCACGAATTCACCGTTGAAATAGGCGCAGCCTGACACCGGAGTCATCATGTTTACCTTTATCAAAAAAGCCCTCGGGCGTGGGGTGGTCACCGGGTCATACCCGCTGGCTCCCATCGAGGTGGAGCGCCACTTTCGCGGCAAGCCGGAGCACGATCCGCAGCAGTGCATCGGCTGCGCCGCCTGCGTCAATGCCTGTCCCTCCAATGCCCTGACGGTGGAAACCGACCTGCCGGGCGGGCAGCTCGCCTGGCAGTTTAACCTGGGGCGCTGCATCTTCTGCGGACGCTGCGAAGAGGTGTGTCCGACCGCGGCGATCCGCCTCTCGCAGGCTTACGAGCTGGCGGTGTGGCAGAAAAGCGATCTGCTCCAGCAGTCGCGCTTCGCACTCTGCCGCTGCCGGGCGTGTCACCGCCCGTGGGCGGTACAGAAAGAGATTGATTACGTTATCGCGCTGCTGATCCACAACGGCGACACCCTGGCCGAGGCGCGGCGCGCCAGCTTTGAAACCTGTCCGGCCTGCAAACGCCAGCAGGGGTTAACCCCCGCCGGCGAAATCGATCTCACCCGCGACCTGAAGGAGGCCCTATGATCGCCTTTCCTGACTCCCGCGACGCCCAGGGGATGCCCCAGCCGCTGCCGGTGGAGGAGTCCATCGCGCGCATGAAAACCGCGCTGCTGAAGAACATCCGGCGTTCGGCGTATGTCTACCGCGTGGACTGCGGCGGCTGCAACGGCTGCGAAATCGAAATTTTCGCCACCCTGTCGCCGCTGTTCGATGCCGAACGCTTCGGCATTAAGGTGGTGCCGTCACCACGCCATGCCGACATTCTGCTGTTCACCGGGGCGGTCACCCGCGCCATGCGCGCCCCGGCGCTGCGGGCCTGGGAAGCCGCGCCGGACCCGAAAATCTGTATCTCTTACGGGGCCTGCGGCAACTCCGGGGGCATCTTCCACGATCTCTACTGCGTCTGGGGCGGCACCGACAAAATCGTGCCGGTAGACGTCTATATTCCGGGCTGCCCGCCGACCCCGGCGGCCACCCTCTACGGCTTTGCCCTGGCGCTCGGCCTGCTGGAGCAGAAGATCCACGCGCGCGCCCCCGGTGAGGCGGACAACCTGCCGACCGCGGTTCTGCATCCGGAGATGGTGCAGCCGCTGCGGGTACGCATTGACCGCGAAGCGCGCTGCCTCGCCGGGTACCGCTACGGGCGCGAGATCGCCGACGGGTTTATCGCCCGGCTGAGCGAGGGCGAAGAACGTGTTGCCGCCTGGCTGGCCGCCGAGAACGACCCACGGCTAAGCGAGATTGTCGCCCGTCTGAGCGCGCTGGTGGCCGGGGAGCGTAGCCGATGAGCGAATGCGTGGTGTTCAGCCAGCTGAGTCGTAAGTTTGTCGATGAAGCCGAAGGCACGCCGCCTGCCGCTCAGCAGGTGATCTACTACGGCCTCGCCATCGGCCATCACCTGGGGGTGATCGACTGCCTGGAAGCGGTGCTGACCTGCGAGTGGCAGGCCTATCTTGCCTGGATAGGCACTCTTGAGGCGGGCAGCGAGGCGCGGCGAAAAATGGAAGGCGTGCCGCGCTACGGGGAGATCGTCATCGACAGTAGCCACGTCATGTTGCTGGCAAACGCCTTCAGCGCGGCGCAGGCGGTGCAGACCGCACAGCAGCAGGCGTGGAGCCGTGACCTGCTCAGCATGCTGCACGATATTCACCAGGAGAACGCCATCTATCTGATGGTAAGGCGGCAGCATGAGTGACGTATTGTTATGCGTGGGTAACAGCATGATGGGCGATGACGGCGCCGGGCCGCTGCTGGCAGAGATGTGCCAGCGCGCCCCGCAGGGCGCGTGGATCGTCATCGACGGCGGCAGCGCCCCGGAAAATGACATCGTTGCGATTCGCGAGCAGCGTCCGGCGCGGTTGTTGATCGTTGATGCCACCGACATGGGGCTGGAACCGGGGGCGATCCGACGCATTGACCCGGCCGACATCGCCGACATGTTTTTGATGACCACCCACTCGATGCCGCTCAGCTATCTGGTGGATCAGCTCAAGGAGGACGTGGGGGAGGTGATTTTCATTGGCATTCAGCCGGACATCGTTGGCTTTTACTACCCCATGACCCCGGCGGTCAACGCGGCGGTGGAGACGGTTTATCAGCGGCTGGCTGACCGCGATGGGCTTGCGCAGTTCGACGCCCTGTAAGACGCCGACGTGCCGACACGGTGGCACTGTCATCGACATTCGTGACGATGACAGTGCCATTTTTATTTCTGATCTTCGTAACCCTCTGTTTTTCAGCAAATTAAATACTGGCACGCTTTGTGTATAGCTAACGCCACTGCTTATCACTGCTGGAAAAAAGGATGAACCGATTCATTATTGCCGATGCCTCTCGCTGCATCGGGTGTCGTACCTGCGAAGTGGCCTGCGTGGTCGCCCATCAGGCGGATCAGGACTGTGCCACCCTGACGCCGCAAACCTTTCTGCCGCGTATTCACGTCATCAAGGGCGTCGATATCTCCACCGCGACCCTGTGCCGCCAGTGCGAAGACGCCCCCTGCGCCAGAGTGTGCCCGAACGGCGCCATCACCCGCGACCGGGACTTTGTCGAAGTCCATCAGTCGCGCTGTATCGGCTGTAAAACCTGCGTCGTGGCCTGCCCGTATGGCGCGATGGAGGTGGTGCTGCGTCCGGTGGTGCGCAACAGCGGCGCGGGTCTCAACGTGCTGAGCGAGAAGGCCGAAGCCAATAAGTGCGACCTGTGCCAGCACAGCGATGACGGCCCGGCCTGTATCCAGGTGTGCCCCACCAACGCCATCGTCTGCGTCGATCGCAGCAAACTTGAACAGCTGAGTCTTGAGAAGCGCCGCCGTGCCGCTCTGGACGGCATCTCTGCGTCCGGCTTTTGAGCCCGATGCCTCGTCTCATTATTAAACGGATTGACCGATGAAAAAGATTACCAGCGTTTGTCCTTACTGCGGCGCGGGCTGCAAACTGAAACTTGTGGTCGAAAACAACCGCATCCTGCGTGCCGAAGCCGCCGAGGGCGTCACCAACCAGAACCAGCTGTGCCTGAAGGGCTACTACGGCTGGGATTTTCTCAACGACACCAAACTGCTGACGCCGCGTCTGACCCAGCCGATGATCCGCTACCAGAAGGGCGGCAAGCTGGAGCCGGTAAGCTGGGACGAGGCGATTCGCTATACCGCTGAGCGTCTGAGCGCGATCCGCGCGCAACACGGGCCGCGCGCCATCATGACCACCGGTTCGTCGCGCGGCACCGGGAATGAAACCAACTACGTGATGCAGAAGTTTGCCCGCGCGGTGCTCAACACCAACAACGTTGACTGCTGCGCCCGCGTCTGCCACGGCCCGAGCGTGGCCGGGTTGCAGGAGACCCTCGGCAACGGCGCAATGAGCAACTCCATTGGCGATCTCGAACACTCAAAATGCCTGCTGGTGTTTGGCTACAACTGCGCCGACTCACACCCCATCGTGGCGCGCCGGGTCATCAAGGCGAAGCAGAACGGGGCGAAAATCATCGTCTGCGATCCGCGCCGCATTGAAACCGCCCGCATCGCCGACCAGCATTTGCAGATCAACAACGGCTGCAACATGGCGCTGGTCAACGCCTTCATCTGGGTGCTGCTGGAGGAGAACCTCTACGACAAAGCCTACGTGGCGCGCTACACCGAGGGGCTGGACGCCCTGCGTGAGACGGTGCGGGACTACGCCCCGGAAAACGTCGAGCACATCACCGGCGTCAGCGCCCGGCAGATCCGCCAGGCGATGCGCACTTACGCGGCCGCGCCGTCGGCCACCATTATGTGGGGCATGGGCGTGACGCAGTTCGGCCAGGCGGTGGACGTGGTGAAAGGGCTCTCCAGCCTGGCGCTGCTCACCGGTAACCTGGGCCGCGAGCACGTGGGCGTTGGCCCGGTACGCGGGCAGAATAACGTGCAGGGCGCCTGCGATATGGGGGTGATCCCGAACCAGTTCCCTGGCT
This sequence comes from Siccibacter turicensis LMG 23730, assembly GCF_000463155.2. Taxonomy (GTDB): domain Bacteria; phylum Pseudomonadota; class Gammaproteobacteria; order Enterobacterales; family Enterobacteriaceae; genus Siccibacter; species Siccibacter turicensis. The sequence goes on along the minus strand of NZ_AWFZ01000028.1, from coordinate 225,051 downwards.
ATCAGGACGTGGTGGACCCGGCGGTACGGGAAAAATTTGCCCGCGCCTGGGGCGTTGACCCGGCGCTGATGGACCCGGAGATCGGGGTGCGCATCACCGAAGTGCCGCACCTGGCGCTGGAGGGCAAGGTCAAGGCCTACTACATCATGGGGGAAGACCCGCTCCAGACCGAAGCGGACCTGGGCCTGGTGCGTGAGGGGTTCGAGGCGCTCGATTTTGTGGTGGTGCAGGACATCTTTATGACCAAAACCGCCGAAGCGGCGGACGTGCTGCTGCCCGCCACCTCCTGGGGCGAACACGGCGGGGTGTTTACCTGCGCCGACCGCGGCTTCCAGCGCTTTGAAAAAGCCATCGAACCGCAGTACGACGTGAAGCGCGACTGGGAGATCATCAGCCTGATTGCCCAGGCGATGGGCTACCCGATGCACTATCGCGATAACCAGCAGATCTGGGACGAAATGCGCGAACTCTGCCCGCTGTTCTACGGCGTCACCTATGAAAAAATGGGCGAGCTGGGCCACGTGCAGTGGCCGTGTCCGACCCTGGATCACCCCGGCACGCCGTATCTTTATCAGGGTAACCGCTTCGACACCCCGAGCGGCAAAGGCCAGCTGTTCGCCGCCCCGTGGCGCAAACCCGCCGAAGTGCCGGACGCCGACTACCCGCTGGTGCTCTGCACAGTGCGCGAAGTGGGGCACTACTCCTGCCGCTCCATGACCGGCAACTGCGCGGCGCTGCAAACCCTTGCCGACGAGCCGGGCTTTGTGCAGATCAACCCTCAGGATGCGGCGCAGCTTGGTATCGCCGACCGCCAGCTGGTATGGGTGAACTCCCGTCGCGGGAAGGTGATCAGCCGGGCCGACGTCAGCGAGCGCATCAACGTCGGTACCGTCTACATGACCTATCAGTGGTGGATCGGCGCCTGCAACGAGCTGACCCAGGATAATCTCGACCCGATCTCCAAAACTCCGGAAACCAAATACTGTGCGGTGAAGGTGAGCGCCATTGAGGATCAGGCGTGGGCCGAGAGCTATGCCCAGACCCGCTACAGCGAAATGAAGTCCCGCCTGCGGGACGCGGCGCACGCATGAGCCGCGGTCTGGCGGCGCGAGACGACAGGGGTGCCGACGGCACCCTGATACGTATCCGCGGCAAAGTGCAGGGTGTCGGTTTTCGTCCGGCTGTGTGGCAGCTCGCGCAGGCGCTTTCCCTGCGCGGCGACGTCAGCAATGACGGCGCCGGGGTGGTGGTGCGGCTGCTGGGGGACGGGCAGGCGTTCTGCGCCAGGCTTCGCGAGGCCTGCCCGCCGCTGGCGCGCATTGAGGCGGTGACCGCCTGCGCCTGGCGCTGGGATGCGCCGCCTGATGCCTTCACCATCCTGCCCAGCGGCAGCGGGAAGATGGCCACCCAGATTGTGCCCGATGCCGCGACCTGCCCGGCGTGCCTGCGCGAGATGAACGATCCCGCCGGGCGGCGCTACCGCTATCCGTTTATCAACTGCACCCACTGCGGGCCGCGCTTCACCATTATTCGGGCGATGCCGTATGACCGGCCCAATACCGCGATGGCGCCGTTCGCGCTCTGTCCGGCCTGCGCGCGGGAGTACCGCGATCCGGCTGACCGCCGCTTTCACGCCCAGCCGACCGCCTGCCCGACCTGCGGCCCGCAGATATGCTGGCACGCAAAGGGGAGCCGCGAGGTGCGCGACGCGGCGCTCGACGCGGCGGTGGCGGCCCTGCGCCGCGGGGAGATCGTCGCCGTTAAGGGGCTCGGCGGCTTTCATCTGGCGTGCGACGCGCGAAACGACGCGGCGGTGGCCCGGCTCAGGGTGCGCAAAGCCCGGCCGACAAAACCGCTGGCGGTGATGATCCCCGCCGCGCTGGCCGACAGGCTGCCAGTGACCGCCCGGCGCCTGCTGACCTCCCCGGCGGCGCCGGTGGTGCTGGTGGACAAGGCGTGCCTGGCGCTCAGCGAGGGCATCGCCCCCGGGCTCAACGAGGTGGGGGTGATGCTGGCGTCGAACCCGCTCCAGCATCTGCTGATTCAGGATCTCGGCAGGCCGCTGGTGATGACCTCGGGGAACCGCAGCGGGCAGCCACCGGCGCTGACCAACGATCAGGCGCTGCAATCGCTGCGCGGCATCGCCGACGGCTGGCTGCTGCACAACCGGGACATCCTGCAGCGCATGGACGACTCGGTGGTACGCCCCAGCGGCGAGATGCTGCGCCGCGCCAGGGGCTACGTGCCCGACGCGCTGCCACTGCCGCCGGGGTTTCACGACGTGCCGCCGCTGCTGTGCCTTGGGGCGGACATGAAAAACACCTTCTGCATGGTGCGCGGCGACCAGGCGGTGCTCAGCCAGCATCTCGGGGACCTGGGGGATGCGGCGGTGGAGGCCCAGTGGCAGCAGGCGCTGGTCACCCTTGGGGCAATCTGGGATTTCACCCCGCAGCAGGTGGTCACCGACGCCCATCCGGGCTACCGCAGCGTTCAGCTCGGGGCGCAGATGGGGCTGGCGTCGCTGACCGTTCATCACCATCACGCCCATGCTGCGGCGTGCCTGGCCGAGCACGGATGGCCGCGCGATGGCGGGACGGTGATTGCCCTGGCGCTGGACGGCCTCGGCTGGGGGGACGACGGCACGCTGTGGGGCGGGGAGTGCCTGGCGGTCAACTATCGCACCAGCGTGCGGTGCGGCGGGCTACCCGCGGTGCCGCTGCCGGGGGGCGATCTCTGCGCCCGGCAGCCGTGGCGTAACCTGCTCGCCCAGTGGCAGACCTTTGTCCCGGACTGGGCGCAGCGCCCCGAGGCGACGGCGCTGTCACACCTGCCGTGGCAGCCGCTGGCACGGGCGATGGCGCGCGGCATTAACGCTCCGCTGGCCTCCTCGGCCGGGCGGTTGTTTGACGCGGTAGCTTGTGCGGTGGGCTGCGCCCCGGCCTTCCAGACCTACGAGGGGGAGGCCGCCTGTCGGCTGGAAGCCCTGGCGCTGAGCGCGGCGCCGCCCACCCACCCGGTGACGCTCCCGCTGCACGGCAACCACCTCGATCTGGCGGTTTTCTGGCAGCAGTGGCTGGCGTGGCGCGCCACCCCCGGCGAACGTGCCTGGGCGTTTCATGACGCGCTGGCCCAGGGGCTGGCAGAGCTGGCACGGCGCGAAGCGCGGCGGGCCGGGACGCGCACCGTCGTCTGCTGCGGCGGGGTGATGCACAACCGGCTGCTGCGCGCCCGGCTGGCGCACTGGTTACACGATGTTGACGTGCTGTTTCCGCAGCGGCTTCCCGCCGGGGACGGTGCGATTGCTTTTGGTCAGGCGGTCATTGCCGCCGCGACACTCTTCTGAACGGGACTATCACCATGTTAATCCAACGTATTACTTCTCATCCCCGCGCCGCGCTGTTGCTGCTGGCGCTGGGCGTCGCTAACCTTGCCGCCTGGGGGATGGCGCTGACGCTGTTTAGCCATACACCGACGCTGATGGCCGCCAGCCTGCTGGCCTGGAGCTACGGGCTGCGTCACGCGATGGATGCGGATCACATCGCCGCCATCGACAACGTCACCCGCAAATTGATGCAGCAGGGGCGACGTCCCACCGGCGTCGGGGCGTGGTTCTCCCTCGGTCACTCCAGCATCGTGATGCTGGCCTGCATCGCCATTGCCGCTACCGCCACGGCGTTCAGCCGCCATCTGGCCTGGCTTCATGATACCGGCGGCACGATTGGCACCGCGGTATCGGCGCTGTTTTTACTGGCGATGGCGCTGGTCAACCTGGCGATCCTGCGCGGGGTGTGGCGCAGCTTCAGGCGCATGACCCGCGGCGAGGCGGGGGTCGACGCGACGGACGGGGTGCCGGGTGGGGCGATGAGCTGGCTGTTTCGTCCGGCGTTCCGGCTGGTCAGTAAGAGCTGGCACATGTATCTGGTGGGCTTTCTGTTTGGCCTCGGCTTTGACACCGCCACGGAGGTCGGCGTGCTGGGGCTCTCCGCCGCCAGCGCCACGCATGGCATGTCGGTGTGGGCGATTCTGGTGTTTCCGGTACTGTTCACCAGCGGCATGGCGCTGATCGACACCCTCGACAGCCTGATGATGGTGGGCGCCTACGGCTGGGCATACCACAAGCCGCAGCGCAAGCTCTACTACAACATGACCATCACCGGCAGTTCGATGGCCATCGCCCTGTTTATCGGCGGGCTGGAAGCGCTGGGGCTGTTAATGGATAAGCTCGGGCTGGAGGGCGGGGTATGGCAGGTGGTTGGCGCGCTGAATGCGCAGATGGGCAACGCCGGGTTCATCGTCACCGGCCTGCTGGCGGTGTGCTGGGGCCTGTCGTTTCTCACCTATCGGCTGAAAGGGTATGACGCGCTGACGGTGCGCGGCTAGCCGGTTGACCCCGGCAACAGCGGTGTCGCTGTTGCCAGGGATGACGGCGTTACTCTACCGCAGCGTCGCTCTGGCGCACCGCGCCGGTGCGGCGCAGGTTACCGAGGGTGAACAGCAGCCGGTTTTTATTCTGTTCGAAGGTATAGATCGCGGTAAGCGGTACGGCGGTGACCACCAGCCCGGTCAGCACGTCGGTGATCTGGTGGTTGAATTTGTTGAGCAGCGGCACGGTGGCGATGGCGTTGCCAATCACCCGGGCGACGTAAAGCCCGACGATACCCGCCGCCGCGCCGGCGAGGATAACCTTGATGTTCGCCAGCTTGTCCGGCTCCTTGCTCGCCAGCACGCGCACGCAGCGCACGGTGCTGAGGGTACACTCCCGGATCAGCGCCAGCACAAACGCCGGCATTTTGACGATCAGGGAGATAAGGATCTGCGGAATGACGCTGAGCGCGCCGCTGATGCCGCTCTCAATGCCGAGCGCGCGGGCGCGGGCCCAGATCTGACGCTCCTCCACGCGCGCCGTCAGCCGCGTTTTGATGCGTTCACTCATCTGCTGGGCGTTTTTCACCCAGCCGTCGCTGTTGATCATCCGGCCCTCCTGCGAGAGGCCTTTGATCTCATCGATGAAAATGTCCACGGTTTCAAGAACGATCAGCCCTACCACCTGCTGGGCCGCCATGGTCGCCCCGGTTTTCGCCATCGTGACGCCCACCTCTTTTGCGGCTTCCAGACGATGGTGCTGCTGATGGGCGTGGGCGCGGTCCAGCGCCTCCTGCACATCATTTTTGTTCACCGTCACGGTTTTGATCTGGCCATCTTTTTGGGTGATATCAACGTGAATCAGCGCGGGGTCAAGAGGGTCGACACGCCCGTTATTTTGCAGGTAGGTATTCACGTCTGCGGCCTTCATGGAGCGGTTGAGCGAGGCATCGGCAAAGACCAGGTTGTCAGGGGAATTAATCAGGCTGTAAAACGCCTCGTCGGTGGTACCCATGCGGATAAGCAGATCGTCGTAGAAGGCTTTTTTCGCCACCACGTGCTCGATATCGGCGCTGTACGGGTCGAGCGGGTCGGCGCGGTTGTAGCCGTTCTCCAGCAGGGACCACTCGGCCCGGGCTTCATAGCGCGTATCCTTCATCGCGGCGAAGTGCGGGTCATCGGTCATGGCATTCCCGGCGCGGGTGCGGAAGGTGGTATAGCTTTCCGACAGGTTGCTGTACTTCGCCGCGCTGTGGGCGTCGATCTCCTGCATCACGCCGCCCAGCGCAAATGAGGCGATGGCCCGGCGCATCGCTTCCCGTCGGCACTGCTCGAAAATATCGTCTATGGTGGCTGCCGGTACCGGCAGCCTGCTGCGCACGTCGTCGATCATCTCCAGGGTGGATTTATCAACTTCAAACGTGGTGCGGTACATCTCGCTGATGCGGGCGCTGCTGAGGGATTTATAGGTGACGAACTTGTGCTTGTAGTACTCTTTTTTCTTCAGTTCGCTGTAGTTGAAGTTGCGAATCTCTTCCGAGGTGCTGACCGCCTTTGCCCGGGTGGCGTCAAAGGCGACCCGGGCCGCGGAGGTGGTGGTGCCCGACACCGTCTGCACCGTTTCCGTCACGCTGCTGGCCGCGCCGGCAAGTTTACCTTTCAGCCCCTGCAATGATAATTTTTTATTCAGCAACCCCATCAACGCATCCTCGTTATTCGTAGCGGAATAAAGGGGTTATCGGCAGTAATCGGAAAAGTCTTATCAGGAACAGGGAGATAACGGGTGTTTTTTTCGACGAGTGTGATGCAGCACGCGGGAAATAGCGCGTTGGGAAAACAGGGAAGTGATACGGGAGAAAAGATGAATGGTGCGTCCGAGTGGACTCGAACCACCGACCCCCACCATGTCAAGGTGGTGCTCTAACCAACTGAGCTACGGACGCACTGAGAAGAGAAATGGTGCGTTCAATTGGACTCGAACCAACGACCCCCACCATGTCAAGGTGGTGCTCTAACCAACTGAGCTATGAACGCACTGACTGTCGCTGACAGCGGGGACGAATATTAGCGATCCGCCTGCCGCCTGGCAAGCGCTAAATGGCAATTTTCTCACTGAATTCACGCGATTGCTGCGCATCTGCGCAAAATGGAGAGAAAGTAGCCGCCCACAGGCGGCTCGGGCCTTAACGCGATGCGCGCTGTAAAATAACCGCGTGCGGCTGACGCTGCAGGAAGCGCATCCGCGTCATCATCAGCACCGCCGCAGAGGTCAGCCCGATGATAAAGCCCATCCAGAATCCGGCCGGGCCCATCGGCGGCACCACCCAGTCGGTGAGCGCCAGAATGTAGCCCGACGGCAGCCCCAGCACCCAGTAGGCGGTGAAGGTGATATAGAAGATCCAGCGGGTGTCCTTGTAGCCGCGCAGAATGCCGCTGCCGATCACCTGGATGGAGTCGGAGAGCTGATAGATGGCCGCCAGCAGCATCAGCTGCGACGCCAGCGCGACCACCGCCGGGTTGTCGTTGTACAGCAGGGCAATTTGCTCGCGCAGCGTTACGGTGAACAGCGCCGTCACGCACGCCATGCCGACACCCACCATCAGGCCGGTGAGGGCAGAGGTCTTGGCCTGCTCCGCCGAGCCCTGGCCCAGACGGTAGCCGACGCGAATGGTCACGGCCATCGCCAGCGACAGCGGCAGGACGAACATCAGCGAGCTGAAGTTAAGCGCGATCTGGTGGCCGGCCACGTCAACGATTCCCAGCGGCGACACCAGCAGGGCCACCACGGCAAACAGCGTCACCTCAAAGAACAGCGCCAGCGCAATCGGCAGGCCAAGCTGGGTCAGACGCTTCAGCACCTGCCAGTCCGGCTTCTCGAAGCGCGAATCGGCGGTGATGTCGCGCATGGAGCGCGCGCGGCGCACCCACAGCGTCATGCAGAGGTACATCACCCAGTAGACCGCGGCGGTTGCCACACCGCAGCCGACGCCGCCCAGCTCCGGCATGCCGAAATGGCCGTAGATGAAAATATAGTTAAGCGGGATGTTCACCAGCAGCCCGATAAAGCCCATCACCATGCCGGGCTTGGTTTTCGCCAGCCCTTCGCACTGGTTACGCGCCACCTGGAAGAGCAGGTAGCCCGGTACGCCCCACACCAGCGCGCGCAGGTAGCCCACCGCGATATCCGCCATTTTCGGGTCGATATCATGCATGGCGTGAATGATATGACCGGCGTTCCACAGCACCACCATCACCAGCACCGACGAGAAGCCCGCCAGCCAGTAGCCCTGACGCACCTGGTGGGCGACGCGATCGCGACGGCCCGCACCGTTAAGCTGCGCGATGGTGGGGGTCAGCGCCAGCAGCAGGCCGTGGGCGAAGAGGATCGCCGGCAGCCAGATAGAGGTGCCGATGGCGACCGCCGCCATGTCGGTGGCGCTGTAGCCGCCGGCCAGCACGGTATCAACAAAACCCATCGATGACTGCGCGACCTGCGCAAGGATCACCGGTATCGCCAGAGCGAGTAACTGACGCGCTTCGCTGGAGTACTTCTGCACGTGAACACCTGTATTGTTGTTATATGAGAGACAAAAAAGCCGCCATACGTGGCAGCAAGAAGAGAGTGCGGGGAATTGCTGACTATTGTAGCGTCAGTTATTCATTAAGCCAGTGAAATAGTGCACGAAAAGTGACGCGGGCTGGCAAGGGGATTTTCCACCTGTTATTGTGCTGAACAGAGCGTTGCGGCGCAGACCGCGTTACGGATTGAGGAGAGAGAATAATGTTTACGGGTATCGTACAGGGCACCGCAAAAGTGGTCAGCATCGACGAAAAACCGAACTTCCGCACCCATGTGGTGGAACTGCCGGACGACCTGCTGCCGGGCCTGGAAACCGGTGCCTCGGTGGCGCACAACGGCTGCTGCCTGACGGTAACGGAGATCAACGGCAACCGGGTCAGCTTCGATCTGATGAAAGAGACGCTGCGCGTCACCAACCTTGGCGAACTGCGCGAGGGCGACGTGGTAAACATCGAGCGTGCCGCGAAGTTCAACGATGAGATCGGCGGCCACCTGATGTCCGGCCATATCATGACCACCGCCGAGGTGGCGAAAATCCTCACCTCTGAGAACAACCGCCAGATCTGGTTCAGGCTCCAGCAGCCGGAGCTGATGAAGTACATTCTGCAGAAGGGTTACATCGGGGTGGACGGCATCAGCCTGACGGTCGGGGAGACCACCGCGACGCGCTTCTGCGTACACCTGATCCCGGAAACGCTGCAGCGCACCACGCTTGGTAGCAGAAAGCTGGGTCAGCGGGTCAACATTGAGATCGACCCGCAGACACAGGCGGTAGTGGATACCGTCGAGCGCGTGATGGCCAGCCGTGAAGCGGCCATTGCTGCTGCGGTGCAGGACGCCGCCGAGCAGTAAGTTAGTCGCACAGCAGGGTGCCGCGCACCCTGTCTGACGGGTCGCCCAGCCCCAGCAGCCGGGCGACCGCCCGCCGCGCAATCCCTTCCAGCGAATACTCAATGGCCGGAATCGCTGCCTGGCCAGGCAGACGCGTACTGCCGTCCAGACTGAACACCAGCACCTGCTCCGGCACCCGAATCTGGTAGTCGTCCAGCATTGCCATCGCCTCCTGCGCCTGCGCATCATCGGTCACCAGCAGGGCGTTAAACTTCACGCCGCTGTTGATGAGCTTTTGCAGCGCCAGCCGCAGGCTGCTTTCGCCCTCGATCACCCGCTGACGGTTAAACGGGATGAGGTGGTTCTCCGCCGCTTCGCGATAGCCCAGCAGCGTCTCCTGCGCCGCCTCGCCGCCGCTGAAGTTGATCAGCGCGATATCCCGACGCTGATGGCGGCTCAGGTACTCCACCGCCGTTTGCGCCGCGAAGCGCCGGTCGCAGGAGATGCTCAGCGCCGCCGGGGCGCTCAGGCAGTCAATGAAAATGACCTCCTCTTGCATGTCGGGCAGCGCAAAGCGCGCCCCCACCACCAGCAGGGCATCGCACAGCCCGCCGGAGAGCTCATCCACGGCCTGCGTCACCGCATGGGCATCGCTGGCAAAGCGCAGCAGCAGGTGCTTGCGATGCTGGCTCAGCTGCTTCTCCAGCGCCTGAAGGTAGCCGGTAGACTGCTGAACGTGCTCGGTGGCGCAGATCACCCCGATGCAGTGGGTGGTCTGGTTGGTGAGCGAGCGGGCGATGGCGCTGGGCTTATAGTTGAGCGCGTCGGCGGCGCGCAGCACCGCCAGACGGCTGGCTTCCTTTACGCCGCGGCTGCCGCTCAGTACCCGCGACACTGTGGCTTTAGACACCTGGGCCAGTCGCGCGACGTCGTTAATATTGGACATGGTCGTTTCCTGCAAAGCAGGCGGGCATGATGCCCGCCGTAAGCTACTCGTCAAAGCCGTTGCGTTCCGCCGTCTGGCTGAACCACTCCCCGCTGCGCTTCATGGTGCGCTTTTGGGTGTCGAGATCGAGGGAGACAAATCCGTAGCGGTTCTTATAGGCGTTACACCAGGACCAGTTATCGATAAAGGTCCACATATGATAGCCCAGACAGTTGCTGCCTTCGCTGATGCCTTTATGCAGCCACTTCAGGTGCTCGCGAACGAACTCAATGCGGTACTGGTCATCGATCTTGCCGTCTTTTTCAAAACGCTGCTCATTTTCCACCCCCATGCCGTTTTCCGAGATGTAGCAGCGCGGGTTGCCGTAGTTTTCCCGCAGGTTGGTGAGGATGTCATAGATGCCGCGCTCGTAAATTTCCCAGCCGCGATACGGGTTCATTTTACGGCCCGGCATCTCATAGGCGCTGAAGAACCACTCCGGCATAAAGGGGCTGGCCGGGTTCACCGCATCGTCCCGGCACTTGATGCGCCGCGGCTGGTAGTAGTTAACGCCGAGCAGATCCACCACGCCGTCGCGAATGCACGCCGCATCCTCCGGCTGGCAGGCCGGCAGCATGTCGTACTCCCGCAGCAGGGCGACCAGATCCTCGGGATAGCTGCCGCGCAGCACCGGGTCGAGGAAGCTGCGGTTAAAGAACAGATCGGCGATGTGCGCCGCCTTGACGTCCGCCGGATGCTGCGAGCGCGGGTAGGAGGGGGTGAGGTTAAGAATGATGCCAATCTCCCCGTCACGACCGCTGTCACGCCAGGCCTTCACCGCCCGGGCGTGGGCGAGCACCGTGTGATAGGCCACGCTGGCGGCGCGACGGAAATCCACCACGTTCGGGTAGTGGAAATCGTACAGGTAGCCGCCTTCCACCGGCACCACCGGCTCGTTGAAGGTAAACCAGGTTTTTACCCGGTCGCCAAACAGCGAGAAGCAGGTGCGGGCATAGTGTTCATAGGCGTCCACCACCTCGCGGCTCTCCCAGCCGCCTTTCTCCTGCATCACCATCGGCATATCAAAGTGGAACAGGTTGATGAACGGGGGGATCCCCTGGGCCAGCAGCTCATCGATCACCTGGTTATAGAACGCGACCGCCTCGGGGTTAACCTCACCCGTCCCGTCCGGGATCAGCCGCGCCCAGGAAATTGAGGTGCGGAAACTGTTGTGGTTGAGCTGCTTGAGCAGGGCGATATCCGCCTTCCAGTTCTGGTAGAAGGTAGAGGTATCTGCCGGGCCGACGCCCTGATGGAAGCGCTCCGGCTGGGCGTCAAACCAGTGATCCCAGACGGTGGGGCTTTTACCATAGCGCAGGCTTTCACCTTCGGTTTGCGGCGCGGAGCTTGCGCTGCCCCACCAGAAATTCTTCGGAAAAACGTAGTCCATTGCATCCTCTCAGGGTGAGAAAAAATCAGCTTGCAGTGACAGTGTCACTTTTAACGTTATCGTTGGCTTCCTGCTGGAGCAGGGTGCGCTCGTAGGCTTTCAGGAACGGGTAGTACATCAGCGCCGACATCACCATGCACACCAGGCACATTATCACCGGGCTGACCGCCCAGTTGGCGGCCCAGGAGGCACCAATTGGCGCTGGGGTGGTCCACGGGGTCAGGGAAACCACCTGCGCCACCCAGCCAAGTTTAGTCGCGGTCCAGGCGAGGATGGCGTTGACCATCGGGATCAGCGTAAACGGCAGGAAAAAGACCGGGTTCATGATCACCGGGGCGCCAAACAGAATCGGCTCGTTGATGTTAAAGAAGCTCGGCACCACGCCCATCTTGCCGATGGTGCGCAGGTGCACCGCCCGGCTGCGCAGCAGCAGCAGCGCCAGCGGCAGGGTGGAGCCCACGCCGCCAATCAGCAGATAGTGGTCCCAGAAGCCCTGGAGATAGACGTGCGGCAGCGCGCTGCCCGCCGCCAGCGCCGCCTGGTTGGCCGACAGGTTAGCCATCCAGAACGGGTTCATGATGCCGGTGACGATAAGCGCCCCGTGAATGCCGGCAAACCACAGGATCTGGCAGATCAGCACCGAAATCAGCACCGCCGGCAGGGAGTCCGAGGCGGCGACCAGCGGGGAAACCAGATGCATGATGGCTTCCGGCAGGATCATCCCGGTGGTGCTCTCAATAATCAGATTCAGCGGGTGCAGGGTGGCGATAATCACCACTACCGGAATGAGGATCTCAAACGAGCGCGCCACGCCGGTTGGCACCTCTTTCGGCAGGCGAATGGTGATATTGCGCCGCTTCAGCAGGGCGTACATTTCGCTGGCGTAGATAGCAGTAATCAGCGCGGTGAAGATGCCCTGACCGGAGAAGTACTGGGTGGAGATCTGCCCGTCTTTGTAAGGGGCGGCCACCAGCAAAAACGCCATAAAGGCCAGCAGACCGGTCATGGTCGGATCGAGCTTGTAGTGTTTACCGAGGCTGGCACCGATGCCAACCGAGATGAAAAAGGTCATCACCCCCATGCTGAGATTGAACGGCAGCATCAGCTGTTCGCGGTATTTCAGCGACAGATCCAGCCAGCCGCGGCAGAAGGCGTTTTGCGTATCGGGGGAGAAGGGCGGAAAGATAAACACCAGCAGAAACGAACCAATAATCATAAACGGCAGCGCGGCGAGAAAGCCGTCGCGGATCGCGACCACGTGCCGTTGCGAGCCCATCGCACCGGCCAGTGGGGTAATTTTGTTTTCGATAACATGGACCATGTTCTGATACAGGCTCATGACGTTTTCCTTGTGATGTCGTAGGGGCGTCATGATTGTGAAACAACATGGAAACCGGTTTCCAACGCATAATGACTTAATTGTTAAGCAGATCACTACCGGCGAGATAAGGTGTGGGAAACCGTGAGAAAGGTCACACCTTCCCCGACAGGGTCGGGGAGAGGCGTCATTAACGTGCTACGCGCAGGCCGTTTTCCACGCCGCGGCTGAATACCACCTGCCACAGCTGGATGTCACGCGCCCGAAACGCCCCGGCACAGGCGTTCAGGTAGTAGGTGAACATGCGGTAAAAACGCTCGGAGTAGTTATCGGCGATCTCCGGCCAGGCGGCCTGGAAACGCGCATACCACGCCATCAGCGTTTTATCGTAGTCCGGGCCGAAGTTGTGCCAGTCTTCCATCACGAAGTGCTTTTCCGCCGCGTTCGCGATGTGGCGTACCGACGGCAGGCAGCCGTTGGGGAAGATGTACTTGTTGATCCAGGGATCGACGTTGTTATCGGTGGTGCGCGACCCGATGGTATGGAGCAGGAACAGGCCGTCGGGTTTGAGGTTACGATCCACCACCTCGAAATAGGTGGCGTAGTTTTTCGGACCAACGTGCTCAAACATCCCTACCGAAACCACCCGGTCGAACTGCTCGTTGAGATCGCGATAATCCTGCAGACGGATAGTGACGTCCAGCCCTGCGCAGCGCGCCTGGGCCATCTTCTGCTGCTCGGCAGAGATGGTGACGCCGTGCACGCTCACGCCGTAGTGGCGCGCCGCATACTCCGCCAGCCCGCCCCAGCCGCAGCCGACATCCAGCAGCGTCATGCCCGGCTTCAGCTCCAGCTTTTCACAGATGAGTTTCAGCTTGGCCTGCTGGGCATCCGCCAGATTGTCGGCGGTTTTCCAGTAGCCGCAGGAGTACTGCATCGCCGGATCGAGCATGCGGCTGAACAGGTCGTTGCCGAGATCGTAGTGCTCTTTGCCCACCATCCAGGCACGCTTGCGGCTTTGCAGGTTAAACAGACGGGCCCCGAGGATGCGCAGGGTATCTTTGAAATGATGCGGAAGCTGCTTTTCCAGCCCGGCGCGCAGCACGCGGGTGAAAAAGAGATCGAGCCGGTCGCAGTCCCACCAGCCGTCCATGTAGCTCTCGCCGAGGCCCAGCGAGCCTTCCTGCAGAACGCGTTTAAAAAAGTGCGGGTTGTGAACCGTAATATCGCCGGGGGCGCTGCCGTTGATGTGAACGTCCGCGCGGCTGAGCAGCTCGTTAACGATACGGTACCACTCGTTATTCTGTGTGCTGACTTCTTCTATACATGATGAACTCATAGCTTCTCCATCACCCACCTGTGATCGGAACCTTAAAACAGCGTAGTCGCAATTTCAGGAATGAGAGAATTATCACGGTTTACACCGCGTGCCTGATTTCTGACGATGAACAGAGGAAGGGATGAAAACCCTTGCCAGAATTGCCGTCCGTGGTGATGAGGGGCGTTCCAAACCCCCCGTTTCTGCTTGATTTTAGGGTACTACCGGGTGCAGAAACGGGGATCAGTATAGGCCCCGCTGCGGGGGGGTTCAAGATTAAATCTTAGCAAACTAATTAGGCGAGAATAACATTATCGCCTGAGTTATTACTCCTGCACAGCGACAGGCGACGCGGCGGGGGCGACGGCCTGAAGCTTCCAGCCAAGGGCGACCAGCACGATGGTGCCCAGCATCACGCCGGTAGTGGCCGCCAGTGGCCAGGCGACCAGCGCCGATACCACCAGACTTGCCAGGAAGCACAGCCCCAGCTGCAGGGTGTTTTGCAGCGCCGCTGCACGGCCGGTAGCCTGCGGGAAGGGCAGCAGCGCGGCAGCCACCACGATGGGGTAGATGGCACCGTTGGCCATCGCCATCACGCAGAACGGGATCAGCAGCAGCGTCAGCGACGGGGTTGCCAGCAGGCCCACCGCCCAGGTGGCGGCGACGCTCAGGGCAAAGGCGATCAACAGCCAGGGCAGCATGCGTGGGCCGGACCACTTCTGCAGCGCGCTACGACAGCCGTAGCCACCAATCAGAAACGCGATGGTCTGCGGAACATAGCTCAGACCGATAATGCCGGGGCCGTAGCCCATTTCGCTCAGGATAAACGGCGAGCCGGTCAGCCAGGCGAAGAAGCTGGCGGAGCAGGCGGCGTAGATCAGCACGTTGCCGCTGAACACCCGCGACCGCAGCAGGGCGCCAAAGCGCAGGGCCGGTGCATCGGCGGCGGCAGCTTTTTTCGGCAGCGGCTTCAGGCGCAGGGCCGGGATCATCAGCGCCACGGTAATGGCGAACAGCACCACGAAAATGGTCTGCCAGCCGCTGTGGCTGAGGATGAAGCTGCCTAGCAGCGGGGCGAGGGCAGGCGAGAGCCCTACCAGCGGCATGATGGTGGCGAAAATGCGCCGGGCGTTCATCGGGTAGTAATCGGTCACCAGCGCCTGCCAGATCACCGCGGCGGCACACACCCCCAGCGCCTGAATAAAGCGCAGCACCAGCAGGCCGGTGGCGCTCTCCACCCACACCATGCCGAGGCTCGCGAGGGCAAAAATAGCCAGGCCGATCAGCAGAATCGGGCGGCGGCCATAGCTGTCAGAGAGCGGTCCCCACAGCAGCTGCGCCAGCGCAAAGCCGGCCAGGAACAGGCTCAGGCTGGCGCTCACCGCGGCGGGCTGGACCTGTAAATCCTGCTGTATCGCGGCAAAGGCCGGCAGGTACATGTCGGTTGCCAGAAAGCCGAGCACGCTCAGCCCGGCAAGCCAGAATAAAAATCCTTTAGATGGTCGCATGGTATTTCTCGTTTTAACGGCGGCAGGTTGACGGGGCGTGAGTGTAAGAAGTGCGTTCCGGCTTGTGAAACGGTAATATTTGCAGGTTGCATTCAAAAATTTTGCAGGCAAAACACCATGTGGTCTGAATATTCCCTTGAAGTGGTCGACGCCGTGGCGCGCAACGGCAGTTTCAGTGCCGCCGCGCAGGAGCTGCATCGCGTGCCGTCCGCCGTCAGTTATACCGTGCGTCAGCTGGAGGAGTGGCTGGCGGTACCGCTGTTTGAGCGACGCCATCGCGACGTCGCCCTGACGCCCGCCGGGGCGTGGTTTCTCAAAGAGGGGCGCTCTGTTATCAAAAAAATGATGGTCACGCGCCAGCAGTGCCAGCAGATAGCCAACGGCTGGCGCGGTCAGTTGGCCATTGCGGTGGATAACATTGTGCGGCCGGAGCGCACCCGCCAGCTGGTGCTCGACTTCTATCGCCACTTCCCGGACGTTGAACTGCTGGTGGCCCAGGAGGTGTTTAACGGCGTGTGGGATGCGCTGGCGGACGAGCGCGTGGAGCTGGCCATCGGCGCCACCCAGGCAATCCCGGTCGGCGGACGTTACGCCTTTCGCGATATGGGCATGCTGAGCTGGCAGTGCGTGGTGGCGGCCCACCATCCGCTTGCGCAACGCGATGAGGCGCTGAGCGATGACCTGTTGCGCAACTGGCCGTCGCTGGTGCTGGAAGACACCTCGCGCTCGCTGCCCAAACGCATCACCTGGCTGCTCGACAACCAGCGGCGGCTGGTGGCCCCGGACTGGCCGTCTGGCGAGGAGTGCCTGAGCGCGGGGCTGTGCATCGGCATGGTGCCGTCGCACGTCGCCAGGCCGTGGCTGCTAAGCGGGGAGTGGAAAGCGCTGACGCTGGAGAATCCGTTTCCGGATGCGGCCTGCTGCCTGACGTGGCGGCAAAACGATACCTCGCCAGCGCTACAGTGGCTGCTGGATTATCTGGGAGACAGTGAGACGCTGAATCGGGAGTGGCTGCGGGAGCCTGAGTGACAGGCTCCCGGCCGGGAATTAACGGCGGTAGTCGCGGAACGGGCCGTCGGCCACGGAGCGGCGTTCGATCAGACGCGGATGTACTTCGATGGTCTGGGACTCTTCGCGCTTGCTGGTGATGCGGTCCAGCAGCATGTTGAACGCCGTTTCACCGAGGGAGTCTTTCGGCTGATGGATGGTGGTCAGCGCCGGGCTGAAGTAGCGGGCGTTGCGCACGTTATCATAGCCTATCACCGAGATATCCTGCGGGACGCGCAGCCCCATCTCGTCGGCGGCGCAGATGGCACCCATCGCCATGATATCGCCGCCGCAGAACACCGCGGTCGGGCGATGCGACTGGGAGAGGATCTGCTGCATGGCGCGATACCCGGACTCCGGCTCGAAATCGCCCTGCACAATCCAGCTTTCCGGCACGGAAATCTGCGCCTCTTCCATCGACTTCATAAAGCCCGCCAGACGGCCAGCGCCAGTGTTGCGCTCCAGCGGACCCGGAATAACGCCGATGTCGCGGTGGCCGCGTTCAATCAGGTAGCGCCCGGCCATGTAGCCGCCTTCGAAGGCGTTATCAATCACCGAGTCGGTAAAGTCGGCGCGCGCTTCGCCCCAGTCCATCACCACCATCGGGATATGGCGGTACTCTTCCAGCATGCTGATCAGCGAATCCGGATACTCGGAGCACATGACCAGCAGGCCGTCGACGCGCTTTTGCGCCATCATTGACAGGTAGGCGCGCTGCTTCTCGTGGTTGTTATAGGCGTTGCCGAGCAGCAGGGTGTAGCCCTTCTCGAAGCAGTTCTTCTCGACCGCTTCGATGATTTCGGCAAAGTAGGCCGCTTCGCTGCTGGTCGCCAGCAGGCCGATGGACTTGGTGTGGTTCACCTTCAGGCTGCGGGCCACGGCACTCGGGGAGTAGTGCAGCTCTTTGATGGCCGCCCACACCGCGTTGCGCGTCTCTTCCGCCACGAAACGGGTTTTGTTAATAACGTGTGAAACTGTGGTTGTGGATACGTTTGCTTTTTTCGCTACGTCTTTTATTGTTGCCATTGTATATCACTCCAGACCATCCTCTAACCTCCTGAAAATATTCAAGGTAAACGTTTGCCTGTGTTAAGCCTCGGTTGCAACAATGTTGTGTTGCGCAAAACCGGGGAAGTCACACCAGACGTCAGGAGGGGATAGTGGCCGGTAATCAAAATAATTTAGCGACGAATTTTGGCTGATTCGCAGCAAAAGGGGAAGCGATAAAACGCATATCAAACTAAATCCCGGAGGATTTTTGCCGCTAACTATGCAAAAATGATCCAGACCTACATTTTATAGGGACAATCAGGAGTCGGAAAATGAATAAAGATCTAAAATTTTCGCTGGTTACTACCGTCGTCACGCTGGGCCTCATCGTTTTTGGCGCGCTGACCGCGGTTCTGCACTAAGCACTACCCCTTCAGACGGGAGAGAAGCGCCGCTTTTCTCCCGTTTGCGCAACAAATCGTGATCTGCCTCGCATCTCTCCCTTCGATTATCAACAAAACAGCAATAATTCTTTGCCGATTTTGTGACTTCTGTTTTCGCCGTCAAGCTGGCATCCTGTCGCCCTCACAGTCATCGCCGCCTGCGCGGTATCGGTCGTAAGCGGTTATCCCGGCGAGCGACCCGGAGTTAACACATTGAAAATCAACTATCCGCTTCTGGCGCTGGCCATCGGCGCTTTTGGTATCGGCACCACTGAATTCTCACCGATGGGGCTGCTGCCGGTCATCGCCCGCGGCGTGGACGTCTCCATTCCCGCCGCCGGTATGCTTATCAGCGCGTACGCCGTGGGGGTTATGATTGGTGCGCCGATCATGACGCTGCTGCTGTCGCATCGCGCCCGGCGCAGCGCCCTGATCTTCCTGATGGCGATCTTCACCCTCGGCAACGTGCTATCCGCCATTGCGCCGGACTACACCACGCTGATGCTGTCGCGCATCCTCACCAGCCTCAACCACGGCGCCTTCTTTGGGCTGGGGTCGGTGGTGGCCGCCAGCGTGGTGCCGCGCGAGAAGCAGGCCAGCGCGGTGGCGACCATGTTTATGGGGCTGACCATCGCCAATATCGGCGGTGTACCGGCGGCGACCTGGCTTGGGGAAACCATCGGCTGGCGGATGTCATTCCTCGCCACTGCCGCGCTGGGCCTGATCGCCATGGTCAGCCTGTGGCTGTCGCTGCCAAAAGGCGGAGCAGGGGCGCGTCCCGACGTGCGTAAAGAGCTGGCGGTGCTGGTGCGTCCGCAGGTGCTGAGCGCGTTGCTGACCACGGTGCTGGGCGCCGGGGCGATGTTCACCCTCTATACCTATATTGCGCCGGTACTTCATCACGTGACCAACGCCTCGCCGGCGTTTGTGACCGGGATGCTGGTGCTGATTGGCGTGGGCTTCTCCCTTGGCAACTACCTGGGCGGTAAGCTGGCTGACCGCTCGGTGAACGGCACGCTGAAAGGGTTTCTGCTGCTGCTGATCGTCATTATGGCAGCGATCCCGTGGCTGGCGCAGAGCCAACCCGGTGCGGCACTAAGTATGGTGGTGTGGGGCGCGGCAACCTTCGCGGTGGTGCCCCCGCTGCAGATGCGTGTGATGCGCGTTGCCAGCGAGGCGCCGGGCCTGTCGTCGTCGGTCAATATCGGGGCGTTTAACCTCGGTAACGCGCTGGGCGCGGCGGCCGGTGGGGCGGTGATCTCCGCCGGGCTGGGGTACAGCGTGGTGCCGGTGATGGGGGCGATCATTGCCGCCGCTGGCCTGCTGCTGGTGCTGATCTCCTCGCGTAAACCGCAGGCGGAAATCTGCCCTGCGGAGTAACGGCGCAGGAACGACAGGCAACAAAAAAGGAGAAGGGCGACCTTCTCCTTTTTTTATTGAGCACCGGCTAGCGAATGGTGCTGGAGGTCATAACCCGGCGGGCGCCAACGTAGTGGCGTTTCCAGTAGTCCTCGCTCAGGCTGGTGACCTGAATGCCCTGGCCGCTGCTCGGGGACTGGATAAACTTGCCGTTACCCATATAGACGCCCACGTGATCCGCGGTGCCGCGTCCCTGGGTGCGGAAGAACACCAGATCGCCGGTTTCCAGCGCGCCGCGATCGACAGGGGAGGCGTCGCGCAGGTGATACATCTCGTTGGCGGTGCGCGGAATACGAAACTTGACCAGATCCTTATAGGCGTACCACACCAGCCCGCTGCAATCGAAACCGGTGCGCGGCGAGTTGCCGCCCCAGCGGTAGGGCTTGCCGATCTGCTGCATCAGTTTAGACATCGCGGTTTTCTGGGCTTTCTGCACGCGGATTTTATGCGCGTCGGCGATGGTGACGCCTTTGGCGCTGCGCGTTTGCAGGCAGGCTGCGCGCTGTTTTGCGCTACGATTTTTGCGGCAGGCGGCGCTGGCGCTGACGGAAGCGGTACGGCTAAGGGTGCGAGAGGCGGTGCGCTGACGGGCGGTGACGGGGGTGGAGCTGGACGTTGTGGTGCGTTTTTTTACCGTGGTGCGTTTTTTCTTATCCGCCGTGCTGCTTTTGGTGCTTTTACTCGCCGTCTTTTTGGCTGGTGCGCTTTTCTTTTTAACTTTGGCGCTGGCGGCGGTGCTGCTCTTGTGTACCGCGGCCGGACGCGCGTGTTCGGACGCAACCGCCTGGGGCGTTGCGATGAAGGTAAATGTTGTCAGTATTACAGCACAGAGCGTGACTGAGATTGTCTTAATACGCGCCACTGGCTAGTCCCTCGTGAGATGCAGGCAACAATGCGAGCTTATAGTATTCCAAAACCAGACGATTCTAATCGAAAAAAAGAGGCAAAGTTAATAGCCATTTCGTCAAATACGCGTGGGGGCGCACATTATGTTGGCGCAATCAGCCTGACGAGATTTCATGGGGTACAGGTAAGAAAAATGTTATTCTTCATGTATGTTTAACCGCGGCCCGGCGGTCAGGGCGTAACGGCACCGCAAATGCTGTTTTCCCACCCGCCAGCAACCCGCTACAATAACAGGCTATTGACTGCCGTATTAAGCTTGAGGAAGTAAACAATGAGCGACACCATCGAAAAAATTCAGCGCCAGATCACCGAAAACCCGATTCTGCTGTACATGAAAGGCTCCCCGAAACTGCCAAGCTGCGGCTTCTCCGCCCAGGCCGTGCAGGCGCTGTCCGCATGCGGCGAGCGTTTTGCCTACGTGGATATTCTGCAGAACCCGGACATCCGCGCCGAGCTGCCGAAATACGCAAACTGGCCCACCTTCCCGCAGCTGTGGGTTGACGGCGAGCTGGTTGGCGGTTGCGACATCATCATTGAAATGTACCAGCGCGGCGAGCTGCAGACGCTGATCGCTGAGACCGCAGCGAAATACAAAAGCGAAACGCCGGACGCCGAATAAGCGTCAGGTAAAAAAAGAGGCGACCCGCGGGTCGCCTTTTTTATGTCTGTTACGCCTCAACCGGCGGCAGCGGCCAGCCGCCGAGCCGTTTCCAGCGGTTTACGATCTCGCAGAACAGCAGGGCTGTTTGTTCGGTATCGTAGAGCGCCGAGTGCGCTTGCGCGCTGTCAAAGGCGATGCCTGCGGCAATGCAGGCTTTTGCCAGTACCGTCTGTCCCAGCGCCAGGCCGCTGAGGGCGGCGGTGTCGAAGGTGACAAACGGGTGGAACGGGTTGCGTTTGAGCGAGGCGCGTTCGGCGGCAGCCATCATAAAGCTGTGATCGAAGGTCGCGTTGTGCGCCACCATGATCGCGCGGTTGCAGCCGTTGTCCTTCATTCCTTTGCGCACCGCTTTGAAAATCGCGTGCAGGGCGTCGTACTCACTTACCGCACCGCGCAACGGGTTGTGCGGGTCGATACCGTTGAACGCCAGCGCTTCAGGTTCAAGCACCGCGCCTTCGAACGGCTCAACGTGGAAGTGGTGTTTTTCATCAATGGTCAGCCAGCCTTGCTCGTCCATTTTCAGCGTGACGGCAGCGATTTCCAGCAGCGCGTCCGTTTTAGCGTTGAATCCGGCGGTTTCCACATCAATAACGACGGGATAAAAGCCACGGAAACGGTCACTTAGACCGGTAAGTTGAGCGGTGTCTGACATTAAGCGTCTCTTGGAGTCGAAAAAAAGCAGCGCGTATTATGGCAAATTTCAGGAAGGGATGCAGTAAAACGGGCGCGATGGCGCCCGTCGATATTCAGTTGCCCAGACCTTTACCGGCGTCTTTTGCTTCAATCAGTTCGATTTTGTAACCGTCCGGATCTTCCACAAAGGCGATAACCGTGGTGCCGCCTTTAACCGGGCCCGCTTCACGGGTGACGTTGCCGCCGTTGCGGCGAATGCGCTCGCAGGCTTCCGCCGCGTTATCCACTTCCAGAGCGATATGGCCGTAAGCGTTGCCGAGCTCATAGCTGTCGACGCCCCAGTTGTAGGTCAGTTCGATGACCGCTTCATCACTTTCCGGGCCGTACCCGACGAAAGCCAGAGAGTATTTATACTCGGTGTTTTCACTGGTACGCAGCAGCGTCATGCCCAGCACGTTGGTGTAGAACTCGATGGAACGTTGCAGGTCGCCGACGCGAAGCATGGTGTGAAGTAAGCGCATAATATCCTCGTAAGTAGTCCCGCCCGCTGCCGTTGCGGGCAGCTAACCTCGTGTTATTCGGGCGGGCTGAAGTAAGTAAGTTCGCGGTGTCTTTAAGAAACACGGTTTTAGTATAGCGGCGGATCGCCGCCGCTATCAACGCAGGCTTACAGAGTAGGGTAGTCGGTGTAACCTTCCGCGCCGCCGCCGTAGAAGGATTCCGGGCGCTGCGGGTTGAGCTGCGCTTTTTTACGCAGGCGCTCTACCAGATCCGGGTTAGCGATGTAGTCGCGGCCAAACGCCACGGCATCGATCAGCCCTTTTTCAATCAGCGCTTCGGCTTTCTCCGGGGTGTAGGCACCGGCACCGATAATCGCGCCGTCGAAGCGCTCGCGCACTTTCTGACGGAAGGCATCGGTGTACGGCTCGCCGCCCGCCCAGTCCGGCTCGGACATGTGCAGATAAGCAATGCCGCGCTTGTTCAGCTCTTCAATAAGGTAGAGCGCATCCGCTTCCTCGTTCGGGCCGTTGTCCACGTTCTGGAAGGAGCCGATCGGCGAGACGCGAATCCCGATGTGGTCGGCGCTCCACTCGTTGCACACGGCGTCCACCACTTCAAGCACCAGACGGGCACGGTTTTCCACGCTGCCGCCGTACTGATCGGTACGCTGGTTCGAGGACGGGGAGAGGAACTGGTGCAGCAGGTAGCCGTGCGCGGAGTGCAGTTCGATCATATCGAAGCCGACGTCACGCGCGTTGCCCACCGCCTGACGGAAATCATTAACGATGCCCGGAATTTCGCTGGTTTCCAGCGCGCGCGGCATGGAGGTATCAACGCGGATGGCGTTACCGTTCTCATCGCGCAGCGAGGTGCGGGTGCCGGCGCTCAGGGCAGACGGCGCTACGGGAGCCTGGCCGCCCGGCTGAATGCTGCTGTGCGAGATACGCCCGGTGTGCCACAGCTGCACCGCGATACGACCGCCTTCATGATGCACGGCGGCGGTGATCTTTTTCCACGCGGCCATCTGCTCAGGGCTGTGCAGACCCGGCGCGCCCGCATAGCCTTTGGCCTGGGCGGAGATCTGGGTGGCTTCGGTGATGATAAGACCGGAGCTGGCGCGCTGACGGTAGTACTCGGCCATCAGCGGAGTAGGGATATCGCCCGGCTCAATGCTGCGCAGACGGGTCAGCGGGGCCATAAACACGCGGTTTGGCGTCTCAATCGCACCCACTTTCAGTGGGGTAAACAGTTTTTCTTGTGACATCATGACTCCTGAATAGACCGGTCGTCTAGTAAGTAAATAAATAAAAGTGCCTGTCAGGCAGGCACGTCCAGCATGGTCTTGATATAGCGAAATGTCGTTTCCAGCGGTGCGGCGCTGCGGGAAATTTTTGCCTGCAGATTGCCGCCCAGCCACAGGGCATACAGCACCTGGGCCAGCGCATGGCTGTCCTCGACCGCGGCGAGGCTGTTATCGTTCACCGCCTGGTCAATGGTTTCTGCCAGCAGGCCAATCACCTGCGACGCTCCCCGATCGAGGGCGATGCGCATATCTTCGGAGAGATCGCACACTTCGGCGGAGAGCTTTACCGTGAGACAGTTGCCCAGCGTGCCGCTGTGACGAAACTGCGTCAGGTTATGCTCATACCAGGCCAGCAGGCGATCGCGGTGCGTTCCCGCGCCCTGGGTAAAGTGCTGGCGCAGGGTGGCGAGATAGCAGGCGTAGTGCCGGTCGAGCATGCAGGCGCCGAACGCCTCTTTAGAGCGAAAATAGTGATAAAACGATCCCTTCGGCACCCCGGCGGTTTTCAGCAGCTCGCTCAACCCCATGCCGGTAAAACCGCGGTGCAGGCAGAGCTGCTCGCCGGTGGCAAGGAGATGTTCACGGGTGTCGTGTTCGGTATGTTTGTTCATGAACGGCACTCTACTAGACCGAACGGTCTAGTGCAACCCCCGCGGCAGAGTGCAGCCAGAACTTGCATCCTGCGCTCAGAGCAGCTTCAATTGTAGCAAGCATGTTAATCAGGAGAGGGTGTGCCAGAGCAACTTGAGTTTTTCCCCATCCAGAGCCCCTGTCGGGGGATTTGCCAGGTCGACGAGCGCGGTTTCTGCAAAGGCTGTATGCGCAGTCGCGATGAGCGCTTCAACTGGCAACGCTTCACCGACACCGAAAAGCAGGACGTGCTGCGCCTCTGCCGTCAGCGCCTGCTGCGCAAGCTGCGCGCCGGAAAACCCCAGCCGCCTGAAGAAGAGCAGCAACCCTCACTGTTTTAATCCCGCAATCCCTCTATACTCATTGCCATTTTTGATTGTGATGAGGAAAAACACATGGTTGAGCGCATTACGCTTGCCCCGCAGGGACCTGAATTTTCACGTCTGGTGATGGGCTACTGGCGGCTGATGGACTGGAATATGTCGCCCCGCGAACTGGCGACCTTTATTGGTCAGCACCTTGATTCAGGTATCACCACCGTCGATCACGCTGATATCTACGGCGGCTACCAATGCGAAGCCGCTTTCGGCGAGGCGCTGCGTCTGGTGCCGCACCTGCGCAGCCGCATGGAAATTGTCACCAAGTGCGGGATTGCTACCACCGCGAAGCCGGAGCACCAGCTCGGGCACTACATCACCACCCGCGAGCACATTATTGCCAGCGCGGAAACCTCGCTGAAAAACCTGGCCACCGACTACCTCGACCTGTTGCTGATTCATCGCCCGGACCCGCTGATGGATGCCGATGAGGTGGCCGCGGCCTTTACCGCGCTGCACCAGAGCGGCAAAGTGCGCCACTTTGGGGTGTCAAACTTCACCCCGGCGCAGTTCTCCCTGCTCCAGTCGCGCCTGCCGTTTACCCTGGCGACCAATCAGGTGGAGATTTCGCCGGTGCATCAGCCGCTGCTGCTGGACGGCACGCTGGATCAGCTCCAGCAGCTGCGCATTCGTCCGATGGCGTGGTCCTGCCTTGGGGGAGGGCGGCTGTTCAACGATGAGGCGTTCCGCGCGCTGCGCGACGAGCTGCAGTTGGTGGCTGACGAAATCGGGGCGCAGAGCATCGAGCAGGTGGTGTACGCCTGGATTATGATGCTGCCGTCGCGACCGCTGCCGATTATTGGCTCCGGCAAAATCGAGCGTGTGAAGCACGCGGTGGGTGCCCTGTCCCTCACCCTGACGCGTCAGCAGTGGTTCCGCATCCGTAAGGCGGCGCTGGGTTACGACGTTCCATAATGCTGAAAAAAGCCTCCTCCCCGGTGAAATCTGCCGGTCTGGTATAGACTTAAAGCGAATTCGAACCAGGAGGAGGCTACATGAAGCGACTGAGTCTGGCTGTACTGACCCTGTGTGCCTGCGCCACCGCGCACGCTGCGAGTCAGGAAGTAGAGATGAACCTTGTGACCGACCAGGGCATTGGCCAGTCGGTAGGCACGGTGAAAATCACGGAAACCGATAACGGGCTGACCTTCGCCCCCGACCTTAAAGCGCTTCCACCCGGCGAGCACGGCTTTCACATTCATACCAACGGTACCTGCCAGCCGGCGATAAAAGCCGGTAAAGCCACCGCTGCGGAAGCCGCCGGCGGCCACTTCGATCCGCACAATACCGGTAAGCATCTGGGGCCTGAGGGCGACGGCCATCTGGGCGATCTGCCGGTGCTGATGGTGAATAACGACGGCATCGCCAACGATCCGGTGACCGCGCCGCGCCTGAAAAAAATCGATGAAGTGAAAAACCGCGCCCTGATGGTACACATCGGCGGCGATAACATGGCCGATCATCCGAAACCTCTCGGCGGTGGCGGGGAGCGCTACGCCTGCGGCGTGATTAAGTAACGCGCTTAACCATTAACGGATGGCCCGGCGGCGGGGCCTGCTCCAGCTGTGACAGGGAGCAGTAAAGCCGCCAGATGAGCGCCGCCAGATCCCGGGCGGCCTGCTGATGATGCCGGGCTAATACGTCGCTGATGCGCTGAAGCTCCCCGAGCGTGGCGCCCAGCGTCCGCTGCTGTACCCCCCGATCGCTCATCACGTTCGCCAGCAGCGAAATGGCGATATCCCGCACCTGCGACAGCGGGTCGGAGCGCGTCTCCCAGCTGCGCAGCTGCCACACCACGTGGGAGCAGTTGAGCAGCACCACGCCCCAGCGCAACAGCCAGCGCCGCGCGGCCTCTTCCTTACTGCCGCTCAGCTGGCTGATATGGTGATAGACCAGCGATTCAAACTGCCCCTCGTTATGCTGCGGATGACGGCTGAGCTGATCGACAAACCCCCGGCGGATAGCGCGAATGTGGCGGCGCCCTTTGCGGGTGTCGGAGCTGGGACGCAGCACCGCAAACGCCAGCCAGGAGAGGCTCACGCCGAGAATCTTCGCCAGATCGTCATTCAGAAAGTCGGCGAAATCATAGGTGGGCGGATTCGACACCGCGATAAACGACCCCATAAACACGATGAGCTGCCCCCACAGGCCAGCGAGCTTTGGCTGCTGGAGTTTCATCAGCTGCATCGTGGTCAACAGCGGCAGCAGGAACAGTAAAAACTGCCACAGCTCGCTTATCTGTACCATCAGGCCAAATTTCACCGCAAAGCTGAACAGCGTCAGCCACAGCAGGGTGCGCACCAGCAGGCTGAACGAACGAAACGGAGCGGGCGAGGCGGAGTAGAGCACGCAGCTGATGGCGGCCAGCGACAGGGCGCTGCTGGCCGCTTCCCACTGGGTATGGATGCCCCATGCCCCGGTCAGGGTGATCACGCAGAACGTGCGTAGCCCGCTCCACAGCGCTTCGATGTTATCGGTATGGCGCGCCAGCGCCGCGGTTTTCGGCGGCGTGAAGCGTGAGACCGGCGTCGCGCTTTCAACATCCCGCAGCCAGCGGCTGTTGTTGAGATAGATCCAGCAGAATGCCCGCAGCCGCTGGTAAAACGCCCGATGGCGATAGTCGTCCTGATCGGTTGGGGCTATCTCGACGAGCAGGCGCGCCACGCTCAGCTTGTCGGCACGCGGATCGGCCAGCAGTTCGAGCAGGCGCTTAAGGGCTGGCCACAGCGTCGCAGGCGGCTGAGGCCAGTTCACCAGCATGCGACGCTGGCTGGAGATCATGCTGGTCATGCGCAGCTGCTGGTGGAGCAGGTAGTTCAGCAGGTTGTTCTGCCGACGAAAGCGATAGTGGCTCCAGAAGGCCTGGATCCGCAGCAGATTGAGCGTCAGGATCTGGCCGATAACCGTCTCGTGGGCGGTGCGGATCGCCTCGGTGGTATCCTGCTGCCACAGCAGGCTGGCATGCTCCAGCAGCCGCCCGTGCATGTTTTTCAGCGCGCTGATGAAGGTGTTGCCG
Source organism: Siccibacter turicensis LMG 23730 (assembly GCF_000463155.2). GTDB lineage: Bacteria > Pseudomonadota > Gammaproteobacteria > Enterobacterales > Enterobacteriaceae > Siccibacter > Siccibacter turicensis. Next base: position 197,833 of record NZ_AWFZ01000028.1, on the reverse strand, counting down.
TCCGCGGTGCCCGGCATCACCATCATCATCAGCCCGCCGCACAGAATCCCGATAATCACCTCGCACACCCGCGCCTGGGCCAGATCCCAGAGTGCGGTGATGTCGACGGTGTTGATCAGGCTGAAAGCGATGATGGCGGCGGTATAACCCGCCAGCTGGAAGGCGTAGGCGGCGTTGTTCTGGAAATGGCTGGCAGCCCAGGTGCATACCCCCAGCCAACCCGCCATCGCGAAGGTAAACAGCCAGGGATCGTTCAGGGCGTGTCCGGCGATGATCAGCGAAGCGCTGGCTCCAAGCAGGCTGCCGGCGATGCGGCCGAGGCTTTTGCTGATCACCCCGCCGACGGTGGGGAAACTGACTACCGCCGCCGAGGTCATCGCCCAGTAGGGTTCGTCGAGCGTCAGGCAGTAGGCAATGGTCAGCGCCAGGCACATGGCGATGGCGTTGCGCAGGGCATAGCGCCACTGCCCGGCGGTCGCTTTACCCCAGGGCGAGTGGCGCCACTCCAGCCATTTCAGCGTCATCACTGGCTCAGCGCGACAGCGACACGGTGCAGGTGGTGCCCGACACGAGGGTTACGCCAGCGGGAAGCGTGTCCAGCGCGATGCGCACCGGGATACGCTGCGCCAGCCGCACCCAGGGCACGTTGGGTTTGATATCCGGCACCAGCTTGCTGTCGCTCTCCACGCTCTGATCGTAAATGGCGCGCCCGATGCTGGCGACGCGCCCGGCGACCGGGGTATCGCTGCTGTAGAGCGTGATGTGGGCGCGGTCGCCCACCTGAATGTGCCGCAGCTTGGTCTCTTCAAAATAGCCCACCACGTAAAACGAGTGGCTGTCGATCAGGGCAAAAACCGGCTGGCCCTCGGTGGCGTAGTTGCCGGGGCGAGTGGCGAGGTTGGTGACCCAGCCGTCGACCGGGGCGGTGACGCGGGTCTGCCCGAGCTGCCACTGGGCCTGTTTCAGCGTCGCCTGCGCCGCGTCGCGCTCGGCCTGTTTGGCCTTCACGGTAATGCGCGCCGTCTCAAGATCTTCCGCCGAAATATAGTTGCGTGGCAGATGCTGACGGCGGGCGGCTTCGCTCTGCGCCTGGGCCAGATCCGCCTCGCTGCGGGCGAGCTGCGCCTGGGCATTGAGAATGGCGATTTCATAGGGCGTGGCGTCGAGCGTAAACAGCACGTCGCCGGCGTGGACGTACTGGTTGTCGCTCACCTGCAGCGCCTGAATCGTGCCGGAGACCTGCGGGGTGATGTCTACCTGCTCGGCGCGGACTTTACCGTCGCGCGTCCAGGGGGACTGCATGTAGTAGTTCCATACCATCCAGCCCGCCACCAGCGCGACCGCGAACACCAACAGGGTGGAGAAATATTTCAACGTCTTCATGGCCACATCACCAGAATCCACAGCCCCAGGCAGAGCGACAGCATAAACAGCGACAGGTCCATCAACGTCGGGTGCCAGATATCGCCGGCGTAAAGCCAGTCACGCAGCGCATGGTGGATCACCAGCCAGATGAAAAAGCCGATGAACACCGCTTTGAACAGGGGAGGAAAGTATACGGAAGCGCCAAACACCAGGTCCTCGAGCGGAAATCCTGATAAAGAAAACGTAAATTTCACGTAAGATCATCCTTTAATGGGGCACAGAGACTGCCGTTTCCTGGTACCTGTTGTATTATCAAACTATAGCTTTTGAGCTGACGCTGGTAAAAGTAAGTCAATTGTTTTGCCGGGAGCGAAACTGCAGCGTAGTCTAAAATCAGCATAATAACTTAGCAAGCTAATTATAAGGAGATGAAATTGGAATCGCCATTAGGATCCGATCTGGCACGTTTGGTGCGCATCTGGCGTGCTCTGATTGACCATCGCCTCAAACCTCTGGAATTAACGCAGACGCACTGGGTGACGCTGCACAACATTCACCAACTCCCGCCTGACCAGTCACAAATTCAGTTGGCTAAGGCTATCGGCATCGAACAGCCTTCGCTGGTTCGTACGCTCGATCAGTTGGAAGAGAAGGGGCTGATTTCCCGCCATACCTGTGCCAGCGACCGCCGCGCGAAGCGGATCAAGCTGACAGAGAAAGCGGAGCCAATCATTGAGAAAATGGAAGATGTGATCCGCAAAACGCGGGGCGAGATTTTGTCGGGCATCAGCCCGGATGAGCTCGATATGCTGATAAACCTTGTGTCGCGGCTTGAGCAGAACATCGTCTCGCTGCAGGGGCGCGGTTAAAAAAAGCCTCACCCAAGGGTGAGGCTTTTTTATTGCACACGTCTTAGCGAGGCGAGACGGTAACCTGACTGCCGTTGTTGGCCATCACGACACGCTGACCGGCGGCAAACTGGGTTTTACCCTGTTTCTGCACCACCATGATGGTATTGCCGTCATCCTTACGGATTTCCAGCTCCACGCCCTGAGATTTATTCAGCGCGCCCTGCACACCCTGACCTGCTACCCCACCCGCAACGGCCCCGGCCGCGGTCGCCAGAGAGCGTCCTGCGCCGCCGCCCACGGTATTCCCGAGGAAGCCACCCAGCACGGCACCGCCCAGCGCACCGATGACGTTCTCATCGCTGCCGCCCTGGATCTGAACAGGACGCACATGCACAATCGTACCGTAGGTGACGTTCTGCACCTGCTTGGCTTCAGAAGCGGTATACACATCGCCAGACAGGCTGTTGTCGTTCACGCAGCCCGCCAGGGTAAAGCTCGCCAGCGAAATTGCCAGTACATGTTTAATCATTCTGAATCTCCTGTTCACTGTAAACCGCTCTCATGAGCATCCGTCATAGGTAGATTATAAGGCAAATTTCTGCGCGGTTTCATCGCGTTCGTGTTGCCGGGTGAAAAATAGTACATTTTGCGCAGTCAACCGCAGCTAAACGGTGACAGATGTGCAACGCCGCGTCGTCAGGGTTGCAACCCGTAATACAAATTGATTAACAAATCATAGTATTGATACCGGGTTTATGGTGGAGTGAGCGCTACATTTATTGCGGTGAGGGAAGGCGTATGAAGTCGGGCCGTTATATCGGTGTGATGTCGGGAACCAGTCTGGACGGTGTGGATGTGGTGCTGGCAGCGATAGATGAGCATCTGGTGGCGCAGCAGGCGAGCCTGAGCTGGCCGATGCCGGTGGCACTCAAAGAGGAAGTGCTTGCCGTCTGTCAGGGACAGACGCTGACGCTGGCGCAGCTGGGCCGGCTGGATACCCGGCTTGGCAGACTGTTTGCCGACGCGGTGCAGGCGCTGATGAAACAGGAAGGCCTGCGCCCGGAAGACGTGATGGCCGTTGGCTGCCACGGCCAGACGGTGTGGCATGAGCCGCAGGGCGACGCCCCGCACTCGCTGCAAATCGGCGACAACAATCAGATTACCGCCCGTACCGGCGTGACAGTGGTCGGGGATTTCCGCCGCCGCGACATGGCGCTTGGCGGGCAGGGCGCCCCGCTGGTGCCCGCGTTCCATCAGGCGCTGCTGGCGCACCCCGTCGAACGGCGCATGGTGCTCAACATTGGCGGTATCGCCAATCTGTCGCTGCTCATCCCACATCAGCCGGTGCGCGGGTTTGATACCGGCCCTGGCAACATGCTGATGGATGCCTGGATCTGGCGTCAGAAAGGCAAGCCCTACGATAAAGACGCCGCCTGGGCGATGCAGGGCAAAGTGACGCTGCCGCTGCTGCAACAGTTCCTGAGCGATCCCTATTTTGCTGCTCCGGCCCCGAAAAGCACCGGTCGTGAGTACTTCAACTACGGCTGGCTGGAGCGTCAGCTGGCGGCCTTCCCGGGCCTGGCCCCGGAAGATGTGCAGGCCACGCTCACCGAGCTGACCGCGGTGTCGATAAGCGAGCAGGTGCTGCTCAACGGCGGCTGCGAGCGTCTGCTGGTGTGCGGCGGCGGGAGTCGCAATCCGCTGCTGATGGCGCGACTGGCCGCGCTGCTGCCCGGTATCGAAGTGTCGTCCACCGACGAGGCGGGCATCAGCGGCGACGACATGGAAGCCCTGGCGTTTGCCTGGCTGGCCTACCGTACGCTCTCCGGCCTGCCCGGCAATCTGCCGTCGGTAACCGGCGCTACCAGCTCGAGCGTGCTCGGTGCCATCTATCCCGCCAACCCGGTCAACAATCAGAGTTAGCCGAGATTCACTCCGCGCACGACCCGGTAGACTGTCCCGCAGCAAGGAGGGGGTAACCCCTCCCTCATAAGAAAAAATCAGGACAGGTCTATGAAGAAACTGCTTATTGTTCTCCTTCCCACGCTGCTGGCCGGCTGCAGCTACTACAACAATTTCGTTGAGCGCATGAATACCGACACCCTGGAGTACCAGTGTGACGAAAAACCCCTGACGGTGAAGCTCAATAACCCACGTCAGGAGGTGAGTCTGGTGGTGGATAACCAGCAGCGCATCCTCAAGCAGGGGCTGTCGGCGTCAGGGGCACGCTACACCGACGGGGTGTATGTGTTCTGGTCCAAAGGGGACAGCGCCACGGTCTACAAACGTGACCGCATCATCCTGAATAACTGCCAGTTACCCGCCGTCCAGCGTTGAGATTTTGCCGGGTGGGGCGCACAATAGCTCCACCCATTACTTGCCCAATCTCACGCCATGTCTGATAACGACTCCCTGCATCACATTGCCCATTTGCGTCGCGAGTACACCAAAGGCGGTCTGCGCCGCCGCGATCTGCCGTCCGATCCGCTAGCGCTGTTCGAACGCTGGCTCGCCCAGAGCTGTGAGGCGAAGCTTGCTGACCCCACCGCTATGGTCGTTGCCACGGTGGATGCGCAGGGCCAGCCGTATCAACGTATCGTGCTGCTCAAGCATTACGATGAGAAGGGGCTGGTGTTCTACACCAACCTCGGCAGCCGCAAAGCGCAGCAGCTGGAGAACAATCCGCGCATCAGCCTGCTGTTTCCCTGGCATATGCTGGAGCGGCAGGTGATGGTCACCGGCACGGTGGAGCGTCTCTCCACCCTTGAGGTGCTGAAGTATTTTCACAGCCGCCCGCGGGACAGCCAGATTGGTGCCTGGGTCTCCCGTCAGTCGAGCCGTATCTCGGCGCGTGGCATCCTTGAGAGCAAATTCCTCGAGCTGAAACAGAAATTCCAGCAGGGCGAGGTGCCACTGCCGAGCTTCTGGGGCGGTTTTCGCGTCCCCATTGAGCAAATGGAGTTCTGGCAGGGGGGCGAGCACCGCCTGCACGACCGCTTTTTATACCAGCGCGACGGGGATACCTGGAAAATTGACCGCCTGGCGCCCTGAACCCTGAATTTGTTGCGTGAAGCGCTGGCACTCAGGGTGGCGGCGCTTTATTCTATGGCTCGCTAAATTTTCTTTCGCGCTCGCGAAAAGTCGTGTACCGGCAAAGGTGCAATCGTTTGATAGATGGAGATTTTGATGGCTAGCAGTAACTTGATTAAACAACTGCAAGAGCGGGGCCTTGTGGCTCAGGTGACGGACGAGGAAGCGTTAGCAGAGCGACTGGCGCAAGGCCCGATCGCGCTCTATTGCGGCTTCGATCCGACCGCCGACAGCTTGCATTTGGGGCATCTGGTTCCTTTGTTATGCCTGAAACGCTTCCAGGAAGCCGGGCACAAGCCGGTCGCCCTCGTGGGCGGCGCAACGGGTCTGATTGGCGATCCGAGCTTTAAAGCCGCCGAGCGTAAGCTCAACACCGAAGACACGGTGCAGGAGTGGGTCGAGAAAATCCGTCGTCAGGTTGCGCCTTTCCTGGATTTTGACTGCGGTGACAACTCGGCGATTGCCGCGAACAACTACGACTGGTTCGGCAGCATGAACGTGCTGACCTTCCTGCGCGATATCGGCAAGCACTTCTCGGTTAACCAGATGATCAACAAGGAAGCGGTCAAGCAGCGCCTGAACCGTGACGACGTCGGCATCTCCTTCACCGAATTCTCCTACAACCTGCTTCAGGGTTACGACTTCGCCTGCCTGAACGAGCTGCACGGCGTGACGCTGCAAATCGGCGGCTCCGATCAGTGGGGCAACATCACCTCCGGTATCGACCTGACCCGTCGTCTGCACCAGAACCAGGTGTTTGGCCTGACCGTTCCGCTTATTACCAAAGCCGACGGCACCAAGTTCGGTAAAACCGAAGGCGGCGCGGTGTGGCTCGATCCGAAGAAAACCTCGCCGTACAAGTTCTACCAGTTCTGGATCAACACCGCCGATGCGGACGTCTACCGCTTCCTGAAGTTCTTCACCTTTATGGATCTGGCCGAGATCAACGCGCTGGAAGAAGAGGATAAGAACAGCGGTAAAGCGCCGCGCGCCCAGTACGTGCTGGCCGAGCTGGTGACCCGTCTGGTGCACGGCGAAGAGGGCCTGACCGCCGCGAAGCGCATCACCGAGAGCCTGTTCAACGGCACCCTGAGCTCGCTGAGCGAAGCCGACTTCGAACAGCTGGCCCAGGACGGCGTACCGATGATCGAGATGGAAAAGGGCGCCGATCTCCAGCAGGCGCTGGTGGATTCCGAGCTGCAGCCGTCCCGCGGCCAGGCGCGTAAAACCATCGCCTCCAATGCGGTCACCGTCAACGGTGAGAAGCAGTCTGACCCGGAGTACACCTTTACCGACGCCGACCGCCTGTTCGGTCGCTATACGCTGCTGCGTCGCGGCAAGAAAAACTACTGTCTGGTTTGCTGGAAGTAATCGCAACCTGAAAGGGCGTGGGAAACCACGCCCTTTATTTTTTGGCAATGAAATGAGTCCGGGTAACACAATGAAGAATATCCTCGCCATCCAGTCCCACGTGGTGTTTGGGCATGCCGGCAACAGCGCGGCTGAGTTTCCCATGCGCCGCCTCGGGGCCAACGTCTGGCCGCTGAATACGGTGCAGTTCTCCAACCACACCCAGTACGGCCAGTGGACCGGCACCGTGATGCCGCCGTCGCACCTGAGCGACATCGTGCAGGGCATCGCCAACATCGGCCAACTGGTGCGCTGTGATGCGGTGCTGAGCGGCTATCTCGGCTCCGCCGAGCAGGGCGAGCATATTCTGGGCATTGTGCGTCAGGTTAAAGCCGCGAACCCGAACGCGCGCTATTTCTGCGATCCGGTGATGGGTCACCCGGAAAAGGGCTGCATCGTGGCACCCGGCGTGGCGGAGTTCCATACCCGCTATGCCATGCCGGCGAGCGACATTATCGCGCCGAACCTGGTTGAGCTGGAGATCCTCACCGGGCACAGCGTGAACAGCGTCGCGGAGGCGGTCGCCGCCGCGCGTGAGCTGATTGCCCAGGGGCCGGAGATCGTGCTGGTGAAACATCTGGCGCGCGCCGGGTATCAGACCACGCGCTTTGAAATGCTGCTGGTCACCGCGCATGAAGCCTGGCACATCAGCCGCCCGCTGGTGGACTTCGGCGAGCGTCAGCCGGTCGGCGTGGGCGATGTTACCAGCGGCCTGCTGCTGGTGAAGCTGCTGCAGGGCGCGCCGCTGCGCGAGGCGCTGGAACACGTTACCGCCGCGGTGTACGACATTATGGTGGTCACGAAGCGCATGGGCGAGTACGAGCTTCAGGTGGTGGCCGCACAGGATGGCATCGCCCGGCCTGAGCATAACTTCAGCGCGGTACAGCTCTGAGGCAGATACCAGAACGTGAAAAGGGCAGCCACGCGGCTGCCCTTTTTTATGCTCATCGCCAGCAGGCGAGGCGCTTTATGCGCGCTCGGCAGCGAGTGCGGCGGCCACCGCCGGGCGGGCCTCAACGCGGGCCATGTACGCCGTGATGTTGCTCAGCGCGTCAAGGTTCAGGCCGACATGCGGCGCCCAGCGCAGCACGGTGAACAGGTAGGCATCGGCCACGCTAAAGCGCGTGCCAACAATCCACTGCTTCCCTTCCAGGCTCTCGTTGACGTACGCCAGCTTCTTCTCCAGCAGGGCGCGGGCCACCGGCTTGTAATCTTCCGGGGTGTCCGGACGGAACAGCGGCGTGAAGCCCTTGTGGAACTCGGTCGCGATCCAGGTGAGCCACGACAGCGTCTGATAGCGGGTGATACTGCCTACCGGCGCCAGCAGCTGACGATCCGGCACGGTGTCGGCCAGATACTGCACAATCGCCATGCCCTCGGTGAGCAGGGTACCGTCATCCAGCTGCAACGCCGGTACCTGACCTTTCGGGTTGATGGCAAAGTAGTCGTCGCCGTTCTCCAGGCGCTTGGTCATCAGATCAACTTTCACCAGCGTGAAATCAACGCCGGCTTCGCGCAACACGATATGCGGCGAAAACGAACAGGCGCCGGGTTTATAGAACAGTTTCATCAGTCACTCTCCTTGGGTTAGCTGTCGTCGTATGGTAGGGCTATCGCGGGTAAAAAAAAACCACTAACCCGAAGGTTAGTGGTTTAATCGTGACGTTTCCCGTTAACGTCAGGCTTTTGCTGCGTCGCTGCCGATTTCCGCGTCGTCATCCCGCGTCATGCGGTTGAGCTTCGGCGCGGTCAGCATCATCAGCACGGCAATGATCGCCGTGGCAATACCGATCTGCATAAATACGCGACCGTAGACTTCCAGCGAGAGCAGCGGATCGGTAACGTTTTCCGGCACCGCCATCAGGTTAGCCACGCGGCCTGCGATAATCGCCGCACCCGCGGTGGTCAGGAACCAGCTCCCCATGATAAAGCCCATCAGACGCTGCGGCACCAGCTGTGCCACCATCGCCAGACCCAGGCCGGAGATCATCAGCTCGCCGATACTCTGCAGGGCGTAGCTCAGGATCAGCCAGTTAACGGAAACAATACCCGCCTCGTTGGCGAACTTCGCGCCCAGCGGCAGCACCAGGAAGGCACCGGAGCACAGCAGCATACCGAAGGCAAACTTGTGCGGCATCGGCAGGCGGTCGCCCATCTTGTTGTAGATAGCGGCCAGAATCGGGCTACCCACCATGATCCAGAACGGGTTCAGCGCCTGGAACTGCTCCGGCTGGAACGTCAGGCCGAGGATCTCATGCTCAACGTTACGGATGGCGAAGAAGTTCAGGGAGGTTGGCATCTGCTGATACAGCACGAAGAAGACAATCGCCTGCAGCATCAGGATGAACGCAACAATCATTTTACGACGCGCCGCGCCTTTCATGGCGAACGCTTCTTTGGCGAAGATAATGATGATACCCAGCGCCACCACGCCCAGCACCATACGTGCGATGCCCTGGTTATGCAGCAGCCAGGTCGCGATAGCCACCAGCACCACGATACCGGCGATGGTTGCTATCAGTTTGCCGAAGTGAATCGGTTCGAAGTCCGGTTTGGAACCGTAGTTTTTTACCCACTTCTTGCAGAACATGAAGTTCACCAGGGTGATCAGCATCCCGACGAAGCTCAGCGAGAACGCCACGCTCCAGCCGAATTTGTCCGCCAGCCATGGGGTTGCCAGCATGGAGAAGAAGGAACCGATGTTGATCGCCATGTAGTACATGGTGAATGCACCGTCCAGACGCGGGTCGTCTTTCTCGTAGCAGGTAGAGAGCAGGGAAGAGGGGTTGGCTTTAAACAGGCCGTTACCCACGGCGATGGTCGCCATCCCGAAGTAAACGATCGCGGCATCGTGGCCGGAGTACGCCACCAGCGCGTAGCCGATAGCCAGCACGATGGTGCCGAGCATAATCACGCGCTTCGTGCCGAGCACCTTATCACCCAGCCAGCCGCCGATAGCCACCAGGCCATAAACCAGGGCGCTAAACGAGGAGAAGAGCGTGATGGAGTCCGCTTCTGACATACCCAGCATTTTGACCAGGTAGACGGCCATGATGCCTTGCAGACCGTAAAAACCGAAACGCTCCCACAGCTCGATGGAGAAAATCAGGTAGAACGATTTCGGTTGTTTAAAAGCGTTGAGACTCACGCTCTGAGTTGGTTTCTTGTTTGCAGTCGACACATATACCTCTTTTTTTACATCCCGTAGTAACGGGGGTGCTGACAGCGTGATGCGCTTTCGGCAGCCGCTGTTTTTGTTATAAGGGAGGGAAACGGCGGGTAATGTTCACTATCCTGGGCGCGCAGGCAAGGCTTTTGTAATAATCTGTTACATATAAGCGACGCGGAATAATGCTCCAAATCTGAATTTGTTATCGATGGTTAAATATTATGGTAAGGGAAACGGCAGCTTTTTCGTCTGGTTAGCGGCAGATATTTGGGGGGTGTGGTGATATGTTCTGGTCGATAAGCAAAAACGTGGTGATATCGATTAGCTGTGGGGAAAATGCTGGTGATATGTATTGCCCTGAATCCCTGCGGGCCGGGGATCGCGGCATAAAAATCGGTGAAAACATGCGCGTTTTTAACACATTGTTATCAAAGTGATCCCCGTCACATATTTATAGAAAATTCCAGTCGAAAAAAAAGGATTAACCTGGTGAGGCGATTAGCCGCAGCGGATTAGTCTTGTTTAGCGCATGAATGCATTATTTAACCCCAATAAGCATCATGAATAAAGTTACCCTTTATTTCACGCTGCACGGCCCGGACGGCATGGTGTACTGCCCGGGCCGCCGACTTATTCGGGGTAAACCTTCTCCGGATACTCGCAGAGATCTTCGATAAGGCAGGAGCCGCAGCGAGGCTTACGGGCGATGCAGGTGTAGCGCCCGTGAAGGATGAACCAGTGGTGGCAGTCGACCTTAAACTCGGCGGGTACCACCTTGAGCAGCTTCTCCTCCACCTGTTCGACGTTTTTGCCAGGCGCGAAGCGGGTACGATTGCAGACGCGGAAGATATGGGTATCAACCGCAATCGTCGGCCAGCCAAAGGCGGTATTGAGCACCACGTTAGCGGTCTTGCGCCCGACACCGGGCAGCGCCTCAAGGGCGGCGCGATCTTCTGGCACCTCGCCGCCGTGCTGCTCCAGCAAGATGCGGCAGGTCTTGATGACGTTTTCCGCTTTGCTGTTAAACAGGCCGATGGTTTTGATATAGGACTTCACCCCCTCAACGCCCAGCGCCAGCATAGCCTGCGGGGTGTTAGCCACCGGATAGAGCAGGGCGGTAGCCTTGTTGACGCTGACGTCGGTGGCCTGAGCCGAGAGCAGCACGGCGATCAGCAGCTCAAAGGGTGAAGTGAAATTGAGTTCGGTGGTTGGATGCGGGTTGTTGTCGCGCAGGCGCGTCAGGATCTCCCGCCGTTTCGCATTATTCATCAGGCTTTCTCAGGCGTCCCTTCCACCACCGGCTGCGGTGCAGCGCGGCGGGCTTTTTTCTTCTCGTCGATCAGATATTTGATCGCCAGCAGCATACCGAGGCCGATAAACGCGCCCGGCGGCAGCATCGCCAGCAGGAACGGGGTATCGGTGTGGAACACCTCGATGCGCAGGGCTTTTGCCCAGCTGCCGAGCAGGCCGTCGGCGCCATCAAACAGCGTCCCGTTGCCGAGGATCTCGCGCAGCGACCCTAGCACAAACATGGTGCAGGTCGCGCCCAGGCCAATCGCAAAGCCATCCAGCGCCGAGAGGAACGGCCCGTTACGCGCGGCAAAGGCTTCCGCGCGGCCCACCACGATGCAGTTGGTGACGATAAGCGGAATAAAGATGCCGAGCGACTGGTAGAGCCCGAACGCATAGGCGTTAATCAGCATCTGCACCACGCTCACCACCGACGCAATGATCATCACGTAAATCGGAATACGGATGCTCTCGGGCATCCAGCGGCGGAAGAGGGAAATGGAGAAGTTGGTAAGGGTCAGCACCAGCGTGGTGGCAAGCCCCAGTCCGAGCGCGTTGGTGGCGGTCGAGGTCACGGCCAGCAGCGGGCAGAGACCCAGCAGCTGCACCAGCGCCGAGTTATTCTTCCACAGCCCCTGTACGATAATCTCTTTAATCTGGTTCATGATTACTCCTCGCAGGCCGGCAGGCGCTCAAGCTGGTTGGGCAACGTTTGCGCGTACAGCCCGGCACGTTTTACGGCGTTGACCACCGCACGCGGGGTAATGGTCGCCCCGGTAAACTGATCGAACTGGCCGCCGTCTTTTTTCACCGCGAAGCTGCTGTCCGCCGCACCCTGAATACGCTTGCCGTTGAAGGAGAGGATCCAGTCGCTCAGGCGCAGCTCAATTTTATCCCCCAGCCCCGGCGTTTCGTGGTGCTCCGTCACCCGCGTACCCTGCACGGTGCCGGAAAAATCGGTACCCACCAGCAGCTGAATGGCACCCGAATAGCCGTCAGGCGCAGTGGCTTCCATCACCACACCGGTTGGCTGACCGGCTTTGCGCGCCACGTAAATCCGGTGGCTGCCGCTGCCAAGCTGCATGTCGTTGACCACAAAACAGCTGTGCTGCAGGTCATTATCGTAGAGATCGGCGGGCATCACCTGGTCGAACAGGGCTTTTTGCTGTTCGGCGGCCTGGCCGGCGATGGTGGTCCGGGTCAGCTCATTGACCAGCGCGGTTAAACCGGTGGTGGCGGCGGCGAAGATCGCCAGCGTCACGCCATGTTTTTGAATCGCTTTCAGCATGTCCATAATTAGCGATGCCCGTAAACGCGCGGACGCGTGTAGTAGTCGATCAGCGGCACGGTCATGTTAGCCAGCAGCACGGCGAAGGCGACGCCATCCGGATAGCCCCCAAAGCTGCGGATCAGCCAGACCAGCAGGCCCGCCAGGGCACCGAACAGCAGACGCCCTTTATTGGTGGTGGAGGCGGTAACCGGGTCGGTCAGAATAAAGAACGCCCCCAGCATGGTGGCGCCGGAGAAGAGGTGTACCAGCGGCGAGGCCAGGGTCTGAGGCGAGAACAGCCAGCCCAGCGTCGCGCAGACCGTCAGCGACAGCAGGAAGCTCACAGGGATATGCCAGCGAATGGTGTTTTTCCCGATCATAAACAGGCCGCCGAGCAGGAACGCGACGTTAACCCACTGCCAGCCGACCCCGGCCAGCACGCCGCGGTAGATTGGCATCTCCATCACCGCATCCACGCTGTGCCCGGCGCGTAAACCGGTTTTAAAGGTATCCAGGGGCGTTGCCTGACTGATGCCGTCGATGCCTGCCCGCAGCGTATCGGCATTCAGCCCCGTCGCGGTGTGGCCGGTGAAGATCACCGCCAGGGTATCCATAAAGCCCGGCGTCGTGGCGGCGATCTCCTGCGGTGGCAGCCAGCTGGTCATCTGCACCGGGAAGGAGATCAGCAGCACAACGTAGCCAATCATGGCCGGGTTGAACGGGTTATGCCCCAGGCCGCCGTAGAGCTGCTTGGCGATAATGACCGCAAACACCGTGCCGAGGACCACCATCCACCACGGCGCCAGCGGCGGCAGGCTGATGCCCAGCAGCAGCCCGGTAAGCATCGCAGAGTTGTCGCGCAGCTGCGCGGTGACATTCTGCTTGCGCAGCCGTACCACCAGACTTTCCGCCAGCAGCGCCGCCACGATAGCGAGGCCGGTCTGCACCAGGGTGCCCCAGCCGAAATAGAACCACTGCACCGCGATACCCGGCAGGGCCGCAAGGCAGACCAGCAGCATGATGCGTGCGGTCTGGCGCTGGTTATGGGTGTAGGGCGAGCTTGCGATTCTGAAAACCATTTATTCCTCGTTAACCACTTTCTGTGCGGCTTTACGTGCCTGAACCCTGGCAATAGCGGCAGCCACCGCCGCTTTACGTGTTTCGTCGCTGCTCGCGTCTGCGGCGTCGCTGTTGTCATCCGAGGATTCGTTGGCCGCCAGCGCGGCCTTGCGCGCTTTGGCGCGGGCAATCGCTGCCTCAACCGCCGCTTTACGCGGATCCTCAGCTTCCACCTGGGAAATGACCGAGGCTTCTGCCTCTGGCGGGATCACATCGGTGGCGGAGCGTGCCGCCTGTTCCGCCTGCGCGGCCTTGCGGGCTTTGGCGCGGGCGATAGCGGCCTCGACGGCAGCCTTACGCGGATCGACCACTTCGGCCGCCGTTGGCGTGGCTGCTGCCTGCTCCGCACTTTCCGTCGCGGTGTCGGACGCTGCCTCGGCGGCCTGGGCCGCTTTGCGCGCTTTAGCGCGGGCGATAGAGGCTTCCACCGCGGCTTTACGCGGGTCAACCGCGTCCGACACCGCTGCGTTGTCTGTCACTTCCGTCGCGGTGTCGGACGCTGCTTCGGCGGCCTGGGCTGCCTTACGCGCTTTGGCACGGGCGATAGCGGCTTCCACCGCGGCTTTGCGTGGGTCAACCGCGTCTGTCGCCGCTGCGTTGTCTGTCACTTCCTCAGCAGAGCCAGACGCTGCTTCAGCGGCCTGGGCCGCTTTACGCGCTTTGGCACGGGCGATAGCGGCTTCCACTGCGGCTTTGCGCGGGTCAATCGCGTCTGTCGCCGCTGCGTTGTCTGTCACTTCCTCAGCGGAGCCAGACGCTGCCTCGGCGGCCTGGGCCGCTTTACGTGCTTTGGCCCGGGCGATAGCGGCTTCCACCGCGGCTTTGCGTGGGTCAACTGCCTCACCGGCGTCAGCCTGGGCAGGGGCGTCAGCAACGCTGTTATCGGCCTGGGCCGCTTTACGCGCTTTGGCACGGGCGATAGCGGCTTCCACCGCGGCTTTGCGTGGGTCAACTGCCTCACCGGCGTTAGCCTGGGCAGGGGCGTCAGCAACGCTGTTATCGGCCTCAGCCGCTTTACGGGCTTTGGCGCGGGCAATGGCGGCTTCCACCGCGGCTTTACGCGGATCGGCGGCGCTGGCAGCCTCTGCCTGGGCTTTCTCAGCCTGACGGGCGCGGGCCTGCGCTTTACGCGCTTCCCGGGCGGCGATGACCGCGCTGTTATCCGGTGTCGCACCGGCTACCACGTTAACAGGCTCTGCGGCGGCGGCCTGTTTGTCACGGATGCGGGCCAGCGCGGCGTTGACCGCGTCTTTATCTTCGCCTGAAGGCTGCACCGCGGATTTTTTATGGCGCTCGGCTCGCGCCAGCTTGTCACGCTCAAGGCGCGCCTGGCGTGCTTCAAACCGGGCTTTGGCTTCGGCGGCGCGGCGCTCATCGTCGGCGATAGCGCGGATTTCAGCTTTCTCCTGACGGAAATACTGCACCAGCGGGATATTGCTCGGGCAGACCCAGGCGCAGGCCCCGCACTCAATGCAGTCCGCCAGATTGTGCGCGGTGGCTTTGTCATGCTGCTGGCCCTTGCTGAACCAGTACAGCTGCTGCGGCAGCAGATCCGCCGGGCAAGCGTCGGCGCAGGCGCTGCAGCGAATGCAGCCTTTCTCCTGCGGCGTGTCGCCCATTTCGCTTGCCGACGGCGCCAGCAGGCAGTTAGTGATTTTCACCACCGGGACATCCAGCCACGGCAGGGTGAAGCCCATCAGCGGGCCGCCCATGATCACCAGCTGCTCGCTAGTGGGAATAAATCCGGCGTTCTCCAGCAGATGACGCACCGGCGTCCCCAGACGCGCCCAGACGTTGCCTGGACGGCCCACGGCTTCACCGGTGAGCGTCACCACGCGTTCGGTCAGCGGTTCGCCGTCGATGATGGCGCGTTTCACCGCGTAGGCTGTGCCGACGTTCTGCATCAGCACGCCGATATCGGACGAACGCCCGCCGTGGGGCACCTGCTTCCCGGTAAGGATTTGGGTGAGCTGTTTGGCGCCGCCGGAAGGGTATTTAGTGGGGATCACGCGCAGCTTGATGCGGTATTCGTCACCCAGCACCGCGCGCAGCATCGAAATGGCCTGCGGCTTGTTATCCTCGATGCCGATCAGCACTTCACGCGGCTGCAGGATATGCGCCAGGATGCGGATACCTTCCACCACCTGCGCGGCGCAGTCCTGCATCAGCCGATCGTCGGCGGTGATGTAGGGCTCGCACTCTGCGGCGTTGATAATCAGGGTGTCAATGTTGTCGCCGCCGCCCGCCAGCTTGTTGCCGGTGGGGAAGCCTGCGCCGCCCAGACCGGCAACGCCGAACTGGTGGATGCGCGCAATCAGCTCCTCGCGGCTGCGGGAGGCGTAGTCCGGCCAGGCGTCGCGCTCGATCCAGCGGTCTTCGCCGTCCGCATCGATAATCACCGACAGCTCCGCCAGCGCAGAGGGATGTGCGGTAGAGTGGGGCGCAATCGCGATCACCGTTCCGGAGGTCGGGGCGTGTACCGGCAGCATGCGCCCGCGCCCGCGGGTCAGCGGCTGGCCGCGCAGCACACGATCGCCCGGCGCCACGCACAGTTCACCTTCGGCACCGATATGCTGTTTAAGCGGGATCACCAGCCGGCCCGGCAGGGGAACCTGACGCAGCGGCGTGCCGTTTGACAGGGTCTTCATCTCCGGCGGATGGATGCCGCCGTGGAAGTCCCAGATCTTCTCTTTTCGGAATGCGGAAAATAACTTAAACATGGTGTTCCACGGGAATATTGCGGACCGGAATCATCTGCAGATCCCACTTCCAGGTCTCCGGCGTCGGGGCCGCTGGGCGCAGGTCAATACAGGCGGTCGGGCAAGGATCAACGCACAGGTTGCAGCCGGTACAGAGATCGCTGACAACGGTGTGCATGGCGCGCGTCGCACCGACGATGGCGTCCACCGGACAGGCCTGGATACATTTGGTGCAGCCGATGCAGTTGGCTTCATCGATGACGGCCAGCATTCTTACCGGCTCAGCGGCCGCGGCATCTTCGCCAATCGGCTGCGGCTCAACGTTAAGCAGCGTGGCGATTTTCAGCATTACCGCTTCACCGCCGGGGGCGCAGCGGTTAATGTGCTCGCCCTGGTTACCGACCGCTTCCGCGTAAGGACGGCAGCCCGGATAGCCGCACTGGCCGCACTGGCTTTGCGGCAGGATATCGTCGATGCGATCGACGATCGGGTCTTCATCCGCGGCGAAACGGCGCGAGGCGAAACCGAGGATCATCCCGAACAGAAGCCCCAGCACGCTTACCACGGCAATCGCGATCCAGACAGCACTCATTACGCTTTCACCAGCCCGCTAAAGCCCATGAATGCCAGCGACATCAGCCCGGCGGTAATCAGCGCAATGGCGTTGCCGCGAAACGGCGCGGGCACATCGGCCACGGCCAGACGCTCGCGAATGGCGGCAAACAGCACCATCACGAAGGAGAAGCCCACCGCCGCGGCAAAGCCGTACAGGGCAGACTGCAGGAAGTTGTGACCAAGGTTGATATTGAGCAGCGCGACGCCGAGTACCGCACAGTTGGTGGTGATGAGCGGCAGGAAAATCCCCAGCAGGCGATAGAGCGCCGGGCTGGTTTTACGCACCACCATCTCGGTGAACTGCACCACAACGGCGATCACCAGGATAAAGGCGAGCGTGCGCAGGTAGACCAGGCCGAGCGGGATCAGCACCCAGGTATCGATCACCCACGCGCTAATGGAGGCAAGCGTCAACACAAAGGTGGTCGCCAGCCCCATACCAATGGCGCTCTCCAGTTTTTTAGAGACGCCCATAAACGGACACAGGCCAAGAAACTTCACCAGAACGAAGTTATTGACCAGCACCGTACCAACAAAAAGAAGCAGATAATCAGCCATTAGTCGACCTGAAACAAAAGCAGCCGCCTATTATCCGGCATCTGGCCGAAGGCGACAACGTAGAATCCGTAAGGTTATTATTCGTTAACGAACGTATCCTTGACGCGGCGGGACGTCCTGAAATAGGGCGCAAAAAGCGCCGCGGCCAGCAGCGGGAACAGCAGCTGGCGAACCGCAAGGGCATCGTTAACGGGTGAAAAGGCAAACGCTTTGAGCGCCAGCAGCACGCACACCAGCAGCCAGATAATGTAGTGCTTACGCACCAGCGCGCGACGCTTAAAGAACGCGAAGGTGAGCCACAGGGTATAGGCCCAGATAGCGGCCGCGCTTGCCATCGAGAGATACCACATCACGACGCTTTGGCTACTTTGCACGCTTAATGCCTGATGCGCCTGGGGCGACATCAGCGCCATAAACCACACCACCAGCCCCAGAGAGGTGCTGAGCAGGGTCATCAAAAGCCAGGCAAGAGGGGCCAGCAACCAGCCTCCGATACGCGTTGTCGGCGTGGTGGTCATACAGCCTCCCCAGAGATAAAACGGTGTGCGAACGATTCAGAGCGCTGGAATTATAAAGAAATTCTCAGTAAATGCTACCGCGGCTTATTGCACGAAACGCCATACCGACTTAGGGACTTCGCCGATATTAAACAGCTTTCCCCCGGAAACCAGCTCCGCACGGCGGTGATCGGCGGCGCGGTACATATTAATAATCTCCTGACTGTCGGTCAGGGAATAATTAAGGTGGTCAAAAAGTTTTTCAAGGCTTTCAAGCGTACTTATTTTGCGAAATTTTAATAAATAGTCCTGCACCGTCATCGGCGATTATTCCTTTATGAGAAAGCAGCCAGGGTAGCTGAATTAGCGATAACGAATAATAAACGGAAAGCGCAAAAGGCAGGATAAAATAGACAGGGGCGGAAAGACTTTAAGAGTAATCCTTAGGTTTTGGTAACAGGCGCCGGGCGGCGCCTGGTGGGGCGGTCGGGCTTCAGACGCCGTTGTTTTTGATAACGTCCTGATACCAGAAGAAACTTTTCTTACGTTTGCGCGCAAGATTGTGTGCATGGTCCACATAAACAAAGCCGTACTGTTTCTGATAACCATTAAGCCAGCTTAATAGATCGATAAACGACCACGGGTAATAGCCGCGCACGTCCGCGCCCTGCGCGATGGCGGTTTCGATAGCCTTAATATGCATGCGCAAATAGTCGATGCGCGGGTCATCAACGATTTCCCCGTCAACAATCGGGTCCTTTGCCCCAAGGCCGTTTTCGGTAATGTAGATCGGCACGTCACCGTAGCGGGCTTTAATCTGCATGATGCCGTCGGTCAGCCCCTGCGGCCAGATCTCCCAGTCCCAGTCGGTGTAGACGCCCTGCGGATTGCGGACGAACTTGTACAGCCCCTTAAAGCCAAACTGATGCCCGCTGTTGCGCTCGCCGCTGTGGTTGGCCTTCAGGCTGGTTTCATCCGGGTTGGCGGCGACGGTTTCGCGCTTGTAGTAGTTGAGCCCGATAAAGTCGCAGATGTTCTCCTTCAGCAGGGCATCGTCCCCCGGCGCGTAGCGCGGTACGCCCCACAGTGCCTGGGTCTGGGCCACCAGCTCCGCCGGGTATTCGCCCTTGAGCACCGGGTCGTACAGCCAGTGGGTATAGATGGCGTCGGCCAGCGCCTTGGCGGCCACGTCTTCCGGCTTATCGGTCAGAGCAGTGTGGGGCTGTAAGACGTTGACGAAGCCAATCTGGCCCGCAATGCCGCTGTCGCGAAACGCTTTTACCGCGAGCGCGTGCGCCACAAACACATGGTGGCAGGCCTGCACCGCGCGCGCCGGATCCCGCGCTCCCGGCGGGTGGCTGCCGGTGATATAGCCGTGGCCGATAAACACCACGGTTTCATTGAAGGTGGCCCAGAGTTTGACCCGTGATCCGAAGCGCGCATAGCAAAGCCGGGCATATTCAAGGAACGCCTCGGCGGTGGAGCGCCTCTCCCAGCCGCCCTCATCCTGCAATGCCTGGGGCAGATCCCAGTGGTAAAGGGTGATCATCGGTTCGATGTTGTGTTCCAGCAGCGCATCGATAAGGTCGCTGTAAAACTGTATCCCGGCTTCGTTGACCTCACCGCGTCCCGCAGGGAGCACGCGCGGCCAGGAGAGCGAAAAGCGGTAGCTTTGCAAGCCCATCTCCGCCATCAGGGCAACGTCTTCCCGGAAGCGGTGGTAGTGATCGACCGCCACATCGCCGTTGGTGCCTTGCCAGGTGGTGCCAGGCAGGTGCGAGAACACGTCCCAGATAGAAGGGCCTTTACCATCGGCGTCATGTCCGCCTTCAACCTGGTATGCCGCCGTGGCCGCACCCCAGAGAAAATCCTGTGGAAATCCCGACATCGTTGACTCCTTGCGTTGTAGTGATGGTCCGAGTGTAGGCAGCCGGATCCGCACACCGCAACCGGTTTCCGTAACCGGTTTCAGCGTTGCGAGACAGATCACTTTTTGTCTTTCAGATGAAACCACAGGCGGTAACGCAGCGGTAATAATCTGTTGAGACATCAGGATGATTGGTGTGAAATAACCCGGTCTACTGACCAGAGGAATCTCTATGAGCGATAACATCCGAGTGGGACTGATTGGCTATGGCTACGCCAGTAAAACCTTCCACGCGCCGCTGATTGCCGGCACGCCGGGAATGGAGCTGGCCGCTATCTCCAGCAGCGATGCTGCAAAAGTCCATGCCGACTGGCCGTCCGTGCCGGTGGTATCCGAGCCGAAACAGCTCTTTAACGATCCCAATATCGACCTCATTGTGGTTCCCACCCCCAACGACACCCACTTCCCGCTGGCTAAAGCCGCGCTGGAGGCCGGGAAGCATGTCGTGGTGGATAAACCGTTTACCGTGACGTTGTCACAGGCACGCGAGCTGGATGCGCTGGCGAAAAGCAGCAACCTGGTGCTGTCGGTGTTCCATAACCGCCGCTGGGACAGCGATTTCCTGACCCTCAAATCCCTGCTGGCCGACGGCACGCTGGGTGAAGTGGTTTACTTCGAATCCCACTTTGACCGCTTTCGTCCGCAGGTGCGCAACCGCTGGCGCGAGCAGGCCGGGCCGGGGAGCGGCATCTGGTTCGACCTTGGCCCCCATCTGCTCGACCAAGCCATCAACCTGTTCGGCCTGCCGATAAGCCTGTCGGTGGATCTGGCCCAGCTGCGTCCCGGCGCCCAGGCGACCGACTACTTCCATGCGGTGCTGAGCTACCCGCAGCGGCGCGTGGTCCTGCACGGCACCATGCTGGCGGCGGCGGAGTCGGCGCGCTATATCGTTCACGGCACCCGGGGCAGCTATGTGAAGTTTGGGCTCGATCCCCAGGAGGATCGCCTCAAGTCTGGGGAGCGTCTGCCGCAGGCGGATTGGGGCTACGACATGCGCGACGGTATGCTGACCCTGGCGCAGGGCGAGGAAATGGTAGAGAAAACCCTGCTGACGGTGCCGGGCAACTATCCGGCTTACTACGCCGGGATCCGCGATGCGCTCACCGGCAAAGGGGAGAACCCGGTCCCCGCCAGCCAGGCTATCACCATTATGGAGCTGATTGAGCTGGGCATTGAGTCGGCGAAGCACCGATCCACGCTGTCGCTGGCCTGACGGCGCGAGGCAGTATCGACGGGGCGTGTTGCACGCCCTTTTTTTTTCGCTCAACCGTCGCTCAACGAACGGAATGTTAATAGCAGGTTATATTTATCATTGCGCCCGACCAGGGCAGAGTAGGCTTTTTTATTATCAACAGGGATACCCTATGCGTTGGCTGCAGCGTCTGAAGATAGACACGTTTTTATTAATCATGATTGGGGTGGTGATCGTCGCGTCGTTTTTCCCCTGCGAAGGGCGGGTGAAAACCGGGTTTGAATACCTGACGACGTTTGCTATCGGGCTGCTGTTCTTTATGCACGGGGCAAAGCTCTCCCGCGAGGCGATCTTTGCCGGCATGGGGCACTGGCGGCTGCATCTGGTGGTGTTTATCAGCACCTTTGCGCTGTTCCCGCTGCTCGGCCTGCTGATGCAGTTCATCCCGCACTCGGTGCTGCCACCGTCGCTCTATCTCGGCTTCCTCTATCTCTGCGCGCTGCCCGCCACGGTGCAGTCGGCCATAGCCTTTACCTCGGTGGCGAAGGGTAACGTGGCGGCGGCAATCTGCAGCGCCTCGGCCTCAAGCATTCTGGGTATTTTCCTCTCGCCGGTGCTGGTGGGGGCGTTAATGCAGGCGCAGCAGGGGGATACTAATACCCTTGATGCCATCGGCAAGATCGTGCTCCAGCTGATGGTGCCGTTTGTGGTGGGCCACCTGTCACGTCCGCTGATTGGCCGCTGGGTCGATCGTCATAAGAAGCTCATCAATATGACCGACCGCTCCTCCATTCTGCTGGTGGTCTACGTCGCGTTCAGTGAAGCGGTGGTGGGCGGTATCTGGCATCAGATTGATGGCAAGGCGCTGCTGGTGGTGGTCGGGCTCTCCATCGTGCTGCTGGCGGTGGTGCTGGTGGTCAATACCTGGGCGGCGCGCGCGCTGGGCTTTAATACCGCGGATGAAGTGACCATTGTGTTCTGCGGGTCGAAGAAGAGTCTGGCGAACGGCGTGCCGATGGCGAACGTGCTGTTCCCGGCCAGTGCGGTGGGGGTGATGGTGCTGCCGCTGATGATTTTCCACCAGATCCAGCTGATGGTGTGTGCGGTACTGGCCCAGCGCTATGCCCGACGCAGCACCGCAACAGAAACGGCCCAGGCGAAACCCTGAGCCGACTTTCATCAGGCGCGGCGAACTGAATCGCGCAGCGCCTGCTTCTCCTGCTCGCTGAGAAACGCAATCGTCAGGCCGTTCTGCTGGGCCTGGCGAATCTGCGCCTGGCTCAGACCAGCCTGCGCGGCGGCAACCTGATATTCGTGGATGATATCCACGCCCTGAACCGCCGGATCGTCGGTGTTGATGGTCGCCAGCACGCCGTGGTCGAGGAAGACCTTCAGCGGATGCTTGTCGAGGGACGCCACGGTGCTGGTCTGGATGTTCGAGGTCAGGCAGGACTCAATACCAATGCGCTGCTCGGCCAGGAAATCCATCAGCGCCGGGTCTTCAATCGCTTTAACCCCGTGGCCGATACGCTCGGCGCCCAGCTCACGAATCGCCTGCCAGATGCTCTCCGGGCCAGCCGCTTCACCGGCGTGAACCGTAATGTGCCAGCCGGCGTCGCGGGCGCGGTTGAAGTGCGGCAGGAACAGGCTGCCGGGGAAGCCCAGCTCGTCGCCCGCCAGATCGAGCGCGGTGATATGGTCGCGGTGCGCCAGCAGGGCGTCCAGCTCGATTTCACAGGCAGTTTCGCCGAAGGTACGGCTCATGATGCCGATAAGACGCGCCTGCACGCCGAAATCGCGGCAGCCTTCGCGCACCCCGGCAATCACCGCTTCCACCACGCCGTCCACCGGCAGCTGGTGGGTCATCGCCATATAGCCCGGCGAGAAGCGCAGTTCGACATAGTGCAGGCCTTGCTGTGCGGCGTCTTCGATATTTTCATAGGCCACGCGACGGCAGGCATCCAGCGACGCCAGCACCTTCACGCCCCAGTCGAGTTTGGCGAGGAAGCTCACCAGATCCGGTTCACTGGCGGTCACCTGAACGTGAGGGCGCAGAGTCTCAAGGGTGGTGGCGGGCAGCGCCAGGTTGTACTGACGGCCAAGATCGAGAATGGTTTGGGCGCGAATGTTGCCATCCAGGTGGCGGTGCAGGTCGGTTAACGGCAGGGAGGAATCAATCATGGTCGCACTCTTTCTTTACCTAAAGTGCAGACCATTATAAAAATAAAACCGTCTGAAAAGCTACGTTGCGCAACAAAAAGGGGCGTTTATGCCCCTAATTGTTAATTTAGTGAACGAATTGCGGCGATTAAGCGCTCAACGCCCTGTTCGAGTTTCACCCGCGGGCAGCCAACGTTAAGGCGAAGAAAACCTTTTCCCTCCGCTCCGTAGGTATATCCCGGCATGATGGCCACTTTTTGCTGCGCGATCAGCGCCTGTTGCAGCGCCGCATCGTCAAGCCCCAGCGGACGCAGATCGATCCACGCCAGATAGGTCGCAGCAGGCGGTTGCCAGTTGAGTTGCGCAAACGCGCCGTTCAGGCTGTCTGCGACGTACTGCAGGTTGGCCATCAGGTAGTTGCGCAACGCCTCCAGCCACGGCGCGCCCTCCCGATAGGCGGCAATGTGCGCCACCAGCGCCAGCACGGCGGGCGAGGAGAGGCCATCCTGGCCCTTGAGCGTCGTCAGGTACGCATCCCGCGCCCCGGCGTCATGGATAAACCCGTACGCCCCGGTCAGCGCCGGAATGTTGAAGCTTTTCGAGGCCGAGGTGAGGAGCGCCCAGCTCCCGCGTCCGACGACGCTCCAGGGCGTGTGGGTGCCGCGCCACACCATATCCATATGGATCTCATCGCTGATGACCCGCACGCCATGACGCTCACACAGGCTCGCCATCTGCTCCAGCTCCTCCCGGTGCCAGACGTGGCCGGTCGGGTTGTGCGGGCTGCACAGCAGCAAGATCTTACACGCCGGTCTGGCGAGCGCTGCCTCAAGGCTTGCCATGTCACAGCGCCAGCCACCGTTCTCGCAGGTGAGCGGCTGGGCTATCACGCGGCGGCCGTTGCCCTCGATCGTCTTGTAGAAAGCATCGTAGGCTGGGGTATGGATCAGTACCTCATCCCCCGGCTGTGACCACTGGCAAATCAGCCGGGACACCATGTAGATCACCGACGGGCCATACACCAGCGTGTCCGGATCGACCAGCGTGGCGAAGCGCGTCTGATACCAGTGGGCAATGGCACCGCTAAAGTCGCTGTTGTTCCAGCGGCTGTAGCCCAGCACCCCGTGCGCCAGGCGCTGGGTCAGCGCCGCCAGCACGCAGGGCGCGGTGGGGAAGTCCATGTCCGAGATGGTGAACGGCAGCAGGTCGGGCGCGCCGAAACGGTCAGCGACGTAGTCCCACTGGGTGCACCAGGTGCCGTGCCGGTCCACCGGCGTTGCGAAATCAAATTGCGTCATATCCTGAGCCTTATGCCTGCACCATGTTCATCAGCGCCGTCATCTCATCTTTTACCGACTGGACCTGCGGGCCAATCACCACCTGCAGGTTGTGCTGGTTAAGCTGGATCACGCCGATGGCGCGATTCGCTTTCAGCGCCTCGACGTCCACCTTCGCCATCTCTTTTACCGACAGACGCAGACGGGTAATGCAGTTGTCGAGACTGACGATGTTATCGGCCCCGCCCAGCGCCGCCAGCAGGGCCGGCACGTTATACCCGGATTTGCCGAGGCTGCCCGCCACGGCGCTTTCCATCTGACGCGCGGTGTCGACGTCGCGGCCTGGGGTTTTGATGTTAAAGCGCAGGATGGCGAAGCGGAAGATGGCGTAGTAGACCGCAAACCAGACCGCGGCCACCACCGGAACCATGTACCACTTGGTGGAAAGCCCGTGCAGGATGCCGAACACCACGAAGTCAATGACGTTGCCATCGGTGTTGCCGATGGTGACGCCCAGCACCGCCATAAGGGTGAAGCCGAGGCCGGTAAGCAGGGCGTGGATCAGGTAGAGAACCGGAGCCACGAACAGGAACAGGAACTCCAGCGGTTCGGTGGTGCCGCCCACCACGCAGGCAATCACCCCGGAGATCAGCAGCCCCTTAATCTTGTGCCGATTCTCAGGGCGCGCGCAGTGGTACATCGCCAGCGCCGCACCCGGCAGGCCGCCGAGGAAGGCCGGCATTTTGCCCTGGGAGAGGAAGCGGGTGGCGCTCTCCGAGAAGCCGTGCACCGACGGGCAGTTGAGCTGCGCCTGGAAGATGGTCAGCGCGCCGCTTACGGTTTTCCCGCAGACGTCCATGGTGCCACCCGCCTCGGTAAAGCGGATCAGCGCCACCAGAATGTGCTGCAGGCCAAACGGCAGCAGCAGGCGCTCCCCGGTACCGAAGATCATCGGCCCGAACGCCCCGGCGCTGTTGATCATGTTGCCCAGACCGGTAATGCCCATGGCAAACACCGGCCAGATCAGCGGCACAATCAGCCCCACCAGGCCCAGCACCACGCTGGTGATGATCGGCACGAAGCGCGTGCCGCCAAAGAAGGCCAGCGCGTCCGGCAGGCGCACGTTATGGAAGCGCTCGTGCAGCAGCCAGACGATCACCCCGGCGATCACCGCCCCGAGAATACCGGTGTCCACCGACTGAATACCCAGCACGTTCTGGATATTGTTGGCTTTCAGGACCGCCGCATCGGTGGAGGGCAGAATGCCCTTGGTGGTGAGCCAGAAGTTGGTGGCGAGATTCATCACCGTGAAGCCGACGAAGCCGGCAAACGCCGCCACGCCTTTATTTTCACGCGCCAGCCCAAGCGGAATGGCGATACAGAACATCACCGGCAGGAAGCTGAAGGCAAACGAGCCGACTTTACTCATCCACAGGAAAATGGCCTGTAACACCGGATGGCCGAGCGCCGGGAACAGCGTCACCACATCATGGCTGCTGAGCGAACTGCCGATGCCAAGCATGATGCCGCAAAACGAGAGTAGCGCCACCGGCAGCATGAAGGTTTTGCCCAACTGCTGAAAGAACTCCCATACGGTGATTCGGGATGCTGCATTAGCCGCCATAGCACGACTCCTTGTTGTGATCGTAGAGTGAAGGGATATATCACGCAGCGAGAAGATAAAACGTTTTACCACTATTTAGTGCGAAACGAATCACATATTCGGGTGATAATAACGGCTATAAAGATCCCCTATGGGTAAAACGTTTTATCTGAAGCTGGAACAGAAGGGAATCGCAGGTTATGACCGTTGCGAAAAAAATCACCATCAATGACGTGGCGCTGGCGGCGGGCGTCTCGGTCAGCACCGTGTCGCTGGTGCTGAGTGGTAAAGGGCGTATCTCGCACGCCACCGGCGAGCGGGTGAACGACGCCATCGAAAAGCTGGGCTTTGTGCGTAACCGCCAGGCGGTATCCCTGCGCGGCGGGCAGAGCGGTGTGATCGGCCTGATGGTGCGCGACCTCAGCTCGCCTTTCTATGCGGAACTCACCGCCGGCCTCAGCGAAGCGCTGGAGGCCCAGGACCGGATGCTGTTTCTGACCCAGTGCGGCGGGGACGGCGCCCGAAGCGAACGCTGCCTGAGCACGCTGCTGTCTCAGGGCGTGGACGGGGTGATCATCGCCGGCGGCGCAGCGGACACCGGGGCGACGCTGCGGGAGCTGGCCGCCGCGCGCGGCGTTCCGCTGCTCTATGCGTCCCGCGCCAGCTATCTTGACGACGCCGATATCATTCGTCCCGACAACATGCAGGCGGCGCAGCTGGTGACCGAGCACCTGATCCGCCGCGGCCACCAGCGTATCGCCTGGCTGGGCGGACGCAGCTCGTCGCTGACCCGCGCCGAGCGGCTTGGCGGGTACTGCGCCACCCTGTTGCAGTACGGCCTGCCGTTTAACAGCGACTGGGTGATCGAGTGTGAATCCAGCCAGAAGCAGGCGGCGGAGGCGATAGGCACGCTGCTGCGCCGTAACCCGACCATTAGCGCGGTGCTGTGCCACAACAACACCATTGCAATGGGGGCCTGGTTTGGCCTGATGCGCGGCGGCCGTCAGGGCGGGGAAGGCGGGATGGAGAGCTACTACGACCGGCAGGTGGCGCTGGCGGCGTTCGCGGACGTGCCGGAGGCGGCGCTCGACGATCTGCCGGTCACCTGGGTAACCACTCCGGCGCGGGAGATCGGGCATACTCTGGCAGGGCGGATGCTGCAACGCATCAACGACGACGAAGGCGCGCCGCGCCAGCAGATTATTCCCGCCCGGCTGGTGCCCCAGCGCTGAGCGACGCGCATAAAAAAGGCCTCCGGGTGGAGGCCTTCATCACAGCGTTGAGGCTTACTGCGGGGCAAGCATCGGGCCGCGCGGGGCCGGGGCCATTGGCGCTTCCAGCTCCGGTGCCGGGGCTTCCGCACCCATGCCCGGCAGGGTGAACTTACCGAACAGTTCCTCAACCGGCATCTTATCGCCGTTCAGGTTTACCTGGCCGTTAGCGTACTGCAGGCTGCTGCTGATGGTGTTGTCTTTGGTGGTCACCACGCGGAACATCTGGCCGGCCGCCGCCGCGCCTTCTACCTGCTTACGCGCCAGCTTCTCAGCCTGATCCTTCTGGTAGCCTTCAAGCTGCGCCACCTGGGTCATGAACTCGGTGGCCATGTCCATCGGAATGGAGAGCTTGCCGTCGAGCGACTTAACGTTGCGCAGCAGCTCTTCGCCCAGCGAGTTCACCGGCTGTTTCAGCTCCTCTTTGTTTTTGAAGAACAGCGACAGGTTGAGGCTGCTTTCACCTTTGGCGTTTTTCCAGCTGAACGGCGCAAGCGTGATCACCGGACCGCTATCCAGCAGCAGCGGCAGGTTGTTGAGCAGGATCTGACGGAAGTTTTCCTGATAGGCCTGCGGGTTCTGCATCACTTCCGGCTGGGCGAGCAGGGCGTTCGCTTGGGCATTGTACTGCTGGCTGAACTGGCGCCAGGCTTTGCCGTCGATCTGGCCGACCTTCAGCGAGAGCTTGCCGCTGCCCATGTTCTGATTCTGCACCTTCAGGCTGTCGAGGGTGTAATCCACCGCGCTGTTGAGGTGTTTTTTATCCTCGGCCATCTCGGTTTTCGCCGTGAGCTGTGTCCCTTCGAACACCGCCATCTCCTTGCCTTCCACCGACATCGCCAGCTTATCGAGGCTCAGTTTCTGCTGGCCGATACGCTCTTCAGACGCGGTAAGCTCCGATGAACCGTCGGTTTGCAGATTGTTGAGCGTCAGCTGTACCCGCTGACCGTACTCGTTGACGCTGTCGATAAGCGCGCTGTCAATCTGACCGGTGAGCGACATGTCGCTCCCTTTGCCATCAACGTCAATCGAGAACTCGCCGCCGCTGAAGGCGATTTTGTCGGTCTCTTTTTGATAGTTGACCGGCACCAGGGTGATGTCGGTAGCGGTGGCGCCGCTGTAGCCCACGCGGGTATCGGCGGTAAACAGCGATTTACCTTTGGTGGTCTCAAACAGCGCTTTGGTGGTCTCGTTGTTCGCCAGCGTCGAGTTTACCGAGGCAAGCGAGGGGATCAGGTTGAATTTTTTAAGCTGGGCAAAAGGGAACGGGCCGTGATCGACATCTTCATTCAGCACCACGGTCTGACCCGGCTTGAGCCACGAGCTTTGGGCGCCCTGAATCGGCTTCACCACCAGCTCAAGCTGGCTGCTGAACACGCCGCGGTGGTAGTTCTGGTAGGCCAGCTCCAGACCAGACTCGGGTGAGGTGCGCTTCAGGTCGGCGTTGGATTTCGCCACCATCTCCGCCAGGCGGCTCTCGAATTGTTTACCGGTAAACCAGGCGGCGCCCGTCCAGACCACACCCAGGGCGACAATTACGCCCGCTGCAACCAGAGTCTTTTTCATAATCCTTTTCCCTAAAACAGTCGTCCAGGCGGGTGACCCGCCTGGTTGGTTCATCAACGTCTGACAATGAGCTTAGCAATCCGTGCCAAAAAAATCAGTAGCTTAGTCGATTTTATTGTACACGCGGGCAAGGCGCCCGATGCCGCTGGCACTGACCGGCGACTCGTTGGCAGCGATAAACGCCGATTCGCCAGGCTTCAGTACCAGCGTAGCATCATCTTTACGCAGCAGCGCTTCACCCTCAACGCAGAACACAATGGCTGCGCTGTGCTGGGCCAGTTCGGTAGGCTGGCTTGAGAGGTCGTGCAGTGAAAAGGCGAAGTCGTCGACCGGGATCGGGAAATCCAGTTCGCTGCCGCGCTTCACGGCCTGGGTGAGCAGGCTCTCCGCCGCTTTCGGCTCAAACTTCACGTTTGCGACCAGCTCAGGAATATCGATGTATTTCGGCGTCAGCCCGGCGCGCAGCACGTTGTCGGAGTTGGCCATCACCTCCAGCGCAACGCCTTTCAGATAGGCGTGGGGCGTTTCAGCAAACAGGAACATGGCTTCGCCAGGGTTAAGCTTCACCACGTTAAGCAGCAGCGGGGAGAACAGGCCGCTGTCGTCCGGGTAAAATTCCGCAATGGCGCGGATGGTGTCCCAGGGCTCGCCCTCTTTACTGTGCAGGGTCGCTTTCAGCACCGCCAGCGCACGGGATTTCTCTTCGCCTTCCATATTCAACAGGCTGGCGAACAGCTCGCTCAGGCGCTCGGCGTTCGGCGCTTCCAGGAAGTGGGCGATGGCGGTGTGCGCCCCGGACACCGGCTGCAGCAGCGACACGATGTCGTTGAACTCGCGAAACGCGTTCATCGCCAGGAAAGGGGTGAGGGCAAAGACCAGCTCCGGCTTGTGGTTTGGATCTTTGTAGTTGCGCTCGGCCGCGTCGAGCGGAATGCCCGCCGCGTTCTCTTTAGCAAAGCCCGCCTCTGACGCCTGCTTGTTGGGGTGAACCTGAATAGAGAGCGGCTGGTCGGCGCACAGCACCTTGAACAGGAACGGCAGCTCGCCAAACCGCGTCGCCACGCCCTGACCCAGCAGGGTGGCCTTATCGGCGTCAATCACCTCGCGCAGCGCCCGGCTATTGCCGTCGGCGTCCTGCACCTTTGAGCTGCTCTTCGGATGCGCACCCATCCACAGCTCTGCCATCGGCAGGTTGTCCGGGTTGGCGATACCGTAGAGTTCCGTTAACGCAGTTTTACTTCCCCAGCCGTAGTTCTGCACTGAGTTGATGAGTTTTTGCATTATCAAGCCCTGTAGTAATGTGGTTTTAATCTGCCGTATTAAACCAACAAACCGGTTTGAAGTAACCAGTGGGTGCAAAAAGTCGTATTAGTCTCAGTTTTTGTTAAAAAATTGTGTACGATGTTGCGACTCGCTTTTGAACAGGCACATGGAACATGCGCCGATAACATTCCACGTTGAAGCAGTAAGTGAGAGCACAATGTCGAACAAACCCTTTTATTATCAGGACGCCTTTCCCCTCAAAAAGGACGAAACTGAATACTATCTTCTGAGCCGCGACTACGTGTCCGTCTCGGAATTCGAAGGACAGCCGGTACTCAAAGTGGAGCCGCAGGCGCTGACCCTGCTGGCACAGCACGCGTTCCACGATGCGTCCTTCATGCTCCGTCCCGCCCACCAGCAGCAGGTTGCCGATATCCTCAACGATCCCGACGCCAGCGAGAACGATAAGTACGTGGCCCTGCAGTTCCTGCGTAACTCCGAGATCGCCGCGCGCGGCATTCTGCCGACCTGCCAGGACACCGGCACCGCCATCATTATGGGCAAAAAAGGGCAGCGCGTCTGGACCGGCGGCGGGGATGAAGCCGCGCTGGCTCACGGCGTCTACAACACCTATACCGAAGACAACCTGCGTTACTCCCAGAACGCCGCGCTGGACATGTATAAAGAGGTCAACACCGGCACCAACCTGCCGGCGCAGATCGACCTCTACAGCGTTGACGGCGAAGAGTACAAATTCCTGTGCATCGCTAAGGGCGGCGGCTCCGCCAACAAAACCTATCTCTATCAGGAAACCAAAGCGCTGCTCTCGCCGGGCAAGCTGAAAAACTACCTGGTGGAGAAGATGCGCAGCCTCGGCACCGCCGCCTGCCCGCCCTACCACATTGCGTTTGTGATTGGCGGCACCTCGGCGGAAGCGACGCTGAAAACCGTCAAGCTGGCCTCGACAAAATACTACGACGGCCTGCCCACCGAAGGTAACGAGCATGGTCAGGCGTTCCGCGATGTGCAGCTGGAGCAGGAGCTGCTGGAAGAGGCGCGTAACCTCGGCCTCGGCGCGCAGTTCGGCGGGAAATACTTCGCCCACGACGTGCGCGTGATCCGTCTGCCGCGTCACGGCGCCTCCTGCCCGGTCGGGATGGGCGTCTCCTGCTCGGCGGACCGTAATATCAAAGCCAAAATCAACCGCGACGGCATCTGGATTGAGAAGCTGGAGAACAATCCCGGGAAATACATCCCGCCGGCGCTGCGCCGTGAAGGCGAGGGGGAGGCGGTGCGTATCGATCTCAACCGCCCGATGGCAGAGATCCTCGCACAGCTCTCGCAGTACCCGGTCTCCACGCGCCTGTCGCTGACCGGCACCATTATCGTGGCGCGTGATATCGCCCATGCGAAGCTGAAAGAGCGCATCGATAACGGCCAGGGGCTGCCGCAGTACGTGAAAGATCACCCGATCTATTACGCCGGACCCGCGAAGACGCCAGACGGCTACGCCTCGGGTTCGCTCGGGCCGACCACCGCCGGGCGTATGGACTCCTACGTCGATCTGCTGCAGTCCCACGGCGGCAGCATGATCATGCTGGCGAAAGGCAACCGCAGCAAACAGGTAACCGACGCCTGCCACAAGCACGGCGGCTTTTACCTCGGCAGCATCGGCGGCCCGGCCGCGGTGCTGGCGCAGAACAGCATCAGGCGCCTCGAATGCGTCGAGTACCCTGAGCTGGGTATGGAAGCCATCTGGAAAATCGAAGTAGAAGACTTCCCGGCCTTCATCCTGGTGGATGACAAGGGCAACGACTTCTTCCAGCAGATCCAGTCCTCGGCCTGCGCCACCTGCGTTAAGTAAGCCAACCGCCCTTCGGGGCGGTTTTGTTATCCGCCGCTATAACGCACAAACCTGCAACCTGTCTTCCTGACATCATCCATACTTATTACCCGCAATTGAGCAGCGTCGGACTCGATAACTTTTGTTCTACACAGGAGAACGTCATGGCAACGCATCGCAGTGAAAAAGATTCCATGGGCGCAATTGATGTGCCGGCAGACAAACTCTGGGGCGCACAGACGCAGCGCTCGCTGGAGCATTTCCGCATTTCCACCGAGAAAATGCCGGTGTCGATGATTCAGGCGCTGGCGTTGACCAAACGCGCAGCGGCGCAGGTGAACCAGGATTTGGGGCTGCTGCCGGCCGAGAAAGCGCAGGCGATTATTCAGGCCGCGGACGAAGTGCTCGAGGGCAAACACCCGGACGAGTTCCCGCTCGCCATCTGGCAGACCGGGTCTGGCACCCAGTCCAATATGAACATGAACGAAGTGCTGGCCAACCGTGGGAGCGAGATCCTCGGCGGCGTGCGCGGGATGGATCGTAAAATCCACCCCAACGATGACGTGAACAAGAGCCAGAGCTCCAACGACGTGTTCCCGACCGCGATGCACGTTGCGGCGGTCATCGCCCTGCGCGAACAGCTTATCCCGCAGCTTAAGGTGTTGAAAAACACCCTGCATGAGAAATCTCAGGCCTTTGCTGACATCGTTAAGATTGGCCGTACCCATTTGCAGGACGCCACACCCCTGACCCTCGGGCAGGAGATCTCCGGCTGGGTAGCGATGCTGGAGCACAACCTGCGTCACCTGGAGCAGAGCCTGCCGCACCTCTCCGAGCTGGCATTGGGCGGTACGGCGGTGGGTACCGGGCTGAACACCCATCCGGAATATGCCGTGCGCGTGGCCCAGGCGCTGGCCGACCATACCGGGCAGCCGTTCGTCACCGCTCCGAACAAGTTTGAGGCGCTGGCCACCTGCGATGCGCTGGTACACGGCCACGGCGCGCTGAAAGGGCTGGCGGCCTCGCTGATGAAGATCGCCAACGACGTGCGCTGGCTGGCCTCCGGCCCGCGCTGCGGCATTGGCGAACTGGCCATTCCGGAAAACGAGCCGGGCAGCTCGATCATGCCGGGGAAAGTAAACCCGACCCAGTGCGAAGCCATGACCATGCTGTGCTGTCAGGTGATGGGCAACGACGTGGCGCTCAACATGGGCGGCGCGTCGGGCAACTTCGAGCTGAACGTCTATCGCCCGATGGTGATCCACAACTTCTTACAGTCGGTGCGGCTGCTGGCCGACGGCATGGAGAGCTTCAACGCGCACTGCGCGGTCGGCATTGAGCCGGTGCGCGAACGCATCGATCAGCTGCTCAATGAGTCGCTGATGCTGGTCACTGCGCTGAACACCCACATCGGCTATGACAAAGCCGCGGAGATCGCCAAAAAGGCGCATAAAGAGGGGCTGACACTGAAAGCCGCCGCGCTGAAGCTGGGCTATCTCAGCGAGGCGGAGTTTGATGCGTGGGTGCGGCCGGAGGAGATGGTCGGCAGCATGAACGTTTAGCGCGCCAGATAGAGGTGCAGGCGTGGAATAAGCAGCGTAAGCGGCTCCGCCAGCGGTTTGTGGCGGTGCTGCACGTTATCGGCGTTGTAGTTTAACAGCTCGCCGAGATCGGGCACGCTGCTCCCCGGTGCCGGGGGGCAGAGGGCAATAATCGGCGTGGCGCAGGCGTACTGTACCTGTTTCTGATCCTGGGCATACCAGACCCGCGCCACCGGCTGCACCTTCACCGGACGTTTAATCTTCAGCCGCGCCTGCTCGGGAAGGGCGGCAATATCCTGATACTCCTGCTCCAGATGCGCCAGCCACTGCTCACGCGTCCACGGCGCCTGCGCCCGGGGCGATTTCATGCTCTTCTCCAGCATCTCCAGCACCTCATCCCGGGTAAGATTTTTGATCACGTGCTTGTTGGCCCAGCCAAAGCGCAGGCTGGCCGGGTTATCCACCGCCACCAGCTTGCGGTAGGCGTTCAGCGTGATCAGGCCCGGCAGGTGGCGGTGCACCCATTCGAAACGTCGGGCGGGCGGCAAGCCGCTCTCTTTGGCAATCAACTGCTCCAGCGTGGCTTTCAGGGTGTTCACCTCCGCGATCTGCTGGTGGATGTCGGCCCGCTCCTCGTCGCTCACCGCCAGGCAAATGGCCCCCGGCAGGCGCACCGCCGCCTTGCTGCTGCGGTTTTCCGACTGCTGCTGAATAAACAGGTGGGTGTAGTGAGCGAGCGCCGCTGCGTGGGCCTGCTTACCGATAAGCTGATTGACGGCGATGGTCTCCAGCAGATCGTGCTCTTCGCCTTTTTTCACCGCCGGCAGGGTAAATACCCGGGCAGTCAGCAGATGGGCGGCGGCGAGCCGCTCGCGCACCCCGGCAAGCTGGCGCTCCAGTTCGCGAAACGTGGTGGTCAGGCGTTCAATCAGGTCGTAGTGCGTCATGCGGCGCTCCATTAGTTACAACATACTTATTGTTATAGCACAGGATGCACGGTTCAGGCCACGGTGTGGGGTAAGTTTTGCAGCGAATGGAGGGGGAATTTGTGGGGAGCAGCGTGCGTGCGGAGCGCAGAGGCGTCATCAGGCAGGGCGGATACACTGATTTGCTGGCTGCCAGACGTCGCCTGTTACGCCTCTGAGGCGGTTATGCGTAGCGCGCTCGCCTTACAGAAAGCGTTTATCAGTCTCGCATAAGGGATGGCCGTAGCGCTCCTACAGCCCCTCTGACGGCCAGCTAAAGCGAAAACGCGCCCCGCCATCGCGGCTGGTGTCTACGACGACCTGGCCTTTCATTGCCACGGCGATGGAGCGCACGATCGCCAGCCCAAGGCCGCAGCCGCCGGTGGCGCGGTCGCGGCTGGGGTCCAGCCGGACGAAGGGGTCAAACACGCGCTCGCGCTCCTGCTCGGGGATCCCCGGCCCGTCGTCCTCCACCGCCAGCGCCCGCTGGCTCTCATCCACGTCAAGGGAGATACGCAGCGTCCGCTGGCTGTAGCGCAGCGCGTTGTTGATCAGGTTATCCAGCACCCGGTCCATCAGCCGCACGTCCACCCGGGCCACGGTCGGCGTATCGGGGAGGGTGAGC
Organism: Siccibacter turicensis LMG 23730; assembly: GCF_000463155.2. GTDB lineage: Bacteria > Pseudomonadota > Gammaproteobacteria > Enterobacterales > Enterobacteriaceae > Siccibacter > Siccibacter turicensis. The sequence continues at coordinate 162,667 of NZ_AWFZ01000028.1, read as the reverse complement.
AGGATCTGCCGTTCGGGATGGATATACCGCAGCTCTGCGGTGCGCTCGCGCAGCCAGTGCGACAGATTAAGCTCGCTCAGGGTAAGGTCGGTCTGCGGGCGATCGAGACGGGCAAAGGTAAGCAGCTCATCAATCAGCCCCTCAAGCTCGCTAATATCGCGGTTCAGCCCCCGCGCCTCGTCATCGCTCAGGTTATCGCTCATCTCCAGGCGGTAACGCAGCCGCACCAGCGGGGTGCGCAGCTCATGGGCGATACCGTCGATCAGCTGTTTTTTACTGGCGATCAGGGCGTTGATGTTATCCGCCATCTGGTTGAAGGCTACCCCGAGGCGCTGGAAGCTGGAGTCCGGATCAAAATGGATACGCTCATCAAGCTTCCCGCCCCCCAGACGCTGGGCGGCAGACTCCAGCTTCAGCATCTCCTGCCAGTGCGGGCGCATCCAGATAAACACCGGCACCGCCAGCGAGAAGGCGATAAGCGCGATCAGCGCGATATCCAGCAGCCGCATCTGGTGCAGGAAGAACAGATAGGGCACCGGACCCACCGCCAGCACGTAGTTGCTCTGGGGAATGCGCTGAATGAAGGTGTACTCTTTATCGACGGCGATGATGTCCCCGGCGCGCAGCCGCTTCATGCCCGACGCGTTGAGGGTAAACTTCGTCAGCGGTTCGATGCGCAGTTTGAACGACAGATTGAGATCAAGCTCGCCGATGGTTTTATTCCAGTCCTTCGGAGGGATTTCATCCAGCTCGCTGCGCATCAGATAGAGCGAGCTTTTCATCAGGTCATCCAGCGACTGTCGGCCCGCGCGTTCAGCGGTGAACTTGTACACCAGGCCAACCAGCATGGTCATCACCAGGAAGCAGGCAAACAGCAGCAGATAGAACTGGACGAAAAGCTTTCTCATCAGGCTTCGGTATCCCAGGCGTGAGGTGCAAACAGGTAGCCTTTGTTGCGCACGGTTTTGATGCGGTACGGCTCGGTGGCGCTGTCGTTAAGCTTTTTACGCAGCCGTGAAATCGCCACGTCCACGCTGCGGTCCAGCCCGTCATAGCTCACCCCGCGCAGGTTTTTAAGCAGCGCATCGCGATCCATGATAAGCCCGGCATGGGTGGCAAGCTCCCACAGCAGGTCGAAATCAGCGGTGGAGAGGCTTACCAGCGTGCGTCCGAGGGTGACCTGGCGGTTGAGCGGGTCAATGCACAGAGTACCGAACTGCAACGCCTTGTGCGGGCGCAGTGTGGTGGGGAGGGTGTCCTGCGCCGGCGCCTGACGCTGGCGCAGATGCAGCCGTAGCCGGGCCAGCAGCACCGGCGGCGGGGTGGTTTTCAGGATATAGTCGCTGGCTCCCATTTCGAGGGCGAGAATATGGTTCATATCGCTGTCGAGCGAAGTAAGCAGGACAATCGGGCCGTCCCACTGCGGGCGTAGATCGCGGCACAGCGTCATGCCGTCTTTTCCGGGCAGCATAATGTCCAGCAGCACCAGGTCCGGCTGTTCCCGGGCAATGGTTGCCTCGGCCTGGTCGCCCCGGTTTTCAATCACCACGTCAAGGTCGTGCTTGCCCAGCCAGGCGGCGATAAGCGACCCGACCTCCGGGTCGTCCTCAACAAAAACAATCTTGCTCATCGTGCGTTGCGCTCACGAAAAAAATCCAGGATACACGCCCCTGGATATGAATACTATCAATCCTGAGTAAACAACTCAGCGAAGGGGACGACCTCCGTCCACCCCAAACGAGCGGCCCGTGACGTAGCAGCTGGTGAGCAGGTAGTCCACCAGGTCGATGATCTCCTTTTCACCCGGCGCGATCTTCATCAGCGATTTGCTCAGCGCCTTCTGGCGATATGCAGCATCGTCACCTTCGTTAAACAGGATCAGCGACGGAGCGATGGCGTTCACCTTCACTTCGGGGGCCATTTTTTTGGCGAACGAGCGCGTCATGTTATCCAGCGCGGCTTTGCTGGCCGCATAGGCGATGTGTTTGTCGCTTCCGCGCTCCACCACGTAGTCGGTGAAGTGAATGATATCGCTCGCCGCATGGCCGCTGCCGCGCAGCAGCGGTTCAAAGGCGTAGTTGAGCAGATAGGGGGCGTGAACGTGGATCTGCAGCATGGCCGAGAGCACGTCCTGCGGTGCGTGGGCGGGGGACTCCGCCAGCCAGGCGCTGGCGTTGTGCAGCACCGCGCGCAGGCTGGTGGTGCGGCGCTTAACCTCATCGGCAAACGCCAGAATGCCCTCGTCGGTGCAGAAGTCGGCCTCAATACAGACGCCGCCAGCCTCTTCGAGCACGTCGATAGCCGGATAGCGCGTACGGTAGCTGACAATGACCGGATGCTGCTGGGCTAAAAAGTGATGCGCCAGCGCAAGGCCGATGCGACGGCCTCCGCCAGTAATCAGAATGGGGCGGTCAGGACTCTTTCCCATCGGTCACTCCTCGTTATTCAGGGTGGGGATCAGCGCATCAGCATCCAGGTTGCCGGCAGCGCAGCAATCAGCAGGGCCACCATCGCCGTTTTCTCGCGGCGGTTAAGCCGGACGTTGTCGCTATGGGTGCGGCGGGCATACACAAACACCAGCAGGCCAGGCGCATACAGTACCACCGACAGCAGCAGGTGCATTGGGCCCGAAGCATACAATAACCATAAGCCATAAATGCACGCCCCGACACCCACCATCCGGTGCAGCGGTTTTTTAGCGATTTTAAGCAGATACGCGCCAACCAGGAAGTAGGGCACGAGGATCATTTCCGAGGCGATGGTCAGCAGGGTGTTGTAGTCCGACCCGGTCAGCCAGATCAGCACCAGACAGAGCTGCACGCTGATGTTGGTCAGCCACAGCGAGGCAGACGGCGCGTTGCGGGCGTTCTGGCGGGCGAACACCTTCGGAAACGCTTTGTGCGTTGCCGCCAGCAGCGGCACCTCAGCGGCCATAATGGTCCAGCTCAGGTAGGCGCCGCACACCGAGACGATAAGCCCGGCGGAGATCACCACTTCGCCCCACTTGCCCATCATCTCAACCATCAGCCCGGCCATTGACGGGTTGCGCATCTGCGCCAACTCAGGGCGGGCAACCACGCCGAGCGACAGCAGCGTCACCAGCAGGTAGACCACCAGCGCGGAAAGTACCGCCAGCAGCGTCGCGCGGCCAACGTCGTTTTTATTGCGCGCGCGGGCGGAGACCACCACCGCGCCCTCCACGCCGATAAACACCCACAGGGTGATCAGCATGGTGTTTTTCACTTGCTCCCACACCGGGACGCCCAGCGATACCCCGGTAAAGTCGAGCGTGAAGGTATCCATGTTGAAGGCCATCACCGCCAGCACCACAAACAGGCCGAGCGGCAGCAGCTTCGCCAGCGTCGCCGCCAGATTGATGCTGGCCGCGGTTTGCACGCCGCGCAGCACCAGCCAGTGCACCAGCCACAGCAGCACCGACGCGCCAACGATGGATTGCCAGGTATTGCCGTCGCCAAACAGGCGCAGCTCAGGGGTATCGGTAAAGAAACTCAGGGCCGAGAAGACGATGACCAGATAGGACACGTTGGCGATCACCGCACACAGCCAGTAACCCCAGGCGGAGCAGAAGCCCAGCAGCTCGCCGAAGCCTTCGCGCGCATAGGTGAAGATACCGCCGTCCAGGTCCGGGCGAATGCGGGTGAGGATCAGCATCGCCACCGCCAGCATCAGGATGCCGATGCCGGTGATCCCCCAGCCAATCAGCAGCGCGGCCGGGCTTGCCACATCCGCCATGTTCTGTGGCAGGCTGAACACGCCGGCGCCCAGCATTGAGCTCAGGACCAGTGCAGTCAGTGCCGCCAGACCCAGTTTCTTTTCCATAGGTATCCTGTCAGTAACGAGAGAAGATCCAGAATAATTATTACGCTATAACGCATAAACATGGAGGATCGCACTAAGGCGCGGGATTTTACGCAGAGGGTGGCGCGCTTGCAATGAGATGAACAGCAAATAATATCAAATGACAAAAAAGGCAGCCGGGGCTGCCTTTTTTATTCACGCGCGCTTACTTGTACAGGTCGGCGCTGATGGTCATGTTGCCGCCGCTTTCCTGCCACTGGCGGGTGACATGGTAGTACCTGGCGCCTTTCTTCGCGGCGCGTTTGGCCACCTGATAGGAGACGTCGGTCATGCTGTGGTAGTTGCCGGTGAACTTCACGCTGTCGAACGGCACCATTTGGGCGGCGGTGACTTTGTTCACTTCCTGCACGGATGTGCCGTCCGGCAGGGTGACAGTGTAACGGCCACCTTTAGAGGACTGGGTTTCGAAGAAGCGGCCCACGTCGCTTGACGGCGCGGAGGAGGTAGCAACACCCGGAATTTCTACTTTCTTCGCCGCTGTACCGCCCTGCGCCAGCGCAGCACGCCCGGCATCGGAGTCGGCCGGAATCGCGTCCGGGCTCTGCAGGACGCGTTTCTTCGCATCGGCTTTATAGAGGAACGCGGTAATCAGCTGGTTGCCGCCCTGGTTAGCATCCACCTGACGCACGACGTAAAACGCGTGCGCGTCTTTGGCCTTCGCCTTTTTGGTGATGGCATCGTTAACTTCAGGCTGGCTGCGGAAGAAGCCTTTGACCGTGACGGTATCGTAAGGCTCAAGCGCGAACGCCTGATCCTTCGGCAGCTCGACCACGCCGTTGATCACGCGGTTCTGCTGGGCATCCGCTTTGGGTGCGTCTTCATGATAGACATCGGCCACGACGCGCCAGTTGCCGCTGTTGCCGGTGTCGTTGGTATCCAGAACGTAAAAAGAGGCGGCGCCCATCGCGTCGGCACGACGAGAAACGGCGGTCACCGCTTCGTTGATGGCGTTAAAGCGCCCGGTTACCGTAATGCGGTCATACGGTTTCAGAGCGGCGGCCTGGTCCGGCGTTAATTCTGTCGCGGCATGAGCGGACAGCGTGGTCGCAGCAATTACTGCGGACGCCAGAAGGGTGTTCTTGAGAGTCATAAAAATAATCCTTCGCCTTGCGCAAACCAGATACTGGTGTTGTGTATATGAATAAATCGTTAGCGCCCGATTATGGCATTGTTCCGTTGTGACTGTCTGCGTCATTTTTCACACGCCGTGCGACGCGTCGGGCAAGTTGTATAACCTTTAGTAATAGTTGCAAAAAATAGCGCGTTGACCGGTTAAAACGATAAAGCTTATGAGTTTTTACGTTAAATCATTGTTAAATATCGCACCGCTGGGCGCGCAGAATCATGTTTTACCGCTCCGCTTAAGCGGATTATCAGCCTTCTCACCCCTGATTCTGGTAAAAAACGCTGTCAGCGCGCGCAGACGCTACACTTTCACTGATTAAGTCATAAAAACGCATCGCAAGCGGTGGATCGCAGGCGGTAATTTCAGTAGGTTATACAACGTTTGTTACAGCTTCTTTTCTCAGGCGCTGCACCCCACGACCTGTTTTGGCGTGGCGCAGCGCGTGACTGTCACACCATCAATCGAAACCGATGGAAGGGAATACTATGCGTATTGGGGTACCGAAAGAGGGGTTAGCCAACGAAACCCGCGTGGCTGCGACGCCGAAAACCGTCGAACAGCTGCTGAAACTGGGATTCACCGTCGCGGTTGAGCGCGACGCGGGCAAGCTGGCAAGTTTTGATGATGCCGCATTTCTTGCGGCCGGGGCGCTTGTGGAATCCACAAGTGAGGTCTGGGCGTCGGATATCATTCTGAAAGTCAACGCGCCGCTGGAGCACGAAATTGCGCTGCTGCAGCCGGGTACTACGCTGGTGAGCTTTGTCTGGCCGGCGCAGAATCCGGAACTGATGGAGAAGCTGGCGGCCCGCGGTGTGACCGTCATGGCCATGGACTCGGTGCCGCGCATCTCCCGCGCCCAGTCGCTTGACGCGCTGAGCTCCATGGCGAACATCGCCGGCTATCGCGCCATCGTGGAGGCCGCCAACCAGTTTGGTCGCTTCTTTACCGGGCAAATTACCGCCGCCGGTAAAGTCCCGCCCGCGAAGGTGATGGTTATCGGTGCAGGCGTGGCCGGGCTGGCCGCCATCGGTGCCGCCTCAAGCCTTGGTGCCATCGTGCGCGCTTTCGATACCCGTCCTGAAGTGAAAGATCAGGTTAAAAGCATGGGCGGCGAATTCCTTGAACTCGATTTTGAAGAGGAAGCGGGAAGCGGCGACGGCTATGCGAAGGTGATGTCTGAAGCTTTTATCAAAGCCGAGATGGCGCTGTTCGCCGCCCAGGCGAAAGAGGTGGATATCATCGTCACCACCGCGCTTATCCCTGGCAAGCCCGCACCGAAGCTTATCACTCGTGAGATGGTTGACAGCATGACCCCCGGCAGCGTGGTGGTGGATCTCGCCGCGCAGAACGGCGGCAACTGTGAGTACACCGTGCCGGGTGAGATCTTTACCACTCCGAACGGCGTGAAGATCATCGGCTATACCGATCTGGCGGGCCGTCTGCCGACCCAGGCTTCCCAGCTTTACGGCACCAACCTCGTCAACCTGCTTAAGCTGCTGTGCAAAGAGAAAGACGGCAACCTGACCGTCGATTTCGACGACGTCGTCGTGCGCGGCGTGACGGTGATCCGCGACGGGGAAGTCACCTGGCCTGCGCCGCCGATTCAGGTTTCCGTACAGCCCCAGGCGGCGCCGAAAGTTGATGCCGCGCCGCCCGTGCCGGAAACCCCGGCCTCGCCGTGGCGCAAATACGCCCTGATGGCGCTGGCCATTATTCTCTTCGGCTGGCTGGCTGACGTCGCGCCGAAAGAGTTTCTCGGCCACTTCACCGTGTTCGCGCTCGCCTGCATCGTTGGCTACTACGTGGTCTGGAACGTCTCCCACGCCCTGCACACGCCGCTGATGTCGGTCACCAACGCCATCTCCGGGATTATTGTGGTCGGTGCGCTGCTGCAAATCGGCGACGGCGGCTGGGTCAGCTTCTTCAGCTTTATCGCGGTGCTGATCGCCAGCATCAATATTTTTGGTGGGTTCACCGTTACTCAGCGCATGCTGAAAATGTTCCGGAAAAATTAAGGGGTAACACATGTCTGGAGGATTAGTTACAGCTGCATACATTGTTGCCGCGATCCTGTTTATTTTCAGTCTGGCCGGGTTGTCAAAGCATGAAACGTCGCAGCAGGGCAACCGCTTCGGTATCGCCGGGATGGCGATTGCGCTGCTGGCCACCATTTTTGGCCCGGATACCGGCAACGTGGTGTGGATCATCGTCGCTATGGTGATCGGTGGCGCCATCGGTATGCATCTGGCGAAGAAAGTGGAAATGACCCAGATGCCGGAGCTGGTGGCGATCCTGCACAGCTTCGTGGGGCTGGCGGCGGTGCTGGTGGGCTTCAACAGCTACCTGCATCACGACGCAGGCCTTGAGCCGGTGCTGGTCAACATTCATCTCACCGAAGTGTTCCTCGGCATCTTCATCGGGGCGGTGACCTTCACCGGTTCGGTGGTGGCGTTCGGCAAGCTGCGCGGCACCATTTCGTCTAAGCCGCTGATGCTCCCCAACCGCCATAAGATGAACCTTGCGGCGCTGGTGGTCTCCTTCCTGCTGCTGATTGTCTTTGTGCGCGCCGAGAGCGTCGGCCTTCAGGTCCTGGCGTTGCTGTTGATGACTCTCATCGCGCTGGCGTTCGGCTGGCATCTGGTGGCGTCCATCGGCGGGGCGGATATGCCGGTGGTGGTGTCGATGCTCAACTCCTACTCCGGGTGGGCGGCGGCGGCGGCGGGCTTTATGCTCAGCAACGACCTGCTGATCGTCACCGGGGCGCTGGTAGGTTCGTCCGGTGCGATCCTCTCCTACATCATGTGTAAGGCGATGAACCGCTCCTTCTTCAGCGTTATTGCCGGCGGTTTCGGCAGCGACGGGCAAACCGGCGGCGACAGCGAAGAAGCGGGCGAGCACCGTGAAATCACCGCCCATGAAACGGCGGAGCTGCTGAAAAACTCCACGTCGGTCATCATCACCCCAGGCTATGGGATGGCGGTGGCGCAGGCGCAGTACCCAGTGGCGGAAATCACCGAGAAGCTGCGCGCGCGCGGCGTGAAGGTGCGTTTCGGCATCCACCCGGTTGCCGGGCGTCTGCCGGGCCACATGAACGTGCTGCTTGCTGAAGCGAAAGTACCGTACGACATCGTGCTGGAGATGGACGAGATCAACGACGATTTCGCCGATACCGACACGGTGCTGGTGATCGGTGCTAACGACACCGTTAACCCGGCGGCGCAGGACGATCCGAAGAGCCCCATCGCTGGTATGCCGGTGCTGGAAGTGTGGAAAGCCCAGAACGTGGTGGTGTTTAAGCGCTCCATGAACACCGGCTACGCCGGGGTGCAGAACCCGCTGTTCTTCAAAGAGAACACCCAGATGCTGTTTGGTGACGCCAAAGCCAGCGTCGACGACATTCTTAAAGCGCTGTAACAGCGCCTGCTGCATAAACCGTCCTTCGGGGCGGTTTTTTTACGTCTGTTGCCGGGCTTATCTGATTTACGTCCGCATTTTTCGACGCCTCACCCCAGCTGTCTATACTTTTACTTCGCTGTAAAAAGAGGAGGAGTAATGGATTATCTGGCCCGGCTCAATTTTGTGTCGTTACTGATGACGCCGACGTTCTGGATCGGTGTCGCCACCGTCGTTGTTGTCACTCTGGTGACCTACTGGTTGCTCAACCGCCTGCTGGCCATGCTGCATAAAGGCGTGCAGAACTGGCGGGGAAGCCATCAGCAGGAGGTCAATAACCATCGCATGCGGGTGATCCTGTTCGACATGCTCAACCGCACCAGCAAGCTGCTGATCTTTATTGCCGCCTTCCTGTTCAGCCTGCGCTTTGTCTCCCTGCCTGACCGGCTTTACGGCACCATCTCTCATGCCTGGTTCCTGGTGCTGGCGGTGCAGGTCGCCCTGTGGTTTGACCAGGTGGTGCAGTCGTGGCTACGCCATCTGATTTCAGCGCCTGGCTCCAACAAAAATCCGGTCACGCTGGTCATCGTCGGCATCCTGCTGCGCGCTCTGGTGTGGTCCATCATGCTGCTGTCGATTCTGGCGAACGCCGGGGTGGATATCACGGCGCTGGTGGCAAGTCTCGGGGTAGGGGGTATTGCTATTGCCCTGGCGGTGCAGACCATCCTCAGCGATGTCTTTGCCTCGCTCTCCATCGGCTTTGATAAACCCTTTGAGATTGGCGACTTCGTGGTGTTTGGCGATGTGGCGGGTACCATCGAGCACATCGGCCTGAAAACCACCCGTATTCGCAGCCTGAGCGGGGAGCAGATCGTCTGCGCCAACGCCATTCTGCTGCAGCAGACGCTGCACAACTATAAGCGCATGCAGACGCGTCGTATCGTCTTTACCTTCGGCGTCTCCTACTCGACGCCGCCGGAAAAGCTGCGTCTGGTTGGCGACATGGTGAAGCAGATTATTACCGACGTCGGCGAAACCAAATTCGACCGTGCGCACCTGCAGGCCTTCAGCCAGGACCGTCTGACCTTTGAAGTGGTGCATATCGTCAATACGGCGGACTACAACAAGTACATGGATATCCAGCAGGAGATCAACATCCGCATTATCGAAGGGCTGGCCGAGCATGAGATTGAGCTGGCGCTGCCAAGCCTTATCGTGCGCTCGCCGTTCTCAAGCGGCGCCGGGCAGCAGAAAGTGGCGCAGCAGGCCGCGCCGCCAACCCTGGATTAGGGTTTGGCTGGCAAAAAAAAGCCCACCGTTCGGTGGGCTTTTTCGCATCCGGGACTAGTCGTCTTCGTCGTCGTCCAGCTCAACCGGACTCTGGTAGTCATCCGGTTTGATGACCAGCAGGTCGCAGCGCAGCCGGTCGATAACCTGCTCCGCAGTATTACCGAGGAACGCGGCGGACAGCCCGGTGCGCCCGACGGTGCCGAGCACCACGATCCCGGCCTGTAGATGTTCGGCCAGATCCGGGATGACCTCTTCCGGCAGCCCTTTCTCGACGTGGGTGCACTTCTCATCAATACCAAAGCGCTGGCGCAGGGATTTCATCGCCAGCAGGTGCTGGCCGCGAATGGCATCGTTATAGACGCTGGGGTCGAAATCCGGCAGCTCAATGGCAATATTGATAGGCGTTACGGGATAGGCACCCACCAGCTGCACTTCGGTGTGGTTGACGTTCAGCGCCAGCTGCTGGGTTTCGCGTATCAGCTTCTCGTTGAGCGCGTTGTGGTACGGCTCTTCGCTGGCAAGGTTGACCGCCACCACCGCTTTCCCGCCTTCCGGCCACGGCTGATCCTTCACCATCCATACCGGGCAGGGGCACTTGCGCAGCAGATGCCAGTCGGTGGGGGTGAAAATCACGGATTCGAGACGGTCGTGCTGGTGGGCCATTTTGAGCAGCAGGTCATGATCGCCGCTGATGACTTCCTGAATGATGGCTTCGTAAGGGCGGTTGTGCCACACCACTTTTATCTCAATCGGCACGCCCGCTTCGATGTAATACTGCGCCTGCTCACGTATCCAGGCGGTACGCTGGCTGATTACGCCCTGACGCATGGCGGTGCGCTCATCGGGAGACAGCAGGGTGGTCATCTCGTAAGAAAAGTCATAAATCGGCAGGAACGCTTTAATCCGGCCACCAATCCGTTGATGCAGGTAAACTGCACGCCGTAACGCTGGCTGATCGTCCTGGTTAGGATCGATGGCCACCAGCATGTTTTGATACTTTGCCATACAGGGTCTCCTTACTTAATGCTAACCACTTGCTCCCGTTTTCCGTCACGCCCTTGCGCTTCGCCTGAACGTGATAAATCGCGGGCAGAGTTAACTTTAAGAGTAACCCATAAGGATTGAATGAAACAGATGAGAACCCTTTGCCAGATCAATAATTCAGGAAAATCCGGCGATCCGACAAAGGGCAGAGAAGGTCAGGCGACGTTGCGGGATTGCCCGGCAAGCTGCGACAGAATTTCGCTGTTTTCGATAGTGATGTACTTACCTTTTACCGCCAGCATGCCGCTTTTCTGGAAGCGACCCAGCAGACGACTGATGGTTTCCACGGTCAGCCCCAGGTAGTTACCGATATCGCCGCGGGTCATGGTCAGACGGAACTCACGCGGCGAGAAGCCACGCTGGGCGAAACGGCGGGAGAGGTTATAGATAAACGCCGCCAGACGCTCCTCGGCATTTTTCTTGGACAACAGCAGGATCATATCCTGGTCGCCTTTGATTTCGCCGCTCATCAGACGCATCATCTGCTGACGCAGGTTCGGCATCTTCCCGGACAGGTCGTCCAGAGTTTCGAACGGAATTTCGCAGACCATTGAGGTCTCCAGCGCCTGGGCAAAGCTCGGATGGTGCGCCGTACCGATGGCGTCAAACCCAACCAGATCGCCTGCCAGGTGGAAGCCGGTAATCTGCTCGTCGCCCTGTTCGGTGATGGTGTAGCTCTTAATGGTGCCGGAACGAATAGCGTAAAGCGATTTCAGCTCATCACCCGCTTTAAAGAGCGTTTGCCCCTTCTGGATAGGTTTTTTGCGCTCAATGATATTATCGAGCTGATCTAACTCATGCTCGTTCAGAGTAAAAGGGATGCATAACTGGCTGATGCTGCAATCCTGGCAATGGATGGCACAACCGCCAGACTGAATTCGTTTAATAATTCGTTTTTCCGGGATCATAGTTCTGCTCAGGCCGTAATTGATGTTGGTCAATTTTAACATCATTTTCTCTGACAGGTAAGCCCATCAAACAGCAAATTCAGGATGGCGAGAAAAATCTCTGTTATTTCTGAATTTGCGCGAGGCGGCGGGAATTAAACGCAGCGCTATTCACCGATATTGTTAATTAGAAGTTATATAAGTAAATAACCTTCGTGTTGTAATAACCATTGCTTACGTTGCACGCCGCCGGCATAGCCGGTCATGGTGCCGTTGCGGCCAATTACCCGATGGCAGGGCACCACAATGCTTACCGGATTCGAACCGTTTGCCGCGCCCACCGCACGCGCCGCGCCCGCTCGCCCAAGCTGGGCAGCAAGCTGACCGTAGTGCATCACCTGCCCGCATGGGATGGCGCGCAGCGCCGCCCACACTTCTCGCTGGAATGCCGTTCCGGCAGTGGCAGTAGGCAGGGTAGTAATAATCCCGAGATCGCCATCAAAATAATTTTTTAGCGCCTCGCTAAGCCCGCCGGGATTATTACTGGCGAGGCGCTGATAGCCGGCCGGACCGTAATGAATATTCAGCAGCTGCACCATGCGATCGCTGTGCTCTTCCCATTCCACGGCGCGCAGCTGATACTGCTCGTCGCAAATTATCCATAACGGGCCCAGCGGGGTCGCGATTTTATCTTCCAGTAATTTCAACATGGTATGCTCCGGTGCCGACATTTATGCCGGGGCGTAACATAACATGCGCATCGGGACGCGTGCCACAACCCCCAGGGTGTAATCCTGAAGGGGAACAGGTTGTTCGCCGGGATAGCGCCTTATCCGATGCTAATAATTGAGAGATGGGTCACAGTTATTGGCTGCGGCTATCGTCCTGTGACGAAAAAAAACAGCGCGCTGTTTATTGATGCCTGGTTTAATGGGCGGAAAATACGCGAAATAATAACGATGTGGTTTTGGCTTTCTATTTTTTAGTAATGCTTGGCGATAATTTTATGATTCACTGACTGCGTTGGAAAATAGACATTACGGTATTTTTAATCTGGCTTTTTTAATAAAGAGACGCATGGTGAATTCTTCTTAATGGAAGAGCGCGGTAACCTGACGCGTTTATTTTACGAGTATCGACAACTAACCTGTGTATGGCCGACATTCGCTCAACAGGCAGGCGGGACAAGGGTCTCGCTGGACCTGCATCGGTTTTCTGAAAGGACGAGCCGCAACGACTATTTTTCTGGCGCCCATTAAAGGATGAAAAAAATAGAGCCTGCCGACATCCGTCAGGCTCTATAGTACACAGCAGTGCTTCCAGAGCAGAGTCCCGACCTTTATTCCTCGGGGCCGGATTCATTTATTTATAGCAACGTCCCGGCCGTTTTGGCAGCATATTTTAGTGACGCAATTCACGTATCCTTAACGTAAATTTTTGAGTGGCCGCTTTTTAAGCGAATTAATAATTAAGGCCTGCTTAAATATCAGGCAAATGTCATTTGTGCAACGCGGAGCGATATCTCCTCCGCGTGCCCCGCTGCGTACCCCGTCATCCGTGCTATCCCGGCGTTGAGACTGTGTCTTTATACAGCTATAGTGTGTTCGTCATGCAGCACCGGGAGGATTGACGATGAACTCTGATGATAAAGCTCTGTTTCTGGACGCCATGGAGGATGTCACCCCCTTTACGCAGTCAACCCGGCGGTTGGTACCCACAGCGCCGCGTCCGCGTCAGCAGATTGATACGCTCCAGCTGGATAATTTTCTCACCACCGGTTTTCTCGATGTCATCCCGCTCGGTGAACCGCTGCTGTTCAAGCGCGAAGGGCTGCAAAGCGGGGTGCTGGAAAAGCTGCGTCAGGGTAAGTACGCGCAGCAGGCCAGCCTCAATCTGCTGCGTCAGCCGGTAGAGCAGTGCCGCCAGCAGCTGTTTGCCTTTATTCAGCGCTGCAGCGAACAGAGCCTGCGCACGCTGCTCATCGTTCACGGCAAGGGGCGGGACGATCGGTCCCATGCCAATATCGTGCGCAGCTATCTTGCCCGCTGGCTGACCGAATTCGAGCAGGTTCAGGCCTTCTGTAGCGCACTGCCGCACCACGGCGGCAGCGGAGCCTGCTATGTGGCGCTGAAAAAGTCCGCCGAAGCGAAGCAGGAGACCTGGGAGCAGCACGCCAAGCGCAGCCGCTGACAGCCAGCGGCGCACGCCTCACCAGTCCGCACGGGCCACCGGCACATCGCTCAGTTGCGTGGTCCAGGCGGGTGAGAGCATGGTGCGTTTCATGCCCCACTCCTGGCGCATCCCCTGGCCGGCAAACCAGAGCGACTGGCCGTTTTTCTGGTTGATGTGGTCCATCAGCGTCATCAGCCTGTCGCCGTTAGCGCGCGGCGTAAAGGCATCAAACAGATTGAGCTGCGCAACCCCCTGACTGAAAAAATCCCCCAGCATCACGCCGGCTTTCTGATAACGCAGCCCGTCGCGCCAGACCTGCTCCAGGCAGTGGGTCGCCGCGGCGATAATATCGCGCGTATCCTGGGTCGGGGTTTGCAGGGCGATCCCGGCACGCTGGCTGTAATAAGGCTCATGGGGATCGTGCGGGCTGTTTTTAAGGAAGGTGGAGACGTAGCGGCAGTACTGATGTTCTGCTCGCAGCTTCTGGGCCGCGCGCGCCGCCCAGGTGCAGATAGCTTCCCGCACCGCCTGATAGTCGCTGACGCGTTCACCAAACGAGCGCGAGCTGATGATCTCCTGTTTGGTTGGCGCAAACTCCTCGAAGGCCAGGCAGGGCTCACCGCGCAGTTCACGTACCGTGCGCTCCAGCACGACGTTGAAGTTTTTGCGGATAAACCAGAGATCGCTTTGCGCCAGCTTGAGCGCATTGTCGATCCCCATCGCGTTCAGCTTCGCGCTCAGGCGACGGCCTACGCCCCATACGGCATCCACCGGTAACAGCTGCATCAGCCGCCGCTGGCGCGCGGGATCGGAGAGATCCACCACGCCTCTGGTCTGCGGCCATTTTTTGGCGGCGTGGTTTGCCAGCTTGGCGAGGGTTTTGGTCGGGGCGATGCCGACCCCGACGGTCAGCATGGTATGTTGATAAATACGGTCGCGAATGGTGTGCCCGAATGCGTCGAGCCGATCGATTCCGCTCAGGTCGGCAAAGGCTTCATCAATGCTGTAGATCTCCACCTGCGGGCAGAGCTGTTCAAGGGTATCCATCACCCGCTGGCTCATGTCGCCATACAGCCGGTAGTTGCTGCTGAAGACCACCACGCCGTTGCGCTCCAGCATGGCTTTCTGCTTAAACCAGGGCTCGCCCATGCCGATACCCAGCGCTTTCGCCTCGGCGGAACGAGAGATAATGCAGCCGTCGTTATTCGACAGCACCACCACCGGCTTACCGAGCAGATCCGGCCGCCAGGCGGTTTCGCAGCTGGTATAAAAGGAATTTACGTCTACAAGTGCCAGCATCGTCAGGCTCCCATACGTGCTACGCCAGTGTGCGGCGTAAAAATAGCGTCAACCCGGTTGACGGGGTTCATTCGTTGCATCGTTTTTTAATTTTACTGTGTTTATATACAGTATCGTCAGCAGGCTGAAACAATCAAGCCGCGGCGCGAAAAAAACGCCATCGTGAAGAGGGATTCGGAATCGGGTGGGTAAACCGGTGAGGGAACTGACGGGGAACGGCGGGCCAGCGGTCCGCCGTTCAGGGTGATTACGGGGTTAACAGCGGCGGCACCGTGGGCACCTCCGGCGCATTGTCGATATCCTGCTGGGTCATGCGGAACGCCTGCGGATAGTGTTCGCGGCTGGTACGGCGCAGGGGCTCCGTGTCGCGCCAGGTATAAAAGCAGCGCTGGCACTGGTAAACCGTCCAGACGCCTTCCACGGGTGAGGTTGCCATCACTTCTACATGTGCATCGGCGCAGCGTGGGCAGATCATCGTTGCCTCCTTATTGATGTCGATTGGCCAACATGGCCGTCAGTTTTTCCACCCACAGCGACGTTTCCGGCAGATCCTTGACCGGCTGGCTGTAGTGGCCGCGGGTATCCGGCGCAACCGGGGTAGTGGCGTCGATAATCAGTTTGTCGGTAATCCCCGCCGGGCTGGAGCCGGGGTCAAGCTCCAGCACCGACATATTGGGCAACTGCACCAGATCCCCCGCCGGGTTTACCTTCGACGACAGCGCCCACATCACCTGCGGCAGGTCGAACGGGTCGACATCTTCGTCCACCATGATCACCATCTTCACATAGCCCAGGCCGTGCGGCGTGGTCATGGCGCGTAGGCCAACGGCGCGGGCAAAGCCGCCGTAGCGTTTTTTGGTGGAGATAATCGCCAGCAGGCCGTGGGTGTACATGGCGTTTACCGCCTGCACTTCCGGAAACTCCGCTTTCAGCTGCTGATAGAGCGGAACACAGGTTGCGGGACCGATGAGATAGTCGATTTCGGTCCAGGGCATCCCGAGGTAGAGCGACTCATAAATGGGGTTAGTGCGCCAGGAAACCTTGTCGATGCGCACCACCGTCATATTGCGCCCGCCGGAGTAGTGGCCAGTGAACTCCCCGAATGGGCCTTCAATTTCGCGTTTCCGGCCTTCAATAACCCCTTCAAGGATCACCTCCGATCCCCAGGGCACGTCGAAGCCGGTGAGCGGCGCGGTAGCGATGGGATAAGGGCTTTCTCGCAGCGCACCGGCCATTTCATACTCGGACTGGTCGTACTTCAGCGGGGTGGCGCCCATCAGCGTGATGATCGGATCGTTGCCCAGGGTAATGGCGATGGGGAGATCCTCGCCGCGCTCCTCCGCGTTGTGCAGGTGCAGCGCGATGTCATGCATCGGTACCGGCTGCAGACCAAGCCGGCGTTTGCCTTTGACCTCCATCCGGTAGATACCGACGTTCTGCTTGCCGAAGTGCGTCGGGTCGAGCGGATCGCGTGATACCACGCAGGCTTTATCCAGATAGAAACCGCCGTCGCCGTCGTTCAGGCGGAACAGCGGCAGGATATCGAACAGGTTGATATCGTCACCGTCCGCGCTGTTTTCAGCCCAGGCCGGATTGCTGCGGCGCTCCGGTGCCACCGGAAAGGTATCCCAGCGGCGGATAAACTCCTCTATCTGTCGTTTAACCGGGGTTGCTGGGGGTAGCCCCAGCGAGATGGCATGGTTCTGCCATGACCCGATGGTATTCATCACTACGTGAGCCCGATCGAAGCCTTTGATATGAGTAAAGGATATCGCCGGCGCGCCGTCCCCGATGCGTCCCGTCGCGTTAGCGGCCGCCGCGATATCCGGCTCGGCCTGCACCTCTTCGTTAATCTCAAGCAGCTGTCCGTGCGCATCCAGCGCGCGTAAAAAGCTGCGCAAATCGTCAAACGCCATCTCTGTCCCTCCCGTTATGAATCGGTTTCCCGACCCGGCCAACGCGACACGGCGGTGAGCCTCGCTCTCTGTCTTGTCACCTGCGCTCGCCAGATTTTGTTCGTGTGCGAACTTTATGGCAGGGTAATCCTGTTGGCTGGGTGAGGCAACGGGGGAGAAGGGGAAAGTTCGTGTACGAATGTTTCAGCTTTCCCGCGCCGCGTTCGCTAACCCCTAAGAGGGCTTTTTAAACCGTGCTGATTCGTTATATATTTATGTATATAACGATGCGAGGTACGTATGAAAAATCATTTTGGTAAAGGCCTGATGGCGGGATTTACGGCGGCGGGGCCCTGTCCGGTAAAGGTGCCGGCCCGGTTTTGCGCCGAGTACAAGCGCGGTTATGTGCTGGGCTACTGTTATCAGCTGGAGCAAAAAACCGGTGAAAAACGCGTCGCGGCGCTGGAAGCGGGCAGACTGACGAAGCAGTACAACCTCGATCGCAACCTGATGACGGAATTCTTTACCGAGTTTCAGTCGGACAACGCCGTGCGCTATTTTAATATCGGCTATACGGGGAAATAACGGGTACGACCGGGCGTGAAGGCTCAACGGTGCGGGGAAAATACGATAAGCTTTGCAGTATCACGCGTTTCCCTACAGAGCGATCACTCATGAGCAACGATATCAGCACCATTCCTTTCCATCTGATGCGCCAGCTGATTCAGGAGCACACCGCCCGCTGGCAAAAATCGTTGCCCGACCTTACCAAGCAGCAGTACGCCGTACTGACAGCGGTGAGGGAAAAGCCGGGTATTGAGCAGATGGAACTGATGGATGCAGCGGTCAGTACTAAAGCAACCCTGGCTGAACTGCTGGCACGGATGGAAAAAAAAGGGTTGATTGCGCGTCAGCAGGGGGATGCTGACAGGCGTCGCCGCTTTATATTTTTAACCGATGCCGGGCAGGCGGCGCTGGCCCAGGCAAAGCCCGTGGCGGACAAGGTGGATGCGGCATTTCTGGACGCGCTCTCCGCCCCGCGCCAGCAGGCGCTGGTTGAACTGCTCCAGGATATGCTCAGCGGCGTGAAAACCTGATGGCGTGCCCCTCACATAAAAAAAGCCGGATTGTTATCCGGCTTTTTGGTTGCATCACGCGGGGTTCTGCGCCGCGGGCTGCTTTTTGCCGCGCTGGCGGCGCAGCGTGTTGATCAGCGAGTGCGCTTCCGCATGGGAGGCGACCGCGGGCGATGAGCCGCTCAGCGGCTTACGGGCGGTTTCCCGCAGCGTCAGTACGGTAATCAGGCCAATCACCCCGGCACCCATCATATAGTAGGCGGGCATCATCACGTTCTGCGTGGTATCCACCAGCCAGGCGGTGATAAGCGGCGTGGTGCCGCCGAACAGTGATACCGAGACGTTGAAGCCGATGGCCAGCGCGCTGTAGCGAATATCGGTGACGAACAGCGCCGGCAGCGTCGCCGGCATGGTGCCGCTAAAGCAGGTGTGCAGCACGCCCAGCACGATTAACCCGGCGAATACCGCCAGCATGTTACCGGAACCGATCAGCATAAAGCTCGGAATAGCCAACAGCACCAGGCCCAGCGCGCCGACGCCAATTACCGGGCGACGCCCGATGCGGTCGGTCCAGTGGCCCCAGACCAGAGTCAACGGCATCATCACGAACATCACCACCATCACCAGCAGCAGGCCGGTCAGCTCGCTCAGCCCCAGTACGCCGGTCAGATAGCTCGGCATGTACGAGGTCAGCATGTAGTTCGAGACGTTAAACACCAGCACCAGCCCGATACACTTCAGCAGCTGCTTTTTATGCTGGTTCAGCATCTGGAACAGCCCGAGGCGCGGCTTGCTGTGCTCGAGCGCCTCCTGCTTATCCATATGATCCTTAAACGCCGGCGTCTCTTCGAGCTTCAGACGGATATAGAGGCCGAACAGCCCCAGCGGCGCGGCGAGGAAGAAGGGAATGCGCCAGCCCCAGTCGAGCATCGCCTGGGCGGGAAGTACGGCCATCATGATGGTGACCAGGCTCGCCCCCAGCAGGTAGCCGCCGAGGGTACCGAACTCCAGGAAGCTGCCCATAAAACCGCGGCGCTTGTCGGTGGAGTACTCAGCGATAAAGGTGGCTGCACCACCATACTCGCCGCCGGTGGAGAAGCCCTGCACCAGACGGGCAATCAGCAGCAGGATCGGCGCCATAATACCGATGCTGCCGTAATCCGGGATCAGGCCGATGCAGAAGGTGCCGATCGACATCATGATCATGGTGAACGCGAGCACCTTCTGGCGGCCAAAGCGATCGCCGAGCGGGCCAAATACCATCCCGCCCAGTGGGCGTACCAGGAACGCGGCGGCGAAGGTCCCGAAGGAGGCGATGAGCTGCGCGGTGGCGCTGGCGTCCGGGAAGAAGACTTTCCCGATGATCACGGCCAGATAGCTGTAAACACCAAAGTCGAACCACTCCATGGTGTTGCCGAGTGCGGCGGCGCCCACGGCGCGTTTAAGTAATTTGCTGTCGATCACCGTGATGTCATCGACGGTAAGCTCAGATTTTTTTTCGTGCGGTACGGCGGTTGTCGTGGTGGTCATAAACTCCCCATAAATGTTGATGGAGCAGCTTATAGCTTTCGCAGCCGGGACGTTCAAAGAAGGAAAAGAAAGCTATAAGAGGCTAAAAGTTGAGCCAGGTCACATTCCGTGAGTGGCTGCCACCTTAAAGAAAACTCGGCGCAGGTGCAACTTTGTGGCGTTAAACACCTAATTTATGGGCTTATCACGTGTTACGTGCTGGTTGTTTGCTTTTTGGGCGGGGTAAATAATTATGCTGATTTAAGGGAAATGCGCGCCAACAGGTTGCAGATTATGCGGCGCAGGGCGGTGGCGGGCGGCAGATATTGTGTGATGCGGAGCGGCAAAGGCCGCTCCGCTGTGGGTCAGCGTGTTTCCCCGCCGAAAGTTTCACGAATGCGCGTCGCAATATGGGTGACATGGGTTTCCAGCGCGAAGTGGCCGGTGTCCAGCAGCTCCACTACGGCGTTCGGGTTATCGCGGCGGTAGGCTTCAGCCCCGGCCGGGATGAAAAACGGATCGTGTTTGCCCCAGATAATCAGCGCTGGCGGCTGTCTGTCGCGGAAAAAGGCCTGAAAATCGGGGTAGCGCGTCAGGTTATTGGCGTAATCCAGGAACAGATCGAGCTGGATCTCGCGGTTGCCGGGGCGCTCCATCAGCAGGGTATCAAGATGCCAGGTTTCCGGTGCCACTTGCTCCACGTCGGTCACACCATGCAGGTACTGCCAGCGAATGCCCTCCATATTAAGCACCGCGTCATTCACCACCTGACGGTTTGCGGCCGACGGCTCCGCCCAGTAGGCCTGCACCGGTGCCCAGGCATCTCCCAGCCCTTCCAGATAGGCGTTACCGTTCTGGGAGATAAACCCTGTCACCCGCTCAGGATAGTTGAGCGCCAGGCGCAGCCCGACCGGTGCGCCGTAATCGAAGACGTAGAGCGTATAGCTCGCCAGACCCAGTGCATCCACAAAATGGGTCAGCGTCTGGCCGAAGGCATCAAAGGTGTAGCGGTAGTCGCGCGCTGCCGGTACCTCGGTAAAACCGAAACCCGGCAGGTCGGGAGCCACGATATGAAATTTATCCGCCAGCAGCGGGATCAGCTCGCGGAACTGGTGCGATGAACTGGCAAAGCCATGCAGCAGCAGCAGCGTCGGATGGGTAGGATCGCCGGCCTCGCGGTAAAACACGCGCATGCCATCGGCATTGGCCCAGGTATAACGCACGGGATAGTAAGTATTCATGGTCATCGCACTCCTGTAACTGGTAAATGTATTTTTAGTGGTTACTTGCAGTCAGTATGACCGTCTTTTGTAACCCGTCAATATGTATTTTAACGGTTACAGACGCGTGTGGCGCTTTGTCATCGGCCAGGCTGTTCAGACGATCGCTTAGTTATCAGGGGGTTGAAGCAAATCCGCGCCTGCCATCAGGATGTAACTGTTAATTATTAATTTTATAGGTTACGATCTGCTTCACGATTTCTGACGGAGGTATCCCGTGTCTGATAACGCAACGCAGCATGCCGGCGGCGCACTGTTTATCGCCGACCACGGCGCGCTTGATTTTCTTAATACCGTGGCGCAGGTAGAAGGGCAGGCGGTGGATGCCTGGCAACGCGACGACGACGTGAAACGCTGGCTGGCGCAGTCCGGGCTGGTGGTGGTTCCAGAGTCGCTGGCATTCGCAGAAGGGGAGCTGCTCCGGGAAGCCAGAGCGCTGCGCGAGACGATCCGGCGGCTGGTGGGGCAGAAAAAGGCGGGTGAGCCGGTGGATACGGCGGCCCTGAACCACTATCTGGCGTGCGCCAGCAGTTACCCGCAGCTGGTGGAAGGCGACGACGGTGCGCTGGAGATTACACGCATCTATGGTTACCAGACCCCGGCTCAGCTGCTTGAACCGATCGCCACCCTGGCGGCGTCGCTACTGAGCGATCCGCATTTCGAGCGGGTGCGCGAGTGCGAGCACCCGGAGTGTATCCTGTGGTTTTACGATCGTACCAAAGCGCATCGCCGCCGCTGGTGCAGCATGGCGCTGTGCGGTAACCGGGCAAAAGTGGCGCGTTTTCGTCAGCAGCAGAAATAGCGGCGCGGATTATCGGGGCGCTCATTCGGGTGGCGTAAATAAGACGCAAAAGAAGGGTAAGCCTGGCGGGAAATGATAAAAAAAGCCGGGCGATAAGCCCGGAATAAATATGGCACACAGAATATTAAGCCGTTAAAAAAGGGCTTGATGAGGGTTAAAGCGGCGGCACAATACACGCCGCGGCGCCGTTTGTTGTTATCAAAAGATGCCGTTAACGCCCGGCGGGAAGTGAGCCGCCAGCCCTTTCTGCGCGGGCGCTGACGGGCTTACCACCTATTGATTAATAACTATTAACTAATTCATGCAAAAAGAGTGCGTAATTATTCATGGGGCAGGGCGCCAGCTAATGCACTATTTTTCGGCTATAAGGTATTTCCTGGCATCTTTTCGGCAAAGCGACAACGCCGTCATGGATTACGGTATTGGCAAAAAAGGCGGCGAATAATCCGGCGTGCGTCGAGCAATATATTTGCCCGGCGATGAACCACCTGCCGGAATTTACGCAGGCAGCCGTTAGCGCCGCCTGGGGTTATATCTGCTCAGGATGCAGCGCTGTCATCGCGCTGGACCCGTAACCCGGACATCAGCACCTTAAACGCGCTAATCGCGCGCGGGAGCACCTCGTGAGGGGCGTCTGAGGCGGCGATCCACAGGGCGGCGTTCAGCGCCGCGCCATTCACCAGCCGGGCTGCCGCTTCGGCATCGACCTCACGCACGGTACCCTGGGCAATAAGCGCTTCAAGGGTGTCGGCGGTGGTACGCAGACAGGCGGTTTGGTTCGGCCACTGCGAGGGATCGCCCAGCACCGCCGGGCCATCCAGCAGCATGATGCGCTGCACTTCCGGCTCCAGCGACATCTCGATATAGGTCAGCGCTTCGGTAATAAACGCGTCCCACAGGGTGGCTTCGCGCGCGCCCGCCTCCCGCATCCGGGTGAGTATTTCGCCGTCTATCTGGTCGATTACCGCCTGAAGCAGTCCCTTCTTATCGCCAAAGTTATGATAGAGCGCCCCGCGCGTAAGCCCGGCCGACGCCGTCAGCTCATCCATCGACGCCGCGGCATAACCTTTCCCGGAAAACGCCGCTCGCGCCGCCTGAATCAGCCTTGCTCGTGTCTCTTCCACCTGCTCGGCGCGTCGTTTTGCTGCCATACCTGCTCCTGAAAAAAGATGTCGATAGTGTTTGACATACGTCGCGTATGTTTAATAATTTACATACGCCGCGTATGTTTTCGATTGTAGCATAGTCCCGGCGATCTGTTTTGCATTAGCCCGATGCCGGTGACGGCGGGCGGGCGTCCCTACTGATGAACTGGAGAACACCATGACCACACGCGACGCAATTTTCCCGGCAGGCCGCCAGGCGCTGTATAACATCAACCGCTATTCCGCGGCCATCCGCGCGGGGGACCTCCTGTTTGTGTCCGGCCAGGTGGGCAGCCGCGAGGACGGTTCCCCGGAGCCTGATTTTGTCAAACAGGTGGAACTGGCCTTCGCCAACCTGGAAGCGGTGCTGGCCGCCGCGGGCTGCACCGTTGATGACGTAGTGGACGTCACCACGTTCCATACCGATCCGGAAAAGCAGTTTGGCCTGCTCAACCCGGTACGGCTGAAGGTGTTCGGCGAGGCGCCGTACCCCAACTGGACGGCGGTCGGCGTCAACTGGCTGGCGGGTTTCGATTTTGAAATAAAAGTTATCGCCCGCATTCCGGAAAGCGCAGGTCAGTAACGACGCCAGGGGCGGGCAGGGGGATGTCCTTTTCTGCACGCACCCTGTCCTGAAAAGGTATTACAGGGACGCTCATCAGCGGGTAGGGTAGGCGGAACAGAGGAGAACACCATGCTTGCGTTACGACCAAACTGCGAATGCTGTGACCAGGATCTGCCCGCCCACGCACCGGACGCGCGCATATGCTCGTTCGAGTGCACCTTCTGCGCGCGCTGTGCGGACGAGGTGTTCGCCGGTAGCTGCCCGAACTGCGGTGGGGAGCTGGTACGCCGCCCCATCCGGCCAGCGGCGAAGCTCGCCACCGCCCCGGCGTCAACCCAGCGGGTGCACCGCGCGCCGCGCCGCCACGAGGAATAACCGGGCTGATGCGCCCCTCTGTCTGGCGTGCGCGTCAGTTTTCTTACGTCTGCTTTAGGCGTTGACCTCACCACCTGCGACCGCGTACTGACTCACGCCTGTGCGGTGCGCAACAGAATGCCATCCCATAACGCGCCGCCATGCCATGAGGTTCAGCCGTTGCGCGAGGGGGTATGGATAACCGTGGTCACCACCCCGACGATATGCACATCTTCTTCATCGCTGAGCGGAATCGGCGCATAGGCGGGATTCTCCGGACACAGCTGCGGGGTTGGCACCAGCCGCAGGCGTTTCACGGTAAAGTCGCCGCGCAGCCGGGCGACCACGATATCGCCATGCCGCGCGCGCAGGCTGGCATCCACCAGCAGCAGCGATCCGTTAACGATCGCGGCATCGCGCATGGAATCGCCCGACACCCGCAGCACGTAGGTGGAAGAGGGGTGTGGGATCAGGTGCTTCACCAGATCGATCGCGTTATCAATGTAGTCTGCTGCCGGGCTTGGGAACCCGGCGGAAACCCGCTCAAGGTAGAGCGGTAAACGAACGGTGTGAGGCGAAGGGGATAAATGATATAGCGCCATCGCAGCGGTCCCGATAATTATACTGTATTTATAACCAGTATAAGTCACTTCCGGTGATTGGCAATGCTGTTGCCGCGCGCTTCGTTTGTTATCGGGCCTATCTTACTGTTCGCTGAGGGAAAAAAATTTTTCGCCGGCGCGCAGCGCTAAACGTCACGCCGTGTCACCTCGATCATACGATAATCACTTTTTTACCTTTGCTTTTCAGTCGCTTAATGGCGTCTTCCGGTGCGTTTTTATCAGTAACGATCGTATCGATCCTGTCGATCGACAGAACGGTGTTGAAACCTTTGCGGCCAAATTTGCTGGAATCGCTGACCACCACCACCTGTCGGGCCGCTTCCGCCATAACGCCGCTTATCGCATAGCCTTCGTTAAAGGTGGTAATGCCGGTTTCGCAGTCAAAGCCGTCGGCGCCCACAAACATCAGGTTGGCCGACACCCCGCGCAGGGCGTACTCCGCGATGCTGCCGTGTAAAGAGACCGTTTTATGCCGCAGCGTGCCGCCGCACACCACCAGCGTAATATCGGTATTTTCCAGCAGCACGTTGGCGGCGGGCAGGTTGTTAGTGATGACCGTGATGTTGCTCATGCCAGCCAGTTCATCCGCCAGCAGCCTGGTGGTGCTGCCGCTGTCGAGGATCACGGTATCGCCCTCTTTAACCAGCTTTGCCGCTTCAATGGCGATGCGCCGTTTGGGATCCGCCGCCAGCAGGTAGCGATCGTGCAGGCTGACCTCGCTGCCCTCAACCGCGCTGTCGAGCGCGATCAGCGCGCCGCTGCGCGCGGCACCGCCGTGAAAGCGGGTCAGCATGCCGCGCTCCTCCAGCAGGCGAAGATCGGTGCGCACGGTCACTTCCGTTACTCCCAGCGCGGCGGCAATATCGTTAACCATGACGCTGCCGGCACCGTTAACCATCTCAACAATCTTGTTTCTGCGCTCAAACGTATTCATGCCACCTCCCGAAAAAGTGTGATCATCCTAAAACGAAAGGGTTAGAAAGTAAAACGCCGTTCATCACCCTGTGAAGCACCGCGCAATTACGCCAACCAGTAACGCGAAAACCTCATTATTCTTCAATAAAAAGCGTTAATTCATTCACTTAACGAATCATTCTCTCGCCTTACGCCGCCGCATTATTACCTGGCGACGCCGGTAAACGAAATTAAACGATCGCGATCACACATCAAAAAGAAAGCAATTGTGGTATTAACGAAAAGAAACGATGGTAAATGCCAGCCATTCGGAGGAAATGATGAAAACGTTACTACAACAGCATAAACGTGGTGTGGATTGCGGGATCTGCTCGGTCTGTTCCGCACATCCGCTGGTGATTGAAGCGGCGCTGCGCTTCGATCTGCACAGCCAGCGCAAGGTTCTGATTGAGGCGACCTCAAATCAGGTGAATCAGTACGGCGGCTATACCGGCATGAAACCCGCCGCCTTTCGCGAGTACGTGCTGGCCATTGCCCGGCAGGTGGGGTTCCCGGCGTCACGCCTGATCCTCGGCGGCGACCATCTGGGGCCGAACTGCTGGCAGAACGAGAGCGCTGCTCAGGCCATGGCAAAAGCCCGGGTGCTGATCGCCGACTACGTGCAGGCAGGCTTCAGCAAAATTCACCTTGATGCCTCAATGGCCTGCGCGGACGATCCCGTCCCGCTGCCACCGGCGCGGGTAGCGGAGCGCGCCGCCGAGCTGGGCGCCGTCGCGGAGGCTACGGCCACCGAGGCGCAGAAAGCGGTGCTGACCTACGTCATTGGTACGGAGGTGCCAGTGCCGGGCGGCGAAGCCTCGGCCATCGCCAGCGTGCATGTCACCCGTCCCGAAGACGCGGCGGATACCCTTGAGCTGCACCACCGCGCGTTTCGGCACGCCGGCCTGGAGGCGGCAATTCCCCGCATCATCGCCCTGGTGGTACAGCCTGGGGTAGAGTTCGACCACAGCAGCGTGGTGCAGTACGACCCGGCAAAAGCCCAGCCGCTCAGCCAGTTTATCGCCACCACCCCGGTGGTGTACGAAGCGCACTCAACCGATTACCAGACCCGCGATGCGTATCGGGCGCTGGTGAAGGATCACTTTGCGATCCTCAAGGTCGGGCCGGCGCTGACCTTCGCCATGCGCGAAGCGATCTTTGCCCTCGCCAGCATGGAGCAGGCGCTGATCGCCCCTGAAAGCCAGAGCCGGATCATGCAGGTTATCGATCAGGTGATGCTCGATGAGCCGGGCTACTGGAAAAAGTACTACCGCCAGGCCTGGTCGGACGCGCTGGTGGACATTCATTTCAGCCTGTCGGACCGCATTCGCTACTACTGGCCCCATGCGCGCATCAGCCACGCGCTGGAAACGCTGCTGCACAACCTCAACGGCGTCACGCTCCCGCTGGGGATGCTGAGCCAGTATCTGCCTGAACAGTTCCACCGCGTGCTGAGCGGCACCCTGACGCCCACTCCGCATAACCTGATTATCGACAAAATCCAGGACGTGCTGCGCGACTACGCCTGGGGCTGCCAACCGCAAAATCTGTGCGCAGGGCAGGTGAACCATGCATAGCTACCGACTGCTTACCGCGTCCGGGCTGGTATTTCGTGACGATCGCGAGGCGCTGGCGCATATCGGCGACACCCTGGTAAAGGCCGGGGTGTGTCGGGAGAGCTATCCCGCCGCGCTGCGCGAGCGGGAAGCCGCGTACCCCACCGGCATCCTGCTCGAGGATCACTGCGTGGCGATCCCGCACTGCGATGCGAGCCACGCGCGGGAGCCAGCCATCTACCTGATTCGTCCCCGGTATCCGGTTCCCTTCAGGCAGGCCGACGATGACGCCTGCGTGAACGCCGAACTGATTATCGCCCTGGTGGTCACCCAGCCGCAGGCGCAGCTGAGCCTGCTGCGGACGCTGTTCGGCCAGCTTCAGCTGCCGGCATTTATCGACAGCCTGTTAACGGTGCCGGAGCAGGAGCTGGCGGCGTGTTTTCGCCGTCACATCCTGACGCCGGCGGCGTGACGTTCAACCTGTACCTGCAAACGGAGAATAACAATGAAACGTAAAGTGATTGTGGCCTGCGGAGGCGCGGTCGCCACCTCTACCCTGGCCGCACAAGAAATTCAGGAGCTGTGCGATGAGCATCAGATTGCGCTGGAGCTGGTCCAGTGTCGGGTGAATGAAATCGACACCTATCTCGATGGGGTGGATCTGATCTGCACCACCGCCAGGGTTGATCGCACTTTCGGCGACGTACCGGTAGTTCACGGTATGCCGTTCGTCTCGGGCGTCGGCATTGAGGCGCTGCGGCAAAAAATCCTCGTCCTGCTGCAGGAGTAAGCCCATGTTTACTGAAATCATGCGTTACATCCTCGATCTGGGGCCAACGGTGATGCTGCCGGTGGTGATTGGCCTGTTTTCCCTGTGCCTCGGTATGAAGGCGGGCGACGCCTTCAAATCCGGGCTGCAAATCGGTATCGGTTTTGTCGGTATCGGGCTGGTAATCGGGCTGATGCTTGACTCCATCGGCCCGGCCGCAAAAGCGATGGCCGAGCATTTTGAGATCGGGCTGGAGGTGGTGGACGTCGGCTGGCCCGGCTCCTCGCCGATGACCTGGGCGTCGCAGATTGCGCTGATCGCCATTCCGGTCGCCATCGGGGTCAATATTCTGATGCTGGTGACGCGAATGACCCGGGTGGTCAACGTCGATATCTGGAACATCTGGCATATGACCTTCACCGGCGCGCTGGTCCATCTGGCAACCGGCTCGTACTGGCTGGGCATGCTGGGCGTGGTGGTGCATGCCGCCTTTGCCTACAAGCTCGGCGACTGGTTCGCCCGGGATACCCGCGACTTTTTCGGCCTTGAGGACATTGCCGTGCCGCACGGCACCTCCGCTTACCTTGGCCCGATCGCGGTGCTGGTGGATACGCTGATCGAGAAAGTGCCGGGGCTGCGCCGTATTCACTTCAGCGCTGACGATGTGCAGAAGCGCTTTGGCGCCTTCGGGGAACCGGTGACCGTCGGCTTTATCATGGGGGCGATTATCGGGGTGCTGGCCTCCTACGACGTCAAAGGCGTGCTGCAGCTGGCGGTCAAAACCGCCGCGGTAATGCTGCTGATGCCGCGCGTGATCAAGCCCATCATGGATGGCCTGACGCCCATCGCCCGCCAGGCGCGCGCCCGGCTACAGGCGAAGTTTGGTGGCCAGTCCTTCCTGATTGGTCTCGATCCGGCGCTGCTGCTCGGTCACACCGCGGTGGTCTCCGCCAGCCTGATCTTTATTCCGCTGACCATCCTCATAGCGGTGCTGCTGCCGGGGAACAAAGTGCTGCCGTTTGGCGATCTGGCCACCATCGGCTTCTTTGTGGCGATGGCGGTCGCGGTACACCGCGGCAACCTGTTCCGCACCCTGATCTCGGGCGTCATCATCATGAGCATCACGCTGTGGATTGCCACCCAGACCATCGGGCTGCACACCCAGCTGGCCGCCAACGCCGGTGCGCTGAAAGCCGGCGGGCAGGTTGCCTCAATGGATCAGGGCGGTTCCCCGGTGACCTATTTGCTTATCCAGCTGCTGACCTGGCAGAACGTCACGGCGCTGGTGGTTATCGGCGTCATCTACGGCCTTGGCGTAGCGCTCACCTGGCGACGGGCGCGGCGCACGCAAGACGAGGCGTCACTCTCCGACACCACGCTGACCACCGACAAGCCGCTGGCCAGATAACCCGACGGGGGCGTGCCCCCGTTTTACTGGAGTCTTAACAATGAAATCTGTCGTGATACACGCCGGAGGCTGCGTGACGGTTGAAGAACAGCCGCTGCCTCAGATTCAGAACGCCGATGAGGTACTGGTTAAGGTGCGCTGCGCCGGACTGTGCGGGTCCGACATCCCGCGTATTTTCCATGAGGGCGCCCATTTTTATCCCATCACCCTCGGGCATGAGTTTTGTGGCGAGGTCGTCCGGACCGGAGAGGCGGTGAAGGATATGCAGGCCGGGGATCGGGTGGCCTGCGTACCGTTGCAGCCTTGCTTCGCCTGCGAGGAGTGCCGCCGCCAGCTGTGGTCCCAGTGCCGTCGCTACCAGTTTATTGGCTCGCGCAGCGACGGTGGCAACCGGGAGTTCATCGTGCTGCCGCGTCGTAACCTGTTTCGCCTGCCCGCCGGTGTCTCGACGGTGGAGGGCGCCTTCTTTGAGCCTCTGACGGTAGGGCTGCACGCCATGCAGCTGGCGGGGGGCTGCACCAACAAGCACGTGATCGTTATCGGGGCGGGCACCATTGGGCTGCTGGCGCTTCAGGCGGCAAAAGCCCTCGGGGCAGCGTCGGTAAGCGCCGTGGATATCAATCCGCAGCGGCTGGCGTTGGCCGAACGGCTGGGCGCTGACCGGGTCTTTAACAGCGCCGAGCTGAGCGGCGAGGCTATCCATACCGCGCTGGACGCGCAGCGTTTCGATCAGCTGATCCTGGAGACGGCGGGCAGCCCGCAGACCGTGGCACTGGCCCTTGAGATAGCCGGTCCGCAGGCGCAAATCGGTCTTATCGGCACGCTGCACCGCGATCTGACCCTCAGCGCCGCCAGCTTTGGGCTGATTTTACGGCGCGAGCTGCGCCTGCTGGGAAGCTGGATGAACTACGCCGGCCCCTGGCCGGGCGTCGAATGGCAGCAGGCGACGGCGCTGTTTACCGGCGGCCATATCGATCTTGAACCGCTGATCGCCGTGCAGGCGGGGCCACAGGGATATGCGGAAGCGGTGGCGGCGCTCGGCGGGCAGCCGATGAACGGCAAAATCATGCTGGATTTCACCCGTAGCCAGCAGGAGGCGTGCTGATGTATCTCATCTCCAGTCATACCATGCTGCAAAAGGCGCAGCGCGAGGGGTACGCGGTACCGGCGTTTAATGTGCATAACCTCGAGACGGTCCAGGCGATTACCGAGACCGCGGCGCAGCTGGGCTCCCCGGTGATCCTGGCGGGTACCGCCGGCACCTGGCGCTACGCCGGGGTCGATTACCTGGTCGCTATCTGCCAGCAGGCGGCGCGACGCTACGATCTGCCGCTGGCCCTGCATCTTGATCATCACGAGGTGCTGGAGGATATCCACCTCAAGGTCAAAGCCGGCGTGCGCTCGGTGATGATCGACGCCTCGCATCTGCCTTTTGAGCACAACGTTGAGACGGTCGCCGGGGTGGTAAGGCTATGCCATCGCTATGGCGTCAGCGTGGAGGCGGAGCTGGGCACGCTGGGCGGGCAGGAGGATGAGCGGGTGGTGGCGGAGAACGCCTGCGTGTTCACCGACCCGCTGCTGGCCCAGGCGTTCGTGCGCCGCACCGGCATCGACTCGCTGGCGGTGGCGATTGGCTCCGCCCACGGGCTCTATCGCGGCGAACCCAGGCTCGATTTCCCCCGCCTGGCGCAGATCCGCGCCCAGGTTAGCGTGCCGCTGGTGCTGCACGGTGCCTCCGGTATCCCGGCAGAGATGGTGAAGCAGGCAATAGCGCACGGCATCTGCAAGGTGAACGTCGCCACCGAGCTGAAAATCGCCTTCGCCGATGCGGTAAAAGCATTCTTCACGGCGCATCCGCAGGCTAACGATCCGCGCGAGTATATGGAGCCGGGCAAGCAGGCGTTAAAGCGGGTGGTCGAGGAGAAAATCCGTATCTGCGGCAGTGAAGGGAAGCTGTAACAGGGCGACTAAAAAGGGGGCAGGCCGCGAGTTTGTCCCCCTCATTTACTGAGTAAAACCCGTGTCATAACACCGCTTCGAAGAATGCCTGGGGTGTTAAGTGTGCTTTGAACGCAACGTATCGTGGAGCAGATCGTCCAGGCGTTGATGGATAAGGCGCATTTGATAGTCGTTGTGCTTCTTCTTGCCCGTTTCACCAAACATATCGGCGCGATCGATCATGGCAAGCACGATCAGAGCCGGGGCACTGTTTTTCGCGCTTTTCAAAAGTGAGGATCAGCAGGGGATCGGTTTCGGTTTCATCATCCAGTAGCCGGGTGTGATGCAGTCCGATATAAAGGGGGACGACTGCGCCGTTGCCTTTAATGTGGGATTCTTTAATCCAGCCATGCTGATGTTTTTCGCCCTGGGAATAGACCCAGACGCATTTGTGGTTTTCCCATCGTTGAATAAGATCGTCGATATCCTGGAAATACGATAAAACCACATCAGGGGTGAAGCCATACTCGCGGGAAATGGCATGAAACAGGGTACTGATTTCAACGCACGCAATTTTTTCTCTTCTGCCCATGATGGTTAATTCCTTTAACCGGCTGTGTCTCATCCCTGTCGAGCACGTCTGTGATGAACTGCTGGCGACGCTCTTCCTGCGTATTACCCGTTAAGCGAATGCTGCCCGCACGGCGCGCTTTTGCCAGCAGACCGGAAAGGTCAGGGGCGTTTATCGGGGTGTTTTTCATACATCCTCCTGTACATTTATCCAACAAGTATACCACAGGCGCGTTGCCGACAAAGCAAGAGGCGCCCGCTCTGCGGCGCGGCTCGCAAACCGGCGTCCACCTCTACATTTTGAGATCCATATCGCATTTCTGCATTTCAATTATTACTCTCAGGCTAATGATTCGCCTGCGAACTTAATTGATGGTCGCGGACGGCGGGCGCAGACTACCTCCAGCATTGAGCAAATCATAAAGATTCGCTAAATCAGGAGGTTAATAATGAGTGGTAACCAAACGGCCCGTGTGTGGAACACGCGCCGCACGGAGAAACAGCGGCGCATCGCCTCGGTTCCCGTGCAGGGTAAGGTGCTTCCCACCGACCAGCTGAGCGACATGCTGGAAAAACTGATCGCCCCCGGCGACCGCGTGGTGCTGGAAGGGAACAACCAGAAGCAGGCAGATTTTCTCTCCCGCATGCTGGCGGAGGTTAACCCGTCAAAAGTTCACGATCTGCATATGATTATGCCGAGCGTCGGACGCAGCGAACATCTGGATATCTTTGAAAAGGGCATCGCCCGCAAACTCGACTTCTCCTTCTCCGGTACCCAGAGCCTGCGCATCTCGCAGTTGCTGGAGGATGGCCTGCTGGAAATCGGTGCCATCCACACCTACATCGAGCTTTACTCCCGTCTGTATGTCGATCTGGCACCCAACGTCGCGCTGATTGCCGGCTTTAAAGCTGACCGCAAAGGCAATCTCTATACCGGCGCCAGCACCGAAGACACCCCCGCGCTGGTCGAAGCCGCCGCGTTCCATGACGGCATCGTTATCGCCCAGGTCAATGAGCTGGTGGATGACGAAAACGACCTGCCGCGCGTCGATATTCCCGGTTCGTGGGTGGATTTCGTGGTGGTGGCGGACAAGCCGTTCTTTATCGAACCGCTGTTTACCCGCGACCCGCGTCTCATCAAGCAGGAGCACATCCTGATGGCGATGATGGCCATCAAGGGCATCTACGCCGAGCACCAGGTGCAGTCCCTCAACCACGGCATCGGCTTTAACACCGCCGCCATCGAGCTGCTGCTGCCGACCTACGGCGAACAGCTGGGGCTGAAGGGCAAAATCTGTAAGCACTGGACCCTCAACCCGCATCCGACCCTGATCCCCGCCATCGAAAGTGGCTGGGTGGAGAGCGTGCACTGCTTCGGCGGTGAACTGGGAATGGAGGAGTACATCCGCGCCCGTCCTGACGTGTTCTTTACCGGTGCCGATGGTTCGATGCGCTCCAACCGCGCCTTCTGCCAGCTGGCAGGCCAGTACGCGGTGGATATGTTTATCGGCTCGACGTTGCAGGTTGACGGCTACGCCAACTCCTCCACCGTCACCCGCGGGCGCCTCTCCGGCTTCGGCGGTGCGCCAAACATGGGCCACGATCCGCACGGTCGTCGCCACGCCACTCCAGCCTGGCTGAACATGATCACCGAACCGGACCCGATGCAGCGCGGTAAAAAGCTGGTGGTGCAGATGGTGGAAACCTTCCAGGCGGGCGTAAAACCGACCTTCGTGGAAAAACTCGACGCGGTTGAGGTGGCGAAAGCCTCCGGGATGCCGCTGGCGCCGGTCATGATCTACGGCGACGACGTTACCCACGTGCTGACCGAGGAGGGGATCGCCTATCTCTACCGGGCGGAAAGTCTCGAAGAGCGCCGTGCGATGGTCGCAGCGGTTGCCGGGATCACCGATATCGGCCTGGGCATTGACGCGGCGCGCGTTGCCGAGCTGCGCCGCAGCGGCAAAGTGGTCTACCCGGAAGACATGGGGATCCGTCGCGCCGACGCTACCCGTTCGCTGCTCGCCGCCAGCAGCGTCGCTGACCTGGTTGAATGGTCGGACGGTCTTTACAACCCACCTGCGAAATTCCGGAGCTGGTAATGAAACACCTTCCACAGACTCACGCCGACGAGATGGCGGGCTGGCTGGCCCAGGTGGCTACCGCCTGTCTGATTGATGAAGCACGACTGACGCCGAAGCCGGGTCTGGTGGATAGCCGGGGGAGCGGAGCGCATCACGACCTGACGCTGGCCCTGATGGAGCGGTCGGCGCACAGCCTGACCCCGGCGTTTCGATACATGGCGGAACACAGCTGGCAGCGTCCGGCCGATATCGCCCTGCGGGAAACCGTCGGGCGGCTGGGACGCGATGGCGAACAGGCCATGATGGCGGCCACCGGTGGGGTGAACACCCATCGCGGCGCTATCTGGGCGCTTGGGCTGCTGGTCAGCGCCGTCGCCATGCTGGGCGGCAGCGCCTCGGGTGACGTTGTCACCGTGTGCGCTGCCCGGCTGGCGCGGCTTCCGGACAGCGCGGCTCCTAAAGGCTTCAGCAAAGGGCTGCGCGCCACGCACCGTTACCAGGTGCCAGGCGCGCGGGAAGAGGCCCAACAGGGCTTTCCGCACGTGACCCGTCTGGCGCTGCCGCAGCTGCGTGCCAGCCGGGCGCGGGGGGCCGCCGAAACCGAGGCTCGCCTCGATGCGCTGATGGCGATCATGACCTCGCTGAGCGACACCTGCGTGCTGAACCGCGCCGGGCTGGCGGGGCTTGAGGCGATGCAGCGCGGCGCCCGTGCCGTGCTGAACGCCGGGGGTACCGCACAGCCCGCCGGTCGCGAGGCGCTGGCGCGTCTTGACGCTGATATGCTGGCGCGCAACGCCTCGCCGGGCGGGGCCGCCGACCTGCTCGCCGCCACGCTGTTTCTGGATCGCACGAGCCTGCCACAGGCGGCTCACTAACACATTAAGAGGGCGTTATGGAACACATTACGTTGTCATTTCCCGCCAGCCGTGCGCTGAGCGGCAAAGCACTGGCGGGGGTCGTCGGCTCCGGTGATATGGAAGTGCTGTTCACCGCCGACGCCGCATCCACCCTGACGGTGGATATCACCACCTCCGTGGATAACAGCACGGCGCGCTGGACCGCGCTGTTTGAGCGTCTCACCCTGCAGAAGGGGTTGCCGTCCGGCCAGATGATTATTCACGACTTCGGCGCGACGCCTGGCGTGGCGCGCATTCGCATTGAGCAGGTTTTCGAGGAGGTGGAGCATGCGTAACGATCGCAGTTTTATCGAGCTTCGGGCGCGCGAACGTGCGCACGCCCTGCTGGATGACGGCAGCTACCGTGAGTTACTGGACCCGTTCGAGGGCGTGATGTCCCCGTGGCTCGGCGCGCAGGGCATCGTCCCGCAGGCCGATGACGGGATGGTGGTCGCCAAAGGCACCATCAACAGCCAGCCGTCGGTGGTGATTGCTATCGAAGGCACCTTCCAGGGCGGCAGCATGGGTGAAGTCTCCGGGGCGAAAATGGCCGCCGCGCTTGAGCTGGCGGCGGAAGATAACCGCAACGGTATCCCGACCCAGGCGGTACTGTGCCTGGAAACCGGCGGGGTGCGTTTGCAGGAGGCCAACCTGGGGCTGGCGGCCATTGCCGACATCCACGCGGCGATTGTCGATCTGCGTCGCTATACCCCGGTAGTCGGGATTATTACCGGCACCGTTGGCTGCTTCGGCGGGATGTCCATCGCCGCCGCGCTGTGCAGCTACCTGATCGTGACCCGCGAAGCGCGCCTCGGCCTTAACGGCCCACAGGTTATCGAGCAGGAAGCGGGCATTGAGGAGTACGACTCCCGCGACCGGCCGTTTATCTGGCGCATGACCGGGGGCGAAACCCGCTACCAGAGCGGTCTGGTGGATGCCCTGGTGGGCGACGGCGTGAACGCCGTGAAAAACGCCATGAACGAGGCGATTGCCAAAGGCGTGCCTGCGCAACACCGCAGTGAGAACTATGCCTGGTATCTCGATCGCCTGAGCACATTCGACACCCGGCAGCAGGCCGATGCCGAACAGATCAAACAGATTTTTGCACCGGAGGTGAAAGG
Source organism: Siccibacter turicensis LMG 23730 (assembly GCF_000463155.2). Lineage (GTDB taxonomy): Bacteria > Pseudomonadota > Gammaproteobacteria > Enterobacterales > Enterobacteriaceae > Siccibacter > Siccibacter turicensis. The sequence continues at coordinate 127,032 of NZ_AWFZ01000028.1, read as the reverse complement.
ATGAGCGATTCAGTAAGCCGGGGTGCGTTATGGCTGGAAAAACTGGCACCCAACGCAACACGTATGGCAGGTCTGTGCCCCTCCGTTCAGGTCGCGGATGGCGAACTGAACGGTGAAACGGCGCGTTTTATCGCCGTGGTACCGGATGCCAACAACCACTATCCGCGCGCCGCGAAGGGTGAAGTCGGGCTGCTTGAGGGCTGGACGCTGGCGAAAGTGGTGCAGGAAACGATCGCCGCCGATGCCGATAAGCCGGTGAAGCGCCCGATTATCGCGGTGATCGACGTCCCAAGCCAGGCTTACGGGCGTCGCGAAGAGGCGTTCGGGATCCACCAGGCGCTGGCCGGGGCGGCGGGGGCGTATGCCAGCGCCCGTCTGGCCGGGCATCCGGTGATTGGCCTGATCGTCGGCAAAGCGATGTCCGGGGCGTTTCTGGCCCACGGTTATCAGGCCAATCGCCTGATTGCCTTTAACGACAGCGGTGTACAGGTGCATGCCATGGGTAAAGCGTCGGCGGCGCGCATCACGCTGCGTACCGTTGAGGCGCTGGAAAAACTGGCGGCAACCATTCCGCCGATGGCCTATGACATCGACAACTATGCCAGCCTGGGGCTGCTTTCGGCGCTGCTGGACATCAGCAACCCGGATGCGCCATCCGGTGACGATCTCGCTATCGTCAACCGCACGCTGGTGGAAGCGGTGCGCGATGCGCGTCAGGATCCCAGTCTGAAAAACCGTCTCGGTGCGGAGAATCGCCGTAGCTCAGCCCTGGTCCGCGAACGCCTGCGCGCCAGCTGGTAAGAAAAGTAATAAGCAACCTGCCGGGAGCGGCGTCGGCGCTGTCGATGCCGCCTCTGAAAAATATAAATGCTCACCACCATTCGGGGCGTCCGTCCCCGGAGGATGGGCGAGCAACCCATCGCGCCAGTGCTACTTTCTCTTTTCATACAGGTGATTTATGACTTACGTGATTGTTCATGCTCTAGCCCCCATTTTTGTCATCATGATTCTTGGCTTCTGGGCCGGGAAGGCAAAAATGGTCGATAACCAGAATGTTTCCTTACTCAATATCTTCGTGATGGATTTCGCGCTGCCGGCCGCGCTGTTCACGGCGACCGTGCAGACCCCGTGGAGCGGGATTGTTGCGCAGTCACCGTTGATTGTGGTGCTGGTACTGGCGATGTGGATCACCTATGCCGCTATCTATTTCCTCGCCACCAGCGTGTTTAAAAAATCACCGCAGGATGCCGCCGTGCTGACCCTGACCGTGGCGCTGCCGAACTATGCGGCGCTGGGTCTGCCGATCCTCGGCAGCGTGCTGGGGGAAGGGCCGTCCACGTCGTTGTCGGTGGCAGTCTCCATCGCCTGCGGTTCGGTGTTGATGACCCCGTTCTGCCTGCTGATCCTTGAGCGCGAGAAGGCCCGCGCCGCCGGTGAGAACAGCGGCTCGACGCTGGCGATGCTGCCGGTGCTGATGTGGCGCTCGGTGAAAAAACCGATTGTCTGGGGCCCGCTGCTCGGGGTGGTGCTGTCCGCCTTTGGCATCAAAATGCCGGATTTGCTGCTGGCGTCCATCAAGCCGCTGGGGCTCTCCGCCACCGCCGCCGCGCTGTTCCTGACCGGGGTCATCCTCTCTGCCCGTAAGCTGCAAATCAACACCATGGTTGTGACCGCTACCCTCACCAAACTGCTTATCCAGCCGGCGATTGCCTGGGGGATTGTGCTGGCGCTCGGCCTGTCCGGTTCGGTCGCCGTGACCGCCATTCTGATGATTGCCCTGGCGGCCGGTTTCTTCGGCGTGGTGTTTGGTAACCGGTTTGGCGTACAGTCCCCGGATGCCGAAGCGGTGCTGCTGTTGAGCTCGGTGCTGAGCATTCTGTCGCTGCCGCTGTTTATCTCACTCACCTCAGGAATGTAATGATGACGCCACGTCCACACGACCTGCTCTGGCTGCGCGACCGCGCCTCGCTACAGGGCATTACCGACCCCTGGGTTAATACGCAGTGGCACTGCGGCCTGCCGGTGGTGGTGCGACGTGACGTGGACGGCGAAAACGTGCCGGTCGGGGTGCGCGGGCTGCGCCGCGACCAGCGCGCTGCCGGCTGGGTGGCGCGCGATGCGGTAACCCGGCGCGTCACGCCGGAGAGCCTGACCGATCTGGCGCTGTTGCTCAATTCGCCGTTCGTCTCCCAGCCACCGGTGCAGGCTGGCATCCAGCTGGCGCAGCACGCCTGGCCGTGGCCCTGGGGGATTACCGGCAGCGTCGGCTACGCGCTGGCCACCGACATTCCGGTGCTGCACGCCGACAGCGATCTCGATCTGACCCTGCGCGCCCCCGCGCCGCTGCAACCGGCGCAGTTTGCCGGCTGGCAGGCGCTGATCGCCCGGCTGCTGTGCCGGGCCGATACCCAGGTGGAAACGCCGAACGGCGCGTTCTCCCTGAACGAGTGGCTGCGGGACGGGCGGGTACTGCTGAAAACCAATCAGGGGCCGCGTCTGGTGAGCGACCCCTGGCACAGGGAGGCATAAATGAAAATCGTCATGACCTTTCCCGGTCAGGGCACCCAGCGTGCAGGCATGCTGGAACACCTGAAAACCAGCGACGCCTGGCGTGAAGCGCGTGAGGTGCTGGGCGACGAACTGGAGACCCTCGATACGCCTGAAGCGCTGCGTCACACCCGGGCGGTGCAGCTGGCGCTGCTGATAGCCGGTGTGGCGGGCGCACGTGCGCTGGCGGCACGCGGCGTAACGCCGGATATCGTCAGCGGGCTGTCGATCGGTGCCTATCCGGCGGCGGTCATTGCCGGGGCGCTGGCCTACGACGATGCGTTAAGGCTGGTGGCGCTGCGCGGCGATCTGATGGAGCAGGCGTGGCCTGAGGGGTACGGGCTGACGGCGATCGTCGGCCTGCGCCAGCCGCAGGTTGAAACACTGCTGGCGGGCAGCGGGGCCTACCTCGCCAATCTCAACGCGGAAACCCAGATTGTGATTGCCGGGAGCGACGCGCAGATGGCCGCCGTGGGCAAGGCGGCGCTGGCGATGGGCGCCAGTAAGGTGAACCGTCTGGCGGTCAGCGTGCCGTCGCACTGCGCGCTGCTCAATGAGCCAGCGCAGAAGCTGGCCCGGGCCTTTGATAAGGTGACGCTGACGCGCCCGAGGTGCGCCTACCTGAGCGGCAGCAGCGCGCGCGTGCTGTGGCAGCCAGAGAGGATCGCCGACGATCTGGCATTTAACATGGCGCGCACCGTGCGCTGGCAGGAGGCGATGATCGCCGCCAGGGAGCGGGAAGGGCGACTGGCCATCGAAATGCCGCCGGGCGGCGTGTTGACCTGCCTGACGCGGCAGGCGGGCTGGGAGGGGGAGAGCATCTCACTCGAACGCAGCGGCATTGACGTGGCGGTGCATCTGGCAAACCGGATGCGCCAGCAGGCCTGACTCAGGCCGGTTTATCCTGGCGGCTCAGGGCGAACATGCGGCCTTCGGCCGCCAGCGCCAGCAGGTTTGGATCGCGCTCGCGGTTGTGGGCGAAGACAATCGCAATCTGCTGACGCATCTGGTACGGCTCCGCCAGCTTCAGCAGCTGGAGCTTGTCCTCATACAGGGTTTTCATGCGTCCTGGCACCAGCGACAGCCCGACCCCGGCCTGCACCAGGCTCAGCATCGAGAAAATATCATTTACCCGCGCCACGATGTCCGGCTCAAACCCGGCGACGTGGCACGCTTCCTGAAAGCCCGCGTAGGTGGCAAACCCTTCTGCCAGCGAGACAAACTTGCGGTCGCTGTAGTCGCGCAGATCCACCACGTCGCGCTCGACGTTAGCCTGCTCAAGCGGCGCGGCCAGCCAGATATCGTCGTGAAACAGGGGGATAACGTCCAGGGTCTTCGGGTCGATATGCACTTCCGACACTGAAATCAGGATCGCATCCAGCAGGCCATCCTCCAGTTTATTGAGCAGCACCTGGTTTGACCCCATAGTGAGATCCATCTCCAGCTCGGGACGCCGCAGCTTCATGCCCATGATCAGGTGCGGAACGGTTTGCAGCGTCAGGGAGTAGAGCGTGCCGACCCGCAGCCGCCCCTGGCCGACGCCGGCGATACGCCGCGTCTCCTCCAGCCCGCGCGCCATCAGCTGCGTGACCTCTTTGCTGTATTCAAACAGCGTCCAGGCGGCGGGGAGGGGAACCAGGTTGCGTCCTTTATGGGTGAACAGCGGGCAGCGCAGTCCCTCTTCAAGGGTATGCAGCGCGCGATGGACGCTGACGGCGCTGATATCCAGCGCCTCGGCGGTGCGGGCAATGTTGCCGCGCTCCATAAAGGCCATAAAGATAGCGAGCTTGCGGAACGTCAGCTCGCTGTCGATGGCGACACTCACGACAGGGTCTCGATAAGCGCAAACTCGTCGAAGATCAGCTCCATGTCGGGAGAGAAGCAGCCCGCGCGGGTAAAGAAGGTTTCGTGGCCGTCGCGCCAGTAGGCGAGGCTTTTATCCCCTTCGCCTTCCAGCGCTGCCAGCTCCGGCGTTACGTCGCAGTAACGCACCAGTCGCAGGGTGTGGGTACGGATGACGCAGGCCGGTTCACCGGCGCCGTTTAAAATGATGTGGTAGTCCCCCGGGACGACCTTAAACCCTTCTTCATTGAAGGCGCTGGCCGCACTGCAGGTGGCGCGCTTGTCGCCGTGGATCACGTAGTTGAGCAGTTCATCCGCCAGTTCTGGCGAGTCGCCGAACGCCCAGACGTGGGCGCCGGGATAGCGTTCTTTCAGCGAGGTAAGCTGGTCCATATTAATGACTCCGGATAATGATTATTGTTGTTAACAGGATAATAACGGCTGGCGGCATAATAATGCTACTATTTTTCCTTTATCTGCATGCGCATGCAGGATTAGATGAAAAAAGCGTGAAGCAACCTTAATTAATGCATTAACAAAAAGATAACGCCACGTAAATAATTTAAAATGTTTTGAGTAAATACCTGGCTTATGGTAAAAAACAGGCGTGTTTAACTACCGGGGACATTATTCATCCGCAATGACGAGAAGCAACACCGCGGATAACTTGTAATTATATGGATAAGCAATTCAGGACGCTCTTTTCTACCCAATCTGCTCTACCTCCTTCTGTTTTCTCGCCCTGTGGCGAGCACTACTGGCACGCCGCGCTTTAGTATCCTCTCCTGTTCACCTTTGATTTTTGCCGTTAAGGCCTGGCTGTGGCCCGTTTAAATACGGACGAAACGCTGGGTATATTATTTCTCGCTCAGGAGAAGCATCGTGTTTTACTGGATATTATTGGGTCTGGCGATCGTCGCAGAAATTACCGGCACACTGGCTATGAAATGGGCCAGCGTCAGCGACGGCAGCGGCGGTTTTATTTTAATGCTGGTGATGATTTCCACCTCCTATATTTTTCTGGCGTTTTCCATTAAGCGCATCGCCCTCGGCGTGGCATACGCCTTGTGGGAGGGAATCGGTATTGTGCTGATTACCCTGTTCAGCGTCTGGCTGTTTGACGAGAGCCTGTCGGGGATGAAACTCGCCGGCATCGCCACGCTAATCGCCGGCATTCTGCTGATTAAATCGGGAAGCAGCATGCCGCGCAGCGGCAGGGGAGATCGCCATGTCGCCCTTTGAGTGGACGCACGCGCTGTGGCTGGGCGCCGCCATCGCGCTGGAAATTCTCGCCAATATTCTGCTGAAGTTCTCCGACGGTTTTCGCCGCCTCGGCTATGGGGCGCTGTCGCTGGTGGCGGTGCTGGCCGCCTTCAGCGCGCTTTCCCAGGCGGTGAAGGGCATTGACCTCTCCGTGGCCTACGCCCTGTGGGGCGGCTTCGGGGTAGCGGCGACCATCGCCGCAGGCTGGGTGATGTTCGGCCAGCGCCTGAACCGCAAAGGCTGGATTGGCCTGGCGCTGCTGCTGGCCGGCATGGTAATGATCAAACTCGCCTGAACGATTTGCCGCCTCACCAGGCGGCGAAATTGCCGCGATGAAGTACTATTAATACACAAGTGTTAACAAGTTGTTTCATACTTACGTCTTATTGACATCCACAGGCGAGAGCGCGGCGAATGCATAAACCGTTTAGCTGGCGCACCGTGTCCACCGCGCGTGCGCTGTTTGTTATGATTTTTATGGCCGGTATCGGCCTGACTCTCTCTATCGTAGCGCTGCTCTACCTCTCGCTTAATCTCATCAGTGCCAAAACCAACGAAATCGACGAGCAGCGCTCGGCGCTCTCGGTGCAGGGAGCGCTGCAGACCTCGGTCAATAAGATGTGGGCGCTGGTGATCGATAACGCCGTCTGGGATGACGCGGTGCGTCAGGTCTATCGCCCGACCCTCGATCACAGCTGGCTGTATAACACCTGGGGGGCGGGAGATAAGATCAATAACCTCTATGACGGCACCTTCGTGCTGGACGAGAACTTCCGCGTGCTGTGGGGCGCGTTTCGCAGCGAGCCGTTCCAGGCCCGGGACCTGACCTTTCTCGGCAGCGGCTTTCAGGCGCTGGTGGATCGCTACGCGACGGCGCTGCGCGACGACAAGTTTATCTATGCCGGCATCACCCGCACCGATGCCGGGGTAGCGTTTGTCGGCATCGGCCTGATCCGCCCGATGAACGGCCGTTTGCAGGTTAACGACCGCACCCGCCGCTATCTGGTGATCACCCGCCATCTCAATAGCGCGATGTTGCACGATCTGGGCAATACCTTTCAGATAGAAAATCTGACCTGGCGCACCCACCGGCCTGACGCGTCAGGCATTCCGCTGCACAGCGCCGCCGGCGAGACGCTCGGCTATCTCAACTGGACACCGCGCCAGCCGGGAATGCAGGCGGCGAAAGCGGCGTCGGATGACATCGCGCGCATCGTTGCGCTGGCGGCGGCGCTGATCGCGCTGTTTATCACCCTGAGCAGCGTCGGGCTCTACAAGCTGGCGCGCGGTGAAAAGCTGGCCCGCGAGCTGGCGATGACCGACTGGCTCAGCCATCTGCCCAACCGGCGGGCGCTGATTGAGCGGCTGGAGGCGGTAAGCCAGAGCGACCCGGCCGACATCACCTGCATGGTGTTTATCGATCTCGACGGCTTTAAGGACGTCAACGACATCTACGGTCACGCGGTGGGCGACAAGCTGATCGTGCTGATCGCTAACCGGCTGCGTGCGATGGCGCCCCCGGACAGCATGCTGGCCCGGCTTGGCGGGGACGAGTTTGCCCTGGCGCTGGGCGGGAGCGATGCCGGGGAGCGGGCCGCGGCGTTTGCCGGCGGCGTACTCGACGCGCTCAATCAGCCGCTGCGGGTTGGCGAGCGTACGCTGCATATCGGCGCCAGTATCGGGATTGCCTCCGGTTCGCTGGCGGAGTGCAGCAGTTCGGAGCTGTTCCGCCGGGCCGACATTGCGATGTATCACTCCAAGGTCACCGGGAAAGGGCGCATTACCCACTACGATGCCGAGCTGAACAACGCCCGCGAGCACCAGCTGCGCATTGAAAACGACATTCGCGACGGGCTGCTGCGCAATGAGTTTGACGTCTGGTATCAGCCGATTGTCGATGCCCGCAGCCTGGCGACCATCGGCGTGGAGGCGCTGGTACGCTGGCCGCGCCGTCCGGCCGGGGCGCTGCCGCCGGATGAGTTTATCGGCATCGCGGAAACCAGCGGGCTGATTTACGCCCTCGGCCAGTTCGTGCTGCGCCGCGCCTGCCACGATCTGCTGCCGTTCAGCGATCTGAAGCTGTCGGTCAATATCTCCCCGGCCCAGTTCCGTGACCCGGAGTTTGAAAACAAAGTGGCCGGGGTGATTACCGGCAGCGGATTCCCGGCCCACCGTCTGCAGCTGGAAGTTACCGAAACCTACGTGCTGGAGAACCCGGAGCGGGCGCGGGCGGCGATCACCAACCTGAAAGGGCTGGGCACCGCGGTGGCGCTGGACGACTTTGGCACCGGCTACTCGAGCATCGGCTATCTGCGGCGCTTTAACTTTGACACCATCAAGATCGACAAATCGCTGGCCGGGCTGATTGATACCGACGAGCAGGCGGCGGCGCTGGTGGGCGGCACCATCCGCATCGCCAGCGCGCTGGGCATGGCGGTCACCGCCGAAGGGATTGAGAATGAAAAGCAGATGAAGCTGCTGCGCCTGGCGGGCTGCGACCAGCTACAGGGCTACTGGTTTAGCGAACCGATGCCGATTGAGGATCTGCGCAGCCTGCGCCAGCAGCACGGTTAAGGAGCCTGCTGGGCGAGGGATTCCAGCTCGCCGTGAAAACCGGTGACGGCAATCGCCCGGTTGTCGGCGCGGTAGCGATCTTTCGCCGCCGGGGCCGAGCTCTGTACGCCAATCACCTGCCAGCCGTTGTCGGTGCTAAGCATCAGCGGCGAGCCGCTGTCGCCGGGCAGCGTATCGCACTGGTGGGAGAGCACGCTGCGCTGCGCCCAGCCGGTCACCACGCAGTTCTGGTGGCTCCAGAGGCCGTCGAGGTGATCCTGCGGATAGCCTGCCTGGGTGACCCGGCGCTGCTGGGTCTTCAGGGCCGCGGTCAGATCGCTGCGCGAGCCGTCAAACAGCGGCAGGGGGGTAATGCCCGACGGCGGATTGCGCAGCACCACCAGGCCAAAATCGTACGGGGCGGCGGAGGAAGGGACGATCCAGCCGTCACCGTCCGGCTTCAGGCGGCGGCCCAGCGAGGCGTCCACCCGGCCTTCAATATCGTGAATCTCATAGCGCCAGCCCCCTTTACGCGCCACAAAGCGCAGCACTACCGCGCGGTCGGGCGTACCGTCAGGCGGGCTTAGCAGGCAGTGTCCGGCGGTCAGCGCCAGGTGCGGGGAGATAAGCGTCGCGGTGCAGAGGTTGCCGCTGGCGGTTTCCAGCTGACCGATAGCGTCCCAGGGCGCGTCGGTCGGGTCCTGCACGGCGGTTCGATCGTCCTTACCAAAAAACAGCGTGGTCACGTCACTGCTACTCATTTCACTGTCGCCGCCGTCATCGGCGTGGGCAAAAAAGGCGGACAGGCAAAGCGATCCCAGAAAAATCACAACGGTTTTACGCATATCACTCTCTGTGGGGGCAATTATGATTATTAAAGTAAACCCTGTGGCTTAACTATAGACGGGACGCGGAAAAAAAGGGATGAAATCAGCGCGCTACGGCGACTCAAAGATAGAAACTGGCCGCCACGGCACCGCAGCAGATCAGTAGTAGCAGAAGCAGTTCGAACTGATGGCGACGAAACATGGGCGGCCTCCGAAAAAGCGTCTCTGGCGCGGCACACGGCGGTCCCGGGGATGAACCGCCTGATCCTTGCCTGCGCCAGAGACGAACTCAGTTCACGAGGGGATTATGCAGCTGGCTGGGCAGCAGGTGCAGCAGCCGGGGCGGCAGCGGCGTGGGCCGGTTTCTTATGGTGTTTTTTGGCAGCCTGGGCTTTCTGTGCCGCCGGCTTCTGCTCAGTCACGGTCGCTTTTTTGTGATGCTTTTTCGCAGCCTGGGCTTTCTGCTCTACCGGTTTCTGCTCGGCAGGCTTCGCCGCCGCTTTTTTGTGGTGCTTTTTCGCAGCCTGAGCTTTCTGCTCAACGGCGTGTTTTTTGTGGTGGGTGGTGGTCTTGGCCACGGACGTCTGGGTAGCGGACGCCGGTGCGGTAGCGGTGTCGGCAGCGAACGCGGCGGAAGACAGACCCATAGCAGCGGCAACAACCAGAGCTAATACTTTTTTCATGGTGAATCCCTCAAATTGGTTTTGGTTTCAACCCCACTGCGGGGCCGTTGAAAGCAACTATAGGGGGATGCACCACGGGGTTCAGTGAGTGATTGGTATCGGCGTGTAACGGATTGTACAGCGCCGGGGGAGGCCCCCCGGCGGCAGGGGATCAGAGGTAGCGTGCCTCTAAATGCTGGCGGAAGTAGCGCGGGTTGAGATCCTCGCCGGTGGCGTTGGTAATCAGCGCCGAGGTCGAGAAGCGGCTGCCGTGCTGCCAGATGTTCTGACGCAGCCAGTCGAACAGCGCACCGAAGTCGCCGCGGCTGATGTCGTCATCCAGCGTTGGCAGTGCGCGTCGGGCGGCGTGGAACAGCTGCGCGGCGTACATCGCTCCAAGGGTGTAGGACGGGAAGTAGCCGAAGCCGCCGTCAGTCCAGTGGATATCCTGCATACAGCCGTTGCGATAGTTGCCTTTGGTGGAAAGCCCCAGCCACGCCTGCATTTTTTCATCCCACAGCGCCGGGATGTCCTCCACTTCAATGTCACCGTCGATCAGCGCCCGCTCAATTTCATAGCGCAGCACGATGTGCGCCGGGTAGCTCACCTCGTCGGCATCGACGCGGATATAACCCGGCTTCACGCGCTGGTTCCAGGCGATATAGTTCTGCGCCTCAAACGCCGGCTGGTTGCCGAAACGGCTGACGATCTGCGGCAGCAGGCGCGTCAGGAACGCTTCGCTGCGCCCGAGCTGCATCTCAAAGAACAGGCTCTGGGATTCGTGAATGGCGGTAGAGCGGGCGAGGGCGACCGGCTGGCCAAGCCACTCGCGCGGCAGGTTCTGCTCATAACGCGCGTGCCCGGTCTCGTGTACCACACCGAACAGGGCGCTGAACAGCTCCTGCTCGTCATAGCGGGTGGTAATGCGCACGTCTTCCGGCACGCCGCCGCAGAACGGGTGGGCGCTGACGTCAAGCCGCCCGGCGTCGAAGTCGAACCCCAGCAGCCTCATGGCATCAAGGCCCAGCTCGCGCTGCGTCTCCACCGGGAACGGCCCGGTCGGGGCGATAAGGCTGGCGGACGCCTGCTTGTCGGTCACCTTCTCAAGCAGCGACGGCAGCCAGCTTTTCAGATCGGCGAACAGCACGTCGAGGCGGGCGCTGGTCATGTCCGGCTCGAAGATGTCCAGCAGCGCGTCATAGCGTGAGCCACCCTTTGCCTCTGCGCGCAGGCGCGCCTCTTCGCGGCTGAGCTTCACCACCTCTTTCAGATTGGCCGAGAACCCCTCCCAGTCGTTGTTCGGACGCTGGGTGCGCCAGGCGTGTTCGCACTTGCTGCCCGCCAGGCTTTTGGCTTCCACCAGCGACTCCGGCAGCAGCACCGCCTGCTGATAATGACGCTGCATCTCGCGCAGGTTGGCGCGCTCCACGTCGTTCAGGTTCTCCTGTTCGGCAGCGGTAAGCCACTGGCCGACCTGCTTGTCGGTCAGGATCTGATGCTGCAATACGCCGATCTCCGCCAGAGCGGCCCCGCGCGCGGCGCTGCCCGCCGGCGGCATCATGGCGAACATGTCCCAGCTGGCGATAGCCGAGAGGTGCGAGAAGTGGGAAAGCCGGGCGAAAGTGCGGGTAAGGTTCTGATAATGCGTGTTTTCCATAGGGCCTCATCTCAGTGGCGTGCTTTTTTCTGAAGGTAGCATTATGCGGGCGGAAAGACGAGGGGCGACAGGACTGGCGGTTAACCTGGCTTACAACACGAATGAAATGGTGTATAGAGAAGAACGACTTATGCGTCAGGCGGTGCGGTAAATGCCTGAGAACCTCAACAAGGAAAGGCTGCAATGTTGAAATACTTATCGCTGTTGGCAGGGATGGTGCTGGTGGGTTGTACCAGCGCGCTCAATTTACCGCCCACCGATACCATCGTGGCGATCAAACCGATCGAGTCCGGCATCATCGCCAGCTCGGCGAAGTACAGTTACCGTTTCTTCCGCAACGGCGTCCCGCAGGAGTACCAGCGCTATAAAACGTTTTATGACCGCTTTCACCAGCAGGCCGCCGGCGTGCGGGTCAACTTCGTGGTGGAGAATCATGAAGTGACAGCGGAGTACCTGGTGGTAATGGATAAGCGCAAGCTGGATGCCACTCAGCAGGAGACGCTGGTCAAACAGTATCACGCGACGCCGATCGACGGGGATCGCCTCGGGGTGGTATTTAAAGCCAGCGGATTCTGGTCATCCTCTTACGCCCCGGAGCTGGCTGCGCCTTACAGGCTGGAGCAACCCGTGGTTGTGGCGATCAATGATAAAACCCAAACCGTCAGCACCCTCGGCGCTATCGCCCTGATACCGCTTGTCCCGCTGTTTCCGCTGTACATGATGTACGGGTGCGCGAAGGGGCCGTGTGTGTGAGTGAGAAGGGGGGGGGCGCGGGTGGCCGGGCGTTACGTAGTTTGGCGTTAAGGGTGTGGGGGGCCGCCTGGAGTGAGGGCGGACGTTCGGCATTTAACAAAAGCATAAATAAGAGCGGTGTCAGTTAAACAGCAAGGGGTAAGTCAAGGGATATATTCAGTTTCCATCAGTCAATTTTTCAATATATTATATCGAATATCACCACTTTTTGACTCTTTTTGTTGTGATTTTTTTCAGTAGCATTATTAAATTAAATAAAAAACCCTATTTATCATAAGTATATGATTTTCTAAAATTGCTAAACCACTTCAAAATACTGGGCTGCCTTAATCTATAGATCATGTTCTCTTAATACTTTATGTTAGGAAGATATCAAGACGATTCTTAGGAATGCCCTCTTGACGACAGAAGAAGTATGCATTGATTTTTACAATCACTGCCTTTCGCCTCAACCTTATCCGCGAATGATGCTTCCTGAACTTGCGCGCCTATTGTGATACTTGCCGCCAAAGCAATGAAATTGCTGATGCTTCCTTCCTGTTCAATGCGCCTCCTGTCGTCAACATTACAGAGCATATTTAAGTGATTTCCTCTCAAGGAGAACTATTTTCATGGGTATAAAAGCGCAGGTGAGTATCGCGCCCAAGCTGGGATTCACATCACACCAGAATGCAGTTCCGATGTTACGTGAGCTTGTCTTGCATAATGAATCTGAAGAGACATTTCAGGATCTGACGCTACACCTGCGGACCGCGCCAGCTGTGCTCGAAGAAAAAAAATGGAATATCGATCGCCTGCTTCCCGGTACTTCATTAGATATCAGGGATCGGGATATCAAACTTAATGCCGAATGGCTCGCCGAACTGACCGAAACTGTAATCTGTGAAGTCACCCTAAGTTTGCGCCAGGGTGAAGACGAACTCTTCATTACCCATTATCCGCTTGAAGCTCTTGCGAAAAATGAATGGGGCGGCAGTGCAATGATTGAATTGCTACCTTCATTTATCATTCCTAATGATCCGGCGGTTGATCGTGTACTCAAGGCAACCTCTGATGTTCTTCGCTGGGCGGGCAAGGATGACGCTCTTAATGGTTATGAAAATAAGTCGAGAACTCGTGTCTGGGAAGTTACCTCAGCTCTCTGGACTGCGGTCTGCAACCTTAATATCAGTTATGCCCTTCCCCCAGCCAGTTTTGAACGCAATGGACAGAAAATTCGCACGCCAGGTGCCATCCTGGAAGGAAGAGTCGCAACCTGTCTGGATACAACCTTATTGTTTGCTTCTGCACTGGAACAACTTGGTTTGAATTCACTGCTAATGCTTAGCGAAGGTCATGCATTTGCCGGTGTCTGGTTACAACCTCAGGAATTTTCGCAGCTAGTGACAGAAGACGTCACAGCTGTGCGCAAACGTGTTGACCTGAAAGAAATGGTTGTATTTGAGACAACACTCGCGACCAGAGCTCACCCGCCTTCATTTACACAGGCATCTGATGAGGCGTTAAAGCATCTTAACGAGGATGTTTTTCACGCAGCCATTGATTCCCGTCGCGCGCGGATGCAGAGAATCCGGCCACTGGCTCTGGGTGTTACCCGCCTGGAAGACCAACCGGATTCCGGTGAGGTTACTTTGCATGGGTTTGAGGACGCTCCTTCTCTCCCTGATTTTGACATCGATATAGAGACTACTGGCGAAAAAGAAGCCGGGGGGCGGCTGGTACAGTGGCAACGAAAACTTCTGGATTTAACAACCCGTAACCGCCTATTGCATTTGCCTGAAAGCGCTAAGGGTATTCGTTTGATTTGTGCGAATCCGGGCTATCTTGAAGATAAACTGGCTGAAGGGAAACGCATTCGCATTGTCCCGCTCCCTGATCTCGAAAGTGGCGGTCGCGATGCCGAGCTTTATCAGCAGCTTACAAACGAGAACTTGCGCGAAGAATATGCACAGGTTGCGCTGGAACGTGGAGAAGTGGTCTCCTCAATGGAAAAATACCGCCTGGAGTCATCCCTTATAGATCTCTATCGAAAATCGAAAAGTGATCTTGAGGAAGGTGGGGCCAATACCCTTTTCCTCGCTATTGGCTTCCTAAAATGGAAAAAATCCTCTGATGACTCCAAAAGTTACTCCGCCCCACTAATACTGCTACCGATTCAGCTTGACCGAAAAAGTGCGCTTTCGGGCGTTACTATGCGTTTACTTGAAGAAGAGCCTCGCTTCAACCTTACACTGCTTGAGCTGCTACATAATGACTTTGCTCTGACAATCAATGGCCTTGATGGCGATCTGCCGACGGATGAAAGTGGTGTTGATGTGGATGGCATCTGGAATATAGTACGGCGCGCTGTGCGCGATATTCCCGGTTTCGAAGTCACCCGTGAAGTCGTGATTGGTACCTTCTCATTTGCCAAATATCTGATGTGGAAAGATCTCATCGATCGTGCGCCGCAGCTTATGCAAAGTGCGCTGGTAAAGTATCTGATCGAACGCGGCCAAGAAAATGCCGTTCTGGATCAGAGCGGCGAAGTCATCAACGTTGAGCAACTCGATGATAACGTTAATACCCAAGACCTTTTCCTGCCGTTGCCAGCCGATTCCTCTCAAGTTGCTGCCGTTGTTGCATCTGCAAAAGGCAGGGATTTTGTTCTGGATGGACCACCCGGAACTGGTAAGTCGCAAACCATAGCCAACATGATTGCACATAACCTTGCCCTAGGCAGGCGCGTACTTTTTGTAGCCGAGAAGAAAGCGGCACTTGAAGTGGTCTACCGCAGGCTTGAGGCCCAGGGCCTCGGTGAATTTTGTCTGGAACTGCACTCGAGCAAAACGTCCAAGATGGATTTTCTCAAACAGCTTGAGCGGGCATGGGATGCGCGTGATCTATTGACCACCACAGAGTGGGAGGAAGAAGCGGCCAAGGTGCAGCACCTGCGTGACAAACTCAATGAGGTTGTCCGTTTGCTACATCTGCGCTGGCCAAATGGCTTAACGCTACATCAGGCAATGGGCAGGGTTATCAGGGATGCCAGTAGCGCCACACCGCACTTTACTTGGCCTGCATCGACTTTGCATTCTTCTGCAGAGATGACGCAGTTCAGAGAGATAGTAAAACGGCTTGAACTGAACCGTGATGCCTGGAAACAGTACGGCGACCATTTTGACCTCATCACTCAGTCTGATTGGACCAATGGATGGCAATCCTCTCTAATTGTTGAAGCAAACGCATTGCCAATAGCCATTGATCGTCTTGAAAACGCTACCGAGGAATTAGTTAAGGCGACGGGAGTCACTGTGGACTCTACCGAACCTGAGAGGCTGTCGCAATTAACCTCATTTTGTGAGTTATTGTCAAAAGCTTATGGCATTGATCTAAGCTTCATGTTCGCACCGGATGCCACGAACCGTATAGAATCAGCGTATAAAGCCGTTCACCTCTTGATGGAGATCGAAACGACTAAGGCTCATCTGTCCGTTACTTATCCCGGTAACAGCTGGCAGCACATCAATGTCCCACACATCAGAAATGCACTTGAAGTCGCCGACAAAAAATTCTGGTTCTTTGCTACCAGTGCCCGCAAGAGAATAATTAGTGAAGTTATCCGGCAACAATCGCTGACGTCTGCCCCCGATTTATCCGTTGATCTCCCCATCGCAGAAACTTTGCAGACATTGCTGCAACGCCTGACTGAGCTTAATTCTGTCACTACATCCCTGCCGGGATGGATTGGATTGGATACCAACGCTGCGCAGTTGCAGGCCACTCTGCAACTCGCCGAATCTATCCGCACTGCGCTGGGTGGTTTTGCTTCTTCGCCACAGCAACTGGCTGGGATCCGCACTGCGGTAAAAACCCTTATTATTGATGCCAACGATCTTCTCGGTCCTCAGGGTGTCATCTCCACCCTGACCCGGAGATTGCACATAGCAGTTGCCGATTTCAATGAATCGCAGGTTCGTTTCTGCAATCTGATAAAACCATCTGATGACAAACCATCGCTCACGGCTCTGCGTGACTGCGCACTCAATATCCTGAAACATCAGTCCGCTCTTAAAGCCTGGAGTGACTGGAGTCGTGTGCGTGAAGAAGCAATTTCTCATGGCCTGCAGCCCGTGATAAACGCGCTGGTCCATCTTGACTCAGGAGACGTAAGCGCTGCAGAGATTTTTGAAACTGCCTATTGCCGCTGGTTTGCATCTTGGATGATCGATTCAGAACCGCTGCTGCACAATTTTGTGCCGGCTGAGCATATGAGTGATATTCAGGCATACCGTACTCAAACCGATCGTTTGGCCAAATTGACGGTGCGTTACATCCGTGCCCGCTTATGTGGCGCCATTCCTGCAAAAAATGAGGTCAGTAAGCAGGGAGGGTTTGCCCTACTCAAACATGAATTACAGAAGTCCCGTCGTCATAAGCCGGTACGCCTGATGGCAGCGGAAATGGGGGATGCCATGGCCAAACTTGCTCCCTGCATGCTGATGAGTCCGCTTTCAGTTGCCCAGTTCCTGCCCTCGGATCAAGCTTTGTTTGACTTGGTAATTTTCGATGAAGCATCGCAAATTACCCCGTGGGATGCTATCGGCACTATGGCGCGTGGCAAACAGGTGGTAATCGCCGGCGATCCCCGCCAGATGCCGCCTACCAGCTTCTTTAATCGTGCAGCTAATGACACAGACGATGATACAGAAGAAGATATGGAAAGCATTCTGGATGAGTGTCTTGCTGCCGGCCTTTATAACCACAGCCTGAGCTGGCATTACCGGAGCCGTCATGAAAGCCTAATTACCTTCTCTAACCATCGTTACTATGACAGTAATCTGATTACTTTCCCTGCTTCGGAAACAAAGCAAAGCGCGGTTCAGTGGTGCAAGGTCGCAGGCGTCTACTCTAAAGGCAAAGGACGTCATAATCAGGCCGAGGCAGAAGCAATAGTTGCTGAAACGGTGAAGAGATTGACTGATAAAGACTTCATTGCGTCAGGCAAATCGATAGGCATTATCACGCTGAATACCGAACAGCAGAAACTGGTCAGCGACCTTCTTGACCGTGCCAGACAACAATATCCGGAAATTGAGCCCTTCTTCCAGTCTGAAATGGAAGAACCTGTTGTGGTTAAAAACCTCGAAACGGTTCAGGGAGATGAGCGCGATTTGATCATGCTCTGTATTGGGTACGGACCGACTGAGCCAGGCGCAAATACGATGTCGATGAATTTTGGGCCTCTTAATCGTGAGGGAGGCTGGCGCCGGCTGAATGTTGCCGTCACGCGCGCACGACAGGAAATGATGGTCTTCAGCTCGTTCGACCCTTCCTTTATCGATCTTAATCGTACCAGCGCACGCGCGGTTGCTGACCTCAAACATTTCATTGAATTCGCACAGCGCGGTCCAGTGGCTCTTGCGCAGGCAGTACGGGGATCTGTAGGCGGGTATGATTCACCATTTGAAGAAGCGGTGGCAAATGGCCTAAGAAGAAAGGGGTGGCATGTTGTCCCACAAATTGGAGTATCTCGTTTCCGTATTGATTTGGGGATCGTTCATCCGGATAAGCCTGGAGACTATCTTGTCGGTGTTGAATGTGACGGTGCAACTTACCATAGTGCAGCAACAGCACGCGATCGCGATAAAGTCCGCAGCGCTATCCTGCAGGGCTTGGGCTGGAAATTACTGCGCCTTTGGTCAACAGAATGGTGGATTGATAAAGAAGGTGCACTTGACCGGCTGGATATAGCAATACGTCGCCTGCATGAAGAATCAAGAATAACGGAAGCTACACTGCTTGCTGAAGCAGAAAAACAAAAGCAGATTGTGCCAGTCATCGCAACCTCAACTAATGATGCCAATGAAGACATACTGGTTTCTGACAATACATCTGTCGCTAATGATGAGGAAATATCTGCGTCAGTAACCACTATCAGCCCGCTTCATGCCAAAGTAAGTGAAGATGATGATGTCACTGAGCTCAAGTATGCATCTTCAGCTTCACAGGACAACGGCAAGCCTGCACACGCTGGTAAGTATATCGTCAACGATCTTCAGGAATGGCACGGCAGGGCAGATGCAGGACAATTCTATATAGCTGAATATGATGCGACACTTAAAACGCTCATTGAAGCGGTGGTGACAAATGAATCACCCATTCTGGAAACTACGCTTGTGCAACGCATAGCACGTATACATGGCTTCACTCGCGCCGGCAGATTGATACGTGAACGCGTAATGGAAATTGTTGATCAACACTATCACCTTGCAACAGATCTCTCGGGTGAGGACTTCGTCTGGCTGTCTGCAGCGCAACGTGCTGACTGGAATACGTTTCGTTTGCCTGCCACTGATAACGATATCCGCCAGGTTGACGCGATCCCCTGCGAGGAGCTACGCGCACTGGCCCTGAGTATTGATAGTGATAACAAGATACAAGAAATGACCCGTTCGCTTTGCATTAGACGCCTGTCCAGTCAAGCAAAACTAAGGCTTGAATCAATCCTTGATGTTGTTTGATGGTCAACCGTGCGGAAATCATTTTTGGTTGTTAACTATCTGAAATATATTATTATTATACTGTTTCGGGGAAAAAGTAGTTTATAATAATGTTTTTGGCATTTTGCGGCCGGATAGTATTTAAGTCGATTTCTGATACCTCCAGATGTGGTTTTCTGTATCACCAACATCGACCATTAGAACGTCCTCAAGGAGGACGCTTGGAAAACGGAAAATATCTACACTAAACGTGTTTCTTAGGCAGCATAGTAGGCAGTTCTGAGTGAGAAAGGGGAGGCGCGCGGGTGGCCTGGCGTTACATCGTGTGGTGTTGACGGTGTGGGGGGGCGCCTGGAGTGAGGGCGGACGTTCGGCATGCGTGCTGTCTGATGAAGCGTCATGCCAGTCAAGGGCGTAAGCCTGTAGCCGCTCGTCCTGATGATTATCGCTGCGGTGTGGCGCGGCAATGAAGTACGGTCCCGCTTTATAGTGCTTCCCACTTCCCTCATTTCTGCTGTCTCAACCCGTTCATCTATACTGACTGCTGCAGTGGTCATTTGCATACGACGCCACGCGACGTTACCCGGCGCCGGTGTGCCGCATGACTGTCAGGAAATAGCGTGCAAAAGCGTAAGGCCCGAAATCGGCGGTAGCCGCTATGTACGTTTAACGGACCAGCCCGTGTAGATGCGTTAGTTAATCAGAGTATTAGTGGTCTACACCCGGATAAACCGTTAACTGATTGAAAAATGGTTATTTACAAAAGAGATAGCGAATGAACAAAAACAACTTTTTCTATTCTGCCCTGATTGGTCTTGTCGCCAGCTGCCGCTCCATGACGCCGATGGCGGCCCTCGCTATAGCACGCATTAAAAGGCGCGACACAACGGGCCGTCTTTTACTGCTGGACCGTCCGCTATTCAAATACGGCGCGTTAGCGATGGGTGCAGGTGAACTATTTGGCGACAAGATGAAGTCAGCGCCAGACCGCACCGTGTTTTTGGGCATGTCAGCACGCGTGGCCAGTGCAGGCATTGCGGGCGCCGCGCTGGCACCCCGTGGAAAAGAAAAAGCCGGGGCCGCGATCGCTATCTCTACCGCGGTCCCACTTGCCTATGTAACGCTTGCGGCACGTAAAAAGGCCGTGGCAAAAATGGGGCAGACCCGGAGTGGCCTGATTGAAGATTCGCTCATCGTCGCCGTCGGTGCAGCAGTGGTCTTCTTCGCAACGCGCTCACATCGCCGTTAAACGCACTCCGCCGTCAAAGAACGATCTCAGCACGCCATCATGAAGGCGTCAGTGACGGCTTCTGGCGCGAAGCGAACGAGTTAACAGAGCTGAAGGTCCGCTTTGAGTGAGGAGCAGACGTAATGTCATCGTTCGGCATTAAAGCTGGTGGGCATATTCATTTCAGCAAGCAACCAGCGTTCAAAACTTTCCAGCGCAGCCTCATTGATTCCCGTTTCCGTCGGTTTTACTAAACAGAATTTTTTACTCAGGCAGTCTGAGGCGGGCCATGGCGAAACAAGCATGCCGCAACTTAATTCGTTCTCGACATACATGCGCGGAACCAATGCTACACCGTGTCCTGCGATGACGGCAGCGATAGCCATTTCATGAAGATCATACCGCACACCCTGAGCCGGATTATCGAGGTGTATTCCACTTTCCCGGGCATAGTGATGCCATGCGTCAGGATTCTGTCGACGGTGAATGCGCGGAAGTTCGTTTAACTGTCTATTGACATCAATATTTGTTAACAGTGCGGGATTGCAAACAGGAAGCAGACTTTCCTGAAACAGAAACTGCATACGCATGCCTGCCCATGCGGAATGTTCAAAATGAATGACTGCGTCAAAGCCACTTCCTGGCAATATGAACGGATCCGTTCTCGCCGCAATATTTAACGTTATGTCCGGGAACAAAGAGTTAAGCCCGCTCAGGCGGGGAATGAGCCAACGGCAGGAAAAAGTGGGCAGGACGGCAATATCCAGACTTTTACTGCCCTCAGACATTCCCATTATGTACCGCGTATCTCTTTCGAGCCGATCGAGCGTTTCACGCACGTGATGTGCATAACGCGCGCCGACAGGGTTAAGCTTTACCCGGCTTCCCATACGGTCAAACAGTTTACAGTTCAGCAACGTTTCAAGACGCGCAATCTGGCGGCTAATCGCCCCTTCCGTTAAGGATAACTCCTCTGCGGCACGGGCAAAATTGCCGTGCCTTGCGGCGGCATCAAAAGCCTGCAGGGATGCACTACTGGGTATTTTTCTGCGCATAAAACCTGTTCCTTGCTCAGTGCCTGCAATGTGCATTCATTGATTTAATGTCACTAACCAGTGACATATTATCGTTTTTAAGCGGCACATACAGTCTGTAGCATGACGTAAAATCATTGAGCAAATCTGTTTGCTTGCGTTTATGACTCATATAGAGATGGGCTTATGTTCTATACCGTGGAATGCTCGTATAACGATCCTGAAAGCGAGGCAGAATGGAATGCCTTTTACAGTCAGCAAAAACTGCCCGCATTGATATCTGTTGCTGGTTTCACGACTTCTCAACGCTTTCGCGCCTTAACATCCGGCTGCCCTGTTTACCTGGCCATTCATACGATTAATGATGCGGAGATTCTCAGCAGTGAGGATTACCGTTTAAAAGGGGGCGGTAATTTCTCTCGTTGGCAGGGCTGCATTACGGACTGGCATCGTAACCTCTATGAAGGCCAGAGCCTTGCTACAGCCATCTCTTCCGATAAAATTCTGCTATTAAGCGCAAAGCCAATAGACTTTTTAGAGACAGAACTGGGATACCGGGGTCTGGAAATGCATGCAGTGGGGCTGGATAAATTCCCTGACTATCGCGTTACATATGTCTTGCCTGTTGAGACGGTCTCGCTGTTTACAGAGATGTCTGGAGTGTATCTCTACGAACCTCTGACACCTCAGTTGCAGAGTCCTGATAAAGGGAATCCATAACATCATGCCTAATCTGACTTTTTATATTTCTGAAAATCACTCTGACAAGTTTAAAAATCCTGGTGATTTTACCCATAAATGCAGCGCTATCTGCTGTGACATCCTTGATGCAGAGCCCAGAAACGTTCATATCGTTTTTGTCGATGTTAAGCCGGGATGCGGGCACCCGGTCTATGCCGAGCTCTTTTATCGTCTGACAACATTGCGAACCCATGAAGTCATGGAAAACTTTATGCGTGAACTGGATTTTGTCACTCATCAGGCCTCTGGTCTGATGATCCGTATTCGCTGTTTTGGCTCCCCAGCAGAACACCTGTTCGCCCGCAACTAACCTCGAGGAAATGATGAGCCATCCCTTTCCGTTCTGCCAGATTGGCGATTTTCAAATAATTGCGCTGAGTGACGGCAATATGACAGCGAGTCTGGATTTGCTGTCAGGCATTGAAAAAGCTGATGCGGACGTTATTCAATGCCGTGCCGGAGTCGATGAGCCCGGCGATATCCATATCAACTGTTACCTTATCCGCGGTCTGGGTCGGATCATTTTGGTTGACGCTGGCACAGGCCCGTTGAACAACATGGCAGGACAACTCAACGCAAACCTTGCTGCTGCGGGTGTAAGCCCTGACGACGTCGATACTGTTGTATTGACGCACTGCCATCCGGATCATATTGGAGGCCTGCTGGATTCTGAGAAACAGCCGGTTTTCAAACACGCTGAAATTTTTCTTCACCCTCTCGAAGCGAGACACTGGCAGGATGATGAAAAACTTAAAATCGCGAATGAGCGCGGGCAACGTAATTTTTGGCTGGTCCGCCAAACCTTAGACGCTTATGCCCGTAAGGTGCGTTTTTTTAACGGCGACAAAATAGCAGAAGGTATTATGCCAGTATGGCTACCGGGTCATACGCCTGGGCATACCGGTTTTCGCATCGATGCGGATGATAAATGCTTATTAATATGGGGAGACATTGTCCATTATCCGCATATTCAGTCAGCGCAACCGGCTGTTTCTATTTTATTCGACACTGATGCCGCTCAGGCTGAAGAAACACGAAAGAAAATTATGGGAAAAGCCGCCAGCGAAAAAATGATCATTGCCGGTATGCATTTAAGTAAGGCTGGGTTTGCCAGTGTTCTCAGGGAAGGCAGTGGCTACCGCATTTCCTACTCTGAAAAATGATTGGGTAGGCCCGGCCGGGTTGTTATTCATTTGCACTGTTCAAAGTCAATAGTGTCCGCTTCTGGCACGCAGCGGACAAGCTAACCGGGTTGAGGGAAGGCGAGCGTTATTATTTCCAGAGAGTTAAGTGGTTTTATCTGCTTAAGCTTGCCTCGTTCCTTTCCTGGTAAATTATTTCATCACATCGTTCAACATGTCCCGGAAGCCGTGGTCAGTTTTACCTGACCACTCAAGACCAGCTAAAGTAGCGTAAGGAACTGCTGCCGTTAAGCATGTGATGTTGCATATAGTCCATGTCGTCCTTACTGAAATCGTTCTCTGTATCTTGCCCGAGCCTGATTTCCTGTGTAGCGGCATCTACCGACAGTGATGAATGGGATGTGGAGACGTGTATGTTTTCGTCATCAAGATCAAGAAAGTCATACTGGGATTTGAGACTATTTTGAAGTTTTTCCAGCCTGAGCTGCTGGTCAGTCGCGACGCCTTTATCTTGATCAAGCGTAGTGGCAAGCGTGAGTTTCATTTCAGATTCAAAGTGGTCATCAAATGCATGCCGCACATTAGCGACAAAATCGTTGATGTCTGCCTCGGGCTGAAGATGGGCGAGCAATCCACTGACTTCTCCGGTGTTTGAACGGTAGGTAATGCCCACGCCAATACAGGGCCCACATCCTCCGGTTTCCATCTTCATATTGTTGCCTTTCAGAAGAGCAACCTGGCCCATCCCCAGTAATCCTTTTTTGAGGTTTTCAGGGGCTTCAAAACCTTGCACCGCTGAAGCGCCACGGTCAAAACCGTTTAAAGGCCCTTTCAGGGACGCAGCCTCTGAAGATGACGGCTGGCCGGCTTCGGTGAGCGCGTGGTGCGTTAATGCACCTGAGCGATTGACTTGCATTATGTCCTCCTTTTTTCCTGGAACCGCATTAACTGCCCCTGTGTGGTTTTTCCCCAGGAAAAGTTCCGCAACAAGTTGATGCGGGCGCGGCTTCAACGCGGCCCTGCTCGCGGTGGAATAACACAGGCTGATATTTTCCATGTCCGCGGCTGGCATCTGGCAGACGTCCATACCCATCATTGCGCCTGCTTTACTGGCGGAAGCAATTTTTTCGCCTGGAGAATAAGGTATTCAATCTCTTTCAGCGCGATGCTCTCTTCGAAGCATGAAAATAAGAACGCGTGTGTTACATCGGAACAGAAGACCTCAGCTATTTGCCGGAGTGGGGATGTGTCAGCCTAAGTCAGGTAATATTCAGTCTTAGCGATAATGTTAATTCTCCTTTTATTATATTAACGATGCTTCCGTTCAAACGCCGTTAACGCACACCTATCCCAGAAAGTAGTTTGCTCAAACCCGTAAGCATCAAGGCGCGGTTATAGTGAACCCGGTAAACGAAATAGCACTAAGGACAATCCCTTAGTGCTGTTGCGATTAGCTATTCTTTAGCATTACGCTGCGCCTTCGACCAGCACAAAGGTTCCGGTCGCAGCGCCTGCACGAATTGCTCTGGCTGCCTGATATTGAGGGCTTTCATAAAAACGTTTGGCCTCGGCAAAAGAAGCAAACTCAAAAACGACGTGCCGCTCATGGGACTCTCCCTCAAGATTTTCATACTGCCCAGACCAGGCAATTACCTTAGGACTAAACGCCTGCATAGCTTCTCCGGCAGCCCTGGCGTATTCGGCGTAGGCAACAGCGTCCGATACAGTGACATGTGCGATCAAATAACCTTTATTCATTTCATTATCTCTTTTGTTAGACGTCGTGTATTCCAGTGCAATGCCGTTCAGCAGGTAAACATGCAAGCAGCCGGGAAGGGGGTTTTTAGAATGTGTAATCTCGTTCAATGATTAAAGCTGGCGAATCCCTTGCGGCGAGCGGCGTCCTGCTGCTCAATCATCCAGCCTGGATAAGAGGGGGGCAGAGCGCTTACCTTATCCAGCCGCTCCTGTTCCTCCGCTGTCAGCGTGATATCTGCTGCGCCGAGGTTATCGTCGAGCTGCTTGATACCCTTAACGCCGATAATCACGCTGGTGACATAAGGTCTGGCCAGTAGCCACGCAAGCGCTATCTGACTGACCGATACGCCATGTTCCGCTGCAATAGCGCGCATTTCGGCAACGCATTGCCATGCGCGATCGCGATCGACGGGTGGGAAATCGAATTTACTGCGGCGTGTATCAGCCTGTGCTGATGAACCGGGGCCGAATTTTCCGGAAAGTAAGCCTCCGGCAAGCGGCGACCAGACAAGCAGGCCCATGTTTTCCTCCTGGATAAGGGGCACCAGCTCCCGCTCCACATCACGCCCGGCAATAGAGTAATAAGCCTGTAGTGTCTCAAAACGTGTTGTATTAAGCGCCTTGCTCAGGCCAAGCGATTTACCGAGCTTACCTGCGGCCCAGTTCGACACGCCAACATACCGAACAAGTCCCTGCCGTATGAGATCGTCAAGCGCGCGTAGCGTTTCTTCAACGGGCGTGACAGGGTCGCTCGCATGAATCTGGTACAAATCAATATGATCGACCTGAAGTCTTTCCAGGCTCCTCTGCACCGAATCCATAATATGCCCACGTGATGCACCCTGCGCGTTGGGTCCGGAACCCATAACCCCACCGGTTTTTGTGGCAAGAATGATGTCGTCGCGTGCAACCCCGAGCGCTTTTAGCGCGATCCCGGTAATACGTTCAGACTGGCCGAAGGAATAAATGTCAGCGGTATCAATAAAGTTAACCCCGCCAGCGATGGCTCGCGCGAAAAGCTGAATGGCGTCGTCCTGTTCTACCGCGCCTATGGACGACCACATACCCGCATCCTTGTTGCCGCCCAACGTCATTGTGCCGAGGCACAACTCTGAAACAAACAGCCCTGTATGCCCAAGTTGCTTATATTTCATTTGGTTTACCTTTCATCTTCGACCATGACACCCTGCGCTAATGCGGGGCCGCACATGAGGGAGTTGAGTGACGCTATGGATTCATTGGGCAAAACTGTGCGGCAATACTGGCAACACGTGCGCCATAAAGCCGTGCCGTTTCAAGATCGCCAGACGACATTTCCTCAGGTGAAGCATCGGCAGGAGTTTGTGCCATAGGGCCGATATTTGAACCCATGCGATTCAGGTCATCACGCAATGAGGCTTTGGTGTTTGAAGACTTAATATCCATATTGACCCAGATACCGCCGTGCTGACCGGCCAGCAAAAAGAAATAAGCCAGCGTATTCAGCTTGTCACCGTTGATGCTCGCGCTATTCGTAAAGCCACCAAAAATTTTGTTAACCCATTTGCCCTCAAACCAGGGCTTGGACGACGCGTCTGCAAACTTTTTGAATTGCCAGCTCGGGCCACCCATGTAGGTTGGTGAACCGAACAGAATCACGTCTGCCGCGTTGAGCTTTGCCCATGCGTCTTCAGTAATGTTTCCGTCTGAGTCGATAGCCACGAGCGTGGCGTTGGCGCCTCCTGCGACGGCTGCCGCCATCCGTTCTGTATGCCCATAACCGGAGTGATAGACGACGACAGACTTAATCGTTGAAAGGGGTTGATTCATGATGATGACCTTCAGCAAGTGTGTTGCGCTGTATAACGCGGTGTGAAGGCAGTCTATTAAGTATTACAGTAGGCATAAATAAGCTGAAAATTAACGCACTGTTACCTTAAAGAGGAACAATGAAAAACCTTGAGCCACTGATCGTTTTCGCACGCGTTGCAGAAATGAAGAGCTTTACCCAGGCAGCTGAAAGTCTCGGTATTCAGAAAGGACGCGCCTCGATAGTAGTGCGGGAACTCGAACATGAGGTAGGCGCAACGCTTCTGCATCGCACCACGCGGACTGTCCAGTTGACCGAAGATGGCCGCATGTTCTATTCGCGTGCACGCGATTTGCTGGCGGAGGCAGACGAGCTGAAGTTGATGTTTTCATCAGGCGGAATGTCACTGCGAGGGCGTTTACGCGTTGATATGCCGGCGGTTCTGGCACAAAGCGTGGTTATTCCGGCGCTACCACAGCTACTCAATGCTCATCCGGAATTCGAACTTGAACTGTCAAGTACTGACCGCCGTGTTGATCTGGTTCAGGAGGGATTTGACTGCGTCGTTCGTCTGGGACCCATTGTTGATGAAACTCTGATTGCCCGGCCGCTGGGACAATTACGAATGATCAACGCGGCAAGTTCAGACTACCTGAAACGCTTTGGTGTGCCCCGGACGATTGATGATCTTCTGCATCAAGGGCACAGGATGGTTCATTACATACGAAATTTTGGCGCGAAACCTGACGGATGGGAATATCCCTCAGGGGATGGCTACCGTTCGCTGATATTGCCCGGCACGATGACTGTCAACAGTGTCCCGGCCTACCACGAAGCGGGACTGGCGGGTTTGGGGTTAATTCAGGGAGGTTATTTAACACTTCTTCCCCATATCAAACGTGGCACGCTGGTTGAAGTCCTTCCCGATCTGCGGCCCAGGCCGCTGGATGCCTCTTTCGTCGTCGCGCACCGGCGCAATCTGTCGCAACGAGTGAGGTCATTCATGACCTGGACTGAAGGCGTGTTGAAACCTTATTTTGACTGACGTGTACGTGCATCCGAAGGATGGAAGCCTGACCAGGTGTTTGCTCCCTGATGATTAACACAATGTAGTCGTGCCAATGTTTGCTCTGCCACGAAGGGGATCAACGCCCTGCAACAACACCGACCACTGACTTATATTAATCAGCAGGGATCAGGTTAGAGATACTGGGGAATAAATTGTAGGTTTCCACATCTTGAGCAGTCCCGGAAAACCCGGGGCTGTTAATTATTCATCAGGCTAATGCTACTTAGAGTATTTAATGAAGAAAAAATAGACAATTATTGCTAAGGCCGCTGTAAGTTGTAGCGCATAATCAGGAACAACAAATGCGAACAGAGCAGCAAATGGAAGGATGATACATACTGGACCAAAATAGAAAAACAGATCCCCAACTATTTGCTTACATAATTTAGTAATCCAGGAACTCATTTTCTCACCAGTTCATTGACGAGAAATATAATTCCTTTGCATCCCCTGGAACAAGACAAGATACATACCACGCGGCCTTATCCGCGCCAGCCATGGCGTCGGTCGTCATATCGTACTGGCCTTGGCCTGGCGACTTAACTGAACGCGTAAGCAGAGTATTTAATTTTTTATCGGAAGCGAATTTGAATTTGAGATAAGCGCTATAATTGGTCATTCGTCGTCCTGACAAGATGAGTGCTGATCGATTATAACCTCAAAACGGTGACAATCAATCAACCCGTAGTCGTCGCTATCAATTATAAGACGCATACCGTCTGTACGTTGTGTGCCATCGCCCTGATAACTGCTGTCTGCGCGAAAGGGCTTTGTGTATGAGTAAAATAAGGGCCTGGATGATCACCAGGCACATTATAAGGTTTTATGTTGCCGACTTTGATTCCTGAGACGGGAGGGTATAGTGGTCAGGAAAGGACAGGAATGCACATTAGCGTAATGAGAAACGATTTACTTTGCCGCACTAATCTGCATTATTTTCCACTATATTTCATTCATCCTGTGCAGTATCGTAATCGGTAAGTATTTGCATCAACACTACCTTTGGTATGTCCTGGGCAGGTATCCTGAAATTGGAACCGAGCCGAGATGTAATCATAGCTGAAATAAGTTGGTGACCCTTGTAAGCCATGGTCATCTTTTTCCCAAGGTTCTGACGGGTGAAAACCGAAAATCGCTTCCCACATTCATCGGTCAATATGAAGTCAATATGGCCCTCGTTATACTCATCTACGGCATATTTGATGGACTTTATACACCCAGGCTCGAAGGAAGCATTTACATCAGCAGCTGAGAAATGGAAATCGCTTTTTTCTGCAACGGATGATAATGGCATGAGTAATGTGAGTAATAATGTCCAAGATTTGATATGCACTTTTGTCTCCTTTTTTAAGGCGAGGATTATACCTTAATTTTCGTTAGTGAAGAGCTTCCGTTTAGCGCGCCAACGTTCAACGCTTTGCCCCGTGGGGCTTAATTCCGTCGCGGAGAACCCCGAGGTGAGGCGGAGAACCCCAAGGCGAGGCGGAGTGCCTGGAGATAACGAATAAGCGCAAGCTGGATGCCGGGAAGCAGGCAACGCGGGTCAAGCCGTATCACGCGACGTCAATGGACAGCGCTCGTCTCCGGGTAGTGTTCAAAAGCGGCGTATTCTGATCATCCTATGAGGTTCCATACCGAACAAAACCTCATCCGTGACGATAGCCTGATATTCTCACTTTGTGGCCCTGTTCACTGATGAAACATCGTTGAGTAATTAGCCTGCTCACTCACGTTAATTTGTCCTGAGGGAAAAGGAGTGAAGGCAATGGCTATAGCCGTTTATTTGTGGCTGTATGAGGAAGAAGGAAAGTTATTAAAGGGTTCTGTTGAGATTACTGGCCACGAAGGAAGTATCGAATGCGTGGGGATGCAGCATGATCTCTTTATCCCGACAGACGACACGATGGGCGTAGTAAAGGGTACTCGTAAGCATGAAGCCTGGACCTTCGAAAAGCTGATCGATAGCTCGTCACCGTTGCTGTACAAGGCGCTTACAACCGGACAAACGTTGATTAAGGCAGAGTTTAAATTCTATCGCATCAACTACAACGGTCAGGAAGAAAACTATTTCACCACGACACTGGAAAACGTGAAGGTTTGCCATGTCGTGCCTGTCATGTACGACACAAAAGATCCTGATTATGAGTGGCAGGCTCACATCGAGCATGTCGGCCTTCGCTATGAAAAAATCGAATGGCACTATCTGGATGGCAATATCAAACACGCTGACAGCTGGAACGCGCGAAAAACAGCATAAGGAGATCAATATGGCTTCATGGACATACAAGCAAAGCACCGGGGAACTCTTCCGCGATGGCAAACTGATTGAGAGGGGATATTCCGGGGTACTCACCAACAAAAATAATCCTGATCGTGAGCAGGTTCGTGGGATGGGGCCCATTCCTCGTGGC
This sequence comes from Siccibacter turicensis LMG 23730, assembly GCF_000463155.2. GTDB lineage: Bacteria > Pseudomonadota > Gammaproteobacteria > Enterobacterales > Enterobacteriaceae > Siccibacter > Siccibacter turicensis. Next base: position 97,274 of record NZ_AWFZ01000028.1, on the reverse strand, counting down.
AGGTGGAAGATCGGGAGCACGGGAACCAGCAAAGGTCCGTTAACGATTACCCTCGACCATATCGACGGTAATGCTTACTCCCGGGATATGGGAACGTTCAGAATGCACGGTGACAAGCGCCTCGGTATCAAAGGCTTCGCGTCCGAAGGGTGCATTATCATGGGGCCAGCGACGCGGTTATTAGTTAGCAAAGATCACGGTGCGATCCTGGAGGTGATTCGATGATTCGCCACTATGCACTCGCTCTGGCATTCCTGCCGTTCGCTGGCTACGCCGCTGATGCTCCCGGAAGCGAGTGTGCCAGGCCGGGTCACTACAACGAAGAGATGCTTTTATCTGCCCTGAGCAGAGACGGCGTAAAAGATATTGATCGCGCTAAAACCAGGGTGGAGATAGTGAGCATAGCGCCCGTTTCCGACGTCTTTGCACACCAGCTTGCGGAAGCTGATGCAAAAGCGGGGAGTGGCCTTTCGGTCAACGAGTACTACAAAATATACCGGGATGACGATGTGCTCAATCTGACTGCAAAATACAGTTACACCAATAGCGAAGGTAGGCACGGCGTTTTTATAGCGTCCAGCCTGCTAAATAATGATGAATGCTCAGTCAGGTTCAACGGTTATTTAATCTTGTCTCGTGAATTCTAAAAAAGAATAAGCCCGCGTAAAAAACGGGCTTGCTGATTAATCGCTTACCGGGAACGGGTGACTATTTTCTTTCCGCTGTGAGCATATCCTTCACCACTGTTTGATACCCGTATTTCTGCCCTGATGGGATATTTGCATCCAGTCGTAGTGATTTATATCCAGTTGTCAGAAGATCGGGCATCATCATATCCCTGCATAAACGCACCTGAACAGCCCCGAATCCCCGACCCAGGGCTTTTTAACTACACGCTTAAATCTGCGCCGCGCCACCATCAACGAACAGTTCGCTGCCGTTCACGTAGCTGCTGTCATCCGATGCCAGGAACAACGCCGCGGCGGCGACCTCGTCGGGGTCGGCCAGTCGGCCGAGCGGGGTGGTGGCTTCCACCGCGCGGATCATCTCCTGATTGAACTCCTTATCTGAGGAAAGGCCATGCCAGCCGGGCGTAGAGGTTGCACCGGGCACCAGCACGTTGACCCTGATTTTTCGCGGGGTCAGTTCCAGGATCCAGCCGCGGGCAAAATTGCGCACGGCGGCCTTGCTGGCGCTGTAAACGCTAAAGTCGGGGATGCCGGTGGTGGCGCTGGTCGAGCCGGTCAGAATGATCGATGCGCCATCCTTTAACAGCGGCAGCGCCTTTTGCACGGTAAACAGCGTGCCTTTGACGTTGGTGTCAAAAATACGGTCGTAATGCGCCTCGGTGATATCCGCTAACGCGGCGAAATCACCGCCGCCCGCATTGGCGAACAGCACGTCGATCTGCCCCGCGTCGCGCTGAACCTGTGAGAACACGGCATCCAGATCCTCCATGCGGGAGATATCGCCGGGAATGCCCACGGCGCCATGTCCCACCGCGTTTACCGCGTCTTCAAGTTCACGCGCCCGGCGTCCGGTCATAAATACCTTCGCCCCTTCGGCGGCGAAGCGTTTTGCCGATGCCAGACCAATGCCACTGTTGGCGCCGGTTATTACCACGACTTTACCTGCTAACTTACCCATGATGTTTACCCTGGTTGTGAAGCGGAAAATCAGTGTAATGGGCTACTTTCCTGTATACTAGTACCTACCAAAAGGTATGTATGGAGAAAATCATGGAACCCGTTTGCGGGCTGGACGTGGCCCTGCGTTACATTGGTGGAAAATGGAAATCCATCCTGCTGTTTCATTTACAGTTTGGTCCGCGTCGTTTCGGAGAACTCAAACGGCTGGCGGAAGGGATCAGCGAGAAGGTATTGATCCAGCAGCTCAAAGACCTGACGGAAGACGGCATTGTGGTCAGGCACGATTTTAAAGAGGTGCCGCCCCGGGTGGAGTACACCATTACGGATTTCGGCCGCACGCTCGCGCACGCCCTGCAGCCGCTATGCGAGTGGGGAAACGCCAACCGGGCGCGCGATAGCGTGAAAGAGGCCTGACGCGCGCCGGGTTTTTGTGTGGTAACAGCAGGCGCCACCCTTGATCGGCCAGCGGTAAGCAGGTCGCAACGCAGGAGAATCTTATGTTTAACGGACTCAGTGCCTTTCCGCTCACGCCGCTGGTCAACGGCACCGTGGATGAAAAGGCGTTTACGGCCCTGATTGAACGACTGGCTGCCAGCCAGGTGGACGCCATCGGAGCGCTGGGATCGACCGGGAGCTACGCGTATCTGTCCGTCGTCGAGCGGGCGCGGGTGGCGCGTCTGGCGACCCGCGCGGCGGGCGAGGTGCCGGTGGTGGTCAGCATCGGGGCGGTCAATATCGACGAGGTGCTACGCCTGGCCGACGATGCCCAGCAGGCGGGCGTGAGCGGGCTGCTGATGGCGCCAGTATCCTATCAGCCCCTGAGCCGGGACGAGGTGTATCGCCTCTATGAGCGCGTGAGTCAGGCCGTAACGGTACCGCTGTGCGTGTATGACAATCCGGCCACCACGCGCTTTGCCTTCGATGATGAGCTGCTGATCGCGGTGTGTCAGCTGCCGCATATCGGTTCCCTGAAGCTCGGCCCGCTCTCCGGGACGCGCGCGGAAGCCTCGGCGCGGCTCACCGCGCTGCGACAGGCGATCCCGGCGCACATCACGCTGGGTATCAGCGGCGATGCCGCCGCCGCCGCCGGGCTGCTCGCCGGATGCGACGTCTGGTATTCGGTGTTGGCCGGGCTATTTCCCCATACGGCGCGCGCGCTGGCCGACGCGGCGCTGCAGGGCAGGGAAGAGGAGGTGAACCGCCTCAACGCGGCGCTGGCCCCGCTGTGGGCGCTGTTCCAGCGTTACGGCAGCCTGCGCCCCATCGCCACGCTGGCGGAACTGTCGGGCGCGGTGCAGCCGCCCTGTCTGCCGTTTCCGCTGCGTACCCTGCAGGGTGAGGATCGCGCGCAGCTCGCGGCGCTGCTGGCTGGCCCGGCGTTAGCGCCTCACTAAAACCTTCCACTCCTGGCTGACGCCGCCTGAACCACGCCTGCCTCGCGCAGGCGCTTTCACCCCCGCCACACCGCAGTTCTTCCGCAATGGTCTATGATTGATTCTCATGTGCTGCCCTGGCGAAACGCGTGGACGACGTTTGCCATGCACCCTCCACGACGCCGTCTTATCAGGCACACCGTGAAGTGCCACTCCGCAAGGGCATTCAACGCACGATTACACGTTTACGTTAACTGAGCTCGCCTTGTCGGGGGATAGCCCGTGCGAGTGCGTGCCTTGCTCACTACCGGAAAAACGAGGGAACAGAATGGGGTCAACATCATTTCCTGCAGGTTGGGGTGCCGAATTCGTCGCCGAAGACGTGGTCCGTTTCCGTCTGTGGGCCACCGGCCAACAGACCGTTACGCTGCGGGTGTCCGGCGAGGATCTGGCGATGAACCCGATCGGCGAGGGCTGGTTCGAGCGTGAGGTCACCGGCGTCTGCGCCGGGGACGAATACAGTTTTGTGCTGGCCGACGGCATGACGGTGCCGGACCCGGCGTCCCGGGCGCAGAAAGAGGACGTGAACGGTCCGTCGCGGGTGGTGGATCACCGCGGCTACCGTTGGCAGCACAGCGACTGGAAGGGCCGCCCCTGGGAAGAGAGCGTGGTCTATGAGATGCATATCGGCACCTTCACGCCGGAAGGCACCTTCCGGGCGGCTATCGAAAAGCTGCCGTACCTGGCGGAGCTGGGCGTGACCATGCTGGAAGTGCTGCCGGTCTCCCAGTTCGGCGGCAACCGCGGCTGGGGCTACGACGGCGTGCTGCTCTATGCGCCGCACGCCGCCTACGGCACACCGGATGATTTTAAAGCCTTTGTTGACGCCGCTCACGGGCATGGCCTGTCGGTGGTGCTGGATATCGTGCTCAACCACTTCGGGCCGGAGGGTAACTACCTGCCGCTGCTGGCCCCGGACTTCTTCCACAAGGAGCGGCACACCCCCTGGGGTGCGGGCATCGCCTATGACGTGGACGCCGCGCGCCGCTACATTGCCGATGCGCCGCTCTACTGGCTGAAAGAGTACCATCTCGACGGGCTGCGCTTTGACGCCATCGATCAGATTGAAGACACCTCTGACAAACACGTCCTGATTGAGATTGCTGAGCGTATCCGGGCGGAGATCGTCGACCGGCCCGCGCATCTCACCACCGAAGACAGCCGCAACGTCATCTTCCTGCATCCGCGCAACGAGGATGGCTCAGCCCCGCTGTTTACCGGCGAGTGGAACGATGATTTCCATAACGCCGTTCACGTGTTCGCCACCGGCGAAACCCAGGCCTACTATCAGGACTTCGCCCAGCAGCCGGAAAAAATGGTGGCCCGCACCCTGGCGGAGGGCTTCGCTTACCAGGGCGAAACCTCGGTGCAGAGCGGCGAAGCGCGCGGCGTGAAGAGCACCGGCCAGCCGCCGACCGCGTTTGTCGATTTTATTCAGAACCATGACCAGGTGGGCAACCGTGCCCAGGGTGAGCGACTGATCTCCCTCGCGGGGGCCGAACGTACCCGGGTGCTGCTTGCCGCGCTGCTGCTCTCTCCGCACATCCCGCTGCTGTTTATGGGCGAGGAGTATGGCGAAACCAACCCGTTCCTGTTCTTCACCGACTTCCACGGCGATCTGGCGAAAGCGGTGCGTGAGGGGCGGGCGAAGGAGTTTGAAGGGCATGGCGATTTTGAAGGCGAAAGCGTCCCCGATCCCAACGATGTACAGACCTTTACCCGCTCGAAGCTCAACTGGCACACGCCGGAGAGCGACGAGGGGGCAGAATGGCTGGCGTTTACCCGTCATCTGCTGACCCAGCGCGCCCGGCACATTGTGCCGCTGCTGGCCACGGCGGGCGGAAACAGCGGGCGCATCGTCGCCACCGCGCCGGGCTTTGTGGCCGTCAGCTGGCGCTTCCCGCGGGGCACGCTGTCGATGGCGTTTAATATCGGCGCTGAGTCACACCCGCTGCCCGCGCTGCCGGGTGAGACCCTCTTCGCCTCGTCCGATATCGACGATACGCTGCCGCAGAACGCCATTATTGTCCGCCTCGCACAGGGAGATGCCGCGTGAGTATTCCAACCGCTACCTACCGCATACAGTTTCGCAACGGCATGACCTTTGACCGCGCCGCCGGGCTGGTGCCGTACATGAAAAAACTGGGGATCAGCCACCTCTACGCCTCGCCGGTCTTCACCGCGACGGCGGACTCCACCCACGGTTACGACGTAACCGACGCCAATGAGATCGACCCGTCCATCGGCGGGCGCGCCGGGTTTGACCGTATGGTCGCCGCGCTGAAGCAGGCCGGGCTGGGGCTGATTCTGGATATTGTTCCCAACCACATGGCCGCCTCGCTGGAGAATGCCTGGTGGCGCGATGTGATTGAGCACGGCGAGCAGAGCCGCTACGCCCGGCACTTTGACATCGACTGGTCGCGTCCGCTGACCCTGCCGTTCCTCGGGGACACCTTCGAGGCGGTGCTGGAGAGCGGCGAAATCAGCGTGAAGCGCGATCCTGCCAGCGGGAAACCGGCCTTTGCCTATTACGACAACTACTACCCGTTGACCCCGGCGAGCTGGCAGGGGCGTGAAGCCGAGGTGCTGGCGCTGAGCGATAACGCCGCGCTTGCCGAGCTGCACCAGCGTCAGCCGTACCGTCTGATGTCGTGGCGTGACGCGCCGCGCGATCTCTCCTATCGACGCTTCTTCGAGATTACCGGGCTGGCCGGGATGCGCGTCGAGGACGAGGCGGTATTCGATGATACCCACCGCCTGATCCTTGAGCTGGTGCGCAGCGGGGCGGTCGACGGCCTGCGGGTCGATCACGTAGACGGCCTGGCCGATCCGAAAGGCTATCTGGAGCGGCTGCGCCAGCAGGCGGGGCCGGACTGCTACATCACCGTGGAGAAGATCCTCGGTAAGGGTGAGCATATTCCCGACGACTGGCCCATCTCCGGCACCACCGGCTACGAGTTCATTGCCGCGCTTTCGGATGTGCTGGTGGATGACGACAATATCGATCGCCTGCGTCACGCCTATGAAGAGGTAGTGGGAGAGGCGGTGGACATGCGCGCCGAGCTGCGCAAAGCCAAGCTGCTGATGGTGGATCGCAACTTTGAAGGGGAGTTCACCACGCTGCTGCGGCTCGCCGGTGAGATTGCCCGCGCCGATGGCGTCGCGCCGGAGGAGGACACCCTGCGTGCGGCGCTGCGCGAACTGCTGGTGGCCTTCCCGGTGTACCGCACCTACGGCACCGCCGAGGGGCTGACGCAGGCGGATGCCACTCTGTTGCAGAAGGTGGTATTGAAGCTGAACGCCAGCGATCACGCCCCGGACGCACAGGCGCTCGACGTGGTGACGCGTATTCTGTCCGGCGAGGTCGCCGAGGCGGCGCGCCATGACGCGGCCACCTTCCGCACCCGCTTCCAGCAGCTTACCGGCCCGCTGATGGCGAAATCGGTAGAGGACACGCTGTTCTTCCGCCAGCACATGGAGCTGGCGCTTAACGAGGTGGGTGCCGAGCCGATGCGGCGCACCTTCTCCCTTACACGCTTCCATGACGAGATGAAAACCCGCCGCGAGCGCCAGCCGGACGCGCTCTCCGGCACCTCGACCCACGACACCAAGCGTGGCGAGGATGCCAGGGCGCGGCTCTATACCCTGACCGAAGCCCCTGAGCGGTGGGCCGAGTGCGTGGCGCGCTGGCGGCAGATGAACCAGACCAAAGTGGTGTTCCTGAACGACGGCACGGCGCCGAAGGGGGTTGATACCTGGATGCTCTATCAGGCGCTGGCGGGCGTATGGCCCACCACCCTGGCCCCGGACGATACCGCGGGCCTGGCGGAGCTGGAAACGCGCTTCCTCGATTTTGTCGAAAAAGCGCTGCGCGAAGCGAAGCTGCGCACCGACTGGGTGGATACCAACGACGCCTATGAAAAGGCGGTGCTGGATTACGCCCGTCATCTGCTCTCCCCGGACAATCAGGACTTTTTGCAGGATTTCGTCGCCTCTCTGGCGCCCTTTATGCGCGCCGGACTGGTCAACAGCCTGACCCAGACGGTGATCAAACTCACCGCGCCGGGGGTGCCGGACATCTATCAGGGCAGCGAGGCGCTGAACTTCAGCCTGGTGGACCCGGACAACCGTCGGGACCCCGATTTCCCGGCGCTGGAGCAGATGCTGGATCACGAGAACCCCGGCGGGCTGTACGCGGTGGAGAGCTGGCTGAGCGGTGAACTGAAGCAGCACGTCATCCATAACGTGCTTACGCTGCGCCAGCAGAACCCGGAACTGTTCCGGCACGGTGACTATCTGCCGCTCGCCGCCCAGGGGGAGCACGCCGACAACGTGATCGCCTATGCCCGCACCGACAGTCGCGACGCGCTGATCGTTATCGCCCCGCGGCTGGTGTTCAGCGCCTTAGACGGGAGCGTCGCCGGGCCGCATGCCGAGCGCTGGGCGGGAACCGCAATTGCCCTGCCGCCTGCGCTGGCCAACCGCCGCTACCGCGACCTGCTTACCGGTGAGGCGCTGGAGCCCGGCGACCATATCGACCCCGGCAGCGTGGCGCGCAACGGTGCTGTAATACTAATAAGTGTATGATTTACAACAAAACATCATCAATTGCTGTGGTACGTTAAAACTGTACTTTCGATGGAGAGGAATGCATGTCAAACGGTAAGGCTTATGAAATTACGGCAGGGTATAGCCATCAGTTGGGGGCCAACTTTGATGGCGAAGGGGTTAACTTCGCCATCTTCTCGGCCCACGCCGAACGCGTAGAGCTTTGCCTCTACGATCCGACCGGCAAAAACGAAATCGCTCGCCTCGATCTGCCGGAGTACACCCATGAGATCTGGCACGGGTATGTGCCCGGCCTGCAACCCGGTGCGCTTTACGGGTTTCGGGTTCACGGCCCCTACGACCCGGAAAACGGTCATCGCTTTAACCCCAACAAACTGCTGATCGACCCCTATGCCCGCGAGCTGGTGGGGGATATCGAGTGGAACGAGGCGCACTTTGCCTACGAACTGCTGCACGAAGATAAAGACCTGACCTTTGATAGCCGCGACAGCGCGCCCTTCACGCCGAAGTGCCGGGTCATTGACCCGAACGCCTTCGCCCTGGAGAGCAGCCATCGTCCGGTCGTGCCCTGGCCGCACACCGTGGTGTATGAAACCCACGTCAAAGGGTTCACTCAGCTCAACTCCGCTATCCCGCCAGAGCTGCGCGGCACCTTTGAGGGGATGGGGCACAAGGCCTCGGTGGACTATATCAAGAGCCTGGGCATTACCTCGGTGGAGCTGCTGCCGATCCACTGGTTCCCGGACGACCAGCACCTGCTGGATAAGGGACTGAAGAACTTCTGGGGCTACAACACCCTCGGCTTCTTTGCCCCGGCCTCACGCTACTACGGGCCTAACGGCCTGCAGGGGATGCGTGACATGGTGCGCGCCTACCATGATGCGGGCATCGAGGTGATCCTCGACGTGGTGTACAACCACACCGCGGAGGGGAATGAACTCGGCCCGACGCTGTCGTTTAAGGGCATCGATAACTTCTCGTACTACCGCACCATGCCGGGCCAGCACCGCTATTACATCAACGATACCGGCACCGGCAACACGGTCAACACCTCCCACCCGCGCGTGTTGCAGATGGTGATGGATTCCCTGCGCTACTGGGCCGAAACGATGCATATCGACGGTTTTCGCTTCGATCTGGGTACCATTCTCGGGCGCGAACCGGAGGGCTTTGACCAGCGCGGCGGCTTCTTCGATGCCGTGACTCAGGACCCGGTGCTGTCGAAGCTCAAGCTTATCGGCGAGCCCTGGGATATCGGTCCCGGCGGCTATCAGGTGGGCGGTTTCCCGCCGGGCTGGGCCGAGTGGAACGATAAGTACCGCGATACGGTGCGCGAATACTGGAAGGGGGATAACGTCTCCACCGACTTCGCCGCGCGCCTGCTTGGTTCCGGGGATCTCTACGACCAGCGCGGTCGTCGCCCGTGGGCCAGCGTTAACTTCATCACCGCCCACGACGGCTTCACGCTCAACGACCTGGTGTCGTACAACGAGAAGCACAACGAGGATAACGGGGAAGACAACAACGACGGCCACAACGATAACCGCTCGTACAACTATGGCGCGGAAGGCCCGACCGACGACGAGGGCATCAACGCGGTGCGCGAGCGGCAGAAGCGTAACTTCCTCGCCACGCTGCTGTTCTCCCACGGCACGCCGATGATCCTCGCCGGGGATGAGTTTGGCCGCAGCCAGATGGGTAACAACAACGGCTACTGTCAGGACAGCGAAATCTCCTGGGTGCACTGGGACGGCCTGCCGGAGAGCGCCAACGCGCTGCGCGAGTTTACCCGGCACGTGATCGCCCTGCGTGCCGCCCAGCCGCTGCTGCGCCGTGAAAACTGGCGTGACGGAATGGATATCAAGTGGTTCAACGCCGGCGGCGGGCTACAGACGCCGGAGCAGTGGGATGAAGGCTCCACCCTCGGGGTCTACATCGGTCGCCCGGACCTGCAACCCGAAGAGGGGATCTGGCATGACGTGCTGATGCTGTTCAACCCGTTTGAAGGCAACGTGCCGTTCCAGATCCCGCAGTTTGGTGAAGGGGGCTGGGTGCTGGAGCTCACCACCTCCGACACCGCGAAGCACGGGCTGGTGATCACCAAAGAGAAGGATTTCGAACTGGAAGGGCGCAGCATTGCGCTGTTCAGAAGGCCGTAAGCGTCATCGGTAAATCCCGCCCGCCGTCAGACGCTGACCGGCGGGCGTTTTTTTAGGCCGCCCGGTGTTGCAGGCGGCGACCCACCAGCAGGGCAAGCACCAGCAACACGCCGATAAAACCTGCCACCCCGTGCCAGCCGTAGTCGTGCCAGAAGAACCCGCCGGTGGTGCCCGCGAGGCTCGATCCCAGATAGTAGCTGAACAGATAGAGCGACGACGCCTGCCCCCTGGCGCGCCGCGCCCGTACCCCAATCCAGCTGCTCGCCACCGAGTGCGCCCCGAAGAAGCCCGCCGAGAACAGCAGCATCCCGGCAAAGATCGGCCCCAGCGACGAGAACAGCGTGAGCAGCATGCCGCCGAGCATCATGCCGATGAACCCCAGCAGCACCGGGCCACGCCCGTAGCGCACCGTCATCGCCCCGGCTTTTGGCGAGCTCCAGGTGCCGGTGAGGTAGGCCACGGACAGCAGGCCCACCACCGCCTGGCTGAGATGCCACGGCGAGAGCATCAGGCGATAGCCGATGTAGTTGAACAGCGTGACGAACGCCCCCATCAGCAGGAAGCCTTCGGCAAACAGCAGCGGCAGACCGGCATCGCGCCAGTGCAGGCGGAAGTTGATCGCCAGGTTTTTCGGCCGCAGCGAAAGTGGCCGGAAGTGGCGCGAGGCTGGCAGGATTTTCCAGAACATCAGCGCCGAGGCGAGGGCGAAGCAGCCGATGGCCGCCACCGCGACGCGCCAGCTGAACAGATCGGTAATCACCCCGCTCAGCAGACGGCCGCTCATGCCGCCGATGGAGTTACCGCTGATGTAGAGCCCCATGGAGAAGGCCACCACGCTGGGGTGCATCTCTTCGCTTAACCAGGTCATGCCCACCGCGGCAACGCCGCTGAGCGACAGGCCGATCAGGGCGCGCATTGCCAGAATGCCGTGCCAGCTGGTCATCATGGTGGAGAGCAGGGTGCAGACCGAGGCCAGCAGCAGGGCGGTCACCATTACCGATTTACGCCCGACGGCATCGGACAGCGGCCCGGTGATGAGCAGGCCGAGCGCCAGCATCAGGGTGGAGATTGACAGCGACAGACTGCTGGCCGGTGCCGAAATACCGAACTCCTGGGAGAGCACCGGCAGGATCGGCTGCACGCAGTAGAGCAGGGCGAAGGTGGCAAGCCCGGCGGAAAACATCGCCAGCGTGACGCGCATAAACGTCGGGGTACCGCGTTTGATAAAGAGGACCGAAGGGGGGGAAAGCGGTGCGTCAGCCTCGCGGGTCGGAGCGGGGGTGACGTCAGACAGACGACTCACGGTTACATCCTGTGCTGTAGGCCCGCGCGGCGGGCAAGATGATGAATAGCGTAGAAAAACCGGTGTTATCTGTCTAATATATTAATAATCTCAAATAATATGTTTAACATATGAATATCGAACTGCGTCATTTACGCTATTTCGTGGCGGTGGCCGAGGAGCTGCATTTTGGCCGCGCCGCCGCCCGGCTGAACATCTCCCAGCCGCCGCTGAGCCAGCAGATCCAGCAGCTTGAGCAGGAGATTGGCGCCTGCCTGCTGGCGCGCACCCGTCGCAGCGTCAGCCTGACCCCGGCCGGAACGCAGTTTCTTGCCGACAGCCGTCAGGTTCTCAGCCAGGTTGAGGCCGCCGCCACCCGCGCAGCGCGGCTGCACCAGGGCGAGACCGGGGAGCTGCGCATCGGTTTTACCTCTTCTGCGCCGTTTATCAAGCCCGTTTCCGACAGCCTGTCGGCCTACCGCCAGCGCTACCCCGACGTGCATATCCAGACGCTGGAGATCAATACCCGGGCGCAGATTGGCCCGCTGAACGACGGCGCGCTGGACCTCGGGCTGATGCGCAATACCGCGCTGCCGGCATCCCTGGCGTGGCAGCTGATTCTGCGCGAGCCGCTGCTGGCGATGGTCCCGCGCGACCACCCGCTGGCGGCGCAGCCGACCGTCTCTCTGCGCCAGCTCGCCAGCGAACCCTTCGTGTTCTTTGACCCCCACGTGGGCACCGGGCTGTACGATGATATTCTCGGGCTGCTGCGCCGCTATGGGCTGTCGCCCTACATCACCCAGGAGGTGGGCGAAGCGATGACCATCATCGGCCTGGTGGCGGCCGGGCTCGGGGTATCGATTCTGCCCGCGTCGTTTCAGCGGGTGCAGCTGGAGGAGATGCGCTGGGTGCCCATCGAGGAGCCGGACGCGGTATCGGAGATGTGGCTGGTGTGGCCCGCGCACCGCGAGCGCAGCCAGGCGGCGGAGCGGTTTGCCGCCCTGGTCACCGAGGCGGCCTTTTCGCTCAATCCCGCAGCAGCCGCCGCACAAAAATGTGCGTTAAATCACAAGCCTGGGTAAAAAGTTGACGGCGGCTGGTCAAGTGTTTCACCATAGCTAAAAATTTATTTCGAAGCGTGAAAATAAGGGAGTTACCGTGGGTGCTGATAGCCAGCCTGGGCACATCGATCAGATCAAGCAGACGAACGCTGGGGCGGTTTACCGTCTGATCGATCAGACGGGCCCGGTGTCACGTATCGACCTTTCCCGGCTCGCACAGCTGGCACCGGCGAGCATCACCAAAATCGTACGCGAGATGCTTGAAGCGCACCTGGTCCAGGAGACCGAAATCCAGGAGCCGGGCAGCCGCGGGCGTCCGGCGGTGGGGCTGATGGTGGAAACCCAGGCCTGGCATTTTCTGTCGGTGCGCATTAACCGCGGCGAGATAAACCTCGCGCTGCGCGATCTCAGCAGCCAATTGGTGGTGGAGGAGCAGCTCGACCTGCCGCTGGAGGATGACACGCCGTTTCTGGATCGCATCGTCAACCACGTCGACCACTTCTTCATTCGTCACCAGCAAAAGCTGGAACGCCTGACCGCCATCGCCATTACGCTGCCCGGCGTGATTGATACCGAGCGCGGCATCATCCACAGCATGCCGTTCTATTCGGTGCAGAGCGTGCCGCTCGGCGAGGCGCTGGAGGCGCATACCGGCGTGCCGGTCTTTATCCAGCACGATATCAGCGCCTGGACCATGGCCGAAGGGCTGTTCGGCGCCTCACGCGGCGCGCGCGACGTGATTCAGGTGGTGATTGACCACAACGTCGGCGCCGGGGTGATCACCGACGGACGCCTGCTGCACGGTGGGAGCAGCAGCCTGGTCGAGATCGGCCACACGCAGGTCGATCCCTACGGCAAACGCTGCTACTGCGGCAACCACGGTTGCCTGGAAACCATTGCCAGCATCGATAGCGTGCTGGAGCTGGCGCAGCAGCGCATGAGCCAGTCCATGAGCTCCATGCTGCACGGCACGCCGCTGACCGTCGAATCCCTGTGTGAGGCGGCCCGCCAGGGCGATCTGCTGGCGCGCGACATCATCGTCGGGGTCGGCACTAACGTTGGACGTATCCTGGCGATCATGGTCAACCTCTTTAATCCGCAGAAAATCCTTATCGGCTCGCCGCTCAATCTGGCGTCGGACGTGCTGTTCCCGGCGATTAGCGCCTGCATCAATCAGCAGGCCTTACCCGCCTACAGCCGCAACACCTTCGTCGAAGCCACTCACTTCTCCAACCGCGGCACCATGGCCGGTGCGGCGCTGGTCAAAGAAGCGCTTTATAACGGAACCCTGCTGATCCGGCTGTTACAGGGATAATGAATTTTCCGGCGATCCCGGAAAAATTGCGCTAACGCAAGCCCGGCCTGTGGGTCCTGTCGTAGACTTTCGCCACTGAATTATTCTCATTATGTATATTTCAAGAGCATAACCGTGGAGTGAGTGATGCTTAAGCGTTTCTTTATTACTGGAACCGATACCTCGGTAGGGAAGACGGTCGTGTCGCGCGCGTTGCTGCAGGCACTGGGGTCCAGCGGCAGCCGCGTGGTGGGCTACAAGCCCGTCGCCAAAGGCAGCACGGAGACGCCGGACGGGCTGCGCAACAAAGACGCGCTGGTGTTGCAGAGCGTGTCCTCCATCGATTTATCCTATAGCGCCATCAATCCCATCGCCTTCAGCGAGGAGGAGAGCAGCGTCGCGCACAGCTGCCCGATTAACTACTCTCTGCTTTCGGACGGGCTGGCGACGCTGAGCGGCCTGGCGGACTACGTGGTGGTGGAAGGGACCGGCGGCTGGCGTAGCCTGATGAACGACCTGCGGCCGCTTTCAGAGTGGGTGGTGCAGGAGCAACTGCCGGTGGTGATGGTGGTGGGGATACAGGAGGGCTGTCTGAACCACGCCCTGCTGACCGCGCAGGCGATCACCAGCGACGGCCTGCCGCTGATGGGCTGGGTGGCGAATCGCATCAATCCGGGCCTGGCGCACTATGCCGAAGTGATTGACGTGCTCAGCAAAAAGCTCTCGGCACCGCTTATCGGCGAGCTTCCCTATCTGCCGCGCGCCGAGCAGCGCGAGCTGGGGCAGTACATCAATCTGCCGCTGCTGGAGCGCTGTTGGGGGTAGGGCGTAAGCCCGATGTTACGGGAATAATGGCGGGAACAGGGGTTAGCGTGCGTTGAACGCGTGACTCCTGTCGGATAACGTTATTTCGGTGCAGTCGTTGACCCTCTCCCGGCGGGAGAGGGTTAGCATGAAGGGTAGTCAGACGTCGCTCTGAATATTCAGCGCCCGGCGCGTACGGCCAGAGCTGAGGTAGTCGGCGATATAATCCTGAGAAATCTCCCCGCTGTAGCGCCCCTCGTCATCGACGATGGGCATCCACACCGTATTACTCTCATACAGACGCGACAGCACCACGCGCAGGTTGTCCTCCGCCCGGCCGGTCACGCGGAACGGGTGCAGAATATCACCGCAGCTCCCGGCGGCACCGCGCGCTTCGCGACGCTTCACAAACCCGAGCGGTTTTCCGTCCTCATCCACCACGGTAATTGAGCGCATATCGTTGTCGTCCATGACGGCAAACGCCTCGGCCAGCGGGGTGGCGGTGCGCACGGTCAGGGTCGGCTGCGCCTCGGTCACGTCCCCAGCCTGTACCAGCAGCAGGCGTTTCAGGGTGCGGTCCTGGCCCACAAAGGTGCCGACAAACTCGTTCGCCGGTTTCGCCAGCAGCTCATCCGGGCTGGCGCACTGCACGATTTTACCCTGACGGAACACCGCGATGCGGTCGCCCAGCTTCAGCGCTTCGTCGATATCGTGGCTCACCAGCAGCACGGTTTTCTTCAGCTTGCGCTGCATCTCCAGAAACTCGTTCTGAATCGCTTCGCGGTTGATCGGGTCTACCGCGCCAAAAGGTTCATCCATTAGCAGCACCGGCGGATCCGCCGCCAGGGCGCGGATCACCCCGATACGCTGCTGCTGCCCGCCGGAAAGCTCTTTCGGGTAGCGGTGCAGATAGTGTTTCGGGTCGAGCGCCACCATCTCCATCAGCTCGGTGGCGCGGGCCTTGCAGCGCGCTTTATCCCAGCCCAGCATGCGCGGCACCACGGTGATGTTCTCTTCAATGGTCATGTTCGGGAACAGGCCAATCTGCTGGATCACGTAGCCGATATTGCGGCGCAGCGTCACGGTATCCATGTCGCTGGTGTCCTCGCCGTTAATCAGGATTTTACCGCTGGAGGCGGGGATCAGGCGGTTAATCATTTTCAGGGTGGTGGTTTTTCCGCAGCCGGAGGGGCCAAGCAGCACGCAGATCTCCCCCTGCGGCACCGTCAGGCTGACGTTATCCACCGCGTTGACCTTCTGGCCATTCTTCTGGACAAACTGCTTCGTTAAATTCTCGAGTGTAATCATTATCGAATCCCCTTCGGTGTCAGCAGAACCTGCAGACGGTGGAGTAACCAGTCCAGCACAATCGCCAGTAAACAAATCATCACCGCACCGGCGATAAGCATACGAATGTCGCTCCCGCCGATGCCGTTAAGCAGCAGCAGGCCAAGCCCGCCCGCGCCAATCACCGCCGCAATCGCCATGACGCCGATGTTCATCACCACCGCGGTACGGATGCCGCCGAAAATCACCGGCAGGGCCATGGGTATTTCCACCCAGCGCAGGCGCTGCCAGAAGGTCATGCCGATGCCGCGCCCGGCTTCGCGCAGCCCGCCTGGCAGGCTGTCGAGGGCGATAAAGGTGTTGCGCATAATCGGCAGCAGTGAATAGAGGAAGACCGCGGTGATAGCTGGCAGGGCGCCAATACCGTGACCGATCAGCGAAAACAGCGGAATCATCAGGCCGAACAGGGCGATGGACGGGATGGTCAACAGAATCGTTGCCAGGCCCAGCACCGGTGACGCCAGCCATTTGTGGCGGGTGATCAGAATACCGAGCGGCACGCCGGTGACGATCGCCATGCCCACCGCCAGCAGCACCAGCCACAGGTGCTGGAAGGTCAGGCTCGCCAGATAAGGCGCGTTGTCCATCATGTAGTGAATGGTATCCATAATGCCTCCTTACAAGAGCCCGTTTTCACGCAGAAAGTCGCGGGCGACCTGTTGCGGCGTCTGGTGATCGATATCGACTTTGGCGTTCAGGGTGGTGATCGCCTCGTTGGTAAGCTTGCCTGACAGGGTGTTAAGCGCCTCGGCAAGGCCGGGGTTGGCATCCAGCGTGTCCTTGCGCACCACCGGTGTGACCGCATAGCTCGGGAAAAAGCCTTTATCATCTTCCAGCACTTTCAGGTCGAAGCCTTTCACGCGCCCGTCGGTGGCGTAGACCAGGCCTGCCTCAACGAAACCGTCGCGGATGGCGTTGTACACCAGCCCCGGGTCCATCTGGCGGATCTGCGGGCGGTCGAGCGGCATGTTGTAGGCCTTCTGCAGCGGCTTCATGCCGTCGCTGCGCCCGGAAAACTCCAGGTCAAGGCCCAGCATCCAGTTGTTGTCCGGGTCGGTTTTGCGGATGTGCTCAATTTTTTCCACCAGCTGGGACATGGTGGTGATGTTCTCCGCCTCGGCGCGTTTGCGCTGCATGGCGAAGGCGTAGGTGTTGTTCATGTCTGCCGGGTTGAGCCACACCAGACCCAGGCGGGCATCCAGCCGCTTAACGGTCTGGTAGCTCTCTTCCGGGGTCATGCGTTCGTTGATGTGGTTGAAGATAATCAGCGAGGTGCCGGTGTACTCCCAGGTCATGTCCACCTGTTTGTTGATCATGGCGTTACGTGAGATCACCGTGGCGATATTGGTTTTGGGCTGCACCTCGAAGCCTTTTTTCCTCAGGTACTGCACCGTCATGGCCGAGAGAATATGCTGCTCGGTAAAGCTTTTGGTGGCGAGCACCAGCGGCGCCGCCTGCGTCTGACCGGCCAGCAGGGCGAGGGCAGCGACGAGGCCGCACAGGGTCGTTTTAAATGTCATCGCAACGCTCCTTATCAGGCGGTGTGAGGGCTAAGCAGGCGACCAAGCCCGGCCAGCGCCATATCGAGGATCAGGGCGAACAGCGCGGTGGCTGCGGCACCGAGGATCAGCGTCGGGAAATCGTTCAGGTAGATGCCGGGGAAGATCAACTCCCCGTAGCTGCTGGCACCAATCAGGAACGCCAGCGGGGCGGTACCCACGTTAATGGCAGTAGCAATGCGCACGCCGGAGAGGATCACCGGCAGGGCGGCGGGAATTTCTACCTGACGCAGACGCTGGGTGCGCGTCATGCCGATCCCTTTTGCCGCTTCAATAAGCGACGCCGGTACCGCGCACAGGCCGGAGTAGGTGTTGCGCACGATGGGCAGCAGCGAGGCGAGGAACAGCGCCACGATGGCTGGCTTATCGCCAATCCCCACCACCACCATTGCCAGCGCCAGTACGGCCAGCGGCGGCAGCGTGTTACCGACGTTAAAAATCTGCATCACCGGTTCGGCAAAGCGGCGGGCGGCGGGACGGCTCAGCAGGATACCGCTTGGGATCCCCACGGCTAACGCCAGCGCCATAGAGGCAAATACCAGCTTGAGGTGCTGTTGCCCGAGATAAAGCAGGTCTACTTTTCGTGCGCTGATGGTGTCGAGGCCGATACCCCACGCCAGCGCGGCCAGAACGGCGCCGACGAGCAGTACCGCACCGACAGTGCGTTGTAGTAATGAGAGGTGCATTGCTGTTGTCTCCCTGTGCACGGTTTATCGCAACACAGCGTTGCTTTGTTATGCCTTGTGTTGGCAGGGTGCATAGAGCTATAGCAACGTCCCCGGGAGGATTCCAGTTAACGAAGGGCAACAGAGTCAGGGAGGTAGCGCAAATCGGCGGTGCAGCCCTTTAACCATAACGGATTGTTACTATTGTAAAGATTATTCTTAAAAGCGAAGCGCGAGAGTGACGTTGTCACAACAGCTATTTTTTGTACAGTCCAGTTCCGGCGCGGCTTGCCAGCGAATCGGGGTTGTGTCAGGTTGTAAAAACACACCGGAGGAGGAGCGGATGGGACTGGTTATTAAAGCGGCGCTGGGCGCGGCAATCGTGTTGCTGATCGGCGTGCTGTCAAAGAGCAAAAACTACTATATCGCCGGGCTTATCCCGCTGTTTCCCACCTTCGCGCTGATTGCCCACTACATCGTCGCCACCGAACGTAACGTCGAGGCGCTGCGCACCACGGTGATTTTTGGCATGTGGTCGATTATTCCCTATTTCATCTATCTGGCGTCGCTGTGGTACTTCAGCGCGATGATGCGCGTTCCGCTGGCGCTGCTCAGCGCGGTGGCAATGTGGAGCCTTTCGGCCTGGCTGCTGATCGCGCTCTGGACGCGCTTTCACTGAAAAGCCCGCCGGGCGGCGGGCTGGGAAGGTTAGCGGTAGAGCGTTTTTTGCGCCACCGGGAGGAGCATTCCCTGCTGCCAGTCGGCCAGCGTCAGGCGGGTCAGCTCGCCGAGCGCCGCGTAGTACGGGTGCCGGGCGTCGGCGATAAACACCTCAAGAAAACGACCGGACCAGGGCAGCAGGTGCCAGGCGAGCAGCTCATCGAGCGTTGTCTCCCGGCCCTGCTCCGCCAGCCAGGCGGCCAGCAGCAACAGAGTACCGATATGGTCGCAGGGCTCGCTGTCGTCAGCGGCACAGGCGATACCGTTTTCGGCCATCCAGTGGCGCAGCGCCAGCATCGACTCGCCAAACAGCACGCTTTCCCGATCGAGCCATACCGATCCCCACGGCGGTGCCGGTAGCGCCCAGGGGCCGATAAACAGCCGCTGCCAGGCCTCCTTCAGCGGCTCGTCTGTGGAGCGCAGCCCAGCCTGCATTTGCGCTACCGTCGGGTTGAGCGTCGGGTGGACAACCGGCCACTGGCTGGCGAAGTCTGCATCCGCCATCAGCTCCAGCACCGGTGCCGCTGACAAGCTGTCCGGGGCGTGGGTAAACAGCGCCCCGAGCAGGCGGCCGGTCAGCGAAATGCTCACCAGACGCGGCGTTTCTACAGGGTGAGTGGCATTCATCATCTTATCCCGCCACCGCCATACCGACGGTCATATGCAGACCGTAAAACACCCCACGGCCAATCATTTCCGCGACCACCACCAGCACAAAGCCGGTAGCCAGCACTGCGGTCTGCGGCTGGCTGCGGCGCACCAGCGGGACGATCCAGCAGGCGAGGCCCAACACCAACAGCGCCATACGCCAGATCTGCAACATGCCATAGTCCGGCACCAGTGTGCTGGCCTGCTGCACCGAGGAGGCAATCGCGGCAAGCGACACGCCCTGCATCAGGGCCGCCCCGATGCTGACCAGCAGCGCCAGCACGCTCACCAGCGCCAGGCGGCTGGTTTTACCGCGATAGCGCGCGGCGCTGAGCAGCGTGGCACCCAGCAGCGGCCCGCCGAGCAGCACCGTCATAAAGAAGCCGAGGGTGGTGTAGCCGGTGTACCAGGTCGGCACGGTGTCAATTTGATACACCAGGGTCATCGCCTGGACGAACACCAGCCCGGCGAGCATGGTGACCACAAGCCACAGCTTGCCGAGGGCCGCCGGCATCTTCCCGAGCACCGTCAGCAGCCACCAGAAGCCGCCCAGGGCGAAGAACAGCGAGCCGCTGGCGATCTCGTTGCTGAGCGCCGACTCCCCGATGCGGTTCAGCGAGTTAAAGGCGCGCAGCGGCGAGCCGAGGTGCATCATCGAGGCGATAAAGCCTGCGCCCATCAGCACCCAGAGGAAAAACATCGCCCGCACGATACGCTGCTGCTGCTCGCTGTTTCTGCCGCACGCCAGCCAGGCACCGCCGGTGACGATGGTGCCGCCCACCACGCACTGGCCCAGAACCGTAAACAGCACCAGCGGCCATTCATGCCATCCGTTACCCATCTCACACCTCCTTCGGATTTGCCAGATAGCCGGTGGTATCCCCGGTCGGGCGGCTGTTGGCGTTGGGTTTAATTACGATGTTTGGTCGGGTGAAGCGCGCGGCTGGCAGCGGCGCGACCTGCGCCAGATCGCCATACTTTTTGCGCAGCTCGTCGATCGGCGCCATGTCCAGCGCGCGCAGTGGGCAGGACTCCACGCAGATCGGCTTTTTGCCGTCGGCCACGCGGCTGTAGCAGCCGTCGCACTTGGTCATATGGCCTTTGGCGGCGTTGTACTGCGGCGCACCGTAGGGGCAGGCCATGTTGCAGTAGCGGCAGCCGATGCACACGTCCTCGTTCACCACCACAAAGCCGTCCTCGCGCTTATGCATCGCCCCGCTCGGGCAGACTTTAGTGCAGGCCGGGTCTTCGCAGTGATTGCAGGCAATGGAGAGGTAGTAGGCGAACACGTTCTGATGCCAGACCCCATTATCCTCCTGCCAGTCGCCGCCCGCATACTCATAGATGCGGCGGAAGCTCACATCCGGGGTGAGATCCTTATAATCCTTACACGCCAGTTCGCAGGTTTTGCACCCGGTGCAGCGGCTGGAATCGATATAGAAGCCATATTGGGTTGTCATCGGTTACTCCTTAGACCTTCGCGACCTGAACCAGGTTGCTGTGAGAGGGGTTGCCCTTGGCCAGCGGCGAGGGTCGCTGGGTGGTCAGCACGTTGATGGAACCGGCACGATCGATACCGTCGCGGTCCGGGTCATACCAGGCGCCTTCGCCGAGCGCCACCACCCCAGGCAGAATGCGCGGCGTCACTTTGGCGGCGATGCGGGCTTCACCGCGATCGTTCCAGATACGCACCCGATCGCCGTTGGCGATACCGCGCTTGCGCGCATCAAGGGGGTTAATCCACATCTCCTGCGGGCAGGCGGCTTTGATCACGTCGACGTTGCCGTAGGTGGAGTGGGTACGCGCCTTGTAGTGGAAGCCGGTGAGCTGCAGCGGATAGTGGGCGCGCAGTGGGTCGTCATAGTGCTCGAACCCGGAGCTGTGGATCGGCAGAGGATGGATGACGTCGCCTGCCGGAAGCTGCCAGCTGGCGGCAATCTCTGCCAGCTGCGCCGAGTAAATTTCGATTTTGCCCGACGGCGTGGTCAACGGGTTGGCGGCCGGATCGGCGCGGAACGCGCGATAGGCGACGTGATGCCCATCGGGATCGCGCTGTTTGAAGATGCCCTGTTTGCGGAAGGTGTCGAAGTCGGGCAGGGCGGGCAGCGCGGCGCGGGACTGTTCATAGAGATGGCGCAGCCAGCCCTCCTGGGTGCGGCCTTCGGTGAAGGCCTGCTCCACGCCCATGCGTTTTGCCAGCTCGCTGGTCATCTCATAGATGGTTTTGCACTCGAAACGCGGGGCGATCGCCTGGTCGGCAAAGATCACGTAGCCCATGTTGCCGCACGAGGCATCAAGCGCGAAGTCCATCTGCTCGGAGGCGGTGCAGTCGGGCAGCAGGATATCGGCGTATTTCGCCGAGGAGGTCATGTGGCAGTCGATCACCACAATCAGCTCGCATTTCTTGTCATCCTGCAAAATATCGTGGGTACGATTGATCTGCGAATGCTGGTTAATCAGACAGTTGCTGGCGTAGTTCCAGACCATTTTGATGGGGACGTCGAGCTTCTCTTTGCCGCGCACGCCGTCGGCCGTGGCGGTCATCGACGGTCCGCGCACGATGGCGTCGGTCCAGGTAAACATCGAAATGCTGGTTTTTACCGGGTTGTCGAGCGTCGGCATCCGTTCAAACGGCAGCTCGTAAGAGCCTTCCCGTGCGCCGCTGTTACCGCCGCTGATCCCGACGTTGCCGGTGAGGATCGGCAGCATGGCGATGGCGCGGGAGACCAGCTCGCCGTTGGAGTGGCGCTGCGGCCCCCAGCCCTGAGCGATAAACGCCGGTTTAGCGCCGGCAATCTCCCGGGCAAGCTTCACAATGCGTGAGGCGGGAATACCGGTGATGCTGGCAGCCCACTCCGGGGTTTTGGCGATGCCGTCCGCGCCCTGGCCGAGGATATATGCCTTGTAGTGGCCGTTGGCCGGTGCCCCCGCGGGCAGGGTTTTCTCGTCGTAGCCGACGCAGTAGTTATCAAGAAATGCCTGATCGACCAGATCCTCGGTAATCATCACCCAGGCCAGGGCTGAGACCAGCGCCGCATCGGTGCCGGGGCGGATCGGGATCCACTCATCTTCGCGACCGGCCCCGGTATCGGTGTAGCGCGGGTCGATAATAATCAGCCGGGCATTGGATTTCTCTCGTGCCTGCTCAAGGTAATACGTTACGCCGCCGCCGCTCATGCGGGTTTCACCGGGGTTATTGCCGAACAGCACTACCAGCTTACTGTTTTCGATATCGGACGGGCTGTTGCCGTCGGCCCAGCCGCCGTAGGTATAGTTGAGCCCCGCAGCGATCTGCGCCGTGGAGTAGTCACCGTAGTGGTTGAGATAGCCGCCGCAGCAGTTCATCAGGCGGGCAATCAGGGTTTTTCCCGGTGGCCATGAGCGAGTCATGGTGCCGCCCAACGTGCCGGTGCCGTAGTTCAGGTAGATGGCTTCGTTGCCGTACTCGCCAATGATGCGTTTCATCTCCCGGGCGAGGGTATCGTAGGCCTCCTCCCAGGTGATGCGTTCAAATTTGCCTTCCCCGCGCGCGCCAACCCGCTTCATCGGGTACTTGAGACGGTCCGGGTTGTAGACGCGACGGCGCATTGAGCGGCCGCGCAGGCAGGCGCGCACCTGGTGCAGGCCGTCATACGCATCGTCGCCGGTGTTGTCGGTTTCCACGTAGCGGATGACGCCGTCTGCAACGTGCATACGCAGCGGGCAGCGGCTGCCGCAGTTGACGGTACAGGCGCTCCACACCGTTTTCTCCTGCGCGGCATTCAGCGCGCTGCCTACCGCGGCCGCGGCGGGGCGCAGACCGAAGGGCAGCGAAACGCCGCCGGCTGCCAGCGCCAGCGCGCCGAGGGCAGTGGATTTCATCAGCGTGCGGCGGCTAATTCCTGCCTGATGGCTCTCTTTCGACATAACTCACTCCATTTACCCCCAAAGGTGGGGGTTAAGTATGATTCTGGCGGGGTAATCATTTTTATATGCCGCTTCGTACGAAGGTGGCCTGTGCATAGTACTCATTAAGAGTTAAGGGTTTTTATGCCATATCAAGTTTGCGGCGGTTAGCCAGACCGCCATGAGTTCAGATCTTCTCGATTTGCACCAGATTGGTGTGCTGCGGGTTGCCTTTGGCGAGGGGCGACGGGCGCTGAGTGGTCAGCACGTTGACGCATCCGCCGCGATCGATGCGGTCGCCGGCCATGTCGGCGTTGTGCCAGGCCCCCTGGCCCATGGCGCTGACGCCGGGCATGATGCGCGGCGTCACTTTGGCCTCAAGCCGCACTTCACCCCGGGCGTTGAACACCCGCACCGGGTCGCCGTTCTCGATGCCGCGCGCGGCCGCGTCGAGCGGGTTGAGCCACACCTCCTGGCGGCAGGCAGCCTGCAGGACATCTAGGTTGCCGTAGGTGGAGTGGGTGCGGGCCTTATAGTGGAAGCCGAACAGCTGTAACGGGTAGTCGGTACGCGCCGGGGAGTCCCAGCCTTCGAAGGTGGAGGCGTAGACCGGCAGCGGACTGATAACCTCATCGGCCTGTAGCTCCCAGCTGGCCGCGATGGTCGCCAGCCGCGCGGAGTAGATTTCGATTTTGCCCGACGGCGTGGCAAGCGGGTTGGCCAGCGGGTCCTCGCGAAACGCTTTATAGGCCACGTAATGCCCGTCCGGATCCTGACGCTTGTAAATCCCCATCGCTTTCAGCGCATCGTAATCCGGCAGGTCCGCGTCCCGGGCGCGCATTTTCGCGTACAGGTGTTGCAGCCACTGGCTCTGGGTGCGTCCCTCGGTAAAGCGCTGGTGGACCTCCGGCCCGAGGCGTTTCGCCACCTCGCTCATCATCCAGTAGATGGGTTTACGCTCGAATTTGGCACTGGTGGCGGGCTGGGTGAAGATCAGATACCCCATGTTGCCGGCGTAATCGTTGGGGATGATGTCCTCCTGCTCGACGGTCATCAGGTCGGGCAGCAGGATGTCGGCGTACTTCGCCGACGAGGTCATAAAGTTCTCGATCACCACAATCATTTCGCACTGTTTGTCGTCCTGGAGGATGTCGTGGGTGCGGTTGATGTCCGAGTGCTGATTAATGATGGTGTTGCCCGCGTAGTTCCAGATGAACTTGATGGGCACATCCAGCTTCGCTTTGCCGCGCACCCCGTCGCGGGTGGCGGTCATCTCCGGGCCGCGGGCGATGGCATCGGTCCAGCTAAAGCAGGAGATCTGGGTTTTCACCGGGTTTTCCAGCACCGGCATCCGCTCAATGGTGATGGTGTAAGTCGACTCCCGCGCACCGCTGTTCCCGCCGTGAATACCGACGTTGCCGGTGAGGATCGCCAGCATGGCGATGGCGCGCGAGGTCAGTTCGCCGTTCGCCTGGCGCTGCGGCCCCCAGCCCTGACAGATGTACGCCGGTTTCGCACCGGCAATTTCGCGCGCGAGGGTGACGATACGCGCCCGTGGAATGCCGGTTATGCGCGATCCCCAGGCGGGGGTTTTGGCGATGCCGTCCTCGCCCTGGCCCAGAATGTATGCCTTGTAGTGGCCGTTGGCCGGTGCGCCGTCCGGCAGGGTTTTCTCATCGTAGCCAACGCAGTAGCGGTCAAGAAACGCCTGGTCCACCAGGTTCTCATCAATCATGACCCACGCCAGGGCGGCCACCAGCGCCGCGTCGGTGCCGGGGCGAATCGGGATCCACTCATCTTCCCGGCCCGCCGCCGTGTCGGTATAGCGCGGGTCGATAACGATCATGCGCGCCTGCGAGCGTTCCCTTGCCTGTTCAAGATGATAAGTAATTCCACCGCCGCTCATACGCGTTTCGGCCGGGTTATTGCCGAACATCACCACCAGTTGGCTGTTGACGATATCAGAAGTGCTGTTGCCTTCGTTGGTGCCGTAGGTATAGGGCATGGCGCAGGCGATCTGCGCGGTGCTGTAGGTGCCATAGTGGCTGAGAAACCCGCCGTAGCAGTTCATCAGGCGCGCCACCAGCGAGGCATACGGCGAGGAGCGGGTGATATTGCCGCCCACCACCCCGGAGGTGTAGTTGATATACACCGCCTCGTTGCCGTACTGCGCCACCACGTTTTTCAGGCTGTCGGTGACAAGGTTCAACGCCTCATCCCAGGAGATGCGCACGAATTTACCTTCCCCACGCGCGCCGACGCGTTTCATCGGGTAGTTAAGGCGGTCGGGATGGTTGATACGACGGCGAATCGAGCGCCCGCGCAGGCACGCACGCACCTGGTGATCCCCATAGCGATCGAGCCCGGTATTGTCGGTTTCGACCTGCACCACGGTGTCGTTGCGCACGTGCAGCCGCAGCGCGCAGCGGCTGCCGCAGTTAACCGAGCAGGCGCCCCAGACCACCTTGTCCTGGTCAGGGGATAACGACGCGTCCACGGCGGCAGCAAGCGGGCTGAAGCCGAAGGGTAACGCCACGCCGCCTGCGGCCAGCGCCAGGCCACCGAGAGTAGTGGTGGTGAGGAATGTGCGACGGCTGATACCGTCCTGAGAATATGACATGGCTCGCTCCCTGACCGGGTCGCCTGCTGCGCAGGGCAACGCTATGGTGAGAAAAATGAAAACATTAGCGTGCTAATGATCGATGCTGAGCGAGTGTTACCCACAATGGAGTACAAAACCTTAATGTCGGTCAATTTAGGGGGAGAGAGCAAACGGGCGGGGGAAATAAATCGGGCGCCGAAGCGCCCGTAAAAAATTACTGTGGTTCGCTGGACGTGGCGTCCTGGGTACCAGCACCGCTCACCGGATAGTTACCGCTGCTGGTGCGGGTATAAAGAATCTTTTGCGTGTCGTTGGCGCAGTGCCCAACGACCTGCGCATCAGGCTGGTCGGCCTGATCGTTAGGGACGATGGAGAGCGTGAAGCCGGTTTCCGGCACGCCATTATTGATAATACGCGATGAGATATCCGCCTTTACTCGTTCGCAGGAACTGGTCGCGGCAAAAGCCGGGCCAGAGGCCATTAAAACCAGTGCGCTTACCCAGAGTGCTGATTTCATTATCCGCTCCTTACGCATGTTGTCGTCGATTAAGCATAGCATTCATAGTGTAAATAGTTGTATTTGCTTATATCATTCCGCCTACTTTCGGAAAACTGGACAGTATTGTGAAAAAGTTAATCGTTCTGGCAATGGTTTCCGCCGTGCTGGCGGGCTGCGACGATGCGCCTGCCCCTGACGCCTTTACCCCGGAAATGGCGAGCTTTTCGAATGAATTTGATTTCGATCCGCTGCGCGGGCCGGTAAAGGATTTCAGTCAGACGCTGATGAATGAAGAGGATAAGGTCGCGCTGCGCGTTACCGGAACGCTCTCTAAAGAGGGGTGCTTCGAGACCCTGGATTTCCACGACGTGGAGAGCAATACCGGCGCGTCGCTGGTGCTGAATGCCAACTTCTATCTGGACTCCATGACTCAGGAGAAGCGGGTGAAGCTGCAGGGCAAATGCCAGCTTGCCGAGCTGTCGGGCACCGGTCTGGTGTATGAAACCGACGACAAGGGATTTGTGGTCGCCGCGCGCAACAGCGATGCGGAGATCCGCTATCGCTATGACAGCGAAGGCTATCCGCTGGGCCGCACGGCGAAAAGCAAAGACAAAGAGCTGTCGGTGGAAGCCACCGTGTCGTCAGACGCGCATAAAAAGCATGACTACACGGCGGAAACCACGCTGAACGGCGAGGTGGTGGGGCGCGCGAATCAGAGCTGCCGCTACGACAGCCACTTCAACCCGGTGAGCTGCGAGCTGGTGATGACGGATGTCTCTGTCACCCCCAACAAAGTGCAGAAGTTCACCATCAAAAACATCATTAACTACTACTAAGCGCGACGCCGCGCAGCTACTGCGCGGTGGGCTTTAGCAGGCTGCCGGCGGTTTTATGCTCCGCCAGATACTGATGCTGGAAAATACACATCCGGATGGTGTTGCGGTATTCGCCGTTGATAAAGAATTCGTGGATCAGCTCGCCCTCTACCATAAAGCCCAGCTTGCGGTAGATGTGGATCGCTTTCTCGTTCTCTTTATCGACGATGAGATAGAGCTTATAGAGGTTGAGCACGGTAAAGCCGTAGTCCATCGCCAGCTTCGCGGCGCGTGAGGCAAGGCCTTTGCCCTGGTGCTCCGGCGAAATGATGATCTGAAATTCGGCCCGGCGATGCACGTGGTTGATCTCCACCAGTTCGACCAGACCGGCTTTGTCGCCGTCGCACTCCACCACGAAGCGGCGCTCGCTCTGGTCATGGATGTGCTTATCGTAGAGATCGGAAAGCTCGACAAACGCCTCGTAAGGCTCTTCAAACCAGTAGCGCATCACGCTGGCATTGTTATCGAGCTGGTGGACGAAGCGCAGGTCTTCGCGCTCCAGCGGACGGAGTTTTACGTTGAGTTGCGGGGACATGATTCATCCTGAAAAGCAGGCTCCGGGTGGAGCCTGAACGCTAATGTTACGGGGTGATGGTACGACCGGTGCGGCGGTCAAGACAGCGCAGGGTGTTGTTTTCCCAGTACGCGTTGACGTTGGCGCTCTGCTGGCACTTGTCGCGCAGATCGAAAGCCACATCGTCTTTATCCCACTCTTTCTCCACGCGGGTATTGACCTTTTTGCGCAGCGAGCGGGTGTCATTCCATTGCTCTTTTTCCATCGCGGCGTGTTGGCGGCTCTGCGCGCTGTCGCCGGACTCAATCACCAGACGGTCGGTATCGGCTTTTACGACCGGGCTAAAAACCAGCGAACCGGCGGCAAAGGCAAGCGGAGCCAGCGCCAGCCAGAGGGATTTGCGAAGGATTGTTTTCATTGCTGATTCCTTTTAGGGTGTTGCGATGCTGTCGGTCGCTTAACCCGGTAATTATATCACCGCCCACCGCAGGCCGACAGCGCCAGCCGGTTACAAATTATTCACCCTGAAGGTTCACCATGATCAAAACCACGCTGCTGTTTTTTGCCACCGCGCTTGCCGAAATCGTCGGCTGCTATCTGCCCTGGCTATGGCTCAAGCGCGGCCACACGCCGCTGCTGCTGATCCCCGCCGTGCTGTCATTAATGCTGTTCGTCTGGCTGCTGACGCTGCATCCGGCGGCGAGCGGGCGCGTCTACGCCGCCTATGGCGGGGTCTACGTCTGCGCCGCGCTGGCCTGGCTGCGGGTGGTGGACGGCGAAAAACTCACCGTCTGGGACTGGACCGGTGCCGGCGTGGCGCTGTGCGGCATGCTGATTGTGGTGGCCGGGTGGGGGCGCAGCTAAGCGGGTAAAGTGTGACCGCGCACGATTTTCTGTGATCTTATACTTGTATGGTAGTAGCGCAGTTGCGTAAATTTAGCGCTATTGATGCCATTGCACGGGGAAGATCGAATATGAAAATTGTTGCGGCTGAGGTGTTCGTCACCTGTCCGGGGCGTAATTTCGTTACGCTGAAAATCACCACCGATAGCGGCCTGACCGGCCTCGGGGATGCCACCCTCAACGGACGTGAGCTGTCGGTGGCCTCGTACCTGCGAGATCACCTCTGCCCGCAGCTTGTCGGTCGCGACGCCCATCGCATCGAAGATATCTGGCAGTTCTTCTACAAAGGCGCGTACTGGCGCCGCGGCCCGGTTACCATGTCGGCAATCTCGGCCATTGATATGGCGCTGTGGGACATCAAAGCCAAAGCGGCCGACATGCCGCTCTACCAGCTGCTGGGTGGCGCGTCGCGTGAAGGCGTGATGGTGTACTGCCACACCACCGGGCACAGCATCGATGAGGTGCTGGAGGACTACGCCCGGCACAAAGAGATGGGCTTCAAGGCAATTCGCGTGCAGTGCGGCGTGCCCGGCATGAAAACCACCTACGGCATGGCGAAGGGCAAAGGCCTGGCCTACGAACCGGCTACCAAAGGCCAGTGGCCGGAGGAGCAGCTCTGGTCAACCGAGAAGTATCTCGACTTCACGCCGAAACTGTTCGACGCGGTACGCAGCGAATTCGGCTTTGATGAACACCTGCTGCACGACATGCACCACCGCCTGACCCCCATCGAAGCGGCGCGCTTTGGCAAGAGCGTTGAGGATTATCGTCTGTTCTGGATGGAAGATCCGACCCCTGCCGAAAACCAGGCCTGCTTCCGCCTGATCCGCCAGCATACCGTCACCCCTATCGCCGTGGGTGAGGTGTTCAACAGCATCTGGGACTGCAAGCAGCTTATCGAAGAGCAGCTTATCGACTATATCCGCACCACCATTACCCACGCGGGTGGCATCACCGGGATGCGCCGCATCGCCGACTTTGCCTCGCTCTACCAGGTGCGCACCGGCTCCCACGGCCCGTCCGATCTCTCACCCATCTGCCACGCCGCCGCGCTCCACTTCGACCTGTGGGTGCCGAACTTTGGCGTGCAGGAGTACATGGGCTATTCCGAGCAGATGCTGGAGGTGTTCCCGCACAGCTGGACCTTCGACAACGGCTATATGCATCCGGGCGACAAGCCGGGGCTTGGCATCGAGTTTGATGAGAAGCTGGCGGCGAAATACCCCTACGACGCGGCCTATCTGCCGGTGGCCCGGCTTGAAGACGGTACGCTGTGGAACTGGTGATCGTCGCGGCAGGGCAGGAACGCTTTCAAAGGATGAACGTAGACCATAAATGACCGGTCGCCGTGGGCGACGCAGACTGCCGGTCGGGTGCCCGGCCGGTAACGAGTGCAACAGGAGCCTTGTATGGATACCAGGGTCACAGAGATTGGCGCGATGGCAAAACCGTCGCGAATCGAGAAAATCGAGGCGGTAACGCTGATTTTACTGTTTCTCGCCGGGATCGTTAACTTTCTGGACCGCTCATCGCTGAGCGTTGCCAGCGAAGCGATACGGGGAGAGCTGGGGCTGTCGGCGACGGAGTTCGGCGTGCTGCTGTCGGCGTTTTCACTCTCCTACGGGCTGGCGCAGCTGCCCTCCGGGATGCTGCTCGATCGCATAGGGCCGCGCATTGTGCTCGGCGCCGGGCTGATTTTCTGGTCGCTGATGCAGGCCCTGACCGGGCTGGTGAATTCATTCAGCCACTTTATCCTGTTGCGCATTGGACTGGGCATTGGTGAAGCGCCGTTTATGCCCGCGGGCGTCAAGGCCATTACCGACTGGTACATCCAGAAAGAGCGGGGCACGGCGCTGGGGATCTTTAACTCCTCGACGGTGCTGGGCCAGGCGATCGCCCCGCCAGTGCTGGTGTGTATGCAGCTTGCCTGGGGATGGCGAACCATGTTTGTCACCGTCGGGCTGGCAGGGGTGATCGTCGGCGTGTGCTGGTACGCGTGGTACCGCAACCGCGGCAGCTTTGCCCTGACCGCGGAGGAGAGCCGCTTTATGTCAGCCCCGGCGAGTCCGCCGCCGCGTCTGAAGTTTGCCCAGTGGCGGGCGCTGTTTAAGCGCCGTACCACCTGGGGCATGATCCTCGGTTTTTCCGGGGTGAACTATACCGGCTGGCTCTACATCGCGTGGCTGCCCGGTTATCTGCAAGCCCAGCAGGGATTTAGCCTGGCAAAAACCGGCTGGGTAGCCGCCATCCCGTTTCTTGCCGCGGCGGTCGGAATGTGGGTGAACGGCTTGCTGGTGGATAAGTTTGCCAGCGCCG
The DNA here is from genome assembly GCF_000463155.2 of Siccibacter turicensis LMG 23730. Taxonomy (GTDB): domain Bacteria; phylum Pseudomonadota; class Gammaproteobacteria; order Enterobacterales; family Enterobacteriaceae; genus Siccibacter; species Siccibacter turicensis. Next base: position 66,490 of record NZ_AWFZ01000028.1, on the reverse strand, counting down.
GCTACAGCCTGACGACGGTGCGTAAAACCGCCATTGTTGCCGGGCTGGTACTTTCGGCCCTGGGAACGCTGCTGGTGGTGGAGTCGTCCACGCCGGTGCAGGCGGTTGCCTTTATCTCGATGGCGCTGTTCTGCGTCCACTTCGCCGGCACCTCGGCGTGGGGACTGGTTCAGGTGATGGTGTCAGAGGAGAAGGTGGCGTCGGTGGCGGCGATTCAAAACTTCGGCAGTTTTGTCTTCGCCTCCTTTGCGCCAGTGATAACCGGGTGGGTGGTCGACACCACGCACTCCTTTAACCTGGCGCTGGTGATCGCCGCCTGCGTCACCTTTGCCGGGGCGATGTGTTACCTGTTTATCGTCAAGGACCCTATTACATAATAACGCCTGCTCGCCGGTGGCGAAGCGGCAGGGCGCAGTGCCCACCTCTGTTCGGTTGTGCACTGAACGGACCTGCTGTCGAACTGACAATTGGAGCGCAAGATGAAAAGTATCGTTATAAAACAGCCCAACCAGCTTGAGATTGAGACGCGCGCCCTGCCGCAGCCGGGCGCCGGTGAGGTTCGGGTCAAGGTGAAGCTGGCAGGCATCTGCGGTTCAGACAGCCACATCTACCGCGGGCATAACCCGTTTGCCCGATACCCGCGGGTCATCGGCCACGAGTTTTTCGGCATCATCGACGCCACCGGTGAGGGCGTTGCGCCCTCACGGCTCGGGGAGCGCGTGGCGGTGGACCCGGTAATCAGCTGCGGCCACTGTTACCCCTGTTCGGTGGGGAAACCCAACGTCTGCACCTCGCTGGTGGTACTGGGCGTGCATCGCGACGGCGGATTCAGCGAGTACGCCGTGGTGCCCGCCCGCAATGCCTGGGTCGTCCCCGACGCCATCCCCGATGAGCACGCGGTGATGATTGAGCCGTTTACCATCGCCGCCAATGTTACCGGCCAGGTCAATCCCGGCGCGCAGGACATCGCCCTGGTGTACGGCGCCGGGCCGATGGGCCTCACCACCATTCAGGTGCTGAAGCACGTCTATCAGGTGAAGCAGGTGATTGTGGTGGACCGCATCGAGGAGCGGCTGGAGATGGCGCAGCGCAGCGGGGCGGATCTGGTGATCAATAACCTCCAGCAGCCGCTGGCGGCCGTGCTTGAAGAGAAGGGCATCCAGCCCACGCTTATCGTGGACGCCGCCTGCCATCCGTCCATTTTGCAGGAAGCGGCGCTGCTGGCTTCCCCCGCGGCGCGCATTGTGCTGATGGGCTTTTCAAGCGAACCGAGCAGCCTCACTCAGCAGAGCATCACCGGCAAGGAGATCAGCATTTTCACCTCCCGGCTTAACGCCATGAAGTTCCCGGTCGTCATCGACTGGCTGAGTCGCGGGCTTATCGACCCGACAAAGCTCATTACCCATACCTTCGGGTATCAACATATTACGGACGCCCTCGAGCTGTTTGAGAAGAACCAGCGGCAGTGCTGCAAGGTGCTTCTCACGTTCAACCCATAATAAGGAAAACCCGGCGCAGGCTGGCAGAGACAATGGCTCACGGACGGGCCAGGGGCGCTGCTGCCTGAAAAATGCCGGAACGTCATGCGAGTTTGTGGTCCGCATCTTACCTATTCAGAGATAGCAACTATGACGCACGTAAAAGCTGAACGATCGACTTCAGACCTGGTTAAAGCCGCGGTATCCGGCTGGCTGGGCACCGCACTTGAATTTATGGATTTCCAGCTCTATTCGCTGGGCGCCGCGCTGGTGTTCCATGAGATCTTCTTCCCGGAACAGTCGGCCGCGATGGCGCTGATCCTGGCGATGGGCACCTACGGCGCAGGCTACATCGCCCGCATCGTCGGGGCGTTTATTTTCGGCCGGATGGGCGACCGCATCGGCCGTAAGCGGGTGCTGTTTATCACCATCACCATGATGGGCATCTGCACCACGCTGATTGGCGTGCTGCCGACCTACGCACAGATCGGCATTTTTGCGCCGGTGTTGCTGGTGACGCTGCGCGTTGTCCAGGGGCTGGGCGCAGGGGCGGAGATCTCCGGCGCGGGCACTATGCTTGCCGAGTACGCCCCGAAAGGGCGGCGCGGTATCATCTCCTCGCTGGTGGCGATGGGCACCAACTGCGGTACCCTGAGCGCCACCGCCATCTGGGCGCTGATGTTCTTCCTCCTCGACCGTGAAGAGCTGGTCGCGTGGGGCTGGCGCATACCCTTCCTCGCCAGCGTCGTGGTAATGATCTTCGCCATCTGGCTGAGGATGAACCTGAAAGAGAGCCCGGTATTTGAAGCCGTGAGCGAAGGTGACCAGGCACCTGCCCAGGCGAATCCGCAGGACGCCTCGCTGGGCGCGATGTTCAAAAGCAAATCGTTCTGGCTGGCGACCGGCCTGCGCTTTGGCCAGGCGGGTAATTCGGGGCTGATTCAGACCTTCCTTGCCGGTTATCTGGTGCAGACCCTGCTGTTTGACAAGGCGATCCCGACCGACGCCCTGATGATCAGCTCCGCCATCGGGTTTATCACCATTCCGCTGCTCGGCTGGCTGTCGGATAAGTTTGGACGACGCATTCCCTATATTCTGCTCAACGTCTCGGCGATTATTCTCGCCTGGCCGATGCTGGCGATTATCGTCGATAAAAGCTACGCCCCGGGCACCATCATGTTGTCGATCATCGTGATCCATAACTTTGCGGTGCTGGGACTGTTCGCGCTCGAAAATATCACCATGGCGGAGATGTTTGGTTCCCGCAACCGCTTCACCCGCATGGCGATCTCCAAAGAGGCGGGTGGGCTGGTGGCGGTGGGCTTCGGACCCTTGATTGCCGGCGTGCTGTGCAACATGACCGGCAGCTGGCTACCCATTGTGGCGATGATCGTTATCTACTCGCTGATAGGTCTAACCTGCGCCTGGCTGATGCCGGAGGTGTGCGACCGCGATCTAAACCAGCTGGAAGACGCCGCCGAACCCGCAGCCGCCCATACTCTGCGGGCAGGGCACTACGTCTGAGGTCGTCCCGACTTCTTTCTTTCCGTGCGCTCACCTCCCGGTGGGCGCACCACAGAAACATCCTGTTACCATTCTAGTCAAGGTAGTCGGCAGAGCCTGTTCAGGATCAACGTCCTGCGCGACGCGCCACGTAATCTGTTGAACCACTGTTTCATTTACAAAACGAGCCACCGCTATGACCACACCACTCCTTACTGCACATGCTTTGCTTCCAGCTTACGATCGCACCGCGCTGGTGCCGCGCATTGTTCATCTCGGCTTCGGCGCCTTCCATCGCGCTCACCAGGCGGTCTACGCCGATATCCTCGCGGCTGAGCACGGCAGCGACTGGGGCTACTGCGAAATCAACCTTATCGGCGGCGAGCAGCAGATTGCCGACTTACGCGCCCAGGACAATCTTTACACCGTGGCCGAAATGTCGGCTGAGGCCTGGAATGCCCGCATCGTGGGGGTGGTGAGAAACGCACTGCACGCCCAGGTGGACGGTCTGGAAACGGTGTTCGACGCGCTGTGCCAGCCGCAGGTCGCCATTGTGTCGCTCACCATTACCGAAAAAGGCTACTGCCACTCTCCGGCCACCGGGCAGCTGGTGATGACGCATCCGGCGATCGTGGCGGACCTTGCACAGCCGCAGCGCCCCGGTTCTGCAGTGGGTGTGGTGGTGGAAGCGCTGGCACGCCGTCGCGCCGCCGGGCTGGCGGCGTTCAGCGTGATGTCCTGCGACAACATGCCGGAGAACGGGCACGTTATGAAGAACGTGGTGCTGGCCTATGCCGGCGCGCGGGACGCCGATCTGGCGGCGTGGATCGCCGATAACGTGACCTTCCCCTCGACGATGGTGGACCGCATCGTGCCCGCCGTTACGCCGGATACGCTGGAGAAAATCGCCCGGCTCACCGGAGTGCGCGATCCGGCCGCAGTAGCCTGTGAACCCTTCCGCCAGTGGGTCATCGAGGATAATTTCGTGGCCGGTCGCCCCACCTGGGAGAAAGCCGGCGCGGAGCTGGTCGCCGATGTGATCCCGTTTGAAGAGATGAAGCTGCGGATGCTCAACGGCAGCCACTCCTTCCTCGCTTATACCGGCTATCTGGCGGGCTATCAGCACATTAACGACTGCATGGACGATGTGAACTTCCGGCACGCCGCGCGTGCGCTGATGCTCGACGAGCAGGCCCCGACGCTGCGGGTGAAAGGCGTGGATCTGACCAACTACGCTGACCGACTGATCGCGCGCTACAGCAACCCGGCGCTGCGTCACCGCACCTGGCAGATTGCCATGGACGGTAGCCAGAAGCTGCCGCAGCGTATGCTCGACTCGGTGCGCTGGCATCTGGTGCACGGTGGGTCGTTCGATCTGCTGGCGCTCGGGATTGCCGCGTGGATGCGCTACGTGGGTGGCGTGGACGAGCAGGGGGCAACGATTGAGGTCAGCGATCCGCTGCTGCCACAGATTCAGGCCGCGGTATGCGCCAGCGAAGAGGGCGACGCGCGAGTGCAGGCCCTGCTGGGCATCGAGGCAATTTTTGGCAATGAGTTGCCGCACGAGAAAGCGTTTACCGGAAAGGTGATGCAGGCGTATCGGATGCTGTGCGAGCGGGGGGCAAAAGCGACGGTGGCGGCATTCGCTAACGGCGCAGGGGCATAACTCACCGGTGCCGCCGCGGGGCGGCACCGCTATCCATCAATGAAAGCCCAGACGGATCAGATCAACCGGGGCGTACTGCCTTTCGCATCCTTCCACTTCAACGGTTTTTTCACGACGCACGCGCTCAGCGCTGAGGCCGTCTGCGTGAATGGCAGTGATGACGCCGGTTTGGCCGGTGCCGCTGATCATGACGCGGCTGCCGGTAGAGATCGCGTTACGGTTGCGGTCGTAAGTTCTCATGGGGGAATCTCCTGTGAATGACGGTGAAAGCTCAGACGGGAGATAGTGTAAAAATGCGACCGCTAAAAACCTTAATCTCGATCAAAATTTGGCAAATTTGTGTGACGAATATCACGCCGCCGCTGCGCTACTCTTCGCTGAACCAGTCGCGGTTTTCCTGACGAATCAGCTGTACCGACTCGCTTATCTCCTGCAGGTGCACCGTCATGGCGTGCTCCACCGCATCGCCGTCGCGTTTCTCCAGCGCCAGATAGATATCGTGGTGCTGGCGCAGCAGCATTTCCGGCGGTGACACGTGATCGAGGCTCATGTAGCGCACCCGATCGATGGTCGCTTTAATGTTCTCGATGGTGTCCCAGGCGAGCTGGCAATCGGCAATCAGCGCCAGCCTCTGGTGGAACTCATCGTCGAGCTGGAAAAAATCGTTGAGCTGCTTGCGCTCGATGGCGGTGCGCTGCTGGTTGAGGTTTTGCTCCAGCTGATAGCACTGCGCATCGTCAATAAGGGAGGCGGCCCGCCGCACCACCGCGCACTCGATGGCCTGGCGCACGAAGCAGCCGTTGCGCACCTGAGAGAGCGAGATTTTATTCACGTAGCTGCCGCGCTGGGGACGGATCTGAATCAGCCCGTTTTCGGCCAGCTTGATAAACGCCTCGCGCACCGGCTGGCGTGAGACGCTGAAGCGCACCGAAACGTCTTTTTCCGACAGCGGCGTGCCCGGCGGAATCAGGCAGTGCACGATATCACGCCGTAAAATGCGATAGATTTGCTGATTTACCGGTTGGGTGGGATTAAGTTGCGTTTCAGCGGCCATTATTTCTTACTTTTTAAGCGGGTATGTCACCAATCTATCATCTTTTACCAGAGCAGCCCATACCCGGCCCGCAGGCCGGGGCAGGGATCACGCGTCGCGGTGGACGCTCAGACCGGCAAAGGACTGGCTGACCGGCATCATCTCCAGGGTGTTGATGTTGACGTGCGGCGGCAGAGTCGCCACCCACCAGACCGCCTCGGTAACGTCTTCCGGCGTCAGGGCGTTGGTGTTTTCGTAGGTTTTCCCCACTTTGGCGTCATCGCCTTTGAAACGCACGTTTGAGAACTCGGTGCCGCCGACCAGACCCGGCTCAATGTCGGTCACGCGTACCGCGGTGCCGTGCAGGTCGGTGCGCAGGTTGAGGCTGAACTGGCGCACAAAGGCTTTGGTCGCGCCGTAGACGTTGCCGCCGGAGTAAGGCCAGCTGCCCGCGGTAGAGCCGATATTAATGATGTGGCCGCGGTTGCGCTCCACCATGCCCGGCAGCACCGCGCGGGTCATGTACACCAGCCCTTTGTTGTTGGTGTCGATCATGTTTTCCCAGTCTTCCAGGTTCGCCTTGTGCGCCGGCTCCAGGCCCAGCGCCAGCCCGGCGTTGTTGACCAGAATATCGATCGCCTGCCAGTCGGTCGGCAGGGCGCTTAACATCTCCTCAATCGCCGCGCGGTTGCGCACGTCAAGCTGCGCGGTGTAGAGCGCATCGCCCAACTCGTCCTTCAGTTCCTGCAGGCGCGACTGACGGCGGCCCGTGGCGATAACGCGGTGGCCCTGTTTAATGAAGCGACGGGTGATATGTTCGCCGAATCCGGAGGTGGCTCCAGTCACTAATATAATCATCTCACTGTTCCTCAACGCTTTTTGTGTTGTATTACCTTAGCACGTCCGTCGGTTTACGGTGAAGGCGCAGCGGTATCATCCTGTTTCCGGACCTGCCCATTGCCGGGGGCGGCATCGTTGCATAAGCTAGAGGTTTGTCACGACGACTACCCCGGAGCCGATTATGTCCGCGCAAAACCCGTTTTTTGAAATCAGCCTGCTGCCCTACGAGGCCCCGCGCTTTGATGTGATAACCGATCAACATTACCGCCCGGCGTTTGACGAGGCGGTGCGCCAGAAGCGCGACGAGATCGCTGCTATCATCGCGAACCCCGCGGCCCCCGACTTCGCAAACACCGTGCTGGCGCTGGAGCAGAGCGGCACCATGCTGAGCCGCGTGACGGCGGTATTCTTTGCCATGACCTCGGCAGATACCAACGACTATCTGCAGACCCTCGACGAGGCGTTCAGCGCCGAGCTGGCAGAGCTGGCCGACGATATCTGGCTCAACGCCGCGCTGTTTGCGCGCGTCGACGCGGTCTACCAGACGCGCCACAGCAGCGGGCTTGACGCGGAGTCGCTACGGCTGGTGGAGACGCTGTGGCAGCAGTTCATGCTGGCCGGGGCGCGGCTGGGGGACGAGCAAAAGGCGCAGCTTAAAGCGCTTAATCAGGAAGCCGCCCGGCTGACCAGCCAGTTTAACAACCGTCTGCTCGCCGCCAACAAAGCGGGCGCGCTGGTGATTGACGACGTCGCCCAGCTGAACGGGCTGAGCGAGGAGGAGATTGCCGCCGCCGCGGCGGCCGCCACTGCCCGCGGGCTGGACGGTCGCTGGGTGCTGCCGCTGCTGAACACCACCCAGCAACCGGCGCTGGCAACGCTTGACAACCGCGCCACCCGTGAAAAACTGTTTAACGCCGCCTGGGAACGGGCGCAGCGCGGAGACGACAACGACACCCGCGCGCTGGTGCTGCGTCTGGCGGAACTGCGGGCGCAGCAGGCCGCGCTGCTCGGCTTTAACGACTTCGCCAGCTGGAAAATCGCCGATCAGATGGCCAAAACCCCCCAGGCGGCGCAGCGCTTTATGCGCAATATCGCCCCGGCCGCCAAAGCACGCGCCGAACGGGAACGGGCGGACATCCAGCAGGTGGTCGATAAGCAGCACGGGGATTTCAGCGTGCAGGCGTGGGACTGGAACTACTATGCAGGCGAGGTGCGTCGCGAAAAATACGCCCTCAACGAGAACGACATCAAACCCTACTTTGAACTGGACAGCGTGCTGACCCGCGGTGTGTTTTACACGGCGAATCGCCTGTTTGGCATCCGTATGGTGGAGCGTTTCGATATTCCGCGCTATCACGAGGATGTCCGCACCTGGGAAATTTTCGACAAGGACGGGCGCGGCATGGCGCTGTTCTACGGCGACTTCTTTGCCCGGGAGAGTAAAAGCGGCGGCGCCTGGATGGGGAATTTCATCGAGCAGTCAACGCTGGCCGCGACCGCGCCGGTTATCTACAACGTCTGCAACTACCAGAAACCCGCCGCGGGCAAACCGGCGCTGATCTCCTGGGATGACGTTATCACGCTATTCCACGAGTTTGGCCACACGCTGCATGGCCTGTTCGCCAATACCCGCTATGCCAGCCTGTCGGGCACCAACACGCCGCGCGATTTCGTGGAGTTCCCGTCCCAGATTAACGAGCACTGGGCAAGCCATCCTGAGGTGTTCACGCACTACGCGCGCCACTACCAGACCGATGCGCCAATGCCCGACGAGCTTCGCGAGAAGCTGTTCCAGTCCGCACGCTTCAACAAAGGCTACGACATGACCGAACTGCTGTCGGCGGCGCTGCTGGATCTGAACTGGCACAGCATCGGCGCGGGGCAGAAGATTAAGGATGTCACCTGGTTTGAAACGGCGTCGCTGGCGCGGGAGAACCTGCTGCTGGAGGCGGTGCCGCCGCGCTATCGCTCCAGCTACTTCGCCCATATTTTCGGCGGGGGCTATGCCGCGGGCTACTACGCCTATCTCTGGACGCAAATGCTGGCCGATGACGGCTATCAGTGGTTTGTGGAGCAGGGCGGGCTGAACGAGGCCAACGGCCAGCGTTTCCGTGAGGCGGTACTGTCGCGAGGCAACACCTCGGATCTCGAGGCGCTCTATCGCGACTGGCGCGGTCACGATCCGCAGATCGAACCGATGCTTAAAAACCGTGGGTTACAGGACTGAGTCACCGGCCGGTGACCGCCTGAAAGCGGGGGTGTGTGGCAGATAAAAAAACAGAGGCGTTATGCCTCTGTTTATAGAATGGCTCGCGTCGCGTACCGCTTTTTGGGGATACAGGACTGCGCGGTGATGCGGGTTCCGCACGCTGCGCATGCCGCGCCGTGGGAATGATTTTTGTCTGTGCTGGCACGGGTAAAATGAAAACAGGTGCCGCTACAGACTGGACAGACAAACTTTAAATTAGGGATAACCCCTCCAGCAATCCATTAAATGGAATACTCACAGTAGCACGTTCTGTATACATTAAAATCACTAATCGTTGCCGCCCAAAATCATGTAACCGCTATCAAATGAGTAGCGGCGCTGTCTGGCGCAGGAAAAAGAATTTTTTATTACCGCTCATGTGGTTACGCTTACAGATCGGTAAAAGGGTCATGCTGCAAAAGCCATGCCGGAATATCATCCGGGCTGATGGGTTTTGAGAAAAAGTAGCCCTGAATCTCATCACAGCCAAACGCTTTCAGCATCTGCGCGGTGTCACGATCTTCCACTCCCTCGGCCAGCACCAGATAGTCCAGCTCCTTCAGCATGATGATCACGTTGCGGGCAATCACCCGACTGCCGGTGTCACGGGTGATCTGGCTGATGAGGGTACGGTCGAGCTTGATAATATCGATGGGGATGCGGCGCAGATAGTTGATGTTGCTGTAGCCGGCACCGAAGTCGTCGAGCAGAATTTTAAAGCCGCGCAGCCTCAGCATATCCAGCTCCTGCAGCGCGGTGTCGCTCTCCAGCACCTTTTCGGTTTCGAGGCACTCGATGCGAATGTCCGCCGTGGTGAGGCCCGCGGCCAGCATTTTTGACTCCAGCGCGTCGGCAAAGCCCGGTACGGAAAAGTCGCTCACCGTGACGTTAACCGACACCGGCAGCAGCAGACCGGCCTTGCGCCACTGCACCAGCTGACGCACCACCTCGTCAATCACCCAGTTGGTGATATCTGCCATCAGGCTGGTGCGCTCGGCAAGCGTGACGATACGCGCCGGGGAGATGCTGCCCATCTGGGGATGATCCCAGCGCAGCAGCGCTTCCAGCCCAACCGTGCGGCCATCGTGCAGCGAGACTTTTGGCTGATACACCAGGTAGAGCTGGTCCCCGGCTTTCACCGCTTCGCCGAGATCGTACAGCAGCCGGAAATCGTTATTGCGCATGCCGTCGCGCACCGGGTCAAACAGCTGAACCGGGATCTCATCGCGAATCGCCTCATGCAGCGCGCTCACCGCCTGACGAAACGCCTCCTGCCCGCTGTCATTGCAGGGGGTAAACGGCGTAACCCCGGCGTGGGTGCGCAGCGGAATATCAATATCGCCAGTGATGCTGGCCTGGGTCGGGGGCAGGGCGCGGGTGCGCCTGATGATGATTTCCGCGACCTCTTCGGTCACCAGAACGGCGTAGCGCCCGGGGGCAAAGGCGTAGAGCTGCAGATTGGGCGGCAACCGGAGCCGCAGGCGCAGCAGCGGACCAAAATTGCGCAGCATCGTCTCCACCGCTTTCAGCCCGAGATAGCGCGACAGCTCGTAGGCGCGGGTAATCTCAATGCAGTCGAAGATGATCAGCATCAAGGGAGTATCATCCTGCTCTGCGGTCAGGCGATCCATCTCGCGCAGCAGGCTCTGACGATTCGGCAGACCGGTCAGGGGATCGATGCGGCCGACGGTATACCAGGCTGTGAGATAGGCGCTGGCAAGCCCGGCGAGGTGCACGAACCACTCAATCTGCTGCGCGTTCGGCGTGACGGGCGAGGTATGGCTGACGCAGAGCGTGCCCAGCGCAAAGCCATCGGGGGTTTTCAGGGGCGCGGCGGCGTAGAAGATGACCGATCCCGTCTGCACCAGCGGGTGGTCGTTAAAACGGCTGTCCAGCCGGGTATCGCTGCAAATCACCGGCGCACAGCTGTTTACCGAGTACTGGCACATCGCTTCATCGATGGGCATCTTTTCCAGCAGGTGCGCGACGTTATCGGCGTATTTCACATATTGATAGTCGTTATCGAATACCGTCACGAAGCAGCCCTCAACCCCGAGCAGCGTGCGCGCCAGACGAGCGAAGTCACCCAGCGTTCGATCGCGAATCGCATCTTCGGTACGCAGCAGTTCCATCGCCGCCAGTTTTTTTCTTTGATGCTTATTCAACCCGGAGAACATACAAGGTTCCTGCCTGCAGAGAGAAAGTGATCGCCACGCTTATTGTTATGCAGCCCGCCCGCGAGCGTTATTTTCGGCCGCGCGGAGACTGGCGAAGAAATATCCGATCCCGGACCTTATTCATCATCGCCATAATAGAGTTTGCCCAGCTGAATTAATGCCCGGCCCTGAGACTTACGGTGTAAATTACTGTCGCGCAGCGAGTAAACGCAGCCGCAATATTCCTGCTGATAAAAACGCTCGCGCTTGCTTATTTCAATCATGCGCGACGAGCCGCCCTGTTTGCGCCAGTTATAATCCCAGTAGACCATGCCTTCATAGGGTGCCGCCGCGCGGTGGCCGCAGTCGTTTATCTGCTGCATATTTTTCCAGCGCGAAATGCCCAGCGAACTGCTGATGGCCGGGAAACCGTGTTCGTGCGCGTAGAGCGCGGTGCGCTCAAAGCGCATGTCGAAGCACATGGTGCAGCGCACGCCGCGCTCCGGTTCCCACTCCATGCCTTTCGCCCGTTCGAACCAGTTATCGGTATCGTAATCGGCATCCACAAAGGGCACCCCGTGCTGACGGGCGAAGCGGATATTCTCCTCTTTGCGCAGCAGGTACTCTTTTTCCGGATGAATATTGGGGTTATAAAAAAAGATGGTGTAATCAATACCGGAGGCGTGCAGCGCTTCCATCACTTCCCCGGAACAGGGTGCGCAGCAGGAGTGCAGCAGAAGCCGTTCGGCATTATTTGGCAGCTGAAGCTGCGGGCGGTTAATTTCGGTCATTATCTCTGCTTAATCAGGTTGCGGAACAATGATGCTCGACGATACCAGGAAAACGCCAGCCTGATAACCCTTGTGGCGGGCGCACGTAATTCATTGCTGCGACGCGAAAAAAGATGATAATAGCGCGCCTGCGTAAATTCTGATGATACCCCGTGAAAAATATCCTGCTATTTCTTTATCTGCTGTCGCAGACTGGCGTTGCCGCGTCCTTTACCGGGCGTGAATATAATATCTGGTACAATAAGGATGGCGTACGCTACGACATGACGCAAACGGCGGATTCACGTCCGGTGCTTATCAGTATCTCTCAGCCTGGCACCCCGCATGCCAATATGGTGATCTCCTGGGCCGTTGCCGGCCAGTGCCCGCGCGCGCAGGCGCTGGTGGTGGATGAGCACATTCTCAACGTAGCCTGGCAGTGCAGCAATATAGGCGAAGATAAATATGAGCATTTTATGATCGACGACGCCCGCCAGGTGAACGCCATCGTCGAGCGACTACAGGCCCAGTTCACGGTCATCATTCAGGGCGACATCAAAGTCTGGGCGTCGAATTATAACCTGCCTGAATACGGCAGCGGCCCGCGGCTGTTTTAAATGATCCCCGTCGTTTAACCGCGGTTAAGAAAGCGCGTGCTAGCGTGGGTGCAGATTTGTCGTGGGCGCTCAACGGCCCCACGGCGAAAGATCAATAATAAATCTATCCATGCAAGCATTGCCGCCGGTTACCTGGCGGTTTTTTTTTGCCTGCGGCACAGGCGCCGGGGTTATCCCACCGCTTCATCCAGCGCGCTGAAGATCGTGGTCGGGAAGGTAGCTTTGTGACGGAACCCGTTCCCTGCGAAAAACAGCGGAAGGCCCTCGGTCTCCCACTGCTGCAGCTGCACCTCCTGTAAGGGCGTGAGCGGCACATCGCTGTAGAGCATGTAGTGCTCGGCGGTAAACATTTTCAGATCCGGATGGGTGACCGCTTCGCCCAGCACATCAATACGAAACCCTTCGCTTGAGCAGCGCAACGCTTCGAGCCACACCGCCAGCGGGTCCTGCATATTGAGCGGCACCACCAGCAGGCTGTGGGTCTGACGCTTGCGAGCGGCCTGCAGTACATAGACGATGTACTCCAGCACCAGCGTATCGAACCGCACCCGACGCACATTCTGCGCGGCGGTTTGTCCCTCTTGCAGCCAGAGACGGAGCGGGACGATGATGTTGTCGATCATCAACCCGGCGGGCATCTCGCGCCCGAAGCGACGCAGCAGCGTGCGCAGCTTATCCGCAGTCGGCTTTTCCAGCGCCGCCAGCATATTCTCCTGATAGAGCATCCACTGGCTGTTAAGCGTAGCGTGTTCGCCTTTCAGCAGCTTCGCGATCTCGCTTAGCGGGATGCCGCGCTCCAGCCACTTCACAATCATTTGCGTGCGCATCAGGTGGCTGTAGTTAAAAAACCGGCGTCCGGCACCATCGCGACTGGGCCTCAACAAACCGTGTCGCTGCCAGGTCCGCAGATTCTGCATGCTGACGCCGCACTGATCGGACAGCATTTCAATGGTGAACTGAGACATATAAATCCCTGTAAGCAAAACGACGGTGGAGAAGCGGGCCTCAGTGGCGAGGAGGAGTAAGGCGTCATGCGCGATAAATTCAGCCCGAACATACAGGCTAAGTGCATAACATGCTAATAGTTTCCGTAAATGACAGTGCACCTGAGCGCACCGGCTTTCATTCGTAATGGGAATGTTCCCTTTTTGCTTTCAAATTGCAAGCCGTGAAAAAAATTCACGGCTGTTGACGTTTCTTCATTTGCCGCATCAGACAGTTCATGTCATGATTCGGACATATAGCCATCCAGAAGGCTAAAATTCAGAGTGTGAATTATCACCCAGCTAAATTAGTTAGTTAGCCGGGCAGGAGAGAGAAGAATGCAACGACAGCACGCCCCGTTCCGCGCCGATGTAGTCGGCAGTTTTTTACGTCCCGATGCCATTAAAACGGCGCGCCAGCAGTTTGCCCGCGGTGAGATTGACGCGGCCGCGCTGCGTCAGATTGAAAACGATGAAATCCGCCATGTGGTTGAGCAGCAGTGCAGCTGCGGTCTGCACGTGGTGACCGACGGCGAATTCCGTCGCGCCTGGTGGCATTTCGACTTCTTCGACGGTCTGGAAGGCGTGGAGCGCTACGATTCCCAGCAGGGCATCCAGTTCAACGGCGTGCAGACCAAAGCGCATGGCGTGCGGGTTGTCGGTAAGCTTGGCTTCGGCTCGCACCCGATGCTGGAAGACTTTCGCTATCTGAAAAGCATCAGCGGCAACGCAGAGCCGAAGATGACCATCCCGAGCCCCAGCGTGCTTCACTTCCGCGGCGGCCGTAAGGATATCGATGCCACCGTCTACCCCGATCTCGACGTTTACTTTGACGACCTCGCTACCACCTGGCGCGATGCGATCCACGCGTTCTACGAGGCGGGCTGCCGCTATCTGCAGCTGGACGATACCGTCTGGGCCTATCTCTGCTCGGATGACCAGCGTCGTCAAATCCGCGAGCGCGGTGACGATCCGGACGTGCTGGCGCGTACCTACGCCCGCGTTCTGAATAAAGCCCTGGAAAACAAACCCGCCGACCTGACCGTCGGGCTGCACGTGTGCCGCGGCAACTTCCGCTCCACCTGGATCTCCGAGGGCGGCTACGAGCCGGTGGCCGAGGTGCTGTTCGGCAGCGTCAACGTCGATGCCTTTTTCCTTGAGTATGACAACGATCGCTCCGGGGACTTCGCACCGCTGCGCTTCATCCGTCCGGGTCATCAGCAGGTGGTGCTGGGCCTGATCACCACCAAAAACGGCGAGCTGGAGAACCCGGAAGGGGTGAAAGCGCGGTTACAGGAAGCGGCGAAGTACGTCCCGCTCGCCCAGATTTGCCTCAGCCCGCAGTGCGGATTTGCCTCGACGGAAGAGGGGAATACCCTGACGCCAGAGCAGCAGTGGGACAAGGTGCGTCTGGTCACCTGCATTGCCGGAGAAGTGTGGTAGCCCTTACGGGCAGCCATAAAAAAAAGGATGCACAGCGTGCATCCTTTTTTGTTATGCGGACCCGGCACCCGCCGGGTTCAGGCGTAGCCTTACAGGCTCGCCATATCGATCACGAAGCGATAGCGCACGTCGCTTTTCAGCACGCGCTCGTAGGCGTCATTGATCTGATCGATAGTGATGGTTTCAATTTCGGACACGATATTGTGTTCGCCGCAGAAATCCAGCATCTCCTGGGTCTCTTTGATAGAACCGATCATCGACCCGGAAATGGTACGACGGGCGCTCACCAGCGGCATGGCGGAGATGGGGATCTGCTGCTCCGGAATACCCAGCACCACAAAGGTGCCGTCCGGCTTCAGCAGCTGCAGGTAGGCGTTCCAGTCGATGTTGGCTGAGACGGTGCAGATGATGAGATCGAAATGGTTCTGCAGTTTTTCAAAGGTCTCTGCATCGCGGGTGGCGTAGTAATGATCGGCCCCCAGACGCAGCCCGTCCTCTTTTTTCGACAGCGACTGGCTGAGCACGGTGATTTCCGCCCCCAGCGCATGACCGAGCTTCACGCCCATGTGCCCGAGGCCGCCCATACCCACGATGGCGACTTTTTTGCCCGGACCGGCGTTCCAGCGCTTCAGCGGTGACCACAGCGTAATACCGGCGCACAGCAGCGGGGCGGAGGCGTCCAGAGGCAGGTTGTCCGGTACGCGCAGCACGTAGCCCTCTTTCACCACGATATGATCGGAGTAGCCGCCGTAGGTCGGCTTGCCGGTGCCGACTTCCGGACTGTTATAGGTCATCACCAGACCCGGCAGATACTGCTCAATATCTTCGTCGCGATGGTTGCAGGTGGTGCAGGAGTCCACAAAGCAGCCCACGCCGACCTTGTCGCCCGCCTTAAATTTGGTGACCTTCGCGCCCACTGCTTTCACCACGCCGACAATTTCATGGCCCGGCACCATCGGGTAGCTTGCGCCGCCCCATTCGTCGCGCACCATATGGATATCGGAGTGGCACACGCCGCAGTATTTGATATCAATCACCACATCATCTTCGCGCGGCTCACGGCGTTCAAAGGAGAACGGGCCAAGGGGCGTGGTGGCGGAAAACGCGGCGTAACCTTTTGCATTAGACATCGTTATTACCCTGTAGTGATGGCAGAAATAAGAATCAGGTCAACTATAGTACATGCTGAATATTCCCCGCGTGGCGTGACAGGTCGATGAACGCACATCTTGCTAACAAATATAAGCGAATCGCATCATAAATAACCGAGTAATGCGTTTTTATTATCCTGCCAGCACATTCACAACGCAGCGTGCACCATAATTGCGCGGCTGCGTTTAACTTCCCTCGCTAAAATAAGGCGTAATAGCCGATGGGTAATAAGTAACCGACTGAAATAGCGTTACTTATTATTTCTGGCATCACCTTTGCAACAGGTATCCCAACTTGTATACCAGAAAGGATGCCGTTGCATGACACGCTCTCGATCATTATTTCAGGCATATACCCTTACGCAATGGCAGGAATATTATGCCGCGGAGCCTGAGCGTATTGAGGATGTTTTCCTGGCCTTTAGCGAACAGGCAAATACGCCCGACAACGCGTGGATTTATCGCGCCGACGCCGCCGCGGTGAAGGCGCAAATTACCGCCCTGCAAACGGCGCTGCGCCAGGGCGATCGCACGCTGGCGGATTTTCCGCTCTACGGCGTGCCCTTTGCGGTGAAGGACAATATCGACGTGGCGGGCATGCCCACTACCGCCGCCTGTCCGGCCTTCAGCTACCGGCCAGAGCAGGACGCCACCGTGGTGGCGCGGCTCAAAGCGGCGGGAGCCATCGTGGTCGGGAAAACCAACCTCGATCAGTTCGCCACCGGGCTGGTCGGTACCCGGTCACCCTATGGCGCCGTGCCTAACACCTTCAACGAGACGTACGTCAGCGGCGGCTCCAGCTCCGGCTCCGCTTCCGCGGTGGCGCGCGGGCAGGTGGCGTTTGCGCTGGGCACCGATACCGCCGGTTCAGGGCGCGTCCCGGCGGGCTTCAACAACATCGTCGGACTGAAACCCACCAAAGGCTGGCTCTCGACCCGGGGCGTGGTGCCTGCCTGCCGCCTGAACGACTGCGTGTCGGTGTTTGCCCTTACGGTTGAGGATGCCTGGACCGTGGCGTCGTTGGCGAGCGGGTTCGATGCCGCCGACCCGTATTCCCGGCCTCATCCCGGCACCGCGCCGGCACGGTTCAATCCCACACCGCGTATCGCGGTCCCGGACAGCCTTGAGTTTTACGGCGATGCCCGGAGCGAGGCCGCTTTCCAGCGCAGCCTGACGCAGCTTGCAGCCCTTGGCGCCACGCTGGAACCCATCGATTTCACCGCTTTTCGCGCCCTGGCCGCCCAGCTCTATGCCGGTGCCTGGGTGGCGGAGCGTACCGTCGCTGCCGGAGCGATGCTTGACCGGGACGCCAGCGAGATGGACCCGACGGTGCGCGGCATCATCGAGGGCGGGCGGGCGTACAGCGCCTGTGACGCCTGGCAGGCCGAGTACACCCGGGCTGAACTGGCGCGCCGTATCGTGACGCAGCTCGACGGGTTCGATGCGCTGGTGGTGCCGACCTCGCCGACCATTCGTACCCTCGCGGAGATGGCGCAGGAGCCGGTGCGCTACAACTCGCAGTTCGGCACCTACACCAATTTTACCAACCTCGCCGATCTCAGCGCGCTGGCGCTGCCCGCCGGGTTCCGCGACGACGGGCTGCCGTTCGGCATCACGCTTATCGCCCCGGCCTGGCACGATCTGGCCCTGAGCGCCTTTGGCGCGCGCTGGCAGCAGGCGCACGCGCTTCCGCTCGGCGCGACCGGGCAACCCCTGGCCGCGCAGCGCACCCCCGCGCCGGAGAGCCACCATGTGCGCGTGGCGGTGGTCGGAGCGCACCTGCGCGGCCAGCCGCTTAACCCGCAGTTGCAACGCCGCCAGGCTCGCTTCGTCTGCGAAACCACCACCCGCGACTGTTATCGCCTGTATGCCCTCGCCAATACCACGCCGCCGAAGCCGGGCCTGGTGCGCAGTGCAAGCGGGCAGTCCATCGCGCTGGAGCTGTGGGATATCCCGCTGGCGCGCTTTGGGGAGTTTGTCGCAGAGATCCCGGCCCCGCTGGGCATCGGCACGCTGGAGCTGGCCGATGGCAGCCTGGTGAAGGGCTTTATCTGCGAACCACAGGCGCTGAAAAACGCCACCGATATTACGTCCTGGGGCGGCTGGAAAGCCTGGCTTGCCCGTCACCACAGCGCCTGAGGAGCCACTATGTTCAGCAAAGTGTTAATCGCCAACCGGGGCGAAATCGCCTGCCGCGCCATCCGCACCCTTGATGCCATGGGCAT
Organism: Siccibacter turicensis LMG 23730; assembly: GCF_000463155.2. Taxonomy (GTDB): domain Bacteria; phylum Pseudomonadota; class Gammaproteobacteria; order Enterobacterales; family Enterobacteriaceae; genus Siccibacter; species Siccibacter turicensis. The sequence continues at coordinate 48,377 of NZ_AWFZ01000028.1, read as the reverse complement.
CGCCAGCGTGGCGGTATGGTCCGATCCCGATCGCAATGCGCAGCACGTTACCCAGGCCAGTGAAGCGCAGGGGCTGGGCGGGGAAAAGGCCGCCGACAGCTATCTGAATATCGAAAAGATCCTGGCCGCGGCCCAGCGCAGCGGCGTGCAGGCCATCTTTCCCGGCTACGGTTTTCTCTCCGAGCGGGCCGAATTTGCCCAGGCCTGTGAGGCGGCCGGTCTGGTGTTTATCGGCCCGACGCCACAGCAGATTGCCGACTTTGGCCTGAAGCACCGCGCCAGAGCGCTGGCCGCCGCGGCCGGTGTGCCGATGACGCCCGGCACCGGGCTGCTCACCTCGCTGGAAGAGGCGCAGCACGCCGCGGCGCAGATGGGTTACCCGGTAATGCTGAAGACCACCGCCGGCGGCGGCGGCATTGGCCTGACCCGCTGCGACAGCGCCGCCGACCTGGCCGACGCCTGGGAGAGCGTGAAGCGACTGGGCGCGCAGTTCTTCAGCGACGACGGCGTGTTTCTGGAGCGCTTCGTCGACCGGGCGCGGCACCTTGAAGTGCAGATCCTCGGGGATGGCAACGGCACGGTGGTGGCGCTCGGCGAGCGCGACTGCACGCTCCAGCGCCGGAATCAGAAGGTGGTGGAGGAGACGCCGGCTCCCTGTCTGCCCGATGCCACCCGCGCCGCGCTGCATCGCGCCGCCGTGGCGCTGGGGGAGTCGGTTAACTATCGCAGCGCCGGCACCGTGGAGTTTATCTATGACCCGCAGCAGGACCGCTTCTATTTCCTGGAAGTGAATACCCGGCTGCAGGTGGAGCACCCAGTCACCGAGATGGTCACCGGTATCGACCTGGTGGCGTGCATGGTTAACATCGCCGCCGGCGTGGCACCCGACTGGGCACGCCTTCGCCAGCCGCCTCAGGGCGCCTCGATTGAAGTGCGCGTCTATGCCGAAGATCCGCTGAAAAACTTCCAGCCCAGCCCCGGCGTCCTGACCGACGTGGCGTTTCCCGAGACGGTGCGGGTCGATACCTGGGTCAGCACCGGCGCGGAGATAAGCCCGTTTTACGACCCGACCATTGCCAAAATCATCGTCAAGGGCGACACGCGGCAGGAGGCGCTCGACAAGCTTGATGCGGCGCTGGCGGCCACCCGGCTGCACGGCATTGCCACCAACCTTGATTACCTGCGTCAGATTGTGCGCCTCGATGCATTCCGGGCCGGCACGATGTGGACGCGGCTGCTGGATGCGGTGAGCTGGCAGGCCAGCGTGATCGAGGTGCTGGAGCCGGGCACCTGGAGCAGCGTCCAGGATTATCCGGGGCGCACCGGCTACTGGGACGTTGGCGTTCCGCCGTCCGGCCCGATGGATGACTTTGCCTTCCGGCTGGCGAACCGCATCGTAGGCAACCATCCGGAAGCGGCCGGGCTGGAGTTCACGCTTCAGGGGCCGACCCTGCGTTTTCACACCGATGCGACTATTGCGCTGACCGGGGCGCTATGCCCGGCGGACATTGACGGGGAGAGCGTCCCCTGGTGGCAGCCGGTGAGCGTCAGCGCCGGGCAGACCCTGACCCTGGGGCGCGCCGTGTCCGGGTGCCGTACCTGTCTGGCGGTGCGCAACGGCATAGACGTTCCGGTCTGCCTCGGCAGCCGGGCGACCTTTGCGCTGGGACAGTTCGGCGGCCACGCCGGACGCACGCTGCGCCCGGGGGATCTGCTGGCCATCTCCCAGCCGGCGCTGCCCGCCTGCACCACGCCTGCGCCCGTTACGCTGCCGCAGGCCGCCGATCCGGCGTTGATCCCGCGCTACGGCGAGGTGTGGGATATCGGCGTGCTGTATGGCCCGCACGGCGCGCCGGACTTCTTTACCCCGGATTCGATGGCGAGCTTCTTCGACGCCGAGTGGCAGGTGCACTACAACGCCAACCGGCTGGGCGTGCGTCTCGTCGGCCCGAAACCGCAGTGGACCCGCGCCGACGGCGGCGAGGCGGGGCTGCACCCCTCCAACGTTCACGACTGCGAATACGCCATCGGCGCGATCAACTTCACCGGCGATTTCCCGGTGATCCTCACCCACGACGGCCCGAGCCTCGGGGGCTTTGTCTGCCCGGTCACCATCGCCAAAGCCGAGCTGTGGAAGGTGGGGCAGGTGAAGCCGGGGGACCGCATCCGTTTCCATCCCATTACCGTTGCCCAGGCCCGGGCGCTGGAAGTGATCCAGCAGCAGACGATTGACACCCTGCGCGCGGTGCCGGTCCCGTCGGCTGTGCCGGCATCGATTGTGCCGCAGGGGACCTCCAGCGCGGCCATTCTCGCCGAACGCCCGGCACAGGGCGTGATGCCCGCCGTCGTGTGGCGTCAGGCGGGCGACAGCTATGTGCTGATCGAGTACGGCGACAACGTGATGGATCTGACGCTGCGCCTGCGCGTTCACCTGCTGATGGAGGCACTGCGCGCCGCGGCGATACCGGGCATCGAGGAACTCTCGCCGGGCGTGCGCTCGCTGCAGGTGCGTTTTGATACCCGCCGTCTCTCCCAGGGGGATCTGCTGGCGCGGCTGCTGGAGACGGAGCGCGCGCTGGGGGATGTGAGCACCCTGAAGGTGCCGTCCCGCATCGTCTGGCTGCCGATGGCCTTCGAAGACAGCGCCACCCTGGCGGCGGTGGATCGCTACCAGCAGACGGTATGCAGCGAGGCGCCGTGGTTGCCAAACAACGTCGATTTTATCGCTCGCGCCAACGGCCTGGCCTCCCGGGACGCGGTGCGGCAGATCCTGTTCGATGCCAGCTATCTGGTGCTCGGCCTCGGGGATGTCTATCTTGGCGCGCCCTGTGCGGTGCCGGTGGACCCGCGCCATCGCCTGCTCAGCTCAAAGTACAGCCCGGCGCGCACCTGGACCGCCGAAGGCACGGTGGGGATCGGGGGAATGTACATGTGCATCTACGGGATGGACTCCCCCGGCGGCTACCAGCTGGTGGGGCGCACGCTGCCGATCTGGAACACCTTTCTGAAAAACCCGCAGTTCGGAGATGAGCCCTGGCTGCTGAAGTTCTTCGACCAGGTGCGCTTCTACCCGGTTTCTGAGGCGGAGCTGACCACCTTCCGGGAGGCGTTCCGCGAGGGCCGGGCGTCGATCCGCATCGAAGAGAGCCTGTTTGACGTGGCGCACTATCGCCAGTTCCTGGATGACAACGCGGCGGAGATCGCGGCGTTCAGGGCGTGCCAGCAGGCGGCGTTCAGCGCCGAGGTGGCGCACTGGCAGGCTCACGAGGGCGACGCAGAGGCCGCGTTTGCCGCGCCGGCGGAGCCGGACGTGCAGCCCGAGGGCCAGCGGGTGAGCGCCGATCTCAACGGCAATATCTGGAAGATCCTGGTTGAACCCGGCCAGACGGTGAAGCAGGGCGATCCGCTGATCGTGGTGGAGGCGATGAAGATGGAGCTGACGATCAGCGCCCCCTGCGCGGGCACGGTGTCGCATATCCGCTGCCAGCAGGGGCGCACCGTGGTGCCTGGCGATGCGCTGCTGTGGCTGGTGGGCGCCTGACCTGGCTTACGGGTGCCAGACCTGGCTCACTGGCCAGCTCGCGCCTGGGCTGTACTCCCGAGGGTCACGTACTGCGTGTACGCTCCCCTCGGTCCGTGCAGTCCGCGCGCAATCTGCCTGCGCCGCCGACGGTCAGACGTTCATCTGGCCTCGTTTTTACTCTGGTGACTGAAGGTGGGTACGCGTTGCTTACCCACCCTACGTACTGCACCTCGTACTCCCGGTTTGTAGGGCGGGTAAGCGTAGCGCACCCGCAATGGCACACGACTCAGGAGCATCACCATGCCCGTGCAAAAAAGGGATAAACCGCTGAACGCCGAAGGCCAGGCCGATCGGATTTACCGGCTGCTTAAACAGGCGATCTTCGATTTCCAGCTGCTGCCCGGCGATCGCTTTAGCGAGAACGACATCGCGCTGCGCATGGCGGCGAGCCGTACCCCGGTGCGTCAGGCGCTGTATGCCCTGGAGCAGGAGGGCTATCTGGCGGTGCAGCCGCGCAGCGGGTGGCAGGTGAAGCACATCGACTTCGACTACCTGGAGGCGCTGTACGACCTGCGCATTGTGCTGGAGTGCGAAGCGGTGAAGCGGCTGTGTGAACGGGCGCCAGACGCCATGCCGCCCGCGATCCACACCCTGAAAGCGTTCTGGATTGATGCGCCGCCGCTGCCCGAAGGCGAGAGCGTGGCGGGGCACGACGAGGCGTTTCATATGACGCTGGTGAACGCCGCCGGCAACCCGGAGATGGCGCGGGTGCATCGCGACCTGACCGACAAAATCCGCATCGTGCGCCGCATGGACTTTACCCAGCCGGCGCGCGTGAAGGCCACGTACGACGAGCACAGCTGCATCCTGCTCGCCATTCTTAACCGTCACCAGGAGGAGGCGCAAACCCTGTTGTCCGGGCATATCGCCCACAGTCAGAAAGAGGTTCGCAAAATAACACTTCATATGCTGCACGACGCGCGGCAATCGAAGTTTCGCTAATTACGCACAGCTATTTTTCAGGAGTGAACTATGCATCGACGTACATTACTTAAAGCGTTTGCCCTTTCCGCCTCGGTCATCAGCATGGGATTCGCCTTCAGCGCGCAGGCGGCAGACACCATTAAAGTGGGCATCATGCACTCCCTCTCCGGCACCATGGCGATCTCCGAAACGCCGCTCAAGGACGTGGCGCTGATGACCATCGCCGAGATCAACGCCAGCGGTGGGGTGCTCGGGAAACAGCTCGAACCGGTGGTGGTGGATCCGGCCTCCAACTGGCCGCTGTTCGCCGAGAAGGCGCGCCAGCTGCTGAGTCAGGATAAGGTTGCCGCGGTGTTTGGCTGCTGGACGTCGGTCTCGCGTAAATCGGTGCTGCCGGTGTTTGAGGAGCTGAACGGCCTGCTGTTCTACCCGGTGCAGTACGAAGGGGAAGAGATGTCGCCGAACGTGTTCTATACCGGGGCCGCCCCTAACCAGCAGGCCATTCCGGCGGTGGAGTATCTGATGAGCGAGGACGGCGGCGAGGCTAAACGCTTCTTCCTGCTCGGCACCGACTATGTCTACCCGCGTACCACCAACAAGATCCTGCGCGCCTTCCTGCACTCAAAAGGGGTGAAGGACAGCGACATTCAGGAGGTCTACACCCCGTTCGGCTACAGCGACTACCAGACCATCGTCAGCGACATCAAAAAGTTCTCCGCTGGTGGGAAAACCGCCGTGGTATCCACCATCAACGGCGACTCCAACGTCCCGTTCTATAAAGAGCTGGCAAACCAGGGGCTGAAGGCGACCGATGTGCCGGTGGTGGCGTTCTCGGTGGGCGAAGAGGAGCTGCGCGGCATCGACACCAAACCGCTGGTCGGCAACCTCGCCGCCTGGAACTACTTCGAGTCGGTGGATAACCCCGAGAACCAGAAATTCGTCGCGGATTACCGCGCTTACGCCAAAGCGCACAAGCTGCCGAACGCCGACACCGTGGTGACCAACGATCCGATGGAAGCGACCTACGTCGGGCTGCATATGTGGGCGCAGGCGGTTGAGAAGGCGGGCACCACGGATGTGGACAAGGTGCGTGCGGCGATGGCCGGGCAATCCTTCAGCGCGCCATCGGGCTTTACTCTGACCATGGATAAGACCAACCACCACCTGCACAAGCCGGTGATGATCGGCGAAATCGAAAGCAACGGCCAGTTCAACGTGGTGTGGCAGACCGAACAGCCGGTCCGCGCCCAGCCGTGGAGCCCGTATATCGCCGGTAACGATAAAAAGCCCGACACGCCGGTAAAAACCGCCGCGCAATAACGACGCGCCTTCGGTGCGGCGGGCACGCTCGCCGCACCGGAACCGGCCCGTCCGCAAGCGGTTTCGCGCCGTTTACAGGAGAAGACCATGCAACTTTTACGCTGGCTGTTGATAGCCACCTGGCTGATGTCCGGCCTGGCCCAGGCGGCAGACGCCGATGACTTTGCCGCTGCCGGTCGCAGTCAGCAGAGCACGCTGCTGCAACGCTGGGCGACGTCACCGGATCCTGCGCGGCTGCCGCTGCTGATGGCGCTGGGCGAGGAGAGTCTGGTGGTGGATGAGGCGAAACATCCCTTTACCCGGCGCGACGGCACGTTGACGCCGCTGGGCGCGGCCACCTCACCGCAGGGCGCGCTGAAAAAAGTGCGCCTGACCAATCGTCTGCGCAACGAGACGGCGTTGGCCATCGCGACCCATCGGCTTGTAAGTGACAACGTCACGGAGCGTGAGGCGGCGGCGCGTGAGCTGAGCCGCGATCCCCAGCCTGCGCTCCAGCCGCTTATCGCGGCGTGTCTGGCGGCGGAGCAGGATGAGCAGGTGCGCGCGGCGTTGACCGGGGCGCTAGCCGGGCTACAGCTCGCCAGTCCCGATGCGGCGCTGCGCCTGAATGCCGTGACGCTGCTCGGGCAGACCGCCGATCCGCAAACCCGCGCCCGGCTGCAACCCTTTACCGACGCCCGGCATGAACCGGACGCCAGAGTGCGCGAGGCGGCGGCGCAGAGCGTGCGCAAAATCGAACAGCGCCTGAAAGTGGGTGAGCTGCTGGGGCAGGCGTTTATGGGCGTTTCGCTGGGCTCGATTCTGCTGTTAGCCGCCCTGGGCCTGGCGATCACCTACGGTCTGCTCGGGGTCATCAACATGGCGCACGGCGAGATGCTGATGCTCGGGGCCTACAGCGCCTGGCTGGTGCAGAGCGCCTTCAGCCAGTTCGCGCCGCAGTGGCTGACGCTGTATCCGCTGGCAGCCCTGCCGGTGGCGTTTGTGGTCACCGCCGGGATCGGCATGGCGCTGGAGCGCACGGTGATCCGCCATCTCTATGGTCGCCCGCTGGAGACCCTGCTGGCGACCTGGGGGATCAGCCTGATGCTGATCCAACTGGTGCGCATGACCTTTGGCGCACAGAACCTCGAAGTGGCGAACCCGGCATGGCTGTCGGGCGGGTGGCAGGTGCTGCCGAACCTGATCCTGCCGTGGAACCGGCTGGTGGTGGTGGGCTTTGTGCTGCTGGTGCTGCTCTTTACCTGGCTTATCCTGAGCCGAACCCGGCTGGGGATGCAGATCCGCGCCGTTACCCAGAACCGCGCCATGGCCGCCTGCTGCGGCGTGCCTACCGGGCGCGTCGATATGCTGGCGTTTGGCCTCGGGTCGGGGATCGCCGGGCTGGGCGGCGTGGCGCTGTCGCAGCTTGGCAACGTCGGACCTGAACTGGGCCAGGGCTACATCATCGACTCCTTCCTGGTGGTGGTGCTGGGCGGCGTCGGGCAGCTGGCGGGCAGCGTCGCGGCGGCGTTTGGGCTGGGCATCTTCAACAAAATTCTTGAACCGCAGATCGGCGCGGTGCTGGCGAAAATCGCCATTCTGGTGCTGGTGATCCTGTTTATTCAGAAACGCCCGCAGGGGTTGTTTGCACTCAAAGGGAGGGTGACAGACTGATGAGCCAGCCGCTGACGTTAACCCTGACGCGCCGCGCGCCGCGCCTGAGCATGCTGCTCGGTTCGGTGCTGGTGGCGCTGCTGTTGATTATGCCGTTTCTCGCGCTGCTGCCGGCCGCGCATCCTCTGAGCCTCTCCACCTACACCCTGACGCTGGTCGGTAAAGTGCTGTGTTACGCGGTGGTCGCTGTGGCGCTGGATCTGGTGTGGGGCTATGCCGGGCTGCTCTCTCTGGGGCACGGGCTGTTCTTTGCCCTCGGCGGCTACGCCATGGGTATGTACCTGATGCGCCAGGCCGCGGGCGACGGGCTACCGGCGTTTATGTCGTATCTCTCCTGGCGGGAGCTGCCCTGGTTCTGGTGGGGCACCGACCATTTCGCCTGGGCGATGGTGCTGGTGGTAGCGCTGCCGGGCCTGCTGGCGCTGGTGTTTGGCTGGTTTGCCTTCCGCTCGAAAATCAAAGGGGTCTACTTCTCCATTATGACCCAGGCGCTGACCTGGGCCGGGATGCTGCTGTTCTTTCGCAACGAAACCGGGTTCGGCGGCAATAACGGCTTTACCGGTTTCACCACGCTGCTCGGCCAGCCGGTTACCGCGGTGTCGACGCGTATCGGCCTGTTTCTCGCCAGCGTCATCCTGCTGCTGGCCGCGCTGCTGGTGGGCTTTGCGCTGGCGCGCAGCAAGTTTGGCCGCATCCTCACCGCCGTGCGCGATGCGGAAAACCGGCTGATGTACTGCGGCTACGATCCGCGCGGGTTTAAGCTGCTGGTCTGGACGCTGTCGGCGGTGCTGTGCGGGCTGGCGGGGGCGCTCTACGTCCCGCAGGTCGGGATTATCAATCCTGGCGAAATGTCCCCCACCAACTCTATCGAAGCGGCGATCTGGGTGGCGCTCGGTGGCCGTGGGACGCTGATTGGCCCGGTGCTGGGTGCCGGTCTGGTCAACGGGGCGAAAAGTTTCTTTACCGTGGCGATGCCTGAGTACTGGCAGCTGTTCCTCGGACTGATTTTTATCCTGGTGACGCTGTTTTTACCGCGCGGCGTTATTGGCCTGCTGCGCAGAGGAGAGAAATGATGCAGCCTTCAGAAGGACTCTTTACCCGTCAGCAGCCGAGCGATCGGTTTCGTGAGCAGACCGACCCGGTGCTGCAGCTCGAGGAGATCAACGTCAGCTTTGACGGATTCAATGCGCTGACCAATCTGTCGATGCGCATCGGCGTCGGGGAGCTGCGCTGCGTGATTGGCCCGAACGGCGCCGGGAAAACCACCCTGATGGACGTGATCACCGGTAAAACGCGGCCCCGCAGCGGACGGGCCTGGTACGATCAATCTACCGACCTGACCGCGCTGGAGCCGGCGGACATCGCCCGACGCGGCATTGGCCGTAAGTTTCAGAAGCCCACGGTGTTTGAGGCCCTGACGGTGTTTGAAAATCTTGAGATCGCCCAAAAGGGCGACAAGAGCGTCTGGGGCACGCTGCGGGCGGTGCTCAACGGGGAGCAGCGCGATCGGATCGACGAGATGCTGACGCTACTGCGTCTTGGCGGCGAGCGGCATCGTCGCGCCGGGTTGCTCTCCCACGGACAGAAGCAGTTTCTGGAGATCGGCATGCTGTTGGTGCAGGAGCCGCACCTGCTGCTGCTCGACGAGCCGGCGGCGGGCATGACCGACGCGGAGACGGAATATACCGCCGAGCTGTTTCGCACCCTCGCCGGGAAGCACTCCCTGATGGTGGTGGAGCACGATATGGGCTTTGTGGAAACTATCGCCGATCGGGTGACGGTGCTGCATCAGGGCCAGGTGCTGGCCGAGGGCTCGCTGCGCGAGGTGCAGGCTAACGAGCAGGTGATCGAAGTCTATCTCGGGCGTTAAGGCGCAGGGCTAAAGGGGAGTAACAGATGCTACAGGTCAACGAACTCAATCAGTATTACGGTGGGAGCCATATATTACGCGGCGTCTCCTTTGAGGCGCGCATCGGCGAGGTCACCTGCCTGCTGGGGCGCAACGGCGTCGGGAAGACCACGCTGCTGAAGTGTCTGATGGGGCTGGTGCCGGCGCGCTCGGGCAGCGTGACCTGGCAGGATAAGCCCATCACCACGCGCAAACCGCACCAGCGGGTGCAGGCCGGGATGGCTTATGTGCCCCAGGGGCGTGAAATCTTTCCTCGTCTGACGGTGGAGGAGAACCTGCTGATGGGGCTGACGCGCTTCCCGGCCCGCCACGCCCGCCAGGTGCCGGAGGAAATCTATCAGCTGTTTCCGGTGCTCAGTGCAATGAAGCACCGGCGCGGCGGGGATCTGTCCGGCGGCCAGCAGCAGCAGCTGGCCATCGGGCGGGCGTTAGCCACCCGGCCACAGCTGCTGATCCTGGATGAGCCCACGGAAGGGATCCAGCCCTCGGTTATCAAGGAGATTGGCCTGGTTATCCGCCAGCTGGCAAACCGGGGCGATATGGCGATTCTGCTGGTTGAGCAGTTCTATGACTTTGCCGCCGAGCTGGCGGACAGCTATCTGGTGATGTCTCGCGGCAGCGTGGTGCAGCGCGGGAGCGGGGCGGACATGGCGCGCGATGGGGTCAGGGGGCTGGTGACGATATAGGATGGGGATGGCATTACGCACTTTTTATAGTACACTTAAAGGTGCTTTTAAGAGGGCCATTTATGACATTCCAAATATTGTCAAAAACCGCAGCGAGCATCACCGATCTTAAACGCAACCCCATGGGTACGGTCCTTGAGGGGCAAGGCGATGCCGTGGCAATACTCAATCGCAATGAACCGGCATTTTATTGTGTTCCCCCGGCGCTCTATGCCCGTCTGCTGGAACTGGCAGAGGATGCGGAGCTGGCGCAGATTGCGGAAACACGTAAAAACGGCGATACCGTCGAGGTAAGTCTGGATGACTTATAAACTTCATTTTGAAGTACATGCCCTGGCAGAATGGAAGAAGCTGGGGCATACCGTCAGAGAAGAATTTAAAAAATCCCTCGCCAAACGTCTAATCAATCCCCGCGTCCCTTCGGCACGTCTTCACGGCTATAAAGATTATTACAAGATCAAGCAACGGGCCTCAGGGTACCGCCTGGTCTATCAGGTCCGGGACGACGTTGTGACGGTGCTGGTGCTGAGCGTGGGAAAACGTGAACGTAGCGCGGCCTATACGGTACTTGAAGACAGAAAGTAAGCCCGCCGGGGCGGGCCACCTGGCTCAGTCGACCAGACCCATCTGTTAAACCGACTTCAGCGACGGCATATCCCATGTCCGGCCGCTCATCCCTTTCAGCATGCAGAGCCACGCCAGCACGATGGCGCCAATCAGGATCGCGAACAGCGACCAGGCGGGCAGGGTCGTGAGGATTACCCCGGTGACCAGCGGGTTCAGCGCGCCGCCGAGCCAGCCCAGCGACTGGGCGGAGAAATAGCTCGACTTCATGCCCGCCGGGGCAATGTGATCGATCAGCATATATTCACCGGGGGCATAGATAAGCTCTCCGACGGTGAAGACCGCTACGGAAACACCCCACAGCACCAGGTTAGTGTCCGACACCATAAAGCCTGCCAGACCCAGGATAAAACAGATCGTACCGAGGCCCATCAGCGGGCGCAGGTTCTGCGGCGTCAGCCGACGTCCCACCGCATACTGCAGCAGTACCACCACGGCGGCGTTCACCGGCAACACCAGCCCGACCGCCTTCTGAGCGAAATCGCTGTCGGCCACCGCCAGCAGATACTGTGAGATACAGGAGGCGAATGAGCCACCCACCAGCGATCCGAGAAACGCCGACAGGGTAAACCACATCAGCGCCCGGTCGTGCAGCATCACCGACGGCGACCAGCTCACCGCCGGGCTGTCCGGGCTGGGCGCGGCGACTTTACCGGGCTGAACGAAACGCTGGATCAGAAACAGCGGCAGCGTCGAGGTGCATACCGCCATCCAGAACGGCATGTCGATGCTGTAGATCACCAGCATGGTGCCGAGCGGGGGACCGATGGTCCAGCCGATGTTCAGAAAGGTGTAGTTGAGCGAGAAAATCTTCGCCTTGGTGCCGGGATCGAGGGTGTCGGAGAAGTAGCCTTTGAGGACCGTCGAAAACACCGAGTAGGCGCAGTTGATAAGCGAGAAAAAGATCACCACCAGCACCGCGTTGTGCACCAGCGGAATGGCAATAAAACCGATGATAAAGACCAGCACCGACAGCAGCATATAGCGCTTCTTATCGAAGCGGTCTGCCAGAATGCCGAACAGCAGGCTGAACACCACGCCCACCGTCAGCGCCACGCTCATCGCCACGCCGACGATATCAACGCCCATGCCATATTTGCGTGTCAGATAGATCGCCATAAAGGGAAGCGTCGCGCCGCGACCAATGGTGAGCAACAGCGACGAGAGCAGCAGCCCGCCGGTGGAGATGGTAGTTTTTGATAACATTTTCTTATCTTTTTCCCTGTGGCATTGAAAGCACTTATCTGAAATAAGCTGACTATTTAGCAATACCATGTGAAATCAGGGCTGTATAGACAGCCAGGTGGCAGTAAGTGCCCTTTCTGACCTGCCAGATTTAGGGGGGGAAGGCTGTACACCGCCTCCGATTCCCGATAAGTTTTAACAAATTATTAAAAAAAGGCAGGGGCGGGTATGACGCGCAAAGACGGGTTGTTGGCGTTGCTGGTGGTGGTGGCCTGGGGGCTGAATTTTGTGGTGATCAAGGTTGGGCTGCATAACATGCCGCCCCTGATGCTGGCCGGCCTGCGCTTTATGCTGGTGGCGTTTCCGGCGCTGCTGTTTGTGGCGCGGCCAAAAATTCCGCTGCGCCTGATGCTCGGGTACGGGCTGACGATAAGCTTCGGGCAGTTTGCGTTTCTGTTCTGCGCCATTAATTTCGGTATGCCGGCGGGGCTGGCGTCGCTGGTGCTGCAGGCGCAGGCGTTCTTCACCATCATTCTTGGCACGGTGGTGTTCGGGGAGCGACTGCAGGCGCGACAGCTTATCGGCATCACGCTGGCGGTGTTCGGCGTGCTGGTGCTGGTGGAGGGCAGCCTCAACGGGCAGCACGTGGCGCTGCTCGGCTTTATGCTGACGCTGGCGGCGGCATTTAGCTGGGCCTGTGGCAACATCTTTAATAAGAAGATCATGATGCTCACGCAGCGCCCGCCGGTGATGTCGCTGGTGGTGTGGAGCGCGCTGATCCCCATCGTCCCGTTTTTTGTGGCCAGTCTGATTCTGGATGGCCCGGCGGTGATGCTCAGAAGCCTGGTGGACATTGATGTCACAACGGTGGCCTCCCTGGTCTACCTGGCGTTTGTCGCCACCATTATCGGCTACGGGATCTGGGGGACGCTGCTGGGGCGCTACGAAACCTGGCGCGTGGCGCCGCTGTCGCTGCTGGTGCCGGTGGTGGGCCTGGCAAGTGCGGCGCTGCTGCTCGATGAGCATCTCTCGCTGCTGCAGATGGCGGGAGCGGTGCTGATTATGGCGGGGCTTTACATCAACGTGTTTGGTCTGCGCCTGCGTCGTCAGGTGCGCGCGCGGGGATAAAAAAAGCCCCACCAGAAGGTGGGGCGGTCACGCTTACTGCCGGGTGTTGTAGTACGGCACCCCGAGCTCGTCGGACTTATCGCTGCCGGCGCCCATATGGTTGAGATCCCACTGGGACTCATTATGGGGGGCGGGGGCGATCAGGGTCTCACGCGACGGCAGCATCGTGGTGCTGGCGGACTGTTCAGCCAGCACCGAACCCGAGGCCAGCAGCAGTACTGCACCGGCCACACAGGTATAACGTTTCATGATTTCCTCGGTTACGTCTCGCGACGATAGCGGGGGCATCGCCCCCTGGGTTCGCTATTAGTGATTTAGCGGATGCAAATATTTTGCTTCGCCGGGCATGTCCGTAATGCGGAACTTGTGCGGCGGCACGGAAAAATAGTTCTTAAAGGTACGCGTCAGGGTCTGCTGTGATTCAAACCCGTAGCGCTCCGCCAGATACAGTATCGGTTCATTGCTGTGCTTGAGCTTGCGGGCAATCTCCGTCAGCTTGCGGTTCCGAATGTACTGGCCTAACGAGTGACCGGTCTCTTTCTTAAACATGCGTTGCAGATGCCATTTGGAGTAACCCGAGCGCTCGGACACTTTCTCAAGCGACAGCGGGGACTCCAGATTGTCTTCGATCCAGTCCAAAATGCTAAGGATTGTGACAGCATCATTATTACGTCTGGACATTGTCATACCTCCTGGTTTCAGGGCAGCACCTTCTTGAGCAGGTATTCAAGCGATGCCACTTCCTCATTTGTCAGATTTTTTGTTAGTTCCTGATGCAGCGTCTGCCCCACTAAACGGTGGCATTGCTCGCACAGCGCGGCGCCGTCTGCTGTCAGCCGGACCAGCACACCGCGCTTATCGTTGGGGTTAGGCAGACGTTCAATCCAGCCTTTACACACCAGACGGTCAACCATACGCGTCAGCGCACCGAGATCGACCGATAAGATTTTTTTCAACTCCACCGGCGTAATGCACACTTCGCAGCGAATGGAACACAGCACCTTGAACTGCGCCGCGGTGATGTCCAGAGGCGAAAGATACTCGTTAAGCAGGCGGTCCTTTTTCTGATTCACCAGATGGATCAAACGTCCAAGAGGGATGATGTCATTAAACAGGTCGCTTGTGCTTTTCACAGAGGTTGCCCCGGCAAGTAGTTAGTCACGCGAGATATTATTGCCGCGGCAACCATTTGTCAAATGAATGAATCGCGCGATGCCACGATTAGCTAAACCGTTTCAGTTAGGGAGACAAAAGCTTGATTCAGTGACGTTTATTTGCGCAGCGCGGCCCGGATGATGCTCTGTTTTAAGTGACATTGTCACGCATTGCGCCGCGCGCCGGTGGTATTTACACCCGTTTCATTTATATACTTCGGAACCGCTTCCGGTTCGGACAAGGAGAGAATCATGCTGGAATTAGTGAAAGCCATTGGACTCGGCCTGGTGGTGTTGCTGCCGCTTGCCAACCCGCTGACCACTGTCGCCCTGTTCCTCGGGCTGGCTGGCAATATGAACACCGCCCAGCGTAACGAGCAGGCGCGTATGGCCTCGATCTACGTCTTTATTATTATGGTCGTCGCCTGGTATGCCGGGCAGCTGGTGATGAACACCTTTGGCATTTCGATTCCCGGTCTGCGTATTGCCGGTGGGCTTATCGTCGCGTTTATCGGCTTCCGGATGCTGTTCCCGCAGCAGCAGGCGCACGATACGCCGGAGGCAAAGAGCAAAACCGAGGAGATGACGCAGGAGTCCAACGTCAACATCGCCTTTGTGCCGCTGGCGATGCCAAGCACCGCCGGGCCGGGTACCATTGCGATGATCATCAGCTCTGCGTCAACGGTGCGTCACGGGGCAGAGTTTTCTAACTGGGTGGTGATGCTGGCGCCGCCGCTGGTGTTTGCCGCGGTCGCGCTGATCCTCTGGGTTTCGCTGCGCAGTTCCGGGGCCATTATGCGGCTGGTGGGCAAGGGCGGTATCGAGGCGATCTCTCGCCTGATGGGCTTTCTGCTGGTCTGCATGGGCGTGCAGTTCGTGATCAACGGCGTGCTGGAGATTGTCTCGAGCTACCACGGCTAGCGCGTCAGCCCCACTAAAAAAGGGTGGCTCAGGCCACCCTTTTTTTCACACCGCCGAGTGCTGCTCTTCGAGCTGCGCGGGCCAGCGGCGAAACACCATCACCGACCAGATAAGCGCCGCCAGCGCCGGTAGCGCGCCGACATAACCGATCGAGGCCATCGACAGGTGCTGGCTGACCTGGCTCCCCACCAGCGCGCCCGCCCCGATGCCAATGTTAAAGATGCCCGAGAACAGCGACATCGCCACATCGGTGGCATCCGGCGCCAGCGCCAGCACTTTTACCTGCATCCCAAGACCAATCACCATCATGGCAATGCCCCAGAAGGCGCTGAGGATCAGCAGCGTGGTGGGGTTGCTGGCGGCCGGCATCAACAGCGCCAGACAGAGCGCCAGCAGGCCGATGGCGCCGCTGACCAGCGTGGATCCGTGGTTGTTGCCGAGCTTGCCGAACAGAATGCTGCCGAGAATACCGGTGCTGCCTAACAGCAGCAGCAGGACGGTGGCGAAGTTGCCGCTCAGTCCGGCCACGGTCTGTACAAAGGGTTCGATATAGCTGTAGGCCGTATAGTGCGCGGTCACCACCACGGCAATCAGCGCGTAAATGTTGAGCAGCGCCGGGCGGCGGGCCAGCATCGGCAGGCTTTTCAGCGATCCCGAGTGCTCGCTTGGCAGCGACGGCAGCAGTTTAATCAGGCAAATCAGCGTAACCAGCGCGCCGACGCCGATAACAAAGAAGGTGGTTCGCCAGCCGAAATACTGCCCGACAATGCGCCCGATTGGGATGCCAAGCACCATCGCCAGCGCGGTACCGGTCGCCAGCAGGCTCAGGGCCTGGGCCTTTTTACCTGCCGGCGCGAGGCGGATTGCCAGCGAGGCGGTGATCGACCAGAAGATAGCGTGGGCGAAGGCAATGCCGATACGGCTTATCACCAGCACGGTAAAGCTCCAGGCGAGGAACGACAGCACGTGGCAGACGATAAACAGCACAAACAGCGCAATCAGCAGCCTGCGGCGTTCCACCTGGCTTGTCAGCAGCATAAACGGCAGGGAGAGCAGCGCCACCACCCAGGCGTAGATGGTGAGCATGATGCCGACCTGCGCCGTTTCCATATTGAAGCTTTGCGCGATATCCGAGAGTAACCCGACCGGCACAAACTCAGTGGTGTTAAAGATAAACGCTGCGACCGCAAGCGTAACCACCCGCAACCACGCCACACTGCGTGGGACTGTGTTAATCGTCATAGTCGTTAATATCGCGTTGGTGAGAAGAAAGGTAAGGGGGCGATCTTAAAACCTCCGCTGGCGCAAGTTCAACCATTTTGTGATCTAAATCTCATTTTTGGCCGGGAAACGCGGCGGTGAGAAGATGTGATGAATACAGGGGCTGCTTCGCCTGTTAAAAGGGAAAGGCGACGGGCGCAAATCTGCCATCCTGCTGCACGGAAAAATGGAGAGTAACCTGATGAACACCATCGATTTTTATATGGTAGATGCCTTCAGCCAGACCACCTTTGGCGGCAACGCGGCGGCGGTGTGTCCGCTGGTGGAGTGGTTGCCCGATGAGACGCTGCTGAGCATGGCGCAGCAGCATAACCAGTCGGAAACCGCGTACTTTATTCGTACCGACAGCGGGTTTGACCTGCGCTGGTTCACAACCCAGGGTGAGATCGACCTGTGCGGTCACGCCACGCTTGCCGCTGCCCACGTTATTTTTGAGTACCTCGATTACCCGGAAACCACCGTGCGCTTCTCGACGCGCTTTGTGGGGGAGCTGAGCGTCACGCGCGCCGGCGACTGGCTGACGCTCGACTTCCCGGCATGGAAAACCGAGCCCTGTGACGTCCCGCCGCTGCTGCTCGACTGCCTCGGCATCACCCGGTATCACGCCGTCAGCGCCGGGCGCGACTACATGGTGGTGCTGGAGAATGAGCAGCAGGTGCGCGACCTGACGCCGGACATCCACCGCCTGAAGCCGCTGGATAAGATGGTGTGCGTCACGGCGCCGGGCGACAGCGTGGATTTTGTCAGCCGCTTCTTCTGTCCTGGCGAAGCGGTGGCGGAGGATCCGGTCACCGGGTCGACGCACTCGATGCTGATCCCCTACTGGGGCGAACGGCTGGGGAAAACCACGCTGCTGGCGCACCAGGTATCGGCCCGGGGCGGGGAGCTGCGCTGTCAGTGGCAGGGCGATCGGGTGCTGATCGGCGGCCAGGCGACCACTTACCTTATCGGGAAAATCTTTCTGCGCTGAAGATCGGGCGGCACCCGTCCGCCCTTATCGTTAGCGATACAGCTTCAGGTTACCGCTCAGACGAGTAATCGTCTTCTTCGGCCCCATCAACCCCAGCGCGACCAGTTCAATCTGATCGCTGGGGGCCGTGCTAATCCGCTCCCCATACTCATCGTAGGTCTTGCACGACTGGGCCAGCGCGCTGAACGGCATGGCGAGCAGCGCCGCATCCTCACTGCTTTGCAGATGCAGCTGGCGCAGATACGCCCCGGAGGCCAGCAGCACCGGCAGCGGGGCGGTGATCACACCGGGATACACCACGCCGTCGAGGCTATGCAGATCGGGCCCGACCAGGTTGTCGGTCAGCCGACCGAGGCTGATCCCGATAACACTGGCGGCATTCATGGCCAGCCCTGGGCTGAGATGCTGCTCGATAACAATAATGCAGCGGTGGCTGCTGGCATCAAATCTCATAGTGGTTCCTTGTCAGTCAGATCGGGGCGTGAGACGCGACGCCCTCACGCGCTTGGCTATTATCGACCGGCGCGTGAGGAAAAGGTTGTCTGATTTGGTTGCCAAAAGGGAAAAATAGGGCAGGATTATCCCTTTGGGGAAATATTACAGAAAGGAGTATCCCTCTATGGCGCTTGGACCGACAGATAAACGTATTCTCAGCCTGCTGCAATCGGACGCGCGGATGACCAACCAGACGCTGGCCGACGAGATCGGCCTCTCTCCCTCACCGTGCTGGCGCAAAGTGCGCAAGCTGGAAGAGGACGGGGTGATTCAGGGCTATCGCGCAGTACTCAACCGTAAAAAGATAGGACTGGGGGTGATGGTGTTCGTGCGCGTCACCATCGACAGCCACAGCGAGGCGGACGCGCGCCGGTTTGAGCAGGAGGTCGCAGCCCTGGATGACGTGGTGGCCTGCTACAGCATCGGCGGCGACGCTGATTTTCTGTTACAGGTGGTGGCCCCGGATCTCGATGCCTACGCCGAGTTCGCCATGGCGGTGATCCGCCGCCTGCCGGGTATCAAAGAGATGCAGAGCATGTTCGTGCTTAAAGAGATCAAGGCCCTGGCGGCCTGGCCGGTAAAGGCATAGCCCAGGGCCAGTGGGTCAGGGCAGGCGGGCGATATTGCTTTTTATAACCGACACCGCATGGCTGAACTTCGCCTGCTCGTCCGGGGCGAGCTGCAGTTCGATAATCTGCTGCACGCCGGACTGGGCCAGCACGGCCGGGACGCCAATCGCCAGCCCGCGCTCGCCGTACTCCCCGTCGAGTATGCAGGAGATAGCCAGCGCGCGGTGGCTGCCGGTAAAGATATTGCGGCAGATCTCCGCGATGGTGGCGGCGATGCCGTACTCGGTGCAGCCTTTGCGGGCATAAATCTCAAACCCCAGCTTGCGCACCGTTTCGGCCAGCGCGTCGCGATCCAGCGGTTGACCGGTCTGCTTCAGGCAGACGTCACTCACCGGCGAGCCGTAGACCGACGAGTGGGACCAGACCGGAAACTGCGCGTCGCCGTGCTCGCCGAGGATAAAGGCGTCGATGCTCTGGGCGCCAATCTCCAGCTTTTCCGCCAGAGTACGGCGCAGGCGAGTGGTGTCGAGCCAGACGCCGGTGCCGATCACCTGGCTGCGCGGCAGGCCGGAGAGCTGCCACACTTGCCAGGTAATGATGTCGCAGGGGTTAGTGGCGACGAGGAAGATACCGTTGAAGCCGCCCGCCATCATCTGCGGAACGATTTTTTTCACGATCTGCGCCGTGTTGGTCAGCTCGTCCAGCCGCGTCTGACCGGGCTTCAGCGCCCCGCCCGAGACGGTCAGCACCGCGATATCCACATCGGCGCAGTCGCCCGCGTCGCGGACGTCAATCGACATCATGCCGGGCATAAAGGCCGCGGCGTCGCGCAGATCCTGACAGTGGCCCTCAACGCGCGCGGTGTCGAGATCGACAAGCAGCAGCGCTTCACAGATGTTCTGGTTCAATAGCGCGTAGGCCGCCGACGTACCGACATTTCCGCTGCCAATAATCATCACTTTACGGGGTTTTGTGTTCATTTCGCTTCCATACTCAGTCAGTTACGCTGCCACGACCCTACACCATGCCGTGCGGATGAGGTAATTGCCTTTACTTATACGCCCGCGCTTTTCATTTCGGCAAGCAGGGCGGTGAAGGCTTCCAGCGTCGGCGTCAGCGCGCCGCGCCGCCAGATAAGCCAGGTAGCGAGATAGCGCCAGTGCCCCGCCAGCGGCCAGACGCTGACCTGATCGTGAGCCGGCATGCTCTCCAGCATGCTGCGCGGCATCAGCGCCAGGCCAGCCCCGGCGATCACGCAGGCCAGCATACCGTGATAGGACTCCATCTCATGGATGTGGCCAGGGCGCGCGCCGTCATCGTGAAACCAGCTCTCAAAATGGCGTCGGTAGGAGCAGTTGGCGCGAAACGCGTAGACCTGCTCGCCGTCGGCGTCACGGGCGCGGGTCAGCGGGGCGTGCTCTGCCGGGGCAACAATCACCATCTCCTCCTCGAACACCGGTACGCCGTCCAGCTGCGGATGCAGTAGCGGTCCGTCGACAAACGCGGCGCTCAGTGACCCGTCGAGCACCGCGTCGATCATGGTACCGGAGGGGCCGGTGACCAGATTGAACTGGATTTTGGGGTAGCGCTGCTTAAAGCGCGCCAGCGGCAGCGGCAGCCTGACCGCGGCGGCGCTTTCGAGCGATCCCAGCGCGAACAGGCCTTCCGGCTCATCTCCGGCCACCACGCGGCGCGCCTCGTCCACCAGCCCGGTGATGCGCTGGCTGTAGCGCAGAAAGCTGTGCCCGGCCGACGAGAGCCTCAGCCGCTGATTTTCACGAATGAACAGTGCTACCCCCAGCTCCTCCTCAAGCTTCTGAATGCGGGTGGTGAGGTTGGACGGTACGCGATGGACGCGTTTCGCCGCCGCGGTAATGCTGCCGCTTTCGGCAACGGCGTTGAACATCTCCAGCTGGGTCAGATCCATGTTGTTCTCAATTCGTGAATGGTGTGCTTAATATTATTCACTTTTAACGAACATGAAAAGCGGGCAGGCTGGCGTCATCGTTTTTTGCCAGGAGTTCATCATGTCGTCATCCGCACCCCATGCGCAGTCCCGCAACCCTTATACCGGTGAGATCATCGGCGCGTATCCCTGGGCCGACGCCCATCAGGTTGAGGCGGCGCTGGTCAGCGTCGCCCGCGGCGCGGCGGCGATGCGCGCGCTCAGCCCCGACCAGCGCGCCGCGCTGCTGATCCGTCTTGCCAGCGCGATACGCGAACGCAGCGAAGAGGTGGCGCAGACCATCACCGCCGAGATGGGCAAACCCATCCTCCAGGCGCGCGCCGAATTCGAAAAATCCGCCTCGCTGTGCGAGTGGTACGCCACCCACGGCCCGGCTATGCTGGCAAGCGAGCCGACGCTGGTGGAAAACAACCAGGCCGCGATCGAATATCGCCCGCTTGGCCCGGTGCTGGCGGTAATGCCGTGGAACTTCCCGCTGTGGCAGGTGCTGCGCGGGGCGGTACCCATCCTGCTGGCCGGGAACAGCTATCTGCTCAAGCACGCGCCAAACGTCACCGGCAGCGCGCTGCTGATTGAAGAACTCATGAACGCGGCGGGCTTCCCGAGCGGCGCGTTTGAGGTGATGGTAGCGGATAACGATGCGGTCAGCACCGCCATCAACGACGCGCGCATCGCCGCGGTCACCGTCACCGGCAGCGTGCGCGCCGGCGGGGCTATCGCGGCGCAGGCCGGGGCGGCGCTGAAAAAATGCGTGCTGGAGCTGGGCGGCAGCGACCCCTTTATCGTGCTCAACGATGCCGATCTCGACACCGCGGTACGCGCAGCCGTCGCGGGGCGCTACCAGAACACCGGGCAGGTGTGCGCGGCAGCCAAACGCTTCATTATTGAAGAGGGCATAGCCCCGGCGTTTACCGCACGTTTCGTGGCGATGACCCGCGAACTGGTGCTCGGCGATCCGCGTGACGAGACAACCGGGATCGGCCCGATGGCGCGCGACGATCTGCGCGAGGAGCTGCATCAGCAGGTGCAGGCCACCCTGCGTGAAGGGGCGACCCTGCTGCTGGGCGGCGAAAAGCTCGACGGGCCGGGTAACTTCTACGCGCCCACGGTGCTGGCCGACGTCACCCCGCAGATGACCGCGTTTCGTCAGGAGCTGTTTGGCCCGGTGGCCGCCATTAGCGTGGCAAAGGACGCGGAGCATGCGCTGGCCCTGGCGAACGACAGCGACTTTGGCCTGAGCGCGACGATCTTTACCGCCGACGAGGCGCTGGCCGACACGCTGGCGCAGCGTCTGGAGTGCGGCGGCGTGTTCATCAACGGCTGGTCGGCCAGCGATCCGCGCGTCGCCTTCGGGGGCGTGAAGAAGAGCGGCTACGGGCGTGAGCTGTCACACTTTGGCCTGCGCGAGTTCTGCAACGTGCAGACGGTGTGGAAAAACCGCCGTTAACCCAGCGCGCCGCCGCCCGGCGGCGCCATCATGCCCCTGCAATAAATATGACATTTTTATTCAGTAGACTCGCCCTATCTGGCTTTTACTGAAGAATATCATGAACCTAAGTCAAATTTCCGGCGCGATGCGCCGCCTTCTCCGGCCCCGGCAGTTCGGATTACTGGCCGGGATTTTGTGCGTCATCGCGCTCTTCTCCGCCCTGCAGATCCTCTCCACCGTGCTGGTCTCCTCGCTGCTGCACGATACCCGGCAGAGCGTGGAGCTGCGTGAGCAGCAGCGCCAGCAGCAGATGAAGATGGACGAGGCGCGCGTGGCGCTGCTTACCGCCAGCGATCTGCTAAACCGCGGCGGCGTGTGGTTTATGCAGGATAAAGAGACCGGCTCCGACGGGAGCTGGGTGAGCCTGACCGAAGAGGCCCAGCGCGCGCTGGCGCACTCTCAACAGGCGTTCACCGCCTTCAGCGCCGGCTACCCCAGGAAAGACGATCCGCTACTGGCCAGCTATCAGCAGTTCTATGGCGCGCTCAAGGAGATGGCCGACAGCATGCAGAAGGATAAGAGCATCGACGCCTTCTTTATCGTTCCCGCCCAGGCGTTCCAGACCGACTTCAACGAGCAGTACGCCCAGTACCAGCGGGCCACCGCCCGGCAAACCGATGCCGCCAGCCACGCCCTGATGAGCAGCCTGGCCTCGGCGAAAAATCTGTTTATCGCGGTGCTGGTCGGGCTCGGGGTGATTGCGGTGCTGGTGTGGCGCGGGGTCGCGAGCTGGGTGATCCGCCCGCTCCGCCAGCTGATTGTGCATATTCACGTGCTGGCGGCGGGGGACCTCGCCACGCCGCTGCCCGCCGTCCCGCATCGCAGCCGCGAAGTCGGGGAGCTGCACGCCAGCGTGCGGGAGATGCAGCAGGGACTGCGTCGCCTGGTGCAGGACGTGCGCGACGTGACCGGGGCGATGATCGATAACATCAACCAGTTGGCCGAGGACAACCAGCAGCTCTCTCGCCAGTCGGCGCGGCAGGCGCAGGAGCTGGAAAACGTCACCACCCACATCGCCTCTCTTGAGTCGCACGTGGAGGAGAACAGCGAGTATGCGCGGGTGGCAAATCAGCGCGCCGACGAAGCGCGGGTCATTGCCAGCGGCGGCGATACCATGATGCAGACCGTTAACGACTCGATGCAGGATATCGTCGCCCGATCCGACGAAATGCGCGGCATCGTGGCGCTTATCGATAACGTCGCGTTTCAGACCAATATTCTGGCGCTTAACGCGGCCATCGAAGCGGCCCACGCCGGCAACCACGGGCGGGGCTTTGCGGTGGTGGCGCGCGAAGTGGGCCTGCTGGCGCGTCAGAGCAGCCAGTCCACCAGCACCATTCAACAACTGATCCATCACTCTTTGCAGGGCATTGAAGCCGGCTCTCAGGCAGTCTCACGGCTGGAGAGCAACCTGCAGCAGGTCACGGGCCTGGTGGGGAAACTGACCGGGCTGCTGAGCGAAATCTCTACCGCCACCGTCAACCAGGGGGCCAGTATTCACGCGGTGACGCACCGCATTGGCGCGCTCAATCAGGTTGCCACCCATACCGGCACGCTGGTGGAGCAGAGCGCCGACGCCTCGCGCCGCCTGCGCGATGAATCGCAGCGGCTTGATGAGGCCATTGCACGTTTCCGTCTGCCTGAGGCCGCTGCGGTCTGATATACTCCCGGCCGTTTTAACAGGGAGGAGCGCGCAGGTGGCAACAACATTAGACAACGGGTTACTGGACGATATTCTGCACCAGGTGCGTCCGCTGATTGGGCGCGGCAAGGTGGCCGATTACATTCCGGCGCTGGCGGAAGTATCGTCGAACAAGCTCGGGATTGCCATCTGCACCGTTGAGGGCGACTGCTTCAGCGCGGGCGACGCGGCGGAGCGCTTCTCGGTTCAGTCGGTGTCGAAGGTGCTGAGCCTTGTGGTGGCGATGGGCCTCTACGACGACGACGAGATCTGGCAGCGCGTCGGGAAAGATCCCTCCGGGCAGCCGTTCAACTCGCTGTTGCAGCTTGAGCTGGAGCAGGGCAAACCGCGTAACCCCTTTATCAACGCCGGTGCGCTGGTGGTGTGCGACATGCTTCAGTCGCGGCTCAGCGCCCCGAAGCAGCGTATGCTGGAAGTGGTGCGCCGCCTGGCGGGGGTCGATGACCTGGTGTACGACACCCGGGTTGCCCGCTCTGAGTTTGAGCACGCCGCGCGCAATGCGGCCATCGCCTGGCTGATGAAGTCCTTCGGCAACTTCAATAACGATGTGATGACCGTTCTGCAAAGCTATTTCCACTACTGCGCCCTGAAAATGAGCTGTGAGGAGATGGCGAAGACCTTTCTGTTCCTGGCCTGTCAGGGGCGCGCGCCGCACCTGGATACGCCGGTTATCACGCCGCTCCAGACGCGGCAGATCAACGCCCTGATGGCGACCAGCGGCATGTATGAAAACTCCGGCGAGTTTGCGTGGCGGGTCGGGATGCCGGGTAAATCCGGCGTTGGAGGCGGTATCGTCGCGATTGTCCCGCACGAGATGTCGATTGCGGTATGGAGCCCGGAGCTGGATCATGCCGGTAACTCGCTGGCCGGTATTGCGGCGCTGGAGATCCTCGCCGGGCGCATCGGCCGTTCCATTTTTTAACCGGGAGGCAGCATGCAAAACATTGACGCGGTGTTCAGCCGCCTGCAGCGCTCGACCTTTCGTCAGCGCTTTCACCTCGGCGCCAAAGAGCGTCAGTACTGTCTCGATAAGGGCGCAGAGACCATCGATCGGCACGCGGCAGACTTTGTCGCCCAACGGCTGGCCGCGGCTTTGCCCGGCAACGACGGCAAGCAGACGCCGATGCGCGGCCACCCGGTGTTTATCGCCCAGCACGCCACGGCCACCTGCTGTCGCGGCTGCCTCGCGAAGTGGCACGCCATCCCGGCAGGGCAACCGCTCTCTGAGCGTCAACAGGCCTGGATCGTCAGCGTGATCCATCGCTGGCTGGTAATGGAGATGAATACCCCCGCGCGGCCGTAATTTTACCCGGTGTTAATCCCGGAAATAGAGCGGTTAATTATCCTGTTTGCGGCGACTAAACTTGCCCGAACATGCTAAGCTAAACGGTATTTTAGGATCGAGCGCGATAATTGCACGGGGCAATTACTTGGATTCCAATCGAATGACCACGGCTTATTCTGGTAAGCGTTATTTTTTTAGCGAAGATAAACTTTTAATAAACGTGGCCGGTGTTTTTATCCTGACCACGTTATTTTATTTTTTTGGCGCCATGCTGCGGCTGGTGGATGAGCTTTCGCTGTTCTGGCCGCTGAATGGTGTGATGGCCGGCATTTTTGCCCGCTACGCCTTTCTTAACAAGCCGCTCTACTATTTCATCTGCTATCTGGCGATGATCGTCTATGACTCGGTGACCACCAACTGGGGCATCTCGTCGCTGGCGGTTAACTTCTCGAATATGATTTTCATCGTGCTGGTGGCGCGCCTGCTGATCCGCGATCAGGTGCGCTCCAGGGGAACGCCGCGGGCGATTAACGCCCTTAACCTGTTTAATTACTGTCTGATAGGCGCGCTGCTCAGCGCCTTATTCGGGGCGGTGGCGTCCATTGATATCGACGATCGCAATTTCCTGCCGCTGTTCGCCGACTGGTTCAGCGAGCAGTTTGCCACCGGGGTACTGATTCTGCCCTGCATGCTGACCATGAAGCGCCCGCTGTTTAAGGAGAAAATCTCCGCGGACAAAATCTACCCCTTGCTGGGAGTGGCGGTTTCGCTGTTCGCCTCGGTGATGGTGGGCGGGGCGGGGAGTCTGGCGTTTCCGCTGCCGGCGCTGATCTGGTGTGCGGTGCGCTTTACGCTGCCGGCCTCCTGTCTGGTGACCTTCCTCACCGGCGTGATTGAGATCGTGCTGGTCGCCAACTCGATTATTGAAATCAACAGCCACGCGACGGTGGTGACCAGCCAGATGTTTTCGGCGCGGCTTGGCATCGCCACCATTGCCATCTGCCCGCTGATTGTCTCGATCAGCGTCGCGGCGATCAATAAGCTGATGGCGCAGGTATCGCGCCGGGCGGATTACGACTATCTCACCGGGGTCTACTCCCGTTCCGGGCTGCACGAGACGCTGAAGAGCATGGATGAAAACGGCAACGTCCCTCAGGAGATGAGCGTGATGCTGCTGGATATCGACTATTTCAAAGGCATCAACGACAGCTACGGCCATGAGTGCGGCGACCTGGTGCTGGCGGCGTTTGCCAATAAGGTCAACCAGATCGTCGGGGAGCGCGGGCTGGTGGCGCGCATGGGCGGCGAGGAGTTTGTGGTGTTCTGTCCCAATGCGGCGGCTGAAGAGGGCTACCAGATAGCGGAAGAGATCCGCACCGCGGTGGCCCAGCACCCGTTCGAATGGAAAAAGAACCGCCTGTGGCTTACGGTCAGCATCGGCCTGGGTAGCCAGGCCCGGCTGTGGAGCTCGTACACCGACGCCTTTATTCAGCTGATGCCTAAGGCTGACCGCTACCTCTACCTCTCTAAAAACGCGGGCCGCAACCGTACCAGCGCGGAACCGGACGTCCTTGAATCGGCGGCGCAGCGCGCGGGCTGACAGCCTCCGCGTTTCGTCATTGACGTTACCTCGCCACGGGAATTATTTCCGTGGCGCCGGGTACGGCTTAACGTTTGCCGCTGCTATTTTCTGCAAATAACCCTTCGGCTTAGCCTGATAATTAATCCCACCGCTTCACAGAAATAACCGCCCTGAAAGAAATCCTTATTATTAGTGTGTTATTATAAGGATAATCTTAAAGCGCTTAATAAGCGGGAAGGCGCAAAACGCTTGCCAGAAGAATATATCGTTTATAAGATGGCGCGGTTTAAACGTGGAAACGTTACATGATGCGCAGTCCTGAGCGACGCCGAAAAAATGAAAAAATCCCGGGGCTCAGGTTTGTCAGACGAATGTTTCTGATGAGAATGCTGGGCACGTTTCTGTGTTTTTTCCCCATCCTTTCCGTTCTTCACGAGCAGCATACCGAGCGCTGGCATTGGCTTCTGCTGGCAGCTAACGCTTTTCTGTGGCCCGGATTCGCCTTCTGGCGCGCCAGGCGCGCGGTTACGCCGCTGCGAGCCGAGCATCAAAACCTGATTTTTGACGCCGCCGCCGGCGGGTTCTGGATCGCCATGATGCATCTGAACCCGCTACCGTCGGTGGTGATCGCCACCATACTGCTGGCGGACCGCCTGTCGGCCGGGGGCTATGCGCTGATGCGCAAAGCGGCTATCGCGCTGGGATTGACCTTTGTATTCAGCTGGGCCTGGCTTGGCATGCCGGTGGCGGGTTACGTGACGCAGCGAACCATGCTGGCCACGCTGCCGCTGATCGCTATTTATTTATTAGCGCTGAGCGCACTGACGGACTGGATTGCCACGCGGTTACGCGAGAAAAGCCGCGAGCTTGAGCATATTGCGATGATGGATCCGTTTCTGGATATCGCCAATCGCCGTCTGCTGGAGATCAAAATTAATTCCGAGCTGAATAAGCTCAACGGCGACTGTCACCACTCCACGCTGATGTATATCGACATTGACGATTTCAAAAGCGTGAACGACCGGTTCGGCCATAAAGTGGGGGATACGCTGCTGATAGCGGTCTCTGATATTTTGCGCATCGTGACGCGTCAGACCGACACCCCGGCGCGTCTCGGCGGCGATGAGTTTGTGGTGCTGCTGCCGGAAACCACGCTGGAGCAGGCCTATGACGTCGGGCGACGCATCATGGACGCGGTGACGCTTTTGCGTCTCTCTCCGGACCGGGCGCTGGATTTCACCCTCAGCATCGGTATTGCCAGCGCCACCCATACCATGGCGGACGTCACCGACTGGCTGAAAGCGGCGGATGACGCGCTTTATCAGGCTAAACGCCAGGGTAAAAATCGAATTTTTGCGCATTAACCGCGCATCGACAGGACAGGCAGGTCCGATACGCTATTCTTAGATTAAACCGTGTCTTACAGGTACTAAAATGAAGATACCCGCAACGCCCTACAACGAAGCCGAGCGCCTGCGTTCGGTACAGGAATCCGGTCTGCTCGATAGCGGTCCTTCCGAACGTTTCGATCGCCTGACGCGTCTTGCCCGCCGTCTGTTCAACGCGCCGGTGGCGCTGGTGAGCCTGGTGGATCAGGAACGGCTGTGGTTTAAGTCCTGCGACGGCTACTGCGTTCAGGAGGTGCCGCGTGACATCTCCTTTTGCGCCCACGCCATCCTGAAAAACGAACCGCTGATCGTGCCCGACACCCATAACGACGAGCGGTTTTTCGATAATCCGCTGGTGACCGGGGAGACCAACGTGCGCTTCTATGCCGGCTGCCCGGTGCATCTGCCCGACGGCGCGACCGCGGGGTCGTTCTGCATCATCGATAACGTCCCGCGCGAGTTTGGCGCGGAAGAGGTGGCGATGTTGAAAGATCTGGCGGCGATTGTTGAGGATGAGTTTGCGGTGGTCAACGCTGCCACGACCGATGAGCTGACCGGGCTGCTGAACCGCCGCGGCTTCAAGGACATGGCGACCTACGCGTTTTCCAGCTCGCGCCGTCGCGCCGAGCCGCTGACCCTGGCCTGTATCGATCTTGATAAGTTTAAGGCGATCAACGACACCTGGGGCCATAAAGAGGGTGACGACGCGCTGCTGGCGATGGCGGAGCTGATGAAAGGCTCCTTCCGCGGCGCCGACCTGCTGGCGCGTCAGGGCGGGGATGAGTTTGCCATCCTGTTTGCCGATACCGATGAGAAGGGCGCGTGGATTGCGATGCAGTATCTGACCGAGAAGGTCAACGCGTTCAACGCCTGCACCGAGCGTCCGTGGCGGCTCAACTTTTCCTGGGGCGTGACCGAGTATGATGAGATTGAGCACGGCTCACTGGCGGCCCTGTTCCAGACCGCCGATCAGCGGCTGTATCACATGAAGGCCAAACGCGAGAAGGGCGAGCCCGACGCGTCATAACCTTTTCCTCTGACGCGCCTGATTGCGTTACCGACAGGTCATTGGCATAGTGAATGCCTCTGTTTCAGTCAGGCGCGTACTATGTCCTTTACCTTCTCCCGTCTCGCTTCGCACCAGATTCTGACCCGTCTTGATGAACTCGTGGACCTGTTAATCGACAGCGTCCACAGCGGCGCATCGATTGGCTTTATGTCGCCGTTAAGCCGGGAGCGGGCCGCCGCGTTCTGGCAGCAGATCGCGCTGGGCGTCGCCGGGCACGAGCGTGTGGTACTGATTGGCGAGGATGCTTCAGGGCAGGTGGTTGGCACCGCGCAGCTTATCACCGGCCAGCCGGACAATCAGCCGCACCGCGCCGACGTGGCGAAGCTGCTGGTGCACAGCCGCGCGCGTCGTCAGGGCGTGGCGCAACAGCTGATGGCACAACTCGAAGCGGCCGCACGCGACGCGGGCAAAACCTTGCTGGTACTCGACACTGCCACCGGCAGCGGCGCAGAAACCTTCTATACGCGCACAGGCTGGCAGCGTGCCGGCGTCATCCCCGATTACGCCCTGATGCCGGGCGGCGAACCCTGCGCTACAACTCTTTTTTATAAAGCCTTATAAATTTTTTAATATGTCTGCCCGAATTGATCAAAACGGGGTTTCACTTTAATCGTTTCTGATACGGTGGTCCGGCAATGCCTTACATTGTCTGATAATAATTCACCAAGGAATCGACTGTGAAAACTTTGAATCGTCGCGATTTTCCCGGTGCTCACTATCCTGAACGTATCATTCAGTTCGGTGAGGGGAACTTCCTGCGTGCTTTTGTCGACTGGCAAATCGATCTGTTAAATGAAAACACCGACCTGAATGCCGGTGTGGTGGTAGTGCGTCCCATCGACAGCACCTTCCCACCGTCTCTCAGCACCCAGGATGGGCTCTATACCACTATCATTCGCGGTCTGAATGAGAAAGGGGACGCGGTCAGCGATGCGCGCCTTATTCGTTCGGTGAATCGTGAAATCAGCGTGTACGGGCAGTATGACGAGTTTCTGAAGCTCGCCCACAACCCGGAGATGCGCTTCGTGTTCTCCAACACCACCGAGGCGGGCATCAGCTATCACGCCGACGACAAATTCGACGACGCGCCGGCGAGCAGCTATCCGGCGAAGCTGACGCGTCTCCTGTTCGAGCGCTACAGCCATTTCAGCGGAGCGCAGGACAAAGGCTGGGTGATCATCCCCTGTGAGCTTATCGACTATAACGGCGAGGCGCTGCGCGAGCTGGTGCTGCGCTATGCCCACGACTGGGCGCTGCCGGCGGCGTTTATCGCCTGGGTGGAGTCGGCAAACACCTTCTGCTCTACCCTGGTTGACCGCATCGTGACCGGTTATCCGCGCGACGAGGTCGCCGGGCTGGAAGCTGAACTGGGCTACCACGACGCGTTTCTCGATACCGCTGAACACTTCTATCTGTTTGTGATTCAGGGCCCCACCTGGCTCGCCCGGGAGCTGCATCTCGACCAACTGCCGCTGAACGTGCTGATTGTCGATAACATCAAGCCCTATAAAGAGCGTAAAGTCGCGATCCTCAACGGCGCGCACACTGCGCTGGTGCCGGTGGCCTGGCAGGCCGGGCTGGATACCGTGGGTGAGGCGATGGACGATGCGCAGATCTGCGGCTTTGTAGAAAAAGCGATTCATGATGAGATCATTCCGGTGCTCGACCTGCCTGCGGATGAGCTGAAGTCGTTTGCCGATGCGGTGGTAAGCCGTTTCCGCAACCCGTACATCAAACACCAGCTGCTCTCTATTGCCCTGAACGGCATGACCAAGTTCCGCACCCGTATTCTGCCGCAGCTGCTGGCAGGGCAGAAGGCGGCGGGGCTGGTGCCACCGCGCCTGACCTTTGCGCTGGCTGCGCTGATTGCGTTCTACCGCGGCGAGCGTGACGGTGTCACCTATCCGTTGCAGGACGATGCCCACTGGCTGGAGCGTTATGCCACTCTGTGGCAGATGCACGGCGATAAACAGATCGCTACCCGTGAACTGGTAGACCGCGTGCTGGCAGATGCCGACCACTGGGAGCAGGACCTGACCCAGGTACCGGGCCTGGCTGAACAGGTTGCCACCGATCTGGATGCGATTCTGAGTAAAGGCATGCGCAGCGCGGTTGCCCCGCTGTGCTAATAAGCGACCCGGCACAGGCCGGGTTGTTTTTCACCCTTCATTAGTTACAACATACTTATTGTTTTAGTATTGCAGCACAACTTCAGCATCAGTGCCGCAAGCGCTTAGCAGCAAAAAAAGCCCGCGGGTTACGCGGGCTGATAAGCAGATAACGGAAGGGGGCTCAGGACTTATTGTAGAGGCCTAACAACCGGCGGGTGACGCCGTTGGTCCAGCCGAAACCGTCCTGGAGCGGGTATTCGCCGCCGCCGCCGGGACGCGCCTGGGAGTTACCGATGTGATATTTCTCAATTAGCTTGTGGTGCTGGGTGTAGAACCGCGTCACCGTCGCTAGCCAGTTCTGGGCAATTTCGTCGGAAAGCTCATCGAGGTGATAGTTTTTCAGCCCCTGAATCGCCATCCACTGCAGCGGCGCCCAGCCGTTGGGTTTGTCCCATTGCTCATCACTCTCTACCTCGGTGGCAAGAATACCGCCCGGGGTCAGCAGGCGTTCGCGGATGTGGCGCGCCAGCAGCTGCGCCTGTTCATCCGACGCCATACCAACATAAAGCGGCACCACGCAGGCGGCCGAGAACGACGCCAGCTCATTGCGTCGCCAGTCGTAGTCGCGATAGCAGCCGGTCTGCACGTCCCACAGATAGCGGTTCACCGCTTCAAGGCGGTCGGCCGCTTTGCGCCGGAAGCTGGCGGAAGTCAGCTCATCTTTTTTCAGACCGGCGATGTTAGAAATGGCGGTTTCCAGCTTATAGAGGAAGGCGTTCAGATCCACCGGAATAAACTGGGTGGTGCGAATGCTCGCCAGACGGTGCGGATCGCGCAGCCAGCGGGTGGAGTAGTCCCAGCCCGATGCCGCACCCGCACGCAGGTCGCGGTAAACTTCCGCCGCCGGGCGCCCCGACAGTTTCGCGGTCTGCACGTCTTCCAGCCAGGACTCATCCCGCGGCGTGTCGCGGTCGTCCCAGTAGCGGTTCAGCAGGGACCCGTCCGGGAGTCGCACCACGTGACGATAGGCCTGGTTATTGGCCAGCGATTCGGCGCCGTCCATCCAGAAGGCGTACTCTTTCAACAGATGATCCAGATAGCGTCGCGCACCGCGTACGCCATCCTCTTCAAACAGCTCCACCATCAGCGCGAACACCGGCGGCTGGGAGCGGCTCAGATAGTAGGTGCGGTTGCCGTTGGGAATATGACCGTAGGTCTCAATCATCCAGGCAAAGTTGTCGGCCATGCAGCGCAGCAGATCGTCGCGCCCGCTCTCGGCCAGACCCAGCATGGTGAAATAGGAATCCCAATAGTAGGTTTCACTGAAGCGACCGCCCGGCACAATGTAAGCCTGGGGCAGGGGCAGCAGCGAGGAGTATTCAATATGGTCCTGCGGTTCGCGGGTTAATATCGGCCACAGACTATCAATATGTTCCTGTAATGTATTTTCAGGATTTGAAACATAATGACGCCCGCCGGTTTCAGGCAGATAAAAGTTATCCTCTACAAATTTACGCAGGTCGAAATCTTTGCTGCGTTTAACCTTACGATAGTTAATGAGAATATCGAGCGGGTCGCCTTTTGGCGCGCAGTCGGGAAAGGTTTTGCTGTCGGGAAAAATACGAGACGACTGCACATGCTCGAAGAGTTCGAGATAGCGATCGGCCGGGGTCAACGCGTCGGACGCCGGCATCCCTTCGATCATCTCCGGCTGCGGCTCCGCATCCATCATCTCGTCAAGTTTCAGTTCACAGGGGTCCAGCTCATAACGAACGTCTCTTTCTGACTCCCTGGATAGCGGTAAGCGTGTCGCCTTATTAAACATACAGATTATTACCTCCAGGTTGTGTATCAGTGTAGAGCTAATTTTAGCATCCCTGTTTATCATCTTTTCTAAGAATTCATGCTGAATTGTAATAATTAACTGACGCCACGCGAAAAAAACGCACCAGGGATAACCTCAAACGAAGCGGTACGTTACGGCAATAATTCAGGTTAGATCGAGTATATGACAAGAATAAAAAAGGGTAGCCTTTTCGGGCCGCCTTTTGAGAGTAAGTTTTAGTGCGTTGACGCCGCGCACACCGGGCGATGACGCGCAGAAACCGGACGCGTTTATCAGCCGATGCGGCTGCTGCCGCGCGGTGAGCAGGGCGTCACGGCGTGAACGTGGCGCGATGAATAATTGTCATGAATGCTTTTACGCCTGAAAAGCGCATTATCCCCGAGGTTACGCTTATGTTTCCTGGCATTCCAGGCTACGCTTTAGGGGCTGTCAACTACAGGAAAAACCTATGCTTGCGTTGTGGAATACCGGGATCGTGCTACTGACTATCATCATCATGGAAGGGGTGGCAACGTTCGCACATAAGTACATCATGCACGGCTGGGGATGGGGCTGGCATCACTCGCACCATACCCCGCGCACAGGGGCGTTTGAGCGTAACGATCTCTATGCGGTGGTGTTTGCGCTGCTGGCCATTGCGCTGATTTACGCGGGCAGCGAAGGGTATTGGCCGCTTCAGTGGATTGGCGCGGGAATGACCGGCTACGGCGTGATCTACTTTATCGTTCACGATGGTTTAGTCCACCAGCGCTGGCCGTTCCGCTACGTGCCGCGCCGCGGCTATCTGCGCCGCCTCTACATGGCGCACCGGCTGCATCACGCGGTGCGGGGGCGCGAAGGGTGCGTCTCCTTCGGGTTTATCTACGCCCCACCGGTGGACAAGCTGCAGGCGGTGCTGCGCGAACGTAACGGCAGACCCGCTAGCGCGGGCGCTGCCAGAGGTGCGGATCGCGCGGCGGCCAGCTCGCCTTCCGGGAAGCCATCGCCTGCTTCGCGCCGGAAATAACCAGCGCCAGCTTCTCCGTGCGCGTCGTGCCCTGGCGGGTATCCCAGGCTTTTTCACCCGCCATCAGCACCTTCACCCCGATCTCACGATACACCCCGTGCGCGGTGGCAATCGCCCAGGCGGAGCGCAGGGGCAGATCCCCCAGCCCGGCAAGCGCTGACTGATAATAGGGCTCAGCCTCGGTCACCAGCCGCGCCGCCAGACGCGCCAGCGCCGGACGGTTGGCCCGCACGGTGCAGGTCTGTTCATTGAGTCCGACTTCCGCCAGCCACTGCTGCGGCAGGTAGCAACGTTCCACCTGCGCATCGTCAACGATATCCCTGGCGATATTAGTGAGCTGAAAGGCAATACCCAGATCGCAGGCGCGATCCAGCGTGGCTTCGTCCCGCACCCCCATCACCCTGGCCATCATCAGGCCGACCACGCCCGCCACGTGATAACAGTAGCGGAGCGTATCATCGAGGCTGTAATAGCGCTCGTTGCGCACGTCCATCGCATAGCCTTCCAGGTGGTCGAAGGCCTGAGTAGGCGGAATGGCATGGGCGAGGGCAACCTCCTGAAACGCGGCGAACGGCGGCTCTTGCATGGTTTCCCCGTCGTAGGCGCGGCGCGTCATCTTACGCAGCCGCTGCAGGCGCGCCTCGGGCGTGTCGCTCTGCTCGGTCGGGGCAGCAAAACCCGCCACCTGTCCGTCGATAACATCGTCGCAATAGCGGCACCAGGTATAGAGCATCAGCGCGCTGCGCCGGGTGCGTTTGTCAAACAGCTTTGAGGCGGTGGCGAAACTTTTAGAACCGGCGGTCATGGTGGCGCTGGCGTGTTCGAGAAGCGGCTGGGACATTACGCTAAATCCTTTAACATTAACTGGGCCGTTGCCTTGGCGGAGCCGATCACGCCCGGCACGCCAGCGCCGGGATGCGTTCCGGCGCCGACCAGGTAGAGGTTGTCAACCACGCTGTCGCGGTTGTGCGGCCGGAACCAGGCGCTCTGGGTGAGGATCGGCTCCAGCGAAAACGCCGACCCCTGCCAGGCATCGAGCGTATCGCGAAAATCTTCCGGCGTGAACATGCGGTGCGTCACCAGCTGGGAGCGCAGCCCCGGCATATAGCGCGCTTCGAGATAATCAAAAATGCGATCCCGCAGGCGCGGCCCTTCCACGCTCCAGTCGAGCGGGGCGTTACCGAGGTGCGGCACCGGCGCGAGCACATAGTAGCTGCCGCACCCCGGCGGGGCCAGCGACGGGTCGGTCACGCAGGGCGCATGCAGATAGAGCGAAAAGTCTTCCGAAATGGTGTCGGCGCTAAAAATTTCATCGATTAGCGCTTTATAGCGCGGGCCAAAGCAGACGGTGTGGTGCGCCAGCTGGGTGTGATGGTGATCCAGACCAAAATAGAGCACGAACAGCGAGTTGCTCATGCGCTTGCGTTTCAGCTTCTTGGCCGTAGCGGCGCCGTGCGGGTGATGGCCGAGCAGTCGGGCATAGGTATTCACCACGTCCGCGTTCGAGGCCACCGCCGCGGCTTCCAGCCGTTGCCCGTTAACCAGATGCACGGCCTTCACCTGATTGTCCACCGTCTCCAGCCGCTCAACCTGGGCGTTAAGGGTGAGGGTGCCGCCAAGATCCTGAAACAGCTTCACCATGCCCTGAACCAGCGCACCGGTGCCGCCGCGCGGGAACCAGACGCCCCATTCCCGCTCCAGGGCGTGGATCAGGGTGTAAATAGAAGACGTGGAGAACGGGTTGCCGCCCACCAGCAGCGAGTGAAACGAGAATGCCTGGCGCAGGTGCTCGTCTTCCACGTAGGCCGACACTTTGTCGTACACGCTGCGCCACGCCTGCAGTCGCGCCAGCTGAGGGCCGGCGCGTAGCATGTCGCGAAACGAGAGAAACGGCACCGCGCCGAGCTTCAGATAGCCTTCGGCAAACACCGCCCGGGAGTAGTCGAGGAAGCGGTGATAGCCCGCCACGTCGTTCGGGTTAAAGGCGGCGATCTGCGACTCAAGCGCCGCCTGATCGTTGGCGTAGTCGAAAACCTTGCCGTCTTCCCAGCACAGGCGGTAGAACGGCGTCACCGGCATCAGCTCGACATAGTCCTCCAGCCGTTTTCCGGCGAGGGTGAACAGCTCCTCAATGGCGGAGGGATCGGTGATGACGGTGGGACCCGCGTCAAAGGTAAAGCCGCGATCTTCATAGACATAGGCGCGGCCGCCGGGTTTGTCGCGGCTCTCCAGTAGCGTGGTAGGAATGCCCGCCGCCTGGAGGCGAATCGCCAGCGCCAGTCCGCCGAACCCGGCGCCAATTACAATGGTTTGTTTCATTTATGATGGGCTCGCAGAGAAGAATGAGTGTGGAGCAGGGCTTTGATCGCCCCGACAATCGGCACCGGCGGTTTGCCAAGCAGCAGGCGCGCGCGGTCGGCGGAGCGAAGCTGGCCGGCATAAAAGCGGGCGATCAGCTGCTCGTCAAGCTGGTAAAACCGCTGCATCACGCGCCAGCGCTGGTCGGGTGTGCCGGCCAGGAACAGCATGCGATTAAGCAGTCGGAAAAAGCGTTGTGTCTGCCAGTGATGCGCCGCGAAATCGGCGATCAGCTGATAGAGCGCGCCCTGATGCAGTCCCGGCGCGTTGGCGATGCGGTCCGCCAGCCGAACCGCCAGCGGCAGCGAATAGCCGGTGGTGGCATGGAACAGACCGGCGCGCAGGCCGCTGACCGGCTGATGATGGAACTGGTGCCAGAAGGCGGCCGGATCGCCGGACAGGGTAATCGGCAGCGCCCCCTGTTCCTCACGCACCAGCCGCGCAAGCTGCCAGCCCTGCTGACGGGCGTAATCGGCAATTCGCGCGCGGGCTGAATCGGCGTCGAGCGTCGGGCCATCAATGTAGTGCGTGTCTTCGATAAGCAGGGTGTCGGCGCTGAGCGGCAGGGTATAGACAAAGCGGTAGCCGTTGCCCTGGGCGACGCGGGCATCCATCAGGATCGGGCGCGTTAACCCGTGGGGCGCGGCCAGCTGCCACTCCTGGCCGATGAACGCCTGATAGCCAATGCTAAGGTGCGGCGAGGGCTGATAGCCGCGGCCATCAATCACCGCCCCGGCGGTAAAGCGTCGTCCGTCGCTGAGGGCCACTTCCTGACCGATCACCCGTGACACGGTCACGTTTGTCAGCAGGTTCTCTTTCATCAGCCCGCGCATCGCTTGGGCAAAACGCGTGGAGGTGATGGTCAGGTAGCCGTCGTGCAGGGTACGCGACACGTCCGGAAAGTGGACGTCGTATCCGTCCCAGCGATGGGCCACCAGCGGTGCCAGCCAGGCGTGCTGGGCTGGCGTGATATCGTGCTGATGAAAGGACCAGGTGTGGTTTCCGCCGGGCGCGTCGCCGCACTCCAGCATTAACACGGCAAGCGTCGGATGACGCTGCTTCAGTCGCCAGGCGATAAGCCCGTTGGCCAGCCCCGCGCCGACCAGAATCAGATCCCATTTTTTCATACCGCTCCCCGGTATAAGGCGCCGTACTGCGTCACAGGGATGCGCCGCCGTTGACCGGAAGCAGCGTGGCGTGTCGCAACGCCTTCAGGTTTGCGCTGCCGGTACAGAAACAGGCGACCCGCAGCTGCGCGATCAGGGTGCGGAAATGGGCAATTGCCGCGTCGCCGGAGGCGTTGGCATGCGCCAGCACCGCCGCGGCCTGGCCCACCAGATCTGCACCCAGCGCGATGGCTTTCGCTGCGTCAATGCCGTTGGCGATGCCGCCGGAGGCGATAAGCGGGATATCAGGCAGCGCAAGATGGACGCGACGCAGCGCATCGGCAGTAGGAATGCCCCAGTCGGCAAAGGCCATCGCCACGTTTCGCGCCTCGGGGGTTGGGGCGCGTTCAGCTTCCACCGCCGCCCAGCTGGTGCCGCCCGCGCCGGCGATGTCGATCATCGTCACGCCGACGTCCGCCAGCCGGCAGGCAACGTCCGGGGAGATCCCGGCGCCCACCTCTTTAACCACCACCGGTACCGGCAGGTCGCGCACCAGCTGCGCAATGGCGTTGAGGATGCCGCGCCAGTCGCGATCGCCCCCGCCCTGGAGCGCCTCCTGCAGCGGGTTCAGATGCACAATTAACGCGTCGGCGTCGATCATGTCCACCGCGCGCCGGGCGTAGTCCAGCCCCTGCGCACCGCGGATCTGCGCCGCGCCAAGGTTAGCCAGCAGCGGCACGTCCGGGGCGATATGGCGTAGCTGGGCATCCAGCCCGTGCTGCGCGCCGTCCTCCAGCGCCACGCGTTGGGAACCGACGCCCATCGCCAGCCCGAGGGTTTGCGCCGCCTGGGCCAGATGACGGTTAATGTCTCTGGCGCGCGCCGCGCCGCCGGTCATGGAGCTGATCAGCACCGGGGCTTTCAGCGGGCGGGAAAACAGGGTGGTGGAGAGATCGATACCGTCGAGATCCAGCTCCGGGAGGGCGCAGTGTTCAAAACGCCAGGCGTCAAATCCGGTGCGAATGGTACTCATCGCCCGGTCAGGGTGCAGCACGATATCCAGGTGGTCATTTTTACGCTGAACCAGATGCGCGTCCTTCATGTGATCTCCACAAATATTACCGGGGTGTATCCGTTGCTCAGCTAAACGCGGCCAGCTGTTTGGAAAACCAGGCGTGCATAAAGCGTCGCGTGGCCTGGTTTTTTCCGCAGGCGCGTGAAAAATGGGCGTCTGCGCGGCGCAGATGGGTGTCGAGCCGCTCGCGCACCGCGTCGCTGCCGAGCATCGCCACCAGCGTGGACTTACCCGCGTCCTTATTGATGTCTTTGCCGGTCCCGGCATGGCCGTCCGCCAGGTCGTCCAGCAGCTGGAACGCCTGGCCTAAATCCTGCGCAAAGCAGCGCATTTTCTGGCGCGCCGCCGGCGAGGCGCCTGCCGCCAGGGCCGCAATTTGCAGCGTGGCGCCAAACAGCACGCTGGTTTTCAGTTCGTTGGTGGTGGCGATCTCCTCGGCGCTGCGCGGGGCGGTGCCTTCACGCAGATCCTTATACTGACCCTGTACCAGACCCTGGGTACCGACCGCCATCGACAGCTCTGCCACCGCCTGGCTACGGCACTCGGGAGACAATCCCTGCGCCGCGACCATCACGCCAAAGGCGCTGCTGAGCAACGCTACCGCAGCGAGAATTGCCACGTCTTCACCATACTGGCGATGAATGGTAGGACGACCGCGCCGGAGCGCCGCGTTATCCATGCAGGGAATATCATCGAGGATCAGCGACGAGGCGTGGACCATCTCCACCGCGCAGGCCATATCCAGCAGGCCGGGGTGGTCGCGATCGCAGCCGAGGTCGCGGGCGGCGAGGATCAGGAGCAGCGGGCGAATGCGCTTCCCCGGTGCCAGTACGCCTTCGCGCATTGCGCTGCTGACCCGATCCCGTTCATCGCCAACGGGCAGCAGTTCATCCAGGCGACGTTGCAGGGCAGCGTGCAGCTCATGCAGTTCCCCGTCGTGACCGGGATGTGTTTCAAAGGGTCTTGTCATGGTTGGTACCCGGCGTCTCGCAGATGAAATGGAAATAGCGCTGACCCGCAACGGGTGTCGCAGTCTGAGCCTGTGTGCAGCGGTATGCAAAGTTATACATCAATGTTTTTCTTGTATAGGTTTAGACGAAAATAAATGTCATGGCGACGCTATGTGCTTAAAGTCTGGCTGAAAAATGAAAATTTATTGTTAATTTTTGTCAGGACGGTGACGAGGGTATGACAACGCGGGCGATGCCCGCGTGGGAGAGGCCTGTCAGCGCTGGGGGATCCTGCGGGTTTGCTGCGCCTGCGCATCGTAGCGAAGCGGCGAGGGAAGGGAGATGAGTTCAATCAGCAGGCCAAAAGGCGTGCGGCAGAACCAGGTCTGGTTGCCGCGGCCCTCTTCCTGAGCAAAGCAGTCGCTCGGCCCGTCAAACAGCGTAGCGCCCTGTGCTTTTACCCGTGCGCCGGCCTGCTGAATGTCGTCCACGTAAACCGACAGGTGGTTCAGGCCCGCCTGGCTGATATTTCCGGGCGCGTCCGCCACGCCGGGATCGATCTCAAACAGCTCGATATTGCAGCCGTTGCCGAGACGCAGCATGGCCAGGCCGGTAACCCGCATCTCCGGGGGAAAGCCATTAAGCCGCGTCATCTGGTCGCCGCTGATGGTGTTGTCCGCCGCGCCGGGCGGCACGATGCGGTAGAGCACGCTGGCATCCAGCGCCTCGATGAAAAACCGCTCCGCCCCGGCGAGGTCGGCGACGGTAATACCAATATGTTCGATACCTCTGATGGTCATCGTCTTCTCCTTAGCTACGCGTGCGTCAGTCGCGTGTGGCGCGGCATTTTTCCGAAAGCGCCTGCGCGGCGCAGATCAGCGCCAGATGGCTCAGCCCCTGAGGAAGGTTGCCGCGCCACTCGTCGGTACGCACATCAAACATCTCGTTAAAGGTTTCAACATTGCCCCGGTCGCAGATCCTCTCCAGGATCCCGGTCATGGCCGCCTGGGCCTCGTCGGTTTCCCCCATCGCGGCGAGGGCTTCCACCAGCCAGAACGAGCAGGCGACAAAGGTGCTTTCTTCCTTTTCCACCTCGCTGTAGCGGTACAGCATCGGCGTGTCGTGTCCCAGCTCCGCTTTGATGGCGCGATAGGTAGCCAGCATGCGCTGAGGGTTAACGCTGTTGCCGTAGTCGTGCACCAGCGTCAGCGCGGCATCCAGCCGCTCGTCGTCCCCGACGTAAAACACGTAGGCCTGTTTTTTCTCCGACCAACAGTGGGTTTCGATCCAGTCGCGGATCCGATCGCGCTCGCGCTGCCAGCGCCCGACCCAGGTCGGTTCGATGTGCTTCTGTTCCGCCATCGCCACGGCGCGATCCAGTGCCAGCCAGCAGGCCATCTTCGAGTGGGTATAGTGCTGCTCGTCCGGTAACTCCCAGATGCCGGAGTCCTTCTGCCGCCAGCTGTCGGCGCAGCAGTTCGCCAGTTCGCCAAGCAGGCGCGAGGTGGCGAGATCCAGCACGTGTCCCGCCTCAATAAACAGCTGCGCGGTGGCGAGCATGTCGCCGTACATGCTGAGCTGGATCTGGTTGCGGGCGTTGTTGCCCACCCGCACCGGGCGGGAATCCCGATACCCGCGCAGCGGCGGATAGTACTCGGCCGGCACCTCGTCGCCCTCAAGCGTATAGCAGGCGCGCAGCTCAGGCCCGTGGCGAATAATGGTTTTTGACAGCCAGGAGAAGGCGGCTTTGCAGTCCTCCAGCGCACCGAGGAACACGAACGCTTTGATGATCAGACAGGCATCGCGCACCCAGGCATAGCGGTAGTCGTAGTTTTTCTCCCCGCCAATGCCTTCCGGCAGCGAGGTGGTGGCCGCCGCCGCCAGCGCGCCGGTCGGGGAGTACCAGAGAAACTTCAGCGCCAGCGCGGATCGTTTGACGTGTTTGTCGTAGAGACCGTGGTAGCTGAGGCTGCGGGTCCAGTCGCACCAGGCAAGGTGGCTGGTTTCGATGCGGTCGTCGATGGCAGAGAGATCCGGCACCGCCAGCGGCTCTTTCTCGGTAACCAGCAGGGCGACCAGCGAGCGTGACCCCGGCGAGGTCATCAGCTGGGCGGTAATTTTTTCATCGTCGCAGTGGGTAATCTCAATGTCATTGCTGGTGCGCAGCATCGCCATCAGATCGGCAATGTGAAACACATCGCCCTTAAAGGTGTTCGCCATCCACGGGGAGCGCGTCTCGGCAGCGGTACCGAAACGCAGGCTGACGTTCAGCGTCACGTGGCCCTCAATACCGTCGATGCGGCGGGCCAGTTCGCTCCAGGGCAGCCTGCCGGCAAGCGTGCTGTTCAGCGACTCGGTGATCAGCACCGACCCGGTTTCCGTCTCAAAGCGGGTCTCCAGCACGTTGCTGTCTTCGCGGTACTGACGGGAAACGCAATACGGCAGCGCCGGCACCAGCTGGAAGTAGCCGCCAATGCCAGGGTCGAGGATGCGGTCAAACAGCGGAGGGGAATCAAGGTTCGGGGCGCACCACCAGTCAATGGAACCGTCCGGCGCAATCAGCGCCACCGATCGTCCTTCCCCAATGGCAGCATAGTCGCCCAGCCCGGCGAACCCGTCCTGCCTGACGGGCGAGTGATAGTTTTTATTTTTCACGTGTTGTCGTCTTTGTCGGGCACCAAAAAAAACGTGGCTACAATACGTAGCCACGTGGATTCATGCGAAGCGTGCGTTACAGCGTGCCGGTACCGCCGTCGGAGCACCATACCTGGCCGGAGCTGAAGCTGCTCTCCTGCGAGGCCATGGTGACGTAGAGCGGTGCAATCTCAACCGGCTGACCCGGACGGCCCAGCGGTGCGCTGGCCCCGAACTGCATCACTTTTTCCTGCGGCTGACCACCGCTGGACTGAAGCGGCGTCCAGTAAGGGCCTGGGGCGATCGCGTTCACGCGGATACCCTCTTTACCCAGCTGTTTGGCCAGCGATTTGGTAAAGGCCACGATGGAGGCTTTGGTCTGGGCGTAATCCAGCAGGATATCGCTCGGGTTGTAGGCCTGCACCGACGAAGTGTTGATGATCGAAGCGCCGCGCGGCAGGTGATCTACCGCTGCTTTGGTGATCCAGAACATGGCGTAGACGTTGGTTTTAAACGTCGCGTCAAAATCTTCGGTCGACAGGGTGCGGATCGATTCATTGA
Organism: Siccibacter turicensis LMG 23730; assembly: GCF_000463155.2. Classification (GTDB taxonomy): domain Bacteria; phylum Pseudomonadota; class Gammaproteobacteria; order Enterobacterales; family Enterobacteriaceae; genus Siccibacter; species Siccibacter turicensis. Next base: position 5,847 of record NZ_AWFZ01000028.1, on the reverse strand, counting down.
ACTGCTGGCGACCGGCGTTATTCACCAGGATATCCAGCCCGCCCAGCTTTTCGACGGCCTCTTTCACCAGCTGCTGACAGAAGGCTTCGCTGCGAATATCGCCCGGAATGGCAATCGCTTTACGGCCTTCAGCTTCGATAAGGCGAATCACTTCGATGGCATCCGGCTCTTCTTCCGGCAGATAGTTGATGGCGACATCCGCGCCTTCACGCGCATAGGCAATCGCCACCGCACGTCCGATACCTGAATCGCCGCCGGTGATCAGCGCTTTGCGCCCGGTCAGACGACCGCTGCCGCGATAGCTCTTCTCACCGTGATCCGGAACCGGGATCATCTTGCTGGCAAGACCCGGTGCAGGCTGCGGTTGCTCGGCAAATGGCGGGGTGGGGTAGTCGGCTGAGACGATGGATTTGTTCGCTTGCGTCGTCATATAAGGCTCCTTGAACGTCGTTTTCAGGTGACTTTAAGCCTGGCACAGATGTGATATTTGTCACATTCGACGTTAAATTTACGGGGAAAAAGCCGTCAGACAGGGTGAATCGCCGCCGCCTGCATCGCGCCGGAACGCAGGAAAGCTGTCGCATCGCCAGCCTCTGTTATGCTTATGTCAGGCTGAATCCGGGAGAGATCGTATTGCCACTCACAAAACAGATATCGGGCGCGCTGGCGCTGAACTCCTCACTGGGACGGACGATCGCGCTGTTCATCCTGGTGCTGCTGTTTGCCGGCATCCTGACCAGCGCCTGGACGCTCGACCGATCCTGGGAGCGCACGGTGGAGGACACCAAGCGCAACGCGGTTAACCTCTCGATCTCGCAGGCCCGCCAGGCGGAAGATACCTTTCTGCAAATTGAGCTGGCGCTGACGGACATCCGCCGCACCCTGGCGAACGAAGACACTAACGCCATCGACGCGGAGAAGTATCACCGGCTGCTGGTAGAACTGCGCGACAAATTACCCCAGCTTCACGGGCTGTTTATCTATGATGCCCAGGGGAACTGGAAAGCCACCTCGTATGACCATCCCCCGTCACGCAACAATAATGCTGACCGGGAATATTTTCGCTACCACCGCCAGAACGGCCATAACGGCATCCATATCGGCCACGTCATCCGCAGCCGGACCACCAACGATCTGATTATCCCGGTGTCGCTGCGCCTTAACGATGCCGCCGGGGGCTTCAACGGCGTATTGCTCGCCACCGTCACCATCGACTATTTCCGTCACTTTTATAACTACTTTGAGCTGGAGGGGCGCGACCTGCTGGCGATGATGAACCTCGACGGAACGGTGATTTATGTCCGGCCGTTCCCGGATTCGGTGATCAACCGCAACCTCTCCCAAAGCCCGCTGTTTACCCGGGAGCTGACCCAGAAGGATCACGGCAGCGCGACCTGGACCTCGGCGGTGGACAACGTTGACCGTATCTTCGGCTTTGCCCGGCTGCAACGCTACCCGCTGGTGGTGGCCGCCGGATACGATAAGCCGGCGCTGTGGTCGAACTGGCTGCATGACAGCCTGCCGGAGATTGTGCTGAGCATTATGTTTTCCTTCGGCGTGCTGGTCATCGGCGGCGTCGTCTTCCGCCAGGTGCGGCTCAACGTGAAAAATCAGGTGGAGCTTGCCACCCTGCGGGATGAGCTCACCAGCATCAACCATACCCTGCAAACCATGGCGCTGGTCGACGGCCTGACCGGGCTGGCCAACCGCCGTCAGTTTGAGCTGACCCTGACCACGCAGCTCAGGCACGCCGAGCGTAACGGCACCCCGCTGTCGCTTATCATGGTGGACGTCGATTTCTTTAAAAATTACAACGACACCTACGGACACGTGGCGGGGGATGAGTGTCTGCGGCGGGTCGGGGAAGCGCTAAACCGCATCGCCATTCCGGACGGGGCGCTGATTGCGCGCTACGGCGGGGAGGAGTTCGCGATGATCCTGCCGGATACCGATGCCGGAGCGGCGCTGGCTTTCGCACATCAGGCGGTAGAGAACGTGCGCGCGCTGCGTATTCCCCACAGCGCCACCCAGCTCGCCCGACAAATCGTCACCATCAGCGCCGGGTGTTTCACCCTGACCCAGGGCGTGACGGAGCAGGATGGTCTGCGGCTCAAACAGGGCGCGGATAATGCGCTCTACCAGGCCAAAACCGCAGGTAAAGACCGGGCGCTGCTGGCGGAGGGGTGAGGGGTGAGGGGCCGTCCTGCGGTTTTGCTCCAGGAGCGCGGCGGCTGCGTAAAAATTGCGCCGCCGCCTTTTCCAGTGCGGCAGGCAGGCGTTTCAGGCGGCTTCAGAAGCGGTCTGTTGCGCGCGCCCCTTTGCATCACAGCCAGAATCTGAAAACGTTGCGGTCTGTTAATCCAGGTCAACGAATCCCCACACGACGTTTCCCCCACCAGGAACCCGACCGCCATAATTGTCTCTTCTGAACAGGAAAAGGAGTTCGTTTTATAGCTATACCGGTCTATTTATGGCTGAAGGATGACGGTGGAAACCCGGTCAAAGGTTCCGTCGAGGTGCACCAGCGTGAGGGAAGTATTGAGATTACCGCGCTGGCTCATGGCGTTTCACTTCCCGTAGACAACCTGTCAGGCAGGGTCACGGCAACGCCGGAACATTCGCCCTTTATTCTCACCAAGTCGCTCGACGCCTCCAGCCCCTACCTCTATCAATTCGTGAGTTCAGGGAAATGCCTCTCTTCCGCCGAGCTTAAATTTTATCGAATAAATTACGCTGGTCAGGAAGAAGAATATTTTAGTGTTTTTCTCGAGAATGCCCGCATTACCTGCATTGTTCCTGTCATGGAGGACGTTAAAGATCCGCATTACGAGCATCACGATCATGGTGAAGTGCTCGAATTAACTTATGAAAAAATCACCTGGAAATATCTCGACGGTAACCTTGTTCACTGTGATTTATGGAAAGCTCAGGAGGGCAGTTTATGACATGGATATACTCTCAAAGTACGGGCGAGTTGTGGCATGACGACAAGCTCATAGGTAAAGGCTATTCGGGGAATCTGACGAATAAAAACAACCCGGATCGGCAGCATGTTAGGGGCATGGGACCTTTACCACGCGGGACTTATCACATCACCGGGCATTCACGCTCAAAGGGACCCATGACCATTATTTTGAAACAGATAGCTGGCGATAGCTTTGGGCGCTCAGCTTTTCGTATTCATGGCGAAAAGGTCCCACCAGCCTTGCCGGGGTTTGCTTCCGAGGGCTGCATCATCATGCAACCTACCGTTCGCGCCAAAATCATCCTGTCAGGAGATCATACGCTGGAGGTGATCAGATGATCGTACGGTGCATGCTTATTCTCCTCTCGCTTTTTTCGGCATCGTGTATAGCTGCATCGAACGAATGGAACGCTTATATTCGGCTGATTGAGCGCGCGAATATTGAGACGCTCCGGGCATTGCCAGACACGATTAACCGCATTGGCGTTACCCTTGATGACGACCAGTCGGAAACGCTGGCTATCGCGCTCAGCGTGGCGTTGATTAAGGATCCCGTCTCCGTCATTAACGCCACGGCACCGCTCGAACAGAGTTCCGATGCGCTAAAAAACCGTTTTGGCACATCGCTCATATGCAGCCTGCCCGGCATGCTTCGCTTTACGCCGCCACAGATTGATGACTATTTTGCGAACGCCGAACCTGCGCTAGAAAGGGCGGGGCCGGCCGCGGCGGCGTGTCTTGAAAACTTGCGCGAGACTGTAGCCGAATTAAGGCATAGCGCGGGATAACGTGATTCAAAAGAATAGCCCGGCTGACGCCGGGTTAAGAGGTTGAACCTCGGAAAGATTCAGGCGGTTACCGCCACCCCAATAAACAGCCTCACCCTCGCATCAGCCACGTCGTGGCCAACTCGATGCCTTACGGGATCAGAGTTTCGTGCAGCGACAGCCAGAGGGGCTGCTGATTTTCCAGCCTGAACACGGCGGTGGACCAGCGCGCCGTGGCGTCATTTCCCGGCATGCTCTGCCGCTCCCGGTAGCGCACCACCGCGCCATCGTCCCACGCCTGTATCAGCGTCATGCTATCGATATCAATTCGCAGGCCGTCGCGCGCCGCCCGCTGGGTGGTGAACAGCGCGGTGAGCGCCTCATAGTCGATTGCCGCCCCGTTGGGGGTAATCATCGTGAACTGCGAGCTGAACCGCGCGATGAGTGCCTCCAGGCTTCCCGTTCCACGACCTAACCAGGCTTCAATAGCGACGTGCGCCTCGACGACTTCAGTAAACCAGGGATTCATTGTTTTCCTTTCCTTACGGACGCCGTGGGGCCGGTTGCGCTCGAACCAGCCGAGCCGCGCAACCCCAACGGCAAAAGCGTGATAGTAGCGTGTAACCGCCCATGGGGTCACCGGTTACGGCCAGGCTTATTGTTGACCGGTACGCTGCTCGGCGGCGGAGAACCCGGTTTTACCGTGGGCATGTTCGCCGCCGCCCTGCACGCGCTGCAGCTGGATGACGTCACCCTGCTGCCAGGCATCGGCGCCTTTCACTACCGGCCGTGCGACGATATCGCTGCGTGCGGCGCGGATCGCTTTGGTATCCACACCCAGCCGGCGATCGCGCTCGGCAACCAGCGCCGGATCGAGCTGGCCGTCGGCGGTGAAGCCCATCATCAGGGCAGGGATGCCGAGCGGCAGCGTTTTGTCCCGGTCGGTATGCCAGGTATGCCAGGTTTTACCGTAGGTGTTGACCACTTTCTCCATCAGCGCATGGTCAGCGGCCTGTGGCAGACCGGGCGCAACCAGGCTGCCGGATTTCACCTCATGCTGGTGGCTGTGCCACAGTTTTTTCTCCTCCGGCGGCAGGGTCTTAAACAGCCGTTCGCTGATGATGTACTCAACGCCCATCAGCTTGGCGTCTTTGGTATTTCCGTCGTAGATCACCGCCTGCATCACGTCCTCATTCAGAATGGTCACGTAATGATGCGCTTCCATCTGGCCGTTGCGATCCCCGTTATAGAAGTGAAAACCATCCAGCCAGGCGCTGATCGCCTCCACCGGCGGGCGGGACTGCAACACCGTCGCGCCGGTTTCCAGCGCCTGCGTTTTGGTGGTGGTGGGCGCGCCGGGGGCGGTAACGTTGGACGGCGAACGGCCGGTCTGACACCCGGCAAGGGCAACGGTAGCAAGCAGAACAAGTGGACTGAGTTTCATAGCGGCTCCATGTCATCGTGAAATCAACACTAACCATAGTGCATATGACAGGAAAGGAAGGGGAAAGACGCAGGGGGGGAGCGAACGCGCAGACAACAAAAAGCCCACCGGAGTGGGCTTTCTTTCATTACGTTACGCTTTTTTCTTGCGGCCGCTGCCTTTACGAATGGGCTTGCCGCTGCCGTCCGGCGAGCTGGCTTTACGGCTGTTGGAGTTCCAGTGCTCCAGGTTCAGTAACTGACGTGCCTGACGATTCGTACGCATTCATCATCTCCTTACGGGTAACTGAAACAGAAATTTCAGTCTGGCCCAGACCCGTGCCTGATACAACCCTTCGGCTTCACGGTTTGGCATTTCCAGGAATGTTTAACGTTTTTAGCCCGTCTGAACGGGTGGGCTGATGCGCCAGACGATATTTTTGCGCATTCTGCGCAACTTCTTGCTCAGTTTCTGGCATAAAAAACTTTTTGCGCAATGTCTGCAAACGAAATGCGCAGTTCGCGCAACATCTTGCGCAAAACCGGCCTGCCGCCGCGCCCGTTAAAAATAAAGTCCTTTAAATTCAGTTATATAAAAACTGGCACGCATCTTGCTTTGTATCCGGTGAAGTTCTTTCACTCATACACAAGCAAGGAGCATTACTATGCCAACCCCATGTTATATCAGCATCG
>NZ_AWFZ01000027.1 GCF_000463155.2 Siccibacter turicensis LMG 23730 | reverse complement strand
CCCCCCTCAATTCTCCAGCGCCCACGGCAGATAGGGACCGAACTGTCTCACGACGTTCTAAACCCAGCTCGCGTACCACTTTAAATGGCGAACAGCCATACCCTTGGGACCTACTTCAGCCCCAGGATGTGATGAGCCGACATCGAGGTGCCAAACACCGCCGTCGATATGAACTCTTGGGCGGTATCAGCCTGTTATCCCCGGAGTACCTTTTATCCGTTGAGCGATGGCCCTTCCAT
>NZ_AWFZ01000026.1 GCF_000463155.2 Siccibacter turicensis LMG 23730 | reverse complement strand
CAACACCAAAACACCTTCGGCGTTGTAAGGTTAAGCCTCACGGTTCATTAGTACCGGTTAGCTCAACGCATCGCTGCGCTTACACACCCGGCCTATCAACGTCGTCGTCTTCAACGTTCCTTCAGGAGACTTATAGTCTCAGGGAGAACTCATCTCGGGGCAAGTTTCGTGCTTAGATGCTTTCAGCACTTATCTCTTCCGCATTTAGCTACCGGGCAATGCCATTGGCATGACAACCCGAACACCAGTGATGCGT
>NZ_AWFZ01000025.1 GCF_000463155.2 Siccibacter turicensis LMG 23730 | reverse complement strand
AATTTGATGCCTGGCAGTTCCCTACTCTCGCATGGGGAGACCCCACACTACCATCGGCGCTACGGCGTTTCACTTCTGAGTTCGGCATGGGGTCAGGTGGGACCACCGCGCTACAGCCGCCAGGCAAATTCTGTTCACCTGCCGCCGCACGGCCACAGGTTTAATCCGTCTCAAGCTGAAAATCTCTCAAATACAACACCAAAACACCTTCGGCGTTGTAAGGTTAAGCCTCACGGTTCATTAGTACCGGTTAGCTCAACGCATCGC
>NZ_AWFZ01000024.1 GCF_000463155.2 Siccibacter turicensis LMG 23730 | reverse complement strand
TCTCTACGCTTTGTCATGAAATGGTTCACGTATGGCAGCATTACACGCCAGGCGTAAAGCAGTGCAGGGGCGGGGATCATGATCGGGTTTGGGGCAAGAAGATGGAAGAAGTAGGTTTGATGCCGTCTAATACGGGAATGCCTGGCGGGAAAAAGACGGGTCAGCAAATGACTCATTACATTATTCGCGGTGGGCGCTTTCAGACCGCAGTTTATGACCTGCTTAAAAATGGCTTTTCGATCTCCTGGTATGATAAGTGGTCTGAGGGTGCTGTAATCCCTTCAAAGGCCAATCTCGATATTCTTGATGATTGGCTTAAGGTAACAGACAAAAACGATAAGGAGCTTATCAGCAAACTTACTGAGACAGTAAGCAAAGGCAAGGCTGCAATTATTGATGGCAATGATGATGCTAATGCAGGGATAATGATTAAACCCCCTATAAAGGGCGCTACAGGCCGTGCGACGTTCTGCTGCCCTGAGTGCGGTTTGAAAGCGTGGGCGAAACCTAGCGCTAACCTGATGTGCGGTGATTGTGAAGTTGATTTGATTGTTGAGGGGAATTGATATGAGAAATAAATTAAAATATAAATTGCTGCATATTAAATTATTAGAAGTTTTATTAAGTTGGGCTGTGATACTCGCAAGCTGCTATTACTCAATTGCTTCTTTGTTTGGTGTTTTTAATCCTATCATGTGGCTTTCGGCCTCTATTCTTGATTCGTTGACAGGAAAGAAAGGCTCTTTCCCTCAATCAATTCATGAGTATAGTTCGTGGTGGGATAGGTTAGAGTTGTCGTTTCCTGAAATAATGCAGTTTTTTATGGCTGGTTTGTTCTTATGTGTAATTGTATTCGCTACATTTCATGCAACGGTTAATATAGCTGCTTATATCTCTGAACTCTTAGAGCGGAATTATATTAAATATATTTTTGGCGCTCGTTTTTTACGCTTGTATGAGAAAATGCAAAAGCGCAAAGGTAAAGTTATTGCTCGGCAGAATAAAAAAATATGCGAAAAGGATGATCTAAATGATGCAACTTTTGAGCATTATAAAAAGTGGAAAACCTTCTATAAAAGTGACCTGAGCTTTGATGAGTGGAAAAACAAAGTCCTGAATATCAATTCAAAGAGTTGAAGAAGTAGATAAGGCGCTGCGGCTGATTGGTGCAGCGCCAGCCAGATAGATAATACTTACATATCAACAACTTAGGGCGCATAATCATTGTTATGTTAAATCAGTGCCAAACGGCACTGATTTAACCCTACCCTCTGAACAGATCTGAGTATGTGCCTGTTGCGTTTGTGTGCCTAATGGCACTTTTTTTTGTTCGTTGCTATTGCATATTAGGCGCTTTGAGCCTAATATGCAATTAACGGGTAGCGTGTACCAGCGCCCTTCCTTTTAAATTAGCGGAGCGATTATTACCATGAAGCTTAATAAAACCAGCCTGGTATCTTTAATGCTTTTCACTTTTGCGACTCATGCCGCCCCGCTGCCGCTAACCTATTACTTCAAAGATAGCGATTCAGCTAACATTTCGCTGGATGAACCAGCTACAGGTTGCGTTATGACGGGGATTCTTGTCCATCCTGTAAATAAACCAGAAACAAAGGTTATTTGGTTTAATCAAAAAACATGCCGTAATAAACAGTATGAGGTTAGCTTTATCAGTAATGAAATTAAAGCCCCTGATAACATCATTCATAAAGGTGAAACAGTAAAAGTTACCCCTGCGAACGTACAAATAGTAAATCTACACTCACTTTAATGGTGTAAGGGTTGGTTAATAATGGCGGCTAATACAGGTATGCTTACAATTGATTTTAAGAGCTTTGCAGAATCCATTAAAATAACTGAAGGTGAGTTAGCTTATCTTCTTGAACATGAGCAGGTCTATAAAGGCATTCCCTTACCTAAACCAATCTCTGTAGGCTGGAACAAGAAACGAAAATTTCATTTCAAAGATGTTTCTGCATTTCTTGACCAACTTAATAAGGTGAAATAATGAAACGGAAGTTAGCTTATTGGATCATTGTTGTATGTTTCCTCCCTTCCCTCTCGCTGGCTGCAACTGTGACACGCATCCTCGATGGCGATACGTTAGAGGTTACAGAGGATAATAAAACTCTACGTGTTCGTCTGATCGATATTGATGCCCCTGAGAAAAAGCAGCCATACGGCCAGAAAGCAAAACAGTTCCTAACCGACTTTGTGAGAGGTGCAGACGCGGTAGCGGTCAGAGGCATGGGAACAGATCGCTATGGTAGAACGCTGGCGCAAGTGTACGTTAAGAAGTGTGATAGTGAATGCTCGTCGTACCTGGTCAATGCGGAAATGGTTAAAAATGGCTATGCGTGGGCGTATCGTTACCATAACGTACCATCCAGTAAAGCGATGGAGCGCGAGGAAAATGAAGCGCGTAAGAACCGGCTTGGCCTGTGGCGCGAGAATGAAGCAATCGAACCGTGGAAATGGCGACATTTGCATAATCAACATAAGGAGTAATGACTATGGCAAACCTTAGCGTTAATCAGGAGCGATTTAGAGAGCTTGTAAGCAAATACCCTACCCTGTACAGCCTTTGGGATTGGGAAGGTCGAGAGATTCGGCTAGAGGCGTTTAAACGCGCCCTGACAGTGTTAAGTAGCGGAGAGTACATAATGGCTGTTTTCTTTGCGCGTGTATGGTTGGGGAAAGATGAAGAAAATAGTTACAACATACTTAATGCTTCTTTTGATTTCGTACATGCGGCTAAGGTGCTTGATAATAAAAGTTTGCTGCTTATTTCCAACTTTTTTAAAGATCCGTTTTGGCCTTAAAAGGTTAGTAGGTACAAAAAATAATAAATACCCTTGCATATTAGGCGCAAAACGCCTAATATAGTTCCTGCGGGGGCGACAGAAAGCCACTCGTTCCGAGAAGGCTAAGCCCTCTAAGGAAACGAATGAAACTTTCTGATGTTGCAACCATTAAGACGAATTTTCCTGATGCTGATTTTTGGATAATTCGTCGAGGCTCTTTAAAAACCGTTGGCGAACCCTCCTACACTTTCAACCCTGAAAGTATAGGAGTTAAGGTAACAAGGCAGGATCTGGTTCTTTCACGTTACCTTTATTACTGCTTCCTTCACTTGCATCAATCAAAGGTATGGGAACCAGTAGCAACGGGATCACTTAGCCTGGTTAACATCAAGGTTTCTGACGTTAAAAACATCGTCCTGGAACCGCGCTAAACAAAGGAGGGGGTTAGCCCCCTACCTTTATAAAAGAGATTAATTTTATGCCGCTTGTTGAAAGTAAACGATTGTTGACAAAAAACCTTATTGTCTTTGCCGTTTTGCTAACTAAGTTAGTTGAGGACTAATCGACACTATAAAGAATTTATATTAGTTATAATTCTTTTATTTTATTTTCACTGAAAGACGGGTTTTAAGAGGTCAAGCATGAAAACCGGAATAAAAATAGATCTCCCTTCTATTAAATTGCAGCGTATGGAGATCTTTAAACAGGGGATTGAGCAATCAATTTTAGCTTTGCAATCAAATGCTGCGGCTGCGCCCTACCCTAAAGCAAAAGCCGTTGATTATTCTACCCTGGATGAACGGTATTTTTTGACGGTAGAACAAGGCTGGATTGCACCGCCACATTCTCTCGTTAATGCGTGGTTTGAACAGTTTAAATCTACCTTCCCTGAATATGGTTCGGATAGCAGCCTTGCCGTTTTATTAGGAATTCATTCAAACGGTGCAAGCCGACGCATCAGAGAGTACAGGAACGGAGAAAAACACATTCCTTACGGAATCTGGCGTAAGTTCCTTGTCATCACTGGCCGAGCACCACAAGAAATCATTCCGGTTTTTGGTGTGTTTGATACAGAAGGAAATGATATATGTTCGGAGTGATTTTTAACGTAACCTGCGGCGTGATATTCATGGTTATAAGCCTGATTGCTGGGGCTGGACTCGTTTTTTATAGTGATGAGTATACACAACCGCAGTTATGGAATATGGCGGGTTTAAGCATCGCTTTCGCCTTTGCGTGGATGTGGGCTTTTAAACAGGCAAACGAAGCATGGTACATCTATAAATCTGGAAAAAATAACTAAATGGATAAGTTAGATTTCTTATTTAAATTTCGGCGCGCAAACACTGATGAAACGCTTGAAAAAATGGTTGAGCATATGGAATTAAAAGTCAGTCAAATTGATTATACAGCATTTCAATCAGCGGCAGATCATAGACGTGCAGAATTGGCCTGTAAAAAGAATTTTGATAAAGTGCCAAAATCAGCTTGGAAATTTGTTAAATAATTACCGGAGAGTCGTATGTCTGATAATATGGATAAACCAAAAAAAACTGTTGAACTAGAAGATATTAAAAGGGATGCTTTTTATTTTTTGGTATTTGTTTGTGTTTTTTTTATGTCCATAACTAGTTTTACCTCATCAAGTGACACTTTTTTAATTCAGGTTTTGAGGGGTATATGTTACTTTATTCTCATATTTCTAATTGCGAGTTATGGATCAAGATTGATTGAAAGTGTATTAATTTATTTTAAAGATAATTATTGCATAGGGGTAAAAGATGAAAAATAAGATTACAATTGATAACTTAAGATGGGATTTTGCTAAATTCATTTTTGGATTTTGCACTTTCCTTTTTATATTGCCTAGCTTGTGCAACAATACTCCTGTAAGTGAAGTTTGGTACTTTGGGAGAGGGATAGGCATGATATTATTAATTTTCGCAAATACGGTTAACGGTTCTATTTTCTTGGGTAAATTACTTAGCTATCTTGAACAAAAAAAACAATAAAAGCCCCCGAAGGGGCTTTTACTTTATTTCTTTTTGCTTTTAAGCACCTTCACAAGTGGAGTTATGGCTGTAATAAGAGTGGCGATAGCGAGGATGATTTGAGGAAGGTTTTTAATTAGTTCGATGATCATTTTCCTGACCTTTCAATTTAAGGAGGGTTGCCGTTTCCGACATAGAAATTATCCTATTTTTAACCCTCCCTTACCAATTGAAATTTTAGATCTCCAGCTCCTATACGATTGAAATTATTTATAAGCTCTCGGTATGCCCTGCCCCTAACGGATGAAGGTATTGCTAAGGGCAAACTATTTGCAAACACTTAAAAAACGAACCACAAACACAAAGCAAACAAAAAGCAAACAAAAAAGCTTGCAAATGTGCCATATGGCACTATACTAATCATTAGTTCCATACGGCACTTTTGAGGTGATCACATGCAAGCTAAATCTCAACGTAAGATTATTCAGGAAACCAGTCAGCGATTTAATACTTTAGTACAGGCAGGTGCTAAAAACGAAATTGCTTATAACTTCTACCTTGCTTCCCTGCGTCTTGATTTAAAAGCCGCTAATCGTCAACAAAATCAAAAGGTGTGAAATATGAAAACTAAATCATTTTTTGATCGTGATGCAATAGCTATTAAATCAGAAGATAAAAAACGCCGTCGTCAGAACGTAAAGAAAGCGAGAATGGTTAGAACCGTTAACAAGCGAGGGGGCTGGTTATCGGAATACTAATTATAATAAATATAAAGGGCTTTATATGAAGCCCTTTTTGTTGTATTTTGTAGCATGTTGTATATACGTTAGAAATGATGTAGAAAAAGATATTCCCTCTTTTTTTTAAATCGAACCGCACCGCAAGCCGTGCTGAGGCGTACCGCAGCGAAGCGAGGAACGAACAGCGCGGCTGAGGAGCGGATAATACGCCAAAATAATTGACGGAATCAGGCGCGTGAGGCTCACGCGGTCGCAGCTGGCCAGCTCGCCGGCGTTCAGTGCCTTTTCTTTAAAAGCAGTCACTTAGCATTCCCGCCCCGCGATAACACACGTTCAGTTATTTTGATCATAAATTACCTCCCTGCCCTGCGACACAAAAAACCCGCCTCTAAGGGCGGGTTATCATGGTTAACGATCAAAGGATATTTTGGGCTGTTGTGATGGTTTGGCTTGGTCTTGCGTATGCTTTTCCCGTTGCGGGGTTGATGCCTGGAAAGGTTTAGGCGTAAACGCATCGTTATACGCTTTACCATCCCCGCCTAAAAGGAAGTCTTTAGGCAGCTTGGAAGCCACGATAACCATTTCTTTAGCTTTTGCCTGTTCACTACTGCTGCCGTTCTTAGCGAACGCCTCAAGCACATTTTCACGCGCTTCTTTAGCCGTTGCGATTTTATCCTTAAGATAGTCCAGCACTTCGGCCTTATGCTCTCTGGCTGTCTCTGAGTTACCTGATTTCACGTACTGATCATGGCGTATCAATTCCTTAGAAAGTTCCATTTCAGCTTTACGAATATCGCGGTCAACCTGTGCAGTTGGCGAGTTGTGAGCATCGCTGAAATAGCTCATGGTAGATATGCCTTTTTCCTCCAGTGCTTTTTTTATACTGGATACAACCGCCATTTCTTTTTCATACTGCTCGATGTTGCCGCCCTGCTCCGGTTTGTGGATCTCTTTCATTGGTTGTCCATTGACTATTACGCGATAGGAGGTTGAGTCATTTTCCATCGCTTCAAACTCAACACGAATATCCTTGTTGACGCTACGCCCATTTTCGTTAATGGTTACAGCCGGAATACTAACCTCTCCTTCCGCATAACCTTGTTCAAGCTGCTGCGGTGTGAACTGGCTAAGTTCCTCATTAGCAAGCAATGGCATTCTGATAACGTCAGGATCGGTCTGGGCGATTTCTGAGGCCGTTTGAATGTAAATATCCATAGGAAGGTCATTAACAAGAATTTTAGTCCTGTTGCTTTCCTGGTCATACATGGTTGTTACATGAAGCTCAAGACCAGTAGCCGAACGCGACAATTCAGGTTTAGTTGCGATCTGCTCGATAAGCTCACCAACACTCTTATCGGGGGATGTTTTGGCATTCTCCGCAAGCTCCTTAAAAGAGATATTTCTTTCTGAAAGCGTAACAGCAAGCTCTCTTACGCTATCTCTTGAAAGCTCATTGTAAGGTAGATCCCTTGCCTTAAAGCCGGTTAACGTAAGCTCTGACTGCGCCTCTCGTTCCTGCTGCGGCTTGCTCGAACTTGCGCCGCTGCTGTTGGCCTGTTCCTGAGTTGCGCCGCTACGTTCTGCTCGTTCCTGGGCGAACTGCTGTTTGAGTTCTTCAAAACGCTCCTGATATTTTTTAGGTCTGAACTCAACCTCAAGCCCGCGCTCGGCTGCTATTTCAATAGCCTTTTCCTTAAAGCCTGGCATACCTGTAAGCTGAATTTTCCCTTTATACTTTTCTGCGGCAAGTTCAAGACCTAACGCAATTTTATCTTTATCGCTAATCAGCGTTGGAAACTCAATTTTATCTCCCTTATCTATAAACGCAGTGCCTAACAGTGAAGTTTTATATTTAACATCACCATTATCCTGTTTAGATGGTGTTAAATCATTTAATGCGAGGCGTTTTTTCTGCCGCTCATTAAATTCTTCATTTTGATTGATCTCGTTATAATGGCGTTTAAGATTGATACCATATTCAGGTTCAAACGGGCTGAAAGCATTTTTTTCAGCAGCACCGCCAATAACGTCTGATAAACGTCCCATATAATTACCCCCTTCTCTATTCTGAATGTAATTTGAGATTAAAAACTCGGTTTCTACTTTTTCGAAACGAGAAAGTAGATTTCTTTGTACATACTGATACTGCCTAACCTCCTTATCATGCTTCAATTTGTTAAAGATAGCGACTGAAAGAGCCGCTTTTCTTTCTGCATAACTCATTTTTCTACTGAATATTTCAGCACGTTCCTTAAAGTATGATTGCTTGGTTTCATAACGCATAACCTTACAATTATAGTTTAGTTCCTTTCTTAACTCTTTAATTTTTCCGAAATATTCAGGACGATAATTCTGATTAAACTCTTGCCATGCTTCTTTAGGAAGTTTTATCTTGGCCTTAGCCATTTCATTATTAAGTTGCTCGTCATACGACTGACGAAGATAAGATTTCGCCTCATTCCATGTAAATTTCATTTCCTTAGTAAGAAAATCTGAAACATTCAGATTTAATTTACCTGCGCTAATCCTGTCCGAACCATCTTTTGCTTTTTTAACGGTATACTGATTTATATCAATACCGTGAGTATTTGACAGGCGATTAAGCAAGTGCTGACCAGAAAGTAACTGGCGAATGTTTTTGAACTCTGCCAGTTCGCTTTCAGTAGCAACTGTTTTCTTTTCAATATGCGCTGTAGCAATTGAACCTGTTACGCTTTCTACTCTACGGGGATCTCGTGCGCTCCATCGCAATCCGTTATGTTCATATTCTTGCTGCCGCCCGTCTGCCACACTACTGATCTGAACTTCTCGCAAAAGCACACGGCTTTGTTTGGCTTGGCTGCTGTTATACTCCCGCTCTCGTCCTGAGTGTTCATATCCGTCGAGGTCAGAAACCAGTTCGCGTGGTAACACTTCTGGCAAGCCAAAGGTAGTGTTGGCAATATGCTTATGTCCACGGTTTTGATTACCTGGCTCTTTATTGCTTTTTTCTCTATTGGCTCGTCGTCCAGAACTTTCAGTATGCTCATACAACCCCCTTTCTCTATTTAATATAATTTCACGCTTTTCTTCGGCACTGGCGGCGCGGTAAGCATGTTGGACTTTCTTTGATGCTTTATTGATATACTTAATTTCTTTACTGACACGGTTTTGCCATTCATCAACCAGTGTATCAACCTGTTTTAATGAAAGCTTAGGTTTCTCTAACCGTCGTTCCTCAATATACTGCCGCTGAAAGAGCGGAGATTTTAAGTTAATATAATTTAATTCTGTACTGGTCTTGATAGCCAAATACTCATTAGCCGTTCCTTTATTGCGAATCCTCACTTCGCTATATTTATTTTGCAACTCCTTAATGAAGGCATCATAATTCTTGATTTCTTTATCATTAATTATTGCAAAAACCTCTTTTTTAACGTCAGTCCTGAATCCTTTAAAGGTATCAGCTTTTACCCTAGATAAAATCTGCGCCTGATTATCATCAGTTACACGTACAAAATCTTTTGGGCTTTCAAGGTTAAATTTCTGGTTCAATTTTTCCTGTATGGCATCATGATACCGTTCATGATGTTTATAAAGCCCAACCGGATCTAACGCGCCGCCAGTAAGAAGGTTTTGTTTAGGAATAACAATATGTACGTGAGGCTTACGCTCTTTTTCCTCGCCTGTAGCCCTGTCGGTAATACTCTTGATTTTAGGTAGATGGGCTTCGGCATAAAAGTTTACTTCATCATCTTTATACGCCGCGAGGAACATTGATTTATACTCTTTCACAACCTGCTCAAGAGTTTCTACAGCTACTTCATTTTCACGAAAGCTAATAGTGATATGTAAATATCTGTCCTGGTTCTTATCAGGAATGGCGTTGATAATATTCTCTGTAAGTGCCAAATTCCCCTCAAGACATACTCTCATATCCAGTTCGTCACGATTAAAGGCACGGCCTTGCTTCTGCCCTTCACGCAGATATTCAGCTATTCCAGCATTACCACCCCTAACCCTTACGATTGCCATTTTCAAGCCCCATTTCTAATAACTTTTCAATACCTTGTAAAACTTTAATCCCCGATAACATAGCTTCTTCACTGATTATCTTAGCCGCAAAAGCGGAATTAATTTTTTTAGCTATCTGGTTAATATTATTGCTGGCTTTGTTATAATAAAAAATGAGTTTACTGTAATCAGGATTTTTTACTTTCTTTTGCGGGGCGTTAATAACAACGCCGCCGCCATTTGTTTTTGTTTTGATAATGGCGCGAAGAAGTTCAGAGCGGCTTAGGTTCGCATCTTTACACATTGCATCATACATAGCAGCTTCAGATTCAGGAACTCTGAGGCTCAATACTACGGTACTTTTGTTTCTTTTGGTTTCGTTCTCTTGCATGACTCGTAGAGGCTCCTGTTCTGGCGCTGTTAGCCTTGTTCGTAGAACTAGGCGGCATCAGGGGATTCAAAGGGGATTTCCCCCTTTGGCACGGCGATTATATACTAGGTGAAACCTAGTGTATACATCGCTAACGTGCCTCGATGTTTCTTTTGAACTATGTAGGTAAACAATAGACGGACACCTAAAAAACATCAAGCAAACACTATGCAAACATTCAGCAAACAAAAAAGCAGTGGTGGTGAACTAATAGCAAACAATGTGCAAACATAAGACAAACAGAAAGCAAACAAAAAAGGCTTGCGTATAGTTTATGATTGTGTATATTAGGTACTGGTTAGCTCAAGGGTGAAAACATGACAACAAGTAAAGGTTTATTGACATTTAAATCATTCAGCGATACGCCCTTTGCTAGAAGTAACAGCGTTATCATAAGTCAGTTGATAGATGAAATTGATGAGCTGATACATAAAGGATGTTCGCGTGAATTGATTTATAAAAGTCTGACATCTGAACCCTATAATCTGGTAGTTACATACCAATCTTTCGTTACTCTGCTATCCAGAGCCAGGGCGAAGAAAAGAAAAAACCCGCTTAGCAGTGATGGGGGTGAATATCAGAATCCGCGTGCAGTAGTTACTACTCCGCAAAATTCAGGTGGGGCAGAGCTACCTAAAGGCGCAAAAATTTTCAAAAAGATGAATAGTGATGCTCCGAAGTTTGAGCAGAATCCAAATCCTAGTTTAGATGAATTATTGAAGGGGAATAACAATGGCTAAAGAAGTTGCAAAAGAAAATGATGCTCAACTGCATCCAGTAGCAGCATTTATCACAAACAGCATTAACGTAGTTATGACGGGTAAGGGTGGTGTTGGTAAATCTTACGTTGCTCAAACGCTGAGTCAGTATTTCCTTCACTATAAGCGCATCGCTACAAGTACAAGCGATTCAGATCCGGTTAATGCCTCGACTTTCCGTATTAAAGCGCTCAATCCTGAGTTCATCAAAATCATGGAAAATAATACTATTCTCCAATCTAATTTTGACCAGGTAATTGAGAGCTTCGTAGCAAATGAGGAAATAACTTTCGTCCTCGATACGGGAGCCTCTACCTACGTTCCTTTGATGCAATATTTTTATGATAACGATCTGGTTGATTTCTTCTCGTCGCTTGGTCGTCCTGTATTCCTTCATACAATTATTATGGCTGGTCAAGAACTGCCTGATACGCTCAATGGTTTTAAATCCCTTTGTGAAATGGTTAAGGGTACAAACGTTAAAGTTGTCGCATGGATTAATGAGTTAAAAGGCACTCCGATTGTTGATGTTAAAGGTGTTAGCACACCATTAATCGAAACGCCGTTCTTTGAAAACTTCACTGATAGTCTCGGTGGTATTGTTGTCATTGAAGATCGCAAGAGCGATGCTTTTACCGCAGATATTAAAGCGCTTACATCTAAAAACTTGACACTTGAAGAAGCAAAACAAAGCAGCGAATTTAATATTATGCAAAAAACGCGCCTCAACAAAGTATATAAGGCCGTTTATGATCAGTTAGATGAAATCTATACTGCTTAAATTTTTAAATAAGCCTGATTTTATCAGGCTTTATTTATAGGGGGCGTTATGAGTGAAGATGGAAAAAGGTTAACAAGTGTTGAGATTCCTGATGGACTTCTCAAACAAGCAAATCGCACTGAAAAAGATCAGGAGTTGATAACTAAGCTCAAGCATATGTACATTGAAAAAGGGATAAAAATTACTGATGATGATCCCCTTATCGCTATATTACTCGGTCAGGATGTTTTACTAAACATCTATGACACTCAGTTATCAGAACGTATTAACAATCGTTTTAACACTCTTGAAACGGCTTTAAACTCGTTTCCTGTTCGTGTAAGTGATCAGCTTAATGAACGTGCGGAAAATTTTCTTAACCTGGTCGATAAGGTAGATAATCAGGTTGAGCAACATCTCAAAAGCGAACTTAAAGGTTTTCAGGAAAATGTCCGTGATTATGCTCAATCGACTGAAAACCGCTTAAAATCAATCAAGGTTGATGGAAGCGCCAGTAAAAGTGAAAGTATCAGTTACACCAAAGTTTTTGGTGTAAGCTTTATCGCCTCTGCGTTCGCTGTAGCGGTCGTACTGGCAGCCTTTTACTATGGATTCCTTGTTAGGTAAACTGGTTCCTTTACAGGCTTAAGAGGTGCTTCATGAGCAAACTGACTGATAATTTAGACCTGGCTGATTTCGGGAATACTCCGCAACGTGCCGCTAAAACGCTGCAAGCAGCTACTGAGATCGGCGCTAAGAACGAGTTAACTGCACAAGAAATGGATATTCTTATTGAAGCCGACTATTACAAAAAAAATGGTAAATTTAAATCATCTAGTGAAATCATCAAAATCAGATTGGATGAAATATTTTCTGTAATGGGATTCGTTGCTGAATCTTCTTTGCGCTGGAAATCAATCATGGAAGATGAAACCGCAAAACAGGATTTTATTAACACTTACAGAAAGGGCGTTGCAGGGTTAATACAGCGAGAGTGGTTTGGGAAGAAGTGAGTTATACTAGATATAATGCCCCTTACGGGGCTTTTTTATATTCATTACTTGCCTGTTTCATCTTTGAACATAAAGCATCACTTAGGGCAATGCGATATATCACATCCATTTCTGTAGAACGAATACCATTAGCTCTATTATCATAGTTTCTAACTATGCTAAGGAATTCTTCACCTACACCTTCTTTTACTGCCTTTTTGTATATTTTCCTGCACTGCCTTTTACTTAAGACATGATTTATGAGTTTCAATGCTATCGCCGTTAATATTGTTAATAATAAAACCGTTGCATACTTCATTTTATGTTTCCCGTTTTAATTTATATCTCTAATACCATAAATTGTATTGTACAATGCAATTTTAGTAACGCTTAGTTATTAATAGCCGCACAAAGTACAAAGCGCCGATAGTGATCCCCCTGGGTATAGCTATCTGCGTCACTATTTCTCTGACACTCAAATTTAAAGAAAGCTTTGGTAATGGTTGGCCTGTAAAAACTTCATGCAGTGTCGGCAAAATGCCAGCCGCAACACCCAACTGAGCCAGTATGATAGCGAATACCAGTATATTTAATGATATGTGTTTTAGCGGCCTAGCAGCGATTCTAAGCCATTTACCATTATTAGCAGTGTCAACCCTTAGCTTTTTGTTTACGCCCGTTATGGCATACTCTGAGGCCGCAGAAAGGCGTTCGTATCCTACCAGTATTTGATTTAGGTCTGCGTAGGTAAAATTGCCCGTTTCTCTGGTGCGCATGATTACATCTTGAGCAATCGGGTGATCGGCATCAATAATAAGGCTGAGATCGCGGCTATCCAGGTGCATCCGGCTTAACCGTGATTTGCTGTATCTCTTTACGGCTGCTGCGCCAACGGCAAAAAGCCCTAAGTAAGAAAGCAACGGATAAGTTACATAGTCACTTTTTACAAACCAAAAGATAGCGCCAGGCATCAACACCGCCATGATACCAACAAGAACGAGAGCGCCGGTGATTGTGTTCTTCCTGTTCTGAACGTCAATCATGCCCCTGAACCTTTTAAGATAATCATTGTTATTCATACCCGCCTCCAGACGAAAGAGGGGGCTTAAGCCCCCTTTATCCTTACTTACCTTTAATTTCCGCTTCTATCTCTTTTTGCAGGGCAATGATTGCCTCGTACTGATCTTTGGTGAGGTTAAGCTGATAACCACTATCAGTTTCAACGGCCTCGAACCCAAAAATGAGATTTACAAGGCTGTCAGAGATTGATTTTGTGATGCTTTTCTTTGACTTGGTAGCCCCTTTATCAGTGCCGCCTTTTGGTAAATCTGTACCTGATTCACCACCACTGCTAGCCGCTGGAGCAGCATTCGTAACGTCCTGAACGTTGTTATCGGGTGAATTTTGGTCGTTTTCCTTTGGTAAAACTGTACCTGATTCACCATTATCATCATTTGGTAAATCTGTACCTGATACATTTTCTGGCGCATCGGGTTTCTTGCGGCGCGTTTCTTCATAAAGGGTTTGTGCTGCCGTGAAAGACAACTCACCACTTTGTACTTTAGCAAGCAGATCCGAAGGCCATTTTCTTACTGCTGTGAGGTACTTATAAACATGTGGTACAGATTTACCAGCACGTTCCGCGATCTCCTGAACGGACAGCCCTTTATCGGTGTTATAGCGTTCGTACAGCACGGCCATTTCAATCGGGGTATGGTTACGCGCGGAGTTAGAGGTAAGCTGATCATCATCTTCAACAACATCAACATACTCAATATCCACACCAAAAAGCTCTTTAGCCAGGGCGATAGCACGGTAACGGTGTTCACCGTTATTTACCCAAATTTTTCCGTCCTCCACGATTACTGAGAGAGCTGGTACTTTGATGTTGTGCGCATAGCTGTAAGCAAGCCCCTTGATGTAATCCTTAACTTCCTCGCTGTTCCAGTATTCATCCTGTGAAAGATAAATGCCGCGCACGTTATGACCAGGCTTAATGTTAAGTTCGGAATAAAGCACTTTGTAACTATCTGCTCGCTTGATAACGCCTTTTTCGGCAACGCTGCGTAATTTGCTCAAGCTATCAATATTGGTAGTAGCCATTTTCAACCCCTTCATTAAGTAACCGTGTGATTGTCTAACTGCTTTCTATACATACTATTATAGTGCCATATGGCACTTTTGCAACTACTATTTATATTAAATATAAAAAAACCTGCCGAAGCAGGTCAGGGGGCGGGTTAGCTGAAACATTCAGCTACCTGCGGTTTCATGTCCTGAGCCACGAACGCCAGAACTGAGCGAAGATGTTTTTCATCACGGATAAAGGCGGGGATTTCCTCACGGGTTGCATCACTGAGCCAGATGTTGCCTCTATAAGAAAAAGATCCATCGTCATTAGCAAACAGGCTAAACATTGGTTCGCTACTGTCATCATCAACGCATACCCAAATAAATGGTTGTTTATTTTCATCGCAAAAATCAGAGTCTAAAAATAACTGGCGAGCTTTAGCGTAATTCTGAGTTGTTTTAGTAACGATATTCATAAAATCACCTTTGCTATTCATGTTTACCTGAGAACAAAATAATTATAGTGCCATATGGCACTTTTAGCAATGGTATTTTATATTAAATATAAAAAATCCCTGCCAAGCAGGGATATAATTTACTTAATGTTGTTTTTAATACTTCTTTGCACATCCTCTGCTGTTAGATTATCTTTCCTTGCTGCTACCTCTACTGTTTCTTTTAATTGCGCTGGCGTTAATGGCTTATTGCTGTAAGAAAAAATACGATTCAAATACTGCTCTAAGTGATTCATTAGTTTATCCTCGCTCCAGTTAACTAACTAAATATAGTATAGTGCCAAACGGCACTAATGACAAGATAATTATAGTAAATATAAAGTTTGTTTTTATATGCTGATATATTAAATGCGATGGGGGAGGGGAGGGGGAGAAAAATCTAAAAGCAACTCCTTCACTGCTAAGCCTGTTTTGACTTTAAAAAAAACCCGCCATGTCTGACGGGCTTATAAATAATTTAGGATCAATGATCAAAGCTGAATTCTTTTTTGAAGTTCTCTTTTTTATCAGCAGCCTTATCTTTTTCCTTCATACCCTGAACCTCATAGATTGCGTCACAATCTTTTGCTTCGCTGGAACCCGTTTTACAAAGCGCTAAGCCTTTATGATAAGCACCTGCATTTTCAGCTTTCATATAGAAATCAATTTTTTCTTGTTTATCATCACAACCAGAAAGCATAAACGCTGATACCAGTAGAGTAACTAAAGTAACCTTATTCATAATACCCCCTAAAATTTTCTTATCGTCCCGCCAGTGACGCTATATGTTATGTGGCTTACTGTCAATCAGAGCGCCGCCACTATCGCCCTGATCTAGCTACTTTCGCGGGATAACAGCCCCTATATGCCGTGGCTGTACTTCCTCACCTCTCGCTATGGCTGTTCGAACATGGTTTAAGTCACGCGCCCGTTCTATATCATCAAGAGAATTATAAATTGCAGACGAGTAAAGCTTTACATCATCCATTACGAACGCCATTAAAGGCTTTTCTTTTTCAAGTGATGGATGGGTGATTATCGTCATACCCTCAAGAGTTTTCACTTGTTTCTCTAAATCATTCGTAACTTTTTTATAATAGTCGATAATCTCATTGGTACTCATGCTGTTGAATCTGTCCATTTTTGGATCATGAGCATACAGTGATTCATTTTCTAAATGTTGGCAAAGGTAATTACATAAACCATCAACCTTTGTTAGAGCTTTGGTATTTGACGTGACAGTATCTAATACCTTTACTTGATCTTCTTCTGAATACCAGTCTAAGGCGCGGTCAAATAATGCCGCTCCTGTATCTCTAACATCCTGAACAACTCTAACAACTTTTGCTAACTGAATCTTTATATCAAAATGATTATAAGTGTAGGCTTCTTTATCTGCATCATATGTTGAATCAGCCATACCCCCCCCTTATATTTTTCCCGCAAAGGCACTTAACTTAATTTTATATCATTTTGTCATTTAATACAGCCAACCAGTTTTATTCTGGTTGGCTGCCTTAATCAGCCAGCTTTCACACCGCCACGCAATTTACCCATTCCTGCCTGTGCGAGTTTGCCAACGCCTTTACCTAAAGACCTTCCAGCCATACCCCCAACACCTGACGCTGTATTAAACATCATGCCCCCTGCGGCGTTAGTAGCGCCAGTAATCCCACTGATACCATTACCGCCAGTGATGGTACTCACGAACGACGGTATCTGACCAATGATAAAAACGCCCATTAAAAATGCGATTAAGGCATAAAGAGCGCCGCCTAAACCTATTTCAGCACCTACAGGGAACTGGTTACTCATAAATTCAATAAGAATATGAATAGTCAGCGTTACAAAAACATTGAGCAGGATATAGTTAAACGCTTGGCCTATCCATTGTTTCGTGAAAGTAACAGTTTGTTCATACATAGCCATCATTAAATAAAGTGGCCCGACAATAAGAAGTAGACCTACCATGAATTTAGCAATAAGCATTGTTGCGGCGGCATAGATAACAAATGCTGTACCCCCTGCGTAAAAGAGAATTAATGCCATAGTCGCAGCGAGGATTGTTGAAATATCAGAATCCCATAGACTTAATTCATTTGTTGCTTCAAGAATACGCTTACCGTTCGCGTTAATTTGTTGAATGACAGTTTCAAGCGCTGAGAAAGTACCCGTTGAGCCGATCAGCCTGGATGCTATTTCATCACCTGCATCCATAACGAACGGAACAACCTTACCTATATACCATGCACTACCGACAAGGCCAGACATGATAACGATTAACTTTAAACCGTTGATAAGCATATCCTGAATCGCATTAGGATCACCCTTATAATGAACTAATCCCCATTTCCAGACAAAATAAAGGCCAAAAACAGCCCCCATTAGTGGAAGGAATATTTCATTAATATCACCGATATATGAGCTTAGATTACTTGATATAAATTGCGTTAACTCCTTATACATATCAGTGAGCATATTAACAGGCAATTCAAAATCAGCGGCTGCATTGGCAACGCTGGGTATCAGCAATCCTAAAGGAAAAATATATCTAATATAATTTTTTAATTCCATACTACCCCCTTCACAACATTTATTTATCTGTAATTTTTAGATTTGGATGCGTTCCTGCGATAAGCAGAAGCATTTCAAATTCCATAGGCTTAAGTAGCCTTGTATTTTTACTTCCCTGTTTTTGGATTTCTTTTTTCCTCCATGCGCTACCGTCTGAAAGGCCAAAGAGATTAGCGATTTCATCCGTTGAAAGGCCGGTACTCTCACGAGCAGCCTTCACCTCAGCCGCCGTAGGATAGGTTTGTAAAAGCTTCGACTTTTCAATCATGTGTGTTAAAAGACTCCTGCAACTAAGTTAAGTTTCTGAAAAAACGTATAATTTTGATTCCACTCTGACCGGGAATCGATCTATACTTTTGATCGCCATAATACCCCCTTCGTATTTGGCATTTATCTAGCCGCCTGGGGAAATTGCCAGGCGGCTTTTTTTTATACCTTCCCTGACTCCCTAAACGGCCTCCTGTAACGCTCTGTATCGCGTTATCTTAACTCCGTTAACCCAATGCCATGACCGACTATTAAAAACAGCGTAGCGGCTTATCTATGAGCTTTCATAGCCACCGTAGCTTTACGATCATGTGCTGGCAGAACTGGTTTTAAATCATAGTGCCATATGGCACGAAAAGCAATCAGTAAGGTTACGTTGAATGTATCGTTGGATGTGATTAAAAAGAAAACAGATTATGTGAACATCAACGAACGCGATTAGCGATCGTTGTATTATTTCCATATTTCAAATATTTCTTTTTTCAAGATCAAACACTCGATCTATGTAGGATCTTTCTTCTTCCTTTCCTTTTACGCTATTAAAAGCTCTATTGGTCAATAGGTTACGCGATTAATCAGGTACATCTTTACCAACTACGCGGTACGTTTTAACCAACTGCGCGGTACATTTTTACCAATATCGCGGTACATCTTTACCAATCTGAAAGAATCTAATCAGGTACAGTTTTACCAAAAATGCGGTACAGATTTTACGTTATCGCGGTACATCTTTACCAAAGATGAGGTACAGATTTTCTGTGGATAAGTGCAGTCGTAACGCTTTGTTTTATATCCTGTTGATAACTTTTCTGGAGGCTAAAAAATAGTCCAGAATATTTGACGGAATCAGGCGCGAGAGGCTCAGACGGTCGCAGCTGGCCAGCTCACCGGCGTTCAGTGCGTTTTCTTTAAAAGCAGTCACTTAGCATTCCAGCCCTGCGATAACGCACGTTCAGTAATTTTGATGGTTGTATCTTAGCTTTGCAAAATGGCGGTTGAGATCTGGCAAACATAATCAGGTACAGTAATTGTAATTTGTACCTGATTGTGTTTTACTCTCAAAATCTTGAGGCCAGTAGGGAGGGGGGAAGCGTGAAACAAAAACAAGATATTCATGCTGGGCTTGTCAGCGGTGGCGCTACAGTAGCCGACAATAAAGTGATAACACAAGGCAATCAGCTTATTGAAGGTAGTTACGATATTAACCTGGCTGAAATCAGGTTGCTCTGGCTGGCCTTGTCCAAAATCGATAGTAAGAACCCGCAGCCGGAGGGCGCGGAAATTGTGTTAACTGCGCCTGAATACAGCGCTATGTATGATCTAGAACTAGCAAATAGTGCGCATCAACTACAATCTGTATCATTAACATTAGGCTCAAAACCTATTTATACTTATGAATGGAACGAGCGTAAAAAAAGAGTCGATGCAGTTGCTAGATATTGGTTTTCCGCTATTACTTATGGAGCGAATAAAGGCGCGGATATAACGCTTTCTTTCTCTCCAAAGATTGCACCTTTTTTGTACGATCTTAAAAATGAATTTACGCAAATGAATGTTTTCGCAATGGCAAAACTTGATACTCCATTTGCATTTAGACTTTACTCCTGGCTAAGCCGATATAGAAAACTTGATAAATATAAAAATCCAAAAACGGGCGTTATCAGCACTGAAAAAATTAGCATTGATTGGATGAAGGATCGTTCTGGTCTTACGGGGAAATATGCAGACTTTAAAAATTTCAGGGTTAGAGTTCTCAATCCTGCTGTTGACGCTATCAACCGAACGACTGACCTGACAGTTCGCTATGAAACTGTTACTACAGGGAGAAAGGTTACGCACCTGATTTTCAACTACATCGTGGAAGGTGATAAAGCTTATATCAGGGTTAAGCCAGAGCCACCTAAGCTACCGCGTAGGCCGAGAGTTAAAAAGGGCAGCCACGGTGAGGGAGAATGGGCTAAAGCGTGCATTGAATTGGTACGTGAGTATGAAAGAAAGCTAAAAGAATACGATAAAAACGAAGCGTTGCCAGTTGCTTATCTGCGTAAAGAAATTCTTTATTATGGGATCATCGGCAATACTGAGGCGGTTAGTTATATAGAACGGCTTATTTCAGAACGCAAATCAAAACGAGCCGAAAAAAAAGAGGAAAAGTGATTGTATACGATTAACCCGCTTTCTAAGAAAAATTTATTGCTGCATATCCATAAAATCAGCAATATTTTTCCTGAGCTAACCAGCACTGAACTGGTAACGCTTATGTTGCATTCATCAGGGTTAAAACCTCCTAGAATGGGGGAGTTAATGTCAATATCAAAAAAAACGATAAACTCTCACATTGAAAACATACGTGTTAAGTTCCAGTTAGACAACTATGAAGAAGTTAAACAGGTATTTGAACTTCGAATTACGCTCAATTCGAACCCTGAACGTTATAAATCTCTTTTCCCTGAGATAAGCGATGAACTTTACCAGTGCATGATCTTGGTATGTATGGGCTTTACAATAGAAGAAATTGTTAACAGGGAAAAAGAAAAAACCGCTGAACTGGTACGTAGGCAGATAGAGGATTTGAAAAGTACATATGCGGTTGATTTTTTGTCAGATCTAAGGGTATTCTTCATGATTCGATTAAAGCTTGACCAGGCTAAGCATGGCTGAACTAAAAGTGTAGTAATGCTTAACTTAATTAATACCGTGTAAAGGATTGATTAGCATATGGATTTTGCTTTTTATATCATATTAGCTTGTTACGAAGGTGTTAATAGAAGTATTAGTTATAGGAATAGTTAAAATAACTATTTCCTGCATACGTTTGAAGCGCTATAATCCTTCTTGTGATTGGGGAATCCCAATCTCTAAGGGGTGTTAATGTTGCATTTTTATGATGACACTAAAGGGGGGAAGTCTTACAAGTCTGTAGCAGTACGCCTCGATCTGGATGGTAAGTTGAACCGAATCCTAAGCGCTTTAAGTGAAGGGGTGAATGTTGGAAAGAAGAACATAATCGAAGCGATATTTAATATATCCATCGGTAATGATGAATTTTTTTCCACGTTTGATCCTCACAAAGACTGGAAACCTCAAGTAGTTTATGAGGGGTATTGTTCGGTTGGTGTATCAATTCAGTTAGATGCTTACCTCAACTTTAAGATAACAACCTTAAGCCGCAAGGCGGGGATAAATAAAAAGAAACTTTTGATTCTGGTCTTAGATCAGTTCATTGAGAGCTTACCAGTGATAGCGCTGGTAAAGAAAAAACTAGCTCTCAAAGTTAAGTGAAGTTACTTAACAGGCTCTTTAACAATATGGATATAGTAGTTTTTTGCGAAATACACGCTTTATATTTAATATAAAAGTGGAAAAGGGGGTATTATGGTTCTTGCTGCTCCTGTATTGGCAAGTCTGCTAATGCAATGCGGTGGGAATGTTGATCCGACTACACTACAAACAATTATTTCAGTGGAGTCAGACGGCAATCCTTACGTTGTGGCTAATGTCACTAAAAACACTTCGCACTACTTTAAATCCAAAAATGAAGCAGTCCATTTTGTTAATGAGCTTGCTAAAGTAGGTGATAAATACTCTGTCGGTCTTGGACAGATTTATGTAGGTAACTTTAAAAGTTATGGGTTGACTAATGAAACGGCCTTTGACTTTTGCAAGAACGTTACGGTGGCCTCAAAGATATTTGAGGAATGTTATTACCGTGCGATTGATAGCGGGGAATATCCTGATGAACAGCAAGCATTGAGGGCTGCGGCATCGTGCTACTATTCAAATAATTTTACGAGGGGGTTCAAAAAGGAGAAGAACGGGAAAAGCTATATTGATCTGGCTAATAACGCTGTGAATAAAATCTATTCTGTTCCGGCTATGAAACCAGTGGGGGCAGGGGATAGCCTAACGCCAGTTAACAATAATCTACGGCGCGGCATTGTTTACCAGCAACCCGAAGGGGATCAGCCTGAAATGGTTGAAAGTGCAGTTAATGTAGAAGGGAACAAACCAGCGCGGGCTGCTTGGGATGTTTTCAATGATTTCGCTAAATAAAAGGGGTATTTAAAATGCAAAAAACTAAAAACTTTCTGTTAAAGGTAAAGGTTCTGGCTTTTTCTTTCTTCGCTAGTGTCATGGCATCTACGCCTATGAGCGCGTTTGCTGCGGGTGGTATTAGTGGTGCGGAAGGTGGGATCTCAACCGCGCAGACCGCAATTTACTCTCTGCTTGGTGCAGGTGCGGCGGTATATCTTTTGATTAAAGGTTTTATGCTTAAAATCAATAAAATTGGCTGGAACGATTTGTTTATGGCAATGGTTACTTGTGCTGTCGTTGCGGGTCTGCCAGCGCTTGCTGTTTGGTTCTGGGATCTCGGCGGCAACTAATAAAAAAACATGCTGACGAAGGCCGCGCAAGCGGCCTAATCAAATAACTAGGGGGTTATTATGGCCGAAGATGATGATGTTGAACTTGAAGAAGAAGAAACGATTAATACCCAACATCTAACGCTTAATGTATTGAATATGATTCCTAATATGGGGGGCGTTCCTCTTGTATGGGGTGTTTCTTTACTTGGTTCATCAATGCTGCTTGCTGTAATAGGTTTTATTGCAACAAACAGTCTTTTGGGCGTGTTGTTTGCGCTTCCAACGATTTTAGCTTTCTTCATCATTAAGTTTATTTGTATCAATAGCCTCGATGCTTTAAGAGTTTTTCAGCTTAAAGTAGCTGGGAAGTTCCGTAGGATTCTTAATGGCGGTGGACTTTATAAGTTATCCCCGTCACTAGGTGATGAAAATGGGGGGAATGATGTCTACGAACAAATCAAACGCGCGAAGCATTAACAAGAAAGCTCTTGAAGGAAAAATTCCCCACTATCGTTATCCTGTGACTGACTCAATCTCAATGATTGGGGATAACAAGCTAATGGCTACGGTTAAAATAGCGGGTTATCCATATGAGCTGGCTGATGATTCTGAACTTTATAGTAACTATAATTTGTTTAGAACATACCTGGTCAGTATTGGTAAAGATATGGCTGGTCAGCTTGGTTTATGGACTTACATAGACAAGCGTGAAATCCTTGTTAATGATGTTTATAAATCGAACAATGTTTTTATTCAGAAGTTTGTTGATAAATACATGGAGCGGTTTAATACAGGTGGCAGGTACTATGAATCTGTATACTACATCACGCTGATTTATAATTACGGTCAGTCTTCAATTGAAGATGGGATAAAAAAACTTGATTCCGTCATTAAAATGTCGGAAAAAATTTGTGGCCCATTTGGGTTATCGGTACTGCAAAACGATGGGTATATGAATGAGTCTGCGAATTTCCTTTCATGGCTCATTAATCATCATGATTTTAAAGTGCCGCTTGTAGAAGATCCTATCTACAAAGTAGTTGGGAATAGTGAGCGCATTTTTGGTTACGATATAAGCCTTATCCGTAATGCAAATGATGCTCAAGATAAATATTGTGTTTCTTATACCCTTCGTTCATTCCCTGCAAAGATTAAGCCTGGTGCGCTTGATTTTATTCTATCAATTCCTTGCGAATTAACATTTGCCCAATCTTATATTTATACTCGTCAGTTAACAGCTATATCGATCATTGACGGGCAAGCGAATAAAATCAATTCCACAAATGCCGCAATTGATGAAGAAGGTACAGCGCTCAACTCAATTAAAAACCTTGTTCAAAACGGTGAAGTGTTTCTTGGTGATTATCATGGTGTTGTTTCGGTTTATGGTAAAACCGCTAAAGAGGCTTATGATAATGCAATTCTTGTTGAATCCGGCTTTAGCGCTGCGGGATATGTGCTGCTTCGTGCCACGGATGAACAAGAGGATGTTTTTATAAGTTCACTTCCTGATGCTAAGAAAAGACCGCTCAATACCGTTCGTTCTACTTCTACCCTGGCTGACCAGTTCTCTCTACATAATTTCTCGGTAGGTAAGCGTACTGGCAACCCTATGGGGGATGGAACGGCAATGATGCCTGTAGAAACGTTACAGGGCGGGATTCATTACCTTTCAACGACTGATAGTGATCCTGCTAAAGATGTAGTAGGTGAGCCAGAATCAGGGCACGGTATCTTTTTAGGTCAAACAGGTACAGGTAAAACAACATTGCAGGCGTCTTTAACATCCTTCGTTGAGCGCTTTAATCCGATGTTATTCGGCATTGACTTTAAGCAGTCGATGCGATTACCCATGATGATGTTGGGTGCGCAATACTTCGTTCTGAGGGAAGGTGAGTTTACTGGCCTGAACCCTTTCCAGTTAGATGAAATAAAAATGGCAACGGATGATAACGGTATAGTTGATCAAGCCTTTGCCGAACAAATTAAGGAGCGTATACGCCAGTTCTGCTACTCCTGGGTAGAACGTATAGGCGCAAATAGTGAGGGAGGGCTTGATGATGGTGACAGCGCTAAAATCGTCAGGGCTGTAGATGCGGTAATGGAGTTGCCACGAGAAGGACGGCGCTTTAGTAACGTGCTTGAAATGATTGCTGCATCGCCTTTACGTAATCGCCTTATGGAGTTTTCCGCCTACGCGAACGGCGGAAGGATGGGACGTTATGCCTGGGCGGTTGATAGTCCTGAAAATAAGTTTGATCCATTGCTGTTTGATAGGGTGGCGTTCGACAGTACAGTAATCCTGAAAAAACAGCCTAATGGTAAACCTCACCCTGCGGCTGAAATTCTTTTAGCGGTTTTATTCTTTTATAAAGATTTAATGAAGATAAACCCGCGCAAGAAAGGCCGCTGGACAATATTTTCTTGTGAAGAATTCTGGATGCCAGCCAACTTCCCGCTTACTCAAGAGCAGTTAAAACAATCGCTCAAAGCGGGGCGTATGGATTATGAAATGTGCTGGCTTATCTCTCAACAGCCAGTAGATGCTATCAACTGCGCTATATTCAATGAGATCAATGAGCAAACGACAATTCGCGTACTGTTACCTAACCCTAATGCGAAATGGCAGCATTATAAGGAAATCGGGATAACACGAAAGGAATTCAGAAAGCTTAAATCTCTTGCGAAGACAAGCCGTACCTTCCTAATTAAGAAATCCAATACGAGCGTTTTTGGTACTATGGATTTACATGGATTTGATGAATTCCTGCCTGTTTTATCTGGCGATAAATATGGCGTACAAGCTGCTGAGGAAATCATCAAGCGGATTGGTTCCAGCGATCCTAATGACTGGATACCAATCTTTATTCAAGAAAATGCACGTAACCATAAGTTACGTAAGGCTGAGCATGATGATGAAGAAGAAGGTATTGAATATGAGGATACTGAGTATGAGGATGCTGAATAAAAAATCCTTTATGCTGTTAAGTGCCTTAACAGTGAATAGCATACTGGTTTCACCGCCAACATTTGCTACGGGTATTCCTGTATTTGATGCGGCAAGTGCAACTAATATGCTTCAACAGTTACAGGCAGCGAAACAGCAGTATGATCAGCTTGTCGAGCAGTATAAGCAAGCTAAAAGCTTGCATGACCAGACGATAGCGGAAGGTAAGCGCCTATATGAAGGGGTAACTAACTTTGATGTAAACGACTTACTGGACGACCCAACATTAAGTAGCTATCTTCCAAATAAAAGAACGGCTGATTCTTTATTAGATGCTGCGGATAATATTGGTGAGTTGAGGGAGAAGTACAAACTCACTTCTTCTGATTCCGAAGTTCAGAAAGCATATGATAGTATGTTGACTGAATTAAATAATATGCAAACTGCTTATAATACGGCTGTTAAACGCAGTGATCATATTTCCAATCTTTCCAAAAAGCTTGAGCAAGCCGCTACGCCGCAAGAAAAAGCGGATTATCAAAACGCAATTAACACTGAGTCAAATAATCTTCTCAATGAGAAAACTAAGCTTGACTTAGCAAAAGCTAACTTTGATGCAAACTTTAAAATTGCTCAAGCATCACGCCGCGCTGAGTTTAAAGAAGAATTTAGCGTTGATAAATAATTATACTAAATATAACAAGCCCGAAAGGGCTTGTTACTAAGGGGGTATTATGCCATTGAAGCTAGTTTTGATAGTTGTGGGTTTTATGACTCTATCAGCGTGTTCAGTTAATCCACCTCAACCAACAAAACCAAAGGGTAAGTGGGTGCAAATGAATACCCACGTTCCAGCCGCACAAGCGCAGTTAAAAAAAATAAAAGCTGAGCAAGAGAGGGGGAAATAAAATGTTTAAACGCAATCCAAAAAAGCTCAACGAACAAGAACGCGCCGAAATTTACGATAAAAATAAAAAAATGGCCGAACTAACCGCTCCAGAAAGAAAGCAACTTGACGCTGATAAAAGCGTACATTTAAGCGCTATTGCAGGGTTTCAGCGCGATAGAGTTTCAGAACAGCGACGTATGATGTGGATTGGTTTTGGTTTTGGTGGAATCGGTGTCGTTGCGGCGGGTGCAATGGCTGTTGCTCTTGCTTTTCTGACACCTTTGAAAGAGGTGAAACCATATATCGCAGAAGTAGATCAGGTTACAGGTCAGGTAAATATCGTTTCAGCAGTAGGTGACGATAAAATCAAACTTACTTATCAAAGCCTGATTGATGCTTCAAACCTCGCTAACTTTGTTGTAGAGCGTGAGTCTTATGACTGGAACTCAATTCAAAACAGTCTTGACCAGGTTAAACTACGTTCTACACCTAGCGTTTATGAGTCAATGAGGCGCTTCATAGTTGAAAGCCCTAACTCACCGCTTGTTTTGTTGGCTAAAGATAAAGTAATGAAAGTTGGTATTACTTCTAAGCCGATTGTAGACAGCAACAAAGGTGTTGGAACCGTGCGATTTTATAAAGCGGTTACTGATGGGGCTGGTAAGCCGATTCCTGGCTATCCGATTACGCACTGGCAAGCCACGATTACTTTTGACTATGAGCATAAATTAAGAACCGATGATGATTATATTAATAATCCACTTGGTTTTAATGTGACTAGTTATCGTGTCGATCAAGAATCACAAAAATAAAGAAAGGCGAGGGGGGGGTTAATGAAAAAGATTCTTTTAGCTGGGTGCATAGCGGCAACTTTACCAGGCGTTGCGAACGCCTTGAATGTGCCGCAGCCGACGAGCTATGACGCTCGCATTCAGGAAGCTACTTATAATCCTGATGATGCTGTTCTCGTTAGGGTTAAAGCCGGAACATCAACACTCATTAAGTTACAGGATGGTGAATTTATAACTGATGATCAGGCAGGGATGGGGTTTGGTGATCCTGATGCTTGGGATGTTTCTGTACGAGGGAATAATATTTTTATCAGACCAATCGCTGAACAACCTGATACGAATGTTACGTTAGTATCAAATAAGCGAACTTATGTTTTCTTTTTACAGTCTGTAAAGGGTAATCCTTCATGGATGGTTAGATTTAAATATCCTAAAAAATACAGTGCAGCAAACGCGACAGTATTTAAAAGGCCGCCTTGTCAATCTAATGGCGCTTACAATGCGAACTGGAATTATCAGTTGCAGGGTAAAGAGTCTTTTGCACCGTATGAAGTATGGGATGATGGGCGCTTTACATGCTTTAAATTTAATCCTTCAAGCGATCTTCCAATGATTTACCGTGTTGCTGGCGATGGTGAAGAAATGCTAGTGAATGGGAATCCTGATAGCGAGAATAATAATATTATTGTTGTACAGGAAACTAACCCTGAGTTTGTAATTCGTCTCGGTAAGAAAGTTGTAGCGGTTCGGTCAGATACGATTAAGGCAATGCCGTCTAATCGTAGTGGTACTACCAATGGCATGACTAGGGAGATTAAATCTGATGAATGATAATCAGAAAGATGAAATCGGTGCTATCCCTTCTATTGATGATGATCGCGCAACGGTAGACTTACAAGGCCAGCGCGGTAAGAAAGCCTCAAAGGGTTATCTGAAAGACATTCTCATATTTGGGGGGGCTATTGTTCTAATCCTCGCGGTGGCAGGTGCCTTTGTCTGGCGAGCTTTCCATAAAGTTGATACAGAAGAAGCGGGTAAGCCGGTTGATCCGACACTTGAAAAAAGTGTAGGTAGCGATACTGGGAACAGGGGCGTGGATAAGCTGATGAATACCATTGCTGAGCGTAAATCGGCAGAAGAAAAAGCCGCAGAAGAAGAACGTAAAGCAGCAGAAGCAAAACGCCTAGCAGAAGAAAAAGCTAAACAAGATGCGCTAATGGCTCAATTACAAGCCCAGGGTAAATTAGGTAACGGCAGCGCAAACAACAACACTTCACGAGCTGGCGGGAACGGTGGTAATAACGATGCCCCGCCAACGCCGCAGGAACGAAAGCTACAGGGTAAAGGCTTGGTGTACGCAGGTAGCGAGGACAAAGGTACTGCTAATGGTGGTACGGCCTCACAAAGCGCGGGAGGGGGCTTAAATAAGGCGCTGGAAGGTGGTACTTACGCCAATGGACAGGCTTCCATTCTGAAAGACCGTAGTTTGCTGTTAGGCATGGGTACAGTCTTACCTTGTGTGCTTAAAACAAAGATCGTTACCACTTATCAGGGGTTGCCAATCTGCCAGTTAACCAAAAATATCTACTCAAACGATGGAAATACATTATTGCTTGAGGCGGGTACTAAATTCTTTGGTGAACAGCAGAACGCCCTTGTTCAAGGTCAGGCGCGAGTATTCGTAAACTGGACAACAGC
>NZ_AWFZ01000023.1 GCF_000463155.2 Siccibacter turicensis LMG 23730 | reverse complement strand
CATCGCCGCAGGAGCAGCGGGTGCCAGCATCGGCGAGCTGGCCGGTATGATTGCGGTTGAGCTTAAAGGCGGTAGGGCAGGCGAGCTGTCCGAGGCAGACAAACAGACCGTGAGCGCGCTGGCGACGCTGGCGTCAACCCTGGCGGGCGGGCTGATTGGTGACAGCGGCGCAACGGCGGTGAATGCAGGGCTGGCCGGGAAGAATGCGGTTGAGAATAATGCGCTAAGTTCAACTCAGGCGCTGACTTTTGATAAAGAACTGTCGGATTGTCGCAAATCCGGTG
>NZ_AWFZ01000022.1 GCF_000463155.2 Siccibacter turicensis LMG 23730 | reverse complement strand
TCGCCTTTCCCTCACGGTACTGGTTCACTATCGGTCAGTCAGGAGTATTTAGCCTTGGAGGATGGTCCCCCCATATTCAGACAGGATACCACGTGTCCCGCCCTACTCTTCGAGCTCACAGCAGGTGTGTTTTTGTGTACGGGACTGTCACCCTGTACCGTGCGACTTTCCAGACGCTTCCACTAACACACAAACTGATTCAGGCTCTGGGCTGCTCCCCGTTCGCTCGCCGCTACTGGGGGAATCTCGGTTGATTTCTTTTCCTCGGGGTACTTAGATGTTTCAGTTC
>NZ_AWFZ01000021.1 GCF_000463155.2 Siccibacter turicensis LMG 23730 | reverse complement strand
AGTACAGGAATATTAACCTGTTTCCCATCGACTACGCCTTTCGGCCTCGCCTTAGGGGTCGACTCACCCTGCCCCGATTAACGTTGGACAGGAACCCTTGGTCTTCCGGCGAGCGGGCTTTTCACCCGCTTTATCGTTACTTATGTCAGCATTCGCACTTCTGATACCTCCAGCATACCTCACAGTACACCTTCGACGGCTTACAGAACGCTCCCCTACCCAACAACACATAGTGTCGCTGCCGCAGCTTCGGTGCATGGTTTAGCCCCGTTACATCTTCCGCGCAGGCCGACTCGACCAGTGAGCTATTACGCTTTCTTTAAATGATGGCTGCTTCTAAGCCAACATCCTGGCTGTCTGTGCCTTCCCACATCGTTTCCCACTTAACCATGACTTTGGGACCTTAGCTGGCGGTCTGGGTTGTTTCCCTCTTCACGACGGACGTTAGCACCCGCCGTGTGTCTCCCGTGATAACATTCTTCGGTATTCGTAGTTTGCATCGGGTTGGTAAGCCGGGATGGCCCCCTAGCCGAAACAGTGCTCTACCCCCGAAGATGAATTCACGAGGCGCTACCTAAATAGCTTTCGGGGAGAACCAGCTATCTCCCGGTTTGATTGGCCTTTC
>NZ_AWFZ01000020.1 GCF_000463155.2 Siccibacter turicensis LMG 23730 | reverse complement strand
AAAGATACTGTGAAATCAACCTGTACCGGCGTTGAAATGTTCCGCAAACTGCTGGACGAAGGTCGTGCGGGCGAGAACTGTGGTGTTCTGCTGCGTGGTATCAAGCGTGAAGAGATCCAGCGTGGCCAGGTACTGGCTAAGCCAGGCACCATCAAGCCGCACACCAAGTTCGAATCCGAAGTGTACATCCTGTCCAAAGATGAAGGCGGCCGTCATACTCCGTTCTTCAAAGGCTACCGTCCGCAGTTCTACTTCCGTACAACTGACGTGACTGGCACCATCGAACTGCCGGAAGGCGTAGAGATGGTAATGCCGGGCGACAACATCAAGATGATTGTTACCCTGATCCACCCGATCGCGATGGACGACGGTCTGCGTTTCGCAATCCGTGAAGGCGGCCGTACCGTTGGCGCGGGCGTTGTTGCTAAAGTTATCAGCTAAT
>NZ_AWFZ01000019.1 GCF_000463155.2 Siccibacter turicensis LMG 23730 | reverse complement strand
TCGCCCGCACGACCTTCGTCCAGCAGTTTGCGGAACATTTCAACGCCGGTACAGGTTGATTTCACAGTATCTTTGATACCAACGATTTCAACTTCTTCACCCACTTTGATGATGCCGCGCTCTACACGACCGGTTACTACAGTACCACGGCCGGAGATGGAGAATACGTCTTCGATCGGCAGCAGGAACGGCTTGTCAATCGCACGCTCTGGTTCCGGGATGTAAGAATCCAGGAAGCCTGCCAGTTCGATGATTTTCGCTTCCCACTCTGCTTC
>NZ_AWFZ01000018.1 GCF_000463155.2 Siccibacter turicensis LMG 23730 | reverse complement strand
ACTGCTCTTTAACAATTTATCAGACAATCTGTGTGGGCACTTCGGGGCACTGATATCTTTAACGTCGCAAGACGAAATAAAGCATTATCAAGTCTCAGAGTGAACACGTAATTCATTACGAAGTTTAATTCTTTGAGCATCAAACTTAAATTGAAGAGTTTGATCATGGCTCAGATTGAACGCTGGCGGCAGGCCTAACACATGCAAGTCGAACGGTAACAGG
>NZ_AWFZ01000017.1 GCF_000463155.2 Siccibacter turicensis LMG 23730 | reverse complement strand
GAAACGCCGTAGCGCCGATGGTAGTGTGGGGTCTCCCCATGCGAGAGTAGGGAACTGCCAGGCATCAAATTAAGAAATCTGAAAAAATCAGGTTTTGAAGAATTAGTGTGCTGATATGGCTCAGTTGGTAGAGCGCACCCTTGGTAAGGGTGAGGTCCCCAGTTCGACTCTGGGTATCAGCACCACTTTATTTGGTTAATGTTCGGCACGTTAGAAAAGAATTTGCCTGGCGGCTGTAGCGCGGTGGTCCCACCTGACCCCATGCCGAACTCAGAAGTGAAACGCCGTAGCGCCGATGGTAGTGTGGGGTCTCCCCATGCGAGAGTAGGGAACTGCCAGGCATCAAATAAACAAAAAAGCCCGCGTAATCGCGGGCTTTTTTGTATCTGCGCTATGCCACCCGTAACGTTGCCAGCCAGTCTGAGATGAAGTAACGATACGCCTAACCGCACGCAAAAGTAGCCGGTATCTCCAGTCTGAACCCGTCCTGCAAGCGTCATAAAAAAGCCCGCTTCTGGCGGGCTTTTGCGTTTCGACTTAGTAGTATGGGGATTAGCTCTTCGTCGGTCTTCCCGGCACAACCGCCGTGCTGATTGAACAATGCCGGCGGGGGAAACCAGGTTCTATCAGTGAATAACCTGCGAGAGAAATGCCCGGGTTCGCTCTGATTTCGGGCTGGCGAAAAACTCCTGCGGCGGCGCCTGCTCGACGATTTCCCCGCGATCCATAAAGATCACGCGGTCGGCGACCGTGCGCGCAAAACCCATCTCATGGGTCACGCACAGCATTGTCATCCCCGATTCCGCCAGGCCTATCATGGTATCCAGCACCTCTTTCACCATCTCCGGATCGAGCGCAGAGGTCGGCTCGTCAAACAGCATGATCTTCGGCTTCATGCAGAGCGAGCGCGCAATCGCCACGCGCTGCTGCTGCCCGCCGGAGATCTGCCCCGGATATTTATGGGCGTGCTCGGCAATGCGTACCCGCTCCAGATAGTGCATGGCCAGCGCGTCGGCCTCTTTCTTCGGCATTTTGCGCACCCATATCGGCGCCAGCGTGCAGTTTTGCAGCACCGTCAGATGGGGAAACAAGTTGAAGTGCTGGAACACCATACCCACTTCCTGGCGGACTTTCTCGATATTGCGGATATCTTCGTTCAGTTCGATGCCGTCCACCACAATGCGCCCCTGCTGATGCTCTTCGAGGTGGTTAATACAGCGAATAGTGGTGGATTTTCCGGAGCCAGACGGGCCGCAAAGCACAATGCGTTCGCCCTGCTTCACGTGCAGATTGATGTCTTTCAGTACGTGGAACTGCCCGTACCACTTGTTAACCGCTTCGAGCGTAATCATCGCGTCGTTGGCCTGTAATGTTAAGTTGCTCATGAGATTCCTTAGTGCGGTGTACGACCGGTGTTAAAACGCTTTTCCAGATGCTGGCTGTAGCGCGACATGCTGAAACAGAAGATCCAGTAGATCAGTGCGGCAAACACATACCCTTCCGTCGACATCCCGAGCCATGCGGGGTCGACCGTGGCCTGCTGTACGCTGCTGAAGAGATCGAACAGACCAATGATGATGACCAGGCTGGTATCCTTAAACAGTGCGATGATGGTGTTCACGAGGCCCGGAATCACCAGCTTCAGCGCCTGGGGCAGGATCACCAGCCCTTGGGTTTTCCAGTAGCCCAGCGCGAGCGACTCGGCGGCTTCGTACTGACCCTTCGGGAGCGCCTGCAGCCCGCCGCGCACCACTTCTGCGACGTAGGCTGACTGGAAGAGCACGACGCCGACCAGTGCGCGGATCAGCTTATCGATGCTGGTACCCTCGGCCATAAACAGCGGCAGCATTACCGAAGACATAAACAGCACGGTAATCAGCGGTACGCCGCGCCAGAACTCGATAAAAATTACCGACAGGATGCGCACCACCGGCATAGTGGACCGGCGTCCCAACGCCAGCAAAATCCCCAGCGGCAGCGCGCCGGCAATCCCAACCGACGCGATAATCAGCGTCAACGTCAGACCACCCCACTGGCGGGTTTCCACGCGTTCCAGGCCGAGGATGCCACCGTAAAGCAGCACCCAGACCACCACCGGATAAATCACCGCCCAGCAGGCGATATAGCGACCCCGGCGCGGCAGCGCTTTCCAGAACATCGGGGCAATAGAGAGCAAGCCGATAATCAGCGCGAGGTTGATACGCCAGCGTTGATCGTGCGGGTACAGCCCATACATAAACTGGCCGAAGCGCTGATGTATGAACACCCAGCAGGCACCGGCTTTGGTACAGTCGGCCCGCGTTGTGCCAAACCAGTTCGCCTGGAAAAGCGCCCAGTTAAGCAGCGGCGGGATGAGCTCCCACATCAGCCACAGGCACACCAGCGTCAGCAGGCTGTTACTCCAGCTGGAGAACAGGTTTTTCTTTATCCATTGCAGCGCGCGCCCGGACACCCCCAGGGTAGACGGGCGTGCAGGCTGTGACACAAGTACTTTTGTCATCATCGATCCTTAACGCTCAACCAGGGCGATACGCCGGTTATAGATATTCATCAGCAGTGAAATCGAGAGGCTGATGGCCAGGTAAACCGACATGGTGATGGCAATGGTCTCGATAGCCTGTCCGGTCTGGTTCAGTACCGAACCGGCAAACAGCGACACCATATCGGGGTAGCCTATCGCTGCGGCGAGCGATGAGTTTTTAGCGATGTTGAGGTACTGGCTGGTCAGCGGCGGGATGATCACGCGCATCGCCTGCGGAATAATGACCTGGCGCAGCGTTACTGGATTGGGCAGAGCCAGCGAGCGCGCGGCTTCGTGCTGCCCGTGCGGTACGGACAAAATACCGGCGCGAATGATCTCGGCGATAAACGCAGAGGTGTAAACCGACAGCGCCAGCGTCAGCGCGGCAAGTTCCGGGATAAGCACCATCCCACCCCGGAAGTTAAACCCGCGCAGCGCGGGGATATCCCAGTGCAGGGCTGCACCAAACAGCATGTGCGCGACTACCGGTAATCCAACCAGCAGTGCGATGGCCCAGGGCCATGTCCGACGCAGCTGGCCGGTCTTAATCTGGTAGGTTCTGTTGTAGCGGAACAGCCCCCAGCTGATGACGAGCGCCATCACCAGCGCGGCGAGAAAGGCGCCCAGACCTTCCCCCATCTGCGGCGAGGGAATGTAGAGGCCGCGATTGCTCAGAAACATCAGATCGAACGCCCCGACGGCCTGGCGTGGGCCCGGCAGGTTGCGCAGCACCGCGAAATACCAGAAGAAGATTTGCAGCAGCGGCGGGATATTACGAAACGTCTCGATATAAACGGTAGAGAGCTTCCGCAGCAGCCAGTTATCGGACAGCCGGGCAAGCCCAAGAAAGAAGCCTAGGATGGAGGCAAACACAATGCACAGCGCGGAAACCAGCAGGGTGTTTAACAGCCCAACCAGAAATACGCGGCCATAGGTATCGCCCTGTTGATAATCCACCAGGTGCTGAACGATGCCAAAGCCAGCGGCGCGATCGAGGAAAGCAAACCCGGAGGTAATGCCGCGATTATTCAGGTTAGTGATGGTGTTATGGATTAACCAGGCGGCGACAAACACCACTATCGCGATGGCCGCTATCTGGAACAGCCAGGCACGAACCGCAGGATTGGAAAGGGACAGTGCACCTTTCACGGCTGGGCGGCGAAGGGACATAGAGAAACCTCAGTTAAAACGTGGGGCTGGGTACCGCCGAAGCGGTACCCGTTACAGCCAGAGCATTAGCGAACCGGCGGGGCGTACTGAATACCACCGTTGTTCCAGAGATTGTTCTGGCCACGTTTGATCTTCAGCGGGCTTTCAGACCCCACGTTGCGCTCGAAGATTTCCCCGTAGTTGCCCACTTTCTTCACGATGTTGTAGGCCCATTTGTTATCGAGCTTCAGGTCCTTACCGTAATCACCCTCTTTACCCAGCAGGTGCGCCATATCCGGCGTCGCAGGGTTAGCGACTTTCTCATCCACGTTTTTCGACGTCACGCCCATCTCTTCAGCGTTCAGCATGGCGAACAGCGTCCAGCGAACCACGGCAAACCACTCATCGTCACCGCGACGTACAACCGGGCCCAGCGGCTCTTTCGAGATCACTTCCGGTAATACGATCCACTCTGCCGGATCGCTGAGCTTGATGCGCAGGGCATAGAGCTGGGACTGATCCGACGCCAGGGTATCGCAGCGTCCGGACTCCAGCGCTTTGGCGGATTCATCCGAGCGGTCAAACGTTACCGGGGTGTATTTCATGTTGTTGGCTTTGAAATAGTCGGCCACGTTGA
The DNA here is from genome assembly GCF_000463155.2 of Siccibacter turicensis LMG 23730. Taxonomy (GTDB): domain Bacteria; phylum Pseudomonadota; class Gammaproteobacteria; order Enterobacterales; family Enterobacteriaceae; genus Siccibacter; species Siccibacter turicensis. The sequence continues at coordinate 493,345 of NZ_AWFZ01000017.1, read as the reverse complement.
GTTCGGTATCGGTGCCTGCCTGAATGCAAACGGTTGCGCCGTCGAGCTCTTTTGCACTCTTCAGGCCCGCTTTGTTATGGGTCAGGAAGCCAATACCGTCGTAATAGGTCACGCCGGTAAAGGACATCCCCATGCCGGAATCGCGGGATGATGTCCAGGTGGTGTTACGGGAGAGCACGTCGACTTCGCCTGACTGCAGCGCGGTGAAACGCTCTTTAGCGGTCAGCGGGGTGTATTTTACTTTGGTGTCATCCCCGAAGACGGCGGCGGCAACGCCACGGCAGATATCCACATCAATACCCGTAAACTTACCGCTCTCATCGGCATAGGAGAAACCCGGCAGCCCGTCGCTTATCCCACACTGTACGAAGCCTTTCTTTTTCACGGCATCAAACGTAGCACCGGCATGCGCCTGATTCGCAACGGCCAGCATTGCGCCTGCAGCAACCAGAGTGGCAATCATCATCTTTTTCATAAAGCATCCTGTGTGGCTGAATTATCGTTATAAGTGCGGCGCGAAAACGCCATTAACCTGTCTGTGGCATTGGTCATATTCTATTAAGCAAAGGTAATGCCAGGTTTGCGCGAGGCCGTTTAAGACTATTCCAGGCGCAATATGCTCAGTGTAGACAGGAACAAATTAATTCAGCGCCCTTAAACGGTGCAAAAATTCAACCTGCGCCACATTTTGGAGCAAAATAGTCACGTAGCGAAAGCATCGTCTGCGGATAATTACGCGGCGAATGACATTAAGAAAAATGCGGTGCCAGGGAGTGTGATGGGATACACAAAAAAATAGCGATCTCAACGAGAGGAAAAGCGGACGCAAAAAAGGAAGAGAGTAATGAACGATGGTGATGCCAAAATTTTACCTTATGAAAGTGTCCTGCACCATAATAAAGCAAAATGATAAGCGCGGCCGAAGCCGCGCCTTGAAGGGATTATTTTGACACGGCAATAATGCCCAGCGTCAGCCCCGCGAGGGCGGCCGCGCCGCCGGCGATAGCACCTGCGGTTTCCCAGTTATCCTGCGTTGTGCCTTTCATACAGGTATTGGTGTGAACCAGACGACCCTGGTCGTCATACACCGGTACACAAGGCGAGTCATGGGCACAGCCCGCCAGAACGGTAGAGAGCAGTGCGACAGCAATTAATTTTTTCATGGCGTTACCTCAATAAACATAATATCCACGCCGACGTCATCCAGAGGGGTAACTCGCAGGTGGAACCTGTGTGACTAAAATACCATGTCGGCAGTAAGAGGAAAAAATGCCAATGATTGCAAAGCGTAATATTTGTAAAAACTATGGAGGAAGAAGAAGGCCAGATGATGAATTGTGAAGATTTAATGAAGATGGTGGAAAAACAGGGGGTTTAAATGAGAAACAAGAATTATCTGCTGGGCCATTACGTTAACGCTTTCTTTACCCGGATTCAATGTCGCCTCCTCTCTTTTAATGCGTAAAAAAGGCGCCGCAGCGCCTTCTTTTTGTTACTGTTCGCCGCCAAAGCGCCGCCGAATAACCACAAAAAAGACCGGCACAAAGAAAATGGCCAGCAACGTGGCAAATAACATCCCGCCCATCACGCCTGTCCCTACCGCATTCTGGGCGCCGCTCCCGGCACCGTTATTCAGTACCAGCGGCAGAACGCCGAGAATAAACGCCAGGGACGTCATGAGGATGGGGCGTAAACGCATTCTGACCGCATCCAGCGTCGCTTCAATAATGCCTTTGCCCTCTTTTTCCATCAGGTCCTTGGCGAACTCAACGATCAGAATGGCGTTCTTGGCGGCCAGCCCGATGGTGGTCAATAACCCCACCTGAAAATAGACGTCGTTATTCAGCCCGCGCAGCGACGCCGCCAGCAGGGCGCCCACTACGCCGAGCGGCACTACCAGCATCACCGAGAACGGAATCGACCAGCTTTCATACAGGGCGGCCAGGCACAAGAACACCACGATCAGGGAAATGGCATACAGCGCCGGGGCTTGATCGCCGGAGAGGCGTTCCTGGTAGGACATCCCGGTCCAGTCGTAGCCAATCCCGGCGGGCAGTGATTTCGCCAGCGACTCCATCAGCGCCATCGCTTCCCCGGTACTTTTGCCCGGTGCGGCCTCGCCGAGGATTTCCATGGATGGCGAACCGTTGTAGCGCTCGAGGCGCGGCGAGCCGTAGACCCAGCGTGAGGTGCTGAAAGCCGAGAACGGCACCATTTCGCCGTTGGCGCTACGCACATAGATTGCGTTGATATCCGCGGGCAGCATGCGGAACGGCGCATCAGACTGCACGTAGACTTTCTTCACGCGGCCGTGATCGATAAAGTCGTTCACGTAGGTACCGCCGAGCGAGGTGGAGATGGCCTGGTTGATATCCGCCAGCGAAACGCCCAGCGCCTGGGCTTTCTCCTGATCCACATCCAGTTTGTACTGCGGCGTATCTTCAAGGCCGTTAGGGCGCACGCGCACCAGCAGATCCGAATGCTTGCCTACCATCCCCAGCAGCGTGTTCCGTGCCTGCGTCAGGGCGTTATGACCAAGGTTCGCCTTGTCGATAAGCTCAAAGTCGAAGCCGGTGGCCGTGCCGAGATCGATAATCGCCGGCAGGTTAAAGGGGAAGATAAGGCCGTCGCGGATCTGGCTGAACGCCCGGGTAGCACGTTTAATGACGCCCCCGACGCTATTTTCCTCACCTTTACGCTCCTCCCACGGCTTAAGGCTGATAAAGACCAGCCCGGAGTTCTGCCCCTGGCCGCTGAAGCTGAAGCCGTTCACGGTAAAGACCGTCTCGACGTTGGCTTTTTCATCATTCAGATAGTAGTGCGTGATGCGGTCGAGCACGTTTTGCGTGCGGGTCTGCGTCGCGCCGGCGGGAAGCTGCACCATCGTCATGAACACCCCCTGGTCCTCCTCTGGCAAGAAGGCGCTGGGCAGGCGTACGAAGAGGATGGCCATGCCGATGACGATAAGCACGTAGAGTAAAAGATAGCGCCCGGTCGCACGCAGAATACCGCCAACGCTCTGCGTGTAGTGGTTAACGCTGGCATCGAATTTTTTATCAAACCAAACGAAAAAGCGGGCTTTTTTATCGTGTCCGCCGGGTTTCAGCAGGGTCGCGCACAGCGCCGGGGTAAGGATCAGCGCGACCAGCACCGACAGCGCCATCGCGGAGACAATGGTAATGGAGAACTGGCGATAGATAGCCCCGGTAGAACCGCCAAAAAACGCCATCGGAATAAACACCGCCGACAGCACCATAGCAATCCCGACCAGCGCGCCCTGGATCTGCGCCATGGATTTGCGGGTCGCCTCTTTGGGCGGCAGATGTTCCTCCTGCATCACGCGTTCGACGTTTTCCACCACCACGATGGCATCGTCCACCAGCAGCCCGATGGCCAGCACCATACCAAACATCGTCAGGGTATTTATCGAATAACCGAGCGCGCTGAGAATGGCAAAGGTACCCGCCAGCACCACCGGCACTGCGATAGTGGGAATTAACGTCGCCCGGATGTTTTGCAGGAACAGATACATCACCAGGAAGACGAGAATGACCGCTTCAACCAGGGTCTTAACCACTTCGTGAATGGAGATCTTAACGAACGGCGTGGTGTCGTAGGGATATACCACCCGCATTCCCTGGGGAAAGAAGGCTTGCAGCTCAGCCAGCCGGGTTTTGATCGCCGCAGCGGTATCCAGCGCGTTGGCACCGGTAGCGAGCTTAATCCCGAGGCCCGTCGCCGCCTGGCCGTTGATTTTGGTCACCATGTTGTAGTTCTCACCGCCCAGCTCAATGCGGGCGATGTCGCTAAGGTGCACCACGGACCCATCCTGGTTGACCCGGATGGTGATGCGGCCGAACGCTTCCGGCGACGTCAGGCGCGTCTGGGCAATAATGGAGGCATTCAGCTGCTGGCCTGGCACCGACGGCGTGCCGCCAAGCTGCCCGGCGGCAATCTGGTTGTTCTGGGTTTTGATCTGGTTGATGACATCAGCCGTGGTCAGCTGATACTTGTTCATCGCATGCTGATTCAGCCAGATGCGCATCGCAAACTGCGCGCCAAACAGCTGCACATCGCCGACGCCTGCGGTACGGCCAATGGCGTCCTTCACGTTTGACGAGACGTAGTCGGAGATATCCTCCTGGGTGAGCTGGGGGTTATCTGATAAAAAACCCGCCACCAGCAGAAAGCTACTGCTGGCTTTCTCGACGCTGATCCCCTGCTGCTGCACTTCCTGCGGCAGCAGCGGCATGGCCAGCTGCAGTTTGTTCTGCACCTGCACCTGCGCGATATCCGGGTCGGTACCGGATTCGAAGGTCAGTGTAATGGTGACACCACCCGCCGAGTCGCTGGTGGAGGACATGTACATCAGGTGATCGATACCGTTCATATTCTGCTCGATAACCTGGGTTACGGTGTCCTGCACCGTCTGCGCATCGGCACCCGGATAGGTTGCCGAGACAGCCACCGCCGGTGGGGCGATAGTCGGGTACTGCGCCACCGGCAGATGCATGATGGAGAGCGACCCGGCAATCATCAGCACAATAGCCAGCACCCAGGCAAATATCGGGCGCTCAATGAAGAAGTTAGACATGGGGCACGGCTCCTTATTGCGCCGGTTGCGGCGCGGTATCGAGGGTGGCGTGCACTTTTACCCCGGCCCGGATCTTTTGCAGGCCGCTGGTCACCACGCGATCCCCTGGTTTCAGCCCGGCGGTGACCAGCCAGTCGTTACCGACTGCCTCGCTGGCCACCACCACCCGCGACTCCACTACATCCTGTGCGTTGATCAGCATCACCACCGCTTCACCGCGCGGCGTACGGGTGACGCCCTGCTGTGGCACCAGAATGGCGTTCGGCTGAATGCCGTTCTCAATGCGCGCGCGCACAAACATGCCCGGCAGCAAGGTATGATCGGGATTCGGGAAAATAGCGCGCAGGGTGATGGACCCGGTGCTTTCATCCACCGTCACGTCGGAGAATTCCAGCGTGCCCTGTCCGGAGGCGGTCTTACCGTCGTCCATCACCAGCGTGACGCGGCTTTTCTCCCCGCTGCGCTGAAGCGAACCTTGCTGGAACTGGGCCTTAAGCCGCAGGTAGTCGTTGCTCGATTGGGTGACGTCCACATAGATAGGGTCGAGCTGCTGTACCGTCGCCAGCGGGGCGCTCTGGCCCTGCTGGACCAGCGCGCCTTCCGTCACGCTGGATTTACCAATACGGCCACTGATGGGGGAGATCACTTTGGTGTAGGCCAGGTTGATCCGCGCCGCATCCAGCGCAGCACGCGCGGCAAGCACCGAGGCATCGGCCTGACGGGCGTTGGCCGCGGCCTGGTCATAATCCTGTTTGCTGACGTAATTCGTGCCCTGAAGGGCCGCGTAGCGTTTCAGCGTCAGGTGGGCAATCGTGGCGCTGGCTTCGGCCTTCGCCAGGTTTCCCTTCGCGCTTTCGACATCGGCCTGATACGTCGCCGGATCGATTTGATAGAGCGAACTGCCGGCCTCGATCTCGCTGCCTTCCACAAAGTTACGCTTAAGGATGACGCCGCTGACCTGGGGGCGCACCTCGGCAATGCGGTACGCCACCGTGCGCCCAGGCAGTTCTGTCGTGATGGGCAGCGGGGTTTCAACAACGGCATGTACCGTTACCTGAGGTAGCGATGGTTGACTATTTTTATCGCCGTCATCGTTACATCCTGACAGTAGCGCTGTGAGAATGCACACAAGGAGAGGGCACGAGAATGCCCGAACTTGCTTTGTCATTGCCGTTCCTTAAATACAGTAAACACGAAACTTTCCGGAGGCTGAAATTACGTGAGGATTAATTCAGTGCGCTATCCTACAAATATTATTCGGTTGATGTAAGCCGGATCGCTTTTTTTGCATTATTTGAACAGGGTGAACGGCAATTTTCAGACTGACTTTAGTGTAAAATATTTTTATCTCTGAGATATGGTTACAAATTCATATATATCAGACATGCGAAACATATGTCTTCTTAATATTAATTTCATTTTTATATTCATCAGCAATATTCATTAATTCTGTTACCAAAAATTCAGTGAGCGCCTGTCGCTGGACTGGCATGATGAGGGAATATCACCTCCTTGCCGTTATCACGGCCTACTTACTGACAGGCGCGGTTATTTATGGCTCGTAAAAAGAAATCAGATGCCTTAAAAACGCGGCAGCAGCTTATTGATGCCGCCATTGCCCAGTTTGCCGCCCACGGGGTGGCGAAAACGACGCTGGGCGATATCGCCGAGGCCGCACACGTCACGCGTGGCGCGCTCTACTGGCACTTCGACAGCAAAGAGCAGATCTTCGAGGAGATCTGGAAACAGCAGTCGGCGCTACAGCAGATTATTCAGCAGCGCATTCCGCGTGCGATTAAAAAGGAGCCGCTGCGTTATCTGCGCGACGTGTTTATTACCGCTCTGCGTTTAATTTCACTTGACCCGTATCACCGCTCGCTGATGGAAATATTGTGCTGCAAATATGAGTGTACCAACGGGGTGCTTGATACCGTTGAAATGCAGGCGATGCTCGGTATGGACGATGAGGCGCTGGCCTACTGGCTGCGAAGATGTATTCAGCATGGTGATATATCAGCGCAGACTGATATATCTGTGCTGATAATTATATTGCGCGGCGCGTTGAGCGGTATTATCCGTAACTGGCTGATGCATCCTGAGCGGTTTGATCTTGCCGCTCAGGCCCCCACGCTGGTGGATAATTTATGGCAGATGTTTACCGTAACGCGTCCCGTTGCCGCCGCGCATGAATAATGCCGTTATTTTTCCACTTCGCGCCGCGTAAAATGCTCTGGCGTATGTTTTACCATATGGGAAATCGACTGTGGGTCGAGCGGCTTGCCCAGTAAATAGCCCTGTAGCGTGTTACATCCCAGCTCCGTCAGAAACGCCTGCTGTTCGACGGTCTCTACGCCTTCTGCGACCACGCGCAGATTGAGCGTTTTCGCCAGCGCAATAATCGCCGACACGATCGTCGCGTCTTCCCCTTCGGCGCGCAGTTCGTTGACAAACGCCCGGTCGATTTTCAGTTCGCTGGCCGGCAGCCGCTTAAGGTAGAGCAGACTGGAATAGCCGGTCCCGAAGTCGTCAATTGAGGCCTTCACCCCAAGGCGGGTCAGCTCGGTCAGCAGCCGGACGCTTTCATCCGGGTCGCTCATCGCCGTGGTTTCTGTGACCTCCAGAATCAGCATCTCCGGCGGGATATTGTGCCGTGTCAGGCAGGACATCACGTCGTCTATCAGGGAAGGCTGCTCAAACTGCATCGCAGAGAGGTTCACCGCCATCGTCCAGTTGGTGTACCCGGCCGCGCGCCACTCGCTAAGCTGGCGACAGGCTTCATTCAACACCCACAGGCCGATAGAAATAATAACCCCGGTTTTCTCCGCCAGCGGCAAAAAGGCATCGGGCGCCAGCAGCCCGCGCTGCGGGTGCTCCCAGCGCAGCAGCGCCTCAAACCCGATGGCCGGCCCGGCGGGCGCCTGGAACTTCGGCTGATAGAGCAGGCGAAGCTCATGACGGGATTCGGCCAGCCAGAGATCGTTCATTAGCTGCAGCTGGGTCTGGGCCAGGGCATTCATCGACGGCTGGAAGAAGTGATAGCCGTTACGCCCGTTGTGCTTAGTGTGATACATCGCTGCATCAGCGTTAAACAGCAGTTCGCGGGAGCTCTGCCCATCGTGTGGATAGAGTGCAATACCGATGCTGAGCGTCACCACCACTTCATAGGGCGACACGCGGAAAGGTTCATCGATAGCGCGCACCAGCTGGCTGGCGAGCGAGGCGGCGTCATCCGGGGCAGGGGTTTCCACCAGCAGCACGAATTCATCCCCGCCGATACGCGCCAGGGTGTACTGACCTTTGAGGGGCTGCACCAGCCGCTCGGTCACGGCCATTAATAGCCTGTCGCCGGTATCGTGTCCCCAGGCGTCGTTTACCGCTTTAAATCCGTCGAGATCCATATACATCAGCGCAAAGCCGCTGTTTTCCAGCTGCGCTTTGCTGATGGCCTGCGCCAGCCTGTCTTCTAATAGCACTCGGTTTGGCAGGCGGGTCAGGGTGTCGTGAAGGGCCAGCTGTGCCAGCTCGCGGTTCGCTTCGGCAAGGGAAGAAGCCAGCAGCGAGGTACGCATCTGAAGCCGGGCATCGAACAGCGAAACCAGCAGGGTGATGCCGAGAATCGAGAGCGTCACTACCGTCACCAGAAGCGCCAGCCAGTTGCTGTTGACCCCGCTTTCCGTGGCGTGGCTGCCGTGAGGGAAATGCGCGGCCAGCATCCCGGTGTAGTGCATACCGGCTACTGCGATCCCCATGATGGTTGCCGCGCCAAGCCGGAGCAGTGTCGCATTGCCTGACGTACTCAGGCGCAGGCGAAACGTCAGCCAGAGCGCTGCCACGGAGGCAATAAAGGCAATAATAACCGAGAGAATGACCCAGAAGGGGTTCCAGACGATGCCAGGGTTAACCTGGATGGCGGCCATCCCGGTGTAGTGCATCGCCGCGATGCCCGCGCCCATCACGCCGCCGCCCGCCAGCAGCGTGGCATGCGTCAGCGCCGTGCCGCTCACCAGCCACAGTGCGAACAGCGAGGAGCCCAGCGCGATCAGCATCGACAACCCGGTGATCGGCAGGTCGTAGCTCAGCATAAAGGGCATCTCCATCGCCAGCATGCCGATGAAGTGCATCGCCCAGATGCCAATGCCCATTGCGACGCTTCCGCCAGCCAGCCAGATGCGCGCTGCTTTGCCGCTGCTGGTGGAGATGCGTCCTGCCATATTGAGCGCGGTCCAGGCCGCCAGGATGGCAACAATAAACGATATAACTACGAGAAGCTGGTTGTAATGGCTCACCATCATAGTGCCGTCGACTCATAAAGGAGGTTTATCTCGCCATACCAAAGCATAGTCTGGTCAAGGGGCAGAGACATTATCACTCTCTCTGGTAGCGGCAAAGGACTTTAAAACCCGGTAAAAAGAGGGGATTCTGGTGGGAAAGACGGGAAAAAAGAGAGAGTACGGAAGGCGAAAAACAAAAAAGCGCTTAAGTGATTAAGCGCTTTTTAAGGTCGGAACTAAAAATCAGTTCATGCCGTATTTTTTCAGCTTCTTACGAAGCGTGCCACGGTTGATACCCATCATCAGTGCAGCACGGGTCTGGTTACCGCGGGTGTATTGCATCACCATGTCCAACAGGGGCTGTTCTACTTCAGCCAGTACCAGCTCATACAGGTCATTCACATCCTGACCATTCAGTTGAGCAAAATAGTTCTTCAGTGCCTGTTTAACCGAGTCACGCAGGGGCTTTTGAGTCACCTGGTCCTGAGAGTTAACGGTAGAAACGGTCAGTACGTCAGAATTTACGCGTTGTTCGAACATAGTTCTGTCAGCTCTTTATTTCTGTTTACGCAAAATTTTCGAAGTATGCCTCCAACGCCTCCAGCTGTTCGCTGGCGTCTTCAATGGCGTTGAATGTGCGCCGAAACTGGTCATCCGGAGCGTGTTCCTGCAAGTACCAGGAAACGTGTTTCCGCGCAATTCGGTACCCTTTCGCCTGACCGTAAAAGTCATGCAGTTCCCGAATGTGCGCACAAAGCAAGCGCTTCACCTCTGCCAGAGGCAGGGGAGGCAGCAGCTCTCCAGTGTCCAGATAATGCTGGATTTCCCGAAAGATCCAGGGTCTTCCCTGAGCTGCACGTCCTATCATCAGAGCATCTGCCCCTGTATAGTCCAGTACGGCTCTGGCTTTAAGCGGGTCAGTAATGTCGCCATTCGCAATAATCGGAATGGAAACTGTCTGCTTAACTGCTCGAATCGAATCGTATTCCGCGTCACCCTGAAACAAACAGGCACGGGTGCGGCCATGTATTGTCAGCGCCTGAATACCACTCTCTTCAGCCAGTCGTGCAATCTCTACGCAGTTACGATTGGCGGTATCCCAGCCGGTACGAATCTTAAGGGTAACAGGTACGTCTACTGCATTAACGACCGCGGTCAGGATGGTTTTCACCAACGCCGGATGTTGCAGTAACGCCGAACCTGCCAGCTTGCGATTCACCTTCTTGGCCGGGCACCCCATATTGATATCAATAATCTGGGCGCCGTTTTCCACGTTAATACGTGCGGCTGCCGCCATCTCTTCAGGTACACAACCGGCAATCTGCACGGTACGAATACCTGGCTCATCGACATGTACCATCCGCAGTCGGGATTTGTCGCTCGCCCACACTTCCGGGTTAGAGGACATCATCTCGGATACGGTCAGCCCAGCACCCATCTCATAGCACAGCGTCCGAAACGGTCTGTCGGTAATGCCAGCCATCGGTGCTGCAATCAGGCGGTTTCTAAGCTGGTGGTGTCCAATGCGCATGAGTTAAGAAATGACCATACTGTGCCTGCAAGGCGGCGTATATTACGCATTTTTTACGCGAGATGAAAGGCCAAACTTTGAACAATCCACTGTTGCAGATCATTGACGTGTCTGCCTGTAGAAATTCAAATGTTAATTAGCGATACATATCATGGGGTTATGGATGAACGCCTAATCTCTGTCCAGCCATAATTTCCTCGCGGATCTTGTATTTACTGCCTCAAGAGGGTCACATTGAGGATATATTTTGTTGATTTTTAGCGCAAAACGAGCGGATTCTGCGAATCCGCCCGATGACTTCGCGAAAAAATGCGCCGGATTATTCGACCACAACGCGGCCGTGTAACGGCTGCACCGGACGGTTGTTATCGTGATGCATCACGGCCTTAAACTTGTCCAGCTGCGCCTGAGAGAGCGTCAGCGGGTGTTTCATGACCAGCCAGGTAACGCCCTCTGAGCAGGGCGGCGTGGTGAGGGAGCCGCTGAAGCGCCAGAAGGTTTTATCCGTCGGCAGCAGCGCGTTGAGGTCGATCGTACGCGTCAGCGTCTCGCTTTTATCAACGCCGTTAGGGATTTTGCTCCACAGATCCGCCAGCGCGGCATTCTGCGCGCCGGTTTCAAACATCACCGCGACCACCGCGGTATCGCCATCCACCGCTTTGTGCACCAGATGCATCTCCATGGCGTAGTGCTTGCCGTGGACGGTGTTCTCGCTGGGGGCATGAAAGTGGAACTGCTGTAACGTCCAGGCGGTGCCATCCAGCATGATGGTATTGGCGTCGTTGTGCGTAAAGCTCGCCTGAATGGTGTGGCCATTGTTGAGCAGCGCAGCCGGGCCTTCGGTGTAGTGAACCGCCAGCGGCGCGAGGGAGGCTTTCAGGGCTTTGTCGATATCGACAGGAGACTGATTCTTACCGAACTGACACTCTTTGTATTCACTGTTCAGCTCGCCCCAGTGCTCAGGGGATTCAGCCCCTTCGTAGCTCCAGTGAGCGGCAAAGACCAGGGCAGGCATCAGACCTGCAATCAGGATCGCGCTTTTCGCGAAATGCATCTTCATTTTATTCATCCGATGAATGTGGTTTACACGGGGACGCCCTGGCGTGTTATCCGGGCGGCACATTATAGGCGTGACGATAAAGATAAAGGCGCATCAAAAGTGCGGATATTGCGTTGGACGCGGCAGGTGCCGCGTCCGGGAAGGTTACAGCTTGCAGCCCGTGATGCGGCACCACTCCTCTTTCTCCACCACCGGATCGAGAGCGAACTGTGTTTCGTAAGCCTCGCAGACGCTTTCCGCCTGGGTTGCCAGCACGCCAGACAGCCCCAGCAGACCGCCGCTCACCGGCAGGACGCTAATTAGCGGGGCCAGCTCGCGCAGCGGGCCGGCGAGGATATTCGCCACCACCACGTCCGCCTGCATATTCTCCGGCTGGTTGTGCGGCAGATACAGCTCCAGACGCTCAGAGACGCCGTTACGCTCGGCGTTATCGCGGCTGGCCTGAATCGCTTGCGGATCGATGTCGATCCCGATCGCTTTCGCCGCACCCAGCTTCAGGGCAGCAATGGCGAGGATCCCGGATCCGCAACCGAAGTCGATCACCGTCTTGCCGTTCAGATCGAGGCCGTCAAGCCACTGCAGGCACAGCGAGGTGGTAGGGTGCGTCCCGGTACCAAACGCCAGGCCCGGATCGAGCATTACGTTTACGGCGTTTTCATCCGGGACGTCGCGCCAGCTCGGGCAGATCCACAGCCGCTCGCCGAAGCGCATCGGGTGGAAGTTGTCCATCCACTCGCGCTCCCAGTCCTTATCTTCAAGCTGTTCGATCTTATGATGGAAGCCGGGGGCCAGCAGCGGATGCTGTTCCAGGATCGCCACCACCTCTTTCATATCTGCTTCGGCGTCAAACAGGCCGGTCACGTTGGTGTCGCCCCACAGGCGAGTTTCGCCCGGCAGCGGCTCAAACACCGGTGTGTCATGGGTGTCCTGGAAGGTGACAGACACCGCACCGCTCTCCATCAGGGCATCGCCCAACGCTTCGGCGTGCGTCCCGGTGGTATTAACTTTCAGTTGAATCCATGGCATGGCAAAACTCTTTATTTATCAGTCGGTGAAACGGCCACCGGCGTGATTACCGGACGACCGAAGCGGTTTCCGATAATAAACGCCAGCAGACTCAATAGTAGTGAAGGCACAATGGGGTGGAAGCCCAGATAATGTACGTTAAGCGTAGCCAGTACCGCATACAGTACGCCACCCACGACCATGGCGCTGAGCGCCCCCGCCGCGTTAGCGCGCTCCCAGTACAGACCCAGCACCAGTGGCCACAGGAAGACCGCTTCCAGGCCACCGAACGCCAGCAGGTTCAGCCAGATGATCATCTCCGGCGGACGCCAGGCCGCCAGCAGCAGCAGGGCGCTCAGCAGCAGGGTAATCAGGGTCGACATGCGCTTCAGGCGCGGCTCGTTGGTGCTCTGCTCCGGACGCAGGTTGAGATAGAGATCTTTGATTATCGTCGCGGAAGACTGCAGCAGCTGGGCGTTGATGGTCGACATAATCGCGGCCATCGGCGCTGCGAGGAAAATCCCGGCGGCAAACGGCGGCAGCACCTGCATCATCAGCGTCGGGATCACCAGATCCGGGACCTTCAGATCCGGCAGCACCGCGCGGCCCAGCGCCCCGGCAAGGTGCATCCCGAACATCAGGATCGCCACCACGATGGTGCCGATAATCATGCCGCGGTGTACCGCTTTGCTGTCTTTATAGGAGATGCAGCGCACGGCGGTGTGGGGCAGGCCGATAACCCCAAAGCAGACCAGCACCCAGAACGACGCCATAAAGGAGGGAGAAAGAATATCCTCTGCACCCTGCGGTGACACCAGTTTAGGGTCGATGGCGGTCAGCTTATCCACCGCGCTGTGCAGACCGCCCGCAGCGTGAACCACGGCGATCAGCAGCAAAACGGTGCCGATCAGCATCACCAGGCCCTGCATCGTGTCGTTAAGCACGCTGGCGCGAAAACCGCCGAAGGCGGTGTAGAGCGCAATGCTGATACCAAAGATCAGCAGCCCGGTTTCATAGGGGATCCCGGCGGCGGTCTCCAGCAGGCGCGCGCCGCCGATAAACTGCACCGTCATCGCCCCGATAAAAGCGATCAGCAGGCTCAGGCTGGCCAGCCAGACCAGCAGCCGGCTCTGGTAGCGGGCATAGAGCATATCGTTGAGGGTAACCGCGTTATAGCGGCGCGCCAGAATGGCGAATTTCTTCCCGAGAATCCCCAGCGACAGCCAGACGGCAGGCAGCTGGATCATCGCCAACAGCACCCAGCCCAGCCCGTACTTATAGGCAGCACCCGGCCCGCCGATAAAGGAGCTGGCGCTGATATAGGTGGCGGTAAGCGTCATCGCCAGCACCACACCGCCCATCGAGCGGCTGCCGAGGAAATACTCGTTCAGAAACGTGCCGGTCACACGCTGCTTCATGGCGTAGACCGACAGACCGAAGACAATCACCAGGTAGGCGACCAGCGGCAGAACGACTTCAAGCTGCATCGTCATCCTCCAGGGGGATATCGCGATAGATAAATTTGACCATCAGCCAGCACAGCACGATAAACAGCAGCGGCACGGCGAGGCAGGCGAGCTCAAACCAGCGGGGGAGCCCGGTAATGCCTGGCGTATCGTCCGGCAGCCAGCTGCCGAGGAGCCATGCCGCGAGATAGAAAAGGGTAAGCCCGAGCGCCCAGCGCGCCTCTTTATTGGCCTGAACAAAACGTTTGTCCATGATTGTCCCCATCGCCTTGCTATGTCCGAGCCGCTTTCGCCGGCCTGCATCATAGCGAGGTCACGATTTAATAAGGCGGGGATTGTACCGCATGGCAAACGGCTGGCGATAAAAAAAGAAAAAGGCCGGGATTGCGCCCCGGTGCGCAGCGCGCGTCGGGGGCAATCACCGGCCTTTCGGCGGGAGAAATTACTTCTCTTGCAGACCGAGTTTTTTCTCCAGATAGTGGATGTTAGTTCCACCGTGCTGGAAGTTCTCGTCGCTCATAATGCGCATTTGCAGATCAACGTTGGTTTTGATGCCGTCGATGATCAGCTCCTGCAGCGCATTCTTCATGCGGGCAATCGCCACGTCACGGCTCTCGCCGTAGCAGATGAGCTTGCCGATCATGGAATCGTAATACGGCGGTACGGTGTACCCCGCGTAAATGTGCGATTCCCAACGCACGCCAAAGCCACCCGGCGCGTGGAAGCGCGTGATTTTACCCGGGCTTGGCAGGAAGGTATTCGGGTCTTCGGCGTTGATACGGCACTCGACCGCATGGCCTTTGACCATCACTTCTTCCTGCTTGATGGAGAGCGGCTGACCGGCTGCAATGCGCAGCTGTTCTTTAATCAGGTCAACGCCGGTAATCATTTCGGTTACCGGATGTTCTACCTGAATACGGGTGTTCATCTCAATGAAGTAGAACTCGCCGTTTTCGAACAGGAACTCGAAGGTACCCGCTCCGCGGTAGTTGATGTCCACGCAGGCTTTCGCACAGCGCTCGCCGATGTAGCGACGCAGTTCCGGGGTAATGCCCGGTGCCGGCGCTTCTTCAACCACTTTCTGGTGACGACGCTGCATTGAGCAGTCGCGCTCTGCCAGATAGATTGCCTGGCCCTGGCCATCGGCCAGTACCTGAATCTCGATGTGACGCGGGTTCTCGAGGTACTTCTCCATATAGACCATGTCGTTGTTGAAAGCGGCTTTCGCTTCCGCACGGGTCATGTTGATGGACTGCTCGAGATCGGCATCGCTGCGCACGACGCGCATACCGCGACCGCCACCGCCGCCGGACGCTTTGATAATCACCGGATAGCCGATGCGTTTCGCATGGGCGCGGTTCTTATCCATATCGTCGCCCAGTGGGCCGTCGGAGCCAGGCACGGTCGGTACGCCGGCTTTCTTCATTGCGGTGATTGCCGAGACTTTGTCGCCCATCAGGCGAATAGTGTCAGCTTTCGGACCGATGAAGATAAAGCCAGAGCGCTCAACCTGCTCGGCGAAGTTGGCGTTCTCGGAGAGGAAGCCATAGCCCGGGTGGATTGCCACCGCGCCGGTGATTTCAGCTGCGGAGATAATAGCCGGGATGTTCAGGTAGCTTTTTACAGACGGGGCCGGGCCAATACACACCGTTTCGTCTGCCAGCAATACGTGTTTTAAGTCGCGATCCGCGCTTGAGTGCACCGCGACGGTCTTGATGCCCAGCTCTTTGCAGGCACGAAGAATACGCAGTGCGATCTCGCCGCGGTTAGCGATAACAATTTTATCCAGCATGTGCGCCTCGTTATTCGATGACAACCAGCGGCTCGTCAAATTCTACCGGTTGGCCGCTTTCAAGCAGAATGGCTTTTACCACGCCCGCTTTATCAGCTTCGATCTGGTTCATCATTTTCATGGCTTCAACGATGCACAGGGTATCGCCAACATTCACTTTCTGGCCAACTTCGATGAAGGCCTTGGCGTCCGGGCTTGGGGTGCGATAGAACGTACCAACCATTGGGGAACGTACGATATGACCACTGACTTCCGCTGCAGCAGGGGCTTCCATCGCCGGCGTTGCCGCAGGGGCGATAGCATTGGACAGCGCGGGCTGTTGCTGCATCATCGGTGCGGCATACGCCTGCTGCATCACAGGGTAGCCTGCGTTGGCCGGTGTGCGGCTGATACGTACAGACTCTTCGCCTTCAGAAATTTCCAGTTCAGCGATGCCTGATTCTTCAACCAGCTCGATCAGTTTTTTAATCTTACGAATATCCATGAGTGGGTTCCGTACTCTTGTTTAGTGTGTTTGTGACAGGCGTTTTACCGCCGTCTGTAGTGCATAGGTATAGCCATCAGCGCCTAATCCACAGATGACGCCGGCAGCGATATCAGAAAGATATGAGTGATGGCGGAATGGCTCGCGCGCATGTACGTTGCTGAGATGAATCTCGATAAACGGGATGTTCACCGCAAGCAGCGCGTCACGAATCGCAACGCTGGTATGCGTGAATGCGGCCGGATTAATCAGGATATAGTCCACGTTGTCTTTAGCCTGATGAATTCGGTCGATCAGTTCATGCTCAGCGTTGGATTGCATGCTATCAAGCGACACGTTCAGCGCCTCAGCTTCTGCGGAGAGCCGCGTAACAATCTGGTCGAGCGTCACGGTGCCGTACTTCTCCGGTTCACGGGTGCCGAGCAAGTTCAGGTTCGGTCCGTTCAAAAGCAAAATGTGCAACTTATCCGCCATCGTGCTGCAATCTCCTGCAAATTTGTGACAATTTACAAAATATACCCATGTTGCATGGTTGTCACCTTTTGACCGCGAAAAACGGGTCTGGTAAAAACCAAAGTCGCACATTATAACGATTTCGTAGCATTTGGCAGCTAAATACTGGTCTTATCAGGGAAGATAATCAAACCCCCGGCACGTTATCACGACACGGAATAAGAAACTTGCCGGGGTTTAACGGCTTATCGCAGCCACGATCGGAACTTTTTGTAGCGCCATAGCAGCAGGATCGCCGCCAATAACGCATAGATAAGCGGCTGCGGTGAGAGGATCTTCACCGACCATAAATAGTGGATGGGCGCGAGGATCGCGACCAGATAAACGACGTTGTGCAGCCGCTGCCAGTTGCGGCCCAGTTTGCGCTGCATCGCCTGCGGAGAGGTCACCGCCAGCGCCAGCAGCACCAGCCAGCTGATAATCCCCAGCAGCAGATAAGGGCGGGTAAACAGCTCCTGTCCCAGCAGCGACAGGTTGGCAATGCCCAGTTCCAGCAGCGAATAGCTAACTAAATGCAGCGTTGCCCAGGCAAAGCACCACAGCCCAAGCAGGCGGCGGGTGCGAATCAGAAGCGGCTGTTTTGCGATTCTGGCAAGCGGGGTGACCAGCAGCGTGGCGAGCAGAAGCTTTAACGCCATTCTGCCGGTGAAGTGCTGAATATCTTTGGCCGGATCGGCGCTGAACTGGCCGCTATTAATGGCATAGAACAGCCAGAGAAACGGCAGAAACGCCGCAAGATGCAGCGCGACCTTAAGCCAGGTAATCTGTTTTGCAGTTAAGCGTACGCGCACTCAGAAGTTCTCCCGCAGATCCAGCCCGCGATAGAGCGACGCAACCTGGTCGGCATAGCCGTTAAACAGCAGCGTGGGCTGACGCTTAACGTCGAGAATGCCGCCGGCACCGATGACCCGCTCCGAAGCCTGCGACCAGCGAGGGTGATCGACATGCGGGTTTACGTTAGCGTAAAACCCATATTCGTTCGGCGCCGACAGATTCCAGGTGGTGGGCGGGCGTTCGCGCGTCAGGCGGATACTGACGATCGACTTAATGCCTTTGAAGCCGTACTTCCACGGCACGATAAGCCGCAGCGGCGCGCCGTTTTGCGGCGGCAGCGCTTTACCGTAGACCCCAACCGTCATTAACGTCAGGGGATGCATCGCTTCATCTATGCGTAGCCCTTCAACATAAGGGTACTCCAGCCCGCCGCCAATAAAGCGATCCTGCTGGCCCGGCATCATCTCCGGCGCGTACAGGGTCTGAAACGCGACGTACTTTGCGTTGCTGGTGGGTTCGGCAAGCGCCAGCAGCTTGTGCAGCGGAAAGCCAATCCACGGCACCACCATTGACCACGCCTCCACGCAGCGCATCCGGTAGATTCGCTCCTCTAAAGGGAAGCGGCGGGTCAGATCGTCATGGTCAAGGGTAAGCGGCTTGCCGACTTCGCCTTCGATTTTCAGCGTCCAAGGGTTGGTCACCAGACTGCCAGCATTGGCTGCCGGGTCCGCTTTATCCAGCCCGAACTCATAGAAGTTGTTGTAGCCGGTAACTTTATCTTCCGGCGTCAGGGCGAGCTGGCTTTGCCATTCGGCGGGCTTTGCAAACTCCAGCGCTTTGCCGGCCGGGGCTTTAGGCCGCTCGTTGCCTTTAAACCAGTCAACCAGGTTGGCATGCGCCGGGGAGGCCAGCGCCAGTGAACCCGCACCAATGCCGAGCGCTTTCAGCACCCGGCGACGCTGCATAAAGAACGCTGATTCGGCGGTCACATCCGCCTCAGTAAGCGGACGACGCGGTAGTTTCATAACCGACTCTCCAGGGGCCCGGCGACGGGTAATAAAAGACGATAATAGTTATCATGACAGGGAGACGGTAAGCGCGCGACAACTCGCGTTAAGAAAGTGTAAAAAATCTTATAATGTTGGGGAATTTCCGGGCGGAAAATAGAAATAATCCCGGCGCGGCAAGCGTTTGCTGGAAATCACCGCCATCGCCCTGCTATGTTTGGTAGTATGCATACTTTCTCACCAGTGCGAAAACACCCGCAGTACCGTTTTCATTCCGCTGCCGCTGACGGCACCGCGGCCCCCTGAACCTGACCGGAGTTAACACAAGGATGCGCTTAACGACGAAACTTTCGGCCCTGGTAACGCTACTTACCGGGCTGGTTATTCTGATCACCCTGATTGGGTGTACGGTCGGCTTTTATCAGACGGTGCAGACCCGCGCCGAGCAACGGGTCAAGACCGTTGCCATATTGCTGGATAACCATCTGGTCACGCACTCCCCGGAACGGCTTGCCGACAGGCTCGACGAACTGATGATCCCGGCGGATATCAACAGCATTACCTTTCAACAGGGCGACAGCCCGCTGTTCTATTATCACCGCTCGCCGGGGCTGGACATGGACGAGCGGGAGGATAACGCCCACACGCTCAGCGTGCCGCTGTTAAAGGTACCGGGCATGACGCTGAAAATAGACTGGCAGGATCCGATGGCCAGCTATTTCCGATCGTTACAAACCGCGGCACCCCTGACGTTCTCCCTGCTGATCGTTTTCGCCATTCTGTTTTTCGCCCTGCGCTGGCAGCAGCGGCAGTTTGTTGGCCAGGAGCTGCTAGACCGACGAGCGATGCGCATAATCCGCGGTGAACGCGGCGTGCGGGCGCAGCGCAGCGCGGAGGAGACCCCGTCCCAGGCAGGGTACGCCATCGATCTGCTGCTGGCCGAGCTGGAAAACGCCGGCGAGCAGCGCAGCCGCATGGATACCCTGATCCGCGCCCACGCTGCGCAGGATACCCGCACCGGCCTGAACAACCGCCTGTTCTTTGATAACCAGCTTGCCACTCTGCTTGAGGATCACGAAAAAGTCGGTACCCACGGCGTGGTAATGATGATTCGCCTGCCGGATTTCGACACGCTGACCGACAGCTGGGGGCGCAGCACCGTTGAGGAGTACCTCTTTACCCTCATCAATATGCTTTCCACGTTTATTATGCGGTATCCCGGCGCGCTGCTGGCCCGCTACTTCCGCAGCGATTTTGCGGTCCTGCTGCCGCACCGTACGCTGAAAGAGGCTGACAGTATCGCCAGTCAGCTGCTGAACGCGGTGGACTCCCTGCCGCCGACCCGCATGCTCGATCGCAGCGACATGATCCACATCGGTATCTGCGCGTGGCGCAGTGGGCAGAGCGTCGATCAGGTGATGGAGCACGCCGGGATGGCGACCCGCAATGCGGTGTTGCAGGGCGGTAACAGCTGGGCGGTGTATGACAATCTGCTGCCGGAGAAGGGGCGCGGCCACGTACGCTGGCGCACCCTGATCGAGCAGGCGCTCCAGCGCGGTGGCCCGCGTTTCTACCAGAAGCCTGCCGTCACCCGCGACGGGCGTGTCCACCATCGCGAGATCATGTGTCGGATATTTGATGGTAAAGAAGAGGTGCTTTCTGCCGAATATAAACCCTTAGTACAGCAGTTTGGCCTGGCCGAGCAGTACGACACCCAGCAGGTGAGTCGCGTACTGCCGCTGCTGGCGCTGTGGCCGGAAGAAACCCTGGCGATGCCGGTGTCGGTGGACTCCCTGATAAGCCCGACGTTTCAGCGCTGGCTGCGCGATGCGCTGCTGGAGTGCGAAAAATCACAGCGGCAACGCATTATTTTTGAACTTGCAGAGGCTGCCGTGTGTCAACACATCAGCCGCTTACAGCCGGTGGTGCGTTTGCTCAATGCGTTAGGTGCGCGGGTCGGGGTGGTGCAGGCGGGATTAACCGTGGTCAGCACCCACTGGATTAAGGCGCTCAACGTCGAGCTGATTAAGCTCGATCCGGGCCTGGTGCGCAACATTGAGAAACGCACCGAAAACCAGCTGTTTGTGCAAAGCCTGGTGGAGTCCTGCAGCGGGACGCAATCGCGGGTTTTTGCAACCGGGATCCGGACGCGCAGTGAATGGCAGACCCTGATGGATAAGGGTGTCGCAGGCGGGCAGGGCGAATTTATTGCCGCGTCCCAGCCGGTGGATACCAGTGTGAAAAAATATTTGCAAAGATACTCTGTTTGACCTGCCGTTTAACGTGATTTCACGTAGAATAACGCGCGCTGCAACCTGAGGGGGCAACCAGGCCTGCCAGAGGGATTATCGCAGCGTATTGATGCCAGTTCGGTGTTTGTCACCTCCGACCTGTCGCTTGCCGAAAAAGCCCTGCTTTTCCGCGACTAAGGGACGATATGTCAGGATGTTACAAAGTTAACGAATTGCACTATTTTTCACCGATGCAGACCGTTTTTGCGCCTTGTCGCTGCATCGTGTGGTTGGTAAAGTAAGCGGATTTTCTCTTCCGCCCCAGCTTTCAGGATTATCCCTTAGTATGTTTAAAAAATTTCGTGGCATGTTTTCAAATGACCTGTCCATTGACCTGGGTACTGCGAATACCCTGATTTATGTAAAAGGACAAGGCATCGTTCTGAATGAGCCTTCGGTTGTGGCGATCCGTCAGGATCGTGCAGGCTCCCCGAAAAGCGTTGCCGCTGTAGGCCATGAAGCAAAGCAGATGCTTGGTCGTACGCCGGGTAACATCGCCGCTATTCGTCCGATGAAAGACGGCGTAATCGCCGATTTCTTCGTTACCGAAAAAATGCTGCAGCACTTCATCAAGCAGGTTCACAGCAACAGCTTTATGCGCCCAAGCCCGCGCGTACTGGTGTGTGTACCGGTTGGCGCCACCCAGGTTGAGCGCCGCGCAATCCGTGAATCCGCACAGGGTGCTGGCGCGCGCGAAGTCTTCCTGATTGAAGAGCCGATGGCGGCTGCGATTGGTGCCGGTCTGCCGGTGTCTGAAGCGACTGGTTCAATGGTGGTGGATATCGGTGGTGGTACGACCGAAGTGGCGGTGATCTCCCTGAACGGCGTGGTGTACTCCTCCTCCGTACGTATCGGCGGCGACCGTTTCGACGAAGCAATCATTAATTATGTGCGCCGTAACTACGGCTCGCTTATCGGTGAAGCTACCGCTGAGCGTATCAAGCATGAAATCGGCTCGGCCTATCCGGGCGACGAAGTCCGCGAAATCGAAGTGCGTGGTCGTAACCTTGCAGAAGGCGTACCGCGCGGCTTCAACCTGAACTCTAACGAAATCCTCGAAGCGCTGCAGGAGCCGCTGACCGGCATCGTGAGCGCGGTAATGGTCGCGCTGGAACAGTGCCCGCCAGAACTGGCTTCCGACATCTCCGAGCGCGGCATGGTCCTGACCGGCGGTGGCGCGCTGCTGCGCAACCTCGACCGTCTGCTGATGGAAGAAACCGGTATTCCGGTTGTCGTGGCGGAAGATCCGCTGACCTGCGTAGCGCGCGGCGGCGGTAAAGCACTGGAAATGATCGACATGCACGGCGGCGATTTGTTCAGCGAAGAGTAATCTGCCGCAGAGAGGGGCAGTCATCAGACTGCCCCTTTTTGTCTGGCCGGAGAATACGCATAGCCTATGAAGCCAATTTTTAGCCGTGGCCCGTCACTACAGATTCGCCTTGTCCTGGCGGTAGTGGTGGCGCTTGGTGTGATTATCGCCGACAGCCGCCTCGGTACGTTCAGCCAGATCCGAACGTACATGGATACCGCCGTCAGTCCTTTCTACTTTGTCTCTAATGGTCCACGCGCCCTGTTGGACGGCGTCTCACAGACGCTGGCGTCGCGCGACCAGCTTGAGCTTGAAAACCGTGCGTTACGTCAGGAACTGCTGTTAAAGAACAGCGAACTGCTGATGCTTGGCCAGTACAAGCAGGAAAACGCGCGTCTGCGTGAACTGCTCGGCTCGCCGCTGCGTCAGGACGAGCAGAAGATGGTGACGCAGGTCATCTCAACCGTTAACGATCCCTACAGCGACCAGGTGGTTATCGATAAAGGTAGCGTGAATGGCGTGTACGAAGGCCAGCCCGTTATCAGCGATAAGGGCGTTGTCGGCCAGGTGATCGCGGTAGCGAAGCTCACCAGCCGCGTGCTGCTGATCTGCGATGCGACCCACGCCCTGCCTATTCAGGTGCTGCGCAACGATATCCGCGTGATTGCGGCGGGCAGCGGCTGCACCGACGATCTACAGCTTGAACATCTGCCGGCCAACACCGATATTCGCGTCGGCGATGTGCTGGTGACCTCGGGTCTGGGTGGCCGTTTCCCGGAAGGATACCCGGTTGGGGTGGTCTCGTCGGTGAAGCTGGATACCCAGCGCGCGTATACCGTGATCCAGGCGCGTCCGACCGCCGGACTGCAGCGTCTGCGTTATCTGCTGCTGCTGTGGGGCGCCGATCGTGAGGGAACCAATCCCATGACGCCGGAAGAGGTGCATCGCGTCGCGAATGAGCGCCTGATGCAGATGATGCCGCAGGTACTGCCTTCACCGGATGCGATGGGCCCGCCTGCGCCGGTACCCGCCCCGGCAACCGGCGTGGCACCCGGCACCGCGACGGGTAACGGCGCGACTAACCGCGCCCCGTCATCGTCACCTCCGGCCGCCGCGCCGGCAGCAGGAGGGCAATAGTGGGAAGCTATCGTAGCCAGGGACGTTGGGTCATCTGGCTTTCGTTTCTTATCGCGCTGCTGCTTCAGATCATGCCGTGGCCGGATAACATTCTGGTGTTCCGGCCTGACTGGGTGCTGCTGATCCTGCTGTACTGGATCCTGGCGTTGCCGCATCGCGTCAACGTCGGCACCGGGCTGTTGATCGGCGCGATCCTTGATCTGGTCAGCGGATCCACCCTTGGGGTGCGGGCACTGGCGCTGTCGATCATCGCCTACCTGGTGGCGCTAAAATATCAGCTGTTCCGCAACCTGGCGCTCTGGCAACAGGCGCTGGTGGTGATGCTGCTCTCCGTGGCCGCTGAGCTTATCGTGTTCTGGGCCGAGTTCCTGGTTATCAACGTGTCGTTCCGCCCGGAAGTATTCTGGGGCAGCGTCGTCAACGGCGTGCTGTGGCCGTGGATCTTCCTGCTGATGCGCAAAGTGCGCCAGCAATTCTCCGTGCAATAAAGAGGTAGTATGACCGCGTTGTATCTCGCTTCCGGATCGCCCCGTCGCGCTGAGCTGCTGACCCAGCTTGGCGTGTCCTTCACCCGGGTACTTATCGACGTGGAAGAGGTGCGCCAGCCGCACGAGAGCGCGGAAGCCTACGTGCGCAGGCTGTCGCGCGACAAGGCACAGGCCGGCGTTGCGCAGGCACCGTCAGATTTGCCAGTGCTGGGCGCGGATACTATTGTCATTCTTAACGGTGACGTGCTGGAAAAGCCGCGTGACGCTACCCATGCGAGCGACATGCTGCGCCGACTCTCGGGTCAGACCCACCAGGTCATGACCGCCGTAACCCTCGCCGATCGCACGTATCTTCTTGATTGTCTTGTGGTCACAGACGTTACTTTCAGAGTATTGTCTGAAGAGGACATTACCCGCTATGTCGCCTCAGGCGAGCCAATGGACAAGGCCGGTGCGTATGGCATCCAGGGGCTTGGCGGGTGCTTTGTCAGAAAAATAAACGGCAGTTATCACGCGGTGGTCGGTTTGCCGCTGGTGGAGACCTGGGAGCTGCTGGAAAATATTAACTCTCTGCGAGAGGGATGAAAAAATGACGGCTGAATTATTGGTCAATGTTACCCCTTCCGAAACCCGGGTAGCCTACATTGACGGCGGTATTCTTCAGGAAATTCATATCGAACGCGAAGCGCGTCGCGGGATCGTAGGAAATATCTACAAAGGTCGCGTCAGCCGGGTGCTCCCCGGAATGCAGGCGGCATTTGTAGATATTGGCCTGGATAAAGCCGCGTTTCTGCACGCCTCCGATATCATGCCGCACACCGAGTGCGTGGCTGGCGAAGAGCAGAAAAACTTTACGGTGCGCGACATCTCCGAGCTGGTGCGTCAGGGCCAGGATCTCATGGTGCAGGTGGTGAAAGACCCGCTGGGCACCAAAGGGGCGCGCCTGACCACCGACATCACGCTGCCCTCGCGCTATCTGGTGTTTATGCCCGGCGCCTCGCACGTGGGCGTGTCGCAGCGTATCGAGAGCGAAGAGGAGCGCGATCGCCTCAAGCGCATCGTCTCGGCGTACTGCGACGATCTGGGCGGGTTTATCATCCGTACCGCGGCGGAGGGCATCTGCGAAGCGGATCTCTCCTCCGATGCCGCCTACCTGAAACGCGTCTGGACCAAAGTGATGGAGCGTAAAAAACGCCCCCAGACCCGTTACCAGATGTATGGCGAACTGGCGCTGGCCCAGCGCGTGCTGCGTGATTTCGCTGGCACCTCGCTTGACCGGATCCGCGTCGACTCCCGCCTGACCTACGACATGCTGCTGGAGTTTACCGCCGAGTACATCCCGGATATGTCGAGCAAGATCGAGCACTACAGCGGCCGCCAGCCGATTTTCGATCTGTTCGATGTGGAAAACGAAATTCAGCGCGCGCTGGAGCGCAAGGTGGAGCTGAAGTCCGGCGGCTACCTGATTATCGACCAGACCGAAGCGATGACCACCGTGGACATCAACACCGGCGCGTTTGTCGGCCATCGCAATCTGGACGACACCATTTTTAACACCAATATCGAAGCAACTCAGGCCATCGCGCGACAGCTGCGTCTGCGTAATCTTGGCGGCATCATCATCATCGATTTTATCGACATGAGTAATGAGGATCACCGCCGTCGCGTGCTGCACTCGCTGGAGCAGGCGCTCAGCAAGGATCGGGTAAAAACCAGCATCAACGGTTTTTCTCAGCTCGGCCTGGTCGAGATGACCCGTAAACGTACTCGCGAAAGCGTCGAGCACGTGCTGTGCAACGAATGTCCTACCTGCCACGGTCGCGGAACGGTGAAAAGCGTGGAAACCGTGTGCTATGAGATCATGCGTGAAATCGTCCGCGTGCATCATGCCTATGATTCCGACCGTTTCCTGGTCTATGCGTCACCGGCCGTTGCCGAAGCGCTGAAAAGCGAAGAGTCACACGCGCTGGCGGAAGTGGAAATCTTCGTCGGCAAACAGGTCAAAGTACAAATCGAACCGCTCTATAATCAGGAGCAGTTCGACGTGGTCATGATGTAGCCTGCCGTAGTGCGGGAACTAAGCCTGACGCTGCGGCAGCTGACAAGGAGAGATGTGTGAGGCGACTGCCGGGGATTTTGCTACTCACAGCCGCAACGCTGATTGTGATCGTCGCACTGCTGGTGAGTGGGCTGCGGCTGGCGCTGCCGTATCTTGACAGCTGGCGTCCCACCGTTCTGCAAAAAATCAGCGAGGCGTACGGGCAACCGGTCAACGCCAGCCGTCTTGAGGCGAACTGGCAGAACTTTGGCCCGACGCTCGACGCCCGTGACATCACCTTTGGACTGAGCGACGGCGGCTCGGTCAGCATTGAACGCGTCACCCTGGCGCTCGACGTGTGGCAAAGTCTGCTGCACTTCCGCTGGCAGTTCCGCGATCTCACGTTTCATCAGCTTAACGTGCATACCAATACGCCTATCGACACCTCCAGCGGTTCCAAAGGCATTGAAACCAATCGCCTGAGCGATCTCTTCTTACGCCAGTTTGACCACTTCGATTTACGTGACAGCACCCTCAGCTTCCTGACCATCTCCGGCCAGCGCGCCGAACTGACCATCCCGCAACTGACCTGGCTTAACGGCGACGACCGCCATCGTGCCGAGGGGCAGGTGAGCCTCTCCAGCCTGACCGGGCAGCACGGCGTGATGCAGGTGCGAATGGATCTGCGCGATGACAACGGCCTGCTTAACAACGGCACGGTATGGATGCAGGCCGATGACGTGGACGTGAAACCCTGGCTCGGCAAATGGATGCAGGACAACGTCGAACTCACCAGCGCGCAGTTCAGCCTCGCGGCGTGGATGACCCTCCGTCAGGGCGAAGTTGCCGGTGGCGACGTCTGGCTTAAGCAGGGCGGCGCAAGCTGGCAGGGCGCGAACAACGAGACGCATCGCCTTGCGGTGGATAACCTCACGGCGCACATCACGCACCCTCAGGACGGCTGGCAGCTGGACATTCCCACCACCCGCATTTCGATCGATGACAAACCCTGGCCGAAAGGCGCGCTCTCGCTCGCCTGGTTCCCGGCGCAGCAGGTTGGCGGGCCGGATAACCAGCGCAGCGATGAGCTGCGGGTGCGCGCCAGCCACCTCGAGCTGAGCGGGCTGGATGCGCTATTGCCGCTGGCACAGAAGTTCTCCCCGCGCCTGAGTGAGGTGTGGAACACCATGCGCCCGGCCGGGAACCTTGATGCGCTGGCGCTGGATATTCCGCTGCAGGCTACCGACAAAACCCGTTTCCAGGCCGAATGGAGCGACCTCTCCTGGAAACAGTGGAAGCTGCTGCCGGGCGTGCAGCACTTTTCCGGTAACGTCGCGGGCAGCCTGCAGAATGGCGTGCTGAACGCCACGGTACGTAAGGCGGTGATGCCCTATGAGAGCGTCTTCCGCGCCCCGCTGGAAATTGCCCAGGGCGACGCCACCCTTGCCTGGCGAAATGACGCCAGTGGCTGGCGGCTGGACGGTACCGGCATTGACGTGAGCGCCAGCGCGCTGCGCGCCCGCGGTGACTTCCACTATGAGCAGCCGGCCAAGGGCGCGCCGTGGCTCGGCATTCTGGCGGGCATCAGCACCAGCGACGCCGGACAGGCGTGGCGCTATCTTCCTGAAAACCTGATGGGTAAAGATCTGGTTGATTACCTGAGCGGCGCCATTAAGGGCGGCCAGGTGGAAAACGCCACCCTGGTCTACGGCGGTGACCCGCACCTGTTCCCCTATAAGCACAATGAGGGGCAGTTTGAAGTGCTGGTCCCGCTGCGCAACGCCACCTTCGCTTTCCAGCCAGACTGGCCGGCGCTTGAAAACTTCGATATCGACCTCGACTTTATCAATGATGGCCTGTGGATGAAGGCGAAAGAGGTCAAGCTTGGCGGCGTGACAGGGCACAACGTGACCGCGACCATTCCTGACTATATGGCTGAGAAGCTGCTGATAGACGCCGACATCCAGGGGCCGGGTAAAGAGGTGGGGCCCTATTTCAAGCGTACCGCCCTGAACGATTCCCTTGGCACGACGCTGGATGAGCTTCAGCTTGATGGCGATGTAAGTGCTCGCTTACATCTTGATATCCCTCTGGACGGTGAGATGACCACCGCCAGCGGAGACGTAAATCTCAACAACAACACGCTCTTTATTAAGCCGCTTAACAGCACCCTGAATAACCTGACCGGTACCTTCCACTTTAAGAACGGCGATCTGGACAGCGGCCCACTCACCGCCCGCTGGTTTAATCAGCCGCTTAACGTGACGTTTACGACCCGCGAACAGCCAAAGGCGTTTGAGGTCGGGGTTGATCTCAACGGCAACTGGCAGCCCGCCCGCACCGGCCTGTTGCCGGACCCGGTTAACAAGCAGATTGCTGGCAGCGTGGCATGGAAAGGGGATGTCGGCATTACGCTGCCGTACCACGGCGGAGCGCGCTACAAGGTAGATATCGCGGCGGATCTGAAGAATGTAAGTAGTCACTTACCATCACCGGCTGAAAAGACGGCCGGGGAGCCGCTGCCGCTCAACGTCGCCGTCGAGGGCGATCTGCGCGCCTTTACCCTGACCGGCAACGCCGGGTCGACGCACCGCTTCAACAGCCGCTGGCTGCTTAATGAGAAGCTGACGCTGGATCGCGCCATCTGGGCGTCGGACAGCCGTACGCTTCCGCCGCTGCCCGAGGAGCCGGGCGTCGAGCTTAACCTGCCGGCGATGGACGGTGCCGAGTGGCTGGCGCTGTTCAGTCAGGGCGCAGCGGATAAGGTCAGCTCCAGCACCGCGTTACCGGCGCGGGTCACGCTGCGCACGCCAGCGCTGACGCTGGGCGGCCAGCAGTGGAACAACCTGAGCATCGTCTCCAGCCCGGAAGGCAACGGGACGCGCGTTGAAGCCCAGGGGCGTGAAATCAACGCCACCCTGACGCACCGGGAGAACGCGCCGTGGCTGGCAAACATTCGCTACCTCTATTTCAACCCGGCCGCGCCGCAGAGCGGCAGCGGCGATAAGTCCCAGCCCGCCTCGCCGTTCAGCAGCAAGGAGCGCATTGATTTCAGCGGCTGGCCCGATCTGACGCTGCGCTGCGCGGAGTGCTGGTTCTACGGCCAGAAATACGGGCGCATCAACGGCGACTTCTCCATCAAAGGCGATACGCTGCAGCTGGCGAACGGTCTGCTCGACACCGGCTTTGCGCGCCTGACCACGGCGGGCGAGTGGGTCAACACGCCGGGCAGCGAGCGCACGTCGCTGAAAGGGACGCTCAAGGGCAAAAAACTCGATTCCGCGGTCGGCTTCTTTGGGCTGTCGACGCCGCTGCAGGGCTCATCGTTCGACGTTGATTATGACCTGCACTGGCGCGCCAGACCGTGGCAGCCCGACGTTGCCTCCCTGAACGGCATTCTGCATACCCGCCTCGGCAAGGGCGAAATTGCCGATGCCGGCGCGGGGCACGCCGGTCAGCTGCTGCGCCTGCTGAGCTTCGACGCCCTGCTGCGCAAGCTGCGTTTCGACTTCAGCGACACCTTCGGCGACGGCTTCTATTACGACTCTATTCGCAGCACCGCCTGGATTAAGGATGGCGTAATGAACACCGACGATACGCTGGTGGACGGGCTGGAAGCGGATATCGCCATGAAGGGCAACATCAACCTGGTGCGCCGCGAGCTGGATATGGAAGCGGTGGTGGCACCGGAAATCTCGGCCACCGTGGGCGTGGCCGCCGCCTTCGCGGTTAACCCGATTGTCGGTGCGGCGGTGTTTGCCGCCAGCCGCGTGCTCGGGCCGCTGTGGAGCAAAGTCTCCATCCTGCGTTATCACATCACCGGGCCGGTAGATAAACCGCAGATCAATGAAGTGTTGCGCCAGCCGCGCGACACAAAAGCGCAATGATTTGACGTTGGCAAGGAATTGCCGCAAGCTCGATCGATACCCTTTTTTTCACTGCCGCCGTGCAGTTTCACATGAGTAGCAAAACGATGAGTCTGAACCTGGTAAGTGAGCAGTTGCTATCTGCGAATGGCTTGAGTCATCAAGATCTGTTCTCCATTCTCGGCCAGCTTTCCGAGCGCCGTCTCGACTACGGCGATCTCTATTTTCAGTCCAGCTATCACGAGTCCTGGGTTCTGGAAGACAACATTATCAAAGACGGCTCCTGGAACATTGACCAGGGCGTTGGGGTTCGCGCTATCAGCGGTGAGAAAACCGGCTTCGCCTATGCCGACCAGATTAGCCTGCTGGCGCTGGAGCAGAGTGCGCAGGCCGCACGCAGCATTGTTACCGAGACGGGCGATGGACGTGCGAAAACCCTCGGTGCGGTGGAGCATAAAGCACTGTACACCGCTATCGACCCGCTCCAGAGCATGACCCGCGAAGAGAAGCTCGACATCCTGAAGCGCGTCAACAGCGCGGCGCGTGCTGCCGATAAGCGCGTGCAGGAAGTGAGCGCCAGCCTGACCGGCGTTTACGAACTGATTCTGGTAGCCGCCACCGACGGCACCCTGGCCGCCGATGTGCGTCCGCTGGTGCGCCTGTCGGTCAGCGTGCAGGTTGAAGAGAACGGCAAGCGCGAGCGCGGTTCAAGCGGCGGCGGCGGACGTTTCGGCTACGAATGGTTCCTCGAGGCCACCGACGGCGACGTGCGCGCCGACGCGTGGGCTAAAGAAGCGGTGCGCATGGCGCTGGTGAATCTCTCAGCGGTCGCCGCGCCAGCGGGTGCGCTGCCGGTGGTACTCGGCGCAGGCTGGCCGGGCGTGCTGCTGCACGAAGCGGTCGGTCACGGTCTGGAAGGCGACTTCAACCGTCGCGGCACCTCGGTATTCAGCGGCCACATGGGTGAGCTGGTGGCCTCCGAGCTTTGCACCGTGGTGGATGACGGAACCATGCTTAACCGCCGCGGCTCGATCTCCATCGACGACGAAGGCGTACCGGGCCAGTACAACGTGCTGATTGAGAACGGCATCCTCAAAGGCTACATGCAGGATAAAATGAATGCCCGTCTGATGGGGGTTGCTCCGACCGGCAACGGGCGTCGCGAATCCTATGCCCATCTGCCGATGCCGCGCATGACCAACACTTACATGCTGGCCGGGAAATCCACGCCGCAGGAGATCATCGAATCCGTTGAGTACGGCATTTTTGCGCCGAACTTTGGCGGCGGCCAGGTGGATATCACCTCCGGCAAATTCGTGTTCTCGACCTCAGAGGCCTACCTGATTGAAAACGGGAAGGTCACCACGCCGGTAAAAGGCGCGACCCTGATTGGCTCCGGTATTGAAGCCATGCAGCAGATCTCCATGGTCGGCAACGACCTGGCGCTGGATAACGGCGTCGGCGTGTGCGGCAAAGAGGGGCAGAGTCTGCCGGTTGGCGTTGGTCAGCCGACCCTGAAGGTCGACAGCCTGACGGTGGGCGGCACCGCGTAATCTTCACGGCAGGTAAGCGCCCGCTTGCCTGCCATCTCGTTTCCTACCCGCGCATCTCCTGATAAATCCTCGTCACCTCGACAAAATAATCGGTCAGATAGTTAATACACACCTGCACCTTAAGCGGCAGCTTGTCCTTCTCGGTGTAGAGCGCATACACCGGGCGCGGATCGGACTGATAGCGAGGGAACAGGATCTCCAGCTCGCCGCGGTTAATTTCGTCCACCACCCACATCAGCGGCATATAGGCTATCCCCGCGCCGGCGCTCACCCAGCGGGAGAGGGTCATCGGGTCGTTGGTGACAAAGCGCCCCTCCGGGATAAGCCGGGTGGAGATGCCTTCCGGGGCGATCAGCTCAAACTCGTTGTCCGGCCGCACGCTGTACGCCAGCCAGGAGTGATTCACCAGATCCCCTGGCTTTTCCGGCGTGCCGTACTGCGCCAGATAGCGCTTTGCGGCGCACACCACCATCGGCATGCTGCCCAGCCGCCGCGAAAACAGGCTGGAATCCTGCAGCGCGCCGACGCGGATCACCACGTCCAGCCCATCGGCAATCAGGTCCGGCGCCGGGATACCGGTCACCAGGTTTATCGACAGGCCCGGATACTCTCTGAGCATATCGGCGGT
The DNA here is from genome assembly GCF_000463155.2 of Siccibacter turicensis LMG 23730. Classification (GTDB taxonomy): domain Bacteria; phylum Pseudomonadota; class Gammaproteobacteria; order Enterobacterales; family Enterobacteriaceae; genus Siccibacter; species Siccibacter turicensis. The sequence continues at coordinate 461,538 of NZ_AWFZ01000017.1, read as the reverse complement.
GAGATGCGCCAGCACGTTCTGCGCCATGGTGGAGGAGCAGCCGATGCGCAGCGTGCCGATGGGGGTATTGTTAAATGCGTAGAGCTGCTCATGGACGTCCTGCACCTCGTGCATCATGCGCCGACAGCCCTGATAGAAGATCTTCCCCGCTTCGGTGAGGCCGATGCTACGCGTGCTGCGGTTCAGCAGCTTAACCTGTAGCTCATCCTCCAGTTTGGAGACCGTCTGGCTGATGGACGAGACGCTCATCTGGAGCTGTCTTGCCGCGGCGGTAAAAGAGCCTTGCTCCACCACTTTGGCGAATACCGACATACGCTTTAATCGTTCCATTGTTCACTCTGGCTTAAAAGTGATTTAGATCACATATTGTAGATAACAACGTTATAGTTACGTAATATATTATTTATCTCTTAACTATTACTGCCGTTTCGCCCGGCCACTCCCCGGCCCTCTGTCTGCGCGGCCCAGGTTGTAGAAGAAAACGAATCACCTGCACGCAACTGTCTAAGGTCAACATGAGTTTGTTTCCTGTTTTTGTGGTGTTTGGACTCTCCTTCCCACCGATTTTTTGTGAGCTACTGGTCTCGCTGGTGCTGTTCTGGCTGTTACGCCGTGTCCTGGTGCCGACCGGGTTCTATGAGTATGTCTGGCATCCGGCGCTGTTCAATACCGCGTTGTACTGCTGCCTTTTTTATCTGGTATCCCGCCTGTTTGTCTGAGGTTGATGTGAAATTGCTAACAACAAAAATATCCCGCACGGCCATCACCATGGTGCTTGTGATTCTGGCCTTTATCGCCATTTTTCGGGCATGGGCTTATTACACCGAATCGCCCTGGACGCGCGATGCGCGCTTCAGCGCGGACGTCGTGGCCATTTCTCCCGACGTGGCCGGGATGATCACCCAGGTTAACGTACACGACAATCAGCTGGTGAAGCAGGGCCAGGTGCTGTTTACCATCGACCGCCCGCGCTACCAGAAAGCGCTGGAAGAGGCAGAAGCCGATGTGGCTTATTACCAGGCGCTGGCGAACGAGAAGCGTCGGGAAGCCGGACGTCGTAACCGCCTGGGGATTCAGGCGATGTCGCGTGAAGAGATAGACCAGGCCAATAACGGGCTGCAAACCGTTGAGCATCAGCTGGCAAAAGCGCAGGCGACTCGCGATCTGGCGACCCTCGATCTGGAGCGTACCATTATTCGCGCTCCGGCCGACGGCTGGATCACCAACCTTAACGTCTATACCGGGGAGTTTATCACCCGGGGGTCGACGGCGGTGGCGCTGGTAAAACAGAACTCATTCTACGTGCTCGCCTATATGGAAGAGACCAAGCTTGAGGGCGTGCGTCCCGGCTACCGCGCCGAAATCACGCCGCTGGGCAGCAATCGCGTTCTGCACGGCTCCGTGGACAGCATCGCGGCGGGCGTGACCAACGCCAGCAGCACCCGTGACGATAAAGGCATGGCGACGGTCGATTCCAACCTTGAGTGGGTGCGTCTGGCCCAGCGTGTGCCGGTGCGCATTCGTCTCGATAGCCAGCAGGGCGCGCTCTGGCCGGCCGGTACTACCGCCACGGTCGTGGTCACCGGGACAAAAGACCGCAATGCCAGCAACGACTCGCTGTTCAGAAAGCTGGCGCATCGCCTGCGTGAGTTCGGGTAACCGCGATGGGTATCCTCGCCATTGCGCCGCAGCACCTGCGCTTCGCCTTTAAGCTCTCCACCGCGATTGTGCTGGCCCTGTTTGTCGGATTTCATTTCAATCTTGAAACCCCGCGCTGGGCGGTGCTGACTGCGGCCATCGTGGCGGCGGGGCCGGCATTTGCCGCCGGCGGCGAGCCCTGGTCCGGCGCGATTCGCTATCGCGGTATGCTGCGTATTATCGGGACCTTTATCGGCAGTATTGCCGCGCTGGTGCTGATCATCGTGATGATCCGCGCACCAGGGCTGATGCTGCTGGTATGCTGCCTCTGGGCCGGGTTCTGCACCTGGGTGTCATCGCTGGTGAAGGTGGAGAACTCCTACGCCTGGGGGCTGGCGGGCTACACCGCGCTGATCATTATTATTACTATCCAGCCCGAGCCGCTGCTCACGCCGCAGTTCGCTCTTGAGAGGTGCAGCGAGATCGTCGTAGGTATCGTGAGCGCGATCGTAGCGGATCTGCTGTTTTCACCGCGATCGATTAAGCATGAAATTGACCGCGAGCTGGATGCCCTGCTGGTGGACCAGTACCGACTGATGCAGCTTTGCGTCGCGCCCGCTGATGGCGAGGATGTGGATGCTGCCTGGGGCAACCTGGTACGCCGCACCGCCGGGCTGGAGGGCATGCGCAGCAACCTGAACATCGAATCTTCCCGGTGGGCCTCGGCTAACCGCCGCCTGAAGGCCATTAATACGCTGTCGCTGACGCTGATTACGCAAGCCTGTGAAACCATGCTGGTGCAAAAGGCGCGCCCGGATGCGGTATCCGATACCTTCCGCGAGCTGTTCGCCGAACCCGTCGAGACCGCCACCGATGTGCACCGTCGCCTGAAGCGGATGCGCAGGGTGCTGGTCTGGACCGGGGAGCGCGATACGCCGGAAACCGTCTACACCTGGATTGGCGCGGCCACGCGCTATCTGCTGCTGAAGCGTGGGGTTATTGGCAACACGCGCATCACCGGTGTCGAAGAGGCGATTCTCGACGAGGAAGTGGTGATTAAACCGGTTTCGGCGGAACGCCATCATGCTATGGTGAATTTCTGGCGCACCACCGTCTCCTGCGCCCTCGGGGTACTGTTCTGGCTCTGGACCGGCTGGACTTCGGGTAACGGCGCAATCGTGATGATTGCAGTAGTGACCGCCCTGGCGATGCGCCTGCCGAACCCGCGTATGGTCGCACTCGACTTCGTTTACGGGATGCTGGTGGCGCTGCCCCTCGGCGCGTTCTACTTCCTGGTGATCCTGCCCTCCACCCAGCAAAGTATGCTGCTGCTGTGCATCAGCCTGGCGGTGATGGCGTTCTTTATCGGTATTGAGGTGCAGAAGCGGCGGCTTGGCTCGATGGGGGCGCTGGCGGGGACCATCAATATTCTGGTGCTGGATAACCCCATGACCTTCCACTTTAACCAGTTTCTCGACAGCGCGCTGGGGCAACTGGTGGGAACGCTGCTGGCGTTCGTGGTGATTGTGGTGATCCGCGATAACTCCCGGGAGCGCACCGGCCGCACGCTGCTGAACCAGTTCGTTTCGGCGGCGGTATCGGCGATGACCACCAATAAAGCGCGTCGTAAGGAGAACCATCTCCCGGCGCTCTATCAGCAGCTGTTTCTGCTGCTCAATAAGTTTCCGGGTGACGTGGCGAAGTTTCGTCTGGCGCTGAACCTGATTATTGCCCACCAGCGGCTGCGTACCGCGCCGGTGCCGGTGAATGCCGATCTCTCCGCGTTCCACCGGCAGCTGCGCAATACTGCGGATCGGGTTATCGCCGCGTCAAGCGATGACAAGCGGCGGCGTAACTTCCAGCAGCTGCTCGATGAGCTTGAGATCTACCAGCAGAAGCTGCATCTGTGTTCTGCACCTGTTCAGGTAACGGAATCGGTGCAGCGGTTGACTGCGATGCTGCACAAGTATCAGCACGCGTTAACCGACAGCTAGTTCGCTCTTTTCGCTAAAAACCGACGCCCGGGCGTCGGTTTTTTTATAGCTATACTTAGCCAGGATCGGAAAAAAATTCATCATTACCGCAGGAGGTAAGCATGACATCCAGGGCACTCCAGGACAGCGAACTTTTCAAAACCGGTTATCTGGTTAACGGGCGCTGGCACACCCTGAACACCACGTTTGACGTGCTTAATCCGGCGACGGGCGAGGTTGTCGCGCAGGTGGCGAAAGGCGGTCGTAAAGAGACCGAAGCGGCGATTGCCGCGGCTAGTACCGCTTTCCCGGCGTGGCGCGCGCAAACCGCCAAAGCGCGTTCGGAAATCCTCTACCGCTGGTACCAGCTGATTATTGAGAACAAAACCTGGCTTGGTCAGCTGATGACGACCGAGCAGGGGAAGCCGCTTAAGGAAGCCGAAGGCGAAGTCGAGTATGCGGCAAGCTTCATCCAGTGGTTTGCGGAGGAGGCGAAGCGCGCTAACGGCGAGATTATCCCACCGGTAAAACCCGGCTCGCGTATCTTCGCAACGCGTGAACCGGTCGGCGTTGTCGCCGCCATTACGCCGTGGAATTTCCCGATGGCGATGCTGACGCGCAAGCTTGGTCCGGCGCTGGCCGCGGGCTGCACCGGTGTCATCAAGCCGGCCAACAATACGCCGCTGTCGGCGTTTGCGCTGCTGGCGCTGGCGACCAAAGCCGGGGTGCCGGACGGCGTACTGAACGCGGTAGCGGGCACCACGAGTGAGATCAGTGACGCCATCATGGCGAGCGACGCGGTGCGTAAGATCTCCTTTACCGGCTCGACCGCCGTGGGCAAAACCCTGATGCGTAACGCGGCAGACACCATGAAGAAGGTGTCGATGGAGCTGGGCGGCAACGCGCCCTACATCGTGTTTGATGATGCAGACCTTGATGCCGCGGTACAGGGTGCCATCGCCAATAAATTCCGCAACGCCGGGCAGGTGTGCGTCAGCGTCAACCGCTTCTTTATTCAGGACGGCGTTTACGATCGGTTCGTCACGAAGCTGGCGGAGGCCGTTAGCGCGCTCAAAGTGGGCAACGGCATGGAAGAGGGCGTGATCGTCGGGCCGCTGATCGAAGCGTCGGCGGTGGATAAGGTACGCGAGCACGTTGAGGATGCGGTGAGCAAAGGGGCGAAGGTGCTGGCTGGCGGCAACGCGCATGCGCTGGGCGGCAACTTCTGGCAGCCGACAGTGCTTGGCGAAGCCTCGGACGACATGCAGCTGGCACAGGAAGAAACCTTCGGGCCGCTGGCCGCCTGTTTCCGTTTCAAAACCGAAGAAGAAGTTATCGCCCGCGCCAACAATACACCTTATGGTCTGGCGGCCTACTTCTATACCCAGAATCTGCAGCGGGTGTTCCGCGTATCGTCGCAGATTGAAAGCGGCATGATCGGCGTTAACGAGTGTGCCGTATCCACCGAACTGGGGCCGTTTGGCGGCATAAAAGAGTCGGGGCTGGGTCGGGAAGGCTCGGTGCTGGGGCTGGAAGAGTATCTGGAAGTGAAAACGCTTCACCTGGGTGGCCTCTAGGCTTCCCTGCGGTGCGGGCGACGATCAAAAAAACAGCGGCGTGCCGCACGGCGCGCCGGTTCGGAGGCTGAAATGAACGTTTATACCTTCGACTTTGATGAAATCGTGGATCAGGACGATTTTTATCGACAGTTCGCTCAAACCTTTAATCTTGGCAAGGAGCAGGTCAGCGATCTTGATGCGCTGTGGGACAGCGTCACCGGTGACGCACTGCCGCTGCCGCTGGAGATCGAATTTACCCATATTCCTGAAGGGCAACGCCGCCGTTTCGGCGCGCTGATTCTGCTGTTTGAAGAGGCGGAGGAGGAGCTGGAAGGGCAGCTGCGGTTCAATATGCGGCACGCCACCTAGCGCACCGCAGGCATAAAAAAGCCCCTGGCGAACAGGGGCAAGTCGTCAGAGACGACGAGGGTTTACTTATAGAGTTCTGCGGTGGCGTGCCAGTGATCGCCCTGGGTCAGTTCGGTCACACGGTACGCGCTCGCGCCTTCTTTGGTCGCTTTTTCCGCTAATGCATGGCGAATATCCATCGGGGAGCCGGTAATTTCAGTTACCGATACGCTGCCCATGGCCTGCAGATTCTGTGCTTGCTGGGCGTTGACCAGCTGTGCGTCCGCACTCGCGCCAAAAGACACCACGGAAGCAAGGGTAAGGGCAGCAAGACTTAATACGGTTTTCATGGTTTGACTCCTTAATACGTTACCCGGCGGCCGGAGGATTAACGTGCTTTTTTTCTGTTTATGGCCGCGCAGGAACGAATCATTTCTTATTACAGGGTGATAGCCGAACTTATTTGTAGAGTTCAGCAGTCGCGTGCCAGTGGTCGCCAGTACGGGCTTCGATCACGCGGTAGGCCGATGCGCCTTTTTCTTCTGCTTTCTGGTTCAGCATTTCACGCATATCCATCGGAGAGGTCGCTACCGCACCCAGTGACACGGTACCGATCGCTTCACGGTTCTGCGCCTGCTCTGCGTTAATAGAGGTAGCGGCAAATGCGCCGAAAGACAGCATGGAGAGAACGCTCAGGGTGGCAACAGTGGTTTTGATTTTCATGGTGTATATCCTCGTCGTAATTTTTCTGGAGGGCTCGTTTCGTGACCCTCATCACAAAATCAAGTATACACTAGTCACCCATAAAATTAATACCTTGCTAATGGTTTCACATGAAACTTTAACGTAAATTCTGGCGTTTTTATATCTGATAGTTATAAAAATGGTTAAAAAAGATACAGTTTTGTTGCATTACATAAGTAATTTCATATGGTTAGCGAAAGTTAACGATTTGTGCGATTTAGATGAAATCTTTATGAAGGTTTGAGGCGGGAAAGCAGTTATTAGCACTAATGGCTAAATAAAGGGTGGTGGAATATAGGGGAAAAGGGGCGAAATGCCCCTTTATATAATCCTGAGCGGCGAAGCGCTTACAGTTCCTGTTCGAACAGCACCAGGATGGCTTCGTAGAGATCTTTTACCGTGAAGCCGCGCGCCGGGGTAGTAAAGATGGTGTCGTCCCCGGCGATGGTGCCGAGAATGCCTTCCGCTTTGCCTAAGGAGTCGAGCAGGCGGGCGATAAGCTGCGCGGCGCCAGGGCTGGTATGGATAACCACCACGGCGTCGTTGTAGTCGATATCCAGCACCAGGTTTTTAAGCGGGCTGGAGGTGGTGGGCACGCCGAGCTCAGCGGGCAGGCAGTACACCATCTCCATTTTGGCATTACGGGTGCGTACTGCGCCGAATTTGGTCAGCATCCGCGAGACTTTGGACTGATTAATATTTTCGAAGCCTTCGTCCTGTAAGGCCTGAACAATTTCACCCTGCGAGCTGAATTTTTCTTCTTTCAGGAGCGCTTTAAAGGCTTTGACGAGTTCTTCTTGTTTTGAGGAGGTACGCATGGTTCACCCATTGGATGGCGAGGAGACAACATTATTATGCATATGAATGAATTTTTATGCAAACCATCTGCTGTGGTGCAGGCTGAAATAATGTTATGAAAGCGGACGATTTTATCAAATTAAGTTATCAAGGAACATGCCTGTATCACGTCCCGAAAATAAGCGTGAAAGTAAATTAAATGTTATCAAAATGATGTTGTTTTGATGTCTGGTGAGGGTGTAATGTAACCGCCTGTTGATCTGTTGCTTCGGTAGTGACCCGGGCGTTGCCGGCGGTACGCAGTACGCACCGCGGTGTGATTAGGCGTAGCGTCACATACTGACCCTATGGCGATTGTAATGACGTCCTCTCTCAACTATGGTCGCCACCACATGGAGTAACGGCACGATTTTGCTAACCATAATAAGGAGTTTAGGATGAAAGTTGCAGTCCTCGGCGCGGCAGGCGGTATCGGCCAGGCGCTTGCCCTTCTACTTAAGACCCAACTGCCTTCAGGCTCAGAACTCTCCCTGTACGATATCGCTCCCGTCACCCCAGGGGTTGCGGTTGATCTGAGCCATATCCCGACCAACGTGAAAATCAAAGGTTTCTCCGGCGAAGATGCTACCCCGGCGCTGCAAGGCGCAGACGTGGTGCTGATCTCCGCAGGCGTGGCGCGTAAACCAGGTATGGATCGCTCCGACCTGTTCAACGTAAACGCCGGCATCGTGAAAAACCTGGTCGCGCAGATCGCCACGACCTGTCCGAAAGCGCTGATCGGGATCATCACCAACCCGGTTAACACCACCGTTGCTATCGCGGCAGAAGTGCTGAAAAAAGCGGGCGTGTACGACAAAAACCGCCTGTTCGGCGTTACCACGCTGGATATCATTCGTTCCAACACCTTTGTTGCTGAGCTGAAAGGCAAACAGCCGACCGAGATCGACGTGCCGGTTATCGGTGGTCACTCTGGCGTGACCATTCTGCCGCTGCTGTCTCAGGTGCCGGGCGTAAGCTTCAGCGAGCAGGAAGTGGCTGACCTGACGAAACGTATTCAGAACGCCGGGACCGAAGTGGTCGAGGCGAAAGCCGGTGGCGGCTCTGCGACACTTTCTATGGGTCAGGCAGCGGCGCGCTTCGGTCTGTCGCTGGTGCGTGCGCTTCAGGGCGAGCAGGGCGTGGTGGAGTGTGCGTACGTTGAGGGTGACGGTCAGTATGCCCGCTTCTTCTCTCAGCCGCTGCTGCTGGGTAAAAACGGCGTGGAAGAGCGTAAATCCATCGGCACGCTGAGCGCGTTTGAGCAGCAGGCGCTGGAAGGGATGCTGGACACCCTGAAAAAAGACATCACCCTAGGCGAAGAGTTTGTGAACAAGTAATCGCCACGGGCAGATGAAAAAAAACCGGAACCCAGGTTCCGGTTTTTTTATGTCTGCACCTTACTCTTACTGCGCGGGCGGTGCGCTCTCTTCTTCTTCTTTGAATTCCTGAATCGTGACCTGCAGCGTCAGCTTGCGATCGTCACGCATCACCACCACCGGGATCACCGAGCCAGGACGGATCTCCGCCACCTGATCCATGGTTTCCAGCGCCGATACCGCAGGCTTATTGTTCACGGATACAATCACGTCATTGACGTGGATACCCGCCAGATCGGCGGCGCCGCCGGGATCCAGCGCGTTGACGATGATCCCCTGGATCTGTTCCATCCCCTGGGTCTGGGCATGCAGCGGCGCGATCTCGCGTCCCTCTTTGATCCCGATATAGCCGCGGATCACCCGGCCATCACGGATCAGCTTCTCCATGATTTTGGTCGCCAGCTGGGTGGGGATCGCAAATCCGATCCCTTCCGGCGTCTCGCCGTCGTTACTCTTATCAAAGGAGAGCGTGTTGATGCCCATCAGTTCGCCAAGGGTGTTCACCAGCGCGCCGCCGGAGTTACCGTGGTTGATGGAGGCATCGGTTTGCAGAAAGTTTTGCCGCCCGGAGGGGCTCAGGCCGATGCGGCCGGTGGCGCTGATAATCCCCTGGGTAATGGTTTGCCCGAGGTTATAGGGGTTACCGATAGCCATCACCACGTCGCCGATATGCGGGATGCGTTTGCGGTTGATGGGGATGACCGGCAGGTTAGTGGCGTTGATTTTCAGCACCGCGAGATCGGTCAGGTTATCGGAACCGACCATCAGCGCCTCAAACACGCGCCCGTCCTGCAGGGCGACGATAATCTGGTTGGCATCGTTAACCACGTGCTTGTTGGTCACGATATAGCCGCGCTCATCCATGATCACCCCGGAACCGAGGGTGCGAAGCTGAAGCTGGTTGCGCGTCGCCCCGTTGATGCCCCGGTTATAGACGTTCACCACCGCAGGCGCAGCGCGGCGCACCGCAGCGTTATAGCTGAGCGGCGTTTCGTCGGCGCTGTCGTATTGCGGTGCGGCTTCCGGCACCCATTGCCGCAGGGACGGAACGGCAATCAGCAGCAGGCCGCCGACGATAAGACCAAGAAGTATCGAGCGTAGTAGCTTCTGAAACATGGGAGTTTAACGATTAGTAAGGATTGCCTGGAGCATACCATGAGTTAAACGGACATCACATGCGGGGATGATGTCCGTTTACCCTGTTTTTAACGCAGCAGCAGGAAGATGCGCTCGTTGCCGCGCACTACCTGGAGCGCGATCACGGCCGGTTTGGTGGCCAGCACCTTGCGCATGTCAGCAATGGTCGTCACGCGCTCGCGGTTGATGCCAATAATCACATCATCCTTATGCAGGCCCGCCTGCGCGGCCGCGCTCTCTTTCTCGACGTTATCGAGGTGCACGCCTTTGGTACCGTCTTTCAACTGACCGTCGCTGAGGGTAGCGCCCTGTAGGGCAGGGGCGATCATCTCTGCGCTGGCTGACGATGAAGTGCTCTTATCGAGCGTGACGGCCACTTCCAGCGGTTTCCCGTCGCGCAGCAGGCCAAGCTTAACGCTGGTGCCCGGTTCGGTGGTCGCGATACGCGAGCGCAGTTCGGCAAAGCTGCTCAGGGTCTTACCGTTGAGGCTGGTAATGATATCCCCCGGCTTAATGCCGGCTTTCGCCGAGCCGGAACCCGGCAGCACTTCGCTGACAAACGCCCCGCGCTGCACGTTAAGGTTAAACGCTTTGGCGAGATCGGCGCTCATCTCGGTGCCTTTGATGCCCAGCAGACCGCGCTGGATCTCGCCGGATTTGATCAACTGCTGTGCGAGGGTCTGTGCCATGTTGCTGGGAATGGCAAAACCGATGCCCACGCTGCCACCGCCCGGCGCGAGAATGGCGGTGTTGATGCCGATAAGCTCGCCGTTCAGGTTGAGCAGCGCCCCGCCGGAGTTCCCGCGGTTAATCGAAGCATCGGTCTGGATAAAGTTCTCCAGCCCTTCAAGGTTCAGGCCGCTGCGGCCCAGCGCCGAGACGATGCCGGAGGTGGCAGTCTGGCCGAGGCCGAACGGGTTACCCACCGCAACGGCGAAGTCGCCCACCCGCAGCTTGTCGGAGTCAGCGACGGCAATCTGCGTCAGTTTGCTGGGATTTTGCAGCTGGAGCAGGGCGATGTCGCTCTGGTCGTCGCCGCCGATCAGTTTGGCGTCAAACTCGCGGCCATCGTTAAGCTGGACGCTGATTTTTTCCGCCTGATTGATCACGTGGTTGTTGGTCAGCACATAGCCTTTCGCCGCATCAATGATGACCCCGGAGCCCAGGCCCTGGAAAGGCTGTGCCTGTTGTTGCCCCGGCATCTCTTCGCCGAAGAACTTTTTCAACTCTTCCGGAATTTTCTGACTCTGCACCGCAGTGCCTTCGACCTGAACGCTGACCACAGCCGGCAGCACCTTTTCCAGCATCGGCGCAAGGCTTGGAATAGCCGCCTCGCCCGGAACCTGCGAAGGTAACGCGGCCGCAACCGGAAGGGATGCGGAGAGAGATAACCCGACACTTAACGCTAACGCACTCAACAGCAGGTTTTGTTTCTTCATTGTTGCTGGCTCTCGTAACCTGAAAAAGGAAAAGGTACCCAAAACGATCTGATGTTATTGAATTATCAGTCGGGTAACAACGCTGGCGTGGAAGGGACCGATGAAATAAGGATAGTCAGTGCAACAGATAATGAGAGGGCGCGATAAACGCGCCCGGAGAAAAAGGTACTGTGCGAGGGTTAGTCGCGTTTCGCGCCGCCGCGAAGCAGGCCGGATGCGCTGTCGGAGTAGTCGCGCGGTATCTGCACCGGCGCCTGATCGTTACCGGCTTCGGAGTCAGCCAGACGGTTACGGAAGGGGTTGGTTTCCGCAGACATTTCAGGCAGCAGGCTGCTTGAGCTTTTCGCCATGTGCTGATAAAGCTGGCGGTAATCGTGCGCCATATTATCCAGCAGCTCGGCGCTGCGGGCAAAGTGGCTGACTAACTCTTCGCGGTAATCATCCAGCTCCGCTTTGTTCTTTTCCAGTTCGTACTGCAGGGCCTGCTGGTGGCGCAATTTACGGTTGCCAAACCGCATGGCCACAGCACCAATCACGATACCGACCACTAAGCCAATTAGCGCATATTCCCAGGTCATGAACTTCTCCCGTTGTCTTGTGTTTCCGTAGGGTGGTAGCAGCGAGGTGGACCTTACTCATCACAACGCCATCGCCTGATTATGCCACTATAACCGCTAATCCCGCAGAAGTGGAATCCTGCCGCGTCATCGCGTAGTGTAGAACGGCCTTTTTTTCGACAGCCGCCGCTGGCGGTAACCCGATAATTCAAGGAATTACCCAATCACCATGCAAAGCTTGTCACCGCTAGCGCGCTACCATGAAGCCCTGAACGAGGGCACGCACCAACCCGATGACGTACAACGCGATGCCGTCAGTCGGCTCGATACTATTTATCAGGCGCTGACGGCTCAACCTCAGGCGCAACCGGAGCCAACGGGGCTGATGGCGAAGATGGGGCGCATGCTGGGGCGGCGCGCTGAGTCACCGTCCACACCGCCGGTACGCGGGCTGTATATGTGGGGCGGCGTTGGACGGGGCAAAACCTGGCTGATGGATCTCTTCTTTCACAGCCTGCCGGGAACCCGCAAGCAGCGCCTGCATTTTCACCGCTTTATGTTACGCGTGCATGATGAGCTCGGCGCGCTTCAGGGGCAGAGCGACCCGCTGGAGATTGTAGCCGATCGCTTTAAAGCCGAAACCGATGTGCTGTGCTTTGACGAATTTTTTGTCTCCGACATTACCGATGCGATGCTGCTGGGCGGCCTGATGCAGGCGCTGTTTTCCCGCGGCATCACGCTGGTGGCAACCTCTAACATCCCGCCGGATGACCTTTACCGCAATGGCCTGCAGCGCGCGCGCTTCCTGCCGGCGATTGAGGCCATTAAGCGTCATTGCGACATCATGAACGTCGACGCTGGCATCGACTACCGGCTGCGCACCTTAACGCAGGCGCACCTCTGGCTGTCGCCGCTCAATGACGATACCGCGCGGCAAATGGACAAGCTGTGGCTGGCGCTGGCGGGGGCGCCGCGTCAGGACGCCCCGACGCTTGAGATTAACCACCGTCCGCTGGCGACCCTGGGCGTGGAAGGCCAGACGCTCGCCGTTTCCTTTACTACGCTGTGCGTGGATGCCCGCAGCCAGCACGACTATATTGCGCTCTCCCGGCAGTTCGATACGGTGATGGTGTTTGATGTACCGGTGATGACCAGGCTGATGGAGAGCGAAGCGCGGCGGTTTATCGCGCTGGTGGACGAGTTCTACGAGCGGCATGTGAAGCTGGTGGTCAGCGCGGCGGTGCCGCTGTACGAGGTCTATCAGGGCGCGCAGCTGAAGTTCGAGTTCCAGCGCTGCCTGTCGCGCCTGCAGGAGATGCAGAGCGAAGCGTATCTGAAAAAAACGCACCTGCCCTGAACGGCAGATTTCCTGCGGCGAATCACAAAAAGGGGTCGATCTTTGACCCTGACTTCTCTATAATCCTGCGACCCCACGTTACAAGAAAGTTTTTTTCCCGAAACTTTTGTGTGCCGGTGAAACATATCCGAGGGGGTAGGTTTACTGGACAATGTCGTGTGAACCTCAGCAGAATTTAAGCGTTTGGGTGTTCACCAACGTGTAACTATTTATTTGGGTAAGCTTTTAATGAAAACTTTTACAGCTAAACCAGAAACCGTAAAACGCGACTGGTATGTTGTTGACGCGACCGGTAAAACTCTGGGCCGTCTGGCTACCGAACTGGCTCGTCGCCTGCGCGGTAAGCATAAAGCGGAATACACTCCGCACGTTGATACCGGTGATTACATCATCGTTCTGAACGCTGATAAAGTTGCTGTTACCGGCAACAAGCGTACTGACAAAGTGTACTATCACCACACTGGCCACATCGGTGGTATCAAACAAGCGACCTTTGAAGAGATGATTGCCCGCCGTCCTGAGCGTGTGATTGAAATCGCGGTTAAAGGCATGCTGCCGAAAGGCCCTCTGGGTCGTGCTATGTACCGTAAACTGAAAGTTTACGCGGGCAATGAGCACAACCACGCGGCACAGCAACCGCAAGTTCTGGACATCTAATCGGGATTATGGCAATGGCTGAAAATCAATACTACGGCACTGGTCGCCGCAAAAGTTCCGCCGCTCGTGTGTTTATCAAACCGGGCAACGGAAAAATCGTTATCAATCAGCGTTCTCTGGAACAGTACTTCGGTCGTGAAACTGCCCGCATGGTAGTTCGTCAGCCGCTGGAACTGGTCGACATGGTTGAGAAACTGGATCTGTACATCACTGTTAAAGGTGGTGGTATCTCTGGTCAGGCAGGTGCGATCCGTCACGGTATCACCCGCGCTCTGATGGAGTACGATGAGTCTCTGCGTGCTGAACTGCGTAAAGCTGGCTTCGTCACTCGTGACGCTCGTCAGGTTGAACGTAAGAAAGTCGGTCTGCGCAAAGCACGTCGTCGTCCGCAGTTCTCCAAACGTTAATTCTTTTCTGCTTACGCAGAATCGAATGGCGAAAAAACCCGGTCTCGTACCGGGTTTTTTATTGCTTAAAAAAAGCTTTAGCACCGCTAACATTCTGAATTCCGTCGCTTTTTTACCAAATCTCGAAATCCCTTCACCACAAGGGGCGCAAAATCTGGTAAACTATCATCCAATTTTCTGCCCAAATGCTGCGAACTGCTGGTCTTTTGTTTGAAAAATAAACAAAAGAAGATGCGGCACCACAGGCAAGTCGATAAATCTGACTGGTCACAGGTGTGACTGGCAGCAGTACTATTCTGAATATACCTGGAGGTTTTCATGGCTGTCGCTGCCAACAAACGTTCGGTAATGACGCTGTTTTCTGGTCCTACTGATATCTATAGCCATCAGGTACGTATTGTCCTGGCCGAGAAGGGTGTCAGCTTCGAAATCGAGCATGTGGAAACGGATAACCTGCCGCAGGATCTGATTGACCTCAACCCGAATCACAGCGTCCCGACGCTGGTTGATCGCGAGCTGACGCTGTGGGAATCCCGCATCATCATGGAATACCTTGATGAGCGTTTCCCGCACCCACCGCTGATGCCGGTTTACCCGGTTGCGCGTGGTGAAAGCCGCCTGTACATGCACCGTATTGAAAAAGACTGGTATTCGCTGATGAACATCGTCGTTAACGGTTCTGCACAGGAAGCGGAAACGGCGCGTAAGCAGCTGCGTGAAGAGCTGCAGGCTATTGCCCCGGTTTTCGGTCAGAAACCTTATTTCCTGAGCGATGAATTCAGCCTGGTAGACTGCTACCTGGCACCGCTGCTGTGGCGTCTGCCGCAGATGGGCATTGAGTTCAGCGGCGCCGGTTCTAAAGAGCTGAAAGGGTACATGACGCGCGTATTTGAGCGTGACTCGTTCCTGGCCTCTCTGACCGAAGCCGAGCGCGAAATGCGTTTGCGGGGCTAACGCTCGTGGATATGTCTCAGCTATCTCCACGCCGCCCTTATCTGCTGCGCGCCTTCTATGAATGGCTGCTCGACAACCAGCTGACGCCACATCTGGTGGTCGATGTCACGCTGGATGACGTTCAGGTGCCGATGGAATACGCGCGCGACGGGCAGATTGTGCTGAACATCGCGCCGCGCGCGGTGGGTAACCTTGAGCTGGCAAACGACGAAGTGCGCTTCAATGCCCGCTTTGGCGGCGTGCCGCGTCAGGTTTCCGTTCCGATGGCGGCCGTGCTGGCAATTTATGCGCGTGAAAACGGTGCCGGCACCATGTTTGAGCCGGAAACGGCTTACGATGGTGATATGGCAAGTCTGAACGATGACGATGCGCCTGAGGCTGAACCGGAAACGGTAATGTCAGTGATCGACGGTGACAAACCGGATCATCAGGATGACGACGACTCTCCGGACGACGATCCGCCACCGCGCGGCGGTCGCCCCGCACTGCGCGTGGTAAAATAACGCAGCAAAATAAAAGCCGGCAGGGAGATCCCGCCGGCTTTTTTGTGCCTGTACACCCTGCGGGCAGCCGTAACCGCCCGCATGACCGCTGGCTACCAGCGGTGGTTCAGCAGTACGTGGCCTGAGTAAGACGACCAGTCGTTTTCACCCCATTCACCCACCGCGCGCAGCGAGATGGTGGTGGTCGGGTTCAGATTACCGGTGATGCCGGTTTCCGCCTGATAACGCTCATCGGCAACGCCGGAATCAAGCTTCTCGTCGTTAAAGCTCATGTCGCTCTGGCCGTTGCCGCTGATCCAGTGGGCACCCACATACGGCTGCCATGCTTCAACGTTGACCTGATCCACATAGCCGACGCGCACACCGAGACGGGTGGTCAGAGAGTCGTACTCTGAGGTCGTGATGCGGGTGCCGTTAGCTTCCACGTGATCGTTCTGATCGAGATTGCTGTAGATAGCCTGAATCTGCGGCTCAATTTTGAAGGTCCGCGGTTGCTCTGAAGGCAGCAGCCAGGCGTGACCCACCTCCACCGATCCGGCAACCCCCTGGCTGCTGTAGTGCTCATCCGGCATATCGTCGCCGATAACCTGGTTATCAAACCAGTGATAGGCAATCCAGGTGTCAATGTAGCCACCAAGACGTTTGGTTTGATCCTGCTGCCAGGTCGCATAGAGCCCGACGTTGTAACCCTCTACGTTACCGGATGAAGAACGGTCGTTGTGAGCCGCGTTGGCGCTGGTATCGCTGTGGCCGACGCCCAGCATGAACCCGCTATGCAACGTGCCGTTGGACAGCCAGGTTGACATCACGTCGCTACCCAGCTGCATCACGGTTGATGAGATGTCATAGTCCAGGTTGTTATTGGCCATGCTGGCATCGGTATACTGGCCTTTGACGTACATCCAGGTGTTCAGGTCGTCTTCGTCGCGCAGCATCACCTGGTCACGGTCGTCACGCTTGTGCTGGAACATCTGCTGGGCGGCAACGTAGTTCGCCATGTAGATACCCACTTCCGGACGATAGATTTCCGGAGTGTTACCGCCGTTGTCAGGATCGGGCTGTTTCGCCGCTGACTCCAGGTACCAGTTGCCGTCGGTGTGCTGGTTCAGGTTGTACTCCCAGGCACCCGCAACCACCGGTTTGTCCAGTGTGAACACCGCGTCGGAGCTGCCGCCTACGCCAATCACTTCGATGCCGTTGAGGGTTTGCGCCCCCATACCGCCGACGTTTGCCACGGCCACGGAAGAGGTGCCTGCGCTATTCCCGGTGATAGCCAGATGGTCGGTCAGCGAGCTGTCGTCGCCGGCGACGGTATTCATGACGATGGTACTGCCCTGTGCGCCGGTGTAGTCGCCGTCGATGACGAAGTTGTTACCTGCGGTGTTGCTGGCGCTGGCGAGCAGCAGCGTGCCCTGGTTGGTGACGTTGCCGTTAATGGTGTCACCGGTTGAGGCTGCGCCGGTGCTGCTCAGCGTATTACCGCTAATGGCGTTCCAGGCAGCAAGCGTACCGCCGCTGGCGATGAGCAGATTCTGGTTAACGGTACCCGCCGAGGCGAAGGTGGCGCCGCTATCCACGGTCAGGGTAGCCGTGTTACCCGTGGCACCGAGGGTCGCGCCCTGTGCCACCAGCGTGGTACCCGCTTTCAGCTCGCTGTCGCCGGTATAGGTGTTGTTACCGCCCAGCGTCAGGGTGTTGGCATCCTGCTTGATCAGACGGCCGGTACCGGAGATATCGTTGTTCCAGCTATAATCCGCTGCCTGGTTAACAATCAGCGTGCCGTTGTTCTCGATATTACCTTCCAGCGAGGCATTTTTACCGCTGCCGGTTCCGAGCTGCAGAGAGGCACCGCTGTCGATAAGGCTGCCGCCTTTATTGGTGACGTCGCCGCCCAGGGTTAACGCGCCTGTTTTGACATACAGGCTGTCCGCAGCGCTACCGATCAGGTCAACGTTGCCGGTCAGGGTCCACTTGTCGCCATCCATCGTCAGGGATTTAAAGCCGTCCTGACCTTTAGTAACACCAATAAAATTGGCTTCTTCAGTTCCAGATTCATTGAGCGTAATGGTATTGTTGGTGGAAGTCGCAGAAGTTACGTCACCTTCTAAATTAGAACCCTCTTTCAGGATGAGGGCATTAGACCCATTACCTGTAAAAGAAATAGCACTGGTTCCGCCTGAAATGGTTCCTGTATTTATGATAGTAAGATTTTTATCATTGATGACTTCAATACCCGTCGTGTTGCTACTTATATTTCCTTTATTCTCCAGGGTCACCATAGAGGATGTTTGATCGGTGATATTTATCTCAAGAGCCGAGGCTGAGTTGCCTTTAACGGTTCCATTGTTTACGATCGACTCAATATCGTCCCCTAAGGCGATGATGCCGGCTTTACCCTCTTTCCCTGTCATGGTAACGCCCGGGTTGATGATGTATTCAGTATCACCCATCAGAGCATAAGTGCTATTGGTATCTTTATCGACCGTGGTGGTCGCATTGACCATCAGTGGCGAAAATAAAAGCGCCATGGGAAAAGCATGCGCGATTAATCGGGTGATAGTATTTTTCCTGAATGCTTTCGATTTATTCATAATTACGTCCCATATAATAATGAGTAAACTGCTACTCCCTTTAAAGGTCGGCAAGTGTATGCGTTTTTTTTAATAAAGTGAAGGTGGCCAAAATCTCTATATTTTCTGCGTTTTGAATGATGTGGTTTATTTATGAAATAAGAGCTTATATTTTTATTTTGTATATTTATTGCGGCGTTGTCCGAGCGGAGATTCTCTTTCCTGCTGGTCTGCACGCTGCCTGCTGTGGCCAGCCCTCCACCGGCCAACGTAACCCGGCGGTTGCTTTTCGCACCCCCGATTTTCCTGTGTTATCATGATGATTGTTTATTTCTTACCACTTCACAGAACACGGCGTTTATGCGTACTCCCGGCGAAGAAAACAGTGACAAAACCCCTGACACCCTCGGTCGCACGTTGTCGCGTCGTCCGTTGGCGCGCAAAAAGCTCTCGGAAATGGTCGAGGAAGAGCTGGAGCAGATGATCCGTCGGGGCGAGTTTGGCGAAGGGGAGCAGCAGCTGCCCTCCGAACGCGAACTGATGGCATTCTTTAACGTGGGGCGCCCCTCGGTACGTGAAGCGTTGGCCGCGCTCAAGCGCAAAGGGCTGGTGCAAATCAATAACGGTGAACGCGCGCGGATCTCCCGCCCCTCCGCGGACACCATCATCGGTGAGCTCTCCGGCATGGCGAAGGATTTCCTCGCTCATCCTGGTGGGATTGCGCATTTTGAACAGCTGCGCCTGTTTTTTGAATCAAGCCTGGTGCGCTACGCCGCGGAGCACGCCACCGACGAGCAGGTGAAACAGCTGGAAAAGGCGCTGGAGATTAACCAGCGCTCGCTGGACGACAACGCGCTGTTTATTCGCTCCGACGTTGATTTCCACCGCGTGCTGGCCGGCATCCCGGGTAACCCTATCTTCCTGACCATTCACGGTGCGCTGCTCGACTGGCTTATCGCCGCACGTCCCAAAGTGGCGGATCGCGAACTGCACGAGCACAATAACCTCAGCTATCAGCAGCATATCGCCATTGTTGATGCGATCCGCCGCCGCGATCCTGACGAGGCCGATCGCGCCCTGCAGACCCACCTCACCAGCGTATTTGCGACCTGGCATGCCCTGCGTGCCAGCAGTAAACAGCCGTAACCCTTTCCTCGTAAAACGATCGTTTATTGGGATCGATCGCACATAAGCGACATGCGCCCCTATTGCTGCTTCTTTAGTCTGGTATAACAGGTATAAAGGTATACAGATGAACGTGAACGTTTCGCAACGAGGTAAAGATGAACACAACGCTACGTGGGGTGATGCCCGCACTACTGACACCGTTTGATAATCAACAGAAACTGGACAAAGAGAGCCTGCGCCGGCTGGTGCGTTTTAACATTCAGCAGGGGATGGATGGGCTGTACGTGGGAGGCTCGACCGGGGAGGCATTTGTGCAAAGCGGCGCCGAGCGCGAGGAGGTGCTGGAGATCGTCGCCGAAGAAGCGAAGGGGAAACTCACGCTGATCGCCCATGTCGGAACCGTCAGCACCCACGAGAGCCAACAGCTTGCCGAAGCCGCCAGCCGTTATGGCTATGATGCCGTCTCCGCCGTCACGCCGTTTTATTACCCGTTCAGCTTCGAGGAGCACTGCGATCACTACCGGGCGATTATTGATTCCGCGGATGGCCTGCCGATGGTGGTCTACAACATCCCGGCGCTGAGCGGCGTAAAGCTTACGCTCGATCAGATCAACACCCTGGTGACGCTGCCCGGCGTGGCCGCGCTGAAACAGACCTCCGGCGATCTCTTTCAGATGGAGCAGATCCGCCGCGCGCATCCGGATCTGGTGCTTTATAACGGCTATGACGAGATCTTTGCTTCCGGCCTGCTGGCGGGCGCCGATGGCGGTATCGGCAGCACTTACAACATCATGGGCTGGCGCTATCAGGGCATTGTCAGCGCGTTGAAGGCGGGAGACATCGCCCGCGCGCAGGCTCTGCAAAGCGAATGCAACCGGGTTATCGATCTGCTGATCAAGGTCGGGGTTTTCCGCGGCCTGAAAACCGTGCTGCATTACATGGATGTGGTGGCCGTGCCGCTGTGCCGCAAACCCTTTGCCCCGGTTGATGAAAAATATCTGCCTGAACTGAAAGCATTAGCGCAACAGCTCCAACAAGAACAGCGCTAAAAAACCGGTGCCGGGCTCTCCGGCACCGCTTACCCGACCCTACAAAACAGCTATGGGCACCGCCCATCGCGGGAGATACCGATGAGTACGTCAGTCCAGAATATCCCGTGGTACCGTCATCTCAACCGGGCGCAGTGGCGTGCATTCAGCGCCGCCTGGGTGGGATATTTGCTTGATGGTTTTGATTTTGTATTGATTGCCCTGGTGCTCACCGAAATTCAGGGTGAGTTCGGCCTGACCACGGTCGAGGCCGCGAGCCTTATCTCGGCGGCGTTTATATCGCGCTGGTTCGGCGGGCTGATGCTCGGCGCGATGGGTGACCGCTACGGCCGCCGTCTGGCCATGGTCAGCAGTATTATTCTCTTCTCTGTAGGCACGCTGGCCTGCGGGCTGGCGCCGGGCTACACCACCATGTTTATCGCCCGACTGGTGATTGGCATGGGGATGGCGGGCGAATATGGCTCCAGCGCCACCTATGTCATTGAAAGCTGGCCGAAGCACCTGCGCAACAAAGCCAGCGGTTTCCTGATATCCGGCTTTTCGGTAGGGGCGGTGATCGCCGCTCAGGTCTACAGCCTGGTCGTCCCGGTCTGGGGCTGGCGCGCGCTGTTTTTCATCGGCATCGTGCCGATTGTGTTTGCGCTGTGGCTGCGTAAAAACATTCCGGAAGCGCATGACTGGAAGGAGCGGCACGCTGGCAAAGCGCCGGTGCGTACCATGGTGGATATCCTCTATCGCGGCAAACATCGCCTTATCAATATGCTGATGACCGTCGCGGCAGCGACCGCGCTGTGGTTCTGTTTTGCCGGGGAGTTGCAAAACGCCGCGCTGGTGGCCGCGCTTGGCCTGCTGAGCGCCGGGATCTTTATCAGCTTTATGGTGCAGAGCAGCGGCGGGCGCTGGCCCACCGGCGTGATGCTGATGATCGTCGTGCTGTTCGCTTTCCTCTACTCCTGGCCGATTCAGGCGCTGCTCCCGACCTACCTTAAAACCGAGCTGGCTTACACGCCGTCAACCGTCGCAACCGTGCTGTTTTTCAGCGGCTTCGGTGCCGCGGTAGGCTGCTGCGTTGGCGGTTTCCTCGGTGACTGGCTGGGGACACGCAAGGCCTATGTCTGGAGTCTGCTGGCGTCCCAGCTGCTGATCGTTCCGGTATTCGCCATCGGCGGCACCAGCGTCTGGGTACTCGGCCTGCTGCTGTTTTTCCAGCAGATGCTGGGGCAGGGGATCTCCGGGATTTTACCTAAACTGATTGGCGGCTACTTCGATACCGATCAGCGCGCGGCGGGCCTGGGATTCACCTATAACGTCGGCGCGCTGGGTGGCGCGCTGGCCCCGGTCATCGGTGCCGTTATCGCGCAGCGTCTGGATTTAGGCACCGCGCTGGGGTCGCTGTCGTTCAGCCTGACCTTCGTGGTGATCCTGCTTATCGGCCTGGATATGCCGTCCCGGGTTCAGCGCTGGCTGCGGCCCGATGCGTTACGCACCCACGATGCGATTGACGGTAAACCGTTCAGCGGTGCCATCGGGCGCGGCTGTGCCAGCGGCGAAATCATAAAAAACAAAGGGTAAAGACGATGACACTGATTGAACAACTGGAGGCGGGCATTACCACCAGCGGCGGCCTGATTGTGTCCTGCCAGCCGGTGCCGGGTAGCCCGCTGGATACCCCCGCGTTTGTGGCCGCGATGGCGCTGGCCGCCGAGCAGGCCGGGGCGATGGCGCTGCGCATTGAAGGCATTGAGAATCTGCGGGCGACCCGCGCGCGGGTGAGTATCCCGATTATCGGCATCATCAAGCGCGACCTGCCCGAGACGCCGGTGCGCATTACTCCCTGGCTGGAGGATGTGGATGCCCTGGCGCAGGCCGGGGCCAGCATTATTGCGTTTGACGGCACCGACCGCGTTCGGCCGGTGTCGGTGGAGGCGCTGCTGGCGCGCATTCACCAGCACGGTTTGCTGGCGATGGCGGACTGCGCCACGCTGGAGGATGGGCTTGAGTGCCACCGGCTCGGGGCGGAGCTAATCGGCACCACGCTGTCGGGCTACCTGACGCCTGACACGCCGAAAGCGCCGGATCTCGCGCTGGTAAGCGCCTTGCACCAGGCCGGATGCCGGGTGATTGCCGAGGGGCGCTACAACACGCCGGAGCTGGCCGCCGCGGCGATCGCACACGGCGCCTGGGCGGTAACCGTCGGCTCCGCCATCACCCGGCTGGAGCACATCTGCCAGTGGTATCAGGATGCGCTGCGGGAGGAGAGGCAATGACCACACTGGCGATAGATCTGGGCGGCACCAAGCTGGCGGCGGCCCTGATCGATGAGACGTTAACGCTCCGGGAGCGGCGGGAGCTTCCCACGCCGGCCAGTCGGACGCCCGACGCGCTCGCTGCGGCGCTGGAGCAGCTGACCGCGCCGCTGGTTTCACGTGCCCGGCGCGTCGCCATCGCCGCCACCGGGCTGATTGCCAAAGGAACGCTCCAGGCGATCAACCCCGCCAATCTCGGGGGGCTGCTGCACTTTCCGCTGGTGCAAACCCTGGAGCGGATAACCGGTCTGCCCACGCTGGCCATCAACGATGCGCAGGCCGCGGCATGGGCGGAGTACCACGCCCGCGCGCCGGATCGGAGCGACATGGTGTTCCTGACCATTTCCACCGGCGTCGGCGGGGGAGCGATCAGCGGCGGCAGGCTGCTGACCGGCGACAGCGGTCTGGCGGGGCATGCCGGGCATACGCTCGCCGACCCGAACGGCCCGCGCTGCGGGTGCGGGCGTATCGGCTGCGTGGAGGCGATAGCGTCGGGCAGGGCCATTGCCGCCGCGGCGCAGGGGGATCTGGCCGGATGCGACGCGCGGGCCATTTTCGCCCATGCCCTTCAGGGCCACCCGCAGGCCTGGCAACGGATAGCGGATTCCGCCCGCACCGTGGCCCGGCTGATTGCGGATATCAAAGCGCTCACCGACTGCCAGCGCGTAGTGCTCGGCGGCAGCATCGGGCTGGCGGAGGGGTATCTGACGCAGGTTGAGGCGTTTCTGGCCGACGAGCCGGTGGTGTATCGCCCGGCGCTTCTCCCGGCGCACTACCGACATGATGCCGGGCTGCTGGGCGCGGCGCTGATTGCACAGGAGGCACTGCCATGATCCTCGGACACATCGATTCCCCCTCTCTGGCGGGCTGTCATCCTGAACTGGTGCGCGCCATCGGCATCGCGCTTGATGCGCAGCCGCAGGCATGTGCGCCGGGCCGCTATGAGCTGGAGGGCGACAGGCTGTTTATGAACGTCATGCACCTGACCACTCAGTTGCCCGACGAGAAGAAAGCCGAGCAGCACCGCGCTTACGTGGATATCCAGATCCTGCTCGCCGGTGAGGAGCGCATTCTGTATGGCGTGGTCGGGAGCGGGCGGCAGTGCGAGACGTGGCACGAGGAGGAGGACTACCAGTTGTGCGGCGAGATCGACAATCCGCACAGCCTGCTGCTGCGTCCTGGGATGTTTGCGGTGTTTATGCCTGACGAGCCGCACAAGCCGGGGTGTACGGTGGGGGAGCCGGGCGAGATTAAGAAGGTCGTCATTAAGCTACATCGCGCCGCGCTGGGACTATAAAAAAACGGGCCTGTTATCAGGCCCGTTTCGTATTACCCGTTTTACACTTCCAGGTAATTCATGATGCCATCCGCAGCCTTGCGGCCTTCGGCAATCGCCGTCACCACCAGATCGGAACCGCGCACGATATCCCCACCGGCGAAGATTTTCGGATTGCTGGTCTGGAACGCGTTCTCGCTGCCTTCCGGGGCGATGATGCGGCCCTGAGAATCCAGCTCGACGCTGTGCTTCGCCAGCCACTCCATGCTGTGCGGGCGGAAACCAAACGCCATCACCACCGCATCGGCAGGCACCACGTGCTCTGATCCAGGAACGATCTGCGCGCGACGACGGCCCTGCTCATCCGGCTCGCCCATCTCGGTGCGCACCATCTTCAGGCCGCTGACGTTGCCGTTGGCGTTGATCTCAATCCCCAGCGGCTGAACGTTGAACTGGAACTCGACGCCCTCTTCGCGCGCGTTTTTCACTTCGCGACGGGAGCCAGGCATGTTCTCTTCGTCACGACGATACGCACAGGTCACGTGGGTCGCGCCCTGGCGAATCGAGGTGCGCACGCAGTCCATCGCGGTATCGCCGCCGCCCAGTACGATGACGCGCTTGCCTTCCATATTAATGAACGGATGGGCGCTGTCTTCGCTAAAGCCCATGTGCTGGCGGGTATTGGCGATGAGGAACGGCAGGGCTTCGTACACTCCCGGCGCATCTTCATTTTCCAGCCCGCCGCGCATCGACTGATAGGTGCCAACGCCGAGGAATACCGCATCGTAGTCTTTCAGCAGATCGTCGATCTGCACGTCGCGGCCCACTTCGGTATTGAGGTGGAACTCAATGCCCATGCCGGTGAAGATCTCACGACGGCGGGTCATCACCTCTTTTTCCAGCTTGAAGGCCGGGATACCGAAGGTCAGCAGACCGCCGATTTCCGGGTGGCGATCGTAGACTACCGCCTTCACGCCGTTGCGGGTCAGCACGTCGGCACAGGCAAGCCCGGCCGGGCCGGCACCGATTACCGCCACGCGTTTACCGGTCTGCTTCACGCCGGTAAGGTCGGGACGCCAGCCCATCTCAAACGCTTTATCGTTGATATAGCGCTCAATGTTGCCGATGGTCACCGCACCGAACTCGTCGTTCAGGGTACAGGAGCCTTCACACAGGCGGTCCTGCGGGCAGACGCGCCCGCACACTTCCGGCAGGGTGTTGGTCTGGTGCGACAGCTCCGCCGCTTCGATAATGCGTCCCTCTTCGGCGAGCTTCAGCCAGTTCGGGATGTAGTTATGCACCGGGCATTTCCACTCGCAGTACGGGTTCCCGCAGGCGAGGCAGCGGTCTGCCTGCGCCTTGGCCTGACTTTCAGAAAACGGCTCGTAAATTTCTACAAATTCAATTTTACGGATCTTGAGCGGCTTCTTCGGAGGATCAACACGCTGTAAATCAATAAACTGGTATACGTTCTGACTCATATCGACCTCTTACTGCGCCTGCACCCGCAGCTCGGCTGCGGAACGACTACGGTGACCCAACAATGCTTTTACATCACTGGACTTCGGTTTAACCAGCGCGAATTTGGTGGAGAACGCCGGCCAGTTTGCCAGAATCTCTTCCCCACGCTGAGAGCCGGTTTGCTGGACGTGCTCGGTAATCAGGCCACGCAGGTGCTCTTCGTGAATCGCCAGATCGTCAACGCTCAGCACTTCCACCAGCTCCGGGTTCACGCGCTTACGGAACTCGCCGTCTTCATCCAGCACGTAGGCGAAACCGCCGGTCATGCCCGCGCCAAAGTTCACCCCGGTTTTGCCAAGAATACAGACGATGCCACCGGTCATATATTCACAGCCGTTATCACCGATGCCTTCCACCACGGTAATCGCGCCGGAGTTACGCACCGCGAAACGCTCGCCCGCACGGCCCGCGGCGTACAGACGCCCGCCGGTGGCGCCGTAGAGGCAGGTGTTACCGATGATGCTCGCTTCGTGGCTGCGGAACGCAGACCCCACCGGCGGACGCACCGCCAGCAGACCGCCGGCCATGCCTTTACCGACGTAGTCGTTGG
Source organism: Siccibacter turicensis LMG 23730 (assembly GCF_000463155.2). Taxonomy (GTDB): domain Bacteria; phylum Pseudomonadota; class Gammaproteobacteria; order Enterobacterales; family Enterobacteriaceae; genus Siccibacter; species Siccibacter turicensis. The sequence continues at coordinate 435,652 of NZ_AWFZ01000017.1, read as the reverse complement.
CATCCCCGGTCAGGTAAAGCTCCACGCCACCGGCGTTCCACACGCCAAAACTCTGGCCTGCGGTACCGCTGAAGTGCGCCCGGATAGGATCGGATGCCAGGCCCTGATCGCCGTGGATACGGGCGATGTAGCCGGACAGCGAGGCGCCCACCGAGCGGTCGGTGTTGCGGATATCGAACCAGAAGGTTTTGCTCTGGCGGTCATCCACATACGGCTTCGCCTGGTTCAGCAGCTGCGCGTTCAGCACGCCGTTATCAAACGGCGGGTTGTGCTCGGTGCAGTGCAGCGCTTTGCCCGGATGCGGCTCAGCGGTTTCCAGCAGGCGGGAGAGATCCAGCTTCTGCTGCTTCGCCGTAAAGCCGTCCAGCACCTTCAGCAGGTCGGTGCGGCCAATCAGATCCACCAGACGCGTAACGCCGAGCTGCGCCATCAGTTCACGGGTTTCGCGCGCGATAAATTCAAAGTAGTTGGTCACTTTGAACGGCAGGCCGTGATAGTGGTTCTTACGCAGTTTCTCATCCTGGGTCGCTACGCCGGTGGCGCAGTTGTTCAGGTGGCAAATACGCAGGTATTTACAGCCCAGCGCAACCATCGGGCCGGTACCGAAGCCGAAGCTTTCCGCACCGAGAATGGCCGCTTTGATGATGTCGAGCCCGGTTTTCAGACCGCCATCAACCTGCAAACGGATCTTATGACGCAACCCGTTCGCCACCAGCGCCTGCTGGGTTTCCACCAGGCCCAGCTCCCACGGACAGCCCGCGTATTTCACGGAGGAGAGCGGGCTGGCGCCGGTGCCGCCGTCGTAGCCGGCGATGGTGATGAGATCCGCATAGGCCTTCGCCACGCCGGTGGCGATAGTGCCCACGCCCGGCTCGGAGACCAGCTTCACGGAGATCATCGCTTTCGGGTTGACCTGTTTGAGGTCGAAAATCAGCTGCGCGAGATCTTCAATCGAGTAGATATCATGGTGCGGCGGCGGGGAGATCAGCGTCACGCCCGGCACCGAGTAGCGCAGTTTGGCAATGTAGGGCGTCACTTTGTCGCCCGGCAGCTGGCCGCCTTCACCCGGCTTGGCACCCTGAGCGACTTTAATCTGGATAACATCGGCATTGACCAGATACGCCGGCGTCACGCCGAAGCGGCCGGATGCGACCTGCTTAATGCGCGACACTTTGTTGGTGCCGTAGCGCGCCGGATCTTCGCCGCCTTCCCCGGAGTTGGAGTTGCCGCCGATGCTGTTCATCGCTTCGGCCAGCGCTTCATGCGCTTCCGGGCTTAACGCCCCGATAGACATGGCCGCGGTATCGAAACGCTTGAACAGTTCGCTGGCAGACTCGACGTCATCCAGGCTGACCGCCTCACCCTGCGGATTAAGCGCCAGCAGATCGCGCAGCGTCGCCGCCGGACGTTCGTTAACCAGCTTCGCGTAGTGTTGATAGTCGCTGTACTCGCCGCTCTGCACCGCCTGTTGAAGGGTGCGGACCACGTCCGGGTTGTAGGCGTGGTATTCGCCGCCGTGGACGTACTTCAGCAGACCGCCCTGTTCCAGCGGCTTACGCACCAGCCAGGCACGCTTCGACAGGTTCAGCAGGTCCTGCTGGAAATCCGCAAACCCGGCGCCGCCGATGCGGCTGACCACGCCCTGGAAGCAGAGGGATGACACCTCATCATGCAGTCCGACCGCTTCAAACAGCTTCGAGCAGCGATAGGAGGCGATGGTCGAAATGCCCATTTTGGACATGATCTTATACAGACCTTTGTTAATGCCGTTGCGGTAGTTCAGCATCACGCTACGGTAATTTTTCTCAATAGCGCCGGTATCAATCAGTTTTGCCAGGGTTTCATAGGCAAGGTACGGATAGATCGCGGTGGCACCGAAGCCCAGCAGCACGGCAAAGTGGTGCGGATCCCGGGCGCTGGCGGTTTCGACAATAATGTTGGCGTCGCAGCGCAGGTTTTTCTCAACCAGCCGCGTCTGGATCGCACCCACCGCCATCGGTGCCGGCACCGGCAGACGGTTCTTCGCGATGTTACGGTCGGACAGCACCAGCAGGACGGTACCGTCGCGCACCATCTGCTCGGCTTTATCACACAGCGCGTTAACCACCGCTTCCAGCGTCGTCTCGGTCACATCGAAGGTGATATCGAGCGTGTCAGCGCGATAGTGATGCTCCTGAATGGTGGTGAGCTGTTTGAAATCGGAGTAGAGCAGAATCGGCGATTTGAAGCTCAGACGGTGCGCCTGGCCTTCAGCTTCGCAGAACACGTTCATCTCCCGACCAATGCTGGTGGCGAGCGACATCACGTGCGCTTCACGCAGCGGATCGATCGGCGGGTTGGTGACCTGCGCGAACTGCTGGCGGAAATAGTCGTAGATGATGCGCGGCTGGCTGGAGAGCACGGCAAACGGCGTATCGTCGCCCATTGAGCCAACGGCTTCCTGGCCGTTTTCGCCCAGCACGCGGATCACGGTGTCCAGCTCTTCGTTGCTGTAGTTGAACTGCTTCTGGTAGCTGGAGAGCAGGTCATCATCCAGTTCGCGGGTGCCCACCTGGTCGTCCGGTAGATCTTCGAACGGCACCAGACGACGCACGTTTTTCTCCATCCACTCTTTATACGGATGGCGGATTTTCAGGTCGTGGTCGGTCTCGCCGGAGTGGAGAATACGTCCGATGCGGGTGTCGATCACCATCAGCTCGCCCGGCCCGACGCGGCCTTTTTCCACCACTTCGTCAGGCTGGTAATCCCAGATACCGACTTCCGAGGCGCAGGTGATGAGCTTGTCTTTGGTGATGACGTAGCGCGCCGGGCGCAGGCCGTTACGGTCGAGGTTACAGGCGGCGAAGCGGCCATCCGACATCACGATGCCCGCCGGGCCGTCCCACGGCTCCATGTGCATAGAGTTGAAGTCAAAGAAGGCGCGCAGATCCGGATCCATGTCTGGGTTGTTCTGCCAGGCTGGCGGCACCAGCAGGCGCATAGCGCGCACGATATCCATCCCGCCCGCCAGCAGCAGCTCAAGCATGTTATCCATGGAGCTGGAGTCGGAGCCGGTTTCGTTGACGAACGGCGCGGCGTCGTGCAGATCGGGGATCAGCGGCGTCTGGAATTTATAGGTACGCGCACGCGCCCATTGACGGTTACCGGTGATGGTGTTGATCTCGCCGTTATGCGCCAGGTAGCGGAACGGCTGCGCCAGCGGCCAGCGTGGGACGGTGTTGGTGGAGAAGCGCTGGTGGAACAGGCAGATGGCCGATTCCAGACGCAGGTCCGCCAGGTCCAGGTAGAAGCGCGGCAGATCCGCCGGCATACACAGACCTTTATAGATGTTGACCAGGTTCGAGAGGCTGCAGACGTAGAAGTCTTTATCGTCCTGGATGCGTTTTTCAATGCGGCGGCGGGCAATGAACAGGCGGCGCTCCATATCGCGCGGACGCCAGCCGGCCGGGGCGTTAACAAAGATCTGCTCAATACGCGGCAGCGAGGAGAGGGCGATGTCGCCGAGTACGCCTTCGTTAGTCGGCACCTCGCGCCAGCCCACGATCGACAGCGTTTCGCGCTGCAGCTCTTCTTCGACAATGCGGCGGGAGGCCTGGGCCTTATTGGCATCCTGGCTTAAGAAAATCATGCCGACGGCGTAGTTTTTGGCTAAACGCCAGCCGCGCTCTTCTGCCACGAAGCGGAAGAAACGATCCGGTTTTTGCAGCAGTAAGCCGCAACCGTCACCCGTTTTGCCATCGGCAAGGATGGCGCCACGGTGCTGCATCCGGGCCAGTGCGTGAATAGCAGTACGCACTACCTTGTGGCTAGGTTCGCCTTCTATGTGGGCGATCAGGCCGAAACCACAGTTATCCCTCTCAAGAGATTTATCGTACAACATATCAGTGAACCTCCCCAGGCTCTACGGACCCCTTCCGCAACCGATGACGCGCAGGCGTAAGAAGGGCAAGGCGACGATAAAATGCGTGGCGGTATCGCCTCGCGTGTCGCCCTCTCTTTTCCTTTTCGCATCGGTACACAAGTGTTGAGGACTTGCTTAAGAGGGAATCTCAATTACTGCATAAATATGATGAGCAGAACGCTCATCCAGAAAGCTTCCAGCGGATTTCCAACTTATCGGGAATCCGGACACAGGTCAAATGGCATTCTTATTTATAAAAAAGGGGTATAAATGCAGGTTAACTTTTTGTTTATAAACATGATTTAACCTTTTTTACATTCATTAAACCCGGCGCGGCGCGGAAAGGGAGTGTGATCTGACTCACTGTTGATAAGCGACAAAAACTATAAACCGTCCTGTTATTAGCAACACTACCAGCATAAAACGCCAGTGAAGCGCCGTTAGCCGCAGCATGACACTGTTTTATCCACGGTGTCATATTCCTTAAATAATGGGCAAAGTTATAAGCAAAAGTAATCGCCGCTGAACTGATTCAAAAATCAATTTAAGTGAATGGTTATTCATGGGGTAAAGCGCGGCCAGGACGATTGATCCATGTCATCGCCGGACGAGGTTAAAAATGGCAGGCTTGGCCCTTTTCTCAGGGCGGCCTCTCAGATTATGCAGTTACACAAATTAGTCAATATGTTTGGCGGCGATCTCGCCCGACGCCACGGCCAGAAAGTTCATAAGCTTACGCTGCACGGCGGCTTCAGCTGCCCCAATCGCGATGGCACTATCGGGCGCGGCGGCTGCACCTTCTGTAACGTCGCGTCGTTTGCCGACGAAACGCAACAGCAGCACTCCATCCGCGAACAGCTGGCCCTGCAGGCTCAGCGTGTCAATCGCGCGTCGCGCTATCTCGCCTATTTTCAGGCCTACACCAGCACCTGGGCCGAGGTTCAGGTGCTGCGCACGATGTACCAGCAGGCGGCCAGCCAGGCGAACGTCGTCGGCCTGTGCGTCGGTACGCGCCCTGACTGCGTGCCGGAGAGCGTGCTGGACCTGCTGGCGGGGTATCGGGAGCAGGGATTAGAAGTCTGGCTGGAGCTGGGCTTACAGAGCGCACACGATAAAACCCTGCGTCGTATCAATCGCGGCCATGACATGGCTTGCTATCAACGCACCACCCGGCTGGCGCTGGACCGCGGCCTGAAGGTTTGCTGTCATCTCATCGTCGGTCTGCCCGGCGAAGGGATGGCGGAAAACCGCATCACGCTCGATCGGGTAGTGGAAAGTGGCGTACAGGGAATTAAACTTCATCCGCTGCACATCGTTACCGGCAGCACGATGGCGAAGGCCTGGCAGGCGGGACGGCTCAACGGCATAGCGCTTGAGGACTATACGGCGATTGCCGGGGAGATGATCCGCCATACGCCGCCCGAGGTGGTGTTTCACCGCGTCTCGGCGAGCGCCAGACGTCCAACGCTGCTGGCACCGCTGTGGTGCGAGAACCGCTGGACCGGCATGGTGGAGATCGACCGCTACCTGACGCAGCACGGCGGTCAGGGCAGCGCCCTGGGTCGCCCCTGGCACCCGCCCGAGGCGGTAGAATCTGCGACCACCCGCGCCGCAAGCCGCTAAACCTGACGCCGGGCCGCATTTTTTTCGCACGGTCATCAACGTAGCGCCCGGAATTCAGTATGATGGGCCAAAGCTTGCTAAGGAATAAAACATGAAGCAGATCCGCATGTTGGCGCAGTACTACGTTGATTTGATGATGAAGCTGGGACTGGTGCGCTTCTCAATGCTGCTTGCCCTGGCGCTGGTGGTGCTGGCGATCGTGGTGCAGATGGCGGTTACCATGGTGCTGCACGGCCAGGTGGAGAGCATCGACGTTATCCGCTCCATCTTCTTCGGTCTGCTGATTACGCCCTGGGCGGTGTACTTTCTGTCGGTGGTGGTTGAACAGCTTGAGGAGTCGCGCCAGCGGCTGTCGAGGCTGGTCGAGAAGCTCGAAGAGATGCGCGATCGCGACCTGAAGCTCAACGTGCAGCTGAAGAACAACATCGCCCAGCTCAATCAGGAGATTGCCGACCGCGAAAAGGCCGAAGCGGAAAGGCAGGCCACCTTTGAGCAGCTCAAGATCGAAATGAAAGAGCGTGAAGTCACCCAGCTTCAGCTTGAGCAGCAATCCTCCTTCCTGCGCTCTTTCCTCGACGCTTCACCGGACCTGGTGTTTTATCGTAACGAAGATAAAGAGTTCTCCGGCTGCAACCGCGCCGTGGAACTGCTGACCGGCAAAAGCGAAAAGCAGCTGATCGGCCTGCGACCCCAGGACGTCTATACGCCGGAAGCGGCGGAGAAGGTGCTGGAAACCGACGAAAAGGTGTTCCGCCACAACGTCTCGTTGACCTACGAACAGTGGCTTGACTACCCGGACGGACGCAAAGCCTGCTTTGAGATCCGTAAAGTGCCTTATTACGACCGCGTAGGTAAGCGCCACGGGCTAATGGGCTTTGGACGCGACATCACCGAGCGTAAGCGCTATCAGGATGCCCTGGAGCGCGCCAGCCGCGATAAGACCACGTTTATCTCCACCATCAGCCACGAGCTGCGTACGCCGCTTAACGGCATCGTCGGCCTGAGCCGGATCCTGCTTGACACTGAACTGACCGCGGAACAGGAAAAGTACCTGAAGACCATCCACGTCTCGGCGGTCACCCTCGGGAATATCTTCAACGATATTATCGATATGGACAAAATGGAGCGGCGTAAAGTCCAGCTGGATAACCAGCCGGTAGATTTCACCAGCTTCCTTGCCGACCTGGAGAACCTGGCCGGGCTACAGGCGCAGCAAAAAGGGCTACGCTTTGTGATGCAACCGGCGCTGCCGCTGCCGCATATGATTCAAACCGACGGAACCCGTCTGCGTCAGATCCTCTGGAACCTCATCAGTAACGCGGTGAAATTCACCCAGAAGGGGCAGGTCACCGTGCGGGTGAGCTATGAGAAGGGCGCCGTGCTGCGCTTTGAGGTCGAGGACTCCGGCATCGGCATCCCGCAGGACGAGCAGGATAAAATCTTTGCCATGTACTATCAGGTCAAAGACAGCCACGGCGGCAAACCCGCCACCGGCACCGGCATCGGGCTTGCGGTATCACGTCGCCTCGCGAAAAGCATGGGCGGGGACATCACCGTCAGCAGCCAGCCGGGTAGCGGCTCCACCTTTATCCTGACGGTGCAGGCGCCGCGCGTGGCCGAAGAGGTAGAGAACACCCTCGACGAAGACGATATGCCGCTGCCGGCGCTGCACGTGCTGCTGGTGGAGGATATCGAACTCAACGTTATCGTCGCGCGGTCGGTGCTGGAGAAACTTGGCAACAGCGTTGACGTGGCGATGACCGGCAAAGAGGCGCTGGAGATGTTCACTCCGGACGAATACGACCTGGTGCTGCTGGATATTCAGCTGCCGGATATGACCGGCCTGGATATCTCACGCGAGCTGAACCAGCGCTATGCGAAAGACGAACTGCCGCCGCTGGTGGCGCTGACCGCAAACGTGCTGAAGGATAAAAAAGAGTATCTCGATGCCGGTATGGATGACGTACTGAGCAAACCGCTGGCGGTGCCTGCCCTGGCCGCCACCATCAAAAAATTCTGGGACGCCCGGGATGAGAAGCAGGAGAACGTGATGGAACAGGATCAGGATAAGCAGCAGACGCTGTTTGATATTCCCATGCTTGAGCAATATATCGAGCTGGTCGGCCCGAAACTGATCACCGACGGTCTGGCGGTATTTGAAAAAATGATGCCGGGCTACATCAGCGTGCTGGAATCCAACTTCACCGCCCGCGATCAGAAAGGCATTGTCGAAGAGGGGCACAAAATTAAAGGGGCCGCCGGTTCGGTTGGCCTGCGTCACCTGCAACAGGTCGCCCAGCAAATTCAGTCTCCGGATTTACCGGCGTGGTGGGATAACGTTGGTGAATGGATTGAAGAGCTGAAGCAGGAGTGGCAGTCGGATGTTGGCGCGCTGAAAGCGTGGGTAGAAACCGCGTATAAAAAATGACCCCGGCTAAACCGGGGTGCGCGAATACTGCGCCAACACCAGGGAAAGAGTGGCTTCGCCATTCGGATAGGAGTTATCAGGCGGGCGCGGCCAGTTATCTTTTGTTGGGTCGCTCATAAGATAGCAAAACTTAAATGTCTTGTTACATGAATCGGTAAAATGTGTGACGCTTAACGTTTAATTGCAAATTTGTGATTGTCGTCAAGGTGTTATCGGAGGAGCAGGGAGATGAAAAAAGTCGGTGTGGTTCTCAGCGGATGCGGCGTCTATGACGGATCTGAAATCCACGAAACGGTGATTACGCTGCTGGCACTGGCGCGCGCTGGCGCTATTGTCGTCTGCTACGCGCCCGACAAAGCTCAGGCGGACGTGATTAACCATCTGACGGGTGAGGCGATGCCGGAAACGCGCAACGTGCTGGTTGAGTCCGCTCGCCTGGTACGCGGCGATGTGCATCCTCTGAACACGGCCCGGGCAGAAGACCTGGATGCGCTGATCGTGCCCGGCGGCTTTGGCGCGGCGAAAAACCTGTGCTCCTTTGCCCGGGACGGTAGCGAAACGCAGGTCGACGGCGATCTGCTGCGGCTAAGCCAGGCGATGCATCAGGCCGGAAAACCCCAGGGCTTCCTGTGCATTGCCCCCGCCATGCTGCCAAAAATTATTCCTGCGCCGCTGCGTCTGACCATCGGCACGGATATTGACACCGCCGATCTGATCGAAGAAATGGGTGGGGAACACGTACCTTGCCCGGTCGAGGATATCGTGGTCGATGAGGACAATCGTCTGGTCACCACGCCGGCGTACATGCTGGCCGAAAATATCGCCCAGGCAGCGCAGGGTATTGAGAAGCTGGTCGACCGGGTGCTTGACCTGTGCGAATGAAACGCGGGCGCCGTTCCCCGCTGGGGCTGATCAAACGCTGGCTGGTGCGCACGGTTCTCATCGTATGCGCATTCTGGGTCAGCGGTATTCTGGCGTTCAGCGTGCTGCCGGTACCGTTTTCCATGGTGATGCTGGAGCGGCAGCTTTCGGCCTGGTTCAGCGGCGATTTCGGCTACATCGCGCACTCGGATTGGGTGGGAATGGACGAGATCTCTCCCTGGATGGGGCTGGCGGTGATTGCCGCTGAGGATCAGAAGTTCCCGGAGCACTGGGGCTTTGATACGGCGGCTATCCAGAAGGTGCTGGAGCATAACGAACGTAACGGCGGCCGGGTGCGCGGCGCCTCGACCCTGTCTCAGCAGACGGCGAAAAACCTTTTTCTGTGGGACGGGCGTAGCTGGCTGCGTAAAGGGCTGGAAGCGGGATTGACCCTCGGGATGGAAACGGTGTGGAGCAAAAAACGCATCCTCACCGTCTACCTGAATATCGCGGAGTTTGGCGACGGGGTGTTTGGCGTTGAGGCAGCCTCGCAGCGCTATTTCAACAAGCCTGCCAGCCGGTTAACCTCTGGCGAGGCGGCGCTGCTTGCCGCTGTGCTGCCTAACCCCACTCGCTATCAGGCCGCGGCGCCGTCGGGCTACGTGCGCAGCCGTCAGGCGTGGATCCAGCGTCAGATGCGACAGCTGGGCGGCGAAACCTTTATGGCTCGCCACCAGCTGGATTAGGCCTGGCGGGACGACAACGAGAGCGCGCTGCCGCTTGCGGGCAGGTGCGCGTCGCTCTCCATGTCCAGTACCGCAGCCAGTTCCTTATGGGCAATAAAGCGTTCCCAGGAGCGCGCCAGCTTGCGACGGCAGAACCAGCCGGACCAGGTCGCCAGCGGGATCAGCGTACCTTCACCGATGTTGTCACACACCACCGGCACCACTTCAGATTCGCTGATGCGGCGGCACAGAATGTTCTGCGGCTTCAGCGTCATGGTCACAATGCGATTGTTGTGCAGGTAGCGCTTCAGCACTTTCAGCATGTGGCGCAGCACTTTGGCGTCTTCAGGATAGCGACACTGCTCGACAAACTCCGTCAGCGTCACTGAGGGCTTGCCGTCGAAATCGGTAATCACGTCATAGACATACCCGGTCCCACAGTCGGTTTCCACCGTGCCGTAGTAACGCGGGATGCCGCTCCAGTCTTTCAGGCGACGTGACAGCTGCGCATAGTATTTCAGCTCGCGTCGGGTCTCTTTATCGCCGCCGTGACCGCTGTTATAGACAATCTTAATGCAGCGCTGGGCATCATCCGGGTGCGGATAACACTTGCGGTGCCGCCCGGTACCCAGGGGGGTCAGTTCTGATAAATGTATCATGTGACTTTCCTGGAAATATTCATTAACACATCTGCAAGTATGACCAGGAGAGTTAAATGAACTTTCAACGAATGGCTTAAGTTTTTCTTAAGGTTCACTCTGGGTCGCAAGATCGCACAAAATGTAGATAGCGGGGAGCGAGGGGCAAAAAAAAACGCCGCGAGGCGTTTTTCGAAAGGAAGGGCAAAGCGAGCAGGTTACTCTTCGTCGAACCCGGCGTTGAACAGCGCGATTACCGCGGCCAGCGCCTCTTGCTCCTGCGGCCCACTGGCTTCCACCTCAATATGACCGCCCTGGGCGGAGTCGAGCATCAGCAGGGCGATAACGCTGCTGGCCTCGGCCTCGGTGCCGGCTTCATTGCGCAGCAGCACCTCGGCATCGAAGCTCTGTACCAGCTCAAACAGCTTCATCGCCGGGCGGGCGTGCATTCCCAGCTTGTTGGTGATTTCAACGGTCTGTTTTACGGTCATGCTTTGCGTTTTTCCAGGGTGCGATGGCGGGACTGCACGTTCTTGCCGCGCGAGCGGAAGTAGTCAGCCAGCTGTTCAGCGATATACACCGAGCGATGCTTGCCCCCGGTACAGCCGATAGCCACCGTCAGGTAGCTGCGGTTGTTGGTTTCCAGCATCGGTAGCCACAGCTCAAGGTAGCTGCGGGTCTGATAGATAAAGTTATGGACTTCGGTATGCCGGTCGAGGAACGCGGCTACGGGCTTATCAAGGCCGGTCATGGGGCGCAGCTTCGGATCCCAGTGCGGGTTTGGCAGGAAGCGCACGTCAAACACGTAGTCGGCATCAATAGGGATACCGTGTTTGAAGCCAAAGGACTCAAACACCATGGTCAGCTCGCGCTCGCGTTTGCCAAGCAGGCGGGTGCGCAGCATCTCTGCCAGTTCGTGAACCGACATCTCCGAGGTATCGATGATCAGATCGGCCCGCGAGCGCAGCGGCTCCAGCAGGTCGCTCTCTTCATCAATGGCGCTTTCCAGCGACAGGTTTTTGCTCGACAGCGGATGCAGGCGACGGGTGTCGCTGTAGCGGCGAATCAGGGTATTGCGGTCGGCATCAAGGAACAGCAGCTGCGGGGAGAAGGTATCCGGCAGGTTGCTCATCGCCTGTTCAAACACTTCCGGCGACTCCGGCATATTACGCACGTCAATGCTGACCGCCGCGGAAATCTGACGCTCGGCCAGCGAATTCGCCAGCTCGGGCAGCAGCACGACCGGCAGATTATCGACGCAGTAAAAGCCCATATCTTCAAGCGCACGCAGGGCGACAGATTTCCCTGAGCCCGAACGGCCACTGACAATCATCAGCACCATGAACTGTCTCTCCCCCAGACATCAAAGGATGCCGTTACGACATCCTTTCTGGCCATTAGCCGGCCGCTATTATTCGGTATCATCACTGCCTTCAGTAATGATCTGATACAGCTCCTCGTCACTCTGCGCCGCGCGCAACCGGCGGCAGATCGTTTTGTCAGCCAGGCGGCGGGCCACCAGCGACAGCGTATGCAGATGTGTTTTGGTCTGATCGGCAGGCACCAGCAGCGCAAACAGTAAATCGACCGGCTGGTTATCAATCGCATCGAAGGCGATGGGCGTTTCAAGCTGCACGAATACACCAACCGCTCGTAGCGTGTCCTCCTCCAGTTTTCCATGGGGGATGGCGATACCGTTACCGATGCCGGTACTGCCCATACGTTCGCGGGTCAGTATCGCTTCAAAAACGACCTGCGGCGGCAGGCTAAGCTGCTTCGCGGCCAGTTCGCTGATGATCTCCAGCGCACGTTTCTTACTCTGGCAGTGTACGCCACTTCGCGTACATTCCTGGTTCAGGACAGTGCTCAGTTGCAGAGCGGATTCGTTGTTCGTCATATCAGTTCACCTAAGCGTCCCGTTGTACGCCCGCCGGTTCTGGCCGCAGGATGCGCGCCTTTCAGCGATAAACGGCTCGGGCAGAGGCCACGAGCCGTCGACGTACCAGCTTAACGCCCGGACAGTCAATGTTGTTTTAGTTTATCTTTATGTTTGTTAAGTTGCCGCGCCAGTTTATCAATTAAACCGTCGATCGCAGCATACATATCCTGGCCTTCCGCGCTGGCATGCAGCTCCCCGCCATTCACATGCAGGGTGGCATCCGAAATATGAGTGACTTTCTCCACCTTCAGCACAATATAAACCTGGTTAATCCTGTCAAAGTATTGTTCCAGTTTGGCAAACTTCGTCGTCAAGAAGTCGCGCAGCGCTTCAGTGATTTCGACGTTCTGACCGGTAATGTTGAGCTGCATAGTGTCTTCCTTATCGGTTGAGTCAAACCAGCTGTTTGCGCTGGTTGGACGGCGGGATGGATAAAGACTCTCGATACTTCGCAACGGTACGACGGGCTACCATAATGCCCTGGTCGGAAAGCAGGGTCGTCAGTTTACTGTCGCTCAGCGGTTTGGCGGGGTTTTCCGCCGCGATTAATTTCTTCACCAGCGCCCGGATCGCCGTGGAGGAGGCTTCGCCGCCGCCCTCGGTATTCACGTGGCTTGAGAAGAAATATTTCAGTTCAAAAATACCTCGCGGACTGTGCAGATACTTCTGCGTGGTGACACGGGAGATGGTGGACTCATGCATTTCGACGGCCTGGGCGATATCTGCCAGCACCATCGGTTTCATGAACTCTTCGCCTTTTTCAAAAAAAGCCTGCTGCTGTTCCACAATGCAGCGGCTGACGCGCAGCAGCGTGTCGTTACGGCTTTCAAGGCTTTTGATCAGCCACTTCGCTTCCTGGAGATTGCTGCGGATAAAGTTGCTGTCCGCCTCGTTGCGCGAGCTACCGCCGAGCGAAGCGTAGTGCTGATTAATGGAGAGGCGCGGCAGGCTATCGGCATTGAGCTCGACCGTCCAGCGTCCGGCGTGTTTGCGCACCAGTACATCGGGAATCACATACTCCGGCTCGCCGGTCTGAATTGACTGGCCCGGACGCGGATCGAGCGACTGGATCAGCGCCATCGCCTCTTTCAGCACGTCCTCTTTCAGGCGCGTCACGCGCATCAGGCTGCGGAAGTCGTGGTTCGCCAGCAGATCGAGGTGATCGCTTACGATCCGCTGGGCTTCGGCGAGGCGGGGCGTCTCTTTGGCAAACTGGGAGAGTTGGATCAGCAGACAGTCGCGCAGATCCCGCGCGGCAACGCCGACCGGATCGAAGCGCTGAACGCGTTTGAGCACCGCGCACACCTCTTCGATGGACAGCTCATCGTTACCGATGCTTTCCAGAATGTCTTCCACCGGAACGGTGAGGTAGCCGGTGTCGTCAACGGCATCAACAATGGAGGTGGCGATAGCGCGATCGGTATCAGAGAAGGGCGTCAGCTGGACCTGCCACATCAGGTAGTCCTGCAGCGACTGGGTGGTTTCACCCTGATAAACCGGCAACTCGTCGTCCTGATAATCCACGCCGTTGCCTGAAGGGGTGCCGGCGGTGTAGATCTCATCCCAGGTGGCGTCGAGCGGCAGCTCTTCCGGCATGTCGGGCTGTTCGAGCGCTTCCCGGGTATCCAGCGCTTCGCTGTCGGCGCTCTCCTGGGTGGCAATCTCATCGTGAAGATCGGTTTGCTCAAGCAGTGGATTGCTTTCCAGCGCCTGCTGTAGCTCTTGCTGAAGTTCTAGCGTGGACAACTGCAGCAGGCGAATGGCCTGTTGCAGCTGTGGCGTCATGGCAAGCTGTTGGCTGAGCCTAAGTTGCAAACCTTGCTTCATAATCAGAGCAGACGTCCTCAGGTTTTAAGCCTATGATCTTTCATGCTACCCGGATAACTCCGGGCAGAAAAGGTCCAGGCGCGACAAATATGCCTGGCGTGTCAGAGTCTGAATTCTTCCCCAAGATACACGCGTTTCACTTGCTCATCTTCAAGAATGTCAGTCGGCGTGCCGTGCGCGATCAGATGGCCCTGGCTGACGATGTAGGCGCGTTCGCACACCGCCAGCGTTTCGCGGACGTTGTGGTCGGTGATCAGCACCCCGAGACCGCTGTCGCGCAGGTGTTCAATGATGCGTTTGATGTCGATAACCGAGATCGGGTCAACCCCGGCAAAGGGTTCATCAAGCAGAATGAATTTCGGGTTAGCTGCCAGCGCGCGGGCGATTTCAACGCGGCGCCGTTCACCGCCGGAAAGCGACTGACCGAGGCTGTTGCGCAGATGGTCGATATGAAACTCCTCCATCAGCTCTTTAGCGCGATCCTCGCGCTGCTCGTTGGTCAGGTCATCGCGAATTTGCAGCACCGCCATCAGGTTGTCGTAGACGCTGAGACGACGGAAAATCGAGGCTTCCTGCGGCAGATAACCGATACCGCGGCGCGCGCGGGCGTGCAGCGGCAGTATGCTGATATCTTCGTCATCAATGATGATGTTGCCCGCATCACGCGACACAATGCCCACCACCATATAAAACGTGGTGGTTTTACCTGCACCGTTCGGGCCGAGCAGGCCAACGATTTCACCGGAATTGACCGTCAGACTGACGTCTTCTACCACGCGGCGGCCTTTATAGGCTTTGGCGAGATTCTTTGCGATAAGTGTAGCCATACGGATCAGTTACTCTTTTTTGGGGTCTCAGGCGCGGCCTGGCCATTTTTCTGCTGCATCTGCGACGGCACCAGCACGGTAGTCACGCGCTTGCCCTTGTCGCTGAAGGCCTGCATTTTCTGCTCTTTCACCAGATAGGTGATTTTGTCGCCTTTGATGTTGCTGTCGAGCTGCTCGAGATACGCATCGCCGGTCAATACCACGAAGTCGTTTTGCAGCTCGTAATGCATCTGTGACGCATGGCCTTTAACCGGCTTGCCGTTATCCTGCATCTGGTAGAACGTGGCCGGCTTACCGTAGCCGTCAATCACCTCTTTGCCTTCCTGACCGCCCGGACGGGTGACCACCACTTTATCGGCATTAATTTTGATGGTGCCCTGGGTAACAACCACGTTGCCGGTAAAGGTCACCACATTGCCCTGCATATCCAGAGACTGCTGATCGGACTCGATGTGAATCGGCTTCTCGGTGTCGCCTGTCAGCGCCAGCGCCAGCGGGCTGGATGCGAGTAATACGCTCGCCAGCACCAGATTAAGGCTGTGTTTGTTTGTTCTGAATTTCATAGGATGTTCTAACCTTTTCAATCAGCTCGGCGTTCTTGCTGCGTAAATTACCACGCATTTTCAGGCCGCTGGAATTAAAGCTTGTGCCGTAAAGCGTTACCAGAGAGTCGGAGGAAACATCCTGCGTCACCAGGTTAACTTGCGCTTTGTCTGTGGTGATCTTACGTAACTGTGAGTCAGGCGTCAGGGCGTTAACCTCAACGTGTCCTTCAAGATACAGCATCTGATCGTTGGTTAATTTGGCCTTGTCTGCCCGGATAGCCCAGGTCGGCACTTTGGCCTTGTCAAACGAGGTCACCACCGGTTGGGTGAAGTAAGAAACCGCATCATCAGAAAAATATTCAACGTGTTGTGCGACCAGACGGTAAGTGAGCGCGCCTTCAGGGCTGTAGACCACCGTGCTGGATTGTTCGCTCTGGTACGTTGGTTCATTGCTGTTGCTTGCCACCTGGTCAGTGGTGTCGTTATCGGCAAGGTTAATTCCGATCAACACCAGCACCGCCAGCACGAGCAACAGGATGACCCAACGTCTGGTTTTACTCATATAGATTGCCCTTTGGCCTCTTCAAGCTTGCCCTGCGCCAGCAGCAGCAAGTCGCACACTTCACGTACCGCCCCGCGGCCGCCACCAATACGGGTAACGTAATCCGCGCGGGGGATGAGCAGCGGATGCGCATCGGCAACCGCAACGCTCAGCCCGACTTTTTCCATCACTGGCCAGTCGATCAGATCGTCACCGACGTAGGCCACATTTTCAGGGCTAACCGCCAGTTTATCCAGTAAATCACGCCAGGCGATAAGTTTATCGCTCTGACCCTGGTAAAGATGTGTAATGCCAAGGGTTTCACAGCGGTCTTCCAGCAGTTTTGCTTTTCGTCCGGTGATAATGGCGACCTCGATACCCGACGTCAGCGCGCAGCGAATGCCGTAGCCGTCACGCACGTTAAATGCTTTGAGCTCTTCACCATTATTGCCCATATAAATCAGGCCGTCAGACATCACGCCGTCAACATCCAGAATAAGCAGACGAATCTGTGCCGCCCGCTCCATTACGTGCGCGCTGACGGGACCGTAGCAGGTCGCCAGAGACGCATTCAGGTTACTCATTCACGCTTATCCTTCATTAGACTACGCCGGCGCGCAGCAGATCATGCATATGTACCACACCGTGCAACTGGTCGCCATCAGCAACCAGGACGGAAGTAATGTGGCGGGACTGCATCAGGTTGAGCGCGTCTACCGCCAGGGTGCCAGGCCGGACGCGGACGCCGCCGGTGGTCATCACATCGGCGATATTGAGCTGATGCAGATCGACACGCATATCGAATACCCGGCGCAGGTCGCCATCGGTAAAGATGCCTTCGATTTTCATCAGGTCGTCGCAGATAACCGTCATGCCCAGGTTTTTACGGGTGATCTCCAGCAGCGCATCGCGCAGCGTGGCGTCTTTACTGACGCGCGGAATTTCATCCCCGGTGTGCATGATATCGTTCACGCGCAGCAGCAGCTTACGGCCCAGCGCGCCGCCGGGGTGGGAGAGAGCAAAATCTTCCGGCGTAAAGCCGCGTGCTTTGAGCAGGGCGACCGCCAGCGCATCACCCATCACCAGCGTCGCTGTCGTGCTGGTGGTCGGCGCGAGACCAAGCGGGCAGGCCTCTTTTGGCACCTTGATGCACAGATGAATATCGGCCGCTTTCGCCATCGCGCTTTCCGGACGGCTGGTGATACAGATAAGCGGCACCTGCAGGCGCTTAAGCACCGGGATCAGCGCCAGAATCTCATTAGACTCACCGGAGTTAGAGATAGCGATGACGATATCCTGCGCGGTCACCATGCCGAGGTCGCCGTGGCTGGCTTCCGCAGGGTGCACGAAGAAGGACGGGGTGCCGGTGCTGGCGAACGTCGCCGCCATTTTTTTACCGATATGCCCGGATTTCCCCATTCCCATCACCACCACTTTGCCGGTGCAATAGAAAATTTTTTCACAGGTCTGCGTGAAATCGTCGTTGATGTAGCGATCGAGCTGCGCCAGACCTTCACGTTCAATCTCCAGGACATCCTTTCCTGCCTGCTGAAAGTCAAAGCCCGGCGGTAAATCTATCTGCGACATAGTGTATTTCCGATTTATCCAACAAGACGCGGCGCGATCGCGAAAATCGTCACCATCCATACCACAAAACCGCAGGTCAACAGCGCCCCGGTTCGTCTGCCGATCTGGCGAGAACGCCGCCAGCAGAGCAGAGCAAAGATTACGCTCACCGCTAACATCACGGTGTAGTCCCGCGAAAACGCGAGGGGATCAAAGCCACCGGGCGTAATCAGCGCCGGCAGCCCCGGCACGATAGCAATATTAAAAATATTAGACCCGATGATATTGCCGATAGCGATATCATCCTCGCCCTTGCGTGCCCCGGCAATGGCGGTAGCCAGTTCCGGCAGGCTGGTGCCGATAGCGATGACCGTCAGTCCGATGGTCAGTTCGCTGACCGCAAAGAAGTGCGCCACCACGGTGGCGTTATCAACAACCATCCGCGTCGCCATCGGCATGATGATCAGCGCCACCCCAAGCCACAGGCAGGCTACCGGCAGCGTTCCATCCTGCGGCAGCTCGGCGAGCTGCTCCTGAGTAAGGCGGTCGTTACCCTGTTTTTCTGCCAGCCGCGCTATTTTGACAATAAAAAGCAGATAAAGCGCGGCCAGCGCGATCAAAATGACGCCTTCGCCACGGGTCAGTACGCCATCATAAAAGAAAAAGCCGGCCAGCACGCTGACTAACAGCATCAGCGGTAACTCGCGACGCAGAATATCGGAGTGAACGGTAAAGGGATGAAGAAACGCCGCCAGCCCCAGAATCAGCAGAATATTGGTGATGTTTGAACCCAGCGCCGTGCCCATCGCCAAATCCATCTGACCGTTGATGGCCGCCGACACCGCGACAATGATCTCCGGCAGCGAGGTGCCGACGCTTACCACCGTCATACCGATCACCAGTGGCGGAATACCCATGCTGCGACACAATATAGAGGCGGCAAAAACTAATCGATCGGCGCTGTAGACAATCAAAAGTAAACCGATAATTAACAGGGCCGTCGCTAAAAGCATGCAAAATCCTTTATTCAGGTATAATCGTCAGTCCGCTACGCTATTACCGGGCCGCGTTTCTTGCGAGCCTGCGGCCGATCGAGGCGTAATTCTGACTTTATGCGCCGGAAAAGTAAAACAAATGCCAGCTTTCGCTAACCCCTGGCGGCAAAGATCTGTAAAAATGTTGGGTTGAGGATGACCGTTGGCGTCATGCTTAACCGTTAATTTTCTTGAAAGGATTACGTCATGAGCCAGACCAATGAGAATCTGGTCGAAGTTAAAGGGGTCACCTTTAGCCGCAGTAATCGGCGCATCTTTGACGACATTTCGCTGACGGTACCGCGTGGCAAAATCACGGCCATCATGGGCCCTTCCGGGATCGGAAAAACCACTCTTCTGCGCCTGATTGGCGGGCAGATCCAGCCTGACCGGGGCGAAATCCTATTTGATGGCGAAAATGTGCCGGGCATGTCGCGTTCACGGCTTTTCACCGTGCGTAAGCGCATGAGCATGCTGTTTCAGTCGGGCGCGCTGTTCACCGATTTAAACGTGTTTGAAAACGTCGCCTATCCGCTGCGCGAGCATACCCGTCTGCCGGAGCCGCTGCTGCACAGCACGGTGATGATGAAGCTGGAGGCCGTTGGGCTGCGCGGCGCAGCAAAACTCATGCCCTCCGAGCTGTCCGGTGGGATGGCACGTCGCGCCGCACTGGCCCGCGCCATCGCCCTCGAACCGGACATGATCATGTTCGACGAGCCGTTTGTCGGCCAGGACCCCATCACCATGGGGGTGCTGGTGAAGCTTATCTCTGAACTGAACCGTTCGCTGGGCGTCACCTGTATCGTGGTGTCGCATGACGTACCGGAAGTGCTGAGCATCGCTGATTACGCCTATATCGTTGCGGATCAGCGCATTGTGGCGCAGGGCAGTACGCCATCGCTGCAGCAAAACAACGATCCGCGCGTGCGGCAGTTCATGGACGGTATGGCGGATGGCCCGGTGCCGTTCCGCTTCCCGGCCGGGGATTATCGGCACGATCTTCTACCTGGAACGGGGAGTTAATCCGCCCATGTTGTTAAATGCACTGGCCGCATTCGGCCATCGCGGGTTAAAAAGCTGCGCCACCTTTGGCCGCGCCGGACTGATGCTGTTTAATGCCATCATCGGCAAACCCGAATTTCGTAAGCACGCCCCGCTGTTGATGCGTCAGCTCTACAACGTCGGCGTGCTGTCGATGGTGATCGTCATCGTTTCCGGCGTGTTCATTGGTATGGTACTTGGCCTGCAAGGGTATCTGGTACTGACCACCTACAGCGCCGAAACCAGCCTCGGCATGCTGGTCTCGCTCTCGCTGCTTCGCGAGCTGGGGCCGGTCGTGGCCGCGCTGCTGTTTGCCGGGCGCGCCGGGTCGGCGCTGACGGCGGAAATCGGCCTGATGCGCGCCACCGAACAGCTCTCCAGCATGGAGATGATGGCCGTTGACCCGCTGCGTCGGGTTATCTCGCCGCGCTTCTGGGCCGGGGTAATTTCACTCCCGCTGCTGACCATCCTCTTCGTGGCGGTCGGTATCTGGGGCGGGGCGCTGGTCGGCGTAAGCTGGAAAGGCATCGACGCAGGCTTCTTCTGGTCGGCGATGCAGGATGCCGTAGACTGGCGGCTCGATCTGGTGAACTGTGTCATTAAGAGTGTGGTGTTTGCCGTTACCGTAACGTGGATTGCGTTATTTAACGGTTACGATGCGATTCCGACGTCCGCAGGGATCAGCCGGGCAACTACACGTACCGTTGTGCACGCATCGCTGGCCGTTCTCGGTCTGGATTTCGTGCTCACTGCACTGATGTTTGGGAATTAAGTTCATGCAAACAAAGAAATATGAGATTTGGGTTGGCGTTTTTATGCTGCTGGCGCTGCTGGCAGGGCTGTTCATTTGCCTGAAAGCGGCCAATGTCACCTCGCTACGTGCCGAGCCGACGTACCGCATTTATGCGACGTTCGATAACATCGGCGGCCTGAAAGAGCGCTCACCGGTTCGTATCGGCGGGGTGGTTATCGGCCGCGTCGCCGACATTTCGCTGGATCCGAAAACCTACCTGCCGCGCGTCACGATGGACATCGAAGAGCAGTACAACCATATCCCGGACACCAGCTCGCTGGCTATCCGCACCTCTGGTCTGCTTGGCGAACAATATCTGGCGCTGAACGTCGGTTTTGAAGACCCGGAGCTGGGAACGTCTATCCTCAAAGAGGGCGGCGTGATCCAGGATACAAAATCTGCCATGGTGCTCGAAGACCTTATCGGCCAGTTCCTTTACAAGAGCAACAGCGGCGACAATAAGAATGACGCCGATGCGCCAGAGCAGGAACCCGAGAATAATAGTGCTGCGCCGCAGCCCGGTGCCGTGAATTAATCCAGGAGAGAATGACTATGTTCAAACGCTTTTTAATGGTTGCGATGCTGGTGATAGCCCCGCTGGCGATGGCAGCCGATCAGTCAAATCCATACGCACTGATGAACGATGCGGCGAAGAAAACCTTCGATCGCCTGAAGAACGAGCAGCCGCAGATTCGTAAAAACCCGGACTACCTGCGCGACATCGTCGATCAGGAGCTGCTGCCGTATGTACAGATCAAATATGCAGGTGCACTGGTGCTGGGCCGCTACTACAAAGACGCCACCCCGGCGCAGCGTGAAGCCTACTTCACTGCGTTTCGCGAATACCTGAAACAGGCTTACGGCCAGGCGCTGGCGCTTTACCACGGTCAGTCCTACCAGATTGCACCGGAGCAGCCGCTGGGTGATGCCAACATCATTCCGATTCGCGTGACCATTGTTGACCCGAACGGTCGTCCGCCGGTGCGTCTCGACTTCCAGTGGCGTAAGAACAGCCAGAGCGGTAACTGGCAGGCTTACGATATGATCGCGGAAGGGGTGAGCATGATCACCACCAAACAAAACGAGTGGAGCGATCTGCTGCGTACCAAAGGCATTGACGGCCTGACGGCACAGCTGAAGTCCATCTCGCGCCAGCCTATCACCCTGGACGCGCAGAAATAATGGCGCAAACCCTGGACTGGATGCGCGAGGACACGCGCCTCATCCTGCGCGGCGAGCTGGAAAACGACAACCTGCTGCCGCTGTGGGAAGCCAGGGAGCAGGCCAGCCTTGGCATCACCTCGCTCGATCTACGCGGACTGACGCGGGTGGATACCGCAGGGCTGGCGCTGATCATTCACCTCTACGCGCTGGCCACCCGCCAGGGCGCCGCGGTGACGATCGACGGCATGAGTGAGAACCTTACCGCGCTGTCGCAGCTTTACAATCTGCCGGACTCGCTGTTGCCTGCTTCAAATAATTAATATTTTCAGCTTGTTACTAAAAAGCCCTTAAGAGTTTTGCTCAAGGGCTTTTTTGCTTATTTAAGACTGTGCCCGTTTCCTCTAAGATGTTTGGCTGTTTTCCTTAACCAACGAATGAAAGAGCCCATGGAAAATCAAGAAATTCAGAGCGTGCTGATGAACGCACTGCCGCTCCAGCAGGTTATTGTCTCCGGTGACGGTAGCCACTTTCAGGTTATCGCAGTGGGTGAGCTGTTCGATGGCATGAGTCGCGTTAAAAAGCAGCAGACCGTCTATGGTCCGCTGATGCCGTTTATTGCGGACAACCGTATGCACGCCGTGTCGATCAAGGCCTACACCCCGGCTGAATGGGAACGCGATCGCAAACTCAACGGTTTTTGAGCTGTGGGCGTATCGCCGGCAGCGGATATGAATTGCTAACAGAGAATTGCTTCAATGGATAAATTTCGTGTTCAGGGGCCAACCCGGCTCAGTGGCGAAGTCACAATTTCAGGCGCTAAGAACGCTGCACTGCCCATTCTTTTCGCCGCGCTGTTGGCGGAAGAGCCGGTAGAGATCCAGAACGTACCGAAGCTCAAAGATATCGATACCACCATGAAGCTGCTTAGCCAGCTGGGTACTAAGGTCGAGCGCAACGGTTCGGTGATGATTGACGCAAGCCAGGTCAATATCTTCTGCGCGCCTTACGAGCTGGTCAAAACCATGCGCGCCTCAATCTGGGCGCTGGGTCCGCTGGTGGCGCGTTTCGGCCAGGGTCAGGTTTCTCTGCCGGGCGGCTGCGCCATTGGCGCGCGTCCGGTGGATCTGCACATCTTCGGCCTTGAGAAGCTGGGTGCCGAGATCAAGCTGGAAGAGGGCTACGTAAAGGCCTCCGTTGAGGGTCGCCTGAAAGGCGCGCACATCGTGATGGATAAAGTGAGCGTCGGCGCGACGGTTACCATCATGTCTGCGGCAACGCTGGCCGAAGGGACCACTGTTATCGAGAACGCCGCGCGCGAGCCGGAGATCGTTGACACCGCCAACTTCCTTAACACGCTAGGCGCGAAAATTACCGGGCAGGGCACCGACCGCATCACCATTGAAGGCGTTGAACGCCTCGGTGGCGGCGTGTATCGCGTTCTGCCGGACCGTATCGAGACCGGTACCTTCCTGGTTGCTGCGGCCATCTCCGGTGGCAAAGTGGTGTGTCGCAACACACGTCCGGACACGCTGGATGCGGTACTGGCGAAGCTCGGCGAAGCCGGGGCCGATATCGAAGTGGGTGAGGACTGGATTAGCCTTGATATGCACGGCAAGCGTCCGAAAGGCGTTAACGTGCGTACCGCGCCACACCCGGCGTTCCCGACCGACATGCAGGCTCAGTTCACCCTTCTGAACCTGGTGGCGGAAGGTACCGGTGTTATCACCGAAACCATCTTCGAAAACCGCTTCATGCACGTGCCTGAGCTGATTCGCATGGGCGCCCACGCGGAAATCGAGAGCAACACCGTTATCTGCCACGGCGTAGAGAAACTCTCCGGTGCGCAGGTGATGGCCACGGATCTGCGTGCGTCGGCAAGCCTGGTGTTGGCAGGCTGTATCGCCGAAGGCACCACGCTGGTGGATCGCATCTATCACATCGATCGTGGCTACGATCGCATTGAAGATAAGCTGCGTGCGTTAGGCGCGAATATCGAGCGTATTCACGGCGAATAAGGATTCGGATCGCCCGAACTGAGTCGCGAAACGTAAAAGCCGCAGGCATCTGATGTCTGCGGCTTTTTTACTTTCCGGACGGCGCGAACAGCGATCGTCACGCCTGGCGAAGTCTGAAAGGCGTGTTAGCGTGTCAGCGATGACGGATCAGCTGCGTGCGATCGATAAACTCGTGGGTACGCGGGTCATGGTAGCGTGACGGCCAGATGATCCACGGCTCGGTCCCCAGCGCATCGGCGATAATGCGCTCGCCTTTCGGCCACGGCCGGCTCAACGCGTTCGCAAGTGTAGATGAGCTCAGCCCCGCTTTACGCGACTCTGCGGCCATGGAGGTGCCTCTTTTACGCAGCCCGGCAATGATATCCGCCGGATGCCAGTCCACAAATTTACGTTCCATATTATCTCCCTGTGGCAGCCCAAACACGGTTTGGAAAGTTAATCACTCAACACCAGAGTGGTTATAACATGAAACCTTCACAATGGTTCCTGTAAGCGCCAGAAATAACCGAAAAATGTGCTGCCTGGCACGAGTAAATGTAAGGCGTGCAACTACCTGTGGGAGTTATGGGTTGGAGTATTCAGGAAATTTATGGAACCTTTCCGCGCGTGGATCACGCGGAAAGGAGAGGGGTTACCGGTCGCGCTGTACCGCAATGTGGGCGATCGCAATGAGCGCCTCGCGCCAAGGGGTGTCCGGAAGAATATGCAGGGCAGAGATCGCTTTATCCGCTTCTTCTTCCGCGCGTTGGCGGGTCCACTCCAGCGAACCACAGCTCGCCATGGTCGCCAGAACCGGCTCAAGCAGGTGGCGCCCGTTACCTTGTTGAATGGCGTCGCGAATAAGGCTGGCCTGCTCAGGCGTACCGTTGTGCATGGCGTGCAGCAGCGGCAGCGTCGGTTTGCCCTCGTTGAGGTCGTCGCCCACGTTTTTCCCCAGCGTTTCGCCATCGGCGCTGTAGTCGAGCAGATCGTCAATCAGCTGGAAGGCGGTACCCAGGTAGCGTCCATAATCCTGAAGCGCTTTTTCCTCAGCAGGCGTGGCGCCAGCCAGAATGCCGGAGCACTGTGCTGCCGCTTCAAACAGACGCGCCGTTTTGCTGTAGATGACGCGCATGTAGCTCTCTTCGGTGATGTCCGGATCGTTGACGTTCATCAGCTGAAGCACTTCGCCTTCAGCAATGACGTTAACCGCTTCTGACATCACTTCCAGCACCTTGAGCGAGCCGAGGCGCGTCATCATCTGGAATGACCGGGTATAGATGAAATCCCCCACCAGAACGCTTGCGGCGTTGCCAAACGCGGCGTTAGCCGTGGCTTTACCGCGACGCATATCGGACTCATCCACCACATCGTCATGCAGCAGCGTGGCGGTATGAATGAATTCGATAAGGGCGGCGATGGTCACATGAGCCTTGCCTTCATAACCCAGCGCGCGCGCAGCCAGGACGGCGATCATCGGACGTATACGCTTGCCACCACCGCTGACAATGTAATACCCCAGCTGGTTGATAAGCTGCACGTCCGAATTTAACTGCTCCAGGATTGTCGCGTTGACACCGGCCATGTCTTGCGCGGTTAACTCGTTAATTTTTTCTAAATTCATCGCAAAAGTCTGGCTATCGTCCTGTTTACCACATATCAAAATGGGATTATGGAGGGAGACGGATTGTAAATGTAGCAGAGATTGTACTGCAAAAATGCCCAAGAGAAACGCTGCGCAGGCAGTTGCGTTTTTTTTCTGCACTGATGAACAATCGGGCTTGTCAACGGCTCGCGATTTGCGTAATATTCGCGCCCTATTGTGAATATTTATAGCGCACTCTGAATCACAAAAAGGTGTGCGCGGAAGCGGAGTTTTATATGTACGCGGTTTTCCAAAGTGGTGGTAAACAACACCGAGTAAGCGAAGGTCAGACCGTTCGCCTGGAAAAGCTGGACATCGCAACTGGCGAAACTATTGAATTCGCAGAAGTTCTGATGGTCGCAAACGGTGAAGATGTCAAAATCGGCGTTCCTTTCGTTGATGGCGGCGTAATCAAAGCTGAAATCGTTGCTCACGGTCGTGGCGAGAAAGTTAAAATCGTTAAGTTTCGTCGTCGTAAACACTATCGTAAGCAGCAGGGCCATCGTCAGTGGTTCACTGATGTGAAAATCACTGGCATCAGCGCTTAATACAGGGGAGCAGATTAAATGGCACATAAAAAAGCTGGCGGCTCAACTCGTAACGGTCGCGATTCAGAAGCTAAACGCCTGGGCGTTAAGCGTTTTGGCGGTGAAGCAGTTCTGGCTGGCAGCATCATCGTTCGTCAGCGTGGCACCAAGTTCCACGCAGGCACCAACGTTGGTTGCGGCAAAGACCACACTCTGTTCGCTTTGACTGACGGTAAAGTTAAGTTCGAAGTTAAAGGCCCGAAAAACCGTAAATTCATCAGCATTGTTGCTGAATAAGTTTTTCGCGTCCCGGTAACGGATGAAAGCCCCGCAACGTGTTGCGGGGCTTTTTACATTCCGATGCCGGTAATTTTTATTGCAGGGAAATGACATGAAACAGCAGGCGGGTATTGGCATTGCTCTGGCGCTGACAACAGCAATGTGCTGGGGCGCACTGCCAATTGCAATGAAGCAGGTGCTGGAAGTCATGGAACCGCCGACGATCGTGTTTTATCGCTTTCTGATGGCGTCAATCGGGCTGGGAGTTATCCTCACCCTGAAAGGGAAGCTGCCGCCAATGCGGCTGTTCTGTAAGCCTCGCTGGCTGGTGCTGTTAGCCATCGCCACAGGCGGGCTGTTTGGCAACTTCATCCTGTTCAGTTCGTCCCTGCAGTATCTCAGCCCGACCGCCTCGCAGGTAATCGGCCAGCTCTCTCCGGTAGGGATGATGGTGGCAAGCGTCGTTATCCTGAAAGAGAAGATGCGCGGCACCCAGATTGTGGGCGCCTGCATGCTGATCTGCGGCCTCGGGCTGTTTTTCAATACCAGCCTCATTGAGATCTTTACGCGCCTGACGGATTACACCTGGGGCGTGATTTTTGGTGTCGGTGCGGCCACGGTGTGGGTGAGCTACGGCGTGGCACAGAAAGTGTTGTTACGACGTCTCGCGTCACAGCAGATCCTCTTTTTGCTGTACACTTTATGTACACTCGCGTTGATTCCGTTGTCCGATCCGGCAACGGTGTTCCAGTTGAGCAACTGGCAACTCGCATGCCTGATTTTTTGCGGCCTGAATACCCTCGTGGGTTACGGTGCGCTGGCAGAAGCAATGGCGCGCTGGCAGGCGGCGCAGGTGAGCGCGTTTATCACGCTCACACCGTTGTTTACGCTACTATTTTCGGATCTACTATCTATGGCCTGGCCCGAACTCTTCGCAAAACCGTTGTTAAACCTGGTAGGTTATCTCGGTGCGTTTGTCGTGGTTGCGGGCGCAATGTATTCCGCCATTGGTCATCGTCTTTGGGGACGGTGGCGTAAGCAAGAAGCGGTTTTACCTCTGGCCCGCTCAGGCGAATGAATTACGGAGAAGTAAGATGAAGTTTGTTGATGAAGCAACGATTCTGGTCGTGGCTGGTGACGGTGGTAACGGGTGCGTTAGCTTTCGTCGTGAAAAATATATACCGAAAGGCGGCCCTGATGGCGGCGACGGCGGCGATGGCGGTGATGTCTGGCTGGAAGCGGACGAAAACCTCAACACCCTGATCGACTATCGTTTCGAGAAGTCCTTCCGCGCCGAACGCGGACAGAACGGCCAGAGCCGTGACTGTACCGGTAAACGCGGTAAAGACGTCACCATTAAGGTGCCGGTCGGTACGCGCGTTATCGATCAGGGTACCGGCGAGACGATGGGCGATATGACCCGTCACACGCAGCGCCTGATGGTCGCGAAAGGCGGCTGGCATGGCCTGGGCAACACCCGTTTTAAATCGTCGGTAAACCGTACCCCGCGTCAGAAAACCATGGGTACGCCAGGCGAGAAGCGCGATCTCCAACTCGAACTGATGCTGCTGGCCGACGTTGGGATGCTGGGGATGCCGAACGCCGGTAAGTCTACTTTCATCCGCGCTGTCTCGGCGGCGAAACCGAAAGTGGCGGATTATCCGTTTACGACCCTGGTGCCAAGCCTCGGCGTGGTGCGTATGGACAACGAGAAGAGCTTCGTGGTCGCGGATATCCCGGGTCTTATCGAAGGGGCTGCCGACGGCGCCGGGCTGGGGATTCGCTTCCTGAAGCACCTTGAGCGTTGCCGCGTGCTGCTGCACCTCATTGATATCGATCCGATCGACGGTTCCGATCCGGTTGAGAACGCCCGCATCATCGTTGGTGAGCTGGAAAAATACAGCGAAAGTCTGGCGCAGAAACCGCGCTGGCTGGTGTTCAACAAGATCGATCTGATGGACAAAGCCGAAGCGGAAGCCAAAGCGAAGGCGATTGCCGAAGCGCTGGGCTGGGAAGATAAGTTCTACCTTATCTCCGCCGCGAGCCAGCAGGGCGTCAAAGACCTGTGCTGGGACGTGATGACCTTCATCATCGAGAATCCGATTGTGCACGCTGCCGAAGCCGCACAGCCGGAGAAAGTCGAGTTCATGTGGGATGATTACCATCGCCAGCAGCTTGATGAGATGGAAGAAGAGAACGATGAAGAGTGGGATGATGACTGGGATGAAGAAGACGACGAAGGCGTAGAGTTCATTTACAAGAAATAGTCCTTCCCCGGTATCTCACCTGTAAAAAACCCTCTCCTGGCGGAGAGGGTTTTTTTATGGCTGAGGCAGGTGTATCAGTTGTTCTGATATACGTCTTTATAGAGGCGGCTTTCGAAGCGGACCAGCGGGATGCGACGATTACGCTGGTCGGCGGGTTCAACCGCATACCCCGACAGATACTGGACAAACGCCATACGCTGGCCGCTGGCGGTGGTGATAAAGCCGGCCAGGTTATAAACGCCCTGCAGCGACCCGGTTTTTGCGGACACCTTGCCGTCCACGCCCGCAGCGTGCAGACCGGCGCGATACTGAAGTGAACCGTCATGCCCGGCCAGCGGCAGCATCGAGATAAAATTGAGCTGGCTGTCGTTTTGCGCGATGTATTGCAGCACCTGCATCATGGTCGCCGGTGAGATGAGGTTGTGGCGCGACAGGCCTGAGCCATCCACCACCAGACTGTTCCCGAGATCGACCCCGGCCTTCTGACGGAGGATCTGGCGTACGGCGTCGGAGCCGGCGCGCCAGGTACCGGGCACGTTATAGAAGTTATGCCCAATGGTTCGGAACACGGTATCCGCGATCATGTTGTCCGATTTCTTCAGCATGATACGCAGCAGATCGTGGAGCGGGACGGACTGCTTAGTGGCGATCACCGTGCCCGGCTCGTTGGGCTGGGTCTGGCGCAGCAGCGTGCCGTTATAGCTGATGCCCGCGGCTTTCAGCTCCTGCTTGAGGATCGCACCGGCATAGCCAGCGCCGTCCTGGATGGCAAATGCCAGCGGCAGCGGGTCGGCACGCTGAGTCAGGCAGCCGGTCAGCACGTAGCGGTTGAGATCGCCCGGCATGACGTCCAGCTCACAATACTGGGCTTCGGATGAGCCGCGAGGCAGCGTGCGCACCTGGCTGAACACCGTTACCGGATAAAAAGACGCGACGCGCACAAACGCAAAATCGTTGGCTTTCGGGGCGCTGTAGAGCGACACGGAGAAGCAGTTGCGATCGACAATGGCGGCAGCCGGCGGTGCGCTAAAGCACTGCGTCATATCGTTCCACGGCCAGCCTGGCGCTTTGTCATGGCTGGCAAAAATCGAGGTATCGATCAGCACGTTTCCATCGATTTTCTCAACGCCTGCGCGCTTAAGTGTCGCCACCATGTTACGCAGATCCTGACGCTTAAAGCTTGGATCGCCGCCGAAACGGGCGACAAGATCGCCATTCAGAACGCCATCGCGTACCTCGCCTTTGCTTTCAAGGGTGGTGGTAAAGCGGTAATCCGGGCCGAGCTGAAGCAACGCAGCCAGGGCGGTGATCACTTTCTGCGTACTGGCGGGAAGCGCCATTTGCTGACTATGATAATCAATCTGGGGAGCCGGGGCGCCTACCTTCTGTACCATCAACGCCAGGTTGGCGCCGGCGGGTAGCTGATTGATGTACTCCTCAACGTTAGCCGCCTGAACGTGTAAGGCGACCCCTGTGGTCAATCCGATGATAACTCTGGAAAATCGCATAATCTCGCGGTTACAGCCTGGAAACGTGCCGTCATACTACGGTGCATCGCCCTGCAAAGTAAACGATGACCCTCAGGGAACTTCAGGTTAGACTACGTATCAAATTGAGAAATTCGTTGCTGACCTGGGGCTTTGTACCCGGGTCAGTTTTCTTTTGTTTCTTACCCGGGCAGGCACAGTGTTTGCCGGACTGGCAGCAATGCCAGCGCGGAGATGGATCGTACCCGGGAAGAAGGTTTGAAGAGGAGTAACACATGCAAGCGATTCCGATGACCTTACGAGGCGCTGAGAAACTCCGCGAAGAGCTGGAGTTTCTGAAGTCCGTACGTCGCCCTGAAATTATTGCTGCCATCGCTGACGCCCGTGAACACGGCGATCTCAAAGAGAATGCGGAGTACCACGCCGCACGTGAGCAGCAGGGTTTCTGTGAAGGTCGTATTAAGGATATCGAGGCCAAGCTGTCGAATGCGCAGGTTATCGATATCACCAAAATCCCTAACAACGGGCGTGTCATTTTTGGTGCCACGGTGACCGTTCTGAACCTGGATACCGACGAAGAGCAGACCTACCGCATCGTTGGCGACGATGAGGCTGATTTTAAGCAAAATCTTATCTCAGTAAACTCGCCGATCGCACGCGGACTGGTTGCGAAAGAAGTCGACGACGTGGTGGTAATTAACACCCCAGGCGGCCAGGTTGAGTATGAAATCGTGAAGGTCGAGTATCTCTGACGCTGAGAACCGTCATGCGGGCAGATGCCACTAACGTGACAAAGTTACCGGTTAGAATGTAAAGAATAGAAAAAGGCCGCTAGCGGCCTTTCATCAACAAACGGAGCGTGGCATTTTGCACACGTGCTGCCCGGAAAGGACCCGTGTTAGCGTGGTAGCGAAATCTTATGCTCTTTACCAGGACGGTACAGGACGAGCGTTTTACCGATAACCTGTACGTTGCTGGCGCCGGTTTCCCGCACGATAGCTTCCACGATCAGGGTTTTTGTTTCACGATCTTCAGTGGCGATTTTCACCTTGATTAACTCATGGTGTTCAAGCGCTTGTTCAATCTCGGCCAGCACCCCTTCGGTCAAACCATTGTTGCCAAGCATAACGACCGGCTTGAGCGCATGCGCCAGACCTTTAAGGTGTTGCTTTTGTTTAGTACTAAGATTCATCGTATTATTTTTTACTTACGTTGGGATTGAAAACGGTTCATTCTACCGCCATCTCTTCTGAATAGCCAAAGCTGTGTAAGTTTTAGCCTAAGGCATACGATGAACCTGAACCGGAATATCAAATGACAGGTAAAAAGCGTTCTGCCAGCTCCAGCCGCTGGCTCCAGGAACACTTTAGCGATAAATATGTTCAGCAGGCGCAGAAAAAAGGTTTACGTTCGCGTGCCTGGTTTAAACTTGATGAAATACAGCAAAGTGACAAACTCTTTAAGCCTGGGATGACCGTTGTCGACCTGGGTGCCGCCCCCGGTGGCTGGTCGCAGTACGTTGTGACCCAAATCGGTGGCAAAGGCCGTATTATCGCTTGCGACCTCCTGCCGATGGATCCTATTGTTGGCGTAGACTTTCTTCAGGGCGACTTTCGTGACGAATCCGTGGTGAAAGCGCTACTTGAGCGAGTTGGCGAGAGTAAAGTCCAGGTTGTCATGTCAGACATGGCGCCTAACATGAGTGGTACGCCTGCGGTTGATATCCCGCGCGCAATGTACCTGGTTGAACTGGCCCTTGAAATGTGTCGTGACGTTCTGGCACCGGGCGGAAGTTTTGTGGTGAAAGTATTTCAGGGCGAAGGTTTCGATGAGTACCTTAGGGAAATTCGCTCCCTGTTTACGAAGGTAAAAGTTCGTAAGCCGGACTCTTCTCGTGCCCGTTCACGTGAAGTGTATATTGTAGCGACCGGGCGTAAAGTATAACCAGTGGGCATCAGGGTGGAGCGAGGAAGCTTGCCGCTGCGGCTTGAAAGAGACTGGAGATATTGTATCCTGACGCTGTTTTTAACACAGTTGTAATAAGAGGTTAATCCCTTGAGTGACATGGCGAAAAACCTAATTCTCTGGCTGGTCATCGCAGTAGTGCTGATGTCCGTATTCCAGAGCTTTGGGCCCAGCGAGTCGAATGGCCGTAGGGTAGATTACTCTACCTTCCTGCAAGAAGTTAACCAGGATCAGGTTCGTGAAGCACGTATCAACGGACGTGAAATCAACGTTACCAAGAGAGACAATAACCGTTATACGACTTACATTCCGGTTAATGACCCTAAGCTACTTGATAACCTGCTGACCAAAAACGTAAAAGTGATGGGCGAACCGCCTGAAGAACCAAGCCTGCTGGCTTCTATCTTCATTTCGTGGTTCCCGATGCTGTTGCTGATTGGGGTCTGGATCTTCTTCATGCGCCAAATGCAGGGCGGCGGTGGCAAAGGTGCCATGTCGTTCGGTAAGAGCAAAGCGCGCATGCTTACCGAGGATCAAATCAAAACCACCTTTGCTGACGTCGCCGGTTGCGATGAAGCAAAGGAGGAAGTGGGCGAACTGGTTGAATACCTGCGTGAACCTAGCCGTTTCCAGAAACTGGGCGGTAAGATCCCGAAAGGCGTCCTGATGGTGGGCCCGCCGGGTACCGGTAAAACCCTGCTTGCAAAAGCGATTGCTGGCGAAGCGAAGGTCCCGTTCTTCACCATTTCCGGTTCAGACTTTGTTGAAATGTTCGTTGGTGTGGGTGCATCCCGTGTCCGCGATATGTTTGAACAGGCGAAAAAAGCCGCACCCTGCATCATCTTTATCGATGAGATTGACGCCGTAGGCCGTCAGCGTGGCGCAGGTCTGGGTGGTGGTCACGATGAACGTGAGCAGACCCTGAACCAGATGCTGGTTGAGATGGATGGTTTCGAAGGTAACGAAGGTATTATCGTTATCGCCGCAACAAACCGTCCGGACGTGCTTGACCCGGCGCTGCTGCGTCCTGGCCGCTTCGACCGTCAGGTTGTGGTCGGTCTGCCGGATGTGCGTGGCCGTGAACAGATCCTGAAAGTGCACATGCGTCGCGTACCGCTGGCGCCGGACATCGACGCGGCAATCATCGCGCGTGGTACGCCAGGCTTCTCCGGTGCGGATCTCGCCAACCTGGTGAACGAAGCGGCGCTGTTTGCTGCACGTGGCAACAAGCGCGTGGTGTCGATGGTTGAGTTCGAGAAAGCGAAAGACAAAATCATGATGGGTGCGGAACGCCGCTCCATGGTGATGACGGAAGCGCAGAAAGAATCTACCGCGTACCACGAAGCGGGCCATGCGATTATCGGTCGCCTGGTGCCGGAGCATGATCCGGTGCACAAAGTGACTATCATCCCGCGCGGTCGTGCGCTGGGTGTGACCTTCTTCCTGCCTGAAGGCGATGCCATTAGCGCAAGCCGTCAGAAGCTGGA
The DNA here is from genome assembly GCF_000463155.2 of Siccibacter turicensis LMG 23730. Classification (GTDB taxonomy): domain Bacteria; phylum Pseudomonadota; class Gammaproteobacteria; order Enterobacterales; family Enterobacteriaceae; genus Siccibacter; species Siccibacter turicensis. Next base: position 402,548 of record NZ_AWFZ01000017.1, on the reverse strand, counting down.
AAGCCAGATTTCTACCCTTTACGGTGGTCGTCTTGCTGAAGAGATTATCTATGGCGTAGAGCATGTCTCTACCGGTGCGTCGAACGACATCAAAGTGGCGACTAACCTTGCCCGTAACATGGTGACCCAGTGGGGCTTCTCCGACAAACTCGGTCCGCTGCTGTACGCGGAAGAGGACGGTGAAGTATTCCTTGGCCGCAGCGTCGCGAAAGCGAAGCACATGTCTGATGAAACGGCACGTATCATCGATCAGGAAGTAAAAGCGTTGATTGAGCGTAACTACAATCGCGCTCGTGAGATCCTGAACGAAAACATGGACATTCTTCACGCCATGAAAGATGCGCTGATGAAGTATGAAACCATTGATGCGCCGCAAATCGACGATCTGATGGCTCGCCGCGACGTACGTCCGCCGGCAGGCTGGGAAGATCCGGGCACCAGCAACAATGACAGCAATGGCACACCGCGTGCGCCGCGTCCGGTTGATGAACCACGGACGCCGAACCCGGGCAACACCATGTCAGAGCAGTTGGACGATAAGTAATTCGCCCAATGTTCGCTGTGCTTCCCCCTTTAAACCCCGGCTGGTCCGGGGTTTTTCTCGTTTAGCTAACCACGATTTTTTGCAGGGTAATGGATATGAAACTCTTCGCTCAGGGCACCTCGCTCGACCTCACGCATCCACACGTTATGGGCATCCTTAACGTCACGCCCGACTCCTTCTCCGACGGCGGCCAGCACAATACGCTGATTGAGGCGGTAAAACACGCTAACGCGATGCTCAATGCCGGGGCGACCATCATTGACGTGGGGGGAGAGTCGACGCGGCCCGGCGCGGCGGAGGTGAGCGTGGACGAGGAGCTGTCCCGGGTGGTGCCCGTGGTGGAAGCCCTGGCGCAGCGGTTTGAAACCTGGATCTCCGTCGATACCTCCCGCCCCGAGGTGATTCGTGAGACGGCGCGGGCGGGGGCGCACATTATTAACGATATTCGGTCGCTGCAGATGCCCGGCGCGCTTGAAGCGGCGGCAGAGACCGGTTTGCCCATCTGCCTGATGCATATGCAGGGCCAGCCAGGTTCGATGCAGGACGCTCCCCATTACGAGAACGTCTTCGCCGATGTAGATCGCTTCTTTAGCGAACAGATCGCGCGTTGTGAAGCGGCGGGCATCGCAAAAGAAAAATTGTTGCTCGACCCGGGGTTCGGTTTCGGTAAAAATCTCACCCATAATTACCAGCTTTTAGCCCGACTCTCAGAATTCCACCACTTCGGCCTGCCGCTGCTGGTGGGAATGTCGCGTAAATCGATGGTAGGGCAGTTGCTCAACGTAGGTCCGGCGGATCGCCTGAGCGGCAGCCTTGCATGTGCGGTCATCGCGGCAATGCAGGGGGCTCAAATCATTCGGGTACATGATGTGAAAGAGACGGTGGAAGCGGTGCGCGTGGTGGAAGCCACACTGTCAGCGAAGGATAAGAAACGCTATGAGTAACCGTAAATATTTTGGTACCGATGGTATCCGTGGCCGCGTAGGCGATGCCCCTATTACCCCCGATTTTGTCCTGAAGCTTGGCTGGGCGGCCGGTAAAGTCCTGGCGCGCCATGGTTCACGGAAAATCATCATCGGTAAAGACACGCGCATTTCCGGCTATATGCTGGAGTCGGCGCTGGAAGCGGGTCTGGCGGCAGCGGGGCTGTCAGCCTCCTTCACCGGTCCTATGCCTACGCCCGCTGTGGCGTACCTGACGCGCACCTTCCGCGCCGAAGCCGGGATCGTTATCTCCGCCTCGCATAACCCGTTCTATGATAACGGGATTAAGTTCTTCTCTATCGATGGCACCAAGTTGCCGGATGAAGTGGAAGAAGCCATCGAAGCGGAAATGGAAAAAGAGATTACCTGCGTGGATTCTGCCGAGCTCGGAAAGGCGAGCCGCATTGTCGATGCAGCCGGTCGCTACATTGAGTTTTGCAAAGCCACCTTCCCGAATGAACTGAGCCTCAGCGAAATGAAAATCGTGGTGGACTGCGCCAACGGGGCGACCTACCACATTGCGCCTAACGTGTTCCGCGAGCTGGGCGCGCAGGTGATTACGGTCGGCTGCGAGCCTGACGGCGTCAACATCAACGAAGAGTGCGGTGCGACGGACGTGCGCATGCTGCAAAAACGCGTAGTGGCCGAAAAGGCCCATCTGGGTATCGCGTTTGACGGCGACGGTGACCGCGTCATCATGGTCGACCATGAAGGCAATAAGGTCGATGGCGACCAGATCCTCTACATCATTGCGCGGGAAGGGCTACGCCAGGGCCAGCTGCGCGGTGGCGCGGTAGGTACACTGATGAGCAACATGGGGCTTGAGCTGGCACTGAAACAGCTCGGCATCCCGTTTGTGCGGGCGAAGGTCGGCGACCGCTACGTGCTGGAGAAGCTGCAGGAAAAAGGCTGGCGTATCGGGGCCGAAAACTCCGGCCACGTTATTTTGCTCGACCAGACCACCACCGGCGACGGCATCGTGGCGGCGCTGCAGGTCTTAACGGCAATGGCGCGCAATCATATGAGCCTGCATGACCTGTGCAGCGGCATGAAGCTCTTCCCCCAGATCCTGGTAAATGTTCACTTCACGCCGGGCAGCGGCGATCCGCTGGAGAATGCTGAGGTGAAAGCCGTAACGGCGGAAGTGGAAGCGGCGCTTGGAAACCGTGGCCGCGTGCTGCTGCGCAAATCCGGTACGGAGCCGCTCATTCGTGTGATGGTGGAAGGCGAAGATGAAGCGCAGGTAGTGGCGTTTGCCAACCGAATCGCGGATGCGGTAAAAGCGGTATAATCACGGTTATCTGCTCAAAAGGGCGGCAATTGCCGCCTTGTTTCTAAACAAAATCACTGTTGTTGCCGTTTTTTTCCGCAGTTAGCGCATCGACATGAATTTGCTCTTGCTAAGGCGATACGCTTTGGTTAGTATTCTCACCCGCTTCACAGGGGAATGACAAGTGGCCCCGCATTGACTAGTTTGAAGCATTGGTATGCGGTTAACCCGCAAGGAACAGGTTGATTATGTACGAAGCTCTTTTAGTTATCTTCCTTATTGTAGCAATTGGCCTTGTAGGTCTTATCATGCTGCAGCAAGGTAAAGGCGCTGATATGGGAGCCTCCTTTGGAGCTGGCGCTTCCACTACACTGTTCGGTTCAAGTGGTTCTGGTAACTTCATGACCCGTATGACAGCTGTACTGGCTACGCTGTTCTTCATCATCAGCCTGGTACTGGGTAATATCAATAGCAACAAAACGAACAAAGGAAGCATGTGGGATAACCTGACTCAGCCTAACGCTGAGCAGACTGCACCAGCGGCGCCTACCAAGCCGACGAGTGATATTCCGCAGTAATTTGTCGCATCAAACACGGTAGTGCTGAATGCCGTGTTCTAAGTGCCGAGGTGGTGGAATTGGTAGACACGCTACCTTGAGGTGGTAGTGCCCGAATGGGCTTACGGGTTCAAGTCCCGTCCTCGGTACCAAATCCCAGCAAAACTTGCATTTTATGCATTTTAGGCGTAATATTCGCCACGTTTTCGGACGCGGGGTGGAGCAGCCTGGTAGCTCGTCGGGCTCATAACCCGAAGGTCGTCGGTTCAAATCCGGCCCCCGCAACCACTTTCCCTTAGAGTTCTTTTTCAAATATACTGTGTAGAGCGGGATACGCTTTTTTCACTGGGTTTTGAAAAAAATTCTGTTGGAGAGTGCTCCAGGTCACCATGGTGACTTACAGGGTTCAGTTATATAAAGCCCCGATTTATCGGGGTTTTTTGTTATCTGACTTCAGAATAACTGGGCTTAATGCCCTTTTTTTATGTCTTGGGGGTGGGCTTGTCCACATTAGAGCAAAAATTAACAGAGATGATTACAGCACCGGTTGAAGCGCTGGGCTATGAACTCGTCGGTATCGAATTCATTCGCGGTCGCACATCGACGCTGCGCATCTATATTGATAGTGAAAATGGTATCAATGTTGATGATTGCGCTGATGTCAGCCACCAGGTAAGTGCCGTTATGGATGTTGAAGATCCCATCACAGTGGCATACAACCTTGAAGTTTCCTCTCCTGGCCTCGATCGCCCGTTGTTTACCGCGGCACATTACCTCTCTTTCATCGGCGAAGAAGTTGCACTGGTGCTGCGTATGGCAGTACAGAACCGCCGCAAATGGCAGGGCATCATTAAAGCCGTAGATGGCGAAATGATCACCGTGACGGTCGATGGCAAAGATGAAGTATTCGCGCTGAGCAACATTCAGAAAGCGAACCTGGTTCCCCACTTTTAACATTCTGGATTGAGGCGAAGGCCCCCGATGAACAAAGAAATTTTGGCCGTTGTTGAAGCTGTTTCTAACGAAAAAGCGGTTCCACGCGAGAAAATTTTCGAAGCGCTGGAAAGTGCCCTGGCCACGGCAACTAAGAAAAAATATGAGCAGGAAATCGACGTACGCGTCAGCATCGATCGCCGCAGCGGCGATTTTGACACCTTCCGTCGTTGGGTTATCGTAGAAGAAGTAACCCAGCCTACGCGTGAAATCACGCTGGAAGCGGCGCAGTACGAAGATCCGTCTCTGAACCTTGGCGATTACGTTGAAGACCAGATTGAATCTGTTACCTTCGACCGCATCACGACGCAGACCGCCAAGCAGGTTATCGTACAAAAAGTTCGCGAAGCCGAGCGCGCGATGGTCGTTGACCAGTTCCGCGAGCACGAAGGTGAAATCATCACCGGCATCGCGAAGAAAGTGAATCGCGACAGCATCACCCTGGATTTAGGGAATAATGCTGAGGCAGTTATTCCGCGTGAAGATATGCTGCCGCGCGAAAACTTCCGTCCAGGCGATCGTATTCGTGGCGTACTCTACGCTGTACGCCCTGAAGCGCGTGGTGCGCAGCTGTTTGTCACCCGTGCGAAGCCGGAAATGCTGATTGAGCTTTTCCGCATCGAAGTACCGGAAATCGGCGAAGAAGTTATCGAGATCAAAGCGGCAGCGCGCGATCCGGGCTCACGTGCGAAAATCGCCGTGAAGACCAACGATAAGCGTATCGATCCGGTAGGTGCTTGCGTAGGCATGCGCGGTGCACGCGTTCAGGCTGTGTCAACCGAGCTTGGCGGCGAACGTATTGATATCGTGCTGTGGGACGACAACCCGGCGCAGTTCGTCATCAACGCTATGGCGCCAGCCGACGTTGCGTCTATCGTTGTCGACGAAGACAAGCACACCATGGATATCGCCGTGGAAGCGGGTAACCTCGCTCAGGCGATTGGTCGTAACGGTCAGAACGTCCGCCTTGCCTCTCAACTGAGTGGCTGGGAACTGAACGTGATGACGGTTGAAGACCTTCAGGCAAAACACCAGGCAGAAGCCCACGCAGCGATTGATACTTTCACGAAGTATCTGGATATCGACGAAGACTTCGCGACCCTACTGGTTGAAGAAGGCTTCTCCACGCTCGAAGAACTGGCTTACGTGCCAATGAAAGAGCTGCTGGAAATTGACGGTCTCGATGAGGCGACCGTTGAAGCACTGCGTGAACGTGCGAAAAATGCACTCACGACGCTGGCTCTTGCACAGGAAGAGAGCCTGGGTGATAAAAAGCCGAGCGAAGACCTCCTCAATCTTGAAGGAATGGACCGTACTCTGGCTTACAAACTGGCTGCTCGAGGTGTTTGTACGCTTGAAGATCTCGCCGAACAAGGCGTAGATGACCTGTCAGATATCGAAGGGTTAACGAATGAGAAAGCCGGTGAGCTTATCATGGCGGCCCGTAATATCTGCTGGTTCGGCGACGACGCGTAATAAACTGTAGCAGGAAGGAACAGCATGACTGATGTAACCGTAAAAACGCTGGCCGCAGAGATTCAGACCTCAGTGGACCGCCTGGTACAGCAATTCGCTGATGCAGGGATCCCTAAGTCGGCTGAAGATTCTGTCACCGCACAAGAGAAACAAGCTTTACTGTCGCACCTGAACCGTGAACATGGTTCGGCGCCAGATAAGTTGACATTGCAGCGCAAAACGCGCAGTACTTTAAATGTCCCGGGTACCGGTGGGAAGAGTAAATCGGTACAGATCGAAGTCCGCAAAAAACGCACCTTTGTAAAACGCGATCCGCAAGAGGCCGAGCGCCTTGCCGCGGAAGAAGAAGCGCAGCGTGAAGCGGAAGAGAAGGCCCGTCGTGAAGCAGAAGAAACTGCCAAGCGCGAAGCTGAGGAAAAAGCGAAACGTGATGCAGAAGCTAAAGCAAAACGCGACGCTGACGAACAGGCTAAACGCGAGAACGCTGAAAACGCGAAACGCGGAGCTGCGGAAAATAGCAAAGTGAGCAATCAACAGACCGACGACATGACCAAAACTGCACAGGCTGAAAAAGCTCGCCGCGAAGCGGAAGCCCTTGAGCTCAAGCGTAAGGCGGAAGAAGAAGCCCGCCGTAAGCTCGAAGAGAGCGCCCGCCAGGTAGCGGAAGAAGCGCGCCGCATGGCCGCTGAAAATGAGAAAACCTGGGCTGAAACCCCTGAGAAACCGGAAGAAGCGACTGACTACCACGTCACCACTTCTCAGCACGCCCGCCAGGCAGAAGACGACAACGATCGTGAAGTCGAAGGCGGTCGTAGCCGTGCTCGCCCAGCGAAAGCCGTGCGTCCGAAGAAAGGCAATAAGCACTCTGAATCAAAAGCTGACCGTGAAGAAGCGCGTGCCGCGGTACGTGGCGGCAAAGGCGGGAAGCGTAAAGGCAGCTCTCTGCAGCAGGGCTTTAACAAGCCGGCGCAGGCGGTTAACCGCGATGTTATCATCGGCGAAACCGTAACCGTTGCCGAACTGGCTAACAAAATGGCCGTTAAAGGTTCTCAGGTCATCAAAGCGATGATGAAACTGGGCGCCATGGCCACCATCAACCAGGTGATCGATCAGGAAACTGCTCAGCTGGTCGCCGAAGAGATGGGCCATAAAGTTATCCTGCGTCGTGAAAACGAGCTGGAAGAAGCGCTGATGAGCGACCGTGATATGGGTGCTCAGGCGGAAGCCCGCGCGCCGGTTGTGACCATCATGGGTCACGTTGACCACGGTAAAACCTCTCTGCTCGACTACATTCGCTCCACCAAAGTGGCGTCTGGCGAAGCAGGCGGCATTACCCAGCATATCGGTGCTTACCACGTCGAAACCGACAACGGTATGATCACCTTCCTGGATACCCCGGGCCACGCCGCGTTTACCGCGATGCGTGCACGTGGTGCGCAGGCAACGGATATCGTGGTACTGGTTGTTGCAGCGGACGACGGCGTGATGCCGCAGACCATCGAAGCTATCCAGCACGCGAAAGCGGCGCAGGTGCCGGTTGTGGTTGCGGTTAACAAAATTGATAAGCACGAAGCCGATCCGGATCGCGTGAAGCAGGAACTCTCCCAGTACGGCATCATGCCGGAAGAGTGGGGCGGCGAGAGCCAGTTCGTCCACGTATCAGCGAAAGCGGGTACTGGTGTTGATGAACTGCTGGACGCTATCCTGCTGCAGGCGGAAGTTCTGGAACTTAAAGCGGTACGCAGCGGTATGGCGAGCGGTGTTGTGATCGAATCCTTCCTGGATAAAGGTCGTGGCCCGGTTGCAACCGTGCTGGTTCGTGAAGGTACCCTGAACAAAGGCGATATCGTACTGTGTGGCTTTGAATACGGCCGTGTACGTGCGATGCGTGATGAGCTTGGCCGCGATGTATCCGAAGCGGGCCCGTCTATCCCGGTTGAGATCCTGGGTCTCTCCGGTGTGCCGGCTGCCGGTGACGAAGTTACCGTGGTGCGTGACGAGAAGAAAGCCCGTGAAGTGGCGCTCTATCGTCAGGGCAAGTTCCGCGAAGTCAAACTGGCGCGTCAGCAGAAATCCAAGCTGGAAAACATGTTTGCCAACATGACCGAAGGCGAAGTTCACGAAGTGAACATCGTTCTGAAGTCCGACGTACAGGGTTCTCTGGAAGCGATCTCCGATTCGCTGCAGAAACTCTCTACCGACGAAGTGAAGGTGAAAATTGTCGGCTCCGGCGTCGGTGGTATCACCGAGACCGATGCTACGCTGGCGGCTGCGTCTAACGCGATTATCGTTGGCTTCAACGTCCGTGCCGATGCGTCTGCTCGTCGCGTGATTGAAGCTGAAAGCCTGGATCTGCGTTACTACTCCGTCATCTATAACCTGATCGACGAAGTGAAAGCGGCGATGAGCGGCATGCTCTCTCCGGAACTCAAACAGCAGATCATCGGCCTGGCCGAAGTGCGCGACGTGTTCAAATCACCGAAATTTGGCGCGATTGCCGGCTGTATGGTTACCGAAGGTATCGTGAAACGTCACAACCCGATTCGTGTCCTGCGCGACAACGTGGTTATCTATGAAGGCGAGCTGGAGTCCCTGCGCCGCTTCAAAGATGACGTCAACGAAGTGCGTAACGGCATGGAGTGTGGTATCGGCGTTAAGAACTACAATGATGTTCGCACTGGCGATACGATCGAAGTCTTCGAAATTATCGAGATTCAGCGCAGCATCGATTAATCCTCCTTGCCTTCGGGTAACGACCTGAAGCGAGCAGCGGTTAATCGCATTGTAAGCCGGGAGCGCGCTACGCTTCCCGGCACATATTTCAAAAGGGGCTTTTAGCCCCTTTTTAGTCTTTAGTGTGGAGAATTATTATGGCGAAAGAATTTGGTCGCCCGCAGCGCGTGGCTCAGGAGATGCAAAAAGAGATTGCCATCATCCTGCAACGTGAAATCAAAGACCCGCGCGTCGGTCTGATGACCACCGTATCCGGCGTGGAAGTATCACGCGATCTGGCCTATGCCAAAGTGTTTGTCACCTTCCTGAACGACAAAGACGAAGAAGCGGTCAACGCAGGTATCAAAGCGTTGCAGGACGCGTCTGGTTACATCCGCTCGCTGCTGGGTAAAGCCATGCGCCTGCGTATCGTGCCTGAACTGACGTTCTTCTACGATAACTCGCTGGTTGAAGGGATGCGCATGTCCAACCTCGTGAGCAACGTCATCAAGCAGGACGAGTCTCGCCGCGTTAACCCGGACGACACGAAGGAGGATTGATGAGTCGTCCTCGTCGTCGCGGTCGCGATATACACGGCGTGCTGTTGCTGGACAAGCCTCAGGGGCTCTCCTCCAATGACGCGCTGCAAAAAGTTAAACGTCTCTACAATGCCAATCGCGCAGGGCATACCGGCGCGCTGGATCCGTTAGCGACGGGCATGCTGCCGATCTGCCTTGGGGAAGCCACTAAGTTTTCCCAGTACCTGCTGGATTCCGATAAACGCTACCGCGTGATTGCGAAACTGGGCCAGCGTACGGACACCTCCGACGCTGACGGGCAGATTGTCGAAGAGCGTCCGGTCAACTTCAGCGCTGCGCAGCTTGCTGACGCGCTGGAAAGCTTCCGTGGCGATACCGAGCAGGTTCCCACCATGTTCTCTGCGCTCAAGTACCAGGGCAAACCGCTCTACGAGTACGCGCGTCAGGGAATCGTGGTGCCGCGTGAAGCGCGACCCATTACCGTTTATGAGCTGCTGTTCATTCGTCACGAAGGGGATGAGCTGGAGCTGGAAGTGCACTGCTCCAAGGGGACGTACATTCGCACCATCATCGACGATCTCGGTGAGAAGCTCGGCTGCGGTGCGCACGTTATCTTCTTGCGTCGCCTGGCGGTGAGTAACTACCCGATTGAACGCATGGTCACGCTGGAACAGCTGAATGCGCTGGTTGAAGAGGCGCAGACGCGCGACATTCCGCCGGGCGAACTGCTTGATCCGCTGCTGATGCCGATGGACAGCCCCGCCGCCGATTTCCCGCTGGTGAATCTCCTGCCGGAGGTTGCCGTTTACTTTAAGAACGGTCAGCCGGTACGGGTAGCCAATGCGCCGCTGAACGGGCTGGTGCGCGTGACCGAAGGCGCGGAAGCGAAGTTTATCGGCATGGCCGAAATCGACGACGAGGGGCGTGTTGCTCCGCGTCGGCTGGTCGTAGAGTACCCCGCATAAGCGATGTCGCGACCTTGCGATAACAGGTGGCGACAGGTAGAATATTGCGGCTTAACACGCCTGTGTCATGTTTAACATTTCACGGTGTGTTCATTGGGGATGCTGAATTAGAGATCGGCGCCTCGTTATTTATCTAAAAACTGGAGTTCAAAATGTCTCTAAGCGTTGAAGCTAAAGCTAAAATCGTTTCTGAGTTCGGTCGTGGCGAAAACGACAGCGGTTCAACTGAAGTACAGGTTGCCCTGCTGACTGCACAGATTAACCACCTGCAGGGTCACTTTGCAGAGCACAAAAAAGATCACCACAGCCGTCGTGGTCTGCTGCGTATGGTTTCTCAGCGTCGTAAACTGCTCGACTACCTGAAGCGTAAAGATGTTGCACGCTACACCGCGCTGATCGAGCGTCTGGGTCTGCGTCGCTAATTCTTGCGAGTTTCAGAAAAAGGGGCCTCTGTGGCCCCTTTTTTCGACCTGACGGCAGCAATTATTGGGAAACTAATGTATTGTTGCAAAGCATGATCTTCATTGCAGAGGTTCGCGCGGCTAATGAGAAGGGTGCCCCGATAAAGAACGGGTCTGACTTGTCATTAGTCGCGAGGATGCAGGAAGATCGGTCACCAGACAGCACGGCTAATGGCGTGCTGTCATTCATTAAGAAAGGGTATAATTTTGCTTAATCCGATCGTTCGTAAATTTCAGTATGGTCAACATACGGTAACGCTGGAGACCGGCATGATGGCCCGTCAGGCCACCGCTGCCGTGATGGTGAGCATGGATGACACTGCGGTTTTCGTGACCGTAGTTGGTCAGAAGAAAGCGAAACCAGGCCAGGACTTCTTCCCGCTGACCGTTAACTATCAGGAGCGTACTTACGCTGCTGGCCGCTTCCCGGGTGGCTTCTTCCGTCGTGAAGGCCGTCCTGGCGAAGGCGAAACCCTGATTGCGCGTCTGATTGACCGCCCGGTTCGCCCGCTGTTCCCGGAAGGCTTCGTTAACGAAGTACAGATTATCGCCACCGTTGTGTCCGTTAACCCACAGGTTAACCCGGATATCGTTGCTATGATCGGCGCCTCTGCTGCGCTGTCCCTGTCTGGTATTCCGTTCAACGGCCCAATCGGCGCCGCTCGCGTCGGTTACATCAATGACCAGTACGTACTGAACCCGACTCAGGCTGAACTCAAAGAGAGCAAGCTGGACCTGATCGTTGCCGGTACCGAAGGCGCTGTGCTGATGGTTGAATCCGAAGCAGAACTGCTGAGCGAAGACCAGATGCTGGGCGCGGTTGTGTTTGGTCATGACCAGCAGCAGGTTGTTATCCAGAACATCAACGAGCTGGTGAAAGAAGCGGGTAAACCGCGCTGGGACTGGCAGCCGGAAGCGGTAAACGACGCGCTGAACGCACGCGTTGCTGCTCTGGCAGAATCCCGTCTGAGCGATGCATACCGCATCACCGACAAACAAGAACGCTACAGCCAGATCGACACCATCAAATCTGAAACCATCGCGACACTGCTGGCGGAAGATGAGTCGCTGGACGACAACGAGCTGGGCGAAATTCTGCACGCTATCGAGAAAAACGTGGTGCGTAGCCGCGTACTGGCGGGTGAGCCGCGTATCGATGGCCGTGAGAAAGACATGATCCGTGGTCTGGACGTTCGTACCGGCGTACTGCCGCGCACGCACGGTTCCGCGCTGTTCACCCGTGGTGAAACGCAGGCGCTGGTTACCGCGACCCTGGGCACAGAGCGTGACGCGCAGAACATCGATGAACTGATGGGCGAACGTACCGATCGCTTCCTGTTCCACTACAACTTCCCTCCGTACTGCGTCGGCGAAACCGGCATGGTAGGGTCTCCGAAGCGTCGTGAAATTGGTCACGGTCGTCTGGCGAAGCGTGGCGTACTGGCAGTCATGCCGACCGCCGATCGTTTCCCGTACACCGTACGTGTGGTTTCTGAAATCACCGAATCCAACGGTTCCTCGTCTATGGCTTCCGTGTGTGGCGCCTCTCTGGCCCTGATGGATGCAGGCGTACCGATTAAAGCAGCCGTTGCGGGTATCGCGATGGGCCTGGTGAAAGAAGGCGACAACTACGTTGTGCTGTCTGACATTCTGGGCGACGAAGATCACCTGGGCGATATGGACTTCAAAGTTGCGGGTTCCCGCGAAGGTATCACTGCGCTGCAGATGGATATCAAAATTGAAGGCATCACCCGTGAGATCATGCAGGTTGCGCTGAACCAGGCGAAAGGTGCACGTCTGCACATCCTGGGCGTGATGGAACAGGCTATCAACGCACCGCGCGGTGATATCTCTGAATTCGCTCCGCGTATTCACACCATCAAGATCAACCCGGACAAGATCAAAGACGTCATCGGTAAAGGCGGTTCTGTTATCCGTGCTCTGACCGAAGAAACCGGCACCACCATCGAAATCGAAGATGATGGCACCGTGAAGATCGCAGCTACCGATAACGACAAAGCAAAACACGCTATCCGTCGTATCGAAGAGATCACTGCTGAAATCGAAGTGGGCCGTATCTACAGCGGTAAAGTGACCCGTATCGTTGACTTCGGCGCGTTTGTTGCCATCGGTGGCGGTAAAGAAGGTCTGGTACACATCTCTCAGATCGCTGACAAGCGCGTTGAGAAAGTGACCGATTACCTGCAGATGGGCCAGGAAGTACCGGTTAAAGTTCTGGAGGTTGATCGCCAGGGCCGCGTACGTCTGAGCATCAAAGAAGCATCCGAGCAGACTCAGCCTGCTGAAGCACCGGCCGCGCCGGCTGCACCAGAAGCCGAGTAAGGTTTGCCATTTAGCTCTCCATGGCGACATGGAGAGCTGTTTGATACACGGCATGATGCTGTGTTTGCAGCCGGGGAACAGGATGTTCATCCAATTGTTGTCGTCGGGAGTAGGAAATGAAGCCTTTTTTGCGCTGGTGTTTCGTTGCGACAGCTTTAACGCTGGCAGGATGCAGCAACTCTGCCTGGCGTAAGAGTGAAGTCCTGGCAGTGCCATTGCAACCGAGCTTGCAGCAGGAAGTCATTCTGGCACGCATGGAACAAATCCTCGCAAGTCGGGCTTTAACCGATGATGAACGCGCACAGCTTTTATATGAGCGCGGAGTGTTGTATGATAGTCTCGGTCTGCGAGCCTTAGCGCGTAATGATTTTTCACAAGCGCTGGCAATCCGACCTGATATGCCTGAAGTATTCAATTACTTAGGTATATACTTAACGCAGGCGGGCAACTTTGATGCCGCCTATGAAGCGTTTGATTCTGTACTTGAGCTTGATCCAACTTACAACTACGCGCACTTAAATCGCGGTATCGCTCTCTACTACGGCGGTCGTGACAAGTTAGCGCAAGATGATCTGCTGGCGTTTTATCAAGACGATCCCAATGATCCTTTCCGCAGCCTGTGGCTTTACATCGTTGAGCAGAAGCTCAATGAGAAGCAGGCCAAAGAAGCGTTACAACAGCGCTTCGAGAAGTCGGATAAAGAACAATGGGGATGGAACATTGTCGAGTTCTGGCTGGGTAACATTAGCGAAGCAACGCTGATGGAACGCCTGAAGTCAGACGCAACGGATAACACCTCGCTCGCTGAGCATCTCAGTGAAACCAACTTCTATTTAGGTAAGTACTACCTAAGTCTGGGGGACAGGGACAGCGCTACGGCACTGTTCAAACTGGCGGTTGCAAACAACGTACACAACTTCGTTGAGCACCGTTACGCATTGTTGGAATTAGCGCTCTTGGGCCAGGAGCAAGAAGACCTGGCAGAATCGGACCAGCAATAGCTGACGAACTTTCAGCCCAAATTTCCTTGTAAGTCATCACCTTAGCGGGTGAGGGCTTGTTTGTTCGTTAATCCACATACTTTGAGCCGGTTCACACTTTTAATGAAAATTGCAGAAAATTTTCACGATGAGTTATGTAGACTGGCCGCCATTTATTCTGAGGCACTCGTACTACATGGCTGAATTCGAAACCACTTTTACTGATCTGGGCCTGAAGGCTCCTATCCTTGAAGCCCTTAACGATCTGGGTTACGAAAAACCATCTCCAATCCAGGCTGAGTGTATTCCGCACCTGCTTGGCGGTCGCGACGTTCTGGGTATGGCCCAGACCGGTAGCGGTAAAACTGCAGCGTTCTCTCTCCCGCTGCTAAACAACCTTGATCCAGAGCTGAAAGCACCGCAGATCCTGGTGCTGGCCCCGACCCGCGAACTGGCGGTTCAGGTAGCTGAAGCGATGACGGACTTCTCTAAACATATGCATGGCGTAAACGTGGTGGCCCTTTACGGCGGCCAGCGTTATGACGTGCAGCTGCGCGCCCTGCGTCAGGGCCCACAAATTGTTGTGGGTACCCCGGGCCGCCTGCTGGATCACTTGAAGCGTGGCACGCTGAACCTGTCCAACCTGAAAGGTCTGGTACTGGACGAAGCGGATGAGATGCTGCGTATGGGCTTCATCGAAGACGTTGAAACCATCATGGCGCAGATCCCGGCTGACCATCAGACCGCGCTGTTCTCCGCGACCATGCCGGAAGCGATTCGTCGCATTACCAAACGCTTTATGAACGAGCCGCAGGAAGTGCGTATTCAGTCCAGCGTTACCACGCGCCCGGACATCAGCCAGAGCTACTGGTCTGTCTACGGCATGCGTAAAAACGAAGCGCTGGTACGTTTCCTGGAAGCGGAAGACTTTGATGCGGCGATCATCTTCGTCCGTACCAAAAACGCGACCCTGGAAGTGGCCGAAGCGCTTGAGCGCAGCGGTTACAGCAGCGCCGCGCTGAACGGCGACATGAACCAGTCTCTGCGTGAGCAGACCCTGGAGCGTCTGAAAGACGGTCGTCTGGATATCCTGATTGCAACCGACGTTGCGGCCCGTGGCCTTGACGTTGAACGTATCAGCCTGGTAGTAAACTACGATATCCCGATGGATTCCGAGTCTTACGTTCACCGTATCGGCCGTACCGGTCGTGCAGGTCGTGCGGGTCGCGCACTGCTGTTCGTTGAGAACCGCGAGCGTCGTCTGCTGCGTAACATCGAACGCACCATGAAGCTGACCATTCCGGAAGTGGAACTGCCGAACGCAGAACTGCTGAGCGAGCGCCGTCTGGCTAAGTTTGCCGCCAAAGTACAGCAGCAGCTGGAAAGCAGCGATCTGGATCAGTACCGTGCACTGCTGGCGAAAATCCAGCCGGTTGCGGAAGAAGAGCTGGATATCGAAACGCTGGCCGCAGCACTGCTGAAAATGGCTCAGGGTGAGCGTCCGCTTATTCTGCCGCCGGATGCACCGATGCGTCCTAAGCGTGAGTTCCGCGAGCGCGATGACCGTTTCGAACGCCGTGGCGATCGTAACGACCGTGGTCCGCGTGGCGACCGTCCGGAGCGTGGTGGTGAAGACCGTCCGCGTCGCGAACGTCGTGAAGTGGGCGACATGGAGCTGTATCGCATCGAAGTGGGTCGCGATGATGGCGTTGAAGTTCGTCATATCGTTGGCGCGATTGCTAACGAAGGCGACATCAGCAGCCGTTACATCGGTAACATCAAGCTGTTTGCTTCTCACTCCACCATCGAGCTGCCGAAAGGCATGCCGGGCGAAGTGCTGCAGCACTTTACCCGTACGCGTATTCTGAACAAACCGATGAATATGCAGCTGATGGGTGATGCACAGCCGCGTACCGGCGGTGAGCGTCGCGGTGGCAACGGCGGTGGCCGTGGTTTCGGTGGCGAACGTCGTGAAGGTGGCGCACCGCGTCCGGAAGGCGCACGTGGCGAAGGTCGTCGTTTCAGCGGCGAACGCCGTGAAGGCGGCCGTAGCTTCGGTGGCGAACGTCGTGACAGCCGTGGTCCGCGTCGTGAAGATGCACCGACCCGTCGTCGTGATGCGTAATCGCTAAAAGCGTAAAGTAAATAATACAGTCCCGGTCATTGCGATCGGGACTTTTTTTATCCTCTTTGTACTCATGTACTGGTACAATGCTGCACAGTAACAGATCCCGTAGATTTTGCCTCAAGGATGCATCCGCATGACGACCGCAGCACTTTCACGCCAGACGCCCTCCACTTTTGCAGGAATTGTCATTATTGGCGGCACCATTATCGGTGCCGGTATGTTTTCACTTCCGGTGGTGATGTCAGGTGCCTGGTTTTTCTGGTCGCTTGCCGCGCTGGTGTTCACCTGGTTCTGTATGCTGCACTCCGGGCTGATGATCCTTGAAGCCAACCTGAACTATCACGTGGGTGCCAGCTTCGATACCATGACCCGCGATCTGCTTGGCAACGTCTGGAATCGCATCAACGGCCTGTCCATCGCCTTCGTGCTGTACATCCTGACCTACGCCTACATCTCGGCGAGCGGCTCGATTCTCCACCACACGCTGGGCGAGATGTCGATTTCCTTCCCGGCCCGGCTGGCGGGCGTGCTGTTTGCCCTGGCGGTGGCGTTTGTCGTCTGGCTCTCCACCCGCGCCGTCAGCCGCATGACGGCGATTGTACTCGGCGCGAAGGTGATTACCTTTTTCCTGACGTTCGGCAGCCTGCTGGGGCACGTCGAGCCGGCAACTCTGTTCAACGTCGCCGATACGCAGGCCAGCTACACGCCGTATCTGCTGATGACGCTGCCGTTCTGCCTCGCCTCATTCGGCTACCACGGCAACGTGCCGAGCCTGATGAAGTACTACGGTAAAAATCCGCGCGTTATCGTGCGTTGCCTGGTTGGCGGCACGCTGCTGGCGCTCGGGTTGTATGCGGTATGGCTGCTGGCGACGATGGGAAATATTCCCCGTCACGACTTCATCGCCATTGCGGACAAGGGCGGCAATATCGATGTGCTGGTCCAGGCGCTGAGCGGCGTGCTGAACAACCGCAGTCTGGATCTGCTGCTGGTGGTGTTTTCCAACTTTGCGGTAGCGAGTTCGTTTCTGGGTGTGACGCTGGGGCTGTTTGACTATCTTGCGGATCTGTTCGGGTTTGATGACTCGCGTCTGGGCCGTCTGAAAACCGCAGCCCTGACCTTTACTCCCCCGGTGATTGGCGGGCTGGTATGGCCGGACGGCTTTTTATATGCGATTGGCTACGCAGGGCTCGCGGCCACCGTCTGGGCGGCGATTGTTCCGGCGCTGCTGGCACGCGCCTCCCGTAAGCGCTTTGGCAGCCCACAGTTCAGGGTATGGGGCGGTACGCCGATGATCGTGCTGATTCTGATCTTTGGCGTTGGCAATGCGGTGGTGCATCTGATGTCGACTTTCGATCTGCTGCCGGTCTGGAAGTAACCCATAAAAAAGGTGGCGATGCCTGCGCGCCGCCACCTTATCACTCAGTGCTCCTGCCTGACGGGCAGGGAAGCCGCTTACCCTAGGAGTTCTTCTTTCACCTGCATGGCCAGATCGAAGGAGTGCAGTCGGGCGGCGTGATCGAAAATCTGCCCGTTAACCATAATCTCGTCGGCCTGAGTTTCACGCAGAACGGATTCCAGACCATGACGCACCTTCGCCTTATCCCCCACCAGCGACATGCTCAGCGCCTGCTGCACGCCGTACTGCTCAGATGGCGACCAGAAGCTCTCCATGTTGTCGATCGGCGGCGGTAGCTGCCCGGTTTCGCCCCGACGCAGCTTAACGAACGCCTGCTGCATAGAGGTAAACAGGAAGTCGGCGTCGCGGTTGCTGTCGGCAGCCACGATGTTGATGCAGACCATGGCGTAAGGCTTTTCGAGCCGCGCCGACGGCTTGAAGTGGGTTCGATAGAGATGCAGCGCCTGGAACAGCATATCGGGCGCGAAGTGCGACGCGAAGGCGAACGGCAGACCCATCTGCGCAGCCAGCTGTGCGCTGTAGAGGCTTGAACCGAGCAACCACACCGGAATGTGCGACCCGTAGCCGGGCACCGGACGCACCGGCGGATTGGGATCACGGGCGTCAAACCACTCCACCAGCTCCGCCACGTCGCGCGGGAAGTTATCGATATCACCGCTCATATGACGGCGCAGCGCCATCATGGTGCGCTGATCGCTGCCCGGCGCACGGCCCAGACCCAGATCGATGCGTCCGGGGTAGAGCGTGTTCAGGGTGCCAAACTGCTCGGCAATCACCAGCGGGGCGTGGTTTGGAAGCATCACGCCACCGGACCCGAGATGCAGCGTAGTGGTGTTGGCGGCGAGATAGCCAATCAGCACCGAGGTGGCGGCACTGGCGATCCCGGTCATGTTGTGGTGTTCCGCCAGCCAGAAGCGGTTATAGCCCCGGCGTTCAGCGAGGCGCGCCAGATCCAGCGAGTGGCTGAAGGCGTCGGCAGCGGTGGAACCCTGCGGGATAGGGGCGAGGTCCAGGACGGAGAAAGCTACGGTAGATTTTTCAGACATAACGGCTCACTTTGTTTTTTGCCTGCCGGCGTTAACCGGCGGCAACAGCATAGTCATCAGATTGAAGGTCTTCTTCCAGCCTGGCTCATTCCGGGCATTTTGCCCGGCGAGCCGCCAGAAAGCTGTCATTTCAATACTGCATGAAAAGCACCGCTACTGTGTTAACAAAGTGAGCTTTTATCAGGCCTGCAGCTCAAGCCCGGCGAGGCGGCGCCAGTAGCCGTTGCAGTCGCTGTTGGCGGTCAGCGGCAGCGGAGCGTCCCCGTTTTCGTTGGCGCGAAACGCATCGAGGGTCGCCAGGGTTTCCGGGCCGCTCGGCGACAGCCGCACCATATCCACCAGTCCCTGCATGCTGCGTAGCTCATTGCCGAGGTTATAGACGTAGCCGCTCATGGTCTGAATGCCGTTGAGCACGAACACCTGCTGATTTTCCTGCGAGTGTACCGCGCGCCCGTTGGGGTAGTTGATGCAGCAGGTTTCGCACTCGTCCTTCGGACGGTCCTCCGAGCGAGCGGTAAAGCAGCGGGCGGACCAGGCAAGCGGCAGATGACCGTAGCTCAGCACCTCCACTTCAAACCGATCGCGAATGCCCAACTGCTCGCACTGATCCAGCAGATGGCTCAGCCAGTCGCGTGACAGCTCCACCGGCATACACCAGCGCGTCATGCCCTGTTTGAGCAGAATGTTGAGCGTAACCGCGTTGTAGCAGTTGAGCGCATGGCCGGCGACGAACGGCAGACGGCGTTCGGCGGCCATGTTGACCGTGCCGAGATCGTTGGCTTCAATCAGGAAATCGCCGTTGTCCACGTAGCGTTTCACCTCTGCCAGCTCGGAAGGGGCCTGCATCAGCCCGAGCGTGGAGAGCACCACCTGTTTGCCGGAAGCGGCAAGCTGACGGGCCATCTCCAGCCACTCGCCGGTTTTGGTGGCGCGGCGCTTGCTGCACACCGTTTCGCCGAGATAAATCACATCGGCGCTGCTGGTCGCGGCCTGCTGGTAAAACGCCTCAAGCGTCGCTTTTGGCCAGTACCAGAGTACGGGCCCGAGGGAATATTTCATCGAAACTCCTTTACTGCCATTTACGGTGATAGGCGCCAAGCGTGGTTTGCGTGCCTTCTGCCATCGCACCGAGGGTCTGCATCCACTCTTCCTGCGGCATGAAGTCGCTCGGGTTCGCCATACAGCGATCGATAGCCTCCCGCCAGACGCGAGCGACCTGGCTTACATAGGCCGGACTGCGCTGACGCCCCTCGATTTTTACCGACGCGATGTTTGCCGCCAGCAGCTCAGGCAGCAGCTCCAGGGTATTGAGGCTGGTAGGCTCCTCCAGCGCGTGGTAACGCTGACCATCAACCTGATAGCGCCCTTTGCACAGCGTCGGGTAGCCGGCGTTCTCCCCGTCGGCATAGCGGTCAATCAGCACATTGTTCAGCCGTGACTCCAGCCCCTGAGGCGTTTGCTGCCAGCGAACAAAGCGCGCCGGCGAACAGGCTCCGACGGTGTTGGGGGATTCGCCGGTTAGCCAGGAGGAGAGGTAGCAGCGCCCCTCGGCCATGATGCACAGGCTGCCGAAGGCGAATACCTCCAGCGGCACCGGCGTGACGCGCGCCAGCTGTTTAACCTGGTGAATGGAGAGCACGCGCGGCAGCACCACCCGGGCGACGTCAAAATGGTTGTGATAGAAGCGAATTGCCTCTTCGTTAGTGGCGGAGGCCTGCACCGACACGTGGCGCTCAATGTGCGGGTAGCGCGTCGCGGCATACTCCAGCATCGCCAGGTCGGCCAGAATCAGGGCATCGGCACCCAGCTGCGCGGCCATGTCCACGGCGCGCTGCCAGCGCGAGTAGCCGTCGGGGTGAGCGAAGGTGTTGATCGCGATATGCAGCTTGCGCTTGTGCTGATGAACGACGCTCACCGCTTCCTGGAGTTTCTTTTCGGTAAAGTTAAGCCCGGCAAAGTGGCGGGCGTTGGTATCGTCTTTCAGGCCAATATAAACGGCGTCTGCACCATTCTCGATGGCCGCCTTGAGGGCCGGAAGGTTACCGGCGGGGCAAAGCAACTCCATAGGATTCCCTGCTGTGGTTGGAATGACGCACTGCGCCTTTGCGCTGCCTGATTTTTAAGCAGCAAAAATGTTAAGTGAAGGGGGATTTTAGTTAACCCTTTGCGAATAATTTTTGATTTAAGCCAGTTATTGACGTATTGATGGCATCCATAAAGGGGTAGCCTGACCTGGCCGATAGTTGATTTATGCCACTATCCGCTGTGGCGTATATGGCACAATGACCGGATATATTTTTTACGAGGAGCAGGATACGTGTTGAATACACTTCGTTCGCGTCTGGTTCGTTCCGGACCATCTTTGTTGAAAACGCCGGTAAAAATGGTGCCGTTCACGCTGAAGCGCCAGGTGCTGGAGCAACTGCTTCACTGGCAGCTCGGTAAAGCGCTGG
This sequence comes from Siccibacter turicensis LMG 23730, assembly GCF_000463155.2. GTDB lineage: Bacteria > Pseudomonadota > Gammaproteobacteria > Enterobacterales > Enterobacteriaceae > Siccibacter > Siccibacter turicensis. The sequence continues at coordinate 381,678 of NZ_AWFZ01000017.1, read as the reverse complement.
CGGAAGGCGAACTTGAGTTTCTCGAAGGGCGCTGGCTGAGCATTACGGTACGCGATATCGGCCTGTCGTGGTGTACCTCGGTTGAAAATGAGCGGCTGGTGGTGCGGGAAACGGCACCGGCAGACGTCAGCTTCAGCGCCGACGCCAGCGATCTGCTGATGATCGCCGCCCGCAAGCAGGATCCTGATACCCTCTTTTTCCAGCGCCGTCTCATCATTGAGGGGGATACCGAGCTGGGCCTGTATGTTAAAAATCTGATGGATACCATCGAGCTTGATGCGATGCCAAAACCGCTGCGTTTTATGCTGATGCAGATGGCCGATTTCGTTGAGGCGGGGATGAAAACCGCGCCCGCCACCCAGACTACTTCCGTAGGTGAAGCATGTTAATTCGTGTCGAAATACCGATTGATGCACCGGGCATCGATGCGCTGCTGCGTCGGGCGTTTTCCCGTGACGCCGAAGCGGCGCTGATCCGCGATCTGCGTGAGGATGGCCTGCTGACGCTTGGCGTGGTGGCGACTGACGACGAAGGGCAGGTAGTCGGCTATGCCGCGTTCAGCCCGGTGGCGGTGGAAGGGGAAGAGCTACAGTGGGTGGCGCTGGCGCCGCTCGCGATTGATGAGCACTATCGCGGCCAGGGGCTGGGCAGCCAGTTGGTGTACGAGGGGCTCGATTCCCTGAATGAGTTTGGCTATGCGGCTGTCGTCACCCTTGGCGAGCCGGCGTTTTATAGCCGGCTGGGCTTCGAACCCGCGGCGCGTTACGGTCTGCGCTGCCGCTGGCCGGGTGCCGAAGCCGCCTTCCAGCTGCGTGCGCTGGCAGACGACGCCCTGAGCGGCGTCAGTGGTCACGTCGAGTATCAGGAGCACTTCAACCGTCTGTAAGCGCGCAGCCGGAGGAGGGCATCAGGCCGCCCACCAGTTCTGCCAGCGTCGCGCTTCCCGCCACCAGCTGCTCTTTCTGTCGCTTCGGCAGCTGCTTAATCCGATACTCCGCCCGCAGTGCGGCGGAGCGATCGCCAATCAACGTCGTGAATACCATCGCCAGCTCGCCTTTACCGCGCAGCGCCCGCGCGCCTTTGCCCTGCTGATGCTGACGCAGGCGACGTTCGGGATCGGTGGTGATGCCGGTATAGAGGCGGTTATCCGCCGTGCGAATAAGATAGAGGTACCAGGGTGACATTGGGCGCTGTGTATCGGTCAGGAATGACGCTACCCTATCATAGCTGTTGCGCCAACGGCACATGTCATTACACAGGAGAACGCGTGGACAATCTGGAAAAAATCAGCCTTTGGCTGGCGAAGCAACACGTGGTGAGCTGGTGCGTCGCCAACCCGGAGGAGATGTGGTGCGCCAACGCTTTTTACTATTACGATCCGCAGCGCGTGGCATTCTGGCTGCTCAGCGACACCCACACCCGGCATGGCAGACTGACCGGCTCGGCGGCCAGGGTGGCGGGCACGGTAAACGGCCAGCCTAAAACGGTAGCATTGATTCGGGGCGTACAGTTTGCAGGGCAAATCCGCCTGCTGGAAGGGGCAGAAAGCGACGCGGCGCGAAGCCAGTACTGTCGCCGCTTTCCGGTCGCCAGGGCGATGTCAGCGCCGGTATGGGAAATCCGGCTTGATGAACTGAAGTTCACCGACAACACCCTGGGCTTTGGCAAAAAATTTTACTGGGCGCGTGACCCGTCAGGCACCGAGCAGGCGTAGCGCCTCGCGGTTAAACGCTGGCAGATCGTCCGGGGTCCGGCTGGTCACCAGCTGATCCTTGTCGATTACTACTTCCTGATCGTGGAACTCCGCCCCGGCGTTTTTCACGTCGATGACGATCGCTTTCACGGTAGTCAGCTTACGTCCGCGGATCACGTCTGCGCTGATCAGCAGCTGTGGGCCGTGGCAGATGGCGAACACCGGCTTGCCGCTGTTAACGAAATCGCGCGTGAAGGAGACAAAACGTTCGTCGCTACGCAGTGAATCCGGCGAATGTCCGCCCGGCAGCAGCAGCGCGTCGAACTCGTCAGGCGTGACGTCATCAATCGACTTATCGATGGTGACTTCCGCTTCCCCTTTCTTGCCTTTGATAGTATTACCGGCTTGTTTTTCAATAGTGACCACCTCGTGGCCCGCTTTACGGAACGCCTCAGCCGGAGAGGTGAACTCTGAATCTTCAAACTCGTCGGTGATCAAGACTGCAATCTTCTTGCTCATATTTCCTCCGCTGTTTTTGTTTCAGATGCATCATGCTGTGAGGTAATTCACCGTAAATGGTAAATAATTAACAAACACAGGTTATTAAGCCTGGTACAGGCACACCACATTGCAACACGGACTTATCTGTAAAGGGGGCAACATGAGCCGCATACTGATTACCGGTGCGACAGGGCTGGTGGGCGGGCATCTGATTCGGATGCTTAACGACGATGCGCGCGTGACGCAGATTGTGGCACCGACCCGGCGCCCGTTGCCGGCGATGCGCAAGGTCGTCAATCCGCGCGATCCCCAGTTGACCGATGTGCTGACGCAGCTTACTGAACCGGTGGATATCGTATTCAGCTGTCTCGGGACCACGCGCCGCGAGGCGGGCAGCAAAGAAGCCTTTATCCTGGCGGACTATACGCTGGTGGTGGACACCGCCCTGGCCGGGCTGCGTCTTGGCGCAAAGCATATGCTGGTGGTCAGCGCGCTCGGCGCCAGCCAGCGATCGCTGTTTTTCTACAACCGCGTGAAAGGGGAGATGGAAGCCTCACTGATTGCGCAGCAGTGGCCGCGGCTGACCATTGCTCGCCCGTCAATGTTGCTGGGCGACCGTGAAAAGCACCGCTTTAACGAATCGCTGTTTTCACCCCTGTTTCGCCTGCTGCCGGGGAAATGGCGTGCGATTGAGGCCAGAGACGTTGCCCGCGCCCTGATTAACGAAGCGTTTTCCCCGGCCCATGATGCCGTCACCATTCTGGATGCCGGTCAATTGCATGAGAAAGCAGGCCATTCGCCGCTGATTTAGCCCTTTTAATGCACCTGTCCCAGGCGTAGTATGAGCGCGATTTTAAAAACGTTTCATTACAAATTGCCACTCAGGGGTATGTTATGGCTGGTCAGTCTTCATCTCTTGCGGTTAAACCAGTCGTCTGGTGGAAACCCGCGCTTTTCTTTCTGGTCGTTATCGTCGGCCTCTGGTACGTAAAATGGCAGCCGTATTACGGCAAAGCTTTTACCGCCTCTGAAACCCACAGCATCGGAAAATCCATTCTTGATAACGCCAGCGACAGCCCGTTCCGCGCCGCGCTGGATTACGCTATGGTCTATTTTCTCGCCGTCTGGAAAGCCGCTGTGTTGGGCGTGCTGTTAGGCTCGCTGGTGCAGGTGCTGATCCCGCGCAACTGGCTGGTGCACACCCTGGGCCAGCGCCAGCTCTCCGGCACCCTGTTCGGGACGCTGCTGTCGCTGCCGGGCATGATGTGCAGCTGCTGTGCCGCGCCGGTAACGGCGGGCATGCGCCGTCAGTCGGTCTCGGTGGGCGGTGCGCTGGCGTTCTGGATGGGCAACCCGCTGCTCAACCCGGCGACGCTGGTCTTTATGGGATTTGTGCTGGGCTGGAACTTCGCGTTTGTGCGTCTGCTGGCCGGTTTGTTAACCGTGGTTGGCGTCGCGCTGCTGGTGCAGCATTACACCAAAGATGACGCGCCGGTTATCGTGGATATGCCTGCCGAAGAGAACGTGGTGGAAGCGCACTTCCTGCGCCGCTGGGGCAGCGCGCTGTGGACCCTGTTCTGGAGCACCATTCCGGTTTACGTGCTGGCGGTACTGGTGCTGGGTGCGGCACGCGTCTGGCTGTTCCCGCATGCCGATGCCGGTATTGATAACACGCTGTTCTGGGTGGTAGCGATGGCGATTGCCGGCTGCCTGTTCGTGATCCCGACCGCGGCCGAAATCCCGATCGTACAGACTATGATGATGGCGGGCATGGGCGTAGCGCCTGCGCTGGCGCTGCTGATTACGCTGCCTGCGGTAAGCCTGCCGTCGCTCATCATGCTGCGCAAGTCATTCCCGGCGAAAGCGCTGTGGCTGACCGGTGGGTTAGTGATATTGAGCGGGGTTATTCTCGGAAGCGTCGCACTTATCTGATGCGCGATTCCCCCTCACGGGCGTGAGGGGGAGAACAGATTATTTCAAAATCGTAAACGCGGTGGTGACGTGCTTCACCCCGCTGACGCGGCTGGCGGTATCCGCCGCGGCCTGCCCTTCACGTTCGGTCACCAGGCCGAGCAGGAACACTTCCCCGTTTTCGGTCGTCACTTTCACGTTGGACGATTTTACCTGATCGCTAGCCAGCAGCTGCGAACGCACTTTGGTGGTGATCCAGGTGTCGTTAGACGCGGTACCAAGGCCAATCGGCTGGCCGTTACGGATTTCGTTATACACTTCCGTCGCACCGTCCACGCCCATCGCAATCTGCTTCGCGCGCGCGGCCAGATCGCTTGACGGCGACTGCCCAGTCAGCAGCACTTTGCCCTGATAAGCGGTGACGTTGATACGCGCATCTTTTTTGATCTGCTGGTCTTTATCCAGTGCGTTGTTCACGCGAACTTCGAGCGTACCGTCATCAACCTGAGTACCGACGGAACGCGGGTCGGTGGCGGTTTTGGTGGCGACAGCGGCGCTGCCTACCACAACGGCACCCACACAACCCTGTAGCAGCAAAGCTGAAATCAAAATGGCCAGTGGCGTTAATGCCTTCATGAGTGCTCCTTAATCATCCTGGTGTGGAAAAAGCGTGTTATCGATCAGATCGCATAAGCAGTTCACCGTCAGCATATGCATCTCGTGGATGCGCGCGCTGCGGTGAGAGGGAATACGAATTTCCACATCCTGTGGCCCCAGCAGTCCGGCAAGCTCGCCGCCGTCATAGCCGGTAAGCGCCACGATGGTCATATCGCGGGTGACTGCCGCTTCGACGGCTTTGACAATATCACGACTGTTGCCGCGGGTAGAAATCGCCAGCAGCACGTCTCCGGCGTGGCCGAGGGCGCGCACCTGCTTGGCATAGATCTCTTCGTGCATGCGGTCGTTGGCAATGGCCGTCAACACCACGTTATCGGTGCTCAGCGCCAGAGCCGGCAGGCTGGGACGCTCCGTTTCGAAGCGGTTAATCATGCTGGCAGCAAAATGCTGTGCGTTGGCCGCTGACGTGCCGTTGCCACAGCAGAGAATTTTGTTACCGTTGAGCAGAGATTGAACCAGCGCCATGGCCGCACGGGAAATCGCATCTGGCAGCGCTTCCGCCGCCGCAATCTGAGTTTGAATGCTTTCCGTAAAGCAGACTTTTATTCTTTCGAGCACGATGGTCCTTTCAAAAGTAAGCGGGTGAAGCGGGATATCGCACCGCCGAAAACAGCGGCTGCGCAAGCGTGACGCGATATCGGGTGACCTGGTTGTTTATTACCGCGCGACGCACCTGACGTCGGGCATCAGGCGGGGAGCGCAAAAGCGTTCACAATCCACTCTACGTCGTCGCCGGTGAAGGCTAACACATCAAACCGGCAATCCACAGTATCAAAACTACCGGAATGTCTGGCGAGCCATAACCTGGCGGTGCGCAACAGCGTGTGCTGTTTAGCGGGCGTTACGCTGGCCGCGGCACCGCCGTAAAGCGCGGAGCGACGGTAGCGCACTTCGATAAACACCGTGACCCGCTGGTGACGCATAATCAGGTCGATTTCGCCGCCGCGCTCGCGCACGTTGGCAGCGATAAACTGCAGTCCCTTGCCTTCCAGCCAGGCGCGCGCCCGTGTTTCATAGGCCGCGCCCGTCTGTTGACGGCTTAACTGGCCGGAACGATTTGCCCCTGCTGGTATTTGAGCCACGTTAACTTCCTGTTAATCACGCACTCCGGCGTGGCGGTCAGCTCACCGGTGTTACCCGCCAGATGGAAGCCAGGCACCTGGCGCATCTGAGAGAAGTGGTTTGCCAGCGACCAGGCATCGACGCCCATCGCATACAGACGAGCCAGGGAGTAATCGTTATTGACCGCTGAGAGCGCCTGCTGTTGCAGGGAAGGGTTGGCGCCGGTCAGCATCGGGATATCGCTGAACTGCATACCTTCCATCTCCAGACGGAAGTCTGCCCCTGCGCCGCCTTGCGCGCTGCGCGAGCTGGCATAGAGCGTGGCACCGGTCTGGCTGCCCGCGCGCATGGCGATCATCGGTTTGATCAGGGCAACTTCATCCTGGGTCGCGACGATGTAGACCCCGTCCACCTTGCCGCTGCCAGCGGTGATCTGCGCATCGGTCGGCGGCGCCGGAATCGTCAGGCCACCGATGGTGACGGCTTCCTGCTGCGGAAGGCTGGCGCTAACCGGGCTGCCGGTCAGGGCAATGCCGGAGCCGCTATTGATGCCCATTTTCAGCTCGGCGGTAGAGCCAAATTTCTGCTCCAGCACGATGCCGCCGCCCAGCTTGCTCCACTCAGAGGCGAATGCGCTGGTAACGCGGCTACCCAGCGCGCTGCGCGGTACCAGCAGCAGCGGGGCGCGTTTCCCCTCCTGCCACATGTGGTTCGCCGCATCGCGGGCTTCATCTTCCGGCGACAGCGCGAAGTAGCAGATATTCGCGCGGCTTTCGACGTTCTCTGGCTGGTTGAGCGCCAGTACGTTAAGCGGGGTATTGCTTTTCAGCAGCTCGTCGACGCTGTTTTTCAACAGCGGGCCTACCACGATGCTGGCGCCATCCTGTTGAACCTGGGTCAGCACCTGAGCCAGCGGTTGAGAGCTGGTATCGTAGATTTTCAGCTCCGCGCCGGGATTGGCTGGTGCGGCAGCGGTTGCGGCGGGCTGCGCGGCAGCCGGCTGTTCCGCTTGTGCCGCCGGCGCGTCCGTTTCATTGGTGAGGTCGTTCACCGCGGCCTGCGACGGGCTGGCGACGGCATCCGGCGCCTGCACCGGCTGCGGTGCGCTGGCAGGCTCGGCGGCGGGCGCGCTGACCGGCGTCACCGGGCTGAGGGCCGCGTTTTTCGCGGCTTCAAACCCCTGCTGGATGGCACGACCAAACACGGCCGCCTGGCCGTTGAGCGGCAGCAGCAGGGCGATCTTATTGGCGGAGGCCGGCTGGTATTTCTGCACGTTGGTCAGCGGCGTCGGCAGCTGCTTCGCCCCCGGGTTGTTAGGGTAGCGGGTCTGCCAGTCGCGGATGGCGGCTTTCATCAGCTCAGGATCGTTGCGGTTGTCAAACCAGACGCGCTGCAAATCAAGCCAGCCCTGCAGGGTGTTTTCATCGGCGTTGATCACCAGCGCATTGGCCTGTTCCGGCGTCATCTGCGACAGCACCTGCCAGGTGGTATCAATGTTTTTCTGTTTGTCTGCCCCTGAGACCAGCGGCTCTTCGGCAATCAGCGCGCGCAGCAGGGTGAGCGACGGGCGCCCTTCGCTGGCGACGATGACGGCGTGCCAGTAGCGCGCCTGCTGAGCGGTGTCGAGGGCGTCAGGTTTCATGTTGTTAAGCTGCGCCGTAGCGGCAGGGTAGTTGCGCTGCGCCAGTTTGATTTCCGCGTCGAGCAGCCCCTGCTCGTTACGCTGGGCGTCGTCCAGCGCCTGAGGGAGCTGATTGAACAGCGCGATGGCGCGATCGGTCTTGCCTTCTTTCAGCAGTGCACGAATGGCAAGTAATTGCCAGTTGGTCTTGCTATCATCAGACGCCTGCTGCATCTGGTTAAGATAGTAGCCGGAATCCGCTTCGGCTTTCCCTTGCATATGCGGTGTAGTCTGATCCGGTGCCTGGGTGCCACAGCCAGCAAAAAACAGCGTCGCCAGCACGAGAGGCAGACAGCGCGCGGCTTTAGAACGATAAAATATCGACGGTACCATAACGTATCCAATGTTATTTTTTACTCAATGCTCAATAGTAAATCGGCAAAACGGACGAAACAATGAAACAACACGATTCCGCGGAGAATTCTCAGGGCAAGCTGTACATCGTGCCGACGCCAATCGGCAACCTGGGCGACATTACCCAGCGGGCGCTTGATGTCCTGCAATCCGTTGACCTTATCGCCGCCGAAGATACCCGTCATACCGGTTTATTGCTGCAACATTTTGCGATTACTGCGCGGCTCTTCGCACTGCATGACCATAACGAGCAGCAAAAAGCGCAAACCCTGCTGGCGAAGCTGCAGGATGGGCTGAATATCGCGCTGGTGTCCGATGCCGGTACGCCGCTGATTAACGATCCTGGCTACCATCTGGTGCGCACCTGCCGCGAAGCGGGCGTGCAGGTGGTGCCGCTGCCTGGCCCCTGTGCGGCCATTGCGGCACTGAGCGCCGCAGGCTTACCGTCGGACCGTTTTTGCTATGAGGGCTTCCTGCCGGCCAAATCCAAAGGGCGTCGCGACACGCTGCGCGCGCTGGAGCAGGAGCCGCGCACCCTGATTTTTTACGAATCCACCCATCGTCTGCTCGAAAGCCTGGAGGACATCTGCTCCGAACTGGGGGAATCGCGCTACGTGGTGCTGGCGCGGGAGATCACCAAAACCTGGGAGTCGATTCACGGCGCGCCGATCGGTGAGCTGCTGGCCTGGGTGAAAGAGGATGACAACCGTCGCAAAGGCGAAATGGTGTTGATTGTTGAAGGGTTCAAAGCGCAGGAAGAGGCCTTGCCCGCCGATGCGTTGCGCACCCTGGCGCTGTTGCAGGCTGAACTGCCGCTGAAAAAGGCCGCCGCGCTGGCCGCCGAGATCCACGGCGTGAAGAAGAACGCGCTCTACAAATATGCGCTTGAGCAGCAGGGCGAATAACCCGCGCCGCCCATAAAAAAGCACGGCGTATGCCGTGCTTTTTTTTCGCGCTGATATCAGGTCACCGGCGCCGGGTTGAACACCGCCAGCTGGTTATGCAGCCCCCACTGATCGGAAAAGGTCTTTTTGCGTCCGCTCGCCACATCAAGAATGAAGTGGAACAGCTTCCAGCCCACGTCCTCGATACTCTCTTCCCCGGTGGCGATCGTGCCGGCGTTGATGTCCATCAGATCGTACCAACGGTTCGCCAGCTCGGTGCGGGTCGCCATTTTGATCACCGGCACCGCCATCAGGCCATACGGCGTGCCGCGTCCGGTTGTGAATACCTGCACGGTAATGCCGGATGCCACCTGCTGGGTGCCGCACACGAAGTCGCTGGCCGGCGTGGCGGCGTAAATCAGGCCGCGTTTCGTCGGGCGCTGACCGGGCGAGAGCACCTCGGAGATGGCGCTTTTACCGGACTTGGCAATCGAGCCGAGCGCTTTTTCCACCACGTTGGCCAGGCCGCCTTTTTTATTGCCCGGCGACGGGTTAGCGCTGCGATCGGTTTGCCCTAAATCCAGATAGTTGTCATACCACGCCATCTCTTCGAGCAGCCGCTTTCCGACCTCTTCGTTGATGGCGCGCGGCGTCAGGAGATGGATGGCGTCGCGCACTTCGGTCACTTCTGAGAACATCACCGTTCCGCCGCAGCGAACCAGCAGGTCGGAGGCGAAGCCCACCGCCGGGTTAGCGGTTACGCCGGAGAAGGCATCGCTGCCGCCGCACTGCATGCCCACCACCAGCTCCGAGGCCGGGCAGGTTTCGCGTTGACGCTGGTTCAGTTTTGCCAGATGGCGTTCGGCCACGCGCAGGATGTCGTCCACCATTGAGCGGAAACCGACGTGCTGCTCATCCTGCAGCCGCACGATGCTGGCGTCGTCCACGGCGATAGCCTGCACGTCCTCAGTGCCCTGCAGCAGGCGCTCCGGCTGGAGCTTCTCACAGCCGAGGCCGATGACCATCACCTCGCCGCCGAAGTTCGGATTCAGGGCGATGTTGTGGATGGTGCGGATGGGAATCACCGCCGCCGGGGCGTTGATCGCCACGCCGCAGCCGTACAGGTGATTCAGGCCGACAACGCCGTCAACGTTGGGATAGCGCGGCAGCAGATCGCGTTCGATAAGCTTGATGACGTAGTCCACCACCCCCGCCACGCAGTGCACGCTGGTGGTGATGCCAAGCAGATTTTTGGTACCCACGCTGCCGTCGGCGTTGCGATACCCTTCGAAGGTATAGCCGTCAAGCGGCGGCAGGGGTTCAGGTACGCGGGTGGCAAGCGGCAGCGTGTTGAGCGGCGGCGCCGTTGGCAGCTCGACCAGCGACTCTTCAATCCAGCTCCCGCGTGGGATCTCCCGCACCGCGTAGCCAATCACTTCGCCGTAACGCACGATTTCACCGTGGGCTGGAATGGTTTCCAGGGCAACTTTATGGCCCTGAGGAATATGCTCAACCAGTACCAGACCATCCGGGAAACGGGTCCCCGCTTTCAGTCCGTTATCATTCACTATTATCGCGACATTATCAGTGTCGTGAACTTTAATATAAAACGCCGCAGGGGGCTGTTGTTTAATTTCTATGCCGGCCATTGTTCACTATTCTCCAGCTTCAGGAAGTGAAATAAAACGTTCTTATTTTGGGGTGTTTATTAATTTATCTGAATCAGTCTGAGCGCAAGAATGTCAGGTGTGAATAAATAAGAATGTGATGGCGATCACTTATTGCCGCGACGCCGCGCCGTCACTGGGGGGCAAAAATAAAATCTGTGGCAGAGCGCCCATGCTTGTGTGCAAATGCACATGAAGCGAGTTTTTAAAGGCTTATTTATAAGGCTTATGCACAGTGCCGTGCTGGAGGCTGCTGCCTATACTGGTGAAGATTTCAGTAGGTTCTAAAAATTAGCTTTTCTCTTTATTGGTCTGGGAAATATCCCATTTAAAAATAAAAATCCGAATTACGTTCTCCACACCGAGGATTACAATAATGTCACTGGATACCGCTATTGAATCGAAAAAGGGGATGCCCACCCGCTATTTAATATTGCTGATAATATTCATCGTTACGGCGGTGAATTACGCCGACCGCGCTACGCTTTCTATTGCCGGTACGGAAGTGGCGAAGGAGCTTCAGCTCAGTGCGGTATCAATGGGCTATATTTTCTCGGCCTTCGGCTGGGCCTATCTGCTGATGCAGATCCCCGGCGGCTGGCTGCTTGACCGCTACGGTTCGAAGAGGGTTTACACGTACAGCCTCTTCTTCTGGTCGCTGTTCACCTTCCTGCAGGGCTTTGTCGATTTTATGCCGCTGGCCTGGGCGGGCATCTCGATGTTTATGATGCGCTTTATGCTGGGCTTCTCTGAAGCACCGTCCTTCCCGGCCAACGCCCGTATCGTTGCCGCCTGGTTTCCCACCAAAGAGCGCGGTACCGCCTCGGCAATTTTTAACTCGGCCCAGTACTTCTCGCTGGCGCTGTTTTCACCGCTGCTCGGCTGGCTGACCTTCGCCTGGGGCTGGGAACATGTCTTTACCGTGATGGGCGTCATCGGCTTCGTGCTGACCTTCCTGTGGACGAAGTTCATCCATAACCCGACCGATCACCCGCGGATGTCCGCCGAGGAGCTGGCGTTTATCTCCAAAGGCGGTGCGGTGGTCGATATGGATCACAAAAAGAAAGACGGTGCGAACGGCGGGCCGAAGCTGCACTACATCAAGCAGATGTTGACTAACCGCATGATGCTGGGCGTATTTTTCGGTCAGTATTTCATCAATACCATCACCTGGTTCTTCCTCACCTGGTTCCCGATTTATCTGGTGCAGGAGAAGGGGATGTCTATCCTCAAAGTAGGTCTGGTGGCGTCTATTCCTGCGCTGTGCGGGTTTGCCGGCGGCGTGCTCGGCGGGGTCTTCTCCGATGCGCTGATCAAACGCGGCAAGAGCCTGACGCTGGCGCGTAAGCTGCCGATCGTCGTGGGCATGCTGCTCGCCTCCACCATTATTCTGTGCAACTACACCGACAGCGAAGTACTGGTCATTGCCCTGATGGCGCTGGCGTTCTTTGGTAAGGGCTTCGGTGCGCTGGGCTGGCCGGTGATTTCCGATACCGCGCCGAAAGAGATTGTTGGTCTGTGCGGCGGCGTCTTTAACGTCTTTGGCAACGTGGCATCTATCGTCACTCCGCTGGTGATTGGCTACCTGGTAAGTGAACTGCACTCCTTTAACGCGGCGCTGGTCTTTGTTGGCTGCTCGGCTCTGATGGCGATGGTTTGCTATCTGTTCGTGGTCGGCGACATCAAACGTATGGAACTGCGCAAATAAGCAACGGCTACGGCAAGGTAAACGCGATGAACGAAATTTTCCCTAACAAATTCAAGGCCGCGCTGGCGGCCCATCAGACCCAGATCGGCTGCTGGTCAGCGCTGGCAAGCCCCATCAGTACCGAGGTGCTTGGCCTGGCAGGTTTCGACTGGATCGTACTCGATGGCGAACATGCCCCGAATGACGTCACCACCTTCATTCCTCAGCTGATGGCGCTGAAAGGCAGCCACAGCGCGCCGGTGGTACGCGTCCCGACGAACGAGCCGGTGATCATCAAGCGCCTGCTGGATATCGGTTTCTACAACTTCCTGATCCCGTTTGTGGAAAGCGCTGAGGAAGCGGTGCTGGCGGTGGCGTCAACCCGCTATCCGCCGGAAGGCATTCGCGGGGTATCGGTATCGCACCGCGCCAATATGTTTGGCACCGTGCCGGACTACCTCAACCAGTCGAACAAAAACATCACCATTCTGGTGCAGATTGAGAGCCAGCAGGGCGTTGACAGCGTTGATGCCATTGCCGCGACCGATGGCGTGGACGGCATCTTCGTCGGCCCAAGCGATCTCGCGGCGGCGCTCGGCCACCTGGGCAATGCGTCACACCCTGAGGTACAGCACTGCATCCAGCACATCTTTGCGCGCGCGAAAGCGCACGGTAAGCCCGCAGGCATTCTCGCCCCGGTGGAAGCCGACGCCCGACGCTATCTGGAGTGGGGCGCCACCTTCGTTGCCGTCGGCAGCGACCTTGGCGTCTTCCGCAGCGCGACGCAGAAACTGTGCGACGCCTTCAAAAAATAATCCCCCGACATTAACGAGAGAGACAAACGCTATGACGATGAAAGTTGGTTTTATTGGCCTTGGTATCATGGGTAAACCAATGAGTAAAAACCTCCTCAAGGCGGGTTTTTCGCTGGTCGTATCCGACCGTAACCCGGAATCCGTGGCTGAAGTGATGGCCGCTGGTGCCGAAAGCGCAAGCTCCGCCAAAGCGGTGGCTGAGCAGTGCGATGTCATCATCACCATGCTGCCGAACTCGCCGCATGTGAAAGAGGTGGCGCTGGGAGAGAACGGCATCATCGACGGGGCGAAGCCTGGCACGGTGCTGATTGATATGAGTTCTATTGCCCCGCTGGCCAGCCGCGAAATCAGCGAAGGGCTGAAGGCAAAGGGCATTGAGATGCTGGATGCGCCGGTGAGCGGCGGCGAGCCGAAAGCCATTGACGGTACGCTGTCCGTAATGGTCGGTGGCGACAAGGCGCTGTTCGATAAGCATTACGATCTGCTGAAAGCCATGGCGGGATCGGTGGTGCATACCGGGGATATCGGCGCCGGCAACGTCACCAAACTGGCCAACCAGGTAATTGTGGCGCTGAATATTGCGGCAATGTCCGAGGCGCTGACGCTGGCAACCAAAGCGGGCGTGAACCCGGAGCTGGTGTTCCAGGCAATCCGCGGCGGCCTGGCAGGCAGCACCGTGCTGGAAGCCAAAGCGCCGATGGTGCTGGATCGCAACTTCAAGCCGGGTTTCCGTATCGACCTGCACATCAAGGATCTGGCGAACGCGCTGGATACGTCGCATGGCGTTGGGGCACAGCTGCCGCTGACCGCGGCGGTAATGGAAATGATGCAGGCGCTACGTGCCGATGGTCACGGTAATGACGATCACAGCGCGCTGGCCTGCTACTACGAGAAACTGGCAAAAGTAGAAGTGACCCGCTGACGGTCCGGGCGCGGTGACGCGCCCGCTATCTCTCACTACGCACGGCCACGCGCAGGCACGGAAGAATATGAAAATTGTAATCGCACCTGACTCATACAAAGAGAGCCTCTCTGCCGCCGGGGTGGCGCAGGCTATTGAAAAAGGATTTCGGGAGATTTTTCCCGATGCGGAGTATGTCTGCGTGCCGGTAGCGGACGGCGGCGAGGGCACGGTTGATGCGATGGTCAGCGCCACGCAGGGTGAGACGTTCACAGCGCACGTCACGGGGCCGCTGGGCGACACCGTGACGGCGAGCTGGGGGTTGTCGGGCGATGGCAACACGGCGTTTATCGAGATGGCGGAGGCCAGCGGTCTGTCGCTGGTGCCCGCCTGCGATCGCAATCCGTTACTGACCACCTCCCGGGGGACCGGGGAGCTGATTCTGCACGCGCTGGAGCACGGCGCGCGCAACATCATCATTGGCATTGGCGGCAGCGCAACCAACGACGGTGGTGCCGGGATGATTCAGGCGTTAGGGGCGAGTCTGGTGGATGCCAACGGTACTGAAATTGGCCACGGCGGCGGCAGCCTGATGAGTCTTAACCGCATTGACGTCAGCCGGCTGGATGCGCGACTTCAGTCCTGTGCGATTCGCGTGGCCTGCGATGTCACCAATCCGCTCATTGGGGAGCAGGGGGCATCACGCATTTTTGGTCCCCAGAAGGGGGCGACCGAGGAGATGATCGTTGAGCTCGATCGTAACCTTGAGCATTTTGCCGATGTGATCCAAAAGACGCTGCGTATTGATGTGAAGCAGGTGCCCGGCGCCGGTGCGGCGGGCGGCATGGGGGCAGCGCTGATGGCGTTTCTCGGTGCCGAACTGCGCAGCGGCATTGAGATTGTCACCGAGGCGCTGCATCTGGAGGAGCACGTTCACGACTGCACGCTGGTGGTGACGGGTGAGGGGCGGATCGACAGCCAGAGCATTCACGGTAAGGTGCCGGTTGGCGTGGCCCAGGTGGCAAAGAAATACCACAAGCCGGTTATCGGCATTGCCGGGAGTCTGACGCCGGATGTGGGCGTGGTGCATCAGCACGGCATTGATGCAGTATTCAGCGTGCTGACGACCGTCACGACGCTGGACGAGGCGTTAAAAAGCGCCGCCGAGAATATTTATCGCGCGTCGCGCAATATCGCGGCCACGCTGCGGGTGGGCATGTCCCTCGGCGAGTAACCGGGGCGGCGGCTAACAAGTTTGCAATGCGAAAGATGACAAGGGTATACTGCGCGCCGAAGCTGACCAGACAGTCGCCGCTTCGTCGTCGTCCTCTTCGGGGGAGACGGGCGGAGGGGAGGAAAGTCCGGGCTCCATAGGGCAGGGTGCCAGGTAACGCCTGGGAGGCGCAAGCCTACGACCAGTGCAACAGAGAGCAAACCGCCGATGGCCCGCGCAAGCGGGATCAGGTAAGGGTGAAAGGGTGCGGTAAGAGCGCACCGCGCGGCTGGCAACAGTTCGCGGCACGGTAAACTCCACCCGGAGCAAGGCCAAATAGGGGTTCACTAGGTACGGCCCGTACTGAACCCGGGTAGGCTGCTTGAACCAGTGAGCGATTGCTGGTCTAGATGAATGACTGTCCACGACAGAACCCGGCTTACCGGTCAGCTTCAACTTCTTCTAAAACAATACGTTGGTGTGTCTCAGGCCTTCATAGGTGAAAATGTGACACAGACTGTGATACAAACGAGGCACACCAACGGCTGTTCCATCCCGAATATTCTAAAGCGCGGCAACCGCTACTGCCTTCATTTCCGACTACCTTCAGGCGGTTTTTTTCGCGTGTCTCTGGGCTGCGATTCAGCCAGCAGAGCAAGGTTTATATCTTCCCGTCTCACTATGTTCATTTCTCTTGTAAAATCGTCCAAGATGGAGCCAGCCCTACTATTGGACATAGTGCATAAAATGAAGAAATTAGAACAAAAAGACATTGATGATTATTTGCTCAGTATTCAGGCCGCGTTTTATTCCGCAGCAAAAAAAATTCCAACAAATGTACGTAAGAGACTGCGTAGCTCGACTTCATTAACTTATGAAAAAAGTAACGTCACCCTCTTAGGGGAGGTGCTTGGTGATACTTTCACAACTGATGGTCCAGCTTTGTCGGAAGACTCTGTTATTGAACATCTTAGCAGGCAGTATGACATTACAGGCATGGCGGAGGAGATCGATTATATAGCCTCGGAATATGACCTCATGTGGAAACATTATTGTGATGCACATGTAGCCTTTCTTGATTCCCGACATTCTGAATATCGGCAGATCCTTAGCTCTTTGCGACCAGAGAATGACTACGCTCCCGCTGTGGTCGATAAACCTGAAAAAACATTGGCCTCCGAACTGACAGTATCTCAGGCATGGAAGGGATTTCTTGAGTTCAAGTCAGACTGGAAACCTAAGATTCGGCAAGGCAATGAAAAATATTTCGAAGTAATTGAGGCTGTTCTGGGGGCTGAAACACTAGTTACGAGCATTACCCGTCGTGATATTAAAAATTTGCTTGAAGTGGTCGAAGGCCTTCCTCGACAAAACAAGAAACCATACAACAGGATGGGTGCCCAGCAGTGTTTGGACTTGGATGAAGTACCAGAAGATGATCTGGTATCCTCAAAAACCGTCAAAGATTACCTGAAACTCTGTCAAGGATTGTTCTCTACGTACCTGACTGGTGAACTTGATGTTCTTGAATCATCGCCGACAAATAATGTTAAGTATGAATCAAAGAGTAAAGGTTACGGTGTATACAGCCAAACTGAAATGCGAAAGTTGGTTACACATTTCGAAACGTTGGACGGCTGGAAGAAATGGGGGTTCCTGCTTTTGGCATATACTGGCGCTCGTAGAAGTGAAATCGCTAACCTGAAGGTATCGGATGTTCGCTTAGACGATGATAGCCAGCGATACTACATTATGATTTAGGACAGCAAAACGGAAGCTGGTATTCGGCAGGTTCCTATTTCGCTTCGCCTAATCGATATGGGATTTTTGAATTACCTAGAGGGCAAACATCGTAGCGACAAGCTATTCCATGAAATTTCGTATAGCAATCAGGTAACACGGATCTTCCACGCGATAAGAGACAACTTGGAAATTGATTATCTCAATGATTTCAAAGAAAGGCGCATTGTACATAGCTTTCGGCATACCTTTATTACTGAAGCCTTATCAAAAAATAATGCCCTTACTCTTGTTCAGCAAACCGTTGGGCATGAACATTCAGGTCATAAGGAAACTCAGACTTATACGGGCAGAATGAGGATTTCCGACTTGATTTCGGTGATAGATAGTATTGACTGGATTTAATGGGAATGATTCTCATTTACGTTGTTTTGTGGTAAAATATACTTCTAATGCAACAGAGTAGAAGAGAGGCAATATTGTACCTTGAGTTCAATTTGACTGCGTTTAACCCCCCATCCCTGGATGAACGTAAACGCATGGCAATGATCCTGAAGTCAGCCAGATTAACGCTGACAACTTCCCGCATTAATGTTTTGTACCATCTAACCCGAACCGTTATTCCAAGCACGGCTCTCGAACTTTCAAAACTTCTGAACGTCCCGCTTTCAACTACACACCGCAATTTGTCTGTACTGTCTAAGGCTGGTTTGGCTGACTACATCACCGACCGCTCAGGCATATCTCGCTGGTTCTTGGTCTCAGCTAACCACCCTAATTTTTGCCCCTGCTGCAATCAGGAATATACTAGCGCCAGCCAGGCACTTGCGAAACATAAAATCCAGTGGTAATCTAGTAGAAGTTTCTGTTGCAAAGCAGAAACTTTTCTGAGTAAAAAAATTTATAATGCCTGTATTCCAACACCAGAAATGGTGCGGGTCTGCTGGGCTTTTTTTGTTTCTTTTTCCTACTGGTTTTTATTAATACCTGTATAAGGATCTACATCTATTTGACACTCTAGAAGGAGGCGTATGCAGCAATCTAGCTCATCTGCACAACAACCAACTAATTTACTGACATCTCACCGTGACAATGGTCATTACACCCTGATCCATTCCTCAACCTATCTCCACGATGGTTTGACCTATAAGCTTAACCATAATCCGTTAAGTAAGCGTAGCAGTCCAATACGAAAAGAAATTATCGACAGGTTTATTGACCAGCTTCGCGCTATGCTGTCGCACTATAACGAACTGTATGGATTCCGCTTTGATTTGTCTGTCCCTGAAGGGATGTCTGTTGATGAAAGCAACAAATTGGTAAGTGAGTTGTTTAGTCGTCTGCGAGGTGAGTTCACCGCAAAAGCCTGGAACAATCAGCCAATCAAAAAATTCGCTTATGGCTGGGTTAGGGAGAAAGAAAGGGCTAAACAAGTTCATTACCATTGCTGGATTGCTTTACCATATTTTCAGGTAAACACCGCTGGGTTTGAAGAAAAAGGAATGATTGGTCGGATAAGCCGTATCTGGTCAGAACTCACGAATGGAGTTTCCCGTGTCCATCTTCCAGAGGATGGATATAGAATCAAAAGAGGTGATCACGATTCACTTGCTAAGATGGTCAAACGGATTTCATATCTTGCCAAGAATCGCGGGAAGTATTCTAATGGGAAAGGGCAGCAAACATTTTCGGCTTCAAGGGTGAAATTTAAGGCGTCTAATACATTGCATTAAAATCCTTAACAGGAGGTGCTGTATTCAATTCCGCGCCCTAGGTAGTACCAGTGCATTGCTCATATAATAAAAACCTCTTGTAGCGCATCACAGGACGCTTAACAGAGTTCTTTATTCATTGTCTCAACGTACACTTAAATTATTGAACATCATTCCCAATCTTGCTCACTAAATGACTTCAGGGCTACCGATTTCATCGTCGTAGCCCTTTTTGTTTTCTCGGATCTATTTAAGAAAAATATAGTCAATATTATACAGTATGTATAACAAAGCATTAACCAACGAGGTGGCTATGGGGTACTGGACAGCCATCATTTTTACTGTGTAGTATCTTTGAAAATTTTAACAAGAGGCTCAAGATATTATGGAAATTCCTGATTCTTTAAAGCTAGACCGAAGTGGTTTTGGTCAAGACCCATTCGGGTATAGTGCGTTGGCTAACCTGAAATTTGGGATGGCAAGTACATATTCAGGTTCTCATGTTGATATAACAAAACCTGCAACAGGCTCTGATCTAAAAAATCCTGTGCTTTGGCTGACTCAAACACAGGCTCTAACTGAAGCAGCCATTGCTGTTTTCCGTAATGAGCCCTCTTTTGAAAACATGCCTGTTTTAATGCGTGGTGTTTGTGACAGCCAATACTGTGCTGTAGGTCTTATGCTTGTTGGCTACAGTCTTGAGGTTTCACTCAAAGCAATGCTAATAATCAAGTATGGAATTAAAGGCTATCAAGAAATAGAACGTAAGAATAAGCACCACAGATTACATGACTTAGCTAAATTCATCCCAGAACTCACAAAAAAAGATATCGCTATTCTTCGTGGACTAACCCATTATGTTTATTGGGCTGGAAGATATCCAGATCCCGGTACTGGAGAAGAAGATAAAGTAGAAGATATATTCAACATTTCAGAGAGATATCGAATCTCAGCTAAGGAACTTTTCGAGTTATCCGCTAAAGTTTCCGGGCATGCGAGAAAAGTCATAGAAGAAGTGTAACTACTACATAAGAAATTAGGATATCTAAATGAACACTGATCTTTTACTGCTAATGTAAGGAAACTCTTGCAACGATTGTCGTGGCAAAATGTGATGTGGGTACCGTTAGGAATTAATTACTGTTTTTTTGTTGACGCATTCTAGTAAAATGTTATTGATTTAGTTGCGACTACAGCTTAGTAGTTACTACAACTTAAGGTAAATTATAGGTGGGGAATATGGCGGTTGATGAAGAAAAAATCAAAAATGCGTTTGGAAATAAAAAATATACTTGGCGTACCGTCCGCGGAGTTGCAAAGGAGACGGGATTAGACCCAATGATTGTAACTAAATACATTATGACACACGAAGATGAAATTGTTAAGTCAAGTATGCCAAATGAAAAGGGTGAAACGTTATTCACTTCGAGACTAAATCGACGAAGCCAAAGCCCTTGGGTAAGAATTATTTCTGCTGTCAAAAATAGAGGTGGATGAATAGTATGATTCCTCAAGCCGTCTGGTTTGCAATTGCAGGTGCTTTCTTTATCAAACTACTTGAGTTGGCAGAACTTCATAAGCTACCAAAGATTGAAAGACCTGACCTGAAAGATTGGTTGTATTGGATACCTTATTTGATTTTACCTATTCTTGGGGGAGGGCTTGCGTATGTTTATATTGCATCCAACACTTCTCTTACGCCATTACTCTCTGTTAATATTGGAATATCCGCGCCTCTTGTATTAAGAGCAATGGCTCAAATAGTGCCAGCAACTAAAACCCCCCCAGGTGCATAACATGGATAAGCACTATTTGTTTTATGTATCGCTTGGTAGATTGAACCTCCTTATTTAATACAATAGGTTGCTGCGAAGATGAATGCTATTTTCGCAGCAATTAATTTCTTAACAAGGAAGTATAGCCTTGATGTTATAATCAACCGATTATGAAATACATTTATCCATATTCCAGTGCCGTTTTACTGTGGCAATCCCTAACCCTAAGGCAGCGGCGGCTTTAGCTTGGCTCAGACCGTTAGTTTTAGCCTCCTGTACACGCTTATACGTGTTCGTTGCCGTAGGACGGCCTAACTTCTTGCCTTCTTTCTTCGCACGCTCTAGCCCTTCTTTAGTGCGTTCTGTGATACGGGATTTTTCAAACTCCGCAAACGCTGAGAACATTTGCAGTATCAACTTTCCTTCGATTGTTGATACTGGAAGATCAGTACTAGGAAACAGGTCACTGATATTTGAAAAACATGAAGAGTACACATTTCATACAGGAGAAGGGCGCTTGATCGATATGCTTACATGTGGGCGATATGTGGAGAATAAAGGATAATACCGGGGCTGGCTTTCAAGAGAGTGAGAGTTTATGGAGGTGAAGCGCATCACCCCCAGGGAGACATTATTTTAACAATCAGATCTCAGAAAACGGGAATCGTCAATCATCCACCTCGACCCCATAGCGTCCGCCGTGGTCTTTAATAATGTAGGTATATAAATCATCGCAGAATACTTTGACCGACCCACCAAATGCGGCAGGGTAAACACCGTTAACTGTATCGCACTTGTAACCAGCCTGACGGATCACTGATTGGCTCTCTGCCTTGAGTTCAGGAGAACCATCGTCCGCTAAAGCTATGCTACAGGCACTAAGCCCCAGAACTACCGAAAAAATCTTCTTCATAACAGCCTCCATAGCCGAAAAATTTAGAAAAACATCGACAATAACGTCGATACTCATTAATTACTTTAATCGATCGAAATTATAAAATCGATCGGTAAAATTGATCAATATGGTTACTATAACATTGCGTTCAAAATTTGTGCATTACACCACTAATACGCAAACGAACCCTACACAGGGGGAGATGAAGATGAGAGGCTACGTAGTTATGTTTTGCGGTCTGTTGGCGGTGTTCAACGCTGACGCAGGGCGTATAACGATGAGCAAACCGGAACAGTCAACCACGGCGAACGGGCAAACGCTGTGTGTTTACTCAAACAGCATCCACACCTTTACCTACGTCATAAAGTCGAAAAACTGCCCGTACAGCAAAAGCTTTAACACGACTGACAGTGGGTAAATCTGGGGGCTCTTTAGCTAACTATACAGAATCAACAGATATGCAGTGGTGTCAAATTTGGCTTTCTCCATCTGGGCATAGCTTGCAGTGTGCCAGAAGCCGGACCAATATGTGCACATTATCGGGGAAGGTATATGATCGCGTTCAAGCTGGTAAATAGTATTGGAAGCTTCATAATTGATCTGAATAAACGTTGTTCGAATACTAATAGTTGAACTCTTTTACTTGAGTGGGGAGGAAATACACATGGCAATATATGTAGATAACTGTCCAAGGTGCGCTACTAAAAACATAACTTTTGACGTCCACGGGGCTAATCATTTTGGTAATTATAAAGAGTTTGCAAAGCCAGATGCTCCCGCATATGAATTTTATTGCGTATGTCGAGAATGTCATAAGACAACGATTTTCCTTGGGATTAGCATAGACAAACATCAAGAGCTTCATAGAATCAATTGGGGCATGGCCATGTTCGGATTGAAAGATGTAGCCAAGGTATTAAGGCCAATTTCGCCAGCGGATCTGAGCGCCGGTGAACCACCTGAATTTTTACCGCAAGAAATCAATGATGCTTATGAAGAAGGTGCAAAATGCCTAGCAATTGGTTGCAACAATGCGGCTGGAACAATGTTTAGGCTTTGTCTTGATTATGCAACAAAAGGACTTGTCCCTGATGGCGACGGTGGGCCAGCAGCGAAAATTAAGAGAAGCTTAGGACTGAGAATGGGGTGGTTATTTGATAATAAACTACTTCCAGAAACTCTCAGAGAACTAGCTGAGTGTGTCAAAGATGATGGGAATGATGGTGCTCATGAAGGGATTCTAGATAAGGTAGCAGCAGAAGATCTTGAGGAGTTCACATACTTGTTTCTGGAGCGGCTATACACTGAACCTCAGCGCCTTGCTGAAGCCAAGGCAAGGCGTGAAGAGAGAAGAAACAAAGAAACCTGATTTTACTAAGCATCAAGCAGTGAGAATGAATAGCGACTGTTCAGTAGTCACTCTTGTGGGCGCAAAAGTGTCAACTTCCGCTCTTCGCACAAAGTAGATATCTCGGTAATTCAGGCGGTCCGCTTTGGACAGTAAGCGGACTTTTCAGAAGCCAGCTCTTTTTAAAAGCTGACGTATTATCGAACCGGATACTCATCTTTTTCAACAACCCATCTCCGGCTCGGACGGCAGCAACCCTTTTCGCGGGGTTATTTCTGTTGTAGCCAGCGTCGAACGCCCATTGAAGAAGGGGCAATTGAGTCAATTGCGTCAGCCTGATAGCCCGAGAACTGCGGCGACCAGGGGGTAATGTGCTTAAATTTGTACAGACAGCGGATAACATCTAACAAACTGAAAAATATATAGTTTTTAAATTCAGTAGGATGCGTTTGAAAGTAAATATGATCATAAAATGTCGGAAAAAGTACATATCCGACATAATGTGATTAAGTCTTAATAAAATAACTTTTACTTCGACCGTGCCCCTTCATACATCTTTATTAGCAAAGGTTCAACCAAGTGAAGTGTGTCTTCCCAGTCATCACTTGTTAACATACGATACTTTTCAGTTAATTTGAATTCTTTATCAAAAGAATTCTCAGTAGATGTTTCCAAACCAACTATCAGTTGGATTCCCTCAGGCAAATTACCTGAAATGAAATTCAGGACGGCTGGCAAATTAAAATCGTCTTGAGCCTGTTGGTTAGGTGAGTCAATAACAATAGGAATATCGTAAGTTCCCTCCTTTCCGTGAACAGTTTTCCAGATGGAAGCGTAGTAAGACAAAATTGAACGCGGGCCACCACTTCCTGAGAGTGAGGGTCGGGACGTCAGCTGCATTCCTTTTGTTTGGACCTGGTGTAATTTTAAATTTAAACGACTCAGAGAATAATGTTCACGAAATTCTGCCAAAATTGACTTGGTTCGCTGAGGGGACCTGAGATCTTTCATCTCCCTCTCTAAGTCATTAATTTTAGACGTCATTTGATCGATTTCACTTTGTATTATCTTACGTTCAGTCTCAAATGCTTCAAAGGCCGATTCAGCGCCGATGTTGCCTATGACATCTCGTAAGTTCATTTCCCCTTTTCGGGTTTCGAGCAGATGAGAAATTCGCGAGTAATTTTCGTTGAGAGTATTCATTTCTTCAACAGCTATATCCGCACGCTGTTTAACCGTCAGTGCATCATCGCGCAAACGAGATGCTAGTTCCCGTAAAACACGGGCATCATCTGCAAATTCAAGTAGGTCCAAAAAAGATCTGTCATGCTCGGCATGACATGTTGGGCAGATTAACGGTTTCGAGCCCTCTTTAATAAGGAACTTTGCATCATTTTCATATGCCATAAGAGCCAAATCAGCAAGATGGATTTGATGTTCTATATTCTTTAACAGTTCCTGTTCGCGAACCGCATTATTTCGCAATGATTCCTGTCGAATGTTAAGTTCGTTTACTTCCTTAACTAATAATTTAATCTCCAAATGAAAATTATCTGAATTGACCTTAGTTCCTAAACGTGGGATTGTCTTACTAAAACGTTCAATAGTACGCTCAAGCAATCGATATTCCCGATTCTGTTCCTCAAGGTTTTTATTGCACTGATACTTATTTGCGCTTGCTGTATAGTATTTAGGAGGACATACGCCGGTAAAATATTCAATTATAGGTTTGTATGGGGCGTTAAACCGTTGCATGCCCGTAAACGTATTCCAGTCAGACTGCCAGCTTCCATCTTGGTTAACATAGAACGGAGCGAAAAAACAGGCGGGATCTGCGGGAACCACTTCAGCTTGTTTTTTATCAGTGAAGACCAAATTGAACTTTGTAATTTCACAAAATAGTTCAGACCATTCTCCATGTTTTGATGTGGAGATAAGTAAATTAAACTGTGAGTCGAAGAGTGCTCGACGGCCATCCTGATGCAGTGCAAAATAGCATTTATCATCTACTGAAAACTCCAGTAATGAAGCTGCGCTTTTGTCCCATTCTTCAAGTTTACCCTGAGGTCTGGCACCAAGAGTTTCAAACAGGCTTCGAATCAGAGTTGTCTTGCCCGTATGATTCCTCCCCACAAGCAGATTCTTGTTTGGATGGAATTTTACATGCTTCGCTCTCTTTTCTGAATGAGAGATCAACCAGATGTTTTTGAATCGGAATTGATGCATAGTCTTTTGTTCTTAAGCTTCGGATGAGGAGTCTGAGTTCTGGTCCACGCATATCGTTATAGCTCTCATGATGAAACGTGCGATAAGCTCGCTTTCGCGGTGTCCATTGAATTTTTCCTTAAGTGCAGCCAATGCAGAAGTAATATATGGTCTTAATTTTACTGGGAAAGGTCTCTCTGATATCCATTTATCGCAAAATTTGTCAATTTCCATAGACAGATTATTCCCCCCTGAAAGACGTTCCTGTTGCGCTTTAGTTGCATCTACCCGAACTGAAGTGAGAGTAATAAAATCCATCCCTTCACTTTGTAGCTGCGACAACCAAATTTCCAGCAAACACATGCGGTCTGGCACCGCCTGTAACGCAGCAAGAGCATTACGGAATGCTTCTCTTGTAAACCCACGTTCTCTAACAAGATCGTCGTAGGTTAAGCAAACATCCGTTTTACGAGAAAGTGGCGAAATTTTCATCACTAGGGATTCGACAAATACCTTAGCCTGAGCGGTATGCTCCGGGCTGCGCTCTTTAATCAAATCTAGCGCTGCTGCAATTGCGGGAGCAGTCAGATCGTCAGGGTGAATGGCAACCTTCTGTAGCTTAAGCCTAACAAGGTTTGGATTTGAAACAGTAGGAGTTAGAGATGTAAAAGCATCTTCCAGCAACTTTACATGCGTATGTGCTAAATCTGAAAGTGTGCATGGCATAGATGTAGCGGTAGAGCTTCCATTTGCAAGAGGAAAATCACAGCCGGCATTTGAGAGAAATATTCCTTCAACCGGCAAAGTATTAAATGCATTTAAACTTAAATATAGCTTTCCTAAAGCAGAGTCGGGTACTTTTTCAAAAGTAGGTGGTTTCGGCGGCGAAACCGATTTTCTGGGCTTCTTTGAAGTTGATGGCGGGGCTGTTGGGGAGACCGTTCCGGTCAGAACCGACCAAGACCATGTTCCAGAATCTTTTTTCTTGATTTGATACACTCTTGCGTGGGTCGGGTTTGACGATGAATCGAGTTCTGCAATATCCTGAACAGATTCAAAAAGTAGTAGGAAGTCAGGCTCATTTGCCTTTTCCAATTCAATCATCCTGAATACAGCCCACCACCGTGAGAAATCCACACCCTTTGCGCCGTGCCCACCACCTGACTCGGAGAATTTTGGATTGTTAGCGACGAGCAATACTTCAGCCGCACCGTTGACTGTGCCCAAAACCTCTCCTTACGACTTATCACAAAGTTAAGAAAATTCGTATGTTGACATAATCGGACATTGCTGAAGGAGTGTAAAGTTTTAATGGAGAGATGGCTTCAAAACATTTGATTGCATTGATTTGGTATCCGTTGATTATCACACGTGATGCTTGAAACGAGATCACGACGATCAGAACAATTTCGAACTTTTGCTTCTTGCTCACAGCGGACCTTTTGAGCTTTGTCCCGGTTTTTTGTTTGTTAACTAACTTTATCTGTCACACGAAGTGGGATACATTCTGCGACACGCAGCAACTCCAGCGCCGCGATGCCTGACGTATGGTTGAACGAAGCCGCCTTACCGGTCAGCTTTAACCATTCAAAAACCCCGCTTCGGCGGGGTTTTGCTTTACTGGGGCCTGAATAGTAAGTGTCCACGGAGAGTCACGGGGTATTCCCTGATATCTGACATCTGCGCTGGTATTGGGTTAACGGCGCGCCGGAGACTCACGGGGCGACCGCCGGGAGGGCGTCCCTCCGGGAACCCTTTCCCGGCGTTTCCCCTGATAACTGGCATCTGCGTCGGTATTGGGTTAACGGCGCGCCGGAGACTCACGGGGTGACCGCCGGGAGGGCGTCCCTCCGGGAACCCTTTCCCGGCGCTTCCCCTGATATCTGACATCTGCCCTGGCATTGGTTAACGGCGCGCCGGAGACTCACGGGGCGACCGCCGGGAGGGCGTCCCTCCGGGAACCCTTTCCCGGCGTTTCCCCTGATATCCGGCATCTGCGTTGGCATTGGGTTAACGGCGGAATGCTAGTAGCAGGGCGCGTGAGGCACAAAAAACCCCGCTTAGGCGGGGTCGGGATCAGACCGGGAGATCGATCAGCAGTGCGCGGGTCGGCGTGTCAGCCACCAGCGTGACGGTGGCCTCGTCGCGAATAAACGCGCCATCGCCGCAGGTCAGCGCCTCTTTCTCGTCATTCTGGGTCAGAGCATGCACCGCACCGTGGATCGACTGCAGGTACGCCCGCGGGCCGTGGAGCGGAACGCTACGCTGCTCGCCCTTATCCATCTCCAGGTGATGAAGCCATACCTGCTGGCGCAGCTGCAGGCTGCCGTCGCGCCCGTCAGGCGAGGCGATCAACTGCTGCGGCTGATGGGCCAACGCCATCTTCTGAAACAGCGGGTTTTCACGCTCCGGGCAGGCGTCCAGCCAGAGCTGCATGCGTGTCAGGGAGCGGTCTTTACTGAGATTATGTTCGCTGTAACTGATGCCAGGCTGCGCGGAAATCAGTACCGCATCGCCCGCGCTGGCCTGAATATGATTCCCTTCACTGTCGCGGTACTCCGCGTCCCCTTCCAGCACCAGATTCAGGATATCCACTTTCGGGAAGGTGCGTGGCTGCAGGGATGCGCCTGGGGCCAGCACTTCCTGATTGAGCACGCGCAGCGAGGCGTAGCCCAGCAGATCCGGATCGAAATAGTGTCCAAAGGAAAAGGTGTAGCGAGCCTTCAGCCATCCATAGTCAGCTTGCCCGCACTGTTTGGCTGTTCTCGTGGTAATCATGATATTGACCTCTTTTTTCACTAAACCCATGGTAAGGGTCTGGACGCTGCATTGTTAGCCAGTTAATCTGCTGGCTATATTCAAATTTCCTGAACGAGAAACAGATGGCCAGAGAAAGAGCGTTAACGCTTGAAGCACTGCGGGTGATGGATGCCATTGACCGACGCGGTAGTTTCGCGGCGGCAGCCGACGAGCTGGGCCGCGTGCCCTCTGCGCTCAGCTATACCATGCAAAAACTTGAAGAAGAGCTGGATGTGGTGCTATTTGATCGTTCAGGCCATCGTACAAAATTCACCAACGTCGGACGAATGCTGCTGGAGCGGGGGCGCGTGCTGCTTGAGGCGGCAGATAAACTGACCACCGACGCCGAAGCGCTGGCCCGCGGGTGGGAAACGCACCTGACGCTGGTCGCCGAGGCGCTGGTGCCCACCGAAAAACTCTTCCCGCTGCTCGATAAGCTCGCCGAGAAGGCCAACACCCAGCTCTCCATTATCACTGAAGTGCTGGCCGGGGCCTGGGAGCGGCTGGAGCAGGGGCGGGCTGATATCGTCATCGCGCCGGATATGCACTTCCGCTCATCGTCGGAAATCAATTCGCGCAAGCTGTACACCCTGAAAAACGTCTATGTGGCGGCGCCGGATCATCCGATTCATCAGGAGCCGGAACCGCTGTCGGAAGTGACGCGCGTGAAGTACCGCGGCGTGGCGGTAGCCGATACCGCCCGCGAAAGGCCAGTGCTGACCGTGCAGCTGCTGGACAAGCAGCCGCGCCTTACGGTCAGCAGTATTGATGACAAGCGCCAGGCGCTGTTGGCCGGTATCGGGGTCGCTACCATGCCGTGGCCGTTGGTGGAGGAGGATATCCGGGCCGGACGCTTGCGCGTGGTCAGCCCGGAATCCACCAGCGAAATTGATATCATCATGGCCTGGCGCCGCGACAGCATGGGCGAAGCCAAAGCCTGGTGTCTGCGTGAGATCCCGAAACTCTTTATCCCGCGTTAAGCCTTGCCCCGCTAACTGATGAGGGGCGCATGGGAATCCTGATCCTGTTCGGGGACGGGGCCGAAACGGTTAGCGCCCGTGGTCCCTCTCTGACAGTTAAAGATCAGGATAACCAGCCAGCCGACCACCGGAATCAGCAGCAGTAGCAGCCACCATGCCGACCGGTCGGTATCGTGCAGGCGACGGAAATGCACCGCCCACCACGGCAGAAAGAGGAAGATACCGTACAGTGTAGTGAGCACACCCTCACCGCCCGCGCGCTGCCATCCCAGCATCTTATCAACCAGACTCAGCACCACCGTCAGGATGATGTTGACCAGAATGAACATCCAGTATTCTTTGCGGCATGCTCGTCCGCGGAAACCCACGTAGTTCTTCAGTACTTTGATATACCAGTCCATCCGCACCTGCCTTAGCCTTCACAAAGCTATCAATTACCTTCAATCATTTGTTTTAAAAGCAATCATTTAAAGAATAGTGGTGAAACACAGGGTGGTGGGGAAATTTGCAGGGGGAGAGATAAGCCGTGTGAAGCGCTTCGCAGATGCGAATGAAAAAAGGCGTAAGTGGGGAATAATCAGAGCAGGATTAAGGCCGGCGTGGAAACCCACGCCGGAAGGGATTACCGAAAGCGCTCATCGCGCCCGTGAGGCTCGTTAAGATCCTGCTCCGGACCGATGGAGATGATACCGGTCGGGTTGATGGTTTTATGGCTGCAGAAATAGTGGTGGCGAATATGCCCGAAGTCCACGGTTTCCGCGATGCCCGGCATCTGATAGATGTCACGCATAAAGCCGTACAGGTTCAGGTAGTCGCTGATGCGCTGGCGGTCGCACTTAAAGTGGGTGACATACACCTGATCAAAGCGAATCAGGGTGGTCCACAGACGGATGTCGGCCTCGGTGAGCCGATCCCCGGTCAGATAGCGGTGCTGGCCTAGGATCTGCTCAAGACGCGCAAGGGACTCAAACACTTTGCCGACCGCTTCGTCGTAGGCTTCCTGGCTGGTGGCAAAACCCGCCTTGTAGACGCCGTTGTTAACGGTGTCATAGATCCAGCCGTTAAGCTCATCAATCTGCGCCTGCAGCGCGTCGGGATAGTAGTTTCCGGCCCGTGCACCGTGCGCGTCGAAGGCCGTGTTCAGCATACGAATGATTTCAGAGGACTCGTTGCTGACGATGGTCTGCTGCTTTTTATCCCACAGCACCGGAACGGTCACGCGGCCGGTGTAGTGCGGGTCGGCGTGCAGGTAGAGCTGATAGAGAAAATCGTGCTGGTAGAGGCTATCCCCGGTAGCACCTGGAAAATCATCCCCGAAGGTCCAGCCGTTTTCCAGCATCAGGGGATGCACCACCGAAACGGAAATCAGGTTCTCAAGGCCTTTAAGCGCGCGCAGGATCAGCGTGCGGTGCGCCCAGGGACAGGCCAGCGAGACATACAGATGGTAGCGATCTTTTTCAGCGGCAAAGCCGCCCTTACCGGAGGGGCCTGGCGCGCCATCGGCGGTCAGCCAGTTACGAAACGCCGACTCTGAACGTTTGAAACGCCCACCGGTTGATTTTGTGTCATACCAGGTGTCATGCCAGACGCCATCGATCAGTTGTCCCATTGCTCTCTCCTTATGTTCAGCAGCAAAAGCGAGGAGATATCTCCTCGCTTTGGTGTAGTCAGTATAGAAGGCTTACCAGTTTTTATTCAGCAGGCGGTCGATGCTGTAGGCGCCCGGTCCAAACAGGGCCAGCAGCAGGAAACCACCGGCGATGCTGAAGTTCTTCATAAACATGATGGAGTTGGCGCCTTCAGCGAAGTTACCGTGGAACAGGAACGCGGTGAGCAGCGTAAAGATCGCGGTGATAAGCGCCGTGGTACGGGTCAGGAAACCGAACAGAATTGCCAGACCGCCGCCAAACTCAAGCAGGATAACCAGCGGTAGCATAAAGCCCGGCACGCCCATGGCTTCCATGTACTGCTGTGTACCGGCATACCCGGTGATTTTTCCCCAGCCCGCCACGATGAACAGAATCGGCATCAGGATACGTGCTACCAGTACACCAACGTTTTCTACTTTTTTCATTTTCTCTCTCCAGGAAACCTGAACTATGGCAATAAGCGCCAGGGGGTTGTTCTTACTGCAAAATCGGGCGGTTACCCGGTGTTGCCGTCGATGGAGAGGATAATAAACGCGGTGCTAAACGATTGTTAGCAAGGAAAACTGTCAGTCTTCATCAAATATTCTGGATAAGCGAAGGGGAGCGTTAACGCAGGCGGGGGAAATAAAAATGGCGCGGGATGCGCGCCATTTGGAAAGTCAATAACGTTGCTGTTGTCGCAGCGTGGTCTGTACCAGCCGCCATGCGCTCCAGGCGCCAAATCCGCGTTTGGCCCAGCGCAGCAGCATGTTCGGATGGCGAACGGACCAGAGGGCCATTACGCTGCTGCCTACCACTGCCCATGAACGTAAACTGAGCAGGGTATTCCAGCCGCGGTCATACGCGCCGGTGGCACTCAGCCAGTCGCGGCGCGAGGCGGACAGATCCAGACGCTGTTGTTGAATCTGGCTTAACAGCCAGGCTTTGCGTCGTTCTCGCTCATGCTTATCGCTCATCGGTCGTCATCCTCCAGCAGCTGCTTGTCGTTAGCCAACTCGCGACGAGTGTGGCGCAGCAGCGTTGAACGACGGGCTCGTACCAGCGTCCATATGCCGCCAATCAACGCCAGCAGCAGCAGCACCACGGTGGTGGCGATCATCGCGTTAAGGCGGTACTGCGGGTCGATGGCCCAAATGATGAGGACCATCAGGCTCATCAGCCCGAACGCGGCGAACAGCATGGTCAGGCCCAGCATCAGCAGGAGCTGAAACAGATTCGCTTTCTCTTCTTCCAGCTCGACTACCGCCAGTTTGACGCGGGTTTCCACCATATCAACGATAATGGTGATAATACGCTGTCCGATGCCGAGAACGCTTTTACCCGGCCCTTGTTGTAGGCGAGGAGTAGCCATATCAGCGACGCGTCAGCAGTACGCCCAGCACGACACCTACTGCCGCACCGATACCTACGCCGGTCCACGGATTTTCTTTTACGTAATCGTCTGCGCGGCTTGCGGCTTCACGGGTCTGGCGCGCGATAACGTCACCGGTTTCCGTCAGGCGATAGCGGCTCTCTTTCAGCGCGCGCTCGGCTTTACTGCGCAGCTTGGTCAACTCTTCTTTCGATTTATCGCCAGAAGAACTCAGCACCTCTTCCAGCGTGTCTGCCAGGGATTTCAACTCAGCGCGCAGATGATCAGTGTTATCTTTTGACATAATTCTCTCCAGGTGAGTAAGGGTTTCCGTAATCTTAGTAGTCGCGCGCTTCCAGCTCTTTTAGCTCGGCGCGCGCCTCGTTAAGCTTGTGTTCGCGTTTCGCGATTTTGTCCGCATCGCCGTTCTGTTTTGCCTCAGCCAGCTCGCCTTCGCGCTCGCTGATTTCCGCTTTTTGACGCGCGATTTTCTCCTGATGATTGGCATGCAGTTTTGCATCACTGCAGTTAGCACGTTGTTCGCTCAGCGCTTTTTTCAGCCCCTTTACCCGATTCTGATTGTCATGCTTTTCGGCGTAACCAATCTCACGCAGGATCTCTTGCTCTTTCTGCTGACACAGTGAAGCGGCCTGAGAGGCGGAGGACAGGGATAAAAGGACTAAAGCCAGTGCGGTGCTGTATTTCATAAGGAGAAACCTTCCATTGTCGTGCGTTTAACGATGTGCCACAGGACGTCACCGTTGTGTTCCAGAGTGTCTGTAGCGCGGATGCGGTTTCAGGGCGCGCTTACACAATGATAGTAAGTATTCGCGCAAACCCCAAAGTTAGTGAAAAGATTAGGAATCCTGGAGATCATCCAAGACGATGGCCTTCGCCTCGCAGACGTTGCAGCCAGTGGGGGGCGGGGGATTTTTCCTCTTCCTGAGCAATGATGAATCCCCGGGGTAACGTGCGGTATAACACGCGGCGAGCGGCATCGCGCTCGGCGCTTGAGTCGAACTTGATCAGTAAAATATCGTCCTGCGGGGTGATGCTTTTGATGGTGATCCCGTTGGCATCAAGATGATGCAGCACCGAGAAGCCGTCAGGCATACTGGCCCCGTGGCTTGAGGGACGGATAGCCAGCGTGCTTTCATGACTTTGCAGCGCTGAGCCAGCAACGACCAGCAGCGCTGCCAGCGCTATCCCTGTCAGCCAGATTATCGAACGGCGTGAACGCACAATTCTCATCGGAATCCCTTATTGACTTCGGTTACCGTGCTTCTTTTTCCACAGCACCACCAGCGACCCGATAAGGCCAAACACCAGCAGTACGACCGGTAACAGCATCAGGCAGGACATCAGCGCGTCTTCATATTTGAGAAACACCGGCGTCTTACCCAGTAAATAGCCCAGCGTGGTGAGTATCAGGACCCACAGCAGGCCGCTCATCCAGTTAAAGAACTGGAAACGGGTGCTGCTCAGGCCTGACAGACCCGCGATGGTTGGCAGCAGGGTGCGGACAAACGCGATAAAACGCGCAATCAGCAGCGCCGACAGGCCGTGCTTGTGAAACAAATGGTGCGCGCGCTGATGGTAGTGCGCGGGCAGGTGCGAAAGCCAGTTTTGTACAATACGCGTATTGCCAAGCCATCGCCCCTGAATATAGCTCAACCAGCAGCCGAGGCTGGCCGCGGCGGTCAGTAGCAGGATCGTTTGCGGGAAGCCCAGCGCACCTTTGGCTATCAGTACGCCGACCAGCACCAGCAGGCTGTCGCCCGGCAGAAACGCGGCGGGAAGCAAACCATTTTCAAGAAACAGAATCATAAACAGGACGAAATAGAGCATGCCAATCATCGACGGATTGGCGAGCGTCTCGTAATCCTGGCTCCAGAGGGCGTTCAATAGTTGAGTCAAAAGTTCCATTCAGTCGTCCTGGCACATCGGTTTTAGCCGCTGGTTACGAGTGAGAGCAGCATCGCGACGTTTTTACATTTTTTATTATGGTCGAAAACGCACTGCCTGTAGTGAGATGCCCGCACAGTCCCTGTTGCATGAGATACGTGAACAAGTCGCTACTTGATTACGTGAAAATGCATCCAATTGTAACAAAGCACGGCTATCTACGACACAATATTTGTGCTTTGTCGAAAACGATTTTGCCGGGTAGCAGGCTGGCATACGAGGGTATTTACAAACGCTGACACTACATATTGTTTGCTGACCCTCGGCGGGGAAAAGCGGTTATTTCAGGGTATTGGCGGCCGTATCGAGGTGAACAACGGGATTTTCTGAGAACAGATAGCGGTCGGCGTTGAATTCAAAATCGTCGCTGGTCTCGTTAAACAGCATCAGCTTGGTATTCTCAAGGTGCTGCCACATCGCGACTTTCGCGCCGTGCGGGTCCTTGCGGATCAGCGCTTTGAGGATTTGATCGTGGTCATCGCACCAGTTATCCACGGTGCGCAGGTCGATATGCTCGTGCAGCTTTTTCCAGTAGGGGTTATGTACCCGCTGCGTCCACATCTTCTCAACGATGGCCGCCAGGGCGGTGTTCTGTGTCGCGAGGGCAACCTGAACGTGAAATTGTAAATCCCACTCGGAATCGCGGAAACACTTCTCCTGACGCGCCTTTTCCTGGATCTCCATCAGCTTGATGATGTCCTGTTTGGTGACCTGCGTGGCGGCGAATTCGGCGATGTTGCTCTCAATCAGCTGGCGTGCCTGCAACAGCTCAAACGGACCGTAGCTGGCGAACTCCAGATTTTCATCCGGCAGGGCGTGGTGCTTCGCCTGATTCGAAATAACGTGAATACCGGAGCCTTTGCGAACCTCAACGTAGCCTTCCACCTCAAGCATGATGATCGCTTCGCGCACCACGGTGCGGCTGACGTTTTTCTCATCGGCGATATAGCGTTCGGCGGGAAGTTTTTCGCCAACCCGATAAACACCCTCTTCAATGCGGCGTTTAAGCTCAGCGGCCAATTGCTGATAAAGGCGACGTGGTTCAGCTATATCCATAGCGGGCTCCGGAACAAAGCAGGAAAACTGAATTTGTTATACCACTTTTCGCGAAATCGCTCCACCAGCGCCCATGAAAAAGCCGCCCTGAGGCGGCTTTTTTGTCCTTTTTCAGCTTATGACTGGGTTGCCGGTTTTCCCGACAATGACGTGTCGTTAAGCTCGCTGGCCGGTTTATTCTTAAGCACCGTCCAGATCACGATGGCACCCAGCACGTCAAACACCGCCAGCACCGCGAACAGCGGGCTGAAGCCCAGGGTGTCAGCCAGCGCACCAACCACCAGGGCAAACAGGGTGGAGGCGGTCCAGGCAGCCATCCCGGTCAGGCCGTTGGCGGTGGCCACTTCGTTGCGTCCAAACACGTCTGAGGAGAGGGTAATCAGCGCGCCGGAGAGCGACTGGTGCGCAAAACCACCGATGCACAGCAGACCAATAGCAACATACGGGCTGGTGAACAGGCCGATCATGCCAGGACCAATCATCAACAGCGCGCCCATGGTAACTACAAGCTTACGTGACACGATAAGGTTGACACCAAACCAGCGCTGGAACAGCGGCGGCAGATAACCCCCCACGATGCAGCCGAGGTCGGCGAACAGCATCGGCATCCAGGCAAACATGGCGATCTCTTTCAGGTTAAAGCCGTAGGCTTTAAACATGAACAGCGGGATCCAGGCGTTAAAGGTCCCCCAGGCAGGCTCTGCCAGGAAACGCGGCAGCGCAATGCCCCAGAACTGGCGGGTACGCACGATCTGCCACGGGGACATTTTCTTCGCGTTGTTGGTCTGGTGATGCGCTTCCTGCCCTTCAATAATGTAGTCGCGCTCTTCATCGGTCAGTTTTTTCTGGTCGCGCGGGTGCTTATACAGCACCAGCCACGCCATCGCCCACGCAAAGCTCAGCACGCCGGAGATAATGAACGCTAGCTGCCAGCTGTGCATCACGATCGCCCAGACCACCAGCGGTGGCGCAATCATGGCGCCGATGGACGAGCCTACGTTGAAGTAGCCCACGGCGATTGAACGCTCTTTCGCCGGGAACCATTCAGAGCTGGCTTTCAGCCCGGCCGGGATCATCGCGGCTTCTGCAGCACCTACCGCACCACGCGCCAGCGCCAGGCCTCCCCAGCTGCCTGCCAGCGCGGTTGCGCCACAGAATACAGCCCAGGTGATGGCAAAGAAGGCGTAGCCGATTTTGGTACCGAGAATGTCCAGCACGTAGCCGGCAACCGGCTGCATGATGGTGTAGGCCGCTGAATAGGCGGCGATGATATAGGAGTACTGCTGAGTGGAGATGTGCAGCTCTTCCATTAGCGTCGGGGCGGCCGCCGCTACGGTGTTACGCGTCAGGTAACCGAGCACGGTGCCCAGCGTCACCAGTGCGATCATGTACCAACGTAACCCTTTAATCTTACGCATTTGAAACCTCGTCGTTGTTATCTACCTTACGGAAGCGGTCACACTCACTGACTCTCGCGGGTAGGTCTTTTAACGGCGGGCCGATGCGGAATACTTTTCCGCGGGGCCTGCGCCTTGCCATAAACGTGCTCGTGACTCTTATCAGCTTCCATACTGGGTATTTCGACGGCGCCCCCTGTCGACGCGCCGTCGTAAAAAAATCAATCCGTGGGTTCTGTATTGCGACGGCAGGAAAGATAACTTGTCATACAGCTTTAAAAGTTGAGAGCCATCACAAAAGCACTTTTCTTTGCAGGGGCATTAGGCAAGGCATTGCAGGCCAGAGCTGGCGCGGCCTGGCTGAATGTTTACCCCTTTTTTGGTAGCGAATTTGTCAACTAATATTGATCTACCTCACGAATTTAATCGTGGTTCTCCAGAATTGGTGTGATAACTTTGACGGCATTGAATGAAGCATTTAAGTCACGCATGTGAGGAACCCTCCTATGACCCCGTTTATGACTGACGATTTCCTGCTGGATACCGAGTTTGCCCGCCGCCTGTACCATGAATACGCCAAAGATGAGCCGATCTTCGACTATCACTGCCACCTTCCGCCGCAGCAGATTGCCGAAAACTACCGCTTCAAAAACCTGTATGACATCTGGCTGAAAGGCGACCACTACAAATGGCGCGCCATGCGCACCAACGGCGTGGCGGAAAAGCTGTGTACCGGCGATGCCAGCGACCGCGAGAAGTTTGACGCCTGGGCCGCTACCGTGCCGCACACCATCGGTAACCCGCTCTATCACTGGACGCACCTCGAACTGCGCCGTCCGTTTGGTATTACCGGCAAACTGCTGTCGCCGAAAACCGCCGACGAGATCTGGAACCAGTGCAACGATCTGCTCTCTCAGGACGCTTTCACCGCGCGCGGCATCATGCAGCAGATGAACGTGAAAATGGTCGGTACCACGGACGATCCGGTGGACGATTTACAGCACCACGCTGCGGTAGCCAAAGACAGCAGCTTCAGCATTAACGTGCTGCCGAGCTGGCGTCCGGATAAAGCGTTCAATATTGAGCAGGCCACCTTCGGGGAGTACATCGCGAAGCTGGCGGAGGTGTCCGATACCGACATTCGCCGCTTCACCGATCTGCAAAGCGCCCTGACGAAGCGTCTCGACCACTTCGAAGCGCACGGCTGTAAGGTTTCCGATCACGCCCTGGACGTGGTGCTGTTTGCCGACGCCAGCGAAAGCGAGCTGGACAGCATCCTGGCCCGCCGTCTCGCGGGTGAAACCCTGAACCCGCAGGAAGTGGCGCAGTTTAAAACCGCCGTGCTGGTCTGGCTGGGGGCGCAGTACGCTCGCCGCGGCTGGGTGCAGCAGTATCACATCGGTGCGCTGCGCAATAACAACCAGCGCCAGTTCAAACTGCTGGGGCCGGACGTGGGCTTCGACTCCATCAACGACCGTCCGCTGGCGGAAGAGCTCTCAAAACTGCTCAGCAAGCAGAATGAAGAAAACCTGCTGCCAAAAACCATCCTCTACTGCCTGAACCCGCGCGATAACGAAGTGCTGGGCACCATGATCGGCAACTTCCAGGGCGAAGGGATGCCGGGCAAGATGCAGTTCGGTTCCGGCTGGTGGTTCAACGATCAGAAAGACGGCATGGAACGTCAGATGACCCAGCTCGCCCAGCTTGGCCTGCTGAGCCGCTTTGTCGGCATGCTGACCGACAGCCGCAGCTTCCTGTCCTATACCCGTCATGAATATTTCCGTCGCATTCTGTGCCAGATGATTGGCCGCTGGGTGCAGGCAGGCGAAGCGCCGGCGGATATCGCGCTGTTGGGCGAGATGGTGAAAAACATCTGCTTTAACAACGCGCGTGACTACTTTGCTATTGAACTGAATTAATCGTGCCGTTTGAGGTTGATATGCAATACATCAGGATCCATTCGCTGGATAACGTTGCGGTAGCGCTGGCGGATCTGCCTGAAGGGGCAGAGATCGTCCTGGATGGCGTCAGCGTGACGCTGCGCCAGGCCGTGACGCGCGGGCACAAGTTCGCGCTGTTCGCCATTCCGCAGGGCGAGAACGTGATCAAATACGGCCTGCCTATCGGTCATGCGCTGGCCGATATCGCACCGGGCGAGCACATTCACTCCCACAATACCCGCACCAATCTTAGCGATCTGGACGAGTACAGCTATCAACCCGATCTGCCGGCGCTGGATCGTCAGGGGCACGATCGTGACGTGGAGATCTATCGCCGGGCCAACGGTGAGGTGGGGATCCGCAACGAACTGTGGATCCTGCCGACCGTCGGCTGTGTGAACGGTATCGCGCGCCAGATTCAGACCCGTTTTCTGAAAGAGAGCAACGACGCCGAGGGCACCGACGGGGTATTCCTGTTCAGCCATACCTACGGCTGCTCCCAGCTCGGCGATGACCACATCAATACCCGAACCATGCTGCAGAATATGGTCCGCCATCCCAACGCCGGCGCGGTGCTGGTGATTGGCCTCGGGTGCGAGAACAACCAGGTGGACGCTTTCCGCGAAACGCTGGGCGAGTTCGATCCGGCGCGCGTCCACTTCATGACCTGCCAGCATCAGGATGACGAGGTGGAGGCTGGTCTTGAGCATCTGCGCGAGCTTTACGAGGTGATGCGCCACGATACGCGTCAGCCGGGTAAGCTCAGCGAGCTGAAGTTTGGTCTGGAGTGCGGCGGTTCGGACGGCCTGTCCGGGATCACCGCCAACCCGATGCTGGGTCGCTTCTCGGACTACGTGATCGGCAACGGCGGCACCACGGTGTTAACCGAAGTACCGGAGATGTTTGGTGCCGAGCAGATCCTGATGAGCCACTGCCGCGACGAAGCCACCTTTGAAAAAACCGTCACCATGGTGAACGACTTCAAACAGTACTTCATCGCCCACAATCAGCCGATCTACGAGAACCCGTCGCCGGGCAACAAAGCGGGCGGGATTACCACCCTCGAAGAGAAATCCCTCGGCTGCACCCAGAAAGCGGGCGCCAGCCAGGTGGTGGACGTGCTGCGCTACGGCGAACGCCTGAAAACCCACGGACTGAACCTGCTGAGCGCGCCGGGTAACGATGCGGTCGCCACCAGCGCCCTGGCGGGAGCCGGGTGCCACATGGTGCTGTTCAGCACCGGGCGAGGAACGCCGTACGGTGGCTTCGTGCCTACGGTGAAAATTGCCACCAATAGCGAACTGGCGGCAAAGAAACCGCACTGGATCGACTTCGATGCTGGCCAGCTGCTGCACGGCACCGCTATGCCGACGCTGCTTGAGCAGTTTGTCGATGTGATTGCGGCCATCGCCAGCGGCAAACGCACCTGCAACGAGAAAAACGACTTCCGCGAACTGGCTATCTTCAAAAGCGGCGTCACGCTGTAAAGCCGCACTCTGTATTGATCCGACGGCGTTTCATTGATGAAGCGCCGTTTCTTTTTGGGAGGAATCTTTCATGACCGCGTATTGGCTTGCCCAGGGCGTTGGGGTCATCGCTTTTCTGATCGGCATCACCACCTTTTTCAACCGCGACGAGCGGCGATTTAAGCTGCAGCTGGCGCTCTACAGCGCGGTAATCGGCGGCCACTTCTTTCTGATGGGTGCCGCACCGGCCGGGATCAGCGCCGGGCTTAACGCGGTACGCACGGTGATCTCACTGCGCACCCGCAGCCTGTGGGTCATGACGCTCTTTATTGTGCTCACGCTGTCGCTGGGGCTGGTGAAGCTGAATCACGCCGTGGAGCTGCTGCCCATTACCGGGACGGTGGCCAGCACCTGGGCGCTGTTCCGCAGTTCCGGGCTGACGACGCGCTGTGTGATGTGGTGTTCGACCGCCTGCTGGGTCACGCATAACTTCTGGATCGGATCGATTGGCGGAACGCTGATTGAGGGGAGTTTTCTGATCATCAACGGTATCAACATCATTCGCTTCCGGCGGATGCAAAAGCGCGGCATCGATCCCTTTGCGGTTGAGAAGAAGATGGTCAATGAATAAAACGCTGGCAGCCGGGAGGCTGCCAGCAGGCACGCATTAATTGTGCAGTACGTTGTTACCGGACGGACGGGCATCCTCAGCCTGACAGGCCGCCGCCGTGAACAGCACGTCGGTGGATGAGTTGAGCGCCGTTTCACAGGAGTCCTGCAGCACCCCGATAATAAAGCCCACCGCCACCACCTGCATGGCGATATCATTTGGAATACCAAACATGTTGCACGCCAGCGGGATAAGCAGCAGAGAACCCCCCGCCACGCCTGACGCGCCGCACGCACACAGCGATGCCACCACGCTAAGCAGTAACGCCGTCGGCACATCCACCGCAATTCCGAGTGTGCTGACCGCCGCCAGGGTCAGTACGGTAATGGTGATGGCCGCGCCCGCCATATTGATGGTCGCCCCCAGCGGGATAGAGACCGAATAGGTATCCCGGTCGAGGTTCAGTTTTTCGCTGAGCGCCATGTTCACCGGAATGTTAGCCGCCGAGCTGCGGGTGAAGAAGGCGGTCACGCCGCTTTCACGCAGGCAGGTGAACACCAGCGGGTAGGGGTTGCGACGAATTTTGATAAACACCAGCAGTGGGTTGATCACCAGCGCCACCAGCAGCATGCAGCCGACCAGCACAACCAGCAGGTGCGCATAGCCCCACAGCGTGCTGAAACCGGTGGACGCCAGCGTGGAGGCCACCAGCCCGAAAATACCGATGGGGGCAAAACGAATCACCAGTCTCACCATAAAGGTCACCGCGTCTGACAGATCGGTGATGAGGTGTTTGGTGGTGTCGTTGGCATGGCGCAGCGCGAGGCCAAGACCGATAGCCCAGACCAGAATGCCGATGTAGTTCCCTTTCAGCACCGCGTCTACCGGGTTCGCCACCATGCTCAGCAGCAGATCGCGCAGCACCTGCACGATGCCGGTCGGCGGGGTGATGTCGGTCGCGCCGGTCACCAGGTGGAGCGAGGATGGGAACAGGAAGCTGAATACCACGGCGGTAAGCGCCGCGGAGAAGGTGCCCAGCAGATAGAGCACCAGAATCGGACGGATGTTGGTTTTATGGCCGTGTTTGTGGTTAGCGATGGAAGCCATCACCAGCACCAGTACCAGTACGGGGGCGACGGCCTTCAGCGCGCCGACGAACAGCGTGCCGAGTAAACCCGCTGCTTCGGCGGCGGGTTTTGACAGCCAGGCGAGCGCGATGCCGAGCACCAGTCCCACCAGAATCTGTTTTACCAGGCTGCCCTGCGCCAGGCGTTTCACCAGCCCGTCGGGTTTAGATTGTGTAGTCATACAATGTTTCCTTCGATAATGATGTGGTTCCATCCCGGGCGTCATCTTGAGTGACGCTTTGTCAGGATGTAACAAAAGTTTGCATGGATGAGTATAGGGAAGGAAGGACAGCTGAAAAGGGAATAGTGCTGGATTTACCAGATTGCTCGCGTTTTTTAACTATTAATTAACATTACTGTGACAGGTTAATCATTTTCATCGTCTGTCTTTTACAGAAAGGCGTGTGGGCCTCAACCCCGCATCCGGCGGATGCGAATACGGGGGGAGGCGAAACCTTAACTCGCGGTATTTTTCCGGTCGTTACGGCGGTTAACCCAGGTATTGATCAGCAGCGTCAGCACCAGAATACCGAACACCACGCCCAGCGAGATGGCGATAGGGATGTGATAGAAATCCACAATCAGCATCTTCACGCCGATAAACACCAGGATGATCGACAGCCCGTATTTCAACATCGAGAAGCGCTCCGCCACGCCGGCCAGCAGGAAATACATCGCACGCAGGCCGAGGATCGCGAACAGGTTCGAGGTCAGCACGATAAACGGATCGGTGGTCACCGCGAAAATCGCCGGGATGCTGTCGACCGCGAAAATCACGTCGCTGATCTCGACCAGGATCAGCACCAGGAACAGCGGGGTCGCAAACAGCAGCCCGTTTTTGCGCACGAAGAAGTGCTCATTTTCGATGGTGTCGGTCATGCGCAGGTGACCGCGCAGCCAGCGCACCATCGGCTTGTCGCCGATACCACTGTCGTCCTCTTTCGCCAGCGCCATTTTTACCCCGGTGAACAGCAGAAAAGCACCGAACACGTAGAGCAGCCACGAGAACTGGGTGATAAGCCAGCTACCGGCGAAAATCATGATCGTACGCAGCACGATCGCGCCCAGTACGCCATAGATCAGCACGCGGCGTTGCAGCGCGGCAGGGATGGCGAAATAGCTGAACAGCATCAGCCAGACGAAGACGTTATCCACCGCCAGCGCTTTTTCAATCAGATAGCCGGTGAGGAAGGCGAGTGCCTGGGTATCCGCCACCGCACGCCCCTGGGTTTCGGTGAGATACCACCAGAAGGCCGCGTTAAACAGCAGGGATAGGGTAACCCAGACCAGTGACCATGCGGCCGCCTGCTTCATGGACATCGCGTGCGAGCCGCGGCGCCCCTGCAGCAGGAGGTCGATAGCCAGCATAATGATCACCACGATGGCGAAACTGCCCCATAACAGCGGGGTGCCGACAGTATTCATAGAGAGATTCCTTAAAAAACAAAAACGGCTAACGTCGGAAGACGTCAGCCGTTTCGCTTGTCGCAAATGGATCTCGCCTTCCGGCAAGGTCTCACTTACAACAGAAATCCCCGTCATACTTCGCGCCACAGAGGCGTTGGCCTGGTTCACTCACTCCGGTCACATACTGGTGTATGCTCCCGTCGATTCGTGAACCTGCCGCCTGTCTACAACGCGAATTATTTAGGGGGGACCCCGTCATATTTCACGCTGCAGAGGCGAAGGTAGAACTGAAGGTTATGTTGCCCGGCAACCGGATGCGTTACGCATCGTAATGACGATCCACCGGCGAAGAAGTTACTCCCCTTTGCTCGTAACAAAGTATTACAGGCAATGAGGAGGGTCAAGGTAACCCCGACGCCGTTTTACAAAGCTTTACGCCGGCAGCTCGGTACTGACGTCATCCGCCGGGAAAACTACGCCCGTTTGCGCACGAATGTCCGTGAGCAGTTTCGCGGTGATGCGGCTTACCGCCAGGCCCGGATGGTTGACTTCGTTGTCGTTGACCAGGCGGGCAAAGGTTTCGGCTTCGTAGAGCATGGTATTAATGTGCTGCGGCTGCGTCAGATCCTGCGGCTTACCGCCGCGCGGTACGAAGGTGATCTTCTGGCACTCCGAGATCTTCTCAATCACCAGCGATCCGGCTTCGCCCTGGATTTCGCTGGGGATCGTCGAGTCGCTGACTTTGGAATGGGTGAGGATCACATCGAAATCGCCGTAGTGCATCACCACGGTGCCGTGCGCGTCTACGCCGCTCTCCAGCAGCGCGGCGTTGGCCTGCACCGAATAGGGTTCACCCCATAGTGCAACCGCGCTCGCCAGGCAGTAAAAGCCAATATCCATGATGGAGCCGTTGGAAAAGGCCGGATTGAAGGTATTGGGGTTTTCACCGTCGAGATAACGCTGATAGCGCGAGGAGTACTGGCAGTAGTTGATCAGCGCTTTACGCAGCTTACCGGCCTTCGGCAGCGCCTGTTGCAGGGCGATGAAATTAGGCAGGCTGGCCGTTTTAAACGCCTCGAACAGCACGACCTGGTTTTCACGCGCGCAGGCGATAGCGGCTTCCACTTCCCGCAGGTTAGAGGCCAGCGGCTTCTCGCAGATAACGTGCTTCTTATGACGCATAAACAGGCAGCTCTGCTCGCTATGCAGCGAATTTGGGCTGGCGATATACACCGCATCAATCGCATCGCTTTGCGCCATCGCCTCAAGCGAGGTGAAAAGGTGTTCGACGGGATAATCGCTGGCGAAGCTCTGGGCCTGTTCAAGGCTGCGAGAGTAAACGGCGGTCAGTTTGAATTTGCCGGTTTCATGGGCGGCATCGACGAACTGGCGGGTGATCCAGTTCGTTCCAACTACGGCGAAACGTATCATAGAGGGGCGCTATCTCCGCTGGCTAAGTATCGTTGCAGACTACCACGGAAAGATGACAAATCCAGTGCAGCAAAAGGCGATTTCGCGTAGCGGATTCCAGATTTACTTTACGCCGGTCGGCTGGCCGTCTCGTCTGATGCGCTGCCGCCGAGCGCCAGATGCGTCAACCACAGACGGGTATCAAACTCCAGCTGGTGGTACTGCGGCTCCATATGGCAGCAGAGCTGATAGAACGCTTTGTTGTGCTCTTTCTCTTTAAGATGCGCCAGTTCATGCACCACGATCATGCGAAGAAACGGCTCGGGCGCGCCGCGAAAAACGGTGGCGACGCGAATTTCCGCTTTCGCTTTCAGCTTGCTGCCCTGAATGCGCGATACGGCGGTATGCAGCCCGAGCGCGTTTTTCAGCACGTGGATCTTGTTGTCGTACATCACTTTATTGACCGGCGGGGCGCTGCGCAGGTACTGGTTTTTCAGCCCCTGGGTATAGGCCCACAGCGCTTTATCGGTGGCGATGTCGTGCCGGTGAGGGTAGCGCTGGCGCAGCACGTCGCCCAGCCGCTGGTCGTTGATCAGGGCGCGTACCTGGGACAGCAGCTGCTCCGGGTAGCCCTGCAGGTAAATCAGTTCACTCATGCTTATCTCAG
The DNA here is from genome assembly GCF_000463155.2 of Siccibacter turicensis LMG 23730. GTDB lineage: Bacteria > Pseudomonadota > Gammaproteobacteria > Enterobacterales > Enterobacteriaceae > Siccibacter > Siccibacter turicensis. The sequence continues at coordinate 337,132 of NZ_AWFZ01000017.1, read as the reverse complement.
ATCGGCGAAAAAGGGTATACTCTCGCCCCCGTTACGGGGCTAATACTGAAATTTTACCATCCAGGAGGGCCGATGAGCCAACCAGACAACAGTTTTCGTTCACTGACGCTTAAGCGTTTTCCGGAAACGGACGACGTCAACCCGCTACAGGCGTGGGAAGCTGCAGACGAGTATCTGCTGCAACAGCTGGACGAACCCGTCGGTCCGATCCTGATTTTCAACGATGCGTTCGGGGCGCTCTCCTGTGAGCTGGCGGCGCACAAGCCTTATGCGATCGGCGACTCCTACCTGAGCGAGCTGGCGATTCGCCAGAACCTGCGTCTGAACGATATCGAGGAGTCCAGCGTGACCTTTCTCGACAGCACGGCCGCCTACCCGGACGCGCCGGGGCTGGTGTTGATTAAGATCCCGAAAACCCTGGCGCTCCTTGAGCAGCAGCTGCGCGCCCTGCGTCGTGTCGTGACGCCGGAAACGCGCATCATCGCCGGGGCTAAAGCGCGCGATATTCACAACTCCACGCTGGAGCTGTTTGAGAAAATCCTCGGGCCGACCACCACGACGCTTGCCTGGAAAAAGGCGCGCCTCATCAATGCGACCTTCACCGCGCCGGCGCTGGCCGAGGCGCCGGAGACCCTGAGCTGGACGCTGGACGAGACTGGTTGGACTATTCACAACCACGCCAACGTCTTCTCCCGCACCGGGCTGGATATCGGGGCGCGCTTCTTTATGCAGCACCTGCCGGAAAACCTGGAAGGGGAGATCGTCGATCTCGGATGTGGTAACGGGGTGATTGGCCTGACGCTGCTGGCGCAGAACCCGCAGGCGAAAGTGGTGTTTGTGGATGAATCGCCAATGGCGGTTGAGTCCAGCCGTCTGAATGTCAAAACCAACCTGCCGGATGACGCGCTGCGCTGCGAGTTTATGATCAACAACGCGCTGTCGGGCGTAGAGTCCGATCGCTTCACCGCGATCCTCTGTAACCCGCCGTTCCACCAGCAGCACGCCATTTCCGATCAGGTTGCCTGGGAGATGTTCCACCACGCCCGGCGCTGCCTGCAGTACGGCGGCGAGCTGCGCATCGTCGGCAACCGCCACCTCGATTACTTCCGCAAGCTGAAGAAGATCTTCGGTAACTGCGAAACCATCGACACCAACAATAAGTTCGTGATCCTGAAAGCGGTGAAGACGCGCAAGAAGCGCTGAGTCAGCCGTTGAAAGGGTAAGCACATCGGCGGCAGACGTGGGGGCGTGTGAGTCACCGTAGCGCACCCGTTATCATGCCGCCGACCTGCCGTTAGATCGCCAGGGCCAGCCGGGTGCCCTGTTCAATAGCCCGGCGCGCATCCAGCTCCAGCGCCACATCGCAGCCGCCAATCAGGTGCACCGCTTTGCCGGCAATCATCAACGCATCCGCCAGATCGCGGCGCGGCTCCTGACCGGCGCAAAGCACGATGTTATCCACCGCAATCACCTGGGTCTCACCGCCAATGCTAACGTGCAGCCCCTCGTCATCGATGCGCTGATAGCTTACGCCTGGCACCATCTTCACGCCCCGCGCCAGCAGCGTGGCGCGGTGGATCCACCCGGTGGTTTTCCCCAGTCCTTCGCCCGGTTTGCTGGCCTTGCGCTGAAGCATGACGATCTGCCGCGGGCTTTTCGCCAGCTGCGCTCCCTCTGGCCGCAGGCCGCCGGGCTGCGTCAGGCTCTGGTCGATACCCCATTCGGCGCAGAATTCGCTGATATTCTGGCTGGTGGACGCCCCCGACTGGCTCAGGTACATCGCGGTATCAAACCCAATACCGCCGCAACCGATAATCGCCACGCGCTTGCCCACCGGCACCTTATCCCGCAATACATCGAGATAGCTCAGCACCGACGGGTGATCGATGCCGGGGATCGGCGGGGTACGCGGCGCGATCCCGCAGGCGAGGATCGTTTCATCGAATCCCGCCAGATCCGGCGCGCGAACCAGGTTGCCGAGACGCAGGGTGACGCCTGTCACGTCGATCATTCGACGGTAGTAGCGCAGCGTTTCGTAAAACTCCTCTTTGCCGGGGATCTGTTTGGCGATATTGAACTGGCCGCCGATCTCCGGCGCGGCGTCAAACAGCGTCACCTGATGCCCTCGCGCCGCCGCGTTAACGGCAAACGCCAGCCCGGCAGGGCCTGCGCCCACCACCGCCAGCGTTTTACGCTTCACGGCCGGTTCTACCGGCATAAGGGTTTCGTGGCAGGCGCGCGGGTTTACCAGGCAGGAGGTGACTTTGCCCGCGAAGATCCGATCGAGGCAGGCCTGATTGCAGCCGATGCAGGTATTGATCTCATCGCTGCGGCCCTGCGCCGCCTTGCTGAGAAAGGCTTCGTCGGCCAGGAAGGGCCGGGCCATCGACACCATATCCGCATCGCCGCGCGCCAGAATAGCGTTCGCGACCTCGGGGTCGTTAATGCGGTTAGTGGTAACGATCGGCAGTTGAGTATGCGCCTTCAGCGCGCGGGTGACCCAGCTGAACGCCCCGCGCGGAACCGACGTCGCGATGGTGGGAATACGCGCCTCGTGCCAGCCGATGCCGGTATTAATCAGCGTCGCGCCAGCCTCTTCGACCGCGTTGAGCAGCATAATCGCTTCATCGAGCGTGCCACCGCCCTCCACCAGATCGAGCATCGACAGACGATAGATAACGATGAAGTCGCGGCCTGCCCGTTCGCGCACCGCCCGTACCACCTCCACCGCGAAGCGCATCCGGCGCGAGTAGTCGCCGCCCCACTGGTCGTCACGCTGGTTGGTGCGCGAGGCGAGAAACTGGTTAATCAGGTAGCCTTCTGAGCCCATGATCTCCACCCCGTCGTAACCCGCCTCCCGCGCCAGCTGGGCGCAACGCGCGAAGTCATCGATCAGCGCGACAATCTCCTCATGGGTTAACGCCTGTGGCGCAAAGCGGTTGATCGGGGCCTGAATCGCCGAAGGGGCAACCGGGTGAGGCTGGTAGCTGTAGCGTCCGGTATGCAGGATCTGCAGGGCGATTTTGCCACCCTCGTGATGCACCGCGTCGGTAATGGCCCGGTGATGCGCCACCTGCTCCGGCGCGTTGAGCACCGCGCCGCCGGCAATCGCCACCCCTTCAGGAGAGGGCGCAATGCCGCCGGTGACGATCAGCGCCACGCCGTGCCGCGCGCGTTCGGCATAGAACGCCGCCAGACGCGCCACGCCGTCCGGATGTTCTTCAAGACCGGTATGCATCGACCCCATCAGCACGCGGCTTTTAAGTTGGGTGAAGCCGAGATCAAGCGGGGCGAACAGCGACGGGTAGCTCATAGTCTCTTCCAGGCTATTTTTATTATGTGGTCGGATGAGTTCTAATTTAGCTATCAGCGCGGCAAATGGAAAAGCCAGAGATGCCGATTGTGATGGGATTCAAAGAACGGGAGAGCGGGGCGCGGCTGAAAAGGCTCCCGACGGCGGAGTCGGGAGCGCATAGTCTACTGGGCAACGGCTTCGCGCGGGGACGAGGTTTCCAGCGCCTGCAGGGCGTTATCCGCGGCCTTAAGGACCAGTTCGCACTGCTCAAGGGTCAGCGTCAGCGGCGGCTCGATGCGGATGGTTTTGGCATTGTTGAGCGTGCCGGCCACCAGTATCCGCTGGCGGAACATCTCGCTGGCAAAGGTGTAGCCGATGTCGTTATCGACAAACTCAATCGCCATCAGCATTCCCTTACCGCGCACCGCCTGCACCAGTCCGGGATACTGGCGCGCCAGCTGGCGGAAGCCATCCAGCAGCATATCGCCTTTCTGCTCCGCCTGGCCGGGCAGGTTCTCTTCCAGCAGCACATTGATGGTCGCCAGCGCCGCCGCGCAGGCGAGGGGATTCCCGCCAAAAGTGGTGGTGTGCAGGAAAGGGTTATCGAACAGCACCGAGAACACCTCTTCGGTGGCGACGGTGGCGCCGATGGGCATCACCCCGCCGCCCAGCGCCTTGGCGAGGCACAGAATGTCGGGATGCACGTTTTCATGCTCGCAGGCGAACATCTTGCCGGTGCGGCCCATGCCGGTCTGCACTTCATCGAAGATGAGCAGCGCGCCAAACTCATCGCACAGCTGGCGTACCGCCGGCAGATAGCCCGGTGGAGGAAGAATGACGCCGCCTTCACCCTGAATCGGCTCGAGGATCACCGCGGCGACGTCATCCCCGGTTTTCTGCCCGTCGCTGAGCGCCGCGCGCATGGCGTCAATATCACCGAACGCCACATGGCGAAAGCCCGGCAGCAGCGGCATGAAGGGTTTACGGAAGGTGGATTTCGCGGTCGCCGAGAGTGCGCCCAGGGATTTGCCGTGAAACGCGCCGCTGGTGGCAATAAAGGTGAATTTACCGCGCGGTGCCTGGTAGGCTTTGGCGAGTTTCAGCGCCGCCTCCACCGATTCGGTGCCGCTGTTGCTGAAGAAGCTGTATTTCAGTTTACCGGGCGTGAGCGCGGCGAGGGTTTTGGCGAGCATGGCCCGTAGCGGGTCGAGCAGTTCCTGACTGTGCAGAGGTTGTTTAGCGAGCTGATGCTGTACGGCGGAAACCACAGTTGGATTACGGTGCCCCACGTTGAAAATGCCAAAGCCACCCAGGCAATCAATAAACTCCTGTCCCTGGGTGTCGACAAGCGTATTCAGACTGCCCGCCTGCCACTCTACGGCTCCGTAATCCCCGCCTGCTGTTACAGATTTTCGATACTCTAAGAAGCCTGGATTCACATGTTCTTTAAAGTAATCCACCACTTCACGGTTCAGGGCTTTCATCTCCTCATGGTCTAAGGTGGGTTTTTCAATGATGTTCAGTGCGTGCGCGGTACAGGCAAGAGCCGAGGCGCTGGAAGGTAACCTGTTCAAAATGAGCTCCCGGGGATCGCGTATCTTATGATACCGACTTAAGTATTGCAGGGAACGCGCCATCCCGGCTGGGGTCGGTGAAATCAAGATAAACGCCTGGCGTAAAGCAACTTGTACAAAATTTAATCATCCCGATTCACATTGCGCAACGCTTCGTGCTGCCGCCCTGGTTTTCTTACAAAGCGCTTATTCAGGCACTGCTTTATGACCGTGCATATCTGCACAATAATGAGGCACGCAACCCGATAAATTCTTATTTAATGGGCGTAAATCGTTTCGGTTTTTGCGAATAATAAGTACGAATATAGTAATCTGTAAATTTGTATAAGTTTTAAACGGCAGCAGGGGTAATTACTTTATCATTAGCGCGCTTTTCTGAATTTTATATTTCTCTGTTGCCCTTTTTAATTTGAGACTACTGAATGATTCACCTTGTGGATATTGACCGCAGCATCGTGGAATTAAACCTTGCGATCGCAGAGCATCATGCCTGGGCAGGGAAACTGCTGCAGCTGAGCCTGCTGGGCGGTGAGCCGGATGAGGCCATCACCCATGAACGGGCCCATGAAAAATGCTGCTTCAGCGTCTGGTTTAGCCGTTTTAAAATTGAACCGTCGCGTTATCAACGGCTGGTCGAACATATCTATGACATGCATATAATAATGCACGATCGGGCGCGAGAGTTATTAACCAGCATTACGGAAAAGCGCGTCACTGAACAGGTATTGCAGCAATACCATGACGCTCAGCAACAATTTGTTTACGCCATAGATAAATATAAGCAGGCGCTGATCACATTCCGCAATATGCACGATACCCTGACCGGCCTACCGCTGCGCCATTTACTCTATCTTGATTTCGAACATATTCGCACCGACCCGCAGCGAAGCGCCACGCTCTGGTTGCTGATGATGGATATCGATCGCTTTAAAACGGTAAACGATGTCTGGGGCCATAACGCCGGGGATGACGTCCTGCGCGACGTGGCGGCCACCCTGGAGGCCGGGGCGAACCACGACGAGCGTATCTACCGTTTCGGCGGTGAGGAGTTCGTGGTGCTGCTTAATCGCAGCAGCGAGCAGGACGCGATGGACGCGGCCCGCCATATCCGCGCCTGGCTTGAACAGCATCCGGTGGTGTTGGAGAACGCCGTGCTGCCGGTGACCGTGACCGGTGGCCTGACGCGCGTCAGCACCTGCGACTCGCTGCATACGGCGATTGGTCGTGCCGATCGCGCGCTTTACTACGGTAAGAACAGCGGGCGTAATCGCTGCGTGCTGGCGACCCGTGAGGAGGAAATGGTGGCGCTCTAGCTACGCTTTTATGCTAACGGACTGAAACTATTCGATAAAAAATCATCATCAATAACAACAATAAAATTACGCCTAATGTGCTTTTTTGCGATCTCAGTCCTGTTTAATACCTAAAGTTAAACTGCATAGCGCCGAAATAACAAAGCAGAAAAAAGATTAACAACTGGATAACCTGCCCAACGGAGCTGCTATGCCTTCTCGTCCCGTCGCCACCCAGCGTCAATATATGCTGGATGACAACACCACCCTGATGTCGACTACCGATCTGCACAGTTACATCACCCACGCCAACGACAGCTTTGTTCAGGCCAGCGGCTACCGGCTCGATGAGCTGACCGGCAGCGCGCACAATATTGTTCGCCACCCTGATATGCCGAAAGCCGCCTTTGCTGACATGTGGTACACCCTCCAGCAGGGCGAACCCTGGAGCGGCATTGTTAAAAACCTGCGCAAGGACGGCGACCACTACTGGGTGCGCGCGAATGCGGTGCCGATGGTGCGTAACGGTGAAGTCACCGGCTATATGTCGATCCGCAGCCAGGCATCCGCCAGCGAGATCGCGGCCGTTGAGCCGCTGTACGAGGCGCTGAATAACGGCACCGCAAAGCGGCGGCTGTTCAAGGGACTGGTGCTGCGCAAAGGCTGGCTCGGCAAACTGCCGGCCATCGGGCTGCGCTGCCGCATCCGCTGCGTCATGGCGCTACTCTACGTGCTGCTGGTTGCAGGCCAGCTGGCGCTGGGCCAGAGCGGCAGCGATTTTGCCCTGTCGGCGGTGGTCAGCGCGCTGGCAATGATAGTGGGCACCGCGCTGTTTGAATGGCAGATCGCCCGACCGATTGCCAACGTTGCGGCACAGGCGCTGCGCGTCGCCACCGGGGAGCGCAACACGGTAGATCACCTCAACCGTGCCGATGAGATCGGCCTGACGCTGCGTGCGGTGGGTCAGCTGGGGCTGATGTGCCGCTGGCTTATCAACGATGTCACAAGCCAAGTCGTGAGCGTACGCACCGGCAGCGAGACGCTGGCGAAAGGCAACGACGATCTGAACGAACGCACCCGTCAGACGGTGGTCAACGTGCAGCAGACCGTCACCACCATGAGCCAGATGGCCGCCTCGGTGCAGAACAACTCCGAAACCGCGGCGGCGGCGGATAAACTTTCCAGCGCCGCAAGCCAGGCGGCGGCCAACGGCGGCGACGCGATGGAAACCGTGGTCACTACCATGGATGAAATCGCCGACAGCACGCAGCGTATCGGCTCCATTACGTCACTCATCAACGACATCGCCTTCCAGACCAACATCCTGGCCCTGAACGCCGCGGTTGAGGCGGCACGCGCAGGGGAGCAGGGCAAAGGCTTTGCCGTGGTCGCCGGTGAAGTGCGCCATCTGGCGAGCCGCAGCGCCAACGCCGCGAACGATATTCGTAAGCTTATCGACGCCAGCGCCAGCAAAGTGCAGTCCGGCGCCGTGCAGGTGCATGAAGCCGGACGCACCATGCAGGATATCGTGGCACAGGTGCAAAACGTGACCCAGCTTATCGGGCAGATCAGCAGCGCCACCTCGGAGCAGGCGCAGGGGCTGTCTGAGCTGACCCGTGCCGTGGCCGAGCTCGACAACATCACCCAGAAAAACGCCGGTCTGGTGGAGGAGAGCGCCCAGGTGTCATCCATGGTTAAGCACCGCGCCGAGCGTCTCGAAGACGCGGTTACCGTCCTGCAATAGCCCGTCAGCCCGGCAGAGATGCCGGGCTTTATTTCTACTCTTTCTCCCGCCACGCTATTTTTCTCGCTGCGCCTCTTTATATTTCCATCTTGTTAATTAATTATTAAATTGCTGAAAATATGCGCGGCATTTACGTGAGTCCTCACGCAAAAAAAAGATTTTACGCCGCACAAAACGCGCTTTTTCAATTACCTCCTTTTGCAACAAAAAGTGATCTTAAACACAATTTCCCGATCAATAAATCACCATTAATAGTCGTGAGCTATCGAAGCGGCTATTACCGAAAGAAAAAAACGATCAAAGTCATAAAGTTACCTTCGTGCCGTCCGATAACTCACCGTAACTTCGTGAGGGCTTCCCTTCTTCTTTCCGCATATTTACTGGCCCTCACGGGATGTTCCCGGTGTTAGTCACGTACTGTCAGTCTTACGGAGAAAATATGTCCTTACATGATGTAAAAATACGCACAAAATTAACCCTCGCCTTCGCCTTCTTTGTGATGCTGCTGATCCTGAGCGCCGGGCTCTCGTTATTGAGCCTGAGCAGTGCAAATAACAACATCCAGAGCATTGTGGGGGACACCTATCCCACTACGGTAAAAGCTAATCAGCTGATCGAGAACTTTCAGGAGTTTGTGAACGTTCAGCAGCTGCTGCTGTTGGATGAGGATAAGCGCTGGGCAACGCAGTCCGAACAGCGCATGGCGGCCATCAGCGCCACCATCACCACGCTGATTAAATCGCTCGATGGGTCATTAACCGACCCCCAGTCTCGTGCGGTACTGGCACGCATTCAGGAGATTCGTAAGCAGTATCTCGACTCCCGTTTCCGCCTGCTCGCCGCCGTCCAGCAAAACAACCGCAGTGGCGCGATGGACGAGATGATGAACACCACCGTCGGCTTGCAGGATCGCTACAAAAAAGCGGTGCAGGAGCTGATTACTATCCAGAACAACCAGATGAACGCATCGGGCGTCAGCGTTGCCGAAGATTACCAGAGCAACCGTCTGATGCTGATTATCCTCGGGTTAATCTGCATCGCGCTGGCGGTGGTGATTGGCGTGGCGATTGTACGCTCGATTACCGGACCGCTCAGCCAGGCGGTGGCGTTTGCCCGCGCTATCGCCGATGGCGATTTGACCCGCTCGGTGGACAGCCATCATCGCGATGAGACCGGCGTCTTGCTTAACGCGCTGATGGAGATGAAAACGCGTCTGCTGGATATCGTGCAGGAGGTGCAGCACAGCTCGGAAAGCATCTCCAGCGCGGCGTCACAGATTGTTGCCGGCAACCAGGATCTCGCCTCGCGTACCGAGGAGCAGGCCAGTTCGGTAGAGGAAACTGCCGCCTCGATGGAGCAGATCACCGCCACGGTGAAAAACACCTACGACAACACCACCCACGCCACGCGCCTGTCGTCTGAAGCGGCCAGCGGCGTGAAAAGCAACGGCGAGAAGATGGGGCAGGTGACCAGCAAAATGCGCATGATTAACGACACCTCAAACCGGATGTCGGACATCATCAACCTGATCGACGCCATCGCGTTCCAGACCAATATCCTGGCGCTGAACGCCGCGGTAGAGGCAGCACGCGCCGGGGAGCACGGGCGGGGCTTTGCGGTAGTAGCGGGCGAAGTACGTCAGCTGGCGCAGAAGAGTGCGTCGTCCGCCAGCGAGATCCGTAGCCTGATTGAAAACTCTGCCGGCCAGGCCCGTGAAGGGATGGCGCTGGTGGAAGAGGCGGGTGGACTGATCACCGGCATGGTGAAAAACGTCAATGAAATGGACGGTATTCTGAAGGAGATCGCCCAGGCCAGCCGCGAGCAGTCGGACGGCATTGCGCAGATCAACACGGCCATCGGCATGATCGACACCACCACGCAGCAAAACTCGGCGCTGGTCGAGGAGTCGGTGGCCGCCGCGGCATCGTTGCAGGACCAGGCGCATCACCTTAAGGAGATGATCAAAGTCTTCCGCGTGCGCGAAGCGCTGGCCTGACCGGATCCCGGGCCGCTGGCCCGGGTTTCCATCACTCAAGCTGGGTAATGTGCAGCGCCGCGCCGTCGATGATCGCCACGATCTGTTTGAGCTGCGCGGGGCTGACTTCCCCCTGATTTACCTTCAGATCCAACACCGCCTTAAAATTCTCCAGCGCGCGCTTCATCTGCGGATCTTTACGCAGCTGATGCCCCACGCAGCGCGCCCGGACGCGATCCAGAATCTCACCCAGCAGGGCGCTGTGCTCATCCAGCCAGCGCTGTCCCGCCACGGTGATGGCAATCTTTTTGCGACCGTTCTCCTCCTCGCGGATGGTAATCAGCGCCTGATCCTCCAGAAAATCCAGCGTCGGATAGATGACGCCAGGGCTGGGGGTGTAGTTGCCCTGGGTCAGCGCCTCGATCTCTTTGATCAGCTCATAGCCGTGGCTGGCGCCGCGCGTCAGGATATCGAGAACTACCAGCCGCAGTTCGCCGTGACCGAAAAAACGCTGACGGCGAGGGCCGCCGTGGCCGTAGTGCTCGTTTCCGGCAGCGTGATGAGGGGAAGAAGATCGCATTGCATTACTCCATGTCAGATATATCTATTTATATCTAAACTGCTCTCCGTTACAAGATATAGATAACGATTATGTTTATCTCTATGAAATATATGTCGTTTAAATTGGGTGGAAAAGCGCATGCCATGCAGGGCGGCTATATCAAAAAAAGATCTTGCTTTCCTCGTTGATGGCAATCATTATCATTTACACAAAATTTAGATATATCGTAATCTGCTTCTTAACGGTGTTGAAGGCAAAAAAATGACGCAATCCACTACGATTTACCCGCAGCGCGTGCGCAACGATCTGCGTTTTCGCGAGCTTAGCGTGCTGCGCAGCGAGCGCATCAGCGCCGGCTTTCAGCGCGTGGTGTTGGGCGGCGAAGCGCTCGACGGATTTACCTCGCGCGGCTTTGACGATCACACCAAAGTGTTCTTCCCTGAACCCGGCGTGCCGTTCGTACCGCCCACGGTGACGGACGAAGGCATCGTCTGGCCAAACAACGTGCGTCCGGCTTCGCGCGACTACACGCCGCTCTACGACGAGGCGCGTCACGAACTGGCGCTCGACTTCTTTATTCATAACGGCGGCGTGGCGAGCCGGTGGGCGCAGCAGGCGGGCGAGGGCGACAGGCTGACCATCGGCGGGCCGCGCGGCTCGCTGGTGGTGCCGCTGAGCTACGCGTATCAGCTTTACGTTTGCGATGAATCCGGAATGCCGGCGCTGCGTCGCAGGCTGGAAACGCTGCGCGACGCCGGGCAGCACGCGCAGATTGTCGCGATCGTCACCGTCGGTGACGCGGCCTGCCAGGACTATCTCGCGCATCTCGACAATGCGGATATTCACTGGGTAGTGGGCCATCACGAAGCGGCTATCGAGGCGCAGCTGGCGGCGTTAACCCTTCCGGGCGAAGACTACTTCATCTGGATCACCGGGGAAGGCAAAACGGTGAAAAACCTGAGCCGCCGCTTTGAAAGCGAGGCGTTTGACCCGCAGCTGGTACGTGCCGCGGCCTACTGGCACAACAAGTAAATGTCCGGGGCGCGCGTCGCCCCCCTCTCCCTTCGCGTTTTCATACTCCTCACCGTGAACAGGCTCACACATCGATAAGAATATTATATTTCTTCGTTTGGTTTGCGATGGAATAATTTATTCTGGAAACCGCGTGAGCCAGCCGGCTTCGCATGCCGACTATAACGATAACAATCCGCTGAGGAGACGATCTGCTATGCAACAACACGCTGCGACCACCAGCGCCCACAAGCGCGCGCTGATCGCCGGTTCGATCGGCAACTTTATCGAATGGTACGAGTTCGCGGTCTATGGTTTTCTGGCCACCGTTATCGCCAGGAACTTTTTCCGTCTGGAAGGGGAGGGGGAACTCACCAGCCTGATCCTTACATACGCCTCCTTCGCCGTGGCGTTCTTCTTCCGGCCGCTTGGCGCGGTAGTGTTCGGGCGCATGGGGGACAGGATCGGGCGCAAGCCGACGCTGATCGTCGTGCTTGTCTGCATGACGCTCGCCACCGCGGCGATTGGCCTGGTGCCGGTTTACGCCAGTATCGGCGTTGCCGCCCCGCTGATCGTCACCGGCCTTCGTATTCTCCAGGGGCTGTTTGCCGGTGGGGAGTACGGCGGCGCCGTCTCGCTGATGACTGAATTCGCACCGCGCGGCAAGCGCGGTCTGTATGGGGCCTGGCAGTCCTTTACCGTCGCGCTTGGTCTGCTGGCCGGGGCGGGCATTGTGGCGCTGCTGTCGGTGCTGCTCAGCCCGGAGGCGCTCTACGACTGGGGATGGCGCATTCCGTTCTTTATTGCGTTGCCGATGGGGGGCGTGGCGCTCTGGCTGCGGGTGAGCATGGAAGAGACGCCGGGATTTGTGCGTCAGCAGCAGCAAACCGGACACGCCGCACCGGTCAAAGCCAGCACCGGGGCGACCATCAAAAATATCCTCGTGGCGATTGGCCGGGTGATGGTGTGGTCGGCGGCGGGTTATACCTATCTGGTGATCATGCCGACCTACCTGCAATCGGCGCTGCACACCGGATTTAATCAGGCGCTGCTGATCGCAGTGATCTCCAATATCGGGTTTGCGCTGACCATTATCCCGGCAGGGATGCTCAGCGACCGCATCGGGCGGCGCACCGTCATGGTGGTGGCCTCCTGCCTGCTGCTGATCCTCGCCCTGCCGCTGCTGAAAGTGTTGCAGGCGGAGAGCGCCACGCTGGCGATTAAAGCGCTGGTGGTGCTGATTGCCGGTGGGCTGGTGGGTATTCTGGCCGGTCCCGGCCCGGCAATGCTCTCCGAGATGTTCCCGACCCGGGTACGCTACACCGGGCTTGGCCTGGCGTATTCCCTCTCGAATGCGCTGTTCTCCGGCTGCGCCGGGCTGATTATCACCGGCCTGATTAAGCAGACCGGCAACGTCGATATTCCGGCCTGGTACGTGATGACCACGGCCGTTGTCAGCATCGCCGCGCTGATGACGCTAAATAAGAATGACCATCTGAAGGATCTGGAGTAGCAAGCAATAAAAAAGCCCGCGCGAGCGGGCTTTTTTTGAACACGAATTAAGCCCGCTCTTTAGCGGCAAAAAAAAGCCAACGCGTTAACTGCCACATACAAAAAGCGATGTATTTTCTGAAAATTCGCAGTAGCAGAGCGTACACCTCTTACGGCAGACGCATTATTAAGAAACGAAACAGGATCATGAAGATTATGGGAGCGAGCCAGTGAAGCGTCTGGTGCCTGTCCTGTATTGGCTCTTTTCTATCGCCGCTATCTATTTACTCTCTTCATTTAAAGAGGAAGTCTTTATCAATGGTGAGGAGATAAAAAATGCCTGCGTCGCACATCGGGCATTTGTGGTCGATGATACGCGAGATGTAACGGTGCCAATAACAATTATCTTGCTGTTACCCTGGCTGTACGGGCTTAAACGAACCCGGCTGACATCACTGATAATGAATGCAGCACTACTGCTGCTGGTGGTATTTGCGCTGTGGCGGTTCTGGCTTCGCCTGACATTATGCTGAAGCGTAACCCGCGGCACCTTGCGTGCCGCCATGCTGTCGATCAGTTAATGATGGTAATCACCACCCGTCCCAACACCTCGATCTCTTCCAGCGCACAGTCGAAGGCGGTGCCCACGCCGCTGACGCGCACTTTGCGCACCGGGATGCGGATAAGCGAGCGCACGCTGATTTTCCCTTCAATATTTACCAGCCACTCGCCGTCATAGATATCGTCGAAGGTTTTGTCGATTACGTACTGCGCTTTCTCATCCTGCAGGCAGAACGGATCGCCCGGAAGCGGTACGCCCGCGCGGAAAAATACCTTGTCGAATACCGCATAGCCCGCATCAAACAGCTGACCGTCTACCAGCTTACGCCGCGGCAGCCTGAGGATGTCTGACGGCTGGTCGGCGTACTTCTCACCCTTGCCGGTCGCCAGCCACTCCAGCGACACGCCGGTTTCGGCCATGCAGCGCACCACGATATCGGCAGGAAAGCCGCCGCGCTTATAGCGAGAGGAGAGGCTGCTGGCAGCCATATCCAGATGCTGCGCCAGCATCATTTTGGAGGGGAAGCCGTACGCTTCGATGACCCGGTCCAGTACGGACGCACTGTCGCTACTTAAATCAATATTGAAATCAGCCACGTAAACTCCAGAACTCCGCAAAATGCGTATTGCGAATTGACACTTCGCAAAATGCGAATTATTCTGACCTCGTCTTGTTGATTATGCGAATGATGTTGGCTATTACCGAGCGCAACCGAAACGAGGAGTTTGCCTTATGCGTCCTGACATTACAATCACTATCCCTGTCCCCTTTCTGCCGCTGCATGAGTACTGCCGCCTTACCGGTACCGCTATCGGCACCGCACGGGACATGATCCGCGACGGCCGCCTGCCGGTGCGAAACAAAAGCGACAAGCCCCGCGCCCGGGTGGAGGTCAACATGGCCGCGCTCACCGTGGAAGCGCTGAGCGGCTGTGCAATTTCGCTTAACGCGCAATAAACGTCTTACTTTTCGCAATTTACGAATTCCAGGGCGGCTACGGGAGGCGCGATGGCTATCGAAGGCACAGCAGCAACGGTTCCGCTGAGCATTGGTGCCCGTACGGCGGGGTTGAACCACATCGCCGCGCTGCGCGCCCGCCACTGGGACCACAGCGGCTGGGCGCAGGTGACGCGCTTTCTGGACGACATGCGCGATCGCCGCGACCCGGCTTTTCACGATAACCAACGGGCGCTGGCCGCACTGTTTTATCTGGCAAAGATCCCGACTGGTCGACATGCGTTACCGCCTGAGGCGTTAACGCTGCAGGAACAGCAGGCGCTTATCCGGGCCATGAACCATCTTCGCGCCGTGGTGAGCCTGTTTCCTGACCGACTGACCCTGGCGCAATAACACATATCAACACTCATGGCGTAAACCCGCCGGGCCTGCTGTTGCCCCTATTCAGGAGAAGTACCATGCACAACGTTATTACCCACCCTGTGGATGCACCTTACGACGAACCGCTGGCCGGAATGCTGCACCAGACGCGTATGGAGGAGCGCAAGCTCAGCACGCAGGCGCTGGCCACCCGGCTGACGCGGCTGGCTGGCAAAATCAGCCGCGACGGGTTGAACGCCGCCGAAGCGGCAGCCCTGCTGAGCGAGGAAGCGATCCGCTTCGAGCACGCTGCGCAGGAGATCGACTGATGGCCGATGAAATCGATATTGCTCAGCAGTACGAGCAGGAGGCGCGGGAGCGGCATATCCTCCGGGCGCGCTCCCGGCCTGTTCGGCCAACCCGACTCACCTGCGAACGGTGCGACGAACCGATCCCGGCGACGCGGCGCGCCATTCTGCCCGGCGTGACCTGCTGCGTGACCTGCCAGCAGATCGAGGAGCTGAAGCAGAAGCACTACCGGAGCGACCTGTGAGCGAGGTGCTCTACGCCTGGCCGTGGAACGCTCCGCGGCCGGCAATCGCCACGCCGGGGTTGACCGCCGCGCAGGAGCAGCAGCGCAATAAACGCATTGCCGCCCTGCTGGACGCGCGCCGCGAGCTGGATCGCTATCCGACCTGCGTGACGGCGGGCCTGCGCCAGCGCTTTACCTGGCTGGCAGACCAGCGCGGCGCGCCACGGGCGAATACCGCGCTGATCGCGTTTTGCCGACGGGTGCTGCCGCGCCTGGCGCACGTCACCGAACGCTACCGGGCCGGCGGCGTCCAGCAGGTGATTTCCAGCGAGGTATTCGACTACCGTTTTGATGACGCATACCGGCGCTACCTGGCGACGCGGGTGATGGATCTGCTGGCCCGTTTTAACCGCCTGCCGGACCTGACAAAAGCCGATATCGACCTGCTGGGCGGCGACATCGCCAGCCTGATCCGGGGTGAGCTGGACAGCGCGCCCGACGAGGCGAGCAGCGAGCTGAAAACCCTGCACGGCTGGTATCTGCGCGCCGCCCACCTCTGCCAGCAGTTCACCCTCACACCGCCGGGCTGGGAACGCATTACCGGTCGCTACGCCTGTGAGGAGGAGCTTGGCCCGGCCATTATGCGGATGTGCAACGCCCTGTGGTGGCGCGGCCGCCTGCGCCGCATCGCCAGCGCATGGCGGGAACATCTGCAGATCGCGGTCGGCAACGTGAGCCGACGCCGCACCCCTTACGCCAGCAAAAGCTGCCTCAGCGAGTGGCGCGAGCAGAAGCGCCGCACCCGTGAGTTTCTCAAAGGCATGGAGCTGGAAGATGAAGAGGGGAACCGCATCAGCCTGATCGATAAATATGATGCCTCCCAGGCCAACCCGGCGATCCGCCGCTGCGAGCTGATGACCCGCATCCGTGGGTTTGAGGATCTCTGTGCCCGGCAGGGCTACGTGGGTGACTTTTATACCCTGACTGCCCCGTCCGCTTTCCACGCCACCCTGAGCGCCGGCTGCCCGAACCGTCACTGGAACGGTGCCAGCCCCGCCGACACCCAACGCTACTTTGCTTCCCTGTGGGCGCGGATCCGCGCCCGGCTGCATCGCCAGCAGATCCGCCTGTTCGGCATCCGCGTGGCTGAACCGCATCACGATGGTACCCCGCACTGGCATCTGCTGGCGTTTATGCGTCCGGAAGAGGTAGACCAGGTGCGGGCGATCCTGCGCGACTATGCCTGCGAGGCCGATCGTGACGAGTTAACCGATGAACGCGCCCGCAAGGCACGCTTTCACGCCGTTGCTATCGACGCCGATAAAGGGTCGGCCACCGGGTATATCGCCAAGTACATCGCCAAAAACGTTGATGGCTACGCGCTGGAAGGGGAACGCGACCGGGAGAGCGGCGGGCTGCTGAAACAGAGCGCGGCGGCGGTGTCGGCATGGGCGGCGCGCTGGCATATTCGGCAGTTTCAGTTTATCGGCGGGGCGCCGGTCACGGTGTACCGCGAGTTGCGCCGTCTGGTGGATGACCGCGCCGCGCAACGCCTGAGCACCGAGGTGGCATCGATGCAGCAGGCTGCGGATAACGGCGACTGGGCGGGATACGTGACCGCGCAGGGCGGGCCGTTTGTCCGGCGCGATGCGCTGCGGGTACGTCTGTGGTATCAGACCGGCGAGCAGCGTAATCCGTATGGCGAAGCAAAAATGATGGTGCGCGGCGTGTATGACACGGCGCTCGGACGCGAGCAGCCGCTGGTGACGCGCCTGAAAACCTGGAAAATCGTGCCGAAGCGGGCGGATGTCGGAGCAGAGGATAGTACGTGCGCTTGGAGTTCTGTCCCTAACTGTACGGATCCGCATTCCGGATCGGCGCCGGAAACCGCAATCCCGCTGACCCGCCCGGAACGGCGTCGCTTAACGGCCCGGCTCCGTTTGCCGAAGAGGCGCAGGCCCGCGTTTGTGCCCGGGCGGGCGGATGAGCGCGACGCGATCCGGCGGATCGTGACCGATATCCACATCGTCACCGGCGAAACCGTTTCTGACGGCCAGGCTTACGCCCTGTTGAAAGGGGCCACGGCGCACATCAACGGCGTGTGGTGTCGCGGGGCATACCGCGGCGAACTCTTCGGAATATCACCCTGTGCACGGCGGCAAACCGCGGCCCAGCGGCACCGTGCGGCTCAGGACATACTCGCCCGATTTGCGGCGATCCGGCTGCAAAAGTGACCGCAAACGTGACGCGATCTGACGGTGAATATTCTTTTATTATCAGCAGGATAAAAAAATGAAAGATTGGTTCGTTTACACGTTTTCAAATAACCCCTGGCGTGATACTGTATATGTATACAGTGCTTTTGGTGGTAGGGGAGGTCACGTGGATCAGGGGTTGAAAGAGCAGGTGATGTTAGAGCGGGTCGAGTTAATTGCCCGTCTTACGTCGGAAGGGGCCAGCCAGGAGAGGGACAGAGAGATCGCATTGAATTTGATTGCAGAGCTGGCCAGCGGGCAGATGATGACCGACGGCAACTACAGCGTGACGTTCTCCGTTACCCCCACGACCAAAAAATAGCGCTGCAACGCAGGTACGCCGGCTGCCAGTATCGTGCTCTGCCCGTGTGCCTTCACCCTACGCTTGCCCGGCCACCCGTGTGCCGCCACCGAACATGTCACACCGTTTTGCCCGCCCTCTCCGGCGGGCTTTTTTTTGCCTGCGATCCGCGGTGTTGTGTCGCCCGCGGGCCATCTGCCTTGCATAGCCGCCCAGGCCGCGCTGCGGGAAAATAGCCTCAGGCCCTGCGGTGACGCGGGCTTGCGACGCGGCTTCTCAGCGCTGCGCCTGTTTTCACTGACCGTAACGAGGAGCGACACCGATGAACATTATCGCCAGACAGGGGGACACGCTCGATGTGATTTGCGATCGCTACTATGGCCGCACCCAGGGCGTGGTCGAACGGGCGCTGGCGGCCAATCCAGGGCTCGCCTCGCTTGGGGTCGTTCTGCCGCACGGCACGGTTGTCGAACTGCCCGAGGTACCAGCCTCACCCACCCGGGAGACCATCAACCTATGGGACTGACCGGAGAGAAAATCAGTTCGTTTATTGCCTACTGGCTGAGCGCTGGCCTGGCGTTTTTTGGAGCGATGACGCCGCAGGATTTTGCCGCCTGGTTCGGCGTGCTGGGGGTGTTCTGCACCGTCGGGGTGAACTGGTACTACCGCCGCAAAAGCTATCTGCTGCTCAAGTCCGGCGGTGACGAGGTGTTCCGTGAACTCACTCGCTAAAACCTGCAGCCTGGCGACGGTGCTGGGGCTGGCGCTGCTGGTGCCCGATTTCCGGCTGCTGCACACCTCCCGTGCCGGACTGGCGCTGATTGCCGATCTGGAGGGGTGCCGGCTTCGTCCCTACCAGTGCAGCGCCGGGGTCTGGACCTCGGGCATCGGCCATACCGCTGGCGTGGTCCCTGGCCGCACCATTACCGAGCGCGAGGCCGCCGCCAATCTGGTCAGCGACGTGCTGAACGTGGAGCGCCGTCTCGCGGTGTGCCTGCCAACAGCGATGCCTGACCCGGTCTACGACGCGGCGGTGAGCTTCGCCTTCAACGTGGGCACCGGCGCGGCCTGCCGCTCGACCTTCGCCACCTTTATCCGGCGTGGCGAGTGGCAGCAGGCGTGCGCTCAGCTGACGCGCTGGGTGTACGTCAACGGCGTGGTCAGCAACGGGCTGAAGCAGCGTCGCGCCCGGGAACAGGCTTACTGCCTGAAGGGGGCATGATGCGCGCGCTGCTTGCCCTGCTCGCACTGCTGGTTGCCGCCGCCGCGTGGCTGGGTCACGAGAACCGTCAGCTTGCCCGATCGCTCGACGCCGCCCACCGCGCAGCGGAAACCCAGCAGCAGACCATCGGCTCGCTGCACGCCCGCCTCGCCGCGGAACGAACGCAGAGCCGTAACAATGAACGCGCCCAGCTCGCCCTGCGCCAGCGGCTTGATGCCGCCGGAACGCTGGCGACCCGCCGGGAGCAGACCCTCACGAGGCTACTTCATGAAAATGCCGCCCTTCGCCGCTGGTATGGCGCTGAGCTGCCTGATGCTGTGCGTGAGCTGCACCAGCGCCCCGGTTACGCCAACGCCGGTGATTATCTCCAGCGCCTGTCCGCGGGTGACGCTCTGCCCGATGCCGGGCAGCGATCCGCACACTAACGGCGATCTGAGCGCCGATATCCGCCAGCTTGAGCACGCGCTGATCGCCTGCGCGTTACAGGTTGAAACCGTTAAACATTGCCAGGACGAACTCGATGCTAAAACCCACTAGCCTGCGCCAGGCGCTGGTCGCGGCGCTGCCCGCGCTGCACGACAACCCGGAGCATTTACGCCTCACCACCGGCAGCGGGCGCATTGTCTCGACGCTTGCCGCCTCGCTCTCCTTTGAAGCGCACTACCCGTTGACCCTCACGCTTGCCCCGTTCAGCGGCGCACTGGAGGAGGTGATAACGCCGCTGCTGGCCTGGCTGCGGGTCAACCAGCCGGACGTTATGAGCCGCGCCGCAGAGCAGCCCGGCGGCATCGGCTGGCAGCTGACGACCGCCGATGACGGCAGCCAGCGGCTGGAGATCCAGCTGACGTTAAGCGAACGCGCCATTGTCAGCCAGCAGGAGGGCAGCCTGCACACCGTCTGGGTGCCGGAGCCGCAAGAGCCCGCCCCGGTGACCCGTCCGGTAGAACTCTGGATGAAAGATGAGCTGGTGAGCCGCCCGTCGTCGCCGGACGAGGGCTGAACAGGCGCTGCGCCGCTGCATTTACCCGTTCGCCCGTGACGGCTCGTTGTGTGGGCCGCCTGCGGGCCGGATGAAATGGTCGCTGACCTCCATTTATCGCATCCTGAACCTATGAACACATACGCATCGATTCATGACATAGCACGCGCACTGCGCAACCTGATCCGCACCGGCGTGATCGTGGAAACCGACCTTACCGCCGGGCGCTGCCGGGTACAGACCGGTGGGATCACCACCGGCTGGCTGCAGTGGCTGACCCAGCGCGCCGGACGCTCACGCAGCTGGTGGGCGCCTTCGGTTGGCGAGCAGGTGATGCTGCTGGCGGTCGGCGGCGAGCTGGAGACCGCGTTTATCCTGCCGGGCATTTTTTCCGACGCGCATCCCGCGCCATCGGCCTCGGCGGACGGCTGGCAGGTGACGTTTCCCGATGGCGCCACGCTCGCCTATGAACCCGATACCGGCGCGCTTCAGGTCGCCGGGATCAAAACCGCAGACGTTACCGCGGCAGAGTCCATCACCGCCACGGTGCCGGTAGTCCGTGTGACAGCCGACACCCGCATCACCCTGGACTCGCCGGAGGTGGTCTGTACCAACCGGCTGATTACCGGCTCAATCGAGGTGCAACGAGGAGGAACCATGACGGGCACTATCACCCACAGCGGCGGCGCGCTGACCTCAAACGGCGTGCAGCTGGACAGCCACACCCACGGCAGCGTGCAGCGCGGTGGTAGCTGGACGGAGGGCACCCGATGACGGCGCGCTATACCGGCATGGACCGTACCCGCGGCGCGGCGCTGGTGGATGAGGCGCACGTCAGCCAGAGCGTGCGCGACATCCTGATGACGCCGGTTGGTACGCGCGTGATGCGGCGCGAGTACGGCTCGCTGCTGTCGGCGCTGCTCGACCAGCCGCAGAACCCGGCCCTGCGTCTGCAGATCATGTCGGCGTGCTACATGGCGCTGCTGAAGTGGGAGCCGCGCATCACGCTCACCGCCCTGAACTTTGAGACCCGTTTTAACGGCGAAATGATCGTGGAACTTACCGGTCAGCTCACCGATACCGCGGGCGACATATCGTTAACCATTCCACTGAGCTGAGACTATGCCGACCATTGACCTGAACCAGCTCCCCGCCCCGGATGTGGTCGAGGAGCTCGATTTTGAAACCATTCTCGCTGAGCGCAAGGCGACGCTTGTCTCGCTCTATCCCGAGGCGGAGCAGGCGGCCATCGCCCGCACCCTGACGCTGGAGTCCGAGCCGCTGGTAAAACTGCTTGAGGAGAACGCCTATCGCGAAGTGATGTGGCGTCAGCGCGTCAACGAGGCGGCGCGAGCGGTGATGCTGCCCTACGCCGCCGGCAGCGACCTCGACGTGCTGGCCGCGAACAACAACACCGCGCGGTTGGTCATTACTCCCGCCAACGACAACGCCATCCCGCCGGTTCCGGCGGTGATGGAGTCGGACAGCGATTTTCGTCTGCGTACCCAGCAGGCGTTTGAAGGGCTGAGCGTCGCAGGGCCAACCGGCGCCTACGAGTACCACGGGCGCAGCGCGGACGGCCGCGTCAGCGATATCTCGGTGGAAAGCCCCAGCCCGGCCAGCGTCACCATTACCGTGCTGTCGCGGGAGAACGAGGGGAAAGCCGATGCCGATCTGCTGGCGGTGGTCGAGCGCGCGCTGAACGCCGAGTCGGTGCGCCCGGTGGGCGATCGGGTCACGGTGCAGGCGGCGGAGATTGTGCCCTATACCGTCACCGCCACGCTGTTCTTCTATCCGGGGCCGGAAGCCGGGCCGGTGCGCGATGCCGCTGCGCAGAAACTGCAGCGCTACGTCACCGCCCAGCATCGTCTCGGGCGCGATATCCGCCTCTCCGCCCTCTATGCCGCACTGCATGTGGAAGGGGTACAGCGCGTCGAGCTGAGCGAACCCCGGGCGGATATTCCGCTGGGTAAGCATCAGGCCTCCTGGTGTACCGGCTACACGCTGCTGGATGGGGGCGCGGATGAGTGACGACCGCCTGTTACCGCCTGGCTCCTCGGCATTAGAGGTGGCCGCCGCCCGGGCTGCGGCGGAGATTGCGCGCGTCCCTGTTCTGTTACGCACCCTGTGGAACCCGGCCCTGTGCCCGGCCCGGCTGCTGCCCTATCTGGCCTGGGCGCTCTCCGTAGACCGCTGGGACGAGAGCTGGCCGGAGGCCACCCGGCGCAGCGTCATCGCCTCGGCGTTCTATATCCACAAGCACAAAGGCACCATCAGCGCGCTGCGCCGGGTCGTTGAGCCGCTCGGGTTCCTGATTGAGATCCGCGAGTGGTGGGAGCGCAATGAACAGCCCGGCACCTTCCGACTGGTGGTTGGGGTGCAGGATAACGGCATCACCGAAGCGATGTTTCAGGAGCTGGAGCGACTGATTGAGGACGCGAAGCCCGCCAGCCGCCACCTGGTTGGGCTGTCGATCAGCCTGAGCACTAACGGCGCCTTCTTTGTCGGCGCTAACAGCTACGGCGGCGATGCGTTAACGATTTACCCCTATGTGCCTGAAAGCATCACCGTGAGCGGGGGCTTCTACCCGGCTCAGGCGATTCATCTTGTTGACAACATGAGAGTAACTGCATGACCGCGAAATATTTTGCCATTCTGACCAATCAGGGAGCCGCCCGGCTGGCAAATGCCACCGCGCTCGGCACAAAGCTGAACCTGACGCAGCTTGCCGTCGGCGATGCCAACGGCGTTCTGCCGATGCCCAACCCGGCGCAGACCGCGCTGATCCACGAGCAACGCCGCGCGCCGCTCAACCTTATCGAGGTGGATCCGCAAAATCCGGGGCAGATCATCGTCGAGCAGATTATCCCGGAGGACGAGGGCGGATTCTGGATCCGCGAAATCGGTCTTTATGACGACGAGGGGCTGCTGGTCGCGGTGGCCAACTGCCCGGAAACCTACAAACCGAAGCTCCAGGAGGGGAGCGGGCGCACCCAGACTATCCGCATGGTGCTGATTGTTTCCAGCACCGAGGCGGTGACCCTGAAGATCGACCCGTCGGTAGTGCTGGCGACGCGTAAATACGTTGACGATAAGGTTATTGAGGTAAAGGCGTATGCTAACAGCCTGCTGAAAAAGCACGTCGACGCCGCGAACCCACACACCCAGTACCCGCTGATCGCCAATGCGCTAAAAGAGATGGCCGACGCCGGGCTGGTAAGCGAGGTTCTTAAAAACCTTGGTTTGGGGGAGTTAGCGAGCGTTGGAGTTAATTATGGCCGCACAGGAACGAACGGATATATTCGTCTCCCTATGTTAGTTAACGGAACGGTAAATAATGTAATTTTGCAATGGGGGGCGGGTTCGCCTGTTGATGGAAAGTCGATTGTGACTTTCCCTTTAGCGTTCTCGGAGAAACCCTACTATGTAGGTTTTACAAACCGGCAATCGCAATATCCTAGCGTTATGCAATCTCAGGTTATTGATGATTCAACTTTAAATAATACAGGTTTCATAACCAGGCAAATGTTCCTTACATCTGGTGGTTCTACCATAAACAATGGAAGCAGTGCGTTTTATTGGTTTGCATTAGGTAGAGTGTAATATTATCAATTAACAAAAGTGACTAATTATTTTTATGTAACTGCATATGAAATCCACTATAGGGAATAGAATGCGTGAGCGAACTTGGAAAAAGATCACCATCAAAATTGGTATCTTTTAATGGCTAAAAATTCAGAGTGAAAGCTTTTATAACCAATAAGCCAGCCTACCAGGCTGGCTTAGATTAACGGGTTTAAGGAATCATATCTTCCGACTGACCAAAATATGAATTACCGCAGCTTACGGTCGTGTGGGCCAATTTATTTCTGGCGCGCTGGAAATGTCTACCATCTCCAGCACGTCCAGATAATCGAGCCAGCCGTTAAAGTCTGTTTTCTCATCTTCGCTTAATCGACCGAGTGCAAGGCGTGATGGCCATTGCTGTTCATTGATAAAGGCGTTAGCGTAGCTGCGCAAGCTGGCCTTAGTCTGCTCAGCTTCTTTTACCGCAGCAGTCATTAACGCTGCGCTATCTGTTACCCACTCGCTACCATTCCAGACATCAAAACGTGTCGCTGGCGCGGAGGTGGTGGTACCGGCGGAATATTCGCCCGGATGAGTAATTTCTTGCGGCTCACCTGTTTCGGTGCTGTATACCGTCTGTCCACGATAATCTGGAAGATATTCCCATGCAGAGTTATCAGCTAAGCGGCAAGCAACCGTTCCGTCAGATCTCTGCTCTGGCATTTGTATGCAGGACTTCGCGGGTATGCCTACACCGACTGCGAGGTATTCAACACATGAAGATTGATATTCGCGTGTGATTTCATGGAAGTTATATACAGTGACATTCCCTGCTTGCACCGCGATCAATCCACTATCAAATTTTGCCTCAGTCATTATGCGGCCCTCACTATGTAATTAAACGCGATGTTACGCGGCCTGGTTTCATTGCCAAATAAACCATTCCCATATTTTGCATAGTATGTCTGCAAGGAGCTTGTGGATGTAGGGTTCGAATTATATATATCAGTCCCATCCGGGTAGTATGTGAGAATATCTATTTGATCTTTAAAAACAGCCGTCATTTTACCATTGGGGCTGGGTGAGGCCCCAGGGCCAGCAGCGGTTGGTAAATAATGAAGATGATCGATAGACATATGCACTTGTTGGCCTAATAAACTACGCCCTACATCCACCCCCCGCCCATCATCCCAGCCACGAATAAATTCCCCGCGCAGATCCGGTAATATCCCGCTGGGGTAGACTGCTGCCAGTTTCGGATAACGGGTTTTATCAAATGCCGCGCCGTTATATTTCAACCACCCCGCAGGCGGCGTGGCCGACGGCCAGGGTACCGGCACCCCCACGGGCAGTGCCGACCCTTCCCCCAAACCAAGGTTTTTAAGAACCGCTGTTTTCAGCCAGGTTACCTCCTTTCCCCCACCCGTGGCATGCTTACGTCTTTTTCGGAAGGGGAATTGCTATGCTGATCGGCTATGTCAGGGTGTCAACAAATGACCAGAACACGGCTTTGCAACGCCAGGCGCTGGAGTGCGCAGGATGTGAGCTGATTTTCGAGGATAAAATTAGCGGTAAGACCGCCGACCGTCCTGGGTTAAAGAAGCTGTTACGTATGCTCAGTGAGGGCGATACCCTGATGGTGTGGAAGCTGGACCGGCTCGGGCGCAGTATGCGCCACCTGGTGACCCTGATTGAAGAGCTGCGGGTGCGCGGCATCAATTTCCGCAGCCTCACCGACAGCATCGATACCAGCACTCCGATGGGCCGCTTCTTCTTTCACGTGATGGGGGCGCTGGCGGAAATGGAGCGCGAGCTGATCGTCGAACGCACCCGTGCCGGGCTCACGGCAGCGCGCGCCGAGGGGCGGATTGGCGGGCGGCGCCCGAAGCTGACCGAGGCGCAGTGGGCGCAGGCGGGGCGACTGCTGGCCGCCGGCGAGTCGCGCCAGCACGTGGCGATCCTGTTCGATGTGGGGCTTTCCACGCTGTACCGCAAATTTCCGGCGGGCGTATCGGCGGCCCCCGTTGTGCCATCCCTTTCCCAACCCTGACAAATAGCGCCCGGCGGCGCCAGACGTGAAAATGGACTCACCCCTTAACGATGGAGTGAACCGGATGAGTGATTTTCACCACGGCGTCCAGGTCGTCGAAATTAACGACGGCACGCGCGTCATTTCAACTGTCTCAACGGCAATTATCGGTATGGTCTGTACGGCCAACGATGCTGACGCGGCGACTTTCCCCCTTAACCAGCCCGTGCTGATTACCAACGTGCAGAGCGCGATTGGCAAAGCGGGCAAAAAAGGCACCCTCGGTGCGGCGCTGCAGGCGATTGCCGACCAGTCCAAACCCGTCACCGTGGTGGTGCGCGTGGAAGAGGGCAGCGATGAAGATGCGGAGACGGCGTTCGCCCAGACCGTTTCAAACGTCATCGGCACTACCGATGCCAGCGGCAACTACACCGGCCTGAAAGCGCTGCTGACCGCCGAAGCGGTAACCGGCGTGAAGCCGCGTATCCTCGGCGTACCGGGCCTTGATACCCAGGAAGTGGCGACCGCGCTGGCCTCGGTGTGCCAGAAGCTGCGCGCGTTCGGCTACATCAGCGCATGGGGCTGCAAAACCGTCTCTGAGGCTACGGCCTACCGCGCTAACTTCAGCCAGCGTGAGCTGATGGTGATCTGGCCGGACTTCCTCGCCTGGGACACCGTCAACAGCACCAGCGCGACCGCGTTTGCCACCGCCCGCGCCCTGGGCCTGCGCGCCGCGATCGACCAGTCCACCGGCTGGCACAAGACCCTGTCTAACGTCGGCGTTAACGGCGTGACCGGTATCAGCGCCTCGGTGTTCTGGGATCTGCAGGAGTCCGGCACCGATGCCGATCTGCTCAACGAAGCGGGCGTCACCACGCTTATCCGCAAGGACGGCTTCCGCTTCTGGGGCAACCGCACCTGTTCTGACGATCCGCTGTTCCTGTTTGAGAACTACACCCGTACCGCGCAGGTTATCGCCGACACCATGGCCGATGCGCACATGTGGGCAGTCGACAAGCCGGTTACCGCCACGCTTATCCGCGACATCATCGACGGCATCAACGCGAAATTCCGCGAGCTGAAGTCCAACGGCTATCTCATCGACGCCCAGTGCTGGTTCGATGAGAGCGCCAACGACGAAGCGACGCTCAAGGCCGGCAAGCTGGTCATTGATTACGACTACACGCCAGTGCCGCCGCTGGAAAACCTGACCCTGCGCCAGCGCATTACCGACAAGTACCTGGCAAACCTGGTCACCTCGGTCAACAACAGCTAAGGAGGCTGACCCATGGCATTACCGCGCAAGCTTAAATACATGAACCTGTTTCTGGATGGCACCAGCTATCTGGGCGTAGTGAAAGCGGTCACGCTGCCGAAGCTGACCCGCAAACTGGAGAACTACCGCGGGGGCGGCATGAACGGCGTCGCACCCGTCGATCTGGGTCTGGACGATGACGCGCTCTCCACCGAGTGGACGCTGGGCGGCTTTCCGGACGAGGCGATCTGGTCGCTGTACGGCGCGGTAAGCGCTGACGCGGTGCCGGTACGCTTTGCTGGCTCCTACCAGCGCGACGATACCGGCGAGATCGTGCCGGTAGAAGTGGTGATGCGTGGCCGTCTGAAGGAGATCGATGCCGGTGAAGCGAAGCCGGGTGAAGATACCGAGGCGAAAATCGCTGCGGTCTGCACCTACTACAAGCTGACCATCAACGGCAAAGCGCTGGTCGAGATCGACACCGTCAACATGGTGGAGATTATCAACGGCGTGGATCGTCTGGCACAGCACCGCCGCAACATCGGGCTGTAATCGTTAACCGGCCAGATGCTGGCCGGTTCTCTTCCCTTCGTACAGAGAGCACATCATGCAGAATACCCAAACCGTTATCCTCGAACAGCCGATCGCCCGCGGCGAACAGGTGATTACCGAGGTCACCCTGAGCCAGCCGAACGCCGGCACGCTGCGCGGCGTGGGCCTGGCGGCGCTGGCCAACTCTGACGTGGACGCACTGATCAAAGTGCTGCCGCGTATGACCAGCCCGACGCTCACCGAGCAGGACGTGGCGCAGCTGGCGTGGCCGGATCTGCTGGCCTTCGCGGGCAAGGTGGTCGGTTTTTTGTCGCCGAACTCGGCGCAGTAAGCTTCCCGAAATCGCTGATGGTCGACGATCTGATGGCGGACATCGCCGTCATCTTTCACTGGCCGCCCTCGGCGCTTTACCCCCTGAGCCTGACTGAGCTCATCACCTGGCGCGAGAAGGCGCTACAGCGAAGTGGAAACACCAATGAGTAACGCAAATATTGACGCACTGCTCAGGGCCGTAGGTCAGGCGTCGCTCCCGTTTAAATCCGTTGAGGCGGCGACCGCCTCGCTCAACGGCGATATACGCAGCCTGAACCAACGCTTACGCGATCTGCATCAGCAGATGGCGGACGTGGAGAGCTTTCAGCGCACCCGGCAGCAGCTCGCCCGCACCGAAATCGCGTTAAAAAACGCCCGTCAGGAGAGCCGGGCGCTGGCGGACACCTTCCACAGCAGCAAGCAGCCCGCGGCGGAGCTGTGGGAGGCCATGGCCGCATCCGGCACTAAAATACGCACGCTGAACCAGCACAACGCCAGCCTGCAGCGTACGCTGGAGAGCCAGCGGAATGGGCTGGAACAGGCCGGCATCAGCACCCGCAATCTCACCGGCACGCGGGCGCGGCTGAACGGCTCGATTCGCGATACCACCACTCAGCTTGAACGCCAGCACGAGGTGCAGGCGCGGGTGATGCGCCAGCAGGCGCAGATTAACGCCGTGAAACAGCGCTATCAGGCAGGCCAGGCGCGGGCGGAGCGCATCGGTGCCGCGACGGAGCCAGCCAGCAAGGTGGCGTCGGCAGGCGTGGCCGCCGGGAAAGCGTTGCTTCAGCCCGGCTATGCCTTTACCGAGAAGCAGGCCGCGGTGCAGCGCACGCTGGGCCTGCGCCGTGATGCGCCGGAGATGCAGGCTCTGCGCGATCAGGCGCGCACCTCGGATGCGACCACCGCGGTAGATGCAGCCAGCGCCCAGCTGGTGCTGGCGAAAGGGGGGAGCGACGCCGCCGCTATCGCCTCGCTGATGCCGCTGGTGCGCAGCATGACTCTCACGAATCAGGACTCCCAGGAGACAAACGCGGGTGTGGTGATGACCGCGGTCCAGTCCGGCACGCTCGACCAGCTGCGCGCGCAGTATCCTGCGCCCGCCTCGCCCCCGTCGCACGGCGCATCGGACAGCCTCGGCGGCGATATCCAGGCGCTACAGGCAGCGTACGAGTCCATCAGCATCGACATTTTTGCCGGGCAGGAGTCCTCCCTGCGCAAACTGGTGCAGACCGCTGCCGGCTGGCTGCAGAGCCTGGGGGAGTGGATTGCGGATAACCAGACCCTCACCAGCACCCTCGGGATTATCGCCGCAGCGGTGATTGGCGTGGCCGGCTTTATTGGTTCCATTGGCGCGGTGGTGTGGCCGGTGATGACCGGTATCAACATCATCATTGCCGCCGCGGGCACCCTCGGCACGGTCTTCAGCATTGCCGGCGGCATTATGGCGACGGCGCTCGGCGCCATTTCGCTCCCGATTGTCGGCATTGGCGCGGCCATCGTGGGTGTGGCGATGCTGCTCTACAAATACTGGGAGCCGGTGAGCGCGTTCCTGGGCGGGCTGTTCAGCGGCATCGCGCAAGCGGTGAAGGCGGCGTTTGGCCCGCAGATCGAGATGTTTGGTGCGCTGGGAGAGGCGATTGGCGCGATCTGGCAGTGGCTGTCCGACCTGCTTGAACCGGTGCAGATGGGTAAAGAGGCGCTGAACAGCTTCCGGGATGTGGGCGTCCTGTTTGGTCAGGCGCTGGCGGATGCGCTGCTGCTGCCGCTCAAGGCGTTCAACACGCTGCGCAGTGGCATCGACTGGGTGCTGGAGAAGCTTGGCGTCATCAACAAGCAGCGGGCGCCGGTAGACGAGGCCGCAGAGAAAGCGAAAGCGAGCATCCCGGACGCGATCCCGGCGTCTGACGGTGAGATAAAGGGCATCACCCGCTACCAGACCACCGCGGCACCCATCAGCCGCAATAGCGTGGATCAGAGCCAGCATCACTACACCATTAACATCAACGGGACGGGACTGTCGGAAGCCGAGGTTGCCCGGACTGTGCGTAGCCAACTGGAGAGCTACGAACAGCAGCGCCAGAGTCGTCGCCAGGCCAGTATGCAATATGACGTGTAAGGAGGTGGAATCATGATGTTCGCACTTGGCATGTTTGTGTTTATGCCCCGCACGCTGCCTCTACAAAGCGCGCAGCGCACGGTGGCCTACCGCTGGCCATCCGGTAGCCGGGTGGGTAACCGCGCCGCCTACCAGTATCTGGGGCCGGACACGGATACCCTCGTGCTGACCGGCGCGCTCTACCCGGAGCTGACCGGCAGCACGCTGTCACTCGCCGCGCTACGGCTGATGGCCGAGCAGGGCCGGGCGTGGCCCCTGATTGACGGCAGCGGGTTTATCTATGGCCTGTATGTGATTGATAAGGTCACCGAGACCGGATCGGAGCTGATGAGCAACGGTAGCGCCAGAAAAACCGACTTCACGGTGTCCCTGACACGCGTCGATCCGCCGCTGACCGCGCTGCTCGGGGATATCACCCAGCAGGCCGGAGAACTTTTAGCGAAGGCGAAGGGGGCGATCGCCGGGATCGCGGGAGGCGCGTGATGATCGATCTGAAGCTGACCGATGCCGGCGCGTCGCTAGCGCCGGATTTCACCCTGACGCTCGCCGGGAAAGACATCACCCGTAACGTCAGCGAGCGTCTGCTAAGCCTCACCCTGACCGACAATCGGGCGTTTGAAGCCGATACGCTGACGCTGGAGATTGACGACACCGACGGGCTGGTGGAGCTGCCGGCACGCGGCGCGGTGCTGGCGCTGTCGCTGGGCTGGAAAGGCAGCGGGCTTATCAGGAAAGGCACCTTTACCGTGACCCAGGTGACGTTCAGCGGCGCGCCGGACAAAGTCTCCATCGTCGCCAACAGTGCCGATTTTCGCGGATCGCTCAACGTTAAGCGGGAAGCCTCTTACCACGACACCACGCTAAGCGCCGTGGTGTCGCAGGTGGCCGCGCGCAACGGACTGACGTCGGCGGTGGCGCCGGCGCTTGCGGGGATCGCTATCCGGCATATCGACCAGTCGATGGAGTCGGATATCGCGTTCCTCACCCGGCTGGCCGGCAAGAACGGCGCGGAGGCGACGATTAAGAACGGCAGCGTGCTGTTTTTACAGCCGGGGCAGGGGACGACGGTGAGCGGGCAACCGATAGCGCCGCTTGCCATCACGCGTGGCGCGGGCGACAGCCATGCGTTTACCATAGCCGACCGCATGGCCTACACCGGGGTTATCGCCAGCTGGCTTAATACCGCTGTCCCCGATCCTCAGGCGAACAGCGTTACGCTGAATCGTAAGCGTGCTGATGCGCCCCCGGTTAGCGCAGCGCATCCGCGAGCCCAGGCAACAATGCCTGCAGGACAGGCGAAAGCGGAAAATTACCTCATGGGCGAGGCGGATAACGCCTTTGTGCTGACCGAAAGTTTCAACAGCAAAGAGGAGGCGGTGCGCGCCGCGAAAGCGAAGTGGGACGCGTTGCAGCGCTCTGCCGCGACGTTCAACATCACCCTTGCAATGGGGCGCGCCGATCTCTATCCGGAAACCCCGGTGACCGTCAGCGGCTTTAAGCGCGTTATCGATAGTCAGCAGTGGACCATCAAAAAGCTGGACCATAGTCTGGACAACCGCGGCTTCACCACCAAAGTTTATCTCGAGGCAATGTTGAATAATGTTGAATATGAGGAAAGTATTAGCCAGGCGTGAATAACGTTTCAGGGGAATGCTAAAGAATGGGATAATTATTTCCATCAGCTCACAGAGGGAAAATAATATGTTTCATTGCCCGCAGTGCCATTCTTCTGCCCATGCCAGAACCAGCCGTTATTTAAGTGAGAATACCAAAGAGCGCTATCACCAGTGCACCAATGTGAACTGTAGCTGCACCTTTGTCACCATGGAATCCGTTGAACGGTTTATCGTTGCGAAACCGAAAAATGAGGATGGCGGGGTGCGGAAAGGGCTGTAATCAGAATTGTATGCTTGCGATAAAAACAGGGCGTCGGGGGATGCCCTATTTTTGTTATTTGACGGTAAAGCTCTTCCTGATAAGTCTACGTGATACGAGTGCCCCAGAGAGCGCAGCGTAAAGAACATTGTGAATTGCCTATTCCTCTTCCAGGTCCTGTAATGCCTGCCTTGCTGCGTTTTCAATAGTCGTACAGAGATGGGTATTACGTGCTGGGCAGTCTTCTTTGGCATTTTTCACGATCAGCGTTAAATCACTATCGTCTGCCGTAGTATTGATATGTTTAACAACCCAGGATTCAAATATTTTGTCCTTATTCGTCATGACGTTTAATTGATCCAGAGTACGCCAGTCTTTTGCCAACAGTGTGCCAATAGTGTGTGATAACCCCTCGGCAATATAACCGTCATCGCACTGTTTATATTTTTTGAAAAATGAACTCACGCCTGCCCAGTCCTGAATCTTACTGGCTGCTGCGTCGGCAGTATCCATCTCTTTTACCGTGGTACAGTCACCCGCATACACAGATGCAGAGAGCGATAGCATCATGATCACCACTAACTTTAATTTCATATAAGACTCATTCCGAGGGGAATATAAATATGTTCATATTTCTGTGTTGCGCTTATGGCGGCACAGCCGCTGTTATTACTGATGGTAATGGTTGAAAGCGATGATTTGGCCATACTTTCTTTTATTCTTTTCATTGCGTCATCTGTTGTGCGGATACATCCCATTGTGGGATGTTCCGGACCTGGTTTGCGACGAGCATGGGCGCGACCTGAATGTACACCTACGCCGGGATGACCAGGATAACCAAAGCGTATAATACCCCACGCGCCATAAGCGCCCTCTGCGTTATCACCGGGGTGCAGGTGTGGCGTTGATTTATCCAGTATTTGGTATGTGCCATTTTCCAGATGTTTGAGTGTGGCTCTGTGATCAACATTGTTATATGCAGTCCAGATACCCATGACAGAACCATCCGCACTCAGCAACGTGAGCGTGTGAGTACATCCGTTGAAAGAGAGTGTAGTCATATCATCAGCCCTAAGCCGTGGCGCGTTCGTTCCAGGCATCGGAGTGAACCAGGTTACCGTCTACATATTTCCATGTGATCTTTTCGTATCTGAGATCGACTATTTCCATATGGTTCAGGTGCTGGCTATGAGGGTCTTTACAGTTGGCCATTACAGGGGGAATGGATACCACCCTGACGTTCTCCAGCATCATGTTGAAATATTCAACTTCTTGCCCGGCGTCGTTAACCTTGTACCATTTCAGCTCTGCAGATTTCAGCTGCTGACCAGTTGAAACAGCTTTATATAAATAGGTTGAAGCGCTATCGAACTCTTTACCGATGGTAAACGCACCATGAACACGCGTTCCGGTGAGCTTTCCAGTATTGCCGTCAGTAGGGATGTGCAGGCCATGCGTAAAACTCAAGACCTCAATGCTGCCTTCGCGGCCTTGAACATCAGATGAACCTTTAATTACGGCGCCGCCATCGTCTTTTAAAAAAAGGTGCGCAGGGATAGGCATGTGGGTAACTCCTTGTAAGTGTGTGACAGTCCATTAACCCTACAACGCATTAATCTGTGTAAATGTAATATTTGATTGACGCAAATTAACCATGATTTGAGTGGCTGATTATGTTTGGCGTTTCATTCATGTGGTGCGTAAAAAGCAGGAGGAAAGCGCAATTCTTATGCAATAAAAAGGGGCGTAATGACAGGTGTGTAGCTTATGTTAGCTCTGAAAATACAAAGCATTATGCATAAGCCGGTCTTTAAATCGTAAAGTAATATGCGCAGAAAATCACAGTGGGTTCGGGATAGTTATCGTTACGCGTTTCGATATTGCACAAAAGCCTGGCGTTACGTAATCAGAATGGCGTCACGCCATCTTTTCGCAATAAAAAGGTCTTGAGTGTGAATGACCTTTTATGATTCTATAGAGGTTTCGTTTAAACCTTTAATATTCTCCTGATTTAATGACGACCTAGTACATTTTCCCTCACATTTTTGTTTAGTTTTTCGCATACAAGAGGATGGTAATGCTCATTTATATAAAAATTCAAATTACAACCTTCTATATATTCCCCCTCAGCAAAGGATTCAAATAATATGACAGGGCTATAGTTATATCTATTGTTATAAGTTACGCTTGAAATGTTAAAAACATAATCTTCTGGTTTCTGGTTATCCTGAAATTTTTTCAGTAATGTCATTAGCCCTTTGGGTTCTGAGGTGAAAAGCTCTTCAATGTCAGAGCGGTGTTTGAAATCAAATAAACTATCAATACATTCTTTATAAATTGGATTTATTTCACAGAAGAAGGATGTTTTATCTATTTTATGTCGTCTGATAATAATTTCATTGTCACAAAGACCTACGAATGCTTTGTTCAAGTCACTTACAGTAGTTTCATGAATTCGTATTGTGGTGCCGGCTTTTTTTAAAGATAGTAATATTTTCTTTGCGTCATAAGGATAGGAATCAAAACTCTTCTTGAATAATTCTACCATTTCAACTTGGTGCTTAATTCTCGCTTCATCTAATTTTAATTTTTTTAATGCTTCTTGCTGTTTTTTACGCCTCGTTCTAATAGCGCTCATGATAAACTCAAATAAGCTAAAAAGTATAGAAGATAGTAGTGCTCCAATTGAAAACCCTATAATGGTTATTAATGTAATCGATAACTCATTAGGAATTTTAAAAGGTTTAAGCTCAGGCTCAACAAAAACCCAACTGCATATAATTGCGCAAGAAATTATTAGGAGTCTTAAGGGAGCTTTGAAAGAAACCAAATTAGAAAGGTATGTTAACGCAGTTGATATAGGGTCAGCCATCATTGCCTCCTGATTCTAGTAATCATACTTTCATCTGCAACGTGTTGCTAAGTAGAAAAAAGTTCGGGACTTTCCACAAGTAATCATGAGTGCTGCGACACTTGCTACTTGGCTAAAGAGGAAAAAGCTTAAGGGGTTATGCTAAGTTCATGATAGATATAGGGAAATTTGGTGGCCCCTGCTGGGTTTGAACCAGCGACCAAGCGATTATGAGAACGCTGCCCCGTCATTATAAATCAATGAGTTACATTAAAAACAATGAGTTACGGTTTGAATGTTGGTGAAGGTTATTGCATGTTTGAGTCCTGAGGGGGCAAAAAGGGGACACTTTATCGCTAAGGCTTTAATCCTTCGGCAAGCACATATAACCCCGGATACTTTATCAGACATTTTTTTGCTTCATCGTTGTTAAAAAAAGCATATGACAGTAACCAGAACGTTCTATTTCTATATGTCAAAGAACAGAATAAATTGATAGCTTCGGTGCGCAGTTCTTCGTCCTTTATAGATTTAATGATGTCTAAAATATTTAATATAACCGAAAATTCCTCTGGATAAGATATTCTTGTATCTTTTAAGACTTCACGTGTTGTTTTGATAGGGTCAAAGCGCCAATCAGCATTGTTATGCTTGTCAATGTTTATATTGATCTGAAATCTTTTTTGTAAAGCCGTGACGTAGTAATTTTCATTTACAGTTATAAAGTTTCCATTGTTCGGTGAGTAATATTTGTTATCTCGACTGTTCATTTTTTCATTTAGAGAGTTTATATGATGAACAAGTAAATTTTTAATTGAATCACCTTTTAACTGATTCAACTGTTTTCTGTTGTAGTCGAGAGTGAGGTAAAGGGTTAAGCACAAAACAAAAATACTTATTAGCCCAAATGCAGCACTATAGAATCCGCCGAAAAACGATCCAAAATTTGACCAGTCTTGATTTTTAGATGAAAGGCCATATTGATGGAAGGTATCCCAATATAAATAACTGGGGGTGATTATAAAAGCTAAAATCAAAAAAATGAGAATAACAGCGGAAATTTTTTTAAGCATATATCTCACCTAGTGGATTTAGACGTGTGGCTTCTTCTAAATGATCCGGAGCAAAATGAGCATAACGCATAGTCATTTTTATATCCGTATGACCTAGAATCCTCTGTAAAACAAGGATATTGCCACCTTTCATCATAAAATGGCTTGCAAAAGTATGGCGCAAAACATGTGAAAGTTGGCCGTTTGGCAAATTAAGGTCTGCCCGTTCTACAGCTTTGCGAAAAGCTGAGTAACAGGATTTAAAGTAACGCCCCGGCCTCTCTGGTTTAGGTAGGGCATCACAGAAGGCTTTGCTGATAGGTACAGTCCTATTTCGATTTCCTTTAGTTTTAAAATAGCTGACCTTTAAATTTTTAATTTGTTTTGTTGTGACTGATTCAGCCTCATCCCATCTCGCACCAGTCGCTAGGCACAGACAAGCGACCCAGTAGACACTCTCGTTACGACTTTTTAAACATTCGTCTAAAAGTCGGGTAATTTCTTCATTTTCTAGGTATGCCAGTTCAGCCTCTTCAGATTTGAAGGGACGAACACCGGCCAGCGGATTATCTGATTTCCAGTGACCTAAACGCTTCAGCTCGTTAAATACGGCACGGAAATAAGCAAGCTCAAGATTCATTGTCCGTGGAGAGACCTGCTGCACACGGGAAGTTCTGATGATCTCGCCGGATAATCTTTTTTTGCGGTACAGAGAGAACATGGTTGCGTCAAACTCATGCGCCAGCGGCTCACCCATACTTTCACAAGCAAATAACATCGCCCCCTTGCGTTTTTCGCCATCATCCAGGGTTAAGCCGTGTTCATCGAACCACTGCCCCACCAAATCGCGTAGAGATCGCCTGTCTTCTTTGCCATTCAGCCAAGGTTTAACATGTATGTTTTCAAGGATGTGATTCTGATAAGCCAGAGCCTCGCCCTTTGTTGAGAATGTCTTACGAATACGCTTACTAGGCTTCCCCTTGGGTTTCCCTTCGGGGTAGAAATCGAGCAGCCATTTTCCATCAGGTTGTTTGCGGATAGACATGTTTATTGATTAAGAATGCGTTGCTTTTGTTGTTGAAATTCTTCTTCGCTAAGTATGCCCTTTTCCTTAAGTGCGGCGATTCGTTCAATCTGCGAAATTATGTCTGAATCATTAGATGCAGATGAATTTTTGCTTTCATCTTCTTTTTTATTTCGGGTAGCATTTATTAAATTTGTAAAAGGTATTACCGCGCCTTTCATAACATTTTTGATTGTATAATTCTGGCCGCTTGTAGAAATAATTATTTCACCAAGTAAAAGGCCCGTCTTTCCACCAACGCTAACAATATTGCGTAGGTTAACATCAACCTGCTTGACACCAAATAACATTCCTTTATCTAAAAATATCACCCTCTGATTTGTCAGAGTGATTAACCATGTATTGCCATCCATAGCTCCACTTGCAATAGCAATGGGTTGTTCGCCTTCATTTAAAATCGACGGCAGGTGATAAAACTCTTTTTTAGTAGCAAAAGGTGTGTCAGAAACAACGGCAGCTAAACGCTTGTATTCTTCTTTTAATTGCTGTGTTGTAGCCTTTTTATAATCAAGCATATCATGTCCTTATTGGTTTGTTATTTTTAAAACAATTCTTCCGATAACTTCAATATCATCTAATGCGCAGTCGAATGCCATTCCTACACCACTGATACGAACTTTTCTTATAGGTATTCGTACCAATGTACGAACACTGATTTTACCTTCTATATTAACTAACCATTCGCCATCGAATATTTCAGCGTACTTGCGATCGATTATATACTGCGCGCTCTCATCTAAAAGACAAAATGGGTCAGACGGTAGGGGAATGCCTGCCCGGAAAAACACCTTATCGAGCATTGCATAGCCAGAATCATAAAGCTGTCCATCCACTAGCTTCTGCCGAGGCAACTTGAGAATGTCCAGCTCGTCATTATCAAACTTTCTTCCTGAGCCAGTAGCTAGCCATTCTAATGAAACCCCTGTTTCTGCCATGCATTGAACAACTAAATCAGCAGGGAACCCACCACGACGGTATCTGCCTGAAAGGCTACTTGCGGCAAGATTAAAATGCTGCGCTAAAGCCAGTTTGGACGTAAAGCCATAAGCCTCAAGAATCCTATCCAGTACCGGAGCGCTTTCCCCATCAAAGTCGATTTTCAGCATATCCCATCATGCAAATCCATTCCCAAAATGAAAAGTCTGCATTGACAATTTTCATTATGAAAAGTAGCCTTGCCCTTGTAGTTTTCAAAAAGCGAAAGTTACTGAACTTTGCCGAGTTCAGATGAAAAGAGGATTTTGACGTATGCGACCTAACATTACAATCACCATCCCCACCCCTTACTTACCTCTCGAAGAGTACTGCCGCCTAACTGGTACGGCTAAAGGTACTGCCCGCGACATGATTCGTGATGGGCGTTTGCCTATTCGTGCAAAAGGCGACATGCCCCGTGGCCGTGTAGAAATCAACATGGCGGCCCTCACCATCGAAGCATTGAGCGAATGCCGTATTTCGCTCCAGGCGTAAAAGACCCTATCAATTAGGAATCCGCGAATCATGTACGATTACAAGGTATCCATACATAACTACCTTGATGGGGCTTGCCGTGCATTTGCTAGTGCGCATAACGTCGAGCAACTGGCTAAGAAGATTGGGATGCGGCCCGCTGTCTTGCGCTGCAAACTGAATCCTGATCAAGCCCATCAGCTCACACTTATGGAACTGATAGAGATTGTCGATCTTACTGAAGACCCCCGCATTCTTGATGGTCTTCTTCGCCAGTTGAATTGTCAGCCGTCAGTTCCGGTTAATAATGCAACAGCAGAAAATATGCAATTTTGTGCGCTGACGGCCGCGGCCAGCGTTGGTGTCATAGCTGGTGAGGCAGTGTCAGCAGAGCGAATGACTGCTGCGCGCCGCAATCAAATTCTTGACCGTGCCAGCGATGCGATACGCAGCTTGTCCTTAATCGTCTATTCCGTAGAAAACCGTTTTCAGTCAGCCCCAATTTTGGCGGCTGCGGTTGATCTCGTCACGACTAGCGCCACCGGCCTGATTTAAGGAGAAGTTTATGAAAGCCTTTGTTTGTTATCTGAAAAAACAATCACCATCAAAGCAGCTCGCCAGTGGTTCAACTGGCTGGCTTGAATTGCCGAACGGCCAGCGTATGAACCCCGGCCATCAATACAAGTTCAATGCTCGCGAGCCGGTGAAAATGCGCACCTGGGCGGTGATTCGCTTTCTAACTACCGGTGCGCGTCGTTTATGCGGCTCAGTAGGTGGGCGTCATGGCCAGTAACGAAGTCTGGTTATCACGTATACGCCGCCAGCACTTCAGCAACCGCAGCGAGGCCGCTGACTGGTGGAATAAATTAAGCCCGGAATGGCGTGGCGTGGTACTTCATGCCGCCGCTGTTAATTCGGGAGCAGGGGTCTTTAAAGCGCATCTGAGCAATTGTTGCTGGGCTGAGCTTTTCGAGCGTCTGGATTACCGCGCCATGATCCAGCTACGCCAGGGTATTTCGCGGGCGCGCCTGACGCTTGAGGGTTTCGGATCACTGCGCGATAGCGATTTTTCCCGAAGAACAGCCAACCGACCTGAAGTTAAAAAAGTCCATGTCGGGCGGGGGGTGAAAATGATCATCGCCCCTGAAATTCTGTACGCCATTGAACAACGCGAAAAGTTAAAGGAGCTTTAAATGAGCATCATTTCAGTAAACAGCACAACGCTGGCGCAGGAGTTTTCGGCCTGGCTTGTCCCTGTGAATTATGCGGAGGCTTTCACCAGCAAAAATACTGTTAAAGGCGGACGTGTGATTCTGCATCCGTTTTTCTTCAACGATACAGAGCACCTCACCAATCCCCGCCACTGGCTGGCAATCAATGCTGCGTACTGGTGCTGCGTCTACCGTGAAGCAGAAAGCGACGCCACGCAAGTTGAGGCGCTGGCAGGACTTCGCAGCAATTATTACGTGGCGGGCGCACTGGGTGTTGGTGAGATTAAAGCGCTAATCCACGAGTGGTGGCGCGCAACCTATGAGCTACACCAGACGCCTGCGCCTAACTATTCCGCAGTAATCAAAAAACCTTCTTTCCACTAATCAAACCATCTGAATTTTCAGGCCACACCTTACGTGGCCGGGGATTCTATTGCCCTGGAGAAATCTATATGACACCTAAACGCATGTTTGTTGACACGTCCCCGGCACCGATGAAAGACCTGTCAGAAATGCTCACCAAAGCCACGCAGGAAGGTAAGGCCGCAGCTGCTGACCTGTGTTCGCTTCGCCTTGATAAGCTTGCGGCACATGCTGCGAATGATGGATTGAGCGCTGCGGAGATAGTGGAATTAATCCGTGCTGAAGCGTCTGCGATCGCGAGTAAAGGCGGTGCTGCGTGGCAGTAAAATCCCCGCTTAAATGGGTTGGTAGCAAAGCCCGCCTTATGCCGCAGCTGCTTCCGCACCTACCGAAAGGTAAGCGTCTGGTTGAGCCTTTCGCCGGTTCCTGCTCCGTCATGCTTAACGCAGAATATGACGAGTATCTGGTAGCGGATGTGAATCCAGACCTGATCGCCTTTTATGAGGCAGTAGCAGCCGACGCTGATGCCCTGATTAGCCGTGCAAGGCATTTGTTCGAAACATTTAACAGCGCCGACGGTTACTATGATAGCCGTCATGCTTTCAATCATGATGATGATCCGGATTGGCGTCCGGCGTTGTTTTTGTATCTTAATCGCCACTGCTTTAATGGGCTTTGCCGGTATAACAAATCGGGTGGATTCAATGCGCCTTACGGTAAATACAAGCGCCCGTATTTCCCTGAGGCTGAGATAAAGGCATTTGCTGAGAAAGCCAGGCGCGCCACTTTCATCTGTGCCGGGTATTCTGCAACGCTGGACATGGTACGTGCCGGCGATGTGGTTTATTGCGATCCGCCTTATCTCACCGATTCAGAGAACTTCACCGCATATCATTCGAGCGGGTTTGACCATATCGATCATGGTCGGCTTTCTCGTAGGCTGAAAAAGCTGGCTGCAAAGGGCGTGCCGGTGGTTGCTTCGAATGCTGATCTCGATGCCGTGCATTATCTCTATGCTGGTTTCGAGTCGGTAAAAATCAGTGCGCCGCGTAGCGTCGGTGCCGCAGCTGCAAGCCAGAAGGTGGCAGCAGAGTTGATTCTGAAATCCCCTCTGTTTGTTGGTGCGAATGAGGCTGGCGAATGACGCTGGCCATGAACGGTAATCATCACGCCGTTGATGCATGGCGGCGTGAGCATTTCGCACCGGGAACCCCGAAAGATGTAACGCTGACTGAGCGCAAATTGTGGCAGGTTAATCCAGCCGATCATAATTTCCGTTCCCAGTACCTGCACGAAATGCCCGACTGGTTAGCCGGGTATTTTGGCCAGCGCTACGAAAAATTATTCAATGCCCCACATGATGGGCGTCGTCGCGCCAATACGTTCTTACGCCATACGATTGGTCAGAGCGTATTGCCACGCCTGCGCAAAGTAATGGCGCGGTATGCCCTTTCGCCGGATGTTTCCAGTCTGCCTTTCGGCAAAATGATTTCACGCCTGCCGTCTCTTGACCGGGCAGATCTGAAGAAGCTGGCCGGGCAGGTCGTAACCTGGCTGTCTCAGGAGCTTTATAACTTTTCTGATTCACTTGAGGGTGAGGCCCGGAGCGACGAGGAAATTGCCCGGCGCACAGCCCTGGCATACGTCCATCTGGGCGCGCTTACTCAAACTATCAATATCACTGCCCCTTACTGGGGCGCTTATTGTGCAGACAAATTAACCGAGCGCCAGGCGCAGTCCGGCATATTGCGCCTGATGGCATCGGAGTGGTGGTATCTGCGCCTGAAGCGAGCGCGTGATCTGCAACGTGAGCATATGGCCATAGCTGTTGGCCAGGTGCAAAAAGCGGCCAGCGCTTACGTCTCGCGTAAAACCCTGGGCGAATGGGTCGAGCAGAAAAAGCGCAATCTGGAGTTTTTCAAAAAATTCGACCTGATGGACGATGAAGGAAACCGCATTGCGCTGGATAGCATGGTGCATCGCAGCGTTGCCAATCCGGCCATACGTCGTTGCGAACTGATGGTCCGTATGCGTGGCTTTGAGGATATTGCCAACGATCAGGGGCTGTCAGGTGAGTTCTATACCATTACAGCGCCGTCACGCTTCCATGCGGTACACAGCAAGGGTGGTTTTGTCGGCCAGTGGAATGGCTGTAACCCGCAGGACACGCAGCGTTATCTGTGCAATGTGTGGGCCAGGGCGCGCGCCGCTATTTCCCGCGCCGGGATTCATGTGTTTGGCTTTCGCGTGGTTGAGCCGCATCACGACGGGACACCGCACTGGCACATGCTGCTGTTTATGCGCCCGCAGGATGTTGAAACGGTGCGCGACATTCTTTGCTACCAGGCCCGTATCGCAGATTCTGAAGAATTACAGACCCCACACGCGCTTAAGGCGCGTTTTCACGTTGAGCCTATCGATCCTGAAAAGGGGTCAGCGACGGGCTATATCGCAAAATACATATCTAAAAATATCGACGGTTACGCTATGGACGGGGAGCAGGACGGCGAAACCGGAGAGAGTATGCGTGATATGGCTAAATCTGTGGCTGCGTGGGCGTCCCGCTGGCGTATTCGCCAGTTTCAGCAGATTGGTGGCGCGCCGGTAACGGTATGGCGAGAGTTACGTCGCCTGCGCGATCAGCGGTTCGTTGACCAGGAAATGGATGCCGTTCTGGCCGCTGCTGATGTCGGATGCTGGGCGTCATATACACAGGCGCAGGGCGGCCCCCTTGTTGCGCGCCGGGATCTGGTTGTGCGTCTCGCTTATGAAATTACGGAGCAGGGCAACGAATACGCAGAAGATATTCAACGGGTGCAGGGAGTGTATTCCCCGCGTCTGCGTGGCTCTGAGATTTGTACGCGCCTGGTAAAGTGGCAGAAGGTTTCGAAGTTGGCCGAAGCGCCAGCGGAGGCGGGTTTTTCTGGCGGCATCGCCGCCCCTTGGAGTTCTGTCAATAACTGTACTGAGGGTGAAGCCCGCAGGCGGTTAAAAATGGATCTGAATCGCCGTGGGTTTGATGGTACTGAGGAAGAGATAGCGATTTTACTGCGTGATGGGCGGCTGAAGTATGGCCAAACGTCTCTTGTTTATCGTAATGGAAGGCTCGACGAAATAAAAAATAGGCCGGGTGAAGACGTATGGCCCGGCTGGTATTAACTCAGCAATGTTCTGATGCGTATACCTTTTTTGTAAAGTCACCTCAAAAGCACTTTCGGAATATGACCATAAATGTATACTGTATGCATATACAGTAAAAAGCTGAAGGGGGGCTTATGCACGATTTATTTATGGAAACTATCGCATTACAACGTATCGCCTTATTCACAAGGTTGGTAGCGCGTGGGGGATGTAACTGCGGAGAAAAGGATTTGGCATTAGCCTGGCTTGATGAATTAACCACCGATCTGGAAAAGCGTCTGTATGAATGTGCAATAAAAAACCCCCAGAGTGGGGGCTTAAGCGGCGGGCGTGGCTTTCAGTAGGTCAAGTGCCATCTGTTTCTGATTAGGTGACATTGTGCTTAGCAGCTGCTGAAGCATGGCATCACCCGTTTTTGCGCTGGGGCTGAGGGTGTGGGAAAAAGTCAGGTTCATAACGAAAGTGTGACCACATTCCACGTCAGCGCAGGAACAGTAAATATCAGCAATCTGCCGGTGCTTGCGATTAGTCTTGCGGATAACAGCCTTTGCGCCACATTCCGGACATTCAATTTTTAATACTCTCACGTTCCGCTCTCCGGCTGTCAGATAATGCCTGGATTTTAACCTTTTTTGCATTATGCCGCATCCTTATCCGTTGTTTTATTGGCGGTTTCTATCGAGAAATTCAGGTACAAATGTGGTGGCACTTCACCGTCATCGCTTAGCGCTTCCATAAAGCGACGTTGCACCGGCATTACCTCGTTTTTTTTATACGTTTTTTCAGCCTTTTCAGGGTCACCCAGCCCGGCAGCATTCTGCGCGATCTGACCGGCCAGCCCGGCGGGGAACCGATGGGCGTTCAGAACATCCTGGGCGCTGATATTCTTCACGCTGGCAAATTCATCCTTTGCGGAAATGTCGCCCATCTGAATAAACTGCACCCCTTCTTTGTCACCGCCAGGAATGTTTACCAGGATAGTTGAGAAGTTACCGATCCCCTTGCTGTCACGCAGCTGCGTTTCAATCTCTTCTTCCATTTCGTCAGTCATGCTCGCATCGCGGGTATAGAGAATGCCGCCGGTGTGCGCGCCGTTGTGGTAGTAGCGGCGACGGAATATGACTGCTTCACTGTTGAGCAGGGCGCTGTGAATGCCGCCGATATAATCCGGCAACCCGTAAACATGCTGCTGCGGGTCATACATTTTGATGAAAATGACGTCTTCTGGCTCGTACACGATCGGTTCTCCTTCCTGAAGCACGACAAATTCCCCGGATTTACGGCGTCTGGTATACAGGCCGGGCAGTGGCGCAATGGCGATCACGTCGCCCCAGCCGTTACGAATCTTAGCCAGGGCAACATCCCCGAAGGTGAGAAAATCGAAAACCGCTGCTTCCAGTTCATCGCGGGTCAGGCCGCCGCCAGTGTAATCAGACGTGATCATGTTCTTACGGGCGTGAATAATCCCCCCGTGCTGGCCATTCAGGTTTATCAGCTGGGCGAGCGCCAGCCGGTCAATCGGTAGCGTGTAGTGGTCTGCGTCGTTGTCATACCAGACATCATGATAATCGGTGCCAGTAGTCAGTACCGGTTCCGGTTTCCCAAAGCGCAAAATGCTCATTTTATTTTTCGGCTGCGCTTTCGTGTCGCGCTGCCGGTAGCGGTTGTTTTTTTTCATGCGGCCTTCTTGATTCCCC
The DNA here is from genome assembly GCF_000463155.2 of Siccibacter turicensis LMG 23730. Classification (GTDB taxonomy): domain Bacteria; phylum Pseudomonadota; class Gammaproteobacteria; order Enterobacterales; family Enterobacteriaceae; genus Siccibacter; species Siccibacter turicensis. The sequence continues at coordinate 292,463 of NZ_AWFZ01000017.1, read as the reverse complement.
ACCGGGATTTAGGTTTATTTTCGTAATTCAGCGGTTCGTTATGCAGGGCGTGAGTGATGGCCCAGAAAGATTCCGCGTGACCAGTCTCCGGGCTGCGGTCAGCGACAAACGTCATTGCGGCCCCGCTTTGTGTTGTAGTGCGGCGAACGGCCATAAAGCTGGCCGGGATCTCTTTCAGGTTCTTGTCCCACTCAATACGCTGGCTTTCCACAACATCGGCCGCCTTCAGCACAAGCTGGTTTTTCGTGTTGCGGTCATAGCGGATAGCTACGGCCACGCGCAGGGCAAAGTGCTGAATGTTGTCAAATACCCCCTGGCCAATGCCTGTCACATCCACACCCAGATAGGTGAAGTTGTATTTCTTGAACAGGGTTTCGATCTGCTTTGCCTGCCAGCGGAAGTTCATGCCTTTCCAGTTAAACACGGCCAGTACGCGGAATTTTTCGACAGCCAGCATGGGCGGGGCGACAATCACAAAGCAGGACAGGTCACCGCTGCGCGCCGGGTCAAATCCTCCCCAGACCGGGCGGTCACCAAACGGGCGAGGCGCATCGGGGTTGTGATCCTGCCAGGTTTCCGTTTCGACGCCGCAGGCTTCAAGGTCGGCAAAGCTGAAGACAGAATCTTTACTGTCAACAAACACGCACATATAGAGCATGTTAAACGTGGTTGGGTTGTAGCGATTTCGCAGCTTATCGATGTTGGCCAGGTTAAAGCCGCCTGCAATGGCATCTTCCATCGTGATGATGTAGCGCCACTGGCCATCCGGGCATAAGCGCCCGCCGTCGCGCATCTCGCTGAAGTCCGGGAACCGCACACCGGCGCGCTTCTTGCTACCCTGTTTCCATTCCTCACCCGTCCAGAACGGATAAGCCTGATGAGTTTTCGCTGACGGGGTGGAAAAGTATGTGGTGCGCCACTTATCGTGCGTGGCCATTGCGCTGGCCACTTCGTTGAGTTTCGCGAAGTTTGGCACCCAGAAATATTCATCACAGTAGAGATGGCCACTGTATGACTGCGCTGTGTTTTTGTTGGTTGATAAGAAACGCAGCTCTGCGCCGTTACTCAGGCGGATAGGGTTGCCGGTCAGCGTGATCCCGAAATACTGTTCAGCGATGTTCACGATATAAGAGCGGAATACCTCCGCCTGGGCTTTGGACGCTGACAGAAAAATTTGCGGGTCGCCCGTCATCACGGCATTTTCAAAAGCCTCGTAGGCAAAATACCAGGTCGCGCCGATCTGGCGGCTTTTCAGGATGTTCCTTACCTGCTGACCAATATTCAGGCGCAGATGCTTCTGATAGGCAAAAAGGTGCTCACTGGCCCAGGAATCGAAGTCATCCTGCGTCAGGGATGAAATGTCATTCTTTTTATACTTCCGCTTGCCGCGTGGCCTGTCGCTGTCCCCGTCATCCTCCGCTGCTTTATGGCCGCCGTTTCCGCTGGCCATCTTCTCTTTATGTTTGTTGCTCTGGGCGCGCAGTTTCGTGGCGTGCGCGATAAGCAAATCCATTTCCTTTAGCTCTACCTCGGACTTATTGTCCCGCCCGGCAAGCAGCTGGTAGCGGCGTTCAATCGCTTCTTCAGTGCTTTCAAAGCTGAGCAAATCGGCCCAGTTATTTTTTTCAGCCCAGTAGTAAATGATCCGCGCATTCGGCAGATTCAATTCTGATGCAATTTCCTTTGGCGTATAGCGCCGCAGATAAAGTGCGCGTACAACGCCTTTCAATTCTTCTGAGTATTTAGCCATAGATTTAATTATGCCGTGGCTGTCTGAAAAATTATGCGGCAGTTATTCCTTATCGTTCGGGTAATTCCTGTTATCCGAAGTAATAAGAATTAATAAGGGTGATGCCTTTTGTTTTATCCGTAATAATCGTTTTGCAATATCAGCGAGGCGAGAGGAAATAATGTCTCATTTAGTCACTGACTGGCTGTGTATTGCCACCGAAGGGGATACGGTAGACGGCAGAAAGATTTACCGTGAATGGATTATTGATATGGGCGAAACCTATAACTTTAACCATTACGCGGCAAGACTGTGGCCGGAGCATGAACGCGACTGGGGAACCTGTGGGGAAGTGCGGGAAGCGCGCTGGGAAGACGGTGAAGACGGACTGGCGAGGCTTTACGCAAAAATCAGTCCCAGCATGAGCCTGATTTATGCCAACCGTGACGATCAGCTGGTCTTTTTCTCTATCGAGCCGGAAGAAGACTGGCGCGGCTCTGGGCGCACGTATCTCAAGGGGCTTGCTGTTACAGACAGCCCCGCAAGCGTTGGCACAACACGATTACGTTTCAGCAGCAGACGTAATAAGCCGAAATCCGGTTATTACCCTTGCGTAATAACCTCTGATAAAAAATTTAAACAGGAAGCAGATATGTCTAACTGGCAAAAACTTTTCGGTATTAAACCGAAGCAGCACACTTTTGCTGAAGGCGATGATGATAATACGCCTGGCAGTGACGAAAAATTGCAGGCACTGGCCGAAGCCGTGAATGCTATTGAGCAGCGTCTGGCAGCAGTGGAGGAAGCAGTTAATAACGCGCAGGGTGATATTGATACCATCGCTGAAGTGGTCGATACCCAGGAGTTTGCCTCACTGCGTGAAAATCTGCCTACCATCCTGACCAATTTCAGCAAGCTGGATAAAAAAGTCACAAAACTGCCGCAGCGTCAGTTTGGCGATAAAAGCAAAAGCAGCGGCAAATTTAAGTTCATTTAATTATTAACTGAATTTATTTGACTGAACCTTTTTTCAATTATTCATCGCGTTAACGCGAGGGGAATATATGCAACTGAATCAACGTGCGCTGGATTTTATTGACGCGTATTCCGCCGGACTGGCGGGCCATTACAGCGTTAATAACCCGTCACGCGCATTCAAATTAACCGATCCGCAGGAAACGTCCCTGCGCAGTGCGCTGCTGGAATCTGTTGAATTTCTGAGCCTCATCACCTGCGCGGATGTTGACCAACTGAGCGGCCAGGTTGTGTCCGTAGGCGCTTCAGCGCTTCATACCGGGCGCAACGCTGATGGCCGTTTTATCAAGCGTGTGGGCGTTGACGGCAACGATTACAAACTGGTCGAAACGGATTCATGCGCCGCGCTGCGCTGGAACCTGCTTTCTGTATGGGCAAACGCCGGAAGCGAGGAAGAGTTTTTCCAGCTGGTACAGGCTTTCTCTAATCAGGCGTTTGCGCTGGATATGCTGCGCATTGGCTTCAACGGTAAAACCATTGCTGAAACTACCAACCCGACAGAAAACCCGAACGGCGAAGACGTCAACGTTGGCTGGCATGAGCGCATGAAAGGTTTCGATGGTGGCAAGCAAATCATCACTGAGGCGCTTACCCTGGATGATAAAGGTGATTATCGCTCGCTCGACGCGATGGCTTCCGATCTCATCAATACCAAAATCCCGCAGCAGTTCCGCAACGACCCGCGCCTGGTGGTACTTGTCGGGGCCGATCTGGTGGCCGCTGAGCAGTACCGACTGTATCAGGGGGCTGACAAGCCAACTGAGAAAATCGCGGCGCAGATGCTGGGAAGCACTATCGCGGGCCGTCAGGCCATTGTGCCGCCATTTATGCCAGGCAAGCGCATGGTGGTGACCCCACTGTCAAACCTGCATATCTACACCCAGCGCGGCACCCGTCAGCGTAAGGCGGAGTTTGTTGAAGACCGCAAGCAGTACGAGAACAAGTATCTGCGTAATGAAGGCTACGCGGTTGAAGTGCCGGAGCTTTACGCGGCAATCGACGAGTCAGCCGTAACAATCGGTCAGGTTTCCGAACCGGCAGAGGGCTGATAAATGGCACTTTCACCCGGCCAGCGCCACAACCGGCGCGTAGCTCTGGAGCAGCAGCTAAAAGCGCAGCAGGCCGCAGACATGGCAGAAAGTCTGCATTTACAGATTCAGGCGCTGAAAACTGACGTTGAAATGGCGCGTGCGCTGCCAACGAACGCGGAACGCGAAGCCTTTAAGCGTGATGTGCTGATCCCACGCTGGCAACCCACGGTTGAAGCGTATCTGGCCAGCGGCAACGAATACGGCAATCCGGTGTTTTCCTGGTTCGTCGTCTGGCTGTTTGACGCCGGTTATCTGGATAAAGCGCTGGAACTGGCTGACGTGGCGATTGAGCAGCACCAGGACACGCCGGACAACATCCGCAGCAACTTCCCTACCTTTGTTGCTGACACGGTGATGGCGTGGGCGGAGGACACTGCCGCAATGGGTGAAAGTGTTGAGCCTTATTTTTCTCAGACCTTTGAGAAGGTGACGCAGCGCTGGCGGCTGCATGAGGAAATTACTGCCAAATGGTGCAAGTTCGCCGGGCTGATGCTGCTGCGTGACGATAACGGCCAGCCTCGCGCTACAGCGGTGGATGACCCGGAAACGCTTGAAAAGGCTGACGCGTTGCTGGCCAGCGCCGAACGTCTCTACAAGAAAGTAGGTGTAACCACACAGCGTGCGCAAATTGCTGCGCGACTGCGCAGCCTGGCAAAAGAGTAATAACGACTACCGCAAGCCGGGCGGGCGCGGCGGAGGGCAAAACACACTTGTGTAATGCGCCTTGGATGCCGGTCAGCCCGCCTTTTTCGGGGGAACCATGTTTAGCGGTAAACCGATTGAATACCAGGATTCGGAGTTAACGAATAACGGTTTCTGGCCGGATTTGAATCTTCGTGACTTCCAGTCGCAGCGCGCACTACCGCCCGATATGGATGCCAGTATCACGGCGCAGGCACTGCTTGCGGCCGTAGCAGAAGTAAACGCCGATCTTGAAAAGGTCGAAGCCCTGCACCGTGCGGGCGGATTCGAAACCGCCGCAGCGGTGCCGGGACCGGTCATGAACGGGCAGAACGGGCTTTGTGCGCAGTACATGAAAGCGGTTTTTGCCAGGGCGAAAGCTGATCTGCTGGGTGAGTTTGCAACGATTGGCCGCCGGGAGTCCCATCCGGGGCAGGAAAGTGACGAAACCCGTAACGGATTGCTGGCGGAATCCTCCGTGACAATCCGGCACATGAAGGGGCTTAAGCGCGCAACGGTGAGAAAGGTATGAAAACTCAACTGGATTCACTGAGTGAGTTTTTCCGTCAGAACGTGCCGGAGCGCGCGCAACTGGGTTTTGACAGCCTGTTAGATGAAATGCAGCTGGTTGCCGCAGCCAAAGATATTGGCCTTGAGCAGTACCGGTTATCAGTCATTCGCTATAACGCGCTGATCTCCTGGGAGCGTTTCCCGTATCGCCTTTGTGCGCCGCAGCTGCTGATCGCGCTGCTTGAAGTCTGGCTGGATGAACATGCTGACGGTGTGCTGGATGATATCGGAATCACCAGTGCTGAAGCCGTATGGGATGTGACAGTAGAGGACGAAGAAACCGCCACGGTGGTTCTGACTATGCCGCTGGCTGACGAGCTTGTGATCAGACCTGATGAAAAGGGGCCGATCCCGTTCCGGGGCGAGCGATGGTCACTGGTGGAGCCTGAAATCTTCACTGCGCTGAGCGGCACTGTGTATGGCACGGATTCAACCGGCGCGCCGGTAGGCGAATCCTGATGTTTGCCGGTGGTGAGCTTAACAAGAAGCAGCTGGCCGAACTACGCGAGGCGCTGACCAGTCTGGAGCTGCCGCCCCGTAAGCGTCAGCGCCTGCTGTGGCGTCTGGCGAAATACGGACTGATTGCCGCAGCAAAGCGAAACGTTCGAAACCAGCAGTCGCCTGATGGCGCAGCGTGGCCGGGCAGGGCAACAAAGCGAAAGGGCAAGATGCTGAGAAACCTGCCAAAGCTGCTTCACATTCGCGAAATGCCCGAAATTGCGGCCGTGCGGGTTTATTTGCAGGGCGGCGCATACCGTAACGGGAACAGGCCTGTTCCGGCGGGCGTTGTGGGCTACAGCCAGCAAAATGGCATGACGGTGCGTTTTAATCGCGGCGGCCAGAAAAATCAGGATCAGACCGGAAAAATGGCGACGGTAGCCCAGGCCAAAAAGCTACGGGCGCTGGGATATACGGTAAAGCGGGGAAAGCGCTGGAAAAAGCCAACCTACCGTGAAATTACCGAAAAAATGCCTTACGCACAGGCCGGGCTGCTGATCCGTAAGCTGAGCGGCACGGTAGCAAAATCAAGCTGGGTGATTGACGTTCCCGCCCGTGAATTTTTGGGTATGAGCGACGACGACTTTAACAAGGCGCTGGCGCGCCAGCTTCAGGCGATTGGCTTTGGCTGGGACGTTAACGCACAGGATATCAAGGGGAAAACATGACCTGGCCAACTGTTGATGTAAACCAGGTAAATCAGCTACAGGGCGAAGTAAACGAGGTTGAGCGCACTGTGCTGTTTATCGGTAAGGGGAAAACAGGCGTTGGTAAAACGCAGGCGGTGGACTCGCAGACTGACTTTGATCAGCTGCTCGGTCCGGCGCAGAGCGTACTTAAAAGTGATTTGAAAGCCGCACAGGCCAATGCAGGCCAGAACTGGTGGGCGTTTGTGCATGTTGTGGCAGAAGACGCGGACGCGGCAGCGGTTGAACAGGCGGTACTGGCCTCGCAGAAATCCTGCTCGGTTGAAGGTGTGGTGTTGTGTGATGACGTCAGCGATAAATCGCTGATTACGCTTGCCGCAACGCTACGCGCCACGCTGATTGCAACGTATGGCCGCTGGGTATGGTTTCTGCTCGCTGTGGGCGGATTTGAAGAAGATGAAGCACAGGCGGACTATCTGACGCGGCTGTCTGCGCTGCAAAGCGGCGTTGCTGAAAAAGCAGTGATGCTTGTTCCGCGTCTGTGGGGAAATGAGCCGGGTGTGCTGGCAGGTCGCCTGTGTAATCGTGCGGTGACCGTGGCAGACAGCCCGGCGCGTACCAAAACCGGCGCACTGCTGAATCTGGGGAGTGATGAGCTTCCGGCAGACGGCACCGGCGAAACGCTGCAAATTGCGACGCTAAAAGCGCTTGAGGCACAGCGCTTCAGTGTTCCGGCGTGGTATCCCGACTATGACGGCATTTACTGGGCTGATGGCCGAACGCTTGATGTGGAGGGTGGCGATTATCAGTCAATTGAAACGCTGCGTATTGCTGACAAAGTGGCGCGACGCGTGCGGCTGCTGGCACTTGGGAAAATTGGCGATCGCTCACTGAACAGCACACCGGGAAGTATCGCGGCGCACCAGTCAATTTTTGCTCGTCCGCTGCGAGAAATGTCGAAAGCCTCTGAAATTAATGGCACGACGTTTCCGGGGGAGGTGAAACCGCCGAAAGAAGGGGATGTGAAAATCGTCTGGAAGACCAGTAAACACGTTGAGATTTACATTGTGCTGCGCCCGTATGAAGTACCGCTGCAAATCTCGATCAGCCTGTTGCTTGATAAAACTCTGGAGGCGAGCGCATGACCAAGCGTATCAGCGGCATGTCATTTGATTTTTATCTGGATGGCACGATGGTGCATGTGGAAAAAATCACGCTCGACATCACCGATAACACAGCGGCTACCCAGACGCACGGCGTCCCTGATGGCTATGTGGATGGTGATGTGGCAGCTGAAGGTGAGCTGGAGCTTAGCATTAAATCGATGGCCATTCTGAAAGGGCTGGCACAACAGGCCGGATCATGGCGCGGCATTCCACCACAGGATTTTCTTTTCTACGCGAAAGCCGGGACGGAGGAAACCAAAGTTGAGGCATTCGGCTGCAAGATGAATCTCAGCAGTATTCTGGATATCGATCCGAAAGGTGGCGCGCTGGCTACACGCAAAATCCCGTACAAGGTGACAGACCCGCGCTTTATCAACATTGACGGCATTCCGTATCTGGAGCCGGAAGCCACTGAAAACCTGATCGGCTAAGGATTACAGATGCAGGAACATGAAAAGAGTCTTTACACGCTACTGGCCATCGGCGCGCTGATTGCCATCGGTAAGTTACTGGCTGGCAACGATCCTATTACGGTTCGCCTGTTCTTAAGCCGCCTTATTCTGGGCAGTCTGGTTTCAGTAGTGGCAGGCGCAGTACTGCTGCAAATCCCGAACGCCAGCCCGCTGGCCATTAACGGGCTGGGAACGGCGCTGGCAATCGGAGGCTATCAGGCCATTGAAATCTGGATAAGACGCAAAGCCCAGGGCAACGCGCAGAAGGATGAAAAGCATGACGCTCAGTGAAAAACAGCAGCTGTTCACCATTATGGTGGCAAATCTTATCCAGTGGGCTGAGGAAAAAGGTTACCGCCTGACCTTTGGTGAGGCATACCGAACGCCGGAACAGGCGGCGCTGAATGCAAAGAAGGGCAGCGGCATAACGAACAGCCTGCATACACAGCGCCTGGCGGTGGATTTTAATCTTTTTCTCAATGGTGTGTATCAGACCGAAAGTGAGGCATATCTGCCTTTGGGTGAATACTGGGAATCGCTGGGCGGTGCATGGGGTGGGCGTTTCAAATCACGCCCTGACGGCAATCACTTCAGCCTTGAGCATAACGGGGTGCGCTGATGAGCAGGGGCGCATGGTTCTGCATGATAGTGATAGTGCTGGCGTTTATGGCGGGCTGGAAGGGCGCGACATGGCAGCGTGACAGTATCGATCTCGCCGCGCAGAAAGCCGCTGCCGCCACCGGCGTAAAATTCCAGGTGATGGCCAGCGCGTCGGCGCGTGAACTTGAAAGCAAGCTTGAAACGCTTAAGGCAAGCCAGCCAAAAGAGATCAGGTATGAAATCGTTAAGCCTGTTTTTACTAACGTTTGTGTGTCTGATGAGTTTGTACGGTTGTTCAATGCCGCCGCAGCCAGCGCCGAACGTACCCTTTCAGGAAAACCTGAAAACAAAATGCCCGGCGCAGCTGCCGCGCATTAACGGCACTTCCGGGGCGTACGTCGCCGGTGCGTTGCTGGATTACCAGATTCTTTATGCTGAATGCGCTGCACGTCATAACGCGCTCGCAGATGAAATTAACAAACGAGAGAATATTTATCATGGAAAAAATTAAACTGGTTGTTGCTGGTACTGAACTTGTATTTGAACCAAATCAGACCGCCTACAATAAATTCATTAATGAAATGTCGATGGATAATAAAGTTGCGCCAGCAACAAATTATCTGAATCGTATTGTGGCGTCAGAAAGTAAAGAAGCACTGGCTGGAATTGTTTCCCGTCCGGGTGCTGCGTTGCAGATTGTCGGCAAGGTAAACGAGATTTACGCGCCTGAACTGGAAATCGAAGTAAAAAACTAACGCAACGGGTCCAGGCGATCGAATCAAATGGACTCGCACAATATTTAATTTTACGTCGCCATTACTTGCCCGTCGGGGAAGATAATATTGATGATATTGCCGCAGCTGTCTGGCTCGATAACCGCTACTGGGAAAATATGACCATTGCGGTGGCCAACGGTATTGGCACCGCGTTCAAAGGTTCCTGATGAAGCAGCTGGATTTTACATTAAGCCTCGTTGACAAATTAACGCGTCCGATTAAACAGGCGCAGAAATCGGTTACGGCGTTTGCAGACAATTCAAGGGAAGCTTTCAGGCGCATTGGCACGGGCGCGCTGGCAATGTGGGGCGTGGCTGAAACAGTAAAAGGTGCGCTGTCACCGGCAATTGAAATGTACGACGCACTTAATGAGGCATCGGCACGGGGCATTGATGACACCTCGTTAAAGTCGGTGCGGCGCGATGCCATGCTGTTCAGTATCACTTACGGAGCCAGCGCGGTGGATTTTGTTAATTCCACGGCAGATATAAACGGTGCGATCGCCGGCCTGACGTCAACGGAGCTGCCAAAGGTAACAAAGGTCGCCAATACGCTGGCGTTTGCCCTTAAAACTACCACGGCCGAAACCTCCGAGTTCATGGGGCAAATGTTCGCTAACTTCCAGTCTGATGCGGAGCGCCTGGGTAAAGTTCAGTTTGCCGAACAGCTGGCCGGTAAGGCCACTTATATGCGCCAGCAGTTTGGTGCAGAGATGGGAAAAATTAAAGACCTGATGGAGGGTGCGCGTGGTGTCGGCACAAACTTTAACATCGGACTTGATGAGCAGCTGGCAGTACTGGGGCAGCTGAGCCGCACCCTGGGTAGTGAAGCAAGTGGCGCATATGAAGGCTTTATGACCGGCGCTATTGCCGGTGCGAAAAAGCTGGGACTGTCATTTGAAGACGCAAACGGCAGCATTCTTTCCATGCCTGAAATGCTTCAGAAACTTCAGGGCAAATACGGCAAGAGTCTGGAAGGAAACCTGAAGGCACAGCAAGAGCTTGATGATGCTTTTGGTGACAGTTCCGCCGTGGTGAAGCAGCTTTACGGCAACGTTGCCCTGCTGCAACGCAACATCACAGAGCTGGGCGGGTCTGACGGGCTGAAGCGCACCCAGGATATGGCCGCGAAGATGGTCAAGCCGTGGGATCGCTTTGTGGCCATCATCAAAGCTGTTCAGACAGTGATTGGGCTGACGTTGATCCCGGTGCTTTATCCGCTACTGAACCGACTGGCCGATATGGGGGCGACGTTTGCACGCTGGATGCAGATGTTTCCCAACATTGCCCGCGTGGTGGGGTATGTCGTACTGGCTGTGCTGAGTTTTGCCGCCGTGGGTGCGGGGCTGAATATCATCATGGGAATATCTACTTTCGTGTTCGCCGGGTGGGGGATTGTACTGGGCGCGCTGCGTGGGGTGTTGATGGCCGTTCGTACCGCAGCCATGCTCGCCGCTATCGGCGTAAACCTTATGTCATGGCCGGTGCTGCTGATCATCGCCGCCATTGCCCTGCTGATTGCCGGTTGTTATTTGCTGGTCAGGCACTGGGACGCCATCAAAGCAGCGGTAATGAACACCCAGGCGTTTCAGGTAGTGGCGCAGGCCGTAGAGTGGGTCGCAGGTATTTTCAGTAAGGCATGGGAATTTATTTCACAGGGCTGGAATGGATTTATTGCGCTGCTTACCGGCTTTTCTCCTGTAAAAGCCCTGGGCGGAATGGTCAAAGGGATGATAGGGATATTCGATAATATCTGGAATACCATTAAAGGCAGTTTCAGTAAGTCATGGAAATGGATTGTAGGACACCTTAATAAAATTCCCGGTGTGAATATTGATGCGGGCGGGGATAAAGGCGATGGGCCTGTAACACAGAATACCTTATCAACCGGTGGGAAATTAACGGCCATTGATAAGGGCGGCATCGGAAAAAGTATCACCAGTAACGCTAATAACGTAACCGACAAAAGCCAGAAAATTGGCACTCTGAATATTAATACGCAGCAGCCGTTAACACCGGGGCAGCTTGCTGAATGGCAGGAATTACACGCATGAGCGATTTGCTTTATATCGACCTGCTTATTGAGGGGCGTAATTTTGTACTTAATCCCGGTAATGAACCTGTGCTGTGCAATAACAGCCAGAGCATCGGGCAGGACATTATTCACGCCATATTAGAAAGCGGGCTTGCTACAGAATTAGTGGCAGAGCGTAGCCCGACAATGCGGGCAGACATTTTAACTCGGCTGGAATTACTGATTGAAAGTGATGAACGTATTGAGCCGGGAACGGTGGTTATTTCTGAAGAAAGCCTGAAGCGGCTATGGATAACCGCCAGGACATGGGACTTTGGAAGCGTATCGGCGCGGGTGGATTTATGACAGAGAAACCGCAGGTAGACTTTGAAGACGTGGTGAAACAGTCCGGTATGCCGGTAACCGCTGATGCATTGCGTGCGCGGTTTAATAACATCGTTGCTGACGAAGGGATTATTACCAATACATCCCGCATGTCGCCGTTCTGGCGGCTTATCACGGCCATTGTTACCACGCCGGTGCTGTGGCTCAAGGATGTGATGGTCAATACCGTACTGGCGAATATGTTTGTAGCCACTGCCTCCGGGCAGCTGCTTCGTCTGCTCGCCTGGGCGGTCAACGTAACGGCCAAACCTGCCAGCGCGGCGCAGGGTGTGATCAGATTCTACAAATCTGATGCGGCCGCTGTGGTGACGGTGAAAGCTGGCACGCAAATCCAGACCGCGAGAATTAACGGCGTCGTATACGCGCTGACGACCCCGGAAGATTTTACCATTCCAGCAGGCCAGGCCAGCGCGCTGATCCCTGTGCGAGCCGTTGCCAGTGGTGGGGCGTATAACCTTGCGCCTGGTTACTATGCCATCCTGCCGGTAGCAGTGGCGGGTATCTCTCACGCCGTCAACGAAGAAGACTGGCTGACCTCGCCGGGCGCAGATGAAGAAAGCGATGATGAGCTGCGCGAGCGCTGCCGCAACCAGTTCAATCTGGTAGGCAATTACCACACTGACGCAGTGTATCGCTCGATGATTGCCGGTGTGGCCGGGCTGAGTATCGATCGTATCTTTTTTGAGCATGATGCCCCGCGCGGCCCCGGTACGGCGAATGCCTTTCTGCTACTTGATACGGGTGTTACTTCTGAACCGTTTATTGCCGCTGTAAATGACTACATCACGTCAAAAGGCCACCACGGCCACGGCGACGATATGCAGTGTTTCGCCATGCCCGAAACCCTTCACGATCTTGCCGTCACGGTGTACGTGAAGAATCTGGTGAACCTCACCAGCGATGAGCGCAGTACGCTGAAAACCGGGGTAGAAAACCTCATCCGCTGCGCCTTCCGCGAGAACGCCGATTACGACGTGGAAAAAACATGGCCGTATACCCGTTTCAGCTTTTCGATGCTGGGTCGTGAAATTCACCAGGCGTTTGCACAGGTGGACTCGCTGGCCTTTTCCCTGCCGGACATCATCAGTGAGCTGAATGTGGCCCGGCTGAAGTCATTAACCGTGAGTGTCGAAAATGCCTGATTTACTGAAAAAGCTGGCCGGACTGGTGCTGCCGTTCTGGATGGATGACGGCGAACCCAAAAAGCTTCTGAATGCCGCCCGGAAATTCTGGCGTGACGTGTACGGCTGGATCACATGGCCAGCCAGCCAGCTTGATCCGCTGACCTGTGCTGAACCGCTGCTGCACCTCATCGCGTATGACCGCGACATTACCCGGTTCGATGGCGAGCCGCTGACGTTGTTTCGCAAGCGCGTGGCGTATGCATTTGTTAACGCAGCAGATGCGGGTTCGGTGGCTGGATTTATCGCAATCTTTGAGCGTCTGGGGATCGGCTATGTCGAACTGCTTGAGCGTCAGCCAGGCATCGACTGGGACGTAATTCTGGTTCGCGTGACAGACAGCCAGGTGGCAGAAAATACCCAGCTGATGATTCAGATTGTACGGCAGTACGGCAGGACGTGCCGGCGGTATCAGTTTGAAGTTTTAACCAGTTTGAAAATTTACATCAATTCAGGATGGGAAGGTGGGGAATTAGTTTGTTACCACGCCGGTGGCTCTCTCACAGGAAATGTAAAGCCGGGTGAATATCTTTGTTATCCGGCGAGTCTGAATAATAACAGCAGCGCCGTTTACGGCGCCCGTGTATAGGTATTTTATGAGTCAAAGTGTAATTACCAAAGCTTTCGAAAAGCTTAAAGCCCAGCAGGCAGCAAATGGGGCAATTGTAACGCTTGATGAGTTTGTTTTTGCAAACGTGCCGGGGCTGAGCATTACCGACCCGATTAATCGGGAGGAAGCTTTACCTGATGCAAGCCAGATTGTTTTCCGGCAGACAGTTAGTAAAACGGGGATGGTTAATAATAACGCTGTCGTTTATTCAGTTGTGCTTGGTGCCGACACCGGCGATTTTGAATTTAACTGGGTAGGGCTGGTGCATCGGGAAACAAATACCGTTGCCATGATTGTTCACGCCCCGCTGCAAAAGAAAATCAGAACCGCCACTGGTCAGCAAGGCAACGTGCTGACGCGATCTTTTTTGATGGAATATGATGGTGCTTCACAACAAACACAAATCATCACCCCTGCTGATACGTGGCAAATTGATTTTACCGCCCGATTAGACGCTGTAGATGAGCGCATGCGCAAAGAAAACATTGATGTCTGGGGAGAGGCAGGCTTCATTGATGATGCTTTTCTTGTTGAAAAAGACGGTGATGCTTTTCGAGTGAATGGCGGTTTAGCTTACGTCGCCGGGATACGCGCTGAGCTGCTTGCTCCTCAATACCTGGTGAAACCGGCCGAAAAAACTACGGTATGGGTAGATACCTGTTGGCATGGTACGCTCACCAGTGAATGGTCAGACAAAACAAAAGTTACGGTTGCAAAGGAGCTAAATAATTATGTTATTGGCGAGGAGCGGCATTATGTCTGCGCCATAGCAGACATTTATACTGACGGAACGGTAGTTGATCTCAGGCCTAAAGGTAACCAAACAGAGCGCAAACTTGAATTGCAGGGGCCGCTAAAAGCGCTGGGCAATATAAGTCCTGAGGCTGAAAGCTTGCTGTGGTTTAACTCAGAGAAACAATTAGATCAAACTTATGTCAGTGAGTTTGTGCTGGGCCTGTTAAAGCAAAATAGCCGCGAGGAATTTCTTCTTCAACTTGGCCTTCAGGATCTGCCGTTCATTGCAAAATATGGTGCTCCAATGGTGGGCGAGTTGGTCGAATGGCCTCTTGAAAAAATGCCGCATGAAATCTGGCCTGAAATGACTATGGAATTTATTCCATATATGGGACAGAGCTTCGATCCATCAAAATACCCTCTGTTATCGCAAGTTCACCCCTCTAATGTACTGCCAGCAGATATGCGCGGGGGGTTCGTTCGTGGCTGGGATAACGGAAGGGGCTTTGATATTAACCGTAAGTTAATGTCGTATCAGGATGATGCTTCTCAAAAAATTACCGGCACTTTTAAAACCCGAGCGGCGAAGTTGGAGGGGGGTGGCGTGCTGGTTGATGCATATGGCGGGTTCAGTTTAGCGTCACAAACAGGCGGGAAATACGTGGATATGAATGGTGCATCAACATCGAGTAATTGCGATGTAATCACATTTGATTCATCCAGAATCGCCAGGACAGCAGAAGAAACACGCCCTAAAAACGTGGCGTGGAATATGATCGTAAGGGCTAAATAATGTTCGATAAAAACGGAAATGCTACTGAAACTGGTGTCATAACGGTCTACGGTTTTGAGCCGACAACTGGCGAATTTCTGTCATCGTATGATGTTCGTATTCTTGCCGGAACAGGCATACCAGTGTTTTCAACATTAACACCTCCACCTGATAAAAAAGAGGGCGCAGCGCGTATATATCGCGCTCCAAACTGGCTTTATATAGAGGATTTCAGAGGCATTACTGCCTATTCGACGCTAACCGGTGAGCCTCAAATTATCACTTATCTGGGAAAAATCAGGGATGGCTACATAACTATTCCGCCTTCTTCCAGATTTGATAGCTGGAATGGAAAAAGGTGGGTAACAGATATCGCAGCGCGGCAGGCAGATGAAATCAGGCAAACTGAAACGCGACGGGAAACTTTACTGGCACAGGCCGATGACGTTATGCGGGACTGGAGAGATGAGCTAACGCTGGGCACGATAAGTGAAGAGGACAAGGCAAAATTAGCCAAATGGCTTGAGTATAAAAAACAACTAAAGGCCCTGGATGCCTCTGTTGCTCCGCCAACAATCTGGCCAGAATTACCCGGATTATAATCATGTGGAGAGAGGCTATTTTAAAATTAACTGAAGCAGTGGAAACCAACTGCTCAGTTACTGCTGCACACCCCTGGGTTTACGGACTGGGCCAGCAGACAGATAACGGGGCGTATCTCAGCCCGGCCAACGCCGTGGCGTGGTTTGGTGAAAAGCTGGGGAGCGTAACCGGCGATACAGACGTGGTGATCCTGCTGGCTACCGGGCAGACGCAGGAAGAATTTTTATCACGCCTTGATCCATTAACCGACGTCTTTCCTGTCCCGGCGTTTACGCAGGTAAGCCGCCTTGCCCGTTCGGCGGCAGAACTTGCCACCGTGAAAATGCAAAAGCCTGCAAAGGCCGAAGGCGGTCCCGGTGCTGCGCTTCCGCTTTCGGTTCCCACAGCAAGAGCCGTTAGCGCTGCGGCCGCTATCGCAAAAGCGGGCGAAGCCAAAGCCATGAGTATGGATGACCTTAAAAAAAGCCTGACCGAATTCAGCGCAAAGCGCGCCAGCCTGCTGGCTGATATTGCCGCGGGTGCGGGTGACGTGTCGGCAAAGTCGGCGCGGGGGTGGGTATTTACTGCAAGCGGCAATGCTGCGGATATTTTACGTCAGTTGATGGGAGGCATTCCGGCCCGAACCTCGGTCTACTGCGCCGCCATTATGCTGACAGGTAAGGATTTAAGCGGTATCAGGAGCATGATCCATGACGACGACAGCTACGCTGGCACTTAATGGCGAGGCCATCACGCTGAAAAATATGCGCGTGACGATAACCCAGCAGTTTCCCGATAAAGACCAGTCCGGGCAAACCAGCGCGACGACGAAGGCGGAGCAGGGCGCGAAGGGCAAAGAACTGCGCGTGAATGGAGAAATTCCGTTTAAAGATGCCGCCACCCTGGCGCGTATTTTTCAGCTGGCCAATGCCACCGATGCGGCCGGTAAGCGTGTCGTTTATCGCGTGGCCAATTCGGTAGCACGCGCAGTTAACCTTCGTGAAGCGACATTCAGCGGCACACTGGACGCGCCCCAACAGGACGGACGCATGTCCTGGGCGGTCACGTTCACACTGACTGAATATCTCAGCGTGCCTGAAAAGAAAGAGGCGGCCGCAAATGGTCGCAAAACCAGCAAAATGCAGACAGCCGCCGGAGCAGGCGGGCAGGCAGCTGCCGGAGAAGATGCAGATAAAATGACATGGTTTGAGAAAAAAGTGCTGAAGCCTGTAAACGAGGCGTTGGGGTAAATATGAAACCGATCAAACGCCTGTACCTTTCAGGTGATGAAGTTCATATGGCTGATGTGAATATGGTGCTTGAGCTGAGCGCCGCCGGGCGTGGATTTATCACCGCTGAAACACAACAGGATTACACCGGCAAAGTAGTGCGCCTTGATATTGGATACGGCGATCACATGCTGCGCTGGTTTACCGGCTATGTGGAGCGCTCACAGCCAGCCGGAAAAGGTTTCATGCGCCTTTTCGTCCGTGAAATGGTCGGGGTATTTGAAAAACTGTGGCCCTGCTCATTCCAGCATCCGACGCTTCGCGAGATTGCAGCCTGGCTGACTGAACAAAGCGGCCTGACCATAACAGTCCCTGACGCTGCCTACAGTGATAAACCGGTGCCGCACTTCACGCACTCCGGTACGGGATTCCAGTTACTGAATAATCTGGGCCGGGTATTTGGTATCGCGGATTACGTCTGGTATCAGCTGCCGGACGGTTCAGTGTTTGCGGGGGGCGCTGATAAGGCGCTGTTTGCCGGGCGTCCGGTTGATATCCCGCATGAGTTCAGCCAGGACACGTCCGGTGGCAACAGCATGACCATTCCTATGATCCAGACTTTGCGGCCGGGCGTGGAAGTGAACGGCCAGCGCCTTACGAAGGTCAACCTGATTGCGGAAAACATGGCCATAACCTGGACGCCTCGCGATAAGACAACCGGCGCGCCACTGCAAAAATCACCGGTACAGCGTCAGATTGAAAGCCATTTCCCTGAGCTGGCCAGCGGGATGCACCTGCCAAAATTTGCCCGCGTAATTGCGCCCAGTGAGGCGGCCAGCAGTGGAAACTTTGCCGATCCGTTCCGCCCGCGCTACGCCGTTGATGTGCAGCTGCTCGACGCTGACGGCAATCCGGACAGCGCGACGCCAGTTTATACCGCCGTGCCGCTGCCGGTGCCGATGGCAGGTAACGATTCGGGGATGTTCCAGTTTCCACCTGAAGGAACACTGGTTGAAGTGGGTTTTACCGGCGGCCGCCCCGATAAGCCGTTTGTGCGTCAGACCGTGCCGGATGGCACCAGCCTGCCGGATGTTAAGCCCGGCGAACAACTGCAACAGCAGCGCGCTGAAGTTTCACAGCGCGTGACGCAGGCAGGGGACTGGGAACGCAAAACTGATCAGGCTATTCGTGAAACGTCCATGACCCGCAGTGTTACGGCAGATACTGAAACGCGGGAGATGGTGACGCGTGAAACCACGATTAAGGCCACGGATAAAACCACTGTCCTGGGAACGGCTACGCTGATGGCCGGAGCAATTCAGCAGGTGATTACTGGTGATTATGCGCTGGCCACCGGGAAATATCTGGCCAGCGTCCAGGGGGATGCTGAAACAGATATTGCAGGAAAGCAGACCACTACCGTGGCAGGTAACATTACCGTTGATACGCAGGGCGCGCTGACAGAAAAGATAGCAGCACTGCGTAAATCCGTTGCCAGTGGTGGTCAGCAGGTCATGGGGCCAACGGTACATATTGGTAATGAAAACGTGAATGTTCTCGCCATGATGCTGGACACGATTGATTTACTGGCTCAGCTGGCGCAGCAATGCGCGAATCACAGTCACCCCAGCGTAAGCACGCCTACCAATGCCAGCGCATTCAGCCAGACGGCTTCAGCTGCGCAGCAAACCAAAAGCAAGTATGAGAGCATCATCGCCTGACGATCACTCAGGTACTCACAACGCCCGCATAATGCGGGCTTTTTTATATCCGTCCTCAGGCTGCGCAGAACGTCGCCTGAGCGCCTTAAGCCTATCCGCGCCCCCGTTCACTCATGAAACAGATCACAGCCGCCTGGCTGCGCTGGCATGGCCACACGCCCACAAAATAAATGTGTCGCAGACAAAAACGGCACTACACCGCACCCGCCTGCAAGTTTTGGATCACAAAAAAATTTCAGTTTTGTTTTTCTACAAAACAGACTGCCAGCCCGCGCCACCACTGACGGCGTGCGGGGAATCCTGAACTGAAAAGAATGAAAGGAATTTCACTTTTTTTCAGTTAGATGGATCAGGTGAGGATCTGATTGTTTTCATAAGGCATTGTTTTTATAGTGATAAATTAATTTTCCGTCAGTTAAATGGATCTTAATATGAGCTTAAAGGAAAACTTAATAATCAACGGCGGGCCAGGCATATGGCGGGTTTGCCTCTTTTACACAGAATTGGCATCACTGAAAAATGTCGCATATGATGAACTGTATATTTATACAGTTTTTGAGCATTGAAGCGGGGCGGGGATGGGACGATTTGCAATTGATGGCGCGCTTTTTATTTTTTTGTCCAGGGGGCAAAAACTTGAAAAGAGAGACGCACAGATTAATAACTTTTGGCCAGATAACAGGTATGTTCTCTGGCCACGTGCGCAGTACTGGGATGTCCGGTATCTGGACAGGTCGCAAGGGAAGCAGCAATGGCTTCCCATTGCTGAAAAACCTTTTCCGGATGAATCTTCTGCTTGGTTAGCTGCTTATGGACATTGGCAGGATTGCTTAAAAACTAAGGGAGTTTGGAGCCGAAGCCCAGTTGTTTAGCCCGCACATATAACGCTCTATAAATTATACGCACACGTACTGATGAAACATAGCCCGATATAGCCATAAGAATAAGCATAAATAAACTTACTAGTGCGAAAAGCATTAAGTTGACCATATCTACATTGTCTAAGTTTAAATTTATATATGCAGATACTTTCATATCCACCTTCAATAAAATGTTATCAGCCTTGAGCTGCAATAGAACAGTAGTAAGCACAAAGATTATGGTTATGGTTGCCCACATCAGAATCATTCGCATTGCTCTGAAATTATAAAGGGTTAGTAACGTTAAGTCAGAGGCAAGCATATGTGCTTGCCGATGTAATTTAATATTGTTAAGTCGGCTTCGCTTTTTATATTTTTTAGAAAATATACTGAGTACTTTAACGATCCCATCCTTAATGGCTGAACCAAAAATGGAAGCTACTGCACCGCCAATGAAAACTAAGACACCATCTAACGGATGGTTAAACAACAGGGTTAATTTTTCCAAAATGTAACCTCAGCAACTGATTAGAAGGTAACGGATCGCTTAAAAACTAGGCACCTAGCCCGCGGGCTGAATTAAGCTGGAAAACTTGAGGGGACAAAAAGGGGACAGTAGGTGAACGGGAACTACAAATGCGCCCTTGAGAATCCGCGTATCTGTTTGATTTTAAAAGGGAAATTTGGTGGCCCCTGCTGGGTTTGAACCAGCGACCAAGCGATTATGAGTCGCCTGCTCTAACCACTGAGCTAAGGGGCCGTGGCGGGGGATTATAAAGTAACTGCGGGCCTCAATCCAGCCATTACGATGCGGCTGCTGTTTTTATAAGCAACCTGCGCATAAGGCTTTATACTTTAAGAATCCGTCAGTTATGAAAGGTTGCTAATGATACAAGATATTCTCGAACCGGGGCTGCGCGTGGTGTTTTGCGGCATCAATCCCGGTAAATCCTCTGCCCATACCGGGTACCACTTCGCCCATCCGGGTAACCGCTTCTGGAAAGTCATTCACCTCGCAGGCTTTACCGAACGGCAGCTGAAGCCGGAAGAAGAGCGCCAGCTGCTTGATACGCGCTGCGGCATCACCATGTTGGTGGAGCGCCCGACGGTGCAGGCTGCGGAGGTTAAGCTTCACGAGCTGCGGCAGGGCGGGCGCGATCTGGTGAAAAAAATTGAGGATTACCAGCCGACCACGCTGGCGATCCTCGGTAAGCAGGCTTACGAGCAGGCGTTCAGCCAGCGCGGGGCACACTGGGGAAAGCAGAGCATCACCATCGGTGCGACCCAGGTCTGGGTGCTGCCTAATCCCAGCGGGTTGAACCGCGCGCCGCTGGAGAAACTGGTGGAAGCCTACCGGGAGCTGGATGAGGCCTTGATGGTGCGCGGTATGTAAGGCCAGCTACGCAGCAAACGAGGGGAATAGTATATTCTCCTCGTTATTTCACGAAATATATTATACACCCTTCGGTTAATTCCCTTTTCGGGGGAACTCTTCCGCCGTGTCTTATTAACGGACACCGGTTAATACTGATTCCACAGTTATGACGCTGCACTTATCCAGAGGCAGATAACACTGATGGAGGAAAGTATGAATAATACAGTGCGAAATGATGATCCGGGGATGGATTATCCAGCTTTATTCTCCGGTCTACCCATAATCCGTTCTGAAAATGAAAAAGAACTGGTGCGCTTTTGCGAAAGTAATCAGCGGTGCGTGCTGGCGTCTATGCCCTGGGCGGCGTCCGAGATCGCCGGGATCTGCGGCTTCTCAACCCTGTTTCACCTGATGTACCGCCACGGCGGGCGAAAGATCTATATGCCTAAAGACGCCTTACGCTTTGCGCAGCTTTACGCGGTGGATATTAACGATGCCGACTACAAAAAACTGGCGCGGCGCGCAGACACCTCCGGGCATATTGAATTGCCATCTGCATGGGGCGTTTTTATTGCTATCCGGCGAGCCGCCATGCAAATGGCAATGCGGGAAAATGTGCCTTCTCAGGAATTAACCCGAACGTTTGGCGTCAGCATGCGAAATATTCGGATGATACGGTCGTCGACCGGAAAAATTAAAGGAGGTGAGCCGCTGTAATAATACGTCCCCACGATTAACTTATTTTTCTTATCTCAAAACTAAGGATCTTATTATGTCACAGAACTATACGTTGAATTTCCATAACAACACCCGTAACTACGGCAAAATCTGCGTCTACCAGACCGCGCCGGACGTGAACGATCCGCAGCTGATGTCGCTGGCGTGGTTCGCAGAGCCCGCACACCCGACCACAAACGTGAAGTTCAGCTGGAGCATCGACTACGCCTTCATCTGGGATGAAACCGGTCCGCTGGTGCCGGGCGTGGTGTTCGATGCCTCCCAGACCTGGCCGGCCGATCTGACGGCCAGTAACCACGTTGATTTTACCAGCGACCGCGCGGCGCTGACGTTCGCAAACCAGCGCGGCGGCGCGAAACCCGGCACGCTGTATGTGCACAACGGCAGCACCGTACCGTTTGATGTCGCGTCGGTGGGGGTGGCAATGTCCGGCGCCGGTACGTTTGCCCGGCCTGCTCAGCCGAACCTTACCTTCAGCTTTACGCCGCACCCGGTGTACTGGGTGACGTTCGGGGATTATGAAGTGGGCGAGGTGCTGGACGTGGAGTCGATCACCAATGCGCAGCAAATTAGCTTCAACCCCAACATCTACAACGTGGATGTCACGCTGAATCTTGATAACACCTGGACCGTCCGCTAGCCGGCGATCCACTCACGGGAGCATTATGATGATTGTTATTATCTGCACCGACGATGCCCAGCTGGAAGAGATTGCGCGTCATTCTATTCGTCATCACCCGCTGGTATTTGAACGCAAGTTTAAGGTCTTTCACAATGAATTACCGCAGCTGCGAGAGAATGAAAATCTGTTTATTATCGCCCACGGCGCGTTCCAGGGGGATGAAGGCGAACCGGTGATTGGTGACAAAAATGCGGCGTTTTGTCTGGATGGTCGCGATTGCTACCACAACATCTACGCCATTTTCCCGAACAATTATGCGGGGGCGGTCTACGTGGATGCCTGCGAATCGGCGGATAATTCAGAGGATATGCCGAGCTTTATTAAGACGCTGCAGTATCAGTTTTATCGCAACGGTCAGGATATTCAGGTGTATGGCATTAACGGCGTCAGTTCGGGATTAATTCCGCTGCCGGATAATCCCAAATGGCAGCCTGCGGAGTTGTAATGGCATGGTAGTGGAAAATAAAAAGCCCCGACCAGGTCGGGGCTTTTTGCGGTCAGAAAAACCGATTAGTCGTCCAGGAAGCTACGCAGCACTTCAGAGCGGCTCGGGTGACGCAGCTTACGCAGCGCCTTCGCTTCGATCTGACGGATACGTTCGCGGGTAACGTCGAACTGTTTGCCCACTTCTTCCAGCGTGTGGTCGGTGTTCATGTCGATACCGAAACGCATACGCAGCACTTTTGCTTCACGGGCGGTGAGGCCAGCCAGCACGTCGTGGGTGGCAGCACGCAGGCTCTCGGTGGTGGCAGAGTCCAGCGGCAGCTCGAGGGTGGTATCCTCGATGAAATCCCCCAGATGCGAATCTTCATCATCACCGATCGGTGTTTCCATGGAGATAGGCTCTTTGGCGATTTTCAGCACCTTGCGGATTTTGTCTTCCGGCATCAGCATGCGCTCGGCCAGCTCTTCCGGCGTCGGCTCGCGACCCATCTCCTGCAGCATCTGGCGAGAAATACGGTTGAGCTTGTTGATGGTCTCAATCATATGCACCGGAATACGGATGGTGCGCGCCTGGTCTGCGATAGAGCGGGTGATCGCCTGACGGATCCACCATGTTGCGTAGGTGGAGAACTTATAGCCGCGACGGTATTCAAACTTGTCTACCGCTTTCATCAGGCCGATGTTGCCTTCCTGAATCAGGTCGAGGAACTGCAGACCACGGTTGGTATATTTCTTGGCGATAGAGATAACCAGACGCAAGTTCGCTTCAACCATCTCTTTCTTCGCACGACGGGCTTTCGCTTCGCCGATGGACATGCGACGGTTGATGTCTTTAACCTGCTCGATGGTCAGGCCGGTTTCTTCTTCAATCTGCTGCAGCTTCTGCAGGCCGCGATGGACGTCTTCTGAAACGTCTTTCAGCTTCTCGGACCAGGGTTTGTTCATCGCGATCGCGGCGTTAAACCAGGTTTCGCTGGTTTCGTTGCCGGTGAACAGGGTGATGAAGTTTTTCTTCGGCATTTTGCACTGTTCAACGCATAGCTTCATGATCAGGCGTTCCTGGGTACGCACGCGATCCATCATGACGCGCATGCTGTTTACCAGGTAGTCGAACTGCTTCGGCACCAGACGGAACTGCTTGAACACTTCAGACAGCTTGAGGATCTCTTCCTGCGCCTTCGCGTGGCTGCGGCCTTTCGCTTTGATGGTGTCGCGCGTTACTTCGTACTGCGTGCGCAGCTCGCCGAATTTCTCACGTGCCAGCTCAGGATCGATGCTGTTGTCGTCGTCGCTGTCGTCGTCTTCGTCTTCATCTTCGTCTTCGTCATCGTCCATCTCTTCGGTGGACAGTTCAGAGCCGACGTGCGTGGCCGTTGGTGCGATATCTTCCTGCGCGTTAGGGTCGACGAAGCCGGTGATGAGATCGGTCAGGCGTGCATCGCCCGCTTCCACGCGGTCATACTGCTCAAGCAGATAGGTGATCGCTTCCGGATACTCGGCGACGGAGCACTGAACCTGATTGATGCCATCTTCGATACGTTTGGCGATGTCAATTTCGCCTTCGCGGGTCAGCAGCTCCACGGTACCCATTTCGCGCATGTACATGCGCACCGGGTCAGTGGTGCGGCCGATTTCAGATTCCACGCTGGACAGCACCTGGGCTGCAGCTTCTTCCGCGTCTTCATCGGTGTTGTTTGAGTTTTCAGCAAGCAACAGATCGTCGGCGTCAGGTGCTTCTTCCATCACCTGAATGCCCATATCGTTGATCATTTGGATGATGTCTTCGATCTGATCGGAGTCGACGATATCTTCCGGCAGATGGTCATTGACCTCGGCATAGGTCAGATAGCCTTGCTCCTTACCACGTGTGACGAGAAGCTTCAGCTGTGACTGCGGGTTTTGCTCCATAAGACGGTATCCACACTTATTTCATGAGGGTTGGTGTTGGTAGGCGTTGCCGCCAACAATAACGTTACCAGCCACTGTCCGTACCGCTATAAATGCTGAAGAGGCACTGTGCATCCCCGTCTCTGACATTTCAGGACCTGGCGGATGAATCACATGCCTCCTGCTGCGATACGTCTGTGTCTGGTAGTGCGGGCGCTTTTAGTATCATGCCGCTGCCCGGCGGTGCGGCTGTCGGGTTCTCCCGATCAATAATCGGCAATTAAGCCGCAGAATTCAGTATTACGTTTGTTCACCCGGCGACGGGTGCTACTTCTTCGCTCGCGCCTGCGTGATAATGCGAACTTCCTCACGCTCTGCTGCGCTCAATCCTTCGGTACGCGAGCGGGCAATTAATTCGTTAAGTCTCAGATCCAACGCGGAGTCAAAAAGATGCTCCAGCGCATCGGTGAACGTTTTTTCTGCGATGTCCCTGTCTGCTATATCGTCCCACATTGAGAGTTTTTCAAGGGTTGCGGCTTCATTTGTGCCGCGATACTGCTCCAGCAGCTGGCCGGTAGTGAGTCCTGGCTGTGACAAACAAGTGTTGACCAATTCCCGGAATAAGCCAAGCCCGGGCAATTTTTCCGCGTTCAGCCCTGATAAATCGGGCACCAGCGGCGCCAGCTCCGGGTTTTGCAGCAGCAGTCCAATCAGTATACGCATGGTTGTGCGTTTTAGCGTCGGCACCGGCCGTGAAGCAGAACTATCTGCCTTTTTCGGCATCAGTCGCTCCAGCTGGCTATCGTCCAGGATCCCCAGCTTGTTGCCCAGCTCCTGACGCAGATAGATGCGCAGCGTTTCGCCCGGAACCTGGTTGAGCAGCGGCAGCGCCAGCGTACTGAGCTGCGCGCGTCCGTCCGGCGTACTCAAATCAACCTGCGGCAGCAGGCTGTTGAACAAAAACGTGGAGAGCGGCTGAGCCTGCTCCATCCGCGCTTCAAACGCCGCTTTGCCCTCTTTACGCACCAGCGTATCGGGATCTTCCCCATCCGGGAGGAACATAAAGCGCAGCTGGCGGCCATCGGTCATATAGGGCAGCGCCGTTTCCAGCGCGCGCCATGCGGCTTCACGTCCGGCGCGGTCGCCGTCGTAGCAGCAGACCACGCTGTTGGTCACCCGGAACAGCAGCTGGATATGATCCGCTGTGGTCGAGGTGCCGAGCGAGGCGACGGCATAGTTGATGTCGTACTGCGCCAGCGCGACGACATCCATATAGCCTTCAACCACCAACAGCCGCGGCGGTTCCTGCTGGCTCAGCTGCGCTTCATACAGGCCATACAGCTGGCGGCCCTTATGGAAAATATCGGTTTCCGGGGAGTTCAGGTACTTCGGTTGCCCGTCGCCCATAACGCGCCCGCCAAAGCCGATAACCCGGCCCCGCTTATCGCGGATGGGGAACATGACGCGCTCGCGAAAGCGGTCATAGCTGCGTCCGTTATCGTTGGTCACCAGCATACCGGCGTCGATAAGCGACTGTCGGTTCTCCTGATTTCCCCCGAAACGCTTTAATACGTTGTCCCAGCCCGGAGGCGCATAGCCAATGGCAAAACGCTCAATGACCTCGCGACTTAAACCGCGTTTATCCAGATACTGGCGGGCAGGTTCTGCCGCGGGCTGCGTCAGCGACTGCTGATAAAACGCATTCAGCCCGTCGAGCAGCTGATACAGGTTTTGACGCTGATGGCGTTCAATCTGGCTGGGCCCACTGCCGGCTTCGTACGGCACTTCAAGGTTGTGCATCGCCGCCAGCTCTTCTACGCTTTCCACGAAGTCGAGCTTGTCGTACTCCATCAAAAAGCTCAGAGCGTTACCGTGTGCGCCGCAGCCAAAGCAGTGGTAGAACTGTTTTTCACCGTTTACGGTGAAGGAGGGGGTTTTCTCATTATGAAAAGGACAGCACGCATGAAAATTCTTGCCCTGCTTTTTAAGCTTTACCCGTGCGTCGATAAGGTCGACGATATCGGTTCGAGCCAGCAGGTCATTGATAAAAACGCGTGGAATACGTCCAGCCATAAGCCCCGTGTAGTAGCTTGAATAACTGACATAAGTCGAGTGGCAGGATGGCCGTGGGCGTACCCACTATCTGCGACTTGAATTATGAAAGTTATAAACGAAAACAAGCCGCGCATTCCTTTCGGAAGCACGGCCCTTTATAGCAACAACTCTGTCTGAAATGAGGACCTGAGTCCTCAATCAATTAGTACAGACGAGTGCGGCGTGCGTTTTCGCGAGCCAGTTTCTTCGCGTGACGTTTCACAGCAGAAGCTTTAGCGCGTTTGCGTTCGGTAGTCGGTTTTTCATAGAACTCACGACGACGAACTTCCGCCAGAACACCTGCTTTCTCGCAGGAACGCTTGAAGCGACGCAGTGCTACGTCGAACGGCTCGTTTTCACGTACTTTAATTACCGGCATGTGCCTCTCACCTTTGATTAAATCGGTTTGCTGCTGGCATCAACGCCAGCTTATTTCAAAATGGTGCGGAATTTTACTGCAACTGCTGCTGCTTTGTAAAGCACCGCCAGGCGTTCCACGCCATCTTTTACGCAAGCGATACGCTGCGGCCAGCAATTTGCCGACCTTATCACACGCCGCCTCGGGCATGGCGCCATTCCAGGGGCACAGAGTATACACGACACTCGCGTTTGGGTGCGCAAAGTTTTACAACTTCCGCGCTGCGGCATACACTGCGCGGCAGTTAACAGAGGTAGAAATCAGCCATGCGTGTACTGGGAATCGAAACATCCTGCGATGAAACCGGCATCGCCATTTACGACGATGAAAACGGGTTGCTCGCCAACCAACTGTATAGTCAGGTGAAACTTCACGCTGACTACGGCGGCGTGGTGCCTGAGCTGGCTTCACGCGATCACGTGCGTAAAACCATTCCGCTGATTCAGGCCGCCATGAAAGAGGCCAACGTCGCGCCGGGTGAGATCGATGCGGTGGCCTACACGGCCGGCCCCGGTCTGGTCGGTGCGCTGCTGGTCGGTGCGACCATCGGTCGGTCGCTGGCGTTTGCCTGGGACGTGCCGGCGATCGCCGTCCATCACATGGAAGGCCACCTGCTGGCGCCGATGCTTGAAGATAACCCGCCGGCGTTTCCCTTTGTCGCGCTGCTGGTTTCCGGCGGCCATACCCAGCTCATCAGCGTGACCGGCATCGGCCAGTACGAACTGCTGGGCGAGTCCATTGATGACGCCGCGGGTGAAGCCTTCGATAAAACCGCCAAGCTGCTGGGGCTGGACTATCCCGGCGGCCCGCTGCTGTCGAAGATGGCCGCACAGGGCGTTGAAGGGCGCTTTACCTTCCCGCGCCCGATGACCGACCGTCCGGGGCTGGATCTGAGCTTCTCCGGTCTGAAAACCTTTGCGGCCAACACCATTCGCGATAACGGCACCGACGATCAGACCCGTGCCGATATCGCCCGCGCGTTTGAAGATGCGGTGGTGGATACCCTGATGATCAAGTGCAAGCGCGCGCTGGATCAGACCGGCTTTACGCGTCTGGTGATGGCGGGCGGCGTCAGCGCCAACCGCACCCTGCGGGCAAAACTGGGGCAGATGATGGAGAAGCGTCGCGGTGAAGTGTTCTACGCGCGTCCGGAATTCTGTACTGATAACGGGGCGATGATCGCCTATGCGGGAATGGTGCGGTTTAAGGCAGGATGCGTGGCGGACTTGAGCGTCTCTGTGCGTCCGCGCTGGCCGCTGGCGGAGCTGCCGGCCGCCTGATAGCCCGTTAGCGGGCCTGTGCATTGCTCGTCGCAGCCCTGCGGCGAGCGTTTACTCTACGTTGTCTTTCTCTGCGTGCTTCTCGTCGCTTTTCTTACGCCTCAGCTTCTTCCAGATCTTACTCTCCTGACCCCGCCACAGGCGCTGAATGTTGTCGTGATGACGCATCAGGATCAGACACGAGAGCATCGCGACCGGGAAGGTGAACTGCGGTTTGAACCACCAGACGTAGAAGGGGGCAATCAGCGCGCTGATAATCGCCCCAAGGGACGAGTAGCCGCTCAGCAGGACGGTAAGCAGCCAGGTCACGGCCATCACACCGGTGAGATCGAAGCCCACGGGCGCGATGGCACCAAACGCGGTGGCAACGCCTTTACCGCCGCGAAAATGGAAGAAAATCGGCCAGATATGGCCCAGACAGGCGGCGATAGCAATCAACCCCAGCCAGAACGGCGTAACGCCCAGCGCGTAGGCGCCCCACACCGGCAGCATGCCTTTCAACACGTCGAATATCAGTACCGCAAGTGCGGCGCCCTTGCCGCCAATGCGTAAGACGTTGGTCGCACCGGGATTACCGGATCCGCTCAGGCGTGGGTCGGGCAGACCCGCGAGTCGGCAGACCAGAATGGCGCTGGATATGGAGCCGCACAGGTACGCGAGGATCATCATCCCAGGCGCGATTACACTCATAACGCTGTTCCGTTTTGAAAATGTCGTTGTATTCTCTGCATCTGTGGATAATACGCATATTTCGCCGGAAGTGGTATCCCGCCGTACAGCCTGAGGCTGGCAACGCGGCGAGCTGCGGGCTTTCGGCTTAGCCAACCATCGGGCAGGTGATCGTGGACATTGTATTTATAGAGCAACTTTCAGTAATCACCACTATTGGCGTTTACGACTGGGAACAGACCATCGAGCAGAAGCTGGTGTTCGATATCGAAATGGCATGGGACAACCGCCGTGCGGCAAAAAGCGACGACGTGAATGACTGCCTGAGCTATGCCGACATCAGCGAGGCCATCGTCGGCCACGTGGAAGGTAATAAATTCGCGCTGGTGGAACGTGTGGCGGAAGAGGTGGCGGATATCCTGCTGACCCGCTTTGCCTCGCCCTGGGTGCGCATCAAAGTCAGCAAGCCTGGCGCCGTCGCGCGTGCGGTAAACGTCGGTGTAATCATCGAGCGTAGCAATAATCCGAAAGAAACCATTTAGTTTTCATATTCATTAAACCAAACGCGGGGATACGGGTCATACTGCGTGGACATTTTGCAGCCGCTGCACAGGCGCGCTGCTTTTATTCTTTTGAATATTTTTAGAGGGTCATTTGATGAGTGATATGCACTCGCTGCTGGTGGCGGCGATACTCGGCGTGGTCGAAGGCCTGACCGAGTTCCTGCCCGTCTCCAGCACCGGTCACATGATTATCGTCGGACACCTGCTGGGGTTCGAAGATGAAACGGCGAAGACGTTTGAAGTGGTGATTCAGCTCGGGTCGATTCTGGCCGTGGTGGTGATGTTCTGGCGCCGTCTGTTTGGCCTGATCGGCATCCACTTTGGTCATCCGCCGCATGAAGGCACCGGCAAGGGCCGTCTGACCCTGATCCACATCCTGCTCGGCATGATCCCGGCGGTAGTGCTGGGGCTTATCTTCCATGACGCCATCAAATCCCTGTTTAACCCTATCAACGTGATGTATGCGCTGGTAGTCGGCGGCTTCCTGCTGATTGCCGCTGAGGTGCTGAAGCCGAAAGAGCCGCGCGCACCGGGGCTGGATGATATGACCTATCGTCAGGCGTTTATGATTGGCTGCTTCCAGTGTCTGGCGCTGTGGCCGGGGTTCTCGCGTTCAGGCGCCACCATTTCCGGCGGGATGCTGATGGGCGTAAGCCGCTACGCGGCGTCGGAATTCTCGTTCCTGCTGGCCGTGCCGATGATGATGGGCGCAACGGTGCTCGATCTCTACAAGAGCTGGCACTTCCTGACCATGGCCGACTTCCCGATGTTCGCCGTGGGCTTTGTTACCGCGTTCCTGGTGGCGCTGGTGGCTATCAAAACCTTCCTGCATCTCAT
This sequence comes from Siccibacter turicensis LMG 23730, assembly GCF_000463155.2. Lineage (GTDB taxonomy): Bacteria > Pseudomonadota > Gammaproteobacteria > Enterobacterales > Enterobacteriaceae > Siccibacter > Siccibacter turicensis. Next base: position 262,123 of record NZ_AWFZ01000017.1, on the reverse strand, counting down.
CAAGCGTATTTCGTTTATCCCGTTTGCCATCTACCGCTTTGTGGTGGCCGCCGCGGTCTACGTCGTATTCTTCTGAGTAAGACGCTCCCGGCTTTCAGGCCGGGAGCGATCAGCCTTCCGCTTTCGGCTGGGGGCAGTGTATCTCCTTCCACGCGCTGACCGCCCAGATCCGGCGTCGGGTCAGTTCTTCACGAATCTCCGTCCCCTGAAAACCAGCGTCCACGACATCTTTCGTGGGTACGGCTTTCGCCACCGCAAAGGCCTCGCGCAGCAGTCGGCCCTGCGGATAATCGCTCGCTTCAAAACCGGTACGCCCGCGCACGTCCGCTTCGCTGGTTAAGGCGACCTGCTCCACGCGCTGGGGCTTGCGCCAGGCGTCGATGCTGTCGAACAGCCTGATGATGGTTTTCGGTTGCAGGATCGGGAAGGTATGGATCAGATCGTGGTACTCCGCCACCAGCTTCGCCAGATCGCGCATCTCGTTCGGGACGCGCAGGCGCTGGCACAGCTTTTCGACCAGCTTCACGCCCGCCGGGCCGTGGCCGTGGTGGCGCGGCCAGAGATGCTTCGGCGTCAGGCCTTTGCCCAGATCGTGACACAGCGTGGCGAAGCGTACGTCGATGGCCGGGCTGAGCATCGCCGCCATCGAGAGCGTCATCAGGACGTGAACGCCGGTATCGATCTCCGGGTGCCATTTGGCCGGGGCCGGTACGCCGAACAGCGCATCAAGCTCCGGAAACAGCACCTTCAGGGCGCCGCAGTCGCGCAGCACCTGGAAAAACACCTGCGGATTGCGGGTGCCCAGCGCAGCTTCGGTCTCTTTCCACACCCGCTCCGGGGTCAGGTGCTCAAGCTCGCCGGCCTCCGCCATGCTGCGCATCAGCGCCAGCGTTTCATCGGCAATGCGGAAGCTGAGATGGGCATAGCGGGCGGCGAAGCGCGCCACGCGCAGCACGCGCAGCGGATCCTCGTTAAACGCCGGCGACACATGGCGCAGCAGGCGCTGGCGCAGATCGTCCTGGCCGTGATACGGGTCAACCAGCGTGCCGTCCGTATCGCGGGCAATGGCGTTAATGGTGAGATCGCGGCGCAGCAGATCCTGCTCCAGCGTCACGTCCGGCGCGGCGTAGCAGGTAAAGCCGGTGTAGCCCTGGCCGGATTTCCGCTCGGTGCGGGCGAGGGCATATTCTTCATGACTCTGGGGGTGCAAAAAGACCGGGAAATCACGGCCTACCTGCTGATAGCCGGCATCCAGCATCTCCTGTGGCGTAGCGCCCGTCACGACCCAGTCCCTGTCTTTGACCGGCAACCCCAACAGCTCGTCGCGTACCGCACCACCCACCAGATAGATCTTCACCAGCCACTCTCCCGTCGTTATTAAGCCCACGATAATACGTAAGTGTAGAGGAGATGGCGACGTAAAAGGGGGGCACCGCATTCCCCGTCCCGCGCGGCTTTACACACGGATGCCGCGTACCGTTTGGCTAACACCTTGTTTATGTGCAAACTTATTACATCCACTTAACGTAAATCGGAGGTGAGGTATGCACAGAGATGTTCAGGCATGTATTGATACCTGCTATGCCTGCGCGGCGGCGTGCGACTACTGCGCGGCGTCCTGTCTGGCGGAAGATGACAACGGGATGATGAAAGATTGCATCCGTATGGACACCCAGTGCGCGGCGATATGCCGTCTGTCGGCCCAGTTTCTGAGCCTTAACAGCGATTTTGCCATTGCGATGTGCCGGGTGTGCGTCGATATCTGCAAGGCCTGCGCGGAAACCTGCGTCCGGCATCCTCATGAGCACTGCCAGCAGTGCGCGAGAGCGTGCCGTGCCTGCGCGGATGCCTGCCTGCAGATGCTGGCCCGCCTGACCTCTGAACCGACCCTGGTTCAGTAACGCGCGCGGGGCGTATCCACACAGCCAGCCCAACCGGGCTGGTTTTTTCATTTGGTAATTTAGGTGAGGTTTATTTTCAGCGTGTTACGGTCGGGGCTGGTTTTTAAGTCCAGAAGGAAAGTACCGATGTTGAAAAAAGTGATTACCCTGAGCGCACTGAGCCTGGTTGTGATGAGCGGCGCTGCACAAGCCATTGAAGGCAGCGTGGATGTAAGCCGGAAAAGCACCAACCTCGAACTGGGCCTGGGTAGCAACACCCCTGGACTGTTTCTGAACGGCAACTGGCTGCGCAGTAATGATGACGGGAAAGCATTTGGCCTGGGTCTGGGCTACAACGTGGATGCCGGGGCACTGCGTGTGTCTCCCACTATCAAAGCGCTCTATACCCACCCGGAAAACGGTAAAGACGGTTATGCCACGGCGGTCGGCGCGGGTGCACACTACGCGCTGAACGACATGTGGGGCGTATATGGTGAGTATTACTATGCGCCGGAAGCGTTCAACAGCAACCTCGCCAACTACAAAGAGATCGGCGGCGGCCTGAGCTTCACCCCGGTATCGCTGGTGAACCTGCGTGCGGGCTATCAGTACATTGAGATGAAAAACCAGGACGGACGCAAAGATAACGTGCTGGTCGATGGCTTCACCCTCGGCGGATCGCTGCGTTTCTGATCCCGTCTGACAACAAGGGCGGCTCACCTCGCGGTGGCCGCCCTTTTTTATTGCCTGTCGATCGCTGTCATCGCGTCATTAGTTCATCCAGCGATCTTTGCGTTTACGGCTCGGGATCATATGCGGCAGCAGCAGGCCCAGCAGCAAACCGACGCCCGCGACGCCGCCGCCATACATAAACCACTGCATGATGATGGTGCGCTGCTTGTCATCCAGCTGAATATTGGCGGCGTCCACCTTCTTCTTCGCCACGATAAGCTCATTCTTCAGCTTCTGGTTCTCTTCCTTGAGGCCGTTGATGACGCTGTCGCTCTGGGCGACCTTCTGCTGCATATCGGCGGTGCGCTGATTCCAGGTGGCGTCAATGTTGGTGAGCTTGTCCGTCAGGGTTTTCACTTGGTTTTCCAGATCCGGCACCCGGGTGCGCAGGCTGGGCTGGTTGCTCAGCTGGCCAAGCGGGATCCACACGGTACGGCCTTCGCCGTCGCGAACCTGGCCATATTTGGTTGCGTCATTGCTTTGCAGCAGCGTTACTTCTTCGCCGGCATTCAGCGTGCCGACCAGACGATAGTTATCGCCAGGGCCGCTGCGTACCCAGGTATTCAGTTCATCCGAAACGTAACGTTTTTCGTCGGCGTGGGTGAGGGTTGAAACGCTAAGCGCAAGTAAAGTAAGGCAAATATGGCGTAATTTTGGCATCAGATGTCGTTGTCGTCGTTAAGCGTGGCACGATAATAGTGGCAACAGTCTGACGATGCAAAACCCAAACCTGAATAAGAATCTTCCAGGAGGGTCGCAGCGTTAGCGCGGCCACTGGCGTAGCGTTGCGTCTCATCAACCTGCCGGTTGGCACACGGCGAGACACAGAGAAATCAGTCACTTTCCGCAGCCAAAGCCCATTGTCAAGCCAGAGGCAGGAGGGCATAGTTAGGCCCATGCCCATCCATCCTCATACCGTGGGTATGGCGCGCGTACACGAAAAGCGGTCTGTAGTACTGACAGACCCGCGTCGGATTAGTTCGCGACGAATATTCCCCGGTGTGACAGAGCGAAAAGTAAAAGACTATGGCCCAGGAAATCGAATTGAAATTTATCGTGCAGCAAGACGCCGTTCCGGCGCTGCGCGCCCTGCTGGATACGCTGGGAGGCGAACACCAGCCGCCCCGCCAGCTGCACAATACCTATTATGAAACCGCGGACACCCAGCTGCGCCGTCACGACATGGGGCTACGCGTGCGCGGCGATAACGGCCGCTACGAGATGACGATTAAAACGGCGGGCCGGGTGGTAGGCGGACTGCATCAGCGCCCGGAGTACAACGTTCCGCTGGAGAGCGAGGCGCTGGACCTGGCGCGCTTCCCGGCGGAGATTTGGCCCGAAGGCATGGACGTGGCCGCGCTTCAGCAGGCGGTACAGCCGCTGTTCAGCACCGATTTCCTGCGTGAGAAGTGGGTGGTTACTCACGGCGAGAGCCAGATTGAGATTGGGCTGGACCAGGGCGAGGTGAAATCTGGCGACCTGAGCGAGCCGCTGTGCGAAATGGAGCTGGAGCTGCTGTCCGGCACGACAGCCGACCTGCTTAAGTTGGCGCGCCAACTGGTGGCGCAGCCGGGGATCCGTCAGGGCAGCCTCAGCAAAGCCGCTCGCGGCTATCACCTGGCGCAGGGAAATGCACCGCGTCAGCGTAAGCCGCTGGGCATCCTGAAGCTCAAGCCGAAGGCCACCGTTGAGCAGGCGCTGGAAGCCTCGCTGGAGATGGCGCTGGCGCACTGGCAGTATCACGAAGAGCTGTGGGTACGCGGTATGGACGAGGCCAAAGCCGACGTGGTGAATGCCATCGGGCTGGTGCGTCACGCGCTGATGCTGTTCGGCGGTATCGTACCGCGTAAAGCGAGCACTCACTTACGTGATCTGCTGACCCACTTTGATGTCTCCCTGACCCAGGGCCTGCCGGCTGAGAATCTGGCCTACAGCGCGGAAAGCGGCATCACCAAGCTGGCGCTGACCGACTGGCTTATCTCCCGTCGCTGGCAGCCTTATCTGGACGAGAAGGCGCAGGCCAAAATCGCCGACTCCTTTAAGCGCTTCGCCGATACCCATCTTTCTCGCCACGCCGCCGAGCTGCGCAATGCCTTTGAGCGTCCGCTGGGCGACAAATACCGCGATCAGCTTCCGCGCCTGGCGCGTGAAACCGATGCGCTGCGCCTGCTGGCGGGCGTCTACGACGACGCGGTGAGCGCTCCCTGGCTGGAAAACTGGGAAGGGCTGCGTCACGCCATTGAGACCCGCCAGCGCATTGAGATTGAGCACTATCGCAACGAAGCCATTTCGCAGGCGCCGTTCTGGCGGCACAGCGGAAAACGTTAATTCAGGCGAAGGAATCCCTATGATCCCGCTCTCCCCGGCATTACAGCAACAGTGGCAGAAGGTGAGCGAGCGCGTGGCGCAGGCGCTGCCGGACACCGCGCTTTCTGACGACGCGCGTGCGGTGCTCGCGTTCAGCGATTTTGTGCAGGACAGCGTCATCGCGTGGCCGACGTGGGCCGGGGAGCTGCTGCGCGAGCCGCCGCGGGCGGATGAACATCAGCATTATGCCGCCTGGCTGAGTGACGCCCTGCGCGACGTTGCCGACGAGCCGGGGCTGATGCGCGTGCTGCGCCATTTCCGGCGACGCATCATGGTGCGCATCGCCTGGGCGCAGGCGCTGGACCAACTGCCCACCACGGTGATCCTGGCTCAACTTAGCCAGCTTGCCGAAACCCTTATCGTGGCGGCCCGGGACTGGCTCTATGCTGCCTGCTGCCGCGAATGGGGTACGCCGTGCAGCAGCGAGGGGACGCCCCAGCCGCTGCTGATCCTCGGCATGGGTAAACTGGGCGGCGGGGAGCTTAACTTCTCATCGGATATCGATCTGATCTTTGCCTGGCCGGAAAACGGCGTGACCCAGGGCGGGCGACGCGAACTGGATAACGCGCAGTTCTTTACCCGACTGGGGCAGCGGCTGATCAAAGCGCTGGATCAGGCCACTCAGGACGGCTTCGTCTATCGCGTGGACATGCGGCTGCGTCCGTTCGGCGACAGCGGCCCGCTGGTGCTGAGCTTCGCCGCGCTGGAGGATTACTACCAGGAGCAGGGCCGCGACTGGGAGCGCTATGCGATGGTCAAAGCCCGCATCATGGGCGACAACGACGGGGCCTACGCCGGCGAGCTGCGGGCCATGCTGCGCCCGTTCGTGTTCCGCCGCTACATCGATTTCAGCGTCATTCAGTCGCTGCGCAACATGAAGGGCATGATCGCCCGGGAAGTACGGCGCCGCGGCCTGACCGACAACATCAAGCTGGGCGCGGGCGGGATCCGCGAAATCGAATTTATCGTGCAGGTGTTTCAGCTGATCCGCGGCGGGCGCGAGCCTTCGCTCCAGTCGCGCGCGCTGCTGCCGACGCTGGAGGCCATTGAAACGCTGCATCTGCTGCCCGACGGCGATGCGCAGACGCTGCGTGAGGCTTACCTCTACCTGCGGCGTCTCGAAAACCTGCTGCAAAGCATCAACGATGAACAGACCCAGACGCTGCCCGGCGACGACCTGAACCGCGCCCGTCTGGCGTGGAGCATGCAGTGCGAAACCTGGGAAACGCTGACGCAGCGGCTGGAGCAGCATATGTCGGTGGTGCGGCGGGTGTTCAACGAGCTGATTGGCGACGACGAACCGCAGGCCGATGAGGACACGCTGCCCGAAGCCTGGCGCGAGCTGTGGCAGGACACGCTGGACGTGGAGGACTCCACGCCGGTGCTGGCGCATCTTGATACGCCGTCGCGTGAGCGGGTGCTGGCCCTGATTGCCGACTTCCGCAAAGAGCTGGATAAACGGCCCATCGGCCCGCGCGGGCGGCAGGTGCTGGACCAACTGATGCCGCGTCTCTTGAGCGACGTGTGCAGCCGGGCTGACGCTCATCTGCCGCTGGCGCGCATGATGCCGCTGCTGGTGGGGATCGTCACCCGCACCACCTACCTGGAGCTGCTGACCGAGTTCCCCGGCGCGCTGAAGCATCTCATCACGCTGTGCAGCGCCTCGCCGATGATTGCTAACCAGCTGGCCCGCTACCCGCTGCTGCTGGATGAGCTGCTTGACCCCAGCACCCTCTATCAGCCGACCGCCACCGACGCCTATCGGGATGAGCTGCGGCAGTACCTGCTGCGGGTGCCGGAAGAGGATGAGGAGCAGCAGCTTGAGGCGCTGCGCCAGTTTAAGCAGGCGCAGATGCTGCGCGTGGCGGCGGCGGATATCGCCGGCACGCTGCCGGTGATGAAAGTCAGCGATCACCTGACCTGGCTGGCGGAAGCAATAATTGATGCGGTGGTGCGCCAGGCCTGGGGGCAAATGGTAGCGCGCTACGGCAAGCCGCGTCACCTGAGCGAGCGTGAAGGGCGCGGCTTTGCGGTGATTGGCTACGGCAAGCTGGGCGGCTGGGAGCTGGGCTACAGTTCCGATCTCGACCTGGTGTTCCTGCATGACTGCCCGATGGACGTGATGACCGACGGCGAGCGCGAGATCGACGGCCGTCAGTTCTATCTGCGTCTTGCCCAGCGCATCATGCACCTGTTCAGCACCCGCACCTCGTCGGGCATTTTGTATGAGGTGGATGCCCGCCTGCGCCCCTCCGGCGCAGCTGGCATGCTGGTGACCACGGTCGAGGCGTTCGACGACTACCAGCGCAACGAGGCCTGGACCTGGGAGCATCAGGCGCTGGTGCGCGCCAGAGTGGTGTACGGCGACCCCCAGCTTAACGGGCGCTTTGATGCCATCCGGCGCGATATTTTGTGTCAGGCCCGCGACGGCGCCACGCTGCAAACCGAGGTGCGCGAGATGCGCGAGAAGATGCGCGCCCATCTCGGCGGCAAGCGGCGCGATCGGTTTGATATCAAAGCCGACGAGGGCGGGATCACCGATATCGAATTTATTACCCAGTATCTGGTGCTACGCTTTGCCCATGGCGCGCCGAAGCTGACGCGCTGGTCCGATAACGTGCGCATCCTCGAGTTGCTGGCGCAAAACGACATCATGCAGGACGACGAAGCCCGTGCGCTGACCCATGCGTACGTCACGCTGCGCGACGAACTGCATGACCTGGCGCTCCAGGAGCTGCCAGGCAATGTCGATCGGCAGGCGTTCCTGGCCGAGCGCGAGCAGGTGCGGGAAAGCTGGCGCAAATGGCTGGTGGAGCGGTGCGATACGCCGTAACTGTGCTATCATCGCGCGCAAATTTTGATATTCCCCACGCGGTTCGGGCAGGCAAAACAAGGCCTTGGCCCGACTACGGCGGGAGTTCTCTCTGGAGAGTCAGGAATGAAAGTAACGCTGCCCGAATTTGAGCGCGCCGCCGTGATGGTGGTAGGTGACGTCATGCTGGATCGCTACTGGTATGGCCCAACCAGCCGTATCTCCCCCGAAGCGCCGGTGCCGGTGGTAAAAGTGGATACCATCGAAGAGCGCCCGGGTGGCGCGGCGAACGTGGCGATGAACATCGCCTCGCTGGGGGCAAACTCGCGTCTGGTCGGTCTGACCGGCATTGACGACGCGGCGCGGGCGCTGAGCCAGTCGCTGGCGGGGGTGAACGTGAAGTGCGACTTCGTCTCCGTTCCGACCCATCCCACCATCACTAAACTGCGCGTGCTGTCGCGTAACCAGCAGCTGATCCGTCTCGATTTTGAAGAGGGCTTTGAAGGGGTTGACCCGCAGCCTTTACACGAGCGCATCAGCCAGGCGCTGCCGCAGATTGGCGCGCTGGTGCTGTCCGACTACGCCAAAGGCGCACTTACCAGCGTGGAGCAGATGATTGCGCTGGCGCGTAAGGCTAACGTGCCGGTGCTGATCGACCCGAAAGGCGCCGACTTTGCGCGCTACCGCGGCGCCACGCTGCTGACGCCGAACCTCTCTGAGTTTGAAGCGGTGGTCGGCAAGTGTAAAACCGAGGACGAACTCGTCAGCCGCGGCATGCAGCTGATCGCCGATTTCGAGCTGTCTGCGCTGCTGGTCACCCGTTCCGAACAGGGTATGACGCTGCTTCAGCCAGGCAAAGAGCCGTTCCACCTGCCGACGCTGGCCCAGGAAGTGTATGACGTGACCGGCGCCGGCGATACGGTGATCGGCGTGCTGGCGGCAACGCTTGCCGCGGGCAACAGCCTGGAAGAAGCCTGCTACTTCGCTAACGCGGCAGCGGGCGTGGTGGTCGGCAAACTCGGCACCTCAACGGTCTCGCCGGTAGAGCTGGAAAATGCGGTCCGGGGCCGTGCTGAAACCGGCTTTGGCGTCATGACCGAAGAGGGGCTGAAAGAGGCGGTTGCCGCCGCGCGCAAACGCGGTGAGAAAGTGGTGATGACCAACGGCGTGTTCGACATTCTGCACGCCGGCCACGTCTCTTACCTTGCTAACGCCCGCAAGTTGGGGGATCGCCTGATCGTCGCGGTCAACAGTGATGCCTCCACCCGCCGTCTTAAAGGCGATACCCGCCCGGTTAACCCGCTCGAACAGCGGATGATCGTGCTGGGCGCGCTGGAAGCGGTGGACTGGGTTGTGCCGTTTGATGAAGATACGCCGCAGCGGCTGATCGCAGGGATCCTGCCCGATCTGCTGGTGAAAGGCGGTGACTACAAGCCAGAAGAGATCGCCGGAAGTGAAGAGGTGTGGGCCAACGGCGGAGAGGTGCTGGTGCTTAACTTCGAAGACGGCTGCTCCACCACGAACATCATCAGAAAGATTCAGAAAAACAGCGGTAGCTAACCGGTACGCCGTGCGCTCTCCCTCGTGATGAGGGAGAGGCATACGGGCTTAGAGCGTATCAACCGGCGGGATAGCAGGCGGTGAACCCGCGCTGGTCGCGGCAGCAGGCGTAACGGCGTTATCAGCCGGTGCGGCGTGCGGTGCGGTCGGGGCGCTGCTCTGACGGCCTTCCAGCTCGTTCAGGCGCTGTTCCAGCGCGGTCAGTTTCTCGCGGGTGCGCAACAGCACCTGCGTCTGCACATCAAACTCCTCACGGCTTACCAGATCCAGACGCGACAGCTGCGCCTGCAGGGTCTGGCGGATGCGTTTCTCAACGTCTTCCCCGAATTCGCGAATCCCTTTGGGCATAGACTCATGTACCTGACGGGCGATCTGTTCAATTTTTTTCGGGTCAATCATAGCGGTTTCCCTGAGCTGGTATGGTGTTAACCTTAATTGTAATGCCTGATCCGCAGGGGATAAACCGGAAATGTCCCTGTTACGTCATTCAGGCGAAGAAGGGCGCGCTGGCGCTTATCACTATGAGTATATGAAGCTTATGGATTGCCGCCATTAATCATTGGCGTTATAGTGAACCCGCTTATTCTCAGGGCGGGGCGAAATTCCCCACCGGCGGTAAATCAGCAGTTTCGCTGAAAGCCCGCGAGCGCTTCGAAGGCAACTTTGAAGGTCAGCAGATCCGGTGTAATTCCGGGGCCGACGGTTAAAGTCCGGATGGGAGAGGGTAACGACTAAGCTCAGGCTACGGCCTGCTCACGTTATTATTATGCCGCGCCGCGGTACTCCTAAGACTGCCCTGATTCTGGTAACCATATTTTACAGAGGTTTTATTACCATGAATCAGACGCTCCTTTCTTCTTTCGGTTCCTCCGCTGAACGCGTGGAACAGGCACTTGCCGCGCTGCGCGACGGTCGCGGTGTGATGGTGCTCGACGATGAAAATCGTGAAAACGAAGGCGACATGATCTTTGCCGCAGAAACCATGACCGTTGAGCAGATGGCGCTAAGCATTCGCCACGGCAGCGGTATTGTTTGCCTGTGCATCAATGAAGAACGCCGTAAACAGCTCGATCTGCCGATGATGGTGGAGAACAACACCAGTTCGTTCGGCACCGGTTTTACCGTGACCATCGAAGCGGCGCACGGCGTCACCACCGGTGTTTCCGCGGCTGACCGTATCACCACGGTGCGTGCGGCGATTGCCGACGACGCGAAGCCGTCCGACCTCAACCGTCCGGGTCACGTGTTCCCGCTGCGCGCGCAGCCGGGCGGCGTACTGACCCGCGGTGGTCATACCGAAGCCACTATCGATCTGGTAACGCTGGCCGGTTACAAACCGGCGGGCGTGCTGTGTGAGCTGACCAACGATGACGGCACCATGGCGCGTGCGCCGGAGTGCATCGCCTTCGCCCGTCAGCACAACATGCCGGTAGTGACCATCGAAGATCTGGTTGCCTATCGCCAGGCGCACGAGCGCAAAGCGAGCTGAACGTAGCGCATAAAAAAAACCCGGCCAGGCCGGGTTTTTTTATGGCTGTGGACTGGCTTAGCCGATGCCGTTGCTCTGCAGTAGCGTCAGGCTGAAACCCATCACCGACATGCCGCACAGCACGCCGTAGCTTGGATTGTTATGCGGGTCGATCTCTTTGGCGAGCGGCATCAGTTCATCCACCGACAGCGCCACCATGATCCCGGCCACCGCCGCCATAATCGCGGCCATCAGTACCGGCGAGATCAGCGTGCCGAGGATCAGCCATGCCAGCACCCCGCCAAGGATCTCGGCCATTCCGGATACGCCCGCCCACAGCAGCGCCTTACGCTTAGAGCCCGTGGCGGCAAACACCGGCCCGGCTACCGCCAGTCCTTCAGGAATATTGTGCAGGGCTACCGCCAGGGCAATACCCATTCCCAGCTCCAGATCGCTGCTCGCGGTAACGTAGGTGGCGATCCCTTCCGGGAAGTTGTGCAGGCTGATACCCAGCGTTAACAGCAGGGCGGTACGTTGCAGATTGCGCTTCTTCAGCGAGCCATCCACCAGATCCTGCGGATGCGCGTGGGGCAGGGAGCGATCCAGCACAAAGTAGCCCACGAGGCCGAGAATAAACATGCCGTAACCCAGCACCGGCGACATCCCTTCGGTATGCAGCGCGGCGGGCAGCATCTCCATCAGGGAGATGAGCAGCATGATGCCCGCGGCAAAACCGAGGGAAAAGGCGAGTACCCGGTTAGATGGTTTCTGGCCCAGCACGCCAAGCAGGGCGCCGATAAACGTAGCGCCGCCTGCCAGAACGGTCAGGATCAACGGTACCGACATGTCACTCTCCTTTGATAATGATTCTCATTAATATTAATGACTGCCGGGTGAAATAGCGAGACCGCACAACCCGGATTTACACAGCGCTTACATTCAAATTTCCTGACGATCTTCATCATGGTTATCTGAGTTCAAACCTGCCCAAAAACGCGTAATGTGGTGCGTATCTTATGTAGACCAGTTTGAAGGATAACACCATGTCTCCTGACCGAATGCCAGCACTGTTTCTGGGGCATGGCAGCCCAATGAATGTCCTTGAGGACAACCTTTACACCCGCGCCTGGCAGCGGCTGGGTGAAACCCTGCCGCGGCCCACAGCCATCGTGGTGGTGTCGGCGCACTGGTATACCCGTGGCACCGGCGTTACCGCGATGGAAACCCCGAAAACGATCCATGATTTCGGCGGCTTCCCGCAGGCGTTATATGACACCCACTATCCTGCCCCCGGCTCGCCGGCGCTGGCACAGCGGCTGGTGGATCTGCTGGCACCTGTCCCGGTGACGCTCGACAACGAAGCCTGGGGCTTCGACCACGGCTCCTGGGGCGTGCTGATCAAAATGTACCCGAATGCGGATATCCCAATGGTGCAGCTCAGCATCGACAGCACCAAACCCGCTGCCTGGCACTACCAGATGGGGCGCAAGCTTGCCGCGCTGCGCGACGAAGGCGTTATGCTGGTTGCCAGTGGCAACGTGGTGCATAACCTGCGTACCGCGCGCTGGCACGGCGAGAGCACGCCTTATCCGTGGGCGCAGTCGTTTAATGATTATGTAAAAGCGAATCTGACCTGGCAGGGCGAGGCCGATAAGCATCCGCTGGTGAACTATCTGGAACATGAAGGTGGCAGCCTTTCAAACCCCACCCCGGATCACTATCTCCCGCTGCTCTACGTGCTTGGCGCGTGGGACGGCGTCGAACCGGTGACGGTGCCGGTAGAGGGCATGGAGATGGGATCGCTGAGCATGCTGTCGGTTCAGGTAGGGTAAAGATAAAAACAAGGCGCGGAGCCCGCGCCTTGCTCGAGACTACTCCACAAAAATGTGCGGGTAGAAACGCGACATGTCCTGCGTGATAAGCGCTTTATCTTCGCGGATGCCGATCCCGGCGGGCTCATCGTTAATCAGCCAGCTGCCGATCAGCGTGTAGTTGCCGTCAAACTGCGGCAGCGGGTGGTACTGCTGAACAATCATTCCCTCCTCGCCGTACACGCCTTCTGAGCGGGCAATCTCCTGGCCGTTATCGACGATGGTGATATTGGCGCCTTCGCGTGAGAACAGCGGCTTCACCACGTACTTTTCCATTTCAGGATGGTCGTCTTCCGCAAACCAGGCAGGCAGCAGGTTCGGGTGGTCGGGGAACATCTTCCACAGCATCGGCAGCAGCGCTTTGTTGGAAATGATGCTTTTCCAGGCCGGCTCCAGCCAGCGCACGCCGGCATCTTCCAGCTTGGTGGAGAACATCTCGCGCAGCATAAACTCCCACGGGTAGAGCTTGAACAGGTTGCTGATCACCTGATCCTGCAGATCGGTGAACTGCCCTTTTTCGCCAAGCCCGATGTCTTCAACGAACAGGAACTCGGAGGCGACCCCCGCTTCGTTGGCGCAGTCCTGCAGATACTGCACCGTGCCGCGGTCTTCCACGCTGTCGCGACAGCAGGTGAAATGCAGCAGCTGGAAGCCATACTGTTCGCGCAGCTGTGTGAAACGATCGATGATCTTCTCTTGCAGACTGTTGAACTGGTCGCTGCCCTCGGGCAGCTTTCCGGCGCCAAGCTGGTCTTCAAGCCACAGCCACTGGAAAAACGCCGCCTCGTAAAGCGAGGTGGGGGTATCAGCATTGTTCTCCAGCAGCTTCGGCTCGCCTACGCCATCCCAGGCCAGATCGAGACGGGAGTAGAGCGAGGGCTGGCCGGTGCGCCACGACTGGCGAACAAACTCCCAGGTGTGCTTCGGAATGCGGAATTTGGCGAGCAGCTCGTCGCTCTCTACCACGGTTTCCACCACCTTGAGGCACATCTGATGCAGCTCGGCGGTGACCTCTTCGAGGCGCTCCACCTGGGAGAGGGTCAGCTTGTAGTAGGCGTCTTCACACCAGTACGGTTCTCCGTACATGGTGTGAAAATTAAAACCGTATTCGGTGGCTTTTTCGCGCCAGTCCGGGCGCTCAACAATCGCAACGCGTTCCACCGTTAGCCCCCCATTGAGCGGGAGCTGGTACCGGCAGCGCTACGCTGCATGGTGTTTTGCTTCGCCACCGATTCGCCAAACCCGCCACGGGTCACGGTAGAGGTGGTGGCCGGCTTCGGTGCCAGCGCGGTTTTCGGCACGGTCATGGTACGACCCGGCTGGGCGGCACCGTAGTTTTTACCGCTGGCGTCGGTGTACTTACCGTAGGCCGGGCTGGCCGGATTACGGGAGCTGAACAGCGGCTGCTGCGCGTAACCGCCGCCGCCCATCAGACGTCCCATCATGTAGCCCGCCATCAGCGGCATCCAGAAGCTGCCGCTGCTCTGCGCCTGCGCCTGGTTTTCCCCTGCAGGGGCCATCCCGGCCTGGGCCGGTGCCTGCTGGCACTGGCCTTCACCGAATTCGGCGACGCAGTCTTCGCGGGTGGCGTATTTCGGCGCGGTGCGCTCGGCTTCTTTCACCGCGTTGTTATAGGCGGTGGTACATTCGGCGCTTTTGCCTGGGTTCGCGGCGGAGCAGTCGTCGGCATTCTGGAACATCGAGACGGTTTCATCGCTCTGTTCGCAGCCGGCAAGCATAAACACTGCCGTCACGGCCAGCGCGACGGGAGTCAGGTGGCGTGCGCTCCAGTTCTTGCGGAACGACGCGTGATTGATGGATTTTGTCCGTTTCATTTTTTTTCCTGTGCCCGGAGGGAAAGTGCAGCAAATTGTGCTCAGGATAGTGGATGACTGGGTGAAATTAAAGCAAACATGCCGGGATAAGCGGGTACGAGCGGGGATCTTTACGTTGTCTTACGTTCAGGCAGGGGCGGGTGCCCCTGCCTGCTGTCATCAGTTACGGAACGGGTTGCTACCGCGGGTTGATGTACGCGCCGCCGCAGGCTGTGCGGTGGTGGTCGGCTGGGCGGTTGCACCGTCAGCAGCCACGCTATCAACATAGGCGTCCTGCTGCGGATTCTCCGGCGCCACGCTTTCCGGCGTCGTCGGGATTGGCTTGCCAAGGACACTGTTCAGGGCAACCAGATCCTGCTCGTTGAGCGTACCCAGCGCAGATTTAATATTGAGCTGGTTAATCAGGTACTGGTAACGCGCACTTGAGAGCTGCTGCTTGGCGTTGTACAGCGTGGTGGTCGCATCCAGCACGTCAACGATGGTACGCGTGCCCACGGAGTAGCCCGCTTCGGTCGCATCCAGAGAGCTCTGGGCGGAGACCACGGACTGTTTGTAGGCGTTGATGCTGCTGATCGACGCGTTAACGTTGTTGAACGACGAACGCACGGTCTGCACCACGTTGCGGTGCGCGCTTTCCAGCTGCTCGCTGGCGCCCACAAATCCGTACTGCGCCTGTTTAACCTGGGAGCTGACCGCGCCGCCGCTGTAGAGCG
Source organism: Siccibacter turicensis LMG 23730 (assembly GCF_000463155.2). Lineage (GTDB taxonomy): Bacteria > Pseudomonadota > Gammaproteobacteria > Enterobacterales > Enterobacteriaceae > Siccibacter > Siccibacter turicensis. The sequence goes on along the minus strand of NZ_AWFZ01000017.1, from coordinate 246,885 downwards.
GCAGGGAGAAGCTCAGGCCAACGGAGTTCTGCCCGACGGTGCGGTCGCTGTTGCCTGCGCGCGCTGCCTGGCTGCCGCTGTAGTCGGTGTCAGAGAGGCTGGTGGACGCGGTCAGGCCGAGGGTCGGCATGTGGCCGGTTTCAGCGTAGCGAATCTGCTCACGGGCCAGGTCCTGGTTCAGACGCGCCTGCAGCAGCGACAGGTTACGCTTCTCGGCTTCTTTCAGCAGGGCGTTTACCGCTTCCGGCTTGCTCGGTTTGAAACTGTCGACGTTGAGCGACGCCAGCTCCGGATAATAGTTGCCGGTCACCTGGCGCAGCTCTTCTACCGCGTTATCCAGGGTGTTGCGTGCGGCCACTTCGTTAGCCAGGACGGTGTCGTACTGTGAACGGGCGTTCTGCACGTCAGTGATGGCAACCAGACCCACGTTAAAGCGCTGGGTGGTCTGATCTAACTGACGATAAATCGCCTGTTTCTGCGCTTCGGTATAGGAGAGCGCATCAATGGCGCTTAATACGTTAAAATAGGCGGTAGCGGTATTGAGGATCAGCGTCTGCTGGTCAACCTGCCAGGTGACGTCCTGGATACCGGCGCTTTTTTCCTGCAAGGTCAGGGCGCGCCACTTCGACATGTCGAAAATTGTCTGCGTCAGTTGCAGACTGCCGCTGGTGGTCGTACTGTCAACACCGTTGCTGTCACGATAGCCGTTGTTCCAGGTATAGTCAGCGCCAAGACCAAGCTGGGGCAGCAACGGGCTGCGTGATTCGTTAATTTTTTCGAATGCGGCATCACGGTCAGCGGCCGATTTACGCAGGTCCGGGTTGCTTAAGCGAGCCTGCTTGTAAACCTGTAACAGGTTTTCTGCCTGGCTTAGCGTGCTGAAGCCAGCAAGGCTCAGACCGATCAGAATGGGGAGCAATTTCTTCATTTGCATTCCTTGTTGTGAAGCAGAATTTATTTGTTAGCGCTGACAGACGTCCAAAAACGATCGCCGATTCTAGCAGAGTCAGCCCCCGCCAAGGCTTGGCGTAACGTGCCTTCTGAACTCAAATATCGTCAATCTACCACAGCACAACGGAAACGGGAGTCTGGCAGGCTTGAAATCGTCGCTTTCATCACCATTGCTTAACCGGAAGAGAACATGACCACGTCAACGAAACATCCCGTAACTTTTACCAAAAAAGATGTAGAAATTATTGCACGTGAAACGCTCTGGCGCGGCTTTTTTTCGCTCGATGTTTATCGCTTTCGCCACCGTCTTTTCAATGGTGAAATGAGCGGAGAAATCCGGCGCGAAATTTTCGAGCGCGGCCACGCAGCGGTACTGCTACCCTTTGACCCGGTGCGGGACGAAGTGGTGCTCATCGAACAGATCCGTATTGCCGCTTTTGATACCAGTGAAACCCCCTGGCTGCTTGAGCTGGTGGCCGGTATGATCGAAACCGGTGAAACGCCGGACGACGTGGCCCGCCGCGAAGCGGTCGAAGAAGCGGGATTAACCGTACAACGCACAAAACCGGTATTGAGCTATCTGGCAAGCCCCGGCGGCACCAGCGAGCGGCTGTCGATACTGGTGGGTGAAGTGGATGCCACACAGGCCGAAGGCGTACATGGTCTGGTGGAAGAAAACGAAGATATTCGTGTTCATGTGGTGAGCCGGGAACAGGCTTATCAGTGGGTAGAAGAGGGGAAAATCGACAACGCAGCGTCCGTCATCGCCCTGCAATGGCTGCAGCTGCATCATGAAGCATTACGCAAAGAGTGGAATACCTGAATATGATTAAGCGCTATACACCTGACTTCCCTGAAATGATGCGGCTGTGCGAAACCAATTTCGCGCAGTTACGCCGCCTGTTGCCGCGTGAGGACAGTGTCGGCGAAGCCGTAAGCTATCAGGTGGGAGGCGCGCAGTACCGGTTAACCATCGTGGAATCCACCCGCTACACTACGCTTGTGGAGATTGAGCAAACCGCCCCGGCGGTAAGCTACTGGAGCCTGCCCTCCATGACCGTGCGCCTTTATCATGACGCTATGGTGGCGGAAGTGTGTTCAAGTCAGCAGATCTTCCGCTTCAAAGCACGTTATGATTATCCGAATAAAAAATTGCATCAACGTGACGAAAAGCATCAAATAAACCAATTTCTTGCTGATTGGCTGCGCTACTGTTTTGCACACGGAGCGATGGCGGTTCCGGTTTGTTAGCGGCGTGGAAACCTTAAGGACACCATTTGGAAAGCCTGTTAAACCTTACCGTGGCTGATGGGGCAACGGTAAGGATCCTACAAATTACCGACACCCACCTGTTTGCCAGCAAAGGTGAAACGCTTCTGGGTGTGAACACATGGGAAAGCTTCCAGGCCGTGCTGGCGGCGATTCATCAGGCGCAGCGCGAGTGCGATCTCATCGTTGCAACCGGTGATTTAGCTCAGGATCACAGCGCCGAAGCCTATCAGCTGTTTGCCGAAAGCATCGCCTCGCTCGCCTCGCCGTGCGTCTGGCTGCCCGGCAACCACGACTTTCAGCCCGCCATGTACAGCGCGTTGCAGGACGCCGGGATCTCCCCGGCGAAACGCGTGCTGGTGAATGACGTCTGGCAAATTCTGCTGCTCGACAGCCAGGTGTTCGGTGTCCCGCACGGCGAGCTGAGCGAATATCAGCTCGAGTGGCTTGAGCGCAAGCTGACCGACTGGGGCGACCGCCAGACCCTGCTGTTGCTGCACCATCACCCGCTGCCCTCAGGCTGCGGCTGGCTCGATCAGCACAGCCTGCGTAACGCCGGCGACCTCGATGACGTGCTGAGCCGCTTCCCCAACGTAAAGCATCTGCTGTGTGGCCATATCCACCAGGAGCTCGATCTCGACTGGAACGGACGCCGCATACTCGCCACGCCGTCTACCTGCGTACAGTTCAAACCGCACTGCGCGAACTTCACGCTTGATACCATCGCACCGGGCTGGCGCTGGCTGCATCTTCATCCCGACGGCACGCTGACTACCGAGGTTTGCCGCCTAGAAGGGCAGGCTTTCCGCCCGGATATCGCTTCAGAAGGATACTGATGTCAACGCTTCTCTATCTCCACGGTTTCAACAGCTCCCCCCGCTCAGAAAAAGCGACCTCGCTCACGCGCTGGCTGGCTGAGCATCATCCGCAGGTCGAGGTTGTGGTACCGCAGCTGCCGCCCTATCCGGCTGAGGCCGCGGAGCTGCTGGAGTCCCTGGTCATGGAACATGGCGGTGAAGCGCTCGGTATCGTCGGTTCGTCGCTCGGCGGCTACTTCGCCACCTGGCTCTCCCAATGCTTTATGCTGCCGGCCGTAGTGGTAAATCCCGCGGTGCGTCCGTTTGAACTGTTAACCGATTATCTGGGCCATAACGAGAACCCCTACACCGGGGAACAATATGTGCTAGAGTCTCGCCATATTTACGATCTCAAAGTCATGCAAATCGACCCGCTTGAAGCGCCGGATCTGATCTGGCTGCTGCAGCAGGAAGGGGACGAAGTGCTGGATTATCGTCAGGCGGTGGCCTATTACGCCTCCTGTCGCCAGACCATCGAAGCCGGGGGAAATCACGCTTTTGTCAGCTTCGAAGATCATTTCACACAGATTGTCGATTTTCTGGGCTTGCGTTGAAGTCCCGATCGATACCATCAAGCTATCTGAATAAATAAACCATGACGCAATCTTATAACGCTGATGCCATTGAGGTACTCACCGGGCTTGAGCCGGTTCGCCGTCGCCCTGGGATGTACACCGACACCACCCGCCCAAACCATCTGGGTCAGGAAGTTATTGATAACAGCGTGGATGAAGCGCTGGCCGGTCACGCCAAACGCGTGGACGTCATTCTTCACGCCGATCAGTCGCTGGAAGTTATTGATGACGGGCGCGGAATGCCGGTGGATATTCACCCGGAAGAGGGCGTGCCGGCGGTCGAACTGATCCTCTGTCGTCTGCACGCGGGCGGTAAGTTTTCCAATAAAAACTACCAGTTCTCCGGCGGCCTGCACGGTGTGGGTATCTCCGTCGTCAACGCCCTGTCACGTCGCGTTGAGGTCACCGTGCGCCGTGACGGCCAGGTCTACAGCATCGCGTTTGAAAACGGCGAAAAGGTTGAAGACCTGAAGGTCATCGGCACCTGCGGCAAGCGCAATACCGGCACCAGCGTTCACTTCTGGCCGGATGAGAAATTCTTCGACAGTCCGCGCTTCTCGGTTTCGCGCCTGATGCACCTGCTGAAAGCGAAGGCCGTTCTCTGTCCGGGCGTTGAGATCAACTTTAAAGACAACGTGAACAACGTTGAGCAGCGCTGGTGTTACCAGGACGGTCTGACCGATTACCTGAGCGAAGCGGTGAACGGCCTGCCAACCCTGCCGGAGCGCCCGTTTGTCGGCAATTTCTCCGGCGATACCGAAGCCGTCGACTGGGCACTGCTCTGGCTGCCGGAAGGCGGCGAGCTGCTGACCGAAAGCTACGTCAACCTGATCCCCACCATGCAGGGTGGGACGCATGTTAACGGCTTGCGTCAGGGCCTGCTGGATGCCATGCGCGAGTTCTGCGAATACCGCAATATCCTGCCGCGCGGCGTTAAGCTGTCGGCGGAAGATATCTGGGAGCGCTGCGCCTACGTGCTGTCGGTCAAGATGCAGGATCCGCAGTTTGCCGGCCAGACCAAAGAGCGTCTCTCCTCGCGCCAGTGCGCGGCGTTCGTCTCCGGCGTGGTGAAGGATGCTTTCAGCCTGTGGCTGAACCAGAACGTGCAGGCCGCTGAAATGCTGGCGGAGCTGGCAATCTCCAGCGCGCAGCGCCGTATGCGCGCCGCGAAGAAGGTGGTACGTAAAAAGCTGACCAGCGGCCCGGCGCTGCCTGGCAAGCTGGCCGACTGTACAGCCCAGGATCTAAGCCGTACCGAACTCTTCCTGGTCGAGGGTGACTCGGCGGGCGGGTCCGCCAAGCAGGCGCGCGACCGTGAGTTCCAGGCGATCATGCCGCTCAAGGGTAAGATCCTTAACACCTGGGAAGTGTCGTCCGACGAAGTGCTGGCCTCGCAGGAAGTGCACGACATCTCTGTGGCGATCGGTATCGATCCGGACAGCGAAGACTTATCCCAGCTGCGCTACGGTAAAATCTGCATTCTCGCGGATGCGGACTCGGACGGTCTGCACATCGCCACGCTGCTGTGCGCGCTGTTCGTGAAGCATTTCCGTTCAGTGGTGAAGGGCGGCCACGTCTACGTCGCGATGCCGCCGCTCTACCGTATCGACCTGGGCAAAGAGGTCTACTACGCGCTGGACGAAGAAGAGAAAGCGGGCGTGCTGGAGCAGCTCAAGCGTAAGAAAGGGAAACCAAACGTGCAGCGCTTCAAAGGGCTGGGCGAGATGAACCCGATGCAGCTGCGTGAAACCACGCTCGATCCTAATACCCGCCGCCTGGTTCAGCTCGTCATCAGCGATGAAGACGAACAGCAGACCACGGCCATTATGGATATGCTGCTGGCCAAAAAGCGCTCCGAAGATCGCCGTAACTGGCTCCAGGAGAAGGGCGACAGGGCTGATATCGAGGTGTGATGACCGCGCTTTCCCGCGCGGGGTTCACTACGTGAGTGCGGAATAACGGGGCTTCAACCCACAAAAAAAGGCGATGTGATCATCGCCTTTTTTATTGCCTGACGCCTGACTCAGACGCCTTTTTCCAGGATGCGAATGTGGGTCTCCAGCACGTCGCCTTTTACCGCTTCGCTCCAGGCCTTCATGTGCGGGGTTTGCAGATGCGCTTCGAGGTGCGCCACGCTCTCCCACTGCTCCAGCATCATAATCGAATCCGGGTTGGTGGTCTGAAAACTCACCTGCGCCGGATGATCGATAAGCGGCGCGTAGCCGTGGCAGCCGGCTTCCTGAAGCACCGCAGGGATGATGCGGGAAAATGCATCCAGCACCGCCTGGCGGTGGTGTGCACCCGGCCGGGTGCGGATCTCAGCAATCACTGTCAGCATAATTAACTCCTTGTTAAATTCAGCTCTCAGTTAAGCAAAAATTTCACCCAGGTGCTTGCGATATTCTGCGATATAACGCGGAACGTCAGGCATTTTGATGACGTCGTTGACGATAAAGGTCGGCAGCGCTTCCATCCCAAGGAATTCATTCGCTTTATGGAACGGCAGATACACCCCGTCCACGCCGACGCCGTGGAAGAACTGCGCTTCGTCAGTGAAGGCATCCAGCGGCGCATTCCAGGTCAGGGAGAGCATGTATTTTTTCCCCTGAATCAGACCGCCGGAGCCATACTTCTTCGCGGCGTCGGAGCGGGTGCGACCATCGCTGGCGTAGAGGAAACCGTGGCCTTCGGTGAACACGACATCGATATACTTTTTCACCGTCCACGGGGCGCCCATCCACCAGCCCGGCATCTGGTAAATCACCACATCGGCCCACAGGTATTTCTGCACTTCCGCTTTCGCGTCGTACTCGCCATCGGTACGGGTAACCTGAACATCATGTCCGGCGTCGCGCAGAAAACTTTCCGCGACCTCGGTCAGGGTGTCATTTAGCTGGCCGTTGGAGTGGGCGAACTTTTTCGCGCCGTTAATAATCAGGATGTTGCTCATTATTTGTCCTCGAATAAGTGGTTTGGCAGCAATAATACGCCACTGAGCGAAACGTAAAAATGAGCATAGAGTGCAAAGACTTTTGCACTAATAGCAATAATCAACCGCGCTGTGACTCGGCGACGCAGATAGGGTACTATCGGCGGCAATATTGCCGTTTCCCCGTGTACGGCCAGCTTGTCTGAGGAATAACGAGTAATGAGTGACTTAACTCACGATGGTGCAGAGCGCCTTGCGCTGCACGAGTTCACGGAAAACGCCTATCTCAACTACTCCATGTACGTCATCATGGACAGGGCGCTGCCGTTTATTGGCGATGGGCTCAAACCGGTACAGCGGCGCATTGTTTACGCCATGTCCGAACTGGGGCTGAATGCCAGCGCCAAGTTCAAGAAATCGGCCCGTACCGTGGGCGACGTGCTGGGTAAATACCATCCGCACGGCGACAGCGCCTGCTATGAAGCGATGGTGCTGATGGCGCAGCCGTTCTCCTACCGTTATCCGCTGGTCGACGGCCAGGGGAACTGGGGCGCGCCGGACGATCCGAAATCCTTCGCGGCCATGCGTTACACCGAATCACGCCTGTCAAAATACGCCAGCGTGCTGCTGACGGAGCTGGGACAGGGAACGGTAGATTTCACGCCGAACTTTGACGGCACGCTGGACGAGCCAAAAATGCTGCCGGCGCGCCTGCCCAATATCCTGCTGAACGGCACTACCGGTATTGCGGTGGGGATGGCCACGGATATTCCGCCGCACAACCTGCGTGAAGTGGCGCAGGCGGCGGTGGCGCTGATCGACCAGCCAAAAACCACGCTCGATCAGCTGCTGGACATCGTCCACGGCCCGGACTACCCGACCGAAGCTGAAATCATCACTTCCCGTGCCGATATCCGTAAAATTTATCAGAACGGACGCGGCTCGGTGCGCATGCGCGCCGTGTGGAAAAAAGAGGACGGCGCGGTGGTGATCAGCGCGCTGCCGCATCAGGTCTCCGGCGCCCGCGTGCTGGAGCAGATTGCCAGCCAGATGCGCGCGAAAAAGCTGCCGATGGTGGACGATCTGCGGGACGAGTCAGACCACGAGAACCCGACCCGTCTGGTTATCGTGCCGCGCTCCAACCGGGTGGACATGGAACAGGTGATGAACCATCTGTTTGCCACCACCGACCTGGAAAAGAGCTACCGCGTAAACCTGAATATGATCGGCCTGGACGGGCGCCCGGCGGTGAAAAACCTGCTGGAGATCCTCTCCGAGTGGCTGGTCTTCCGCCGCGATACGGTACGCCGTCGTCTCAACTATCGTCTCGATAAAGTTCTGCGCCGCCTGCATATTCTTGAAGGTTTGCTGGTCGCGTTCCTGAATATCGATGAAGTCATCCACATCATCCGTAGCGAAGACGAGCCGAAGCCGGTGCTGATGTCCCGCTTTGATATCAGCGAAACGCAGGCCGAAGCCATTCTGGAACTGAAACTGCGCCATCTCGCCAAACTGGAAGAGATGAAAATTCGCGGTGAGCAGAGCGAGCTTGAGAAAGAGCGTGACCAGATCCAGGCCATCCTGGCGTCTGAGCGCAAGATGAACACCCTGCTGAAGAAAGAGCTTCAGGCCGATGCCGAAGCCTTTGGCGACGATCGCCGCTCTCCGCTCAACGAGCGTGAAGAGGCGAAGGCGATGAACGAGCACGACCTGCTGCCGTCCGAGCCGGTTACTATCGTCCTGTCGCAGATGGGCTGGGTACGCAGCGCGAAAGGGCACGACATCGACGCCCAGGGGCTGAGCTACAAGGCTGGCGACAGCTGGCTCGCTTCGGTGAAGGGCAAGAGCAACCAGCCGGTGGTGTTTATTGACTCCACCGGGCGCAGCTACGCGGTGGACCCGGTGTCACTGCCGTCGGCGCGCGGGCAGGGCGAGCCGCTTACCGGCAAGCTGACGCTGCCGCCGGGCGCGACGGTCGAGCATATGCTGATGACCGGCGACGAGCAGAAGCTGCTGATGGCCTCCGATGCGGGCTACGGTTTCGTCTGTACCTTCAACGATCTGGTGGCGCGCAACCGTGCGGGCAAGGCGCTGATTTCGCTGCCGGAGAACGCGCACGTCATGCCGCCGCTTGAGATCGTGGACGAAAACGATCTGCTGCTGGCCATCTCGACCGCCGGACGCATGCTGATGTTCCCGGTGGGCGATCTGCCGCAGCTGTCAAAAGGTAAGGGCAATAAGATTATCTCGATTCCTTCCGCCGAGGCGGCGAAGGGCGAAGATAAGCTGGCGCACCTCTACCTGCTGCCGCCGCAAAGTACGCTGACGCTGCACGTCGGCAAGCGTAAAATCAAGCTGCGTCCTGAGGAGCTTGAGAAACTGCGCGGCGAGCGTGGCCGTCGCGGTACGCTGATGCGTGGCCTGCAACGTATCGACCGCGTGGAGGTGGATGCGCCGTCCCGGCCATCCGCGGGCGACAGCGAAGAGTAAACCTGCACTCCCTTCCCGCGTCCGGGAAGGGATCTTTTCCAGACGATGGGCCCGCTGACGCTGCGCGGCGTTGATCGATTTCCTCACGGACTCCATTTCAGGCTCGCATGACGCTGCGCCAGAATCGCCGCGACGCGGTATACTGGAAGCAGCTGTGGCTTATGAGGTAAGTATGCTTTTAATTTTACGTTCAATTTTCGTTGTGATTTACAGTCTGCTGGTGTGTATTGTCGGCTCGATTTACTGCCTGTTCAGCCCGCGTAATCCGCGCCACGTCGCCACTTTCGGTCATATGTTTGCCCGTATGGCACCGGTGCTGGGCCTTAAGGTAGAGACCCGTAAACCGGAAGGCGCTGAGCACTACGGTAACGCTATCTATATCGGCAACCACCAGAACAACTATGATATGGTCACCGCCGCCAATATCGTGCAGCCGCGTACCGTTACCGTCGGCAAAAAAAGCCTGCTGTGGATCCCCTTCTTCGGGCAGCTTTACTGGCTGACCGGCAACCTGCTGATCGACCGCGAAAACCGCGCGAAGGCGCACGGGACCATCGCGCAGGTGGTTAACCATATCCGCAAGCGTAATATTTCGGTGTGGATGTTCCCGGAAGGGACGCGCAGCCGCGGGCGTGGCCTGCTGCCGTTTAAAACCGGCGCGTTTCATGCCGCCATTGCCGCAGGCGTACCCATTATTCCGGTATGCGTTTCCAACACCTCTAACAAAATTAACCTTAACCGTTTGAAAAACGGCCTGGTGATTGTTGAAATGCTGCCGCCGATCGATACCGCCGCATGGGGCAAGGATCAGGTGCGCGCCCTGGCAGTGCATTGCCATGAGGTGATGCAGCAAAAGATTAATGAACTGGATAAAGAAGTGGCGGAGCGCGAAGCCTCCGGCAATATTTAAAAAACAATATCAGTACGCTGGGGCATTAGGCCCCTTTTAAAGGGAAGGGTTTCCCGCATTTTCTGACAGTTTCACACGGAGCATATATGTCACTCAGTCGGCGTCAGTTTATTCAGGCATCGGGAATCGCGCTGTGCGCAGGCGCGGTGCCGCTGAGGGCAAAGGCAGCAGGCCAGCAGCCGGCGCTGCCAGTACCGCCACTGCTTGAATCTCGCCGTGGTCAGCCCATCTTTCTTACCCTGCAACGCGCGCACTGGTCATTCGTCACCGGCTCGCGCGCACCGGTCTGGGGGATCAACGGTCGCTATATGGGGCCGACGGTCCGCGTCTGGAACGGCGATGACGTTAAGGTTATCTACAGCAACCGCCTGACTGAAAACGTAGCCATGACCGTCAGCGGCCTGCAGGTGCCCGGCCCGCTGATGGGCGGCGCAGCGCGCATGATGTCCCCTAACGCCGACTGGTCGCCGGTGCTGCCGATTCGCCAGAGCGCGGCCACCCTGTGGTACCGCGCCAACACGCCAAACCGCTCAGCCCATCAGGTGTACGGCGGGCTGGCGGGAATGTGGCTGATCGAAGATGAAGGCAGTAAAAGCCTGCCGGTGCCGAACCACTACGGCGTGGATGACTTCCCGGTCATTATTCAGGATAAGCGGCTGGATAACTTCGGCGTGCCGGAGTACAGCGAGCCGGGGAGCGGTGGGTTTGTCGGCGATACGCTGCTGGTGAACGGCGTGCAGGGCCCCTATGTGGAAGTGTCGCGCGGCTGGGTGCGCCTGCGTCTGCTTAACGCCTCCAATTCACGTCGTTACCTGCTCCAGATGAGCGACGGCCGCCCGCTGCACGTGATCGCCGGCGATCAGGGCTTGCTGCCGGCCCCTGTCTCGCTGCGCCAGCTTTCCCTGGCGCCGGGGGAACGGCGCGAAGTGATGATCGACATGACCAACGGCGATGAAGTGTCGATCACCTGCGGCGATGCGGCGACCATCATGGATCGTCTGCGCGGCCTGTTTGAACCCTCAAGTATTCTGATCTCCACGCTGGTGCTGACGCTGCGCCCGACCGGTTTGCTGCCGCTGGTGACCAGCCCGCTGCCGCAGCGCCTGCTGTCTGAGGACGTGATGGCCGGCACTCCGGTGCGCAGCCGCGACGTGGCGCTGGGCGACGATCCGGGTATCAACGGCCAGCTGTGGGATCCCAAACGCATCGATATTACCGGCCAGCAGGGCTCCTGGGAGCGCTGGACGGTGCGTGCCGATACGCCGCAGTCGTTCCATATCGAAGGCGCGCAGTTCCTGATCCGCAACGTCAACGGCGCGCTGCCGTTCCCGGAGGATCGAGGCTGGAAGGACACCGTCTGGGTGGATGGGCAGGTTGAACTGCTGGTGTGGTTCACGCAGCCCTCCTGGGAGCACTTCCCGTTCCAGTACGGTAGCCAGACCCTGGAGATGGCCGATCGCGGCTCGGTCGGCCAGATTCTGGTGCAGGCCACCGGCTAACCCGCTGTTCACCCTCTCCGCCAGGAGAGGGTGCCGCACTTTCACACCCGCCTCCCGCCTGTTTCTTTCGCCGTCGTCGCAGCCCGGGCCTGCGCGTGCCCCCGAATCCGCACAATATCCCTTCTTTTTATAGTGTTTTACGGCGTATAATCGCCGCCCTTTTGCGCACTTTGCTACCCTCCCGGAACCCCTATGAGCACCCTCAGTTTGATCCAGCCCGACCGCGACCTCTTCTCCTGGCCCCAGTACTGGGCGGCCTGTTTTGGTCCGGCGCCGTTTTTGCCCATGTCGCGTGAAGAGATGGACAGCCTGGGCTGGGACAGCTGCGACATTATTCTCGTCACCGGCGATGCCTACGTCGATCACCCCAGCTTCGGGATGGCGATCTGCGGCCGGATGCTGGAGGCGCAGGGCTTCCGCGTCGGCATCATTGCCCAGCCGGACTGGCAGAGCAAAGCGGACTTCATGCGCCTCGGCAAGCCGAACCTGTTTTTCGGCGTCACCGCCGGGAATATGGACTCCATGATCAACCGCTACACCGCCGACCGTAAGCTGCGTCATGACGATGCCTACACCCCCGACAACGTGGCGGGCAAGCGCCCGGACCGCGCGTCGCTGGCCTACACCCAGCGGTGTAAAGAGGCGTGGCGCGACGTACCGGTGATCTTAGGGGGGATCGAAGCCAGCCTGCGCCGCACCGCGCACTACGATTACTGGTCCGATACGGTGCGCCGTTCAATTCTGATCGATGCTAAAGCGGATATGCTGATTTTCGGCAACGGCGAGCGTCCGCTGGTGGAAGTGGCGCACCGTCTGGCGCAGGGGGAGACCATCGACCAGATCCGCGAAGTGCGCAACACCGCAATCGTGGTGAAACAGGCGCTGCCGGGCTGGTCCGGGGTGGACTCCACCCGGCTCGATACCCCGGGCCGTATCGATCCTATCCCGCACCCGTACGGCGACGATCTGCCCTGCGCCGACGGCAATAAACCGGAAAAAGACGCGGCGAAAGCGGTAACGGTGCAGCCGCCGCGCCCGAAGCCGTGGGAGAAAACCTACGTCCTGCTGCCGTCCTGGGAAAAAGTGAAGGGCGATAAGGTGATGTATGCGCACGCCTCGCGCATCCTGCACCATGAAACCAACCCCGGCTGCGCCCGGGCGCTGCTTCAGAAGCATGGCGACCGCTATGTCTGGATTAACCCGCCGGCCATTCCGCTCTCGACCGAAGAGATGGACAGCGTGTTTGCCCTGCCGTACCAGCGCGTACCGCATCCCTCGTATGGCGAGAGCCGTATTCCGGCCTGGGAGATGATCCGTTTTTCGGTGAACATCATGCGCGGCTGCTTCGGCGGGTGTGCGTTCTGCTCCATTACCGAGCACGAAGGGCGCATTATCCAGAGCCGCTCCGAAGACTCCATCATCAACGAGATCGAAGCGATCCGCGACGCGGTGCCGGGATTCACCGGCATCATCTCCGATCTTGGCGGGCCGACCGCCAATATGTACATGCTGCGCTGCACCTCACCGCGCGCCGAGCAGACCTGTCGCCGCCTGTCGTGCGTTTACCCTGAGATCTGCCCGCATATGGACACCAACCACCAGCCGACGATCGATCTCTATCGGCGGGCCAGAACGCTGAAGGGCATCAAAAAGATCCTTATTGCTTCCGGGGTGCGCTATGACCTCGCGATAGCCGATCCGCGCTACATCAAAGAGCTGGCGTCGCACCACGTTGGCGGCTACCTGAAGATTGCGCCGGAGCATACCGAAGCCGGGCCGCTGGCGAAAATGATGAAGCCGGGCATGGGCAGCTATCACCGCTTCAAGGAGCTGTTTGACACCTATTCGCGCCAGGCGGGGAAAGAGCAGTATCTGATCCCGTACTTTATCTCGGCGCATCCCGGCACCCGTGACGAGGATATGATCAATCTGGCGCTGTGGCTGAAACAGCATCGCTTCCGTCTGGATCAGGTGCAGAACTTCTACCCGTCGCCGCTCGCCAACGCCACCACCATGTATTACACCGGCAAAAATCCGCTCGGCAAAATCGACTACAAAAGTGAGGAGGTCGTGGTACCGCGCGGTGAACGCCAGCGTCGGCTGCACAAGGCGCTGCTGCGCTATCACGATCCGGCCAACTGGCCGCTGATCCGCGAGGCCCTGGAGACGATGGGGAAAAAGCACCTGATCGGCTCGCGCCGCGACTGTCTGGTGCCTGCGCCGACGCTGGATGAGATGCGCGAGGCGAGACGACAGGCACGCAATACGCGTCCTGGGCTGACGCAGCATACGGCGGCCACGCACCAGCGCCAGACCTTAAAAAAAGGGATAAAGCGTAACGCGACGTAGGCTTACTGTCAGGGAGAGAAGAAGGCCAGTGGCAGGCTGCACGCCAGAGTGGGGATGTCCCTCTCCCGGGAAGGAGAGGGACAAGGGGCAGGGGAGAGATTAGCCGCCGAAGACGTCAGGGTCTGGTCCCAGGCGTTTCCCCTGATCGAGCTTCGCAATTTCGCTCAGCTCGTCTTTATCGAGACGGAAGTCCCACACGTCAAAGTTTTCCGCGATGCGCGACGGGGTGACGGATTTCGGGATCACCACCAGGCCGCTGTCGAGATGCCAGCGGATCACAATCTGCGCCGGCGTTTTGCCGTATTTATCGGCCAGCGTACGAATCGCCTTCTGATCGAAGACCCCTTCGCCGCCTTGCGCCAGCGGGCTCCAGGACTCGGTCTGAATTTTATGGGTCGCATTCCAGGCGTGAAGCTGGCGCTGCTGAAGCAGCGGGTGCAGCTCAATCTGGTTAATCACCGGCGCCACACCGGTTTCATCGATGATGCGTTGCAGGTGATGCACCTGGAAGTTACACACCCCGATGCTCTTCACCAACCCTTTCTGCTGAAGCTCAATCATGCCTTTCCAGGCCTCGACGTAATGGTCGATAGCCGGAACTGGCCAGTGCATCAGATAAAGATCGACGTAGTCGAGCTGAAGCTTATTGAGGCTCTCTTCGAGTGCCTGATGGGGCCGCTGCTGATCGTCGTTCCACAGCTTGGTGGTGATAAACAGCTCATCGCGGGCGATGCCTGCACTCTGTAACGCCTTGCCGACACCCTCTTCATTTTTATAAGCCGCAGCGGTATCAATAGAGCGATAGCCGATGTCGAGCGCTTTGTGGATCGCAGTGACCACTTCGTCGTTACCGGCTTTCCAGACACCGAGTCCCAGTTGCGGCATGACGTTGCCATCATTGAGCTTGATTACGGTTGGATTTGCCATTCGTACCTCCTTATCGGATAACACACCGGGGCGCGCCCCGGTGAAAGTTGCGTGACTTAAGTCTGGACGAAAAGCCCAAAAACGAAAGGCCAGCGATAAAAAACGCTTATACTGCGGCTTCGTAGATGCGACGGCTGACGTCGAGCGTGATGTCCTTATGCTCGCCCAGCGCGGTCATGCCGTGCTCTTCCAGCTTGGCAATCAGCGCCGGAATGGAGCTGCCGTCCAGACCGTAGGCAGAGAGGCGGGTTGGGGCGCCCATCTGCTCGAAGAAGTCGCGCGTTGCAGCGATAGCGGCATCGATACGCTCGTCGTCAGAGCCGGTGGTAATGCCCCAGACGCGTTCGGCGTACTGCAACAGCTTCTCGCGCTTAACGTCGCGCTTCTCGTTCCACAGCGCAGGCAGCACAATCGCCAGCGTCTGGGCGTGATCCAGACCGTGCATCGCGGTCAGCTCGTGGCCCAGCATATGGGTTGCCCAGTCCTGCGGGACGCCCGCGCCAATCAGGCCGTTCAACGCCTGGGTCGCGGCCCACATGACGTTGGCGCGCACGTCGTAGTTTTCCGGCTCTTTCAGCGCTTTCGGGCCCTCTTCGATAAGGGTCAGCAGGATGCCTTCGGCGAAGCGATCCTGGATTTTGCCGTTCACCGGCCAGGTGACGTACTGCTCAACGGTGTGCACAAAGGCATCCACCACGCCGTTCGCCACCTGACGCGGCGGCAGCGTGTAGGTGTAGACCGGATCCAGCACGGCAAACTCCGGCTGAACGAACGGGGAGTGGAACGCCTGCTTGTCGCCGGTGGCGCGGCGCGAGATGACCGCGCCTTTGTTGGATTCGGAGCCGGTCGCCGGCAGCGTCAGAACCGAGCCCATCGGAATGGCGCTTTTTATCTCGCTGCCGGAGGTTTCCAGGATGTTCCACGGGTCGATATCCTGCGGATAGTGCGCCGCCGCGGCGATGAACTTGGTGCCATCGAGCACCGAGCCGCCGCCGACCGCCAGCAGATAGGTCACCTTTTCTTTGCGTGCGATGTCGACCGCTTTCATCAGGGTTTCATAGGAGGGGTTAGGCTCGATGCCGCCGAAATCCAGCACGTCCAGCCCCTGTAGTGCGGAGAACACCTGGTCCAGCACGCCGGTGGATTTGACGCTGCCGCCGCCCCAGGTGACCAGCACGCGGGCGTCCGCCGGGATCTGAGCACGGAGTTCACCGATAGCGCCGTTGCCAAACAGAATGCGGGTGGGGGTATGAAGGGTAAAGTTGTTCATGGTTCGCTTCCCAAAAATGAGTGGAACGGAAGACAGCCAGCGGCTGCCCGATGTGGTTCATTGTGGGCGCCTGGCGGCAGGCGCTCAATGCACATTCCTGCCGTTATCTTGCCCATTTCTCTAAAGCAGTGGAGGAACAGCACGCTTTTACGCACAATGACGCTCTGAGCAAGCCACCCCGGAGTACGCAGGCCGTGAACCGTCATGAGATATGCCAGCTGCTGACTGAAAAAGTTAACCAGCTGAAACAGAACCATAAAATGCCGATTGAGGGCCTGCCTGACGTGGAGCTGCTCTACGGTACTCAGCCCTGTCCCCGCACGCCGGTGATGTATCAGCCGGGTATCGTTTTTCTCTTTTCTGGGCAGAAGACCGGATACCTCAACAATCGGGTATTCCGCTACGACGCTAACGAATACCTGCTGTTGACGGTGCCGCTGCCGTTCGAGTGCGAAACCACCGCCACGCCGGATGCGCCGCTGGCCGGTCTGCGCATCAACATTGATATGCTGCAGCTGCAAATCCTGCTGATGGACATTGGCGAGGACGCGCGCTTTCAACCCGGCGCGTCGAGCAGCGGTATTAACTCCGCCACGCTGTCGGAGGAGATCCTGTGCGCCGCCGAGCGGCTATTAGATGTGATGGCCCGCCCGCTTGATGCCCGTATTCTCGGGCGGCATATCGTGCGGGAAATTCTCTACCACGTGCTGACCGGGCCGCGCGGCGGCGCGCTGCTGGCGCTGGTAAGCCGCCAGACCCACTTCAGCCTGATAAGCCGGGTGCTGAAGCGTATTGAAACCCAGTACACGGAAAACCTCAGCGTTGACCAGCTGGCGGCAGAAGCGAACATGAGCGTGTCGGCGTTTCACCACAACTTTAAGTCGATTACCAGCACCTCGCCGCTTCAGTACCTCAAGAGCTATCGCCTGCATAAAGCGCGCATCATGATGCTGCACGACGGCGTTAAAGCCAGCACCGCAGCCATACGGGTAGGTTATGAAAGCGCCTCGCAGTTCAGCCGGGAATTTAAGCGCTACTTCGGCGTGACGCCGGGCGAGGATGCGGCGCGGATGCGCACGTTACCGCAGGGAGAGGGCGGGGCGCCGCTCGCGGCGCGCCCCTGAGAAAGGGATTACTTTGAGGCGAAGCGCTTTTTGATTACCACAAACAGCGTGCCGCACAGCCCGGCCAGCAGCAGGAACACCGGCAGGATCATCAGAAACGTCATCACCTGATCTTCATGACGTTTTACGAAGGGGATCATGCTCAGGGCATAGCCGAGGCCTGACACGCCGCCAACCCACAGCAGCCCGCTCAGCCAGTTGAACAGCTGGAAGCGGCGGTTAGACAGCCCGGAGATACCGGCAAGCGTTGGCAGCAGGGTACGAACGAACGCCAGGAAGCGGCCCGCCAACAGGGCCAGCAGCCCGTGACGGTCAAACATGCAGGTCGCGCGCTGGTGGTATTTAGCCGGCAGCTGCGCCAGCCAGCCTTTCACCACCCGGGTGTTGCCGAGCCAGCGCCCTTGCAGGTAGCTAAACCAGCATCCGAGACTCGCCGCCGAGGTGAGGATCACCACGGTTGGTACGAAATCCATCACTCCACGCGCAATCAGCGCACCCGCCAGCAGCAGCAGGCTATCGCCAGGTAAGAACGAGGCCGGCAGCAGGCCATTTTCCAGGAACAGCGTGGCGAACATGACGCAATAGACAATGCCAACAATATGCGGGTCCGCCAGCGCGGCAAAATCGTGATGCCAGAGCGCAGCGATAATATTCTCAATTACAGCCATGGGAGGTCCTGTGGAACAGCGTAAGACAGCTATTATACCCTGAACGCCCCGGCACATCTTGCTCCGCGGCGTCACAAACCGTAACTTTTTTATGGAATTGATCGGTTTATTTTTTCACAGGCAACTTTACACAATTCGCTCAAGTCCCGCTGCTAAATCCGCGAGTAAATCTTCAACGTTTTCTAAACCAATGTGCAGCCGAACCAGGGTGCCGGTAAAGTCCACTCCGGCACCCGGACGGATAGCGGCTATTTCTTCGGGTTGGTTGGCGAGGATCAGCGACTCAAAGCCGCCCCAGGAGTAGGCCATCGCAAAGTGGCTGAAGTTATCGAGAAAGTGGGCGAACTCGCGCTCGCTCAGGCGTTTGGTCAGCACAAACGAGAACAGCCCACAGCTGCCGGTAAAGTCGCGCTTCCAGAACGCGTGGCCCTTGCTGCCGGGCAGCGCCGGGTGATTCACCCGCGCCACGAGCGGATGCTCCGCCAGCCAGCTGGCAATGCGCACGCTGCTCTCCTGATGCTGGCGCAGGCGCAATGCCAGGGTACGCAGCCCACGGCTGGTGACATAGGCGGTGTCAGCATCCACCATCTGCCCCATCAGGTAGGCGTTCTCGCGCAGCTGATCCCAGCAGCGCGCATTGGCCACCGCGGTGCCAATCATGGCGTCCGAGTGGCCCACCAGGTATTTGGTCCCGGCCTGCACTGAGATATCCACGCCGAAATCCAGCGCTTTAAACAGGATGCCCGCCGCCCAGGTGTTATCCATGATGATAACCGCCTCCGGTGCCGTCGCGCGTACCGCCGCGACGATCGCCGGCACGTCGTGAACCTCCATCGTGATGGAGCCGGGGGATTCCAGAAACACCACCCGCGTGTTGGGCTGGATCAGCGCGGCGATATCCGCCCCGATAAGCGGATCGAACCAGCCGGTGGTGACGCCCATCCGGGTGAGGATTTTGGTGCAAAAGTCCTGGCTTGGCTCATAGGCGGTGTTCGGCATCAGAATATGATCGCCCTGTTCAACAAACGCCAGAATGGTGTTTGCCACCGCCGCGGCGCCGCACGGGAACAGCGCACAGCCCGCGCCCCCTTCCAGCTCGCACATCGCCTCCTGTAGCGCGAAGTGGGTGAGCGTCCCGCGGCGACCGTAAAACAGTTCGCCTGCCGCCCGGTTGGCGGTGGCGTGCTTTTTGGCCTCGACGCTATCGAACACCAGCGACGAGGCGCGCTGAATCACGCTGTTCACCGAACCCTGCGTAAAACGCGTCCGGCGCCCGGCTGAAATCAGGGTGGTTTCGATACGTCTGTTGCTCATGATGCGGGTCCTGTTTAGCAATCTGGATGTCCAGACATACCTTATCACCGATAGCGCGCCAGGCGACAGCGTGATTTTCAGGTTGTGCATTAATTCATCTGCGCAGCAACTTTCCTGCGTAAGCGCAGGGAAAGCGGATTGAAAGGGGTGTTCACTGCAAATACTAATGAGAACGACTATCAATTCGACGTCATTTTGATATGATTACGCGCAGAATTTGTCTAATTTCGTTCTGGAGATGCAGAGTGGGTAATAATTTGATGCAGACGGATCTCTCCGTCTGGGGTATGTATCATCATGCCGACATCGTTGTGAAGATGGTGATGATTGGCCTGATTCTGGCGTCGGTTGTCACCTGGGCAATCTTCTTTAGCAAAAGTGCGGAATTACTGGCGCAGAAGCGTCGCCTCAAGCGCGAGCAGCGGCAGCTGGCTTCCGCCCGTTCTCTGGATGAAGCGCGCGAGCTGGCCGCCTCGTTTCATGCCCGCAGCCTCAGCGCGCAGCTGATTAACGAAGCGCAGAACGAGCGCGAACTGTCAGCGGGCAGCGAGGACAACGAAGGCATCAAAGAGCGTACCGGTTTCCGTCTTGAGCGTCGCGTCGCGGCGGCAGGGCGTCACATGGGACGCGGCAATGGCTATCTGGCCACCATCGGGGCTATCTCGCCGTTTGTCGGCCTGTTCGGCACCGTATGGGGGATCATGAACAGCTTCATCGGCATCGCCCAGACCCAGACCACTAACCTTGCGGTGGTGGCGCCCGGTATCGCCGAAGCGCTGCTGGCGACCGCGATTGGCCTGGTGGCGGCTATTCCGGCGGTAGTCATCTATAACATTTTCGCCCGCATGATTGGCGGCCACAAAGCCGCGCTGGGTGACGTTGCTGCTCAGGTGCTGCTGCTGCAAAGCCGCGATCTCGACCTTGAGGCCAGCTCCTCGGCACACCCGGTGCGTAACGCGCAAAAATTACGAGTAGGTTGATGCTCTATGGCGATGCGTCTTAACGAAGATCTCGACGATAACGGCGAAATGCACGAAATCAACGTCACGCCGTTTATCGATGTGATGCTGGTTCTGCTGATTATCTTTATGGTGGCCGCGCCGCTTGCGACGGTGGATGTGAAAGTGAATCTGCCTGCATCCTCCAGCCAGCCGCAGCCGCGTCCAGAGAAGCCGGTCTACCTGTCGGTGAAAGCGGATAAAACCATGTTTATCGGTAACGATCCGGTGACCCGCGACACCATGGTCAGCGCGCTCAACGCCTTAACCGAGGGTAAAAAGGACACCACCATCTTCTTCCGGGCCGATAAGTCCGTGGATTATGAAACCATGATGAGCGTGATGGACACCCTGCATCAGGCGGGCTATCTCAAGATAGGCCTCGTAGGGCAGGAAGTGACCAAAACGCAGTAGTCACCAGAACAACAAAAAACGCGGCGCACAGGCCGCGTTTTTTTATGGGCGTCGTTCAGGCCGTCAGGCCAGATGTTCGCCGCCCGTCACGCCATGCACTTCGGCGGTGACGTAGCTCGACTCCTGGCTTGCCAGATAGACGTAAATCCCCGCCAGCTCGGCGGGCTGCCCGGCACGTTTCATCGGCGTCTGCTGACCAAACTGCGGCAGTTTCTCCTGCGGCTGACCGCCGGCAACCTGCAGCACGGTCCAGATCGGCCCCGGTGCCACGACGTTGACGCGAATCCCTTTCTCCGCCACCTGTTTTGCCAGCCCGCGGCTGTAGTTAAGGATTGCCGCTTTGGTGGAGGCGTAGTCCAGCAGGTGTGGGCTGGGCTGGTAAGCCTGAATCGACGAGGTGGTGATGATGCTCGCGCCCGGCTTCAGGTGCGGCAGCGCTTCCTGGGTGACCCAGAACAGCGAAAATACGTTCACCGCGTAGGTCTTCTGAAACTGCTCGCTGGTGATGTTCGCCACGTCTTCAACCGCAACCTGCTTCCCGGCCACCAGCGCCAGAATGTCCAGCCCGCCAAGCGCGTCAATCGCCTGGTGGACCAGCGAACGGGCAAAGGTTTCATCGCTTAAGTCGCCCGGGATCAGCACTGCTTTGCGGCCGGCCTCTTCAATCAGAGCCTTCACTTCATCCGCGTCCTGCTGCTCATCCGGCAGATAGTTCAGCACCACGTCCGCGCCTTCACGGGCATAGGCAATCGCCGCTGCGCGACCGATACCGGAGTCGCCGCCGGTCACCAGCGCTTTACGTCCCGCCAGGCGACCGCTGCCAACATAGCTTTTCTCGCCGCAGTCAGGCACCGGCTCCATTTTCGCCTGTACCCCTGGGGCTGGCTGCTTCTGTTTGGGGAATTCACCGGTGTAATACTGGGTAGTGGGGTCCTGAATGTCCGTCTGTTTATTTGTCATAAGGTCGCTCCACGTTGTGAGAAAGATACCTGAAGGGTAGCGGCTTATTCGGTGGTCTGGGATGTAATCAGCATATTCTCATTCACGGCTGCGCGTATTTTCAGGGCTACTAACCGTAGCGGCAGTTAATATTTAACTGAATGAAAAATAATACTTAAATAATTAACCCGAGCGGCAAGAATATATCTTTTTTGGACGCTGGCGGGGGCTTGCGGACCGTCTACCCTTAATTTGCACCACTCCTGTTATATCCCCGGGCATTGCCCGGGGCCGTCGTTTGCCCATCTCCGGATAATTGCTATGAGCACAATGACTTTCCCGCATTCCGCATCGCATTCAGGTCTGATTACCCTTGCCCAAATTCGCCTCAGGGCCGACGGGCTGATGCTCTCGCTCACCTGGCTTCTGTGGCTCATCGCCCTCGGCGTCGGGTGGCATCACGATGCTATCGCGCTGGCGCTGGTAGTGGGCGGCGCGCTGACCGTGGCGGCAACCGGTGTAAAGCTGCTGTTTGCCGGACGACTGCTCTCCCGCCTGTGGTTCGCTTTTACTCTGATGGCGTTTGCCGCGCTGCTTATCCAGCTCGGACACGGGGAAACGGAGTATCACTTTTCGGTATTCGTCCTGCTCTCAGCGCTGCTGGCTGGCCGCGAAAGAGATCCGCGCGCTTATCGCCGTCTCGGTGGCGCGCACCAACGACGGCGCGGAGCGGGTGGAGCAGGCCGGCGCGACCATGCGCGAGATGATCCACAGCATCGACAGTCTGCGGCTGTTTATCGACGATCTGTCCCGGATGAGCGATCGGCAGCGCAGCAGCATCGGAGAGGTGCGTAACAGCATTGCCAGCATTGATGAGAGCGTGCAGCAGAACGCCCGCCACGTGGCGCAGACCCTCAGCGTGGCCGAGGACCAGCAGCAGCAGACCCGCAGCCTGCAGGAGGCGATTGCGCTGTTCCGCTTTGCGTGAGATCGCGATCACAGCCGCCGGACGCGGCCCCGGGCGGCGCTGTTAAAACCTGCTCTTCCCCCTTACGCTAAAAGCAGTACGCAGGAGGGGAAGAGATGAAATCGGACAGGCATCAGAGACTCGCGCAGCTGCTGCACGAGCACGACAAGCTGACCACCGGGGCGCTGGCGCAGATGCTGGCGGTCAGCCCCGAAACGGTAAGGCGCGATCTGCGTCTGCTGCAAAGGCAGGGGCTTATCCTGCGTAGCCACGGGCAGGCGCGTATCCTGCGCGAGGATCGTCAGAGCCATGACGCCCCGTTCTCGGCGCGGCTTAAAAGCCATCATTCACACAAGCTGGATATTGCGCGGCTGGCGCTGGAGTGGGTAAGCGAAGGGATGGTGATTGCCCTTGACGCCAGCACCACCTGCTGGTATCTGGCGCGCCAGCTTCCGGATATGCCGCTGACGGTGTTCACCAACAGCGTGCGCGTCTGTCAGGAGGTGGCGAAGCGCCAGCGCATCCGGCTTATCAGCAGCGGCGGCGTGCTGGATCGCACCTTTGCCAGCTATGAGAATCCGGCGCTGCTGTCGCTGCTGCGGCAGTTTGATATCGACCTGTTTATTTTTTCCTGTCAGGGCATCGACAGCGATGGCGGCATCTGGGACGCCAGGGCCTGGAACGCGGAGTTTAAAACGCTGCTGCTGCGCCGGGCCGCGCAGTCGCTGCTGCTTATCGATAAGAGTAAACGCGAGCGCACCGGCGAGGTACAGATTGGCACGCTGGCGCAGGTCACCGAGGTGATTACCGACGAAACGGCCAGCGCCAGGGCGGCGTTAGCCGGGTAGCGGTTAGCGTTTCGCCGGTGACGCGGTGGGGGCCGTTTTCACCGCCGGGCTGGGATCAGACGGCAGCGCGACCACGGTAGTGGTTTTAAACTCTCCGTCGGCCAGCTGGCGCAGCAGGGTCAGCGTCGCCATCTCCTGGGTTTTTATTACCTGGAAGTTCGCCTCAATGCGCGCCATGATTTTGGCTTTGAGCTGCGGATAGCGGCGCATAATTTCATTTAATACCGCGCCGTATACTTCTTCTTTGACCAGCAGCGGGTATATTTCGCGACGGTTTACCCATTTCAACTCCACCAGTGCAGCGGGAATGGAGGTCGCGGCTTGACCATATTGTTCAAGCGTGTCATTTCGCGCCGCGATTAAGGCAGCTAAATTCTGACTTAAGATAAATTTCTGCTTGTGCTGCTCTTCTAAAGCAAAATCTTTTACGGGCGTTGCTGAGGTTGTCACGATGGTTATTCCTCAAGCTGATAAAAAAATGGCGCAGTTTTTTCACGGGTAAGTAAATTAACCCAAATTTCATTGCCCGCTGCATTTATTTCCGCTGTTTTTTCGCTAAGCAGTTTATCAAGCTCTTCAGGCTTGATCTCCTGCTCTAACAGCAAGCCATTCAAGACCTTAGCAAAGGTTTCGATTTTAACAACCGTATTGATACGCTCTTTAATATGACGATCGCGCTCTTCTGAAATCACATTGCGCGTTTGCCCGGCCCAGGATTTACCACACATGATGTCGCTTTCTATATCAGCGAAGGTGGTTTCATCTGCGGGCAAAGCGGTGCTGTTTTCTTCTTCTTTTTTTCGTTGAGCGTCTGATTCAGAGATATGAAAGCGCGCCGGAACAAGATGATCAGGCAGCATATTTTGGGTGACCTTTATATATTATTAAGAGAGAAAACACGTGGCTCAGATCGCGTTGACAATATCATGCAGCAAATTTAAAATCAAAAAAAACGGAGCTTTCTCATGAACACTATATTTTATACGGTAGTGGTTTTATTGCTGCTATTAAGCGGCGTGCTTTTTTTGATGAGAGAGTATGGCCGTAGCGCACCAAAGCCGGATACGTCTGAACCGGAAACCCCACCCGTCAGCAAGGTCAGTAAAGAAGAGGGCGAGGAGCATTTCGCCATGCTGATGAACGCCATTACCCCCGAGTGGTACTGGCGCGTCAATCATGAATATATTGATTTTATTCACTCCACCGTGAAAAAGATGAGCCTTGAACAGCTCACCGCCGCACCGGGCGTATTTGATGCCCAGCGCCGCTGCAGCGATCTCAATTCTGCGGTGTACCGCTACTACGACAATATTAAAAAGCGCTGCATGAACGGTGAAGCCGTGACCTTTTCCGACATCGAACTGATGAACCTGCGTCAGTGCTTCCGCGAGTTCAGCCTGGAGGCCTATCCGGCGCTGGTTGAGGTCGTCTGGCCGGCGTGTAAACGTCCGCAGGTGGCGCTCGCTGATATCTGATTTTTCGGCGTTCGTGGTGTTGCAACCGCCCGCGGCATTCAGGCTATACTGAGCGCCGGTTTGGTTATTTTACAGGACACTATGGAACGCTTTATTGAAAATGCCATGTACGCCTCGCGCTGGCTTCTCGCTCCGGTCTACTTTGGTTTATCTCTGGCGCTGGTGGCGCTGGCGATAAAGTTCTTTCAGGAAATCCTGCATACGCTGCCGCATATTTTCTCTATTGCCGAAGCGGATCTGATCCTCACGCTGCTCTCTCTGGTGGATATGACGCTGGTGGGTGGGCTGCTGGTGATGGTGATGTTCTCCGGCTACGAGAATTTTGTGTCACAGCTTAATATTGATGAAGGGAAAGAGAAGCTGAACTGGCTTGGCAAGATGGACGCCACGTCGCTGAAGAATAAGGTGGCCGCTTCCATCGTCGCCATCTCCTCCATTCATCTGCTGCGCGTATTTATGGACGCGCGCAATATCCCGGACAACAAGCTGATGTGGTATGTGATCATCCATCTCACCTTCGTGCTGTCTGCGTTTGTGATGGGCTACCTCGACAGGCTCACGAAACGCTAATAAAAAAAGCCCTCGCATGAGGGCTTTTTTTTACTTGTCGGATGACGCCTGCCAGAGGTTGAGCTCTCCGTCCGCGACGTGCCCGTCAATGCGCGCCAGCTCGTCCTCGGTAAAGTGCAGGTTGTCCAGCGCCCGAACGTTCTCTTCCAGCTGTTCAGGACGGCTGGCACCGATCAGCACCGAGGTGACGCGCGTATCCTTGAGCAGCCAGCTCAGCGCCATCTGCGCCATGGTCTGTCCGCGCGCCGCCGCCATCTCGTTGAGCAACCGCAGGCTCGCCAGATTGGCCTCGGTGAGCATCTTCTCCGTCAGGCCACGCACTTTCTTCCCTTCGCGCTGCATGCGGGAGCCTTCCGGAATACCGTTCAGGTACTTACCGGTAAGCAGACCCTGCGCCAGCGGCGTAAAGGCGATGCAGCCGGTGCCGTTCTGTTCCAGCGTATCAAGCAGCCCGCTCTTATCCACCCAGCGGTTAAGCAGGTTATAGGACGGCTGATGGATCAGCAGCGGAATTTTCCACTCGCGCAGCAGATCCGCCATCGCCTGAGTACGCTCGGCGGAATAGGAGGAGATCCCGACGTAAAGCGCTTTACCGCTCTGCACCGCGTGGGCCAGCGCGGCGGCGGTCTCTTCCATCGGCGTGCTTTCATCCACGCGGTGGGAATAGAAGATATCCACATACTCCACGCCCAGACGTTTCAGGCTCTGATCGAGGCTGGCGAGCAGGTATTTGCGTGAGCCGCCTGAGCCGTACGGCCCTGGCCACATGTCATACCCGGCTTTGGTGGAGATGATCAGCTCATCGCGATAGGCCCCAAAGTCCTGGCGCAGCAGGCGGCCAAAGTTCTCCTCGGCGCTGCCCGGCGGCGGGCCATAGTTATTGGCGAGATCGAAATGAGTGATCCCAAGGTCGAACGCTTTACGCACCAGCGCGCGCTGGCTTTCAAGCGGGCTGATATGACCAAAGCTGTGCCACAGCCCCAGCGAGAGGGCGGGGAGGCGCAGACCGCTTCTCCCGCAGTAGCGATACTGCATCTGTTCGTAACGTGTTGGATCGGCAAGCCAGGTCATCATCACTCCTCTGATTCTTGGTTTTTTGAAACGCTGTTTCCATCTTAGCGTCATCCTGAGGTCATGGAAACCCTGGCCGTTCAGCGCTGCGCGCTGGCGTAAAATGAATAAGTAACGTCTGATATGGAGTAAAAAGAATATTTATGCGGTTAAGGTCTGGCTAATTGTTAAATTTAACACCCCTTATTTTTATGCGCTTTTTCATTTTGTAAGTCTGCTATTTAAAATGGCGCGTTGCCATCCTCTAAAAAATATAAGCCTATGAAAAGCATTATTTTTTGGTTTGGCATAAATCGCGGAAAAATAAAATATTATATATTTCCCCTGCTTTGCCGATAACCGGGGTAAGTCCTGCATGGGGACGAACTCTATTCTTCACGGCAAGGATTACTAATATGGGTATGCTTCGTAATTTTACCATTCGCGCTGTCATGTTGACGGTGCTCGGCCTGTTTTGTCTGCTCTGGTCGGGCGTTGGCCTCTACAGCGTCTACTCCCTCAACGCGGTGGCGGACGGCAACAATGTCGATCGCCAGCTCGTTGCCCAGATGAACGTGCTGAGCAAAGGCAATGACCAGTACTTCCGCTTTGTTACCCGTTTAACGCGCGTCATGGAAACCCGCCTGGCGGGCGGCACCCCTGACGAGGCCGCGTTTGCCCCAGTGCAGCAGGCGCTGGATAACATGGATAAGCAGCTCTCCGCCTTTAAAGCGATGTCGCCAGGCCCGATGGATGCCGCCGTTTCCCAGGAGGTGATCGTCACCTGGCAAAAACTGCTGGATGAAGGCGTGAAGCCGCAAATGCTGGCGGCGAAAACCGGCACCGTCGAAGCCTATCGCGCCCAGGCGAATAACGTCACGCCGCCGCTGAGCCGCGCCTTTGGTGCCAGCGCTGAAACCTTTAACACCACCGCCGCCGGCAAGCTCGATCAAACCCGCGTCAAAGTCGATGGCCTGACCTGGGTGACGAAAGTGATTATCGTCATCGCAGTGGTTGCCGGCCTGCTGATCCTGCTGTTCACCGACCGCTACCTGGTCACGATGCTGGTACGTCCGCTGGATAAAATCCGCGACCACTTCCGTCTGATCGCCGAGGGCGACCTCAGCCAGCCGGTGCACGAATTCGGGCGCAACTGCGTCGGCAAACTGGTGCCGCTGCTGAGTGCGATGCAGGACAGCCTGCGTGAAGCGGTGAGCACCATCCGTGAAGGCAGCGATAACATCTGGCGCGGTGCTACCGAGATCTCTGCCGGCAACAACTCGCTGTCGTCACGAACTGAAGAGCAGGCTGCGGCGCTGGAGCAGACCGCCGCCAGCATGGAAGAGCTGACCGCGACGGTGAAACTCAACGCCGATAACGCGCGCGAAGCCAGCAAACTGGCAGATACCGCTTCCGTCACCGCCGGGCGCGGCGGGAACCTGGTGGATGACGTGGTGAAAACCATGGACGGCATCTCGCTCAGTTCGAAGAAGATTGCCGAGATCACTACCGTTATCAACAGCATCGCCTTCCAGACCAATATTCTGGCGCTCAACGCCGCGGTGGAAGCGGCGCGTGCCGGTGAGCAGGGCAGAGGCTTTGCGGTCGTGGCCGGCGAAGTGCGTAACCTTGCCAGCCGCAGTGCGGATGCTGCAAAAGAGATCGAAACGCTGATTGCCGATTCGGTATCCCGCGTTGAGAAAGGGTCGAGCCTGGTGAATGAAGCGGGCCAGACCATGTCGGCCATCCTGAAATCCGTGACTGACGTAACGGTGATCATGAAGCAGATTGCCGAGGCCTCTGAGGAGCAGAGCAAAGGCATTTCTCAGGTCGGCATTGCCGTTACGCAGATGGACGGCGTGACGCAGCAGAACGCCTCGCTGGTTGAGCAGGTGTCTGCGGCGGCAGCGGCGCTGGAGGTGCAGACCCAGGCGCTGCAAAGTTCGGTGCAGAAGTTCCGTCTTTCCGCTCAGGCAAGCGAGTCGCGCACCAGCAGCACACCGCGTGCCCCGCTGGTGAAGCCGCGTCTGGCAACCGCCGTAGCGGGTGGCCCGGCAAAAGTTGGTGACAACGACTGGACCTCGTTCTGAGGACACCGGCATGACCCTTCAAGCAGCCTGCGGGCTGCTTTT
Source organism: Siccibacter turicensis LMG 23730 (assembly GCF_000463155.2). GTDB lineage: Bacteria > Pseudomonadota > Gammaproteobacteria > Enterobacterales > Enterobacteriaceae > Siccibacter > Siccibacter turicensis. The sequence continues at coordinate 218,360 of NZ_AWFZ01000017.1, read as the reverse complement.
TTTATGCCCTGCGTTTCACCACGTGGGCGCGACAGATGCTGCCATTTCGTCGCGCGGTGGGCATTACGGTAAGCGTAGATAAGGGCGGGGAGAGGGTGATGCGCAGGAAAAAGAAAGGGGCCTTGCGGCCCCTTTGGTGTTCAGGATGGGTGATAAATCAGAAGGTCTTTTGCAGACGCAGGTTGAAGGCATGTGCCTGGTAGTGCTCGGCGGCCTGCAGATCGTAGCGGGCATCAACGCTCAGACCGTTCACATCGTACAGCGTGCTGCCGACCGCGACGCCCGCCATATCTTCTACCGGCGCGATGCCTTTGGTGATAAAGCGCGTTTCGCCGACGGTATCTGCCGCATAGCTGGCGCTGCTGCTCACCTGACGATTGTCATACTGGTGGATCCATGACAGCTGGGCGAACGGCGTCAGGTCGCCAAGCGAGGTATCGAACGTATGGGAGAGACGCGCACCGATGTCGCTGGTAACGGACTGGGTGTGCGAGGAGCCAACGTTCAGCGCCATGCCGTTACCGCCGTTTTCACTGTAGCCATCCACATGCTGGTAGCTGTAAGACAGCCCGGCAAGCGGCGTCAGCACGATGTCGGCTGGCAGGGTAAGCGGATAGCCAAACTCGCTCTGCAGCGTAACCGACTGACCGTTATATTTGCTCTGCGCACGGCCTTCGAAGCCGGTGAAGTCCACCTGGCGGTTGGCCTGATAGTTCTGACGGTTTACGCCTGCGGACAGGTTCACGTACCACGGCTCGCCGCTGAAGCTGGCGTAACCAATAACACCGTAGTTGTCGGCGGTAGAGTTGTTACCGTTCAGGTTGTCCTTACCGTGCACGGAGGTGTTGCTGTAGTTCACCGCCGCGCCCACGCGCCACAGATCGCCCAGCGCGCGATCCGCACCGATAATGAGACCACCGAACTTCGCGCGATAGCCGCTGACGTCCTTCGTGCTGTCCTGGTTTGCGAAGCCGCCGAACGGCTGACCCCAGAGGATCCAGTCTTCGTAAGCATCACCGGTTGCTACGCCGCTTGCGCCGCCAATCTGCGGGTTGCGTTGTGCGTCCATATGGTTACGTACCACACCGGAGGCCGCTGTGGTCGACATGCCGGTTGCGGTGCTGGTGCTGATGCTCTGGCCCGGAGAGAGACGCTCGCCCACGCGGTTGGCTTCGTTACTGTCGTTGATAGCCAGTGAGGCGTTATACAGTTCCAGCAGCTGCGGGGAGATACCGGAGTAGTTCGCCAGTCCACCCAGCGCGCGCGTGGCGTTCGGCAGCGTAGCACCCGGACGTACGACTTCTGGCGGCTGTGGTTGCGGCGCAGGCGTCGACGGCAGAGAAGGTTTACCCGGGGCGGTCGGGGTAACCGGTGTGGTTGGCGTCCCCGGTTTGGTCGGTTCTACCGGCACGGTCGGGTCGACCGGATGCGGTGTCTCGATGGGAGTGCCATCTTTACCGAGGGTGACCACCAGTGCAGTCTGGTTGTTGTCGGTGACGGTATAGCCTTTCACCCCAGCCGTATAGCCTTCAACTTCATACTTAAGCGTGTCGGCGTTGTACTGCGCCGGGCCCGCGACGGTGTTGATCACCACATAGCGCTGGCCGGGAGCGAGGTCATAACGTTTGCCGCCGCGTGCCATGACGATACGGGATCCCGGTTCGACGATGGTCGATCCGTTCACGTTAAGACGACCATAGCCGGCGTCCGCCCCAATCTCACCATTGGCAATGGCCTTGTCACTCACGCCCGAGACCAGCGTGGCGTCACTCCCCTGGTAATAATTGCCATTGATGGTAATGGCATCGATGAGCTTTAGGGTTGCCGCTTTGTTGTAAACCGTGCCGCGGCTATAGATGTTGTCGTTCAACAGCATTGAGCCGGAACGGAAGATGACGTCGCCACGGGCATGGATTGCGCCAGTCCCGGCGGCGCCAGTGAGGATGCCTTCACCGATATCTGCACCAATGAAAGTGGCCGTCAGAGAAGGACCATACAGAACGATATCGCCCTTAATGGTGCCGGTATTGACGATGGTTTCCAGCGTACCCTGGTTTTCAATGGCGCGTTCATCACTGACGATCAGACCGTTATTGACGAGGGTATCGATGGTACCGAAGTTAAGCACGGCGGGCATGCTACGTATCGCGCCAACGGTATTAATGTTAGAGGCGATTGTGCCGATATTCTCCAGCGTACCAATTGAACCATTATTGACGATCGCTGGATTGGTATCGAAGTTAGTTGCCGTGAGGTTAGTGATGCTGCCGGCATTTTTCAGGTAATCGATGCGCCCAAAGTTGTTAATGCCTACAAAACCGCTGATGTTGCCAGTCGGCGTGTTGTAGAGCGTACCGATGGTTCCCTGATTGTTTATGGCCACGTATGAGGCGTTATCGACAGAGGTACTGGTGATGGTACCGCTGTTGACGAGGTTATCAATCTTGCCCGTCTGGCTGTTGAACAGGGCATCACCTCTCCCGTTGAACGCCCCATCAGAGATGATGGTACCGCTGTTCTTCAGGTTGGAAACGTTCCCTTCGTTATAAACAGCGAAACTGTCACGGCCGTAGATTGCGCCCTCGTTATCGAGCTCCAGGACTTCCACATTCGGTGAAATGGTTAACGCGGGCATAAACTGCCCCTGAGAAACCAGCGAACCCGTGTTGGTAATGCGGATGCTGTCGAACGGCATTGGCACCTGAAAACCGGGGGTTTCTGGCTCGTCAATAATGAGGGTATCCGCAGCAGCCCAGGCTGAGGGGAGTAGCGCTCCATGCGCCGAGGTTAACGCGACCAGCAATGCCCCATGCTGGCTGATACGAGATTTTTTCATAGATGCCACGACCCAAATGAGTGAGTGAGATGAGCGATTTATTATTATAAATTCGGATTAGTCCGATTTATTTTCGAAGAATATATAATTCAAAGAAAAATACAATAAGCTGTGTTTAATTATTTCTCTGTGTAACATTAGGCATCTGAATGCAAATCACCGAATAACAGCACTTTTGACGGGGGTTTATGAGAATGGCAGGCAGCGCGCGGGTAGTCGCTACCGGATTTGTGATGGTAATGCTGATAAGCGGGTGCGCTCAGCGCGACGCGCGTCGCTCGGCGGAGCAGCTTGCGCAGCAGGCCGGTTTTACCCGGTCAGACATAACGGGTAGCGCGGGAACGCTTGCCAGCTGGCGGCATATCACGCCGCCGGTCACCATGCTGCGGGTTTATATCGAAGGAGATGGTTTCGCCTGGGCCAGCCGGACGCGCCCCTCTGACGACCCCACGCCGCATAATCCCGTCGGGCTAAAGCTGGCGCTGGCCGACCCGACGCGCAACGTGCTCTACCTGGCGCGCCCGTGCCAGTTAGTTGGCCCACCGCTGCCGGCAGGCTGTCAAAAAAGCGCGTGGACAGATAAACGTTTCTCACCGGAACTGATTAACGCTATTAATCACTCTCTCGACCAGGCCATACGGCCCTGGCCTGACGTAACGCTGGAGCTGGTGGGGTATTCCGGCGGGGCGGCGATCGCAGCCCAGCTGGCCGCGCGGCGAAGCGACGTTGTCTCTTTGCGAAGCGTGGCGGGGAATCTGGACGTGGCATACGTTAACCAGCTGCACAAAGTAACACCGATGCCCGATGCGGCAGGTGCGCTTGAGGTCGCCCCGCAGCTGAGCCATCTTCCACAGGTTCACTACAGCGGGGAGGCGGATAACACGGTTCCACCAGAGGTTGCCGCACGCTTTCAACGCGCGTCAGGCTCGCGCTGCGTCATCACCGTTCGGGTGCCGGAGATGACGCATGGCTCCGACTGGGCCGCGCGCTGGCCTGCTCTGCTACAGGATAACCCGTTGCCGCCCGCAGGCTGCGCGACGTATAGCGTCAGGCCTTGAGAGGGAGAGGGTGGAACAGCGTGAGATCCATCTGCTGATGAATGCGCGTGGCGATCGCTACCACTTTTTCCCAGCGCATTACCAGCGCGTCATTCACGCCGAAGATGAGGCGAAAACCAGAGCATCGACGGCCCTCGGCCGACAGAGCAGCAGTGTGCAGCGCGGCCGGGTGGCTGCGTATCAGCCATTCAAAGGGAAGCTGTATTGCCGGTGCCTGCGCGGGGGGATTTGTACTCGGAGAAGCGGGTTTACTCAACGGGCGGGTCTGCACCACAACATGGTGTTATACCCTACTTTTGCTGAGCGTTATCCGCTGGCAAAGCCAGTATGGGGAAAGGCGCTGGCCGAACAGGACAACGTGATAACCACGGGAGGGCCACTTTCAGGGGGCGATCTGGTGATATACATCGTGCGCCGTCACTTAGGTGATCAGCTGACCAAAGCTGAAAATCTAATTCGTTATTGGAATCCGGCAATGGCGGTAGAGCAGCTGGCTGAAGCGCTGAGTACGACAACTCGGACGCTTAACCGTCAAATGAAAGCACTCCTTCAGAAAAGCACGAAACGCTTCATCACGCGGGTTCGTATCGAAACGGCGACGCTCCTTCTGGAAAGTCCGGGCAAAACCATTACTCAGATCGCAAATGCCTGCGGATATGGTGACGAAACGACTTTCAGGCGCGCCTTCACTATTGTGACAGGTATGTCTCCTTGCAGCTTCAGAGAGAGGCTTAAAACAACGCACTTTTCAAATGCAGGGATTCAATTAGCGCGTTGCGCTTTAACGCTTCTTGTATATTGAGGACATACGCTCGTGGCAAGGTCTGCTATGAGCGAGAAACGGACATAGGCTTAATGTCAGAATGACATTTTCTAACTCGCGATTCTGAACGCTGTAAAAATCAAGAAGAAAAACTCCGCTGGCGGTAAATCGCATTCGGGGAAATCCGCCTGTACCGGAGTTTTACCGAATCGCGCAGCCGGGGAACCGGCGTAGCCTGGCCCGGCGCTTGTAGTATTGCGCGCCGCAGCGGGGCGATTCGGCAGAATTGGCGTTTTACCGATTGTCCGGTTTAGCGGGCACCGGAATTAAGTTCGCCATTCTGGTTCCCTTAAGCCAATCCTCGTAGGAAGGCATTATGTTCCACGAATCCTCCTGGCTCATCTGGCGAATGCCGGTCTCCAGTAAATCGTATTCTTTTGCCAGATGTCTTGTTTTCTGCGTCAGGCCCATTCTGGTTTTTAAGGGTTTTTCATCATAGGTGATTTTCTTACTGTCGGGGACAAATAATATGATAGTTTCACCATCAGTATTAAAAGTAAGGTCTTTGTATACGCCATCCTTTCTGTATACAACATGACGCTCAGCTTCAATATACTTTCTTTTTATGTACCATATTTTATAGCCGATAACTTTTTCACCGCTATTCTGCTCAATATATTTATCTACATTCATCTCACAGTTCGACTGCTTACACCATAACTCTGGTTCGACATCTATATATACCGGGGGTTCTGAGCTTAAAGTCCTACAGAATGAGGCGACATGCTGGTCAATGCTTTCTGGGGTGGTGAGGTTCTCGAAATTGAATGTCATTGTATGGCATCTCCTTATGGCTGGATTTCAGTTCATGAGCAGGGCTGGAGTCTGGTGCTGGATTTTTATCCAGTAAATCAACTTCTTTCGTCCGGATCTGGAGCTGCTTTTCCGGTTTGGAGCGTGCGAACGTCATGTTCTGACATCCACTGATCCGTAGCATCCGTATGCCCGTCAGATTCTGTAAAAACGATGATTTCATAAACGGGATTAAGGCTGGCCTGGTACTCAACGGCTTTCAGCAGGTCAGGGCCGGGGAAAAATAATAAATACACACCTTCCGTCAGATAGCTTTTATTCAGCGTCCGTGACGTGTGAAGACTCACTTTTCTCCCGTATACACTGATAATCTCATTTGACTTAAGTCTGTTACGCTCGCGCTCTTCAAATATGCGTTTCAGTATTTGATCGCCGTGAGATTTGGTGTTCACGCACAGATAAACGTCACACTGATGAAGTTCGGCCCGGTCAGTCGCATATTTCATGATGCTTACGTGCAGCCCGTTTAGCTCCGAAAATTCACGCTGCAATATTACCCGGTCAGCCATTTTAGTTCCTTTTAATGAATGGGTTTTGACGCCCATATCTGTAATATTTGGTTCGGCACAGTGCGGCTGCGTATCCGATTACATGATTTGGTGTTACAGGGGTTTTGCCGAATACCCGGAGAAGGGCGTAAAAAACCGCCTAGCGGCGGCCTGTTCAGCAATGTTGAAGTACCGCAGGGAAAGCGGTGCGTTCTGCCTGGTGTGGGCTTATCCGGCTCACCCGCATCCACTGTAATGAGTATCGGCAGCGCTCAGAAATCTTTCAACTAATAATGGCGGCTTTTCGCGTTACAGATCAGGCGTGAAGGTTTCTATCATGAACATGATCCATGCGGCACCAAGCAGGCCAGCAATGATGACGACAGCGGCAAGCTTTTCGTAAAAGTGCCAAGCCGTGACAGCGGCAGGTCAGCTTTTATATGCCATAAATTCGGTCATATACGACAATGGCCTGCGTTATGCAGGCCATTGGTAGTAACTACTCTAACAAGTAACTTTGATTCAACTAAAGTAGCAATAAGCTCTCTAAAATTATTCTCTATAAAAAAACCCGCTTTCGCGGGCTTTAAATATTTGATACATCCAGCAGGAACTAAATCATTCCCACTCGATTATTTATAGTCATATAACGTCCATATTTATCAATGAACTATAAATTTATGAACCAGAAATGCCATGATTGATACCATACTTCGAACTAAAGGCTCGGGCTTTTTCTTCACGAACGGACTGGAAAGCGCGGCGCTCAAGCATCTCGAGACGATTCAGGTGCTCCGCACCTAGCAGAAATCATGTGGATGGCAGCCCAACAGCATCTCCGCTGGATCGCGCGAGTTCACGCTCGTGCCGTGGCGACCGGCGCTGGAGCGCCAGCTCGGCAAGCCAGTCGCTGGTATCATGCGTGGCGACGGATTAACTAGCAGTTCGGTCGCGTCCGTGGCGGACCAACTATCGCTTGACTGCTCTTTGTTCTCCCGCATGATATCCAATATTTGATGAAAGGGGGTTGGGGGACGATGTTCGAAATTACTGGCGCACAAGTCGCCGACCTCAATGACGCCGATCTGCGGACACTCGTCGCACGTCTCGCCTTGGCAGAATTGCGGGCGCAGGGTTGCCCCAGTTCGTCGGTAACGGCTGGCGGCAATCAGGATGCGGCCGATGGCGGGCTTGATGTCCGGGTCGAGTGCCCGTCCGCACTGCTGATGCCGGATTTTGTGCCGCGCCAGCACACAGGGTTTCAGGTGAAAAAGCCCGACATGCCGGCGAGCGCAATCCGCGATGAGATGCGTCCTGGCGGCGTACTACGGCCGGTCATCGCCGAACTCGCCGCTCGCTCGGGCGCCTACATCATCGTCAGCGCGCAAGGGTCGGTCGCAGACAAGCCGCTGAGCGATCGTCGCGATGCGATCCGGGCGCAACTCGACGATCTGCCTGAGGCCGGGCAGTTGCATAGCGACTTCTACGATCGCGACCGGCTGGCAACATGGGTCAATCACCATCCAGGAATTGCCGCCTGGGTCCGCACGCGGCTCGGCATCGGTATGTCGGGCTGGAGCAGCATCGGCGATTGGTGCGGCGTCGGCGTGAGCGAGGAGACGCCCTATCTCTTCAACGATAAGGCCTGCCTAACCGATGAGCGAACGAGCGACCGCGAGCAACTCACCATCGGCGAGGGTATCGCCCGGCTTCGCGTCTCTCTGACCAAAGCTCGCCAATGTATCCGGTTGATCGGCTTGTCCGGTCTCGGAAAGACTCGTCTCGTGCAGGCCCTGTTCGAGGATGGTGTGGGCGAGGTGTCGCTCGATCCGGGGCTCGCTGTCTATACCGACTATTCGGCGGAGACTGATCCGACCGCACGGGACATGGCGCGCCAGCTGGTGATCGCACGGCAACGTGCGATCCTGATCGTCGACAACTGCAACCCGGCGACGCACAACGAACTGGCCCGCATCTGTTCGGAAACGGGGAGCCAAGTCAGTCTCTTAACTGTCGAATATGATGTTCGCGAAGACGAGCCCGAGCGTACCGAGGTCTTTCGCCTGCAATCAGCATCGTCCGAAATCGTGGAGCTGTGGCTCGAAAAGACCTTCCCCAATGTGACGCAGGTCGACCGACGAACCATATCAGAGTTCAGCGATGGCAACTTCCGCGTGGCGCGCGCTCTCGCCGACACGCTCGGAAAAGGCGAGACCCTGGGAAAGCTCAAGAGCCGCGACCTCTTCGAGCGGATTTTTCATCAGCGCAACGAGCCTGACCGGGATCTGCTTTCCGCTGCCGAGGACCTTGCCCTGCTCTATTCGATCGATGGCGAGGACACTTCGGAAGGCGGTGAACTTGCGCGGGTCGCCGCTATTCGCGGTGTTCCCGTGGCGACGATATATGCGGCGCTGAATACGCTTCGACAGCGGGGGATCGCGCAGCTGCGGGGACGGTGGCGCGCTATCCTGCCGCATGCGATCGCCAACCCGCTCGCCGGGTTCGCCCTTGAACGCATGCCGCCGGCCGATTTCGATCGCTTCTGCGCGTCGCTTACAACGCGAATGCAGAAGTCCCTTTCGCGCCGCCTCGGCTATCTGCACGACAGCGCCGAGGCGCGGGCCGTGGTCGAGCGCTGGCTCCGTGCCGACGGGCCACTCGGCGATCTTGCGGCATTGGGAGAAGATGGCCTTCAGATCATCGCCAACATCGCCCCGGTTGCACCCGATACCGTGCTCGCGAGGATCGAGCGTGATATTGCCGGCCCAGATGGCGGCGAGATAATCGATCCGCAGTCGAGCAACCGGTGGCAATGGATACGGTTGATCAAGCACCTCGCTTACGATCCGCCGCTGTTCGACCGCGCGGCAACCTTGCTTGCGCGGTTTCTTTCCGCTGAATCGCCCGCCCACCACAACAACTCGGCGTCGGGCATGTTCGCCGAGCTGTTTCACCTGCACCTGTCCGGCACCAAGGCTTTACCAGATCAGCGGCGAGCGCTTGTGCGCCGGTTCGCGCAATCGGGTGATCCGGCTTTGGCGCGCTGCGCCGGCGTCGCCCTCGATGCGCTGCTGAAGGCGCACCATTTCAGCTCATTCAGCGATTTCGACTTCGGCGCCCGGTCACGGGACTATGGTTGGCACCCGCCGACCTATGGTGACATCTGGGCCTGGTACAACGGCGCGGTCGATCTGGCGGTCGAGCTATCGCCAGTCATCGAAAACGCCAGGGACCACCTTGCCCACAGCGTAAGAAATCTGTGGCACTTCGGCGCCTGCCACGATGCGCTTGAACGGGCAGCGACCCATTTTTCTTCCGAGCGACCTTGGATCGAGGGGTGGATCGGCTTCCGCACAGCGCTGCGCTTCGAGGGCGACGCGATGCCGAATGAGGTGCGCGCCCGTCTCGTTGCGCTCATCGAACGCCTGAAACCCACTGATCTTCTCCATCAGGCCCGTGCGGTCGTACTGGGGCGCAACAGTTTCGGTTGGGATGTGGCTGATGGCGACGCGGATGACGGCGACGTCATGAAACCCTATGAGCGCGCCTCCCAGCAGGCGAAAGAGATCGGCACCGCACTCGCACACGACCCGGAGACGCGCGCTGACTTCATCGCCGAACTGCTCGTCGAACAAAATCCGCAGCGCGCCTATGAATGCGGCATTGGTCTGTCGGATGGTGCCACCGATCTTGATGCGATGTGGTGTGAACTGCTGGACCTCTTCTCCGCCGCCGAGGCGGACAGCCGGAATGCAATGGTGCTGGGCGGGTTCATCCATGGCGCGCACGCCAAGGATTCGGCCTTTGCCAACTCTACGCTAGAGAATGTGATCCAGAATCCCGATCTTGCCGCGAGTCTGCCGTATCTTCAAGCGCGTGTTGCTATCGATACCCAAGGCATAGCGCGGCTTCGGCGTGCGATCGAACGTGGCGTCCTTTCGGCGTGGAATTTTCAAAGCATCGCCAATGGCAGTGTCGTGGAGTCTCCACCCGACGCGCTTGGCCTGCTACTCACCGACATCGGCAATTTGGCCGACGGCGTCGAGATCGCGCTTGATATATTGCACATGCACTTCTACCGCGATCGGGAAGAAGGCCGCCAACGTGCGCCATCCTTGATCGCAGTTGGCCGTGAGCTGCTACTGCGCGCTGACTTCAGAAAGAAGCAGTCGTTGCGCGATTTTGGGCTGCATACCGTTATTCGGGTCTGCTGCGCCGGACCCGATGGAGAGGCGACATTGCGGGAAATCTGCGCTCGCGTCCGGGCCGGACTGGAGACCGTCTATCTCTCATCCTACGATCTTGGTTATGTCCTGAAGGCGCTCTTCGAGACCCACCCCCTGATCGCGCTCGACGAATTCCTGCTCCCCGAACTCAGGCCGAGAAATCGGGGGCTGTTTGAGGGGGACTTCGGGTCTGGCACGCCGGTGGAAAATGTCGGCGCCGAGACCCTTGTTCAGTGGGCGAATATCGATCCGGATCGGCGCTATCCGCTGCTTGGCAAAAGCATCCCCATGTTCAAGCGGCAGCAGGGCGAAGAGGAGAATGGTGTCTCCACGCTTTTCCTGGAAATATTGGGCCACGCGCCAGACAAGCGGGCGTTCCTCGGCGATATCTGGTCGCGGCTGCATCCGCCCAGCTGGAGTGGCTCGCTCGCCGATATCTTGGTTCGACGTCGCGCGGCTATCACAACGCTGGGTGACAATGTTGGAGGCGAGGTTCGGCAATGGGTCACCGACATGCTGCCCGAACTCGAACGCTGGATCGAACATGAGAGCAAGCGCGATCGGGAAGGCGAGCAGAGTTTCGAATAGCCACTGATCCGTGCATCCCCAGCGGGGCTCTGACGCTGCTCGCGGCTTTCGCGGAGTCTTAGGCCAGGCCCGCCGCCCTTTGCATTTCTGCCTGACGGCTTCGCGCAGGGCGAATGGCTGGTTTTGGGGGAACAGCCATTCAATCCCTGGTCGGCGTCGACACTTATCCACTTGCCTAATCAGAAATGATGACAGCGGCCAGAGGGCTAATGCGCATAGTTAACCGCGTTGCTAATTTGCAACTCACTGCGCCGTTGGCGCACACACTCGTACAGCACGTTAATAGCTAACGTTGTCGTTTGGAGTGGTTCTGAGCTGTTCCCCGTGAATCAACACTGGCTGTTGTTAGCCACTTCCGCTTCTGGCACATAAGCGACGGTCAACCTGAGTATTTTTCAGAACAGGAAAGTGACAGGTAGTTACTTGAAAGAAGGCTCATAACCGATTTTTATTGAAAACCGTTAACGAGGCAGGGTCCCTTCCAGGGACTGCGAGGGGTTGAACAAACCTACCGGCACGGTAGTGTTTTGCATATATCAGAATCGAAGCGACGATACTTTCCTACTCCAGACCGGACAAAGATCGGAGTCAGCCTTGCTGTGACGTATCCACCAGAAACGTATGCAAGCTGGAAATAGTGTTTAGTGGCAGAGTGAACACCAGCAGACGTCGGCACAGTGACCGGAAGAGTAGGGCGTCGCTAAAGGTAGATGCTCAGGTGAAAACCACGAGGTAAAGCAGCGACATCTGTGATCAGAATTACCAGATATCTACCGGAGCTCAGAAAGCAAAAAACCAGCCCTAAGGCTGGGTTCTTTAATAAGTGGTGCCCTGACTCGGACTAACGCCGCAGGCGTTTGAACAGCGCGCCTGTCGCGCTGGCCCCGCAGGGGTGAGCTTCGCAGAAGCGAATCATCGAACCTGTTCGATGGAGAGTCCGGTACGCAGAAAAGCAAAAAACCCGCCAAAGGCGGGTTCTTCTAAATAGTGGTGCCCGGACTCGGAATCGAACCAAGGACACGGGGATTTTCAATCCCCTGCTCTACCGACTGAGCTATCCGGGCAACGGGGCGCATTAAACCCGATCCACTCCTTAACGTCAAATCAATTTTCTTGCTTTCACGCCCGGGCGCGCATTCGCGCACCATTTTGCGTTTTTTCTGAACGGCTCAGGCAAAAAAGTGCGTCCAGAGCGCCGACAGCGGCATTGCCAGCAACAGGGCGGGCAGCAGGTTGGCCACGGCAAACATCTTAATGCCGCAGATGCGCAGGCCGGTCGCCAGCAGAAGCAGGCCGCCGGTGGCGGTAAAGTCAGCCATCATCATCGGCGTCGTGAGCGGCAGAATAACCACCGCGCAGGCGGCGAGCGACAGCTGGATCGCCAGCATCGGGACGCTGATGGCGGCGACCGCAATGCCGAGCGTGGTGGCAAAGATGGTGGCGGTGAAAAAGTCGAGGAAGGCCTTGGCGATAAGCACGCTCGGGTCGCCGGTCATCCCCTCCTGCATGGCGCCGAAAATCCCGGTGCCGCTGGCACAGAACAGAATGATGATGGCCACAAAGCTCTGCACAAAGGACTCCTGCGCCGCGCTGGTGCCTCTGCCTGGCCGCACTCGCGCTGCCAGCCGGCGTCCGCCCTCCACCGCGCGGTTGATTCCCGCTTCGATATTGCACAGTTCGCCGAGCAGTGCGCCCAGCAGGGTCGACAGCACCATCACCGGCAGATTGGCGCATTTGATCACCAGCAGAACGCCGATCCCCAGCGAGGCCAGCCCGAAAATGGAGGGCATCGAGGCGCGCAGTCGCTCCGGCAGACGCTGGCTGAGCAGGGCGCCAATCACGCCGCCGAGCAGCACCGCGCCCGCGTTAATAAAAGGTCCGGTTACCATGACAGACTCCTGATGTCCTGCGAGGCAGGAAGGAAAGATGTGTTCACGCGACGGCACAGATGGGTGAAATATGATTTTCTATTCACCAATTATGATTGTTTAGTCGACAGTGAAAAATAAGTATTATGGATTTTAATAGCTTAGCGCCGCCTGCTGCAAATGCTTTACCTGTGGGCCGGCCATCGGGTTGCACCTGCAAAAAGAAGCTGCGATGATGCGCCAGTTTTCCATCTTTTACGGGGGTGCAGACATGACCAGGCTTCGCATTGCCTACGTCCTTGCTGGGCGACATCGCCCGATGCCGCACGCCCGTCTTCCGTCGTTACTCGCCATTACCTCGCCCGCTATGCGGTGAGGGCACCGCACGCTTGCTGCCGGACAGCAGTAAAACCAGACGCGGTCTGTATTTACTGATGTTTTGCGGTCAGAGCTGGAACCCAGTCAGGCCCCCTGTGTGAGAAGCGCGTGCGCGCTGTCTCCGGTTACTTACTTCCTGAATACGGTTATGTGTGCCTATGAAATCGATGAAAATCGCCGCCAGTCACCAGGTGATGGCTGCACTTTCCACTCACCGTGAGGTGGTTGCGCTGGACAGCACCGATTTTACCGATGTCGCCGCGGTAGTGCTCTCGCCTGCCGACAGCCGCAGCGGTATCCTCGCGCTGCTCAAACGCACCGGTTTCCACCTGCCGGTGTGGTTGTACGATGAAACCGGCGAAGCGACCGCGGCTGAGGTCAGCGGCGTGTTAAGCGGGAAAGCGCAGGACTTTCTCGAACTGGAAGCGGCCGCCTGTCGCTATGAAGAGGCGCTGCTGCCGCCCTTTTTCGACACGCTGCGCCAGTATGTGGCGATGGGTAACAGTACGTTTGCCTGTCCGGGCCACCAGCACGGCGAATTTTTCAAAAAGCACCCGGCGGGACGCCAGTTCTACGATTTCTTCGGTGAAAATCTGTTTCGGGCAGACATGTGCAACGCCGACGTTAAGCTCGGCGACCTGCTGATCCACGAAGGGTCGGCGAAGCATGCCCAGAAATTTGCCGCAAAGGTGTTTCACGCCGACAAAACCTATTTCGTGCTGAACGGCACCTCGGCGGCCAATAAGGTCGTGACCAATGCGCTGCTGACCCGCGGCGATCTGGTGCTGTTTGATCGTAACAACCATAAATCGAATCACCACGGGGCGCTGATCCAGGCCGGGGCGACGCCGGTTTATCTGGAGGCGGCCCGCAATCCGTTCGGGTTTATCGGTGGCATCGACGCGCACTGTTTTGACGAGGCGTATCTGCGCGAGCGGATCCGCGAGGTGGCCCCGGCGCGCGCGGAAGAGGCCCGGCCGTTCCGTCTGGCGGTGATCCAGCTTGGCACCTACGACGGTACGCTGTACAACGCCCGGCAGGTGATCGACACCATCGGCCACCTGTGCGACTACATCCTGTTTGATTCTGCCTGGGTAGGCTACGAGCAGTTTATCCCGATGATGGCTGAGTGCTCCCCGCTGCTGCTTGAGCTGAACGAAAACGATCCGGGGATCTTTGTGACCCAGTCGGTACACAAGCAGCAGGCCGGCTTCTCGCAAACCTCGCAGATCCATAAAAAAGATAACCACATTCGCGGCCAGGCGCGTTTTTGCCCGCACAAGCGCCTGAACAATGCGTTTATGCTGCACGCCTCCACCAGCCCGTTTTATCCGCTGTTTGCCGCGCTCGACGTCAATGCCAAAATCCACGAAGGGGAGAGCGGACGCCGCCTGTGGGCCGACTGCGTGGCGCTGGGCATCGAGGCGCGTAAGGCGATCATCGCCAACTGCACGATGATCAAACCCTTTGTGCCGCCGGAGATTGCCGGGCGTCCGTGGCAGGATCACGCCACCGATCTGATTGCCCGGGATCGCCAGTTCTTCACCTTTGAGCCGGGCGCCAGCTGGCACGGCTTTGAAGGCTATGCACAGGATCAGTACATGGTCGATCCGTGCAAGCTGCTGCTGACCACGCCGGGTATCGATCCGGCAAGCGGCGAGTACGCTGCCTTTGGCGTGCCCGCGGCCATTCTTGCCAACTACCTGCGTGAGAACGGCATCGTTCCGGAAAAATCGGATCTTAACTCGATCCTGTTCCTGCTGACCCCCGCCGAAAGCCCGGAGAAGATTGCCCGTCTGGTCGCCATGCTGGCGCAGTTTGAGCAGCATATTGAGGATGATACCCCGCTTGTTGATGTGCTGCCGACCATCTACCACAAGTATCCGGTGCGCTACAAAGGCTACACGCTGCGCCAGCTCTGTCAGGAGATGCACGATCTCTACGTCAGTTTTGACGTGAAGGATCTGCAGAAGGCGATGTTCCGCCGCAGCGAACTGCCTGAGGTGGCGATGAACCCGCAGGATGCCAATATCGCGTTTATTCGCGGTAACGTGGATCTGGTGCGGTTGAGCGAGGCGAAAGGGCGTATCGCGGCGGAAGGGGCGCTGCCGTACCCGCCGGGCGTGCTGTGCGTGGTGCCCGGCGAAGTGTGGGACGGGGCGGCGCTGCGCTACTTCCTGGCGCTGGAAGAGGGCGTTAACCTGCTGCCGGGCTTTTCGCCGGAGTTACAGGGGGTCTACAGCGAAACCGACGCCGACGGCATCAAGCGGCTGTATGGCAATATGGTGAAGCGCTAAAGCGGATACCGACGGTGCCTGCATCCGCCAAAAAAAGCCCCTCGTCTGAGGGGCTTTTGCGTTACTGGCGGCGGTACACCTTCTGGGTACTGTTCACTTTATAGAGATAGCGCCGCGACTCCGCCGACGGATGGCGGGTGGTCAGCGTCTGGTAGACATCGCCCGGCGACATGGTGTTGATAATCGCCGCCGCTTCGATCTTATCGCTGGCGAAGACGCGCAGCACGCTGCCGGCTCCGCCGTTATAGGCGGTAATGACCGCGTAGCGACGCGAGGTCGGGTTGGTGATATCGCCCAGATACACGTTACTGAGCATGGCCAGATAGGCGGTGCCGGTATCAATGTTGCTGGCCGGATCGAACAGGAAGCTGCGGCTTGGCGTCCCGGATTTGCCCTGGGAGCGGAACACGTCTTTCCCGGCGGTGTGCTGCACCACCTGCATCAGGCCCAGCGCATCGGAGCGGCTGACGGCGTAGGGGTTAAACGACGATTCGGTCTGCATAATCGCCAGGATCAGCGACTCATCCACGCCATATTTGCGTGACGCCTGGCGCACCATGCCCAGGTATTTATGCGCACGTTTATCAAGGTGGTTCGGCACCAGGTTGATGGTCACGCTATAGATGACGTGCAGCCCGGAGCGGCGGCTTTTAAGACGGTTTTGCAGCAGCCAGTCGGCAAACTGCGTGGCGCGCCCCTGCCAGCGGATCGGCTGCCCGGTGTGGTCCACGACCTGCCCATAAAGGAAGGGCTCTTTGGAGATCTGAATATCGTTGGCGTCAGAGTAGAGATCGACGCTGCTCGGATCGTCGCCCATCAGCAACGTCATGATGATGGCCTGACGCAGACGCGCGGCGGGGTCGGTGCCGGCGATGGTTTCAACCGTCAGCGTACCGGCATCAAAGTTGATGTGGCTGCGCGTCTGGTAGCCGTCGGTATACTTAACGTAGTCCTTGGGACCGGCGATCAACACCTCGTTAAAGCCCCAGATATTTTCGATGTTGTTGGCAAACTGCCCCATCAAAATATCGAAACCGTTCGTGTCCTTTATAAAGGCTTCGTTGTAGCTGTCGCCCTTTTTAGAGCCGGAACAGGAGACGAGCAAAGGGGCCAACAGGGCCAGCGCTAAAAATTTTTTCATGCGTCCTGGGTTGCGTGTTGTGTTGAACAGGGGATCGATCGCGTCCACTTTCTGCGCCAGGTTTACCTCGCCTGAGGCGGATGCCCCAGACGGGAAAACGTTATGATTACTTCTCTGGCGGCGTAAAGCCTTCGATATGTACGTCTTTGCCTTCGAACAGGAAGTTGATCATCTCCTGCTCCAGCAGTTTGCGGTGCTCCGGGTTCATCATGCTGAGCTTTTTCTCGTTGATCAGCATGGTTTGCTTATGCTGCCACTGCGCCCAGGCCTCTTTGGAAATTTCGCTGTAAATACGCTTACCCAGTTCGCCCGGGTAGAGCTGGAAGTCCTGGCCTTCAGCGTCGCGCTGGAGAAAGGTACAAAAAATGGTTCTGCTCATCTCATTTCCTCTGTAAAACGGGCGGCGATCAGGCCATAACGCCGGTACGCAGCTGCTGAAGCAGGCGTTCGACCGGCGCGGCCAGCCCCACCGACGGCGGCTGCGCTAAGTTATACCAGAGTGCGCTGCCCTCATCCATGCACGCGGCAAAAGAGGACACGGGAAGCCACATTGGTACGATATCTAAATGAAAATGGCTGAAGGTATGGCGAAACGCGGTCTGCTGGCTGAGACCGTCGTCCGCGATGCCACGCGCGTGCAGCCAGTCGCGCAGCGCCTGCTCATCGGCAAACTGCGGGAAGCAGTATAGTCCACCCCACAGCCCGCTAGGCGGACGCTGCTCCAGGTAGACCTTATTCTCATGCTGCATCAACAGCAGATACCCGGTGCGCTCCGGCAGGGTCTGCTTCGGTTTTTTACCGGGATAGGCCGCCCAGCTCTGGGTGGCGTAGGCGATACAGCCGTCGTTGAGCGGGCAGACTTCGCACTTTGGCCGCGAGCGGGTACAGACCAGCGCGCCCAGATCCATCATCGCCTGGTTGAAGCGCTCCACGCCCTGCGCCGGGGTCACGTCAGTGCTGATCTCCCACAGCCGTTTTTCCACCTCTTTTTTACCCGGCCAGCCGGCCACCGCGTAGCAGCGGGCCAGCACGCGTTTCACGTTGCCGTCGAGGATCGGGAAGTGCTGGCCGAGGGACAGCGACAGGATCGCCCCGGCGGTGGAGCGTCCGACGCCGGGCAGGGCGGCAACCTCTTCAAAGGTGGTGGGGAAGCGACCCTGGTGCTGCTGTGCCACCTGCTGCGCGGCTTTGTGCAGGTTGCGGGCGCGGGCGTAGTAGCCAAGCCCGGTCCACAGATGCAGCACCTCATCCAGCGGGGCGTTGGCTAAATCGGTGACGGTCGGGAAACGCGCCATAAAGCGCTCAAAGTAGGGGATCACGGTTGTGACCTGCGTTTGTTGCAACATCACCTCAGAGAGCCATACTTTGTACGGCGTTTTCTCGATTTGCCAGGGCAGGGTTTTGCGCCCGTATTTGTCGTACCACTCCAGCACCCGTGCGGAGAAGTGAGAGGCTTGCATCATTAACGACGGGCTTCCGTAATCGTGAATAAGGGGCCAGATTCCAGCACAGCGGCTGTACGCTGTAAACCGGAACTTTCCGGTGCTTGCATCCGGTAACTAACTTTGGATAATGCCCGCTTGCCTTCCTATTAACTCAAGCAGACTGATTTTTTATGAATAACGACGTCATTTCACCGGAATTTGATGAAAACGGTCGCCCGCTGCGCCGTATTCGTAGCTTTGTCCGCCGCCAGGGACGCCTGACCAAAGGTCAGCAACACGCGCTGGACCATCTCTGGCCGGTGATGGGCGTGGAATACACCGCGGAGCCGCTGGATCTGGTGTCGCTGTTTGGCCGCGACGCGCCGACCACGCTGGAGATCGGTTTTGGTATGGGCGCCTCGCTGGTCACCATGGCGAAAGCCAATCCGCACCAGAACTTCCTCGGCATTGAGGTTCACCTTCCGGGCGTTGGCGCCTGCCTGAGCGCGGCTCAGGAAGAGGAGGTCGGGAACCTGCGCGTGATGTGTCACGACGCGGTGGAAGTGTTAGAAAAGATGATCCCGGATAATGCCCTGACTATGGTGCAGCTCTTCTTCCCGGATCCGTGGCACAAGGCGCGCCACAACAAACGCCGTATCGTGCAGGCACCGTTCGCCGAGCTGGTAAAAAGCAAACTGAAACCCGGCGGCGTGTTCCATATGGCGACCGACTGGGAACCTTATGCCGAACATATGCTCGAAGTGATGAGCCAGCTTGATGGATATAAAAACCTGTCCCCCACCGGGGACTACGTACCGCGCCCGGAATCGCGCCCGGTAACCAAATTTGAGCAGCGTGGCCATCGTTTAGGTCACGGCGTATGGGATCTAATGTTTGAGAGGACCAAATAATGGCAACGCAACGCAGCCGCCGCTTACGTAAAAAGATGCACATCGATGAGTTTCAGGAACTGGGCTTTTCGGTAGCCTGGCGCTTCCCGGAAGGGACCAGCGAAGAGACGATCGACCAGACCGTGGAAGATCTCATCAATGAGGTGATTGAGCCGAACAAACTGGCGTTCGACGGCAGCGGATACCTGGCCTGGGAAGGGCTGATCTGCATGCAGGAGATCGGCAAATGTACCGAGGAGCATCAGGCGCTGGTACGCAAATGGCTTGAAGACCGCAAGCTTGAAGAGGTGCGCATCAGCGATCTCTTTGATGTCTGGTGGGATTAAGCGTTAACAGCGGGTCGGCTTGCCGGCCCGTTTTGTCTGAGAGCCCTGCTCTGATGGATGTGAGGAACGAGTTATGATGCGTAAAGCGCTGCTGGTGGCACTGATGGCGACAGCCGTAAGTGCTCACGCGGAATATAAGTGCAGTGTCACACCGAAAGACGATGTGATTTTAAGCCCGCAGACGGTGCAGGTGGTCGGCGAGAACGGAAATCTGGTGATCGGGCCGGATGGCAGCGTGATGTTTAACGGCAAGCAGATTTCGCTGAACGCGGCCCAGCGTGAGCAGGCAAAGGATTATCAGGCCGATCTGCGTTCCGCGCTGCCGTGGATCGATGAAGGCGCCCGCACCCGTCTTGAAAAGGGCCGGGTGGCGCTCGATAAAATCATCACCGAGCAGGTGGGGTCCAGCAGCAACATGCGTAAGCGTCTCACCACCCTCGACGGCCAGCTGAAAACCCAGATGAACCGCATCCTTGAGCGGCGCAGCGACGGTCTGGCGTTCCACTATAAAGCGATCGATCAGGTGCGCGCCGAAGGCCAGCAGCTGGTTAACCAGACGATGGGTGGTCTGCTTCAGGACAGCATCAACGAGATGGGTGCCAAAGCGGTAACCTCCGGCGGCGGAAATCCGCTGCAGGGGATCCTCGGCAGCATGGGCGGCCTGCAGAGCGCCATCCAGACCGAGTGGAAGAAGCAGGAAAAAGATTTTGAAGGCTTCGGGAAAGCGGTATGCGCCCGCGTGGTATCGCTTGAAGATCAGCGTAAAGCGCTGGTGACCGGCCTGAAATAACCGGAACGCCTCTCCCCACAGGGAGAGGCATAATGACTTACTTTGGCTCGCCGATGGGCAGTACGGTACGACCATACTGCGCATTCAGCACTTCGCCCATCGCCAGATAAACCGCACTGGCGCCGCACACGATGCCGATCCAGCCCGCAACGTGAACAATCCCTTCGTTATCCAGCAGGTGACCTGCCGCCAGCAGTGCAAACAGCACCGTCAGGCTCAGGAAGACAAACTGCAGTACGCGTGCGCCCGTTAAGGTGCCGAAGAACATGAACAGCGTAAATACGCCCCACAGCGCCAGGTAAACGCCGAGGAAATGGCCGTTTGCCGCCTCGGCCATGCCGAATTTCGGCATCACCAGAATCGCGACCAGCGTGAGCCAGAACGAGCCGTAAGAGGTAAACGCCGTCAGACCAAACGTATTGCCTTTTTTATATTCCAGCAGACCCGCAAAAATCTGTGCCAGGCCGCCGTAAAAAATGCCCATCGCAAGGATGATGCCGTCTAACGGAAAAAGCCCGATATTGTGTAAATTGAGCAGAATGGTGGTCATGCCGAAACCCATTAAGCCCAGCGGAGCTGGATTAGCCAACTGAGTGTTGCCCATAGATCCTCAAAATGATCATTAAATTTGCGTTAGTGAAACGCCCGACGAATAAAGCCTTCTCCGCCGGGCGCGGCATAATAATCAGGGCAATGTGTAGCGTCTATGATCTGACGACAGCGAAACGAAAAAATTTTTACCTCGCCCCCTTGATGGCGGGCAAGCCGACCCCATCTTGTAGTCAACCGCAGTGGTGAGTCTGAAAAAATAACGCGGGGCAGTTGAAACGTTACGTTTAGCCCTTATTACAGATTCACAACCACATGATTACGAATTTTTAGTGGAGACGTTTAGATGGGTAAAATAATTGGTATTGACCTGGGCACAACCAACTCTTGTGTAGCGATTATGGATGGCACCACCGCACGCGTGCTGGAGAATGCCGAGGGCGATCGCACCACGCCTTCAATCATTGCCTATACGCAGGACGGTGAAACGCTGGTAGGTCAGCCGGCTAAACGTCAGGCAGTGACCAACCCGCAGAACACTCTGTTTGCGATCAAACGCCTGATTGGTCGTCGCTTCCAGGACGAAGAAGTACAGCGTGACGTGTCGATCATGCCGTACAAAATCATCGGTGCTGACAACGGCGACGCATGGCTGGATGTCAAAGGCCAGAAAATGGCACCGCCGCAGATCTCTGCTGAAGTGCTGAAAAAAATGAAGAAAACCGCGGAAGATTACCTGGGTGAACCGGTAACTGAAGCTGTTATCACCGTTCCGGCTTACTTTAACGATGCGCAGCGTCAGGCGACCAAAGACGCCGGCCGTATCGCAGGCCTGGAAGTAAAACGTATCATCAACGAACCGACCGCCGCAGCACTGGCTTACGGTCTGGATAAAGAAGTCGGCAACCGCACTATCGCGGTATACGACCTCGGTGGTGGTACCTTCGATATCTCCATTATCGAAATCGACGAAGTTGACGGCGAAAAAACCTTCGAAGTACTGGCTACCAACGGTGATACCCACCTGGGTGGTGAAGACTTCGACAGCCGTATGATCAACTACCTCGTTGAAGAATTTAAGAAAGATCAGGGCATTGACCTGCGTAACGACCCGCTGGCAATGCAGCGCCTGAAAGAAGCAGCAGAGAAAGCGAAAATCGAACTCTCTTCTGCACAGCAGACCGACGTGAACCTGCCGTACATCACCGCAGACGCGACCGGTCCGAAACACATGAACATCAAAGTGACCCGTGCGAAACTGGAAAGCCTGGTAGAAGACCTGGTGAACCGTTCTATCGAGCCGCTGAAAGTTGCACTGCAGGACGCTGGCCTGTCCGTATCCGATATCCAGGACGTTATCCTGGTCGGCGGTCAGACGCGTATGCCGATGGTGCAGAAAAAAGTTGCTGAATTCTTCGGTAAAGAGCCGCGTAAAGACGTGAACCCGGACGAAGCGGTTGCTATCGGTGCTGCGGTTCAGGGTGGTGTACTGACCGGTGATGTGAAAGACGTGCTGCTGCTGGACGTTACCCCGCTGTCGCTGGGTATCGAAACCATGGGTGGCGTGATGACTCCGCTTATCACCAAAAACACCACTATCCCGACCAAGCACAGCCAGGTGTTCTCTACTGCGGAAGACAACCAGTCTGCGGTAACCATCCACGTGCTGCAGGGTGAACGTAAACGCGCCAGCGATAACAAATCTCTGGGCCAGTTCAACCTCGATGGGATCAACCCGGCACCGCGCGGCATGCCGCAGATCGAAGTGACCTTCGATATCGATGCTGACGGTATCCTGCACGTTTCCGCGAAAGACAAAAACAGCGGTAAAGAGCAGAAGATCACCATTAAGGCCTCTTCCGGTCTGAACGAGGAAGAGATCCAGAAAATGGTGCAGGAAGCGGAAGCGAACGCCGAGTCCGACCGTAAGTTCGAAGAGCTGGTTCAGACCCGCAACCAGGGCGACCATCTGCTGCACAGCACCCGTAAGCAGGTTGAAGAAGCGGGCGAGCAGCTGCCGGCCGATGACAAAACCGCTATCGAGTCTGCACTGAGCGCGCTGGAAACCTCGCTGAAAGGCGAAGACAAAGCGGATATCGAAGCGAAAATGCAGGCGCTGGCGCAGGTTTCCCAGAAGCTGATGGAAATCGCACAGCAGCAGCATGCCCAGCAGCAGGCGGGCTCCGCTGATGCTTCTGCGAACAACGCGAAAGAAGACGACGTGGTCGACGCTGAGTTCGAAGAAGTTAAAGATAAAAAATAATCGCCCTTGAACGGGTAAGACTGACACGGGCGTCGAGGGTCTCCTCCACGCCCGTTTATTCATGTTGAGGGCTGTAATAGAGATGGCGAAACGAGACTATTACGAGGTTTTAGGCGTTCCGAAAACAGCGGAAGAGCGTGAAATCAAAAAGGCGTATAAGCGCCTGGCCATGAAGTTTCACCCGGACCGCAACCAGGGTGACAAAGAGGCCGAAGGCAAGTTTAAAGAGATTAAAGAAGCCTACGAAATTCTGACCGATGCGCAAAAACGCGCAGCCTACGATCAGTACGGCCACGCTGCCTTTGAACAGGGCGGTATGGGCGGCGGTGGATATGGCGGCGGCTTCGGCGGCGGCGGAGCTGATTTCAGCGATATCTTTGGCGACGTATTCGGAGACATCTTCGGTGGCGGCCGTGGTCGTCGCGCGGCGCGCGGCTCCGATTTACGCTACAACATGGAGCTGACGCTGGAAGAAGCGGTACGCGGCGTGACCAAAGAGATCCGCATTCCGACGCTGGAAGAGTGTGATGTCTGCCACGGCAACGGCGCGAAACCGGGTACCCAACCCCAGACCTGTCCAACCTGTCACGGCGCAGGCCAGGTGCAGATGCGTCAGGGCTTCTTTGCCGTACAGCAGGCCTGTCCGCACTGTCAGGGCCGCGGTACCATCATCAAGGATCCGTGCAACAAGTGTCACGGCCACGGTCGCGTTGAGAAATCCAAAACCCTGTCGGTTAAAATCCCGGCGGGCGTGGATACCGGCGATCGCATCCGTCTGGCAGGCGAGGGCGAAGCAGGGGAGCACGGCGCACCGGCAGGGGATCTCTACGTTCAGGTGCAGGTTAAACAGCACCCGATCTTCGAGCGTGAAGGCAACAACCTTTACTGCGAAGTGCCGATCAACTTTGCCATGGCGGCGCTGGGCGGCGAAATCGAAGTGCCGACCCTGGATGGACGCGTGATGCTCAAAGTGCCGAGCGAAACCCAGACCGGCAAGCTGTTCCGCATGCGCGGCAAGGGCGTGAAATCGGTACGCGGTGGCGCGCAGGGCGACCTGCTGTGCCGCGTTGTGGTTGAAACGCCGGTCGGCCTGAACGAGAAGCAAAAGCAGCTGCTTCAGGATCTGCAGGAGAGCTTTGGTGGGCCGACGGGGGAACACAATAGCCCGCGCTCCAAAAGCTTCTTCGACGGCGTGAAAAAGTTCTTTGATGATCTGACGCGATAATCCGTTCGTATCGCGTGGCATCTCAGGCCCCGGCGTAGTCAGACTACGCCGGGGCTTTTTTTATCAGGGCGAAAAATGGTTTCCTGCTAATTCAGGGTGTTAAGAATCATCTCATTGTACTTTGAGGGCCAGAAAGCAACAAATGATGCACATTGATATTAAAGATGTTGAATAGTGATATTTTCTGCCGGTAATTTATTGGCCCCTCTGCGACCAATGATAATAAAAGTGTCCAAACCGATTTCTGATAACGCTATAGTCTCGTTTCTTCATTACTCTTTTACCAGGTGAGGGTGTATGAGTGCTAACCCTGCTATCAAGGATTTCGATTTAAATTTGATCAAGGTTCTTGATGCGGTCATCAACGCCGGGAATGCCACGAAAGCCTCTAAACGCCTTAAGGTTACACCCGGTGCCGTCTCTCAGGCGCTGCAACGGTTGCAGAACGCCTACAGCGAAGAGTTGTTCATCCGCACCCGCGAAGGACTGACCCCGACCACCCGCGCCCGCGAAATTCATAGCGCGTATAGCCAGGCGCTGGAGATCATCGCCTTCACGCTTGAACACCCTCCGCACACTGATGTAAAAAAAGAAATTACCATAATGGGTAATGATATTAACGAGCAATATTACTTTTCACAGCTCTTCGATTTCGAACCCTTTACCCGTTATTTCCTCAATTATTGTTCTGCTCCCCGGCACAACGAGCAGTACCGGGAAGCCCTGACAGGCGGTAGTGTTGACCTGGTATTATCGACCAGGCTGCCAGATGACCCGGAAATTGAGACTGCCAGTATCGAACACTTTCGGGACTATTGTGTGGTTTGCAGCCAGCATAATCCACTGGCGGAGTTGACTGGTATTTCGGTTTATCATTTCTTTGCTTTTCAGCATGCGGTTTATCGTCCTGCGCCCTGGACGTTGTCCTCGGCAGACAAGGTTAGCGCAATGTTTCCTGAAGTTGCCAGCGGCGGTATGCGACGCGTCGGTTACAGTACCGACTCCATCAACGGGCTTATCAGTATCGTTGAAAATTCTTCCTGTATTGCAGTACTTCCCTACAGACTGGCACGCTTTTTCCAGATACAGAAAAAACTTAATATCGTGATTATGTCCCTGCCAGAGGAATTGAATTTTACCTCACAAATGCTCTATGCCAGCTGGCATCGTAAAAACAGACACCTGAATCACGTTAAAGAGATTGTGGCCATGCTACAAACGCTGTCCTCATTTCGAAAATGGTAATAAATGATCCGCATCATTGAGCGTGCGAGGGTTTATTCAGGGCGCCCACAGTATTATTCATGACTAATTATTATTGCGCTAACTGATTCTCCTCTAGGATAGTTTCATCGCAAGGCAACTTGCATTATTAACTATTATCGAGGTTTTCACCATGAGCGTTGCAGCACATATTAGTTCCCCACGTATTATTCTGGTCGAGCTTGAAATTTTATTAACCGTTATTACCATCGGCGGTTGGGGTGGGTTCGTCAGTTTTCTGATGAAGCGCGAAGAAAATTCAGCCATGCATAAAGATATTATGGGTTGCCTGGCGCAGATAACGACCTCGTGTTTCACCGGTTTCATTTTGAGCGTCATTGCCATCGACCGTAACTTAAGTTTCAATATGGTTATGCTGGCGGCGGGATTAGGCGGGGTGTTTGCTTCACCTATTCTCCGGTTGCTGGGTGATAAGGTTAAAGCGTATATCGTTAATAATAATATTACGCCAAAATAGCCAGCGCTGATTTCTCGACCGCTGACAAAGAAAGCCCGCACTGCGGGTTTTCTTTGTCGGTTCTTAGCATGCCTCAACACTACACGATTTTCACACGCTCTCGCATCCAGCCATAAATAAACTCTTCGTTTACTTCACGCTTTTCGGTTATCGACAGATAATATTCACCCTGACTGCAGTTGAGCGCCTGCAGCAACACGCTTTCTCCCTCTTTACCACGCCAGTCGAGATATATTTTCAGCGCCTCGAGGGTTCTTTCCCCGATAACGCCATCGACGGTCAGATCCGGGTATTTTTTAGCGGTGCGGTTAAAGGTATTAAGCCAGCGCTGTAGCCAGCGGGAAGGGTGAGCAGGCCCGACGTTTGTGCCCGCGTCGCAAAGCTCAAAGGCAATGGACAGGGACAGGCCCGCTATTTTGTCGAAGCCCGGTGCCAGCCAGTAATCTCTTTCCAGAATGTTATAGGCCTCGTCGCGGGTGAGATCTTTCATCGCACCGCGGTAGCCGTGGGCGCGGGCAGTACTCTCCGTAATGCCCCAGTTGGTCGGGCCGCCCCGATCCGCCGGATTATCAACGTAACTACCTTCAATATTCAGTATGCCATCAATGATCGGATTCATCGCTGTATCCTCAGTTGTGAGGGGTCGATCGAAGCATGTCAAACACCGCGTAGAGTGACATGAGTGAGAGTGCGAAAGCGGTGATAATTACCACTTTCCAGATGCCGTAACGCTTGCGTAGCTTTTCATCCGGTAAAACGTCCACGGCAATCTGTTGGTTAACGCGTATTCCCATGCGAGGAATGGTGACAAAAAAATCGCTAATCCCCATCGTGCGTAGATCTTTGCGAATCAGGTAAAGCAGTTGGGTAAGGTTGGCATCACTGACAAACTGGCCGCGTTCACCCCATAACGCTGAGGTCAGTTTCTGCTTATCAATAATACCGTCAGCAGCATGTTCAATAATAAAACTCAGGCAACGTGCACGCATTGCCGTCATTTTTATTGTTAATGCACTGTCGGTGTTTTTTATTTCATTTCGGGCTTCGTTATAAACGCAATTGTGATTTATGAGATAACGCTTCATGGTTCACCTTATAGAGTTTACGAAACGGATTAGCGTGGAGGCGAAACGATGTTAGAAATTACCCATGGTTAAGACAACGCTTGTTTTATCGAGCAGCCGGAAATGATTACGTTTTAGATGGGTCTCTCCCAGAAACGGAACTAAATTAAGTGCCGTTAATGTGGGTTGTTAGTTGAACTTATAATTAAATATATTCTATATTTTGTCTGGTTTTTTCATAACGTAACTGTCAATCTATCTCACTGTTTATTTTATGGGGTAAATATTTCCGGTTGTATATTTTGGCCCGGCATAAGTTGAGAATTGACGGTTTGTGATTCGCTATTCCTGATGCGCTATTTACTATCGATTGCACAGCTACCCGCTGTTTCGATAAATCACATGAAAGGAATAGAAAATGGCAACAAGTAAATTAATTAAGAGCGATAGCCTGACTGAAACCAGTAACGCTGCCGATGGTTTTAAACCTGCAAGCGAAGTTGAAAAATATAGCTATACGTCTGCTCGCGTCGCTGTCCCGGTATATAACAAATATAAAGCGGCGTCGAAGCCCAAAGTATTTGGCTATTATACGGACTGGTCGCAGTACGATGGCCGCCTTGAAGGGGATGATTCGCCGAACAATCGCGGTCGCGGTTACGACCTGGCGAAAGTATCGCCTACCGCCTACGACAAAATCATCTTCGGTTTCCTGGGCATCGTGGGAGATAAAGGCGAGAAGCAGTACACCATTGAGAACGCGGCAGCGCTCACCAATAAAAACACCAACGAACCGACGTTCCTCGACCCCTGGGGCGATTTCCAGTCTTACGTGAACTGCGGTCACACCACCAGCGGATGGGACGTCGATCCGGCTACCGTGACCCAGCAGAACGCCAAGGGTCTGCTGGGCGGTCTGCGCGATCTGCAGCAGAAAGCGAAGCAGCAGGGCCACACCCTGGCACTTTCTATGAGTATCGGCGGCTGGACCATGAGTAACGGCTTCCACGAGATGTCCAAAACCGACTCCTCGCGTAAAACCTTCGCGGCAGGCGTGGTGAAGCTGTTTAAACAGTTCCCGATGTTCAGCGAAGTGGATATCGACTGGGAGTACCCGAACGCGCCCGGCAACGGTAACCCGCACGGCCCGGAAGATGGCGCAAACTATGCGCTGGTTATCGCCGAGCTGAAAAAGCAGCTTACCGCGGCGGGCCGCAGTGACGTAAAAATCTCAATCGCCAGCTCCGCAGTGGTGGAAACGCTTGGGTTCTCTAACGTTAAGGCATTGCTGAACGCGGGTCTGTACGGCATCAACGTGATGACCTATGACTTCTTCGGTACGCCCTGGGCTGAAACCCCGACCCACCATACCAACCTGACGCCACTCACCGCCGGCGGCTGGAGCATCGAAGCCGTTGTCGACTACCTGATTGCAGAAGGTTTCCCGTCTGACCGCATCAATATCGGGTATGCCGGGTATTCCCGTAACGCCCGCAATGCGGAGATCGAAAGTTTCTCGCCGCTCAAAGGCAGCTACTCCGCCGGGCAGGGTACGACTACCGGCTCGTTTGAGTCAGGCAGCACCGAATGGTACGACACCATCTATAACTACCTCGATCTGGAAAACCAGAAAGGGCGCAACGGCTTTAACGTCTACACCGATAAAGTCGCCAACGCCGACTATCTCTATAATCCGCAAAGCAAACTGTTTATGTCGCTCGACACCCCGCGCTCGGTCAAACTCAAAGGGGAGTACGCTGCGCGCCGCAATCTGGGCGGCCTGTTCACCTGGACCATCGACCAGGACAACGGCGTGCTGGTGAACGCCGCACGCGAAGGGCTGGGGTACGAGATCGCCACCCAGGTTATCGACATGAAGCCGTTCTACTTCGAAGGCATCAACGTTGCCGATTCCGGAAGCGGCAGCGGCGATGTTCCGCAGCCGTCGATCAACCACGCCCCGGTCGCTGCGATCCAGCTGCTGGTGGTGGGCGGCTCGCGCCTGCAGCTTTCCGGCGCCTCTTCACGCGATGAAGACAACGATGCCCTGAGCTTCAGCTGGGGCGTACCGGCGAGCATCACCGTGGCGGATAAGAGTGCGGCAGTGATCGAGTTTGAGGTGCCTGTCGTGACCCAAAACACCGAGCTGCAGTTCACGCTGTTCGTGCGTGACAGCAAAAATGAGCCCTCGTCCCAGCAGCGCTTTGTGATTACGGTGGTACCGGCCAGCGCCGCGTCCGGTTCGGATACCCCGACGCCGACCCCGGAACCGACGCCTGAGCCAACGCCGGAACCGACGCCAACCCCAACCCCGGACACCAGCGGTACTGCACCTTACCCGCTCTGGAATGCCAGCACTGTTTACGGCGCCAAATGGGGCACCTTCGAAAAAGTCAGCTGGAAAGGCCACAACTACCAGGTGAACTGGTATTCCCAGGGCGAGCAGCCTGACCAGAACAGCGGGCCGTATCAGGTCTGGACGGATATCGGGACTTACTGATTCACGTCTGTCATTTCCGCTGCGCCCTCATTTTTCAGCGGATCGTTTACCCCGGCCAGCTCTGTCCGGGGTTTTTTTATGCCCTTATGGCGATCGTGGATTATGCTTATAGTTCGTTTAAACCGAACCATGAGGCAAAGATAATCTGCTTTTGACGAGCTATTTACTGGCTTATCATGGTGGCCGATTTTCATCAGATAAGAGTAATCATCATGAAACACCTGCAACGATTTTTCAGCAGCGACGCCGCGGGAGGCGTGGTGCTGATTTTTGCCGCGGCGCTGGCGATGCTGCTGGCGAACCTGGACTCCACCGCCGGGATATACCAGGGCTTTCTGGCCACGCCTGTTGAAATCCGCATCGGCGCGCTGGACATCAATAAAAACATGCTGCTGTGGATCAACGATGCCCTGATGGCGATATTTTTCCTGCTGATAGGCCTGGAGGTGAAGCGGGAGATGGTGCAGGGCTCGCTGGCCAGCCGTCAGCAGGCGGCGTTCCCGGTGATTGCCGCGCTGGGCGGAATGGTGGTGCCGGCGCTGCTCTATCTGGCCTTTAACTATCAGGATCCGGTCACCCGCCAGGGCTGGGCCATTCCGGCGGCAACGGACATCGCCTTTGCGCTGGGTGTACTGGCGCTGCTGGGCAGCCGCGTGCCGCCTGCGCTGAAAGTGTTCCTGATGGCGCTCGCCATCATTGATGACCTCGGGGCGATCATTATCATCGCGCTGTTCTATACCCACGAGCTGTCGATGATGTCCCTCGGTATCGCTGCGGTAGCCATTGCGATACTGGCGCTTCTGAACCTGCTCAACGTGCGTCGTACCGGCATCTATATTCTGGTGGGCGTGGTGCTCTGGACGGCGGTGCTGAAGTCGGGCGTTCACGCCACGCTTGCCGGCGTCATCATCGGCTTCTTTATTCCGCTTAAAGAGCAGAAGGGACGTTCACCGGCGCGTTCGCTTGAGCACGTGCTGCACCCGTGGGTATCCTGGCTGATTCTGCCGCTGTTTGCCTTTGCAAACGCCGGCGTGTCGCTGGACGGCGTCACCCTGAGCGGGCTGGGGGCTGTGCTGCCGCTGGGCATTATTGTCGGGCTGTTTATCGGCAAACCGCTGGGCATTACGCTGTTCTGCGCGCTTGCGGTACGCCTGCGCCTGGCCTCGCTGCCGGTGGGTACCCATATCAAAGAGATCATGGCCGTCGGCGTGCTCTGCGGTATCGGCTTCACCATGTCGATATTTATCGCCTCGCTGGCCTTCGCCGACGTAGAGCCCGTACTGGTAAGCTGGGCGAAGCTTGGGATCCTGAGCGGCTCTATCCTTGCCGCCGTCGTCGGCTATGCGCTGTTGAGAGTGCGCTATTCCGGCGCCGCGCAGGCTGCGCAGTAACCACACCACCGCCCGCATCATGCGGGCGGTTATCGTTCAGGGAGACGCAACTATGCCGCATATTAATTACAACCATTTGTATTATTTCTGGCATGTATGCAGGGAAGGCTCCGTCGTGGGGGCGGCCGACGCGCTCTATCTCACGCCACAAACCATCACCGGGCAAATCAAAGCCCTTGAGGAGCGCTTACAGGGAAAACTGTTTAAGCGTAAGGGAAGGGGGCTTGAGCCAAGCGAGCTGGGGCAACTGGTGTATCGCTACGCCGACAGGATGTTCACCCTGAGCCAGGAGATGCTCGACATCGTGAACTATCGCAAAGAGTCCCATCTGCTGTTTGACGTGGGGGTGGCGGATGCGCTGTCCAAGCGGCTGGTCAGCGGCGTGCTGGACGCGGCGGTAGTCGAGGACGAGCAGATCCACCTGCGCTGCTTTGAGTCCACGCACGAGATGCTGCTGGAGCAGCTCAGCCAGCACAAGCTCGATATGATTATCTCCGACTGCCCTATCGACTCCACCCAGCAGGAGGGACTGTTTTCGGTGAAAATCGGTGAGTGCGGCGTCAGCTTCTGGTGCCAGGCGCCGCAGCCGACAACGCCGTTTCCCGCCTGTCTGACTGAGCGACGCCTGCTGGTGCCGGGGCGGCGGTCAATGCTGGGGCGCAAGCTGCAAAACTGGTTTCAGAGCCAGGGGCTGGATGTGGAGATCCTCGGCGAGTTTGACGATGCGGCATTAATGAAAGCGTTTGGCGCGGCGCACAATGCGATTTTTGTGGCGCCCACCCTCTACGGACAGGATTTCTACAACGATAAGAACATCGTCGAGATAGGCCGGGTCGATAACGTGATGGAGGAGTACCACGCCATTTTCGCCGAGCGCATGATCCAGCACCCGGCGGTGCAGCGCATCTGCAATCGCGACTACTCGGCGCTGTTCACCCGCGAATAGCAGGCATAAAAAAACCCGCTTTACGCGGGTTTTCTGACAAAGCTCAACGAGCGGGCGATTAAGCCAGTTTGTTGATCTGCGCGGTCAGGTTTGCTTTATGACGCGCTGCTTTGTTTTTGTGGATCAGACCTTTAGCTGCCTGACGGTCCACGATCGGTTGCATTTCGTTAAATGCGTTCTGTGCTGCTGCTTTGTCGCCAGCTTCGATCGCTGCGTATACTTTCTTGATGAAAGTACGCATCATAGAGCGACGGCTAGCGTTGTGCTTGCGGGCCTTTTCAGACTGAACGGCGCGCTTCTTAGCTGATTTGATATTAGCCAAGGTCCAACTCCCAAATATGTTCTATATAGACAATTCAAAGGCCGAGGAATATGCCCGTTTAGCCTTCTTTTGTCAATGGATTTGTGCAAATAAGCGCCGTTAAGATGGCGACGCTCGTTACGTAGTGATGGCGCAGGATTCTAACAGCTTGCACTGCGCGAATACAGTCTTTCCGGCACAAAATTAGCGCATGGCAGACCACGGCGACGCAAAGGCGCGTAAGCCTTAGCGAAAACCGCTGCGCTTTCTGTTGGCAAAGGTTAATCGCGGGTTAACCTTAATCGTTGTACAAGGTATACTCGTCATCTTATGGCTGCAGGAACCCAGACGTTACGCGTCCTTATATTCCAGACGATGCAGAAATGTACAATCCGACGATTTTCACTGTTTTGAGCCAGTCATGAAGCTGATACGCGGCATACATAATCTGAGTGCGGCCCACCGCGGGTGCGTGCTGACTATTGGTAACTTTGATGGCGTACACCGCGGGCATCAGTCACTGCTACGTGGGCTCTGCGAAGAGGGGCGCGCGCGCCATCTTCCCGTCATGGTGATGATTTTCGAACCGCAGCCGCTTGAGCTGTTTGCGGCGGATAAAGCCCCGGCGCGGCTGACGCGGCTGCGTGACAAGCTGCGTTATCTTGCCGCATGCGGCGTGGATTACGTGCTGTGCGTGCGCTTTGACCGCCGTTTTGCGGCGCTGACCGCCCAGAGCTTCGTCAGCGATCTGCTGGTAAAACGCCTTGGCGTTCAGCTGCTGGCCGTTGGCGACGACTTCCGCTTTGGCGCAGGGCGTCAGGGAGATTTCCAACTGCTGGAGAAAGCCGGCGGCGAATATGGCTTTGAGGTGACCAGCACCCAGACCTACTGCCACGATGGCGTACGCATCAGCAGCACCGCGGTACGCCAGGCGCTGGCGCAGGACGATCTGCCGCAGGCGGAACGTCTGCTGGGGCATCCTTATGCTATTTCCGGTCGCGTGGTGCACGGTGACGAACTGGGCCGCACCATCGGTTTTCCGACGGCGAACATCCCGCTGCGCCGTCTGGTCTCCCCGGTGAAAGGGGTGTATGCGGTAGAAGTGACCGGCCTGACCGACACGCCGCTGCCCGGCGTTGCCAATATCGGCACGCGCCCCACGGTGGCGGGCCTGCGCCAGCAGCTGGAAGTTCATCTGCTGGATGTTGCAATGGACTTATATGGTCGCCATATAGATGTGATACTGCGCAAGAAATTGCGTAACGAGCAGCGTTTTGCTTCGCTGGATGAGCTGAAAGCGCAAATCGCCAAAGATGTGGTAACGGCCCGCGACTTTTTTGGGCTATGAATCCGGCGTGAGCCTGACACATTAAAACCGAAATACGGAACTGATAACCTGATGAGTGACTATAAATCTACCCTGAATTTGCCGGAAACAGGGTTCCCGATGCGTGGCGATCTCGCCAAACGCGAACCGGGTATGCTGGCGCGCTGGAACGATGACGATCTGTACGGCATCATCCGTAATGCGAAGAAAGGGAAAAAGACCTTTATTCTGCATGATGGCCCTCCTTATGCGAACGGCAGCATTCATATTGGTCACTCGGTTAACAAAATTCTTAAAGACATTATCGTTAAGTCCAAAGGGCTTGCCGGTTATGACTCCCCGTACGTACCGGGCTGGGACTGCCACGGTCTGCCGATCGAACTGAAGGTCGAGCAGCTTATCGGCAAGCCGGGCGAGAAAGTCTCGGCCGCCGAGTTCCGTGCCGCGTGCCGCAAATACGCCGCCGAGCAGGTTGATGGCCAGCGCGAAGACTTTATCCGTCTGGGCGTGCTGGGCGACTGGTCACGTCCTTACCTGACCATGGATTTCAACACCGAAGCCAACATCATCCGTGCGCTCGGAAAAATCATCGGCAACGGTCACCTGCACAAAGGCGCCAAGCCGGTGCACTGGTGCGTTGACTGCCGCTCGGCGCTGGCCGAAGCAGAAGTGGAATACTATGACAAAACCTCGCCGTCCATCGACGTCGCCTTTAATGCGGTAGACGCCGCAGCGGTTGCCGCGGCATTCGGTGCGCAGACGGTTAACGGCCCGGTGTCGCTGGTTATCTGGACCACCACCCCGTGGACGCTTCCGGCGAACCGCGCGATCTCTCTGCACGCCGATATCGACTATGTGCTGGTGCAGATCGACGGCCAGGCGCTGATCGTGGCGAAAGATCTGCTTGAGAGCGTGATGAAACGCATCAACGTCGCCGATTACACCGTGCTGGGCGAAACCAAAGGCGCCACCCTTGAGCAGATGCGCTTCCGCCATCCGTTCATGGGCTTTGACGTCCCGGCAATCCTCGGCGAACACGTCACGCTGGATGCCGGTACCGGTGCGGTGCATACCGCCGGTGGCCACGGCCCGGACGACTACACCATCAGCCAGAAATACGGCCTGGAGATCGCCAACCCGGTTGGCCCGGACGGCACCTATCTGCCGGGTACCTACCCAGGGCTGGATGGCGTGAACGTCTTCAAAGCCAACGATCAGATCGTCGAGCTGCTGCGTGAAAAAGGCGTACTGCTGAACGTCGCGAAGCTGGTGCACAGCTACCCGTGCTGCTGGCGTCACAAAACCCCGATCATCTTCCGCGCCACACCGCAGTGGTTCGTCAGCATGGATCAGAAAGGCCTGCGCGCCCAGTCGCTGCAGGAGATCAAAGGCGTGCAGTGGATCCCAGACTGGGGCCAGGCGCGCATTGAGTCGATGGTGGCGAACCGTCCTGACTGGTGCATCTCGCGTCAGCGTACCTGGGGCGTACCGATGTCGCTGTTCGTGCACAAAGACACCGAGCAGCTGCACCCGCGCACGCAGGAACTGATGGAAGAAGTGGCGAAGCGTGTGGAAGTCGATGGCATCCAGGCGTGGTGGGATCTCGATCCGCGCGACATCATGGGTGATGACGCTGACAACTACGTCAAGGTGCCGGACACCCTGGACGTGTGGTTTGACTCCGGGTCAACCCACGCCTCGGTAGTGGACGTGCGTCCTGAGTTCGCCGGCCACGCCGCGGATATGTATCTGGAAGGCTCGGATCAGCATCGCGGCTGGTTCATGTCCTCCCTGATGATCTCCACCGCCATGAAAGGCAAAGCGCCGTACCGCCAGGTGCTGACCCACGGCTTCACCGTGGATGGTCAGGGCCGCAAAATGTCGAAGTCCATCGGCAACACCGTGTCGCCGCAGGATGTGATGAACAAACTCGGTGCGGAC
Organism: Siccibacter turicensis LMG 23730; assembly: GCF_000463155.2. Taxonomy (GTDB): domain Bacteria; phylum Pseudomonadota; class Gammaproteobacteria; order Enterobacterales; family Enterobacteriaceae; genus Siccibacter; species Siccibacter turicensis. The sequence continues at coordinate 183,145 of NZ_AWFZ01000017.1, read as the reverse complement.
ATTCTGCGTCTGTGGGTGGCGTCTACCGACTACACCGGCGAAATGGCGGTGTCTGACGAAATCCTCAAGCGCGCTGCCGACAGCTATCGCCGTATCCGTAACACCGCGCGTTTCCTGCTGGCTAACCTGAACGGGTTCAATCCGGAAACCGACATGGTGAAACCGGAAGAGATGGTGGTGCTGGATCGCTGGGCGGTAGGCTGCGCGCAAGCCGCACAGGAAGACATCATCAGCGCCTACGACAGCTACGACTTTCACGAAGTGGTTCAGCGTCTGATGCGCTTCTGCTCGGTGGAGATGGGCTCGTTCTATCTCGACATCATCAAAGACCGCCAGTACACCGCCAAAGCGGACAGCGTGGCGCGTCGCAGCTGCCAGACCGCGCTGTATCACATCTGTGAAGCGCTGGTACGCTGGATGGCACCGATCATGTCCTTCACCGCAGACGAAATCTGGGGCTACCTGCCGGGCAAACGCGAGCAGTATGTCTTTACCGGCGAATGGTACACCGGCCTGTTTGGCCTGGCGGAGGATGAAGAGTTAAATGATGCTTTCTGGAAAGATGTTCGAGGCATCAAAGCCCAAGTAAATAAAGCAATTGAAGATCAGAAAGATAAATCTGATGGAGTAAAAGCGGGCCTCGAGGCTAAGGTTACTCTCCGCTACCCTGAAGAGACCAAAACGATCAGGCTTCTTCGTAAATTAGGTGAGGAGGTAAGATTTATCTTCCTGACCTCTAGCGTACAAATCGAGGATATTCCTTCATCATTGAATGAGCTATATCCCGAAGACAACGAGACCATAGCGGTGGAAGAGCTATATGGTGATGATGTTAGCTCTGTACGTACGCTTGTCAAAGCTGTCGTTGAGCGTGCCGAAGGTGAGAAGTGCCCGCGCTGCTGGCATTACACTACCGATATCGGCAAGGTGGCGGATCACGCAGATATCTGCGGTCGCTGTGTCAGCAACGTCGCCGGTGACGGCGAGAAACGTAAGTTCGCCTGATGAGTAAACCGATCTTTTCAACCGGGCTGCGCTGGCTGTGGCTGGTCGTAGCCGTGCTGATTATCGATCTGGGCAGTAAAGCGTTAATCCTCCAGCATTTCCAGCTGGGGGAGACGCTCTCGCTGTTCCCGTCGCTCAATCTGCACTACGCCCGTAACTACGGTGCGGCATTCAGCTTCCTCGCCGATAAAGGCGGCTGGCAGCGCTGGTTCTTTGCCGGTATCGCCATCGGTATCTGCGTGGTGCTGGCGGTGATGATGTACCGCGCGAAGGCCAGCCAGAAGCTGAACAACATTGCCTATGCGCTGATCATTGGCGGCGCGCTCGGCAACCTGTTCGATCGCCTGTGGCACGGCTTTGTGGTCGATATGATTGATTTCTATGTCGGCGACTGGCATTTCGCCACCTTCAATCTGGCCGATACCGCCATCTGCGTCGGCGCGGCGCTGATCGTGCTGGAGGGGTTCATTCCCTCCGCCGATAAAAAGCAGCCGGATCGCGCCTGACATACACTTCTTATGACGGGCGAGCGCAGGCGAACCCGTCAACATTAATGAGCTAAGCGGCATGTCAAAATCTGTACAGAGTAACAGCGCGGTGCTGGTGCATTTCACGCTGAAGCTTGAAGACGGCTCGACCGCAGAGTCTACCCGCAGCAACGGTAAACCGGCGCTGTTCCGTCTGGGCGACGGTTCGCTGTCCGAGGGTCTGGAGCAGCACCTGCTGGGGCTGAAAAACGGCGACACGAAGAGCTTTTCGCTGGAGCCGGATGCGGCATTTGGCATTTCCAGCCCGGACTTGATCCAGTACTTCTCTCGCCGCGAGTTTATTGACGCAGGCGAGCCGGATATCGGCGCGATCATGCTGTTTACCGCTATGGATGGCAGCGAAATGCCTGGCGTTATTCGGGAAGTGAACGGTGACTCCATTACCGTTGACTTCAATCATCCGCTGGCCGGGCAGACTATCCATTTTGATATTGAAGTGCTGGACGTCGATCCGGTGCTGGAGGAGCCCAATGCAGATCCTGTTGGCTAACCCGCGCGGCTTCTGCGCTGGCGTGGACCGCGCTATCAGCATTGTTGAAAATGCCCTGGCGATCTACGGCGCGCCCATCTACGTGCGTCACGAAGTGGTGCACAACCGCTACGTGGTGGACAGCCTGCGCGAACGCGGCGCGATTTTTATCGAGCAGATTAGCGAAGTGCCGGACGGCGCGATCCTGATCTTCTCCGCTCACGGCGTTTCCCAGGCGGTGCGCAACGAAGCGAAAAGCCGGGATCTGACGGTGTTCGACGCCACCTGCCCGCTGGTGACGAAAGTGCATATGGAAGTTGCACGCGCCAGCCGCCGCGGCGAAGAGTCGATTCTGATCGGCCACGCCGGGCACCCGGAAGTGGAAGGAACGATGGGGCAGTACAGCAACCCGGAAGGGGGTATGTATCTGGTCGAATCGCCGGACGACGTCTGGAAACTTACCGTTAAAAACGACGCTAAGCTCTCGTTTATGACCCAGACCACGCTGTCGGTGGACGACACCTCCGACGTTATCGATGCCCTGCGCAGCCGATTCCCGAAGATCATCGGGCCGCGTAAGGACGATATCTGCTATGCCACAACGAATCGCCAGGAAGCGGTGCGCGCGCTGGCGGAACAGGCAGATGTGGTGCTGGTGGTTGGCTCCAAAAACTCCTCCAACTCTAACCGTCTGGCGGAACTGGCGCAGCGCATGGGTAAAGCGGCGTTCCTGATTGACGATGCTTCAGATATCCAGGAGCAGTGGGTGAAAGGCGCAAGCTGCGTTGGCGTCACCGCCGGCGCGTCGGCCCCGGACATTCTGGTGCAGAACGTACTGGCCCGGCTGAAGGATTTCGGCGGCGGCGAGGCGTTGCAGCTGGAAGGGCGCGAAGAGAATATCGTGTTTGAAGTACCGAAAGAGCTGCGCATTGACGCACGCGAAGTCAGTTAAACGAGGCACGGAAATGTGCAAAAATGCCAGACAATGTCTGGCATTTTTTTTGGGGAAAACATGACGCTGCCACTTATTCTCGATACCGATCCCGGTATTGATGACGCGATGGCGCTTGCCGCCGCGCTGTTTTCACCGCAGCTCGATCTTCAGCTCGTCACCACCGTGGCGGGCAACGTGTCGGTGGAGAAAACCACCCGCAACGCGCTACAGCTGCTGCAGTTCTGGAATGCCGACGTTCCGCTGGCCCAGGGGGCGGCGGCACCACTGCTGCGCCCGCTGCGCGATGCCGCGTCGGTGCACGGCGAGTCCGGTCTGGCGGGATACGACTTTATCGATCATCAGCGTCAGGCGCTGACAACGCCGGCGTTCCAGGCGATACGCGATCGGCTGATGGCCAGCCCGGAGCCGGTGACGCTGGTGGCCATTGGCCCGCTGACCAACATCGCGCTGCTGCTTACCCATTATCCGGAGTGCGCATTCGCCATCCGCCAGCTGGTGCTGATGGGCGGTTCGGCAGGGCGCGGCAACTTTACGCCGACCGCAGAGTTCAATATCGCCATCGATCCCGAAGCCGCCGCCTGCGTGTTCCGTAGCGGACTGGAGATCGTGATGTGTGGCCTGGACGTCACCCATAAAGCGGTGCTGACGCCGGACTTTATCGCCACGCTGCCTGGCCTCAACGCCAGCGGCACCATGCTGCACGCGTTGTTCAGCCACTACCGCGGCGGCAGCATGACTACCGGCCTGCGCATGCACGACCTGTGCACCATTGCGTATCTGGTGAAGCCGGAGCTCTTTACCCTCCATCACTGCTTCGTGGCGGTGGAGACCCAGGGTGAGTTCACCGCGGGTACCACGGTAGTGGACATTGAAGGGCGGCTCGGACGCGCCCCGAATGCCAGGGTCGCGCTTGAGCTGGATGTGGAGGGCTTTCGGGCATGGGTGGCGCAGATGCTGGCGGCCTTACCCTGACGGCTGCGCTACGGCCCGGTGAGCTGCTCTGTCAGGTAGTCGATCAGCGCCCGCATCTTGCCGGGCATATGTCGCCCCGACGCCCAGAGCAGCCACAGATCGCCGGTATAGCTGCTGATGAACTCCCACTCCGGTAGCACCTGCACAATTTCACCTCTTGCCAGTGCCTCGCGGGCGGTAAAGCGCGGCAGGCTGCCAATCCCCAGATGCCGCTTCACCGCATCCAGCCGTACGCCGGTGTGGTTTGCGGCATACCGTCCGCGGGTATCGACCACAATGGTTTTGCCCTGCTGCCGGAACTTCCAGCGTGAATCGGCCGGGGTTTCACCCAGCCCAATGCAGCTATGATGACGTAGCTCATGCGGGTGCTGCGGCACCCCGTGCTCAGCCAGCCACTGGGGCGTCGCGCAGATAATGTGTTCCACCGCCATCAGCGGCTTGCCATAGAGCCCCGGCGAAGGGGAGCGTGTAATCCGCAGCGCGAGATCAATCCCGTCGTCGATCAGATCCATATAGCGATCTTCCATGCGCAGGCAGATATCAATCTCCGGATAACGCGCGAGAAACGCCGGGATCAGCGGATGGATGACCACATGACCGATCGCCTTCGGCACGCTGAGCGTAACCCGGCCCTGCGGCTCATGCTGCGCGCCACCGCTCAACGACAGCACCTGTCGCGCGGATTCCACCATCCCGGCGGCGGACCGGTAAACCTCGTTGCCGGTATCGCTGAGGCGTAGCTTACGGGTGGTGCGGTACAGGAGTTTTACCCCCAGCGCCTGCTCCAGCCGGGACACGCTGCGGCTGACGGAGGAGGGCGTCGAGCCGAGCTTGCGTGCCGCGGCCGAGAAGCTTCCGCACTCCACTACCACAACGAAGGTTGCCATCTCCGGCAGCAGGGTCATATTCATATCTGTGCGTCCCACGCAAAGGTGCATTGTACGATGAAGGGATTATCCTCAGAACTGCGATCAATATACTGGTGAGATAACCCGGAGGACAACGATGACTGAACGACGTTACTACACCAGCGATGCGCTACAGGGCGACGCGCAGCTGCTCCGCTGCGCCGTCAACGAGGAAGGCTTATACGAGGTGGAGCTGGACGCCACGCTGTTTCACCCCCAGGGCGGTGGGCAGCCCAGCGACCAGGGCACGCTCAACGGGGTACCGGTGGTGCGGGTCGAAAATCGCGGGGAAACGGTGTGCCATATCCTGGCGCAGCCCATCGCCGGCGAGCGGGTTACCATGCTCATTGATGCAGACTGTCGTCAGCGGCACACCCGCTGGCACTCCGCGGGGCATCTTATCGGCTATGCCGGGGAGCAAAGCGGCTGGCGTCCGGTGAAGGCGCACCACTGGCCGGGAGAGGGGCGCATTACCTTTGTGGCGCACCGGTCCGATACGCTGCCGACGCCTGAGGAACTGAGCGCGCTCATCGCCGGCTGGATTGCCGACGGCCTCGAGCGTCATGTCGCGGTGGATGGCGAGGTGCGGGAAGTACTGTTCGGCGACCTGCCTGCCTATCGCTGCGGCGGTACGCACGTCTCGTCTCTGGCCGATCTGCCTGAGGTCGTGCTTACCCAGATTAAGCTCAAGAAGGGGCAGCTGGTGGTAAATTACGCCCTGGACGCCTGAACAACGCGGCGCTGATACCCTTTCTTATCGTAGGGTATTGACGCCTTTTACTGATATTGCCTGGCGTTTGTCATAAATTTCTAATCATCGCTGTTTTAGGCTGGCGGCCTGCGCGCAGGCTGAGTAACCTGAGAACGTTTTCTAAGCACTTCATCAACAAAAGAGTATCACTATGCAAGATGGACAGGTTCGCGTCGCGATAGCCGGGGCGGGGGGGCGCATGGGGCGCCAGTTGATTCAGGCTGCACTGGCAATGGATGGCGTCACGCCTGGCGCGGCGCTGGAGCGCGAAGGCTCTTCGCTGCTGGGTGTGGATGCCGGCGAGCTGGCTGGCGCGGGGCAAACTGGCGTTACGGTGCAGAGCAGCCTGGAGGCGATAAAGGATGACTTTGATGTGTTCATCGATTTCACCCGTCCCGAAGGCACGCTGGCGCACCTGGCGTTCTGCCGCGCCCACGGCAAGGGCATGATTATCGGCACCACCGGGTTTGACGACGCGGGCAAACAGGCGATTAAAGAGGCCGCAGCGGATATTCCGATTGTGTTCGCGGCAAACTTCAGCGTTGGGGTGAACGTTATGCTCAAGCTGCTGGAGAAAGCGGCGAAGGTGATGGGCAACTACACCGATATCGAAATTATCGAAGCGCATCACCGTCATAAGGTCGATGCCCCGTCCGGCACCGCGCTGGCGATGGGAGAAGCCATTGCACAGGCGCTGGATAAGGATTTGAAAAGCTGTGCGGTCTACGCCCGTGAGGGATATACCGGTGAGCGGGAGCCAGGCACTATCGGTTTCGCCACCGTGCGCGCCGGCGATATCGTGGGTGAACATACCGCGATGTTCGCCGACGTGGGAGAGCGCATCGAGATTACCCATAAGGCTTCCAGCCGTATGACGTTTGCCAACGGTGCGGTTCGTGCTGCGGTGTGGGTGAAAGGCCATAAAAACGGGCTTTATGATATGCGTGATGTGCTGGAGCTCAATACATTGTAATCATTATTACCCATCGTGATGTGGTTATTACAATCGTAATACTTTGATTGTCAGGGCAATATGTTATTGCCCTTTTTTATTTTTGTTTTTATGTGGTCTTTTCTCTTAATTTGCTACGAGCGAGCCATAATAATGATTTAATCTCCCTTTTTTGGTTGCAATATTGTAAATTTTGACCATCTGGTCTACTTTTTTTCGCTGCTTTCCTGATTGATGAAGTTAACCTGCCCCGCAAGCGTTTTCCTGCCTGTAAAATCACATGTTTTTGTGGTTCAGCTTTCTTTTTCCAGGTCAGAGGCGCAAAAAACTATTAAAAACCCGGCGTAATTGTGGACAAGGCGCTGGGTTCTCTCTAGAATGCCGCCGTTTACCCGAAATTCGCAGGGTTGCTTATTTGCATTGATTCATGGTCAATAAATGAATTAGTATGCAAATAAAGTGAGTGAATATTCTCTGGAGGATGTTTTGATTAAGTCAGCGCTATTGGTTCTGGAAGACGGAACCCAGTTTCATGGTCGGGCCATCGGGGCTTCGGGCACGGCGGTTGGGGAAGTCGTTTTCAATACTTCAATGACCGGTTATCAAGAAATCCTCACTGATCCTTCCTACTCCCGCCAGATCGTCACCCTTACTTATCCCCATATCGGCAATGTCGGCACCAATGAAGCCGACGCAGAGTCTTCTCAGGTACACGCGCAGGGTCTGGTTATTCGCGACCTGCCGCTGATTGCCAGCAACTACCGCAGCACGGAAGACCTCTCTTCTTACCTGAAGCGCCATAACATCGTGGCCATTGCCGATATCGATACCCGTAAGCTGACCCGCCTGCTGCGCGAGAAAGGGGCGCAGAATGGCTGCATCATCGCCGGGGATAACCTGGACGCTGCGCTGGCGCTGGAGAAAGCCAAAAGCTTCCCTGGCCTGAACGGCATGGACCTGGCGAAAGAAGTGACCACCTCTGAGCCCTACAGCTGGACCCAGGGAAGCTGGACGCTGGCCGATGAGCTACCGGAAGCGAAGCCAGAGAGCGAGCTGCCGTACCACGTTGTCGCCTACGACTACGGCGTAAAGCGCAACATCCTGCGTATGCTGGTGGATCGCGGTTGCCGCCTGACGGTAGTCCCGGCGCAGACCCCGGCTGAAGACGTGCTGAAAATGAATCCGGACGGCATCTTCCTCTCTAACGGCCCCGGCGACCCGGCACCCTGCGACTACGCTATCGAGGCGATTAAAGCCTTCCTGAATACCGAGGTGCCGGTGTTCGGCATCTGCCTCGGCCATCAGCTGCTGGCGCTGGCAAGCGGTGCCAATACCGTGAAGATGAAGTTCGGCCACCACGGCGGCAACCACCCGGTCAAAGACATCGACAACAACACCGTGATGATCACCGCCCAGAACCACGGCTTCGCCGTTGATGAAGCCTCAATGCCGGCTACCCTGCGCGTCACCCACAAGTCGCTGTTCGACGGAACGCTGCAGGGCATTCACCGCACCGATAAACCGGCGTTCAGCTTCCAGGGACACCCGGAGGCGAGCCCAGGCCCGCACGATGCTGCACCGCTGTTTGACCACTTTATTGAATTAATCGAGCAGTACCGCAAAACCGCTAAGTAATCAGGAGAGATAACCGCCATGCCAAAACGTACCGACATTAAAAGCATCCTGATCCTTGGCGCTGGCCCGATCGTCATCGGCCAGGCTTGCGAATTTGACTACTCCGGCGCGCAGGCCTGTAAAGCCCTGCGTGAAGAGGGCTACCGCGTCATTCTGGTGAACTCTAACCCGGCCACCATCATGACCGACCCGGAAATGGCCGATGCCACCTACATCGAGCCGATTCACTGGGAAGTGGTGCGCAAAATTATTGAGAAAGAGCGTCCGGACGCGGTGCTGCCGACCATGGGCGGCCAGACGGCGCTTAACTGTGCGCTGGAGCTGGAGCGTCAGGGGGTGCTGGAGGAGTTCGGCGTCACCATGATCGGCGCTACCGCCGATGCGATTGATAAAGCCGAGGACCGTCGCCGCTTTGACGTGGCGATGAAGAAAATCGGCCTCGACACGGCGCGGTCCGGCATCGCCCACACCATGGATGAAGCGCTGGCGGTGGCGGCAGACGTCGGCTACCCGTGCATCATTCGTCCCTCCTTTACCATGGGCGGCACCGGCGGCGGCATCGCGTATAACCGCGAAGAGTTCGAAGAGATCTGCGCCCGCGGCCTGGACCTGTCTCCGACCAAAGAGCTGCTGATTGACGAGTCGCTGATCGGCTGGAAAGAGTACGAGATGGAAGTGGTGCGTGATAAGAACGACAACTGCATCATCGTCTGCTCAATTGAAAACTTCGATGCCATGGGCATCCACACCGGGGACTCCATCACCGTCGCGCCAGCCCAGACGCTGACCGACAAGGAGTACCAGATCATGCGTAACGCCTCCATGGCGGTGCTGCGTGAAATCGGCGTGGAAACCGGTGGCTCCAACGTCCAGTTCGCGGTGAACCCGAAGAACGGACGCCTGATCGTTATCGAAATGAACCCGCGCGTGTCGCGCTCCTCGGCGCTGGCCTCCAAAGCCACCGGCTTCCCGATTGCCAAAGTGGCCGCCAAGCTGGCGGTGGGCTACACCCTCGACGAGCTGATGAACGACATCACCGGCGGCCGTACCCCGGCGTCGTTTGAGCCGTCCATCGACTACGTGGTCACCAAAATTCCGCGCTTCAACTTCGAGAAGTTCGCCGGGGCGAACGACCGCCTGACCACCCAGATGAAATCGGTGGGCGAAGTGATGGCGATTGGTCGCACCCAGCAGGAGTCGCTGCAGAAAGCGCTGCGCGGCCTGGAAGTGGGCGCTACCGGCTTTGACCCGAAAGTGAGCCTTGATGACCCGGAAGCGCTGACCAAAATTCGTCGCGAGCTGAAGGACGCGGGCGCCGAGCGTATCTGGTACATCGCCGACGCGTTCCGTGCCGGCCTGTCGGTAGACGGCGTGTTCAACCTGACCAATATCGACCGCTGGTTCCTGGTGCAGATTGAGGAGCTGGTGCGTCTGGAAGAGAAGGTCGCCGAAGTGGGCATTACCGGTCTGGACGCGGACTTCCTCTGGACCCTGAAGCGCAAAGGCTTTGCCGACGCGCGTCTGGCGAAGCTGGTTGGCGTGCGCGAAGCGGAAGTCCGCAAGCTGCGTGACCAGTTTAACCTGCACCCGGTCTACAAACGTGTGGACACCTGCGCCGCGGAGTTCTCCACCGACACCGCCTACATGTACTCCACCTATGAAGAGGAGTGCGAGGCCAACCCGACCCAGGGCCGCGACAAGATCATGGTGCTGGGCGGCGGGCCGAACCGTATCGGTCAGGGCATCGAGTTCGACTACTGCTGCGTACACGCCTCGCTGGCGCTGCGCGAAGACGGGTTCGAAACCATCATGGTGAACTGTAACCCGGAAACCGTCTCTACCGACTACGACACCTCCGACCGCCTCTACTTTGAGCCGGTTACCCTGGAAGACGTGCTGGAAATCGTACGCGTCGAGAAGCCGAAGGGCGTTATCGTCCAGTACGGCGGGCAGACGCCGCTGAAGCTGGCGCGCGACCTTGAAGCCGCAGGCGTGCCGATTATCGGTACCAGCCCGGACGCCATCGACCGCGCCGAGGACCGCGAGCGCTTCCAGCAGGCGGTGGACCGTCTCAAGCTGAAGCAGCCGGCGAACGCCACCGTCACCGCCATCGAGCAGGCGGTAGAGAAGGCCACGCAGATTGGCTACCCGCTGGTGGTACGCCCGTCCTACGTGCTGGGCGGACGCGCGATGGAGATCGTCTACGACGAAGTTGACCTGCGTCGCTACTTCCAGACCGCGGTCAGCGTCTCGAACGATGCCCCGGTACTGCTGGACCGCTTCCTGGACGATGCGGTGGAAGTGGACGTGGACGCGATCTGCGACGGCGAAATGGTGCTGATTGGTGGCATCATGGAGCATATCGAGCAGGCGGGCGTACACTCCGGCGACTCCGCCTGTTCCCTTCCGGCCTACACCCTGAGCCAGGAGATCCAGGACGTGATGCGCCAGCAGGTGCAGAAGCTGGCTCTCGAGCTGCAGGTCCGCGGCCTGATGAACGTGCAGTTCGCGGTGAAAGATAACGAAGTGTATCTGATTGAAGTTAACCCGCGTGCCGCGCGTACCGTGCCGTTCGTTTCCAAAGCGACCGGCATGCCGCTGGCGAAAGTGGCTGCGCGCGTGATGGCCGGTAAAACGCTGGCTGAGCAGGGCGTCACGAAAGAGATCATCCCGCCGTACTACTCGGTAAAAGAAGTGGTGCTACCGTTCAACAAGTTCCCGGGCGTTGACCCGCTGCTGGGGCCAGAGATGCGCTCCACCGGGGAAGTGATGGGCGTGGGCCGCACCTTCGCTGAGGCGTTCGCCAAAGCCCAGCTCGGCAGCAACTCCACCATGAAGAAATCCGGACGGGCGCTGCTCTCCGTGCGTGAAGGCGACAAAGAGCGCGTGGTGGATCTGGCAGCCAAGCTGCTTAAACAGGGCTTTGAGCTGGATGCGACCCACGGTACCGCTATCGTGCTGGGCGAAGCAGGCATCAACCCGCGCCTGGTGAACAAGGTGCATGAAGGGCGTCCGCACATTCAGGATCGTATCAAGAATGGCGAGTACACCTACATCATCAACACCACCGCTGGCCGCCAGGCGATTGAGGACTCCAAGCTGATTCGCCGCAGCGCGTTGCAGTACAAGGTGCACTACGACACCACCCTGAACGGCGGCTTTGCCACCGCGATGGCGCTCAACGCCGATGCCACCGAGAAGGTGACCTCGGTGCAGGAGATGCACGCGCAAATTACGAAGTAACAGGTGCTCTGCATAACAAACCCGCTACGGCGGGTTTTTTATGGCCGCGACCGGCGCCCTTAGGACTCCTCTGTTTCTCATTTTCCGTTGCGCTTGAGCCGCTATAGTTAACGTGTACGCGATAAATACACTGACATGCAGGGAGAAAACCATGCAGAAGAAATATCTGATCGCCCCAATTCTTGCCGCGTCCGCGCTGATGTTCGTCAGCGGCTGTTCATCCAATCAGGCGGTGAAAACCTCTGATGGCGGCACCATTGTGACCGACGGCAAGCCGGAAGTGGACAGCGATACCGGCCTCGTCTCCTATGAGAACGCCGAAACCGGTAAAACCGAGCAGATCAATCAGAACGAAGTGAAGTCCATGAGCGAACTGGACAACTAAGTCTGCTCCCGCAGCGGCGCCCGCTGCTGCGGTTTACTTCCCCTCTCTCTTTACGCCTCATATTGCCCTGTTAGCGCCGCGCTTATCTGTCTACACTCGGAGAGTGAAAATAATAAGCACTACAGGCAAACCATGATTTTGATTATTTATGCACATCCCTGGCCGCAGCGATCCCACGCAAACAAGCGCATGATCGAGCACGCAGGGACCCTTTCTGGCGTGGAAATCCGCTCGTTGTACGAGCTCTATCCTGATTTTGATATCGACATTGCCGCCGAGCAGGAGGCCCTGAGCCGGGCACGGCTGGTGATCTGGCAGCATCCGATGCAGTGGTACAGCGTACCGCCGCTGATGAAACTGTGGATCGATAAGGTGCTGACTCACGGCTGGGCCTACGGTCACGGCGGCACCGCGTTGCAGGGCAAAAGCCTGCTGTGGGCGGTGACCACCGGCGGCGGCGAGTCGCACTTTGCGCTGGGCGACCACCCGGGTTTTGCGGTGCTCGGGCAGCCGCTCCAGGCAACGGCGCTCTACTGCGGCATGACCTGGCTTCCTCCCTTTACCACCCATCACGCGTTCACCTGCGACGATGAGGTGCTGAGCGCCCAGGCGCGACACTATCAACAGCGCCTGCTGGCGTGGCAGGAGGCGAACCATGGATAGCCATAGCCTGATTCAGGCGCTGATCTACCTCGGGGCGGCGGCGCTGGTGGTGCCGATTGCCGTGCGGCTTGGGCTTGGCTCGGTGCTCGGTTATTTGATCGCCGGCTGCATTATCGGCCCGTGGGGGCTGCGGCTGGTAACCGACGCCAATGCCATTCTGCATTTCGCTGAAATCGGCGTGGTGCTGATGCTGTTTATCATCGGTCTGGAGCTGGATCCGCAGCGGCTCTGGAAGCTGCGGACGTCGGTGTTTGGCGGCGGGGCGGTGCAGATGGTGCTGTGCGGGCTGCTGCTGGCCGCGTTCTGCTTCGCGCTCGGGCTGAGCTGGAAGGTGGCGCTGCTCATCGGTCTGACGCTGGCGCTCTCCTCTACGGCTATCGCGATGCAGGCCATGAACGAGCGCAACCTGATGGTAACGCCGATGGGCCGCAGCGCCTTTGCGGTGCTGCTGTTTCAGGATATCGCCGCCATTCCGCTGGTGGCGATGATCCCGCTGCTGGCCACCAGCGGGGCGGCAACGACGCTCGGGGCGTTCACGCTCTCTGCCCTGAAAGTGGTGGGCGCGCTGGCGCTGGTGGTCGCGCTCGGCCGCTTCGTGGCGCGTCCGGCGCTGCGGTTCGTGGCCCGTTCCGGCCTGCGGGAAGTGTTCAGCGCCGTTGCGCTGTTCCTGGTATTTGGCTTTGGGCTGCTGCTGGAAGAGGCGGGGCTGTCGATGGCGATGGGCGCGTTTCTGGCCGGGGTGCTGCTGGCCAGCTCCGAGTACCGTCACGCGCTGGAGAGCGACATCGAACCCTTCAAAGGGCTGCTGCTCGGGCTGTTCTTTATCGGCGTCGGGATGTCGATTGATTTCGGCACCCTGGTGCATAACCCGCTGCGTATTCTGCTCCTGCTGGTCGGTTTTCTGATCGTCAAAACGCTGGTGCTGTGGCTTATCGCCCGGCCGCTGCGCGTGCCGGGCTCCCAGCGTATGCTGTTTGCCGCCCTGCTGGGCCAGGGCAGCGAATTTGCTTTCGTGGTGTTTGGCGCGGCGCATACGGCGCAGGTGCTGGATGATGACTGGTCAAAAGCCCTGACGCTGGCCGTGGCGCTCTCGATGGCGGCGACGCCGTTGCTGTTACTGGTGCTGGCGCGGCTTGAGGCGGCACGCCCGGCCCTGGCACGCGAAGCGGATGAGATAGACGAGGAGCAGCCGCGGGTTATCATCGCCGGGTTTGGCCGCTTCGGACAGATTGCCGGACGCCTGCTGCTGTCGAGCGGCGTGAAGATGGTGGTTCTCGATCACGATCCGGACCATATCGAAACCCTGCGTAAGTTTGGCATGAAGGTGTTTTACGGCGACGCCACCCGCGCGGATCTGCTGGAGTCCGCCGGAGCCGGTAAAGCGGAAGTGCTGATCAACGCCATCGACGATCCGGAAGGCAGCCTGAAGCTGACCGAGCTGGCGCAAGCGCACTTCCCCGGACTGAAAATCATCGCCCGCGCCCGGGATGTGGAACACTATATCCGGCTGCGCAAAGCCGGGGTCGAGGCACCGGAGCGTGAAACCTTCGAGAGTGCCCTGAAAGTGGGGCGCATGGCGCTGGAAGGTCTGGGCGTTGGGCGCTATGAGGCGCGCGAGCGGGCCGATCTGTTCCGCCGCTACAACCTGCAGATGGTGGAGGAGATGGCAGACGGCGAAACCGATACCAAAGCGCGCGCCGCCACGTTCCAGCGTACCAGCGATATGCTGACGGAGATTATCTCCGAAGACCGGGCGCATCTCTCGGTGGTGCAGCGCCACGGCTGGCAGGGTACCGATGAAGGGAAGCATACCGGCAATGCCAGCGATGAACCGGAGGTAGTACCACCGGTGCGATAAGGTTAACCCTCTGTTTATCCATACTATTCTGCTGTCCGCGTCGCGGTGCGGACAGCAGAACTGAAAAAATTGTGTAAGCTTAGGGAGTGACCAGTCGACGAAAGATTGCGCTTTCCGTATAGTGGCGGCAATTTTTACCACCTGAGATGTATTCAATGATCAGTCTGATTGCGGCGTTAGCGGTGGACCGCGTAATTGGTATGGAAAACGCCATGCCATGGGATTTGCCTGCCGATCTCGCCTGGTTCAAGCGTAACACCCTGAATAAGCCCGTTATTATGGGTCGCCTTACCTGGGAATCTATTGGTCGTCCGCTGCCTGGACGCCAGAACATTGTCATCAGCAGCCAGCCTGGGAACGACGATCGCGTGACCTGGGTTCGCTCAATCGATGACGCGCTTGCCGCCTGCGAGGGCGCGGAAGAGATCATGGTGATCGGCGGCGGTCGTGTATACGAGCAGTTCCTGCCGAAGGCGACGCGCCTCTATCTGACGCATATTGATGCTGAAGTGGAAGGGGACACTCACTTCCCGGATTACGATCCCGACGAGTGGGACTCCACCTTCAGTGAATTCCACGACGCCGACGAGAAGAACTCCCACAGCTACTGCTTTGAGATCTTAGAGCGTCGCTAAGCCGTACACCGGTTGAATAAAACAAAAATCCCCTCGGCTGAGGGGATTTTTTTATGAGGCGACGGCCGCTTCGTCGGCGTCATCCTGCCGGTTCGACGGCTGCACAAACCAGGCTTTATCTTCCCAGCGCAGACAGGTGAGATCGCCGCCCCAGCAGCAGCCGGTATCCAGGGCGTAAATGCCCTCCGGCGCGCCTTTTCCTTCCAGCGATGCCCAGTGACCGAAGACGATGCTGTACTCCTGCGCCACCGGACCCGGAAGGGCGAACCAGGGCTTGAGCGGGGCAGGGGCGTTTTCCGGCACGTCTTTGCAGTACATATCAAGCTGGCCGTTCGGGAAGCAGTAGCGCATGCGCGTGAAGGCGTTGCTGATAAAGCGCAGCCGCGCGAGGCCGCTCAGCTCCGGGCTCCAGTTGTTTGGCATGTCGCCATACATGGCATCGAGGAAAAACGGGTAGCTGTCGCTGGAGAGCACGGCTTCAACGTCGCGCGCGCACTGGCGCGCGGTGTCGATATCCCACTGCGGCGTGATGCCCGCGTGCGCCATCACCAGCTTCTTCTCTTCATCGACCTGCAACAGCGGCTGACGACGCAGCCAGTTGATCAGCTCATCGGCATCCGGCGCTTCCAGCAGCGGGGTTAAGCGATCTTTCGGCTTGTTGCGGCTGATGCCGGCAAACACCGCCAGCAGATGCAGATCGTGATTACCCAGCACCAGGCGCACCGCATCGCCAAGCGAACGGACGTAGCGCAGCACCTCCAGCGAACCGGGGCCGCGGGCGACCAGGTCGCCGGTCAGCCAGAGGGTGTCGCGCTCAGGCGAAAATTCGACCTGCGCCAGCAGCGCGATCATTTCATCGTAGCAACCGTGAATGTCGCCAATCAGGTAAGTAGACATTGTATTAATGGATCAGTGTGGGTACGGCAAGACGGAACACGGGAATGTCGATACGCAGGGCGTTACCCTGCGCGTCAACCATGTCGTAATACCCTTCCATGGTGCCCATCGGCGTCTCAATGATCGCGCCGCTGGTGTACTGGTATTCATTACCCGCTTCAATATGGGGCTGGACGCCGACTACGCCTTCGCCCTGAACCTCTGTCTCACGCCCGTTGCCGTTGGTGATCCGCCAGTAGCGGGTCAGCAGCTGCACAGGCGTGCGCCCGAGATTACGAATGGTGACGGTATACGCGAAGACATAGCGCTCTTCGTCAGGCGAAGACTGGGACTCAACGTAGTAACTTTGCACCTGCACGCAAACACGGGACGATTCAGACATAGGTTAGCTCTCCTTCGAGGCCTGGCGATCGGCCAGATAGTTAGCCATCTGACAGTATTGCGCCACGCTGATGTTCTCAGCGCGTTTGGTCACATCAACGCCCAGCGCTTCCAGCTCTTCGGCGCTGAACATATTGCCGAGGCTGTTGCGAATGGTTTTGCGGCGCTGGTTGAACGCTTCGGTGGTGATACGGCTCAGCAAACGCAGCTCTTTCACCGGGTGCGGCAGCGTGGTGTGCGGCACCAGGCGCACCACCGCCGACTCCACTTTCGGCGCAGGCGTAAAGGCAGTTGGCGGCACTTCAAGCACCGGGATCACCTGGCAGTAGTACTGCGCCATGACGCTTAAACGACCATACGCTTTACTGTTCGGCCCTGCAACCAGACGATTCACCACCTCTTTTTGCAGCATGAAGTGCATGTCTGCAATGGCGTCAGTATAGCTAAACAGGTGGAACATCAGCGGGGTGGAGATGTTATACGGCAGGTTGCCGAAGACGCGCAGCGGCTGGCCGAGCGTGGCCGACAGTTCCGCAAAGTTCATGGTCATCGCGTCCTGCTGATAGATGGTCAGCTTAGGTGCGAGGAACGGGTGCGTTTGCAGACGGGCCGCCAGATCGCGGTCCAGTTCGATGACCGTCAGCTTGTCGATACGCTCGCCGACCGGTTCGGTCAGTGCGCCAAGCCCCGGGCCGATTTCGACCATCGCCTGGTTTTTTTGTGGGTTGATAGCGGCAACAATGCTTTCGATAACGAACCGATCGTTGAGGAAGTTTTGCCCGAAGCGTTTACGGGCGAGGTGGCCCTGATGGACTCGATTATTCATTGACTATTAACAATCATTTTAATGGCGAGATTAAGCGCCGTAGTAAAACTGCCGACATCGGCGGTGCCCCGGCCCGCAAGTTCAAGCGCGGTGCCGTGGTCAACCGATGTGCGAATAAAGGGCAGACCGAGGGTGATATTCACCGCCCGGCCAAAGCCCTGGTATTTTAGCACGGGCAGCCCCTGATCGTGGTACATGGCAAGTACCGCATCAGCGTGGTCAAGGTATTTGGGTTGGAACAGGGTATCAGCCGGCAGCGGGCCGCTCAGGTGCATCCCCTCGCTGCGCAGCTGTTCAAGCACCGGCGCGATAGTATCAATCTCTTCGCGACCCATATGTCCGCCTTCGCCGGCGTGGGGATTGAGCCCACACACCAGAACGTGCGGCGCGGCGATGCCGAACTTCTGCTGTA
The DNA here is from genome assembly GCF_000463155.2 of Siccibacter turicensis LMG 23730. Classification (GTDB taxonomy): domain Bacteria; phylum Pseudomonadota; class Gammaproteobacteria; order Enterobacterales; family Enterobacteriaceae; genus Siccibacter; species Siccibacter turicensis. Next base: position 165,650 of record NZ_AWFZ01000017.1, on the reverse strand, counting down.
AATCGCGATAGAGCACCTCCAGCACCTGACGAAGCGATTCCGCGGTGATGGCGTCAGCCACGTCGCGCAGCGGCAAATGGGTGGTGGCGAGCGCCACGCGCAACTCCTCGGTCGCCAGCATCATCACGACTTTTTCGCTGTGCGAGCGCGCTTCAAAAAACTCGGTATGGCCGGTAAACGGAATGCCGGCATCGTTGATGATGCCTTTGTGTACCGGGCCGGTAATCAGCGCGGCAAATTCACCGGACATGGCACCGTCGCAGGCGCGCGCCAGCGTGTCGACAACGTACTGACCGTTGCGGACATCAAGCGTGCCGGGGGTAACGGGCGTCTGGAGGGCAAGCGGGAGCAGCGTCAGCGTGCCCGCAGCCTGAGGCGCGGCGGGCTGCTGAGCAGCATAGGGAAGCAGCGTGAGCGGTAAACCGAGCAGGGCAGCCCGCTCGGTTAACAGAGTTGGGTCCGCGGCTATCACCAGTTCCACCGGCCAGTCCCGTTGGGCAAGCTGTACCACCAGGTCCGGGCCAATCCCGGCAGGCTCGCCGGGAGTGATGATAACGCGCGGAGTCATTGCCATCAGTTGCTCAGGATTTTCACGTAGGCGCTGGCGCGCTGTTCCTGCATCCAGGTTGCTGCTTCTTCAGAGAACTTACGGTTGAACAGCATACGGTAGGCGCGATCTTTCTGCGCCGCGTCGGTCTTATCAACGTTGCGGGTGTCCAGCAGCTGAATCAGGTGCCAGCCAAAGGAGGAGTGCACCGGGGCGCTGACCTGGCCTTTGTTAAGTTTCATCAGCGCATCGCGGAAGGCCGGATCGTACATATCCGGAGAAGCCCAGCCGAGATCACCGCCCTGGTTTGCTGAACCCGGGTCCTGAGAAAATGCCTTAGCGGCCGCTTCAAAGGTGGTTTTCCCGCTCTTGATGTCTGCGGCAATCTGTTCGATTTTCACACGTGCCTGCTCGTCGGTCATGATCGGTGACGGCTTAAGCAGAATGTGGCGCGCGTGCGCTTCGGTCACAGAGATATTCTGCGTCTGGCCGCGCATGTCGTTCACTTTCAGAATGTGGAAGCCAACGCCGGAGCGGATAGGACCGATGATGTCGCCTTTCTTCGCGGTGCTTAACGCCTGGGCAAAGATAGACGGCAGCTCCTGAATACGTCCCCAGCCCATCTGGCCGCCTTTCAGCGCCTGCTGGTCGGCAGAGTAGGAGATAGCAAGTTTACCGAAATCACCGCCGTTACGTGCCTGATCGATAATGCTACGCGCCTGGGTTTCCGCTTCGTCGACCTGCGCCGATGACGGGTTTTCCGGCAGGGCAATCAGGATATGGCTGAGGTTAAGCTCGGTGCTGGCATCGTTCTGGTTACCCACCTGGGCGGCAAGCTGCTCCACTTCCTGCGGCAGGATAGTGACGCGACGGCGCACTTCGTTGTTACGCACTTCAGAGATCAGCATCTCTTTACGGATCTGGCTGCGATAGGTGTTGTAGTTCAACCCGTCGTAGGCCAGGCGGCTGCGCATCTGATCCAGCGTCATGTTGTTCTGACGCGCGATATTGGCGATCGCCTGATCCAGCTGCTGATCGGAAATCTGTACGCCCATCTTCTGGCCCATCTGCAGCAGAATTTGATCCATGATGAGACGCTCAAGGATCTGGTGGCGCAGGGTGGTGTCATCCGGAAGCTGCTGACCCGCGCCGCTCGCATTGAGCTTCACAGACTGCATCAAACCATCAACGTCACTTTCCAGCACCACACCGTTGTTCACCACGGCTGCAACTTTATCGACGACCTGCGGAGCAGCGAAACCGGTATTCACCACGAATGTGATACCAAGAAGCAGCCTTTTCCAGTTCTTCATACTATTTCCATTCTGTTTAACCGCATTGCGGACTGTTTAAATCGACTGCCTTACAGCGAGCTCTGGTACGGCAGAATGTTTGAACGCAACATTTCGGTCGTGCCGAGGCCATAGTTGGAGCTCAGGCCGCGTAGCTCAATGTTGAAGCCAAACACGTTATCATATTTGCTTTGATTGTTTTCCCAGCCGTTCAGCTTGCGCTCGTAACCGACGCGAATCGCATAGCAGCAGGAGTTGTACTGCACGGCCAGCATCTGGTCGGCCGCTTTGTTGGTGTTGGTGTCATGATAATAGGCACCCACCACGGACCAACGGTCGACAATCGGCCAGCTGGCGGTGGCACCGACCTGCGAAATACCTTTGTTGTACTGCTCTGACGACGCATAGCGCGGCAGCGTTGCCTGGATGTATTCCGGGCTGGCGTAACGGTAGTTCAGCTGTACCAGACGGTTTTCATCGCGACGATACTCGATGGCGCTGCTGCCGGTGGCGACGTTGTCGAGGCGGGTGTCGTACTGCACGCCGCCGCGCAAGCCCCAGCGATCGCTGATGCGCCACATGGTATCCCCGGCCCAGACAACGGACCCGGTCTGCTTGTCTTTTTCCCAGTTGATGTTGTCATCACCGGTACGGGACTCGGTGAAGTAGTAGATTTGACCCAGCGACACGTTAAAACGTTCCACGGAGGCGTCATCATAAAAACGACTGGTCACGCCGGAGGTCAACTGGTTGGCTGACGCGATACGGTCAAGCCCGCCGTAGGTACGGTCGCGGAACAGGCCAGAGTAATCAAACTGTAACAGCGTTGAGTCATAGTTATTGATGCTGCTCTGGTCGCGATACGGCACGTAGAGGTATTGCAGACGCGGCTCCAGCGTCTGGGTATAACCCGGCGCCAGGTTTACATCGCGTTCGAAGACCATTTTGCCGTCAACTTTAAACTGCGGCATCACGCGGTTAACCGAATCTTTCAGTGCCGTCGCGGCAGCGCTATTTCCGGTATAAGCGCGATACTCTTCAAGGTTTTTCTGCTCGTAGTGCGTTGCGTAAAGCTTTGTCTCGGTGTTGATGCTTCCCCAGGCATTGGAGAGCGGCAGCGAGATGGTCGGCTCCATATGCAGACGCGTCGCTTCCGGCAGATTGTCATTGACGTTGGTGAAGTGCACCGCTTGGGTATACAGACGGGTATCGAACGGCCCGAGGTCGTTCTGATAGAAGTTCACGTCAAGCTGCGGTTCGGCGCGATAGGAGTCGCGGTTGCGCTGGGTGTCGAACACCTGGAACTGACGGGTGGAGACGGTGGCATCAAAGTTTTCAACCGCGTAGCCGACGCTGAATTTCTGCGTGGCGTAGCCGTCGGTACTGGTACCGTATTCCGAGTCGAAATCGTTAAAGTAGCGCTCGTCGCTGACCTTGGTGTAGTCAACGTTAAAGCGCCACACCTGATCCATCACGCCATGATGCTGCCAGTAGTACATCCAGCGGTGGCTTTCACCGTCCTGGGCGTATTCATTACCGTACAGTTTATCGGACGGCAGGTAGTCGAACTCCATCAGACCCGCACCGGCCTGGGTCAGGTAGCGGAACTCGTTCTGCCACATGATGCTGCCGCGCTTGTCGATATAGTGCGGTGTGATGGTGGCATCAAAGTTTGGCGCGATGTTCCAGTAGTACGGCAGCGTAAACTCGAAGCCGTTTTTGGAGCCGTACTTGGCGTTAGGGATCAGGAAGCCGGAGCGGCGTTTGTCACCGATCGGCAGCTGTAAATAGGGGCTGTAGAAAATCGGCACCGGGCCCAGCTTGAAGCGGGCATTCCAGATTTCAGCGACCTGCTCTTCGCGGTCCTGAATAACCTCGCTGCCCACCACGCTCCAGGTATCAGAGCCCGGCAGACAGGTGGTGAAGGTGCCGTTTTCCAGAATGGTGTAACGGTTTTCGCCGCGCTGTTTCATCAGGTTCGCGGTACCGCGGCCCTGGCGGCCCACCATCTGGTAGTTACCTTCCCAGACGTTGGTATCTTTGGTGTTCAGGTTAGACCAGGCTTTCGGGCCTTTCAGGATCACCTGATTGTCGTCGTAATTAACGTTGCCGAGCGCATCAACGGTGCGCACCGGTTCAGGCTGGCCTTCCACCTGTTTCTGGTGGAGCTGCACCTCGTCTGCCAGCAGTCGGCTGTTGCCCTGCTGGATATCGACGTTGCCGGTGAATACCGCGTCATCGGGATAATTGCCTTTGGCATTATCGGCGGTGATGGTGACGGGCAAGCTATTAGCGTCACCCTCGACCAGAGGGCGATTGTAACTGGGAACGCCGAGCATACACTGCGAGGCGAGGTCAGCAGCCATACCTTGTTGGCTATACAGGGCTGCGCCAATCATGGTGGCCAGCAAGGTGGGAATACGTTTTTTCATACGTGTTATTCGTTGTTCCGTCATCAGTGGCGTCGCGCCGGCAAACGGTCAGAGACTAACTTACTCATCACCCCAGCGCCAGTGTTAATCCTGCCCGTTTTACGCCTGGTATGTTAGGCATGGCTAAGAATGACGGGTATGATAAAGCAAATTCTAGCCGACGGCATGACGATTTGGGGAGTATATGCAGTATTGGGGAAAAGTGATTGGAGTCGCGGCCGCGCTAATACTGGGCGGCGGCTTCTGGGGCGTGCTGCTGGGCCTGCTGATAGGCCATGCTATTGATAAAGCGCGCAGCCGCCGCACCATCTGGTTTGCCAACCAGCAGCAGCGTCAGTCGTTGTTTTTTAGCACCACCTTTGAAGTGATGGGGCATCTCACCAAATCGAAGGGGCGCGTCACCGCCGCCGATATCCAGATTGCCACCTTATTAATGGATCGTATGGATCTGCACGGCGATTCGCGTACCGCAGCGCAGCACGCGTTTCGCGTCGGTAAAGCAGATAACTACCCGCTGCGTGAGAAAATGCGCCAGCTGCGAAGCGTCTGCTTTGGCCGGTTCGATCTGATTCGGATGTTTCTGGAAATCCAGATCCAGGCCGCGTTCGCGGACGGCTCGCTGCACCCTAACGAGCGCGACGTGCTGTACGTGATTGCCGAGGAGCTGGGGATTTCACGCATGCAGTTCGACCAGTTCCTGCGCATGATGCAGGGCGGGGCGCACTTTGGCGGCGGCTATCAGCAGCAGGGCGGTGGAAACTGGCAGCAGGCCCAGCAGGGGCCCACGCTGGAAGACGCCTGCAACGTGCTGGGGGTGAAACCGTCGGATGACGCCACCACCATCAAACGCGCCTACCGTAAGCTGATGAGCGAGCACCATCCCGATAAGCTGGTGGCGAAAGGGCTGCCGCCGGAGATGATGCAGATGGCGAAGCAGAAAGCGCAGGAAATCCAGAAAGCCTATGACCTGATTAAAACCACCAAAGGCTTTAAGTAACGCCTGCCGATAAGCCCGCGATAAAAAAGGCAGCGCCCTTGGGCGCTGCCTTTTTGTTTTTCCGACGCCGGTTCAGAAATCAGCCGGGGCGTTGAAGGTCATCGGCGTACCGTACTCGGGATGGGTGATGGTCAGCATCTCGGCATGCAGCAGGAGACGCGGCGCGCGGGCCAGCGCCTCTGGCGTGGCATAAAACCGATCGCCCAGGATCGGATGCCCCAGCGCCTGCATATGCACCCGCAGCTGATGCGAGCGGCCGGTGATCGGCTTCAGGCGCACGCGTGCGGTGTTATCGTCCGCATACTCCAGCACCTGATAGTCGGTCTGGGCTGCTTTGCCGGTCTCGTAGCACACCTTCTGCTTCGGACGGTTCGGCCAGTCGCAGATAAGCGGCAGATCCACCTGCCCCTCCTCCTGCTCCGGATGGCCCCACACCCTCGCCAGATACTGCTTTTTCGGCTCGCGCTCGCGGAACTGACGCTTTAGCTCGCGTTCAGCCGCCTTGGTCAGCGCCACCACGATCACGCCGCTGGTCGCCATATCAAGACGATGCACCGATTCAGCGAGCGGGAAGTCGCGCTGAATACGCGTCATCACGCTGTCCTTGTGATCGTCAAGCCGGCCGGGCACCGACAGCAGCCCGCTCGGCTTGTTGACCACCATAATGTGGTCATCCTGATACAGCACCACCAGCCAGGGCTCGGTGGGCGGATTGTAGGGTTCCATCAACATGGCCGGCAGTCCTTACTGATGCGTGACGACGATAAGCCGCAGCGCATCGAGGCGCCAGCTGGCCTGGCCCAGGCTCTCAAGCACCTGCTGGCGGTTGCTGTCGATGGCTTCCAGTTCATCCTCGCGGATGTTCGGGTTGACCGCCTTCAGCGCCTCAAGGCGGGAGAGCTCGGCAGAGAGTTTCTCGTCGGCCTCGCGCCGCGCCGCGGTAATCAGCTCCAGCGCCGCCTTCTCCGCCTGGCTTTCCGCCAGTTGCAGAATTGCGTGGACTTCCGGCTGCACCGCGTTGACCAGCTTGCTGCCGGTATGGCGGTTTACCGCGCTGAGCTGGCGGTTGAAGCTTTCGAACTCGACCTGACCTGCCAGGTTGGTACCGTTTTTGTCCACCAGCATACGCACCGGGGTCGGCGGCAGGAAACGGTTGAGCTGGAGCTGCTTCGGCGCTTTCGCCTCCACCACGTACATCAGTTCAACCAGCAGCGTCCCCTGCGGCAGCGCCTTATTCTTCAGCAGCGACAGCGCGCAGCTTCCGGTATCGCCGGAGAGGATCAGATCCAGACCGTTGCTGATGAGCGGGTGCTCCCAGGTAATAAACTGCGCATCCTCGCGCGACAGGGCGACGTCGCGGCTGAAGGTAATGGTGCAGCCATCTTCCGGCAGACCCGGGAAGTCCGGAACCAGCATGTGATCTGACGGCGTCAGGACGATCATGTGCTCGCCGCGGTCGTCCTGGTTGATGCCGATGATATCGAACAGGTTCATGGCGAAATTCACCAGACCCGGATCGTCATCCTGTTCGGCAATGCTGTCGGCCAGCGCCTGGGCTTTTTCGCCGCCGTTGGAGTGGATCTCCAGCAGGCGATCGCGTCCCTGCTCCAGGGCGCGCTTCAGGGCATCGTGCTGCTCGCGGCAGTCGGCGATCAGATCGTCGAAGCCCTCGGTGTTATCCGGCGCGGCAAGGTAAGCGATCAGTTTGCTGTAGACGCTGTCATAGATGGCGCGTCCGGTAGGGCAGGTGTGCTCGAACGCATCCAGCCCTTCATGATACCAGCGCACCAGCACGGCCTGAGCGGTGTGCTCCAGGTAGGGGACGTGGATCTGAATATCATGCGCCTGGCCGATACGATCGAGACGGCCGATACGCTGCTCAAGCAGATCCGGGTTAAACGGCAGATCGAACATCACCAGGTTGCTGGCGAACTGGAAGTTACGGCCTTCGGAACCAATTTCAGAGCACAGCAGCACCTGCGCGCCGGTGTCCTCCTCCGAGAACCAGGCCGCGGCGCGGTCGCGCTCGAGAATCGACATGCCTTCGTGGAACACCGCCGCGCGGATGCCTTCACGCTCGCGCAGCACCTGCTCCAGCTGTAATGCGGTGGTGGCTTTGGCGCAGATTACCAGCACCTTTTGAGAGCGGTGGCTGGTCAGATAACCCATCAGCCACTCAACGCGCGGATCGAAGTTCCACCAGGTACCGGTATCGCCTTCGAACTCCTGATAGATCTGCTCCGGATAGAGCAGGTCGCGGGCGCGATCCTCTTCGCTTTTGCGCGTGCCCATGATGCCGGACACCTTGATGGCAGTCTGGTACTGGGTCGGCAGCGGCAGCTTGATGGTGTGCAGCTCGCGTTTCGGGAAGCCTTTCACGCCGTTACGGGTGTTGCGGAACAGCACGCGGCTGGTGCCGTGGCGGTCCATCAGCATGTCGATCAGCTCCTGGCGCGCATCGGCGGCACCGTCGCGATCGCTGTTCGCGGTTTGCAGCAGCGGCTCGATATCCTGCTCGCCAATCAGCTCGCTCAGGGTATTGAGATCGGCATCGCTCAGGTGGTTGCCGGCCAGCAGCAGGGCCACCGCATCGGCAACCGGGCGGTAGTTATTCTGCTCTTCAACAAACTGGGCGAAATCGTGGAAGCGGTTCGGGTCGAGCAGGCGCAGACGCGCAAAGTGGCTCTCCATCCCGAGCTGTTCCGGGGTGGCGGTGAGCAGCAGCACGCCGGGCACCTGAGAGGCCAGCTGTTCAATGGCCAGATATTCGCGGCTTGGCTCTTCAAGGCTCCACACCAGGTGGTGTGCTTCATCGACCACCAGCAGGTCCCACTCGGCGTCACACAGATGCTCCAGGCGCTGCTTGTTGCGGCGCACGAAATCCAGCGAGCAGATCACCAGCTGTTCGGTTTCAAACGGGTTATCCGCATCGTGCGCGGCTTCGGCGTAGCGCTCATCATCAAACAGCGAGAAGCGCAGGTTGAAGCGGCGCAGCATCTCGACCAGCCACTGGTGCTGGAGGGTTTCCGGCACCACGATAAGCACGCGCTCGGCGGCGCCGGAGAGCAGCTGCTGATGCAGGATCATCCCGGCTTCGATCGTTTTGCCCAGCCCCACTTCGTCCGCCAGCAGCACGCGCGGCGCATGGCGACGGCCCACGTCATGGGCGATGTTGAGCTGATGCGGGATAAGATTGGTACGCTGGCCGCGCAGACCGCTCCAGGGCATACGATACTGTTCGCTCTGGTATTTACGGGCGCGGTAGCGCAGCGCAAAGCGATCCATGCGGTCAAGCTGGCCCGCAAACAGGCGATCCTGCGGTTTGCTGAACACCAGTTTGCTGTCGAGCAGCACTTCACGCAGCGTTACGCCGCTCTCTTCGGTGTCCAGGCGGGTGCCGGTGTACGCGAGCAGGCCATCTTCTTCCTTTACGTCATCTACTTTCAGCTGCCAGCCTTCATGGCTGGAAACAATATCACCCGGATTGAACATCACGCGGGTGATAGGGGAGTCATTTCGGGCATACAGACGATTTTCACCGGTGGCAGGGAAAAGCAGGGTCACCATGCGCGTATCAATCGCAACGACAGTGCCCAGTCCCAGTTCGCTTTCGGTATCGCTGATCCAGCGTTGACCAAGGGTAAATGGCATAGGTATTCGGCTCTATTCAGTATCAAATTTCAGGCAAAAGTATGACCTCCACCACGAGTGGCGGGCTGTCAGAAAAGGAACCTGGATTGGAAAGGGCGCTATGGTACTGGAAGGCAATGGATTCGTCACCTGTCAAAAAAGCCCCAGCTGCCCAGTCATAAGTGTAGCAAAATCATCGGCCATGAAGGGCAGTATTCCCTCCGCAACCGGCTGAAGCTGCCGCGTCAGATAGTGATCGTAGTCCAGCGGCGAGCGCTGATAATCCACCGGCTCCGGCCCGCTGGTGGTCCACACGTACTTGATGCTGCCGCGATTCTGGTACTGCGCCGGACGGCCGCGGCGCGCGTTCTCTTCGTCGGCAAGACGCGCAGCACGCACGTGGGGCGGAACGTTGCGCTGGTATTCGCTGAGCGGGCGGCGTAGCCGCTTGCGGTAGACCAGCTGCGCATCCAGCTCGCCCTCCAGCAACTGCCGGATGGTCTCGCGGATGTAATCCTGATAGGGCTCGCGGCGGAAAATACGCAGATAAAGGTTCTGCTGAAACTGCTGCGCCAGCGGCGTCCAGTCGGTACGCACCGTCTCGAGCCCTTTAAACACCATGCGCTGACGGTCACCCTCCTGAATCAGCCCGGCATAGCGCTTTTTACTGCCGGTCTCCGCCCCGCGGATGGTCGGCATCAGGAAGCGGCAGAAATGGGTTTCATACTCCAGCTCCAGCGCGCTCTCCAGCCCAAATTCGTGGTGCAGGTGCGTCTGCCACCAGGCGTTGACGTGCGTCACCAGCGCCTGGCCGATACGGGCTGCGTCCACCTCGCTGTGGGCCTGCTTCAGCCAGACAAACGTGGAGTCGGTGTCACCGTAAATCACGTCGTAGCCCTGGCGCTCAATCAAGAGTTTGGTCTGACGCATGATCTCGTGACCGCGCATGGTAATCGAGGACGCAAGACGCGGATCAAAGAAGCGGCAGGCGCTGGTGCCGAGCACGCCATAGAAGGCATTCATGATGATTTTCAGCGCCTGAGAGAGCGGCTTATTTCCGTGGCGCTTGGCCGCCTCCCGGCCGTGCCAGATCTGGCTGACTATCTCCGGCAGGCAGTGGGTTTCGCGCCCGAACCAGGCGCCGAGAAACCCCTCCACGCTGTGTTCCTTATCCGGATGCGCCATGCCCTCCACCAGCCCGACCGGGTCAATCAGGAAGGTGCGAATAATCGACGGATAGAGGCTTTTATAGTCCAGCACCAGCACCGAGTCATACAGACCGGGACGCGAATCCATCACATAGCCGCCGGGGCTTGCCTGGGGTGCGACGTCTCCGAGGTTCGGCGCGACGTAGCCGGCGCGATGCATACGCGGAAAATAGAGGTGGCTGAATGCCGCGACCGAACCGCCATGCCGGTCGACCGGCAGCCCGTTGACCGTGGCGCGCTCCAGCAAAAAGGGCATCAGCTCGGTGTGGTGAAAAATGCGCGTTACCAGCTCGCAGTCTTTCAGATTGTAGGTAGCAAGCGCCGGTTTATCTTCGTTGAAGCGACGCTCAATCTCGTCCATTCGATGCCAGGGATCGTCGATGGATTTCCCTTCGCCGAGCAGCTCCTGGGAGACCCTCTCCAGCGAAAACGAGGAGAAGTTCCAGAAGGCGGATTTCAGCGCTTCGATGCCGTCAACGATCAGCCGGCCTGGCGCCTGGGCGAAAAACACGCCGTTTTTAAAGCCGTGCTCGCGCCACTCCAGCGGCGTGTTGCCGCGCCCCCAGGTCAGCGGCACGCCGTAGCGTTCGGCATGCTTTTGCAGCACCCGCAGATCGAACTGCACCAGGTTCCAGCCGATGATGACGTCGGGATCGTGCTCGGCAAACCAGGCGTTCACTTTTTGCAGCATCAGCGGCCGGCTGGCGACATAGTGCAGTTCGAAATCGAGCGTGCTGGCATCGCCGTTTTCCGGTCCCAGCATGAACACCACGCGCTGCCCGCAGCCTTCCAGCCCGATGCAGGTCACTTCACCGTGGCGGGTGGTTTCAATATCGAGCGACACCCACTTGAGCGGCGGGCGGTAGTCCGGGGCGGGTTTAAGACGAGCGTTTATCAGCGTGTCGCCCTGCGCCTCGCCATCAACCCATACCGGGGCTGTGATAAAGCGCTCCATCAGGAAACGTTCCGGAGGACGGATATCGGCTTCGTATACCGTGACACCATTCTCGCGCAGCAGTTTTTCCAGACGCATCAACTGACGATGCTGGGCGCAGTAGAGGCCAAACACCGGCTGGCGCTGAAAGTCGCGCAGTGAAAGCGGCGTGAGGCGGACATTTTTCTCGCCAGCAAGCAGCGTCTCAACGTTAGCGCGCTGCTGTTCAGGAATAAACGCCACCGACTCTTGAGGAGGAAGCACAACCCGGAGCGGCCCGGCATCGGTCGCCAGCCAGAATTCCACTTCGGTGCCTTGCGGCGTATCCCGCCAGTGGCGAGTAAGAATAAAACCCTGACGCGCCTGTGACACGCTGCTCTCTCAGTCAGTCAAACCAGCGGGAAGTATAGCTGGTTTGACTGATTTTATATACAGTGTTTTAGTTACAGATAAGTGGTTGCAGCTAATCTTAGATGCTCACTAAAGTCGTAAATTCCATCAATGCTATCAATTGGATGACGGGTTTCATTTTTATCGCTATCGAAGAGACCAATATATTTTTGCGTGCGATTGAAATGGAGTCGGCACACAGGCTTTCTATTATTATCGTCTATAATCACCCCAAAATAACTTTTTGTATCACGATGAGCGATACGCTGTGGGTCAATTACGGTGCGTATAATGCCCTTAACAATATAATACCCCTCTAACTCTTCTTCAGTAGTTTGAACCTCAATGTCATTGGTGCTTTCAAGAATGGCCTTTTCTTCTGGGGTGTCACTGTTTTTTTCTACTGTCCCTGAAATGGCGGATTTGAGTCTTTCGTTTATTTGGTCATTAAGAAATTGGCTGCTGGCTTTTTTGGTAAGAGCTGAAAATGTTTCTTTTACCTTTGACGTCAGCATCCCATCGTATACCCGTGATGCGAAAAATTTTACAAAATCCTCCTCTGGCGCCAAAAATTGATTGGCGATGATTTTTTTAATCTGACTTACATACTTTAACTCGCCCGCTGCATTTAGAATCGATTCTATATCGAACGCTGACTTAGTCAGTTTTTTTAGCTCGGGGATAAGATTGTCATCTATATTAAGTAAATCAAATTCCAGGAATGGTTTTTCATCCATTTTATTTGGAGCGTCCAGATCAGTATAGAATTGGTAGACCTGACCATTGGTTAAAATGGAAATTCTGGCATTTGTTACATGGAAATATCTGAACAGTTGCGAAGCATGATTTATCTGTAAGGGTTCTCCTATTTTCTTACATTCTATTAAAACTTGTACTTCACCCTCTCTCATTATTGCATAGTCTATCTTTTCTCCTTTTTTTGTCCCCACGTCACATATGAATTCGGGCTTTACTTCTGTTGGGTCAAATACATCATATCCAAGAATGTTATGAATGAAGGGCATAACAAAAGCATTTTTTGTAGCCTCTTCAGTCTCGATAACACTTCCCTGCTGTTTGATTTTATTGGCCAGGTTAATTAGTTTTTCTAAAAAGTCCATGCTTGATTTCCTGTGTGTAAAACAAATAATTAAATTATGAAAAGCACACAAGTATGTCAGTGATCTAACTCATTTTTTTGGGATATATTTTGAGCGTAATTAACTTTATTAATCAAAGAAAGGAGAGATGACTGAGCAGGGTAACCTGCTCAGTTAAGATTACTGCCCGTAATACGCTTTTGCGCCGTGCTTGCGCAGATAGTGTTTATCGAGCAGGGTTTGCTGCATAGGGGGGAGTTGCGGGGCAAGCTGGCGGGTGAAAATTCCCATGTAGGCGATCTCTTCGAGCACGATAGCGTTATGCACCGCGTCGGCGGCGTCTTTTCCCCAGGTGAACGGGCCGTGGGAGTGCACCAGAACGCCGGGCATCTGCATCGGGTCGATTCCGGCCTCGCGGAAGGTTGCAACAATCACTTCCCCGGTGTCCCATTCGTATTCACCGTTGATTTCCGCATCGGTCATTTTGCGGGTGCAGGGGACCGGGCCGTAAAAGTAATCGGCATGGGTGGTACCCGTTGCCGGAACCGGTAAACCCGCCTGCGCCCAGATGGTCGCATGACGCGAATGGGTGTGCACAATGCCGCCAATATCCGGGAAAGCCTGATACAGCAGGCGGTGGGTAGGGGTATCGGAAGAGGGCTTTTTGGTCCCTTCGACCACCTCTCCGGTTTCCAGGCTCACCACCACCATATCCCCGGCGGTCATCACCCGGTAATCCACGCCGGAAGGTTTGATAATCAGCACGCCGCGCTCGCGGTCAACGGCGCTGACGTTTCCCCAGGTCAGGGTCACCAGATTATGCTGCGGCAGCGCCAGATTGGCCTCCAGCACCTGACGTTTTAACTCTTCTGACATAGCAAGTCCTTACTCTGTTGACGGATCGTCGCGGAGGCGGCATCGGCGCCCCCGCGACGCAGGGGTTAGCGTTTCAGGCCGTAGTAGATCTCGTTCCAGCGCAGTGCATCTTTGAAGGCGGGCAGACGGGTGTCGTTATCAATCACCGCCACTTCAATGCCGTGCAGCTCGGCGAACAGACGCATGTCGTCGAGGTTCAGAGACTGGCTGAACACGGTGTGGTGTGCACCACCGGCCAGGATCCACGCCTCAGAGGCGGTTGGCAGATCCGGCTGCGCTTTCCACAGGGCGTTGGCCACCGGCAGCTTCGGCAGATCGTGCGGGGTTTTCACCGCATCGACGCAGTTGACCAGCAGGCGGAAGCGATCCCCAAGATCGATCAGGCTGGCGTTGATGGCCGGGCCGGTGGTGGTGGAGAAGATCAGGCGCGCCGGATCGGCTTTGCCGCCGATACCGAGGTACTGCACGTCGAGGATCGGTTTCTCATCGGTAGCGATGCTCGGGCACACTTCCAGCATGTGGGAGCCGAGCACCATGTCGTTGCCGGATTCGAAGTTGTAGGTGTAGTCCTCCATAAAGGAGGTGCCACCCGGCAGCCCGGCAGCCATCACTTTCATGATGCGCAGCAGCGCGGCGGTCTTCCAGTCGCCTTCCCCGGCGAAGCCGTAGCCCTGCTGCATCAGACGCTGCACCGCCAGGCCCGGAAGCTGCTTCAGGCCGTGCAGGTCTTCAAAGGTGGTGGTAAAGGCGTGGAAACCACCCTGCTCAAGGAAGCGTTTGATACCCAGCTCGATACGCGCCGCGTCAATCACGTTCTGACGCTTATCGCCGTTCACCTGGGCGGCGGCGGTCAGGCGGTAGCTGCTTTCATACTCGTCGATCAGCGCGTTGATATCGCCGTCGCTCACCTCATTGACCACGGCCACCAGATCGCCCACGCCCCAGGTGTTCACCGAGAACCCGAACTTGATCTGCGCGGCGACTTTATCCCCTTCGGTCACTGCCACTTCGCGCATATTGTCGCCGAAGCGCGCCACCTTCAGCTGGCGGGTGTCCTGTTTCGACACGGCCTGGCGCACCCACGCGCCGAGGCGTTTCTGCGCTTCTTTATCCTGCCAGTGGCCGGTAACCACGCTGTGCTGCAAGCGCATACGCGCGCCGATAAACCCGAACTCGCGGCCGCCGTGCGCCGTCTGGTTGAGGTTCATAAAGTCCATATCAATGCTGCCCCACGGGATCTGCGCATTGAACTGGGTGTGGAACTGCAGCAGCGGTTTATTGAGGATAGTCAGGCCGTTAATCCACATTTTCGCCGGCGAGAAGGTATGGAGCCACACCACCAGACCCGCGCATTTTTCGTCGTGGTTTGCTTCGCGGCAGATCGCGGTGATCTCATCCGGCGTGGTACCGAGCGGCTTGAGCACCAGCTTGCACGGCAGGTTGGCTTCGGCGTTCAGGGCATTCACCACCTGGCCGGCGTGATCGTTTACCTGGCGCAGCGTTTCCGGGCCATAGAGATGCTGGCTACCGATGACGAACCACACTTCATACTGAGAAAAAATGCTCATTATCTTGTCCTTAATGTGTCAGGGCGTTCTGGCCTGCGGCGGCAGGCTGTGACGTGGCGGAAGGGGAGTAGTGCTGCTCGGCGCTGGCGGCCCACTGCTGGTAGCGCTGGTAAAGGCGCTGGAAGCGGGCGGCCTGGGCGGCGTCGGGCTGCAACGTGTTTTCGATACGGCTGGCCATGACCTGCTGGGCGGCGGGAATATCCGCATGCACACCTGCGGCGACGGCGGCAAAAATCGCCGCGCCGAGGGCGCAGCACTGATCGGAGGCGACGATTTGCAGCGGACGGTTAAGCACATCGCAGCACGCCTGCATGATGACCGGGTTTTTGCGAGCGATGCCGCCAAGCGCCATCACGTCGTTAACCGCAATACCCTGGTCGGTGAAGCACTCCATGATGGCGCGTGCGCCAAAGGCCGTTGCCGCCACCAGGCCGCCAAACAGCGCCGGGGCATCAGTGGCGAGGCTGAGATCGGTGATCACGCCCTTCAGACGCTGGTTGGCATCCGGGGTGCGGCGGCCGTTAAACCAGTCAAGCACTACCGGGAGATGGTCAAGCGAGGGCTGCTTCGCCCAGGCGGCGGTGAGCGCTGGCAGCAGTGCTTTTTTACTGGCGGCAATCTGCTCGCGCAGTTCAGGATGCTGTGCGGCCAGCTCGTCCAGCGGCCAGCCCAGTACCCTGCCAAACCAGGCATAGATATCGCCGAACGCCGACTGGCCCGCTTCCAGACCGATAAAGCCCGGTGTGACGCTGCCGTCCACCTGACCGCAAATGCCCTTAACCGCGCGATCGCCCACGCTGTGGTAATCCGCAATCAGGATGTCGCAGGTGGAGGTGCCGATGACTTTAACCAGCGTGTTGGGCTGTGCGCCCGCACCCACCGCGCCCATGTGGCAGTCGAACGCGCCGCCGGAGATGGTGACGTTTTCCGGTAAGCCTAAACGCGCGGCCCACTCGGCGCTGAGCGTGCCGACCGGCACATCCGCAGTCCAGGTATCACGGAAAAGCGGCCAGCTGAGGTGCTGATTAATGATGGGATCAAGCTCGTCAAAGAAGCTGGCCGGCGGCAGGCCGCCCCAGCTCTCATGCCACAGGGATTTATGGCCCGCGCTGCAGCGTCCGCGGCGAATATCCGCCGGACGCGTGGTACCGGAGAGCAGCGCCGGTACCCAGTCGCACAGCTCGATCCAGGAGGTGGCAGCCTGCGCCACCGCGCTATCGGCACGGGTGACGTGAAGGATTTTGGCCCAGAACCATTCGCTGGAGTACACCCCGCCGATGTAGCGGGAGTAATCCACGTTGCCGGGCTGGTGGCACAGGCGGGTGATGGCTTCGGCTTCCTCAACCGCGGTGTGATCCTTCCACAGCACGAACATGGCGTTCGGGTTGTCGGCGAACTCCGGGCGCAGCGCCAATACGCGGCCTTCGTCGTCTATCGGTGCCGGGGTGGAGCCGGTGCTGTCAACGCCGATGCCGACGATGTCCCGGCGTGCGTCCTCGGGTAGCGAGGCCAGCACCGCCAGCAGCGCTTTCTCCATTGATTCGATGTAGTCGAGGGGGTGATGACGAAACTGATTGTGGGCGGCATCGCAGAAGCGGGCCTCCATCCAGCGCGGGTACCACTCAACCGAGGTGGCCAGCTCTGCACCGGTGGCGCAGTCCACTGCCAGTGCGCGTACCGAATCACTACCAAAATCCAGGCCCAGGGCGATTGCCATCTTTCAGTGCTCCATGAACAAACAGACATGGATGAACAGTAGTTTTTGAGGCTGAAAACCGTCAGGGGAAATCGGCTTATCTTATGGACTAAAATGCTATGGGTCTGGAAACTGTGACGCCACGCAAATATTGCATGTGGACATTTCTGCCGCTGTTATAGACACTCCTGTTATCCGCTTCACCGGGTTATTCCGCCCGTTTGCAGAACGAATCACTGCGATTAAGCGGACTTATCCCTCGATTCCAGGCACCATGCTCCTTCCGAAGCGTGCTGCCATGGCGATCGAAGGGGATATGGACAATTGGTTTCCTTCTTTCTCGTCGGAGCGCTGCACAATATGGCTGAAATGCAAAACGATCCGCTGCTGCCGGGCTACTCATTCAACGCCCATCTGGTGGCCGGACTGACGCCCATTGAGGCGGACAGCTACCTGGATTTCTTTATCGACAGGCCGCTGGGGATGAAGGGCTATATCCTGAACCTGACGGTGCGTGGTGAAGGCGTGGTGAAAAACCAGGGGCAGCAGTTTATCTGCAAGCCTGG
Organism: Siccibacter turicensis LMG 23730; assembly: GCF_000463155.2. Taxonomy (GTDB): domain Bacteria; phylum Pseudomonadota; class Gammaproteobacteria; order Enterobacterales; family Enterobacteriaceae; genus Siccibacter; species Siccibacter turicensis. The sequence goes on along the minus strand of NZ_AWFZ01000017.1, from coordinate 148,414 downwards.
CGACATGCTGCTGTTCCCGCCGGGCGAGATTCACCACTATGGCCGCAGCCCCGGCGCTCAGGAGTGGTATCACCAGTGGGTCTACTTCCGCCCACGGGCCTACTGGCACGAGTGGCTGAACTGGCCCGCCATCTTTGCCCATACCGGATTTTATCGCCCGGACGAAGCGCACGCCGCGCAGTTTGCCAGCCTGTTCCAGCAAATCATTGAGGCCGCGCAGGGCGAGGGGCGCTACTCGGAGCTGCTGGCGATCAATCTGCTGGAGCAGGTGCTGCTGCGGCGCGTGGAGGTGATCAGCGAATCGCTGAAAGCCCCGCTGGATCATCGGGTGCGTGAGGCCTGCCAGTATATCAGCGACCATCTGGCCGACAGCAGCTTCGACATCGCCGGTGTCGCCCAGCACGTCTGCCTGTCGCCGTCACGGCTCTCCCATCTGTTCCGCCAGCAGCTGGGCGTCAGCGTGCTGAGCTGGCGCGAAGACCAGCGTATCAGCCAGGCTAAACTGTTACTGAGCACCACGCGTATGCCCATCGCCAGCGTCGGACGCAACGTCGGTTTTGAAGATCAGCTCTACTTTTCCCGGGTGTTTAAAAAGTGCACCGGCGCCAGTCCGAGCGAGTTCCGCGCCGGGTGCGAGCAGGCGTAGCTAAACAAAGGGCTAATCAACGGCGAAATCTTCTCTCCGTGACGGTTTTCAGGAGGACGGGAGCTTGACGGGGCGCGGCGGGCTCAGGAGAATCCCCCTTCCTCACACTGACGGATACGTTATGGAAGCTTTTCTGGATCACTTTATTACGCAGTCTGTGACGTATTCGCTGATTGCCGTGGCGCTGGTGGCGTTCCTTGAGTCGCTGGCGCTGGTGGGGCTGCTGTTGCCCGGCACGGTACTGATGGCGGGGCTTGGCGCGCTGATTGGCAGCGGCGAGGTCAACTTTTACCAGGCGTGGATGGCGGGCATCGTAGGCTGCTTCCTCGGCGACTGGATCTCCTTTGGCCTCGGCTGGCGCTTTAAAAAGCCGCTCCACCGCTGGTCATTCCTCAAGAAGAACAAAGCGCTACTGGATAAAACCGAGCATGCCCTGCATCAGCACAGCATGTTTACCATTCTGGTCGGGCGCTTTGTCGGTCCCACGCGTCCGCTGGTGCCGATGGTGGCGGGCATGCTGGATCTGCCGGTGCGCAAGTTTGTGCTGCCGAATGTGATTGGCTGCGTGCTCTGGCCGCCGTTTTACTTCCTGCCCGGTATTCTTGCCGGCGCGGCGATCGATATTCCCGATGATATGCAGAGCAGCTGGTTCAAGTGGCTGCTGCTGGGCGTCGCGCTGCTGCTGTGGGTAGCCGGCTGGCTATGCTGGCGCTGGTGGCGCAGCGGTAAGGGAAGCACCGATCGGCTGGCGGCGTACCTGCCGCGCGCGCGCCTGCGCTGGCTGGCACCGTTAGTCAGCGTGACCGCGCTTGGGTCGCTGGCCGCGCTGCTGAACCACCCGCTGATGCCGGTTTATCTCGGCATCCTGCGCAAGGTGGTCACCGGCGGTCACTGAGGCGCGATCCCCAGCAGCGATGAGGCGCTGGTTTCCCCGCGCACCAGCGCGCCCGTGTCGCCATCCCAGGCGATGCGTCCATCCACCACCACGATGCTGCGGGGCGCAATGCGCACCGCGTCTTCAATGCTGTGCGACACCATCAGCAGCGTCAGGCGACGGCTGTCGCACAGCGTCTCCAGCAGGGTCAGCATCTCCTGACGCAGCGCCGGATCGAGCGCCGAAAAGGGTTCATCCAGCAGCAACACCGGCTGGTCGCGCACCAGACAGCGGGCCAGCGCCACGCGCTGCCGCTGACCGCCTGACAGCTCGCCAGGCAGCCTGTCGAGCAGTGGTTCAATGGCCATCTGTCGGGCGATAGTCATCAGGCTGTCGCGCTGCGCGGCGTTCAGCTTCAGCCCCGGATGCAGGCCCAGGCCGATGTTCTGCCGCACCGTCAGGTGGGTGAACAGGTTGTTCTCCTGAAACAGCATCGACACCGGGCGCTGGGCTGGCGGGGTATGGGTGTGATCCACGCCGTTAAGCGTAATGTGCCCGGAGGCCGGTTCAAGAAAACCCGCCACCAGGCTCAGCAGGGTGCTTTTCCCGGCTCCGCTCGGGCCAAGTACCGCCACCCGTTCGCCGGCGTTCATCCTGAGGTTAAAGCGCAGCGGCAGATGCTGGTAAAGCCAGGTTACATCAGTGAGAGTCAGCATGGCGCCCCGGTAGTTTTTCAATCACGGTAAACAGCAGGAAACAGAGCAGCAGCAGCAGCAGGGCGGTGACCGCGCCGTCCTCGCTGCGGTAGGAGCCGATTTGCTGGTAGAGATAGTAGGGCAGGGTGCGGAAATCGGCGTTGCCGAACAGCGCCACCACCCCGAAATCGCCGATGGAGAGTACGCAGGCAAAGGCCAGCGCCTGACCGAGTGGCCTTCGCAGGGCGCGCCATTCAATCCAGCGTAGCCGGTTGACGCCCTGCATATTAAGCGACTGGCAGAGCAGGCCGTAGCGAGCCGCAACGTCGCGCATCGGGTGATCCAGCACCTTCATCGCATAGGGCACCGCCATCAGCGCATTGGTGAAGATGACGATGGCGTCGGCCTGCTGGGGCAGGCCCACCGAGGCATTGAGCAGCAGGAAGAAACCGGTGGCCAGCACGATGCCCGGCATCGCCAGGATCAGCATCCCGCTCAGCTCCAGCAGTTGGCCTGCGGTTGCCCGCTGGCGCAGGCGCAGCTCGCGTGAGCTCCACAGCAGCATCACGGTGAGGATGACGCACAGAAGCCCGGCGCCGAGGGCAATGCGCAGCGAGGTGACCAGCACCTCCCACAGCACCGGATCGGCCAGCACATGGCCCATGCTGCGGTTCAGCCCATCGACGATAACCGCCAGCAGCGGAGGCAGCAGCAATAGCAGCGCCAGGCCAATCAGCAGGGCATCGACGGCCCGGCTGCGCAGGCTGTCCTGCGGATCGCGCCAGCCCGATACCGCATTGCTGCCCACCGGGATCGCCTTGCTGAGCCGCTGGCTGAGCATCACCAGCCCCAGGCAGCAGACCATCTGCAGCAGCGCCAGCAGCGCGGCGCGGGCCGGGTCGTAATCAAAGCTGAGCGCCTGGAAGATAGCCAGTTCAATGGTGGTGGCCTGCGGCCCTCCGCCCAGCGACAGCACGGTGGCGAAGCTGGCGAAGCAAAGCATGAAAATCAGCGCCGCTACCGGAGCAATCTGGCGACGCAGCCACGGCCACTCCACGTAGCGAAAGAAGTGCCAGCCGCGCATATTGAGCTGGGCGGCGATCTGACGCTGCTCGCCGGGGATCTGCTCGAGGGCGAGCAGCAGCAGGCGCGTCGCCATTGGTAAATTAAAAAAGACGTGCGCCAGCAGAATGCCCTGCAGGCCGTAGGGCGAGAAACGCCACTCGATGCCGATCCACGCGCAGAGCGACGCCAGCCAGCCCTGGCGACCATAGACGCTCAGGATGCCGAACACCGCCACCAGCACCGGTAGCACCAGCGTCATGGCGCACAGGCGCAGCAGCGTCTCGCGGCCGGGGAAGCGGCGGCGGTAAAGCGCCCGGGCGAGAAAGATCGCCGGCACCACGGAAAGCAGGGCGGAGAGAAACGCCTGCCAGAAGGAGAAGCGCACCACGTGCCACAGGTAGCTGTCGTGCAGCAGGGCGCGCGCGTCGCCGGGCGGGGCGTTGAACCACAGCGCCGCGAACGCCGCCAGGGCAACCGCCACCAGCAGCGTGGCGGCGCACAGGCCAGGCCACAGCCAGCCGGGGATCAGCGGCTGACGGCGCGTTGCCATTCACTGATCCAGCCGGCGCGCTGCGCGGCAACCTCGGCGGCGCTGTACTCCAGCGTGGTCTGCGGCTTAGGCAGGGCAGAGAAACCCTCTGGCAGCGTCACGTCGCTCACCGGGTACATCCAGTTGCCGGTGGGGATGGCACTCTGGAAGGCCGGGGTGAGCATAAATTTCAGGAACTTATCGGCCAGCTCCGGCTGTTTGCTGCCCGCCAGACGCCCGGCGACCTCCACCTGCAAATAGTGGCCTTCGCTGAAGCTGGCGGCGGCGTAGTTCGCTTTCTTCTCTTCGATGATGTGGTACGCCGGGGAGGTGGTATAGCTCAGCACCAGGTCACTCTCCCCTTTCAGGAACAGGCCATAGGCCTCGCTCCAGCCCTTGGTCACGGTAACGGTTTTCGCCGCCAGCTTCTGCCAGGCCTGCGGCGCATTGTCGCCGTAGACCTTTTGCATCCACAGCAGCAGGCCCAGGCCCGGCGTACTGGTGCGCGGGTCCTGATAGATCACGCGCCACTTCTCATCGCTCTCCACCAGCTCTTTCAGGCTTTTCGGCGGATTTTTGAGTTTATTCTTGTCATAGACAAAGGCGAACCAGCCGTAGTCGAACGGAACGAAAACGTCGTTTTTCCAGCCGCCGGGTACCTTGACCGCGTCGGCGGGAATGCCGCTCTTCGCGAACAGACCGGTTTTCGTTGCCGCTTCCAGCAGGTTGTTATCCAGCCCCAGCACCACGTCTGCCTTGCTGTTTTTGCCTTCCATGCGCAGGCGGTTGAGCAGCGACACGCCGTCCTCAAGCGCCACCAGCTTCAGCTCGCAGCCGCAGTCGGCTTCAAAGGCTTTTTTAACCGCAGGCCCGGGGCCCCAGTCGGCGGCGAACGAGTCGTAGGTGTAGACGGTCAGGACCGGTTTAGCGAAGACGGGCGCGGCAAGCAGCGCCAGGAGAGGAATCAGTTTTTTGAGCACTTTGCACCTTTTATTCAGGGGGCAAAGGATTTTGAGCGGTAGCCTCAAATCCCTTCGCCGGCGTTATCCGGATCAGGTTCGACGGGTATTATCTCAGCGCCAGTCGGTTGACAGGGCACCCCGTTGAGAACGACTTGCATTGTAATGATTTGGTTAATTAATGAAAGCGCTCGCTGCATTATTCGCAGCGGGCGTCGGCGGCTCAGGGCTCCGGTGGGGCAAACCACGCCGATTTAAAGTCGAACCAGCCCAGCGTGTTCATGCGCACCCCGCGCATGCTGCGCTGTCCCTGGATGGTGAGCCAGTGATGGATCAGCGGAAAAATATCGAGCCGCTCAATGCGCTGCTGACACCACTGGGGCAGATCCAGTTCACCGGCGCGCCAGCGCTGCGCGTCCTGCTCCCAGTCGAGGGAAATGCACTGGTGCATCAGCGGCATCTCATACAGATGGGCGAACAGCGAGAACGGCAGCGGCAGGGTGAAATTGGCGCTGTTAAGCCAGATATCGCTCACCTCGTCGCCCTGATGCCAGGCTTCGTAGCTGACTTCGTTGATTGTCAGGTGCACGCCATGCTGCGCCAGCAGGGTTTCCATCACCTGGGCAATCACCCGGTGCTCGACGTGATCGCGGTAGAAGGTCAGGGTGAGGCGCTCCAGTCCGGCCGGGCGCGGATGATCTGCCATGCGCGGCGCATGGTGCCAGCGTGGCAGCAGGCCATAGGCGGGGAACCAGTAGCGCTGGTTGTGGGTACTGGCGTGCCAGATAAGATTGACCGGAGAGAGCACCTGGCTTACCCAGCGGCGCACCGCGTCACTGGCGCCGCAGTGGGAGCGGGCATCAAACAGCAGGTAGTAGCATCCCTCCTCAAGACGGCTTTCGACGGCGGTTTCATCCTCCGCTGCGCCTTCCAGATGCACGCCGCTGCTTACCTCTTCGCTGATGTCCGGCAATACCCAGAAATTCACTTCATCGATCAGCGCCCGGTAGCCGAAGTAGTCGTCAAAGGCGTGGATCTTCAGCTGGTTGCTGTTATTGCGTACCACGGCGTAGGGGCCGGTTCCCACCGGACGACTGGCGTAATTCGGCATGGTGTCCCACTCCTGCGGCAGGATCATGGCCGCCACGCTGCCCATCAGCCAGGGCAGCCATTTGTCGGGCTGGGTCAGGTGGATGTCCAGCGTCCAGGCCGTGGGGGAGTGGATCTGCGCGATATGGGCATAGAGCGCCAGCGAACGGATGCGCTCCAGCGAGGCGATGACGTCCTGCATGGTCAGTTCGCGGCCGTGATGAAAATGCACCCCGGGTCGCAAAAAGAAGCGCCAGTGAAGCGGGGTAAGCTGCTGCCAGTGGTGGGCAATATCCGCTTCGATTTCCCCGTTTTCCTCGTTTATCAGGGTCAGGCCGCTGAAGATCTGCCGCACGATGTGGGTCTCCGAGCGGCGCAGGGCGCTGCCGGGCAGCAGGTTCTGCAGCGGGCGGTAGTAGAGCACGCGCAAAATGTGGCGCCCCTGGCGAAAGCTGCGGCCCAGATGGGACACTACCATGCGGCGCACCGCGGCTTTGTCGCCGACGATCTGCAACAGCTGGTCGAGTTTATCCTGCTCCAGCAGATCGTCGGCGCGCTGCTGCTGTAGCGCCAGGCCGGTATAGATAAAGGTGAGTGCCGAGCGTTTTCCACGTCCCGCTTCGGCCTGCCAGCTGAGCCATCCCTCAGCCTGCATCGCGTTGAGCAGATTGCGCATGTGGCGGCGCGAACAGTTCAGCCGGGCGGCCAGCTCGCTGAGCGTGGTGTGCTGGGGCTGCCCGTCGCAGCACTGCCAGAGGCGGATAAATTGTTGTTGCAGGCGAGTGGAGGACATAAAAGGGGAACTCCTGATGCAAAATTCATCAATTTAATTATCCCCATATTACGTCAATACTTACCGGCGATGAAAGCGAGGAGGTGTCGATGAACGGGTCATCTGCAAAGTCATTCTGGCTGGCGTATTTTACCGCCACCCAGCACGTGTTGCCGTCATGGCTGGCACGCCTGAGTGCAGCACAGCGCGTGGGGATGCTGAATGAACTGCTGCAGTGGGAGGTTACTGCCCGCCGGCCCGTTGACCCTGACAGCAATCGTCATGTGTGACTGAGTATTGGTGTGAATAAACACCCGCCAGCAGTGTGCTACTGCTGGCTTTTTTCGTTTATGCTGCACCCCTTTATTCCACTCTTTTTCCAGGGATCTCCGATGCTGTGGTTATTAACGACAGGTCGCCGTCTGAACGGGGTTTATCTCGCGTTCATGGTGGTTTCTTTCATGATGGGCGTGGCCGGTGCGCTCCAGGCTCCCACGTTAAGCCTGTTTTTGAGCCGTGAGGTGGAAGTACGCCCCTTCTGGGTCGGTCTGTTCTATACGGTCAACGCCATTGCCGGCATCGGGGTCAGCCTGTGGCTGGCGCGCCGTTCGGATCGCCAGGGCGATCGTCGCAAGCTTATTATGTTTTGCTGCCTGATGGCAGTAGGCAATGCGCTGCTGTTTGCCTTTAACCGCCACTACCTGACGCTGCTGACCTGCGGAGTGCTGCTGGCCTCGGTGGCCAATACCGCCATGCCGCAGCTGTTCGCCCTGGCGCGTGAATATGCCGATCGCTCCGCCCGGGAAGTGGTGATGTTCAGCTCGGTCATGCGCGCCCAGCTTTCGCTGGCCTGGGTTATCGGGCCGCCGCTGGCCTTTATGCTGGCGCTGAACTACGGCTTCACCACCATGTTTCTTATCGCCGCCGGGATTTTTGCCACCAGCCTTGCGGTGATCGCCTTCTCTCTGCCGGCGGTGGAGCGTATTCCGCAGCCAGCTGATATGCCATTGACCGAGGTCAGCGGCTGGAAAGATCGCAACGTGAGGCTGCTGTTTATCGCCTCCACCCTGATGTGGACCTGCAACACCATGTACATCATCGATATGCCGCTGTGGATCAGTGCCGATCTGGGGCTGCCTGATAAGCTCGCCGGTATCCTGATGGGCACCGCGGCAGGGCTTGAGATCCCGGCGATGCTGCTTGCCGGCTACTACGTTAAGCGCATCGGCAAACGCCGAATGATGGTCACCGCAGTGGCTGCCGGGGTGCTGTTTTATGCGGGGCTGATTCTGTTTCACACCCGGGAGGCTCTGCTGTTGCTTCAGCTGTTCAACGCGGTGTTTATCGGCATTATCGCCGGAATCGGCATGCTGTGGTTTCAGGATTTGATGCCGGGTCGTGCCGGGTCGGCCACCACGCTATTTACCAACAGTATTTCTACCGGCGTGATTCTGGCAGGCGTAATGCAGGGGGCGCTGGCGGAAAGCTTTGGTCACTACGCGGTGTACTGGGCGATTGCCGGGTTGTCTTTGATAACGCTGTTCATCACCACGCGGGTGAAGGATGTGTGATTTTGAAGGCGCGTTGAGGGCGTAAATGTGTTTGCAGTGGCCCGCGCGGGCCACTGCGCTTTTTAGCCCATAAACGCAGGCTGCTTCTGCTCGTACGCGCTGATGGCATCGTCGTGCTGCAGCGTCAGGCCAATACTGTCGAGGCCGTTGAGCATGCAGTGACGGCGGAAGGCGTCAATACTGAATCGGTAGGTTTTGTCGCCGGCCTTCACCACTTCCGCTTCCAGATCCACTTCGAAACGGATACCCGGATTCGCGTTAACCAGGGTGAACATCTCGTCAACTTCCGCGTCGCTGAGCGTGACCGGCAGCAGCTGATTGTTAAAGCTGTTGCCGTAGAAAATATCGGCGAAGCTCGGGGCAATAATCACCTTAAAGCCATAGTCGGTCAGCGCCCAGGGGGCGTGCTCGCGCGACGATCCGCAGCCAAAGTTCTCACGTGCCAGCAAGATAGACGCACCCTGATACACCGGGAAGTTAAGCACGAATTCCGGATTCGGCTGCTCCCCTTTGTCATCCAGAAAACGCCAGTCGTTAAACAGGTGCGCGCCAAAACCGGTGCGGGTGACCTTCTGCAAAAACTGTTTCGGGATAATCGCGTCGGTATCCACGTTCGCGGCGTCCAGCGGGACAACCAGGCCGGTATGCTGAGTAAATTTTTCTGCCATGGTAGGTTCCTTATTTCAGACCACGAATGTCGGCGAAGTGCCCGCTGATGGCGGCGGCGGCGGCCATTGCCGGGCTGACCAGATGGGTGCGGCCCCCGCGGCCCTGACGGCCTTCAAAGTTGCGGTTGCTGGTGGAGGCGCAGCGCTCGCCGGGGTTCAGGCGATCGTTGTTCATCGCCAGACACATGGAGCAGCCCGGCAGGCGCCACTCAAAGCCAGCGTCGATAAAGATCTTATCCAGCCCTTCGGCTTCGGCCTGCGCTTTGACCGGACCGGAACCCGGTACTACCAGCGCCTGTACCCCCGGCGCGACTTTGCGTCCGCGGGCGACGTCGGCGGCGGCGCGTAAATCTTCAATACGTGAGTTGGTGCAGGAGCCAATAAACACTTTGTCGATAGCGACATCGGTCAACGGCACGCCCGGCGTCAGCCCCATGTAGGCCAGCGCTTTCTCGGCGCTGGCGCGCTCCACCGGATCGGCGAAGGACGCCGGATCGGGAATCGCGTCGGTCACCGAGATCACCTGACCCGGATTGGTGCCCCAGGTAACCTGCGGGGCGATGTCTTCGGCCCGCAACGTTACCACGCTGTCAAACTGCGCGCCCTCGTCGGTTTGCAGGGTTTTCCAGTAGGCTACCGCCTCGTCGAAATCATCGCCTTTCGGGGCGTGCAGACGGCCTTTGACATAGTTAAAGGTGATCTCATCCGGTGCTACCAGGCCCGCTTTGGCACCCATCTCAATCGCCATGTTGCACAGCGTCATGCGGCCTTCCATGCTCAGTGCGCGAATCGCGTCACCGCAGAACTCGACCACGTGCCCGGTGCCGCCAGCGCTGCCGGTTTTCCCGATGATCGCCAGCACGATATCTTTTGCCGTGATGCCAGGGGCCGCCACGCCGGTGACCTCAATCTTCATGGTTTTCGCCCGGCCCTGCTTCAGGGTCTGGGTGGCCAGCACGTGCTCCACTTCGGAGGTGCCGATACCGAAGGCCAGCGCGCCAAACGCGCCGTGGGTCGCGGTGTGGGAGTCGCCGCAGACGATGGTCATGCCGGGCAGGGTGATGCCCTGTTCCGGGCCCATCACGTGGACGATACCCTGATAAGGGTGGTTCAGGTCATACAGCTCGACGCCGAATTCGTTGCAGTTCTTAATCAGTTCCTGCATCTGAATGCGCGCCATCTCGCCGGAGGCGTTGATGTCTTTCGTCTGGGTAGAGACGTTATGGTCCATCGTGGCGAAGGTTTTTTGCGGCTGGCGCACCGGTCGATTGTGCGCGCGCAGGCCATCAAACGCCTGAGGTGAGGTCACCTCATGCACCAGGTGGCGATCGATATAAAGCAGCGGCGTTTCATTTTGCGCTTCATACACCACGTGGGCATCAAACAATTTTTGATACAGCGTCTTAGCCATGATTACACCCCTTCGGCGATGTAGCGGGCGATGATGTCGCCCATCTCATCGGTGCTGACTGCCTGGCCATCGCGGGCCAGATCGTTTGTACGGATACCTTCTTCCAGCGCCCGGTTAATCGCCTGCTCAATGGCGCACGCGGCGTCTTCGGCTTCCAGGCTGTAGCGCAGCAGCAGCGCCAGCGACAGCACCTGGGCAATCGGGTTGGCGATATTCTTGCCAGCGATGTCCGGCGCGGAACCGCCGGCGGGCTCATACAGGCCGAAACCCTGCTCGTTCAGGCTGGCGGAGGGCAGCATGCCCATCGAGCCGGTGATCATCGCGCACTCATCGGACAGGATGTCGCCAAACAGGTTGGAGCACAGCAGCACGTCAAACTGGGAAGGATCTTTAATCAGCTGCATGGTGGCGTTGTCGATATACATATGCGCCAGTTCAACGTCCGGGTATTCGCGAGCGATGTCGTTAACGATTTCACGCCACAGCAGCGAGGTTTGCAGCACGTTGGCCTTATCAATCGAGGTCACTTTCTGGCGACGCTTGCGGGCAGATTCGAAGGCGATGCGCGCGATGCGTTCAATTTCAAAGCGGTGATACACCTCGGTATCGAACGCTTTCTCATGCATGCCGCTGCCTTCACGCCCCTTCGGCTGTCCGAAATAGATACCGCCGGTCAGTTCGCGCACGCACAGGATATCGAAGCCGCGGGCGGCGATATCGGCACGCAGCGGGCAGAACGCTTCCAGCCCGGAATAGAGCTTTGCGGGACGCAGGTTGCTGAACAGCTTGAAGTGCTTACGCAGCGGCAGCAATGCGCCACGCTCGGGCTGCTGGGCCGGGGGCAGATGCTCCCATTTCGGGCCGCCGACCGAGCCGAACAGAATGGCATCGGCCTGCTCACAGCCTTCAACCGTCGCCGGCGGCAGCGGGTTACCGTGGCGATCGATAGCGATCCCGCCCACGTCATAGCTGCTGGTGGAGATGCGCAGGTCAAAACGCTGACGCACGGCGTCCAGTGCTTTCAGGGCCTGGGACATAACTTCCGGGCCAATCCCGTCACCCGGCAAAACGGCAATATGATAAGTTTTTGACATCACACGGTTTCCTGATTGTTTTCTTTATTCTGTGCTTTACGCTGCAGCTCTTTTTCGACTTCGCTCGCCCGCCAGATGTTATTCAACACGTGGACCATGGCGCGGGCAGACGACTCGACGATGTCGGTGGTCAGGCCCATGCCGTGGAAGCGGCGACCGTTGTAATTCACGACGATATCCACCTGGCCCAGGGCATCTTTACCGTGCCCTTTGGCGCTCAGGCCGTACTTCACCAGTTCAATGTTGTAGTCGGTAATGCGGTTGATTGCCTGGTAAACCGCATCCACCGGGCCGTTGCCGTTCGCCGCTTCGGCCTTCACATCCTCACCGCACACCAGGCGCACCGAGGCGGTCGCAATGTCGTTGGAGCCAGACTGCACGCTGAAGTAGTCGAGGCGGAAGTGCTCCGGCTCCTCCTGCTGTTTATTGATAAACGCCAGCGCTTCCAGATCGTAGTCGAAGACCTGGCCCTTTTTGTCGGCCAGTTTCAGGAAGGCGTCGTACAGATCGTCCAGGCTGTAGTCGTTTTCGTGGTAGCCCATCTCTTCCATGCGGTGCTTCACCGCCGCGCGGCCAGAGCGTGAGGTCAGGTTCAACTGCACCTGGTTCAGACCGATCGACTCCGGCGTCATGATTTCGTAGTTTTCACGGTTTTTCAGCACGCCGTCCTGATGAATGCCGGAGGAGTGGGCGAAGGCGCCGGAACCAACCACGGCTTTGTTCGCCGGGATCGGCATGCTGCAGATCTGGCTGACGGTCTGGCTGGTGCGCCAGATTTCATGGTGGTTGATTTGGGTGTGGACGTTCAGCATGCTCTGGCGCAGTTTAATCGCCATGATGACCTCTTCCAGCGCGCAGTTCCCGGCGCGCTCGCCAATGCCGTTCAGGGTACCTTCAACCTGACGCGCACCGGCGTTAACGGCGGCCAGGGCGTTGCCAACGGCCATTCCCAAATCGTCATGGGTATGAACGGAGATAATGGCTTTATCGATGTTTGGCACGCGCTCGTACAGGCCGGTGATGATGTTGCTGAATTCGAAGGGCAGGGTATAGCCGACGGTATCCGGAATATTGATGGTTCTGGCACCGGCGTTGATGGCGGCTTCCACCACGCGTGCCAGATCGGCAATCGGGGTGCGACCGGCGTCTTCGCAGGAGAACTCCACGTCGTCGGTATAATTGCGGGCGCGTTTGACCATATAGACCGCGCGCTCGATAACCTCATCCAGCGTGCTGCGCAGCTTGGTGGCAATGTGCATCGGCGAGGTGGCAATAAACGTATGGATGCGGAACGCCTCGGCCACTTTCAGGGATTCTGCGGCAACGTCGATATCCTTCTCCACACAGCGCGCCAGGGCGCAGACGGTGCTGTTTTTTACCTGGCGGGCAATGGTCTGGACAGATTCGAAATCGCCTGGTGAAGAAACCGGGAAGCCAACTTCCATCACATCAATACCCATACGCTCAAGCGCGAGTGCGATTTGCAGTTTCTCTTTAACGCTCAGACTGGCCTGTAATGCCTGTTCACCGTCACGTAACGTGGTATCGAAAATGATGACTTGCTGGCTCATAAGTGTGGGTCCTTGTCGTTTACTTCGCGCCGGGCAGCGGGCATAAAAAAACCCGCGCAGCGGCGCGGGTTTTTTGATCTGTTGATTCGACTCAGTGTTAATTGTCGCCCAACAGTCTACCGCGCGCAGTGAAGGCGTTTAGTAGTAGACCGAGTAGGCGAACGGTAATGAACATGAATCAAACCTCAATGAATTCGTGAATATACCTTTAGAGGTACTTGATAGCGCCGGGTGTGTCAACCCTTGTTTTAACCGGCGCGCTACATTCCCGGCGGTAACGGCGGCGTGCAGTTCAGGGGAATCTTCTGGATAAAAGTGCAAATAAAGCGATATCTAAAAATCCGGCTTCGAGGCCAGCAAAGGCGTTGTAAATGCTCTTTTTTATTATTCCGTATTCAGGAAAAAATAAGAATTAAACTATATGTTATTTGGATGGGTATAATGCTTTAATACTCTTCCTTTATGTAATGACGCGTTTTACCGCATTCCGCAGTTATTCACCTTTGGGTATTCACAGGGCTGATTGTTGAGCCGCAATATATAATGAAATTGATTATTAGCGCTGCCTGTATTTAGCGTCAGCTAAACAGCGTGAAGTGTCAGTTCATTACTGTAGTGCCGCCATTTTCATTCACTCTGTTCAGCCTGCTTAACCGCAGGCCGTTAGCGGTTTCAGAAATTATTTAGAGATATGCCGTCGCGATGGAAGTATGCGCGACGCGGTGTTAATGGCAAGGTCAGTGCGTTGCTGGCCAGGGAAGAAAGTCGATCAGTGGAGTGGACTATGTCTGAAGATCATAATGAGCAGCACCCGATTCAGGAAGAGATCAAGTCGCAGCTGCGGATGGTGGATCTCAATTTGCTTACCGTGTTTGATGCGGTGATGCAGGAGCAGAACATCACCCGCGCGGCCCACCAGCTGGGGATGTCGCAGCCTGCGGTAAGTAACGCCGTTGCCCGTCTTAAGGTGATGTTCAACGATGAGCTGTTCGTCCGCTATGGGCGTGGCATACAGCCTACGGCGAGGGCCTATAAACTGTTTGGTTCAGTGCGCCAGGCGTTACAGCTTATTCAAAACGAACTGCCTGGGTCGGGGTTTGAACCCATCAGCAGCGAGCGCCAGTTTAATCTTTGCGTCTGCAGCCCGCTGGATAATTTATTAACCTCACTGATATATAATCGTATTCGCGATATTGCCCCGAACATTCACCTGATATTTAAATCCTGTCTGAATCAGAATATTGAGCATCAGCTGCGTTATCAGGAGACGGAATTTGTTATTGGCTATGATGAGTTTCGTCGTCCCGAGTTTTCCTGCGTCCCACTGTTTAAAGATGAAATGGTGCTGGTGTGCAGCCAGACGCATCCGCGCATGACCATGCCGATGCGTGAAAGCGATGTTTATAACGAGCAACACGCGGTGGTTTCATTAGATCGATTCGCCTCATTCAGTTTGCCCTGGTATGACACGCCGGATAAGCAGGCGTGTATTGCCTATCAGGGGATGGCGATGACCAGCGTATTAAATGTGGTCTCCCAGACCCAGCTGGTGGCCATTGCGCCGCGCTGGCTTGCCGAGGAGTTTGTCGACAGCCTGCACCTGAAGATAAGCCCGCTGCCGCTGAAGCTTAACAGCCGGACCTGCTATTTATCCTGGCATGAAGCAGCAGGCCGGGATAAAGGGCATCAGTGGATGGAAGAGTTACTCACCACTATCTGTCGTAAATAACCGTTGCGGCCTTTCTGTGCAAACCGGGGTATTCCCCGGTTTTTTGCTATCTGAGATTCATTAAGTAGTTTTTTATGCTGAGTACTCGTTAAGGCGTGTTGCCGCGCTGCGTTAAACCCGAGAAATTTGCATTAACGCTACGCTCGTCGGCATTCATAACATTTTCTGTCATTACTTTTGCTTATTTCTTATAGATAACTCGGTTCATGCTGCTTATTACCTCTGGCGGCAACGGGGCAGGGCGCCTGCACGCGGCAAGCTGCCAATTGCCTGCCAGATTTTGAGCGGTTATGTTAAAGCAATGATAACAACGATAGCGCAGGATGAATGGCCTGCGGCCCGAGACAGTGCGGAGATGCGTTTCGCAGTCCGTCAATAACAATAACAGCCTGGAGGCAAACCATGGAGATGTTGTCAGGAGCCGAGATGGTCGTCCGATCGCTTATCGATCAGGGCGTAAAGCAGGTATTCGGCTACCCCGGAGGCGCGGTCCTCGATATCTATGATGCGCTACATACCGTTGGCGGGATCGATCACGTGCTGGTACGCCATGAGCAGGCGGCGGTACACATGGCCGACGGCCTCGCCCGCGCCACCGGCGAGGTGGGCGTGGTGCTGGTGACCTCTGGCCCTGGCGCCACCAACGCTATCACCGGTATTGCAACGGCTTACATGGACTCTATTCCGCTGGTAGTGCTGTCAGGGCAGGTGGCGACCTCGCTTATTGGCTATGACGCCTTCCAGGAGTGCGACATGGTGGGCATCTCCCGCCCGGTGGTAAAGCACAGCTTCCTGGTGAAACAGACCGAAGACATTCCTGGCGTATTGAAAAAAGCCTTCTGGCTGGCGGCCAGCGGACGTCCGGGGCCGGTGGTAGTAGATCTGCCAAAAGATATTCTTAACCCGGCGAACAAGCTGCCTTACCTGTGGCCGGAATCCGTGAGCATGCGCTCCTACAACCCGACCACTCAGGGCCACAAGGGGCAGATCAAGCGCGCCCTGCAGACCCTGCTGGCGGCAAAGAAACCGGTTATCTATGTGGGCGGCGGGGCGATCAATGCGCACTGCGAAGCGGAGCTGCGCACGCTTGCCGAAAAACTCAACCTGCCAGTGGTCTCCTCCCTGATGGGGTTAGGGGCATTTCCGGGAACGCACCGTCAGGCGTTGGGGATGCTCGGCATGCACGGCACCTATGAAGCCAATATGGTCATGCACAACAGCGATGTGATTTTTGCCGTGGGCGTGCGCTTTGACGATCGCACCACCAATAATCTGGCGAAGTACTGCCCGAACGCTACCGTGCTGCACATTGATATCGACCCGGCGTCCATCTCCAAAACCGTGAATGCCGATGTTCCTATCGTGGGTGATGCGCGCCAGGTGCTGACCCAGATGCTTGAGCAGCTCGGCCAGGAAGAGACGCCGCAGCCGCTGGATGAGATCCGCGACTGGTGGCAGCAGATTGAGCAGTGGCGCGCCCGCCAGTGCCTGGCCTGGGACCGCGAGAGCCGCGCCATAAAGCCACAAGCGGTGATCGATGCGGTGTATCGTCTGACCCACGGCGAGGCCTATGTGACCTCCGACGTCGGCCAGCATCAGATGTTCGCAGCGCTCTACTACACCTTCGATAAACCGCGCCGCTGGATCAACTCCGGTGGTTTGGGCACCATGGGCTTTGGTCTGCCCGCGGCGCTGGGTGTGAAGCTGGCCCTGCCGGACGAAACGGTTATCTGCGTCACCGGCGACGGCAGTATCCAGATGAACATTCAGGAGCTGTCCACCGCCCTGCAGTATGAGCTGCCGGTACTGGTGCTGAACCTTAACAACCGCTACCTCGGCATGGTGAAACAGTGGCAGGACATGATCTACTCCGGCCGCCATTCGCAGTCGTATATGGAATCCCTGCCTGATTTTGCGAAGCTGGCAGAAGCCTACGGGCACGTGGGGATCAACATCACCCAGCCAGAAGAGCTGGAGAGCAAGCTCGCTGCCGCGCTTGAACAGGTCCGCAACGGTCGTCTGGTGTTCGTGGATGTCACGGTTGATGGCACCGAACATGTCTACCCGATGCAGATCCGCGGTGGTGGTATGGACGAAATGTGGTTAAGCAAAACGGAGAGAACCTGATTATGCGCCGGATATTATCAGTACTGCTGGAAAATGAATCGGGCGCACTGTCCCGCGTGATCGGCCTCTTCTCCCAGCGCGGCTACAATATAGAGAGCCTCACCGTGGCGCCGACCGACGATCCCACGCTGTCGCGCATGACGATCCAGACCGTGGGCGATCAGAAGGTGCTTGAGCAGATCGAAAAGCAGCTGCATAAGCTGGTGGACGTGCTGCGGGTCAGCGAACTGGGCCAGGGGGCGCACGTTGAACGTGAAATCATGCTGGTTAAGGTGCAGGCCAGCGGGTACGGGCGCGAAGAGGTGAAGCGCAACGCGGAAATTTTCCGTGGGCAGATCATCGACGTAACGCCCTCTATCTATACCGTACAGCTTGCCGGTACCAGCGAGAAACTCGACGCCTTCCTGGCAACCATCCGGGAAGTCGCCAAAATTGTTGAAGTAGCCCGCTCGGGCGTCGTGGGGCTGGCCCGCGGTGAGAAAATCATGCGTTAAGGCGAAACGGCAATAACCTGATAAAGCCCGGAGCCCGTTTCCGGGTTTTTTTTCGCCAAAAGCTTTGCCGCTGGCGCAAAAGCGGTTGCCCCTGTTACTTTTCTGCGCTTAGATGTTACAGGATTTACCCTATAACCTTATTTTGGTTATGGATAACACACTCATCGCAAGGGGCAACTGTGAAACTGGACGAAATCGCGCGGCTTGCTGGCGTATCACGCACCACGGCAAGTTACGTCATCAACGGCAAAGCGAAGCAGTATCGCGTCAGTGACAAAACCGTTGAGAAAGTCATGGCAGTGGTACGCGAGCATAACTACCACCCTAACGCTGTGGCTGCCGGCTTACGCGCCGGACGAACGCGCTCTATCGGCCTGGTTATCCCGGATCTGGAGAACACCAGCTACACCCGCATCGCCAACTACCTTGAGCGTCAGGCCCGCCAGCGCGGCTACCAGCTGCTGATCGCCTGCTCTGAAGATCAGCCGGATAACGAGATGCGCTGTATCGAACATCTGTTGCAGCGTCAGGTTGATGCCATCATTGTGTCGACGTCGCTGCCGCCGGAGCACCCGTTCTACCAGCGTTGGGCCAACGACAGCTTCCCCATCGTGGCGCTCGATCGCGCCCTCGATCGCGAACACTTCACCAGCGTCGTCGGGGCCGATCAGGACGATGCCCAGATGCTGGCGGAAGAGCTGCGCAAGTTCCCGGCAAAAGAGGTGCTCTATCTCGGCGCGCTGCCTGAGCTGTCGGTGAGTTTCCTGCGCGAGCAAGGGTTCCGCGCTGCCTGGAAGGACGATCCGCGCGAGGTGAAATACCTCTATGCCAACAGCTACGAGCGCGAGGCCGCCGCCCAGCTGTTTGAAAAATGGCTGGAAACCAACCCCATGCCCCAGGCGCTGTTCACTACGTCGTTTCCTTTATTACAGGGCGTCATGGACGTGACGCTCAAGCGTGAGGGCCAGCTGCCGACTGAGCTTGCTATCGCCACGTTTGGCGACAACGAACTGCTCGATTTCATCCAGTGCCCGGTGCTGGCGGTGGCGCAGCGCCATCGCGAGGTCGCCGAGCGCGTACTGGAGCTGGTGTTGGCGAATTTAGACGAACCGCGCAAGCCAAAACCGGGTCTCAGCCGCATTAAACGCAGCCTTTACCGACGCGGAAGCTTAAGTCGGGTATAAATAAACGGCAGCCTGGCTGCCGTTTTTTATATTCCGACAAATCTGCAGCAGATTATTTTTGTATCCTTCCTTTAAATATTTTTTAACATCACGCCCGTTATATTTCCCTTAAGGCGTAAGGATTCATTGCGCTGGTATTGTTTTGTTACACATGAAGCGTCGGCTATTTATGGATTTATCCGGGCGCGAGCCACGGCCCGCCGGACTAACCAGAGATTGAACCCGTCAAACGCGGGTAGCTAACATCTGGTGCTGTCCTCGCGACGCGTTATGGCTTAAAATGCTGCCCGCGTCGCAAACTGAATACTAATTTAGCGTAAGTGGTATTTAGGTTGGTTTTAACGGTTCCCTGTCTATGCGTCATTTTCTTACAAATATTCATAGCGTTAATTTTGCCTCGCCCGTTTTGCAGTATTAATTCCGGCCTTAATCACCTGTTAAAGCAGAAACAATTGCCGATGTCGGCGTGGGTGCCGTCTTGACAAGCTTTTCCTCCGCTCCGTAAACTCGTGGTGGGATTTTGTGGGGTAAAGTGGTATTTGGGTCCATCAAGGGTGAGGCTGACATGTTCCGTGGGGCAACAGTAGTCAATCTCGACAGTAAGGGGCGGTTATCCGTGCCCACCCGTTATCGGGAAACGCTGATTGAGGCCGCTTCGGGTCAAATGGTTTGCACCATTGACATCCACCACCCCTGCCTGCTGCTTTACACCCTCCCGGAATGGGAAATTATTGAACAGAAATTGTCGCGTTTGTCGAGCATGAACCCCGCCGAACGCCGCGTACAGCGTTTGTTATTGGGACATGCCAGTGAGTGCCAGATGGACAGCGCGGGTCGGCTGCTTTTAGCCCCCGTACTACGGCAACACGCAGGGCTGACAAAAGAAGTGATGCTGGTCGGGCAGTTCAATAAGTTTGAACTGTGGGATGAAACGACCTGGTATCAACAAGTCAGGGATGATATTGACGCTGAACAGTCGTCATCGGACGCCTTGTCCGAGCGGCTTCAGGATTTATCGCTATAAATCATGATGGATACTTTTAAACACACCACGGTGCTGCTGGACGAAGCGGTAAACGGTCTGAACATTCGTCCCGACGGCATTTACATTGATGGCACGTTTGGCCGTGGTGGACACTCACGCCTTATTTTGTCGCAGCTTGGCGAGCAGGGGCGTCTTATCGCGATCGATCGCGACCCGCAGGCTATTGCCGCCGCGCAGGCGATCGACGATCCGCGTTTCTCCATCGTGCATGGCCCATTTTCTCAGCTTGCTGACTACGTCAGCGAGCTCGATCTCGTCGGCAAGATCGACGGCATTTTGCTCGATCTTGGCGTCTCTTCTCCTCAGCTTGACGATCCCGAACGCGGGTTCTCTTTCATGCGCGATGGCCCGTTGGACATGCGTATGGATCCAAGCCGCGGTCAGTCGGCAGCGGAATGGCTGCTGAAAGCCGAAGAGGCGGACATTGTCTGGGTGTTGAAAACCTTTGGCGAAGAGCGTTTTGCCAAACGCATCGCGCGCGCCATCGTTGAGCGCAACCGCGAGCAGCCGATGACGCGTACCAAAGAGCTGGCGGACGTCGTGGCTGCCGCCACGCCGGTCAAAGACAAGTTCAAGCATCCCGCCACCCGCACGTTCCAGGCGGTACGTATCTGGGTGAACAGCGAACTGGAAGAGATTGAACAGGCGTTGAAAGGCTCGATTGCCGCGCTGGCCCCGGGCGGGCGGCTGTCGGTGATCAGCTTCCACTCGCTGGAAGACCGCATTGTGAAACGCTTTATGCGTGAACAGAGCCGCGGCCCGCAGGTGCCGGCCGGGCTGCCGATGACCGAAGCCCAGCTCAGCAAGCTCGGTGGTCGCCAGCTGAAGGCGTTAGGCAAATTGATGCCGGGCGAAGAAGAAGTGGCGGAAAATCCGCGCGCCCGTAGCTCGGTTCTGCGTATCGCGGAGAGGACTGAGGCATGATCGGAAGAGTGTCGGAGACGCTGAGCAGGATCACCGGATCGCTTGGCAGCACCGAACGTCACGCCTTACCGGGCGTGATCGGCAGCGATCTCCTGCGTCAGGGGAAACTGCCACTCTGTCTGTTCATCGCCATTATCGTTACCGCCATTATTGTCGTCACCACCGCGCACCACACGCGCCTGCTGACCGCACAACGCGAGCAGCTGGTGCTGGAGCGCGATGCGCTGGACATTGAGTGGCGTAACCTGATTCTGGAAGAGAACGCGCTCGGCGATCACAGCCGGGTTGAACGGATCGCCACGGATAAGCTGCAAATGCAGCATGTCGATCCTTCTCAGGAAAACATTGTGGTTCAAAAACAGGAATGACGTAAGCCATGGTAAACGCATGAAAGCAGCGGCAAAGACGCTAAAACCAAAACGTCAGGAAGAGCAAGCCAACTTTATCGGTTGGCGTTTTGCGTTGCTGTGCGGCTGTATTCTTCTCGCGCTCGCGTTTTTGCTGGGCCGCGTCGCCTGGCTGCAAATTATTAACCCCGAGATGCTGGTGCGGCAGGGCGACATGCGCTCCCTGCGCGTGCAGGAAGTGGCAACCTCGCGCGGTATGATTACCGATCGCTCCGGGCGACCGCTTGCGGTCAGCGTGCCGGTAAAAGCCATCTGGGCGGACCCGAAAGAGCTGCACGATGCCGGTGGAATTACGCTGGATAACCGCTGGAAAGCGCTGTCCGACGCGCTCAAGATCCCGCTCGATCAGCTGGCGGCCCGCGTTAACGCTAACCCGAAAGGGCGCTTCATCTATCTGGCCCGTCAGGTTAACCCGGACATCGGCGACTACATCAAAAAGCTCAAGCTGCCCGGTATCCACCTGCGCGAAGAGTCGCGCCGCTACTACCCTTCCGGTGGCGTCACCGCGCATCTGATTGGCTTTACCAACGTCGACAGCCAGGGGATTGAAGGCGTCGAGAAAAGCTTCGACAAGTGGCTCACCGGCCAGCCGGGCGAGCGCGTGGTGCGTAAGGATCGCTACGGCCGCGTTATCGAAGATATCTCCTCAACCGACAGCCAGGCCGCGCACAACCTGACGCTCAGCATTGATGAGCGCTTGCAGGCGCTGGTGTACCGCGAGCTCAACAACGCCGTGGCGTTCAACAAAGCCGAGTCCGGGACTGCCGTGCTGGTGGACGTAAGCACCGGCGAAGTGCTGGCCATGGCCAACAGCCCGTCCTACAACCCGAACAATCTCGCCGGTACGCCGAAAGATGCGATGCGTAACCGCGCCATCACCGACGTGTTCGAACCGGGTTCCACCGTCAAGCCGATGGTGGTGATGACCGCGTTGCAGCGCGGTGTGGTGCAGGAAAACTCGGTGCTCAACACCGTTCCCTACCGTATTAACGGTCACGAAATTAAAGACGTGGCGCGCTATAGCGAACTGACCCTGACAGGGGTTTTACAGAAATCGAGTAACGTCGGTGTATCAAAGCTGGCGTTAGCGATGCCGTCCTCGGCGTTAGTAGATACTTACTCACGCTTTGGGCTGGGAAAGGCGACCAATTTGGGGTTGGTCGGAGAACGCAGTGGCTTATATCCTCAAAAACAACGGTGGTCTGACATAGAGAGGGCCACCTTCTCTTTCGGCTACGGGCTAATGGTAACGCCGTTACAGTTAGCGCGTGTCTACGCAACCATCGGCAGCTACGGCATCTATCGCCCGCTGTCGATTACCAAAGTTGATCCCCCGGTACCGGGGGAACGCGTATTCCCTGAATCGCTGGTGCGCTCCGTGGTCCACATGATGGAAAGCGTGGCGCTGCCGGGCGGCGGCGGCGTCAAGGCCGCCATCAAGGGCTACCGCATTGCGATCAAGACCGGTACCGCTAAAAAAGTCGGGCCGGACGGCAAATACATCAATAAATATATTGCTTACACCGCGGGTGTCGCGCCAGCCAGCCAGCCGCGTTTTGCGCTGGTCGTGGTTATCAACGATCCGCAGGCAGGTAAATACTACGGCGGTGCCGTGTCAGCACCGGTGTTCGGCGCCATCATGGGCGGCGTTCTGCGCACCATGAACATCGAACCGGACGCGCTGGCAACGGGTGAGAAAAACGAATTTGTAATTAATCGAGATGAGGGAACAGGTGGCAGATCGTAATTTGCGCGACCTTCTCGCTCCGTGGGTAGCCGGGCTACCTGCGCGAGCGCTGCGAGAGATGACACTCGACAGCCGTGTGGCTGCCGCAGGCGATCTTTTTGTGGCAGTAGTCGGTCATCAGGCGGACGGGCGTCGTTATATCCCGCAGGCGATAGCGCAAGGTGTAGCGGCCATTATCGCGGACGCGCAGGGCGAGGCGACCGACGGCGAAGTGCGTGAAATGCATGGCGTGCCGGTTATCTATCTCAGCCAGCTGACGGAGCGACTCTCCGCGCTGGCCGGGCGTTTCTATGATGAGCCGTCTGACCGTTTGCGCCTGATTGGCGTTACCGGTACCAATGGCAAAACCACCACCACCCAGCTTCTGGCGCAGTGGGCGCAGCTGCTTGGCGAAACCAGCGCCGTGATGGGCACCGTGGGTAACGGCCTGTTGGGCAAAGTCAGCCCAACGGAAAACACCACCGGCTCGGCGGTCGATGTACAGCAAGTGCTTGCTAACCTTGCAGGGCAGGGCGCAACGCTGGCGGCGATGGAAGTCTCTTCCCACGGTCTGGTACAGCACCGCGTGGCGGCGCTGAAGTTTGCCGCCTCGGTCTTTACCAACCTCAGCCGCGATCACCTTGATTACCACGGCGATATGACGCAGTACGAAGCCGCGAAATGGCAGCTGTTCTCCAGCCACCATTACGGCCAGGCCATCATCAACGCCGACGATGAGGTCGGGAACCGCTGGCTGGCTAATCTGCCCGACGCGGTGGCCGTCTCGATGGAAAACAACATTAATCCCGCCTGCCGTGGCCGCTGGCTGCGTGCCGATGCGGTGACCTACCACGACAGCGGCGCGACCGTTCGCTTCTCATCAAGCTGGGGCGACGGCGAAATCAACAGCCGCCTGATGGGCGCATTTAACGTCAGCAATCTGCTGCTGGCGCTCGGCACCCTGCTGGCGCTTGGTTACCCGCTGGATGCGCTGATGGCGAGCGCGTCGAGCCTGCAGCCGGTCTGTGGACGCATGGAAGTGTTCAGCGCGCCGGGCAAACCCACCGTGGTGGTGGATTACGCCCATACTCCTGACGCGCTGGAGAAAGCGTTGCAGGCCGCGCGCCTGCACTGCACTGGTAAACTGTGGTGCGTATTTGGCTGCGGCGGCGATCGCGACAAGGGCAAGCGCCCGCTGATGGGGGCTATTGCCGAAGAGTTTGCCGACGTGGTGGTCGTGACCGACGACAACCCGCGTACCGAAGACCCGAAAGCCATCATCAACGATATTCTCGCCGGCATGGTCGATGCAGGGCGGGCGCGCGCCGTTGAAGGCCGCGCCGAAGCCGTGACCAACGCCATCATGCAGGCGCAGGAAAATGACGTGGTGCTGATTGCCGGAAAAGGGCATGAGGATTACCAGATCGTCGGCAATCGCCGCCTCGACTACTCCGATCGCATCACCGCAGCCCGGCTGCTGGGAGTGGTGGCATGATCCGCGTACTGCTTAGCCAGCTTGCCGGCGCGCTGCGCGGTGAGCGTCATGGCGCTGATGTGGCTGTCGATAACGTCACTACCGATACCCGAAAAATTACCCCCGGCTGTCTGTTCGTTGCGCTGAAAGGTGAGCGGTTTGACGCTCACGACTTTGCGCAGCAGGCCAAAGAGAGCGGCGCGGGTGCGCTGCTGGTCAGTCGTTTACTGGACGTCGATTTGCCACAGCTGGTGGTGAGCGATACCCGCCTGGCGTTTGGTGAGCTGGGCGCGTGGGTGCGCCAGCAGGTGCCGACTCGCGTGGTGGCGCTGACCGGCTCGTCCGGCAAAACCTCCGTTAAGGAGATGACCGCCTCGATTCTGAGCCAGTGCGGCAACACGCTCTATACCGCCGGCAACCTCAACAACGACATCGGCGTCCCGATGACGCTGCTGCGCCTGACGCCGGAGCACGACTATGCGGTGATCGAGCTGGGGGCCAACCATCAGGGCGAAATTGCCTGGACCGTGAGCCTCACCCGCCCGGAAGCGGCGCTGGTCAATAACCTGGCCGCCGCGCATCTGGAAGGCTTCGGCTCGCTGGCGGGCGTTGCGAAGGCAAAAGGTGAGATTTTCACCGGCCTGCCTGCGGACGGCATCGCCATCATCAACGCCGATAACAACGACTGGCTGAACTGGCAAAGTGTGATTGGCGATCGTAAAACCTGGCGCTTCTCACCTAACGCGGCGCAGAGCGATTTCACCGCCACCGACGTGCGTATGACCACACACGGCACCGAGTTCACGCTGCAGACGCCGGTGGGCAGCATCGACGTCACGCTGCCCCTGCCGGGCCGTCACAATATCGCCAACGCGCTGGCGGCAACCGCCCTGGCAATGGCAGTTGGTGCATCGCGTGAAGCGATAAAAGCCGGGCTGGCGACTCTCAAAGCGGTACCGGGGCGTCTGTTCCCGATCCAACTGAGCGACACGCAGCTGCTGCTGGACGACTCCTACAATGCCAACGTGGGGTCAATGACCGCCGCCGTGCACGTGTTGAGCGAGATGCCGGGTACGCGCGTGCTGGTGGTAGGCGATATGGCAGAGCTGGGCGACGAAGCGCTGGCGTGCCATCGCCAGGTGGGTGACGCGGCGAACGCGGTCGGTATCGACCGGGTGTTGAGCGTCGGTACCCTCAGCGAAGCCATCAGCAGCGCCAGTCTGAATGGCGAACACTTTACTGATAAGCGCGCGCTGATCGCGCGTTTGCAGCAGCTTATTGCTGAACATTCCCCGATCACCATCTTAGTGAAGGGTTCACGCAGTGCCGCCATGGAAGAGGTAGTACATGCATTACAGGAGAACAGGACATGTTAGTGTGGCTGGCCGAACATCTGGTCAAATATTATTCCGGCTTTAACGTCTTTTCCTATCTGACGTTCAGGGCCATCGTCAGCCTGTTAACTGCGCTGTTTATCTCACTGTGGCTGGGGCCGCGCCTGATCGCGCGTCTGCAGGAGCTCTCGTTTGGTCAGGTCGTGCGTAACGACGGTCCGGAGTCGCACTTCAGCAAGCGCGGCACGCCGACGATGGGCGGCCTGCTGATCCTGTTCTCCATTGTGGTGTCGGTGCTGCTGTGGGCCTACCCGTCGAACCCGTACGTCTGGTGCGTGCTGTTCGTGCTGGTGGGCTACGGCGCTATTGGGTTTGTCGATGACTACCGCAAAGTGGTACGCAAAGATACCAAGGGCCTGATCGCACGCTGGAAATACTTCTGGATGTCGGTTATTGCGCTGGGCGTAGCGTTTGCGCTCTATCTGGCCGGGAAAGACACGCCGGCCACCGAGCTGGTGGTGCCGTTCTTCAAAGACGTGATGCCGCAGCTTGGCCTGTTCTACATCCTGCTGGCGTACTTTGTGATTGTCGGCACCGGCAACGCGGTCAACCTGACCGACGGGCTGGACGGCCTGGCGATTATGCCCACCGTGCTGGTGGCCGCCGGTTTCGCGCTGGTAGCCTGGGCGACCGGTAACATGAACTTCGCCAACTATCTGCATATTCCCTATCTGCGCCACGCCGGTGAGCTGGTGATTGTCTGCACCGCCATTGTCGGGGCAGGGCTGGGCTTCCTGTGGTTCAACACCTATCCGGCGCAGGTCTTTATGGGCGACGTCGGTTCGCTGGCGCTGGGTGGCGCGCTGGGCATCATCGCGGTGCTGCTGCGTCAGGAGTTCCTGCTGGTGATCATGGGTGGCGTGTTTGTGGTGGAAACCCTGTCGGTTATTTTGCAGGTGGGCTCGTTCAAGCTGCGCGGCCAGCGTATTTTCCGTATGGCACCGATTCATCACCACTATGAACTGAAAGGCTGGCCGGAGCCGCGCGTCATCGTGCGCTTCTGGATTATTTCGCTGATGCTGGTGCTGATTGGCCTGGCAACCCTGAAGGTGCGTTAACTATGTCTGCTTACCAGGGCAAAAACGTCGTGATTATTGGGCTGGGGCTGACCGGGCTTTCCTGCGTGGATTATTTCCTCGCCCGCGGCGTGACGCCGCGCGTCATGGATACGCGCACTGCGCCGCCGGGGCTGGACAAGCTGCCTGAAAACGTTGAGCGCCATCTGGGTAGCCTCAACGATGACTGGCTGCTGGCGGCGGATCTGATCGTGGCAAGCCCTGGTATCGCACTGGCACATCCATCGCTCAGCGCGGCGGCTGACGCCGGTGTGGAGATCGTGGGTGACATCGAACTCTTCTGTCGTGAAGCCCAGGCGCCCATCATCGCCATCACCGGCTCAAACGGTAAAAGCACCGTGACGACGCTGGTAGGCGAAATGGCGAAAGCCGCCGGCATCAATACCGGCGTTGGCGGTAACATTGGCCTGCCGGCCCTGATGCTGCTGGATGACGACCGCGAGCTTTACGTGCTGGAGCTGTCGAGCTTCCAGCTGGAAACCACCAGCAGCCTGAAAGCGGTGGCCGCGACGATCCTCAACGTCACGGAAGATCACATGGATCGCTATCCGTTTGGCCTGCAGCAGTATCGCGGCGCCAAGCTACGCGTCTACGAAAATGCCGTTACCTGCGTGGTGAACGCCGACGATGCACTGACCATGCCGGTACGCGGCGCCGACGCGCGCTGTGTCAGCTTCGGGATCGACGTTGGCGACTACCATCTCAATCGTCAGCAGGGTGAAACCTGGCTGCGGGTGAAGGGCGAAAAAGTCCTGAACGTGAAAGAGATGAAGCTGGTGGGGCAACACAACTACACCAACGCGCTGGCCGCGCTGGCGCTGGCGGATGCCGCCGGCCTGCCGCGCGCCAGTAGCCTGACCGCCTTAACCACCTTTACCGGTCTGCCGCACCGTTTCCAACTGGCCTATGAGCACAACGGCGTGCGCTGGGTTAACGACTCCAAAGCGACCAACGTCGGCAGCACCGAGGCGGCGCTCAACGGATTACAGGTTGAGGGAACGCTGCACCTGCTGCTGGGGGGCGACGGAAAATCGGCGGACTTCACGCCGCTGCGCCGCTATCTTGGCGGAGACAACATTCGCCTCTGGTGCTTCGGGCGTGACGGCGCGGAGCTTGCCGCACTGCGTCCTGAGGTGGCCGTGCAGACCGACACCATGGAGCAGGCGATGCAGCGTCTTGCCGCACAGCTTCAGCCGGGCGACATGGTGTTGCTCTCTCCGGCCTGCGCCAGCCTCGACCAGTTTAAAAATTTCGAACAGCGCGGTGACGTATTCACCCGCCTTGCGAAGGAGCTCGGGTGATGCGTCTTTCTCTCCCACGTCTTCGCGTGCCGCGCGTACCAGGGGCCGGGCTTCTGGTATGGCTGTTTTCGGCGCTGAAAGGCTGGGTCATGGGCTCGCGTGAAAAAGATACCACCAGCCTGGTCATGTATGACCGCACGCTGCTGTGGCTCACGTTTGGTCTGGCGGCGATCGGCTTCATCATGGTCACCTCGGCATCAATGCCGGTGGGGCAGCGCCTGGCGGACGATCCCTTCCTGTTTGCCAAGCGTGATGCGCTCTATCTGCTGCTGTCGTTCATGCTGGCGATGATCACGCTGCGCCTGCCGATGTCGTTCTGGCAGCGCCACAGTGCATTTATGCTGATCGCTTCTATTATTATGCTGCTCATCGTTCTGGTGGTGGGTAGCTCGGTAAACGGGGCGTCGCGCTGGATTTCATTCGGCCCGCTGCGTATTCAGCCTGCGGAGCTCTCGAAGCTGTCGCTGTTCTGCTATCTCGCCAACTACCTGGTACGTAAGGTGGACGAAGTGCGCAACAACCTGCGCGGCTTCTTAAAACCAATGGGCGTGATCCTGGTGATGGCGGTGCTGCTGCTGGCCCAGCCTGACCTTGGTACCGTGGTGGTACTGTTTGTCACCACGCTGGCGATGCTGTTCCTGGCCGGGGCAAAGCTCTGGCAGTTCCTCGCCATCATCGGTATGGGGATCTCGGCGGTGGTGCTGCTTATCCTTGCCGAACCTTACCGTATGCGCCGCGTTACCTCCTTCTGGAATCCGTGGGAAGATCCCTTCGGCAGCGGTTATCAGTTGACCCAGTCGCTGATGGCGTTTGGCCGCGGTGAATTGTGGGGGCAGGGGCTGGGGAATTCCGTGCAAAAACTGGAGTATCTGCCGGAAGCACATACCGACTTTATCTTCTCGATTATCGGGGAAGAACTCGGATATATCGGTGTGGTACTTGCATTATTGATGGTATTCTTCGTCGCTTTCCGTGCGATGTCCATCGGGCGTCGCGCACTGGAGATCGATCAGCGTTTTTCAGGTTTTCTTGCCTGCTCGATCGGCGTCTGGTTCAGCTTCCAGGCACTGGTAAACGTAGGCGCGGCGGCGGGGATGCTGCCGACCAAAGGTCTGACGCTGCCGCTTATCAGTTACGGTGGTTCGAGTCTGCTTATCATGTCGACGGCCATCATGTTTCTGTTACGCATAGATTATGAAACGCGTCTGGAGAATGCCCAGGCGTTTACACGAGGTTCACGATGACAGGGCAAGCGAAACGGTTGATGGTGATGGCAGGCGGTACCGGCGGACACGTGTTCCCCGGGCTTGCCGTTGCGCACCATTTGATGGTCCAGGGCTGGCAGGTTCGCTGGCTGGGTACCGCCGATCGTATGGAAGCCGACCTGGTGCCGAAGCACGGCATTGAGATTGATTTCATTCGTATTTCTGGCCTGCGCGGGAAAGGCCTCGGCGCGATGCTGATGGCGCCGGTTCGCATTTTCAACGCGTGGCGCCAGGCGCGCGCCATTATGAAGCGCTTCCGGCCTGACGTCGTGCTGGGTATGGGCGGGTATGTATCCGGGCCGGGCGGGCTTGCCGCCTGGTCTTTAGGGATCCCTGTCGTGCTGCATGAGCAGAATGGCATCGCCGGCCTGACCAACAAATGGCTGTCGAAGCTTGCCAAAAAAGTGATGCAGGCGTTTCCTGGCGCATTCCCGAATGCGGATGTGGTAGGTAACCCGGTACGTACGGACGTGCTGGCGCTCCCGCTGCCGGACGCGCGTCTGGCCGGACGCGAAGGGCCGATTCGGGTGCTGGTAGTTGGCGGGTCCCAGGGCGCGCGCATCCTTAACCAGACCATGCCGCAGGTGGCTGGAAGGCTTGGCAATCGCATTACCGTCTGGCATCAGAGCGGTAAAGGCGGGCTGGAGGCAGTACAGGCAGCCTATGCCGCCGCCGGGCAGCCGCAGCATAAAGTGACCGAATTTATCGACGATATGGCGCAAGCCTACGGCTGGGCCGACGTCGTGGTATGTCGCTCCGGCGCGCTGACGGTCAGTGAAGTGGCCGCCGCCGGGTTGCCCGCGCTGTTTGTGCCCTTCCAGCATAAGGATCGTCAGCAGTACTGGAACGCGCTGCCGCTGGAGAAAGCCGGCGCGGCAAAGATTATTGAGCAGCCACAGTTCACGGTGGATGCGGTTACCAACACCCTTGCGGGCTGGGATCGCGCCACGCTGATGACCATGGCGGTTCACGCCCGTGCAGCATCGATTCCCGATGCCACCGAGCGGGTAGCAAACGAAGTCCGCGCCGCTGCACTGGCGTAACGACATCGCCTGGCCGATGGCCGGGTGTGATTTTGATGTTTTTTTTGGCGCACTGCGCCGCAGGTTTAATGAATGAATACACAACAACTGGCGAAACTGCGTTCTATCGTACCCGAGATGCGTCGCGTCCGGCACATTCACTTTGTTGGCATCGGCGGCGCCGGTATGGGTGGTATTGCCGAAGTGCTGGCCAACGAAGGCTATCAGATAAGCGGGTCCGATCTGGCTCCGAACCCGGTGACGCAGCAGTTGACGCAGCTTGGCGCGACCATTTATTTCAACCATCGCCCGGAAAACGTGCTGGATGCGAGCGTGGTGGTGGTATCCAGCGCGATCTCTGCGGATAACCCGGAGATTGTCGCAGCACGCGAGGCGCGTATTCCGGTGATCCGCCGCGCGGAGATGCTCGCCGAGCTGATGCGTTTTCGCCACGGCATTGCGGTGGCAGGCACGCACGGGAAAACCACGACCACGGCGATGGTGTCCAGCATTTATGCAGAAGCCGGGCTGGATCCGACCTTTGTTAACGGCGGACTGGTTAAGGCGGCGGGAACGCATGCGCGCCTTGGACACAGCCGCTACCTGATTGCCGAAGCGGATGAAAGCGACGCCTCGTTCCTGCATTTGCAGCCGATGGTGGCGATTGTGACCAATATCGAAGCCGACCACATGGACACTTACCAGGGCGATTTCGAAAATTTAAAGCAGACGTTCATCAACTTTTTGCACAATCTGCCGTTTTATGGACGGGCGGTAATGTGCATCGATGATCCGGTGATCCGGGAGCTGCTGCCGCAGGTTGGCCGTCAGACCACCACCTATGGCTTCAGTGACGATGCAGATGTGCGCATTGAGGGCTACAGCCAGAGCGGTGCGCAGGGTCGGTTCACCATTGTGCGCCAGGATAAACCGGCGCTGCAGGTGACGCTGAACGCCCCGGGCCGCCACAATGCGCTGAACGCCTCGGCGGCGGTCGCGGTGGCGACGGAAGAGGGCATTGAGGACGACGCCATCCTGCGTGCGCTGGAGAGTTTCCAGGGTACCGGGCGCCGCTTCGACTTCCTGGGCAACTTCCCGCTGGAGCCGGTAAACGGTAAAGCGGGCAGCGCGATGCTGGTGGATGACTACGGGCACCATCCGACTGAGGTGGATGCCACCATCAAAGCGGCGCGCGCCGGCTGGCCGGATAAAAATCTGGTGATGATCTTCCAGCCGCACCGCTATACGCGTACCCGCGATCTCTATGATGATTTCGCCAACGTGTTAACGCAGGTTGATGTGCTGCTGATGCTGGACGTGTACCCGGCGGGCGAAGCGCCGATCCCGGGGGCGGACAGCCGCTCGCTGTGCCGCACGATTCGCGCACGCGGCAAGATTGACCCGATTCTGGTGCCGGATGCCGCGCATGTGGCGGAAATGCTGGCCCCGGTGCTGACCGGCAATGATTTGATTCTGGTGCAGGGTGCCGGAAATATCGGCAAAATCGCCAGAAATCTGGCTGAGATCAAGCTGCAGCCGCACACGCCGGAGGATGACGCGCATGAGTGATAAGATCGCTGTGCTGTTTGGCGGCAACTCCGCCGAACGCGAGGTTTCATTGCAGTCCGGTGCGGCGGTGCTGGCCGGGCTGAAAGAGGCGGGCCTGAACGTTCACGCGGTAGATACGCGGGATGTTCCGGTGACAACGCTTAAAGAGCAGGGCTTTACCAAAGTCTTTATTGCGCTGCATGGTCGCGGCGGCGAAGACGGTACGCTGCAGGGCGTGCTTGAGCTGCTGGAGCTGCCCTACACCGGCAGCGGCGTGATGGCGTCGGCTATCGGCATGGACAAGCTGCGCACCAAGCTGCTGTGGCAGGGCGCAGGTCTGCCGGTGGCACCCTGGGTGTCACTGACCCGCACGCAATTCAGCGCCGGGCTTGATGCCGCTACCCAGCGCGCGATTGACGATCTCGGTTTACCGCTGATCATCAAGCCGGCGCATGAAGGCTCCAGCGTGGGGATGTCCCGGGTTGAGCATGCCGATGCGCTTGTTGCGGCGCTGGAACTCGCCTTTGAGCATGACAGCGAAGTGCTGATTGAAAAGTGGCTCAGCGGGCCGGAGTTCACAGTTGCGATGCTTGGTAACGATATTCTGCCGTCAATTCGTATTCAACCTGCCGGTATCTTCTATGATTATGAGGCGAAATATCTCTCTGATGAGACTCAGTATTTTTGCCCGGCAGGTTTAGAAGATGCGGACGAGCATGCGCTTGCCGATCTGGTACGTAGCGCCTGGGATACCCTGGGCTGCAGCGGATGGGGACGCGTGGACGTAATGAAAGACAGCGACGGGCAGTTTTATCTGCTTGAGGTTAACACCTCGCCGGGTATGACCAGCCACAGCCTCGTTCCGATGGCAGCACGTCAGGCCGGAATGACGTTCTCGCAGCTGGTGGTGCGCATTCTGGAGCTGGCTGACTGATATGTCTCAGGCGGCGCTGAACGCGCGAGCCCGTGCCGAGGAGCAGCAGAATGCTGCTTCCCGCCGGAATAATGGCACCCGTCTGGCAGGCATTATTTTCCTGCTAATGGTGGTGTGCACCATCTTATTTAGCGGCTGGGTCGTGCTGGGATGGATGGATGACGCACAGCGTCTGCCGCTGTCAAAGCTGGTGGTAACCGGCGAGCGGCACTACACGCGCAACGATGATATTCGTCAGTCCATTCTGGCGCTTGGCGCGCCGGGCACCTTTATGACTCAGGATGTAAATATCATTCAAAGTCAGATCGAACGTCTGCCGTGGATCAAGCAGGCGAGCGTAAGAAAGCAATGGCCGGACGAATTGAAGATTCATCTGGTTGAATATGTGCCGCTGGCAAGGTGGAATGATCAGCACATGATTGATGCCGACGGCAATTCGTTCAGCGTTCCGGCTGAACGAACCAGTAAACAGACGTTGCCGATGCTCTATGGACCGGAAGGCAGCGAAAACGAAGTGTTGCAGGGTTATCGCAATATGGGGGCCGTGCTGGCGAAAGATAAGCTGGCACTGAAGGACGCGGCAATGACTGCCCGCCGCTCCTGGCAGTTGACGCTGAGTAATGACATCAAGCTCAACCTGGGGCGCGGTGACACGATCAAGCGCCTTGAGCGCTTTATCGAGCTTTACCCGGTATTGCAGCAGCAAGCGCAGGCAGACGGCAAAATTATCAGCTATGTTGACCTGCGTTATGACTCCGGTGCGGCAGTGGGCTGGGCACCAGCGCCCACGCCACCTGAGGAACTGAATCAGCAACAGACTCAGCAACAGAATCAGTGACAGGCAGAACAGCAATGATCAAGGCGACGGACAGAAAATTGGTAGTTGGACTGGAGATTGGCACCGCGAAGGTTGCTGCTTTGGTAGGGGAAGTTCTGCCCGACGGTATGATCAATATCATTGGCGTGGGCAGTTGCCCTTCGCGCGGTATGGATAAAGGCGGGGTAAACGATTTGGAGTCGGTGGTTAAGTGCGTTCAACGCGCGATTGACCAGGCCGAACTTATGGCAGACTGCCAAATCTCATCGGTCTATCTGGCGCTTTCTGGTAAACATATCAGCTGCCAGAACGAAATCGGGATGGTGCCGATTTCCGAGGAAGAGGTCACGCTGGAAGACGTTGAGAACGTGGTGCATACCGCGAAATCCGTCCGCGTGCGCGATGAGCATCGGGTACTCCACGTGATTCCCCAGGAGTACGCGATTGACTACCAGGAAGGGATTAAAAACCCGGTAGGGCTTTCCGGGGTGCGCATGCAGGCAAAAGTGCACTTGATCACATGTCACAACGATATGGCGAAAAACATCGTTAAAGCCGTTGAACGTTGTGGCCTGAAAGTTGACCAACTCATTTTTGCAGGCCTGGCCTCCAGCTATTCAGTATTGACCGAAGACGAGCGTGAACTCGGGGTCTGCGTGGTGGATATCGGCGGTGGTACAATGGATATCGCTGTTTATACCGGTGGCGCGCTCCGTCACACCAAGGTTATACCGTATGCTGGCAACGTGGTGACCAGTGATATCGCGTACGCCTTCGGGACGCCGCCGAGCGATGCGGAAGCCATTAAGGTCCGTCACGGCTGCGCCCTGGGCTCGATTGTAGGGAAAGATGAAAGCGTTGAAGTCCCAAGCGTGGGCGGTCGTCCTCCCCGCAGCCTTCAGCGTCAGACGTTAGCCGAGGTGATTGAGCCGCGTTATACCGAGCTGCTCAACCTGGTGAACGAAGAGATTTTGCAATTGCAGGAGCAGCTTCGCCAGCAGGGTGTGAAACATCATCTCGCGGCGGGGATTGTGTTAACCGGCGGCGCGGCGCAAATTGAAGGCCTGGCAGCCTGTGCGCAGCGCGTGTTCCATACGCAGGTACGTATTGGTCAGCCGTTGAATATCACTGGCCTTACTGATTACGCCCAGGAGTCTTATTACTCTACCGCCGTCGGGCTGCTGCACTATGGGAAAGAGTCCCATCTGAGCGGTGAGGCGGAAGTAGAAAAACGTGCGTCAGTCGGCTCGTGGATTAAGCGAATCAACAGTTGGCTGAGAAAAGAGTTTTAATTTTTTAAAGAGACCGCAAAATATTAACGGTCTCAGGCGAACAGGCATAAACGGAGAGAAACTATGTTTGAACCTATGGAACTGACCAACGACGCGGTGATTAAAGTCATCGGCGTCGGTGGGGGCGGTGGTAACGCCGTCGAGCATATGGTGCGCGAGCGCATCGAAGGCGTCGAATTCTTTGCAGTAAACACCGATGCGCAGGCACTGCGTAAAACCGCGGTAGGTCAGACGATTCAGATCGGTAGCGGCATCACCAAAGGTCTTGGCGCAGGCGCCAACCCGGAAGTGGGTCGTAACGCCGCTGAAGAAGACCGCGAAGGCCTGCGTGCTGCGCTGGAAGGTGCGGACATGGTCTTTATCGCCGCGGGCATGGGCGGCGGTACCGGTACCGGTGCTGCGCCAGTGGTTGCTGAAGTGGCCAAAGATTTGGGTATTCTGACCGTTGCCGTTGTGACCAAGCCGTTCAACTTTGAAGGCAAAAAGCGCATGGCATTCGCGGAGCAGGGTATCTCTGAGCTCTCCAAACATGTCGATTCACTGATCACCATCCCGAACGATAAGCTGCTCAAAGTGTTGGGTCGCGGCATCTCTCTGCTCGACGCGTTTGGCGCGGCGAACGACGTGCTGAAAGGCGCGGTGCAGGGTATCGCCGAGCTGATTACACGTCCTGGCCTGATGAACGTCGACTTTGCTGACGTGCGCACCGTGATGTCCGAAATGGGCTACGCGATGATGGGTTCCGGCGTAGCAAGCGGTGAAGATCGCGCTGAAGAAGCGGCCGAGATGGCAATTTCCAGCCCGCTGCTGGAAGATATCGACCTCTCTGGCGCACGTGGCGTACTGGTCAACATCACGGCGGGCTTCGATCTGCGTCTGGATGAGTTTGAAACGGTGGGTAACACCATTCGTGCCTTCGCCTCTGACAACGCAACTGTGGTTATCGGTACCTCTCTGGATCCAGAGATGAACGACGAACTGCGTGTCACCGTTGTTGCGACCGGCATTGGCATGGACAAGCGTCCGGAAATCACGCTGGTGACCAATAAGCAGACCCAGCAGCCTGTGATGGATCGCTACCAGCAGCACGGTATGGCGCCGCTGACCCAGGAGCAGAAACCGGCTTCTAAAGTGGTCAACGACAACACGACGCAAGCGGCGAAAGAGCCCGATTATCTGGACATTCCAGCGTTCCTGCGTAAGCAAGCTGATTAAGAATAAACCGGAAGTTGGGATTTTGCGCTCTTTGTGCTAAAATGCTCTGCCGTTTGTGATATACACTTTCGGTTAGATTAAGTAATTTGGCGAGATTATACGATGATCAAACAAAGGACATTAAAACGTATCGTTCAGGCGACTGGCGTCGGTTTACACACCGGCAAGAAAGTCACGCTGACGTTGCGCCCTGCGCCGGCAAACACCGGGGTCATCTATCGTCGCACCGACTTGAATCCACCGGTAGATTTCCCGGCTGATGCCAAATCCGTGCGTGATACCATGCTCTGTACTTGCCTGGTTAACGAGCACGACGTGCGGATATCTACCGTAGAGCATCTGAACGCCGCCCTTGCGGGTCTGGGTATCGACAACATTATGATTGAAGTCGACGCGCCGGAAATCCCGATCATGGACGGTAGCGCTGCACCATTCGTCTATCTGCTGCTTGATGCAGGTATTGAAGAGCTGAACGCGGCGAAGAAATTCGTGCGGATTAAAGAAACTGTTCGCGTAGAAGATGGCGACAAGTGGGCTGAATTCAAACCGTTCAATGGTTTTTCGCTGGATTTCACCATCGACTTTAACCACCCGGCGATTGATGCCAGCAACCAACGCTACTGCATGAATTTCTCAGCGGACGCGTTTATGCGCCAGATCAGCCGCGCACGTACCTTCGGCTTTATGCGTGATATCGAATATCTGCAGTCCCGCGGCCTGTGCCTGGGCGGCAGCTTCGACTGCGCAGTCGTGGTTGACGACTATCGCGTGCTGAACGAAGACGGCCTGCGTTTTGAAGACGAGTTTGTACGTCACAAAATGCTGGATGCGATTGGCGATCTGTTTATGTGTGGTCACAACATTATTGGTGCATTCACGGCGTATAAGTCCGGACACGCGCTGAATAATAAACTGCTGCAGGCCGTTCTTGCTAAGCAAGAAGCCTGGGAATATGTGACCTACGAAGACGAAGCAGAACTTCCGCTGGCCTTCAAAGCGCCTTCGCTGGTTCTGGCGTAAGCAACACCCGCTTAAACATGACGACTGGTTGACCTGGCACTCTCTCCGGCCAGGGAAGCCAGTCGTTTTGCTCTCCCTGTTTTATTCCTTTCTGCATCCAGTTCTTACCGCTTTATCCACCTCTGGATTCTGCCAGACCCGCTTTGCATTTTTGTGACGGCCTTTCCTGCGATTAAAAAGATAAACTGTCGGTTACGGCATGTTTCGTGCTGCCTGCTGGCGGGATTGATGATAAGATTTGAGGCTTATTATGATGATAAACGGACCACAGCGTCACAGAGGGTCCAGGTGAGCAGAGTGTCAGGGATTTTAACGCGTTGGCGACAATTTGGCAGACGTTACTTCTGGCCGCATCTCTTGTTGGGGATGGTCGCGGCAAGCTTTGGGCTGCCTGCGTTAAATAACAACCCTGGTCAAAACACCCCGGCAGAAACCTCTGCCTCGTCATCGAATCGCAGCCCGCTGGTCGATGTCACCAGCTTTATCCGCATCCAGGAGTCGGCAAAACGCCCCTCTTTTAGCGTCGATTACTGGCATCAGCATGCGATTCGCACCGTTATCCGTCATCTCTCGTTTGCCATGGCACCCCAGGTGCTTTCCGTGGCAGAAGAGCCGTTGCCCATTCAGGCGCACCATCTCGCGCTGCTGGATACCCTCAGCGCACTGCTGACGCAGGAAGGGCTGCCTTCATTCATCACGCGTTTCGTGATTCAACCGGCGCGTGAATCCCTCGCATCCTTCAGCATCACTGCCTGGCTAAGCCAGGTGCAGGGCATCCGCGCCGGACCTCAACGCCTCAGCTAAACCTTATTTATCCCCCTTTACTATCTGTCTTCGCACAGCGAGGCGCTTGAGAATTTATTATGCTAATCAAATTATTAACCAAAGTTTTTGGTAGCCGTAACGAACGCACCCTGCGTCGTATGCGTAAAGTTGTTGCTCAGATTAATGCCATGGAACCGGCAATGGAAAAGCTCACCGATGATGAGCTGAAAGCGAAAACCGGCGAGTTCCGTGCGCGTCTGGAGAAAGGCGAAGAGCTGGAGAGCCTGATCCCCGAAGCCTTTGCCGTGGTGCGTGAAGCGAGCAAGCGCGTCTTTGGTATGCGCCACTTCGATGTTCAGCTGCTGGGCGGTATGGTGCTCAACGATCGCTGCATCGCTGAGATGCGTACCGGTGAAGGTAAAACCCTGACCGCCACCCTGCCGGCTTACCTCAACGCGTTAAGCGGCAAGGGCGTACACGTGGTTACCGTGAACGACTATCTGGCGCAGCGTGACGCCGAAAACAACCGCCCGCTGTTTGAGTTCCTCGGTCTGAGCGTCGGGATCAACCTGCCGGGCATGCCGGCACCGGCAAAACGCGAAGCGTACGCCGCGGATATCACCTACGGCACCAACAACGAATACGGTTTCGACTACCTGCGCGACAACATGGCGTTCAGCCCGGAAGAGCGCGTGCAGCGTAAGCTTCACTACGCTCTGGTGGATGAGGTGGACTCCATCCTCATCGACGAAGCGCGTACGCCGCTTATCATTTCCGGCCCGGCTGAAGACAGCTCCGAGCTGTACAAGAAAGTAAACAAAATCATTCCGAACCTTATCCGTCAGGAGAAGGACGACTCGGACACCTTCCAGGGCGAAGGGCACTTCTCGGTAGATGAAAAAGCGCGTCAGGTCACCCTGACCGAACGCGGCCTGGTGCTGATTGAAGAGCTGCTGGTCAAAGAAGGCATCATGGAAGAGGGCGAGTCGCTCTACTCTCCGACCAACATCATGCTGATGCACCACGTTACCGCTGCTCTGCGCGCTCACGCGCTGTTCACCCGCGACGTGGACTACATCGTTAAAGATGGCGAAGTCATCATTGTCGATGAGCACACCGGCCGTACTATGCAGGGGCGTCGCTGGTCTGACGGTCTGCATCAGGCGGTTGAAGCGAAAGAAGGCGTGGATATTCAGAACGAAAACCAGACGCTGGCTTCTATCACCTTCCAGAACTACTTCCGTCTGTATGAAAAGCTGGCCGGGATGACCGGTACGGCGGATACCGAAGCGTTCGAATTCAGCTCCATCTATAAGCTCG
Source organism: Siccibacter turicensis LMG 23730 (assembly GCF_000463155.2). Taxonomy (GTDB): domain Bacteria; phylum Pseudomonadota; class Gammaproteobacteria; order Enterobacterales; family Enterobacteriaceae; genus Siccibacter; species Siccibacter turicensis. The sequence continues at coordinate 109,391 of NZ_AWFZ01000017.1, read as the reverse complement.
ATACCATCGTGGTACCGACCAACCGTCCGATGATCCGTAAAGACATGCCGGATCTGGTCTACATGACCGAGCAGGATAAGATCGCGGCGATCATCGAAGACATCAAAGAGCGCACCGCCAACGGTCAGCCGGTACTGGTGGGGACCATCTCCATCGAAAAATCCGAAGTGGTGTCGAATGAGCTGACGAAAGCTGGCATCCAGCACAACGTGCTGAACGCCAAGTTCCACGCCAACGAAGCGGGCATCGTTGCGCAGGCGGGTTACCCGTCTGCGGTTACCATCGCCACCAACATGGCGGGTCGTGGTACCGATATCGTGCTCGGCGGTAGCTGGCAGGCAGAAGTGGCAGAGCTTGTTGACCCGACCCCGGAACAGATTGCGCAGATCAAAGCCGATTGGCAGGTGCGTCACGACGCGGTGCTGGCCTCAGGCGGCCTGCATATCATCGGTACCGAGCGCCATGAATCCCGCCGTATCGATAACCAGCTGCGCGGCCGTTCCGGTCGTCAGGGCGATGCCGGTTCTTCACGCTTCTATCTCTCTATGGAAGATGCCCTGATGCGTATCTTCGCCTCTGACCGCGTGTCGGGCATGATGCGTAAGCTCGGTATGAAGCCAGGCGAAGCGATCGAGCACCCGTGGGTGACCAAAGCCATCGCTAACGCGCAGCGCAAGGTTGAGAGCCGTAACTTCGATATCCGTAAGCAGCTGCTCGAATATGATGACGTGGCGAACGACCAGCGTCGTGCAATCTACACCCAGCGTAATGAACTGCTCGACGTGTCCGATATCAGCGACACCATCAACAGCATTCGCGAGGACGTGTTCAAGACCACCATCGACGCACACATCCCGCCGCAGTCTCTCGAAGAGATGTGGGATATTCCGGGCCTGGAAGAGCGTCTGAAAAACGACTTCGATCTTGAGCTGCCGCTCAGCGAGTGGCTGGATAAAGAGCCGGATCTGCACGAAGAAACGCTGCGCGAGCGCATCCTTGAAAACGCGATTGAAGTCTATAAGCGTAAAGAGGACGTGGTTGGCGTGGACATGATGCGCCACTTCGAAAAAGGCGTCATGCTGCAGACTCTCGACTCCCTGTGGAAAGAGCACCTGGCGGCGATGGACTACCTGCGTCAGGGTATCCACCTGCGTGGCTATGCGCAGAAAGATCCGAAGCAGGAGTACAAGCGCGAATCCTTCTCCATGTTTGCTGCCATGCTTGAGTCACTGAAGTACGAAGTTATCAGCACACTGAGCAAAGTTCAGGTGCGGATGCCGGAAGAGGTTGAAGCGATGGAGCAGCAGCGTCGTGAAGAGGCGGAGCGTCTGGCCCAGATGCAGCAGCTCAGCCATAAAGATGACGAAACCGAGGCGGCAGAAGCGCTGGCAGCCCAGGGCGGCGATCGTAAAGTTGGCCGTAACGACCTGTGCCCGTGCGGTTCCGGTAAGAAATACAAACAGTGCCATGGCCGCTTGAGCTAAGGTCCCCTGAAATAAGCAAAGGCGCAGGAAACTGCGCCTTTTTTACAGGCTGATTATGATGAAACATATCCGAATCGCAGCGGGCATCATCCGCAACGCCGCAGGTGAAATCTTCATTACCCAGCGCGCGGCCGATGCGCATATGGCGGGTAAATCAGAGTTTCCCGGCGGGAAAATTGAGGCACACGAAACGCCTGAACAGGCGCTGGTGCGTGAGCTGCATGAAGAGATCGGTATTAGCGCCACGGACTTTACGCTGTTCCAGACGCTGGAACATACCTTCGACGACCGTCATATTGCTTTCTGGTTCTTCATGGTGGACGCCTGGGAGGGGGAGCCGTGGGGGAAAGAGGGGCAGGCAGGCAGTTGGGTTGCCCAGACCGCCCTCGACAGTAGCGCGTTCCCGCCTGCTAACGCTCCGGTCATCGCCCGCCTGCGTGACGCTGACGGACAATAACCACACGCTTGCCGCGATGTGCAGGGTGCCTCGCGGCCTGTCGAACAAGGCGCTGACCGCGATTGACGGCGGCCGCTGCCGTTTTAGTGCTGCTGTTCACTCCAGTCGTCGGTATCCGACAGATCGCCACTGCTGGGAATACGTTTTTCTTCGTCCGCCCACTCACCGAGATCGATAAGCTGGCAGCGCTTTGAACAGAAGGGCCGGTAGGGGCTGCTTTCGTTCCAGACGACGCTGCGGCCACAGGTTGGGCAATTGACGCGGGTAATATCACTGTCGCTCATTATTTCTCCTTAACAGCAGGCCAGTTCAAAATCGAGACGCTCCGGCACGCTGCCTTTTTCACTGTCGAGCGGCAGAAAACGAATCGCAAACCGGCTTTTATGACCTGAGATCTGCGGATAAAGTCCATCCGCCAGATTCAGCTGCAGACGCAGCAGATCGGTATCTTCGGCGTTATCCTGGTAAAAGCCGTTCAGGCTGGTCTGTTTACGTAGCGCGGAGGAGTTGCGCACCAGATCAAGCACCAGACGGAGCGCCTGATTGAGCGGCTCCAGGCTGGCGATCCAGCCATTTACCTGCTCATCGCGAATCTCCTGCGGCAGATAAAGCCACAGCTGCAGGCTGGGCAGATCGAAGCTGCAACAGCCGCCCGGAATACTCAGCCGCTGTCGTACCAGAGCGATAAGCCGGTCTTCACGCAGTACCTGTCCCATGCGCGGCGCGGCTAACAGCACGCTGCTGCACGCTTTCAGCTTATGACGCAGGGTGGCGATCATCTCCTGATCGACGCCGGGCACTTCAACCCATGCCTGCAGCTTACGCTGCTGCCGATCCAGCTCTTTGATCAGCTCAGATCGCACGTCGCCGCGTTCGAAGATATCCAGCAGATCGCCGGCGTTGCGGAAGAAGTGCAGGGCGGTGGCATGGTCGCGCAGCGGTAGCTGGGCATTCAGCTGGTTCAGAAGAAACTCGATGCGCAGCCAGGTGCGCATCTTCTCATTCAACGGGTGTTCGTAGAGGACGTGGGTGTGCATTACTCATATTCCTGTTGTTCGGCCTGCTTAGCCAGGGCGAGGTAGCGCTGATGCAGGCGGGCAACATCTGAAACAATCGCTTCTGGTGCGCCGTTATTATCGATGACGTCGTCGGCTATCGCCAGTCGTGCTTCCCGTGACGCCTGCGCGGCCAGCATTTTTTCCGCGAGTTCTCGCGGTACGTTATCCCGAAGCATAGTACGTCTGAGCTGGGTGTCAGGGGTGACGTCAACGACCAGAATGCGATCCGCATTTTTGTGTAACTGGTTTTCCACGAGCAGCGGAACAACCCAGAGTACGTAATCCGAGGTGGCTTGTGCAATTTCCTGCCGGGTTTGTTGTCCAATCAACGGATGCAGCAGGGCGTTTAACCAGGCTTTGTCTTCGGCGCGGGCAAAGATTTTTTCCCGCAGCGCGCGGCGGTTAAGCGTGCCGTCCGGCAAGCAGATGCCGCTGCCGAAACGATCGATAATGGCTGACAGTGCGGGCGTACCGGGTTCTACAACCTGACGGGCAATGATGTCTGCGTCGATAACCGTGACGCCAAGGTGCGCAAAGGCGTCGGCAACCGTGCTTTTGCCACTTCCTACTCCGCCCGTCAGCGCAACCGTATAAGCCATAAAAAGGTTCCTGAATTCTCGTCATGCGGCAAAAAAGAACGCATCAATCTGACCGTGCGTATTGATGCAGGATGCCTGTCCGTCTGGCTGCGTTGCAAATCCGGTGCGAAAAGCCATTTTTCAGGTAAATTTCCCGGATTGTAGCGCAAAAAAGAAGGTTTTCGCAGTCTTGCGGCGCCATTTTTAGTGCGTATGATAACGTCACTGGAGTTGGCAGTTGCACCGCCGCTTTTCTCTTTGCGTCCATCGCCATTAACCCAGGAATCCGCACATGCGTATTGAAGAAGATCTGAAGTTAGGTTTCAAAGACGTTCTTATCCGCCCTAAACGCTCCACGCTGAAAAGCCGCTCCGACGTTGAACTCGAACGTCAATTCACTTTCAAGCACGCTGGTATTTCCTGGTCCGGGGTTCCCATTATCGCTGCCAATATGGATACGGTAGGGACATTCGCCATGGCGAAAGCGCTGGCCGCATTCGATATTCTCACCGCCGTGCACAAACACTATAGCGTGCAGGACTGGGCGGGTTTCGTCAACGCCGTACCGGAAAGCACGCTGCGCCATGTAATGGTGTCGACCGGCACCTCTGATGCCGACTTTACCAAAACCAAACAGATCCTGGCGCTTTCGTCTCACCTCAAGTTTATCTGCATTGACGTCGCTAACGGCTACTCGGAACACTTCGTGAAGTTCCTCAGTAAAGCGCGCGAAGCCTGGCCGGATAAAGTCATCTGCGCGGGCAACGTGGTCACCGGCGAGATGTGTGAAGAGCTGATCCTCTCCGGGGCCGACATCGTTAAAGTTGGCATCGGTCCGGGTTCCGTCTGCACCACCCGTGTTAAGACCGGCGTGGGTTATCCGCAGCTCTCCGCGGTCATCGAGTGTGCCGACGCGGCGCATGGCCTCGGTGGCCAGATTGTCAGTGACGGCGGCTGCGCCGTACCGGGCGATGTCGCCAAAGCGTTCGGCGGCGGCGCCGATTTTGTGATGCTGGGTGGCATGCTGGCCGGGCATGACGAGAGCGGCGGTACGCTGGTGGAAGAGAACGGCGAGAAATTTATGCTGTTCTACGGCATGAGCTCCGAATCGGCGATGAACCGTCACGTAGGCGGCGTAGCGCAGTACCGTGCGGCAGAGGGCAAAACCGTGAAGCTCAAGCTGCGTGGCCCGGTGGAAAATACCGCGCGCGATATTCTCGGCGGCTTGCGCTCAGCATGCACATACGTCGGGGCGGAGCGCCTGAAAGAGCTGACCAAGCGCACCACCTTCATTCGCGTACTCGAGCAGGAGAACCGCGTATTCAACGGCAACTAAGCCGGGCGCGTTCCTCTGTTTTAACGGGCATCCAGCAGGATGCCCTTTTTTTATCCGGCGCTCATGGCATCCCCAAGATGGAAAATCGGCAGATACATGGCCACGACCAGGGTGCCGATGATGACGCCCATTACCACCATGATGATTGGTTCAAGCGCTGCGGCCAGGCTGTCGGCCCGTTCGCCGGTGCGTGCAGCGTGCAGCGCCGCCAGACGGTTGAGCATGGTATCCAGCGAGCCGGTCATCTCCCCGATGCGAATCAGTGGAGTACACCACGGGCTGAAGACGGTTTCCTCTTCCATGGCGCGCCAGAGCGGCTCCCCCTGTGAGACACGATGCGTTATACGCTCCATCGTCTGACGCCAGAACCGCGCGGGCAGGGTATTGTTCGCGCATCCCAGACCGTTGAGCAAAGGGATGCCGGCCTGCTGGGTTAAGGAGAGCACCATGTAGATCTGGCTTAACCGGTGCCCGCGTATCAGCTCCCCGGCAAGCGGCATTTTGAGTAGTGCCCGCTGACAGACGGTATGGCAGCGCGCATTACGCTGTGAGAGACGCCCGGCGGCCCAGACGACCGGCACGACGGCCAGCGCCAGAAATCCGTAGTCGGCCACCCCATCTGACAGGGCGATGACGCCCCGGGTCAGCGCCGGCAGCGGCGTGTTAAACGCCTGGTAGATAGCCGCGAACTCCGGCAGTACAAAGCCGAGCATCCCGGCGGTCACCGCCAGAGCAAGGGCAATAATAAAGCCCGGATAGCGAAGCGCTTTGTACACTTTCTTCTTCAATACCCACTGCGCCTCCTGCTGGCGCGCCAGATGCAGACAGCACTCCTCCAGCTTACCTGTCAGCTCTCCGGTTTCGATAAGTGCGACAAACAGCGGTGAGAAGATCTCCGGCCAGGCTTTCAGCGCCACGGAGAACGGCTCGCCCTGCAGAATTTGCCGGGTCAGGCGCTGCAGCAGCGCGCGCCACTGCGGCACCGGGTCCTGCTGCGCCATCAGCGTCAGCCCTTCAGCCAGCGTCACCCCGGCCTGTAGCAGGGTGGCAAGCTGGCGGGCGAACTGAATCACGTATTCGATGCGCCAGTAGCGGGACTGAACCCATTGATGGCGGAGCGCAAGCACCGTGATGCCTTCACTCTGGAGATCGAGTGCGGCATCGGCTTTGTCCGGCGACAGCATCACCCCCTGGCTGCGCTCCCCCTGTGCGGTGATACCCTCCCAGCGCCACAGCTGGCTACGCGGTGCCATGCGGCACACCTATTACGCGATATACCTCTTCGATGGTGGTTTTGCCTTCATCGACCGCCCGTAGCCCGTGGGCAAACAGGCTTTTCATGCCCTGCTGATGCGCCAGCTTTTCCGTTTCGCTGGCCGAGGCGCCGGCCACGATGAGGCGGCTCAGCTCCGGGGTGACGTTGAGCATTTCGAACAGCGCAATGCGGCCATAGAACCCGGCGTAGCAGCGTTCGCAGCCGTTGGCTTTCCAGTTGGGCAGCGGCTGCGGCCAGAGTGCTTTGGGCAGCTGCACCGGCTCAGGGTGCAGGCTGCGGCAGTGAGGGCAGAGCTTACGCACCAGCCGCTGCGCCAGCACCAGCTTGAGCGCCGAGGCCAGCATCCAGCGCGCGACGCCCATCTGCTCAAGGCGGGTAAGGGTTTCAATGGTGGAGTTGGTATGCAGGGTGGAGAGCACCAGATGGCCGGTTTGCGCGGCGTTGATGGCGATCTCTGCCGTCTCGCCATCCCGGATCTCGCCCACCATGATGATATCCGGGTCCTGACGTAGCAGGGCGCGCAGGATGGTCTGAAACGTCAGGCCTGCTTTAGGGTGGATCTGCGTCTGCGTTAACCCCGCCAGGGGCAGCTCGACGGGATCTTCCACGCTGCAGATATTAACCTCCGGCTGGTTTCTTTCCCCCAGCGCGCTGTAGAGCGTCATGGTTTTTCCACTGCCCGTCGGGCCGGTGACCAGCACCAGACCCTGGGGTTGATGGAGCGTATGGCGAAAGGTCTTCAGCTGTGACGAGCTCATACCGAGCGCGCCAGCATCAATGTGCTTCTTACCCTGGTGCTGCAGGCGCAGCACCACTTTTTCACCGTGCAGGCAGGGAAGCGTTGAAAGACGAAACGACACCTTCTGCTCCCCCAGCATGATGCTGAACTGCCCGTCCTGCGGAACCCGTCGCTCTGCAATATCCAGGTTACCCAGCACCTTCAGCCGTGCCGCGATGGTGGCGGCCATTTTAGCCGGTGCCCGTGCGGCCAGATGGAGTGCGCCATCAATACGCAGGCGCACCTGGTAACCGCTCTCGCCGGGTTCGAAGTGAATATCCGAGGCGCGACGCGCCAGCGCTTCGGTCAGGGTCTGGTTGACCCACTCCGTCACCGGCAGGTCCTCCTCCTGCGCCGCTGCGGGCGAGGCGGCATGCTGCTCCTTTTCCATACGCTCGGCGCTCCAGCACTCGATATCCACCTGTTTTGACGTTGAAAAGCGCAGGGCGTCCAGCAGCGCCTGGGCGGGATGCCCCACCACGGCAATATGGACAACCGTATCGGTAACGCCGATAAGATGCGCGCCGTAGCGTTTGCACAGTCCGGCGAGATGCGGGTTTGTCATGGTGGCCTCCCTTATTCCACGCTAAAGCGGAACACGTCCTCGCAGGCCTGCTGCAGGGCGCTGTCGCCCGTCACGGTGCAGACGCGGTTCCAGCCCTCAATCCCTTTGGCGTCGCTCCAGACTGGCGTCAGAGTGACCGTCAGCCCGTTGAGGCTCGATTTTCCGGCCAGGGTTACGACGCCTTTGCCGAGGCTCATCGACGAGACGTAGCGGCTGGTTCGTACGCCGGGAATACCGTTACTTCCGGCATCACAGCTGTTGAGGCCGCCGCGATCGATGGCGCACAGCTCAACGGCGGTGCGGTAGGGCAGGAACGTTTGCAGGACATCGGTTAATGCCGCTTTACGCAGGTAGTTCTGGTAAGCCGGTATGCCGACGGCGCTAAGGATAGCGATGATGGCGATCACCACCATCAATTCAATCAGGGTAAAGCCTTGCTGTTTGTTCATTTTCCACTCCTTGTGTTTAGGGTGAGCCCACTCTGGCAAAGGCAAACCGGACAGGCGAGCGGCAAAACAGCAATCGTGGAGAGGCTTTCAGGAGAAGATAAGGGGGTTGCAGTACGTTGAGTGGCGGGTGCGGTGAGGCTCGCAAAATAACGGCGCGGCCAGGCGGCGCGCCGTCGTCATGGGCTAGCGAAAACGCATGGAGAGATCGAGCGCGCGGACGTGTTTTGTCAGGGCGCCGACGGAGATAAAATCAACGCCGGTCAGGGCGAATTCGCGGATGGTTTCTTTGGTCACATTGCCGGAGACCTCAAGCCGCGCCTTGCCGGCGGTCAGCTTCACGGCTTCACGCATCTGCTCGGTGTCGAAGTTGTCGAGCATGATGATGTCGGCACCGGCGTCCAGCGCCTGCTGGAGCTCGTCCAGCGACTCCACTTCCACCTCAACCGGCACGTCCGGGTGCAGCCAGAACGCCTTTTCGATCGCCTGGCGAATCGAACCCGAGGCGATGATATGGTTCTCTTTGATCAGAAACGCATCTGACAGCCCGAGGCGGTGGTTGCTGCCTCCGCCGCACAGCACCGCATATTTCAGCGCGGTACGCAGGCCGGGCAGGGTTTTACGGGTGTCCAGCAGTTGGGTGTGGGTACCGGCAAGCAGGTCGACGTAGCTTTTCACCAGCGTGGCGACGCCGGAGAGGGTCTGCACAAAGTTGAGCGCCGTGCGCTCGCCGGTCAACAGCACGCGAGAGGGGCCGCGCAGTTCAAACAGCGGCTGTTCCGCGACGACGGTATCGCCGTCGTTCACATGCCAGGTGATGTTCACATCGCCACCAAGCTGAATAAAGACCTCTTCCACCCAGCGCTTACCGCAAAACACACCGTCTTCGCGGGTGATCACCACGGCGTGGGACTGGTTATCTGCCGGTAACAGTTGGGCGGTAATGTCATTATTCGCATCGGGCTCTCCGCCTAAATCTTCGCATAACGCCTGAGAAACGGTCTGCGGGATATCGAGCGTAATGCGCTCAAGCAGCGCGTCGCGTCGGTGGTCCGGATTATAGCGGCGAGGTGGCATGATAAACTCCAAAATGGTGGCGAATCAAAAGATTGAAACATGCTACTCTGAAGCGAGTTTAAGTACCATACAAAGGAGACACCCTTCATGCAGCTGAATGATGGCTGGCTGGTGGGCGTAAGAAAAGTACCTTCCTCCCATTTCGACGACCGGCCCGAGAACGAACCACCCTCGCTGCTGGTTGTGCATAATATCAGCCTGCCGCCGGGACAATTTGGCGGGCCGTGGATCGATGCGCTGTTTACCGGCACGCTGGACGCTTCCGCCGATCCCTTCTTTGCTGAAATCGTGCATCTGCGCGTCTCTGCACACTGTCTGATTCGCCGTGACGGTGAAATTGTGCAGTATGTGCCTTTCAACAAACGTGCCTGGCACGCGGGTGTCTCCTGTTATCAGGGGCGCGAACGCTGCAATGATTTTTCCATCGGCATTGAGCTTGAAGGCACCGATACGCTGGCCTATACCGACGCCCAGTATCAGCAGCTGGCAAATATCACCCGCGCGCTGAGCCACTGTTATCCGGCGCTGGCGCAGCATATGACGGGGCACAGCGACATCGCCCCACAACGCAAAACCGACCCTGGCCCGGCATTTGACTGGGATCGCTTTCGTGCGCTGGTCGCGACTTCGCATGATTAAGGAGAGAACATGACGTTGTTTACCCTGTTGTTAGTGTTAATCATTGAGCGTCTGTTCAAGCTTGGGGAGCACTGGCAACTGGATCACCGGCTGGAGGTAGTATTCCGTCGGGTCACGCGCTTTTCTCTGACCGCGACGCTTGCCATGACGCTGGCCGTGATGCTGGTTGTCTGGCTGCTGCTCGAAGCGCTGGAGGGGCTGTTCTTCAATCTGCCGCTGCTGGTGGTCTGGATCCTGATTGGCCTGCTGTGCATTGGTGCGGGTGTGGTTCGCCTGCACTACCATGCGTATCTCAAGGCCGCCAGCCGCGATGACAGCCATGCGCGTGATGCGATGGCATCCGAGCTGACGCTCATCCACGGTGTGCCGCCGGACTGCGACGAGCGCGAGTACCTGCGCGAGCTGCAAAACGCGCTGCTGTGGATTAACTACCGCTTTTACCTGGCACCGCTGTTCTGGTTTGTAGTCGGTGGTGAAGCGGGGCCGGTGCTGGTGTGTGGGTACGCTTTCCTGCGCGCCTGGCAGACCTGGCTTGCCCGTCATCACACTCCGGTTGAGCGCTTACGTTCCGGCATTGATGGCGTGCTGCACGTGGTTGACTGGATACCGGTGCGGCTGGTGGGCGTGGCCTATGCGCTTATCGGCCACGGTGAGAAGGCGCTGCCGGCATGGTTCGCCTCGCTTGCCGACCGGCATACCTCGCAGTATCACGTCCTGACACAGCTGGCGCAGTTCTCGCTGGCGCAGGAGCCGCATCTCGATAAGGTGAAGACCCCGAAAGCGGCGGTGTCCATGGCGAAGAAAGCGACGCTGGTGATTGTGGTGGTAGTGGCGCTACTAACGATTTACGGCACGCTGGTCTGAGCCAGCGCGCCGTGAGCCTCACGGATGATCGGCGGGCGGGGTGCCAAACACCGGCATGCCGTCCCCATCCCAGGTGATAAGCTTCAGGCGAGTGTGGCGATTCGGATCGTACAGCGGGTCGCCCTCAATTTCGGTGTAGTTCCGCGCGTGGTAAACCAGCACATCCTGCCCTTCGTGCGTCCTGGTAAAGCTGTTGTGCCCCGGTCCATACTGGCGGTTTTCGTAGCTGGTGGTGAACACCGGCTGCGGGGCCTTATGCCAGTTCTCAGGCTGCATCGGATCGGCGGCCATGTCTATCCAGAGTAGCCCCAGACAGTAGTTTTCATCCGTCGCACTGGCGGAATAGCTGATGAACAGGCGCTCGCCGTGGGTCAGCACGGCCGGCCCTTCGTTGACCAGAAATCCTCTGCACTCCCAGGCAAACTCCGGCTTGCTGAGCATCACCGGCGTGCTTTTCAGCGTCCAGGGGTTGGCCATTTCCGCAAGATAGATATTGGAGTTACCGGGGATGTCCGGTGCCTTCTGCGCCCAGAGATACCAGCGCTTCCCCTGATGGAGGAAGGTGGTGGCATCAAGGCAGAAGGTGTCGAAGGGCGTCACCAGCTGGCCTTTTTCCGTCCAGCGGCCGGTGAGCGGATCGGCATCGGCGCACTCCAGCACGAACATACGGTGCTGGAACATGTTCAGCGCATCCAGCGCTTTGGTCGCGGCCGCCGCGTAATAGATGTACCACTTGCCGTCGATATGGTGCAGTTCTGGCGCCCAGATGAGTTCGCTCATCGGCCCGCTGGCCGGTTTACGCCACACCACCACCGGAGCCGCATCGCGCAACCCTTCCAGCGTCGGGGCGCGGCGGATCTCCAGGCGATCGTACTCCGGCACCGAGGCGATGAAGTAGTAGTCATCATCGTGGCGCAGAATAAACGGGTCGGCGCGCTGTTCAATAAAGGGATTGGGCCAGGGAGAGGTATTCATAGCGGTTTCCTTACTGCGTCGGCAGCGTCCAGATTTTCATAGGCGTTCAGCTCACGATAGTTATCGCGGCGCTTCTCAAGGTCGGACTGGATCTGTTTCATCAGTTCACGGTCCACCTTCAGCAGGCGCACCACGCCGGCGGTAATGAGGTAGCCCACCGCCGGAATCACGGTAAACAGCATCATGATACCGGTGACTGCCGTGGCGCTCTGCTGTTTCGCGCTGGCGTCGTAGCCATACCATGAGAGCAGGAAGCCAACCATCGCCCCGGCTACCGCCAGCCCGACCTTCAGGAAGAAGATATTGCCGGAGAAGCTGATCCCGGTAATGCGCTTCCCGGTTTTCCATTCGCCGTAGTCGTCCACGTCCGCCATCAGCGACCAGTGCAGCGGGGAGGGGATCTGGTGCAGTACGTTCAGCAGGAAATAGAGCACGACTACCAGCATGGTGGCGCTCGGGTCAACAAACCAGAAGCCGCCGGAGAAGATCGCCAGCACGATGTTGGTCCAGAAGAACACTTTCAGTTTGCACCAGCGGTCAGTGAGCACCTTCGCCAGCATACTGCCGATCATCATGCCCACCACGCCGAGGCTGATAAACATAGTGGCGAAGCTGGTGCTCTGCTGCATTACCCAGGTGACGTAGTACATGGTGGCGGCCATGCGGATAAAGCCCGGGCAGACGTTGCACAGGGTCAGCAGCAGAATGCGTACCCACTGGTCGTTCTTCCAGATGTCCTTCATGTCCGCTTTCATCGCGTCTTTGCTGGGTACGGCGGGGCGGATGCGCTCGCGCACCGTGGCGAAGCTGAACAGGAACATGCACATGCCAACCAGCGCCAGCACGCCCATGGCCATCTGGTAGCCTTTGGCTTTGTCATCCCCGCCGAACCACTCTGCCATTGGCAGCAGGGTCAGGGAGAGCAGCAGGGTCGCCACACCGACCATCACAAAGCGATATGACTGGCAGGCCACGCGCTCGTGCGGATCGTTGGTGATGACGCTGCCCAGCGAGCAGTAGGGAATGTTGATCGCGGTATAAGCGAGCGACATCAAAAAGTAAGTGACAAAGGCATAGACAACTTTGCTGTTATAGCTCCAGTCCGGGGTGGTGAACATCAGCACGCTGAACAGGGCGTAAGGGAAGGCGACCCACAGCAGCCATGGACGAAAACGCCCCCATTTACTGTGGGTGCGGTCGGCAATGGCGCCCATGATCGGGTCGGTAATGGCATCGATCACGCGAATGGACAACAGCATGATGCCAACCAGCGCCGGGCTAAGCCCGAAGATGTCAGTATAAAAGTAGTTAACAAACAGCATGATGGCGCCAAAGATGATGTTGCATCCGGCATCGCCCATCCCGTAGCCGATCTTTTCCGTAACCGATAATTTTGCGTTTTGCATCGCCATGTCTCCTGCATGAGATATGGAGCAAATTATTGGTGTGCTTACTCTTTTTTGCGCAGTAGTAAAGAGGCGCAGAGATGGATAATCGTGTCGTGGGCGAGAAACTGTGAGAGAGATAACACTCGTGGGGGGATAACGAGGGTCTCCCTGCGCCGGCTGTCGCCGGGCGGGCAGGGAGCGTAATGCGTCAGACGCTTTTTGCTGTGTTCGCGCTGCGTTGGGTTTTAATCCAGTAGCCGATGCCCAGGATCACCAGCCAGACCGGGATCAGCCACACGGAAATCGCCATACCCGGCGTGATGGCCATAATGACCAGAATCGCCGCCATGAACAGCAGACATACCCAGTTACCGAGCGGATAGAAGAGCGCCGGGAAGCGGGTTTTCACGCCCTGGCGGTCCTTCTGACGGCGGAACTTGATGTGCGCGAGGCTGATCATCGCCCAGTTGATCACCAGCGCCGACACCACCAGCGCCATCAGCAGGCCAAAGGCTTCGCCCGGCATCAGGTAGTTAATCAGCACGCAGAGCGCGGTAGTAGCCGCCGAGACGAGGATGGTATTCACCGGCACGCCGCGCTTGTCCACTTTTAACAGTGACTTCGGCGCATTGCCCTGCTGAGCCAGACCAAACAGCATACGGCTGTTGCAGTACACGCAACTGTTATAGACCGACAGCGCCGCGGTGAGGATCACCACGTTAAGCGCATTGGCGACCAGCGCATCGCCCAGCTCGTGGAAAATCAGCACGAACGGGCTGGTGTCGGCGTCTACGCGCGTCCACGGCATCAGCGAGAGCAGCACCGCCAGCGAGCCAATATAGAAAATCAGGATGCGGTAGATAACCTGGTTGGTCGCTTTCGGGATGCTGGTTTCTGGGTTGTCTGCTTCCGCAGCCGTAATCCCCACCAGCTCAAGGCCACCGAACGAGAACATGATGATCGCCATCATCATCACCAGCCCGGTCATGCCGTGCGGCAGGAAGCCGCCCTGTTCCCAGAGGTTGCGCACCGTGGCCTGCGGGCCGGCGGTGTCGCTGAACAGCAGCCAGCCGCCGAACAGGATCATGGCGATAACCGCTACCACTTTAATAATGGCGAACCAGAACTCCATCTCGCCAAACACTTTCACGTTGGTGAGGTTGATGGCGTTGATCAGAATAAAGAAGGCGGCAGCTGAGGCCCAGGTCGGGATCTCCGGCCACCAGAACTGGATGTATTTCCCCACCGCGGTGAGTTCCGCCATTGCGACCAGCACATAGAGCACCCAGTAGTTCCAGCCGGAGGCGAAGCCGGCAAAGCCGCCCCAGTATTTATAGGCAAAGTGGCTGAATGAGCCGGCTACCGGCTCCTCAACAACCATTTCACCCAGCTGACGCATAATCAGAAAAGCAATAAAACCGGCAATTGCGTAGCCGAGAATAATCCCCGGCCCGGCGGACTGGATAACGGATGCGCTGCCCAGAAACAGGCCGGTTCCGATAGCGCCACCCAGCGCGATGAGCTGAATATGACGGTTTTTAAGGCCGCGCTTCAGCGTATCGCCGTGCTGCTGTCCTTCCATCTTCAAACCTCGTGTGTGATGAAAATATCGTCGCGTAGCTACTACGCTGTATGTAGTAAATTCCGTATCTGTAATTTTATGTTTACGGTAGAAATGTCGGAATTTTTGGTAAGAGTCTACCTTCCCGGCAAGAATAGTGATAAGCGCCAGCGAATGCACCTGCTTTATGCAGGGGAAGTGACGAGATGAATAAAAAGAAACCATTTGTAAATCGCTTCGCTTGCATCATCTACCCCTTTTTATCGCCACTTTAGGCGACGAAGATGCATTTATATTCATATTTTAAACTGATGAATCGCTTCAGGAAGCACGGGGATGCGTTTCACAAAAGTTAAAATTACCGCTTTGGGAGTAAACGCCTGCTTTGTGCAAGGTTACATATTTGAAACGCCATTTCTGTGATGTTGTTAAAATGTGTATGGTTTCCTGATTTGAATCAAACCGCGATAGACAGAAGGTGAATACTTTGTTACTTTAGCGTCATGAAGATACAATTGGTATGACCAATTTACTCCGGGCGAATGGCAGAGACAGGGAATAATGGCCTACAGTAAAATCCGCCAACCTAAACTTTCTGATGTGATTGAGCAGCAGCTGGAGTTTCTGATTCTTGAGGGGACACTGCGCCCCGGTGAAAAACTTCCACCTGAACGCGAACTGGCAAAGCAGTTCGACGTTTCCCGTCCCTCATTGCGCGAGGCAATTCAACGCCTTGAAGCAAAGGGTTTGCTGCTTCGTCGCCAGGGCGGCGGTACGTTTGTGCAAAATAACCTGTGGCAGAGCTTTAGCGATCCGCTGGTTGAACTCCTGTCAGACCATCCCGAATCCCAGTTTGATTTGCTTGAAACGCGCCATGCGCTGGAAGGCATCGCTGCCTACTACGCCGCGCTACGCAGCACCGAAGAGGATCGCGAACGCATCCAGGAGCTGCACCAGGCCATCGAACGTGCCCAGGAGTCCGGCGATCTCGACGCCGAGTCAAACGCCGTAGTGCAATACCAGATAGCGGTTACCGAAGCGGCACATAATGTCGTGCTGCTGCATTTACTGCGCTGTATGGAACCCATGCTGGCGCAGAATGTCAGACAAAACTTCGAGCTGCTCTACGCGCGCCGGGAAATGCTGCCGATGGTAAGCAGCCATCGCACCCGCATTTTCGAGGCGATTATGGCGAAGGAGCCGGAGCAGGCGCGCGAAGCATCGCATCGCCACCTGGCGTTCATCGAAGAGATTTTGCTGGATCGCAGCCGTGAGCAGAGCCGTCGTGAACGCTCGCTGCGTCGGTTCGAGCAACGCAAGAATTAGTATTTTTTCCGGTGTTTCACCGGAAGATTTGTACCATCAGCGCCATCAGGCGCGCGGCAACTAAACCCAGAACCTGTCTTATTGCGTTTTGGTAGTCAGAGCGCAATGGGACAGGTTCCAGATAAATCAACGTATTAGATAGATAAGGAATACCCCCATGTCAGAACGTTTACAAAATGACGTGGATCCGATCGAAACTCGCGACTGGCTACAGGCGATCGAATCGGTAATCCGTGAAGAAGGTGTTGAGCGTGCTCAGTATCTGATCGACCAGTTACTTTCAGAGGCCCGCAAAGGCGGCGTGAAAGTAGCGGCTGGTACAGGGGCTGGCAACTACGTTAACACCATTGCCGTTGAAGACGAGCCGGAATACCCGGGCAATCTGGACCTTGAACGTCGCATTCGTTCTGCCATTCGTTGGAACGCCATCATGACCGTGCTGCGTGCGTCTAAAAAAGACCTCGAGCTCGGCGGCCACATGGCATCCTTCCAGTCTTCTGCGACCGTTTACGAAGTCTGCTTCAACCACTTCTTCCGTGCACGCAGCGAGAAAGACGGCGGCGATCTGGTTTACTTCCAGGGCCACATCTCTCCGGGCGTGTACGCGCGTGCCTTCCTGGAAGGTCGTCTGACTGAAGAGCAGATGAACAACTTCCGTCAGGAAGTACACGGCAACGGCCTGTCTTCTTACCCGCACCCGAAACTGATGCCGGAATTCTGGCAGTTCCCGACCGTATCCATGGGTCTTGGCCCGATCGGTGCGATCTATCAGGCTAAATTCCTGAAGTACCTGGAACACCGTGGTCTGAAAGACACCTCCCAGCAGACCGTTTACGCCTTCCTGGGCGACGGCGAGATGGATGAGCCGGAATCCAAAGGTGCCATCACCATCGCTACCCGTGAAAAACTGGATAACCTGGTCTTCGTTATCAACTGCAACCTGCAGCGTCTGGACGGCCCGGTAACCGGTAACGGCAAAATCATCAACGAACTGGAAGGCATCTTCGCAGGCGCCGGCTGGAACGTGATTAAAGTGATGTGGGGTTCCCGTTGGGACGAGCTGCTGCGTAAAGACACCAGCGGTAAACTGATCCAGCTGATGAACGAAACCGTTGACGGCGACTATCAGACCTTCAAATCCAAAAACGGTGCCTACGTGCGTGAGCACTTCTTCGGTAAATACCCGGAGACCGCCGCACTGGTTGCCGACTGGTCTGACGATGATATCTGGGCGCTGAACCGTGGCGGCCACGATCCGAAGAAAGTCTACGCGGCATTCAAAAAAGCGCAGGAAACCAAAGGCAAAGCGACCGTTATCCTTGCACATACCATTAAAGGTTATGGCATGGGCGACACCGCCGAAGGTAAGAACATCGCTCACCAGGTGAAGAAAATGAACATGGACGGTGTACGCTACGTCCGCGATCGTTTCAACGTACCGGTAGCCGATGAAGATCTGGAAAAACTGCCGTACATCACCTTCCCGGAAGGCAGCGAAGAGCACAAATACCTGCACGAACGTCGTCAGGCGCTGAACGGCTACCTGCCGAGCCGCCAGCCGAACTTCACCGAGAAGCTGGATCTGCCGAAGCTGGAAGATTTTGGTCCGCTGCTGGAAGAGCAGAACAAAGAGATCTCCACCACTATCGCTTTCGTTCGTGCCCTGAACGTGATGCTGAAAAACCAGTCCATCAAAGATCGTCTGGTTCCGATCATCGCTGACGAAGCGCGTACCTTTGGTATGGAAGGTCTGTTCCGTCAGATTGGTATCTACAGCCCGAACGGTCAGCAGTACACCCCGCAGGACCGCGAGCAGGTTGCTTACTATAAAGAAGACGAGAAAGGCCAGATCCTGCAGGAAGGCATCAACGAGCTGGGCGCAGGTTCGTCCTGGCTGGCGGCTGCGACCTCCTACAGCACCAACAACCTGCCGATGATCCCGTTCTACATCTACTACTCCATGTTCGGGTTCCAGCGTATCGGCGACCTGTGCTGGGCAGCGGGTGACCAGCAGGCGCGCGGCTTCCTGATCGGCGGTACCTCCGGTCGTACCACGCTGAACGGCGAAGGTCTGCAGCACGAAGATGGTCACAGCCACATTCAGTCGTTGACCATCCCGAACTGTATCTCCTACGACCCGGCTTACGCTTACGAAGTCGCTGTGATCATGCACGACGGTCTGGAGCGTATGTACGGTGAGAAGCAAGAGAACGTTTACTACTACATCACCACGCTGAACGAAAACTACCACATGCCTGCGATGCCGCAGGGTGCGGAAGAAGGTATCCGTAAAGGTATCTACAAGCTGGAAACGGTTGAAGGTAGCAAAGGTAAAGTTCAGCTGCTGGGCTCCGGTTCTATCCTGCGTCACGTTCGTGAAGCAGCACAGATCCTGGCGAAAGACTACGGCGTGGGTTCTGACGTGTTCAGCGTCACCTCCTTCACCGAACTGGCGCGTGACGGCCAGGACTGCGAACGCTGGAACATGCTGCACCCGGCCGACGAGCCGCGCGTACCTTACGTTGCGCAGGTTCTGAGCGATGCACCGGCAGTCGCATCCACTGACTATATGAAACTGTTCGCTGAGCAGATCCGTAACTTCATCCCGGCAAGCGACTATCGCGTCCTGGGTACTGACGGTTTCGGTCGTTCAGACAGCCGTGAAAACCTGCGTCACCACTTCGAAGTAGATGCTTCTTACGTGGTAGTAGCAGCGCTGGGCGAACTGGCTAAACGTGGTGAAATCGATAAGAAAGTGGTTGCGGAAGCTATCACCAAATTCAATATCGATGCAGATAAAGTCAACCCGCGTCTGGCATAAGAGGTAAAAGAACAATGGCTATCGAAATCAACGTACCGGACATCGGGTCTGATGAAGTAGAGATCACCGAGATCCTGGTCAAAGTGGGTGACAAGGTTGAAGCTGACCAGTCGCTTATCACCGTAGAAGGCGACAAAGCCTCTATGGAAGTGCCGTCTCCGCAGGCTGGCGTCGTCAATGAGATCAAAGTCTCTGTCGGCGACAAAACCGAGACCGGTAAACTGATCATGATTTTCGATTCCGCCGACGGTGCAGCTGATGCTGCACCTGCTAAGGCAGAAGAGAAGAAAGAAGCGGCACCAGCAGCAGCCCCGGCGGCAGCGGCAGCTAAAGACGTTAACGTACCGGATATCGGCGGCGACGAAGTTGAAGTCACCGAGATCATGGTGAAGGTTGGCGATAAAGTGGAAGCCGAACAGTCCCTGATCACCGTAGAGGGCGACAAAGCCTCTATGGAAGTCCCGGCACCGTTCGCGGGTACCGTGAAAGAGATCAAAATCAACACCGGCGACAAAGTGTCTACCGGCTCGCTGATCATGGTCTTCGAAGTGGAAGGCGCTGCACCGGCCGCCTCTGACGCGAAGCCGCAGGTCACCGAGCAGGCTGCGTCTGCACCGGCGGCTGCCGCTGGCGCGAAAGACGTTAAAGTCCCGGATATCGGTGGTGACGAAGTCGAAGTGACTGAAGTGATGGTGAAAGTGGGCGATAAAGTCGCTGCTGAGCAGTCGCTTATCACCGTAGAAGGCGACAAAGCCTCTATGGAAGTCCCGGCACCGTTCGCCGGTACCGTGAAAGAGATCAAAATCAGCACCGGCGACAAAGTGTCTACCGGCTCACTGATCATGGTCTTCGAAGTGGAAGGCGCTGCACCTGCTGCGGCCCCGGCTAAACAGGAAGCGGCAGCACCGGCTCCGGCAGCGAAAGCAGAAAAACCTGCGGCAGCACCGGCAAAAGCTGAAGGCAAATCCGACTTCGCTGAGAACGACGCTTACGTTCACGCGACCCCGCTGATCCGTCGCCTGGCGCGCGAGTTCGGTGTAAACCTGGCGAAAGTGAAAGGCACCGGTCGTAAAGGCCGCATCCTGCGCGAAGACGTTCAGGCTTACGTGAAAGACGCGGTGAAACGCGCTGAGTCTGCACCTGCTGCCGCATCCGGCAGTGGTCTGCCGGGCATGCTGCCGTGGCCGAAAGTGGACTTCAGCAAGTTTGGTGAAGTGGAAGAAGTGGAACTGGGCCGCATCCAGAAAATCTCTGGTGCTAACCTGAGCCGTAACTGGGTGATGATCCCGCACGTTACGCACTTCGACAAAACCGATATCACCGATCTGGAAGCGTTCCGTAAGCAGCAGAACGCCGAAGCTGAGAAGCGCAAGCTGGACGTGAAATTCACCCCGGTTGTCTTCATCATGAAAGCCGTTGCTGCGGCGCTTGAGCAGATGCCTCGCTTCAACAGCTCCCTGTCTGAAGACGCGCAGCGCCTGACGCTGAAGAAATACATCAACATCGGTGTTGCGGTTGATACCCCGAATGGTCTGGTGGTTCCGGTCTTCAAAGACGTGAACAAGAAGAGCATTACCGAGCTGTCTCGCGAGCTGACCGTTATCTCCAAAAAAGCCCGCGACGGTAAGCTGACCGCTGGCGAAATGCAGGGCGGTTGCTTCACCATCTCCAGCATTGGTGGCCTGGGTACCACTCACTTCGCGCCGATCGTTAACGCGCCGGAAGTGGCTATCCTCGGTGTCTCCAAATCGGCGATGGAACCGGTCTGGAACGGTAAAGAGTTTGTGCCGCGTCTGATGATGCCGATCTCTCTGTCCTTCGACCACCGCGTGATCGACGGTGCTGATGGTGCGCGTTTCATCACCATCATCAACAACATGCTGTCTGACATTCGCCGTCTGGTGATGTAAGCGAAAAAGCCGGCCCGACGGCCGGCTTTTTTCTGATAATGTGCGGGTGAACCGCCAGATTATCGGCTGCTAAACAGGATTCGTTTGCCGTTTGTTGTTTCAAAATTGTTAACAATTTTGTAAGATGCGGACGGATAGAACGTCCCGGTGGATGAAGGGCGTTAATCAACATATCCTCATCAGAGGGTAGCGTCAGACCCGCCGGATAAAAATTAAGAGGTCATGATGAGTACTGAAATCAAAACTCAGGTCGTGGTACTTGGGGCAGGCCCGGCAGGCTACTCTGCAGCCTTCCGTTGCGCTGATTTAGGTCTGGAAACCGTAATCGTTGAGCGTTACAACACCCTGGGCGGTGTATGTCTGAACGTTGGCTGTATCCCTTCAAAAGCGCTGCTGCACGTAGCAAAAGTTATCGAAGAAGCGAAAGCGCTGGCGACTCACGGTATCGTTTTTGGTGAGCCGAAAACCGATATCGACAAAATTCGTACCTGGAAAGAGAAAGTTATCACTCAGCTGACTGGCGGTCTGGCCGGTATGGCGAAAGGCCGTAAGGTCAAAGTGGTAAACGGTCTGGGTAAATTCACCGGGGCAAACACCCTGGAAGTGGAAGGCGAAAACGGCAAAACCGTGATCAACTTCGACAACGCGATCATCGCGGCGGGCTCTCGCCCGATCGAACTGCCGTTCATTCCGCATGAAGATCCGCGCGTGTGGGACTCCACCGATGCGCTGGAACTGAAAGAAGTGCCGAAGCGTCTGCTGGTTATGGGCGGCGGTATCATCGGTCTGGAAATGGCGACCGTGTACCACGCGCTGGGTTCAGAGATCGACGTGGTTGAAATGTTCGACCAGGTTATCCCGGCTGCCGATAAAGACATCGTTAAGGTCTTCACCAAACGCATCAGCAGCAAGTTCAACCTGATGCTGGAAACCAAAGTTACTGCCGTTGACGCAAAAGAAGACGGTATCTACGTTTCCATGGAAGGCAAAAAAGCGCCGGGCGAAGCGCAGCGTTATGACGCGGTGCTGGTTGCTATCGGTCGCGTACCGAACGGTAAAAACCTCGACGCCGGTAAAGCGGGCGTGGAAGTGGACGACCGCGGCTTCATCCGCGTCGACAAACAGCTGCGCACCAACGTGCCGCACATCTACGCTATCGGCGACATCGTCGGTCAGCCGATGCTGGCGCACAAAGGCGTGCATGAAGGTCACGTGGCCGCTGAAGTTATCGCCGGTAAGAAACACTACTTCGATCCGAAAGTCATTCCGTCCATCGCCTATACCGAGCCGGAAGTTGCCTGGGTCGGTCTGACCGAAAAAGAAGCGAAAGAGAAAGGCATCAGCTACGAAACCGCCACCTTCCCGTGGGCTGCTTCTGGCCGTGCTATCGCTTCTGACTGCGCTGACGGTATGACCAAACTGATCTTCGACAAAGAGACGCACCGTGTTATCGGTGGCGCGATTGTCGGCACCAACGGCGGCGAGCTGCTGGGTGAAATCGGTCTGGCTATCGAGATGGGCTGTGACGCGGAAGACATCGCGCTGACTATTCACGCGCACCCGACGCTGCACGAGTCCGTGGGCCTGGCCGCTGAAGTGTTCGAAGGTAGCATCACCGACCTGCCGAACCCGAAAGCGAAGAAGAAGTAACCGTCACGCCACGCATTAACAAAAACGCCTCTCCGGAGGCGTTTTTTTATGCATGCCTACCAGATTTAGTAGGCATATTGTTGATTTATTAGCTAAATTCTCCCGCCTCTCTGCCGATACTCTCTTTATAATGATGCCACTTTCATCAGGAACGCACGGCTGCTTTCCTAGTGATGAGCGTATTATGGAATAGCTGGTTTTGCCGGACAGGGAGTGTTGTTCATCGTTCTGCCCGTGGTGCCCCTTTCATTATCGCCTTCATCCTTATCAAGCCCGCTGCTTTCCTTACGCTATTTCCCGCACTGGTCCGGGATTTTTTGTTATTTAAAAAGGAAAAATCATGTCTTTAAAAAAACTGGCTGTTGTAGGCCTGGTGATGGCTACCGTCGCGCTGTCAGGTTGCGGCGCTATGAGCACAGCGATCAAAAAACGTAACCTCGAAGTGAAAACCCAGATGAGCGAAACCATCTGGCTGGAGCCGTCAAACGAGAAGACCGTCTACATCCAGGTCAAAAACACCTCAGATAAAGACATGAGCAACCTGCAAACGCTGATCGCCAACGATCTGATTGCCAAAGGCTACAAGGTATCCAGCTCTCCGGACACCGCCTACTACTGGGTGCAGGCAAACGTGCTGAAAGCTGACAAGATGGATCTGCGTCAGGCGCAGGGCTTCCTGAGCAGCGGTTACGAAGGCGCAGTGGCCGGTGCGGCACTGGGCGCTGGCATCACCGCCTATAACAGCAACTCCGGCGGCGCGGCACTGGGCGTTGGCCTGGCGGCTGGCCTGATCGGTATGGCGGCTGATGCGATGGTGGAAGACGTGAACTACACCATGATCACCGACCTGCAGATCTCCGAGCGTAGCAAAGCCAAAGTGACTACCGATAACATCGCCGCGCTGCGTCAGGGCACCTCCGGCATCAAGCTGCAGACCAGCAGCGCAGAAGGCGATCGCGCCAAGTATCAGACCCGCGTTGTGTCCAATGCCAACAAGGTGAACCTCAAGTTTGAAGAGGCAAAACCGCTTCTGGAAGCGCAGCTGGCTAAATCCGTCGCCAACATTCTGTAATTGCTTTCGCGATGTAAAAGGCCGCCCGTCAGAGCGGCCAGTAGCGTAATTGCCACAACGGTGCCTGCTACCACCCAGGACAACAACGAAACCGCCGCTGGCGGTTTTTTTGTGCTCAAAAATGACCTTATGAAAGGTGTTATTCGTTGCTTAACGATTCAGCAAAGATTTAATGTTGCTTTTTTGTAAACAGATTAACACCCCCCTGAAATCCTGCTATGCTGCCCGACGCGGTATCGGGCATGTACCCTACAAACTGCTGTCTCACAGGAGCGTGAAGAGAACGCCGGCCGCATATGACAATGAGAGCGAGGAGAACCGTCGTGCTAGAAGAATACCGTAAGCACGTAGCTGAGCGTGCCGCCGAGGGGATTGTTGCAAAACCTTTAGATGCAACCCAAATGGCCGCACTCGTCGAGCTGCTAAAAGCGCCGCCCGCTGGCGAAGAAGAATTTCTGTTAGATCTGCTTACCAACCGTGTACCGCCAGGCGTTGATGAAGCCGCCTATGTTAAGGCCGGTTTCCTGGCCGCCATCGCCAAAGGCGAAGCGTCATCCCCGCTGGTTACCCCTGAAAAAGCCATTGAGCTGCTCGGCACCATGCAGGGCGGTTATAACATCCATCCGCTGATCGAGGCGCTGGATAACGACACGCTGGCACCGATTGCCGCTAAAGCGCTGTCCCATACGCTGCTGATGTTCGATAACTTCTACGATGTGGAAGAGAAAGCCAAAGCCGGCAACCGCTATGCGAAGCAGGTGATGCAGTCCTGGGCCGATGCGGAGTGGTTCCTGAGCCGTCCTGCGCTGGCAGAAAAAATTACCGTTACCGTCTTCAAAGTCACCGGTGAAACCAATACCGATGACCTGTCTCCGGCACCGGATGCCTGGTCGCGTCCTGATATCCCGCTGCACGCCCTGGCGATGCTGAAAAACGCCCGCGAAGGCATTGAGCCGGATCAGCCTGGCGTGGTTGGTCCGATCAAACAGATCGACGCGCTGAACCAGAAAGGTTTCCCGCTGGCCTATGTCGGCGACGTTGTGGGCACCGGCTCATCCCGTAAATCCGCCACCAACTCGGTGCTGTGGTTCATGGGCGACGACATTCCGTACGTGCCGAACAAGCGCGGCGGTGGTCTGGTGCTGGGCGGCAAAATTGCGCCAATCTTCTTCAATACCATGGAAGATGCCGGTGCGCTGCCAATTGAAGTGGATGTCAACAACCTGAACATGGGCGACGTGATTGACGTTTACCCGTTCAAAGGCGAAGTGCGCAACCACGAAACCGGTGAACTGCTGGCTACCTTCGAGCTGAAAACCGATGTGCTGATCGACGAAGTGCGCGCCGGTGGCCGTATCCCGCTGATCATCGGCCGCGGTCTGACGTCCAGAGCGCGTGAAGCGCTGGGTCTGCCGCACAGCGACATTTTCCGTCAGGCTAAAGACGTGGCCGAGAGCAGCCGCGGCTACTCGCTGGCGCAGAAGATGGTCGGCCGTGCCTGCGGCGTGACCGGCGTTCGTCCGGGTGCGTACTGCGAGCCGAAGATGACCTCCGTAGGTTCCCAGGATACCACCGGGCCAATGACCCGCGACGAGCTGAAAGATCTGGCGTGCCTGGGCTTCTCCGCCGATCTGGTGATGCAGTCCTTCTGCCACACCGCGGCCTATCCGAAGCCGGTGGACGTCACCACGCACCACACGCTGCCGGACTTCATCATGAACCGCGGCGGCGTGTCGCTGCGTCCGGGCGATGGGGTTATCCACTCCTGGCTGAACCGTATGCTGCTGCCTGACACCGTAGGCACCGGCGGCGATTCCCACACCCGTTTCCCGATTGGTATCTCCTTCCCGGCGGGCTCCGGTCTGGTGGCGTTTGCTGCTGCGACCGGCGTGATGCCGCTGGATATGCCGGAATCAGTGCTGGTGCGCTTCAAAGGTAAAATGCAGCCGGGGATTACCCTGCGCGATCTGGTCCACGCTATCCCGCTGTACGCGATCAAACAGGGCCTGCTGACCGTTGAGAAGAAAGGGAAGAAGAACATCTTCTCTGGCCGCATCCTCGAGATCGAAGGTCTGCCGGACCTGAAAGTGGAGCAGGCGTTTGAACTGACGGATGCCTCCGCCGAGCGTTCTGCGGCGGGCTGCACCATCAAGCTCAACAAAGAGCCGATCATCGAGTACCTGACCTCCAATATCGTGCTGCTGAAGTGGATGATTGCCGAAGGTTACGGCGACCGTCGCACGCTGGAGCGCCGTATTCAGGGCATGGAAAAATGGCTGGCGGATCCGCAGCTGCTGGAAGCTGACGCCGATGCAGAATACGCCGCGGTGATCGACATCGATCTGGCGGATATCAAAGAGCCAATCCTGTGCGCGCCGAACGATCCGGACGATGCGCGTCTGCTCTCTGATGTGCAGGGCGATACCATCGACGAAGTGTTTATCGGTTCGTGTATGACCAACATCGGTCACTTCCGCGCGGCGGGTAAACTGCTGGATACCCATAAGGGCCAGCTGCCGACCCGCCTGTGGGTGGCACCGCCGACCCGTATGGACGCCGCACAGCTGACCGAAGAGGGCTACTACAGCGTCTTTGGTAAGAGCGGGGCGCGTATCGAGATCCCGGGCTGCTCGCTGTGCATGGGTAACCAGGCACGCGTAGCCGACGGTGCGACGGTGGTCTCCACCTCAACCCGTAACTTCCCGAACCGTCTGGGTACCGGCGCGAACGTCTACCTGGCCTCTGCGGAGCTGGCGGCGGTTGCCGCGCTGATCGGCAAACTGCCGACCCCGGAGGAGTACCAGACCTTCGTGGCGCAGGTGGATAAGACCGCGGTGGATACCTACCGCTATCTGAACTTCGATCAGCTCTCTCAGTACACCGAGAAAGCCGACGGCGTGATCTTCCAGACTGCCGTCTGACGCTTCCCCTCTCCCCAGGAGAGGGCAGGGCGCAGATCCCCGTGGCGTACGCTGCGGGCCAATGAAAACCCACTGCATCCGCAGTGGGTTTTTTATTTTCACTTCTCCCACCCGCTCTGCTGTCTTTCTGATGCCGGGCTGCGATAATTACCGTATCACTACAAACAGCTGCATCCGGTACAGGATGCGGAGGAAAGCACGATGGATTACGAATTTCTGCGCGACATCACCGGGGTCGTCAAGGTGCGCATGTCGATGGGCCACGAAGCCGTAGGGCACTGGCTGAATGAAGAGGTGAAGGGCGATATGGCGCTGCTTGATGAAGTGGAGCAGGCGGCGCGGGAAACCAAAGGCAGCGAGCGTCAGTGGCAGCGCCCTGGGCATGAGTACACGCTGTGGCTGGACGGCGAAGAGGTGATTATCCGCGCCAATCAGCTTGAGTTTGCCGGGGATGAAATCGAAGAGGGCATGAGCTATTACGACGAAGAGAGCCTGTGCTTCTGCGGGATTGAGGATTTCCTGCAGGTCATCCATGCCTATCGCGACTTTATGAATCAGCGTTAACGAAGCGTCCCTGCCTCGCGTGCGGCTTACACGGCTGGAATGTTACGGCCGTAGTAGATCTCGCGCATCTCTTTCCACAGCAGGTCGGTAATGACCTTGCGCTCCTGCTCGGTCAGATCTTCCGGCCTGGTGTGGAACATATAGTGTTTCAGGTCGAACTCTTTGAGCAGCATCTTGGTGTGGAAGATGTTCTCCTGATACACGTTCACGTCCATCATGTCGTACAGCGCTTTCATGTCATCGGACATAAAGTTCTGAATCGAATTGATCTCATGATCGATAAAGTGCTTCAGACCATTTACGTCGCGGGTAAAGCCGCGGACGCGGTAGTCGACGGTCACGATATCCGACTCCAGCTGGTGAATCAGGTAGTTCAGCGCCTTCAGGGGCGAAATCACGCCACAGGTTGACACTTCAATGTCGGCGCGGAAAGTGCAGAGCCCGCCTTCCGGATGACTCTCCGGATAGGTGTGCACGCAGATATGGCTCTTATCGAGGTGAGCGACCACGGTTTCCGGCAGCGGGCCAGGATGTTCGGTCTTGTCGATAAGCTGAGGGTCGATCGGCTCTTCGCTGACCAGAATGGTGACGCTGGCGCCCTGGGGTTCATAGTCCTGACGCGCAATGTTCAGGATGTTAGCGCCGATAATCGAGCAGGTTTCCGACAGGATCTCCGTCAGTCGGTTGGCGTTGTAAAGTTCATCGATATAAGCGATGTAGCCATCGCGCTCTTCCGCCGTCTTGGCGTAGCAAATATCGTAAATACAAAAACTCAGGCTTTTGGTCAGGTTGTTGAAGCCATGCAGTTTGAGTTTCTTCAATTTCGTTCACCCCCTTAGGATGGCTGATGGTCCAGCGCATCGTGTAGATATTGCGGCAAAGCAAATGCTGCCGTATGAATGGCCGGATTGTAATAACGGCACTTGATACCACTGGCGACAAAGCGCGCCTGAATAATTTCGCTGGAAAGATGGCGTAACGCACCGTTATCCGTCGCCCAGGCAAAGGTCATGATACCGCCGTAATAGGTCGGAATGGCAGCCTGGTAGAAATTGACGTCGCTAAAGTAGTGGCTCAGCTTGCGATGGCTGTCGAGCGCTTCATCCTGCTGCAGGAAGCAGACGCCGTTCTGGGCCACAAAGATTCCGCCCGGATTCAGGCAGCGTTTGCAGCCTTCGTAGAAGTCAGACGTGAACAGGCTTTCACCGGGGCCGATAGGATCGGTGCAGTCGGAGATGATCACATCAAACGTTTGCGCGGTCTGGTTAACAAAATTAACCCCGTCATCAATCACCAGCGTAAAGCGCGGATCGTCGTAGCTACCGGCATTGTGGTTGGGCAGATACTGGCGGCAGAAGGAGACCACGCCCGCGTCGATCTCGACCATGGTGATGGTTTCCACGTTCTTATGGCGCGAGACTTCACGCAGCATCGCCCCGTCGCCACCGCCGATGATCAGCACGTGCTTCGCGTGGCCGTGGGCCAGCAGCGGAACGTGGGTCATCATCTCGTGATAGATAAACTCGTCGCGTTCGGTGGTCTGCACCACGCCGTCCAGCGCCATTACCCGGCCAAATGCTGCATTTTCGAAAATGATCAGATCCTGGTGATCGGTCTTTTCGTGGTACAGCACGTTGTCGATCGTAAAGTACTGGCCAAACTGATCGTGCAGCGTTTCGTGCCACATCTTGCTATCGGTCATGGATAGTTACCTCTCATTAACGCCCTGAAAAAATGAGCGCAACATCATAGCTAACAATGACCGTTGATGCACGGCCACGGGAAAAGGGAACGGCGGGATAACCTTACTTTACTTATTTGACGTAAGCGAGAAGGCTCAGGGAGTCGCGGGCGAGGGCTTTGCACTTTTTCGCGGTGGGGATAGCGATGCCGCTCAGATCGCGGTAGCTGTCTTCGCCCAGCGCCTTCATATTGTAGGTTTCGTAATTACTGAGATCCCACTGGTTTTGCTGGGCAAAAAATACCAGCGCACGGCGGATCTGGCCGTTAGGCAGGTTCTGGTAACCGCAATCATTTTTTAAAAAAACAAACACCGCGGTGAGATCGGCCATGTCTTCCGCTTCCGATTCCGTCAGCGCGAGGCTGCTGGCGGACCAGGTCAACAGGGTTGATAAACACATCAGCTGTAAAAACTTCTTCATCACGTCTACCGGAGAACAATCGAAATTAAACGTTAGCATACCGGGATTAGTTCGACGATCTTTATTATCGCCCGCTCGCTTGACCTTCCCGCAGGGGGAGGGTTTATGCTGATATGACGCTTGCTGAGAATAAGGAAATGAGATGCATCGCCGTGATTTTTTAAAGTATACCGCCGTGTTGGGCGCAGCCAGCGCGCTGCCACTCTGGAGCCGTAGCGCGTTGGCCGCGCCGCGTCCTGCGCTTCCCATTCCCCCGCTGCTTGAGCCTGACGCCCGCAGCCATATCGCGCTGTTGATCTCTCAGGGGCAGAGCCAGTTTGTCGGAAAAACCGCCACCACCTGGGGCTATAACGGCAGCCTGCTGGGCCCGGCCCTGAAGCTGACCCAGGGCAAACCCGTGTCGGTCACCATCCGCAACCAGCTTCCCGATGAAAGTACCGTCCACTGGCACGGGCTTGAGGTGCCGGGCAGCGTGGACGGCGGGCCGCAGGGCGTGATTGCGGCGGGCGGTTCGCGCAGCGTGACCTTTACTCCGCAGCAGCGCGCCGCGACCTGCTGGTTCCATCCGCATCAGCACGGCAAAACCGGACATCAGGTGGCGATGGGGCTGGCGGGGCTGGTGCTTATTGAGGATAACGAACTGCGCCGGCTGCGCCTGCCGCAGCAGTGGGGCATCGACGATGTACCGGTGATCGTTCAGGATAAGCGATTCACCGCCGACGGGGCGATCGACTACCAGCTTGATGTGATGACCGCCGCGGTCGGCTGGTTTGGCGATATCCTGCTGACCAACGGCACCGTGAACCCCCAGCACGCGCCGCCGCGCGGCTGGCTGCGTCTGCGGCTGCTCAACGGCTGTAACGCCCGCTCGCTCAAGATCTCGACCAGCGACAACCGTCCTTTATATGTCATCGCCAGTGACGGTGGCCTGCTGGCGGAGCCGGTTAAGCTTACCGAACTGCCGATGCTGATGGGCGAGCGCTTTGAAGTGCTGGTGGAAACCCGGGACGGCACACCCTTTGATATCGTCACGCTGCCGGTCAGTCAGATGGGCATGACCCTTCCGCCGTTCGACGCACCGCTTCCGCTGCTGCACATTCAGCCGCTGCGCGTCCAGGCCTCCGGTACGCTGCCCGATTCGCTGGCCGACATGCCCGCACTGCCGTCGCTGGAGGGCCTGAATCAGCGCACGCTCCAGCTCTCGATGGATCCGATGCTCGACATGATGGGGATGCAGGCTCTGGAGCAGCGCTACGGCAAGCAAGCGCTGGCGGGGATGGGGCATCACGGCATGGCGCATGGCGGCATGCACCACGGCGGCATGGAACACGGCGGCCACGGTTTTGATTTCCACAACGCGAACCGCATTAACGGCAAAGCGTTCGATATGGCCAACCCGGCCTTTAACGTGCCGAAGGGGCAGTATGAGCGCTGGGTGATCTCCGGTGAAGGCGACATGATGCTTCACCCGTTCCACATCCACGGCACCCAGTTCCGCATTCTGTCCGAGAACGGCAAACCGCCTGCGGCGCATCGCGCCGGCTGGAAAGACACCGTCTGGGTGGAGAATGCGCGCAGTGAAGTGCTGGTGCGCTTCGATCACGCCGCTGCCGCCAGCGAGGCCTATATGGCGCACTGTCATCTGCTGGAGCATGAAGATACCGGCATGATGCTTGGCTTCACCGTGGCATAACGTGCTGTCCGACATGGCGGCGAAGGGACGTGCCGCCATGCTTAACCCGTTTTACCATCGCGCGTTTTCGTCTTCTTCCCGCGTTTACCCCGCCGAAATTCCTTAGCCTGCTCATTAAGCACAAATCGTTAACCGATAAACACGAATTCGTTTCTCTCTGAGTTGTGACGCACGTATCATTATTTTGTCACTTTTTGTGAACTTTTTGTAAATTAAAATGGGAAAACGATGCTTACTAAACTCACCAGCGTAGTCTTCGCCGTACTCGGCGTTGCGCTGCTTGTCATGGGCGGGCAGCTGCTGTTCGCCGGCGGCAGTCCGTTCTACGCCCTGATGGGCCTTGGGCTGCTCATCACCGCGTATTTACTCCTGAAAAAACGACCTGTCGCACTGAGCTTCTACGCCGTGCTGATGTGGATCACCGTCGTCTGGATAATCTGGGAAGTCGGCTTTGATAAGTGGCAGTGGATCCCGCGCGGCGACATCTTCGGCGTGCTGGGCCTGTGGCTTGCGCTGCCGTGGACCGTCCGGGCGTTAACCGGCAACGCGCGCCGCCTCCATCCCTTCCTCGGCACCACCGTGGCACTGATGATTGCGCTGGTGATCGGCCTGTGCTTCTACGATCCGGTTCCGCAAGAGGGCACCATCAATAACGCGCGCGTCTCCTCCGGGAGCGACGTTGCCGCACAGGACTGGACTGCCTACGGCGGAACCAGCAACGGCCAGCGTTTCTCTGCCCTCAACCAAATCACGAAAGATAACGTGAAGGATCTTGAGGTCGCGTGGAGCTACCACACCGGCGACGTTCGCAAACAGGGCGATGCCAGCGAATACACCTTCGAAGCCACCCCGCTGAAAGCCAACGGGATGCTCTACCTCTGTACGCCGCACAACGAAATTCATGCTCTGGATCCGGAAACGGGCGCGGTGAAGTGGAAACATACCCCGCCTAAAGACCGGTCGTACCTGCAGCAACACCAGACCTGTCGCGGCGTAAGCTACTTCGACAGCGCGGCGGCGCAAACCGCGGCCAACGCTGGCCAGGAGCCTGCGCTGTGCCGTAAGCGTATCTTTAACGCCACCACCGACGCGCAGCTTATCGCGCTTGATGCCGACACCGGCAAGGCCTGCACCGACTTCGGCACCAACGGCGTGGTCGATCTCCATGCCAACATGGGTGAAGTGCGTCCTCACGCTCTGATGCAAACCGCGGCACCGCTGGTTGCCGGCAAGCTGGTGATCGTCGGCGGCTCGGTGATGGACAACGGTTTCAACAGCGGCAACCCGTCTGGCGTGATCCGCGCCTATGATGCGGTAACAGGCCGTCTGGTGTGGAACTTCGATCCGGCCAACCCGGAGCAGACTCAGCCGATTGCGGCGGATAAAAACTATCCGTACGACACCCCGGTTGCCTGGGGCACCCTGAGCGCCGATCTGAAAAACGGCCTGGTATACGTGCCGTTCGGCAACGCCTCACCGGATGAGCTGGGTATTGAGCGTGATGCCAACAGCAACACGGAGAAATTCCGTGATGCGCTGGTCGCGCTGGATCTCAACACCGGCGCGTTCAAATGGCGTTACCAGAGTTCCAACCACGATCTGTGGGACCGCGATAACCCATCTCAGCCTTCGCTGCTGGATATCGACTACCAGGGCAAAAAACAGCCGGTCGTGGTGCTGCCAACCAAGACCGGTAACCTGTTTGTGCTGAACCGCCTGACCGGCGAGCCGGTGTATCCGGTAAACCAGGTTCCGGTTTCCACCGAGGGCGGCGTGCCGGGCGAGAAGTTCGCGCCAACGCAGCCGGTTTCCAGCCTGAACTTCATTCCGCAACCGCTGACGGAAAAGTCGATGTGGGGCATCACGCCGTTCGATCAGATGGCGTGTCGTCTTGATTTCAAAAGCCTGCGTTACGACGGCAACCCGTGGACGCCTGCCACCGAGCAGGGCGCGATTATCTTCCCGGGTAACATCGGCGTCTTTAACTGGGGCTCAGTCGCCGTCGACCCGGAGCGTCAGTTGCTGATCGCTTCGCCGGTGCGTCTGGCCTATAAATACACGCTGATTAAGCGTACCCCGGAAACCGCCACCGAACGTAAGTTCACCAAAGATGGCCAGCCGTACTGGAACGAAAACTTCCACGGCGACTACGCGATTCATATCCAGCAGCTCGCTTCCAGCCTGGGTATTCCGTGCATCGCGCCACCGTGGGGCCGTCTGGTTGGGGTCGATCTGAAAACCGGTAAAACCGAGTGGCTGCGCCGCGTCGGCACCACCAAAAACCTGAACACCACCTTCCTGCCGGGTCGCTTCCCGATTGGTTTCCCGATGGGCATGGTGGCCCACGGTGGACCGCTGGCAACGGCCGGTGACGTGGTCTTCCACGGCGCCACCGCGGATAACTTCTTCCGTGCGTACGACAGCACAACCGGTAAGCTGCTGTGGGAAACCGAGCTGGACGCCGGTGCGCAGGCCACGCCGTCTACCTTCATGGGTAAAGACGGCAAGCAGTACGTGGTAATCGCCGCAGGCGGCCACGGTTCGCTGGGCACCAAAGCTGGCGACAGCGTCGTTGCATTCCGACTGAAGTAAGTTACCCCGCGCCGTCGCGGTAACGACGGCACCTCCTCAGGCCTCATCACGTTGTGATGGGGCTTTTTTTATGGGGGAAAGGCAGGGGTAAGCGAGCAGCACCAACGCCAGGCGCAGGGCGCGGTGATGCGCTGCGGAGGTAAAGGAAGGGGAGGCGAGCGGGCAAAAAAAACGGCCTTCAGGAGAAGGCCGTTGCGGTCATGTTGCATCAGTCGCTGTTTATACAGCGTGCCTGATGCGAACAGGGATTACTTCGCGTCATCCGGCAGAGCATAGGCCACGATGTAGTCGCCCATTTTGGTACCAAACGAACCGTGACCACCCGCGGCAATCAGCACGTACTGTTTACCGTTCGCTTCATAGGTCATCGGCGTCGCCTGGCCACCGGCCGGCAGACGTGCTTCCCACAGTTTCTCACCGTTGGTCATGTTGAAGGCGCGCAGATAGTTATCTGCGGTGGCACCGATAAACAGCACGTTACCTGCGGTAGAGATTGGGCCACCCAGCATCGGCATCCCCATGTTGAACGGTACCGGGAACGGCATCGGGAACGGCATGCTGTCGCGCGGCGTACCGATACGTTTTTTCCAGACGATGTCGTGGGTTTTCAGATCCAGCGCGGAGATATACCCCCAGGCCGGCTGCTTACACGGCAGACCAAACGGTGACAGGAACGGGTTCAGCGTCACACCGAAAGGCACACCGTATTGCGGCTGGATACCCGCTTCAGTACCGGAGCCTTTGGCATCTTTCGGCTGCTCCATCGGGTTGCCTGGGCCACGCGGAATGAGCTTCGACACAAACGGCAGCGCCATCGGGTTAGCAATCGCCACCTGGCGGTTCGGATCGACGGAGATACCGCCCCACTCGAACATGCCGAGGTTACCCGGGAACACCAGCGTGCCCTGCTCGGACGGCGGCGTGAAGATGCCTTCATAGCGCAGGCTGTGGAACATCACGCGGCATACCAGCTGGTCAAACATGGTGGCGCCCCACATGTCCTTGCCGGAGAGATCCGCTTTCGGACGGAAGCTCAGGTCAGAGAACGGCTGGGTCGGGGTGACGTAATCGCCCTTCGCCGCACCTTGCGGAACCGGTTTTTCCGGCGCCGGCACCACCAGCTTACCGTCGCGACGGTCGAGCACGAAGATGTTACCGGTTTTGGTAGGAACGTAGACGACCGGCACCTGGTTACCGTTTTTATCGGTGATATCGGTCAGGGTCGGCTGGGACGGCAGATCCATATCCCACAGGTCGTGGTGTACGGTCTGATAGGACCAGGCGAGCTTACCGGTGGTGGCATTCAGCGCGACCAGGGAACTGGCGTAGCGCTCCTGCTCCGGAGTACGGTTTCCGCCCCAGATATCCGGCGTGGTCACGCCCATCGGCAGATAGACCAGATCCAGCTTCGCGTCATACGCAGCCGGCGCCCAGGAGTTAGGCGAGTTCGGCGTGAAGTGGTGCTCGTCCGCCGGGATGGCGTTCGGATCTTTGGCACCCGGATCGAAGGCCCACAGCAGTTTGCCGGTGTTCACGTCGAAACCACGGATCACGCCCGATGGTTCACGGGTGGAGAAGTTATCGGTGACCGCACCGGCAATCACGATAGTTTTATCGGTGATGATCGGCGGAGAGGTCGGCTCATACATACCCGGCGTGGTGACCGGCATGTTGGTTTGCAGGTTAAGAATGCCTTTGTTGGCAAAGGATTCGCACAGCTTACCGTTGTCGGCGTTGATAGCGAACAGACGGCCATCGTTCACCGGCAGCATGATGCGGCGCGGACAGTCGGCCACCACATCCGGACCGGCGTTCTGCGCGGTCGCTTCGTGATACGACACGCCGCGGCAGGTCAGGTGCTGGAACGACGGGTCGGCTTTGAGCTGTGGATCGAAGTGCCACTTCTCTTTCCCGGTCGCGGCATCAAGCGCGAACACGCGCTGGTGGGCGGTACACAGGAACAGGGTGTCGCCGACTTTAATTGGGGTCACTTCGTTGGTGATTTCACCCGGGTCGGTCGGCAGCTTCAGATCGCCGGTGCGGAACGTCCAGGCTTCTTTCAGCTGGTGAACGTTGTCGGTGTTGATCTGCTTCAGCGGGGAGTAGCGCTGGCCTTCCTGGGTGCGGCCATAGGCCGGCCAGTCGCCGTCGGCAATCGCCGGTGCGCTGCTGGTGGCTGCGGTGGTATCGGTACGCAGCGTGCCGTTGATCTCCTGCGGGTCGTTGAAACCGGCCCAGAACAGGATGACGGCGCTGATGATGAGCGATACCAGCAGGGCGGGCACCGCGCGTGCGGCAGGCACGGTCAGCTTACGCCAGACGAACGGCAGGATCAGCCAGACGCCGAAGAATACCAGCACGTCGCAGCGCGGCGTGAGCGCCCAGAAGTCGAATCCAACTTCCCAGACGCCCCACAGCATGGTTCCCAGCAGCACGGCGGCATACAGCCACAGCGCGGAGGCCTTGCCCTTCCACAGCAGCCAGGCGACGCCAAGCATTAAGATACCGGCAATGGGGTAGTACCATGAGCCGCCGATTGCCACCAGCCAGACACCGCCGATAAGCAAATACAGCCCGCATAAGGCTGCAAACAGCGCGCTAATCTTGACGATTAACGGCTGTTTTTCCGATCTATTTTCCGCCATAAAGACACTCTTTTAACGTTGTTAAATTTTTGATAGCAAGTAATTATAGTTATTAACAAGTGTGATCTTAATCACAAAAAGAGCTTTTTGTGCTAAATCGACTGACAATTCGTTTTGCTGGTATACTGGCGGGCTTACGTTTTGGGGCGGCACACTGCGGTGGCAACACCCCCTACAATACATTTTTATTCAGACGGTTAGCTATATGAAACATACTGTTGATGTGATGATCCCGGAAGCCGAAATCAAAGCCCGCGTTGCGCAACTGGGAAAAGAGATCACCGAGCGTTATCGCGATAGCGGCAGCGACATGGTGCTGGTTGGCCTGCTGCGCGGCTCGTTTATGTTTATGGCCGACCTGTGCCGTGAAGTGCAGGTGCCGCACGAGGTGGACTTCATGACGGCCTCCAGCTACGGCAGCGGCACGTCGTCTACCCGCGATGTGAAAATCCTCAAGGATCTGGATGAGGATATCCGCGGCAAAGACGTGCTGATCGTGGAAGACATTATTGATTCCGGCAACACGCTCTCAAAAGTGCGCGAGATCCTGCGTCTGCGCGAACCCAAATCACTGGCCATCTGCACGCTGCTCGACAAACCGTCGCGTC
The DNA here is from genome assembly GCF_000463155.2 of Siccibacter turicensis LMG 23730. Lineage (GTDB taxonomy): Bacteria > Pseudomonadota > Gammaproteobacteria > Enterobacterales > Enterobacteriaceae > Siccibacter > Siccibacter turicensis. The sequence continues at coordinate 72,945 of NZ_AWFZ01000017.1, read as the reverse complement.
GCGAAGTGAACGTGAACGTCGAGTTCGTCGGTTTCTCTATTCCGGATGAGTTCGTGGTGGGTTACGGCATTGACTACGCACAGCGCTACCGCCATCTGCCGTATATCGGCAAGGTCATCCCGCTGGCGGAGTAAGTGACAGGCATAAAAAAAGGGGCCACGGCCCCTTTTTTTTATTGTCACCGCATTAACGGTGGCTGGTGTGCGTCTGCTGAATGTTGCAGATGCCGCTGCGGTAGCGCTGCTCCAGGGTTTCGCGGTTTGTCGCGGTAACCTGAAGGTCGCGCAGCAGGCCGTCGTGAATGCCGTAGGCCCAGCCGTGAATCGTCACTTTCTGACCGCGCTTCCACGCTGACTGCATAATGGTGGAGTGACCGAGGTTGTACACCTGCTCCATTACGTTCAGTTCGCACAGCGTATCCAGACGTTTCTCCTGCGGGAGTTCGCCCAGTAATGAGCTATGTTTGAACCAGATATCGCGGATGTGCAGCAGCCAGTTGTTGATAAGGCCCAGCTCCGGGTTCTCCACCGCAGCCTGTACGCCGCCGCAGCCGTAGTGACCGCAGATGATGATGTGCTCTACTTCCAGCACGTCAACCGCATACTGAACCACTGACAGGCAATTAAGATCCGTATGGATAACAAGGTTTGCAACGTTTCGGTGTACAAAGAGTTCACCGGGCTCAAGTCCGGTCAGTCGTTCAGCAGGAACGCGACTATCGGAGCATCCAATCCATAGAAAGCGGGGTTTTTGCGCCTGAGAGAGACGTTCAAAAAATCCGGGATCCTCTTCCACCAGTAGTTTGGACCAGACCTGGTTATTACTGATGAGCGTGTCGATGTCTTTCATGAGGGTGTTAACAACCTGTAACCTGATTAGTGCGTTGCGCTAATATAGGTCAACTCCATTTATTTTTAAACCACACAAGCATTGTGTGAAAAAGGTGTCCGAAATACCCATGACAATAGCACTGGAACTGGAGCAGTTGAAAAAGACCTATGCTGGCGGCGTTCAGGCGTTGCGCGGCATCGACCTTAGCGTCGAGGCGGGGGACTTTTACGCGCTGCTGGGGCCAAACGGCGCCGGCAAATCCACCACCATCGGCATCATCAGCTCGCTGGTGAACAAAAGCGCCGGGCGGGTACGCGTATTTGGTTACGATCTTGATAAGGACGTGGTGAACGCCAAGCGCCAGCTCGGGCTGGTGCCGCAGGAATTTAACTTCAACCCGTTTGAAACCGTACAGCAGATCGTGGTGAACCAGGCCGGCTACTACGGCGTCGAGCGTCGTGAGGCCATTGAACGCAGCGAAAAGTACCTGAACCAGCTCGATCTGTGGGGAAAACGCAACGAACGCGCGCGGATGTTATCGGGCGGTATGAAGCGCCGTCTGATGATTGCGCGCGCCCTGATGCACGAGCCAAAACTGCTGATCCTCGATGAACCGACCGCCGGGGTCGATATCGAACTGCGTCGCTCGATGTGGGGATTCCTCAAGGATCTTAACGACAAAGGCACCACCATCATCCTCACCACCCACTACCTGGAAGAGGCGGAGATGCTGTGCCGCAATATCGGCATTATCCAGGGCGGCGAGCTGGTGGAGAACACCTCGATGAAAAATCTGCTCTCCAAGCTGAAATCCGAGACCTTTATCCTCGACCTGGCGGCTAAAAGCCCGCTGCCGAAGCTTGAGGGCTACCAGTATCGTCTGATGGACACCTCGACGCTGGAAGTCGAAGTGCTGCGCGAGCAGGGGATTAACAGCGTGTTCAGCCAGCTGAGCGCGCAAGGAATACAGGTACTGAGTATGCGAAACAAAGCGAACCGTCTTGAAGAGCTGTTCGTCACCCTGGTGCAGGATAAAACAGGGGGCAAGGCATGATGCAGCTCTATTGGGTGGCGTTAAAGAGCATCTGGGCTAAAGAGATCCACCGCTTTATGCGCATCTGGATCCAGACCCTGGTGCCGCCAGTCATCACCATGACCCTCTACTTCATCATCTTCGGCAACCTTATTGGTTCGCGAATTGGTGAAATGCACGGCTTTACCTACATGCAGTTTATCGTGCCCGGCCTGATCATGATGGCGGTGATCACCAACGCCTATGCCAACGTCGCCTCGTCGTTCTTCAGCGCCAAGTTCCAGCGCAACATTGAAGAGCTGCTGGTGGCCCCGGTTCCGACCCACGTCATCATCACCGGCTACGTCGGCGGCGGTGTGGCGCGTGGACTGTGCGTGGGGGTTATGGTGACCGCGATTTCGCTGTTTTTCGTGCCGTTCCAGGTCCATTCGTGGGTGTTTGTCGCCCTGACGCTGCTGCTTACCGCCGTGCTGTTCTCGCTGGCCGGTCTGCTCAATGCGGTATTCGCGAAAACGTTCGACGACATCAGTCTGATCCCAACCTTCGTGTTGACGCCGCTGACCTACCTCGGCGGGGTGTTCTACTCCCTGACGCTGCTCCCGCCGTTCTGGCAGGCGCTGTCGCACCTCAACCCGATCGTCTACATGATCAGCGGCTTCCGCTACGGCTTCCTGGGCATCAACGATGTACCGCTGGCTACCACGGTGGCGGTCCTGGTGGTGTTCATCGTGGCGTTCTACATCCTGTGCTGGTATCTGATCCAGCGTGGACGCGGCCTGCGCACCTGATCCGCACGGCATCTTTCACCCGGTCGGTCGCGCTGACCGGGTGAAACACCGCTCCCGCTTCACGTCTCGTTGTCCGCACGATAATTAACCATTGGTATTGATGACGCTTTTGTTAAAATACGCGTCCTGTCACCACATCCTGATACCCCGCTATGTTGAATCGTCTCGTTTTGTGCCTGTTGTTGCTGACTACCGGCAGCGCGTATGCCAGCCTGCTCAGCCGCGAAGGGCTTACCGCGCAGTATATGCAGACCACCGAAGATGCCGATATCTGGGCGCAGGTCGGCAACCGGGTAATCACCGTCGGGAAGATTGAAGAGGGGCAGATCATTGCCGTGGTTCCGACGGCGGCGGATCACTACGAGTTTCGTTTCGGGTTTGGCACCGGCTTTATTGATAAAGACCATCTGGCGCCGGTCGCGGGAAAACAACGGGTGGAGGACCGGCTCGGGGATCTGAACAAGCCGCTCAGTAACCTGAATCTGGTGACGCATCAGGATACCCGAGTCTACAACGCGCCGGACAGCGGCAGCGCGCCGTTCGGGGTGCTGGCCGACAACCTGCGCTATCCGATTATCGGCAAGCTCAAGGACCGCCTGAACCAGACCTGGTTTCAGGTGCGCATCGGTAACCGGCTGGCGTACATCAGCAGCCTGGATGCCCAGCAGGACAGCGGGCTGCCGGTGCTGACGTATCACCATATCCTCAAAGATGAAGAGAACACGCGCTTTCGCCACACCTCCACGACGACATCGGTGCGCGCCTTCAGCAACCAGATGACCTGGCTGCGGGATCTGGGCTACACCACCCTGACCATGTATCAGTTGGAGGGCTACGTGCGTAACCGCATGAACCTTCCGGCGCGAGCAGTGGTGATCACCTTTGACGATGGCCTGAAGTCGGTCAGCCGCTATGCCTACCCGGTGCTGAAGCAGTACGGTTTCACCGCGACCGCCTTTATCATCTCGTCGCGCATCAAAGCGCACCCGCAAAAGTGGGATGCGAAATCGCTGCAGTTTATGAGTATTGGTGAGCTGAAAGGCATTCAGGACGTGTTTGATATTCAGTCGCACACCCACTTTTTGCACCGCACCGACCGGCCCTGGCATCCGGTGCTGCTGACCCGCAGCTATCACAACATCCTGTTCGATTTTGAGCGCTCGCGCCGCGCGCTGTCGCAGTTCAACCCTCACGTGCTCTATCTCTCTTATCCGTTCGGTGGGTACGACGATAAAGCGGTGAAGGCGGCGAACGATGCTGGCTTCCATCTGGCGGTGACCACGGTGAAGGGGAAAGTGAAGCCGGGGGATAACCCGTTTTTACTGAAGCGACTCTACATCCTGCGCGAGGATTCGCTGGAAACCATGGCGAAGCTTATCAGCAACCAGCCGCAGGGCTGAGGCGATAAAAAACCCGGGCAGCGGGGCTGGCCGGGTTGGGTAGCAGGGTGAGGTTCACCGGGACGATCAGGCGACCTGCACCGGTACCGCTTTGGCGGTACGCTTCATCTCGTTATTGGCATCAAAGTAGGCCACTTTCGGCTGCCACTGACGCGCCTGCTCATCCGGCATGGTGACGTAGCTGGCGATAATCAGGATATCGCCGACGTCCGCGCAGTGCGCCGCCGCCCCGTTGACCGAAATGATTTTTGAACCGCGCTCGCCGGCAATGGCGTAGGTAGAAAAGCGCTTGCCGTTGGTCACGTTATAGATATCGATGGCTTCGTATTCCAGAATTCCTGCCGCCTCAAGGAAATCCTGGTCGATGGCGCAGGAACCTTCGTAATGCAAGTCTGCCTGCGTCACGCTGACGCGGTGGAGCTTGCCTTGCAGCATTGTGCGAATCATAGTCTGAACCTTAGTGACGAAAACATTCCGCGCGCGATGAGGGCGCGCTCCGCGTAGTTCATCCCTGCTGCGATACCCTGACCGGACTGCTCAGGCTATCGTCCCCACCGTTTCCACACGCCGGGGGCGTCGGCGTCGCTGACCCCGGCAGGCGCCGGGCTCAGCAGTATTGCCTGAATCAGCGAGGCTGTCTACTGGGGCAGATCGACGCTGATATTGTCGATAAGCCGCGCCTGACCGAGCCAGGCGGCCATCAGGATCACCGCGCGTTTGCTGGTTGCCGACAGCTCGCCAAGGGTATCGGCATCGCACACAGTCAGCTCATCGGTACGAAAGCCTTTTTCATCCAGCGCCTGCGTCGCTTCGGCAACGATCGCCTCGACGTCGCGCTCGCCGGCCTGTACGCGGGCAGCCATCTCCTGCATCACCTTATGCAGACCCGGCGCAATCTTACGCTGTTCGGGGCTGAGATAGCCGTTGCGCGAGCTGAGCGCCAGGCCATCTTTGGCCCGCACCGTCGGTACGCCGACGATATCAATGTCGTAGCCCATGTCCGCGGTCATTTTGCGGATCAGCGCCAGCTGCTGGTAGTCCTTCTCGCCAAAGCAGGCGATGTCGGGCTGCACCAGGTTAAACAGCTTGCTGACGATAGTGGAGACGCCGCGAAAATGCCCCGGACGGCTGGCGCCTTCCAGAATGCCGGAGATGCCGGGCACTTCCACAAAGGTCTGTTCCCCGGTTCCGGCGGGATAGATCTCTTCGGGGGCCGGCGAGAACACCAGATCGACTTTACGCTTGTTAAGCTTTTCGCAGTCCTCCTGCAGCGTGCGCGGGTAGCGCACCAGATCGTCTGCGCGATCGAACTGCATCGGGTTGACGAAAATCGTCACCACCACCACGTCGGCGCGGGCTTTGGCCTCGTCAACCAGCTTCATATGACCGTCATGCAGGTTGCCCATCGTGGGGACCAGCGCGATGCGTTTGCCTTCCAGGCGCATCCGGCGGATGTGCTGGCGCAGCAGCGGTAAGGTTTCGATAATCAGCACTATGCTTGCTCCCTGACCCTGAATTAATGAAAACTGTGTTCGTCGCCCGGATAGGCGCCGGATTCAACCTCCGCCACGTACTGGCGGACCGCAGCGCGCATGTCCCCGGCACCTGACAGGAAATTCTTCGCAAATTTGGGGATATGCCCCCCGGTAATGCCAAACGCGTCGTGCATCACCAGGATCTGCCCGTCGGTGACGTTGCCCGCCCCGATGCCGATGACCGGAATGCGCAGCGCCTCGGTAACGTGTTTCGCCAGCGCTACCGGCACACACTCAAGCACCAGCAGCTGCGCGCCAGCGGCTTCCAGCGCCAGCGCGTCGTCCAGCAGCGTTTGCGCGGCCGTGTCATCGCGCCCCTGCACCTTATAGCCGCCGAAAATGTTCACCGACTGCGGCGTCAGGCCCAGATGGCCGCACACCGGCACCGCGCGCTCGGTCAGCATCCGCACGGTATCCACCAGCCAGCGGCCGCCCTCGATTTTGACCATGTTAGCCCCGGCGCGCATCACCGCGGCGGCGTTATCAAACGCCTGCTCCGGCGTGGCATAGGCCATAAACGGCAGATCGGCGAGCAGCAGGCACGCGGGCGCGCCGCGGCGTACCGCACGGGTGTGATAGATAATGTCGTCGACGGTGACCGGCAGGGTGGAGTCGTGCCCCTGAACCGTCATCCCCAGCGAATCGCCGACCAGCATCACGTTGATGCCCTCTTCGGCAAACAGCTTCGCAAAGCTGTAATCGTAGGCAGTGATGGTGGCGAAACGCAGCTTCTGCTCTTTGCGTTTACGCAGCCAGGATAGGGTGGTTGGTTTCATAACAGCTCCGAAAGCCTGAGGGTTGAAGCATTCTAATGACCCCTCTGCGCCGAAACAATGATTTCAGCAGTAGGTCATGTAAGGTTATGAAATAGCGTAAAAAAGAGGGGTGGAGCGCGGGCTTACCAGCGCGCCGGCGCGGGTACATTGAGCTGAGCAAGGTGGGCTTTCAGCGTGCTGCCGTCCGGAAAGTGCAGATCCGGGGCGATCTCAAACAGCGGCCAGAGCATAAAGCCACGGTTGAGCATATCGTAATGCGGCACCGTCAGACGCGGGGTAGCAAGGGTAGCGTCGCCAAACAGCATGATGTCGAGATCGAGGGTGCGCGGCCCCCAGCGTTCGGCTTTGCGCTCGCGGCCCTGCTGACGTTCGATACGCTGGGTATGGTCGAGCAGCGTTTCGGGATCGAGACGGGTTTCGAGCGCCACGGCGGCGTTAAGGTAGTCGGGCTGATCCTGCGGGCCGAGCGGTGGGGTGCGGTAAAAAGAGGAGACCGCCACCAGCTGGGTATCGGGAAGGGCGCGCAGCGCCTCAAGCGCTGCGTTAACCTGCGCCAGCGGCGAGGCGAGATTGCTGCCGATGGCGAGATAGACCGCTGTCATGCACCCTCACGACGCGGTGCGCGACGGCGTGGACGACGGGTACGGCGACGTGCTGCCGGCTCTTCATCCAGCTCGTTGAGCATATCTTTCTGGTGCGGCGGTGCGGCGACCTGGAACTCGCCCCACCAGCGGGTCAGACGCTGTAGCTCACTGTTGTTTTCCGCTTCGGCGCGCAGGGCCATCAGATCGTAGGCGGCACGGAACTTAGGATGCTCCATCAGTTTCCATGCGCGTTTGCCCTGGCGGCGTGACATGCGCAGCTGCAGAACCCAGATATCACGGATCAGCGTGGTGATGCGTTTCGGAATCGCCAGCGAGCGGCAGGCTTCATCCAGTACGTCGTTCATCGCCAGCGCGAACGCATCCTGCCAGGCGAGTCCGCCTTCCTGGGCGATACGCTGCGCGGTTTCCATCTGCGGATACCAGAACATCGCGGCAAACAAGAACGCCGGATTGACGCGCATGTCGTTATGAATGCGGTTGTCGGTGTTCTTCAGGACCTGAACGATGATGCGTTCCATCGGGCTGTCACCCTGCTCGGTAAAGTAGCGGGTGATGGTCGGGAACAGCGGCTGGAACAGATGGCATTCACGCAGCAGAAGATAGGTTTTATAGCCGTAGCCGGACTGCAGCAGCTTGAGCGACTCTTCAAACAGGCGGGCCGGCGGCACGTCGTTGATCAGGGTCGCCAGGCGCGGGATCGGCTCGGCGGTTTCCGGGCTGATACGCATATCCAGCTTGGCGGCAAAGCGCACGGCGCGCAGCATGCGCACCGGATCTTCGCGGTAACGGGTCTCCGGATCGCCGATCAGGCGAATTACGCCCTGTTCGAGATCGTCCATCGCGCCCACGAAATCGCGTACCGTAAAATCGGCTACGCTGTAGTAGAGGCTGTTGATGGTGAAGTCGCGACGCTGGGCGTCCTCTTCGATGGAGCCGAAAATGTTGTCGCGCAGCAGCATGCCGTTCTGGCCGCGCTGGGACGTGTTGCGATCGTTCGCCGTCTCTTCGTGATGACCGCGGAAGGTCGCCACCTCAATGATTTCCGGGCCAAACATCACGTGGGCCAGACGGAAACGGCGGCCAACCAGGCGGCAGTTGCGGAACAGCTTCCTGACCTGATCGGGCGTGGCGTTGGTGGTGATATCAAAATCTTTCGGTTTTTTGCCAAGCAGCAGGTCACGGACGCCGCCGCCTACGAGATATGCTTCATAGCCCGCCTTATTAAGGCGGTAGAGCACCTTGAGGGCATTTTCACTGATATCTTTGCGAGAGATGGCGTGTTGTTCGCGCGGGACGATAGTCATAAGCGGCCGGGCTTGCGGCTCGTCAACCACGGTTTCCTCGCGGGTTAGCACCTTACGGCAAAAATTAGCGACTCGGGTAAAAATAGTACACCTCGGTAGTGTCAGACTCTCGGGACAAAAAACAGCGGCTAATCATAGCTTACAGCGGCGCGTTTGAGAATGCCGGATTCGTTGGTATGTCAACGGGGATATCTTCAGGACGCCAGTGTGCCACTGCACGGGCCAGCAGGTCATCCAGGGAGAGGTCCTGCCACTCCTTAGTTACCCTCTGGTTCAAAAAATGTAAAGCATTGATTATTATCGGCCGCGGGTCGCCTGACGGCAGGGCGGGCGCGTGATTTTGTTTGGAAAGCTTGTTGCCATCGGCATTGCGCGCCAGCGGAAGGTGCAGATAGCGCGGCACCGGCCAGCCAAACTGATGATACAGCGCCATCTGGCGCACCGTGGGCTCAATCAGATCCGCCCCGCGCACGATCTCGGTCACGCCCTGAAAATGATCGTCCACCACCACCGCCAGGTTATAGGCGAACAGCCCATCGCGGCGATGAATAATGAAATCTTCCCGCGCCAGCGCCGCGTTAGCCTCCACGTCTCCGCGCAGCAGATCGTGAAAGTGCAGCACCGGCTGCTGCTGAAAAAGACGCACCGCGGCGTTAGCCGGGCCGTGCCCAAGCGTGCGGCAGTGGCCGTCATAGTAGCCGCCGATCTGTTGGATCCGGCTGCGGGTGCAGGTGCAGTAGTAGCTTTTGCCGTGCTGGTGCAGGTATGCCAGCGCGGCGCGGTAGGCCTCATGGCGCTGCGACTGCCAGAGCACTTCACCGTCCCAGTGCAGACCGTACTGTTCCAGCTGACGCAAAATGGTGTTTGCGGCACCGGGAACTTCACGGGGTGGGTCGATATCTTCGATGCGCACCCGCCAGATCCCGCGCTGAGCGCGTGCCTGCAGGTAGCTGCCGAGGGCGGCAATCAGCGAGCCGAAATGGAGTTCGCCGGAGGGCGAAGGGGCAAAGCGCCCGATGTAAGGTTGTGAGGCGATCATGCTGGTCTTTAAAAAAACAAGGCGGGAGAAGCTCCCGCCGTGTGATTACCCTTGCGCGTGCTGGATCAGCCCGCCATCTGTTTTTCGCGGATTTCCGCCAGCGTTTTGCAGTCGATGCAAAGGTCAGCGGTCGGACGCGCTTCAAGACGGCGAATGCCGATTTCAACGCCGCAGGATTCGCAGAATCCGAAGTCTTCGTCTTCCACTTTCTTGAGCGTTTTCTCGATCTTTTTGATCAATTTACGTTCGCGATCGCGGTTACGCAGTTCAAGGCTGAATTCCTCTTCCTGAGCCGCGCGGTCAACCGGGTCAGGGAAGTTTGCTGCTTCATCCTGCATGTGTGTGACGGTGCGATCGACTTCATCCCTGAGCTGATTACGCCACGCTTCAAGAATACGCTTGAAGTGTGAAAGCTGGGCTTCATTCATATACTCTTCGCCCGGCTTCTCCTGATACGGTTCCACCCCAGCGATGGCCAGAATACTCAGGGACGATGTTTTACGGTTTTGCCCTTCTTGCATGTTGATTCTCCTTAACACGCACTATCGATCCCCATGTCGGGGGAAAAATCAGGCCGCTATAAATAGCAGAAGCTTTTCCGGATAGCAATTAACTAAACGTTACACTTGACAACCCTGTGAGGAAAAGCTTATTCGCGCATGCGGCCGAACAAATTGTCTTCATTGCCAAAACTGTGGTTCAGAGACGGACAGGTAGTGGCGTTGTCAGAGTCATGTTATCGGCAGAAACTGTAGCTTTATAAGCAAGAATTTCCACCCCCTTTTGCTGCGCCTCATACAACAGCTGCGCGTAGGTCGGATCGATATGGCGAGCAGGGGCGACATGTTCTATCGCCGTGTGGAGCACCGCGAACAGCAATACCGCGCGATCTCCCTGGGCTACCACGCTCATCAACTCCCGCAGATGCTTCTGACCACGCGCTGTAACCGCGTCCGGAAAGTAACCATTTCCCTGTTGTGAGAGCGTTACCGATTTCACTTCAATATAGCAGTTAACGCGGTTTTCCGCCTGAAGCATAAAGTCGATGCGGCTGCGCTCGGCGCCGTATTTCACCTCGCGCAATACCCGCTCGTAGCCCTGTAATTCGGAAATTTTCCCTGACTCCAGCGCTTCCCGCGCCAGCGTGTTGGCGCGCAGGGTATTTACGCAGATCAGCGCCCCGTCCTGGGTGTGGGTCAGTTCCCAGGTGTGGGGGTATTTTCGCGTCGCCACGGTCGAGGTGGAGTACCAGACGGTGTCCCCCGGCGTGGCGCAGCCGGTCATGGCGCCGGTGTTTGGGCAGTGCAGCGTCAGCTCAACGCCGTCGGGAGTCACCACGTCGGCAAGAAACCGTTTATAGCGTTTGATAAGCGTCGCGGGGGCGAGCGGCGGGGAGAAATGCATTACGACTCCTTGTCCAGGGGAAAACGTTGCAGCGGCTGGTAGCGGGTGCGTCCCTGACTAAAGCGCGACGCGTACAGCACAAACTCCGTTACCGGGCACTCCCAGCAAAAGCCCGGCGCGGGCAGGCGCAGCGCGCTGTCGGTCTGGCGCAGCAGGGTGATATGGGGATGAAACGGCTGTGGGCTTTGCCAGCACCCGCTGCGTGCGGCCTGGGCGCGCAGCATGGCGGCAAGCTGCAACAGCCCGCGCGGCGGCTGGCGCGTACCCAGCCACGCCACGCGCGAGCGCGGCCACTGTCCGGCGTCATCCAGCCGCAGGGTAAAGCCCGGCTGGCGGATGCGTCCGGCAAGGTCGACCAGCGCCTGCTGTTTCTCTGCGCTCACCTCGCCGAGAAAGGCCAGCGTCATGTGCAGGTTGGCGGCGGCGACAGGCTTCCCGGCCTCGGGCGGAAAATGCGCGGCCCGCCAGCGGACGATCTCCTGCTGGCGCGGTTTGGGGATCTCGAGTGCGAAAAATAGCCTGTTGAGGTCTGTCATGCGGTGACTCGGTAATGGTTTGCCGGGATGCTACAATGCCCGCCTTTCAATGTTAACCCTCTGGAGCTATTTGTGTCCTCATTGCCGGTTGCCGCCATCCTCCCCGAACTGCTTGCCGCGCTGAAATCCGCGCCGCAGGTGCTGCTCAACGCGCCGACCGGGGCGGGCAAATCGACGTGGCTGCCGCTGCAAATTCTGCGCGACGGCGGCATGGCCGGGCGCATTCTGCTGCTGGAGCCGCGGCGACTGGCGGCGCGCAACGTAGCGCAGCGGCTGGCGGAGCTGCTCGGCGAACAGCCTGGCGATACGGTGGGCTACCGGATGCGCGCCCGCACCTGCGTTGGCCCAAAAACGCGGCTGGAGGTGGTGACCGAAGGGATCATGACGCGCATGATCCAGCAGGATCCTGAGCTTACGGGCGTGTCGCTGGTGATCCTCGACGAGTTCCACGAGCGCAGCCTGCAGGCAGATCTTGCCCTGGCGCTGCTGCTGGATGTGCAGCAGGGGCTGCGCGACGACCTGAAACTGCTGATTATGTCCGCCACGCTGGACAACGAACGTCTGCAACGGCTGCTGCCCGATGCGCCGACGATCGTCTCCGAAGGGCGGGCGTTTCCGGTGGAGCGCCGCTATGCCGCGCTGCCTGCCCATCAGCGTGCGGATGAAGCGATCGCCGTGACCGTCGCCTCGCTGCTGCGCGAAGAGCAGGGCTCGCTGCTGCTGTTTCTGCCGGGCGTCGGTGAAATCCAGCGCGTGCAGGAGCAGCTGAAAGAGCGGGTGGCGGACGATGTGCTGCTGTGCCCCCTTTATGGTGCGCTGCCGCTTGAAGCGCAGCGCAGCGCCATCGTGCCGGCACCGGCGGGCTACCGCAAAGTGGTGCTGGCCACCAACATCGCCGAAACCAGCCTCACCATTGAAGGCATTCGGCTGGTGGTGGACAGCGCCCAGGAGCGCGTGGCGCGCTTCGACCCCCGCACCGGCCTGACGCGGCTTATTACCCAGCGCATCAGCCAGGCCTCCATGACCCAGCGGGCGGGCCGCGCCGGACGTCTCGCGCCCGGCATCTGCCTGCACCTCATTGGCAAAGATCAGGCCGAACGCGCCGCCGCGCAGGGCGATCCGGAAATTCTCCAGGCCGATCTCTCCGGGCTGCTGCTTGACGTTCTGCAATGGGGCTGCGAACCCGACGCGCTGACCTGGCTCGACGCCCCGCCGGATGCCAGCCTGCGCGCGGCGCGTGAACTGTTAACCCGGCTTGGCGCGCTGGAGGCGGGGCGTCTGACCGCGCGCGGCAGAGAGATGGCGAAGCCCGGCAACGATCCGCGCCTCGCGGCGATGCTGGTGGCGGCGAAAACGGCGGACCAGCAGGCCACCGCTGCGCGGCTGGTGGCGATCCTTGAGGAGCCGCCGCGCAACGCCGGCAGCGATCTCGCCAGCGCCTTTACCCGCAGCAACCCGGCGTGGCAGCAGCGCAGCCGCCAGCTGCTTAACCGGCTCTCCCAGCCCGGCGGGCAGCCGGACAGCGCGCTCGCCCCGGCTCTGCTGGCGCAGGCGTTCGGCGACCGGATTGCCCGGCGGCGCGGCCAGGGCGGGCGCTATCAGCTCGCCAACGGCATGGGCGCCATGCTGGACGACGACGATGCGCTCAGCCGCCACGAGTGGCTGATCGCGCCGCTTCTGCTACAGACCAGCACCAGCCCGGACGCGCGCATCCTGCAGGCGATGGCCGTGGATATCGACCGTCTGCTGGCCGACTGCCCGACGCTACTTGAGCAGCGCGATGTGGTGGAGTGGGACGATACCCAGGGCACGCTGAAAGCGCTGCGGCGCAGCCAGATTGGTCAGCTGGTGGTGAGCGTAAAACCGCTGGCGAAGCCCTCCGAGGAGGAGCTGCACCGCGCCATGCTAAACGGCATTCGCGAGAAAGGAATTAGCACCCTACACTGGAGTGCGGCGGCGCAGCAGCTACGGATTCGGCTGGGCTGTGCGGCGCGCTGGCTGCCCGAGTATGCGTGGCCCGCCGTGGACGACGCCTCGCTGCTGGCCTCGCTTGAGCAGTGGCTGTTGCCGGAGATGCACGGCGTACACTCGCTGCGCGCGCTGCAAAACATCGATCTGGCACGGGCGCTGCTGCACCTGCTCGACTGGCCGCTGCGTCAACGGCTGGATAGTGCGCTGCCAACTCATTACACTGTGCCCACCGGAAGCCGGATTGCCATCCGCTACGATGATGAAAACCCACCCGCGTTAGCGGTGCGGATGCAGGAGATGTTTGGCGAAGCCACCACCCCGGTCATTGCCGAAGGGCGCGTGGCGCTGGTGCTGGAGCTGCTGTCTCCGGCCCAGCGGCCGCTGCAGATCACGCGCGACCTGAGCGCGTTCTGGAGCGGGGCGTACCGCGAGGTACAAAAAGAGATGAAAGGGCGCTATCCAAAACACGTATGGCCGGACGATCCGGCTACGGCGGCGCCGACAACGCGCACGCGTAAATACAGCAATCCCTCATCATAACGACAGGCGTCACCCTCGGTGACTTTGAGAGATTTCTACTTTTCCCTGATGGGGCAAGAGATAAAAATCGGGCCTTTGCGCCTGAACTTTGTTGGAGAATGAGCATGGCGGGGAATGACCGCGAACCTATCGGACGTAAAGGCAAGCCTGCACGTCCGGCAAAGCAAAAGGTGAGCCGTCGTCAGCTCAGGGACGATGAGCGCGACGACGATTATGAGAATGACGACTATGACGATGGAGAACCGATGCCGCGTAAGGTAAAAGGCAAAGGGCGTAAGTCCGGCAAGGGAAAGGGCCGGAAATGGCTGTGGCTGCTGCTGAAGCTGTTTATCGTCTTTGTGGTGCTGTTTGCCGCCTACGGCGTATACCTCGATCAGCAAATCCGCAGCCGCATTGACGGTAAAGTGTGGCAGCTGCCCGCGGCGGTGTATGGCCGGATGGTGAACCTTGAGCCGGATATGCCGTACAGTAAGCAGGAGATGGTCAAACTGCTGGAGGCTACGCAGTACCGCGAAGTGACCCGCATGACGCGTCCCGGCGAGTTTACCGTTAAGGGCAACAGCATTGAGATGATCCGCCGTCCGTTCGATTTCCCGGACAGCAAAGAGGGTCAGGTGCGCGCGCGTCTGGTGTTCGACGGCAACCGCCTGGAGTCCATCGAGAACATGGACAGCAACCGCCAGTTCGGTTTCTTCCGTCTCGACCCACGGCTTATCACCATGCTCTCTTCGCCGAACGGTGAGCAGCGTCTGTTTGTGCCGCGCACCGGGTTCCCGGATCTGCTGGTGGATACCCTGGTCGCCACCGAAGACCGCCACTTCTATGAGCACGACGGTATTTCGGTATGGTCGATTGGCCGTGCGGTGGTGGCAAACCTCACCGCGGGCCGCGCGGTGCAGGGCGGCAGTACGCTGACGCAGCAGCTGGTGAAAAACCTGTTCCTGACCAACAAGCGTACCCTGTGGCGTAAAGCCAATGAGGCCTACATGGCGCTCATCATGGATGCCCGCTACAGCAAAGACCGCATTCTGGAGCTGTATCTTAACGAGGTGTACCTCGGGCAGAGCGGCGACGATCAGATCCGCGGCTTCCCGCTGGCCAGCCTTTACTACTTCGGGCGTCCGGTGGAAGAGCTGAGCCTCGATCAGCAGGCGCTGCTGGTCGGGATGGTGAAGGGCGCGTCGCTGTATAACCCGTGGCGTAACCCGAAACTGGCGCTGGAGCGTCGTAACCTGGTGCTGCGTCTGTTGCAGGAGCAGAAGGTTATCGACCAGGAGCTGTACGAGATGCTGAGCGCGCGTCCGCTGGGCGTGCAGCCGCGCGGCGGGGTGATCTCTCCGCAGCCGGCCTTTATGCAGATGGTACGCCAGGAGCTTCAGGCGAAGCTGGGCGATAAGGTTAAAGATCTCTCCGGCGTGAAGATCTTCACCACCTTTGACTCGGTCGCGCAGGACGCCGCAGAGAAAGCGGCTACCGAAGGCATTCCGGCCCTGATCAAGCAGCGCAAGCTGAAGGATCTGGAAACCGCGATGGTGGTCGTGGACCGCTTTACCGGCGAAGTACGTGCCATGGTCGGCGGGGCGAACCCGCAGTTTGCCGGCTACAACCGCGCCATGCAGGCGCGCCGCTCGATTGGCTCGCTGGCGAAACCGGCGACCTATCTCACGGCGCTGAGCCAGCCTAACCAGTATCGCCTGAACACCTGGATCGCCGATGCGCCGCTGTCGCTGCGTCAGCCGAACGGCCAGGTCTGGTCCCCGCAGAACGACGATCGTCGTTTCAGCGGCCAGGTGATGCTGGTGGATGCGCTGGCCCGCTCCATGAACGTGCCGACCGTTAACCTCGGTCTGGCGCTGGGGCTGCCTGCCGTCACCGACACCTGGGTTAAACTCGGCGTGCCGAAAGAGCAGCTGCGTCCGGTTCCGGCGATGCTGCTTGGGGCGCTTAACCTGACGCCGGTGGAAGTGGCGCAGGCGTTCCAGACCATCGCCAGCGGCGGTAACCGCGCGCCGATGTCGGTGCTGCGTTCGGTAATTGCCGAAGATGGCGCGGTACTGTTCCAGAGCTTCCCGCAGGCGGAGCGTGCGGTACCGGCGCAGGCGGCGTACCTGACGCTCTATACCATGCAGCAGGTGATCCAGCGCGGTACCGGTCGTCAGCTCGGAGCGAAGTTCCCGCAGCTGCATCTGGCCGGGAAAACCGGGACAACCAACAATCAGGTCGATACCTGGTTTGCCGGTATCGACGGGCGTGAAGTGGTGATCACCTGGGTAGGACGCGACAACAACCAGCCGACCAAACTTTATGGGGCGAGCGGGGCGATGTCTATCTACCAGCGTTATCTGACCAACCAGTCGCCGATCCCGCTGGATCTGACCCCGCCGGAAGATATTGTCGATATGTCGGTGGATGACGCCGGGTACTTCCAGTGCATGGGCGGCGGTACCCGCGTCCTGCCGGTGTGGACCAGCAATCCGGATGCGCTGTGCCAGCAGAGCCAGCAGTATCAACAGCAGCAGTCTAACAACCCGTTTGCCGAGACGCCGCAAGAGCAGCAGGCGCCTGCGCAGCAGCAGCAGCAGCCGCAGCAGGAAGAGAAAAGCGACGGCGTGGCTGGCTGGATTAAGGATATGTTCGGCAGCAACTGAGGTTGCATCACGCGACCCGAAAAGGCGGCCTCTGGCCGCCTTTTTTATTTCTGTCCGTCCGGCGCGCCTTGGCGCAAATTCTTTGCGCCCTTATTCTCGATAATTACCCTGCGCGTTGTCTGGTTATTTCTTACGCCCTTAGCGCCATCAGGCCGCGTACTGCTTGCTAAGCGTACAGCGTTTCGAATATTATCCCCCCGCATAATAATAATTCTCGTTTACGTTATCGTTCGTTACTTTCACTCAGAGAAACTACAATGGCACGTTCTGACGCTTCTCAGCCACTCAACACCTCCCTGTGCAAGCTTGCGGTGCTCGTTGCTGCCGCAGCAGGTAGCCTGTCCATGACCGCCTCCGCGGCGCAGACGGCACAAAAAGAAGACACCATCATCGTTTCTGCGGCAGCCCCGCAGGAAAGCGCGTGGGGCCCGGCCCCAACCATCGCCGCGAAGCGCACGGCCACCGCCACCAAAACCGACACCCCGATTGAAAAAACACCGCAGTCGGTGTCGGTAGTGACGCGTGAAGAGCTGGATACCCGACAACCGCAGACGGTGAAAAGCGCACTGGCCTACACGCCGGGCGTATTCTCCACCCGCGGCAGCTCAACGACCCTGGATGTGATTTCGATTCGCGGCTTCTCCGCTTCGACCGGGGCGAATACCAACCAGTATCTGGATGGCATGAAGCTTCAGGGCGATAACTATTCTGAAGTGTCCATGGATCCTTACTTCCTGGAGCGTGTAGAACTGCTGCGCGGCCCGGTCTCCGTCCTGTATGGTAAAAGCCATCCGGGTGGGGTAGTGAGCATGGTCAGCAAGCGCCCGACCACTGAGCCGCTCAAAGAAGTGCAGTTCAAAATGGGCACCAATAATCTGTGGCAGACCGGTTTCGACTTCAGCGATGCGCTGGATGACAACGGTGAGTTTTCCTACCGTCTGACCGGCCTCGGTCGTAGCGAAGACGCACAGCAGAAAATGGCGAAATCCAGCCGTTACGCCATCGCGCCGTCCTTTAGCTGGCGTCCGAGCGATAAAACGGACTTCACGTTCCTGAGCAACTTCCAGAGCGATCCGGATGCGGGCTTCTACGGCTGGCTGCCGCGCGAAGGCACCGTGGTGCCATACATTGACGCCAACGGCAACGCGCATAAGCTCCCGGTCGATTTCAATGAAGGTGAGAAAGACAATAAATATTCTCGTCGTCAGCAGATGGTCGGCTACAGCTTCGCCCACGCGTTCAACGATACCTGGACCGTGCGTCAGAACCTGCGCTATACGCGTATTCACACCCTGTATGACGCCGTTTACGGTAATGGTTATATTGCCCCTGCGCAGATTAGCCGGGCCTATGTCCGCTCTGATGAAGATCTGAATAACTTCAGCGTGGATACCCAGGCGCAAACCACCTTCGCCACTGGCGATGTCGATCACATCCTGCTGACCGGCGTTGACTATATGCGTATGCGTAACGATATTGATGCGGATTATGGTTCTGCCAGCCCGCTGAATATGCAGAATCCGCAGTACGGCAATCCGAACGTGGTGCTCAACGGTTATCCGTATGAAATCGTTAACCGCCAGGAGCAGACTGGCCTGTATGTCCAGGATCAGGCGGAGTGGAATAAGTTTGTCCTGACGCTGGGCGGCCGCTACGACTTCGCGAAGACCTCTACCTTCACGCGCTCAAGCAGCAGCACCGCCGAAATTAACGATGAGCAGTTTACCTGGCGCGGCGGCCTGAACTATCTGTTCGACAACGGTATTTCTCCGTACTTCAGCTACAGCGAGTCCTTCGAGCCGGTTTCCGGTGCGTCACAGCAGGGCAAGCCTTTCGATCCGTCCACCGGCAAGCAGTATGAAGCGGGTGTGAAATACGTACCGAAAGATATGCCGGTTGTGCTGACCGCCGCTGTCTTCCAGCTGACCAAAGATAAAAACCTGACGGCCGATCCGACAAACGCATTGTTTAGCGTCCAGAGCGGCGAAATTCGCTCTCGCGGTGTGGAACTGGAAGCGAAGGCTGCGGTTAACGCCAACATCAACCTGACCGCGGCGTACAGCTACACGGATGCAAAATATACGCATGACACCAACTTTGAAGGTAAGCGTCCTGCCGAAGTGCCGCGCAATATGGCCTCGCTGTGGATGGATTACACCTTCAACGAAACGGCGTTGAGCGGCTTCACCTTCGGTGCAGGCACGCGTTATGTCGGCGATACCTCCAGCTTCTACGCTGCGAACAACGATACCTTTAAGGTTGGCAGCTACACCCTGGTGGATGCGATGGTCAAATATGACCTTGGCCGGGTTGGCTTACCGGACTCCTCAATCGCGGTGAACGTGAACAACCTGTTTGATCGTGAGTATGTCTCAAGCTGCTACCGTGACACGGCGTGTTACTGGGGCGCAGAGCGTCAGGTTGTGGCAACCGCCACCTTCCGTTTCTAATTCGTTTTCGGGCACGGTTCGCCGTGCCCTTTTACAAGTTGGCTTTTATGCAGGATAACAAAACGCATCCCGATTCAACCTTCACGCTGTCTGACGTCTCCTTTCGCGTGCCCGGTCGCACGCTGCTGCACTCTCTCTCCCTGACTTTCCCCGCCGGGCGCGTAACGGGCCTGATTGGTCATAACGGCTCCGGAAAATCGACGCTTATCAAAATGCTGGGTCGCCACCAGAGTCCGAGCGAGGGCACCATTTTGTTAAACGGCACCCCGCTCGACGACTGGAAAAGTAAGGCGTTTGCCCGGGAAGTGGCCTATCTGCCGCAGCAGCTGCCGCAGGCGGAAGGCATGACCGTGCGTGAACTGGTCGCCATTGGCCGCTACCCGTGGCACGGCGCACTGGGACGTTTTGGCGCGGAGGATCGCGAGCGCGTTGATGACGCCATTGCGCAGGTCGGGCTCAAACCCTTTGCCCAGCGGCTGGTGGACAGCCTCTCCGGCGGCGAACGTCAGCGGGCGTGGATTGCGATGCTGGTCGCTCAGAACAGCCGCTGCCTGCTGCTCGACGAGCCCACCTCGGCGCTGGATATCGCGCACCAGATGGACGTGCTCTCCCTGATCCAGCGGCTGAGCGTCTCGCGCGGTCTGACGGTGATTGCCGTCCTGCACGACATCAACATGGCGGCGCGCTTCTGCGATCGGCTGGTGGCGCTGCGCGGCGGGGAGATGATTGCCCAGGGCACCCCGCAGGAGATCATGTGCAGCGAAACGCTGGAGCAGATCTACGGTATTCCGATGGGCATCCTGCCGCATCCGGGCGGTAACGCCCCCGTGAGCTTCGTCTACTGATGCGCGAACCGATCATTCCCTCTCTGACGCGACGCCGGCTGCTCACCGCCATGGCGCTCTCGCCGCTGCTGTGGCATGCCGCGAAAAGCAAGGCGGCAAGCGTCGATCCGCACCGCATCGTGGCCCTTGAATGGCTGCCGGTGGAGTTGCTGCTGGCGCTGGGCGTAACGCCCTACGGCGTTGCCGATGTGCCCAACTATAAGCTGTGGGTCAATGAACCCGTGCTGCCGGACGGCGTAATCGACGTTGGCCTGCGCACCGAGCCGAACCTCGAACTGCTGATCCAGATGAAGCCCTCGATGATTATCTGGTCGACAGGCTATGGTCCGTCAGCGGAAACCCTGGCCCGTATCGCACCGGGACGCGGATTTAATTTCAGTGATGGTAAGCACCCACTAACGCTTGCGAAGCGCTCTCTGGTTGAGCTGGCTGACCTGCTGGATCTGGGGCCGCAGGCGCAGCGCCACCTGGCGCACTTTGATGAGACCCTTGAGCGCTACGCCCCCCGCTTTAAGGCACGCGGCGACCGTCCGGTACTGATGATGTGTACCATGGACGAGCGGCATGTGCTGGTGCTCGGTGACAACAGCCTGTTTCAGCAGGTGTTTGACCACTGGGGCGTGAAAAACGCCTGGCACGGCGAAACCAACTTCTGGGGCAGCATGGTGGTTGGCATCGAACGGCTGGCCACGATCAAAGATGCCGACGTCATCTGCTTTGAACACGGGGACGACGCGCTCTATCAGCGTGTGGCCGCCACCCCGCTGTGGCAGGCGATGCCGTTTATACGTCAGCACCGTTTCCAGCGCGTGCCTGCGGCCTGGTTCTACGGCGGCACGCTCGCGGCTATGCACTTCTGCCGTATCGCTGATCGCGCGCTGGGAGGCAAAGCATGATCCCGCGTCGTATCGTCTTCCCGTCGGTGCTGCTGGCCCTGCTGTTTCTGTTTGCCGCCTGGCTGAGCTGGTTCAACCTCAACGTTCAGCTGGTGCGCAGCCAATGGTGGCAGGCCCTGACGGCCCCGGACGTGAATCTTATCGATCAGATGCTGTTCCACTACAGCGCGCTGCCGCGGCTGGCGGTCTCCCTGCTGGTGGGCGCCGGGCTGGGGCTGGTGGGCGTGCTGTTCCAGCAGGTGTTGCGTAACCCGCTGGCGGAGCCGACCACGCTTGGCGTCGCTACCGGTGCGCAGCTCGGCATTACGGTAAGCACCCTGTGGGCGCTGCCCGATGGGTATCTGATCACGCAGTTCGCGGCCCTGGCCGGGGCCTGCGTGGTCGGGCTGTTGGTGTTTGGCGTGGCGTGGGGCAAGCGCCTCTCGCCGGTGACGCTGATCCTGGCGGGCCTGGTAGTGAGCCTTTACTGCGGCGCGGTGAATCAGCTGTTGGCGCTTTTCCATCACGACCAGCTGCAAAGCATGTTCCTCTGGAGCACCGGGGCGCTCAACCAGACCGACTGGAGCATTGCTCAGCGCCTGTGGCCGCAGCTGCTGGTCGGCGCGGTGCTGACGCTGCTGCTGCTGCGTCCGCTGACCCTGATGGGGCTGGACGACGGCGTCGCGCGTAATCTGGGGCTGGCGCTGTCGCTGGCGCGCTTTGCGGTGCTGACGCTGGCGATTGTCATCAGCGCCCTGCTGGTGAACGCGGTGGGGATCGTCGGCTTTATCGGGCTGTTCGCACCGCTGCTGGCGAAGATGCTGGGGGCGCGTCGGTTACTTTCCCGGCTGCTGCTGTCGGCGCTGCTCGGCGCGCTGATCCTGTGGATGGCAGACCAGCTTGTGGTCTGGCTGACCCGCGTATGGATGGAAGTGTCGACCGGGTCGATAACGGCGCTGATCGGTGCGCCGCTGCTGCTGTGGCTGCTGCCGCGGTTACGCACCATGACCCCGCCGGCGATGAACGCCGGGGATCGCGTCCCTGGCGAGCGCCAGCACCGGCTGGCCTGGAGCCTCGCCGGGCTTATTGTGCTGGCGGTAGTGACCGTTGCGGCGCTGAGCCTCGGGCGCGATGCCCACAGCTGGGTGTGGGCCAGCGGCGATACGCTGGCGCAGCTGATGCCGTGGCGCTGGCCGCGCGTCACGGCGGCGCTGATCGCCGGGGCCATGCTGGCGGTGGCGGGGTGCATTATCCAGCGTCTGACCGGCAACCCGATGGCCAGCCCGGAAGTGCTGGGTATCAGCTCCGGGGCGGCGTTTGGCGTGGTGCTGATGCTGTTCTTCGTGCCGGGCAACGCCTTTGGCTGGCTGCTGCCGGCGGGCAGCCTCGGCGCGGCGGCTACGCTGCTCATCATTATGATTGCCGCCGGACGGGGCGGATTCTCGCCGCACCGCATGCTGCTGGCCGGGATGGCGCTCAGCACGGCGTTTACCATGCTGCTGATGATGCTTCAGGCAAGCGGCGACCCGCGTATGGCGCAGGTGCTGACCTGGATCTCAGGATCGACCTATAACGTCACGGTGCAGCAGGTAGGGTTCGGGGCAGGGGTGATGGTGCTGTTGCTGGCCGCCACCGCGCTGTGCCGTCGCTGGCTGACCGTACTGCCGCTCGGCGGAGAGACGGCGCGCTCGGTGGGCATCGCCCTGACGCCGTCTCGCGCGCTGTTACTGCTGCTGGCCGCAGGCCTCACCGCCTGCGCCACGCTGATTATCGGGCCGCTGAGCTTTATCGGTCTGATGGCGCCGCATATCGCCCGCATGATGGGGTTCCGCCGCACGATGCCGCACATGGTGATGTCCACGCTGACGGGTGCCGTGTTGATGGTGATCGCCGACTGGGCCGGACGTATGGTGCTGTTTCCGTATCAGATCCCGGCCGGGCTGCTGGCATCGTTCATCGGCGCGCCGTACTTTATCTATCTGTTAAGAAAGCAGAGTCGTTAAGCGGGTAGAGGGTAGAGCGTTGAGTCGGTGAGTGCAGGGCGGGTACGCGAAACGTACCCGCCGCTGACGGAGATTACAGTTTGGCAAACACGCGGCGGGCGGCATCGATGGTGTTATCAATATCCGCTTCGCTGTGTGCCACGGACATAAAGCCCGCCTCGAATGCGGACGGCGCGAGATAAACGCCCTCTTCCAGCATCAGATGGAAGAAGCGCTTAAAGCGCGCCACATCGCAACCCAGCACATCCTGATAGCAGGTCACGCTCCCGGCATCGGTAAAGAACAGACCAAACATGCCGCCTACGTGGTTCACCACCAGCGGAATGCCGGTCTCCTCCGCCGCACGCAGCAGGCCGTCTGCCAGACGGGTGGTGAGATCGGTCAGGGTCTCATGGATACCCGGCTGGGCGACTTCGGTCAGACAGGCATAGCCGGCAGCCATGGCAATCGGGTTGCCCGACAGGGTGCCTGCCTGGTAGACCGGCCCGGTCGGCGCCAGCGCCGCCATCACATCGCGACGGCCCCCGAACGCCCCTACCGGCATCCCTCCACCGATGATTTTGCCCAGACAGGTCAGGTCAGGCACCACGTTGTAGTACGCCTGCGCACCCGCCAGCGCCACGCGGAAACCGGTCATCACCTCGTCGATAATCAGCAGCGCGCCAAACTCGTCGCACAGCGCGCGCAGGCCCGGCAGGAAGTCCGGC
Organism: Siccibacter turicensis LMG 23730; assembly: GCF_000463155.2. Lineage (GTDB taxonomy): Bacteria > Pseudomonadota > Gammaproteobacteria > Enterobacterales > Enterobacteriaceae > Siccibacter > Siccibacter turicensis. The sequence continues at coordinate 49,655 of NZ_AWFZ01000017.1, read as the reverse complement.
TGCGGCGGAATACAGTTCATGTTGCCCGCCACCGGCTCGACGATGATGCAGGCGATATCCTGCGGGTACTGCTCGAAGGCGCTACGCACCGACGCCAGATCGTTATAGGTGCAGGTCAGGGTATGCTTCGCGAAATCTGCCGGTACGCCTGGGGAGTTCGGCTGGCCGAGGGTCAGCGCACCGGAGCCAGCTTTCACCAGCAGGCAGTCGGCGTGGCCGTGGTAGCAGCCTTCGAACTTGATGATTTTGTCGCGCCCGGTAAAGCCGCGCGCCAGACGAATGGCGCTCATGGTCGCTTCGGTCCCGGAGTTCACCATGCGCACCATGTCCATCGTCGGCACCAGTTCGGTCACCAGATCCGCCATCTTCACTTCCATTTCGGTCGGCGCGCCGAAGCTCAGACCGCGCGTTGCCGCCTCGATGACCGCGTTGCGGATCGCCGGGTGGTTGTGGCCCAGCACCATCGGACCCCAGGATCCGACGTAATCGATATAGGCTTTGCCATCAACGTCATAGAGGTAAGCTCCATCGGCACGTTCGATAAACAGCGGCGTACCGCCCACGCCGGTAAACGCGCGGACCGGCGAGTTTACACCGCCGGGAATAACGTTCTGCGCAGCGGTATAAAGGGTTTCGGACTTACTCATGAAGCGGCTCCTGATTCGTAGGAAAGATAACTGGGGGCTATTCTAGGGATAATCGCGCCGTTGTTCTACCCGCGCACCCGGATGACGGCGTATTGCTGCATGACGTCGCCGTTTTCCCTCGCTAAAATAGCGCCACCAGTTTGTATGACAAATAAGGTGAGACCTGATATGGAGTCCGTAACGCCGTCAAAGAGTGCGGAACGTATTATTCATAAACGACGCGGCGATCTGATTCGTCAGCTGCTGCAGCGCGATAAAACCCCGCTGGTGATCCTGCTGATGGCCGCCGTGGTCGGTGCCCTTACCGGTCTGATGGGCGTGATGTTCGATCAGGCGGTAGACTGGGTGGTGCAGCACCGGCTCGGCATGCTGGCCCAGGTGGCGGACAGCGCGCTGCTGGTGTGGCCGCTGGCCTTTGTGCTCTCTGCGCTGCTGGCGATGTTGGGTTACTGGCTGGTGCGCCGCTTCGCGCCGGAAGCGGGCGGGTCGGGCATCCCGGAAATTGAGGGCGCGCTGGAGGAGATGCGTCCGGTCCGCTGGTGGCGCGTCCTGCCGGTGAAGTTCTTCGGTGGTATGGGCACCCTCGGCGCCGGAATGGTGCTGGGGCGCGAGGGACCGACGGTCCAGATGGGTGGCAACATCGGACGCATGGTGTTGGATATGTGCCGCCAGCGCGGCGCGGAGGCGCGGCATACGCTGCTGGCCACCGGTGCGGCGGCGGGGCTGGCGGCGGCCTTTAACGCGCCGCTGGCGGGCATCCTGTTTATCATCGAAGAGATGCGCCCGCAGTTTCGCTACAGCCTTATCTCTATCAAAGCGGTGTTTATCGGCGTGATCATGTCGAGCATCGTGTTTCGCGTGTTTAACGGCGACGCCGCGGTGATTGAGGTGGGCCACCTCTCTAATGCGCCGCTGAATACGCTCTGGCTCTACCTGCTGCTGGGGATGATCTTCGGGGCCGTGGGGACGCTGTTTAATAGCCTGGTGCTAATGATGCAGGATGTGTTTCAGCGCCTTCACGGCGGCAATATCACCAAATGGGTGCTGATTGGTGGGGCGATTGGCGGCCTGTGCGGCATCCTCGGGCTGATGGCGCCCGGCGCGGTAGGCGGCGGTTTTAACCTGATCCCCATCGCCACCGCCGGGAATTTCCCGGTGGAGATGCTGCTGTTTATTTTTATCGCCCGGGTTGTCACCACGCTGCTGTGCTTCTCCTCAGGGGCGCCGGGCGGGATCTTTGCCCCGATGCTGGCGCTGGGCACGCTGCTCGGCACGGCGTTTGGCATGGTGTGCGCCGCCTGGATGCCGGCCATGGGGCTGGATGTCGGCACCTTCGCCATCGCCGGCATGGGCGCGCTGTTCGCCGCCTCGGTGCGCGCGCCGCTGACCGGGATCGTGCTGGTGCTGGAGATGACCAATAATTACCAGCTCATTTTGCCGATGATTATTACCTGTCTCGGTGCCACACTGCTGGCGCAATTCCTTGGCGGCAAGCCGCTCTATTCCACCATACTCGCCAGAACGCTGGCGCGTCAGGAAGCGGAACAGCGCGATCGTAGCGGGGGGAACACTTGAACGATTCGACCGCGTAACGGATAATGGCGTAAAGAATTGGGTATTATTTACCCGATTGACGGTTTTAACGGGAGTAAAAAATGAGTGATGACGTAGCGCTGCCCCTTCAGTTTACTGAGGCCGCGGCCATGAAAGTAAAAAGCCTGATTGCCGACGAAGAGAACCCGGAACTGAAACTGCGCGTCTACATCACCGGTGGTGGTTGCAGCGGCTTCCAGTACGGTTTCACCTTTGATGACCAGATCAACGACGGCGACATGACCATTGAGAAACAGGGCGTGGCGCTGGTGGTTGACCCGATGAGCCTGCAATACCTGGTGGGCGGTGCGGTAGACTACACCGAAGGCCTGGAAGGGTCGCGCTTTGTAGTGACCAACCCGAATGCCAAAAGCACCTGCGGGTGCGGTTCCTCCTTCAGCGTCTGACAGCAGATTGCCGATAAAAAAAGCCGTGCTCAGCACGGCTTTTTTGTTTATGACTTTTCGTCGAGCGCGAAGGTGGGCAGCTTCAGGTGCCAGCGAATCGCGGCCAGACGTATCGCCAGCGTCACCACCATCCCCATCATGCTCGCCTGCTCCAGCGGCACCGCAAAGGTGTAATACGCCGTAGCATGGACGATACCGCCGACGATGCAGGCGGTGGCGTAGATTTCCGTACGCAGGATCATCGGGATTTCGCGCGCCAGCACGTCGCGAATAATCCCGCCGCCCACGCCGGTGAGCACGCCCATGCAGATCGCCACCAGCGGCCCGGTGCCGGCCATAAAGGCCTTGTTCACCCCAATCCCTACGAACACTGCCAGCCCGACGGCGTCGAGCACCGGCAGCACCCATTTGGGCATCCGGCGCGGCTGGCGCACCACCAGAATGGTAATCATGCAGGTCACCATCGCGACCACCAGGTCGGTGGGATCTTTTACCCAGAACACCGGCCCGTAAGCCAGCGCCATATCGCGTATTGTTCCGCCGCCGACGGCGGTAACCACGCCGAGTACCAGCACCCCGAAGGGGTCCATGCGCAGTTTACCCGCCAGCAAAACGCCGGATATCGCAAACACCGCCGTACCGATGATATCCAGCCAATAGATAAGCATGCGTTAATTCTCTCCGGTTACCTGACCTGCTTTAGCGCCGCACACAGCTGCTGCGCGGCGAGAATAATACGCGGGCCGGCGCGTTCAAACCAGTCACCGTTGAGGGCGATAACCGGCACCTGAAGCTGGCTGCCCCAGAACTGCTGCACGCGGGCGACGGCGCTGGCATCGCCGGGGATGGTAATCGCATCGGGACGACGGGCCAGCACCTGTTCGCGGCTCACCTGGGGCCAGGGAACGCGGCTGTCGGCAAAGATGTTTTTCCCGCCGCAGGTTTCCAGCAGTTGGTTCTGCAGCGAGCCGGGGCCGGAGGTAAACAGCGGGGCATTGCCGAACTGCATAAAGATCTTTTTCGGCATGGTGGTGGCGTACGCTGTCTGGAGCGCCTGAAAACGTTGCTCCAGCGAGGCGGCGGCGGCCGTGGCCTGCTCCGGCGTCGGGCTCCAGCGGGCCAGCGCGCGCAGGGCATTTGCCACCTCTGCCACCGAGGCGGGGTCGAGCCACATCACCTTTATGCCAAGCCCTTCCAGTTGTTTGACCTGACGCTCGGCGTTGCCTGCGCGCCAGGCCACCACCAGATCCGGCTTGAGCGCCACGATGCGTTCGAGGTTCATGCCCTGCCAGTTGGCGACCTGCTCAAGGTGGCGAGCAGCGGGAGGATAGTCGGACCAGGCGCTGACGGCGACCGGGGTGATACCGGCGGCGAAGGCCAGTTCGGTATTAGCGGGAGAGAGGGTAATGACGCGCGGCGCGGCGAGAAGCCACGCGGGAAGCAGGAGCAGCAGGGCGCAGAGCGCCCTGCCTGAGAAGACCTTAGCCACGAGCCAGATTCTGAACGAGGGTTTCCACCATCAGACTGGACTGCTTCGCCGCCACCGCCAGGAACTCGTCAAAGCTCAGGTGCGAGGTCTGGTCCGCCACGTCGGAGATCGCGCGCACCACCACGAACGGCACGCCGAAGTTATGGCAGACGTGCGCGATAGCGGTTGCTTCCATTTCTACGGCCACCGCCTGCGGGAAGTTGTGACGGATTTTCGCCAGGCCTTCGGCACCGTTGATAAACGCGTCGCCGCTGACGATAAGCCCGCGCACCGCGTGCAGATCCAGCTGACGAATGCAGGCTTCCGCCGCGTTCACCAGCTTTTCATCGGCAACGAAAGCCGCCGGGCAGCCCGCCATCTGACCGATTTCATACCCAAACGCGGTAACGTCGGCGTCGTGATAACGCGTCTCGTCAGAGACCACGATGTCGCCCACGTTCAGCCCCGGCGCAAGCCCGCCCGCGGAACCGGTATTGATGATCAGATCCGGTTTGCAGTGCTCCAGCAGCAGCGCGGCGCCCATCGCGGCGGAGACTTTACCAATGCCCGATTTCAGCAGGGCGACGTCGGTGCCGTTCAGCGTGCCGGTATACATTTCCAGGCCCGCCACGGTGATGGTCTGGCGGTTCTCGATTTTGTCACGCAGCAGCGTAACTTCTTCTTCCATAGCACCAATAATGCCTGCTTTCATAGGTCAACTCGCAATAGTTAGGGGACATAAACGCCTTTTCGCGGCATAGTCTATCATGGCAAGGTAGCAGGGTTTACCCCGCATCTCATTCCACTTCAGGGAGAGCGTATGGCAGAGATAGATTTCACCAAAAAGATCAACTGGCATCGCCGGTATCGCTCCCCCGAAGGGGTGAAAAGCGAACACGATATTCTGCGCATCTTCGAAAGCGATCGCGGGCGCATCATCAACTCCCCGGCGATCCGCCGCCTGCAACAGAAAACCCAGGTCTTTCCGCTGGAGCGCAACGCCGCAGTGCGTACTCGTCTTACCCACTCGATGGAAGTGCAGCAGGTCGGGCGCTACATTGCCAAAGAGGTGCTGAGCCGCCTTAAGCAGCAGAATTTGCTGGAGGCCTACGGGCTGAGCGAGCTGACCGGGCCGTTCGAAAGCGTGGTTGAGATGGCCTGCCTGATGCACGACATCGGCAACCCGCCGTTTGGGCACTTTGGCGAAGCGGCCATTAACGACTGGTTCCGCCAGCGCCTGTTCCCCGGCGATGCCGCCAGCCAGCCGCGCAGCGATGACCGCTGTCACAACGTCGACCTGCGCCTGAAAGAGGGCGAGGAGTCGCTTAACGCGCTGCGCCGCCAGGTGCGACAGGATCTCTGCCAGTTCGAAGGCAACGCTCAGGCGATACGGCTGGTGCATACCCTGCTGCGGATGAACCTCACCTGGGCGCAGGTGGGCTGCATTCTGAAGTACACCCGCCCGGCGTGGCGCATGGAGCCGCCGCCGGCCAGCCACAGCTACCTGATGAAAAAGCCGGGCTACTACCTCTCCGAGGAGGAGTACATCGGACGGCTACGCAACGAGCTGGCGCTCGAACCGTTCAGCCGCTTTCCGCTCACCTGGATCATGGAGGCGGCAGATGATATCTCCTACTGCGTGGCCGATCTCGAAGACGCGGTGGAGAAGCGCATCTTTAGCGTCGACCAGCTCTACCAGCATCTGCACGATGCCTGGGGCTGCCACGCGCCGGGGGACCTGTTTGCCCTGGTGGTGAATAACGCCTGGGAAAAATCGCGCGCCAACGCTATTCGCCGCAGCGCGGAAGATCAGTTCTTTATGTATTTGCGCGTCAATACGCTCAATAAACTGGTGCCCTACGCGGCGCAGCGTTTTATTGAGAACCTGCCCGTTATCTTCGACGGCTCCTTTAATCAGGCTCTGCTGGAAGATGAAAGCGCATTCAGTCGGCTGCTCGACGTTTATAAACGTGTGGCAATCAGCCACGTATTTAGCCACCCGGACGTTGAACAGCTGGAACTTCAGGGATACCGGGTTATTGACGGGCTGCTGAATATTTATCGTCCGCTACTGGAATTACCTCTGGTGGATTTTCAGGAGCTGGCCGAAAAAGAGAGCGTGCGCCGCCTGCCGATCGAGACGCGGCTGTTCCATAAGCTGTCCGGCAAACACCGTCTGGCGTACGTGGAAGCGGTAAGCAAACTGCACCCGGCAGCGCAGGATTACCCGGTATGGGAATATTATTATCGCTGCCGGCTTATCCAGGATTATATCAGCGGCATGACCGACCTCTATGCCTGGGATGAATACCGCAAACTGATGGCCGTGGAATAAATGAATATAAATCGATTCCTTATCCTGCCTTTTTTTGGCGTGTGATAAGGCATCGTTTTTTTATAAAATGGCGTGCGACGGCGTTTCGGAAAGATTTGTAAAGACGCCCAATAAATTTTTACTTTTTACAAAACGGTGTTCCTGGAACTTCGCGCTATAAAATGACTCTTAATCCGGTACACAGCCTTGTCTGAACTGTAATTGAGAATAGAAAAGATGAAAAAAAACGTTTTAGCGATGAGTGCACTTGCACTGAGTCTTAGCCTTGCGCTTTCTCCACTGTCAGTCAGCGCTGCCGAAACGGCTTCTTCTGCCACCACGGCGCAAACCATGCCTAGCCTTGCGCCGATGCTGGAAACGGTAATGCCGTCGGTAGTCAGTATTAACGTGGAAGGGAGTACCAAAGTAAACACCCCGCGTATGTCGCGTGATTTCCAACAGTTCTTCGGTGACAACTCACCGTTCTGCCAGGAGGGTTCGCCCTTCCAGAGCTCACCGTTCTGCCAGGGCGGTGGGGGAGCCGGTCCTGACGGCGGCCAGCAGAAATTTATGGCGCTGGGTTCCGGCGTGGTCATTGATGCCGCCAAAGGCTACGTGGTCACCAATAACCACGTGGTGAACAACGCCACCAGCATTAAGGTTCAGCTCAGCGACGGGCGTCGCTTCGATGCAAAAATGGTCGGCAGCGATCCGCGCTCTGACATCGCGCTGATTCAGATCCAGAACCCGAAAAACCTGACGGCGATTAAGCTTGCCGACTCTGACAAGCTGCGCGTCGGGGACTATACCGTGGCTATCGGTAACCCATTTGGCCTCGGTGAGACCGTCACCTCGGGTATCGTGTCGGCGCTGGGTCGTAGCGGCCTGAACGCCGAAAACTACGAAAACTTTATCCAGACCGATGCGGCGATTAACCGCGGTAACTCCGGCGGTGCGCTGGTTAACCTGAACGGCGAGCTTATCGGTATCAACACCGCGATCCTTGCCCCGGACGGCGGTAACATCGGTATCGGCTTTGCCATCCCGAGCAACATGGTGAAAAACCTCACCAGCCAGATGGTGCAGTACGGTCAGGTGCGTCGCGGTGAGCTGGGCATTATGGGTACCGAGCTGAATTCTGAACTGGCGAAAGCGATGAAGGTCGATGCCCAGCGTGGGGCGTTCGTCAGCCAGGTGATGCCGAACTCCTCCGCGGCGAAAGCGGGTATCAAACCGGGTGACGTGATTGTCTCGCTGAACGATAAGCCGATCAGCAGCTTCGCCGCGCTGCGTGCTGAAGTAGGCACCATGCCGGTTGGCAGCAAGCTGAAACTGGGTCTGCTGCGCGATGGCAAACAGGTTACGGTGAATATCGAACTGCAGCAGAGCAGCCAGAACCAAGTGGACTCCTCCTCGATCTTTAGCGGTATCGAAGGGGCGGAAATCAGCAACCGCGGTGCGGACAAAGGTGTGGTGGTCAACAGCGTGAAGGCCAACTCGCCGGCCGCGGCCATCGGGCTGAAGAAAGGTGACGTGATTGTCGGCGCTAATCAGCAGCCGGTGAAAAACATCGCGGAACTGCGCAAAATCCTTGATGCGAAGCCGTCAGTGCTGGCGCTGAACGTGCAGCGCGGCGACAGCTCGCTCTACCTGCTGATGCAATAAGTTACTGATTCCTTCCCCAAAGGGCCGCGTATGCGGCCCTTTTTTGTGAGCCTTTCCACAACTCCACACTCCATCCCGGCGCTTTGTGCATACGCACAATGGCCGAGGCTAATATCTGGCATATGCTGGGTCACTGCACAGGGGAGGGGTTATGGCGGGCTGGCATCTTGATACCAAAATGGCGCAGGACATCGTGGCGCGCACCATGCGCATTATCGATACCAACATTAACGTCATGGACGCGCGCGGGCGCATTATCGGCAGTGGCGATCGGGAGCGTATTGGCGAGCTGCACGAGGGGGCGCTGCTGGTGCTCTCCCAGGGCCGGGTAGTGGACATTGACGACGCGGTGGCGCGACATCTGCACGGGGTGCGTCAGGGGATCAACCTGCCGCTGCGGCTGGAAGGGGAGATCGTCGGGGTTATCGGCCTGACGGGCGACCCGGAAACGCTGCGTAAATATGGCGAGCTGGTGTGCATGACGGCGGAGATGATGCTCGAACAATCGCGCCTGATGCACCTGCTGGCCCAGGACAGCCGGCTGCGTGAAGAGCTGGTGATGAACCTGATTCAGGCGGATGAGCACACCCCGGCGCTTATCGAGTGGGCGCAGCGGTTGGGCATCGATCTCAATCAGCCGCGCGTGGTGGCGGTAGTGGAGGTGGACAGCGGCCAGCTTGGCGTGGATTCAGCGATGGCCGAGCTGCAGCAGTTGCAAAACGCCCTCACCACTCCGGATCGCAATAACCTGGTGGCGATTGTCTCTCTTACTGAAATGGTGGTGCTCAAACCGGCGCTCAACGCCTTTGGCCGCTGGGACGCGGATGACCACCGTAAACGCGTGGAGCAGCTTATCTCCCGCATGAAGGAGCAGGGCCATCTGCGTTTTCGCGTGGCGCTCGGCAACTACTTTACCGGGCCGGGCAGCATCGCCCGCTCGTGGCGCACGGCGCGTACCACCATGATGGTGGGCAAACAGCGTATGCCGGACAGCCGCAGCTATTTTTATCAGGACCTGATGCTGCCGGTACTGCTCGACAGCCTGCGCGGCGGCTGGCAGGCCAACGAACTGGCGCGCCCGCTGGCGCGGCTTAAGGCGATGGACAACAACGGCTTGCTGCGTCGCACGCTCTCGGCGTGGTTCCGCCATAACGTGCAGCCGCTGGCGACATCAAAGGCGCTGTTTATCCACCGTAATACCCTGGAGTACCGGCTTAATCGTATCTCGGAGCTGACGGGGCTGGATTTAGGAAACTTCGACGACCGGCTGCTGCTTTATATTGCGCTGCAGCTTGATGAGCAGCCCGGCTAAACGTAAAAATGGCAACCTGAGGTTGCCATTGTCGTCTTTGCTGTCGCTCCCGCGGGAGGGAGGCATCAGGGTGCGCCTGACCGCTTATTTATTGCGGGTGAGCTTTTCCAGATCGGATTCAATTTCAGCGATCTTATTTGCCACCACGCTTTCAAGGTGATGCAGATCGTCGAGGATCTTACGTTTCAGATCCACTTCGCTGCGATCGCGCTGGCAGATCTGATCCAGCTCATCAATCACGTAACGCAGGTTGGGGCTGATCTCCTGCACCTCTTTATAGCCCTGGCCCACGCCGTCCGCGACCACGGTTTTACGCTGGCGCGGGTACTTAAACTTCACGCTCTTGGCAAAGAATTCGCCTTTATCCTTCTGAAAGTAGATTTTCAGGATATCGTTGTTGGCTTCCTGCCGGAGGCTGTAACGATCGATTTCATCAGGATTAGTAATGCCCAGACTTTTCAGATTGTCGTACATAGCGGTACCCTTAATCGAATCATAACCTGTGAATAATCAACGAAAACATCCCTTTCCGCCACTGTTGGATATAAAAAAGGCGGGTTACCCCGCCTTTTTTGTGGTTACTCTCAGTCGATGGTGCGGAGCAGCTCGTTAATGCCGACCTTACCGCGGGTCTTGGCGTCGACCTTCTTCACGATAACCGCGCAGTAAAGGCTGTACGCGCCATCTTTCGACGGCAGGTTGCCTGAAACCACCACCGAACCGGCCGGTACGCGACCGTAGAACACTTCACCGGTTTCGCGATCGTAGATTTTGGTGCTCTGGCCGATGTAAACGCCCATGGAGATCACCGACCCCTCTTCAACGATCACCCCTTCAACCACTTCGGAGCGTGCGCCGATGAAGCAGTTGTCTTCGATGATGGTCGGGTTCGCCTGCAGCGGTTCGAGAACGCCGCCGATGCCCACGCCGCCGGACAGGTGCACATTTTTACCGATCTGCGCACAGGAGCCAACGGTGGCCCAGGTATCCACCATGGTGCCTTCATCAACGTAGGCGCCGATGTTGACGTAGGACGGCATCAGCACGGTGTTACGGGCGATAAACGCGCCCTGACGTACGGCCGCCGGCGGCACGACGCGGAAGCCTTCTTTCTGGAAGCGCGCTTCATCGTAGTCGGCAAACTTCATCGGCACTTTGTCGAAGTAGCGGCTCTCGGCACCGTCGATAACCTGGTTATCGTTGATGCGGAAGGAGAGCAGCACCGCTTTTTTCAGCCACTGGTGGGTGACCCACTGACCCTCAATCTTTTCAGCAACGCGCAGCACGCCGCTGTCGAGTAGCGCAATAACCTGATTTACCGCTTCGCGGGTCACGGTATCAACATTCGCCGGGGTGATGTCGGCACGGCGCTCGAAAGCGGACTCAATAACGTTCTGTAACTGCTGCATTGTTAACTCTTTCCTGATGTTTACGTAGGTTCAATAAATTCATTGACCTTTATCGTTTGGATTGAGGGCCGCTGTCAACCGTTGTTGTACTTCCTGCTGGAGCACATTATTAAGGGCACGCCGGTCGGCCGTCGCGATTATAAATAAATCTTCTACTCGCTCGCCAATTGTCGAAATTCTCGCCCCGTGGAGCGAAATGCCGAGGTCGGCAAACACCTGACCGACCCGCGCCAGCAGCCCTGGCTGATCGAGGGCGATAAGCTCGAGGAAGGTGCGGCGATCGGTATGGGTCGGCAGGAAATTGACCTCGGTATCCACATTAAAGTGGCGCAGTTTGGCCGGCTGGCGACGCGGCTGCGGCGGCTGCCAGGTGCGCTGGGAGATCGCCTGCTCCAGCCCGTGGCGAATTGCCTCGTGACGGTCGGCCGAAAGCGGGCTGCCGTCCGGCTCCAGCACGATAAAGGAGTCCATCGCCATGCCGTCGCGGGTAGTAAAGATCTGCGCATCGTGGACGCTGAGGTTACGTCGATCCAGCTCGGCGCACACCGCCGCGAACAGATAGGGGCGATCCGGGCTCCAGATAAAGATCTCGGTGCCGCCGCGCGTGGCCTGGGGGCTGAGCAGGATCAGCGGCTGGTTCAGGTCGTGGTTGAGCAGATTGCGGGCATGCCACGCGAGCTGATGTGGGCTGTGGCGCACGAAATAGTTGGCGCGACAGCGCGCCCAGATGTGGTGCAGCGCCTCTTCATTAATATTGTCCATGCGCAGCAGCGCCAGCGCCTGGACCTGATGATGCCGCACGCGCTCGCGCATATCCGGCGTGTGCTGCATCCCACGACGCAGCTGTTTTTCAGTAGCGAAATAGAGCTCGCGCAGCAGGCTTTGCTTCCAGCTGTTCCACAGCGTTTCATTGGTGGCGCAGATGTCGGCCACCGTCAGGCAGAGCAGGTAGCGCAGCCGATTTTCGGTCTGCATCTCTTCGGCAAACTGCTTGATGACTTCCGGATCCTGTATATCGCGGCGCTGGGCGGTGACGGACATCAACAGGTGCTGGCGTACCAGCCAGGCAATGAGCTGGGTTTCGCGCGAGTTCAGACCGTGCAATTCGGCAAAGGCGAGGACATCCTGCGCGCCGAGAATCGAGTGATCGCCGCCGCGCCCTTTGGCGATATCGTGGAACAGGGCGGCGATAAGAATCAGCTCAGGATGGGACAGCCGCGGCCAGAGATCGACGCACAGCGGGTGTCGGGCGCGGGTCTCCTCGCTGGCGAAGCTCTCCAGCTTCAGCAGCACGCGCAGGGTATGCTCATCCACCGTATAGGCGTGGAACAGATCGAACTGCATCTGACCGACAATGTGCGACCACTGCGGCATATAGGCGCCCAGCACGCTGTGGCGATGCATTGGCAGCAGGCCGCGCTTTACCGCGCCCGGATGGCGCAGCAGCGACATAAACAGCGCCCGCGCTTCCGGGATATAGCACAGCGGTTGGGCCAGATGACGACGCGCATGGCGCAGATGGCGCAGGGTCGCCGAATAGATACCGGTGATGTCGCGGTTGCGCACCATGGTGTAAAACAGGCGCAGGATCGCCTGCGGCTCGCGGATAAACAGCGTTTCGTCGCGCAGGTCGATAAGGCTGCCGCGCAGCTGGAAATCGTCGTCAATCGGCCGCGGTTTTTCATCGGCGGGCAGGGCGAGGATCGCCTCATCAAACAGCTGGAGCAGCATCTGGTTAAGCTCGCCGATACGGCGCGTGACGCGGAAGAAATCCTTCATCATTCGCTCAACCGGCTCGTTGCCTTCGCCGCGGTAGTTCAGACGCTGGGCCACGCTCAGCTGGCGGTCGAACAGCAGGCGGTTGTCGTAGCGGGTCAGCTCCAGATGCAGGGCGAAACGGATGCGCCACAGCGCGTGCTGGCACTCATCCAGCTCGCTGCGCTCGGCGCTGGTCAGGAAGCCAAAGTTGACCATCTCCCGCAGTGAAGTGGCGCCGAAATGGCGGCGCGCCACCCACTGCAGGGTATGAATATCACGCAGGCCGCCGGGGCTGCTTTTGATATCCGGCTCCAGATTGTAGCTGGTGCCGTGATAGCGCTGGTGACGCTCGTTCTGCTCGTCGACTTTGGCGGCGAAGAACTTCTCCGAGGGCCAGAAGCCGTCGCTGAAAATGTGCTTGTGCAGTTCGAGAAACAGGGCAACGTCGCCGATCAGCAGCCGGGACTCAATCAGGTTGGTGGCAACGGTGAGATCGCCCAGCCCCTCCAGCAGACACTCTTCGAGGGTGCGCACGCTGTGGCCGACTTCGAGTTTGATGTCCCACAGTAAGGTGAGCAGCTCGCCCACTTTCTGCGCGTCCTCATCGGAGAGCCGTTTACGGCTCAGGATCAGCAGATCGATATCCGAGAGCGGATGCAGTTCGCCGCGGCCATAGCCGCCCACCGCCACCAGCGCCAGGTCGCTGCGATCGGCGAAGCCGGCGTCAATCCACAGGCGCTGTAGCAGCTGGTCGATAAACTCGGTGCGCGCCTCGACCAGCTCGGTGACGTCCACGCCGTGGTCAAAGGCAGAGCCCAGCCAGCGCTGAAAATTGTCGATGCGGGTTTTGGTTTGCGCACAGCAGAGCGCCTGCTGAGGCCATGAGGTAGGGTTATCCGGCTGGCCGGGAAGCGTCGGCAGCGCGGTGTTAGCATACTGTTCGGGTAAACTGTGACTCATTGGTGCGCCGCCCATAAAAAAAGCCGGCATCTGCCGGCTTCTTATTAGTCGTTATGCGAAATAATGTTGGGGATGGTGTCATCCTTGCGCAACGTGAGAATTTCGCAGCCGTTATCGGTCACCACAATAGTATGCTCGTACTGCGCAGACAAGCTGCGATCTTTGGTTTTCACCGTCCAGCCATCTTTCATGGTACGGATACGGTAGTCACCGGAGTTGACCATCGGCTCAATGGTGAAGGTCATGCCCGGCTGCAGCACCACGCCGCCGTCGTCCGCGTCATAGTGCAGGACCTGCGGCTCTTCATGGAACACGCGGCCAATACCGTGACCACAGTATTCACGCACCACGGAAAAACCTTCCGCTTCAACGAACTTCTGAATCGCTGCACCGAGGGTACGCAGACGAATGCCCGGCTTAACCATACGCAGCGCCAGGTAGAGGCTCTCCTGGGTGATGCGGCACAGGCGCTCGCCCAGAATGGTCGGTTTGCCGACGATGAACATTTTTGAGGTGTCGCCGTGGTACTCGTCTTTAATGACGGTCACGTCGATGTTGACGATATCGCCATCTTTCAACAGCTTGGCGTCGTCAGGGATACCGTGACATACCACTTCGTTGATCGAGATGCACACCGATTTCGGGAAGCCGTGGTAGCCGAGGCACGCGGAAACGGCGTGCTGGGTATTAACGATATAGTCATTACAGATGCGATCCAGTTCACCGGTGCTGACGCCGGGTTTCACGTGGGGTTCGATCATCTCCAGCACCTCAGCGGCAAGCCTGCCCGCGACGCGCATTTTTTCGATTTCTTCAGGGGATTTAATTGAGATAGTCATGAATCAAGTCCGCAGTTGCCGGGATTTCGACAATAATAATAAGTCAGATAGTCATGGTATCAGGGCCGCCGGGGCGTGCCAAATTGAGAATCCCTGCGGGCCGAACCTGGCAACAACTATTGGTGTCCCGGGCTCTTTTATGATATAAAGCGCGCCGGACTTCTGTACCATTATCTGGCACAGAGACGATTAATCTCACTTTGTGTAATTACACACACGTATCGGCACATATTCCGGGGTGCCCTCCGGGGTCGGTAATATGGGATACGTGGAGGCATAACCCCACACTTTTATATAGAGGTTTTAAACATGGCAACTGTTTCCATGCGCGACATGCTCAAGGCTGGTGTTCACTTTGGTCACCAGACCCGTTACTGGAACCCGAAAATGAAGCCTTTCATCTTCGGCGCACGTAACAAAGTTCACATCATCAACCTTGAGCAGACCGTACCGATGTTCAACGAAGCCCTGGCTGAGCTGAACAAGATCTCCTCTCGCAAAGGTAAAATCCTTTTCGTTGGTACCAAGCGCGCTGCAAGCGAAGCGGTAAAAGACGCTGCGAACAGCTGCGATCAGTTCTTCGTGAACCATCGCTGGCTGGGCGGTATGCTGACTAACTGGAAAACCGTTCGTCAGTCCATCAAGCGTCTGAAAGACCTGGAAACTCAGTCCCAGGACGGCACTTTCGACAAGCTGACCAAAAAAGAAGCGCTGATGCGTACTCGTGAGCTGGAAAAGCTTGAGAACAGCCTGGGCGGTATCAAAGACATGGGCGGTCTGCCAGACGCTCTGTTTGTTATCGACGCCGATCACGAACACATCGCTATCAAAGAAGCAAACAACCTGGGTATCCCGGTATTTGCGATCGTTGATACCAACTCCGATCCAGACGGCGTTGACTTCGTTATCCCGGGTAACGACGATGCAATCCGTGCTGTTAGCCTGTATCTGAACGCTGTTGCTGCTACCGTGCGCGAAGGCCGTTCTCAGGATCTGGCTTCCCAGGCGGAAGAGAGCTTCGTAGAAGCTGAATAATAAGGCTTGCTCGTATTGAGCCCTTATTAACCAGGTAGTAACAAGTTTGGTTAGGGGGCCTGTCTCAGGCTCCCTTTTTTTTGAGTCTGACGTGTCAGACAACTGCTCAGACAAGTCAGAACTATACCCACTCGCATTCACGTTGCGGCACATCACTGTAACCTGAGGCCGGTAGGGTATATCTCCCTGTACGAGATAACCGAGGATTATAGAATGGCTGAAATTACCGCTTCCCTGGTAAAAGAGCTGCGCGAACGTACTGGCGCCGGCATGATGGATTGCAAAAAAGCCCTGACTGAAGCTAACGGCGACATCGAGCTGGCAATCGAAAATATGCGTAAATCCGGCGCGATCAAAGCGGCGAAAAAAGCAGGCAACGTCGCTGCTGACGGCGTTATCAAAACCAAAATCGACGGCAACTATGGCGTGATTCTGGAAGTTAACTGCCAGACTGACTTCGTTGCTAAAGACGGCGGTTTCCAGGCATTCGCTGACAAAGTACTGGACGCGGCTGTTGCAGGCAAAATCACCGACGTTGACGTTCTGAAAGCACAGTTCGAAGAAGAGCGTGTTGCCCTGGTTGCTAAAATCGGTGAGAACATCAACATCCGTCGCGTTGCTTCCCTGGAAGGCGATATGCTGGGCAGCTACCTGCACGGCGCGCGTATCGGCGTTCTGATCGCGGCAACTGGCGCTGATGAAGAGCTGGTTAAACAGCTGGCAATGCACGTTGCAGCAAGCAAGCCGGAATTCGTTAAGCCGGAAGACGTGTCTGCTGACGTTGTTGAGAAAGAGTACCAGGTTCAGCTGGACATCGCCATGCAGTCCGGTAAGCCGAAAGAAATCGCAGAGAAGATGGTTGAAGGCCGCATGAAGAAATTCACCGGCGAAGTCTCTCTGACCGGTCAGCCTTTCGTTATCGATCCGAGCAAAACCGTTGCTCAGCTGCTCAAAGAGCACAACGCTGACGTAACTAACTTCATCCGCTTCGAAGTGGGTGAAGGCATCGAGAAAGTTGAGACTGACTTCGCAGCAGAAGTTGCTGCAATGTCCAAGCAGTCTTAATGAAGTGAAGGAGCCGCCTGAGGGCGGCTCCTTTTTATGCCCGTGTCGTGCAGACAGCAGGTGCGTTGATGACGCTCGCTTCCGGTCAGTTACACAGGTAAACGTCCGGTTCTCGTCAGCACATCACCCTCCGCACCCGTCGGGTATAAAACCGTGGTATTCGCAGTAAATTCAGTCTGCTCTTATTCGTTCAGGCTGAGCAAGAGACGCATTATGTGTCGTCCGATTTGACCATCCCCCATTCATAGACTGTTCCAGGAAAGAAACATGGCTACCAATGCAAAACCCGTCTATAAACGCATTCTGCTCAAGCTCAGTGGTGAAGCACTGCAGGGCGCCGAAGGCTTCGGTATTGATGCGAGCATACTGGATCGTATGGCGCAGGAGATTAAAGAGCTGGTTGAACTGGGTATTCAGGTTGGGGTGGTAATCGGCGGCGGCAACCTGTTCCGCGGTGCGGGCCTCGCTAAAGCGGGGATGAACCGCGTTGTGGGCGACCACATGGGCATGCTGGCAACGGTAATGAACGGCCTGGCGATGCGCGATGCGCTCCACCGCGCCTATGTGAACGCCCGCCTGATGTCCGCCATTCCATTGAACGGCGTGTGTGATAACTACAGCTGGGCAGAAGCCATCAGCCTGCTGCGCAACAACCGCGTGGTGATCCTGTCAGCCGGTACCGGTAACCCGTTCTTCACCACTGACTCCGCAGCCTGCCTGCGCGGCATCGAAATCGAAGCCGACGTGGTGCTGAAAGCGACCAAGGTTGATGGTGTGTACTCTGCCGATCCGATGCAAGATCCTGGCGCCACGCTGTACGAACAGCTGACCTATCAGGACGTGCTGGAGCGCGAGCTGAAAGTCATGGATCTGGCGGCCTTTACCCTGGCGCGCGACCACAAGCTGCCAATCCGCGTGTTCAATATGAATAAGCCGGGTGCGCTGCGTCGCGTTGTGATGGGTGAAAAAGAAGGCACATTAATTACGGAATAATTTCCGTACGCCGCAAATACGGGTAATATTCGGCTTCATTTGCAGGGCCTTATGCCTGGTTGCCGAAGGTACCATGAATTAAACGGGCTATACTTAGCACACCCCTTTGGCGGTGCCGCCGGTATGGTCTGCCGAAAAGCAAGTTTTCAAGGATTCGTAACGTGATTAGCGATATCAGAAAAGATGCCGAAGTACGCATGGAAAAATGCGTTGAGGCCTTCAAAACCCAAATCAGCAAAGTCCGTACTGGTCGCGCGTCCCCGAGCCTGCTCGATGGGATTGTTGTGGAATATTACGGCACGCCGACCCCGCTGCGTCAGCTGGCGAGCGTCACCGTGGAAGACACCCGCACCCTGAAGATCAACGTGTTCGATCGTTCTCTGGGCCCGGCTGTTGAGAAAGCGATCATGGCATCCGACCTTGGGCTGAACCCAAGCTCCGCGGGTACCGATATCCGCGTTCCGCTGCCGCCGCTGACCGAAGAGCGTCGTAAAGACCTCATCAAAGTGGTACGTGGTGAAGCAGAGCAGGCGCGTGTTGCGGTACGTAACGTGCGTCGCGACGCGAATGACAAAGTAAAAGCGCTGCTGAAAGATAAAGAGATCGGTGAAGATGAAGATCGTCGTTCCCAGGACGACATTCAAAAAATGACCGATGCTGCCATTAAGAAAGTGGATGCGGCCCTGGCCGATAAAGAAGCTGAGCTGATGCAGTTTTAATTAGCCGCATCATGGCAGACGAAACGCCGTACAGAAGAGTCGACCCGCGCGGCTTTTGCTGACGGCGTTTTTTATTTTCCGGGCCCGGCGCCCGTTTTCCTGATGAGTACCTCCATGAAGCAATTGACCATACTTGGCTCTACCGGTTCTATCGGTTGCAGCACCCTAGATGTCGTTCGTCGTAATCCGGAACAGTTTGCGGTCACCGCGCTGGTGGCGGGAAAGAATGTTACCCGTATGGTCGAGCAGTGCCTGGAGTTTCAGCCCCGCTTTGCGGTGATGGACGACGAAGCCAGTGCGGCCGCGCTGCGTCAGCAGCTGCGTGACGCCGGGTGTGCAACCGAGGTGCTTGCCGGGCGCGATGCCGCGTGTGAGATGGCGGCGCTGGACGACGTCGATCAGGTGATGGCGGCGATCGTTGGCGCGGCGGGGCTGCTGCCTACGCTTTCCGCCATCGGGGCCGGGAAGCAGATTTTGCTGGCGAATAAAGAGTCGCTGGTCACCTGTGGTCGCCTGTTTATGGAGGCGGTAAAGCGCAGCGGTGCCCGGCTGATGCCGGTGGACAGCGAGCACAACGCCATTTTTCAGAGTATGCCCGAAACAATTCAACGTAACCTGGGATACGCTGATCTCGAGAAAAACGGCGTTTCGTCGATTATTCTCACCGGATCTGGTGGCCCGTTTCGCGAAACGGCAATTGACGCTCTGGCGGGGATGACGCCCGAGCAAGCGTGCCGGCACCCGAACTGGTCGATGGGACGTAAGATCTCCGTCGACTCGGCTACCATGATGAATAAAGGTCTCGAATATATTGAAGCCCGCTGGCTGTTTAATGCGTCAGCACGTCAGATGGAAGTATTAATTCATCCGCAGTCCATGATTCACTCAATGGTACGTTACCTTGACGGCAGCGTGCTGGCGCAGCTGGGCGAGCCGGATATGCGCACCCCCATCGCGCATACCATGGCGTGGCCTGAGCGTGTACCGTCCGGCGTCCCGCCGCTTGATTTCTGTAAGGCGGGTCCGCTTAGCTTCTGCGCTCCGGATTTTCAGCGTTATCCCTGCCTCAAGCTGGCGATGAGCGCCTTCGATCAGGGACAGGCCGCCACGACGGCGCTGAATGCCGCTAACGAAATCGCCGTTGCCGCATTTTTGAATAATCGTATCCGCTTTACGGATATCGCTAAAGTGAATGAAGATACGCTCAACATCATGGACTTACGCGAGCCGGAGAGCGTAGAGCAAGTACTGGCGGTGGATGAGAATGCGCGCGTGGTTGCACAGCGCGAAGTGACACGTCTCGCAGGGTGATGATTATTCATTCGGCGGTCGCTGTGCCATTTGTTCGCTATGTGCTTCAGTGATATAGTCTGCGCCACCTGAATACGGGCGATCATTCGTTTATGTTCAGGTGAGCCGTGAGTTTGCACGGCTTTTTTATACTGAGGGCTTCAGTATTCCAGAGTACCGCTTAATCCTTATCAGGGAATAAAAACGCGTTATGTTGTCTGCTAACCAACCATTAAGCGAACACTTACCCGCACATGGCTGTCGCCATGTGGCCATCATTATGGATGGCAATGGCCGTTGGGCGAAAAGACAGGGAAAAATAAGAGCGTTTGGACATAAAGCGGGAGCTAAATCGGTTCGCCGTGCAGTTTCTTTTGCGGCAAATAATGGCATTGACGCGCTTACGCTTTATGCTTTTAGCAGCGAGAACTGGAATCGTCCCGCGCAGGAAGTCAGCGCGCTGATGGAGCTGTTCGTCTGGGCGCTCGACAGCGAAGTGAAAAGCCTGCACCGCCACAATGTACGTTTACGCATTATCGGCGATACCAGCCGGTTCAATGCCCGCCTACAGGAGCGCATCGTCAAAGCGGAAGCGTTGACGAGTCAGAATACCGGCCTGACGCTCAACATTGCGGCAAACTACGGTGGACGTTGGGATATTATTCAGGGAGTGAGGCAACTTGCGACGCAGGTTCAGGAAGGGCAGTTACGCCCCGAAAGCATTGATGAAGAGCTGCTGAACAAGCAACTCTGTATGAATGAGCTGGCTCCCGTAGACCTGGTAATTAGGACAGGCGGAGAGCATCGCATCAGTAACTTTCTGCTCTGGCAGATAGCCTATGCGGAACTCTATTTTACAGATGTTCTCTGGCCTGATTTTGATGAACAAGACTTTGAGGGGGCGCTTGATGCGTTCGCAAATCGAGAGCGTCGTTTCGGCGGCACAGAGCCCGGCGGTGACGTTGCCTGATGGGGGTAGCTTTTGCTGAAGTATCGCCTGATTTCCGCATTCATAATGATTCCGGTGGTTATTGCAGCGTTGTTCCTGCTGCCGCCGGTAGGCTTTGCTATCACCACGCTGCTGGTCTGTATGCTTGCCGCCTGGGAGTGGGGGCAGTTCTGCGGGTTTGCCGCACGCGCGCAGCGCGTATGGCTCGCCGTATTGTGCGGTTTGCTGCTGGCGGTGATGCTATTCACGCTGCCGGAGTACCATCAAACGGTACGACTACCGATCATTGAATTTTCGCTCTGGGCGTCGCTGGGCTGGTGGATAGCGGCGCTTCTGCTGGTGTTGTCCTATCCGGGCTCTGCCTCGCTGTGGCGGAATTCGAAAGCGCTGCGCCTGCTGTTCGGTTTGCTGACCATCGTGCCGTTCTTCTGGGGCATGGTGACGCTGCGCGCGTGGCATTACGATACCAACCACTACAGCGGCGCGGTCTGGCTGCTGTATGTGATGTTCCTGGTGTGGGGTGCGGATTCCGGTGCCTACATCTTCGGAAAGCGCTTCGGAAAACATAAGCTCGCCCCGAAAGTTTCACCGGGTAAAACCTGGCAGGGCTTTTTCGGCGGCCTGTTTACCGCCGCAGTGATTTCGGCCCTTTACGGCGCCTTTGCCGATCTGGCCGTTGCGCCGTCGGTGCTGTTTGTTTGCTCCGTCGCCGCCGCGCTGGCATCGGTGCTGGGCGATCTGACCGAGAGCATGTTTAAGCGCGAAGCAGGCATTAAAGACAGCGGAAATCTGATCCCCGGCCACGGCGGCATTCTGGATCGTATCGACAGCCTGACGGCGGCGGTACCGGTCTTTGCCTGCCTGCTGCTGCTGGTCTTCGGAACGGTCTAACGGAAGGTACTATGCTGAGCATACTCTGGAATTTAATGGCGTTTATCGTTGCGCTGGGTGTTCTGATTACCGTGCACGAATTTGGCCATTTTTGGGTTGCTCGCCGTTGCGGCGTCCGGGTAGAACGTTTCTCTATCGGCTTTGGTAAAGCGCTTTGGCGACGTACCGATCGCCACGGCACCGAGTTTGTCGTGGCGCTGATCCCCCTCGGCGGCTACGTCAAAATGCTCGACGAACGCGTCGAGCCGGTTATTCCAGAGCTGCGCCATAGCGCGTTCAATAACAAAACCGTTTCCCAACGCGCGGCAATTATTGCCGCGGGCCCCATCGCAAACTTCATTTTTGCTATTTTTGCTTACTGGCTGGTGTTCATCATTGGCGTGCCCAGCGTCAAGCCGGTGATTGGTGAAATAGCGCCCAATTCCATTGCCGCGCAGGCACAAATTCAGCCGGGCGCGGAACTAAAAGCCGTGGACGGCATCGAAACGCCTGACTGGGATGCTGTGCGTCTCGCGCTGGTGGCGAAGATCGGCGATGAGAGCACCACGGTTTCGGTTGCGCCATCGGGAAGTAATGCAAGCAGCGACAAGACGCTGGATTTACGCAACTGGCATTTCGAGCCAGACCGTGAAGATCCAGTGGCATCGCTGGGCATTCGCCCGAAAGGGCCGCAAATCGAGCCGGTGCTTGCTGAGGTACAGGCGAGCTCCGCGGCGAATAAAGCAGGTTTGCAAGCGGGCGACAGGATCGTTAAAGTCGATGGTCAACCGTTGACGTCGTGGATGGCTTTTGTCACCCTGGTACGTGATAACCCGGGTAAACCGCTGGCGTTAGAGGTCGAGAGACAGGGAAGCCCCTTGTCTTTGTCGCTGATACCGGATACAAAGCCCGGTAGCAATGGTCAGGCAGAGGGTTTTGCGGGCGTCGTGCCCACCATCATCCCGCTGGCTGACGAGTACAAAATTTTGCGCCAGTATGGGCCGTTTGACGCAGTTATCGAAGCCACGGCAAAGACGTGGCAGTTGATGAAGCTGACGGTTAACATGCTGGGGAAATTACTAACCGGTGACGTTAAGCTTAACAACCTTAGTGGACCCATCTCCATTGCTCAGGGAGCAGGCGTTTCCGCAGAGTATGGGCTGGTTTACTTCCTGATGTTCCTCGCGCTTATCAGCGTGAACCTTGGGATTATTAACCTGTTCCCTCTGCCGGTACTGGATGGGGGTCACTTGCTGTTTCTGGCGGTTGAAAAGCTGAAAGGCGCACCGGTTTCCGAGCGAGTTCAAGACTTTAGTTATCGCATTGGCTCAATACTGCTGGTGATGTTAATGGGGCTTGCACTTTTCAATGATTTCTCTCGGTTATGAGAGTTTGGTTAGGAAGAACGCATAACAACGATGGCGATGAAAAAGTTGCTCATAGCGTCGCTGCTGTTTAGCAGCGCCACCGTATACGGTGCTGACGGATTCGTAGTGAAAGACATTCATTTCGAAGGCCTTCAGCGAGTCGCCGTTGGTGCGGCCCTCCTCAGCATGCCTGTTCGCCCTGGCGATACGGTCACTGACGAGGATATCGGAAATACCATTCGTGCACTGTTTGCTACCGGCAACTTTGAAGATGTACGAGTTCTGCGCGATGGCCAAAACCTGCTGGTTCAGGTTAAAGAACGCCCGACCATCGCCAGCATCACTTTCTCCGGCAACAAGTCGGTTAAAGATGACATGCTGAAGCAGAACCTCGAAGCATCCAACGTGCGCGTGGGAGAATCCCTCGACCGAACCACCCTTTCTGATATCGAAAAGGGTCTGGAAGACTTCTACTACAGCGTCGGTAAATACAGCGCCAGCGTAAAAGCTGTCGTGACGCCGCTGCCGCGTAACCGCGTCGACCTTAAGCTGGTATTCCAGGAAGGCGTCTCGGCGACTATTCAGCAGATCAATATCGTGGGCAACCATGCCTTTAGCACAGAAGAGCTGATTTCTCAGTTCCAGCTGCGCGACGAAGTGCCGTGGTGGAACGTGGTAGGCGATCGTAAATACCAGAAACAGAAACTGGCGGGCGACCTTGAAACCCTGCGCAGCTACTATCTGGATCGCGGCTATGCACGCTTCAACATTGACTCTACTCAGGTCAGCCTGACGCCGGACAAAAAAGGTATCTACATCACGGTTAACGTGACCGAAGGCGATCAGTACAAAATCTCTGGCGTTGAAGTCAGCGGTAACCTGGCCGGTCATTCGGCGGAAATTGAAAGCCTGACCAAAATGGAGCCGGGCGAGCTGTACAACGGCACCAAAGTGACCAAAATGGAAGACGACATCAAGAAACTGCTCGGTCGTTACGGTTACGCCTATCCGCGCGTGCAGAGTCAGCCTGAGATTAACGATAAAGACAAAACCGTTAAGCTTCGCGTCAACGTCGACTCGGGTAACCGCTTCTACGTGCGTAATATCCGCTTCGAAGGCAACAGCACGTCGAAAGACACCGTGCTGCGTCGTGAGATGCGCCAGATGGAAGGGGCGTGGCTTGGCAGCGACCTCGTCGATCAGGGTAAAGAGCGTCTGAACCGTCTGGGCTATTTCGAAACGGTTGACGTTGATACTCAGCGCGTACCGGGTAGCCCGGATCAGGTTGATGTCGTTTATAAAGTTAAAGAGCGTAACACCGGTAGCTTCAACTTCGGTGTTGGCTACGGTACGGAAAGCGGCGTCAGCTTCCAGGTTGGCGTGCAGCAGGATAACTGGTTAGGTACCGGCTATTCCGTTGGCATCAACGGGACCAAAAACGACTACCAGACCTACTCTGAATTCTCCGTGACTAACCCGTACTTCACCGTGGACGGCGTCAGCCTCGGTGGTCGTATCTTCTATAACGACTTTAAAGCGGACGATGCGGATCTCTCCTCCTATACCAATAAAAGCTATGGTGTAGATGGAACGCTTGGCTTCCCGGTTAACGAATACAACACATTGCGTGTGGGTCTGGGCTACGTGCATAACGATCTGTCCAACATGCAGCCGCAGGTGGCGATGTGGCGTTATCTGGATTCCGTGGGGCAAAGCAGCCCGACGACCTCCGATGAGAACGGCTTCTCCGCGGATGACTTCACGCTGAACTACGGCTGGACGTATAACAAGCTTGACCGTGGTTACTTCCCGACCGAAGGTTCTCGCGTCAACCTGAATGGTAAAGTGACCATGCCAGGTTCCGACAACGAGTTCTACAAGATCACGCTGGATACCGCCTCATACTTCCCGATCGATGACGATCATAAATGGGTTGTACTGGGTCGTACCCGTTGGGGCTATGGTGACGGTCTGGGCAGTAAAGAACTGCCGTTCTACGAGAACTTCTATGCCGGTGGTTCAAGCACCGTGCGTGGTTTCCAGTCGAACAACATCGGTCCGAAAGCGGTCTACTTTGGTCCGAACAACGAGAACTGCGAATCCGGCAACCTGTGTAGCTCTGATGATGCGGTGGGCGGTAACGCCATGGGTGTGGCCAGCCTCGAGTTCATCACTCCGACGCCGTTCCTGAGCGAAAAATATGCGAACTCAGTCCGTACCTCGCTGTTTGTCGATGCGGGTAGCGTCTGGGATACCAACTGGGACAATACGGCGGCGCTGCGTGCAGCGGGCGTGCCTGACTACAGCGACCCGAGCAATATCCGTATGTCTGCCGGTCTGGCATTACAATGGATGTCTCCATTAGGACCACTGGTGTTCTCGTATTCTCAGCCGTTTAAGAAATACGATGGAGACAAGGCGGAACAGTTCCAGTTTAACATTGGTAAAACCTGGTAACGGTTCGTCGCGAAGGAATGCAAAAGCAGTGTAGCGATGATTCCAGGCGGTTGCTTAGTCGCACCGCCTGAACCACGCGCAAATCGGTACCCTCGGGTACTCATGGGATGGTAAGGAGTTGATTGTGAAAAAGTGGTTATTAGCTGCAGGTCTCGGTTTGGCAATGGCAGCGTCTGCACAAGCTGCTGATAAAATTGCCGTTGTGAACATGGGTAACCTGTTCCAGCAGGTCGCTCAGACTACCGGTGTATCTAAAACGCTGGAAAATGAGTTTAAAGGCCGTGCTGGCGAACTGCAGCGCATGGAATCCGATCTGCAATCTAAAATGCAGCGTCTTCAGCGTGATGGTTCAACGATGAAAGCAAGCGATCGCAGCAAGCTGGAAAAAGACGTTATGGCTCAGCGCCAGGACTTCTCCGGCAAAGCGCAGTCCTTTGAACAGGATCGCGCGCGTCGTTCTAATGAAGAGCGTGGCAAGCTGGTCACCCGTATTCAGGCTGCTGTGAAGAAAGTCGCTGCCGATCAGAATATCGATCTGGTTCTGGACGCGAACACCGTTGCTTACACCAGCAGCGATGTGAAAGACATCACTGCCGATGTGCTGAAACAGGTTAAATAAGTAATGCCTTCAATTCGACTGGCTGACTTAGCCCGGCAGTTGGATGCAGAAGTGCACGGAGATGGCGATATCGTCATCTCCGGCGTTGCATCAATGCAATCTGCCAAAGAAGGTCATATCACGTTCATGGTAAACCCGCGTTACCGTGAGCAGCTGGCGTTATGCCAGGCGTCTGCCGTTGTGATGACGCAGGACGATCTTCCTTTTGCCAAAAGCGCCGCACTGGTCGTAAAGAATCCGTATCTGACCTATGCCCGTATGGCCCAAATTCTTGATACCACGCCGCAGCCTGCCGCTGACATCGCGCCGAGCGCCGTTATCGACCCGTCTGCCCGGCTGGGTAAAAACGTCGCGATCGGCGCTAATGCCGTTATTGAATCTGGTGTCGAGCTGGGTGATAACGTTATTATCGGCGCCGGCTGCTTCGTGGGTAAAAACACAACCCTCGGCGCCAACACCCGCCTGTGGGCCAATGTCTCGGTGTACCACGAGATTGAGATTGGCGAAAACTGCCTGATCCAGTCCGGTACCGTAATTGGCTCTGACGGCTTTGGTTATGCCAACGATCGCGGAAACTGGGTGAAAATTCCTCAGCTTGGCCGCGTGATTATCGGCAACAATGTTGAAATCGGCGCGTGTACCACCATTGACCGTGGTGCGCTGGATGACACTGTTATCGGTAACGGTGTTATCATAGATAACCAGTGTCAGATTGCACATAACGTTGTGATTGGCGACAATACCGCGGTTGCCGGTGGCGTTATCATGGCAGGCAGCCTGAAAATTGGCCGCTACTGCATGATTGGCGGCGCCAGCGTGATCAACGGACACATGGAAATCTGTGATAAAGTAACGGTAACAGGGATGGGTATGGTAATGCGCCCCATTACTGAACCTGGGGTATACTCTTCAGGCATTCCGCTGCAACCAAATAAAGTATGGCGAAAAACCGCAGCGCTAGTGATGAACATCGATGACATGAGCAAACGCCTCAAGGCTATCGAACGTAAGGTCAATTCACAGGACTGAATCACACCGGCTTGACGCCTACGCGCTTACCAGATTCGCGGCCTGCTGGCATTCTAAGGATTGCCGCGGGCCGTGTTATTATTATTGCCATTCAGTACATTAAGACAGGAAGAGTATTTTGACTACCGACACTCATACTCTGCATATTGAAGAGATTTTAGAGCTTCTGCCGCACCGTTACCCGTTTTTGCTGGTAGATCGCGTGTTGGACTTTGAAGAAGGTCGTTTTCTACGCGCAGTTAAAAATGTCTCAGTAAACGAGCCGTTTTTCCAGGGCCATTTCCCTGGCAAACCGATTTTCCCGGGCGTTCTGATCCTTGAAGCAATGGCTCAGGCAACCGGTATTCTGGCGTTCAAAAGCGTTGGTAAGCTTGAACCAGGCGAACTTTACTACTTCGCCGGTATCGACGACGCGCGCTTTAAGCGTCCGGTCGTACCAGGAGACCAGATGATCATGGAAGTCACGTTTGAGAAGACACGCCGTGGCGTAACGCGCTTTAAAGGCGTCGCGCTGGTTGACGGTAAAGTCGTTTGTGAAGCAACCATGATGTGTGCACGTAGCCGGGAGGCCTGATACGTGATTGATAAATCTGCCTTTATTCATCCAACTGCCATTGTGGAAGAGGGCGCCGTTATCGGTGCCAACGCCCATATTGGCCCGTTTTGTATTGTGGGTCCGGACGTCACCATTGGTGAAGGTACCGTGCTGAAATCTCACGTCGTGGTAAATGGTCATACGACTATCGGCCGCGATAACGTGATCTATCAGTTCGCCTCCATCGGTGAAGTTAACCAGGATCTTAAATACGCTGGGGAACCTACCCGCGTGGAAATTGGCGATCGCAACCGCATTCGCGAAAGCGTAACTATCCACCGTGGCACGGTACAGGGCGGTGGATTGACGAAGGTAGGTAGCGATAACCTGCTGATGGTTAACGCGCACGTCGCACACGACTGTACCCTCGGCAGCCGCATTATTCTTGCGAATAACGCGACGCTGGCGGGTCACGTCTCGGTGGACGACCACGCTATCATCGGCGGCATGACCGCGGTTCATCAGTTCTGCATCATTGGTGCACACGTGATGGTCGGCGGCTGCTCCGGTGTGGCGCAGGACGTCCCGCCGTATGTGATTGCTCAGGGTAACCATGCCACGCCGTATGGCGTGAACATCGAAGGCCTGAAACGCCGTGGATTCAGCAAAGAAGCGCTGCACGCTATTCGCAACGCCTACAAACTGCTGTACCGCAGCGGCAAAACCTTTGACGAAGCTAAACCGGAAATCGCCGAGCTGGCCGAACGCCATCCGGAAGTGAAAGCCTTCAGCGATTTCTTCGCCCGTTCGACCCGCGGTTTGATTCGTTAAATGCAGGTGAAGCGTCCCCTTACGATTGCCCTGGTCGCCGGAGAAACCTCCGGCGATATTCTTGGTGCAGGCCTCATCCGCGCGCTGAAAGCGCGCCATCCCGACGCCCGCTTTGTTGGCGTTGCCGGTCCGCGTATGCAGGCCGAAGGCTGCGAAGCCTGGTATGAAATGGAAGAACTGGCGGTGATGGGCATCGTTGAAGTGCTGGGCAGGCTGCGTCGCCTGCTGCATATTCGCGCCGATCTGACCCGTCGTTTCAGCGAGCTCAAGCCGGACGTATTCGTCGGCATTGACGCTCCCGATTTCAACATTACCCTTGAAGGCAATCTGAAGCAGCGTGGGATCCGCACGATCCATTACGTCAGCCCGTCAGTGTGGGCGTGGCGACAGAAACGCGTTTTCAAAATCGGCAGAGCCACCGATCTGGTGCTCGCTTTTCTGCCTTTCGAAAAAGCGTTTTACGACAGGTACAACGTGCCGTGCCGCTTTATCGGCCATACCATGGCGGATGCCATGCCGTTGGATCCGGATAAAAATGCGGCGCGCGACACGCTGGGTATTCCTCATGACGCGCACTGTCTGGCGCTGCTGCCGGGCAGCCGCGGCGCTGAAGTGGAGATGCTCAGCGCCGATTTTCTCAAGACCGCCATGCTGCTCCGCGAGCGCTGGCCGGATCTGGAAGTCGTGGTACCGCTGGTGAACGCGAAGCGGCGCGAGCAGTTTGAACGCATCAAAGCGGACGTTGCGCCGGATTTGCACATCCATCTGCTGGATGGCATGGCGCGTGAGGCGATGATCGCCAGCGATGCCGCGCTGCTGGCCTCCGGCACCGCTGCGCTGGAGTGTATGCTGGCGAAGTGCCCGATGGTTGTTGGCTATCGCATGAAGCCCTTTACCTTCTGGCTGGCGAAGCGACTGGTTAAAACCGACTACGTCTCGCTGCCCAACCTGCTTGCCGGACGCGAATTAGTGAAAGAGCTGCTGCAGGAAGAGTGCGAGCCGGTCCGTCTGGCCGCAGCCCTGACGCCGCTGCTTGATCGCGGCGCGAAGAGTCACGAAATGCACGATATTTTCCGCCATCTTCATCAACAGATCCGCTGCAATGCCGATGAGCAGGCGGCCGATGCGGTGCTGGAGCTGGCGCAACAATGATGGAATTTATCTACCCCCATACAACTCTGGTGGCGGGCGTGGATGAGGTAGGGCGTGGCCCCCTCGTTGGCGCGGTCGTCACCGCTGCGGTCATCCTCGATCCGCTGCGCCCGATTGTCGGCCTTGCCGATTCGAAAAAGCTCTCTGAAAAACGCCGCCTTGCCCTTTACGATGAAATTCGTGAAAAGGCGCTGGCGTGGAGCATCGGACGCGCTGAGCCGGACGAGATTGACCAGCTCAACATCCTGCACGCCACCATGCTGGCGATGCAGCGCGCCGTCGCCGGGCTGCACATTGTGCCCGAGTACGTTCTTATTGACGGCAACCGCTGTCCGGCGCTGCCGATGCCGTCGCTGGCCGTCGTAAAAGGCGACAGCCGGGTGGCAGAAATCAGCGCGGCGTCAATACTTGCCAAAGTGACGCGAGATCAGGAAATGACCGAGCTGGATCTCAGCTTCCCGCAATACGGTTTTGCCCAGCACAAAGGGTATCCGACCGCTTTTCATCTCGAACGTCTGGCAGAGCACGGCGCCACCATTCACCACCGACGCAGCTTCGCGCCGGTTAAACGCGCACTGGGCCTTGTCTCCTGAGACACAGGCTTGTACATCGTTAATCGGAAACTGAGATGGCTGAACCACGTTTTGTACACCTGAGGGTGCACAGCGACTACTCCATGATTGATGGGCTTGCGAAGACGGGGCCGCTGGTTAAAAAGGCGGCTGCGCTCGGCATGCCCGCGCTGGCGATTACCGACTTTACCAACCTGTGTGGTCTGGTGAAGTTCTACGGCGGCTCGCACGGTGTCGGGATCAAACCGATTATCGGCGCAGATTTTATGATGCAGAGCGAGGTGCTGGGCGACGAGCTTAGCCAGATCACCGTGCTCGCCGCCAACAATACCGGCTATCAGAACCTGACGCTGCTTATCTCGCGCGCCTACCAGCGCGGCTACGGTGCTAACGGACCCTGGATCGACAGCGCCTGGCTGGCCGAGCTCAACGAAGGCTTGATCCTGCTCTCGGGTGGACGCCAGGGCGATCTCGGTAAATCCCTGCTGCGCGGCAACCGCGCGATGGTTGACGGCTGCGTAGCGTTTTATCAGCGCTGGTTTGCCGATCGCTACTACCTGGAACTGATCCGCACCGGTCGTCAGGACGAAGAGGCCTACCTGCATGCCGCCGTTGAGCTGGCCGAAGAGCAGGGCCTGCCGGTGGTGGCCACCAACGATGTGCGCTTTATTGACGCCTCAGACTTTGATGCCCACGAGATCCGTGTCGCGATCCATGACGGCTTTACGCTCGACGATCCTAAACGGCCGCGCAACTACTCAACGCAGCAGTACATGCGTACCGAGGAGGAGATGTGCGAGCTGTTCGCCGATCTGCCTGAGGCGCTGGAAAACAGCGTCGAGATCGCCCGTCGCTGCAACGTCACCGTGCGCCTCGGCGAATACTTCCTGCCGCAGTTCCCGACCGGTGATATGACCACCGAAGATTTTCTGGTGTTGAAATCGAAAGAGGGGCTGGAAGAACGTTTAGAATTCCTGTTCCCGGACCCGGCGGTGCGCGCCGAGAAACGGCCCGCCTACGACGAGCGCCTGGACATAGAGCTTCAGGTTATCAACCAGATGGGCTTCCCCGGCTACTTCCTGATCGTGATGGAGTTTATCCAGTGGTCGAAGGACAACGGCATTCCGGTCGGGCCGGGACGCGGCTCCGGTGCCGGTTCGCTGGTGGCTTACGCGCTGAAAATCACCGACCTCGACCCGCTGGAGTTTGACCTGCTGTTCGAACGCTTCCTGAACCCTGAACGTGTCTCGATGCCTGACTTTGACGTCGACTTCTGCATGGAGAAACGCGATCAGGTGATCGATCACGTCGCCGACATGTACGGACGCGACGCGGTATCGCAGATCATCACCTTCGGTACCATGGCCGCGAAAGCGGTGATCCGCGACGTGGGCCGCGTGCTCGGCCACCCCTATGGCTTTGTGGATCGCATCTCAAAGCTGGTGCCGCCCGATCCCGGCATGACGCTGGCGAAAGCGTTCGAAGCCGAACCGCAGCTGCCGGAAATTTATGAAGCCGATGAAGAGGTGCGCGCCCTCATCGATATGGCGCGTAAGCTCGAAGGGGTGACGCGTAACGCCGGTAAACACGCCGGGGGCGTGGTGATCGCGCCGACGAAAATTACCGATTTCGCCCCGCTCTACTGCGATGAAATGGGTAATCACCCGGTCACCCAGTTCGATAAAAACGACGTTGAGTATGCGGGGCTGGTGAAGTTCGACTTCCTCGGGCTGCGCACGCTGACGATCATCGACTGGGCGCTGAAGATGATCAACCCGCGCCGGGCGAAGCAGGGCCTGGAGCCGATCGACATCGCGGCTATTCCGCTGGATGACAAGAAAAGCTTCGACATGCTGCAACGCTCGGAAACCACCGCGGTGTTCCAGCTTGAATCCCGCGGCATGAAAGATCTGATCAAGCGTCTGCAGCCTGACTGCTTCGAAGATATGATCGCACTGGTGGCGCTGTTCCGTCCCGGCCCGCTGCAGTCCGGGATGGTGGATAACTTTATCGACCGTAAGCACGGCCGCGAAGCCATCTCCTACCCTGACATTCAGTGGCAGCACGAGTGTCTGAAACCTGTTCTGGAGCCGACCTACGGCATTATCCTTTACCAGGAACAGGTGATGCAGATAGCCCAGGTGCTCTCCGGGTATACCCTCGGCGGCGCGGACATGCTGCGTCGCGCCATGGGTAAAAAGAAACCCGAAGAGATGGCCAAGCAGCGCTCAAGCTTTGAAGACGGCGCGAAAAATAACGGCATCGACGGCGAGCTGGCGGTTAAAATCTTTGACCTGGTAGAGAAATTCGCCGGCTATGGATTTAACAAATCGCACTCTGCGGCTTATGCTTTGGTGTCGTACCAGACGCTCTGGCTGAAAGCGCACTACCCGGCGGAGTTTATGGCCGCGGTAATGACGGCGGATATGGACAACACCGAGAAGGTGGTGGGGCTGGTGGATGAGTGCTGGCGTATGGGCCTGAAAATCCTGCCGCCGGACATCAACTCCGGGCTGTACCATTTCCACGTCAACGACGACGGCGAGATCGTGTACGGTATCGGCGCCATTAAAGGCGTGGGCGAAGGCCCGATCGAGGCCATCCTCGAGGCGCGTAACGAGGGCGGCTACTTCCGGGAGCTGTTCGATCTCTGCGCCCGCACCGATACCAAAAAGCTAAACCGTCGGGTGCTGGAAAAACTGATTATGTCCGGGGCGTTTGACCGCCTCGGCCCGCACCGCGCGGCGCTGATGAACTCGCTGGGCGATGCCCTGAAGGCGGCGGATCAGCACGCGAAGGCGGAAGCCATCGGGCAGGCGGATATGTTTGGCGTACTGGCGGAAGAGCCGGAGCAGATCGAGCAGTCCTACGCCAACTGCCAGCCCTGGCCGGAACAGAAAGTACTGGATGGCGAGCGTGAAACCCTCGGGCTGTACCTGACGGGCCACCCCATCAACCAGTATCTGAAAGAAATCGAGCGCTATGTCGGTGGCATGCGTCTCAAAGAAATGCACCCGACCGAGCGCGGTAAAGTTATTACCGCCGCCGGTCTGGTCATTGCCGCGCGGGTTATGGTCACCAAGCGCGGTAACAGGATCGGCATCTGCACGCTGGATGACCGCTCAGGGCGTCTGGAGGTTATGCTCTTCACGGACGCGCTGGAAAAATACCAGCATTTGCTGGAACAGGACCGAATTCTGATTGTCAGCGGACAGGTCAGCTTTGATGACTTCAGCGGTGGGCTTAAAATGACCGCCCGCGAAGTGATGGACATCGCTGACGCCCGCGAAAAGTATGCTCGCGGGCTTGCTATCTCGCTGACGGACAGGCAAATTGATGACCAGCTTTTGAACCGTCTCCGTCAGTCTCTGGAACCCCACCGTTCGGGGACAATTCCAGTACATCTCTACTATCAGAGGGCGGATGCACGTGCGCGGTTGCGTTTCGGTGCAACCTGGCGTGTTTCCCCGAGCGATCGTCTCTTGAACGATCTGCGTGGCCTTATCGGTTCGGAGCAGGTGGAACTGGAGTTTGACTGATGCGTAGCATCAGCGTTTCCGGGTATTAACCCCGAATTGTAAGCCGCGTGGCCTGCCAGGTCCGGAGTAGGTGGAACTGGAGTTTGACTAAAACAGGAATACTATGAGTCTGAATTTCCTTGATTTCGAACAGCCAATTGCTGAGCTGGAAGCGAAAATCGATTCCCTGACGTCAGTTAGCCGTCAGGATGAAAAACTGGATATTAACATCGATGAAGAGGTGCTGCGCCTGCGCGAGAAAAGCGTAGAGCTGACCCGCAAGATCTTCGCCGATCTGGGTGCATGGCAGATTGCGCAGCTGGCGCGTCATCCGCAGCGTCCTTATACCCTGGACTACGTTCGTCTGGCATTCGACGAGTTTGATGAACTGGCTGGCGACCGCGCATACGCGGACGACAAAGCCATCGTCGGCGGCACGGCACGTCTCGACGGTCGCCCGGTGATGATCATTGGTCATCAGAAAGGTCGCGAAACCAAAGAGAAAATCCGCCGTAACTTCGGGATGCCGGCACCAGAGGGGTATCGTAAAGCGCTGCGCCTGATGGAGATGGCTGAACGCTTTAATATGCCGATCATTACCTTCATCGACACCCCGGGCGCCTATCCGGGCGTGGGTGCCGAAGAGCGCGGTCAGTCCGAGGCCATTGCCCGCAACCTGCGTGAAATGTCACGTCTGCGCGTGCCGGTGATCTGCACCGTGATTGGCGAAGGCGGTTCCGGCGGCGCGCTGGCAATCGGCGTTGGCGATAAAGTCAACATGCTGCAGTACAGCACCTATTCGGTTATCTCCCCGGAAGGCTGTGCCTCCATCCTGTGGAAAAGCGCGGATAAAGCCCCGCTCGCCGCAGAAGCGATGGGCATCATCGCCCCGCGTCTGAAAGAGCTGAAGCTTATCGACTCCGTGATCCCGGAGCCGCTGGGCGGTGCGCACCGCAATCCGGAAACCATGGCCGCGTCCCTGAAAGCGCAGCTGCTGGCGGATCTGGCGGACCTCGATGTACTGAGCAAAGACGACCTGCTCAACCGTCGCTATCAGCGTCTGATGAGCTACGGCTACGCCTGATCATCTCCCTCTTTTTATCAAAAGGGCCGCGATTGCGGCCCTTTTTTCGTTATGGCGCGCGGTGATGTTATGTGAGGCGCGGCGTGAGAGCTTGTTAGCATCGACAGCATTGCCTTTCCATACACTCCCTCCAGTACGTATGGCCTGTTCATTAACGGAAGGGGAAGGGTATGAAAGCACCAACATTTATGGCGCTGAGCGCCGCGGGTTTACTGATTGGCGCCCAGGCGAGCGCCGCACCGCTGCTCTCCAGCAGCGCGCCTTACACGATAAAGGCGAGCGATCTGGAGAAAAAAGAGCAGGAGCTGGCGAATTTTCCGCTGATGCAGTCGGTGAAAAATTCGATTCGCACTCTCGATAACGCCCAGGTCGAACAGATTGTTCCCGGACGCAGCGCCAACCCGGAAAACGTGAAGCGGGTAGAGCGGATCCTCCAGGCAAAAGACTGGGCGTTCCTGTTTCCGCTGCGCGCCAAAGAGTACACCTATGACAATTTCCTCAAGGCCGTAGGCAAATTTCCGGCGGTGTGCGGAAGCTATACCGATGGCCGTGACGCGGATGCCATTTGCCGCAAATCACTGGCCACGATGTTTGCGCACTTCGCCCAGGAGACCGGCGGGCATGAGAGCTGGCGCGAAGAGCCCGAGTGGCGACAGGCGCTGGTGTATCTGCGCGAGATGGGCTGGGAGGAGGGCCAGAAGGGCGGCTACAACGGCGAGTGCAATCCCGACGTGTGGCAGGGGCAGACCTGGCCGTGCGGAAAAGATAAGGACGGGGATTTCGTCAGCTACTTCGGGCGCGGCGCCAAGCAGCTCTCCTACAACTACAACTACGGGCCGTTCTCCGATGCGATGTACGGCGACGTTCGCCCGCTGCTGGATAAACCCGAGCTGGTGGCCGACACCTGGATGAACCTGGCGAGCGCCATCTTCTTCTTTGTTTATCCCCAGCCGCCAAAACCCAGCATGCTGCATGTTATCGATGGCACCTGGCAGCCTAACCAGCATGATAAAGAGAGCGGCCTGGTGCCGGGCTTCGGGGTCACCATCCAGATCATCAACGGCGGCGTGGAGTGCGGCGGCGAGGCGGAGAACGCCCAGTCGCTTAACCGCATCGCCTATTACAACGAGTTCGCCAAATACCTGAAGGTGCCTGTCGCGGCAGATGAAGTGCTGGGCTGTAAAAAGATGAAGCAGTTTGACGCGGGCGGTTCCGGCGCGCTGCCGATTTACTGGGAAATGGACTGGGGATGGAGCACCACCACGCCGGACGGTCTGACCTATGCCTGCCAGCTGGTGGGGTATCAGACGCCGTTCAGCGCCTTTAAAGACGGGGACTACACGCGCTGCGTGCAGCACAACTTTAACGTTAACATCGTCAGCGACACTTCGGACGGCGGTACGCCGACGCCTACCCCAACCCCGGAACCTGCGCCGACCCCGACACCGGACAACACCAACCTCGCCCCGGTGGCGCAGATCAGCGGGCCTGTAGGCGCGGTGGAGGCGGGTAGCAAAGTCTCCCTCAGCGCCAGTGGTTCAAGCGATGCTAACGGCGATGCCTTGACCTACACCTGGATGGCGCAAAATGGGCAGACGGTCACCGGCAAAGACAAATCGGTGGTGACCTTCAACGTCCCGGCCACGTCAGCGGACTCGCAGCATATTATCAGCCTGAAAGTGGACGACGGTAAGCTGAGTGATACCACCACCTATACGCTGAACGTAAAAGCGAAAGCGGCGGATGACAAACCCGTGAGCTATCCCGCCTGGTCTGCGGCAACCTCCTGGAAATCCGGGGATATCGTGATTAACCGCGGCGCGCTCTATCAGTGCAAACCTTTCCCGGCGGGCGGATGGTGCAGCGTTGCCCCGGCCTATTACGAACCGGGGGCCGGCATCGCCTGGTCCGATGCCTGGACCGCGCTGTAACACGCCAACGCCAGCCTGCGGGCTGGCGTTTTATTGCCATGTCCCCGGTACCGGCCTTTTTTGGCGCATCGACTGCCGATCCGCTTCACTCAACTATGCTTACCAGACGCGTTTTTGCCAGGAGGTAAGCATTGAATACCATTGCCATCATGGGCCCGCACGGGGCGTTTTATAAAGATGAGCCGATTAGAGAGCTGCAGCAGGCGTTAATCCAGCAGGGTTTTCAGCCGGTCTGGCCGGATAACAGTAACGATCTGTTGAAGCTGATTGAGCATAATCCGCGCGTCTGCGGCGTCATTTTTGACTGGGACGAATACAGCATCGACCTGTGCTGTGAAATCAATCAGCTGAATGAGTATCTGCCGCTCTACGCCTTTATCAATACCCACTCCACCATGGACGTCACCGCCAACGACATGCGCATGGCGCTGTGGTTCTTTGAGTATGGACTGGGCCAGGCTGAGGATATCGCCGCGCGTATCCGCCAGTACACCAATGAATATCTGGATAACATCACGCCTCCGCTGACTAAAGCGCTGTTTACCTACGTGAAGGAGGGGAAATACACCTTCTGTACGCCGGGCCACATGGCGGGAACCGCCTATCAGAAAAGCCCGGTTGGCTGCCTGTTCTACGATTTTTTCGGCGGCAACACGCTGAAAGCGGACGTCTCGATTTCGGTAACCGAGCTGGGCTCGCTGCTCGACCACACCGGCCCCCATCTTGAGGCGGAGGAGTACATCGCCCGCACCTTCGGGGCCGAGCAAAGCTATATGGTGACGAACGGCACCTCCACCTCCAATAAAATTATCGGCATGTACGCCGCCCCGGCGGGCAGTACGCTGCTGGTGGATCGTAACTGCCACAAGTCCCTGACCCACCTGCTGATGATGAGCGACATCGTGCCGATCTGGCTGAAGCCTACGCGCAACGCGCTGGGCATTCTTGGCGGCATTCCGCGGCGGGAGTTTCTGCGCGCGACCATCGAAGAGAAGGTCGCGGCCACCGTCGGGGCGAGCTGGCCGGTGCATGCGGTGATCACCAACTCCACCTATGACGGCCTGCTCTATAACACCAACTGGATCAAGCAGACCCTCGATGTGCCGTCGATCCACTTTGATTCGGCCTGGGTGCCCTATACCCACTTTCACCCCATCTACAACGGCAAGAGCGGCATGAGCGGTGAGCGCGTGCCGGGTAAAGTATTCTATGAAACGCAGTCCACCCATAAGATGCTGGCGGCGCTATCCCAGGCCTCGCTGATTCATATCAAAGGGGACTACGACGAAGAGACCTTCAACGAAGCCTACATGATGCATACCACCACATCGCCGAGCTATCCGCTGGTGGCGTCCATCGAAACGGCGGCGGCAATGCTGCGCGGTAATCCGGGACGGCGGCTGATCAACCGCTCGGTGGAGCGGGCGCTCCATTTTCGTAAGGAAGTGCAGCGGCTTCGCGAAGAATCTGATGGATGGTTTTTTGATATCTGGCAACCTGAGGATATCGACGAGGCCGACTGCTGGCCGATTGAGCCGGGCCGGTCGTGGCACGGCTTTAATAACGCCGATGACGATCACATGTTTCTCGATCCGGTAAAAGTCACGATCCTGACGCCGGGGATGAATCAGCAGGGTGAGATGAGCGAAGAGGGGATCCCGGCCGCGCTGGTGGCGAAGTTCCTTGATGAGCGTGGGGTGGTGGTGGAAAAAACCGGCCCCTATAATCTGCTGTTTCTGTTCAGCATCGGGATCGATAAAACCCGCGCCATGAGCCTGCTGCGTGGCCTGACCGAGTTCAAGCGCGCCTGGGATCTCAACCTGCGGGTTAAAAATATGCTGCCGGATCTCTATGCTGAGGACCCCGACTTCTACCGCAACATGCGGATTCAGACGCTGGGGCAGGGGATCCACGATCTGATTCGCCAGCATCGTCTGCCGGATCTGATGCTGCGGGCCTTTGATACGCTGCCGGAAATGCGCATGACTCCGCATCAGGCCTATCAGCAGCAGGTGAAGGGCAACGTGGAAACCGTGGAAATTGACGCGCTGCTGAACCGCGTATCGGCCAATATGATCCTGCCGTATCCACCGGGCGTGCCGCTGGTGATGCCGGGGGAAACCATTACCGAAGAGAGCCGGGCAGTGCTCGATTTTATGCTGATGCTGTGCTCCATTGGCCGCCACTATCCGGGATTTGAAACGGATATTCACGGTGCGAAGCTGGGTGAGGACGGCGTATACCGGGTTCGGGTATTAAAAGCGCACTAATCGCGTGCGGCACGGCAGCATGAGGCGCCGGGGCCGCGCGTACTATTAAGGAGAAAGGAATGCTGGGTTTAAAGCAGGTGCACCATATCGCTATCATTGCGTCCGACTACCAGACCAGTAAATCATTTTACTGCGATGTGCTGGGCTTCAACCTGTTGTCGGAAGTCTACCGCGAGGCGCGGGACTCATGGAAAGGCGATCTTGGCCTCGGGGAGCAGTACGTGATTGAGCTGTTTTCGTTCCCCTTCCCGCCAGCGCGTCCCAGCCATCCTGAAGCATGCGGCCTGCGCCATCTGGCCTTCAGCGTGGATGACATCGATCAGGCGATCACCCACCTGGAATCCCACGGCGTGAAATGCGAACCGATCCGTATCGATCCGCTGACCAATAAACGCTTTACCTTCTTTGCCGATCCGGACGGCCTGCCGCTGGAGCTTTACCAGCAGTAACGCTTGCAAGCACCCATCAAGCCCGGTAACGTTCCGGGCTTAATCGCCCGGTCTGTGATGCTCTATGAATCCCGATACGCTTCTTGCTTCGCTCTCCCCTTCACGCCAGTTGCTGGTGGCCTACAGCGGCGGCCTCGACTCAACGGTACTGCTGCATCAGCTGGTGCTGCTGCGGCGCGCGCATCCCGACCTGACGCTGCGGGCTATTCATATCCATCACGGTCTGAGCCAGAACGCTGACGCCTGGGCCGCGCACTGTCGCGCGCAGTGTGAGGCCTGGCAGGTGCCGCTTGAGGTGGTCAACGTGACCCTTGCGCAAGAGGGCGGTGGGATTGAAGCCCGGGCGCGCGAGGCGCGTTATCAGGCGCTGGCGGCGCGGCTGCAGGCGGATGAAGCGCTGGTCACCGCGCAGCATCTGGACGATCAGTGTGAAACGTTTTTGCTGGCGCTTAAGCGCGGCAGCGGCCCGGCGGGTCTGGCCGCGATGCCCGCTGCCATGCCGTTTGCCGCCGGCAGGCTGGTGCGCCCCTTGCTCGATGTCCCGCGCCAGACGCTGGCCGAGTGGGCACAGGCGCATGCCCTGACGTGGATCGAGGATGAAAGCAACCAGAGCCGCCGCTTCGACCGTAACTTTTTACGGCTGGACGTGCTGCCGCTGCTGGAGGCGCGCTGGCCGCATTTTGCCGATATGGTTGCGCGCAGCGCTGCGCTGTGCGCTGAGCAGGAGCAGCTGCTGGATGAGCTGCTTGATGACGAACTGCGTACGCTGATCGGCGAGCATGGCACCCTGGCCATTGCGCCGATGACAGGCATGAGCGATGCCAGACGCGGGGCGTTGCTGCGCCGCTGGTTCGCCTGGCATCACGCGCCCATGCCTTCGCGCGCAGCGCTGGCGCGGCTATGGCAGGAGGTGGCCCTGAGCCGCAAGGACGCCGCCCCGTCGTTGCAGTTTGGCGACTACCGGGTTCGTCGCTATAAAGCGGCGCTGTGGTGGGTAAAAAACCTGCCGCCGGTTGAGCGCGACAGCATCCCGTGGCCGGCACCCTATGCACCGCTTACCCTACCGGGGGGCGTGCTGGTGTTCGGCGAGGGGCCGCAGCGCGTACGCGCACCGCGCGCCGATGAAGCAGTATCCATTCGCTACCGGGCGACGGGTACGCTGCACATTGTTGGTCGGGAGCGCGGGCGCAGCCTGAAGAAGCTGTGGCAGGAGTGTGGCGTGCCGCCCTGGGAGCGGGAGGTGACACCGCTGCTTTACTATGGCGAACAGCCGATTGCGGCGGTGGGCGTCTTTGTTACGCGGGAAGGGCAGGCGGTAGATGAGCCGGGTTGGCTGATTGGCTGGCGACGCGGTGACGGGACATAAAAAAACGGACAGCTCAGGCTGCCCGTTCAGTGGATCTGAAGATCAGTATCAGGATTCGCTGACCACAACGGTGCCAATCTCAGGGTGGCTGAAACTGGCGATCTTATCGAGACGAACTTCGCGCGTGGAGCCGGCATCTTCAACGATCAGATATTCCACGTTTTTTCGTGAAACCAGATCGCTGGCCTTGGCCTTCAATACCTCACCGCTTTTTAGCTCCAGCGTCAGTAACAGATGATGCTGGCAGGCGAGTTCGAGATTGTCATAGTCATCACAATTGATGGGTTGATAGGCATCATTCATTGACATAATCGCTCACCAGTAAGTTCGCGGCAGCATACGCTGCCTTTTCCCTGATCGACTCCGAAAGCGTCCCGTCTTCGACGACCTCATTCAGAACCCGTAATACGCAGCCCAGCGCGTCGGGGATGTACCCCAGATCGCCGCTGGCAATTTCAGCATAGCGCTGGCGTATCAACTCACTATATTTTTCCACACGCCCTCCTGTCCAGAGCCCAGACTTCAGGCTTTTCGTGAGATGCACGTTAAGCCTACGAGGATAAACTCTGTTTAGCAAGGTGACTATACCATACTCATTTACCCATTATCAGCGTCGCGCCTGCACGTAAGGGCAAAGGCTAACAGCGCTTTACGGATGAATTCGTTACAATAGCGATTCTTATAAGAAGGAGTGGTGTGATGGCGTTAAAAGCAACAGTTTATAAAGCAACGGTCAACGTGGCCGACATGGATCGCAATCAGTACCTTGATGCCACGTTGACCCTGGCCCGCCATCCTTCGGAAACCCAGGAGCGCATGATGCTGCGCCTGCTGGCATGGATAAAGTTCGCCGACGAGCGTCTGCACTTTACCCGCGGACTGAGCGCGGAAGACGAGCCGGAGGCCTGGCTGCGTAACGATCATCTGGGCATCGATCTGTGGATTGAACTGGGCCTGCCGGATGAAAAGCGCATCAAGAAAGCCTGTACCCAGTCTGAAGCGGTGGCGCTGTTCACCTATAATAGTCGTGCCGCGCAGATCTGGTGGCAGCAGAACCAGACGAAGCTTGCCAGCTATGCGAACCTCAGCATCTGGTATCTCGATGACGACCAGCTGGCGAAGCTGAGCGCCTTTGCCGCCCGCACCATGGTGCTGCAGGCGACCATTCAGGAAGGGGCCATCTGGCTCTCCGATCGGGAGAACAACCTGGAAATTCATCTGACCACCTGGCAACAGCACGCATGATTGAACTGTCACGCAACGTTTCGATTCCCGACAGCGAGCTTGAGATTACCGCTATCCGCGCGCAGGGGGCGGGCGGGCAGCACGTGAACAAAGCCTCAACCGCCATCCACCTGCGCTTCGATATTCGCGCCTCAACGCTGCCGGAGTCATACAAAGCGCGCCTGCTGGCGGCGACGCACCACCTGATCACCGCGGAAGGTATTGTCATCATCAAGGCGCAGGAGCACCGGAGCCAGGAGATGAATCGCGAAGCGGCAATCGCGCGTCTGGTAAACCTGATTACGGAACTAACTACCGTGCAAAAAAGTCGAAGAGCAACGAAACCTACGCGCGCCTCGAAACTGCGCAGGCTTGATGCCAAATCGCAGAAATCGAGCACCAAAGCGCTGCGCGGCAAAGTCCGGGATAGGTAGGCAAGGAACCGAGCAAAAGGAACGTCTGTGAAAAAATACCTTATTGTTATCGCGGCGCTGAGCGCCCTGGCCGCGCTGCCGGGCTGCAATCACCGTAACGATGTGCACTCCGCCGCCGCTACCGGCCAGGCGGAGGAGCTGAAAGCCATGCAGCAGAGTTATCGCGGCGTGCTGCCCTGTGCCGACTGCAGCGGGATAGAAACCACGCTGTTTCTTGAAAAAGACGGAACATGGGTGATGAACGAACGCTATCAGGATGGAAAAGGCGACAGCGAATTTGCCTCCTGGGGCACCTGGGCGCGTACCGCCGATCGGCTGGTGCTGACCGACACCCAGGGCGAAAAGCGCTATTTTCGCCCGAAGGGGGAGGACATCGAGATGCTGGATCGCGAAGGTCATCCCATTACCTCCCAACTGGATTACACGCTGAAAGCCACCGACGCCACACTGCCCGCCACGCCGATGCCGATGAGAGGCATGTACTTCTATATGGCGGACGCCGCGGTCTTTACCGACTGCGCCACCGGCAAGCGCGTGAACGTCCAGAACAATGCTCAGCTGGAACGGGCTTACGCTCAGGCTAAAGGCGAAGCGACCGCGCCGGTGCTGCTGGAAGTGAAAGGGCATTTTGCACTGACGGCCAATGAAGATACCGGCGCGCCGGAGAAAACGCTGATCACTGACGGCAACGGCACCTTCCTCGCCGGCAAGCGCTGTGAAGATGACGCGTCACGCCCGTCACGCTGATAAAAAAAGCCCCGCAATGCGGGGCTTTGTTCGTTCTGGCGCAGGCTGTTAGCGAGGAATGTTCGCCAGCAGGTAATCCAGAATCTCGCCGGTTTTGATCATCTTCTTCTCGCCGCTACGACGATGCTTGTACTCAATCTCATCGCTGTCGAGATTGCGATCGCCGATGACCACGGTGTGCGGAATACCGATCAACTCCATATCGGCAAACATCACGCCCGGACGCTCTTTACGGTCGTCCATCAGCACGTCAATGCCGCGGGCGCGCAGTTCGCCATACAGCTTCTCGGCCAGCTCCTGCACGCGGAACGACTTGTGCATGTTCATCGGCAGGATAGCAACCTGGAACGGCGCGATGGCGTCCGGCCAGACAATACCGCGATCGTCGTAGTTCTGCTCAATCGCGGCGGCAACCACGCGGGTCACCCCAATGCCGTAGCAGCCCATGGTCAGCGTCTGGTTACGACCATCTTCACCCTGCACGGAGGCTTTCATGGCCTCAGAGTATTTGGTGCCGAGCTGGAAGATATGACCCACTTCGATACCGCGCTTGATAAGCAGGGTGCCCTGACCGTCCGGGCTGGCGTCGCCGGCGACCACGTTACGGATGTCGGCGACTTCCGGGGTGGCAACATCGCGATCCCAGTTGATGCCGAAGTAGTGCTTCCCATCCACGTTGGCACCGGCGGAGAAGTCGCTCATGGCCGCTACGCTGCGGTCAATGACGATCGGAAGCGGCAGGTTGACCGGGCCAAGAGAGCCAGGACCGGCGTTAACCGCGGCGCGGATCTCTTCTTCCGTTGCGAAGGTCAGCGGGCTGGCGACCTGCGGCAGCTTCTCCGCTTTCACTTCGTTCAGCTCGTGATCGCCGCGCACCAGCAGGGCAACCAACGGGTACGCGCTGCCTTCGGTCGCTTTCACCAGCAGCGTCTTCACGGTTTTTTCAATCGGCAGGCTGAACTGCTCAACCAGCTGCGCGATGGTTTTCGCGTTCGGCGTATCAACCAGCGTCATCTCCTGGGTCGCGGCGGCGCGCGGCGCGGCAGGGGCAACGGCTTCGGCCAGCTCAATGTTCGCGGCGTAGTCGGAGCCGGTAGAGAAGACGATATCGTCTTCACCGCTCTGGGCCAGCACCTGGAACTC
Source organism: Siccibacter turicensis LMG 23730 (assembly GCF_000463155.2). Classification (GTDB taxonomy): domain Bacteria; phylum Pseudomonadota; class Gammaproteobacteria; order Enterobacterales; family Enterobacteriaceae; genus Siccibacter; species Siccibacter turicensis. The sequence goes on along the minus strand of NZ_AWFZ01000017.1, from coordinate 5,634 downwards.
GTGAGAGGCGCTACCGCCGATAGAGCCGGTATCCGCCTGCACCGCGCGGAAATCCAGGCCCATGCGGGAGAAGATTTTACTGTAGGCAGCGTACATCGCGTCGTATGTATCCTGCAGCGACTCCTGGGTCGTATGGAACGAGTAGGCGTCTTTCATCAGGAACTCACGAGAGCGCATCACGCCGAAGCGCGGGCGAACCTCATCGCGGAACTTGGTCTGGATCTGGAAGAAGTTGAGCGGCAGCTGCTTGTAGGAGCTGAGCTCGTTACGAATCAGATCGGTGATCACTTCTTCATGCGTCGGGCCAAGCACAAACGGGCGCTCGCCGCGATCGACAAAGCGCAGCAGCTCCGGACCGTACTGCTCCCAGCGTCCGCTCTCCTGCCACAGATCGGCTGGCTGAACCACAGGCATAGACACCTCGATAGCACCGGCGTTGTTCATCTCTTCACGCACGATGTTTTCGACTTTTTTCAGCACGCGCAGGCCGGTCGGGAGCCAGGTATACAACCCGGAGGCCAGCTTGCGGATCATCCCGGCGCGAAGCATCAGCTGGTGGCTGATCACTTCTGCATCGGCAGGTGTCTCCTTCAGAGTGGAGAGCAGATATTGGCTAGTACGCATGTTGTTACGGTTCCATTTGAGACATGCAGGCAGAGTGGCGCCTGACACAAAAAAAGTGGTTTAGTTTACCAGTGTGGCAGAGTTGCCAAAAGAGAGTGACATCAATTTAGCGCCGTTCAAGCGCAAACACTTCGGCACCGCGCTCGGTAACGCGCCAGCGCACGTTGAAATCCAGCAGCCAGACCGCGTAACACTTACCTTCCTCTTCGCCTTTCCGATAGGCCGGACGCGGATCCTGGGCCAGCACATCGTGAATGAAACGCTGAAGGTGAGGGTAGCGCTGCTCAAGCATCGGCAGCTGGGCGGCCACCTCATCGGTAAACACCACCGGCATTGCGGCCTCGGGTGCATGCTGGGCGTACCCGGCACGGGCGTCAGGCAGGGCTTCGGCGAACGGCAGATAGGGTTTGATATCGATAATCGGCGTGCCGTCGACCAGGTCAAGACTGCCAAGCTTCAGCACGACGCGCTCTTTATTGACGTCAATCCCCTGCAACTCGACCAGCGACATGCCGATCGGGTTCGGGCGAAACGTCGAGCGGGTCGCGAACACGCCCATACGCGCATTACCGCCGAGGCGGGGCGGTCGCACCGTGGGGCGCCAGCCGCCTTCCATCGTCTGATGAAACACAAACAGCAGCCACAGGTGGCTGAAGTTTTCCAGCCCGCGTAGCGCATCGGGCTGGTTGTAGGGCGGTAGAAGCTGAAGCTCGCCGCCACCGTCTTTTACCAGACCCGGCTGGCGCGGCACGGCGAATTTTTCTTTATAGGGGGAACGGATTACGCCAATTTGCTCAATGCTAAATGCGGTCATTTCGCAGAGACGTTAAGCGCAGAACCGATACAAATCGCCTGACGATAGCAGCCCGGCGTGCCGCTGGTCACTTCACAGCTGTGCAGCAGTACCGCGTTGGCTTTCATTTTTGATGCGTTGATCTGCATGCGTTTGCGCGCGGTTGGGATGTTTGGCGGAGAGTCCTGGTTACTGGCCTGGCAAGATTCACCGGTGACCTCACCCAGATCGCGGAACGGTTTACCCAGCAAATCTTCCGCATTGCTGTAGATTTTCACCGGCGCAGCGGCAGGAGCACGCGGACGGGTTTGTTCCGTTTTAGCGGGTGTTGCCGTGCTTTTTACGGGTTCAACGGGGGATCTGTCTAGCATGGAACAGCCGCTCACGGCGAGTGCTAACAAACAGATCGGTAAAGCACGCATAGTTTTTCCTCGATGTGTAGACAAGATGAGCAGAATTAAATCAGGTAGTGAATACTGACGGCAATGCCTTACGCGATGATTTCGTGCACTGCGTCCAGGTAAAAGCGGTTACGGCTACCTGGAAAAAGGTATCCACATAAAAATACCCGTCAATATCCTATAGCAACTTTAAAAGGATGTCTGTTCAGAATATGGGACAACGTGCGCCTTCTGCTGGCAGGCATGCAAAACCTGGCGGCATATAAAACAAAAAAACGGGCCGAAGCCCGTTTTGTTATTGCGAAGCTGGGATTACCAGCCCTTCACGGCGCCGCCGTTGAACACCTTGTTCGCTTCAGCGTTCACTTCTTCAGACTGATAGGCCTGAACGAATTTCTTCACGTTCTCGGCGTCTTTATTATCTTCGCGAGTCACCAGCAGGTTAACGTACGGAGAGTCTTTGTCTTCCACAAAGATGCCGTCTTTAGCCGGGGTCAGATCGATCTGACTGGCGTAGGTGGTGTTGATGACCGCCAGCGCAATCTGATCGTCATCCAGGGAGCGCGGCAGCTGCGGCGCTTCCAGTTCAACCAGCTTCAGGTTTTTCGGGTTCTCGGTCACGTCCAGCACGGTCGGCAGCAGGCCGATATCGTCTTTCAGTTTGATCAGGCCCACTTTCTGCAGCAGCAGCAGGGAGCGGCCCAGGTTAGTCGGATCGTTCGGAACCGCCACCTGTGAGCCCGGCTGCAGGTCGTCGAGGTTTTTGATTTTGCGCGAGTAGCCGGCAATCGGGTACACGAAGGTGTTACCCACGGAAACCAGCTTGTAGCCGCGATCTTTTATCTGCTGATCCAGGTATGGCTTATGCTGGAACGCGTTCAGGTCGATATCGCCTTTGCTCAGCGCTTCGTTCGGCAGCACGTAGTCGTTGAAGGTGACCAGCTCGACATCAAGACCATACTTATCTTTAGCGACTTTGGCTGCCACTTCGGCGACCTGCTGCTCGGCACCCACGATAACGCCGACTTTAATATGGTTAGGGTCTTTCTCTTCCTGACCACAACCCGCGAGGGCCAGAGTGCCGAGAAGGGCACCCACAACAGCCAGAGATTTTAATTTGAACGCCATGATCATTCCTTACTCAAGTGTCTTGATGTTGTGTGTAACTGCTTATTTATGGGTAACCGTACGGACGATACGATCCCCTGCAAACTGAATTAAGTAAACCAGAACAACCAGCAATACCAGCACCGTGTTCATTACGGTGGCGTTATAGCCAATGTAACCGTACTGATAACCAATCTGTCCCAGCCCGCCGGCACCAACTGCGCCGCCCATCGCCGAGTAGCCAACCAGCGTAATCAGCGTGATAGTCGCGGCATTCACCAGACCCGGCAGCGCTTCCGGCAGCAGCACCTTGCGGATAATCTGCAACGGCGTGGCGCCCATGGCGCGTGAGGCTTCGATAAGGCCTGACGGGATCTCCAGCAGAGCATTTTCCACCATACGTGCGATAAACGGCGCGGCACCGACCGTCAGCGGAACGATGGCCGCCTGCAGACCGATTGATGTCCCGACGATGGCGCGGGTAAAGGGAATCATCCACACCAGCAGAATAATGAACGGAATCGAGCGGAAGATGTTCACCACCGCAGAAATAGCGCGATAGAGCTTCGCGTTCTCGCTGATCTGCCCCGGGCGGGAAATATAGAGCAGCACGCCAACCGGCAGGCCGAGCACAAAGCCGAAGAAACCGGACACAAACGTCATCGCCAGCGTCTCCCAGACGCCTTTAATCATCAGCCACATCATTGCTTCAGACATAACCTAACACCTCAACCTTCACATGATGTTCCTGGAGATACGCGACGGCCGCTTTTGTATCCTCGGCGGTACCGTGCATTTCAGCGAGCATGATTCCGAACTTCACGCCACCGGCGTAGTCCATCTGCGCGCTGATAATATTGTTGTTCACGTTATAACGGCGGGCGGTTTCCGACAGCAGCGGCGCGTCCACCGACTTACCGGTGAACTCAAGACGCAGCAGCGGCACGCTCTGTTCTGTTTCCGGCGCGGGACGCAGGCGAACCGAATAGTCCTCCGGTACGTCAAGGTGCAGCGTCGACTGGATAAACTGTTGCGCCAGCGGCGTTTTCGGGTGGGAGAAGACTTCGCTCACCGTATCCTGCTCAATAAGCTCGCCGTTGCTGATCACCGCCACGCAGTCGCAGATGCGCTTCACGACATCCATCTCATGCGTAATAAGGAGGATGGTCAGGCCGAGACGACGGTTGATATCCTTGAGCAGTTCCAGAATGGAGCGCGTCGTCGCCGGGTCCAGCGCGCTGGTGGCTTCATCGCACAACAGCACTTTCGGATTGCTGGCCAGCGCACGGGCAATGGCGACGCGCTGTTTCTGCCCGCCGGAGAGGTTAGCAGCCCAGGCATCGCGCTTGTCGGATAAGCCAACTAACTCAAGCAGCTCGTTTACGCGGCGCTCAATCTCCTCGCGCGGCGTGTTGTCCAGCTCAAGCGGTAGCGCCACGTTACCAAATACGGTACGAGAGGAGAGCAGGTTGAAGTGCTGGAAGATCATGCCAATCTGACGGCGGGCCTGGGTAAGCTGGGATTCGCTGAGCGCGGTCAGATCCTGACCGTCAACCAGCACCGCGCCCTGAGTGGGACGCTCCAGCAGGTTGACGCAGCGAATGAGCGTACTCTTACCGGCGCCGGAGGCACCGATCACGCCATATATTTGCCCGGCCGGGACGTGCAGGCTGACGTTGTTGAGCGCCTGCACAACGCGATTGCCCTGCTGGAACACTTTGGTGATATTCGAAAGTTTTATCATCAGGCTACTAGTTATCGTAAACGAGAAATGGATGGCATTTTATTCTGCCAGACACGGACAACGCCGTAATTTGCATTGGATGGTAAGGCATCCAGACGTCTAAATCAATGCAAGCCGCACACGGGACGCTTTCTCTCTATGGGAAACATGCGATACTAGGCGGCATAACTTATCTCAGGAGTATTGTGGTGGCCAATTTAGTCCCGGCTATTTTCCTCGACCGTGACGGCACGATTAATGTCGATCACGGGTACGTGCATGAAATCGACAAATTCGAATTTATCGACGGCGTTATCGATGCGCTGCGTGAACTCAAAGCGATGGGGTTTGCGCTGGTGCTGGTAACGAACCAGTCAGGTATTGCGCGCGGCCTGTTTACCGAGGCGCAGTTTGAAACCTTAACCGAGTGGATGGACTGGTCGCTGGCCGACCGTGATGTCGATCTGGACGGTATCTATTATTGTCCGCACCATCCGGAAGCGAGCGTTGAGGAGTATCGTCAATCCTGTGACTGCCGTAAGCCGGCGCCGGGCATGTTGATCTCCGCCCGTGATTTTCTCCATATCGATATGAGCGCCTCCTATATGGTAGGGGACAAACTCGAAGATATGCAGGCGGCTACAGCGGCACAGGTCGGTACCCGTGTTCTGGTGCGTACCGGCAAACCGGTGACTGCCGAAGCAGAAGAAAGCGCAGACTGGGTGTTAAATAGCCTTGCAGAGCTGCCTCAGGCCATCAAAACGCGTCAAAAACAGGCGTAGTGGTCAAAATGCGAGCGGTCGTCATATTTTTATAGATTTCCGCTTGCCATCTTTTGCCGGCTCCCTATAATGCGCCTCCATCGACACGGCGCTAACGAATCACTTCGCAGCGACGAGTTGAAAGAGAAAGTCTCAAATAGAGGTTGACTCTGAAAGAGGAAAGCGTAATATACGCCACCTCGCGACAGCAGGCTGTAAGCCGCG
>NZ_AWFZ01000016.1 GCF_000463155.2 Siccibacter turicensis LMG 23730 | reverse complement strand
ATGTAAACAAAGTGTGTGTGCGTAAGTGCTTGTTTACGCGGGTGATATTGTCTCATGACCCTAAAAAAAAAAAACCGTGACAGAGATCACACTTTAGTGATGTTTTTAAGATATATCCGAATATGCGCATGCTTACCCTTATCCTTGCAGGAGTACGTCCTGTGTTGTCATGGATCTAAAGTTATGAAAGTTAAAGAAAACATGTGGGAAGGTCGCGGCCGTCCACGAAAGTTCCGTGCAGGTGAGACCGTGGAATGGCGTCTGCGCGCTCCCGACAATTTGCTAATGGAATTACGGGTTCTGGCCAGAATGGGCCAGCGAAGTGTTAACGATGAAATCATAGCGAGGTTATTAATATCTCTGAATTACCAGCCAGATAAGCCTGTTATACGCACGGCAGAGGGTGAGCGTCTAATTTCACTGGCTGTAAAGTTTGAACAGTGGCTCGATGATGTACTTGGTTTTAATAGTGGCAGTGAACAGGATGAGGGAACTAAACAGGCAAAACATGAGGATGCATGGATGTGGCGCGAGGGGGAGCGAGTGCTTATTCCTGGTAAAACATCAGGGTACAGCATGCGGCTCCCGGAAAATCTGGCAGATGAAATCAGAATAATGGCCAGAGTCCATAAACGCAGCCTGAACGATGAAATGCTCACACGGCTGATGAATTCTTTGGGTTATTTGACAGGTCGGCTACTTGACCAGAACGAGGATGGTCAGGCACTTAAAGTGCTCTGTATTGCATTCGAGTGGTTTCTGAAAGAGAAGATATCGGAGGTGGAGAAAGCGCCGCTTCCGTGGGATAAACAGGAGTAGTTTAAACACATGGCCGGCACGTGTGCCGGCCTTTTTTATTAGTCTTCGTCTATCACAAAATGGTGTGACTCGGCCTCATCCTCGGCGCTATTAATGGCAGAAATATGTGAGTCCAGCAGCTCGTCCACGGTCTTGCTGTAACCCGGCCCTTTCATCAAAACATACATTTCAGTGATCAATGCGGTGAGCAACAACACCCCTTCGCGGGACCCGCTGACTTTCCTGATTACATCCCTTCTAAAGCCTTCCAGGTCAAAACTGTTCGTTTCATCTTTGGATTTATAGACCATCAGCCCCAGCCTGACGAGTTCATTAACAACGGAGGAATAGTTATTCTCTGCGTTCGAAGCGCCCTTTTGCCTTTCAATTTCGAGAATATCTTCTATCTCACGATCGATTTTATCTTTGAAGTAGATGTTTTTACGCGGCATTATTTTACCTGAAATTTCATGCAGTGCTGCATCCGGCACTGCTTAAGCGGAATAGGCGGAAATTTGCAAATTATTATGCTGGCTAATATGGTGTGGCAATCCGGCACTGTCAATATCAAATTTTGGTTATACAGGTGTGTTAGTTAGGCACTGTGATGTGTGTCATTCCGGCACCGTTCGGCAGTAAACTCCTTTTAACTAACTGAATTAAATAATAACACACGTTCCACACACCTTACAGTGCCTCTTCTGGCACCAACAGGTGTGGTAATCAGGCACTTCAATGTGTGGTAATTAACACACCTTTTCATCATTACAGTCTATCCGCAATAACTTTTCCAACATAAGTGTATGTTTCAACAGATAATAACTGCAAGACGTAGTCTTGCGTGGGGTGTGATGTTTTATATGTTAGGTAAAGAGCGGCTTTGTATTACCTGCCTGAGTGTTCTTTTTTTATTTAGCCCTGCCCGAAGGGCTGCACAGAAAGCGCTTCCTGCGCGTTTGTAAGGAATACCTTGATAAAGATGATCGCGAAGGGTATTTTTTAATGCGCCCGCCCTGGTGCGATTCAAGAGGCTTTAGTGAGCGATATATGAAAATCAATAATCTGCCCCTGCTTATGCTCGGAGTTACAATGTCATGCGCTGGCGCTCCTCAGATGTGCTTTGACCAGGCCGGACGGGATTACGGCATTGATCCTTTACTGCTTGTCGCTATTTCCATAAAAGAGAGCCGGTTGAAGGCAGACGCTGTCAATAAAGCCAATTCGAATGGATCGGAGGATGTATGCGGGATGCAGATCAACAGTTCACATTACGGCAAACTCGAAAAGTTTAATATTACCCGAGAGCGACTATTAAAAGAGCCGTGCATATGCGTGTACACAGGCGCGTGGGTATTAGCGAAGAATTTCAATTCATACGGCAGGAACTGGGACAGTGTCGGGATTTATAATGCCGGGCCCAAAATTGAACTCATCAAGACGCGCCGCAACTATGCGGATCATATCAGGCGGATTTATCGCGTTCTGCTGGCTCAAAAAAACATCACGGGTGAGCGGCTTGCATTATCGACCGCAAGCGGACCTGTGCAGGGTTTACCGGAGAAACCCACATTAAATAATGGAAAATAAAAAGCCGCTCATCAGAGCGGCTTAATGTCAAGCCTTCAGCTTTGCGAACTCTTCCGCCATTTTCCACAGCGCCTGATTAAGTTTAATATCGCCGTCAATGCCGGTGACTTCTCGCGTGGTGGTTCGCTTTCCTTTCGCCGTTCTGCCAGACAGCCCCCCCTTGATAACGTTCTCCTGAATACGGTTGAATGTGCGCCATAAATCGTTCTGATTATCTTCATAGCGACGATGACGTAAAACCTGATCGGCTGTTACCGGAATATGCGCATCACCATATTTATATTCCAGTGCAGCGCTGGCAAGCAGCTCCTGTTCCGGCTGGCTAAGCTGGACGCTTTTCATCATGTCGATATTTCCTTCAAGCTGGTCAAAGGTTTTCAACACCTCAAATGCACCCTCGATAACCTGCCCGACAATATCCCCCTTGTGCGGGACACTGATTTCTCCGAAGTTTTTCCATGCAACCAGACCATTTGAGCATACCTGCCGAAACATGCCGGGGATCATTTTATAGCTGCTCGACCCGTCATGGCTGTTCAGCAATATAATTTCCGGCACCTCTAAACCATCAATCTGATCATGGCGACGCAGGCGTAACATATGCTTTGTGAAGTCACGTTTTTCAATATCACGCGGGCGTGACTGGGTAGCATAATAGGGCTGAAAACCTTCTTCACGCAGACGTTCAAGAAGCGTAATGGTCGGAATATAAGTATACCGCGCTGAGCGTGAATCATGCTTTTCTTCCGAAAACGCGCTCGGCACAATGCGCTGCAATTCTTCATTTGTCAGCGGACGGTTATTACGAATTGATGTCGGCATACGGTAGCGGGATGCAAAACTGACCATTTTTATTACCTCTTTTTCGTTGGTGAATTAACTGTGATTTAATTCCGGTTTTAAATTCTGCTTAACCTGCCGGGATGCCTCACGCCCTTAAAATCATCTTCCTGGAAGATTCTTGAGCGGCGGTTTTGACTTTCTGTGTGTGCATCCTGGTTTTCTCCTGCGGGGATGGTTAATCCATCTCCCTGGTGAGTTCTCTCGCGGCAAAGGGCAAGGGAGCGACAGCCACGGGCAGAAAACAAGGGCGCCGCAGGCGTGCCATTTACCCTTGTTTTATGAACGGGGATGGTGCTACAGACAGCCCTCCGCGGGAGGACAAACAGGGTGATGGCCTCACCGCATGAACAGGATGCACACACCCGACACGTCGGAACGGCGGGGCGTCATTAAAGCGCCGGTGAAACCGGCGTGGTGAACGCTGCCGGCATCGCCGGCTGCATGCCCTTGACCTCGGCCATCAGACCCTGGCCGCAGGCCCGGAACCCAGCGGGGTCCGGCGGAGACTGGCGGGTGCGCAGCAGCCGCCTGCCGTAGCAGGGCTGACGACCCGGGCGGTACGCTCGGGGAGCCGAAGGGGGCTCCGGTGTCCTGACAGTGTTGTAGTTATACGGAGAGAACTGAGCCAGTACTGCAACGGGGAAAAGCAGAAAGGGGATCAAGTACGCTACTGTGATGGCTCACTTTAAAAATACGGATTATCACAGGCACGAAAAGACATAAAAAAAGCCCGGCAGCGCGGGCTTAAGTTCTCACGGTCACAAGAGTTACCGTGTATTTTTTTCTTCATCAAATGCGAGCAGCAAACCGGCACACATCAGCAGCGCATACCCCAGCTGCAGCCCGATCTTCATTGCCAGTGGAACATCGTCAATAATCACCAGTGGCACTATCAGTAAAATACTGGTCAGCAGCAGACCTCGCCCTATCTTCTTCACGCGATTCTGCAATTCACGCTCAGGAACGCCCGACTGACGCAATTTTCCGGCAATAAATTTCTGAGCTTTACGGGTTAACGATCCCATTCATTGCTCCTCACAAAAGTTTTTTCATGTTTGCGCGTACTGTCGTGGCACTGCTCTCTGATAGCGTATCAACGTCAGTTTTCATCGTGTCACGCTCCTGTACCGCTCCCGCTACCGGCATTGTGGCGCCGCTCATGCCGGCAAGTAATGCCGCCAGTTCGCGCACATCCTGCGGAGGAACAGGATGGCTGGCCAACAGACGAGGCAGACGGGCATCCAGGGTATGAAGTGCGCAACCCGTAGTAATAAGCTGGCGTAACATCTGCCCACGCAGGCGAGTGGACACCGCTTCGATCAGCGATACGGTAATATCCGTTTCCGGTAACTGCAGATTCAGCCGGCGGCGCTGATACCCTTCCCCCTCCTCCCCTTCAGGTGGCCGCATCGTACTGACAGAGGCATCACCCAGACCGGCTACCGCTGATGGCTGGCACGTCAGTGCAGCCATCAGGCACTCCACCTGTCCGGCGCGAAGCTGCCCGTCAAAAAGCTCGGTGATGAGCGCTGGTAACCGGCAATCAATTCTGTAAAGCACTCCCCCTGAGATAGCGGCCGTGCGCAGAAAATCACCCCGGTAGGTTTTTGACACTGTCTCAATGGTGCCGGCAACAAGCATATCTGTCCGGTCATCATTGTGAAGATAGTAGGAGTATTTGCCGGCTGGCACAGTCAGACCTCGCTTCGGTACAAGGCAATTTCTCTGGCCAGTGCCAGCTGCGGCTCATGGATTATTTCTATCCGCTCAGCTGCGATCGGCCATGCCTCCCGGACAGCGTCTTCGATAAGCACGGCGCCGCCGCCAACCAGAAAAATACGGTTAACGCTGCGGTACCGCGCAAGCTCGCTGACAACCTGCGCACCCAGGGTGGAAATTGCTTCGTCAATTTTTTTGATAACGTACTGAATTTGGTCACCATCATTAATGATGCTGCTCAGAAATGCACGATCTTTACGTTTCTGGATCACGTTGTCTGCAACCAGCGGACTCGTTTCACTTTCAGCCACACGCAGTGCTGCCTGAGCCGCACGAGTCACCATTGATACCCCGATACCCGGATTACCGTGTACAGCGCTGATATCCTCAAACTGACCAACGATTACACAGGCATCAAGGGTAGTTCCTCCCAGATCAATAATCAGTGTGGTTTCCGATGAGCCAGGTTTCAGCTGAGCCAGCCGGCTGAAACCTGCCGGCAGTGACTCGGGCAAAACAGTCACATCAGCTATCTGAAAACGTTCACGCTTATTCACGGTGAGGTCACGCAGAAGGTTCTGACGCTTTCTCTCGATATTTTGCTCGTTCTTCTGACAGTCCTGATCGTAAAACTCACTCAGCGGGAGTGTCACTGTCAGACTGACGGGCTGGGGCGAAAGCCCGCTATTGAGCAGCGCATGATGTACGGCGATGAGATTCAGATCGCCATACTGATATTCCACGTTAGTGGTCGGCACAGCATCGCGGCTCACTGCATCCCAGGTGTATTTAAGATTACCGACCTGGTAATTAAGAGCACTGTAACCAAAGTCTGCGACTTTCCAGCCGTGCCGGAAGGAGTTGGGCGTTACGGACGTTTTCAATTTTCCTTCTTCAAACCAGGCAAGTTTCACGTTGGTCGAACCATCATCACAATACACGTTAAGCATAACGAACACCCTTAGATACTCAAAATGAGTATCTATATTAACGCAAAGTGCCTTTATGTCAATTTCAAATACTCATTATGAGTATCTTAAAAATTCATTTTTGACTCATTTAGCAGTGTGGACGCTGTTTTTCTTAAAATGAGTATTTATATCCACTCTTCACATTTTTGTTTTTAGTTGCTTATACTGGATATACATACAGCTAATAAGAGTCAAAAAAAAATGAAACTGGTGACCTTCAAGCCTGCCAGTCTTTGCCTGCCGCAGGTTTTCCCTTTGTTTGCCGATAAGGCTGCGTGCGGTTTCCCTTCTCCGGCCCAGGACTATGTGGAAGCGGAGCTGGATTTGAACGACTACTGCGTCAGACACCGCAGCGCCACGTATTTCCTGCGTGCCAGCGGGGAAAGTATGCGGGACGGAAGTTTATACAACGGAGATTTACTGGTTGTGGACAGCGCCGAGAGGCCAGACCACGGCGATATTGTGGTGGCCTGCCTGGCAGGAGAATTTACGGTCAAACGCCTGCAGCTACGCCCTCGGCTGGCCCTTCTGGCCATGAACGCCAGCTTCCCGCCGATTTACCCTGATCCGGATGAGCTCGATATCTTTGGCGTGGTGACGCACATCATTCACCGGCCGAGGGAGATGTTCTGATGTTCGGCCTTGCAGACGTGAATTCCTTTTACGCCAGCGCCCAGCAGGTGTTCCGGCCGGACCTCAAGGGTAAGCCGGTGGTGATCCTGAGTAATAACGACGGGTGTTGTATCGCGCGGTCGCGTGAAGCGAAGAAGTATGTGCAGATGGGGGCGCCGTGGTTCCAGATTAAAAACGGCACCTATCCTGAAAAACTGCATGTATTCTCAAGCAATTACGAGCTATATGCCTCGATGTCGAACCGCGTGATGACGTGCCTTGAGGACTTGTCCCCCAGGGTTGAACAGTACAGCATCGATGAGATGTTCCTCGACCTGCGGGGCGTTGATGGATGCATGGCGTTTGAGGACTTCGGGCGCCAGCTGCGGGAGCACGTTTATGCCTGCACCCGGATGACGATCGGTGTGGGAATGGGCCCAACAAAAACACTCGCCAAATCGGCACAGTGGGCCTCGAAAGAGTGGCCACAGTTTCGCGGCGTGCTGGCCCTGACTGCCGATAACCCGGCCAGAACAGAAAAACTGTTGTCACTGCAGCCAGTGGAGGAAGTCTGGGGTGTGGGCAGACGCATTGCCATAAAGCTCGGGGTTATGGGGATCACAACCGCGCTGCAGCTGGCGCGCGCCAACCCAACGTTTATCAGAAAAAATTTCAGTGTGGTACTTGAGCGCACAGTCCGGGAGCTGGCCGGTGAAAGCTGTATCAGCCTGGAAGAAGCGCCCCCCACAAAACAGCAGATCGTCTGCTCCCGGTCTTTCGGTGAAAAAATCGTTACTTTTGAAGCTATGCGGCAGGCCGTCTGCCAGTACGCTGAACGCGCTGCAGAGAAACTACGTGGGGAGCGCCAGTTCTGCCGGCACATATCTGTATTTATCAAGTCCTCACCCTTCGCGGTAAACGAGCCGTATTACAGCAACGTGGCCAGCGAGAAGCTGCTGACGGCTACCCAGGACACCCGGGACATTATTGCGGCCGCTGTAGCGGCGCTGGAGCGCATCTGGCGAGATGGCCACCGGTATGCCAAAGCCGGCGTGATGCTTAATGATTTCAGTTCCACAGGCGTGGCTCAGCTGAACCTGTTTGATGAGCAGCCCCCGCGGCCACACAGTAAAGAGCTGATGCAGGTACTGGATAATATAAATCACACCGGTCCTGGCAGGGTGTGGTTTGCCGGTCGGGGAATTGCACCGGAGTGGCAAATGAAACGTGAGATGTTGTCGCCGGCCTATACCACTCGCTGGAAAGATATACCTGTAGCCAGGATTATGTGAATTATGGGGGGGTGTACGAATGTCTGTAGTGCTCGCCGCAAACACGTGACCGAGCGTAGCGAGCGAACGTGTGAGGAAGCGCAATATCACAATACATGCATACTGCGCGTTCACACAGTTCTGCCAGTAAAACTTAAGCTGTTTCCCACAGATAACTCATAGTGGGGATAACTCGCTTAACTTTAGCTGTTTCCCATACCTACTTTATCCCTTTCCCATATTCACTTCACACAGGCGCACTGTAGAAGGCTCTGCCCTTATTTTTCATGCAACCCTGCGTACCGTAAGGTGTGGTGACTTACTTTAGGTATTTCCCATATATCCACACCGAGTCGGTTATCCCCAGGTATATTTTTAATAAGTTTATATATATTTTTTATTCTTTTTAATTCTTTTTAGAAGCTCACCAGGCCAGTCCTGGCGCGGCTCTCAGGGCATCTTGTTGGGAAACAGCTTAAGTTAGTATGGGGAATGGCTTAAGTTCTTCTGGGAGACGCCTTAAGTTTGTATGGGAAACAGCTAAAGTCGGTATGGGAAATAGCTAAAGTTGAGATCCGATATTGTGCACAGTATGGGAAATACAGAAAGTTTGCTTTGACGTAACGTTTTATTATGCCAGTATGGGAAAAAATAAAACCTCCCACATCCTCACAAGGCGTTGTGAAAATGGCTGAAATCACTGAAAAAAAAGCGCATAGCCAGCTCAAGATCGCGCAGTCTAACGAGTTAACTGAAGCCGCCTATTACCTCCCTCTGCAGGCGAAGCGTGTGCTATGGCTATGCCTCATGCAAACCTATCACGAGAGCGAACACACAGGTTTATTCACAGTTCGGGTCGCCGACTATCAACGCTATTTCAAGGTGTCACAAGCTACGGCAAGTACTGATGTCAGAAAGGGCATCGAGGAACTGGGAAACCGTCAGGTTACCTTTTTCCCTACCGAGGGTGATTATGAGGAGATCAGACGCCCGTGGCTTGCTGAAGCGGGACTTAAGCGTGGGCGTGGCCAATGGAATATTGAGATAAACAGCAAGGTGATGCCATATCTTATGGGCCTGACCAGCCAGTTCACAACCTACACGTTACTGGACTGTGGGCGCATCAATTCCGTTCGCGTCATCAGGCTTTACGAGAGCCTGTGCCAGTACCGTTCGTCAGGTATCTGGATTACCTCAGCTGACTGGCTGGCCGCCAGGTATGAACTTCCTGAATCTCAACGTTCGAATTTTGCTGAAATGAAGCGCACGTTCCTTACACCGGCACTGGAAAAAATCAATAAACTGACGCCTTTAAAAGTGATCATGAAAGAGGCGGATGGACGTCTTATTTTCAATATCCTTTCTGCACCTCTGTCCCTTCCAGCTGCTCAATAACTTGTGCTGTTTCCCATGAAGGGCTGTCCTTCATGGGAATCACCTAAAGTACCCCATCTCGTCTATACCCTTAGTTCGATCCCCCTCGACTGCTCTCTGCTGCGTTATCCTTGCTCAACAGCAGAATCATTCAGCAGATGATAATCGCTACCTATCTCACTCATTCACTAACAACTTAACAAGTTAACAAAATCATACATTATTAAGTTACTAACATCATATCTTGCTAAGATACTAATAATAAATTCGTTATTAATCAATAGGAAGAAAAATAGTTAATAACTTATTAAGTTATCATCAAGGCAATTTGCTTGTGTTTTTCATCCTGTTAGATATTATTAACTTATCAGCTTGTGAACTTAATAACTTGCTAACTTAACATCTTAACATACTTGGGTAGATACTATGATCATAGTCTTAGGTAGCCAAAAGGGCGGTGTTGGTAAAAGTACACTGGCGGTATCAATCGCAGCTTACTTGATGTCGCTTGGTAAGCGTGTGCTCATCGTTGATGCTGATGACCAAAAATCGGTCCTGACCTGGTACAACAGTCGTCCAGAAGAACTACCACATCTTCCTGTGACTGGTGCGACCGGGAACATCAAGGCGATGCTGAAGGAACATGAAAAGTCTTATGACTATGTGATCGCAGATTGTGCAGGTCGAGACAGTGCTGAAATGCGTAGTGGCTTGATGGCCGCAGACGTGTTCATTTCGCCACTCAGACCGTCCCAAATGGATTTAGACGTCGTTCCTCACACATGCTCAGTTTTCACAGCAGCGAAGGACTTCAACGAAAACGTTAAAGGTTATCTGGTGCTGAACATGACGCCGACCAATATGTTTGTAAATGAGGCGAATCAGGCAGCTGAGGTACTGAAAGACTTCCCGCAGATGAGCCTTGCCGAATCCCGTGTGTGTGATCGGAAAGCTCATCGTGATGCATGGGCTGAATCGATGACGATTTATGAAACTCAGAATGCCAAAGCACAGGAAGAGATTGAAGCCCTGGTTAAAGAGGTGATTTTGTGAGAAACAGAACTAACATTCCACCGCGCGATGAAGCTGCTTTCATAAATGGTGGTACTGCTGGCATTGATAAGGCAACGCCTGAAAAAACTTCGCAGCGTAAGCAGAATGCCAAAGCAAAGCCCATAAGTTTTTCCCTGACGGAAGAAAATCTGGTTAACATTGATGCAGTAATCAGGGATGCCATGAACGCGGGGATTACGGGTGTAGGTCGATCTGATGTTGTTAGAGCTGCGCTGATAGCATTAGATAAGCTGTCGACTGACGAGGTTGCAACTTTGGTCCGCGACGCAAAGCTAAGATAACAAGATAACAAGATAACAAGATAACAAGATAACAAGATAACAAGATAACAAGATAACAAGATAACAAGATAACATCTTATTATCTTGTTAAACCTTTTTTCTTCATCCAGGTCAAAAGAAGGATTCATAAGATTATTGGCAAGGTTTCGCTACCCCTTTGCCAATAAACAAGATTACTTTACCCATGTTTTCATCATTTCAAGTATTCATGCTTTCATAATTAACGTAGGAGGTTGGTTATGGCTGAGCCTTACTGGCTGAAGGTGTACTTCGCAGGACAAACCGCGCCTAAGCGTTTTAAAGTTGAACCTGGTCATGAAGAAAGTAATTCTCTTTTGATGTCCGCCGTGAAGCTGAGCAGAGACTGCCGTAGCCACGCAGCTTGTTTATGCACGTGAATCGCCACGGGTTTAACAGACACCTCAGAGTCATTTAAGATGGCTTAAAGAGAGGTGCCCATGAGCGGTAAGCGTTATCCCGAAGAGTTTAAAATTGAAGCAGTCAAACAGGTTGTTGATCGTGGTTATTCTGTTTCCAGCGTTGCAACACGTCTCGATATCACCACCCACAGCCTTTACGCCTGGATAAAGAAGTACGGTCCGGATTCCTCCACTCATAAAGAACAGTCAGATGCTCAGGCCGAGATCCGCCGTCTCCAGAAAGAGCTGAAGCGGGTTACTGACGAACGGGACATATTAAAAAAAGCCGCGGCGTACTTCGCAAAACTGTCCGACTGAGGTACGCCTTTATCCGTGACAACGCCCGTTGCTGGCCTGTTCGCCTGCTCTGTCGGGTGCTGGATGTTCATCCCAGTGGCTTTTACGCATGGCTTCAGCAGCCGCATTCACAACGCCATCGGGCAGACCTGAGACTGACAGGACAGATTAAACAGTTCTGGCTGGAATCGGGATGGGTCTATGGTTATCGCAAGATCCATCTGGATCTGCGGGACAGCGGGCAACAGTGCGGAGTCAACAGAGTCTGGCGACTGATGAAACGTGTCGGGATAAAGGCTCAGGTCGGATACCGGAGCCCGCGGGCACGTAAAGGCGAGGCCAGTATTGTGTCGCCCAACAGGCTCCAGCGACAGTTCAATCCGGATGCTCCGGATGAGCGTTGGGTAACCGACATAACCTATATCAGGACCCACGAAGGCTGGCTGTATCTTGCTGTGGTTGTTGATCTGTTCTCACGCAAAATTATCGGCTGGTCCATGCAATCCCGGATGACAAAGGACATTGTCCTGAACGCACTGCTGATGGCTGTATGGCGGCGTAATCCCCAAAAACAGGTGCTGGTTCATTCGGATCAGGGCAGTCAGTACACAAGCCATGAGTGGCAGTCGTTCCTGAAATCACACGGACTGGAGGGCAGCATGAGCCGTCGCGGTAACTGCCACGATAATGCGGTTGCAGAAAGCTTTTTCCAGTTGTTGAAACGCGAACGGATAAAGAAAAAGATCTACGGAACGCGGGAGGAAGCCCGCAGCGATATTTTTGATTACATCGAAATGTTTTATAACAGTAAGCGTCGGCATGGTTCTAGCGATCAGATGTCACCGACAGAATATGAAAACCAGTATTATCAACGGCTCGGAAGTGTCTAGATTATCCGTGGCGATTCAGCCGGGATGTCAGTACAGACCATAAACTAATAGTTACCGTAAGCCTTTACAAGGGCATAAACGTGACCACATGCATCCAGTTTCTCTATATACGAACGCGCCTATCAGATGCTCTCTACCATTCCGGTGCTGATACATACGGCACCATGCTGACGGGACTGAGACCCTTCCCCATTATCACGGAAATTATTACCAGCTATAGCAAACTTCGTTTCACCAAATCGGCTTAGCCAGAGATCCGGAACTAGAGGTTTTCGGATCCACAGAGAAATGAGAAGGAACAGACAGCAATATAGCAATACGACCATCACTTTCACCGATACAACAGTCATCACAAAAAAGAGTCAGCAGTGAATCTATGCAATAGCTATTTATAATACTGCTACGCTAGCATATAGGCAAAAGCAAAGATAAAAGGAAAGATGATGCTCAGCCAGCTTAACCTTCGTTTTCATAAAAAGCTGATCGAAGCGCTGAAAATGCGCGCCGGTCGCGAAAATACCTCGGTCAACGCCTTAGCCGAACGTTTCCTCGATGACGGTCTCAAAACGGTTGCTGCCGGCGACGGCTGGTTTCAGTTGATTGCCGATCCGGAGGCCACGGTCCGGCAACTGTACCGGCATATTATTCTCGGCCAGACCTTTGGCAGCGCCCCCGTTTCCCGCGACGAGCTGCGCTTCATTCTGGTTCATGCCAGGGAAGCCTTTCTGCAAGGAAGGGACAGGCTGGCCACTCTTCCGGCCCTGGGCACGCTGCTCGACATCACCCGCGACCTGCTGGCCTGGCAGGTGGAGCATGGCCGCCCGGTGGACAGCCACTACCTGAAGGGGATCTTCCGCCTGGCCGGGGAAAACTGGACGGAAGAGTTTGACCAGTTCCGGTCAGAGCTGCGCCCGGTCGTTGATCAGGCGTATGCCGAATATCTCCTGCGCCCGCTGGAAAGTGACTGCTTTGAACTGGCGAACGTGCCTGACAGCCAGCTGGCTGAGATATTCACGCTGCTGCGTATGAAAGAGATTTTCCCCCTGGTTCTGCGCGGGCTGGACTGGAGCACGGAAAAAGCCAGAGCCCTGGCAGAGGAGCTGCATCCGATGATCCCGGCCGTGACGGAAACCGTTGAGGCCGGCACGCTGCGTCTCGATATCCGTACCGAAGGCCAGCAACGCGGCGAACGCCCGGGCGCCTGGTATAACACGCCGCGTCTGCACCTGCTGATCACCGGACAGGATTTCGTGGTGCCGTACGGGTGGGACGTGTTCTCCGAACTGCTGGGCCTGTTCACGCTGTATGCCCGCCATCCGGAGGCGCTGGCGCACGGGCATCAGGGAGAGCGGGTGATGTTCTCCCCGCCCGGACACGTCACAAAGGAAGGATTTTTCGGGATCGACGGGCTGCGAATTTTTTTGCCGGCGGAGGCCTTTGAGATGCTGGTCAGGCAGCTCACCACGCATTGTGATAAAGGCTCGCTGGCGGAGGCTCTGACCGGGCTGCGCTGCCTCTACGGGGATATATAAATGGCTGCTGAATCAGAA
The DNA here is from genome assembly GCF_000463155.2 of Siccibacter turicensis LMG 23730. Lineage (GTDB taxonomy): Bacteria > Pseudomonadota > Gammaproteobacteria > Enterobacterales > Enterobacteriaceae > Siccibacter > Siccibacter turicensis. Next base: position 75,077 of record NZ_AWFZ01000016.1, on the reverse strand, counting down.
CTGTCCCGGGCCGGCTTTGAAGGGCCGGTGGTAAAAGCGGAAGACGATCGCTATGGTTTTACAGTCATTGCGAACGGACTGGCCCGCAGCATTTGTATGCTGGATGAAAATATCAGCACTGTTATCGGTATCGAGGGCAAATGGGGATCAGGGAAAACAAGCCTCCTTAATATGCTGACTGGCCAGCTCAGGCAGCAGGTTCCGGACAGTACCGAAATAGTCCCATTTTCACCGTGGCTTATTTCTCCGGATGAGAGTCCGGTAACATCCTTGCTGCTGACCATTGCGGGCAGGCTGGCGAAATATGATACCGAGGCTCAGAAGGATATGCATAACGTGACGACGTTAGCCGGTACGCTGGCTAATTATGCGCAGCAGACTTCCCGTAGGCTTGCCCCGGCAGCTCGGCTGGCCGGCAAACTCGGCGTTCCCGGATTGGAGATTGTCGCCGATGTGATGGCAGCAGTGTCAGACACGGACCTGCACCAACGGCAGAAAACGGCTGCAGAACTGCGCACAGAGCTTGAACAGAAAATCACCGCGCTGGGGATCAGTTTTATTATTATCATTGACGACCTGGACAGGCTTGAGCCTGCTCAGGCGGTCGAGATATTACGGATGGTTCGTTCGGTGGCCGATTTCTCCAGATTTCGCTATGTCATGTGTTATGACAGGGAGGTACTGGCACATGCTGTTGAACGCGGGCTGGGTGTACCGGACGGACGGCTTTATCTGCAGAAAATAGTCCCGCTTTCATTTGCTCTGCCCATGCCGGAGAGTTTTACGCTGCGTCGGGCATTCCGTGAAAGCGCCCTGTCATTATGGCACCAGGTCAGTGAGCAAGAGCCTGATGCAGACAGTAAGGAGTTACTGGCACGTTTTGTCGAGGTCTACGGAGAAAATCTGTCCACCCCACGGGAAGTAAACCAGGCACTCAATGCCATTCGTTTTCGGTATCATGGACTCCGGGATTATGTCTATTTTCCTGATTTATGTCTCCTGCAGCTGATTAATACCGTTAATCCTGCGTTTGCATCCTGGACTGAAGCTTACCTGACCGCCTGGTCTATGGTCGTCAGCCGTGACGGCTCGGTAGATGAGCAGGAGAAGGCTGTGCAGCTCGACAATCTGGAGACCGCACTGAAAGAGTTCGGGGTATCCAGGGCCGCTTCCATGTGGGAACTGCATTCGTGGCTGCCGGGCATTACCGGATTTAATAGGGGTACCCTGCAACTGTTTGAAAGACAGCAGCCAGCAGAAGCGGAACAGGCAACAAATCAGCGCCGGCTGGGGAGCAGTATCTACTGGCGCTATTATTTTTCATTTTCGGCCCCTCAGAACGTGATGTCTGATGCCGATATTAAGCAGATTATTGCGCTCGCTGCCAGGAACTATGATGCGCTGGAAGCCCGACTTATGGAAAGCGTGACTGATAACGGCATCTCCTCCCGAACCTGGTTTGAGCATATTCTGACGCGACTCACTCCCGGCGTCACAGAAAAATCCGGTGCGGAAGTTCAGCGCAATCTGCTGAAATTTTTTTTCCGCTGTAGCGATCGCATCCTGCCCTTTTATCGTGAAAGAGACATTTTTTATCGTCAGGAAAATACCGGCATCGATCCACTCGTCACGCAGCTGACACATCAGCTGCTGTCAGTCAGACGAAGGGAAACGATGCGTTTCCTTTGTCGTCTTTTCCGCAAGTCCGAAGCGTTTGCATGGGCCGCTATATATCTACGTAATTTTCTGCCTCAGCGCAACGCACAACGCAATAATCAGACATCTCTCTTTACTGCCGAAGAAACAGAGATGCTACGCCAGGCGTTAACAGCGCGGCTCAAAGAGAAAAAGATCCGTAAAATAATTCCCCATGTTCCCTACCTGTCAATTTTCCTATCAGTATGGGCCGAGCTTTCAGGCGATGACGTTGTCTCAGAGTGGGCAAGCGAAACCAGTCTGGCCGACAGGGATTTTCTGCAGATGTTGCTTAACTTCAGAACTGCCGTCAGCAGCAGCGACCAGGGTGAGTACCTGAAACTTAACCTCGATCACGTGAACCGTATTTTAGGCATGCCTGCGCGGGAAAAATATCGGGAAATTAAAGCAAAGCAAATACCTGCCTTATCAGCAATGATATTGGAAATAGAGGATGCCATCCTGATGAATAAGGAACACTAGCGCCGGTTCGCCGGCGTCAAGCAACTGCAGTTGCAGGCAAGACGCCGTAATATATCCTGTCGGTAAGTGCCGGCGCGTTGGTATGTCCGAAAGTCCCCGGCCATCTTCTGGTTAAGGCCGCATTTTCGGTAATTCGTCATCCTGCCAACCGCTTACCTTGCCGGTACATACTCTATATTCGGTCAGGACACTCGTTCCAGACGGTTTCTCAAATAAATTTGGCCAAAATCCCGGGACACCCGGGCCCGCCTGAAGGCCTTCCGCCGCACTGGTGAATAAAACACGGTGCGCAGGCCGATGCGAAGGTTTTTCCGGCCAGAGCTGCCGGTAAACAAGCAGGGTAATCAGTACAGTAAAAGTGCCGTTATACCGTGTCGCCCGGACATTTTTATGTAACCGTTTGGCTGCTAAAATTCATTACTTTTGCTGTGTAAGTTTAAATTTATATTTAGATGAGAGAACACGCCCACCCCAAACATTCGTCGAAAATCGCTGATTGTCGTTAAAATTCGCCAATCGTCGGCTAACTTCGCAAATCTACGCCAGACGTAATCAACCATTTGCGGAAACCGGCTAAAAAGAAGCATCAAACATAACCGTCTTTCTGCATGCCTGACTATGCATAAATCCATACTGCAGCAAAATATTTGCCATGAAACAAAATTCTGTATTCGAATGGATCAGGAGTAATCGCCCCGCCGTGTAATTTAATAATCTGAATCATTTGTTATTCCTTTTGGTAGTACAGTAAAAGTGCCGTTATACCGTGTCGCCCGGTCATTTGAATTACACCGTTTGGCCGCTAAAATTCAGTACTTTTTCCGGCAGCAGCTGCGCGGTCAACGCCAGGAATCCGGACATTCCCGTGTGACACCGGCTGCTGGCGACCGCATAACTGAATATAAAACCCGCCAGCCAGTTGATCCACTTTCCCGGAAGTCCGCCGGCGCGGCCTTTTTCTCGCATTCACCCGCATATTTCTCCATCCCTACAAAAAATTCCGGAATTCACGAAGCACACCGCATTCATTACGACAACCATAAAACTGCAGGGCGACCGTGATAGCTGCCCAGACTTCCGGTTCTGCCTTTTTTCGGATCCCGGATGACAAAACGCATGATATTTCCTGTAAATGCAATTATTCATAACATTTATATTCATATATGTTAAAAGTGCGAAATTAGCATCAGTTGTTGGTTATTATTAAGATTTCAGCAACAAACCGTATCCCACCCGCTTCGTTAAAAAAACCGAAGGTCATCAGAAGCGCTCACTGATCGTTCCGGGCTGAGACGGTGGCAGCGTCACGGGTAATGTCTCTATTTTATTGGTCGTGAGGAAGGCCGGATAATGGCCAAACTAAGAAGCCATAGCATTGGGGGCAGCCTGCTGATCTGGTATGATCGAGCAGAGGCTCATCTCAATGAGCAATCCCCGCAACAAATTTTTTCGGGGTGCAACAGACCCTTTAGTGTCCAGGCCTGAAAAAAAAGAAAGCACGGTCTCTGAGAGACTACGGTCCTTACGCAACCATACCGGTTAGCGAGCTTTATATTTTCATTATGACTATCTGTATAACAGGGGAATGAATGTGATTAAAAAAATATGCGAAGTGATTGATGGAGAGTATGTCTGTGACATTGATATCAGTGTGGAAGAATGGAAAACTTTATTAACAAATGATAAAGTTTTTGACACAAAAAGTATTGCAGCGTTAAAAAAATGGTTTATTGAGCCAAATCATTCCTGCACATGCTTCGATATTGGTAAGAAGTACGACCTGCACAGCATGAGTGCTAATGGAGTCATAAACGGACTGGGTGGCAGAGTTCAAAAAGAACTTGGTAGATTCGAGGTTAAAGGTGTCGGAAATATCGCATCCGGTACAAAATTCATTACCGTAATGAAGAGTAAAGAAATCGGCGGAAAACCCAAAAGAAACTTATGGACAATTCGTGAGGAACTTGTTCAGGCAATTAACGAACTGGATTTTTTTGGTACAACAGAAATGGCCAGCAGTGAGTATTACTCTGACGATGAGTTGATCAATGCCATAGAGAAAAGTAATATCTTTGACAACGTTCAGACGTTTGAATATACAGGGGAAGCCAAACCAAAGAAAAATGCAATAGAAGTAAAAAATGGCCTCTCGTATCCCAGGAGTAAAGGCGTATCCCAAAATGCGCTGAATAAAGCAGGTTACAGATGTGAAGTCGATAGTGACCACCCAACATTCAGAAGGCGAAATTCATCCTTAAATTACACAGAACCTCATCACATTGTACCTATGTCCAGGCAAGATGCTTTTGACACATCTCTTGATGTTGAAGAAAATATCATATCTCTGTGTTGCAATTGCCATAAACAAATTCACCTTGGTCAGGGTTATGAAGATATGCTGAAAGAAATATACACTGCGCGAAAAAGGTTATTAAAAAAAGTTGGTATTGATATATCACTGGAAAACTTGATTCTTTATTACAAAATGGAAAGTAAGTGAGATTCAAACGAGAGTGATACCTTCGTTTTATTGGTCGGGATGAACAGCAGATGATGTTTCCGGCAAGTATCGGGTCCAGAAACTTTCTGTTAAAAAAGAGGTAAAAGTAGTCTTGAGCCCTGACTGCGAATTGCCATTGCGCATGACCAGAGAACAGGACGAACCCCTGCCAAACCCAGGCATGAGAAACACCTTTAAAACATAGGCTTAATTAAAATCAGCAATTCCCATCGAAATAATAAGCAAGCAGAATTGGCTCAGGTGAATTTCACTCGGTGCAGTGCATGCGTTGGGGGGGGTAAAAGGAAAAACCCGAAATGAATCGGGTTTTGATTAATTAACGATTAACAGGTTCCCGTGCCCGGGAACACTCTGACTGTACGCGCAATATATTATTTCCGCAATCATTATTTTTGATTACCAAGCCATTTATTCATCTGCTCAATTTCACCTTTTTGAGCTTTAATGATGTCGTGCGCGAGCTTTCTCATTTCCGGATCTTTTCCGTATTTTAGCTCGGTCTCAGCCATTGCTATTGCCCCTTCATGGTGTGCTACCATGCCTTTCGCAAAAGCCTTGTCGGGATCGGACTCTTTTACAGCGGCCATCATTTTGTCATGCATACCTTTCATGCCGGACATATATTCCTGTGACGATGCCGATGAGGATATATCTGACATTTTCATTTCTGAATGTTCTGCGGAAATCGCTGGCAGGGATAACATCAGTATAACAAAAAGCGAATTTGTGATTTTCATATAATAAACCCTTTCAGATGGTTACCGGATAAGTTTAGCTGAGTCAGACAAAAAAGCCCCCTGAAGGGGGCAAAAAATAACAACATATCCGTATAAGGGACAATCTATCAAGGAAAGGGTAACCGCACGGAAACTTCAGTTGTCATCAGCCCGCATTGATCATGCGGCGGTGTGCATCAGCCATAGCCTGATGGGGGCCGGACTGACCGTTATTCGTAAATTCATGGGCAACAGCTGCTCTTTCATGTTCATTCATCGCCGCAAACGAAGTCGCCGGACGGGAAGCGTTAACGGTGCCAGTTCCCATCATCTTCTGATGACTTTCCGCCATTTTTTTATGTGCATCTGCTGAACCATTGTTCATGGTTTCATGAACAATAATAGCCTGTTCATGCTGATCCATACCGGCCATCCGTGGAGCTGCCCCCTGGATGGCGGCTGGAGTTGAAGAAGACTGCATCTGATGGGCCGGAGCCTGAGCATTATTGACACGCTCATGGATATTTACAGTTTCAGTGGCCCAGGCCGTAGAAATTAAGCTCAAACCTAACACTGATGCTAAGACGATATTTTTCATGGTAACTCTCCATTTCTGAATTAGTGATGTCCGTGAATTTCGATCTGTGTCCTCAGTAGTACAACTGACAACTCTACAGACCTTATTCCGCCGGGATGAGGCTTTAATACAACTCCTGGCTTGTGCTGATGCCGTGTATGGATGAAGTAATAATGCCTTCCTGATAAGTTGCACTAATTATATCGAATGGCTTCTGTTTGCTGCATGACAGGCTAATGACATCTTTGTCATTTAAATCTTTATTCTCAGTACTGGGTTTCCGGAATCATTTTCTCCAGTCTGGGCACGGATAGGATAAAACGAGTTGAACGTATGTCCGATTCCACCTGCACTCTTCCGTGATGTGCTTCCACGATGGACTTCACAATCGCAAGGCCGATGCCGCTGCCTTCTCCTTTTCGTTGTCTGGACGGATCTACCCGATAAAAACGGTCAAACAGCCTTGATAAATGCTCTTCAGGGATTGGTTTCCCCGGATTTTCAATCACAAGGTCAAAAAAGCTCTCCTGCTCTCTTATTGAGACGGTGATTGCCTGTCCCTCCGGGGTATAACGCAGGGCATTGGATAACAGATTATTGATCGCCCTTCTGAACATTTGTGGATCTCCCTCAACCAGGCAGGGCATCCCGTTAAATTTGAGCGTGATATTGCGTTCTTCGGCCCAGGCTTCGAAAAACTCGAAGACTTTCATGACTTCCGCTCTGAGGTCAAACATGACCCTGTCAGGTATCAGCTGATTATTATCTGCCTGTGCCAGGAACAGCATATCGCTGACCATTTTGGTCATCCGGTTATACTCTTCAAGACTGGAATAGAGGACATCCTCAAGTTCCCTCTGTGTTCGATCCTGACTCAGTGCGATTTCAGTCTGCGTCACCAGATTGGTGATGGGCGTTCTGATCTCATGCGCGATATCGGCAGAGAAATTGGCCTGGCGGGTAAAGACATCCTCAATCTTTCCAATCATATGATTGAACGAGATAACCAGTTGCTCCAGCTCAATGGGAACGCGTGTCGGTTCCAGTCGCGCATCAAGATTCTCGGAGGTGATGTTTTTAATGGCATTGCTGACATTACGAAGGGGCAGGTGCCCCTGACGGACAGCGATTCGAATGATCAGAACAATCAACAGGCTTATCACGACGGCAATCGCAATCAGGTTCTTTTTCAGCGCATCGAGGTAATGGAGATGGAAATTAATGGATAGGCCAGTCAGCATGACATAGTTCTGCTGTTTGCCCTGAAATATCGCCTGACCAGAGGAGGCGATAATCCTGTATGTTTCCATCTTCATTTCGGACCCGGTATCCATCGGTCCCGCAGGATCCTCCACCGTCCAGAGAAAGACATCCCGTGCGCGGCTGTGCTCGCTAAAATCTGCTGAATTCTCTGCCGGGCGTAGTGCCGCCCCCTGAGCTGAGCTAAAGAGCACTTCACCCCTGGGATTGAGGAGCAAAAGGGCAACGTTGCGGTAGCTGGCAATTGATTCCTTTATTTTGCTTATTTTTTTATCATCCGGATCCACCGGGGACTGCAGTATACGGTTCAGTGTGGTGCTGATTTGTTGAAGATCGCTGACATCCTGCTCGGCAAAATGATTTTCAACAGAATGCAGCATAAACCAGGTGAAGGCGATAAAAGCCAGTATCGTGGACAGGCTGATAAAAAAGGTCAGCCGCAGAGCGAGTGAGAAAGGGCGTCTGGAAGGTTTGCTATGCATCCGGGACCTCCAGCATGTAGCCCACGCCCCGGACTGTCTGGATCAGCTTTGTCTCGTAATCGTTGTCTATTTTAGCGCGGAGTCGCTTTACTGCGACATCGATCGCATTAGTGTCGCTGTCAAAATTCATGTCCCAGACCTGAGAGGCAATCAGGGAGCGGGGAAGAACCTCTCCCTGATGGCGAATGAAGAATTCCAGCAGGCTGAACTCTTTACTGGTGAGCACAATGCGGTTTCCGGCGCGACTGACTTTTCTGGATACGAGATCAATCGAGAGGTCAGCCACCTTAAACTGGCTTTCCGTGATCATCGTGTTTCCCCGCCTCAGAAGGGTTCTCACCCGGGCGAGCAGTTCGGCAAACGCAAAGGGTTTAACCAGATAATCGTCCGCACCCAGTTCCAGTCCTTTGACCCTATGTTCGATCGTGCCGAGGGCTGTCAGCAGTAAGACCGGCATACCCTTTCCGGCAGTGCGCAGCATGCGGATGATATCCCAGCCGTTCACATCAGGTAGCATGATATCCAGAATGACTAAATCATACTCGGCTGTCATGGCGAGATGATATCCGGTAAGACCATTATCAGCGTGATCCACTACGAACCCTGCCTCTGTAAGCCCTTTGCTGAGATATTCACCTGTTTTAATTTCGTCTTCGACGATCAATATTTTCATCTTGCTCCCCGGCTGGCTGCTAATGTCATTCTATTGCGCCCACGATCGTTATCAACGGATTACAGCAAAAATGACAACATTGTCATTATCCTGTCACTCGGCAAACAGAGAGCGTTAGGTAAAGTACCCCTATCAATACTCTGGACTTCATTTGAACCATTTACCAGGTCTGCCTGGACGAGAAGCGTTATGTTCAAATTAAAATTACTCAGCATTAGCACGATATTCATCCTGGCAGGCTGCGTGTCGCTTGCGCCTGAATATCAGCGGCCCGCAGCACCGGTACCCCAGCAGTTTTCACTGTCCCATAACAGCCTGACGCCAGCGGTAAATGGCTATCAGGATACGGGCTGGCGTAACTTTTTTGTCGATCCCCAGGTTACCCGGTTGATCGGTGAAGCTCTGACTAATAACCGTGATTTGAGAATGGCTGCCCTGAAGGTTGAAGAGGCCCGAGCCCAGTTCAACGTCACGGATGCAGATCGTTATCCCCAGCTGAATGCCTCATCCGGGATAACATACAGCGGTGGTCTGAAAGGTGACAAGCCGACCACACAGGAGTACGACGCGAGACTGGAGCTCAGCTATGAGCTCGATTTTTTCGGCAAACTTAAGAACATGAGTGATGCTGACCGCCAGAACTACTTTGCCAGCGAAGAAGCCCGTCGGGCCGTACACATCCTGCTGGTCTCCAACGTTTCACAGAGCTATTTCAGCCAGCAACTGGCGTACGAACAACTCCGTATTGCGCGGGAAACGCTGAAAAATTATGAACAGTCCTATGCTTTCGTTGAGCAACAGCTCGTGACCGGGAGTACGAACGTTCTGGCACTTGAACAGGCGAGAGGACAAATCGAAAGTACCCGCGCCGAAATAGCCAAACGAGAAGGCGATCTGGCTCAGGCAAACAATGCCCTGCAACTGGTGCTGGGAACGTACCGCGCACTTCCGTCAGAAAAAGGGATGAAAGGCGGGGAGATCGCACCAGTAAAATTGCCACCAAATCTATCTTCACAAATTTTGCTGCAGCGACCGGATATTATGGAAGCGGAATATCAGCTGAAAGCGGCTGATGCCAATATTGGCGCAGCGCGAGCGGCCTTTTTCCCCTCCATTACCCTGACCAGTGGTCTTTCCGCAAGCAGTACGGAGCTGTCAAGCCTGTTTACGTCAGGAAGTGGAATGTGGAATTTTATCCCTAAAATTGAAATTCCTATTTTTAATGCTGGCAGGAATAAAGCCAATCTGAAGCTGGCTGAAATTCGCCAGCAACAATCGGTGGTTAATTACGAACAAAAAATTCAGTCAGCCTTTAAGGATGTTTCCGACACGCTTGCGCTGCGCGACAGCCTTAGCCAGCAACTTGAGTCACAGCAGCGTTATCTTGATTCACTTCAGATAACTCTCCAGCGTGCCAGAGGATTATATGCAAGTGGTGCTGTCAGCTACATAGAAGTGCTGGATGCAGAACGTTCCCTCTTCGCTACGCAGCAAACCATTCTCGATCTTACCTATTCCCGACAGGTTAACGAAATTAATCTGTTTACCGCGCTGGGTGGCGGTTGGGTAGAGTAAATTTATTTAATTAATCAGGAAATTAAAAATGCGTAATTCACTTAAAGCCGTTTTATTTGGTGCCTTCTCTGTCATGTTTTCTGCCGGTCTTCATGCTGAAACACATCAGCATGGCGATATGAATGCTGCCAGTGATGCTTCGGTACAGCAGGTTATCAAGGGCACCGGTGTCGTTAAAGACATTGATATGAATAGTAAAAAGATTACCATTTCGCACGAAGCAATCCCTGCTGTGGGCTGGCCTGCAATGACCATGCGCTTCACTTTTGTTAATGCAGACGACGCTATCAATGCCCTGAAAACCGGCAACCATGTCGATTTCTCGTTTATTCAGCAGGGCAATATCTCCTTACTCAAAAGCATTAACGTTACGCAATCCTGATTATCAGTCCGGAGCGAATACATCCAGTGCGCCTGAACATTCATTAAGGGATTACTGTGAATGAATGATCGGGCGCATATGCTAGGTGTTTTGATTTTTCAGCGAGAAATTGTATGGCTTCTTTAAAGATAAAATATGCTGCAATAATTATCAGCAGCCTCATAGCAGGAGGGCTGATATCGGTTACTGCCTGGCAGTATGTAAACTCATCACAAAAAACAGTACAAACCGAACAAAAGGCACCGGAGCGAAAGGTACTTTTCTGGTATGACCCGATGAAACCGGATACCAAATTTGATAAACCCGGAAAATCTCCCTTTATGGATATGGACCTGGTGCCAAAATATGCTGATGAAAGCGGCGATAAAAGCAGTGGCGGGATCCGTATCGATCCAACGCAGGTTCAGAATCTGGGATTAAAAACGCAAAAAGTCACGCGAGGAATGCTGAATTATTCTCAGACAATCCCGGCTAATGTCAGTTACAACGAGTATCAGTTTGTCATTGTGCAGGCGCGCTCTGACGGTTTCGTCGAAAAAGTGTATCCCCTGACGATTGGCGATCATGTGAAGAAAGGCACTCCGCTTATCGATATCACCATTCCTGAATGGGTTGAGGCACAAAGTGAGTTCCTGCTGTTATCCGGTACAGGCGGTACGTCAACCCAGATAAAAGGGGTTCTGGAGCGACTTCGTCTAGCTGGTATGCCGGAAGAGGATATTCAAAGGCTGCGTTCAACCCGCACAATCCAGACCCGTTTTACCATTAAAGCACCTATTGATGGTGTCATTACTGCGTTTGACCTGCGCACCGGAATGAATATTTCGAAAGATAAAGTAGTGGCTCAGATTCAGGGGATGGACCCGGTCTGGATCAGCGCTGCAGTGCCAGAATCTATCGCATATCTGCTGAAAGATACGTCGCAGTTTGAAATTTCGGTACCGGCTTATCCGGATAAAACATTCCATGTCGAAAAATGGAACATTCTTCCCAGCGTGGATCAGACAACCCGTACGCTTCAGGTCCGTCTCCAGGTTTCTAATAAGGATGAGTTTCTCAAGCCGGGCATGAATGCCTATCTGAAACTGAATACCAAGAGCCAGGAGATGCTGCTGATACCAAGCCAGGCCGTTATCGATACCGGCAAAGAACAGCGCGTGATTACTGTTGATGATGAAGGCAAGTTTGTGCCGAAACAGATCCACGTTCTGCATGAATCACAGCAACAGTCCGGCATTGGCTCCGGCCTGAATGAAGGCGATACCGTGGTGGTCAGTGGCCTGTTCCTCATTGACTCCGAAGCCAATATTACGGGCGCGCTGGAACGTATGCGCCACCCTGAAAAAACAGAAAACAGTATGCCAGCAATGTCTGAGCAGCCTGTAAATATGCATTCAGGGCACTGAGGAGACGACGATGATTGAATGGATTATCCGGCGCTCTGTCGCCAACCGTTTCCTGGTCATGATGGGCGCACTGTTTCTCAGCATCTGGGGCACATGGACGATAATTAACACGCCGGTCGATGCGCTGCCTGACCTGTCAGATGTGCAGGTCATTATTAAAACCAGCTATCCCGGACAGGCCCCGCAGATTGTAGAAAACCAGGTCACCTATCCGCTTACCACCACCATGCTGTCCGTACCTGGCGCAAAAACCGTGCGTGGCTTTTCACAGTTCGGTGATTCGTATGTGTATGTCATTTTTGAAGACGGCACCGATCTGTACTGGGCCCGTTCGCGCGTGCTGGAATACCTGAATCAGGTTCAGGGCAAACTGCCTGCGGGTGTGAGCTCTGAAATCGGCCCGGACGCCACGGGAGTGGGCTGGATATTTGAATATGCCCTTGTCGATCGCAACGGAAAACACGACCTTTCAGAACTGCGCTCTCTGCAGGACTGGTTCCTGAAATTTGAGCTGAAAACCATCCCGAACGTGGCTGAGGTCGCTTCGGTTGGCGGCGTGGTGAAACAGTACCAGATTCAGGTCAATCCGGTAAAACTGTCCCAGTACGGTATCAGCCTGCCCGAAGTGAAACAGGCACTTGAATCGTCTAACCAGGAGGCCGGTGGCTCATCCGTTGAAATGGCCGAAGCGGAGTATATGGTCCGTGCCAGCGGTTATCTTCAGAGCATTGATGATTTTAATAACATCGTCCTGAAAACAGGTGAGAACGGCGTGCCGGTTTATCTGCGGGATGTTGCCCGCGTGCAGACCGGGCCCGAAATGAGGCGTGGTATTGCCGAGCTGAACGGCCAGGGAGAAGTCGCTGGCGGCGTGGTGATCCTGCGGTCGGGTAAAAATGCGCGCGACGTTATCACGGCAGTGAGGGATAAACTGGAGACGCTGAAGGCCAGCCTGCCGGAAGGCGTTGAAATCGTGACCACCTACGATCGCAGCCAGTTAATCGACCGGGCGATTGATAACCTCAGTTCCAAACTTCTGGAAGAGTTTATCGTGGTGGCCATCGTCTGTGCTCTGTTCCTGTGGCACGTACGTTCTGCCCTGGTGGCGATTATCTCTCTGCCGCTTGGCCTGTGTATCGCCTTTATCGTCATGCACTTCCAGGGACTGAACGCCAATATCATGTCGCTGGGAGGGATAGCGATTGCCGTCGGTGCGATGGTGGATGCCGCCATTGTGATGATTGAAAATGCGCACAAACGGCTTGAGGAGTGGGATCATCAGCATCCGGGTGAGCAGATTGACAACGCCACCCGCTGGAAGGTGATTACCGACGCCTCCGTGGAAGTGGGACCCGCGTTGTTCATTAGCCTGCTGATCATCACCCTGTCCTTTATTCCTATCTTTACCCTGGAAGGGCAGGAAGGTCGTCTGTTTGGCCCGCTGGCATTCACGAAAACGTACTCCATGGCGGGAGCGGCCGCACTGGCCATCATCGTCATTCCTATTCTGATGGGATTCTGGATCCGGGGGAAAATTCCTGCCGAGACAAGTAACCCCCTGAACCGGGTGCTGATCAAAGCGTATCATCCTTTGCTGCTGCGGGTCCTCCACTGGCCAAAAACAACCCTGCTGGTTGCGGCCTTGTCCATTTTCACGGTTATCTGGCCACTGAGTCAGGTGGGCGGTGAATTTCTGCCGAAGATTAACGAGGGCGATCTGCTGTATATGCCGTCGACCTTGCCTGGCGTCTCTCCGGCAGAAGCTGCAGCGCTCCTGCAGACAACAGACAAGTTAATCAAAAGCGTTCCTGAAGTGGCTTCTGTATTTGGCAAGACCGGTAAAGCAGAGACCGCAACGGATTCCGCGCCGCTCGAAATGGTGGAAACCACGATCCAGCTCAAACCTGAGGATCAGTGGCGTCCCGGCATGACAATTGACAAGATTATTGATGAACTCGACAGGACAGTCCGTTTACCGGGTCTGGCAAACCTCTGGGTGCCGCCTATCCGTAACCGTATTGATATGCTCTCAACCGGGATCAAAAGCCCGATAGGTATCAAAGTGTCCGGGACTGTTCTGTCCGATATCGACGCGACGGCGCAGAGTATCGAGGCGGTAGCCAAAACCGTGCCTGGCGTGGTGTCTGTCCTGGCTGAGCGACTTGAGGGCGGGCGCTACATCGATATCGATATCAACCGGGAGAAAGCCTCCCGCTACGGGATGACGGTAGGTGATGTCCAGCTGTTCGTCTCTTCAGCAATCGGAGGTGCTATGGTGGGTGAGACGGTTGAAGGGGTGGCCCGGTACCCTATTAACATTCGCTACCCGCAGGATTACCGGAACAGTCCGCAGGCGCTGAAACAGATGCCGATCCTGACCCCGATGAAGCAGCAGATCACGCTGGGCGATGTCGCGGATATTAACGTCGTTTCTGGACCAACCATGCTGAAAACCGAAAATGCCCGGCCAGCCAGCTGGATTTATGTTGATGCCCGCGGCAGGGACATGGTGTCGGTGGTTAACGACATTAAGACGGCCATCAGCGAGAAAGTGAAACTGAGACCGGGAACCAGTGTGGCATTCTCCGGACAGTTTGAACTGCTTGAGCATGCCAACAAGAAACTGAAGCTGATGGTGCCGATGACGGTGATGATCATTTTCATCCTGTTGTATCTGGCATTCCGCCGGGTTGACGAAGCCCTGCTGATCCTGATGAGCCTGCCGTTCGCCCTGGTTGGCGGAATATGGTTCCTGTACTGGCAGGGCTTCCATATGTCAGTGGCGACCGGAACCGGGTTTATCGCCCTGGCCGGGGTGGCAGCAGAGTTTGGCGTGGTCATGCTGATGTATCTGCGTCATGCCATTGAAGCGCACCCGGAATTGTCCCGTAAAGAGACGTTCACACCGGAAGGTCTTGATGAAGCCCTCTATCATGGTGCCGTACTGCGTGTCCGGCCGAAAGCCATGACCGTGGCGGTGATCATTGCGGGTCTGCTGCCAATACTCTGGGGAACCGGCGCAGGTTCAGAAGTCATGAGCCGTATTGCTGCGCCAATGATTGGTGGGATGATCACGGCTCCGCTGCTGTCCCTGTTCATTATTCCTGCCGCCTACAAATTAATCTGGCTGCGCAGACATAAAAAAAGCGTGTCATAACCCTGAAAGGGCGCCCCCAGTGGGCGTCCTTCTGCACTGATTCACCCTGACGTCAGGGTTTATATCGATAATATACAGAGGTGAGTATGAAAAAAGTGGTTCTAATGGCCCTGGCTCTCGGCCTGTCACTGCCTGCAATGGCGAGTGAAAAAGTCATTGATATGTACAAATCTGAAAACTGTGGCTGTTGTTCCCTGTGGGGCAAAGCGATGGAAAAAGACGGGTTCGAAGTGCGAACTCACGTCATGAATGATCAGGCGCTGTCAGCCCTGAAAGAAAAGCATGCTGTTCCTGCTGGACTACGAAGTTGTCATACCGCGGTTGTAGGTAATTTGATCATTGAAGGCCATGTGCCTGCGGCAACGATACATAAGGCCATGCAGTCTGGTTCGGGTATATACGGTCTCGCCACCCCCGGTATGCCAGCAGGAAGTCCGGGAATGGAGATGGGGGCCCGAAAAGAGGCTTACGATGTTATCGCATTCTCACCGGAGGGCAGTAAAAAAGTCTTCCAGCGAATCGAATAGTCAGCGGAACGGCTGATAACGGGACGCCGGCAGCAGGCACTCTTATGCCGGCGGCATTCGTGGTAATCGCATCCATGACATATCCTGAAGACAGAAAATGCTTCAGATATGCATAAGGAGAGTTACTGTGAAAAATGACAATGCAGTGGAACATAACAACCAGACTGCTTCTGAGCAGACATCATCCCCGGACGAGAGTCACGCATTGCATAAGGTGAGAGATCCCGTGTGCGGGATGGTCATCCTGCCTGACAAGGCGCACAGCAGCATTCGATACCAGGACCATCAGCTTTATTTCTGCTCCGCCAGCTGTGAGAGCAAATTTAAAGCCCATCCCGATCATTATTTTACCGAAGATGCCAGTGAACATCACCATCACCACGACCACCATGAAGTCAGCCCTGATAAGATAAAACAGTCTCACCGCCAGGCGGAGAAAGAGATTTCTGAAGGTGTGTGGACATGTCCGATGCATCCGGAGATACGCCGTAGTGGTCCCGGAAGCTGTCCTGTCTGTGGAATGGCACTGGAGCCGCTCGTAGCTACGGCATCCACGGGGACGAGTGATGAACTTCGCGACATGACAAGACGCTTCTGGCTGGGGTTGTTGCTGGCGTTTCCGGTTTTGATACTCGAAATGGGTTCTCATCTGTTTCCCGCTTTGAGGAATACAGTACCGCCACAGTACAACACATGGCTGCAGTTACTTCTGGCCTCTCCTGTCGTTTTGTGGTGTGGCTGGCCATTCTTCGCCCGGGCCGGAATGTCGTTACGTAACCGCTCCCTGAATATGTTTACCCTTGTTGCAATGGGGACCGGCGTAGCCTGGGTTTACAGCGTCATTGCAACCGTCTTCCCCTCCTGGTTTCCTGCATCGTTCAGAAACATGGATGGCCTGGTGGCCATTTATTTTGAAGCCGCAGCTGTTATTACGGTGCTTGTTCTGCTGGGACAGGTCCTTGAATTGCGGGCAAGGGAACAAACCTCAGGTGCCATTACTGCGCTTCTTAACCTTGCCCCCAAAACCGCCAGGCGGCTGGATCAAGACGGTCATGAAACGGATATTAATGCGGAAGATGTCCTGCCTGGCGATAAGCTCCGCATCAGACCTGGAGAGAGTATTCCGGTCGACGGTATCGTGGTCGAAGGCAAAACAACCGTTGATGAATCGATGGTGACCGGGGAATCTATGCCTGTTACCAAAACGGAGGGTGACCCTGTCATCGGGGGGACCATTAATCAGACAGGTAGTCTTATCATCCGTGCAGAGAAAGTCGGTGATGAAACGATGCTCTCACGAATTGTTCAGATGGTCGCTGATGCACAGCGTTCGCGGGCCCCCATCCAGAGAATGGCTGACAGCGTTTCAGGCTGGTTTGTTCCTCTGGTGATACTTATCGCGGTTGTTGCTTTCATGATCTGGTCTGTCTGGGGGCCCGAGCCCAGGATGGCGCACGGTCTCATTGCGGCTGTGTCGGTCCTGATTATTGCCTGTCCCTGCGCGCTGGGGCTGGCCACGCCGATGTCGATAATGGTGGGGGTGGGCAAAGGAGCCCAGGCCGGGGTGTTAATCAAGAATGCCGAAGCCCTTGAGCGTCTTGAAAAAGTGGACACGCTGGTTGTCGACAAAACAGGCACGCTCACGGAAGGTTCGCCGACGGTGACAGGGATTATCAGTCTCAATCCGGGTGGGGAAACATCTCTTTTGCGTGTAACGGCCGCAGTGGAAAAAGGCTCGCAGCATCCGCTGGGTATGGCAGTAGTTAAAGCAGCACAGGAAAAGGGGATCGCAATACCCGCAGTCACTCATTTCAATGCGCCGTCGGGTAAAGGTGTCTCAGGCGATGTCGAAGGTCAACGGGTTGTTATTGGTAATGAACTGGCTATGCAGGAAAACAGTATCGTTATTGATAATCAAAAGGCCGTTGCGGATACGTTGCGGATGGAAGGCGCTACCGTTATCTATGTGGCCACAGACGGGCACCTTGCAGGCCTGATAGCTATCTCGGATCCCGTGAAAGCAACCACGCCGGATGCGCTTAAAGCTTTGCGTCAGGCGGGGATCCGCATCGTTATGCTCACCGGGGATAACCAGCTTACCGCTGAAGCAGTCGCACGGAAACTGGGAATAGATGAGGTTGAAGCCGGGATTCTGCCGGATGGCAAAAAAGCAGTGATAACCCGACTGAAAGCGTCTGGCCATGTGGTTGCGATGGCCGGAGACGGTGTGAATGATGCCCCGGCGCTGGCAGCGGCTGACGTGGGTATAGCCATGGGAACGGGTACAGATGTGGCAATTGAAAGTGCCGGAGTCACCCTTCTCAAAGGCGACTTGATGATACTGAACAGGGCCCGTCATCTGTCAGAAATCACCATGAAAAATATCCGACAGAATCTGTTTTTTGCATTTATCTACAACGCACTTGGCGTGCCTGTGGCTGCAGGTCTGCTTTATCCTGTGTATGGAATACTGCTGTCGCCAGTTATTGCGGCGGCGGCCATGGCTCTTTCCTCCGTCAGCGTCATTGTGAATGCGTTGCGTCTGAAAAGTGTCAGGCTCGGGAAATAACACTGAGTGAAGGGGCTGTTACGAACAGAAGGAGTCCAGTATGAAAAGTACCACCTATGCGCTTATTGCTGTCGCCGCGATCGCGGCATTTGCCCTCCTGCGCGAACACTGGTCACATGTGGCAGGTTACTGGCCATATCTGTTATTGCTGGTCTGCCCGCTAATGCATCTTTTCCACGGCCACGGAGGGCATGGAGATCATCAACATCAAGGAAGTGAAAACGATAAAAAAAATTAATCCGGCAGACGGGGCCGCGTCGCGGCCCCGTTATCAGTCCAGGTATCGTTCGTAGTCTCTGGCATGCGCAAAGGCATGCTGTTCAAGTTTGTTATCAGCGGGTGCCGCTGCCCGGAACGCCAGTGAGTTAACAGGATTGTTATTGATGACCAGCTCGTAATGCAGATGAGGACCGGATGAACGTCCGCTGTTACCGGATAACGCAATAGCGTCTCCCCGGGTAACCCTGGCCCCTTTAGTAACGAGTATTTTATTGAGGTGGAGATAGCGAGTTTTAACACCGGCTTTTCCCGTTACTTCAACAAAATATCCCATGGTACTGTTGTATTCGGCCCGGGTGATTTTTCCGTCGATGACGCTGACTATTTTCGTTTCATGGGCATGGAATAATCAATGCCATTATGGGGACTCACTTTTCCCGATACCGGGTTAAGTCTTGCAGGATTGAAAGGCGAACTGAGTCTTGCTGTGGCCGGTAACGGATAATCGAGACTGCCTTTCCCGGAAGTATCGGAAAGGTTATAGAACTTTTTATCTGATATACGATACGCCGTGTAATTAAATGAACCGGACGTAAATTTATAGGCCACGACACGTGATTTTCCCGCTTTCTTTTGCAGTACGAGTTTTAATGATTCATTTTTTTCAAATGCCGCAGATTAAACCGGGAAGGCAAGGAGCGCTGAAGAGTAGCGATCTCGTTCGATTCCAGCCCCGAGCGGGTGGCTGAAAGGTAGGCATTTTCTTTTACGACATCGGTAGAATACATTTACTGGAATTCGCCGTTAGCATGAACACTGCGGCGTATGCTAGGGGTTTTCAGGAGGCGTGTCATCTGTCAGTTAATCGGGAGCACCGTTGATGGTCGTCATTTTTGTAACATATCTTGTTTCCCGTTTGCTCCTGAAGCTCTGGGAACTGTATGACCAGCCCGACGGTGATGATTAACGGGACTGAAACAGGTTACGGCAGAGCAATATGGGGCTCATGTCCTGCTACGTAACCCGTCAGTAAAGCCCTGCTGCGCACCTGACGCTAAGCACTAACCCGCCTGCAGTTACCTGGTCGAATACAGCCCGCGAAGCTTTCTTGCCTGCGTCTGATGTGCTTCCGCACCGGCATTATTGACCTGCTCATGCACGAGAGCGGCTTTTTCTCCGGCATTCAGTTCGTTAAAAGAAGAAGACGAGGTCTTTGAATTTGCATCACTGCCGGACAGCATTTTTTTATGTTCCTCAATCATTTTCTGATGCGCATAGGACGCGCTGTTGTTCATAAATGAATGAGCAACAATGGCCCTTTCATGTTCATTCATTTCAGAGAATGAGGGCGTGTTGTTTTTATTAACCCTGTCCGGTAAGTTTTCATGCGTCGAGGAGTTCACATGACTGACGGCTGAGGCATTATTAACAAATCGATGTGCTTCATGGGCAATATCACTGGACTGAGCAAAAGCTGCCCCACAAAATAAAGCTGTAAACGCAGTGGTCGTGATTAATATATTCATGTGTAATTACCTTCTGAGGTACATAAAAGATGTCCTTATGATCATATATAAAAATAATCAACCTGTGGGGAAGATGACGTAAATGTAATACAGCTATGTACATTACACGATTGTAATGAATTTGTTTCTTAAGGTGTGCTAGATTCATTTCATTGTAAGTGGATGAACCAGTAATTTAATTTAAATCGGTTCTCGAATTCTGTCAGTAACCATACTTTAAATAAGGGAATGCGCATGCTGTTGAAAACGTCTCGACGAACTTTCCTGAAGGGGTTAACCCTCTCTGGCGTAGCCGGAAGTCTTGGCGTATGGAGTTTCAATGCGCGTTCCAGTCTGAGCCTGCCAGTTGCCGCATCCCTGCAGGGTACTCAGTTTGACCTGACCATTGGTGAAACGGCCGTCAATATCACGGGCAGTGAGCGTCAGGCCAAAACAATCAATGGAGGCCTGCCGGGGCCCGTTCTTCGCTGGAAAGAAGGTGACACCATTACCCTGAAGGTCAAAAACCGTCTTAATGAACAGACGTCCATTCACTGGCACGGCATTATTCTTCCGGCCAATATGGATGGTGTTCCGGGGCTGAGTTTTATGGGCATAGAGCCTGATGATACCTACGTTTACACCTTTAAGGTTAAGCAGAACGGGACTTACTGGTACCACAGCCATTCCGGTCTGCAGGAACAGGAGGGGGTATACGGTGCCATTATCATCGATGCCAGGGAGCCAGAACCGTTTGCTTACGATCGTGAGCATGTGGTCATGTTGTCTGACTGGACCGATGAAAATCCTCACAGCCTGCTGAAAAAATTAAAAAAACAGTCGGATTACTACAATTTCAATAAACCAACCGTTGGCTCTTTTTTCCGCGACGTGAATACCAGGGGGCTGTCAGCCACCATTGCCGATCGGAAAATGTGGGCTGAAATGAAAATGAATCCGACTGACCTCGCGGATGTCAGTGGCTACACCTACACCTATCTCATGAACGGGCAGGCCCCGCTGAAAAACTGGACCGGACTGTTCCGTCCCGGTGAAAAGATACGCTTACGGTTTATCAACGGCTCGGCAATGACCTATTTCGATATCCGTATCCCCGGGCTGAAAATGACGGTCGTGGCTGCAGATGGCCAGTATGTAAACCCGGTTACCGTTGACGAATTCAGGATTGCCGTTGCCGAAACCTATGATGTCATTGTGGAGCCTCAGGGTGAGGCCTATACCATCTTCGCACAATCCATGGACAGGACCGGTTACGCTCGAGGGACACTGGCCACGAGAGAGGGGTTAAGTGCTGCAGTTCCCCCCCTCGATCCCCGTCCTCTGTTGACCATGGAAGATATGGGTATGGGGGGAATGGGACATGATATGGCAGGAATGGACCACAGCCAGATGGGAGGCATGGATAACAGCGGAGAGATGATGTCTATGGACGGTGCTGACCTTCCGGATAGCGGGACATCCTCCGCGCCCATGGATCACAGCAGCATGGCCGGTATGGATCATTCCCGGATGGCCGGAATGCCGGGTATGCAAAGTCATCCTGCGTCAGAAACGGATAACCCACTGGTTGATATGCAGGCGATGAGCGTCTCTCCGAAATTAAATGATCCGGGTATTGGTCTTCGAAATAACGGAAGAAAGGTTCTCACGTACGCGGATTTGAAAAGCCGCTTTGAGGATCCTGACGGACGTGAACCTGGCCGTACCATAGAACTGCATTTAACCGGCCACATGGAAAAGTTTGCCTGGTCATTTAACGGAATCAAGTTTTCAGATGCCGCACCGGTGCTGCTGAAATACGGTGAGCGGCTCAGGATCACGCTGATCAACGATACCATGATGACTCACCCCATTCACCTGCATGGTATGTGGAGCGATCTGGAAGATGAAAACGGTAATTTCATGGTTCGTAAACACACAATAGATGTTCCCCCTGGTACAAAACGCAGTTACAGAGTGACAGCAGATGCGCTTGGCCGCTGGGCGTATCACTGCCATTTGCTCTATCACATGGAAATGGGAATGTTTCGTGAAGTCCGGGTGGAGGAATGATGCGAATGAAGAGAAATTTGAAGGCCATACCTGTTCTGGTCGCCGGTTTGTTTACCTCACAGCTTTCTATTGCGGCGGGCTCCGTCTCTGCAGATCCCCACGCCGGGCACGACATGTCTGCCATGCAGATGCCAGCAGATGAGAATTTCACTGAGATGACGTCAATGGAGCCCATTGTAACTGAGAGCAGAACGCCAATTCCGCCTGTTACCGATGCCGACCGGAAGGCTGCATTCGGCAATTTACAGGGGCATGCGATTCACGACAGTGCGATTAATTATCTGGTTCTGCTGGATCAACTGGAATGGCAACGGTCGGATAACACCAACAATTTCAGCTGGAGTGTTAACAGCTGGATTGGAGGCGACACAGATCGGATTTGGCTAAAGAGTGAAGGTGAACGAAGCAATGGGGAAACGGAGGCGGCTGAAGCGCAGTTACTCTGGGGACATGCGGTTGGCCCATGGTGGGATTTGGTTGCGGGTGTCAGGCAGGATTTCAGACCTGCTTCTGCCCGGACCTGGGCTGCTGTCGGTTTTCAGGGGCTGGCACTCTATAATTTTGAGTCTGAAATTACGGGTTTTGTCAGTAATGGTGGAAAAGCAGCCCTTCGTCTGGGAGGAGAATACGACGTTTTACTGACTAACCGGCTCATACTCCAGCCATCCTATGAGGTGAATTTCTACAGTCAGGATGATGAATCGCGGGGTCGCGGCAGGGGACTGACTGACACAGAGCTGGGGCTCCGGCTGCGCTATGAAATACGCCGTGAGTTTGCACCCTATATAGGCGTTTCCTGGAATCAACTTTACGGGAAAACATCCGATATGGCGAAAAGAGAAGGTGAGAAAGACCATCAGGTAGTATTCCTGGCGGGAGCCAGAATCTGGTTTTAACGCACTGATATAAAACACTCAACTAAACAGGTAAATAAAATGTCGATTTTAAATAAAGCCATTCTTACAGGTGGCCTCGTTATGGGCGTTGCTTTCTCTGCTATGGCCCATCCGGAATTAAAAAGCTCTGTGCCACAGGCTGATTCAGCCGTAGCGGCCCCGGAAAAGATTCAGCTTAATTTCTCGGAAAATCTGACCGTGAAATTCTCAGGTGCAAAATTAACGATGACGGGTATGAAAGGCATGTCATCACATTCTCCGATGCCGGTCGCGGCAAAAGTGGCGCCAGGCGCTGACCCTAAATCGATGGTCATTATTCCGCGAGAGCCTTTACCCGCTGGCACTTATCGTGTTGACTGGCGCGCGGTTTCTTCAGATACGCACCCTATTACCGGTAATTACACCTTTACAGTGAAGTAATATTATGAATGACCTGATTATGATTGTTATTCGTTTTCTTCTTTATCTGGATTTGATGGTAATATTTGGATTGCCATTTTTTCAGATATATGGAATAAGCAGTGTCAGACATGAAACGTATAACCTGACTAATTTCAGGTCGTTTATAACCTTTGCTGTTGTTGCAGGTATCATTCTTACTGGCATTAATATGCTCCTGGTATCTAATGCCATGAGCGGAGTAACTGATTTCAGAGAATTATCCATCCATGTTATCGAGATGGTGATAGAAGAAACTGATGTGGGTATTAGCTGGATTGTCAGGCTCTGTGCCCTGTTTACCACACTCGGTGCTTTGTTCCTTTACACTAATAAGAGAGTATTGTCCTGCCTGCTGATGACGATGAGTGGGGGCGTGGCGCTGGCTACACTTGCCTGGGGAGGACACGCCGTTATGCATGACGGTCTGCATTACTATCTCCATTTACTGAGCGATCTGACCCATCTCGGCGCTGCAGGTGCCTGGACAGGTGCTCTGGTTGCATTTGCTATCCTGCTGATGCGCAGAAACGAGCATAATGCACAGAGCGTCATTGTGATATCTGACTCCCTGGCAAAATTTGCCACGGCAGGAACGGTGATTGTTGTAGCCCTGATCCTGAGTGCGCTGGTCAACTATCTGTATATTGCTGAGGGTAACTTAACTCCCTTATTCAACAGTTCCTGGGGGAGGATATTGCTTGCCAAGACGGCTCTGTTTGTTCTGATGCTTCTTCTGGCTGCAGCAAACCGGTTTCACCTGGGTCCCCGGCTTGAAGTTATGGTCAGGGAAGGGAATTATGATCGCAGCGTTGCCCTGATGCGAAACAGCATCCTGACAGAATTCGTTGTTGCGATTATCATTCTGGGCGCCGTAGCGTGGCTTGGAATGCTTGCTCCGTCTCAGATCAGCTAGGGGACAGCCAAAGCTCATGCGTGAGATTTTTACTTTCATATCAGCGAGTTGACCATGCAGCGTATTTTAATCGTTGAAGACGAACAAAAAACAGGTCGTTACCTGCAGCAGGGACTGGTTGAGGAAGGCTATCAGGCCGATCTCTTTAATAATGGCCGCGATGGTCTCGGGGCCGCGTCGAAGGGACAGTATGATTTGATAATACTGGACGTGATGCTGCCTTTCCTCGACGGGTGGCAAATCATCAGCGCACTGAGGGAGTCCGGGCACGAAGAACCGGTCCTGTTTTTAACCGCAAAGGACAACGTGCGGGACAAAGTGAAAGGACTGGAGCTTGGCGCAGATGACTACCTGATTAAGCCCTTTGATTTTACGGAGCTGGTTGCACGTGTAAGAACCCTACTGCGCCGGGCACGCTCGCAGGCCGCAACAGTCTGCACCATCGCCGATATGACCGTTGATATGGTGCGCCGGACCGTGATCCGTTCGGGGAAGAAGATCCATCTCACCGGTAAAGAATACGTTCTGCTTGAGTTGCTGCTGCAACGCACCGGAGAAGTGTTACCCAGGAGTCTTATCTCGTCCCTGGTCTGGAACATGAATTTTGACAGTGATACGAATGTGATTGATGTCGCCGTGAGACGTCTGAGAAGTAAAATTGATGATGACTTTGAGCCAAAACTGATCCATACCGTTCGCGGTGCCGGATATGTCCTGGAGATCAGAGAAGAGTGAGGTTCAAAATTTCCCTGACCACACGCCTGAGCCTGATTTTTTCTGCGGTGATGCTTACGGTATGGTGGTTATCAAGTTTTATCCTGATTAGCACCCTGAATGGCTATTTCGATAATCAGGACCGCGATTTTCTGACAGGTAAACTTCAGCTCACCGAAGAGTTTCTTAAAACAGAGACGTTCAGGAACAAAACGGATATTAAGTCATTATCAGAAAAAATAAACGATGCGATGGTGGGGCACAATGGCTTATTCATTTCTATAAAAAACATGGAAAATGAAAAAATTGTTGAACTCTATGCCAAAAATTCTGTTGTTCCAGCGGTCCTGCTTAATAAGTCGGGTGATATTCTCGACTATATGATCCAGACGGAAGAAAATAACACCGTGTACCGCAGTATCTCGCGGCGGGTTGCCGTGACGCCGGAACAGGGTAAAAGCAAACATGTCATCATTACGGTTGCCACGGATACTGGGTATCACACCCTGTTTATGGACAAACTCAGTACCTGGCTGTTCTGGTTCAATATCGGTCTGGTCTTTATTTCTGTTTTTCTGGGCTGGCTGACCACACGTATTGGTCTGAAACCGCTACGGGAAATGACCAGTCTGGCTTCCTCCATGACCGTACACAGCCTGGATCAGCGTCTAAATCCCGATCTGGCTCCGCCGGAAATCTCTGAGACCATGCAGGAGTTCAATAATATGTTTGATCGCCTGGAGGGGGCATTCCGGAAACTGTCAGATTTCTCGTCTGACATCGCGCATGAGCTGCGCACACCAGTCAGTAATCTGATGATGCAGACGCAGTTTGCACTGGCTAAGGAAAGGGATGTTTCGCATTACCGCGAAATTTTATTCGCTAACCTGGAAGAACTGAAAAGGTTGTCACGAATGACCAGTGACATGCTTTTTCTGGCACGTTCAGAGCATGGTCTGCTGCGGCTGGATAAACATGATGTGGATCTGGCAGCCGAACTGAATGAATTACGTGAGTTGTTCGAGCCCCTGGCAGACGAAACAGGAAAGACAATCACGGTTGAAGGAGAGGGCGTTGTTGCCGGAGACAGCGATATGCTCCGACGTGCTTTCAGTAACCTGCTTTCCAATGCAATCAAGTATTCTCCCGATAACACCTGTACAGCGATACACCTTGAGCGTGACAGTGACTGTGTGAACGTGATGATTACGAATACGATGTCCGGCCAGGTTCCCGCTAATCTGGAACGTTTGTTTGACCGGTTCTATCGCGCAGACTCATCAAGGTTCTACAACACGGAAGGCGCGGGGCTGGGATTATCAATTACAAGGTCGATCATTCATGCTCACGGCGGCGAGCTGTCAGCAGAACAGCAGGGGCGGGAAATTGTGTTCAGTGTGCGTCTGTTAATGGATTAATACCGTTATTCAGGAGAAACCCGGAAGGTGACAAAAATGTCATCGTTCAGTCACGCGATAAACAGAGGCGGTTTTTTATAATCAGCCATAAATCAGGACAGCGTGATAATTCAATCGCCCGGTTCCTGGCGTGATGATCAACCAGCCCTGAGATCAAATGCTTTCTCTGTTATAAGCATTGATTGTTCGGGTATGAAAACACCGGAGACCCAACCATGAAAAAGATCCTTGTATCCTTTATTGCCATGATGGCTGTCGCTTCATCTGCCTGGGCTGCAGAGACAATGAACATGCATGACCAGGTAAATAATGCCCAGGCGCCTGCCCATCAGATGCAATCATCCGCTGAAAAAAGTGCAGTTCAGGGGGAGAGCATGAAAATGATGGATATGAGCGGTCACGATCAGGCCGCAATGTCCCATGAAATGATGCAAAACGGCAATTCTGCCGCCCATCAGGACATGGCTGAAATGCATAAAAAAATGATGAAAGCCAAACCTGAGAACACCCAAGAAACTGCTAAGCCATTTTCCGAAATGAGCGAGCATGAGAAAGCCGCTGTTGTGCATGAGAAGGCGAATAATGGCCAGTCTTCCGTTATTCATCAGCAACAGGCGGAAAAGCATCGCAGCCAGATCACCCAGAATTAACCCGCAGCTCCACTTGTCAGACCCTCATTTGACGCCGAAGTCACTGGCTTACGCTCCCGTCCGGGAGCGTTTTTTTTATAAGCGAAATGAATAATAATGAAAGAGTCCATACACAATGTTTTTTTTGGTCATGTCGACCTCACAATTAACTTATATTGTTTGAGAATCCTGTTCCCCGGTCATCTCCAGGGTGCATGTCGCGCCGTATCCTGAGACTGGCTGAGAATACGAATGACCGTAACCATAGAATGTGATGATACAAAATAGATCGTATGCCGGTTCTACCGGCAGTGTGCAGATATCGTCTCCCAGCTCTGCACAATGCGTGCCGATATCATGCATGGCCAGCACATCAAATACTGCAGCTATACGACCGATCTATGCATCCGCCTGAACAACCCCGATCTGTCTGAAGCTGTAGTCCCAGATGGCCTCCAGATCCTCTTCTGCTTTGGGTGTCAGCTCAATCTCTTTCATTTGCCACCCTGGCCCTGACATTCCTCAGGAATGCATTCTTGTTCCATGGTTTCGCTCGCCGCTGCTGATCCCTTCGGCCAGCAGATCGCGCAGTTCCTGAAGTCTGGATTCAGCCTGCTTTTCATGCAGCTCATCACCCACGTCCACCGTCATCGTACGAGCCATAACTCCTCCATATCTTAATGTAAGATTTATTCTTACATCATTAAATCAGCTTACTACGCTGCTTCCATCTCCGGCATTTTTTCAAAACAACCCTGCTGCAGTCTGGAGATCCGACTTTGCCTTTTTTCGGATCTGCAGTGAGATAAAGAAAAATAATCACAAACAACGGTGTACAAAGCATGGTGTTTTACGTAATGTAACGTACACCACCGTACGCAATGGTAATGTGTACGGTAAACCCCTAACAAAGTGAGGCCATAGTGGACATCAAAGATCAGAGACTGGAAATCCGTATTACTCAGCAGGAAGTAAACGAACTGGATGACATCATTGCCTCCGTCGAGACGCCTTATAAACCGACCCGTTCCGATCTGGTGCGCTCATATATCGCTCAGGGCATTGACCGCCATTACGGCCGCAGTGAACAGGAGCGGGTGAAAGAAAGCATATCGCTAGGTCAGAGGCTGGGCCTCTATTTCCAGATTCATCAGACTTACCTGTATGAGAATGCTGGAAACCCACCGAACGTACTGGACAACGGCTCTTATAACCCACGAAGCACCATTACCGAATTAACGTTAGTACGCCAAGTCTACCTGCAGCGTATGCACTGGTTTTTTTCACTGGACCGTGCAGGCCTCACGTCGATTCATCGCAGCCTTCAGTCTCATAACGTGGTTTCTCTTATGGAAGCAGAACCCTGCGAAGAGGTCTGCAGCGATCTGGCCCGCGTGGTAGAGATCAGGGATCTGTTCAGCAAAATCAGCAGAGTGCTTGATAAGGCCCGCGCGGAGAGTCACTACGATGAAGTAAAGAAGCAGCTCGCAATCGTTGATTATCAGCAGAAACGTAAAGGCTTTACGCTACAGTTCAGTGGCTTTCCGGAAAGCCAGCAAAGGTTGACACAGATGGCGGCGCTGCTGCAGTGGATCGATGAGGGCGACGGCTCCAAGCCCATCTGGGAAAAAGACGGCGTCAGCAAACGGGATCTGAATGCCCACTACGATGCCATGCTTGAAGTGTATCAGGACATCACCCGTGACAGGCGCGGGCTCGATTTGAACAGCCTTATCACCATGCTGGAAGATCGCCGTCTGGATTTTCACACGGCCTGACATTAGCGTAGGCAGGAGAAGGAAAAATGATGCGGAAGGAAAGCAACACTGACAGGTGGCTGCGGACAGGATTTGTGCTGTTCCTCATCGTACTGCTGATGCTGATTATTTTTAACGGTACAGCCAAAACAAGCGACGTCAGCAACTGGATCATTGCCTTTGCCAATATCGCGATGGCCGCGGCGGCTGTAGTTGCCTGGCGCGGTGCGCGCAGGTTCCTGTCCGAGTTTTTTGCTCAGGAGGGGTACCGGCTGGCCATAGAATTCGTCAACGAAAACGTTATCCACCTCGGCATCAAAAATGAATTCATCTTGCGCGCCCAGAAAGCCCTGGCGGTCTGCTCTGAGGTCAACGGCAACAGGCACTATGAACATAACGAGAAACGATTTGCATATGCGGTCAGCCAGCTAGAAGCACTGCTGATAAGCCACAAGGACTGGCTTAATAATATGCAATCGCTATCGTTCAGGATGGAGACCTACGGAATATATGCCGCAGAGCATAAAAAAAAGGCCATGACGGAAATGGTGATTGCTCTGGACGATATGATCCGGCTGGGTGAGGGAGCGCTTGCTAATCTGAAAAACGACAGCAACTTGTATAACGAGTATGTCAGCGACAGTGTACAGCGCCTTCAACCCTTCCAGAGCAGCCATTTGTTTGAGACACGGGAACTCTTCATGGAAATTATCCAGAAGTGGAATCTGATGGTGATAGAGAGGGATAAATTCCTGTCAGGGGGGAAACACGCGAAGGAGTTGTTTACCGTACGAGAGGGGTAATGCCGACACTGGCAGCTTAACCGGTAAACATCAGATAAAAAGCCGCTTCAGCGGCTTTTTATCTTTTCCGGCATTGACAGTTAATGCCGAGTAGAAAGCTCGTAGTGGTATAAATTTTGTAAGTTTAAAATTAAGCTGGGGATACAAGTTTGTAGTAAGCTTCAGCAAACGCTCTGATTTTATTAAGACATTTTAGAATGAAGTCAAAAAGAGAGTAAGGGTGCCCATCAATCATAATGATATTATTCTCTTCTATGCTGACATTTGCAAAAATATCGCCATTTTCAGTTATGGTTAAAGCACCATCATTAATAAGAACATCATTTACTTTTTTTCCATAACTTGTCACATTTTTCATTGTTAAATTAGGACCGCCAAACCCATTCAGTTTGATGCCCGGAGTTGAAATATTGTAACTTTTTTTTGTATCTTCTCTGGTTTTAATGGGATTGTTATGTTTGGCTTCGTTGGTTAAATCACACATAATAACCAGCCAGTAATCATTGCACTTATGTGGCTGTAAGTCAGAAATCATGGCATAGACATTCGGTAAGAACTGAATTACACTTGGCATGTTTCTGACAATACTTTCGTTAAAGCTTTGCTCATCCTTACCGTATGGAAAATATATTTTTCTCTTGGGATTTGGTAACGCCTCGTTTATATCATGAGCAATATACTCAAGTGAACTACGAAGATGCTCAAACATGCTTTTAGCATCAGGTCTGGAACATTTATTCTCCGCTTTTGCCTTATTCAGCATCGCTTCTACTGTGGTAAGAAGCTCGTCTACACCGTCTTTTCTCATCTCATCTATCCATTTTTTATTGTTTGTACATATATAAAACATATCAGTAATGAGGGAACAATATAGTGTATTAAGTATCAAAAAGCACACTTTGTATGTATATGAATGAATTTTTATAGTACACAGTATCTCAATTATACGGAGGTAATATGAACACTAAAATCAACATCGTGAATGAAGGTCAGGCTATCAGGCAAACCAACTACTGGAATACTGAGCATGCAGCCGCCGGTCTGGTTTTTTTAAGCTGTAACGCCGGTGCAGCTCGTTTACTGGTGCCGGATGCTGCTAAAGGCATGCTGTCTGAGATGCGTGGCACTAAGTATGTCGTTATCAGTCGGGGATCCTATGAAGGCCGTGACGCTCTCGAACTACTTTTGAAGATGAAAGTGATGCCCCGTTTTGTATACATCTTATGATGGAACAATCAGACAGAATGTTGCCAGAAAACGAGCAGGGTGGAGGCTTCGTGGTAACGATCTGGACAAGAGGCGGACAGAAACACCGGTTTAACGGTAAGTATCGGGTTGTGACAACATTACCCTGCCTTGAACCGTGGTCAGAACAATAAAAAATAGCAGCCCTAAATAAACGGGCTGCGTGTGAATATCACTCATAACCTTTATTCTGGTTGCTTCTTTCCTGCCGCAAGGCAAAGGCCGCGAAACCTGACAAAACAAAACCCGGCACCAGGGCAAGCATGAATCCAAATGCCGCTGCTATATACCAGACCGGATCGGCTGCGTTCCAGATATCCTTGCTATGGTAAAAACCATAAGAAGCCAGTGCTCCGGTTATACATGTCAATGCAGCCACAACCCAAAGCACAGAATCTTTCTGAAGAAAGATAAAAACAAAATAGATGACGTATAGAACTAGACAAAAAATCGACTCAGCAAGCATCAATGATCACCAATTTCTTTGTATGAGCATTCTTTATTGTAGCAAGATGCATTATATGAGCAAAACAAAATTTAAATTTAAATTTAACAGTACTTTTACGAAATAATTTAAAAAACAGTTAAGTGAACAGTTTTTAAGCTAAATTATTTCATATTCATGCCGATAATAAATGTTATTATCGGGAGGGGTCATGAATAGTTTTCACAATTTAACCATTGCACTCAATAATAAAAATAAAATAGAAGCGATGCTGGTAATCCGGGATAAGCCAGAGTCAATTGTGAAGAAGATCCTTGCTAAGGCCGGAATAGGATTCCCGAGCTGTATCGGCCGCATTTTCTGGAAATGGGTGCAGGATTATATATTCACTGTCTGCGTCCCTGCTGAGGTAAGTAATGATGAACCATCTGTATCTGACACCCCGGCTGCGGTTAAGCATGACAGCCATCAGCCCGGCCGGCATCGATATGCTGAAAGTGCTGGCACTGATATCCATGATACTGGACCACGCAAATACTCTGTTTCTGACGAAACCTCTTCCGGAACTCTATGCACTGGGGAGAATGGCGTTTCCGCTGTTTGCGCTGGTATGGGCCATGAACGTGAACCGCAATCCCGATCGGTATCAACAACATGCCAGCCGGCTGTGGATCTGGGCGCTCCTTACCCAGCCGGTCTTCGCGTGGGCTTTTGCCGGACACTACCCCTGGTATGCACTGAACATCCTGTTTGTCTTCGCCGGCGTCACGCAGCTGCTGGCCCTGAGTCAGCGTTACGGAACCGCCGGCCTGTGCGCCGGCATAATACTGCTGATGCTGCTGGTATGGCCGTTAACTCCCGCCAGTTACGGTATCACCGGGCTCATTCTGGTGACCGGCCTGGCGCTCACGCAGCTGCAGCTGCCGGTAAGGATCAGGATTATGGCCATAATGGTAAGTACCGGCGCGCTGGTCTGCCTGAACGGCGCCAGCCATCTTCTGATCCAGCCAGCTACCGCGCTTGTGTTCGCCATTCTGCCAACCTTTATCCTGCCGGTAATGGCGCTTTATTCGGTAAGAACGCTCGTATCAGGCGCACGGTTTATACCACGTCACTTTTTTTATTATGCCTACGCCGGTCATCTTTTCCTTTTTGCCCTTATGACCCGGTTCATCTGAACCCCATACAAAGCCCCCCTCAGCCTGAACGAGAGCGGGGAGGTAAGCCTGCCCGGGAGTGATGCCCGAAGGGCATAAAGGCGACAGCTGCACGTCTGTATAACGCAACCGGTAAGGGTCGCCGTAGCGCGGCTCTGCCGCACTGGTATGAAAGGTTTCACAATTCCACCCCCCTTCCTGCTAAGCCAGACCCGTTTTCAGCGTCGTGTAAGCCGCTGTACGCCGTCGGAGTGGTCCCGACAAGGCGTAGCCGCCGACGGGGCGTATCTCCGCGTTATGCGGGCCGTCAGGGCCGCTTACGGGCGTGTTCCCCTGTACTAAAACGACATCTCCTGAAGCGACACCGTTCCTAGTTACAACATCCATTATAAAGCGGTGGTGTTCCCGGCCTTCGGCCGGGGGCGGCGCGGCTTTTTAGTGGGTAAGGGGGGCATGGAGTTATCCGGGTTTGCCGGGATTACGTGTTATTTCCGGACCAGGGCCCGTTGCGTAGCGACGGGAGCTATCCACATCCTGAGCGGCGCGGCAACGCCGCTGCAAGCGAAGTCCTTTTTAATCCCCGTTATCCACAGAATTCAGGAAGTGAACAGGTATGTATATATACAGAATATTTTGTTTTCCGAAGGAAAGATTATTTTGCGGGTAACGTTGCCTCTGTTGCAGACAACCGCCTTTGCCCGTTTGCGGATTAATGTTGATAACGCAGCAGGGAAGCGATAAATGCGCGGAACTGTCGCTGCCAGCGCGTCATACAGATGTGTTGGTGTGTGATTTTTGACCGGTGGTGGGCTGGAGACGTGAGGAAGCCTCCGCAGTCAAGCGGAGGCTGAAAAAGCAGCGTTAATGCGCTCTGTGAGGGACCGGGGGATCGAGGTACACCAGTTCCATCTGGTAAAGCTGCTTCCAGACGAGCTTTTCGAACTCTGCTGGGGTGTAATCGAGGATGTTATTCTTCAGCGTGCGGAACATGCGCTCTGAGACCTGACGCTTACGTTCATCGAAGGGCAGTTCCTGAAGTTTACGCTTCATCTTCTCTTCAACCGCCCGGGAGCGACGTTTAATAAGCGTCTGGACGCGCATGTTCTCATACCAGCGGCGGCGCAGAGACCTGTCACTGACGTCCTCTCCGGGGGGCAGAATGCCGGCAGCGACGGCCTGCTGACGCATTTCCTGTTGTATCCGGAGTTTGTCCATATCAATGCCGGTCAGCCGCCAGCTCATTTCCGTCAAGATGACATGCTTGGGAAAACGGCAGCCGTTCACCGCATCCCATTCGCTTTCGGGCGCTTCCAGGAAGCCCCACTCAATCAGATCCTTAACCAGGCGCGATATACGGTGCACCGTCATCGCCTTATCCCTGATGACGGTGCCCTCACTGTCGCGGGGGCTGAGTTCATTGGCCATCTGAGACAGGTTAGTGGTCACGATAGACGTGGCCAGATCGACCTTACTGATGAACAGGACGTACAGGGCATCCAGTAAATCCTGACGTACACGGGATAACTGTCTTTTGCGGCCATTAACGGCACGCAGGAAGGTGAATATCGGATCGGCCGATACGCGCCGGCGTAGCACCATTTTACCAGTTGTTTTATCCCGGTACTGAAGGTTGCGCAGCGCACGGCCATGCTCACCGGCAAGCTGTTTATGGTAGACCGGGCGGATATACTCCGGATATGGGCATTTGCAGACCGTGGAGTGGGTACCACGGTGACGTCGATCGACGCGAAGATTCAGACTGTCATTCACGCTGGCCTTGTCTTATGGCGGCCAGGTGTTGTGTTATATGGTGCATGCGTTATAATCCTTCACAGGCGACGCGCCTGCTTTATGACCCCTTGACTTCTGCTGATTCCGCCAAGTTTCTAGACAGATGTCAGGGGGTTTTTGCATTTTGGATACATGCAAATAGCTGTATCTCTTCCTAAGCGTTGTAGGCACGCTCAAACCTCAGACCTTACGTATGCTCGCATGGACAAGTGTAAGGTGATTTAACTACTTCATGTAACATGAACCCCCACCACAAGGCTTCATGTTAATGATACAATCCTGCTTTCTATGTAAACCCCACCACAGGGCTTACAAACAGAACAAATCATACCTAATACATACCAAAATTTCTATATGTATATGGTTATGATTAACTGATGTCTGAAGTTAAACGTTGATGTCAGCATACTTAACTTAAAGATTTTACTGTACGATAAGTAGGCATTGGAGCGATTTTTGGAGAGGCGGCAGACTCACTATGAACGAAGTGTTAAAAATTATTTTTACATTCTTTCTGACAGGCGTAGTGGGCTTGTTGTTATCACATAAATTCCAGAAAAAACAGATGAATAGCCAGTTATATTATAAACGTAGCGAGCTGGATGTTGCCGCCCTGGAAAAAATAATAGAGCTAATTATTCTTTTGTCGAGCGATAGGATTTATAAAACACGCCAGTTGATTATTGCTATACAGCGCAATTCAACTGATGAAAAATTACGTAGCGACTATAGAGCATGTGTTACTGACTGGAATAAAAGATTAAATTATATCTTTATTAGTTTAAATAACAATAATTTATACACCTTAGCCAATCGATTCGAAAATGAGGTGCATGCTAAATTTAGTCAAGCACACAGGATGATTGATTTGAATCTCAATAGCCTAATTAATATTGGCGCTTTTGATTATAGTGAAGCATTACGCTTGGTTGATCAAGCCTACAAAAACACTAATTATATAACTAATAAACTAACTGAAGTTAAAGTGAAAATGATGGAAGGTATTGTATATGCAGATAGCGAGCCACTGTCACTCAAAAATATTGATAAAGCCAGTACATATACTTTATTTTTAGCCATTTTTTACAAATCTCCTCACTTGTTGCGCGTAGATCGCTCGAGTATGAACCGCTAACTCCCATGTAGAGTCTGCATTTTTTGGGCGTGGTTTCAATAACATTGCCGCGATCCTCGCTTTTTCATATGATGATAGTGCCTCCATATCCTTGTTATAAACTTTCTTAACTGTATTCGTGATGCCGATCAAACCAGTACCAAAGAAAGCATTTTCAATGTAACACTTCATTATTTACTCTTTAGTAAATCTTCGATTAACCAAATATGCCAAGAGCATTTCATATAGTTTTCTCTTCAACGTCAACTCCCTATAGTTCGTAATTGTCCTCACCATTTGCATATCAATGGTGCTAGCCCCTCCGTGTTTTTTTCTACGTATCATCTTTAATACTTCTCTCAGAACAGAAATAATGTTTATTCCGTTATGTTTAATGAAGCGTCGATCTTCTAAGGCCATAATAAGATAATCCAACTCCGAAAAAGAATACTCTTCGTCTTGCATATAATTTTCTATGACGAACAAATCTCTGTTAATGCACAAAAGAAGATTACGTAACTTGCTATTTTTCTTTGTATTATATCTTTGAGCCATAATTTATCTGTTTTTATTAGCGGTGATCCTATCGTACAAGCATGAGCTAGCTTATGTCTATTGAAACACGCTCTGTATAGATATTCTTAGATGAGGTGGATTGAATAAATCTCTGCTTATTAAAATGTACCTTTGAAAAAGTAGAGATGAGTTGATAAGCTCCGGCAGGGGTCTGGTACGTCAGATTTCACGTAGCGCAACGCCTGGATGAGCACCGTTTTGCAGGCATGGGGGAGTTTTGAGCAGGATGGGCCGATGACAACTGACAGAGATAACGAACATACCGGCGCTGTGCTTTTACCGGAGATCACACCCGGACATGATGATATTTATGCCATGCGGGCCCTTACCGGTGACAACGTAACGGGAGTTAACCCCGCCCGGGCCTATCTGCTTTCCCTGAACTCGCCCCGCAGCCGGCAGACCATGGCCTCGTTTCTCAACATTGTGGCCCGCATTCTCGGTGCGTCAGATTTATCAGACTGTAGCTGGGGATCGATTCGCCGACATCATGTCATGGCGCTGGTCGATATGCTGCGGGATTCCGGCCTCGCAGTGGCCACGGTGAACACCTATCTTTCGGCCCTGAGGGGAGTAGCTGCCGAAGCATGGATGCTGAAACTGATGAGTGTGGAAGACTATCAGCATATCCGTGCCGTTCGCTCAGTCAGAGGAAACGTTCTACCGCGCGGGAGGGCTCTCAGAAAGGAAGAAATCTCTGCTTTATTTGCCGCATGTGATGCCGACCACACCAGTAAGGGATTACGTGATGCTGCGCTTATAGGGGTAATATTAGGCTGCGGTTTGCGCCGTACAGAAGCAGTCTCGCTCAGTTGGGACGATATTTCCTTTCAGGAAAAAGCGCTGAAAGTGCATGGTAAAGGGAACAAGATGAGAGTCTCGTATGTTCCTGCCGGAGCTTGGGAGCGATTGATGGTTTGGATTGAGCAGATCAGGGGCGAACACGCAGGGCCACTATTTGTTCGTATTCGCCGGCACGACACGCTGACCGAAGACAGGTTAACAGATCAGGCTGTGTACCACATTCTGCAAGTTCGGCAACAAATGGCCGGTATTGTTCGATGTGCTCCTCATGATCTGAGAAGAACATTTGCCACGGCTATGCTCGATAGCGGAGAGGATTTAATAACGGTGAAAGATGCATTGGGACATGCGAGCGTAAGCACCACGCAAAAATATGATCGGCGAGGCGATGCTCGTTTGAAGCTTGCTCGAGATAAAATTTTCATAGTTAATTAATAACATGTATTCGCTTATGCCATATATGAATCCTTAAATGCTTCATTAAAAAATTTTAACTGAAGGGTTTTTAACTAGTTTATTTTTTAGATTTTGATTCATTATTATATAGGTTTTCCAACTTTGCTAATGATTTACAACGTAAAACAAGCGCATTTCACAATCAGGACACCATCCCAATAAAAAAGTAAAAATTGAGTTAAATCAAGAGGTTATACGAATATCATTTACCTTATAAATGGATTGAAAAATTGATAGAAATTGTTAACATAACAAGAATAATCTCATTGTAAGGTGGGCATATGAAGTATCCTGAATTTTTATCTTCTGCAAAAAGACATAATCATACATGCCGGGTGCTAAAAGATAAAATCGATAGCTATCAAGATAATGAAATATCTAATGATGAGTATAAATTTTTAGTGCTAAGTTTATATTACCTTTCTGGCTATATAATCGAATGCTCTTTAAAATTCAAGATTTTCGAACTGATGCAATTTAATGTTGATTCTGAAGTCGATGAAGTTGAATGTAATAAAGTAGGGATTGATTACAAAAAACGAATTAAAACTCATAATTTTAAAAAACTACAAAACTTTTTGGATTCTTTAGTAAGTGACATGAATCACGAAAGTGAAAAAAGTACAATTAACAAACTATTGAACTCTTGGTCTCCGGAGATTAGATACACAGTTTTGGATGTTAATTATGCTGAAATTAAAGAGCTTTACACACATACAAACAATTTTTTAAAGAAAATGTAAGGGATTAACATGCTTAAATCTATTGATTTTATTAAAAGATTCGAAGACGATCTTAAAGAAAATATTTATCAAAAAAATATTATTGATTATTATATAGAGTTAAGGATTAATAATAACATTGAGATATATATTGTTAGCGAAAAAATCCAAAAGTTGGATGACCTTTATTTGAGCAAAACATCTTTAACCGAGTTGGGTAATAAAAATCTCGATTTTACATTCTTATCCGAAAAAAATGCAAATGATCAAGATTACGTTCATCTTTTCGAAAAAGAAAAAACGTCTTTAGGGTTGAGACGATCGCTTAGTGCATTACTTAATATGAAGAAAAAAAATAATAACAAAAGTAATGTTGTTACTTTTTTTAGCTATAAAGGGGGAGTTGGTAGAACTACAAGTCTCGCACTTACGGCCACTTATTTAGCGCGACAAGGTAAGAATGTTTTTGTTATAGATTGTGATTTTGAAGCGCCAGGGTTAATAAACTTTTTTAATAGCGCGCAAACTGATAATTGTAAAGGCGGTATTATAGAGTATTTAAATGATAAGTCATTTGATGAATCATCTAGTTTAAATGATTATATATATAATATCGAGAAAAGTTACGCTGGCAGTGGAACAATTAATTTAATGTCTGCTGGTAATCTAATGCACAATAGTGATGATTTACTTAGCTACCTAGAAGGATTAGCTAAACTGGACCTGCAAGGTGATAGATTAACTCATACATTTGAAAAACTTGTTAATGAAATAAACCATCAGTTTAAACCTGACGTGATTTTAATCGATTCAAGAACAGGATTTAACAACACCTTTGGTGCTCTCGCCCAAATCTCAAAAAATGTAGTCGTTTTAGCCGGTGATGATGCGCAAAATCAACCGGGAATAGAATATGTTACGAAAACTTTAAATGAGATGAATATTAATGCCTGTTTCATTCTTTCAATCATAAGCAGTAACTTTAGTCGCCGCTATAATAATTTTTTAAATCAGATACAAGGGCTTTCTTCTTTCGATGCTGAGGTTTTTTATTTTGATCGACAAAATACATTAGAATATATCGGTACATCTCTTGAAGATAAAGATGATCTTGACGATTTTATTAATGGAGAGAATGGTTCAACCCAGTATCAAAAATTTTTCAAGTATATCA
This sequence comes from Siccibacter turicensis LMG 23730, assembly GCF_000463155.2. Classification (GTDB taxonomy): domain Bacteria; phylum Pseudomonadota; class Gammaproteobacteria; order Enterobacterales; family Enterobacteriaceae; genus Siccibacter; species Siccibacter turicensis. The sequence goes on along the minus strand of NZ_AWFZ01000016.1, from coordinate 36,202 downwards.
ACGAGGTAACATCTGAAAGCTATAAAATCCTTGAAGATGACTTGACGAAAAAAGTAATTGACGTTGAGCAAAGCATGCCTAAGCTAACTATTGAAAGTAGTGGGTTAGAATATGATTTTACACTTACTAAAGTTGTAAGCTCTGCTGCAGTCATAAACTCAGCTGGAAATGATAGCCTTCTCACAATTCAAGATAGAGTATTGGACGATTTAAGAGATAAGCTTCCTGATCTTTATGCTGAAAATATTGAATACTCTGATGAATATATAAAGAAGTTGTTCTATTTTCGTCCATGCATGGAAGATTTGTTCATTCCAGAAAAAAATATTCTTTTAGGTGATAAAGGGACTGGTAAAACAGCGTTTTATAAAGCACTTCAGATCGATAGTTTCTTTAAAATGCTTACCTCAAAAGCGCAAAAAACTCACCTTGATTATAACGTGCTGAATATTACTAATTTCGAAAGTGATAATTTCGAGTTTTTAGGATTTGATAATCACCGTAAAGATGAACTTTTCATTAAACGATTCTGGATGTTTTTTATATGGAATGCAATCTGTTCACGTAGTAGCTATGGGGGTAAATATCCTGAGTTAATGATAAGTTTAGACAATCTTGAAGCCCGTGACAAGATAATAAGCCTTATCACAGATGCTGAACTATACGCGAAGATTGAGGAGGAACTCAACGATATAAATGATAAGCTTAAAAGCGAAGATAAAAGACTCATGGTTACATTCGACCAGCTTGATAATATAGTTCAGCCTTTCATGTGGAACGATGTTATCTCTCCATTAGTAAAAATAGCCATGCGGTTTTCGTATGAAAACATTCACCCTAAATTATTTTTGCGTAGAGATCTCTACGAAAGATTAGGGAATTTAACTAATAAGAACTCATTTACTCCAAGAGTAATAGATTTAGAGTGGAGTCAAAATGAGATATTCTCTTATTTCTTAAAAATTGTTTTTAATTATTCAAAGGACAATTTTTTCGAATTTTTAAATATTTATTTGCCCAGTCCTATACTTGTTCAGCAAATCCACAAAAAACTTAAAACTAAAAATATAGTCCATAATCAACTTCCACTGGATAAGTATCTCATTCAACCTGTCATAAATGCTTTCTTCGGAGATCCTAAGCCCAAGAAAAACGGCAGGCTCAGCACCGCATACGAAGATCTGTTTAGGAATATTCAAAGTGCTGATAAAACTGTAAATCTACGACCATTTATTGATCTTTTGACTAATGCTATCATTGAACAAGACGAGCAAGACGACGAAAAAGGTTATCGTAAAAACTCTATCATCGGATTAGCATATTGTACGAGTAAGCAAGTCCGTAAAAATGCTGTTGTCAAATATCTTCAAGATCTTTGGAACGAAAAAGGTAATGAGTTTGTAAAATGTTTCTGTCAAGATTTATCGAATAATAAAGTCAGTCCATTTTACAAAAAAAATGTGCTAAATGAGAGTACTTTCGATAGGTTGCTCGAAGAGGTGAAAGGCAATCATGGAGATAATGATATAATTCAAAGTGGTACTCTGGCTGAGTTTAAACAAGTTTTGATTGCAAATAAAATAATAACTCCGTATATGGTCGGAAGTAAAACCCGATATGGATTTGCTTATTTATATACGAACTATCTTGGTATTTAATTAAATGTTGTAGATATAAATCATCTTTGATTTATATCTAGGCTCCCAGCAATATTATTGCTGGGAGCTATATCTATCTTTGAGAGTGACAGTAGGTAATTTAACATAAGATACATTTAACGCACCGTAGTTGTTGAGGCTCAATGCTAATGTCTGCGCTACATTGACTTTGTGGGGTTCTTATCATCATTTTTTTTCCGGGGGTAAAGTGAAAGGAACTCATCGAGGAAATGGTCATGAGTGCAGTTCCCCGGACCCCAGCTTAAGATTTAACGCCAGACGTAATCTCCACTCAGCTTGATATGTTCCCTACCCAGGGGGAAAAGATGAGATACCAGTTGCTCTCGATTCGGAATGCCTTTTCGTTTCAATGACTCAATGGCTCTTTCTATAGATGCATGGCTGACGATTCCAACGTAGAATCAACTCTAACTTGATAAAAGCAACAGATTGATCACCCTTAACTGACCTTAACACGTTCACTCGGAGCCTGCCATTCCGGTGCTTTCGTTATTTTTTGTTGCACTTCGAGTGGGAAATAGGCCTTTCAACCACAGCCTGAGAGACACACCATTATGTCATCATCTACCATGGTTCAGGAATACCCGGAACTCAATACTCTTAACCCCCTGCTGAACAGTATTGTTGATAAAACCGTTGATAATGTTGCACGAAAACTAATCGGCGGTTTTCGTAATAAACGAAATTCTCAACCGAATGCCAAGGCCCCGAACCTCAGTACAACAGTGGATGATACGCTTAACGCCACGTCGTCTTCGAGTGTGCTTGCCGTGGCGAATCGGGGTGTTCAGTGGAAGGAAATGATAAGCAAAAGTTTTACTCATGGCATTTCCTCTATTTCCACCATGAAGTTTGATGGCCAGTTCACGATCAAGAATGGTGTGCCGGAAGGCCTGAAAGATGTGCCAAATTCCCCGGGTGTCTATGTGGTTTATGACAGCGCCGGTGAGGTTCGGTATATCGGCGATGCGAAGGATTTACAGAAACGGTGGCATGCCGGGCATCTGAATGAAAATAAAAACGCCGAAAAGAATGGCACAAAATACAAAATGGCTGCGGAGTTTGAAGAGGGCTGCACCGTCAAATTTGTGGTCATGGATTCGGCTGAGACGGCAGCAGCGGTCGAGGCTAACATTTTAAAAAATGAGAAACCCCCGGTAAATAAGAAAGAAGAACTGTGCACAGAACAGGGTACACGTTCTAATATCGAAGCAAAAAAAATGAAAGATGCGGCAAACGAGGTGGGAGGTCTGGCCTTTGGCGCAGGTAAAGAGGCATTGAAAAATGTCGGGTGGGATGTGTTTGAAACGCTCAGTAACACGATGATTAAAGCATTGAAGGATGAAGTTGTTGACCTGTTTATCACCCAGAAAGCGCAGGTGAAAATCCGGCTAAAACGCTTTTTTGATAAAATATGGCAGGTTATCGTTAACCTGATAAAAGCCCCGTTAAATCTGCTTAGAGGTTTATTCGAGTTCGTGTTAAATGCACTGTCTCAGGCAATCGGGAAAATTTATCAGTTAGCAAAAAATATCTATGATCTGGGCATGGCGGCACTCTCGCTGATGAAGGGGAGCAAAACCATGACAAGGGAAGAAACCATCTATAAGGTTTCTGAGGTCATTATCACCAGCGGGACTCTGGTGTTCTGGGATGCGGTAGAACCGGTGATTGAATCCGGTATGGTGGCTCTTTTTGCTCCACTGGCTCCCTTTGCCCCTTATATTTCTGCCTCCCTGTGCGCGATGGGATTTGGGCTGAGCAGCTACCTTTTGGCCGATATCGTCCCTAAAGCCGTCAGCCTGATACTCTCAACGGAACCTGCCTATATCTCAGAAGGACGGGAGGCTTTCCAGCAGTTGATTGCTAACCATGAAACTAGTGTGGGTATGGTGGCTGAACTGCAAAAATATGCAGGTAGCACGGTGAATCTGATGAGTGAAACCCGGGAGCATACGGCAGAACTGAACAATGATGTAATCAGACTGACTCGCTTCTCTCTTGCCGAAGAGATTAAAAAGCTGGGAGCGCATTAATATGACGGTTGTCACGATTGTTGAGAATAACAAAGGCTCCAGCATCGCCAGTTTCAAAAAAAATCTTCACGAAATAGGCAAAAAGCTGAAAGAGGAACAAGAGAGAAGTAAAGGGATACAAAAAGCGGCAGATAACTTTAATAATCGGGGTTTTTTGGCGCGTTGGGGTGGCAGTCTCACCTCGAGAAATGACACTGACTTAGCTACGATGATTGCAAGCCTGGGTGGTAGTCTGAATATCACCCAAGAAGTGATCGAGTGTTTATTACAAATCCAGTCAGAAAAAAATGTCGTGCTGAAAGAGTTTCATCTGGCGTTAATGAATACGATTCGAGACTTGAAACACAACGACACGATGCTGGATCTCAGCAGCCGTGAAAACTCACTGGCTATTCTTGAACATCTGAAATCCCAGGTGGAAGATAAACTGGAACAGGCACAGCGTGTCGAGGAACATGAAAAGGAGATTAACCGGTTACAGTCATTGAGCTGGCAGCAGGAGGAGATGCTTCAACGTTTGCAGGCAAGTCAGGATGAGCACGCAACACAGCTTGCCCTCCTGGAGCAGATTGTCCCAAAATTCGAGCGACAGCAGCAGGAGCAAGGGCAACAGTCAGGGAAGCTGGCTCTGGCCCTTGAAGAGCAGGCGGATCAGTACCAGCAACAGTTGGCCTTACTGATGGACAAGCTGACCTTGCAGGAAAACGTCGCAACAGGCATCGCAGCGCGGGTCAGCGAATTAGAGAAGACGTCTCGGTTAAAACGTGCAGGACTGCGCGATTACTTGCTGTTTGCGACTAGCGCTCTTGCCATCGGACTGGTCGTTATCGAAGTTATGCGTTTTAACGGCGTTATTTAACGGCGAGGTTTACCCATCTATCTCCGCTGGAGATGGGAACACATCAACCCGCACGAGTTCTTCGGTCAGCAGTTCTATGCTGACGATGCTAATGCTGCCGCTCAGGTCAGAGACGGTCGGATGGCCGTCTTTTTCCAGCACGTGCAGCAGGGCCAGCGGCGCGGAAAGTCCGGCGGCGGCCCACGCCGCGAATGCATCAGGACAGAAATGCGCTCAGAACAGGACATATGTAAGCCTTGTCCTGCTTTATTCCCTGCCATTTAATGAACCATTATGTGCCTTGCAACGTCCGCTTCTGGCACAAAGCAGACATTTGAGTTTTGCCCTTCTCCGGAGGTCTGAGCTTAACTTTGACTATGGTAGTAACCGCAAAGTTATAGTAGCAACCTTTCTTTTTGTACCATTTGGACGTAAAATTATGACCAAATGGAGGTATTTATGAAAGTCTACTCCCCTACTCTGGCTTCTAAGCAACAACAACGTCTCTGGCAGTTCGCTGGCCTCAGCAGTGGTGACGGCCTCGGACTTCTAGCTCAGATTGAAGAAGGGCTTGAAGGTGATGTTGCTGAACGAATCACCAGATGGACCAACATTTCTAAAACAGAATTACGTCATATGACCGGTATACCTGGCACAACGTTCAATCGTAGTAGCAAAGCCCGTTTTACTGCTGAACAAAGTGAACGTCTTGTACGTCTGATACGGGTTATGGATCGGGCTGTAGAGATGTTTGAAGGTGACAAGGGTGCCGCGCTGAAATGGCTGAATGAGCCTGTTCGAGGACTTGGATGGGAAAAACCTGCTGATTTACTTTCTTCTGAAGCTGGTGCGTTCGAAGTGCTGAAACTTATAAACCGGCTCGAGCATGGCGTCTTTTCGTGAAGCTGTTTCGCTTAACAAAAACACGCTATGCCTCCGAGGCGTGGACCGGCAGTGGCGCTCGCGATTATGGCGGACGGTGGAATCATGAAGGTACTGCGATGGTATACGCTACTGGTAGCGCATCTCTGGCAGTTCTGGAAGTGCTGGTACATATGCATGAGGCGCCCGGATTAGGTAAATATACCTTACTAACGATTGACGTCCCGGACTCTCTTATTGAAGTATTAGATATTGAAGCCTTGCCACGAAACTGGGATGCACCAATCTCCCCTGATAACGTCCGAACAATAGGTGATATATGGATCAAGGAGGGTAATGCACTCGCGCTCGCGGTTCCCAGCGCTATATTACCTGTTGAACACAACTTCCTTATAAATCCTCATTATCCAGGTCTCAGAAAGGTAGTGAGTAACGCAGTCACAGTGCCCTTTGATTTTGATGGCCGGCTGTTTAAGTCCTGAACACATTCTCCTTTTATGCATATGCTCGCCGCAACCATGAGACCGAGCGACAGCGAGCGAACTGGCGAGGAAGCGTAATAAAGCTGGGGCCACATGCGAGTGCGGCCTCAGGAAAGGTGAAGAGAAGGATACTTTCTGGCGGATAAGTACGACTTTCTGTTACTTAATTGCTGGCTTTATCAATCGCAGACAGGATCTGTTCGGCCGTAGCAAGGCCAGGGAACACCGTAATTTTTTCCGGGGTGGCATTTTTTACCGGCATTACAATCAGACCTGGCGTACCGGTCAGGCCAAGAGCCTGAGCCAGCGCGTTCGTCTTATCCAGAGCAGAAGTCATCACCAGTTGCTTAACAGGGGTGTACCCGGCAGCTGCGCTGGCGGTTTTAATGTCCAGTTCTGTCAGCTCGCCTTCGCTATGTCCGGTGTGGTAGATGCCGCTGTGATATGTCAGGTAAGCCTCCGCGCCTTTTTCTTTCCAGATAGCCACACCGCGCTCGGCTGCTTTTTGTGAGTTTTCCCAGCGCTGCGCAAAAATGGGCCATTCCTTGAACACAAAACGTGTGTCGGGGCTGGCTTTCATCACGTCTTCCATCGCCGGTGCCAGTCGGCTGCAGAAGACACACTGGTAATCAAAGAATTCGATTACTGCCACCTTTGCCTCCTTCGGACCTGTTACCGGCGTGTCAGGGTCATTGAGCAATGCCTCCTGATGTTCCATGACGTTCAGGGCAAACCCCATCTGCTGCCGGGCGGTCTGCTGCGCCTGCAGCTTCTGGCTGACCTGCACCAGTATTTCCGGGTGTTCCAGCAGGTACGCTTCGGCCAGCTCACCAATCCGGGCTTCCTGCTCAGGCGTGAATACCGGCGCCGGTGTCGATGCGAGGGCAATGGAAGAAAACCCAATGTATGTTGTAACTACTGTGGCAATAACTGTTTTAATCAGCATGTTCAGGTTCCTGTGGTTAGCGTTCTTTCTGGATATGTTGTACGGGGGTGGGTTCATCGCGCTCGATGGCGCGCCCGCGTTCGCCGGTGTCCGGCAGGCGGATATTCTCCTGCTGTGTGGAAAGGTCTTGCTGCACCTGTCTAGCGCGTTGTAGCTCACTCTGGTTACGCGTGATCTCCGGGTCATCCGGAAGCCTGATGTTTTCCGGCGTCCGGTCAGCCATGCCACGGGATACCGTCTCAGCCGCGGCGTTAAGTCCCTCTTCGCGGCTTCTGGCTGCATCCGGCAGTGACAGGGCGTCACGAATAATCCGGCTGGCGTCGGTTTGTTCCCTCTCACGCTCCTGCTGCAGCGCCTCCTGAGCTTTTTGTGCCACCGCGTTCTCGGCATCCTTTTGCACGTCTGCCGGCAAGCGGATTTCTGGTACCTCCTGAATAATGCTCTGTGCCCGGCGCTGTTCTGCCAGCTGATCTGTACCCTTAGTAATTTTCATCAGCTGTCCGGAGACATCCTGCTCACTGGTCTGCCACACCACTCCGTCTCTGGGATGGTCACGTGCGACTCTCAGTGCTTCAGCCATGTCTTTCACGACATGTGTATGACCGGTCTGGCTGCGCTGCAGTACAGCTGCACGCGCGCCCTGTGTGGCCACCATACGCACATCCCCCTGCGTCAGCCGGCCTTCATTACTGGCCACGAGAGAAACCAGCGCCAGACCGGCACTTTTACCATTGTTGTCATACAACGGCAGCGCCAGTGATGGCTCCGGAAAACGACGGGTAGCCGGGATGATACGGGCAGTCAGGTTGCTGCTGCCCATGTCCTGATGACGGGACCATGCCCTGCCAATGGCGGTTTTACTCACCGGCTGGCCCATCGCCCAGATTGCCTTCGCCTGTTTACGTTCGGTTTCCGGCTTCAGAGCGTCATGCGCGGTCTTGTCTTCGTACTCCCCGCTTTTAACCCGCTGTATCCATTTTTCCCTGCCATCGGTATAGATTTGCACATGCTCTTTGGCACGCGATGTGGAGATATAAAACGCCCGCTGCGTGGCCAAATTGCGGCGGCCACCATCGGTACCTTCGAGTGAGATGACATAATCACTACTGGCCCCCTGCGCGCCGTAACCGGTCACGGCCCAGGCATAATCGATATGCTGCTCGGCCCGGACTTCATTCGGGTTGATGACCTTTGTGCCGGCAGCGCCCCGCAGCACCATTTCGCCGTTTTCCCTGATGGTATCTACGGTGTACCGCTGATTAGCGGTCTGCCCCTGCTCACGATCAGTGGCAGTGAAACGCAGCTCTGTCCCGGTACGCACCGGTATCTTCGCGCGGGTGAAAAGCTGCACATCGTTCGTCAGCAACTCTCGGGGGGAATACATCCCCAGATCGCCATTCTCATCCCGAACCGTGATGAGTGAGCCGTTCCGGTCAACGGCAATCACATCCTGATACCGCTCACCCCGTTTCACCACCATACCTTTCTGCCAGGGCGCGGTTTTGTTGAACTCGTGACGGGTGCGGCTGATTTTCTCCAGTACCGGCACCGTCACTTCCTCCCGTCCCAGCGAGCCCTCTTTTGCCAGGCTGTGATAAATACCCTGGTTAACCGCCTGCCGGTCCTTGTTAAGCTGGGTGATGATAATGGTCCGGGCGCGCGCCGCCGGTGTCCGGCCCGCCCAGTCCGCCACGATGTCGTTTACCGGATCGCCGGTTTCTGTCAGGCCGGAAGGGGGGACCGGAGCATCACTGATCCGGTCCACTTTGTCTGTCGGCTGGCTTTCAATGCGCCGCAAGGCGGCATCGATACGGTTATCGATAATGTCGTGGACGGCGTCTTTCAGGTTACTGTCCTTCTGTCGCACGATCTGTTTCATGATGGCCACGTCCATCGGGCTGCGCTCCTGCATGAGCTTAAAGGGTGCACCGGCGTCCACTGACTCAAACTGATCGATATCGCCCATCGAGACCGCGCGTCCTCCGCCGGCCTGTATCGCCTGATACGCGGCCGCGGTGTCCTGGTTACCCAGCATTGAGGATTCATCAATCAGGAACACCTGGTTACGGTAATCAGGTTTCTGGCCGGCCGCGACCAGCTGATCATGCTCAACGATGAACGATTTTGCCGTCTGGGCCACCATGCCCACGTCCTTCAGCTCCTTAACCGCCTGGTGTGTCGGCGCCAGCCCGCGCAGTTCCGGCCGGACATCTGCCGGCAGGGTCTCGATTGCCGCCTTAACCGCCCCCACCTGCGTGGTTTTACCCACCCCGGCGTAACCCTGAATACCGGTGAACTGATCCCGGCTGCCGAGTACGAGCATCGCTGACTGTTTCTGTCCTGACGTCAGGCCATTAAGCAGTTTCGGGTCAACCTGCTCCATCAGCGGCTCCTGAGTGTCTTTTCCAGCCTCAATGGTACGCAGAATGGCTTTCTCCATTTCCCAGGTTGCCCGCGAGACCAGCAGCGGCTCGCCGCGGTTGGGAACGGTGATCAGGTCACCGTTTTTCACCATTGCGCTGACTTCGCGCCCGACCGCCACCATATCCGGGTGGAAACCCTGCGCAGCCTCGACAAGCTTCAGCTCGCTGAACACCACCGACCGCTGATCCGCGATGGCGCGGTGCACGGCAAGCGCGGCGTCACTTTTCACGCCCTGCTGCAGTGTGCCAACGGCCTGTGACACGTCCTCCTGACCACTGAGCCGGCGAACCAGCTGTACGGGTGAGCTGAGGTCTGTCATACGCTGAAGGCGGGCTTCAGCCCGGTCCTGTGCTTCGGCGGTAAACACTTCTGCACGCTGCCCGGACTGGGCTAGGGAATTCATGGTGCGGGCGGTAATATCCCGGCTGTTAAGCGCGGCCAGTACCGTGCCGTTGTCATTATCCCGCCCGCCGGGAGCGGCCACATACCCGTGGGTGATATAGAGCGGGCGGTCAGCAGGCAGTACCAGAGGTTTACCGTCGCGTACCACTTCGATACCCCTGTCGCTCACGCCGGTCACCTGCAGGCGATCTTTGGCTTTCAGGCCGGCGGCTTTATCACCGGCAACGGCCAGCAGTTTTTCACCCTCTGCCACGCTGATGTTTTCACTGTTATACAGACGCCAGTCGGCGGTCAGGCTGCTGATTTTCTGGCGAACCACCACGCCATCGCCGTCGATGAGTGACAGCATGCGTGTATCCTCATGTACCCGGTCGATTACGTAATGCCGCGTTTCACGCGCATCGCTGCGGTCCTCCAGAACCTGTCCGCTGCGGTACGAGCCAGGCATACGCCGGGTTTTGCCGTCAAGCCAGACCGGCGAGCGGGCTTCCACCGTGACACCGTCACGCTCAAGCTGTCCTGCGTTCTGCAGCGCATCCCGGATAAGCCCCGTCAGCTGCTTCTGCTCTCGCTGCCCGATGACCACCGCCGTTACCGGCTCACTGCCGGCGCTCAGCTCAGCAAAGCGGTTGGCCAGCGCCTCGTAGCGGTTACGTTTGTCCGGGATGCTCACCACGTCCGTTTCCAGCCCGGGAGACGGCTCGGTGCGACGGCTGCGTGGTACGCCGGCAGACTCCAGCACCGACATGGCGTTCCCGTTGGCCTGGCGACCGGCACTGTCCAGAAAGACCAGCTGTGCGTCTTTCACCCGCGCCTCGCCGAGCAGCACCAGTGTCTCCTTAAGTCCCAGACGTTCCGCCCCTTCGATGATGAGCGTGCTCTGGGGCTTCAGGCTGAATTCCCCGCTCACGACATGCTGGCGACTGATAAGCCGCTCACGCAGGGTCTCGTCTTTCGCAAGCGATGTGGCGCGTTCGGCTGAACTGGCGAGCACGCTTACCTCGCGCCCGTGACCGATGGCGATACCGGCAATCTGTGAAGTCAGCCCCCGGATACCGGCAACACCGCCGGGTGCATTCATCAGCACCAGGCTGTCTTGCTCGACCACTTCAAGCGAGGCAGGGGCGTACAGCTCTGGCCGGGTAAAGCTCACCACGCTGCCCGCCCTGATGTGCTCCTGACTCAGCGCCTGGATGGACAGCTCATCGAGCAGGTGAATACGGGATGTGAACACGCCCTTTTCACTGTCCAGCGGGATAATAAGCCCCTCCTTCAGCGAGGCATCAATGGCCTGCTTCACTTCTTTCATATCCGGAAGCTTGTCACTGAACTCGGTGGTCGTGAGCATCAGCTCTCCCCAGGTGAAGCGGGTTTTGCTGTCACTGAGTTGCGACACGGCCATTTTTACGGCGTCCAGCACTTCCTGACGTAATGCCGGGGCGGGCTTATCCGCAACAGGAGTACGTGGTTCCGGCACCGACCGGGGGGCAGGTTCAGGCTGTTTATCGTGTGACGGAGTAAGGTCGTGCCGGTTGTGATCGCCTGGCATTGCCGGTGACGGCTCAGGTACTTCACGATCGCTGCGGGGCGCTGCCGGCGTGTCAGGTGCACGCTCAGGCCGGGCGGCAACTTCCGGGATGTTCTCGTTTTCCCGCGTGATACCCGGCCCGTTTTTTTCGACTGGCGCTGGCGGCACCGGCTCCGGATAACGCGTTTCACGATCCTCGCGGGGGGAGACGCTTTCCATATACCCTTTAAGGTCGAAGCCCTTTTCCTTCATCTGGGTCTGCCAGCGCTCCATAAGACGCAGACGTGAGGGGTCAACTTTAGCGCGTCGGGTATCTTTGGCGGCCACATCACGGCTGCGCAATGTGGCTTCAGCTCCAATTGCCCCCTGAATTTCCCGACCGCGTGAGGAATACTCTTCGCGGACGTCTTCCGGCACGCCTTTAATTTCCCACATGCCGTGCTTACCGACCGTCTCCACGTCATGGCCCAGCGCTTCCACGCGCTCACGGAGTGCGCCGCGATAAATTTTTCCGAGCGTGACCTGCATTTTCATTACCGTCTCGATAAAGCCGGCGTCGTGGATGTAATCCGTGGCCAGCGCCTTCCATTTACCGTTCAGCTCCGTCATGTTTGCGATCAGCAGGTGTGTGTGCAGCTGCGGGTCAAGGTTACGCGACGTGTCATGGGTATAGGCAGCAGCCACCATTTTGCCTGTCTGGATAATGGAGGTGACCCCGTCTTTTGTGTCGCGCGCGGAGATAAGCTTTTCTACATAGCCGGCCGCAACACGCACAGCGTGGTCGTGCGCTTCCAGCATGTCCTTGTCACCGCCAATCAGCGCCAGAATGGACACGCTTTTGGGTGCAGAAAAGGTCAGGTCGTGTCCCGGACGGTGAACGTGAATCCCGTTCATCTCCTTACCGAGACGGGAGCCGTCCGGCAGACGGCCCTCCAGTACCGCAGTGAGATCGTCCCCGCGGACATTTCCCTCCAGTCCCAGCTCACGGGCACCCTCACCGATCCAAAGGCTCTGTAGGCTGCCCAGAAAATAGTAGTTATCGGCATTGCTGTAGTAGCCTGCGGCTGTGCCGGCCGAGGCTACCGGTGCGACTGACATCATCTTTCAAGTTCTCCGTCGTCGTAGTAGCGTGCGTAATCAGCGTCATATCCCGGATCGTCGTGCTCCCGGTGACGCAGAATGTTTTCTTCTTCCTGAGCCATGCGCCGGCTGGCGCGGTGATGCTCCGGTACGTCGTCATCTGTGCGGTCTGTGCCGGCAGTGGTCAGCTGCAACCCGCCGTCTGCCAGTTCAGCCACGTCCATCTCCAGATTCAGCGACTCCCCGCCATCTGTTGCGGCAGCATCGGTTTCATCACTGCCTTCGGCCTGCACCCTGCGTCGGGACTTTTTGAGCCGGTCGAGTGCATCCAGACTGGCGGTATCGGACGCGGAAAGCCGCGCCGCGCCGGTCAGTGGCCGCGACGGAGAAACAGGCTTTGCAGGTGATGGGGTTTGCTGTGGCCAGACAGATTGTGCCGGCTGGGTTACAGCAGTCGGGGGTTGAGCTTCATGAGCCGGAGCCGGTTTCTCAACGGTTGTCATTAACGGCGCGCTGGATGTGCCTGTAGAGGACCGTGGCTCGTTCGACGTGGCAGGGCGGAGCATCTCTGATGACAGAGTGACGCTGCTTTCTGCCGCAGTAGTATCACGGCGCTCCAGTGACTCATCACCAGTCGGGAAGTTAACCCCGGCAGCGGCACTGGCTCGCTCGTTTTCCAGCACCAGTTTTTCCAGCTCAGGGCTGAGTGCGTCGCGGATATTGCGCTCAATCAGGCCGACATTAGGTTTGGCCTGCTTACGGAATTTCAGCTTCAGCCGCACCACCGGGTATTCGCCCGGCAGGCGCACATAGAAACTCAGGTTCGGCAGCTGCATGATCTGCTCGTAATCCACGACTGGATTATTCACCTTGTCCTTACCAAGTGAGATACCGTCGCGCACCTGGTCCAGACCGTAGCTGTTCTGCTCACGTATCTCCTTGCGGCGCTGATTCCCCAGCTCCTCCTCAACCAGTTTTGCCATCTCAGAACTGGGGGAACGGCCATACATACGGGTGTTCAGCAGGTCAAAGATGCTTTTGGCCAGCTCACGACCGTAGACGTGAACCAGCTGCGCCATGTTCTGTACGCCCAGTACAAAACAGCCGCCAAATTTACGGCCTTCCGCCAGGGTTTCGTTAAACTCCGGGATGCGCTGCAGACTCGGGATTTCATCAAAAATGAACCACACACGGCGGTCGCTGTTTTCCCCCATCGACTGCAGCATGAGCGTGGCCAGTGATACCCACAGGGATATCAGGGGGCGCACGCTTTTTCGGTGACGTGCCTGAGTGGAGATAAACAGCCAGCTGTTGTCATACGCCGGCGTGGTCATCCATTCGCGAATGGTGAACGGGGGCTTCACACCATCATCCAGCCCCTGCAGGTAACGCAGGGCTTTGGCATAGTTGGTCACCACTGAGCGGATCGAGATGGCGGTTTTTTCGATTTTTTCTTCCACCAGGTTGGCGGACGGGGTGTTGGCCAGATACTCGCGCAGGCTTTTCATATCGAGCGACAGCAGCGTTTTCAGGAATTTCTCGATGCTGCGTTCAGGGTCGGCTGACATACGGATTGCCAGGTCTGCAAAGATGGTCCGCGAACTGGAGACCCAGAACGGATCGGAGTCCCCTTCAACCGGTATCAGGCTTGAGGCCATGTTGTCGAAATCGACGGCATCGACGCACTCCCCCCACAGATGCCAGTTAGCACAGCGTTCGTCATGGGGGTTGAGAATGATATCGGTGGCGGGGTTGTAATGGGTTTCGGTAAAGGTGCAGCCCGAGTCGTAAATAATGGCCCTGTCGCCACGTTTGCGAATGTGCTGCAGCAGCCAGCGAATGAGGGTGGATTTACCTACGCCAATGGTGCCGTGGATGAGGAAATTCATCACCTCCGCACGCTGTACCATATGCAGGTCACCCACGCGTAAATCTGACAGCTCGCCGTTTTTGCGCAGCAGCGCATTCACTTCCGCGGGCTTCTCGGTGAGCAGCATGCCGGAAATATACTCATCCTCACTCTCGCGCCTGCCTATCCGGGCGATATAGACAGCGATGGCCAGAAACACGCCGAAACTGAAGATGCTGCTGACCAGTGTGGCCATCTGCAGCTGCGTCAGAAAGCGCTCCCCCATGACTTTCATGTACGGATCGGCATGCATCTGCGCCAGCGTCATTTTCAGTGTGTAGGTGACGTTCCCAGGTGCGTAGTAGTAATGGATGTTGTACTGCTTGCCACCTTTGGGCATCAGATCGATAAAGCTGCTGTTGAAGTCAGAAAACCAGTACCAGGCACCGTTTTCCATAACCTCCTGTGGCACACGCCATACAAAAATAATCGCCGCCAGCGCGAAGAACAGGACGAACACCCAGAAGCCAATCCAGTTGTTTACCTGTAAGAACATGCGCCAGCGGTAGGCGGTCATCTGCCCGCCCTGAGTAAGGTTTTTTCCTGCAAAGCTCATAGATGTTATCCAGCAGTCATCGCACCACTGGTCTAGGTCAGTGGCGGAAAAAAATAAGAGGGAAGCGCTCGCCGCAAACAGGGACACGCAGAGCGAGTCCCTGTGAGGAAGCGAAATATCACTGTATTAACAGTTACCGCGTACTCACCCCACTTGCAGAAATATGCCGGGTTTCAGTACGGGCCGATGAAGTGAAATAGATAGGGCTGCGCAATACAGCCCTGGGGTATTACAGAATGCCGGCTACTGAACGGGCCAGCTGGGCTTCTAGCACCGGTTTGGCCTCTTCAAACTTGAGGTTCACCTTGTTGGCATTTGAAACCACGCGGGTCTGGTACTTCATGCGATTCCCCTGCTCGCTGCTGGTCTGCAGCTTAACGCCGGAGGAGCCCTGTTTCAGCGCGGCCACATTGTCGGTCGTGACACTGGCCTTGCTGCGCTCAGAAATCTGCAGATCGGTCACCATCGTATAGTTAATGTCTTCCACCATTGCGTCAGCGGCTATGCCAATCAGACCGGTGGCCAGACCAACGCCCAGCGTGGCGCCGGCAGAGGTTGAGTTATACGCGGTGATACCTGCGCCGAGCGCCGCGCCGGTAATAGCGCCTTCATAACCGCTGCTGAGGAATCCCTGCGACTGGCGCAGATCCATTTTCTCTGCTTTCAGGACGTTTGCCTGTACCCAGAAATACGCTTCGTCCGGCGAACCAGTCACACGGTATCCTTTTGATGACAGCTCTTTGGCAATTTGCCCCTGCAGACCGGACATATCCTTGTCCGAGGTATTACGCACCTGGATATACACGCTTTTCTCAGATGACGGCTCAAGCCAGATGGTTTCACTCATCTGTGTTTTAACATCAAGGTTTCGTTTTTTAACAGCGGTAGACATAGCGCCACAACCTGAGAGAACGAATACAGACGCAACGATGCCCGCAACAACGATTTTGTTGAGTTTCATAATTTTCCTGTGGGTATAAAAAAGGGTTAATCCAGAGGATTAACCCAACGAGGAGCTACTTTGATAGGTCTATTTACACATTGAATCTTAATTGCTGATAGTCTTACTCATACTAATCAGTAACCACGGTTAGGGTCATAAGAGGTTCCATTATTAGCGGGGTCGTTGAAGCTTGTACCCCAAGTGTTACCTGAAATGTCTAACCCTGACATTCCCCCAGACATAGGTAATCCTGTTGAGGGGTTAACATAGTTAGTTGAGGATGAGTCTAAATTAACACCTGAATGTAATGAAGCGTTATCAAACGTCGGCGATGATGCGATAGACGAACCTGCGTTGAAATCACCGACATACTCATGTATGTGCAATTTACCAGCATCGACCAGAGCAGTAACATGCGTAACTTCATTTACATTTAAAAGCCTGCTCTTGCCATTCTTCACTGCATACATAGCGCCTGTATGATTTTCTTTGTAAATCTTAGCGTTCGCATTTAGATCACTACGCCACAAGAACATAATAAAAAATGAGCAAAGAATTGCGACTAGCAATGAGGCATAGAATAACCCCGAGACATTCCAAAACAAAGCAATGCACCCTATTAGTAGTAACAAGCATGCACCAGCACGCATGCCTGTACCGCGGCAAGAAGTAAGCTTCGGCTCTAGTTTGAATAGAAGATAAAGTAATGGGAATGAAAACATTGTTCCAATGCCATATATGACTCCTAACATCACCCAATCTGTAAAATCATAGTTTGCAGAAAATGCCATTACATCATGATATATTGGCGCGCAAAAATATAATAACAGGATCGGCGCATATAATGACTTTGTTAACATTCCCACTTTCATAACCCACCCCTACCCAGTTTTTTTCCTTAGCTCTGCCAGCTGGTCTTTAAGCTTATCTTTCTCACTACTATCTATAACTGGCATTTGCTGATCAATTTCATGTTCTTTACGCCCTACGGCGAATTTACCATGAGAGTTACTGTTTTCATCTTTAAGAATATCACTGGATGCCTGAACAGTGGATTGTTTTTTGTCGATTTCCCCAGCAGAATTGTTGATATTCTGCGCGTTTTCAGATCTTTGTTCTGCCACGCGTGCAGCGATGTCACTGTTTGCCGGGAATTCCTGTCCAGCCTGCGTTTTTATTGCAGCCTGGTTGTTCCTGAAATCAGATGTCATGGCGCGCTGAAGGTTATCACCATCATAAACAGGCCGGTCATTACCACCCCGAGCACCATTTCCTCTTGGTCCGCTCAGACTCTGAGGAACGATTGCGCTGTTACCCATCAGTGCCGACGTTTGCTCACGCTCAGCTGTTCGCCCTGAAGATTCATCAGCTACTGTGCCCCGATGTGCCACATTCGAGTTAACTGAGGTTGTGCCGGATACCGGACTGGCCTCTGCAACGCTCTGTCCCGCAAACACGTTATGATCATCACCACTGCGCAGCTCGCTCCGGCCCTGCTGGTAGTCACCCATAATTTCAGGTTTCAGGCGCTCATCAACGAATTCCATTGCGGCTTCCCGGGCTGACGGTGCACTGGTGAGAACACTCTGCGCTTTATCGCCGTACTTGTTTGATGCCCAGTCCACAAACTCCTGCGTATAGTTCGTATCAAGGCTGGCACTCTGGTTCTGCGCCATTGTGGCCATACGGCTGTACTCATCACTTTGTGTGGAGCTGGTTGTGTACTGATGATACTGGCTTTTCGCATCGTTAAGTGTGGCGGCGAACTGCTGCACGTCATTGGTGGCAACATTATCAGAGTGACTACCGGCATCTGTAATACGGGTGCTGGAAACCATATCCATGCCACGTCTGAAGTCATTAACAGCCTGACTGTTCTGGTCATGACGATGGTCATTTGTACTAGAGTTAACGTCCTGCACGCCTCGTGAGCTGCCAGTGGTGTGTCGAACGTCCGCGCCTGCGGATAGTTCTCCCCCGACTTTCGCAAACCCGATATTGAATCCGGCACCACCAGTGACTTTTGCTCCGGCACTCAAACTACCCTGGTTACTGATATCCATCAGCTCGTTATAAGCCTGCTGCGTGGAAACATTATTAGCTTTCGCATAGCTCTCTGCGGCCGACATCATCATGCTGGCCCCGCGGGTGGCATTAGTGGCCTGGCTGTTATCACTGCCCTGCGTCAGGTTGTCACTGCTGCCGCTTGAGTGTGAAAGCTGGGACAACTGGGACCATCCGCTTGTCACGCT
This sequence comes from Siccibacter turicensis LMG 23730, assembly GCF_000463155.2. Lineage (GTDB taxonomy): Bacteria > Pseudomonadota > Gammaproteobacteria > Enterobacterales > Enterobacteriaceae > Siccibacter > Siccibacter turicensis. The sequence continues at coordinate 18,245 of NZ_AWFZ01000016.1, read as the reverse complement.
GTGGTTATAGCCATCAAGGGAGGACTGGGCCTGTACCTGCGACAGCCGCGCCTGCTCCTGGAATCCGCTGCTGGCCAGCTGACTGAGCTTCATGTTCACCGGCAGATTCGACATCGCGCCCGAGCCGTCAATAACGTTCATGCCGCTGGCGGTGACAGTATGGGTGGAGCCGTTGTCAGCCTGCCAGGTCTGCTGCCCCTGACGCTGCGAGAGGTTGGTATCGAGCTTGTTCTGATGAACGTTATCCATCGACATATTGTTAAACGACCAGTTACCGTCGGCGGTAGTGGCGGCCACACCTGCTGAACCAAACGCAGCCGAACTGAACACGCTGCCTGCCACCTGGGAACCAATCGCCGCAGCCCCTTTGGTCAACACTGCGGCAAGTACCGGGATAGAGAGCGACATGTACCCGGCGAGGTTGGCAACATCAGAGTGCTGCAGGGCAACCACATCCTTGTTGGCCAGCACCAGTGGCGTGCCGCCTGTTTTCGTCTGCAGCCAGTAGGTGGAGGCAAAGTTCAGGATGGAGAACATGATCGGCCACATCTGGAAGTAGATAAACCCGCAGATATAAAGCTTCAGCGTATTGAGGCCAAAGATGGAGTGGTTTGCCGCCGCAAGCGTGATAACCAGCGGGAACAGGCACACCATAATGAGCATCAGCAGGGACTGCGCGAAAGGCAGCTGACGCGTTGCCAGCGCACTGCCCGCGGCCCAGCTCAGACGCTGTTTTGTGGCAGAGTTCTCCACTGCCAGATTCACCAGGTTTGCCGTGTCAGAAGAACGTGCCGCAAATCCCCGGATACCCTGCTGAATGGCGCTGTTGGTGATGTTGTTCTTCATGATCTGCGACGCGGTCAGACCACCTGCATAAAAGAACCCGTAACTTTCACCCATCGACTGACTGAGTAGCGCCGTACCATTCATACGCGTGCCGAAAACCTTGCTGGCCAGCCGCTGGAACGATGCCCCACCCAGCTGACTGTCAAGGTTGGCCAGCGTGCGGATCTGCGTGGCCGCCTCACGGCAGGTCAGGAACTGACGGGTATAGGTATCGGTTTTGTAGATACCGCGCAGCGGGCTGGGGTTATCGGTGATAAGCGTGAGCGGATCGGTTGAGTTCATCAGCTCATTTACGGTGTACTTGTGATTGAGCAGGATATCCCCGATAACACAGTTTTCCACGTAGTCGGGCAGCATCTGCGCCAGCTCCGGGTTCTGGGTACGGAAATCACTGCTTTCCGCAACCAGCTGGGAGCCGAACAACATCCCGGTTTTGGTGTAGGTCACCGAGTCTGGCCGGGCCATAACCATGTCGTAGAGGGACGCCATGTTGTAACCGATACTGGTTGTCAGGGATGCGATGCCAGCAAGCCCCACCGGCACGTTATCGACCACCCACACCTGCGCCCGGTCGGTGATATCAATTATCTGTACCGAGCGCTTAGGCACGACCAGCACACTGGTAAACAGCATGAACAGTGCCAGCCACTGGATGAACACCATCGGGTTGCGCCCTTTGACGAATGTGGCCAGCACCCCGAGTATTGAGAACGTGCCGGCCATACGCAGCAGCGTTCCCCAGGTGCTGGTCCCGAATAAGGTGACTACGGCATCGAAAGCCGTTTTCCACATCCCGCCACCATAGATTGTGTAGACCTCAAGCATTACGGGTTACCCCACTGGTAGTTGCTCTGGTAGGAGCCGGATACGATGGTCGAAACCTGCTGTTGCAGGTACTGCATGTTGCGATCGATACCATCGAGGGCGTTCTGGTCTGCTGCAGACTGCAGTTTCATGTCAGCCAGCAGCCCCTGCGCGTGAATGATGTTGTCGCGCAGTTTCGCCGCGGCTTCCTCGGGGAAGTTTTTGCCGGCAAGGGACAGGCTGGCCTGTTTTACCAGCTCCTGCAGGTACTGGATCATCAGGTCCTGGGCGATAAAGTCGGCCACCTGAATCAGGTAGGTCGCGCTCATCCCCATACTCTGGGCGTTGGTCAGGTATTTGAGCACCGGCACCGATGTGGTGTTCACAAAGCCCTTCTCCTGCTCAGTCAGCGCCTTGTCATCAACCAGCTTCGACTGCATGGACAGCATCAGGTTTTTCACCAGTGTCACCAGCGCGTTGCTTTCAGAGATGTTGATGCTGACCACCACCGGCGTCAGGCACACTGTGTCCTCATCACAGCCGTAGACTTTGGCGGTACCACCGCGCATCAGGACTTTCACCAGGTCGCGGTTATCAACCAGCGGGGTGAGAATGGTTACGTCGCCGTCTTTGTTAAAGATGATGGAGCCGACCGTACTCATCACCAGCTCCTTGAGTTGCCGGTTACTGTCGAACAGGCGGTTGCGGGAGAGGGCGTCCCAGATAAGGTTCTTGTTCTTCAGCACCTGATCCTTCTGCTCCTCGCCGGCTTTATCGGTAACCTTGTCCCCCTGCCCGCCGACCGTACAGCCCTGACGCGATGCAGCCCAGTCAGCAAACATGTTGGTTTCGCCGGCAATGTCCTGGCAGATTTTCTGGTTAGATACCTGTGATACCGGCCAAAGCCCGCCGATAATTCCCTGCGCCGCCTGACACGAACTCATGTTCATGGAGTTCACGTCGTTGGCCAGCTTCTGCAGAAAGTCTTTCGCCTGCTTCAGCTCCGGCACCATTGTCTGCAGCGCCAGATCAAATGCATAACCAGCGGCATTACTCATGATCTGCTTAACGAAGCGCTGAATTTCTTCCCCGGAAATCATACTAAACGAGCCGAGATAGGCGTCGATGCCACCGCAGCCGGCGTTCAGGGACGGAAGCTGCATCGAGATAAGCTGCACGCTTTTCACGGGGTTGCGCAGGTATACCGAGCCACCGGTGTAGTACCCGGCCGCCTGTCCCTGCCAGGCCTGTGCCTGGGTAACGTTACCGCTGTACCCCAGGCTGCCAAAGAAGCCGTTCAGGTCGCTGTTCACATCAGCCTGTGCCGGCAGGGCAGCCAGCCCGGTAAGGAATACCGTGCCGGCAACAAGAAGCGATTTAATCATGAGCCACCCCATGTGAGGCTGGCTTCACAAAGGTCTGTCGCACCGCGTAATGCCCGACAGCGGTGAGCATGAACCCACCGCACAGGCAAATCATCATCAGTACCGGCATGTTCTGCAGCATACTGGTCAGGACGTCGCCGGGCTGGCCACTGACGACCCGGGAGGCGAGCTGGCGGTAAAACATGGCAGAGACGAGAAAGGCCAGCGCTGTCATCAGCCATGCGCGTTCGGAACGCGATAACGCATACGTGTTAGTAGTCATGAGGGTTTCCGTAAGGATTACTGCGTGGTGACCTGGGCGTTTGCCGGCATCGGCGGAAGCAGCTGCGGGTCGATCTGGTCCATATCTGCCTGAATCAGGCTGGCGTAGCGGTTTTCCAGCGCCGGGATTTCCATAACACCCTGCGTCAGCGGATAGGCTTTCAGGGTGTTCACGTTAACCATGAACGCTGTCGGGGTGGCAATCGGCAGCCCGTTGCCAAAGAACGTCATAATTTCATCGGCCAGCGGCGCTGCCGGGTCCGTTTTACGCGGGACAAGCGGTGTGGGATAGGCCGCATCCCCGCCGCCATCGAGCGTGTAGGGATACACTTTGATACCGTGCCCGTCTGCCCAGCCCTTGAGTACCGGGTCAAACTTCGCGCTGTACTGACAGTGGGACTGCATGAACAGCACCACGGCGTAATCCTTCATGTCTGCCCGCCGGCCATCCGGCAGGGACATCAGATTTTGCATCACCGGCGGGGTGTCCGGTGCGCCTGCCGGCGCGGCGGAATAAGGAGACGGACTTTTTCCGGCCTCCATCGCGGCCAGTTCTTCACGAACACCGGCGCACGCCATGAGCGGGAAAAGCAGGGTGAGAGAAACGAACGTCTTACACTTCACGGTGCCCCTCCACATCAGTGGCTTTTACGTGGCGCCAGCTGCTCCAGACATCCCGCAAGACAAGCACCACCGCGCACAGCCACATTGCCATCGTGGTATAGCGAAGCATCTGCTCGGTGAAGTGTGGCCAGACGGGGATCATCTCACTGACGCTGAAAATCACCATACCCCAGAAAAAGAGCAGTACCACGGATGATAATGATTTCATGATTTCATACTCCTTGAGAAAGCAAATTTAATACGAGCCAGTATGCTCTGGAGCGGCCCGGAGATGTCAGGTGAAAAGCGCAGAAAGTAGACAAGAAAACTGAATACGCCTAAATACAGCCAGCCCCGGATGATTTCGTGATCAACGTCTGCCGCGAACCTCTCAGCATCCACCTGCACCGGGAGACAGGGTCGTTTTGTTAAAACACTTTCAGGACGATCCTCTGTGAACTGTTCAACGTTGGTGCCGCACACCCAGACCTGGTCTGGCGGTGCACCTCCTGTAAGCTCCCGGGCAGTGGCAATAAACTCGCCGGCGGGCGAGCCGCTTACAAACAGGAAAAGCAAAAGCAGGAACAGCATACGGGCTGGCACGGTGACGAACGCGAAAAGGGCCCCTTTCGCCACGAAAACAACGGAACGATATTTACTCTGTGACGGCATAACATCACCTCAGAAGTTAGGTTTAAATCCAGTTGAGACGTTCAGGAAGCGCTTGGCCAGGTCATCCTGGGTCATAAACCCGTAGGCCAGCGGCTTGAAGCTTTTGCTGCGCGGATCGACCAGGAACAACGCCGGGAAGTGGCTCACGCCCATCGACTTAAGCTGTCCACTGTCCGGGCGACTGTCGGGTAGCGCCTGCGCCACCTGCCCGTCCACCGAGACCGGGATAAGCGAGATGCGGTTGGTTTTCGCAAAATCCGCAACAACACCGGCCATCTGTGCATCGATAGGGTCACTGCCCCGGTAGAAGTAAAACAGACCGTACTGCTGTGACAGCTGGCTGATAGCCTTTTCGCGCTGCTTCTGATCGCGACTCTGTACCAGCGGGGCCGTGCTGTTGTAGTGCGGGAACTCAAGGTTGTAATCCAGCTCCGGGTTACGCAGCTGCGCGACCGCAAAGGACTGACTGAACGCCGAGCCGCGGTCGGTCCAGAACTTCTGCCACTTCAGGAAGGTGGCGGTGTTTTCCGCCGTGGGATAGAGAATGGCGCGGTTAAGCGCCTCTGCGGTGTACTGCTTGAGCACTTTAGCCTGTTCCACTGCCGTCATCTGACTGAAGTCCGGGATGGCCGGCTGTGCCGGTGCAGGTTTTTTCTTCCGGTCCGGCGGCGTGGGTGGCTTTTTCGGTTCGTTGTACCAGGACCACCCGGTAAAGGGTGGTGCCGGTGTCACGATTTCTTCAGCCACGCTCTGCACGCTGACCGCCAGGAGAAGCACAGTCATCAGCCGTTTCATTTTGCCGCCCCGCTCTGCTGGTTCAGCTGCTGCTGCATCTGTTGCTGCTTAACCTGTCCCGCAATACGATCCTTGACCAGTTTCGTCATCGTGGCCGTGTTAGGGATTTTCTGGCTGTTCATCAGGTCTTCGTAGAAGTCAGAGAAGTTGATGCGGTCGAAGTCGATTTTTTGCAACTCATCCACGGTAATGCCACGGCAATTAGGGCTTTTTCCACTACCGAAGTTGACCTTCAGCTGGTCACGACGTCCCTGCTCCTGGATGATACGGGCCAGCTTGCCCTGGAATACGCAGTACACCTGACTCTTCTGCATACATACGCCAAGCACTTCTTTATCGCAGCGCTCACCCACACTGACCGTCACTTTCTTGGCTTTCGCTTTGCCCAGGGCAAGCTCGTCATCGTTGCAGGCAGCAAGGCCGGCATCAGATCCCCAGCCGGAGTCTTTACAGCAGTTTGAGAATCCCGCGAACGCCTTACGGCAGCTCATCTTGTCGCCTGTGAAGGCTTTGACGTTAATCTGGTCTTCCGTGACATCCGCTGCCGCAGATGCCAGCCCGGCGAGTTTGGCCACGGCGGTATCAAACCCACTGTCGCCCGCGCCGGTGGTGTCGCTGCAGTCACCGGTCTTGCAGAAATATTGCCCGCCACACAGCAGACCGCCCGAGTTGTAGACTTTCTGGCATTCCCATGTTTCATCCTGATGTGTGCAGGAGCCGTTGGTCTTCTCGCTGCACACCGAGCCGGTTTTGGTACAGGCGGCGTTACTCATAAGCTTGCTACAGGTGCCGTTAGTGCCAGCGCTCAGTTGATACACATCCTTATACTGCCAGCAGTCGCTGTAGACGCTGTAGGACGTACCGTCTTTCACTACCTGTTTATTACCGGCTCCTGCCGTGCAGGTGGTACTCAGCTTCTTACCATCCGGACTGCCTGACGGGCAGCTGGTAGACCAGGTTACTTTCGGGGTGAACTTTTTGTCTTTAACACGCACTTTCAACGTCATCACAAAGCTGATATTGCCGTTGTTATGACTGTTGGCATTTGCTGCAGGCGAATCCATATAACCAATAGAAAAACGAACTCGCTCCCCTTCTGTCAGGGTGTATTTAGGGTTAAATTCCCAGGTCCCCGAGTTTTCGCTGACACTGCTACCAAAAACGTATATCCGCTGATTAGAATCCCAGTACCGGTGATATACGCTGACGGAGCCTGAAATAATTTCCCCGCCCATGCCACCCGGCACAGTCCAGAAAGCCTGAGTGGAATCATGTTGATATCCGGACCATGTCATACTGGTGGAACTTATTTTCACCTCTTTAATCGAGTCGGTGGACGTGTAAGTACCGTCCGCCTGGCCCGTGCGCACACAGGTCTGGTTAAGCGCCAGATCACGGCTGCAGCTGTATTTCTCAAACACGGATTTCGATACGTTGGTCTGCGTACACTGGCTGTTCGTGCCGTCCACGATCGAGCCGGCATTGCTCTCCGCGTTCTTCCCGATAGTGATAAAAGGGGCATTTGGATCGATAACCGGCAGCGGGTTTTTAATGCCGGAGTCGATGACCGCCTGACCGGCTTCACTGTTCCCGAGTGCGGCCTGCCCCTTATTCGTCAGGCCGCCATCCCCGCCGTCCGGGCCGTTGTAGTAACCGCTCTGCGGCGGGTTAGCGGTATAACCGGGAATGTCTCCGGTCACGGTTCCGGGATTTTTGAGGCTGCCGGTTCCCTGTGCGGCATTTCCCTTACCAAAGCTTGCGCCGGCGTTAAACGCATCATCATTGGTGCCGGCATAAACGAGTGTTGAGAGCAGCAGCGGGACTAAAAAGAGTGCCTTTTTCATTGTGCCGCCTCCAGCAGCCGGCGCGCGGTTGCTGCGCAGTCACCTTTCTCTGCCACCTTCTCCAGCGCCTGCTTCAGCGGCAGGCTCCCGCGGATAACATCGAAGTTTCCCGGACAGGTCACCACCACTGCAGGTACGGCAGTGATGCCGTACTCATTGAAGAGGGTCGGATCAATCTGCACACCGACGTTTTTATCTTCTTTGGCCAGCTCGAACATCGCCGACGCCGTCTGGCGCATGTCGTTGTTTACCAGCCCGCGCAGAGTGGCGGGCACGTTAAAGCGTTTTGCGTCCTGCAGCATGGGTAACAGTCCCTCGCGCGGAATACCGAGGCTGACAAAGTAGATGGCAGGAAACGTTTCCTTTTCGCCGCCCTGACCGCGCTGCTGACGCGCCATATCCTGCTGGAGCCGACTGATCACATCCTGCTGTGCTGCCGGCAGCTGAACTGTCTGGCCACGCATGGCGTCCTTAAATTCCTGCAGCGCGTCCTGCTGCTGCTTCATCCAGTTCATGTCGCGCCCGGATACATCGGCCTGCTCGCTGGCGGCCACCGCCGTCGTGCAGGCAATCAGGCCGCTAAGAAGCAACGCCTGAGATAAGGTGTTTTTCATGATAAGCCTCACAGGAATACACAGTTTCTTTTGCGCCAGAACAGGTAACCGAAGTTTTTCTTCGACTGCGGAGAGTTGTGCCCGGTACCCCACATCTGGGTACTGGCACCGAATGGATGGCAGTTATTCGTTTCCGGATACATATTGACCATCTGGTATCGCCAGCGCTCTTTAGGGATGATCGGGGATGGATACTGGTGACACACGGCGGTGTCCGCACCTACAGAGTTCCAGACCAGTCCCTCGCGGTGCATCTTGAATGCCATGCGCTCACTGACCAGCAGTGAGGACTCCAGCGGAGAAAACTCGCCACTGGTATACCCGGTCAACGGGTAATACGACCCCTGTGAGCCGGCACACCAGAACAGTGGAGACAGCGGCAGACCAGCAGAACTGGCCGCCGCATCAGCAGCACAGGCCGCCTGGGCTATCAGGTTGCCGAACAGGGCCGCTTCCGGGTTGATGAGCATTGAGAGCGTGCTGTCATTCCACAACGGGTCCACCTCCGACAGATAGGCAATATCCATATCACCGGTCTGCAGACAGCCGAGGCTTGTGATGATGTTGAGCCAGAAAATCAGCGGGTACTTGTACCAGTGAACGTGATAGAACGTGCCGGCTGCCGGGCGGTCACTCTGACCAGCCGTGCCGGTTCCGGTCCGGCCCAAGTCGATTTTGAAGCCCCCCATGTTCACCATCACGCCCGGCTCGCGAGTCACATCCACCATCGCCATCGGCTCCCAGAAGCCGATGGCCAGCCCGAGGCGGTAGAGCACGCCCATCGGGCAGATTTGAATCGGCATTGAGGGGTTGTTGGTATCTTTTTGCGGCCCTGACGCCAGCTGAATGTTGCCAAGTGTCATCGGAAAGAGACATTTCCAGCACACGTCTGAGATGGGGTTAACCCAACGGCCATCGCCCGCATCGGCGGCGCGCGCCGGTGAGCTGGTGACCATCATCGGGATCAGCATGGCGCCGAGCAGGATAAGTAGCCTCAGCGTGCGGCGCATGGCAACTCCTTCAGCCAGATGCACACCGGACCGTCCTCCGTGTCATGAATAGAGCCGATAAACCAGCCGTCGCCGGCAGGCATCACCGGTATCCAGCCGCTGATATTGTCCTCGCCACGCTCATACGCGGTTTTCACCGCCCCGATGGCTTCGTTCTCCATCCAGCTCATGGCGTAGTGCAGATTGTGTTCCTTCAGCCAGGCCTCAAACTCACCCGGCCTGCCATATTCCCGGTCTTCGGCGGGCGTGAAATAGTCCGGGTGAGTCCAGTATCCGTTCGCGTCGCGGGCAACCGTCACCCGCCTGAAAATCTCAGGTTGTGTCATGTTTGAGTCCTTATAAGGGAATGCCACGGCCACCGGCAGGCGGGAGGGCGAAGAAGGGGAAAACAGATATCAGTGTTCGGCAGCCGCGCGGATAATCGCCTCGCGCTGGTCCTTTGGAAGGCGGTACAGCGCCTCGATAGCGCCGCGAAGAACAAGGGCACGCGTGTAGAGCGGGTTGTCACTCAGTATCCGGGTCATCTGGGCGACAGCCTCGTCATCGAGGCGCGTGGAGGTAATGTTCTTCTTCTGCGCCCTTTTGCGTTCAGGGTCTTTTTTCACAGGAGGTTGAACCTAAGGTGTTATTGGGAGCCGGTCCGGCTGTCAGGCTGAGGCGGCGCGCAGCAGAGTGAGCACCGAACATCCTGAGAGACGGGGCGGCTGGTCATTCAGCCGTGCCGAGGGCAACCAGCAGCATGGCCAGAAACAGCGTCATGGCAAGCGTAAGGAACAGGCCGGGAGAAACCAGACAAAGAGAGAGGTGGATCAGCTCCATGCTGCTACCTCGCCCAGCATGGCCTGCATGCTGCCCGTTATAAAGCGTATGAATCCGTCATCACGCGCCGCCGGCAGATCGTCACTTTTCCGGCTCAGACCGCGATAAACTGACCATGCAGCCAGAACACAGTCGCCATCCCAGGCGGCCAGTTCAGGGTAGATATCACGCAGCAGCTTTTCCCTGACACGCTGCGTTTGAGGCTCTTTTTGCATAACTCATTCCCCCACACTGCTGACGAGCATCACCGGTCTGCATTTCGGATCGCGTGCTGCGGCCATGTCCATCAGCGTCTGCACCACGTATTCCGGGAATGCTTCGTCGCGCTGCTCAGGCACATCAGCCTTTCGCCCGTTCGTCCGGGTGAAAGCGAGCCAGACGCGAGCCAGAAAACTGGCGCCCCATGACTCCATCTCCGGATACAGGTCTTTGAGCCGGTGCCCGCGGCTGCTCATGCTTTCCTTTCTGAAGCCGCAGCTGCGTGACGACGTGGTGTTCATTTCAGCACTGTTCATTTTTTTGCTCCTGTGGCAGGAATTTCCTCAATTTTCAGGACGCGATCGTCACGACTCACGCGCGCGGGGGTATGTTCGATACCAAACTTCGTGGTCAGCACACCGGCCTGGTCGAAGTAGATACGCTCATCGAGGGCATCACTGGTGTCCTTGATGTTGCCCTTCACCAGAATGACCTTGAAATTCGTCGTCGCGCTCAGCTGCTGCTTCATCCACGTCAGTTCATCGCGGTTATCACCGTCGATAAAATAGAGGGTCTGACTGAACGGCACCTTATCGAATGGATTAACCCGATCGCCCTTGCGGGCGATGATGTTTCCTTTCATATCGGTAATGGTTTCGTTGACGATGAAGGTGGGGTCATAACTGAACGTGCGGTACTTCACGGCAGGGCTGATGCCAGCCACCGGCTGCGGTCGCACCGCGTTACGCTTCACACGCTCGATGGCTTCGCTCTGCAGCCGCCCCAGCTCTCCGCTTTGCTCCATCGATTTCAGACGTCCCTGAATGAAAGCCAGCATGTCCTGTTCTGCCGGCTCAAACAGATTCCCCCAGGTACCGAGGTCTTTCGCGCTGACACTGGCCGACAGCAGAACGGCCGCCAGCGTTGCAAGTTTCAGGGGTGTGTTCACTGGCCCCCCTTCATCTTCTGCGCAATGTCACTGCGGATATCGCCCGTGATATCCGGCTGGGTGCTGACGACCGCCGGAGCTACCAGAATGACCACGTTATGCTCGGCCTGCCATGCCGTCAGGCTGTCCGTCAGCGCGGTATTAAAGCGCTGCATCAGGACTTTCGACTGGTCCTCAGTCAGCTTCTGCTGCAGGGTTTGCTGGATAAACATATCCATCGTCCCTTTCATATCGAAAGACACGATCCGCGGCGTACTGAGGTGAACGGTGATAATGCTGACTGCCACCATCGCCACCACGGCAGCCAGCATGCCCAGGAGCAGTAACCCCCATGACTGAAGGCGGGCGGTCAGGGTGACCCCGTCCCGTACTGTCTGTGTGCTGTAATTATCATCCTGTTTTTTCATGCTGCGCTCACCCATTCTTCCAGCTCCTCCAGCTCGCCCCCGAATTCTTTCTGCGCCAGCAGGTACGCGGCTTCTTCAGCGGTTGCCCCGGCTTTCTGGGCTTCCTGCATAAAGGCAAAATCCTCACCGCGCGAACTGAACATTGCCCGCGTCACCGGATCTACAAACAGCCGGTGGAATGAGCTGTGCTCCCCTGCGGAAATCAACAGGGAGCTGAACCCGGACGCACGTGCCGGCTGGAAGTATTTGATGACTTCCTTTTCCATATCCGAGAACTGATCGGGGTTGTCGGCGAGGTATTGTTTGAAGGCTTTCGCGTCCTGCAGCAGGGTGATTTTGGTGGAGCTGTTGTTCCACGCCGCTTCCGCCTGGGTACTGGCGGTGAAGTCCTTGATACCCTGCGTGATGGTGACGAATGAGCCGCGGTGACGGCGCACGGTACGGTAGCCGGTCTCGATAAACTTTGCGGCATGCGGGTTAGAGCCACCCAGCAGACGCCATGCTTCATCGATAATGCAGACTTTTTTCAGGCTACGCGGGCTGTGGTACATCTTTTCCTGAATCGCCAGGATGAGGGAGAACAGAATCGCGCTCAGCAGCTTCGGTTTACCTTCAAGGCTCAGCAACTCCAGCACCGCAAAGCGCGTCTCGCCGTCGAGCGTCGGCGTATCGGCATTGAAGTACTCCCCGTCCGGGCCGGTGCTACAGTAGGTTTCCAGCAGCATGGCCAGCTCAGCCAGGCGCGCAATAATGGTCGGCTTGTCCTGGAAACTGGCATGCACTTCCTCACTGGTCAGGAAGGCATGCACGTCATCAATACGGGCACGTGCGCCTTTCTGCTCCCAGGCATACATCACCGCTTTCTGCAGAATGGCTTCGCAGACGGCATCGAGTGGCTCAGACGGACTCGCCAGTACCGTCAGCAACCGCACAATCCCTTCTGCCGACATGTTGATGTCCTTCACGTTCGAGAAGGGATTAAAGCGCAACGCTGCTCCGTCGAGATACACCCCACCGGCCTGATGACAGTAGTTCTTGTAGCTGTCGCCCATGTCGATAACCCAGGCGAAGCCGCCGGCGTTCAGCACGTCGCGCAGTATGCCCTGCGTCAGGAACGACTTACCGGCCCCGGAGGTACCGGTCACGGCAATATTGAAGTTGGTGCTGCCGTTCTCCTCACCGAACATGTCAAAAAACGCGACCTGGTTGCGGTAGGTCGGCAGCGGCATACCGCGGTACGAGAGCTGGCGCTCGCCAACCACCGGCATGAGGTTTACCGCGTTCATGCTTTTGCCGCGCAGCGTGGCCCCGGTCATTTTCAGGTCATCCCACATCCCTTCCTGCATCACGAAGGGGAAGCCGGCCAGCCAGTTACGCATCTGCTGGAACTGGATGGTCGTCATCTCCAGCTCGTTTTTACGGAACACGTTGACTGCGGCCAGTTCACAGGAGAGCGACTCCTGGTCGTTATCAGGGGTGAACAGCGTCAGGTTCAGGTAGTAGCGGCACAGCGCGGTTTCGTTGGTGCCCAGTTGCTCACGCAACCGGCTCCACTCTTCAGCCGCGCGTTTCGTCTGCGGGAACAGCTGGGCATAGGCGCTGCTCGCTTTCTTCTGCAGATCGAAGTATTTGCGGTTCGCCTCGCCCTGACTGCTGGTCTGCTCCTCAAGCTCAACCGTGAAAGTCAGCATAAACGGACACGGAATACCGAGGTCCGGGAAGCGCAGGTTCTGCAGATTATCGGCCCCCTGCCACAGTGCGAAGCGGGTCGGGTTTTTGCTGAGCTGCATGTTCACGATACGACATGCCGAGGCAGGTATGCGGGTTGTGCCGGTGCTGCTCTCCGTCACGCTTTCCGGCACTTCCAGACGGATATGAGACGGGCGGACCTTCACATCAATGCCCTGCTCAACCACCTGGCGGTTCAGGTGCTCGTCTTCGTTGTACTCCCGGCTTGCCGGCATCACCTGGTCATGACGGTAATTCATCAGCTCGCGCATCACCGACAGGAACTCATTCACGCCGGCATTACGGCTTTCGATACGGGCAGCATCGAGCGAAACGCGGATGGTGTTGCGCAGCTGGATAAGCTCATCCATCACCTGCTGCGTGAGGCGCTTCACCGGCTTGCCGTAAACAATGAACACGCGGTAGTTGCGCAGGTACAGCGGCAGGTCGCGCTTGTTGGAGAAACCCTTCAGCGCGGACTTCTGCCAGAACGCCTGAGTGATTTTATTCAGGTGCGGGGCCATCTCCCCTTTCCACATATCGGTACTGACACCCTGCTCGATACGCTCGCCCACACACTTACTGGCGGTGAGGATGACCGTCACCGGCGTTTTGCGCGGCAATTTTTTGCGCAGCATGTCATCAAGCGCGGCGATCACCTGCTCATTGGCGCCGGGCAGCGGCGCGGCTTCAAGGATAAATCCGGCGGTACCGGCATTGATAAACAGGTCGCTGGCATCATCGTAGTAACGCCACGGCAGCGCGGCGGTCAGGGACGGATAATCCCAGGTCTGTTCGAGATTTGCTTTTGCTGTTCGCGCCCCGTCCTTTTCACTCCGGCTGCCCAGCAGCCCGAGTACACTGTCGAGAACACTACTCATGGTTTGGTCCTCATGCCTGACTGCATGCGCCCGGCAATGTCACGGATAAGTTCAAGCCGGCGCTCGCGCCCGGCATCATAAAGGTCACTGGCTCGTCCCCGGCTTCCCGACTCATGCGGAAGACCGGCGACGATAAGGGTTAAGTCGGCCAGACCGCTTTCTTCCGGAAAACGGCAGCCTCCCTGCCAGTTGCGGGCCTCCCGTGCCCGACGTGAAAGCTGTACGGCCTTTTTCACTCGCCTCCCTCCTGAATCACGCGGAACCCTTCATCCCAGTGCGATTTGTTCTTCACGAACTCGACCACAGAGGGCTGATGAAAGTTGTCATCGGTATCAACCCAGGGCGCTATCCACAGCCGCTGCGTGGCATCCGGAACGCGCAGGGCATTCACGCGCCCCGTGTCGTTCACCGGTTTAACCGGGGCTGCGACCGTTACCGGACGCGGTGCCGGGTTTGCCGGGCGGCTGGTTAACGCGGAGGTTGTAGCCGGCGGGGTATAGAGCGGTCGCGGGGCAAGGGTGCCGGACGATGCAGAACCGGTTGCTGCCACAGAGACGGGACGGGAAGGATTCACCATCGGCGCTGAGTTACGCAGTGCCGGCAGGGTTTCACCCGCAGGCTTTTTTGAGGTTTTCTCAACGGCCAGTTCATCAAGACTTTTGCCCTGCGCGGCAAGCTTGTTGGCCTCTGCCGTAGTCAGGCACTGGTCCGTGGCGGTTTTGTTGCAGTCGAAATCGCTGTTCATACCGGCGCAGCCGGTCAGAACGCTGCACAGCAGTGCAGCACCCAGTAAAGGTTTCATGGATATCTCCGGGAATAGAGTAAGGTAAGGAAATGAGTCGGGGAATAAATCAGGATTAGTTGATGGCGTCGCCGAGGCGCAGCTCGCTGGCGCGTTTCAGGACTTCATCCGGATCGATGTTACCCAGCTGCGCGGTCGTGGTTGTGCCTGCGCCGGCCGGAATGGGCTGGCTGGCAGCTGTGGCCTGTGCACCGTTATCGCCCCCTTTCTGCGCGGCCTCCTGTGCCTTCGCGTCCTCTGCGTCTTCCAGTGTTTCAAGCCGGAAGCCTTTCTGGAACACGACGGTCACACGGTTACCCGCGCCGATATCGATAACCGGGTGGTACTGCTCTGCGCGTTTAATCCAGTACTGGCTGAGAGTATCTGCGGCCTTGCTGGCACCGCCTCCCAGACCCTGACCGAACACATCGCTGGCACTGACGTCGGCGGTAGCGCCCAGACCGACTGATGGCGTGGCGGCGGACTTAATGCCCTCACCAAAGCCTGACAGCAGGCCTGCTGCCCCGGCATATCCGACAATCTTGCCGTTACGCATGACCGGTGTGCCCTTGATGCCGCCTTTGCCCTGATAGCTGACATGACCTTCAAAATCCATGTCCACGTGCTTGCCACTTTTCAGCACACAGCTGACGCTTCTGGTTCGCACCTCACCGCGTTCACTGGAGATATCCCCCCAGATTTCCCCGACCACAAAGCACCCGTCCATGTCGTACTCATGGTTGTTCGGCATCTGAACCTTCCCCTGCAGACGGATAGTCACGGGGCGGCTGTTCTGCTGACCGGTCACGCTGGCGTTCGCGTCGGCGCCTTCAATCAGGATGGCGTCGGAAAATGAGCCGGAGGGTATCCACGGGAGCTTAGTGGCTTTCTTCTTTTGCAGGCTTTCATAGTTAAACGTGGTGGTGGAAAGCCCGCCGGTAATGCGATGGCCGGAGCCGCCCGGATAGAACCCGGCACCCTGATTCATGTTCACTGCACCGGTGGCGGCCGGCATGGTGGATGAGGGGGTGATGGTGTATTCGGGAGGACGTGCCTGGCCGGCAGCAACCGGACCCGGGAGTGGTGTTCCATCCGTGACAGCAGGTGGTGTCTGCTGTCCGGTGGGTGGGTTGCTGCCTGCCCTGCTCTGTTGCAGCTGCTCGCTCAGGCGCTGAATTTCAGCATCCTTTTTCTGCAGCTGCTGTTCGGTTGTGGTCTTGTTCTGGTTAATCAGTTGCGCGAGCTGCGTCATCTGATTTTCCAGTGCAGACGTTTTAGCCTGCTGTTGCGCCAGTGCTGACTGATTCACCTGCTCCTCAAAAGCTGAGGTAACGACGCCGGTCATGTTCGGCGTGGGCGTGGTGGCAGCAGCTTGTTTGCCCTGGCTGCTTTCATCGCCCCAGATAGCAACAGCACCGGCAGCGGTGCCGGCGACAAGGATGACGCCCAGCAGGATGAGAAACTGATTACGACGAGTCGTGACGTTGATGTTCAGGCTCATGACTGCGGCGCTCCGTCCGAGAAGATGACCCAGACAAACCCTTCACCGCCTGCATACAGCTCGTTTTGTGAAAGCATCACGGCACGCACACCCTTACGCCAGAAGTCTTTTTCCCGAAGGCTTGCAGTGATGTAGCCGGGGTTCGTCATGCGAAAACGCACGATGCGCAGGTGAGAGCCAACAAACTGACGCTCCGGTGTAAGGCGAACGGAGACGCCCGGATTAAAAGCCGGCATGCGACTGACCGGGTATTCCTCGTACTCGTCCGGGACTTCGCCACGCGCCACGGCGCGGGAAAGTGTGACGAGCGTTTTTTCATAACTCTGGCCTTCTTCCCACGCTTTCGCGTCGTCATTTTTACGGGCCGGAGCAGAGAGCGGGGTAAGGCGCAGCGTGCGACCGCTACCGGGCTTTGGCTTCACGTTAAGGCTGATGGCGGCGCCTTTGGCGGTTTGCACAAATACGGTGAAGTCGGTGCCGACGAGGGGGGCCAGAATCACGGCTCCGTCGGGTGTTGTTTGTGGCTGGTCGTAGGCACCTGATGGGCCGCTGATGCTGGTTACCATTTCCCCTTCAACGATAATTTTGTTGGGGTTGGTGTTGCTGAGTGCGACGTTAATGGTGGCATCGTTCTCAAACGGTATGGCGGCAGGGGCGGTGGCGGCCCGAAGGCCGCCTGTGAATAACCCTGTTGCCATTAACACAGCAGCAGCTGCCGGTGAAATGCGACGTTTCATGGGCAGTCCTGTCAGTTAGTGGGGGTGGTGACCGGCACGAGTTCTGAGAAGTCCCGGAGGCGAATAAGGCCGCTCTCATAACTCATTTTTAGCCGGAAGGTTTTACTCTGGTCTTTCAGGGGGGTGGTGATGTTGCCGTTGGTGGTTGAAGTGGACAGTGTGGTGCTGATGTCCACGACCCCGGTATCAATTACGCGGATTTCGCGGATTTGAAGTCGGGAGGTGATGCCGGACTTTTTGATGCGTTCAGCCTCGATGTCCAGCGCCTTTTTAAGCTTGTCGCGGGACTCCGCTGGCACAAAACTCAGAAGGATTTTGTGGGCGTTATCGATGGTTTCCGGACTGACGTTCAGACGCCAGTAAGCAAACGAGGTTGCGAACATTGTCATCCCGGCAGAGTCAGCTGAACTTGCATCAGAGATAAACGGCTGATTAAAAGTCATGGGCGTGGTGATGGTTTTCTGGGTAGTAGCGAAATGCCATGCCAGAGAACCGGATAACACATTTCCCGCGACACTCAGAAAACAGAAGCTGCCAAGTCCGATAAAGGCCCAGGCTAACTGCTTACTGCGGTCGGCCTTAATAGAAAGTTTCACAGGTCACGCCCTCCAGTGCCGGAAACTTGAGTCGGGTATCATCTTGAATGTCATTTTGAAAATAAGGGCGGGGAGGTGCCAGTACAGAAAATTCAGTAACCAGTACGACCCCTGCCCTTTTTTAAGATACCTGACTAACAACCAGAGCACGCCCGAGATAATCCCCAGTGCAGTGGACATATTAAACATCACACCCAGTACGGTAAGGGGTGCGATAATTAACAGTTCATCGAGAGGTAATCCAAAAAAGCGGGCTTGCTGATTGAGTGTTTCCGGGAAGTGATATTTATCGTCTTCCCCGGCCATGATTAACCTGCCAGACCAAATCCGATACGGGTGAAGATAATAACCATCACAAGACCAACAAACACCATTGGGGAGCGTGAGCGGATATAGGCAAATAACGCCATGATAATTTCGGCGTAGTAGAAATATTTTTCGAGTGAAGACCCGTGCCCGAATGTGCTGGTTACGGTGCCGTCCTGTGCTGCAAGTAAATCACCACCTGCTGCAAAAGCGGCGTGACTTGCCATAAGTGAAATTAAAACCAACCCTCCGTTTTTAAGAAGCTTCTTGCGAAGAATATATTCTTTGGTCTGGCGAATTAAAGACGCTACCGCCCATCCCTTAACGACATTAAGGGCACTGCCTTTGATGGACATGCTTGTTTTCTCCGGATGTAAACAAAGTGTGTGTGCGTAAGTGCTTGTTTACGCGGGTGATATTGTCTCATGACCCTAAAAAAAAAAAAACCGTGACAGAGATCACACTTTAGTGATGTTTTTAAGATATATCCGAATATGCGCATGCTTAC
>NZ_AWFZ01000015.1 GCF_000463155.2 Siccibacter turicensis LMG 23730 | reverse complement strand
AACCCCCGATACGTTGCCGTATACACACTTTCCAGGCGTGCTCCTTCAGCCACTCGGACACCTCACCGTATTGTATCGCTGCCCAATACCTCAGGGGCAACGGGGCGCTACTATAGGGAGTCGGCAGGAAAGGGTCAAGCAGATTTTCTTTCGCTATCGTCGTTCGGTTAAGGGTTGTACATTTCTTCTGGAAATTTGCGTCAGGGATACAGGGAATGTCTGTTTTGGCTCTGGTTGTGTGGCAACTAATCAATGATGAAGGGGGAGGGGAGTGAGAGGGGGATTGACTCGCTGCGCCAGCTGTCGAACCCCGGCGGGGGTTCTCATCACCCTCTCGTGAGTGCAACATGCGAAAAAAAGCCCGCATAGAAATGCGAGCTCTTCTTTAAAGATGGCGGTGAGAGGGGGATTGACTCGCTGCGCTCGACCTGCGGGCAGCCCGTCGCGTTGCGCCGGTCTGTCCAACTGGCTGCGCCAGTTGTCGAACCCCGGCGGGTGTTCTCATCACCCCTCTCTGAGGTGCAACATGCGA
>NZ_AWFZ01000014.1 GCF_000463155.2 Siccibacter turicensis LMG 23730 | reverse complement strand
CGGGTAAGTTCCGACCTGCACGAATGGCGTAATGATGGCCAGGCTGTCTCCACCCGAGACTCAGTGAAATTGAAATCGCTGTGAAGATGCAGTGTACCCGCGGCAAGACGGAAAGACCCCGTGAACCTTTACTATAGCTTGACACTGAACATTGAGCCTTGATGTGTAGGATAGGTGGGAGGCTTTGAAGCGTGGACGCCAGTCTGCGT
>NZ_AWFZ01000013.1 GCF_000463155.2 Siccibacter turicensis LMG 23730 | reverse complement strand
GGGTGACTGCGTACCTTTTGTATAATGGGTCAGCGACTTATATTCTGTAGCAAGGTTAACCGTATAGGGGAGCCGTAGGGAAACCGAGTCTTAACCGGGCGTTAAGTTGCAGGGTATAGACCCGAAACCCGGTGATCTAGCCATGGGCAGGTTGAAGGTTGGGTAACACTAACTGGAGGACCGAACCGACTAATGTTGAAAAATTAGCGGATGACTTGTGGCTGGGGGTGAAAGGCCAATCAAACCGGGAGATAGCTGGTTCTCCCCGAAAGCTATTTAGGTAGCGCCTCGTGAA
>NZ_AWFZ01000012.1 GCF_000463155.2 Siccibacter turicensis LMG 23730 | reverse complement strand
CGGTCTGCGTTTCGCAATCCGTGAAGGCGGCCGTACCGTTGGCGCGGGCGTTGTTGCTAAAGTTATCAGCTAATAAAGCCGGTTAACTTTTAATAAAAAGGGCGCTCAGGCGCCCTTTTTTGATCCGCTTAACCATCTGTCTGTACATAATATTTGCCCTTAAACCACCACACTCCTTTCATGTCTCTCCGTCGCGCTCTTGAAATCATAACCATTCTCATTTACTCTTTGCACATAAATTGAACGGGAGCGATCATGTACGTTTGTTTGTGTAATGGCGTGAGTGACAAAAAAATTCGCCAGGCGGTTCGCCAGTTTCATCCCCAGTCTTTCCAGCAGCTACGCAAATTTGTTTTGATAGGAAATCAATGCGGTAAATGCGTGCGCGCTGCGCGTGAAATTATGCAGGAAGAATTAATGCAGTTACCTGAGTATCAGGAGATTGCCTGACAGCCCATCTTTTTTTTGACATCCCGGTTGCCGCATCTACGCTTCATGTAGTGGAAGCGGAGGGAATACAAAATGAAAGGTGATATCAAAATCATAAATTATCTCAATAAATTATTGGGAAATGAGCTTGTCGCAATCAATCAGTACTTTCTTCATGCACGTATGTTCAAAAACTGGGGCCTGATGCGCCTCAACAACGTCGAGTACCACGAATCCATCGATGAAATGAAACACGCCGATATCTATATCGAGCGGATTCTGTTTCTGGAAGGGATCCCGAATCTTCAGGACCTGGGAAAACTTCATATCGGTGAAGACGTGGAAGAGATGTTGCGCTCCGACCTGCAGCTCGAACTTGAGGGCGCGCAGGATCTTCGTGAGGCTATCGCTTACGCAGACACCATCCATGATTATGTTAGCCGCGATATCATGATCAAAATCCTTGAGGATGAAGAGCATCATATCGACTGGCTGGAAACCGAGCTCGACCTGATCGGGAAAATCGGCCTTCAGAATTACATCCAGTCTCAAATTAAAGAAGAGGCATGAGTACTGCACGAATGGGTGGGTAATAACTGCACCCTACTGAAATAAGCGCCGCTACCGCCATGAAAGAACCAAACGGCAGCGGCACTTTTATTTTTATCCCCCAACGCCCGAGCATCGGCGCAAGCAAGTATGCAATACACCCACCTAATGACGCGATGAAAAGTAACCCCGTCAGCATCTGCCAGCCGTGCCAGGCGCCTAACGCTGACAGAAATTTGATATCGCCGTATCCCATGCCCTCATCCTTACAAATGAACCGGTACAGCCAGTAAACGAGAAGCAGAAACAGATAGCCGGCGATAGCTCCCCATACCGCTGAACAGAGAAACTCCGGCATACAGACCAGGTGATAAAGCAGGCCGCTCCACAGAAGAGGGCAGGTGAAGCGATCGGGTAGCAGCCCTGATTGCCAGTCGCAGCGGGCAAGAAGAAAAAGTAACGTTAAGTAGATAACAACAAAGATAGCATCCAGCATGATGAAGCTCCTTGAGACGTAAGCAATGAGCATAACGTCTCCCTGCATGCCGAAAAGGGGGACCTAATGAAACGGGAAAACTCTACCCAGACTTTTTCATTTGCTTGCAACGTTGCAGTCTTCGACTGCGAGCGGGTTCGAAAGACAAAACAAATGTGCTTATTTAGTACGCAGCGCTTGCTAACAGGTCAGATTTACGTATAATGCGCGGGCCTGTCTTCATTGACGGCCGGTTCGATCTGAACCTGGGTGGTGCAGTTGGCCATCAACAATGCTCCCAATCGGGGGGCTACGTAAGAACGATTACACTCCCCCATCAATCGTAATGGGTGCGAGGAGTAATTCTTTTCGTCTATAAATAATTGGAGCTCTGGTCTCATGCAGAACCAAAGAATCCGTATCCGTCTTAAAGCGTTTGATCATCGTCTGATCGATCAATCAACCGCGGAAATCGTCGAGACTGCCAAGCGCACTGGTGCGCAGGTCCGTGGTCCGATCCCGCTGCCGACCCGCAAAGAGCGCTTCACCGTTCTGATCTCTCCGCACGTTAACAAAGACGCGCGCGATCAGTACGAAATCCGCACTCACAAGCGTCTGGTTGACATCGTTGAGCCAACCGAGAAAACCGTTGATGCTCTGATGCGTCTGGACCTGGCTGCCGGTGTAGACGTGCAGATCAGCCTGGGTTAATCAGGTCATCGAGCGATTGAGAGGTTGAAACAATGATTGGTTTAGTCGGTAAAAAAGTGGGCATGACCCGCATCTTCACTGAAGATGGCGTATCTATCCCAGTAACCGTTATCGAAGTTGAAGCAAACCGCGTTACTCAGGTTAAAGATCTGGCTAACGACGGCTACCGCGCTGTTCAGGTTACCACTGGTGCTAAAAAAGCTAACCGTGTAACCAAGCCGGAAGCTGGTCACTTCGCTAAAGCTGGCGTAGAAGCTGGCCGTGGTCTGTGGGAATTCCGCCTCGCTGATGGCGAAGAGTTCACTGTAGGTCAGGACATTAGCGTTGAGCTGTTTGCTGAAGTGAAAAAAGTTGACGTAACTGGCACCTCTAAAGGTAAAGGTTTCGCAGGTACCGTTAAGCGCTGGAACTTCCGTACCCAGGACGCTACCCACGGTAACTCCTTGTCTCACCGCGTACCGGGTTCTATCGGTCAGAACCAGACTCCGGGCAAAGTGTTCAAAGGTAAAAAAATGGCAGGTCAGCTGGGTAATGAGCGTGTAACCGTTCAGAGCCTGGACGTAGTACGTGTTGACGCTGAGCGCAACCTGCTGCTGGTTAAAGGTGCTGTTCCCGGTGCTACCGGTAGCGACCTGATCGTTAAACCAGCTGTGAAGGCGTAAGGGGATAGCAATGGAATTAGTATTGAAAGACGCGCAAAGCGCGCTGACTGTTTCCGAAACTACCTTCGGTCGTGACTTCAACGAAGCGCTGGTACACCAGGTTGTTGTTGCTTATGCAGCTGGTGCTCGTCAGGGTACTCGTGCTCAAAAGACTCGTGCTGAAGTAACTGGTTCCGGTAAAAAGCCGTGGCGCCAGAAAGGTACCGGCCGTGCGCGTTCAGGTTCTATCAAGAGCCCGATCTGGCGTTCCGGTGGCGTGACCTTCGCTGCTCGCCCGCAGGACCACAGTCAAAAAGTTAACAAAAAGATGTACCGCGGCGCGCTGAAAAGCATCCTGTCCGAACTGGTACGTCAAGATCGTCTGATCGTTGTCGAGAAGTTCTCTGTTGAAGCACCTAAAACTAAGCTGCTTGCTCAGAAACTGAAAGACATGGCTCTGGAAGATGTGCTGATCATCACCGGTGAACTGGATGAGAATCTGTTCCTGGCTGCGCGCAACCTGCACAAGGTTGACGTTCGTGATGTTGCAGGTATCGACCCGGTTAGCCTGATCGCCTTCGACAAAGTCGTAATGACTGCTGATGCTGTTAAGCAAGTTGAGGAGATGCTCGCATGATTCGTGAAGAACGTCTGCTGAAGGTGCTGCGCGCACCGCACGTTTCTGAAAAAGCGTCTGCTGCGATGGAAAAAACCAATACCATCGTACTCAAAGTTGCTAAAGACGCGACCAAAGCAGAAATCAAAGCTGCTGTGCAGAAACTGTTTGAAGTCGAAGTTGATGACGTAAACACCCTGGTAGTTAAGGGTAAAGTTAAGCGTCATGGACAGCGTATCGGTCGTCGTAGCGACTGGAAAAAAGCTTACGTCACCCTTAAAGAAGGCCAGAATCTGGACTTCGCTGGCGGCGCTGAGTAAGTCGGAGGAGTAATACAATGGCAGTTGTTAAGTGTAAACCGACATCTCCGGGTCGTCGCCACGTAGTTAAAGTGGTTAACCCTGAGCTGCACAAGGGCAAACCTTTTGCTCCGTTGCTGGAAAAAAACAGCAAATCCGGTGGCCGTAACAACAATGGTCGCATCACTACCCGTCATATTGGTGGTGGTCACAAGCAGGCTTACCGTATTGTTGACTTCAAACGCAACAAAGATGGTATCCCGGCAGTTGTTGAACGTCTTGAGTACGATCCGAACCGCTCTGCGAACATCGCACTGGTTCTGTACAAAGATGGCGAGCGCCGTTACATCCTGGCCCCTAAAGGCCTGAAAGCGGGCGACCAGATTCAGTCTGGCGTTGATGCTGCAATCAAAGCGGGTAACACCCTGCCGATGCGCAATATCCCGGTTGGTTCTACCGTTCATAACGTAGAAATGAAACCAGGTAAAGGCGGTCAGCTGGCGCGTTCTGCTGGTACCTATGTACAGATCGTTGCTCGTGATGGTGCGTATGTCACCCTGCGTCTGCGTTCTGGCGAAATGCGTAAAGTGGAAGCTGACTGCCGCGCTACTCTGGGCGAAGTTGGTAACGCTGAGCATATGCTGCGCGTTCTGGGTAAAGCAGGTGCTGCACGTTGGCGTGGTATTCGTCCTACCGTTCGCGGTACGGCGATGAACCCAGTCGATCACCCACATGGTGGTGGTGAAGGTCGTAACTTTGGTAAGCACCCGGTAACTCCGTGGGGCGTTCAGACCAAAGGTAAGAAGACCCGCAGCAACAAGCGTACTGATAAATTTATCGTACGTCGCCGTAGCAAATAATATTAGAGGATAAGCCATGCCACGTTCTCTCAAGAAAGGTCCTTTTATTGACCTGCACTTGCTGAAGAAGGTAGAGAAAGCGGTGGAAAGCGGTGACAAGAAGCCCCTGCGCACCTGGTCCCGTCGTTCAACGATCTTTCCTAACATGATCGGTTTGACCATCGCTGTCCATAATGGTCGTCAGCACGTTCCGGTATTTGTTTCCGACGAGATGGTCGGTCACAAACTGGGTGAATTCGCACCGACTCGTACTTATCGCGGCCACGCTGCTGATAAAAAAGCGAAGAAGAAATAAGGTAGGAGGAAGAGATGGAAACTATCGCTAAACATCGCCATGCTCGTTCTTCTGCTCAGAAGGTACGCCTTGTTGCTGACCTTATTCGCGGTAAGAAAGTGTCGCAGGCTCTGGATATCTTAACCTACACCAACAAGAAAGCGGCTGTACTGGTTAAGAAAGTCCTGGAATCTGCCATTGCTAACGCTGAACACAACGATGGCGCTGACATCGACGATCTGAAAGTTACGAAAATTTTCGTAGACGAAGGCCCAAGCATGAAGCGCATTATGCCGCGTGCGAAAGGTCGTGCAGATCGCATTCTGAAGCGCACCAGCCACATCACTGTGGTTGTGTCCGATCGCTGAGACTCTGGAGACTAGCAATGGGTCAGAAAGTACATCCTAATGGTATTCGCCTGGGTATTGTAAAACCATGGAACTCTACCTGGTTTGCGAACACCAAAGAATTCGCTGACAACCTGGACAGCGACTTTAAAGTACGTCAGTACCTGACTAAGGAACTGGCTAAAGCGTCTGTATCACGTATCGTTATCGAGCGTCCGGCTAAAAGCATCCGTGTGACTATTCACACTGCTCGCCCGGGTATCGTTATCGGTAAGAAAGGTGAAGACGTTGAAAAACTGCGCAAGGTCGTAGCGGATATCGCTGGCGTTCCTGCACAGATCAATATCGCCGAAGTTCGTAAGCCTGAACTGGACGCAAAACTGGTTGCTGACAGCATCACTTCTCAGCTGGAACGTCGTGTTATGTTCCGTCGTGCTATGAAGCGTGCTGTTCAGAACGCCATGCGTCTGGGCGCTAAAGGTATCAAAGTTGAAGTGAGTGGCCGTCTTGGTGGCGCTGAGATCGCACGTACCGAATGGTACCGTGAAGGTCGCGTTCCGCTGCATACGCTGCGTGCTGACATCGACTACAACACCTCTGAAGCGCACACCACTTACGGTGTAATCGGCGTTAAAGTGTGGATCTTCAAAGGTGAGATCCTGGGTGGTATGGCTGCTGTTGAACAACCGGAACCGGCTGCTCAACCTAAAAAGCAGCAGCGTAAAGGCCGTAAATAAGGAGCGTCGCTGATGTTACAACCAAAGCGTACAAAATTCCGTAAAGTGCACAAAGGCCGCAACCGTGGTCTGGCGCAGGGTACGGATGTTAGCTTCGGCACTTTCGGTCTGAAAGCTGTTGGCCGTGGTCGTCTGACTGCACGTCAGATCGAAGCAGCACGTCGTGCTATGACCCGTGCAGTTAAGCGTCAAGGTAAAATCTGGATCCGTGTATTCCCGGACAAACCGATCACCGAAAAGCCGCTTGAAGTTCGTATGGGTAAAGGTAAAGGTAACGTAGAGTATTGGGTTGCCTTGATTCAGCCGGGTAAAGTCCTGTATGAAATGGACGGTGTCCCGGAAGAGCTTGCCCGTGAAGCATTCAAGCTGGCAGCAGCGAAACTGCCGATTAAAACCACCTTTGTAACTAAGACGGTGATGTAATGAAAGCAAAAGAGCTGCGTGAAAAGAGTGTTGAAGAGCTGAACACCGAGCTGCTTAACCTGCTGCGTGAGCAGTTTAACCTGCGTATGCAGGCTGCAAGTGGCCAGCTGCAACAGACTCACCTGTTGAAGCAAGTGCGTCGTAACGTCGCACGCGTTAAGACTTTACTGACTGAGAAGGCGGGTGCGTAATGACCGATAAAATCCGTACTCTGCAAGGTCGCGTTGTTAGCGACAAAATGGAGAAATCCATTGTTGTTGCTATCGAACGTTTCGTGAAACACCCGATCTACGGTAAATTCATTAAGCGTACGACCAAACTGCACGTACATGACGAAAACAACGAATCCGGTATCGGTGACGTGGTTGAAATCCGCGAATGCCGTCCACTGTCCAAGACTAAGTCCTGGACGCTGGTTCGCGTTGTAGAGAAAGCAGTTCTGTAATACAGTACTCGTTCTCAAACGATAAACGGCTCAGCGATGGGCCGTTTATTTTTTCTACCCTTATCAAAGAACCGGTGTTATAATGCCGCGCCCTCGATATGGGGTTTTTTAACGACCTGATTTTTTGGGTCCCGAAGTAGTAGTTGACATTAGCGGAGCACTAAATGATCCAGGAACAGACTATGCTGAACGTCGCCGACAACTCCGGCGCTCGTCGCGTAATGTGTATCAAGGTTCTGGGTGGCTCGCACCGTCGCTACGCAGGCGTCGGCGATATCATCAAGATCACCATCAAGGAAGCAATTCCGCGTGGTAAGGTCAAGAAAGGTGATGTGCTGAAGGCGGTAGTGGTGCGCACCAAGAAGGGTGTTCGTCGCCCGGACGGTTCTGTCATTCGCTTCGATGGCAATGCATGCGTTATTTTAAACAATAACAGTGAGCAGCCCATCGGTACGCGTATTTTTGGGCCGGTAACTCGTGAACTTCGTACTGAAAAGTTCATGAAAATTATCTCTCTGGCACCAGAAGTACTATAAGGAGCGAATCATGGCAGCGAAAATCCGTCGTGATGACGAAGTTATCGTGTTAACCGGTAAAGATAAAGGTAAGCGCGGTAAAGTAAAAAATGTTCTGTCTTCCGGCAAAATTGTTGTTGAAGGCATCAACCTGGTCAAGAAACACCAGAAGCCGGTCCCGGCTCTGAACCAGGCGGGTGGCATCGTTGAAAAAGAAGCTGCTATTCAGGTTTCTAACGTTGCAATCTTCAATGCGGCAACCGGCAAGGCTGACCGTGTAGGCTTTAGATTCGAAGACGGCAAAAAAGTCCGTTTCTTCAAGTCTAACAGCGAAACTATCAAGTAATTTGGAGTAGTACGATGGCGAAACTGCATGATTACTACAAAGACGAAGTAGTTAATAAACTCATGACCGAGTTTAACTACAATTCTGTCATGCAAGTCCCTCGGGTCGAGAAGATCACCCTGAACATGGGTGTTGGTGAAGCGATCGCTGACAAGAAACTGCTGGATAACGCAGCAGCCGATCTGGCAGCAATCTCCGGTCAAAAGCCGTTGATCACCAAAGCACGCAAATCTGTTGCAGGCTTCAAAATCCGTCAGGGCTATCCGATCGGCTGTAAAGTAACTCTGCGTGGCGAACGCATGTGGGAGTTCTTTGAGCGCCTGATCACTATTGCTGTTCCACGTATTCGTGACTTCCGCGGCTTGTCTGCTAAGTCTTTCGATGGTCGTGGTAACTACAGCATGGGTGTCCGTGAGCAGATCATCTTCCCGGAAATCGATTACGATAAAGTCGATCGTGTACGTGGCTTGGATATTACCATTACCACTACCGCGAATTCCGATGAAGAAGGCCGTGCTCTGCTGGCTGCCTTTGACTTCCCGTTCCGCAAGTAAGGTTACTTCATGGCTAAGCAATCAATGAAAGCACGCGAAGTAAAGCGCGTAGCTTTGGCTGAAAAATACTTCGCTAAACGCGCTGAACTGAAAGCGATCATTTCTGATGTGAACGCTTCTGACGAAGATCGTTGGAATGCCGTTCTCAAGCTGCAGACTCTGCCGCGTGATTCCAGCCCGTCTCGTCAGCGTAACCGCTGCCGTCAAACTGGTCGTCCGCACGCTTTCCTGCGGAAGTTCGGGTTGAGCCGTATCAAGGTCCGTGAAGCCGCTATGCGCGGTGAAATCCCGGGTCTGAAAAAGGCTAGCTGGTAATTGTCACCAATTGAATCACGGGAGTAAAGACAGATGAGCATGCAAGATCCGATCGCGGATATGCTGACCCGTATCCGTAACGGTCAGGCCGCGAACAAAGTTGCGGTCACCATGCCTTCCTCCAAGCTGAAAGTGGCAATTGCCAACGTGCTGAAGGAAGAAGGTTATATCGAAGATTTCAAAATTGAAGGCGACACCAAGCCTGAACTGGAACTTACTCTTAAGTATTTCCAGGGAAAAGCTGTGGTAGAAAGCATTCAGCGTATCAGCCGTCCAGGTCTGCGCATCTATAAGAAAAAAGATGAGCTGCCGAAAGTTATGGCGGGTCTGGGTATTGCAGTTGTTTCTACCTCTAAAGGTGTTATGACTGATCGTGCAGCGCGCCAGGCTGGTCTCGGCGGCGAAATTATCTGCTACGTAGCTTAATCGGAGGAAAAAATGTCTCGTGTTGCTAAAGCACCGATCGTTCTTCCTGCCGGCGTAGAGGTAAAACTCAACGGTCAGGTTATTACGATCAAAGGTAAAAACGGCGAGCTGACTCGTACTCTCAACGATGCTGTTGAAGTGAAGCAAGCAGATAACACTCTGACTTTCGCTCCGCGCGAAGGTTATGTAGACGGTTGGGCCCAGTCTGGTACCGCACGTGCTCTGCTGAACTCAATGGTTATCGGTGTTACCGAAGGCTTCATCCGTAAGCTTCAACTGGTTGGTGTAGGTTATCGTGCTGCGGTTAAAGGGAATGTTGTGAACCTGTCTCTGGGCTTCTCACATCCGGTTGACCATCAGCTGCCTGCAGGTATTACCGCTGAATGCCCGACTCAAACTGAAATCGTACTGAAAGGTGCTGATAAACAGTTGATCGGTCAGGTAGCTGCAGACCTGCGCGCCTACCGTCGTCCTGAGCCTTACAAAGGCAAGGGTGTTCGTTACGCCGACGAAGTCGTGCGTACCAAAGAGGCTAAGAAGAAGTAAGGTAACACTATGGATAAGAAATCTGCTCGTATCCGTCGTGCGACCCGCGCACGCCGCAAGCTCAAAGAGCTGGGTGCGACCCGCCTGGTGGTACATCGTACCCCGCGTCATATTTACGCACAGGTGATCGCTCCTAACGGTTCTGAAATTCTGGTAGCTGCTTCTACTGTAGAAAAAGCTATCGCTGAGCAACTGAAGTATACCGGTAACAAAGACGCCGCAGCCGCTGTTGGTAAAGCAGTCGCAGAACGCGCAATCGAAAAAGGCATCAAAAATGTTTCTTTCGACCGTTCCGGGTTCCAATATCATGGTCGTGTCCAGGCACTGGCAGATGCTGCCCGTGAAGCTGGCCTTCAGTTCTAAGGTAGAGGTGTAAGATGGCTCACATCGAAAAACAGGCTGGCGAACTGCAGGAAAAGCTGATCGCGGTAAACCGCGTATCTAAAACCGTTAAAGGTGGTCGTATTTTCTCCTTCACAGCTCTGACTGTAGTTGGTGATGGTAACGGTCGCGTTGGTTTTGGTTACGGTAAAGCGCGTGAAGTTCCAGCAGCGATCCAGAAAGCGATGGAAAAAGCCCGTCGCAATATGATTAACGTCGCGCTGAACCACGGCACCCTGCAGCACCCGGTTAAAGGTGTTCACACGGGTTCTCGTGTATTCATGCAGCCGGCTTCAGAAGGTACCGGTATTATCGCCGGTGGTGCAATGCGCGCCGTTCTGGAAGTCGCTGGAGTTCATAACGTTCTGGCTAAAGCATATGGTTCCACCAACCCGATCAACGTGGTTCGTGCAACTATTGATGGCCTGGAAAGCATGAAATCTCCAGAAATGGTCGCTGCCAAGCGTGGTAAATCCGTTGAAGAAATTCTGGGGTAATTGACCATGGCAAAGACTATTAAAATCACTCAAACCCGCAGTGCAATCGGTCGTCTGCCGAAACACAAGGCAACGCTGCTTGGCCTGGGTCTGCGTCGTATTGGTCACACCGTTGAGCGCGAGGATACCCCCGCTGTTCGTGGTATGGTCAACGCGGTTTCCTACATGGTTAAAGTTGAGGAGTAAGAGATGCGTTTAAATACTCTGTCTCCGGCCGAAGGCTCTAAGCACGCTTCCAAGCGTCTGGGTCGTGGTATCGGTTCTGGCCTCGGTAAAACCGGTGGTCGTGGTCACAAAGGTCAGAACTCTCGTTCTGGCGGTGGCGTACGTCGCGGTTTCGAGGGTGGCCAGATGCCACTGTATCGCCGTCTGCCGAAGTTCGGCTTCACTTCTCGTAAAGCGATGGTGACTGCAGAAGTGCGTCTGTCCGAGCTGGCGAAAATTGAAGGTGATGTAGTTGACCTGAACACACTGAAAGCAGCAAACATTGTCGGTATTCAGATTGAATTCGCGAAAGTGATTCTGTCTGGCGAGGTTACTCGTCCGGTAACTGTTCGTGGCTTGCGTGTGACGAAAGGCGCTCGCGCTGCTATCGAAGCTGCTGGCGGTAAAATCGAGGAATAAGTAGCAGATGGCAAAGCAACCGGGATTAGATTTTCAAAGTGCTAAAGGCGGCCTCGGCGAGCTGAAACGCAGACTTTTGTTTGTTATCGGTGCGCTGATTGTGTTCCGTATTGGTTCTTTTATTCCGATCCCTGGTATTGATGCCGCTGTACTTGCCAAACTGCTTGAGCAACAGCGAGGCACCATCATTGAAATGTTCAACATGTTCTCTGGTGGTGCACTCAGCCGTGCTTCTATCTTTGCTCTGGGTATCATGCCGTATATTTCGGCATCGATCATTATCCAGCTTCTGACAGTGGTCCATCCGACCCTGGCGGAAATTAAGAAAGAAGGGGAGTCTGGTCGTCGTAAGATCAGCCAGTACACCCGCTACGGTACTCTGGTGCTGGCAATATTTCAGTCGATCGGTATCGCAACCGGTCTGCCGAATATGCCTGGTATGCAAGGCCTGGTGATGAATCCAGGCTTTGCATTCTATTTCACCGCTGTTGTTAGTCTGGTAACAGGAACGATGTTCCTGATGTGGCTGGGCGAACAGATTACAGAACGCGGTATCGGTAACGGTATCTCAATCATAATCTTCGCCGGTATTGTTGCGGGTCTCCCGCCAGCTATCGCCCACACTATCGAGCAAGCGCGGCAGGGCGACCTGCACTTCCTCCTGTTGCTGTTGGTTGCAGTATTGGTATTTGCAGTGACTTTCTTTGTTGTATTCGTTGAACGTGGCCAGCGTCGTATCGTCGTTAACTACGCCAAACGTCAGCAAGGGCGTCGTGTTTATGCTGCACAGAGCACACATTTACCGCTGAAAGTGAATATGGCTGGTGTAATCCCGGCAATCTTCGCTTCCAGTATTATTCTGTTCCCGGCGACCATCGCGTCATGGTTCGGGGGCGGTACTGGTTGGAACTGGCTGACAACAATTTCGCTGTATTTGCAGCCTGGGCAACCGCTTTATGTGTTACTCTATGCGTCTGCAATCATCTTCTTCTGTTTCTTCTACACGGCGTTGGTTTTCAACCCGCGTGAAACAGCAGATAACCTGAAGAAGTCCGGTGCATTTGTACCAGGAATTCGTCCGGGAGAGCAAACGGCGAAGTATATTGATAAAGTAATGACCCGCCTGACTCTGGTCGGTGCGCTTTATATTACTTTTATTTGCCTGATCCCGGAGTTCATGCGCGATGCGATGAAGGTGCCGTTCTACTTCGGTGGTACTTCACTGTTAATCGTCGTTGTTGTCATCATGGACTTTATGGCTCAAGTGCAAACTCTGATGATGTCCAGTCAGTATGAGTCTGCATTGAAGAAAGCGAACCTCAAAGGCTATGGCCGATAAAAGGCGCTTGAGAAGTTACGGAGAGTAAAAATGAAAGTTCGTGCTTCCGTCAAGAAATTATGCCGTAACTGCAAAATCGTTAAACGTGATGGCGTCATCCGTGTGATTTGCAGTGCCGAGCCGAAGCATAAACAGCGTCAAGGCTGATTATCTCGCATATTTTTCTTGCAAAGTCGGGTTGAGCTGGCTAGATTAGCCAGCCAATCTTTTGTATGTCTGTACGTATCCATTTGAGTATCCTGAAAACGGGCTTTTCAGCATGGTGCGTGCTTATCAAATAGTAGGAGTGCATAGTGGCCCGTATAGCAGGCATTAACATTCCTGATCAAAAACACGCCGTGATCGCATTAACTTCGATCTATGGTGTCGGCAAAACCCGTTCCAAAGCTATCTGTGCTGCGGCGGGCATCGCTGAAGATGTTAAGATCAGTGAGCTGTCTGAAGAACAAATCGACACGCTGCGTGACGAAGTTGCCAAATTTGTCGTTGAAGGTGATCTGCGCCGTGAAGTTAGCATGAGCATCAAGCGCCTTATGGACCTTGGTTGCTATCGCGGTTTGCGTCATCGTCGTGGTCTGCCAGTGCGCGGACAGCGTACTAAGACCAACGCACGTACCCGTAAGGGTCCGCGCAAACCGATCAAGAAATAATCGGGGTGATTGAATAATGGCAAAGGCACCAATTCGTGCACGTAAACGTGTAAGAAAACAAGTCTCTGACGGCGTGGCTCATGTCCATGCTTCTTTCAACAACACCATCGTTACTATTACTGATCGTCAGGGTAACGCTTTGGGTTGGGCAACTGCCGGTGGTTCCGGTTTCCGTGGTTCTCGCAAATCCACTCCGTTCGCAGCTCAGGTTGCAGCAGAGCGTTGCGCTGAAGCCGTGAAAGAATACGGTATCAAGAACCTGGAAGTTATGGTTAAGGGACCGGGTCCGGGCCGCGAATCAACTATTCGTGCTCTGAACGCCGCTGGTTTCCGCATCACTAATATTACTGATGTGACTCCGATCCCTCACAACGGTTGTCGTCCGCCGAAAAAACGTCGCGTATAACGCCCGTTTTTTTAGGAATGTTGGAGAAAGAAAATGGCAAGATATTTGGGTCCTAAGCTCAAGCTGAGCCGTCGTGAGGGCACAGACCTGTTCCTTAAGTCTGGCGTTCGCGCGATCGATACCAAGTGTAAAATTGAACAAGCTCCTGGCCAGCACGGTGCGCGTAAACCGCGTCTGTCTGACTATGGTGTGCAGTTGCGTGAAAAGCAAAAAGTTCGCCGTATGTACGGTGTGCTGGAGCGTCAGTTCCGTAACTACTACAAAGAAGCAGCTCGTCTGAAAGGCAACACAGGTGAAAACCTGCTCGCTCTGCTGGAAGGTCGTCTGGACAACGTTGTATATCGCATGGGCTTTGGCGCAACTCGCGCAGAAGCACGTCAGCTCGTTAGCCATAAAGCAATCATGGTAAACGGCCGCGTTGTTAACATCGCTTCTTATCAGGTAACTCCGAATGACGTAGTCAGCATCCGTGAGAAAGCCAAAAAGCAATCTCGCGTGAAGGCCGCTCTGGAGCTGGCTGAGCAGCGTGAAAAGCCAACCTGGCTGGAAGTTGATGCTGGCAAGATGGAAGGCACGTTCAAGCGTAAGCCGGAGCGTTCTGATCTGTCTGCGGACATTAACGAACACCTGATCGTCGAGCTTTACTCCAAGTAAAGCTTAGTACCAAAGAGAGGACACAATGCAGGGTTCTGTGACAGAGTTTCTAAAACCGCGCCTGGTAGATATCGAGCAAGTGAGTTCGACGCACGCCAAGGTGACCCTTGAGCCTTTAGAGCGTGGCTTTGGCCATACTCTGGGTAACGCACTGCGCCGTATTCTGCTTTCGTCGATGCCGGGTTGCGCGGTGACCGAGGTTGAGATTGATGGTGTACTACATGAGTACAGCACCAAAGAAGGCGTTCAGGAAGATATCCTGGAGATCCTGCTCAACCTGAAAGGGCTGGCGGTGAAAGTTCAAGGTAAAGATGAAGTTATTCTTACTTTGAATAAATCTGGCATTGGCCCTGTAACCGCAGCCGACATCACCCATGATGGTGATGTCGAAATCGTCAAGCCGCAGCACGTGATCTGCCACCTGACCGATGAGAACGCAGCTATCAGCATGCGTATCAAAGTTCAGCGCGGTCGCGGTTATGTGCCGGCATCTGCCCGAATTCATTCGGAAGAAGATGAGCGCCCGATCGGCCGTCTGTTGGTCGACGCTTGCTACAGCCCTGTAGAGCGTATTGCCTACAATGTTGAAGCAGCGCGTGTTGAACAGCGTACCGACCTGGACAAGCTGGTCATCGAAATGGAAACCAATGGCACAATCGATCCTGAAGAGGCGATTCGTCGTGCGGCGACCATTCTGGCAGAACAACTTGAAGCTTTCGTTGACTTACGTGATGTTCGTCAGCCAGAAGTTAAAGAAGAGAAACCAGAGTTCGATCCGATCCTGCTGCGCCCTGTTGACGATCTGGAATTGACTGTCCGCTCTGCTAACTGCCTTAAGGCAGAAGCTATCCACTATATCGGTGATCTGGTACAGCGTACCGAGGTTGAGCTGCTCAAAACGCCTAACCTTGGTAAAAAATCTCTTACTGAGATTAAAGACGTGCTGGCCTCCCGTGGTCTTTCTCTGGGCATGCGCCTGGAAAACTGGCCACCGGCAAGCATTGCTGACGAGTAACCGGATCACAGGTTAAGGTTTTACTGAGAAGGATAAGGTCATGCGCCATCGTAAGAGTGGTCGTCAACTGAACCGCAACAGCAGCCATCGCCAGGCTATGTTCCGCAACATGGCAGGTTCTCTGGTTCGTCATGAGATCATCAAGACGACCCTGCCTAAAGCGAAAGAGCTGCGTCGCGTAGTTGAGCCGCTGATTACTCTTGCCAAGACTGATAGCGTTGCTAATCGTCGTCTGGCATTCGCCCGCACTCGTGATAACGAGATCGTGGCAAAACTGTTTAACGAGCTGGGTCCGCGTTTTGCGGCCCGTGCCGGTGGTTACACTCGCATTCTGAAGTGTGGCTTCCGTGCAGGTGACAACGCGCCGATGGCTTACATCGAGCTGGTTGATCGCGCTGAAAAAACAGAAGCAGCTGCAGAGTAATCTGTAGCAACAAAAAAACCCGCCTCGGCGGGTTTTTTTTTTATCTTTTTTTTGGGCTATGTTTCATTCTTAATTAAGCAGGATGAAGGGAGGGGTGATGACGCTACTCGATCAATGGGCAGAGCGGCACATTGTTGACGCGATGCGAAACGGTGACCTCGATAATCTTGCTGGCGCCGGTAAGAAGCTTATCCTGGACGATGACTCCCACGTCCCGCCAGAGCTACGCGCAGGATATCGGCTCCTGAAAAATGCAGGCTGCTTACCTCCTGAGCTGGAACAGCGTCGGGAAGTGGTACAGCTTCAGGATTTACTCCACTCGCTACAGCCTTCCGATCCTCAACACGCCACCCTGAGTAAACGTCTTGCTCTGCTTAAGTTGAAACTGATACAGGCCGGCGTGAATACCGATTTTTTACGCGGCGATTATGCTCAGCGCATTTTCAATAATCATTCGGGAGATGAGTAATGTATCGCATTGGTGAATTAGCAAAGCGAGCGGACGTCACGCCCGATACCGTACGCTATTACGAAAAGCAGCACATGATGGCGCACAATGGTCGTACTGAAGGTGGCTTCAGGCTGTACGACGATGACGATCTCCAGCGTCTGAAGTTTATTCGCTATGCCCGAGAGATGGGGTTCACGCTTGAGGCGATTCGCGAATTGCTGTCGATCCGCATCGATCCCGAACATCACACTTGTCAGGAGTCAAAAGCAATTGTGCAGCTGCGATTGCAGGAAGTGTCGAGCCGCATTCAGGAGCTGCAAAAAATGCAGCGCTCTTTGCAACGTCTCAACGATGCGTGCTGCGGTACGGCGCACAGCAGCGTGTCATGTTCCATTCTGGAAGCGATTGAGCAAGGCGCGAAAGATTTTCATCCACAGCGTTGAATTCGCTGACGCTCGTGACTACAATTTCGCCGCAATCTACTAAGGAGAATCTCTATGAGCCGGTATCAACATACCAAAGGCAAGATCAATGACAATGCCATCGAGGCGTTACTTCATGACCCGCTTTTCAGACAGCGCGTTGAAAAAAATCAGAAGGGGAAAGGAAGCTTTCAGCGTAAGGGGAAACATGCAAAGCAGCAAAACTGGGAGGCCAGCGGCAAAATAATTAAGGTTATTTTACCCCTGGCCTTCTGGCTTTAACGTCCTGTTAAGGACGGTTATTTTGCTCTTTCAGTAAATCGCGAATTTCGCTCAGCAGTACCTGCTCTTTAGAAGGCGCCGGTGCGGCTTTCGGCTCTTCTTTTTTGCGATGCAGTTTATTCATCAGCTTAATAGCCAGGAAGATCGCGAAAGCGACAATAATAAAATCAAAAATATTCTGAATAAATACGCCGTAATGCATCACGACGGCTGGGGTATCGCCCAGGGCCGGACGCAGCGTCCACGCAAACTGTTTAAAATCTACCCCGCCAATCAGCAAACCTAACGGTGGCATAATAATATCGGCTACCAGAGATGAGACGATTTTACCGAACGCCGCACCGATAATGACACCCACTGCCAAGTCGACCACGTTTCCGCGCATAGCGAATTCGCGAAACTCTTTTAAAAAACTCATTTTTGACTCCTTATTCCTGCGGATGCTGTTAAGTCTAACAAAGGATCTCGCGTTTTCAATTTATTCGCGCTGGGGTGATCAGATAATAAAACCTGATATTTCAAAGGGAAATATTAGCAGAGCGGCATAACCGCTCTGTTTTTTTAAAGGAAGAAGGGGCTTGGCTGGAAAAGGCGTTCCACGTCGGTGACGAATTTTTTATCCGTTAAGAACATAATTACATGGTCGCCCTGCTCGATACGCAAATTATCATTCGCAATCATGACGTCGTTTCCGCGTACGACTGCGCCAATGATTGTCCCGGGCGGCAGTTTAATATCGTCAATAACACGGCCCACCACGCGCGAGGTACTTTCATCGCCATGGGCAACGGCTTCAATGGCCTCGGCAACGCCGCGGCGCAGCGAAGAAACACCTACGATATCCGCTTTGCGTACGTGTCCGAGCAGGGCAGAAATTGTTGCCTGTTGCGGAGAAATGGCAATATCAATCACGCTCCCCTGTACCAGATCGACATAGGCTTTGCGCTGAATAAGCACCATCACTTTTCTTGCACCCATGCGCTTGGCCAGCATCGCCGACATGATATTCGCTTCGTCATCGTTCGTGACGGCGATAAACAGATCAACCTGATCAATATGCTCTTCAGCGAGCAGCTCCTGATCCGACGCATCGCCGAAAAACACGATGGTATTCTGAAGCTTTTCCGCCAGCTCCGCGGCTCGCTGCTGATCGCGTTCGATCAGTTTCACGCTGTAATTCTTTTCCAGCTTCTGCGCCAGCCCGGCGCCGATATTTCCGCCGCCAACCAGCATAATGCGCTTATAGGGTTTTTCGAGGCGCTGCAGTTCGCTCATCACCGCTCTGATATGTTGCGATGCGGCGATAAAAAATACTTCATCGCCCGCTTCCACGATGGTTGAGCCCTGTGGACGAATAGGACGGTCATGACGAAAGATTGCTGCCACGCGGGTATCGATATGCGGCATATGTTCGCGCATTGTTGAAAGCGCATTTCCCACCAGCGGCCCACCGTAATAGGCTTTGACCACCGCAAGACTCACTTTCCCCTCGGCAAAATTAACCACCTGCAGCGCGCCGGGGTACTCGATAAGACGATGGATGTTGTCGATAACTAACTGTTCCGGCGCGATGAGATGGTCAATCGGCACGGCTTCCGCGTTAAACAGCTTTTCCGCATCGCGAACATAATCAGGCGCACGGATACGCGCAATGCGATTGGGCGTATTGAACAGCGAATAGGCCACCTGGCAGGCAACCATGTTGGTTTCATCGGAGCTGGTTACCGCAACCAGCATATCTGCATCATCGGCGCCGGCCTCACGCAATACGCGTGGATGTGAGCCGTGGCCCTGAACGACGCGCAGGTCGAACTTATCCTGCAAAACACGTAAACGCTCACCGTTGGTATCGACCACGGTGATGTCATTGTTTTCGCCTACCAGGTTTTCCGCCAGTGTGCCGCCTACCTGGCCTGCACCCAGAATGATTATTTTCATTGGTTTCGCATCTCAGTCAGCCGGGAGGGGGCATTGCCCCTCACTGTTTGATTAGCTTAGCGTAAAAGAAGCCGTCGCCTTCGGTGGCGGCCGGCAGGTTTTGCAGGCCAGGCTGCGCCGGTGTCCCGGTGTCAACCAGACGGGCATCCGGCGTGCGGGTAAGAAAGCGCGCGATCTGTTCGCTGTTCTCTTCAGGAAGCACGGAACAGGTGGCGTAGAGCAGCGTACCGCCAGGCTTCAGATGTGGCCAGATAGCATCCAGAATCGCAGACTGGAGCTGGGCCAGTTCAGCGATGTCCCTGTCGCGTCGCAGCCATTTAATATCCGGATGGCGGCGAATCACGCCGGTTGCCGAACAGGGCGCATCAAGCAGAATGCGATCGAACTGTTTATCACCGCACCAGCTTGCAGGATCGCGTCCGTCGCCCTGCTTCACTTCGGCGCGCATTCCTAACCGCTTGAGGTTGTCATAGACGCGTGAGAGTCGGGTGTCGTCAACGTCCACCGCCATGACGTTGGCCTGCGGGGCCGCTTCCAGAATATGTGTGGTTTTGCCACCGGGTGCGGCGCACAGGTCGAGAATCGACTCGCCGTCCTGCGGATCGAGAAGCGTAACGCAGCCCTGAGCAGAGGCGTCCTGAACCGTCACCCATCCCTTTTCAAATCCGGGCAGCGCCTGAACCGCGCAGGGGCTTTCAAGCCGTACTGCGTCAGGGTAGGACGGGTGCGTAAAGCCCGTTATCCCTGCCTCTTCAAGCAGCGCAAGCCAGCCATCACGGGTATGGTGCTGACGATTCACGCGCAGCCACATTGGCGGGCGCTGGTTATTCGCCTCGATAACGGATTCCCACTGCTGAGGCCAGGCCGCCTTCAACCGCGCCAGAAGCCAGGCAGGATGCAGATAGCGGCTGTCGTGCGCCTGCGCTTCGGCGGTCAACGCTTCCTGCTGGCGCTGGAACTGACGCAGCACGCCATTAATAAGCCCCTTAAACTGAGGACGTTTAATGGCAATGGCGCCTTCCACGGTTTCTGCCAGTGCGGCGTGAGGTGGAATGCGGGTATACAGCATCTGATAGAGCCCAACCATGATCAGATAATGGATGGTGCGCTGTTTACCAGTCATCGGGCGCGACATCAGCTTACCGATGAGCCACTCCAGCTGAGGCAGCGTTCGCAAAACGCCAAAGCAGAGCTCCTGCAACAGGGCTTTATCTTTTTCTGATACTTTTTGCTGGAGTCCAGGCAGCACGTTACTGAGCGACTGCCCTTTTTCGACCACCTGCTCAACGGCCTGGGCCGCCAGACTTCGAAGATTAATTGATTTTTTCATAGCTGGAATTTGAACTGACAAGAATCAGAAAGAAAAATGCCCGGAAATGCCGGGCACTCACAATGCCTGTATCAGGCAAGAACGGAACCGGGAGTAAACCATTCCCGACGCGAATTCAGCAGCTCGTGTGCTTTCATCGCTTTTTTGCCGGCAGGCTGAAGTTCTTCGATATTCAGTACGCCGCGTGCCGTCGCAATCTGAATGCCCTGCTTGCCGGCATCAAGGATAGTGCCAGGCGCCGCTGAAGATTCCGTTTCCAGCACCGACGCTTTCCAGACCTTCACCGGCTGCTCGTCAATGATGAAGTAGCTCACAGGCCACGGGTTAAACGCGCGGATACAGCGCTCAAGCTGCTCGGCCGGTAAGCGCCAGTCGAGGCGCGCTTCTTCTTTACTGAGCTTCTCAGCGTAGGTCACCAGGGTGTCGTCCTGAACTTCCGGCTGTGCCTCACCTGTTGCCAGCTGGCGCAGGGTTTTAAGCAACCCCTGCGGACCGAGGCCGGCCAGCTTGTCGTACAACGTAGCGCTGGTGTCCTGGGCGGTGATAGGGCAGGAGAGCTTGTACAGCATATCGCCCGTATCCAGCCCCACGTCCATCTGCATGATGGTGACACCCGTTTCAGCGTCACCCGCCCAGAGCGAACGCTGGATAGGCGCCGCGCCGCGCCACCGTGGCAGCAGCGAGCCGTGTACGTTGATGCAGCCCAGACGCGGCATATCAAGCACCGCCTTTGGCAGGATCAGTCCGTAGGCCACTACCACCATCACGTCAGCGTTTAGATCGGCAATCAGCTGCTGGTTCTCGGCAGGGCGCAACGAGGCCGGCTGGAATACCGGGACGTTGTGTTCCTGCGCCAGCACTTTGACCGGGGAGGGCATCAGTTTTTTTCCACGTCCGGCGGGGCGATCGGGTTGCGTGAATACCCCGACTACCTGGTGCGCAGACGCGAGCAGCGCATCAAGATGATGCGCTGCGAAGTCCGGTGTACCGGCGAAAATAATACGTAATGAATCGGACACGTTGTTCCTTGTCTCGGTGTTAGCTTGCCGAACGCGATTTGTTATTCATGCGGTCGAGCTTCTCTACTTTCTGACGAATACGCTGGCGCTTCATCGGCGAGAGGTAATCGATGAAAAGCTTACCGACGAGGTGATCCATTTCATGCTGGATACAGATTGCCAGCAGGCCGTCCGCTTCGAGCTCGTAGCTTTTACCTTCGCGATCGAGCGCGCGGATTTTCACTTTCTCGGCGCGCGGTACGAAAGCACGCTGTTCCGGAATCGACAGGCAGCCTTCTTCGATGCCCGTTTCGCCTGATTTCTCAAGCAGTTCCGGGTTGATCAATACCAGGCGTTCATCACGATTCTCGGAGAC
The DNA here is from genome assembly GCF_000463155.2 of Siccibacter turicensis LMG 23730. Lineage (GTDB taxonomy): Bacteria > Pseudomonadota > Gammaproteobacteria > Enterobacterales > Enterobacteriaceae > Siccibacter > Siccibacter turicensis. Next base: position 4,968 of record NZ_AWFZ01000012.1, on the reverse strand, counting down.
ATCAATAACGATAATGCGCTGATGAATGTCTACCTGCGTGGCAGCAAGACCAATGCCCTCTTCGGCATACATGGTTTCAAACATATCATCGACGATACGCTGAATTTCCGCATCCACTTCTTTAACCGGTTCAGCGACAATGCGAAGCCGCTCGTCCGGAATATGTAATACCTGCAAAACTGACATATTTATCCAGAGCTGTATTCAGGAGTTGATAAGATTCTTACCTCTATTCTAGACAAATCCCCCCTTGATTGACAGCATCCGTAGCCAGTCGTCAGGACAGGAAACGCATGATGGCCGGGGGAAATGGAATGTCACCAACCGAGTTATGGCTACGTCTGATGGCGGTGCCCTCTTTTAACGGCGAACAGATGCTGCGCGTGGCCGCTTTCATGACGCGTGATGCGGTGAAGCCGGCGGATATTCACCTGTGCCCGGGGCTTACCGCCGTACAGATCGCCCACTTCCTTAAACCCTCGGAAAAAGAGATTGAGGACGCGCTGCAGTGGCTTGATGCGCCCAACCATTTTCTGTTGACCGCCGATGATGCGGCTTACCCGCCACAGCTGCGCGCCATCAGCTGGTTTCCCGGCGCGCTGCTGGTGGATGGCGATCCAACCATCCTGATTGATGTGCAGCTGGCGGTGGTGGGCAGCCGGAACCACTCCTGGTACGGCGAGCAGTGGGGACGCACATTCTGTGAGACGCTGGCGGCGGCCGGCATGACGCTCACCAGCGGGCTGGCGTTAGGCATTGATGGCATTGCTCACCGGGCTGCGCTGGCGGTTAAAGGGAAAACCGTCGCCGTGCCGGGCAGCGGGTTTAATCATATGTATCCGAAACGACATGCGCGCCTGGCGCAGCACATTGTGGCGAGCGGCGGAGCGCTGGTGTCGGAGTTTCCACTGACCACAACCCCCTGGCCTGGAAATTTTCCGCGTCGTAACCGAATCATCAGCGGACTGAGCGTGGGCACCTTCGTGGTGGAGGCGTCGTGTCGCAGCGGCTCACTGATAACGGCACGTTATGCGTTAGAGCAAGGACGCGAGGTTTTCGCTTTACCCGGACCGCTCGGCAACCCCGGTAGTGAGGGGACTCACGCGCTTATCAAACAGGGCGCGGTGCTGGTTTCACAGCCGGAAGATATCCTCGAATATTTACATGGTGAATTGCGCTGGCTCCATTTAGCGGAAAAATTTAGCAATAATTCGTTAAATGAGCCGGAGCCTCCATTGCCATTTCCGAAGCTGTTGGCTAACGTAGGAGATGAGGTTACACCTGTTGACGTCGTCGCTGAACGTGCCGGCCAGCCTGTGCCAGTAACGGTAGCACAGCTACTCGAACTGGAGTTAGCAGGGTGGATCGCAGCTGTACCCGGCGGCTATGTCCGATTGAGGAGGGCAAGCCATGTTCGACGTACTAATGTATTTATTTGAAACCTACATACATAACGAAGCAGAAATGCGTGTGGACCAGGATAAATTGACAACCGATCTGGCTGAAGCAGGTTTTGATCGCGAGGATATTTATAACGCGTTGTTGTGGCTTGAAAAATTGGCAGATTATCAGGATGGGCTGGTCGAACCGATGCAGCTTGCATCCGATCCGCTCTCCGTGCGCATCTATACCGCCGAAGAGTGCCAGCGGCTGGATGCCAACTGCCGGGGATTCCTGCTATTCCTGGAACAAATTCAGGTGCTGAACCTCGAAACGCGTGAAATGGTGATTGAACGTATTATGGCGCTGGATACCACAGACTTCGATCTTGAGGATCTGAAGTGGGTGGTGCTAATGGTGCTGTTCAATTTACCGGGGTGCGAAAACGCCTATCAACAGATGGAAGAATTACTCTTCGAAGTAAATGAAGGTATGCTGCACTAATTTGAGGGCAGCAGAATAGCTATGGCCAAATCAGCACTCTTTACGGTGCGTAACAGTGAGCCCTGCCCACAGTGCGGGGCTGAACTCGTCATCAGGACCGGCAAGCACGGTCCGTTTCAGGGTTGTTCAAACTATCCGGAATGCGATTATGTTCGTCCTCTGAAAAGTCAGGCCGACGGGCATATCGTTAAAGTTCTGGAGGGGCAACAGTGTCCAGAATGCAGCGCCACGCTGGTACTCCGCCAGGGGCGCTTTGGTATGTTCATCGGATGCAGCAACTATCCCGAGTGCGGACATACTGAAATTATCGATAAGCCGGATGACACCTCTATCGCCTGCCCGCAGTGCCAGCGTGGGCAGCTGGTACAACGTCGTTCCCGCTTCGGTAAAACCTTCCACTCCTGCGATCGCTACCCGGAGTGCCAGTTCGTTATCAATTTCAAACCGGTCGCGGGGGAGTGTCCTGCGTGTCACTATCCCCTGCTTATTGAAAAGAAAACCGCGCAGGGCGTAAAACGCTTCTGTGCCAGCAAACAATGTGGAAAGCCGGTAACGGCAGAATAAGACTGTGAATACAAACCTGCATACAAGCACGCTCAACGATACCATCGCTGTTTTAAACGAAGAGCGTGTTATCGCTTACCCTACCGAAGCCGTTTTTGGTGTCGGCTGCGATCCGGATAGCGAAACGGCGGTCATGCGCCTGCTGGAACTCAAACAGCGCCCGATGGAAAAAGGGTTGATCCTCATCGCCGCGAGTTTTGAGCAGCTGCTGCCCTATATAGATGATTCCATGCTCACCGAAAGCCAGCGCGCTGCGATTTTTGCCTGCTGGCCTGGTCCGGTGACGTTTGTCTTTCCCGCTAAGCCTACGACGCCACGCTGGCTTACCGGCAAATTTGACTCCCTCGCCGTACGCGTCACCGACCACCCGCTGGTGGTGGCATTGTGTAACGCCTATGGCAAACCGCTGGTATCAACCAGCGCCAACCTGAGCGGACAGCCGCCATGCCGTACCGTAGAGGAAGTGGTAGCCCAGTTTGGCGAAGCCTTCCCGGTGCTCAAAGGCGAAACAGGGGGCAGACAGAACCCCTCTGAGATCCGCGACGCGCTCACGGGCGCGCTTTTTCGACAGGGATAAAGATGGAAACGTTCGTTGTTATTGGTAACCCGATTGCCCACAGCAAATCGCCTTCGATCCATGCGCAGTTCGCCAGCCAGCTCGGCATCGCTCATCCCTATGGACGGCTGCTTGCGCCGCTTGATGAGTTTCAGGACACGCTTGAGGCGTTTCTCAAAGCGGGTGGAAAAGGCGCGAACGTCACCGTTCCTTTCAAAGAGCAGGCGTTTGCGATCGCGGATGAATTAACCGAACGTGCTGCGCTGGCTGGTGCGGTAAATACGCTGAAACGTCTCGAGGACGGACGCCTGCTCGGTGATAACACCGACGGTATTGGGTTGCTTAGCGATCTGGAGCGTCTGGCGTTGATTAAGCCGGGCGACCGTATTCTGCTGGTGGGTGCGGGCGGCGCGGCGCGTGGCGTCCTGCTTCCCTTGCTGTCGCTGGAGTGCCGGGTCACCATCGCCAACCGTACGTTTTCCCGCGCACAGGCGCTGGCGACGCTGTTCAGCCACACCGGTAGCGTTGAGGCCCTGCCCCTGGAAGCGCTGGAAGGGCAGCAATTCGATCTGATTATCAATGCAACATCAAGCGGCATTGCGGGCGAAACGCCGGCTATTCCATCATCCTTGATTAACGGGCAGGTACGCTGCTACGACATGTTTTATCAGCATGGCCTGACGCCTTTCCTGGAATGGTGCCAGCATCATGGCGCGTTGCAGTATGCGGATGGTCTGGGGATGCTGGTGGGGCAGGCGGCCCATGCGGTGTTGCTCTGGCATGGCGTGCTGCCTGACGTTAGGCCCGTTATAGAACGTATGAAGCAAGAGCTTGCTCAGTGAACCAGTCAATTCAGTTCCCCGATCGGGAAGAGTGGGACGAGACCCGCGCGGCCGTCTGCTTTCCTGCGCTGGTTAACGGAATGCAGTGCCGCTGTGCAATTGCCGGTGAATCGCTGGCGCGCCGCTTCGGGGGCGATACGCCAGCACAGTGGATGGCTGCTTTCCGGACCAACCGTTGGGATCTTGAAGAAGAGGCCGAGCGCCTGATCGTCAATCAGCAGGACGATGAGTTCGGCTGGTTCTGGTTATCCTGAGCCAGGTAGTCATCTTTCCACTTTACGTAATTCTTCGCAGAATAAAGTAAGCCTTCGCGTTCCTCGGGCGTCAGGGCCCGGATCTGTTTGACCGGGCTTCCCAGATAAAGATACCCACTTTCCAGACGTTTGTTCTGCGGTACCAGGCTACCGGCACCAATCATCACCTCATCTTCAATCACGGCGCCATCAAGAACGATCGATCCCATCCCAACCAGAACGCGGTTGCCGATCGTGCAGCCGTGCAGCATCACTTTATGGCCGACCGTAACGTCTTCACCAATCAGCAGGGGAAATCCTTCCGGGTTCCAGGCGGATTTATGCGTGACGTGCAGCACGCTGCCGTCCTGAATATTGGTCCGCGCGCCGACAGAAACGTAGTTAACGTCACCCCGAATGGCGACCAGGGGCCAAATCCCCACATCGTCCGCCAGCCGGACATCGCCTATCGCAACGCTGGTGCTGTCGACCATGACGCGAGCACCCAGCGTCGGGACGCTCTCTTTATAGGGACGTAAAACTGCAGCCATAAACACCTCTGAATAGATTGATACGCTGATTGAAAGACTGTGGTGGGTTTATCAGGCATACGCAAGCCTGAAATGATTCAAATTTTGAGCAGATCGAACAGGATCAATACGGAAAGCGCAAAAAAACACCGGTTAAAAGAAAAGATCGAAAAAAGGCTTGTGCAAAAAAATGGGATCCCTATAATGCGCCTCCGTTGACCCGGCAAAGTGAATCACTTCACAGCGTATGCCGGAGCGACTCAGAGAAAAAACTTCAAAATTGAAGTTGACTCTGAAAGAGGAAAGCGTAATATACGCCACCTCGCGACAGCAGGCTGTAAGCCGCGTCGCAACTGCTC
>NZ_AWFZ01000011.1 GCF_000463155.2 Siccibacter turicensis LMG 23730 | reverse complement strand
TCATCCTCTCAGACCAGCTAGGGATCGTCGCCTAGGTGAGCCGTTACCCCACCTACTAGCTAATCCCATCTGGGTTCATCTGATGGCAAGAGGCCCGAAGGTCCCCCTCTTTGGTCTTGCGACGTTATGCGGTATTAGCTACCGTTTCCAGTAGTTATCCCCCTCCATCAGGCAGATCCCCAGACATTACTCACCCGTCCGCCACTCGTCAGCGAAGCAGCAAGCTGCTTCCTGTTACCGTTCGACTTGCATGTGTTAGGCCTGCCGCCAGCGTTCAATCTGAGCCATGATCAAACTCTTCAAT
>NZ_AWFZ01000010.1 GCF_000463155.2 Siccibacter turicensis LMG 23730 | reverse complement strand
CCCAGATGGGATTAGCTAGTAGGTGGGGTAACGGCTCACCTAGGCGACGATCCCTAGCTGGTCTGAGAGGATGACCAGCCACACTGGAACTGAGACACGGTCCAGACTCCTACGGGAGGCAGCAGTGGGGAATATTGCACAATGGGCGCAAGCCTGATGCAGCCATGCCGCGTGTATGAAGAAGGCCTTCGGGTTGTAAAGTACTTTCAGCGAGGAGGAAGGCGGTAAGGTTAATAACCTTATCGATTGACGTTACTCGCAGAAGAAGCACCGGCTAACTCCGTGCCAGCAGCCGCGGTAATACGGAGGGTGCAAGCGTTAATCGGAATTACTGGGCGTAAAGCGCACGCAGGCGGTCTGT
>NZ_AWFZ01000009.1 GCF_000463155.2 Siccibacter turicensis LMG 23730 | reverse complement strand
GGGAACTCAAAGGAGACTGCCGGTGATAAACCGGAGGAAGGTGGGGATGACGTCAAGTCATCATGGCCCTTACGGCCAGGGCTACACACGTGCTACAATGGCGTATACAAAGAGAAGCGAACTCGCGAGAGCAAGCGGACCTCATAAAGTACGTCGTAGTCCGGATCGGAGTCTGCAACTCGACTCCGTGAAGTCGGAATCGCTAGTAATCGTGGATCAGAATGCCACGGTGAATACGTTCCCGGGCCTTGTACACACCGCC
>NZ_AWFZ01000008.1 GCF_000463155.2 Siccibacter turicensis LMG 23730 | reverse complement strand
TTCTGTTCTTATTACGGAGAACAGACACGGTGTGTCGTTTCAATTTTCAGCTTGTTCCGGATTGTTAAAGAGCATAATACTTCGCAGCATACTGTTCCCAGTACACTCTGAAGTAGTGTATCAACCAGTGTTGATGGTGGAGCTATGCGGGATCGAACCGCAGACCTCCTGCGTGCAAAGCAGGCGCTCTCCCAGCTGAGCTATAGCCCCATCGTAGTGATTAAAACCTCTTACCCTGCATTCTG
>NZ_AWFZ01000006.1 GCF_000463155.2 Siccibacter turicensis LMG 23730 | reverse complement strand
TGGCCTGTAAGCCGTTGTTCCGTGTCAGTGGAGGCGCATTATAGGGAGTTTTCGGAGGCTGACAAGAGGAAATCCTAAAAAAGTTTTCGTTCGCTTGATTTTCACGCAATACGTTTAGTTTAACGACGAATTGCGCGCTAAACGAACGATATCCTGCGCAAAACCCTTCACTTGCCCCCAGTCGGTGTACACCACTTCCTTAGAGGTATCCGTTTCGCCGCCGGTCATCTTCATAATGAAGCGAATCATCATGCGGTCATACCAGCTGTAACGTGGATAGCGCAGCGCTCCGGCGAACACCGCTGCGTGCTGCGGCTGCCACGGCGAGGCTTCAAGAAACTTACGCGTATAGCTGTTAGTTTCCGGCGTGCGCTTGTCCGCTTTACGGGCCACCAGGTTCACCGAGAAGAATGCCCCCGGTAACGCATTAAGCGCCTCGGCGTGATGCGTCACAAAACGCATCAGGGAAGGATGGAAGCGTCCGTAGCGAATCGATGCGCCAATCACCACGCTGCTGTAACGCTGCCAGTCAATCGCACCGGCGCTGTGCAGGTCGACGGTCTCGCTTGCTACGCCCTGGGCGGTGAGTTCATCAGTAATAGACGCCGCGATATCGCGGGTCTGCCCATCGCGGGTAGAAAACAGAATCAGGGTCGTCACAGTACTCTCCATTTATTCGCGCCAGAAGGTTGGGGTAAACAGCACCAGCAGGGTAAACACTTCGAGACGGCCGAATAACATATTGGCAATCAGGATCCACTTGGCCGTGGGGTTCATGCTGGCGAAGTTGTCCGCCACCACGCCAAGGCCGGGGCCAAGGTTATTGAGCGTTGCCACCACGGAGGCAAACGCCGAGAAATCATCGACGCCGGTGGCGATGATGGCGAGCATGCTGACAATGAACACCAGCGCATAGGCGGAAAAGAACCCCCACACCGCTTCGAGGATACGTTCGGGAAGCGCACGGTTGCCGAGCTTAATGCTGTATACGGCGTTGGGATGCACCAGACGTTTCAGCTCGCGGTTCCCCTGTTTGAACAGCAGCAGGATGCGAATCACCTTCAGCCCGCCGCCGGTCGACCCGGCGCAGCCGCCGATAAACGCCGAGCATAGCAGCAGCACTGGCAGGAAGAGCGGCCATTTCGCAATGCTGTCGGTGGTAAACCCGGCGGTGGTCGCCATCGATACCACCTGGAAGAACGCCTGGTTGACCGTCGTGACCGCGCTTTCATAGACGCTGTGGAAATAGAGCACCAGCGTACAGATGAATACCAGCGTCAGCTGCACGCCGATAAACATACGGAATTCCGGGTCACGCCAGTACACCTTCAGATTACGGCCGCTTAATAAAGAGAAGTGCAGCCCGTAGTTACAGCCGGAAATCAGCAGGAAGATGGCGATAATCGTGTTAATGGTCGGGCTGTTGAAATAGCCGACGCTGGCGTCGTGGGTCGAGAACCCACCGATAGCAATGGTGGAAAAGCTGTGGCCGATGGCATCGAAGGCCGGCATTCCGGCAAACCAGAGCGCCAGCGCGCAGGCAACCGTCAGCAGCACGTAAATAAGCCACAGCGTTTTCGCCGTCTCGGCGATACGCGGACGCATTTTATTGTCCTTAAGCGGCCCCGGCATTTCAGCGCGGTAGAGCTGCATCCCCCCGACGCCAAGAATCGGCAGTATCGCTACCGCCAGCACGATGATCCCCATCCCGCCAAACCACTGCAGCATTTGACGATAAAACAGAATGGCGTGCGGCAGCGTGTCCAACCCCACCAGCGTCGTGGCGCCCGTGGTGGTCAATCCGGAGAAGGATTCGAAGAACGCGTCGGTGATGGTCAGGTTGGGGCGTTCGGCGAAGATGAAGGGCAGTGCCCCCACGCTTCCCAGCACGGTCCAGAACAGCACCACAATCAGAAAGCCTTCGCGCGACTTCAGCTCGCCTTTTTCGCGGCGGTTAGGCCACCACAGCAGAGAACCAATGGCCAGCGCGACAAAAAACGTCTGGGTGAACGCGCGCCCTGCGCCGTCCCGGTAGAGCAACGCCACCAGCCCGGGAAGGATCATCGTTCCGGAGAAAAGGATAACCAGTAATCCAACGATTCGGGTTATGGCGCGAAAATGCATTTCAGACGCTTCCTTTGAAATGGAAAATATGGGAGGGGGGATTATTGTTCAATCGGAACCAAATGCAATGCGCCACGGCTAAAATCAGCGAGCTTTGCCGAAAAGGCGGGCAGAACAGATGCAGGGAGCGCAACGCGCAGGGTGACGTCTACCAGAAAGTCGCTGTGCACAATCAGCCCCTCATGCTGTTTGAGCAGCGTCTCGATGCCAGCAAGCTGCGCGTAATCACATCGCAAAGTATATTCGGTCAGCGGCACTTTGCGCTGCGTCGTCAGCAGGTTGAGCGCCTGCTGCACGCCGCCGCCATAGGCCTTGACCAGCCCGCCGGTACCCAGCAGCACGCCGCCGTAGTAGCGCACCACCACGGCGGTGATCTCCCCCACGCCGCTGCCCATAAGCTGGGCGAGCATGGGTTTTCCGGCGGTTCCCGCCGGCTCACCATCATCGGAAAACCCGAGCTGCTGCGAGTCGTCAGGCGGACCGGCAACCCAGGCGACGCAGTGGTGGCGCGCATCCGGGTGCGCCGCGCGTGCCGCCTCCACAAAAGCCTTCGCCGCCTCCACGCCGTCGGTATGTCCCAACAGCGTGATAAAGCGGCTTCTCTTTATCTCTTCAGTGAAGGTGACCGGCTGGGCCGGAATAAGCCAGCCGTCCATTACGCGAGCTTCAAATCCCGCGTCATGTTTTCGATGCTGTTATCATAGATCACGACGTTATCTTCTATACGGATACCACCGTAAGGTTTCAGGGCTTCGATCTTCTGCCAGTTGAAGTGCTTGCTGAACGGGCCTTCACGCCAGGATTTCAGCAGTGATTCAATAAAGTAGATCCCCGGCTCGATGGTCAGCACCATCCGCGGCTCCAGAATACGGGTGCAACGCAGGTAGGGGTACTTTGACGGTGCGGCAAGGTGCGTACCGGTGTCGTCCTGCATAAAGCCCGCAACGTCATGCACCTGCAGCCCCAGCGGATGCCCCAGCCCGTGCGGCATGAACGGCCCGGTCAGGTCGTTCTCCACCATCGCCTCTTCGCTGATATCGGTGATGATTTGATGACGGCGCAGCAGCTTCGCAATGCGCTGATGGAACTGGACATGGTAATCGGTATAGCGCACCCCGGCCTTGAGCGTCGCGATGAGCGCCAGCTGCTCCTCATTCACGTCTTTAATCAGCTGCGCGAAGTCGCTCTCGCTGTTTGCCGCCCAGGTACGGGTCAGGTCCGCGGCATAGCCGTTGTACTCGGCGCCGGCATCCAGCAGGAAACTGCGCATCTCAGACGGCGCGCGATGCTGCAACGTGGTGTAGTGCAGTACAGCGGCGTGTTCATTGAGCGCCACGATATTGCCGTAAGGCACGTCGGTATCGCGGTGACCGGTAGCGGTGAGATACGCCTGGTTGATATCGAACTCGCTCATGCCGGAGAGAAACGCTTCGTGCGCGGCCTGATGGCCCACCACCGCGGTCTTCTGAGCTTCACGCATGCACGCCAGTTCATAATCGGTTTTATACGAGCGGTGATAGTGCAGGAAATCAATGACCGCTTTCGGGTTCACGTTCGCCGCGCTGATATCCAGCTGCAAGGCGCGCTCCGGCACGGGCCCAATATAGCCGATATTGCCGCGGGAGGCCGGAAGCTGGCTGGCGATGCCGTCCGCTTTTGGCAGGGCAATAATCTCAATTTCATTGGTCCAGAAGGACTCCGGCAGCGGTTCAACGTTGTGCCAGTAATCCACCGGCAGATAGAACCAGAGCCTGGGTTTATTGACGCCGTCCACCAGCAGCCAGCAGTTCGGCACCTGCGTTACCGGTACCCAGGCTTTGAACTGCGGGTTCACTTTAAAGGGATAGGCGTGGTCGTCGAGGAAGACGTTCATCAGTTCGCCGGAGTGGATCAGCAGCGCATCCAGCTTGCTGCGGCTCAACGCATCGCGCGTACGTTCTTGCAAGGTAACAATATGATTTTTATATAGAGCGGCCAGTGATTCCATTTTTTACCCTTCTCTGTAGTGACCCTGAATTTCCGCATCTTAGCACACCGTCTTGCGCACCCGCGCATTTCGACGGTTCGTGATCGACGCAGCAAAAATTTAAACAGAAATTTGCATTTCATTAACATCAAATCCACACTCCGCTTCATCTGGTATGACCAGATCCCTTGCGGATTCAGGAGACTGACATGCTTTACAAAGGCGACACCCTGTACCTCGACTGGCTGGAAGACGGCATTGCTGAACTGGTGTTCGACGCCCCCGGCTCGGTTAACAAACTTGATACTGCCACGGTGGCCAGCCTCGGCCATGCGCTGGACGTGCTTGAAAAGCAAACAGATTTAAAAGGGCTGCTGCTGCGTTCTGAAAAAGCGGCCTTTATCGTGGGTGCCGATATCACCGAATTTCTTGGCCTGTTCCAGGTGCCGGCCGCGCAGCTTAGTGAGTGGCTGCATTTCGCCAACAGCGTGTTCAACCGCCTTGAAGATCTGCCGGTGCCAACCCTCACGGCCATCAACGGTTATGCGCTCGGCGGCGGCTGCGAATGCGTTCTCGCCACCGATTTCCGTCTGGCAACGCCGGATGCGCGTATTGGCCTGCCGGAAACCAAACTTGGCATTATGCCGGGCTTTGGCGGTTCGGTACGTCTGCCGCGCCTGCTGGGTGCGGACAGCGCGCTGGAAATTATCGCCGCCGGTAAAGACGTTTCAGCCGACCAGGCGCTAAAAATTGGCCTGGTGGACGGCGTGGTGAAAGCGGAGAAGCTGCGCGACGGCGCGCTGGCGGTGCTGCGTCAGGCCATCAACGGCGAGCTGGACTGGAAAGCCCATCGCCAGCCGAAGCTGGAGCCGCTGAAGCTCAGCAGAATTGAAGCGGCCATGAGCTTTACTATCGCCAAAAGCATGGTGATGCAGACTGCCGGTAAGCACTATCCCGCCCCCCTGACCGCGGTGAAAACCATTGAAGCCGCCGCCGGGCTTGGCCGTGACGACGCGCTGAAGCTGGAAAACGACAGCTTTGTACCGCTGGCGCGCTCGAACGAAGCCCGGGCGCTGGTTGGTATCTTCCTCAATGACCAGTACGTCAAAGGCAAAGCGAAGAAGCTGACCAAAGAGACCGAGACCCCGAAACAGGCTGCGGTGCTGGGCGCCGGGATTATGGGCGGCGGTATCGCTTACCAGTCTGCCTGGAAAGGCGTGCCGGTGATCATGAAAGACATTAACGAGAAGTCCCTTACCCTTGGGATGAACGAGGCCGGTAAGCTGCTTAACAAACAGCTGGAGCGCGGCAAAATCGACGGTCTGAAGCTCGCGGGCGTGATCGGCACGATTCATCCGACCCTGGACTACGCCGGGTTTGAACGCGTGGACGTAGTGGTTGAAGCGGTGGTGGAAAACCCGAAAGTCAAAAAAGCGGTACTGGCCGAAACCGAAGCGAAAGTGCGCCCGGACACCGTTCTCGCGTCCAATACCTCGACCATCCCGATTAGCGAGCTGGCCAGCGTGCTGACGCGTCCGGAAAACTTCTGCGGCATGCACTTCTTCAACCCGGTGCATCGCATGCCGCTGGTAGAAGTAATCCGCGGAGAGAAAACCTCGGACGCGACGATTGCCACCGTGGTGGCCTGGGCGAGCAAAATGGGTAAAACGCCGATCGTAGTCAATGACTGCCCCGGCTTCTTCGTAAACCGCGTGCTGTTCCCCTATTTCGCCGGCTTCAGCCAGCTGCTGCGCGACGGCGCGGACTTCCGCAAAATCGACCGGGTCATGGAGAAGCAGTTCGGCTGGCCGATGGGCCCAGCCTATTTGCTGGACGTGGTGGGGATTGATACCGCGCACCATGCGCAGGCCGTGATGGCCGCGGGCTTCCCGGCGCGTATGCAGAAAGATTATCACGATGCTATCGACGCGCTGTTTGACGCCAGCCGCTTCGGACAGAAAAACGGCCTGGGCTTCTGGCGCTATAAAGAAGACAGTAAAGGCAAGCCGAAGAAAGAGGAAGACAGCGCGGTAGACAGCCTGCTGGCCGACGTCAGCCAGCCGCAGCGCGACTTCAGCGACGCGGAGATCATCGCCCGCATGATGATCCCGATGGTCAACGAAGTGGTGCGTTGTCTTGAGGAAGGCATTATCGCCAGCCCGGCGGAAGCCGACATGGCGCTGGTGTACGGCCTCGGCTTCCCGCCGTTCCACGGCGGCGCTTTCCGCTGGCTTGATACCCAGGGCAACGCCCGCTATCTCGACATGGCGCAGCAGTATCAGCAGCTCGGCCCGCTTTACGACGTACCCGCCAGCCTGCGCGATAAGGCCCGCAGTAACGATACCTGGTATCCACCGGTGGACGTAGCCCGTCCCGTTGGCAACCTGAAAACGGCTTAAGGAGCGACGTATGGAAAAGGTAGTAATAGTTGATGCGATTCGCACCCCGATGGGCCGCTCAAAAGGGGGCGCGTTCCGCCACGTCAGGGCGGAGGATCTGTCGGCGCACCTGATGCGCAGCCTGCTGTCGCGCAATCCGCAGCTGGAAGCCAGCGCTATCGATGACATCTACTGGGGCTGTGTCCAGCAGACGCTGGAGCAGGGCTTCAATATTGCGCGCAACGCCGCCCTGCTGGCGGAGATCCCGCATGCCGTACCGGCGGTGACGGTCAACCGGCTGTGCGGCTCCTCTATGCAGGCGCTGCACGACGCCGCGCGTATGATCATGACCGGCGATGCGCAGGTCTGCATGGTAGGCGGCGTAGAGCATATGGGCCACGTGCCGATGAGCCACGGCGTTGATTTTCATCCGGGCCTGAGCCGCAACGTGGCGAAAGCGGCAGGAATGATGGGGCTGACGGCGGAGATGCTGTCGCGGATGCACGGCATCAACCGCGAAATGCAGGACGCCTTCGCCGCCCGCTCACACCAGCGGGCGTGGGCCGCGACCCAGTCCGGCGCGTTCAAAAACGAGATTGTCCCGACCAGCGGTCATGATGCCGATGGCGTCCTGAAGCGTTACGACTACGACGAGGTTATCCGCCCGGAAACCAGCGTTGAAAGCCTGGCGGCGTTACGACCGGCGTTCGACCCGGTAAACGGCACCGTGACGGCGGGCACCTCGTCGGCTCTGTCCGACGGCGCGGCGGCGATGCTGGTGATGAGTGAAAGCCACGCCCGCGAGCTTGGCCTGAAACCGCGCGCGGTGATTCGCTCAATGGCGGTGGTAGGCTGCGATCCGTCAATCATGGGCTATGGCCCGGTGCCGGCCTCAAAACTGGCGTTGAAGAAAGCCGGGCTCAGCGCCAGCGATATTGACCTGTTCGAAATGAACGAGGCCTTTGCCGCGCAGATCCTGCCGTGCATCAAGGATCTTGGGCTGATGGAACAGATCGACAGCAAAATTAACCTTAACGGCGGCGCCATTGCGCTGGGCCACCCGCTCGGCTGCTCCGGGGCGCGCATCAGCACCACGCTTATCAACCTGATGGAGCGGAAAGATGCCCAGTTTGGTCTGGCGACCATGTGTATTGGCCTCGGCCAGGGCATTGCCACGGTATTTGAGCGGGTATAAATCCGCGTTGCTTCTGGATAACAACGGTTAGTTGCCGTCTTTCCCGCCCGTCAGGGGCGGGTTTTTTATTTCAGAAAATCACGTGGTGGGATCCGCAACTGGCTCATGGCAGTTTATCCGCGTCACCCTTTCAACCGGATTCGACCATGAAACACATCACCGCCCTGCTCACACTCTGCCTCTGCACCCCGGCCTGGGCCGATACCCCTTCACTTGCCCGGCGCTGTCTTGACTACGGAAAAGCGCAGATGGCGCAGAACAGAGACGTTCTGGCGCGCCTGAACGCGTCGCGTATTGATGAGCAAGACGTGGTGATAAACCGCTACGACGGGTACGTGGGCAGGCAACCGGTGGCAACAGAGCTGCTGGCGGCGCTGCGCGACAAGCAAGGCGTCAGCGGCAAAATGCTGTGTCTGCTTAACGGCGATACGCCGCTGTATGTCTATATTGAACCGCGGGCGTAGCGTTCAGCAGGGAGACCACGCTGCGCGAGCCTCCCTGCCTGACGCCCGGGGGAATCAGAGGAACGAGAAGGCGTCGCCGAACAGGCGGTCTTCACGTGCACCGCGCTCGTTGCAGAACAAGTCGCGGGCGATTTTCGCCATTTCGAAACGACCGGCGATATAAATATCGTGTCCGGCTAGCGTGCCAAAATCCTGCATCACCGCGGTCAGCACCGTTCCGGAGCGGCCGCGCCACGCGTCATGCGGCTGCTCGACCACCGGCTCGACGCGCAGTTTCGGGTGCTTGAGCGCCAGCGCTTCCAGTTCGGAAAGATCGTACAGGTGTTTTGCTTCACGGCCGCCCCAGTAAATGGTGATGTCGCGATCCGGATTACGGGACAGCGCGGTGAGCAGAATGGAACGCACATAGGAGAAGCCGGTGCCGCCAGCGATAAGGATCAGCGGACGGTCATCCTCGTCGCGCAGCCAGGCATCACCGTGGGGAATGTCGACGACAATCTCACGGTCCTTCAGGATACGGTCCATGACCGCCATCGCGTAGAGGTTAAGCTCAGATGCCCCGATATGCAGTTCGATAAACTCCTGCTCGCTCGGGGTGGATGCCATGGAGAAGGGACGCTTGTCGCGCTCATCCATTACCACCATCAAATACTGTCCGGCGCGGAATGAAAACGCGGCCTCGGGTACTAAACGGACGCGGTATACCGTATCCGTAATGGCATCTACCGAGGTCACTTTACAGCTTAAGGTTGTCATGCGTTCCCTCTGTCGGGTGAAAAAAACGTAAGCACAACGATAGCGCGACAGCGCTTACCGTAAATCAAATATAGCCAGTTCATCCCAGATAGCGTCGATACGCGCGACCACATCCGGGTCTTTTTTGATGGGCGTACCCCATTCGCGCTGCGTCTCGCCTGGCCATTTATTGGTGGCATCCATCCCCATCTTCGACCCCAGCCCGGAGACCGGGGAGGCAAAATCGAGATAATCGATAGGCGTGTTTTCGACCATCACCGTATCACGCGCCGGGTCCATTCGCGTCGTAATGGCCCAGATAACGTCATTCCAGTCGCGGGCATTAACGTCATCATCGCAGACAATCACGAACTTGGTGTACATGAACTGGCGCAGGAACGACCAGACGCCAAACATCACGCGCTTCGCGTGGCCGGCATACTGTTTCTTGATGGTAACGACCGCCAGACGGTAGGAACAGCCTTCCGGCGGCAGATAGAAGTCGATAATTTCCGGGAACTGCTTTTGCAGAATCGGCACCAGCACTTCGTTGAGCGCCACGCCCAGCACCGCCGGTTCATCCGGTGGACGACCGGTATAGGTAGAGTGGTAAATGGCGTCTTTACGCTGGGTAATGTGGGTGACGGTAAAGACCGGGAAGCTGTCCACTTCATTGTAGTAACCGGTGTGGTCACCGTACGGGCCTTCCGGCGCCATCTCTCCCGGCTCGATATAGCCCTCCAGCACGATCTCCGCGCTGGCCGGCACTTCCAGATCGTTGGAAATGCACTTCACAACTTCGGTTTTCGTGCCGCGCAGCAGGCCGGCAAAGGCGTATTCGGAGAGCGTGTCCGGCACCGGCGTGACCGCGCCCAGGATCGTCGCAGGGTCGGCACCGAGCGCAACCGAGACCGGGAAACGTTCGCCCGGATGGGCCGCGCACCACTCCTGGAAATCAAGCGCGCCGCCGCGATGCGAGAGCCAGCGCATGATGAGTTTGTTTTTGCCGATCACCTGTTGACGGTAAATGCCCAGGTTCTGACGCTCTTTGTGCGGACCCCGGCTGACGGTCAATCCCCAGGTAATCAGCGGCGCCACGTCGCCCGGCCAGCACTGCATTACCGGAATGCGCGTCAGATCGACCGCATCGCCCTCCAGCACCACTTCCTGACAGGGGGCGCTACGCAGACGTTTGGTCGGCATATTGAGGACCTGCTTAAACTGCGGCAGCTTGTCGAACAGATCGCGGAAACCGCGCGGCGGTTCCGGCTCTTTCAGAAACGCCAGCAGCTTACCCACTTCACGCAGCGCCGTGACGTCATCCTGCCCCATGCCCATCGCCACGCGCTTTGGCGTGCCGAACAGGTTGCACAGAACCGGCATGTCGTACCCCTTCGGGTTTTCGAACAGCAGCGCAGGACCGCCTGCACGCAGCGTGCGATCGGCAATCTCCGTCATCTCAAGATGCGGATCGACCGGAATGGCAATGCGTTTGAGTTCGCCCTGCTGCTCAAGCAGCGCAAGAAAATCGCGTAGATCGTGGTATTTCATGCAGTTTTTCGTGGCCTCTTTGCTGGCTTACCATTATACGGTGTTCATCGCAGCCATGCTGTATTTTTGTTAATTAGACGTGACAACGCGGCACGAACCCGCGTCCTGACCGGCATCCCGGGGATACTGCATCGCGAAGTATGACGGGTATATACTGTTCTCACTACCTCAGCGCGACGCGTTTTGTTATTCTTTCGCGCCTGTCATCCGGAAAAGAGACATTATGGAATCCTGGTATCTCCTGTATTGCAAACGCGGGCAGTTGCAGCGGGCAAAAGAGCATCTTGAACGTCAGCAGGTCTCATGCCTGACGCCGATGATCGTGCTGGAGAAAATCGTGCGCGGTAAGCGAACCGCAGTCAGTGAGCCGCTGTTCCCTAATTATCTGTTCGTCAATTTCGACCCCGAAACTATCCATACCACCACTATCAGCGCCACGCGCGGCGTCAGCCACTTTGTGCGTTTTGGTGCCCAGCCAGCCGTGGTACCGCCCACCGTTATTCAGCAGCTGATGGAGTATCAGCCTGAAAACGTGTTGGACGAGCAGACGCCGTGGCCAGGGGATACGGTGATGATTACCGAAGGGGCGTTCAAAGGGCTGGAGGCGATCTTCACCGAACCGGATGGCGAAGCACGCTCGATGCTGCTGCTTAACTTCCTGAATAAAGAGGTGTTGCAGAGCGTCAGAAATACCGAGTTTAAAAAGATCTGACAAAAAGGCCCGGTTGACCGGGCCTTCGAGTGTCAATGGGTTGCTTCACCAATTACGCCGCCTGCGCCAGCCCCAAGCGCTGCGCCTTTTAACACGCTTTTGCCCGTTACCGCCGCGGCGCCTGCACCCACGACCGCGCCCACTGCGCCGCCCTTGCGTGCCGCTTTGCCCTTATCGCCATGCTTGAACATGGCACCGGTGCCTGCACCGACCACCGCGCCCCCGACCGCGCTTTTTACGTTTTTACCGGCTACCGCCCCTGCGGTGGCGCCCAGTAACGCTCCGGTTGCGGTTTTGTCGATAGCCAACGCCTGCCCACACAAGAGCGCAGACAGCACGATTATCCCAATCGCTTTACGTTTCATAGATTTCCCTGTTATGACGAGATGCTGAACGTGGCAGGGACAGCCCCTGCCGCGCGAGAATAGCATACCGCTCGGGCAGGGATTTAGGTTCGGATGTGATAGCGCTAGCGGTTGAAAAACAGCCGCATTACGTTAGCGCGGGTGATCTCTGCCAGCGCCTGCGGGTCTTCGCCGCGCCAGTGCGCCACCTGCTGCAGAATATGCGGCAAATGGCAGGGTTCGTTACGGCGGGACGCCGGCTTCGGACGCAGATCCCGCGGCAGCAGCCAGGGCGCGTCGGTTTCCAGCATGAGCCGGTCAGCCGGGATAAGCGGCAGCAGCTCACGCAGCTCAAGCCCACGGCGTTCGTCGCATACCCAGCCGGTAATGCCCAAATAAAGCCCGCGGTTCAGGCACGCCTGCGCCTCTTCGGCCGACCCGGTAAAACAGTGCAGCACCGCGCCGGGGAGCTTATCGAGCCAGGGATCGAGCAGGGCCAGAAAACGCGCATGGGCCTCGCGACAGTGCATAAATACCGGCATTCCCAGCTCGGCGGCCAGCGCCAGCTGCGCGCTGAACGCCCGTTCCTGCTCGTCGGGCGTTGAAAAGTTACGGTTAAAATCCAGCCCGCACTCGCCAATCGCCACTACCTGCGACAGGGCAGCCAGCGCACGCAGCGCCTGGGCGCTGTTCGCATCCCAGCTGCTGCTGTCATGGGGATGCACCCCGGCGGTAGACCAGCAGTCAGGGTAGTGCGTGGCCAGCTCCGCGGCCTGCTGGCTTTCCGGCAAGTTGGTGCCGGTGATCAGCATGCCGGTCACGCCCGCAGCGCTGGCCCGGGCGACCACGTCATCGCGATCCTTATCAAATTGCCCGCTGGTAAGATTTACACCGATATCAAACATGGTCGTTACCTGTAAAAACCGCCCTGACGGGCGGTTAGATTTACTCTTGTGGCGGCGTAGCCTGCTGCTCAGCCTCTTCCGGCTCATCCCGGCGCCCTTTCCCGACATAGAAACGGGCGAAGAACACGCCCACTTCAAACAGGCAGTACATGGGGATCGCCAGCAGCGTCTGGGAGAACACGTCCGGCGGCGTAAGCAGCATACCGACAACGAACGCCCCCACCAGCACGTAAGGACGCTTGGTTTTCAGGTCCGCAGGTGTTGTTACGCCGACCCAGCACAGCAGCACAATGGCGACCGGCACCTCGAACGACACGCCAAACGCCATGAACAGCGCCATCACAAAGTCGAGATAGCTGGCGATATCGGTGGATACCACCACGCCAATCGGTGCGGTATGGGTCAGGAAGCCAAACGCCAGCGGGAAGACCACGAAATAGGCGAAGGCCATACCGAGATAAAACAGCAGCGTACTGGAGACCAGCAGCGGGATCACCAGTCGGCGTTCATGCCGGTACAGCGCCGGGGCGATAAATGCCCATACCTGGTAGAGCAGCACCGGCGCGGAAAGGATCACCGAGACCATCATGGTCAGCTTGATAGGCGTGAAGAACGGTGACGCCACGTCGGTGGCAATCATCGTCGAGCCTAACGGCATTTTGCTGATGAGCGGTTCGGAAACGATCTGATAGATATCGTTGGCGAAATAGACCAGTGCCAGAAAGATGGCCAGCACGGCCACAATGCAGTTTAGTAGTCGCTTACGCAGCTCAATGAGGTGGCTGATTAGCGGTTGGGTATCTTCAACAGCCATGTTTATGCTTTATCGCTCGTTGAGGGAGTGGGAGACGGGGATGTTGACGGCGAGGCCGCCGGCTTTGCGGCTGGCTCAACGCTCGTGGTCGCGGCGACAGGCGCTGCCTGCTTCACGTCCTCGACGGTCGGTTCGGCGGGTGCCTGCTCCGTTGCTACCGCCACGCGATCGGCGCTGCCCGGCGTCACGCCTTCATGTTCAGCCTCGCTGCCCTTAACCACCGGATTATGGATAGTGTGCGCTTCATCGCTGTCCTTCTCCGGATCGTTAGCGCTGTACGAGCGCTTCATGGAATCCGCCGCCTGACGAAGCTCGTCCATTGACGCCTTAAGTTCTGGCGTCAGGCTGTCCATGCTCGCTTTCTCAACCTTTTTAAGGCTGTCCTGAAACTCCTGGAGTTTCAGTTCCTGGCTCAGCTCGTTCTGCACGGTGGTCGCCAGCGAACGCAGGGCGCGCACCCAGCCGGCAACGGTTTTCACTGCTACGGGCAGACGCTGGGGGCCGAGTACAATCAGGCCGATGACAAAAACCAGCAGCAGTTCGCCAAAACCAATATCAAACACGACTTACACCTGCTCTTTATCGTGGCGTTTCACGTCGTCTTTATTGACGCTCTCAGGTTTGTCTTCAATTTTATCTTCGATGGATTTCGTCGTGAAATCGGCATCGGTCGCGGACGTATCGGCTTTATCCGCGTCATCGTCTTTGATGGCTTTTTTGAAGCCTTTGATGGACGAGCCCAGGTCAGAACCCAGCGAGCTCAGTTTTTTAGTACCGAAGATCAGAATGACGAGAACGGCAACGATCAGTAACTGCGGCCAGCTAATACCCATACATACTCCACAACAGCAAAAAAGAATTCGGATGGCGCATTATACGGCACCCATCCGATCATGACGACGTTAAATTCAGCTGGCGCGACGCCAGCCGACGAGCCAAATCACCGCGCCGGCGCCCATCAACCACAGTGGGCTCAGGCCCCAGTCAGGACGATTAATCAGCAACAGCGTCGCGCTTAACAGCAGGATGGCACCCATGCCAAACAGGTAACGTGACTGCCCCTGACGTTTGTTCTGGCGCTGCTGCTGGTTGGCGATTCTATCAACGCTTTGTTGCAGTTGTTTACTCTGACGCAAACTGTCGTAGAAAAGTTCAGGCAAATCTGGCATCCGCTCTACCCAGAACGGCGCTTTTTCCTTAATGGAGCGAATCAACGCTGGCAGGCCGACCTGATCTTTAATCCAGCTTTCAAGGAAGGGCTTCGCGGTTTTCCACAGGTCAAGCTGCGGATAGAGCTGTCTGCCGACGCCTTCAATGTAAAGCAACGTCTTTTGCAGCAGCACCAGCTGCGGCTGCACTTCCATATTGAAGCGGCGCGCGGTGTTGAACAGGTTGAGCAGCACGTGCCCGAACGAGATTTCAGCCAGCGGCTTTTCAAAAATCGGTTCGCACACGGTACGAATGGCGAACTCAAACTCTTCCACGTTGGTATCCGCAGGCACCCAGCCGGAATCGACGTGCAGTTCCGCCACCTTGCGGTAGTCGCGATTGAAGAAAGCGATGAAGTTTTCCGCCAGGTAACGCTTATCTTCTTTGTTGAGCGAGCCGACAATACCGCAGTCGATACCGATGTACTGCGGATCTTCAGGATGCTCGTAGCTGACAAAAATGTTGCCCGGGTGCATGTCACCGTGGAAGAAACTGTCGCGGAATACCTGGGTAAAGAAGACCTGAACACCGCGTTCGGCAAGCAGCTTCATGTCGGTGCCGTTAGCTTCCAGCGCGGCAACATCGTTCACCGGGATCCCGTAGATACGCTCCATCACCATCATGGTCGGGCTGCAGTAGTCGGAGTAGACCTCCGGTACGTAAAGCATCGGGCTGTTTTCGAAGTTACGGCGCAGCTGAATGGCGTTGGCGGATTCGCGCAGCAGATCCAGCTCATCGATCAGCGTTTTTTCATACTCGCGCACCACTTCCAGCGGGCGCAGGCGGCGACCATCCGGCATCAGACGCGGTACCCAGCGTGCCAGACGGTAGATAAGCTTCATGTCAGCGCGAATGACCGGCAAAATATCCGGGCGAATGACTTTGATCACCACCTCTTTGCCGTTCGATTTCAGCGTCGCGGTATGGACCTGCGCGATAGACGCGGAGGCCAGCGGTTCGATATTAAAATTATCAAACCACTCTTCGATAGGCCGATCGCCCATCGATTTTTCAATCTGCTGTTTCGCCAGCCGACCGTCAAACGGCGCGACCCGGTCCTGCAGCAGCGCAAGCTGATCGGCAATGGCCGGTGGGAAGAGATCGCGACGGGTAGAGAGCATCTGACCAAACTTGATCCACACCGGACCCAGCTCCTGCAGCGCCAGACGTAGCCGCTCACCCAGCAGTTTGTCCTTGTGACGGTTGGGCATCCAGAAAAGCGTACGGCGCCACAAGCGGAGCGGGACCGTAATACGCATACGGGGAATTAACTCATCAAGACCATAACTCAGGAACGTTTTGATGATGAAGTAAAGGCGCCGCAGTTCACCTGGCGTCATTTGCCCTCCAGTTTTTCCAGCCTGCTGGTAAGTGTGTCTACGGCCCGTGCCAGCGCCGACGTCTCTTCAGAAAACCATGCTACTTCCAGTGGGCCAGGCGCCAGACGCCACTCTTCGGTCAGCGCCTCAGCGACGTAGCGCTCGTTGCGCTTAGCCCGCCGGGTGAGGGCTTTTACCCCACCGGTGACGACGTTACCCAGCCCCTGCGCGGCGACATCGCCGATATAGGGAGCCAGCAACTCTTCGCCGGAGAATTCCGCCAGGTCGAGCAGGGAGGAAAAGTTCTGTACTACCTGAATATCGCCCTGCACTTCCAGCTCGCCGCTGCGGATAAGCGCGGTCAGCTGCTGTTTATCGCGCAGCTTAGGCAGTACCGACAGGCGCGTGATCACCGAACAGTCCGCCTCGCCTTCCCACTGCGCCAGCACGTCAACCTGATGCTCGCTGAACACCAGCACCAGCGGTGAGGAGAACTCCTGCACCACCACCCGCAATACCTTGCCTTGCAGGCGCTGGCGCGGTGATTTCAGCGCCCGGGGCTGGTAGAGAAAGGTATTGAGTACGCCTTCAATGCCGGCCGTAATGAGGGGTGTGAATGGCATCCGCGCTCTCCTGTCAGAACTTATAGCCGCGATGCAGCGCGACAATGCCGCCGGTCAGATTGAAGTAATTCACGTTTTCAAAGCCCGCGGCTTCCATCATCGCTTTCAGCGTCTCCTGGTCCGGGTGCATACGGATGGATTCGGCAAGGTAACGATAGCTCTCGGCGTCGCTGGCAACCAGCTCGCCCACACGTGGCAGCACGTGGAAAGAGTATGCGTCATAGGCTTTGCTGAGCGGCTCGATGGTGGGTTTAGAGAACTCCAGCACCAGCAGACGTCCACCCGGCTTCAGCACGCGGTACATCGAACGCAGCGCTTTTTCTTTATCGGTGACGTTGCGCAGGCCAAAGGAGATGGTGATGCAATCGAAGGTGTTGTCCGGGAACGGCAGCGCTTCAGCGTTCGCCTGTACGTATTCCACGTTGCCGACCACACCGGAGTTACGCAGCTTCTCACGCCCCATTTTCAGCATGGAGTCGTTGATATCCGCCAGCACCACTTTGCCGGACTCGCCCACCAGGCGAGAAAACTTCGCGGTCAGATCGCCGGTACCGCCTGCAAGGTCGAGCACTTTCTGGCCGCGACGCACGCCACTGCAATCGATCGTGAAACGCTTCCACAAACGGTGGATACCGAACGACATCAGGTCGTTCATCACGTCATACTTTGCCGCAACGGAGTGAAACACCTGCGCCACTTTCTCGGCCTTCTCCGTTTTCGCTACGGTCTGGAAACCAAAGTGCGTCGTCTCTTGTGAATTGTCAGCCATCTCGATGCCTGCTTATTAAGAAAATGTCCATGAAGTGTAACAGATTGGGCGCATTTGCCCTACGATTCAACCGCCCTCCACGCCCGGCGTGGGCAGGCGGTGCTGCTACGGTTTTTACGCTAAGTGCTTGTTCGCCTTAGCGGGTTATACGTCATCACCCCCGGCGCGCAGACGAAACTCGTCGTTTTGCGCCGTGGCCTGCTCCACCAGTTCCGGATTAATCTCGCGCTTAATCTCCACCCCAAGCTCGCGAAACGCATCGGCCTGGGACAGCACGTTTCCGCGCCCGGAGGTGAGTTTTTTCATGGCGCCGCGGTAGTTATCCTGCGCTTTATCCAGGCTCTGGCCGATAGCGGTCATGTCGTCAACGAACAGGCGCATCTTGTCATAGAGGCGACTCGCGCGATCGGCGATCTGCTGCGCGTTACGGCTCTGATGCTCATAGCGCCACAGATTCGCAATGGTGCGCAGCGCTACCAGTAACGTGGTGGGGCTGACCAGCATGATATTGTTTTTCAGGGCTTCGTTGATGAGTTCAGGCTGCTGGTTAATCGCCATCAGAAAGGCAGGCTCAACCGGAATGAACATCAGCACGTAGTCCAGCGACCGCAAACCCGGAAGCTGGTGATAGTCTTTGCGCCCCAGCAGTCGGATATGG
Source organism: Siccibacter turicensis LMG 23730 (assembly GCF_000463155.2). Lineage (GTDB taxonomy): Bacteria > Pseudomonadota > Gammaproteobacteria > Enterobacterales > Enterobacteriaceae > Siccibacter > Siccibacter turicensis. The sequence continues at coordinate 73,129 of NZ_AWFZ01000006.1, read as the reverse complement.
TTACGCACCGCGGTGATATGTTCGCTTAAGGCCAGTTCGCGGGTGTAATCGTCCTCGGCGTTGAAATAGCGTTCCCACGCCACCAGCGTCATTTTTGAGTCGATAACCACGTCTTTACGCTGCGGCAGGCGCACGATGATGTCCGGCTGAAGCCGGCTTTGCGCCTCGGTATTAATGCTGACCTGCGTTTCATACTCGTGCCCTTCCCGCAGGCCCGAAGCCTCCAGCACGCGCGCCAGCACTACTTCCCCCCAGTTGCCTTGGGTTTTGTTATCGCCCTTGAGCGCACGCGTCAGGTTGACCGCTTCCTGCGCCATCTGGGCGTTAAGCTGTTGCAGATTACGAATTTCATGGGCCAGGGTGTGGCGTTCACGCGCCTCCTGACCGAAGCTGTCCTGCACCTGGCGGCGAAAGCCGTCCAGCTGTTCGCGCAGCGGCGTCAGCAGCCCGCTCAGGCTCTGCCGGTTTTGCTCTTCCACGCGGCGGTGGCTCTGCTCAAAGATGCGATTCGCCAGGATTTCAAACTGCTCGCTGAGGCGCTGTTCGCTGTTGATCATCTGCCGCAGCTTGTCGTCGGCATTAATTTGGGTGGTTTCGAGGCGGGTGGACACTTCACGCAGATCGGCTTCCAGCGAGCTGTTGATCTCGCGCAGGCTGCGAAGTTCGTTGTCAAGCAGGGCGCACTCTTCACGCCAGTGCTCGCTTTGCGCCAGCTGCTGACGGGCGGCGCTCAGATCGCCATAGACTTCACGCTGCTCGGCCAGCAGGGCCGCCTGTCGCTGCGCGCCACGCAGGCTGGCGGCAAGCCAGCCGGTAAGTACGCCAACCAGCGCCACGGCAAGAATGAGCAACAGAGAGATTTCCATAACGCCTCCGGCGTGAACGTCTTACGATACACACGGATTGTGCTGTACAGATGTCCAGTTTGGAAGCGTTTTTCTGGTAATGGGATGTTTCGTGCGAGGCGCTACGCAAAACAAAGGCCAGCGAACGCTGGCCTGAGAGAGGATTACAGCAGGCGGCGTGCCGCTTCCACCACGATTTTCACCGCGTGGCTTTCGGTCTTCTTCATGGTTTCCGCATCCGGGATCTCCTGCTGGGTGCGGTTAACGATAACCCCAGCCACCATCCCGGCGCGCAGGCCCTGGCTTGAACACATGGTCAGCAGCGTGGCGGACTCCATCTCGTAGTTCATCACGCCCATCGCCTGCCACTCTTCCATTGAGCCCTTGAAACGGCTGACAACGCGGCCAGAGAAGGTGTCATAGCGCTCCTGCCCCGGGTAGAAGGTGTCAGACGACGCGGTAACGCCGATATGGGTGGTCGCGCCGACGGATTTTGCGGCATCCACCAGCGCGGTGGTGCAGGTGAAATCGGCCACGGCCGGGTATTCCATCGGGGCAAAGTGCAGGCTCGCGCCGTCAAGGCGTACCGAGGCGGTGGTGACCAGCACGTCGCCGACGTTGATATTCGGCTGAATGGCACCGGTCGTCCCGACGCGCAGGAAGGTGCGGATACCGAGCTGCGCCAGCTCTTCAACCGCGATAGACGTAGACGGGCCACCGATACCGGTAGAGCAAATGATGACCGGTTTGCCATCCAGTTCGGCACGCCAGGAAGTGAACTCACGGTGCGATGCCAGTTTGACCGGATTCGCCATCAGCGCGGCGATCTTTTCCACTCGCTCCGGGTCGCCGGGAACAATGGCAAGCGTTGCCCCCTGTAGATCGTTTTTAGTGAGACCGAGATGAAAAACATCAGACCTGGACATAAGTGACTCCTCTGTAGATCGGTTTGTCAGAAGCAGCAAAGCGGTACTTTACCGAAGCACTGCCGGTATTTTCGTGACCGCTTTCACTTTGAAAGAAAGTTATTGCATTCATTTTCCATAAATTAGTGATTATGATCACATAATTTAGCTTAATGACGCCGTGCGGCTGTCTGATGGCCCCGCGTCGTACCCTGTGATTTGGTAACGTGCAGTCTATAGTTATTTGAATGCGCTACTAACGGGTACGGAGACTGCCATGACTACCGACAACACAACCAATAATACGCCGGGATTCGCCAGTGCGGTGACGCCGGTTGCTGAAACGACGATTTCTACCGCCGCTGATGCGATCCACGCCGGGGAAACCACCATCCCGACCCAGGGCGACAACATGCCTGCCTGGCACGCGCGTCCTCAACACGCGAGCGGGCCGCTGCCGGTTGTGATTGTTATTCAGGAGATTTTCGGCGTTCACGAGCATATCCGTGATATCTGCCGTCGTCTGGCTCTGGAGGGCTATCTTGCCGTGGCGCCGGAGCTTTACTTCCGTCAGGGCGATCCGAATGAGTACACCGATATCCAGGCGCTGCTGAGCAACCTGGTGTCCAAGGTGCCGGATGCGCAGGTGCTGGCCGATCTCGATCACGTTGCCAACTGGGCGGGTCGTAACGGCGGGGATGCGCACCGCTTAATGGTGACCGGTTTTTGCTGGGGTGGACGCATCGCCTGGCTTTACGCGGCGCATAACCCACAGCTTAAGGCGGCGGTTGCCTGGTACGGCAAGCTGACCGGCGACAAAACGCTGAACTCCCCGACCCACCCGGTTGATGTGGCGACCGAGCTGACCGCTCCGGTGCTGGGCCTGTACGGTGCCCAGGACGGCAGCATTCCGCTTGAGAGCGTGGAAACCATGCGCCAGGCGCTGCGGGCGGCGAACGCCGATAAGACCGAAATCGTGGTCTATCCGGATGCCGGCCATGCGTTTAACGCCGACTACCGCCCGAGCTACCACGAGGCGTCGGCCAAAGATGGCTGGCAGCGGATGCTGGCCTGGTTTGCCCGCTACGGTGCAAAGAAAAACGCATGATGTTGCTGGCCGGGCGGCCTAGAAATCGCCCGGCGCGCACTGCAGGCAGGTCAACCCCTCGGCCCGCCAGAAATCCACCACCGCCTGACGATCGTCAATCACCAGCCAGGGTGCGAAGCCGTCCGCTCTCATCTGCTGCAACAGCGCTTTTTTAACCTGCTCATCCGGTAGACTGTCCTCCCCTTCCGGGCGCAGATAGATGGCGTCGAACGGAATACCGTGGCGCTCCAGCCACTCTTCGGTATGGCGACGGAAGCCGGCAGGCCGGCCGCTGCAGATCACGATTTTCTGCTGCTGCGCGCTCAGCAACCCGACCAGGCGGCTGATAGCCACGCTCGGCAACGCGTCAGCCATATGGTCAAAGAAAGGCTGCCACTGTTTTTCCGGTCCCAGCACCCACTCACGCACCGCTTCGGCATCAAACTCGGCCAGCGTACCGTCCACATCCACAATCACACATTGTTGTTCAGGCATTCATCTTCTCCAGCGGAATCATTTTCCAGTTTTCAGGGGCGGCGGCGGGCAGGATCCACATCGGGGTCACGTTGCCGATCCGCTCGCCATAGGGCGTGCCGGTCGCCAGGTAGCAAACCACCCGAAACACGCCGGAATGCGCCACCACCAGCGGGGTGTCATGCGTTGCCAGGAGCGCATTCAGCGCGTCGGTGACGCGCGAGCAGAAGGGGCGCCAGCCTTCGCCGTTAGGCGGGGTCTCTTCATAGGGGGTCTGCTCGCTGAGCGGGCGGCCCTCCAGATCGCCCCAGTCGCGCTCGCGCAGGTCGGGCACAACCATGACCGGCGCGCCGGGTAGCGCCAGGGCGGCGGTGCGGCGTGCCCGCTGCTGGGGGCTGACGGCGATGACGCTCCAGGGCTGACGCATCAGCAGCGCAGAGGCGTCGCGAGCCTGTTGCTCGCCCCGTTCGGTAAGCGGCGCGTCGGTACGGCCGCCCATCAGGCGATCGCGGTTAAGCGGCGTTTCGCCGTGACGAACAAAAACAAAAGGTTTTGCCAGTAGGGTCATGTTTCCATCCTGAAACGGGGCCGGGAGAGGATCTCGCACCCCAGCGTCTGCTGCCAGCGGGCAGGGTCATCTATCACGGTAAACAGCGGAGCCAGCAGACGGCAGTGCAGCATCACCGTCAGCATTTGCAGGCAGCGCTGCGTTGGATGCACGTTCCAGCGGCAGAAATCCACCTCGCCGGCCCGGTGCTGCGCGAGCGCACGCTGGTTCATATGGCCGGTAAACAGCGTGCGGTGGTGGAAATCAGCGCGGCGCCGTAGCTCACCCGCCGTACCCTGTTCACCGTCCGGATCCGCCGCCAGAATGATGGGCGCGTCAGCGTGAAACGGCGGGAGCTGATCCGCCAGCCGCCGCAGTTCGACCTGCACCTCCGGCCGCACGCTGCCGTCGTTGTGCCAGGCCATCTGTGCCAGCATCTCCCGGCAGGCTTCATCCATCGCCACTGAGGCTGCGCCGCGACGTGCCAGCAGCAGCGCCATCTCCACCGCGCGCCCCGAGGGCGGAACCGGGCACAGCACCGGCTGATGAACGTGGCGCCACAGAGCGTCGAGCTGTTGATGCTGGGGCACGTCATACAGCCCATAGGAGGCATCCACCAGCGCGACGCTGGCGGGTGGCGGCGGGTCGAAGTGGAACAGCGCCGACTCCATGCTGATATCACCGCTGTAAAACAGGCCGCCGGGTACGTCGAGGTGAAACCACACGCCGCCCCAGGCGTGCCCGCTGCTGCCGGTAGTCACGGTCAGGTCGCCCAGGGAAAAGCGCCCCCGTACCGCGACCGGATGGACGTTCATCCCCGGCGGCAGCGCCCGCGCCGTGACCGCGCTGCAGTAGATCGGCACGCCTGGCGGGAGCCGCGCCAGCCCGGCAATGTGATCGATATGATCGTGGCTGAGCAAGACGGCATCCAGACGATCCGGCAGCGGCCAGTCGGCGGTATCCGGCTCCAGCGAACCGCCGGCGTCCAGCAGAATGCGTTGGGTGGGGGTAGAAACCAGAATGGCGGCGGGCGCTTTGTGGCCCAGACCGCTGATAATCTCGATATGGGTGGTCACGCCGCCTCCAGCCGCCAGCCCTGATGCAGCCGGACGCGAACCGACTGCTGCTCGCGCAGCGGCCAGGCATGAAACGCCGTCAGCCGCTGTCCATCGGCAAGGCGCAGCACCAGCAGGTAGCGCTCGCCCTGATAAATGCAGCTCTCCACGCTGGCCGCGAGGCCCTCGTCGCCCACATCGACATGCTCCGGGCGCACCAGCACCTGCTGACGGTCGCTCCCGGCTCCGCTCAGGCCCTGATGGAGCTGTGTGCCGTCGAGCTGGCGGACGTCGTCGCGCGCCGCCAGGGTCAGCACGCTGCCCTTGCCGATAAAGCGCGCAACCCAGGCGTTCTGCGGATGCTGATAGAGATCCTGCGGGGCGCCCCACTGCATCAGTTCCCCCTGGTGCATCACGGCGATATGGCTGGCCAGCGCCATCGCTTCGGCCTGATCGTGCGTGACGTAAACGAACGTCGCCCCGGTGCGGCGGTGAAACTCGCGGAACGTCTGCTCCATGGTGGCGCGCAGATGACGGTCAAGGTTGGCGAGAGGTTCATCCAGCAGCACCACCTGTGGTTCAGAGACCAGGCAGCGGGCAAGGGCCACGCGCTGACGCTGACCGCCGCTCAGCTCCTGCGGCGAGCGATCGGCATACGCCGCCAGCTCCACCACCTCGAGGGCGGCAAGCACCTGCTTACGGCGCGGCGCGGTGGGCACCTTTTGTAACTTCAGCGGATAGCCGACGTTTTCCGCCACCGTCATGTGCGGCCACAGGGCGTAAGACTGGAAAACCATGCCCATGTGGCGCGCTTCGGGCGGCAGATGGGTGCTGTCATCGGCCAGCAGACGGTCGCCAAGGGTCAGCCGCCCGTGGGACAACCGCTCCAGCCCGGCCAGAATACGCAGCGTAGTGGTTTTACCGCAGCCGCTCGGCCCGAGCAACGCGGTAAACGCGCCTTCCGGAATCGTCAGGCTCAGATCGCGTACCACGGTCCGATCGCCGAAGTCTTTGCTCAGGCGCTCCAGTTTCAGTTCTGCCACGGAATGACTCCTTTGGGTAGATAACGTCCGAGGCCGCTCAGCAGCAGCATCACCAGGGCGACCAGCGCCACAACCAGCACCGAAATAGCCGAGGCCAGCACCTTATCGCCGCTCTCATCGAGGTTAAAAATCACCACGCCGAGCGTCTCTTTTCCGGCGCTCCACAGCAGCGCCGAGACGGTCAGCTCGTTGACCGCGGTGAGGAACACCAGCAGCGCACCGGCGAAGGCGGCCGGTGCCAGCAGCGGCAGGACGATATGACACAGCCGCTGCGAAAAGTTTGCACCCGCGAGGCTTGCCGCCTCCTCCATGGCCGGGTCGAGCTGCAACATGCTGTTGTGCAGCGGCTTCAGGCAGACGGTGAGAAAGCGCGCCAGATAGGCAAAAAAGATAATCAGCAGCGTGCCGCTCAGGCTGATATCGATAATGGGCAAGGGGCGCGCGAACAGCAGGATGCAGGCGATCGCCAGCACCACGCCCGGCAGGGTGTAGGGAATATCGATCGCGCTGTGCAGCCAGCGCAGCGGGCGCGAGGGAAAGCGCACCAGCAGCCACGCCAGCGGCAGGCTCAGCAGCATCAGCACCAGCGCCGCCGAAACCGACAGCAGCATGCTATTGCTCAACGCCCGCCAGGTGGCGCTCCCGCTCTCCAGCATCGCCTGGTAGGCCGCGACGGTGAGCGTCTCGCCGTTCAACGGTACGCCGAGCGTCGGCACCAGCGAGGTAGCGATCAGCGCCAGCAGCGGCGCAACCAGAATGGCGAACAGCACCGCGCCGAGCAGCAGCTCAACGCCCAACCGCCAGCGGCCAAGCTGGAAGTCGAGGGCGCGTCCGGCCATGCCGATCAGCGGCAGCGCGTGGCGACGCTGAAAATAGCCCTGTAGCGAGACGATGGCGATGGCCAGTACGCCCATCAGTACCGACAGCGCTGCCACATCGCTCAGCATCGACGGGCCGAAGCTCGACAGCGACTGGTAGATCTGAATGGGCAGCACGAAGTAGGAGATGGGAATGCCGAGCATCGCCGGGATGCCGAAGTTGCCCAGCGCCGAGACAAAAGCGATCGCCGCTCCGGCCCATAGCGCTGTGCGGCACAGCGGCAGCACGATGTCGAAAAAGACCCGCCACAGCGAGGCGCCGTTCAGGCGCGCGGCCTCGATCTGCTCTTTTGGCAGGCACTGAAGCTGGGTGCGCAGCGCCAGAAACACCAGCGGCGCATGCTGGATGCCCAGCAGCAGTGCGATACCTTCGGCAGAGTAAAGCGGATTGGCGCTCCCGAACGAGGGAGCAACCCCAAGGCTGGTTAACAGGATGCTGCTCGGGCCGAAGAGCTGGAGCCAGCTCAGGGCGGTGACCTGCGGCGGGATCATCATCGGCAGCATAAACAGGAACACCCACATCTGCTTCAGGCGCACGTTCGTCAGCGCAAGGCAGAAGGCGAACAGGCCGCCTAACAGCAAAGAGAGCAGCGTGCCAAGCCCGCTGGTGTAAAGGCTGTTGTAGAGCGCCGTCCAGGTGGTCGGATTGCTCAGCACCCGCCCCAGGCTGCTGTCGCGACCCTGCTGCCAGTCGAGCAGAGCCGATACCAGCAGCCGGAGACTGGGCAGGAGGCTCAGCAGCGCCACCAGGCCGAGCAGCAGCCAGAGCAGTCCTTTGTGCGGGCCGCTGCTGGCAGGCTGCGTCAGGATACCGGCCATCACTTAGCGGCTTCCAAACAGATCGGCGAAGCGTTTCTTATTGGCGTCGGTCTCCGCCAGCGCTTTTGCCGGGTCGAACGACATCAGTTTGATACTGTCACGCGCCGGGAAGCCTGCGGGCGCGGGCAGCGTCGGATCGGCCGGCAGATAGCCCTGCTTCAGCACCAGGCGCTGGCCCGCGTCAGAGAGAACAAAATCGATAAAGGCTTTCGCCGCCTCCGGGTTTTTGGCGTTTTTCATCATCGCCACCGGCTCCGTCACAATGCTGACGCCCTCTTTCGGGAACACGAAATCAATTGGGGCACCTTTGGCTTTTTCGCGGATCGCCATGTAGTCCACCAGCACGCCATAGGCTTTGCTGCCGGAGGTGATGGCGCTCATCACCGCGCCGTTGCCGCTCTGGGGCATCGCGCCGTTCGCTTTCAGCTTCTGGTACCACTCGAAACCAAGCTGCGGATCGTTAATCAGGGTCGCCATGTGGATCTGCGCCGCGCCGGAGTAAAGCGGGCTCGGCAGCGTGGTCATATTTTTCAGTTCCGGCTTGAGCAGATCCTGCCAGGAGGTCGGCTTCACCGGTGCTTTCGTGTGCCAGGCAATGCCGGTGGTGATGAGTTTGGTGCCGTAGTAGTAGCCCTGCGGATCGTAGAGCTGCGCGTCGTAGCGGCTGGCCTCGGGCGACTTATACGCCGCCAGCAAATCCTGCTGCTTCAGGGATTCCATGGTGACGCTGTCGGCAATCAGCAGCACGTCCGGGGCGGCACCGCCTGCGGCCAGCTCAGCCTGCAGGCGCGCGGTCAGTTTTGTGGTGCCGTCGCGGATCCATTTTACCTCGATGTCCGGGTGCGCCTTTTCAAACGCGCTGACGGTCATCTGCGCGTCTTCATTCGGCTGGCTGGTATAGAGCGTCAGGGTGGAGGCGGCGAACGCCGGTGCGCTTAGCGCGGTGACAAGCGTGGCGACCAGCGCAATGTGCTTACTCATGATGTATCCCCTCTGTTTTCGTTGTGATGATTAAAACAGGGGAATCTGACAAAAATATGACCGCTTTTTTTCGTAGTAATATTTTCACATTCGCGCGCTAGCATGGCGGAAAACGGTGTCAACAGGAGCGAAAAATGACCCCCGAATCACGCCGCACGGCGATTGTCGAGCTGGTGACGGCGCACGGCGAAAGCAGTATTGAGCAGCTGGCGCAGCATTTTGGCGTCTCGCTGCAGACCGTGCGCAGCGACCTGCGTCTGCTGACCTCCGGCGGCCTGCTGCTGCGTCGTCACGGCATAGTGGCGCCTTTCGCCCGCGAAAATATTGGCTATCAGCAGCGGGAGATCGTCAACATTCAGGGCAAACGCTGGATTGGCGACCGCACGGCGAGACTGCTTGGCGAGCGCCAGAGCTGTTTTCTCGGCACCGGCACCACGGTGGAGATGGTGGCGCGCGCGCTGCCGGTGGACACCCGGCTGGCGGTGTTCACCAATAATCTGCATGCGGTGGAGGCACTCAGCCGGCTGGAAGCCTGCGAGCTGACGGTGGCGGGCGGGCGCGTGCGCAAGCGCGATCTGGATATCATCGGCAGCGATGCCCGCACGTTTTTCAGCCGCTATCGCGTTGATGCTGGCGTGGTGTCGGTCGGGGGCGTTGGCGAGGCGGGTGAACTGTATGACTACAACGATGATGAGGTCGCGGCGCGTCAGGCGCTGGTTGGCAGCGCCGCCATCAGCGTGCTGGTAGTAGACAGCACCAAATTTGGCCGCAGCGCCATCTGCCAGAACGGCAGCGTGGGGGATTTTGACTATGTGATAAGCGACAGGCCGCCGACGCCGCGGCAGTATGCGGTGGTGAAGCAGAAGCGGACAACGTGGTTAAGCCGGGAGTGAGGGGTTGCGGCCTCACTCCCGGCTGTTCGTTACGCCGTACGCAGGTTCTGCGCGGCTTTCACCATGTTCGCCAGTGCGGCGCGGGTTTCCGGCCAGCCGCGGGTTTTCAGGCCGCAGTCCGGGTTCACCCACAGACGCTCTGCCGGGATACGCTGCGCCGCTTTCGCCAGCAGCGCCTCGATCCACTCCACGCTCGGTACGTTCGGGGAGTGAATGTCATACACGCCCGGCCCGATTTCGTTCGGATACTCGAACTCTTCGAACGATTCCAGCAGTTCCATATCAGATCGCGACGTTTCGATGGTGATCACGTCCGCATCCAGCGCGGCGATGGAATCCATGATGTCGTTGAACTCGCAGTAACACATGTGGGTGTGGATCTGGGTGTCGTCCCGCACCACCGCGGCGTTGATACGGAACGCTTCCACGCCCCACGCCAGGTAAGCGTCCCAGTCGCTGCGCTTAAGCGGCAGGCCTTCACGCAGGGCCGGTTCGTCAATCTGAATGATGCCGATGCCCGCCGCTTCCAGATCCTGCACTTCGTCACGCAGCGCCAGAGCAATCTGTTTAGCAATGACTTCACGAGACACATCTTCACGCGGGAAGGACCAGCAGAGAATGGTCACCGGTCCGGTCAGCATGCCCTTCACCGGCTTATCGGTCAGCGACTGGGCGTATTTCGCCCACTCCACGGTGATCGGCGCCGGGCGGCTGATATCGCCGATAACCACCGGTGGCTTCACGCAGCGTGAACCGTAGCTCTGCACCCAGCCGTTCTGGGTGAAGACGAAGCCGTCCAGGTGCTCACCAAAATACTCCACCATGTCGTTACGCTCGGCTTCACCGTGGACCAGCACGTCCAGACCCAGGCGCTCCTGCTCAACGATCGCCTGCTTAATGTGCTCCGCGATGCCGGTGCGGTAGTTATTCGCATCCAGATTGCCCTTTTTGAAGTCCAGACGCAGGCCGCGGATCTCGGTGGTCTGCGGGAACGAGCCTATGGTGGTGGTCGGCCACGCCGGCAGGTTGAAACGCTCGCGCTGGGCGGCGGCGCGCTGCGGGTAGTCGCTCTGACGCTGGCTGTCCTGCGGGGTAATGGCCGCCAGGCGCTGTTCGACCGCCGCATTGTGGACGCGGCTTGAGTGGCGACGCGCCTGGATTGGGGCGCTCCATTCGGTAATGCGTGCCGTCTCACCGCTGTTCAGGGCATCACGCAGCAGCGCCAGCTCCTCACATTTTTGCAGGGCAAAGGCGAACCAGCTTTTTACTTCGCTATCGAGGCGCGTTTCAACGCTGAGATCGATAGGGCTGTGCAGCAGCGAGCAGGAAGACCCCACCCACAGTTCACGTTTGCCCACGATATCCAGCAGCTGGTTATATTTTTCTGTCAGATCGGCGCGCCAGACGTTACGTCCGTTGATGACCCCGGCAGAGAGCAGCCAGTCAGACGGCAGACGCTGGTGCAGCTCGGCCACATCGTCTTTGCCGTGAACCAGATCCACGTGCAGGCCCTGGACCGGCAGCGCGGTGATGACATCGAGGTTCGCCGTCACGCCTTCGAAGTAGGTGGTGAGCAGCAGTTTCAGCTGGCCTGCCAGCGCGTCGTAAGCCGGTTTGAAGGCGTCGAGCCACGCCTGTGGCAGCTCCAGCACCAGCGCCGGTTCATCAATCTGCACCCACTGCACGCCGCGTTTCGCCAGCTCGGCGATGACCTGCTGGTACACCGGCAGAATATCCTTGAGCAGCGAGAGACGGTCAAACGACTCGCCCTTCACTTTGCCCAGCCACAGATACGTCACTGGCCCCAGCAGCACCGGCTTCACCTGGTGCCCAAGCGCCAGCGCTTCGTCCACTTCATCCAGCAGCTGGGTCCAGCTCAGCGCGAACTGCTGGCCTTGGGTGAATTCCGGCACGATGTAGTGATAGTTGGTGTTAAACCATTTGGTCATTTCACCTGCTGCCGCCGGTTCGCCGGTCGGTGCGCGACCGCGACCAATGCGGAACAGGGTATCGATATCAACGGAGCCGTCTTTATTCTGGTGACGCGCCGGGATGTTGCCCAGCAGCAGGCTGGTGGTCAGCACGTGATCGTACCAGGCGAAGTCGCCCACCGGCAGCAGGTCGATACCCGCCTGTTTTTGCTGTTCCCAGTGACGGGCGCGCAGCTCGCGGCCCACCGCCAGTAATTCTTCACGGGAGCTGTTGCCCGCCCAGTAACTTTCCTGGGCTTTTTTCAATTCGCGACGCAGGCCGACGCGGGGAAAACCGAGGGTGTGGTTATATACGGTCATGGGTTTGCCTCTTAAGATTCAGGTTTAATCCGGTGGTTTAGACGTCCAGATGTTTACACCGCTATAATTCGCGGTTACTGTGTATTCCTCAAGCGCAAATTGTTCATGGCGAAGTGAAGGACTTTCATGATCGAGATTAAACACCTGCGAACGCTTCAGGCACTGCGAAGCTGCGGCTCTCTGGCGGCAGCGGCAGCCACGTTGCATCAGACCCAGTCGGCCCTGTCGCACCAGTTCAGCGATCTGGAACAGCGGCTCGGCTTCCGGCTTTTTGTCCGCAAGAGTCAGCCGCTGCGCTTTACGCCGCAGGGGGAGATCCTACTTCAGCTGGCAGAACAGGTGCTGCCGCAGATCGGCCGGGCGATACAGGCCTGCAACGAACCGCAGCAGGCGCGGCTGCGCATCGCCATTGAGTGCCACAGCTGTATTCAGTGGCTCGCCCCGGCGCTGGAGAATTTCCGGCATCAGTGGCCGCAGGTTGAGATGGATTTCAAATCGGGAGTGACGTTTGACCCGCAGCCTGCGCTGCAGCAGGGTGAACTGGATATCGTGCTGACCTCGGATATCCTGCCGCGCAGCGGTCTGCACTACTCGCCGATGTTTGATTTCGAGGTGCGCCTGGTGCTGGCACCCGATCATCCGCTGGCCGACAGCGCGCGCATTGTGCCGGAGGATCTGGCGGCCGAGACGCTGCTTATCTATCCGGTGCAGCGCGGGCGGCTTGATATCTGGCGGCATTTTCTGCAACCGGCAGGCGTCAGCCCGTCGCTAAAAAGCGTTGATAACACGCTGCTGCTGATCCAGATGGTGTCGGCGAAGATGGGCATTGCGGCGCTGCCGCACTGGGTGGTCGAGGGGGCGGAACGCCAGGGTCTGGTGGTCACCAAAACCCTGGGGGAAGGCTTATGGAGCCGGCTGTACGCTGCGGTGCGCGACGGCGAGCAGCGCCAGCCTGCGGCAGAGGCGTTTATTCGCTCGGCGCGGAATCACGCCTGCGAACATCTGCCGTTTGTGAAGAGCGCGGAGCGACCCATCGGCGATGGACCCACAGCGACGCCACTATCACTGCCCCTCCCATAATAAAACTCGGCCAGTGCGGCTGCTGGTGCCAGATCGCAAGGTTAACCAGCAGCCCTGCCGGAACATGCATGTTGTTCATGATGCCAAGGGTACCGGCGTCCACCTGCGTGGCGCCGTAGTTCCACATGAAGTACCCAAGCCCGGAGGCCACAACGCCCAGCCAGACCAGAATGCCCCACTGCAACCCGGTGGTCGGCAGCTTCTGCGGATTACCCATCACCACCCACGCCAGCGCGGCAACGATAAACGCCCCCAGATAGAACCAGGAAAAGGCGCTGTGCTGCGGCATCGGATGCGTTTCCATCAGGCGTTTGTACCCCACCATACCGATGGCGAAACTGATGTTCGCCAGCTGCACCAGCACCAGACCGGTCCAGAAATGATCGCTCACTTTGTCATAGCGGATAATCGCGGCGCCAAGCACCGCCAGGCCTGCGCTCAGCAGATAACCCCAGCGCAGCGGGCGTTTGCTCAGCAGGTCGTAGATCAGCGTGATGTAGAGCGGCGTCAGGACGGTGAACAGCAGGAACTCCGAGACCGTCAGATAGAGGTAGGCCTGGAAGCTCAGCAGATACATGATGCCAAGCTGCATCGCGCCCACCAGCATATACAGGCCGAGGGTTTTCAGGCTGTGGCCCTTAATGCGCAGGAACGGCAGGAACACCAGAGCGGCAAGGCCGACGCGCATCAGAACGGAAAAATAGCTGTCCACCTGCCCGGCCAGGTATTCGCCAATCAGGCTGAACGAGAAGGCCCACAGGATGGTGGTGATGATAAGTAGCGCCACGGCAAGAATCTCTCATGTTGATGAGAGGGCATTGTAGCGAAGCAAAAATGAACGCGCGCGGCTATTTGGTTGACGAGTGGTTACGCATTAACCACTCGTCATCTTAAGGCCGCGGTCAGGCGAGGTACAGCTCACGCAGGTAGCGCGGGACCGCATCGTCGGCGTTGCTGCCGATCACTTCCAGCTCCGGAAGCAGATCCTTCAGGCGCTGATGGGCGTTCGCCATAATGCAGCCTTTGCCCGCCATCGACAGCATCTCTTTGTCGTTCATGCCGTCGCCGAAGGCGATACAGGACGCGAGACTGTAGCCCATCGCTTTCGACACCGCTTCCAGGGCATGCCCCTTCGAGACGCCGCCCGCCATCACTTCGAGGCAGGTCAGGGTGGAGAAGCTGACGTTTACCCGGTCGCCCCAGCGCGCGTTGATGGCCTGCTCCAGCGGGAGCAGCGTTTCATGGGTGTCGCAGGTGAAGAACACCTTGCTGATCCCCTCCGGTTCCAGCAGACCCGGTTCGTAGAGCGAGTAGTGGAACACTGCTTCCTGGAAGAAACGCATCTCGTCGGGGCGATGGCGGCTGATAAACCATTCGTCGTCGCGATAGATGTTCGTAATGATGTCCGGGTGATTGTGCATCATGCCAAACAGGTCGGTGGCGATGTCGCGATCGAGGTTGTGGGTAAACACCAGGTTACCCGCGGTGTCGTGCACCCGCGCCCCGTTGGAGGTGATCATGTAGGCTTCGATTTCGAGATTGTCGCGGATCTGCCCGACGTCGACATGGTGACGCCCGGTGGCGAAAACAAAGTGGATGCCGCGCGCCGTCAGCAGGCGCAGAGTCTCTTTCGCGTAGGGCGTAAGGCGGTGTTCGGGGGATAACAATGTGCCATCCAGATCTGACGCAACAACCTGATACATAAGAATGATTCAACCTCTGGTAGTAAGTGCGACGCGGGCGGGCCGCGGAGCGTTAACGGTGCCGGTCGAAAAAATCGACGATGGCATGAAGTGCAACTGCACGCATCGCATCCTTCTCAAAGAGGATCTCATGGTATGCGCCTTGTATGACGTGAGGTTTACCCCCCTCACAGGGGTAGCCTGCTGCGGCACGCAGTTCGCAGAAGCGGTCGTGCATGCGGTTATCCACCACACGCTCCTCTTCCGCCTGGAGCAGCAGCATCGGCGTGGTGACGGCAGTGGCACCTGCCAGCACCTGTTCGCCTGCAAGAACGCCCTCCCGCACCCAGTGGTACGTCGGGCCGCCCACCCGCAGCCGGGGTTCATCGGCGTAAAACCGCAGATTGCGCCGGTAGCGCTGACGGCTGTGGGTCAGAATATTGACGCTGAACGGCAACGCGCGCCAGCGACCGGTGCCGATGGCGTAGCCGTCGCGCACGTTGGGGTAACCTTCCGCCCAGTCGAGAATATGGCGCACCATCCACTCGGGTAGCCGCATGACAATGCCAAACATGGGCGCGCAGAGCGCAATGGCGTTGCAGGCGTCCGGCTGACGCTGCAAAAACAGCGTGGCAATCGCACCGCCCATAGAGTGACCGAGGATAAAGCGCTGCCGCCACGGGCCGCTGGCCACTTCCTGCTGCCAGAACGCCGCGAAATCATCGACATAATCGCTGAAATTGACCACGTGGCCGCGGTGCGTGTCATCAAGCATGCGCCCTGAACGGCCCTGCCCACGGTGGTCGATGATGAGTATGTCGAAGCCGCAGTGGAACAGATCGTAAGCCAGTTCGGCATACTTGACGTAGCTTTCGATGCGGCCGGGACAGATCACCACCACGCGGTCATTGCCGGCGGCGCGAAAACGCACGAAGCGTATCGGGATGCCGTCCACGCCCGTCAGTTCACCCTCTTCACGCTGTTGCCAGAACGCGGTGAGCGGGCCCATGGTGAAGGCGGCGAATGCCTCTTCCCTCGATTTCCATCCTGATTTGTGCTGAAACATAGGGTGATTTACGCCGTCTTATCGCGAGTAAAACGCTTTTTTGTGATTCGTAGCACAACAACAAGCAATAGCGTATTGTGGCATAAAAGTGTACATCCAGGAATCAGACATGAGCCTCGAATGGTGGTTTGCCTACCTCCTTACCTCGGTGATTTTAAGCGTCTCGCCCGGCTCCGGTGCGATTAACACCATGACCACCGCCATCAGCCACGGCTATCGCGGCGCGGCGGCATCCATCGCCGGTTTGCAGACCGGGCTGGCGATTCACATTGTGCTGGTGGGCATCGGGCTGGGTACGCTGTTCTCCCGGTCGCTGCTGGCGTTCGAGATCCTGAAATGGGCGGGGGCGGCGTACCTTATCTGGCTCGGCATTCAACAGTGGCGCGCAGCAGGCGCGCTCGACCTGCACACGCTCGCCCATACCCAGTCGCGCGGGCGGCTGTTTAAGCGGGCGGTGTTCGTCAACCTCACCAACCCGAAAAGCATCGTGTTCCTCGCGGCGCTATTTCCGCAGTTCATCGTCCCGCAGCAGCCCCAGGTGATGCAGTATGTGGTGCTGGGCACCACCACCATCGTGGTGGATATCATTGTGATGATCGGTTACGCGACGCTGGCGACGCGCATCGCCGGCTGGATCAAGGGCCCGCGCCAGATGAAAGCGTTGAACCGGGTGTTCGGATCGCTGTTTATGCTGGTCGGCGCGCTGCTGGCGACCGCACGTTCTCACTGATTACGGGTCGATTTTCTGAGCAACTCTCTATAGAGTGTCGGCTTCGCCACTGCGTGCTAAACCGGAGGAGCCATGCGGGAAAAACTACGAACCCCTGAAGGGAAGAAATTCCTTATCTGCCTGCTGATTGTTTTTATTATTGCGGCGAGCGTTATCTCTAAGGTGACGTTTGGCGGGGTGGAGGATCAGTACAATCTGCCGATGGCGTCATGGCCGCTGTCGCTGTTTATCATGCAGGGCGCCTGGACCTTCATCTACACCATCATGTTTACCATTCTCGGGGCGCTGCCGTTCGGCTTCTATTTCCTTGCCCCGAAAGATGGCCGCGGCTAGCCAATACAACAGCGCCCGCAGCATTGTGCGGGCGCGAACGGTTCTGGGGGCGAAACGCGCTTAGCGCGAGACAATAAGATGAATGCCGAATCCGGCAAACAGCACGCCCGCTACGCCATCAATCCACTTCGCAAGACGCTGATAGCCGCGACGCATTTTCGGCAGCGCAAACAGGCTCGCCACCAGGCTAAACCAGGCTAGCGTTTCCAGCGCGATCAGCACGAAAATACCCCAGCGCTCGGCGCTACCAACGTTATCGCCGACGAAAAGTGAAAACACGCTTCCAAAATAGATAATGGCTTTTGGGTTCGCCAGGTTGGTCAGCAGCCCTTTAATAAAGCTGCGGCCGCCGTGGGCCAGCTCAACCGCTGGGGTAGCGGTAGTCGGTTCGCCCTTTTTCAGCGCGCCACGCAGCATCTGGTAGCCCATCCAGCACAGGTATAACCCGCCGCCGACCATAATAATGGTGTGCAGCCACGCCATTTTCTCCAGAATCAGATGCAGGCCCAGCAGCGCCACGCCCGCCCAGATCATCACCCCGCCGGTAATGCCCAGCACGCCCATCATCGCCTCTTTACGCGAACGGCTCACCGCGGTCTGCGAGACGAAAAAGAAATCAGGGCCGGGGCTCAGCAGCGCCACGAGGTGCACCATCGCGACCGTCAGAAAAAGCATCAACATAACCGTTACTCACGCATAAAGGATTCAGGGGAGATTATCCTGCCACGTTGCGGCAGGGGTAGCGACTACTCGTCTTCGCCGTCGGCATGGCTGCGGATGCAGGCCAGGAACTCGCGTCCGAAGCGCTCCAGCTTGCGGGTACCCACGCCGTTGATGCCCAGCATTTCACCCGGCGAGAGCGGCATCTGTTCGGCCATCTCGATCAGGGTCGCGTCGTTAAACACCACGTACGGCGGAATATTCTCTTCATCGGCAATGGCTTTACGCAGCTTGCGCAGCCTGGCGAACAGCTTGCGGTCGTAGTTGCCGCCGTACGATTTCTGCGCCACGCGCGGCTTAAGCGCCACGACGCGCGGTACCGCCAGCATCAGCGGCGCTTCACCGCGCAGGAACGGACGTGCGGCTTCGGTAAGCTGCAGGGCAGAGTGCGCCGCGATGTTTTGGGTGACGACACCGAGATGAATCAGTTGGCGGATCACGCTCACCCAGTGTTCGGTGGTCTGATCGCGCCCGACGCCGTAGATGTTGAGCTTGTCGTGGCCCAGATCGCGGATGCGCTGATTGTTAGCGCCGCGCAGCACTTCCACCACATAGCCCATGCCGAACCGCTGCCCGACACGATAGATGCAGGAGAGCGCTTTTTGCGCATCCACCAGCCCGTCGTAGCGGCGCGGGGGATCGAGGCAGACGTCGCAGTTGCCGCACGGGGCCTGACGCCCTTCGCCAAAGTAGTTGAGCAGCACCAGACGACGGCAGGTTTGCGCTTCGGCAAACGCGCCCATCGCATTGAGCTTATGACGCTCAATATCCTGAAGCGGGCCGGGCTGCTTCTCTTCCAGGCATTTACGCAACCAGGCCATATCCGCCGGATCGTAAAACAGCATGGCTTCCGCCGGCAGGCCGTCGCGCCCGGCGCGTCCGGTTTCCTGATAGTAGGATTCAATATTACGCGGGATATCAAAGTGCGCGACAAACCGCACGTTAGGCTTGTTGATGCCCATCCCAAATGCCACGGTGGCGACCACGATTTGCAGATCGTCGCGCTGGAATTTTTCCTGCACCTCGGCACGCACCTGATGCTCCAGCCCGGCATGATACGCACCGGCGCTAATGCCTTTGCTTTGCAGGCGGGCGGCGGTGTCTTCCACCTTCGCGCGGCTGTTGCAGTAGATGATTCCCGACTTGCCGCGCTGCTCCTGGACGTAGCGCATCAGCTGATCGAGCGGCTTGAACTTCTCCATCAGCATGTAGCGAATGTTCGGACGATCAAAGCTGCTTATCTGAATCAGCGGGTCGTGCAGACCCAGCAGACGCACGATATCAAGCCGCGTGGTGTCGTCGGCGGTCGCGGTCAGGGCGATAAACGGGACGTTCGGCAGACGCTGGCGCAGCTGGCCAAGCGCGGCATACTCCGGGCGGAAATCGTGGCCCCACTGGGAAATACAGTGCGCTTCATCCACGGCAACCATCGCCAGCGGCCAGTGGCTGAGCTGGTCGATGAAGTTGTCCATCATTAACCGCTCAGGGGCGATATAGAGCAAGCGCACCTGGCCGGTACGGCAGCCGGTCAGCACTTCAAGCTGCTGGTCGCGGCTTTGGGTGGAGTTGAGGCAGGCCGCCGCCACGCCGTTGGCGAGCAGCTGATCCACCTGGTCTTTCATCAGCGAGATAAGCGGCGAAACGACAACCGTCAGACCCTCTTTGACCAGCGCCGGAATTTGATAGCACAGCGACTTGCCGCCGCCGGTGGGCATCACCACCAGACAGTCGCGCCCGTCGAGCACCGTATTGATGATGGTTTCCTGGCCTGGGCGAAACTGCTGGTAGCCGAAGGTTTCCTGCAAAACCTGTCGAGCCAGCGATTCCTGATTCATAACTTCCGCCTGCGCCACGCGTACCCCATTTACCTTAAAAATAAAACAGGCGCTATTTTCAGCGCCTGCGTCAGAAACTGCAATGCTTTAGAACAGATCGTTAAGCATAACGCCGACACCGACCCGTGTCTGGTTAAAGTTGTAATCGATTAACGATTCACCATAACCGCTGTAAACCTGGCCGTACAGACGCATGTGACGCGTGACCGGATAGCTCAGCCCCACTTCCGCACCGCCGTAGCCGGTGTTCCAGTTGTACTGGCCTTTGGCGCTGAGGATGGCCTCGCCGATCTGATAGCCCACTTTCAGCTGGTAGTAACCCATATATTTCGTGATGTCCGGGTTATCGTCAGTGCTGCCCACCACGTACCACGGCTTCACTTCCACCAGCCAGTTGCCGTTCTGCGCCATCAGACGCGTATAGAGACGGTTCCAGCTGCGGGAGGTCGGGTCTGAACGACCGTTGGAGTCGTGGTTGTAACCAAACTCCACGTCGCGCAGCGTCCAGCCGGCAAGGCGGTAATCGGTGGCAAAACCGAGGAACAGCTGCGGTTCATAGTTGGTTTCGCGGAACGGGGAGGACTCGCCGCTGTTGGAGAGCTGCCACCAGGATTTCTGGGTATAAGACGCGCCCAGCACCGAGTTTGGTCCCATGATGCCGCGCCAGAAAGGGAACGCCAGGCTCAGCTGGAATTTCACTTCATCCTTACGGGCGTTATCAGACCAGTCATAAGAGCCGATGGCTTCTTTATTCAGATCGTCGGTGACGGTATAGAGCAGGTAGTTGCTTTCATACGGATAAAGCGTGAAAGGGTTATCGTGCTCCTGTAATAAGTTAGCGATGATACTGCCGCGTACTGCGGGCGCATCGTGCACTTCTTTAACGGTGGCTTCCTGCGCCAGTGCAGCACAAGGCAACAGCAACGCTGCCATTACAAAACCCAGAAACGAGCGCATCTGAATGTTCTCCCGAACGATTGAGTGACGTGGTGATTATTGATTGCGAGCTATTCTACATTTTTCCGGCATATCTGCCCGGTTATCGTTTCTTAAAGTGGAAAGCAACAAATCATAATCATAAAATCCACATCACATTAACTAATTCCGTTTGTTGGTTTAAGGAAGCACCATGTCTACCCTCCTCACCGCCGATCAGGCTTTACAGCTGGTTGGTGAAATCTTCGTCTATCACATGCCGTTTAACCGGGCGCTTGGCCTGGAGCTGGAGCGCTACGAGCCGACCTTCGCGCAGCTTGCCTTCAGCAACCAGCCGATGATGGTCGGTAACTGGGCGCAGAGCATTCTCCACGGAGGCGTTATCGCTTCCGCGCTGGATGTGGCGGCCGGGCTGGTCTGCGTCGGCAGCACACTGACGCGGCACGACAGCATTACCGAAGAGGAGCTGCGCCAGCGTCTGTCGAAGATGGGAACCATCGATCTGCGCGTCGATTATCTGCGCCCCGGACGCGGCACGCGTTTTATCGCCTCCAGCACCCTGCTGCGCGCCGGCAATAAAGTCTCCGTAGCACGCGTGGAGCTGCACAACGAGGAAGAGCGCCATATCGCCAGTGCCACCGCAACCTACATGGTGGGGTAGGTAGGGTAACGCGCCGGGGAGTGATAAGATGCTGACACTTTTTTACAACGAGTCGTTTTCATGGATCCTAAGCAGACGCGGCAGGGTGTGTTACTCGCCCTTGCCGCTTATTTTATTTGGGGCATCGCGCCAGCCTACTTCAAGCTGATTCACTACGTTCCGGCAGATGAAATCCTGACCCACCGCGTGATCTGGTCCTTCTTCTTTATGGTGGCGCTGATCGCTATCACTCGCCAGTGGGGGCAGATCAAACGCCTGTGTCAGACGCCGAAGAAGATTTTTGCGCTGGCGCTGAGCGCGGTGCTGGTTGGCGGTAACTGGCTGCTGTTTATCTGGTCGGTGAACAACCACCATATGCTGGAGGCCAGCCTCGGCTATTTCATTAATCCGCTGGTGAATATCCTGCTGGGGATGCTCTTCCTTGGCGAACGCTTCCGCCGTATGCAGTGGGTGGCCGTTGTACTCGCCGCCACCGGCGTGCTGGTACAGCTCTGGACCTTTGGCTCGCTGCCGGTTATCGCGCTGGGACTGGCGTTCAGCTTTGCGTTTTACGGCCTGGTGCGTAAGAAAATCGCGGTTGAAGCACAGGTGGGCATGCTGTTCGAAACGCTGTGGCTGCTGCCGGTGGCGGCGTTTTATCTGTTCTTCTACGCCGACAGCCCGACCAGCCATATGGGGCAGAACCCGATGTCGCTGAATCTGCTGCTGATCGCCGCCGGGGTCGTGACCACCATTCCGCTGCTGTGCTTTACCGGCGCCGCAACGCGGCTGCGTCTCTCCACGCTGGGGTTCTTCCAGTATATCGGCCCGACCCTGATGTTCCTGCTGGCGGTGCTGTTCTACGATGAAATTCCGGGCGCGGACAAAATGGTCACCTTCGCCTTTATCTGGGTGGCGCTGGCGGTATTCGTCATGGATGCACTCTACACGCAGCGCAGAACGCGTATCAGATAAGCGTCGAATCCGGGCGGGAGCCTATCTCTCGCCTTTTCTTTCACCCTGCCTCCCTGTATTGACCTGTACAAAATAACGCCTAAAATGTAACTACAGAAATGTAGTTACAAGGACGTTTCGTGGACTATCACTACTGGATTGATGGCAGCGAGTTTGAATGGGATGAGGACAAAGCAGAGGTCAATTTACGCAAGCATGGTGTCTCGTTTGAACTGGCCTGCGAAGTATTCTTTGATCGAAACGCACTCTCCATCGCGGATAACAGCCAGGCCTATGCTGAGGACAGATTTCTTACGCTGGGAATGGCGGGCGGGTGCGTTGTACTACTCGTAGTCAGTACCGATCGTGACCGCAGGATCAGGCTAATTTCCGCCCGTAAAGCGACGAACCGCGAAACCCAAAGGTATTTTCGAAGATGAGTAAAAAAGCGCAGATAACAACGCTTCTTGCGATGAAAGAAGACGACATTGATAAGAGCGATATTCCCGAGCTTCCTGACGACGCCTGGAACGATGCCGCGCGTGGCGCGTTTTACCGCCCGCGTAAGCTACAGAAAACCGTGCGTCTTGATGCAGACGTGGTGCAGTGGCTCGAAAAAGACGGGCCGGGATATCAAACCCGTCTGAATAACATTTTGCGTGAAGCCATGAACCGGGCGCTTAAGCGCCGATAAAAAAGGGAGCATTCGCTCCCTTTTTTCATAGCCAGTTGCGGCGCTTAAAGTAGAGATACGGCGCAAGCCCGGCGAGGATCATAAAGATAATCGCGCCAGGGTAGCCGAAGCTCCACTTTAGCTCAGGCATAAACTCGAAGTTCATCCCGTAGCTGGATGCCACAAGCGTTGGCGGCAGGAACACCACCGACACCACCGAGAAGATCTTGATAATGCGGTTCTGCTCAATGTTGATAAAGCCCATCGCCGCCTGCATCAGGAAGTTCACCTTCTGGAACAGCGATTCGTTGTGCGGCAGCAGGGACTCGATATCGCGCAGGATCTCGCGCGCCTGCTCAAGCTGCCCGCCCGGAATACGCGCTTTACGCACCAGGAAATTCAGGGCGCGCTGGGTATCCATCAGACACAGACGCACTTTCCAGCCCACGTCCTCCAGTTCGGCAAGGGTGGAGAGCGCTTCGTCGTACTCGTCGCCCTGATGCCCTTCCATGATGACGCGGCTCAGCTTTTCCAGATCGCTGTAGATATTTTCGATCTCATCCGCCAGCTGTTCGATTTTGGTTTCGAACAGGTCAAGCAGCAGCTCATAGGCGTTGCCGTCCATCATCTCCTGACTGCGGGCACGCATACGGTACAGGCGAAACGCCGGCAGTTCGCGCTCGCGCAGGGTGTAGAGACGCCCTTCACGAATGGTAAAGGCCACGGTTGAGTTACCGGAGTGCCCCTCCGCATCTTCGAAGAAGAAGAAGGAGTGAATATGCAAACCGTCTTCGTCTTCAAAGAAACGCGCCGAGGCTTCGATGTCTTCCAGTTCCGGACGGGTCGCGAGGTTCTGGCCCAGCTCGGTTTGAACGTAGTGACGCTCGCTGTCGTCCGGCTCGACCAGATCGACCCATACCGAGGCGGCGAGAAGCTGTTTCTCATCAGACTCAAGGCGAGAAAGACGTTTGTTTTCCAGTTGATATGCGCTCAGCATGACCGGGACTCCCAATGCAAAAAAATTATCGGACAGTTCGGTGGGCACACAGAAACGAAAGGTTTCAGACCATTGACAGTCTGACTCAGCGCGACGAGAGGGGAATACAGGTCGCTGACAACCACTAAGGCCATCAGCGCGAGGAGATAGCCTTAGGAGTTGTTCCTGGATGACAGGTTGAGCCAGTATCTACTGGGTGTGTCCAAGGCGAATGTCCTCTTAGCGTAATCGTGCGCGCATGTTACGCCAGCGAAAAACCAGCGTCAACACGCAACGGGGGCGCCAAAGAATAATAAATGCCCGTGATAGATACAGGGTAGCAGACGGGCAGGAAATTATGTGAATTTACGATGACTTACACGGTTTCGAGCTTCGCATAAGCGGCTACCAGCCACTTAATTCCCTGCCCCTGGAAGGCCACCTGCAACCGGCTGTGTTCGCCGCTGCCCTCGAGGTTCACCACCGTGCCTTCCCCGAATTTAGGATGGCGAACGCGCTGCCCGAGCTTGTAGCCGGAGTCGTTCTGGGCGATGGGTGCACCCATCTGCTTATGGCTCACCGGACGGCTGATGCTGGCGCGTAAACGCACCTCTTCCACGCAGTTTTCCGGCAGTTCACCGATAAAGCGCGACGGGCGATGATAGGCCTCTTTGCCGTACAGCCGACGGGTTTCCGCATAGGTCAGCGTCAGCTTCTGCATGGCGCGGGTGACGCCGACATACGCGAGGCGACGCTCCTCCTCAAGACGGCCGCCCTCATCGAGCGCCATCTGGCTCGGGAACATCCCCTCTTCCATACCGACGATGAATACCTGCGGGAACTCCAGCCCCTTCGCCGAGTGCATAGTCATCAGCTGTACCGCATCCTGCCAGGTATCTGCCTGCCCTTCCCCTGCTTCCAGCGCGGCATGCGAGAGAAACGCCTGCAGCGGCATCAGATCTTCGTCTTCGTCGTTGTAGCTGAACTGGCGCGTCGCCGTCACCAGCTCCTCTAAGTTTTCGATACGGGTCTGGCCCTTCTCGCCCTTCTCCTGCTCGTACATCTGGCGCAGGCCGGAATCTTTGATCACCCGGTCGGTCTGGACGTGCAGCGGCATATCGGCGGTTTCATGGGCCAGCGCGTCGATAAGCTCAAGGAAACGCTGAAGCGCGCTGGCGGCGCGTCCGGCGAGGGCTTTCTCCTGTAACAGCTCGCGGCAGGCCTGCCACAGAGTGAGCTGCCGATCGCGGGCGGTCTGGCGCACCACGTCCAGCGTCCGGTCGCCGATGCCGCGCGTCGGGGTATTCACCACGCGCTCAAACGCCGCATCGTCGTTGCGGTTCGCAATCAGACGCAGATACGAGAGCGCATCTTTAATTTCCTGACGTTCGAAGAAGCGCATCCCGCCGTAAATGCGGTACGGCATGCTGGCCTGCAGCAACGCTTCTTCCAGCACACGTGACTGGGCGTTACTGCGGTAGAGAATGGCGCACTGGCTCAGGGCACCGCCGTTTTCCTGCCAGCTTTTTATGCGGTTCACCACGAAGCGCGCTTCGTCGAGCTCGTTGAAGGCGCAGTAGAGCGAAATCGGTTCGCCGTCGCTGCCGTCGGTCCACAGCTCTTTCCCCAGACGCCCGGTGTTGTTGGCGATCAGGGCGTTAGCCGCGTTAAGGATGTTGTTGGTCGAGCGATAGTTCTGCTCAAGACGGATGGTTTCCGCCCCCGGAAAATCGTTCAGGAAGCGCTGGATGTTTTCCACCTGCGCGCCGCGCCAGCCGTAGATCGACTGGTCATCGTCACCGACGATCATCACCTTACCGGTATCCCCCGCCAGCAGGCGGATCCACGCGTACTGAATGCTGTTGGTGTCCTGAAACTCATCCACCAGAATATTGGTAAAGCGCTCACGGTAGTGGTTCAGGATATGCGGCTTGTTGAGCCACAGTTCGTGGGCGCGCAGCAGCAGCTCGGCAAAATCCACCAGCCCGGCGCGATCGCAGGCCTCCTGGTAAGCCTGATAAACTTTCTGCCAGGTCTGCTCCACCGGGTTGCCGTAGCTCTGGATATGGTGCGGGCGCAGGCCCTCATCTTTCTTACCGTTGATAAACCACATCGCCTGACGCGGCGGCCACTGCTTCTCGTCAAGGTTCAGGGCTTTAATCAGGCGCTTGAGCAGGCGCAGCTGGTCTTCGCTGTCGAGGATCTGGAAATCCTGCGGCAGCCCGGCGTCCATATGGTGTGCGCGCAGCAGCCGGTGCGCCAGGCCGTGGAAGGTACCGACCCACATGCCGCCCTGGGTGGTGCCCATCAGCTGGCCGATACGGTGGCGCATTTCCGCCGCCGCTTTGTTGGTAAAGGTCACGGCCATGATGGAGTAAGGCGAGCAGTTCTCAACGCTCATCAGCCAGGCGATGCGGTGCACCAGCACACGCGTCTTACCGCTGCCCGCGCCGGCCAGCACCAGCATATTGGTGCGCGCCGCCGCTACGGCTTCTCGCTGTTTATCGTTAAGGCTGTCGAGCAGGTAAGAAACGTCCATTGGCACCGCCGCTGATGAATACTGGTATTTTATACAGAACTGCTGGTGATTATATCAGCGTCGTGAGGGATGCCAACCGCGTAATTTCCAGATGCGGCAGTAAACGGCTGTCCCTGACGTGCATCAGGTCGTCGTCGCGCAGGTTAATCCAGCAGGCCTGAAGGCCATGACGCACTGCGCCAGCCACATCGGTGGTCAGGTCGTCGCCGACGTGCAGGATCTCCCCAGGTGCGACGCCGAGCTTTTGCGCGGCCAGGTCATACATGTCGCCGAAGGGCTTCGCACGCCCGTGCGGGCCGGCGCGCAGCACAAACGTAAAGTAGTCGCCGAGGCCAAAGAGATGCGGGTCGGCGTTTCCGTTGGTGATGGCCACCAGCGGCCACTTCTCGGCAAGCGCGGCGAGGGTGTCGTGGGTTTCCTGCGGGACATCAATCATGCTGCGCCACTTCGCGAAGTGTTCCATCGCGGCCTGCGCGCCGGCGGCGGCGGCCTCCGGGCTTAAGCCGACGTTCAGCATGGCGCGCTCAACGGCGCGGCGTCGCCACTCGGTCACATCGTGATAGATCTCCGGCTCCGCCTCGCGCAGCGCCTGACGCAAGCGGTGATACTCCGCGGCTTCAAACTGGCTCAGATCCGGATGGTAGCTGCGCATAAACGCCAGCGACTCCTGCTCGGTGCGCAAAATCACCGGGCGGTTGTCATAGAGCGTGTCGTCGAGATCGAACGTGATGGCTGAAATGGGCCCTAACGGGCGATAAAAACGCATTACTTTTTCCCCCGTTTTGCGCGTGGATGCGCCGCGTCGTACACCGTAGCAAGGTGTTGAAAGTCGAGATGGGTATAGATTTGGGTGGTTGAGAGATTGGCATGCCCCAGCAGCTCCTGCACCGCGCGCAGATCGCCGCTGGATTCAAGCATATGGGTGGCAAAGGAGTGGCGCAGCTTGTGGGGATGCACATGGCTGTTCAGCCCCTGCCTGATGCCCCACTCCGCAAAGCGCTTCTGCACGTTGCGGGTCGAGATCCGCTTGCCCTGATTCGAGAGAAACAGCGCGTCGTCATCCGGGCCAAACAGCTCGCGCAGATCGAGCCAGTGCTCCACCCACTCCACCGCGCTACGGCCAATCGGCAGACGCCGCTCTTTGCTGCCTTTCCCCATTACCCAGGCTTCGCCGCTGGCGAGATCGAGGTGCCCGCAGTCCAGATTGACCAGCTCGGAGAGACGCAGCCCGGCGCCGTACATCACTTCCATCATCGCCCGGTCGCGCACCGCCAGCGGATCGTTCAGGTCGATCCCCAGCAGACGGTTCATATCATCGACATCAATATTTTTCGGCAGATGCCGCCCCGCTTTCGGGGTCGGAATGCCCTTCGCCGGATTGGCGTTCAGCTCGCCCTGAGCAACCAGCCAGTCGAAGAAGCTGCGCAGGGCCGACATCCGCAGCGCCAGACTGGCGGCGCCAAGCCCGGCACGACGGCTGCGCACGGCCAGACTGCGTACCGCGGCGGCATCGCACTGTTCCCAGCGCACCAGCTTCATTTCGGTAAGGAGGGTGATGATGACATCCAGCTGACGCCGGTAGTTGAGCAGGGTTAAGGGGCTAAGCTGGCGCTCGACCTTCAGGTAACGCAGAAAGCGCGCGACGGCCTCATGCAGCGGTGCGTCGCTCATACCCGCTCGACCCAACGCTCCAGCAGCCCCGGCAACAGCATCGCCACTTCCTGAAGCAGCTGGGTGCCCTGGTCCGGGTAGTAGTGCTGCGGATCGCGGCTGGTAAAGATGATGAGGCCCAGCGACTCATCGCCGCCCAGTACCGACATGGCCACCGATCCGATGGCTTTCGCCTGCGGGAGCACCAGCAGCAGCTCGGGGCCGTTTAACGTACCGAGGTAGTGCTGCGCGTCGCCCATGCGCTGAATCCGCAGCGGTTCAAACGCCGTGCGGTTGAGCGCCAGATCGGTAAACCCGGACGGCGCACCAATGCGCCATTTATCGCTGAACAGGCGCACGCTGGCTCCGGCCAGCCCCATATCGCGCGCCCAGCGGTGCAGGCGGTTGAGCATATCGTGTAGGCTGGAGGCGGCGGCAAGCTGGCCTTGCAGCGTCAGCACCAGCGAGAACAGATTCTCGTTGGCCTGGGCTTGTTCCATCAGCAGAGACATGTTTTCGCGTAGCCGATCGATATGGTTGCGCGAGCGCGCCATATGCCACTCCACCAGCGACACGCTGCCGCGTACCGGATGGGGAACGCGCATCTGTTCAACCAGCGCGGCGTTGCGGATAAAGAAGTCGGGGTGACGCATCAGATACTCCACCACGTCCCGATCGTCGAGCTCCGTAACGTGCTGCTGCTGTTCCCCGGTATTCTTCATAGGTGTATAAATCCGTCATAAACGTGGGTGGCTGGCCCGGTCATAAACAGCGGCTCTCCGGGCCCTTTCCAGGCAATATTGAGACGTCCGCCGGGCAAATCGACCCGCACCTGCTCCGCCAGTAACCCCTGCTGGATCCCGACGGCAACCGCGGCGCAGGCACCGCTGCCGCATGCCTGCGTCTCACCGGCCCCGCGTTCGAATACGCGCAGCCGGATATGTTCTTTGTTCACTACCTGCATAAAGCCGATGTTCGCGCGCTCGGGAAAGCGCTCGTGGCTTTCGAGCACCGGGCCGAGGGTTTCCACCGCCGCGGTGTCTACGTTATCGACCTGCAAAACGCAGTGCGGGTTCCCCATGGACACCACGCCGCACAGTATGGTGTGCTCGGCGGCGCGCATGATGTAGGTTTTTTCCGCTTTGTTAGCGCGAAACGGCACCTTCAGCGGATCGAACACCGGTTCGCCCATGTTGACGCGCACCAGCTCGTCTTCGCTGACGCTCAACACCATGCGCCCGTTGGCGGTGCTGACGCGGATATCGCGCTTGTTGGTCAGGCCTTTTAAGCGCACGAAGCGGGCAAAACAGCGCGCGCCGTTGCCGCACTGCGCCACTTCGCTGCCGTCGGCGTTGAAGATGCGGTAATGGAAGTCGAGATCGGGATCGTAGGGCGGTTCCACCACCAGCAGCTGATCGAACCCGACGCCCAGATGGCGGTCGGCGAGACGGCGAATGAGTTCAGGTGAAAAGAAGATATTCTGCGTTACCGCGTCCACGACCATAAAGTCGTTACCCAGGCCATGCATTTTAGCGAATTGCATCATGTGCTCCGTACCGCGGCATTAACAACGTTGAACTCAGTAAATCACCTGCGTGGGCTTGTCGCCCTGACCGCGATCGTTGCGTACCGGGGTCGTATCCTGGGTATTACCTGCGGCGGGACGTGCGTCCGGCGCGGCGTTCTTATCAGCGGGCGGGAAATAGAGCGGGCCTTTCAGACCGCAGCCAGCAAGTGTGAATAACGCCAGCACAACCGCCAGCGGACGGAAAAGTTGTTTCATTATGGGATGCCTGTAGTCCATGCGTTCTGCTTTCTATCATCGCAGGTGAACCCTGAAAAGCAAGAGTTTGCCTTTCGCGTCGTCGCTTAACAACCGGTTCGTTGCCGCTGGGCGTGGTTTCTATTCGTTTTTAGACCTTTTATACTTGCCGCCATCACCTATAACAGGAAGCAGACATGAACGACAGTGAATTTCACCGCCTCGCCGACAGCCTGTGGCTGACCATCGAAGAACAGCTGGACGACTGGGACGGCGATAGCGATATCGACTGCGAAATCAACGGCGGCGTGCTGACGCTGAGCTTCGAAAACGGCACCAAAATCATCATTAACCGTCAGGAACCGCTGCACCAGGTGTGGCTGGCGGCAAAGCACGGTGGCTACCACTTCTCGCTGAAGGGCGACGACTGGGTATGCGATCGCAGCGGTGAAAACTTCTGGGATGTGCTGGAGAATGCCGCCAGCCAGCAGGCTGGCGAACCGGTCAGCTTCCGCTGATTACGACTGATACTGCTCAAGCAGCGGTGCAGCGTCGTCGTCCTGACCGACCGGCGCTGCCATACTCAGGCTCTGATTGCGGAACGGGATCACCTGCTGACGCCCGTCGACGTTCACAATCTGATAGAACTGCGGCAGGTTGAAGTTGATAAAGCTTGAGCCGTAGGTAAAGCGGTCGTGCGAGGAGGAGTAGAACCGGCTGACGTCGCGCACCAGCTCCTCTTTGCTGCCTTCGCAATGATGGTAGGCTTCCGCACGGTTGCTCTCATCCAGAATGTAGATGTTAAAGCCCCGCTCGTCTTTCGTCGGTTCGAAGAAGAACTGAATGATCCCTTCGCTGGCATACCCGTCCACCACCGACGGCAGCTGCACGTGGTTGGTTTCCACCTGCACCGACAGGCCATGCAGCTTGTTATGCGAAATCGCACCGTAGAACTCAATGGCGTTTTCCAGCTTCTGCACCGAGACGTTAAGACGCTCGAAGAACAGACCCCAGGTTTGCCCCGCCACGCGCAGCGCTTTGAAACGGCCCGGCTCCAGTCGCGTGCTGGAGAGACGCAGCTCGATACACTCGGAGACCAGCTGCTGCACGCGGGTACGGATCAGTCCGCGCAGATGCTGGCTGTAGCAAAAGACTTCGACGTTGTCCGGCGGTGCGGCATCCTGATGCATTTTCCCGAGAATGGTTTTCAGCGCTTCGATCATCGCCTGCTCGCCGTTGAAGTGCAGGGTACGCACTTCATTCCACGAGTTGCGGTAGAGCAGATCGATGCTGCCCACCAGGCAGGTGTGCTCTTCGCCAAAGCTGAATACGTCCAGCTTACGGAAATCAAAGTGTACGACCTGATTGCGGAACGCCGCGGTCGGGTCGTACTCCAGGTTAACGATAATGGCCAGGTGGCGAATTTCGCACGGGCTATAGAGTGCCTTCGGCGTAGGAGCCGGCAGACGCAGCGGGAAGTGGTGCGACACGTCGGCTACCATCTCCTGCAGCTTCGGCAGGTCGACGATGCCGTTACCCTTGATAAACAGGTGGGTGCGGGACGTCAGCAGGCCGTTAAACCAGGCCCAGGCCACCAGCTTATTCAGGTAACGGTTATATTCCAGCGGTTGATGGCTGATGATCGAGTCCATGCTCGGCGCACGGTTATAGACGTACCAGCCGCTACGGTTGGCACGACCCGGCGGAACGTGGATAAACGTCAGGTTTGGCTCGGAGAGATCCGGCGAGATCTGCG
Source organism: Siccibacter turicensis LMG 23730 (assembly GCF_000463155.2). Classification (GTDB taxonomy): domain Bacteria; phylum Pseudomonadota; class Gammaproteobacteria; order Enterobacterales; family Enterobacteriaceae; genus Siccibacter; species Siccibacter turicensis. Next base: position 41,979 of record NZ_AWFZ01000006.1, on the reverse strand, counting down.
GGTTAACCAGCGTCACTTTCCCCGGCAGCGCTTCAAACGCGGCATAGAGTTTACGGGTCAGCACGCCAATATCCTGCGGACTGGCGGAGACGCTCAGATTATTACGGCGCGCAAAGCGGATCAGGTTGCGATAGCTCTGCATCATCGCATCCAGCAGTTCGTTATGCGCTTCGCGCACCCGATCGATTTTCCAGTTCGCCCGGTTGTCCAGCATCGCCAGACGCTCGTCGTCCCAGTTCCACTCTTTCACCAGGCTGCTTAAAATTTCACGACGCCAGCCGACGCAGGCGCGTTCGCGGCTCAGCTTCTCGCACACTTTTAAATAGAAGCAACGACGCACCAGATCCAGACGCGTCATGTCATCTATCTGCGTCAGGTAGTGGGTGACGCGCTCCAGCATCATGCAGTAGGGGTCGAGACCGAAGCAAACGATCTCGCCGTTGTGCAGGCGCTGCTTAATATCTTTCGCCAGCAGGCGGGTGTTGGGGTATTCCCAGGAGTAGGCTTCCAGCAGCAGCGTTTTGAGCACCGCTTTATACGGCGAGTCGATGCTTTTATAGAGCTGCCACAGGCTGGCGCCGAAGTACTCTTCGGCGGAGAGCGAGCTCAGGCCACCGAGATCCAGCCACTCGTTCGGGGTGAGCACGCCCTGGGCGTAGAGCGACATAACGTAGTCGTCGTAGTGGTCTTCTTCTTCGTCCGGCACCATATTCCACAGAATACGCTTCCCGGCCAGACGCACCGCGGTGCGGTAAAACTCATCCAGCAGCAGTATGTGCTGGGTCGAGCCGCAGTCTTCGCCGCCGAGGCTGCCGCTTTCATTATGGCGGAAACGGTTTTCGTCAATCAGGAAGAAGCTGACTTCCACGCCGAGGGAGGCCGCCCAGCTCTCAAGCAGGCTGCATTTACGCTGTAACAGCAGGCGTTCGTCGTTATCGAGCCACGACTGGTGGCAGACCCAGATATCGAGATCCGAAGAGCAGCTCTGGCCTACGGACGAGGTGCTGCCCATGGTGTAGACACCGGTAATCGGCAGCTCGCCTTTCGGCGATATCTGCGTGGGAATGCCGTCGCGGATCTCGAGTTCGTTGAGGTAGTGCTGTTGGTTTTCATCAGGCGTGTAGAGGCAGATGCCAGCGGGAACGTCACCTTCAAGGTAACCCGGCATCAGAGGGTGGTGATAGTGCAATAATGTCGGCAGCAGACTGTAGACCTGTTGAAACGCAGGCCCCATGGCAGCAAGCGCGCGATCCACGCGCAGTTGATTTATGGCATCCAGTCTCTGCTTCAGTGTCTCAATATAGAGGTACAAGACGTATCGCCTGATGGTTAAGCCCCGTTGTGCGGCGGGCGGTGTGCAACCCGCGTCACGCTGGAGTTTTACTATTCGGTAAAAGACCGCCTCTCAGCTTGTCGCTTGGATAATTATAGTATGGCAGGCTGACATTTGGCTCAAAACGTGATCAATTTAACACCTTGCTGGTTGACCGTAAAGAAAGATGCGCTAGCTCACGGTCTGTTCAACGCGCCTGCAGAAGGTAAGCGTTGATCTGCTCAGGTATTTACCCGCTCCGGCGTGAAAACTGACAGGGTTTCACTAACAATGTTAGGATGGTCAGTGGACGATAACGACGGTAACAAGCATGTTAGACAAAGTAATTCGAATTGCCACCCGACAAAGCCCGCTGGCACTCTGGCAGGCGCATTATGTCAAGCAACGCCTGATGGACAGCCATCCAGGGCTTAACGTCGAGTTGGTTCCCATGGTGACAAAAGGTGATGTCATTCTCGACACACCGCTTGCTAAGGTAGGCGGCAAGGGTTTGTTTGTCAAAGAGCTGGAAATGGCCCTGCTTGAAGACCGCGCCGACATCGCTGTTCACTCCATGAAAGACGTGCCGGTCGAATTTCCCGACGGGCTCGGCCTCGTGACCATTTGCGAGCGCGAAGATCCACGTGATGCCTTTGTATCCAACCGCTATGACAGCCTGGATGCGCTGCCGCCGGGTAGCGTGGTGGGCACCTCCAGCCTGCGTCGCCAGTGCCAGATAGCCGCCCGCCGTCCCGACCTGGTCATCCGCTCGCTGCGCGGTAACGTCGGCACCCGTCTGAGTAAGCTCGATAACGGCGATTATGACGCCATCATCCTCGCGGTAGCCGGTCTGAAACGACTCGGACTGGAGGCGCGTATCCGCATGGCGCTGCCGGCAGAGATCTCGCTGCCCGCCGTGGGCCAGGGTGCGGTCGGCATTGAGTGCCGCCTTAATGATGAACGGACGCGCGCCCTGCTCGCACCGCTGAACGACCTGGAAACGGCGATACGCGTGCGCGCTGAGCGAGCCATGAATACCCGTCTTGAAGGCGGATGCCAGGTGCCGATCGGCAGCTATGCCGAACTGGTGAATGGCGAGCTGTGGCTGCGGGCGCTGGTTGGCGCACCGGACGGGTCAGAAATCATTCGCGGTGAGCGCCGTGGTAAGCCCGAAGCCGCCGAGGCACTCGGGGTATCGCTGGCGGAAGAGCTGCTCGAAAACGGCGCGCGGGAGATTCTCGCCGACGTCTATAACGGAGAAGGCCCGGCATGAGCATCCTGGTCACCCGTCCCTCCCCCGATGGCGAAGCGTTAGTCAGCCGTCTGCGCACGCAGGGCAAGGTGGCCTGGAGCTTTCCGCTGATCGAATTCGCGCCGGGTAACGACCTGCCGCAGCTTCCTGCCTTATTCGATACCCTGCAACCGGACGACATGGTGTTTATGGTCTCGCGCCATGCCGTGCAGTATGCCCATGCCGCGCTACAGCGTGCGGGCCGCGACTGGCCTGCCTCGCTGCGCTATTTCGCGATTGGCCGCTCGACCGCGCTGGCGCTGCATCAGGTCAGTGGCAGGCAGGTAAGTTATCCGCACGGGCGGGAAATCAGCGAAGTCTTGCTACAATTACCTGAATTACAAAATATTATTGGCACCAGGGCGTTGATACTGCGCGGCAACGGCGGGCGCGAACTGATCGGGGAAACCCTGACCGCGCGCGGTGCCAGCGTGACGTTTTGTGAATGTTATCAACGCTGTGAAAAAGTTTATGATGGCGCTCAGGAAGCCCATCGCTGGCAGGCACGCGGAGTGGATACTCTGGTGATGACCAGCGGTGAGATGCTGCACCAGCTTTTCAATCTGGTGCCTGAGTGGTATCGCACTCGCTGGCTATTACACTGCAAAGTGATAGTTGTCAGCGAGCGGCTGGCAGACCTCGCCCGGGAGTTGGGCTGGCAAGATATTCAGGTCGCCGATAACGCCGACAACGACGCGCTGCTGCGCGCGCTACTCTAAATCTCATAACGGGAAGCCATAATGACGGAACAACAGAATATCTCCGCCGTGGATGAAGAAACCAGGGACACCGCCGACACCCCGCGTGCTCCTGAGCCTCAGCCGGCAAAAACCGGTCGAACCGGTCTGGTACTGAGCGTCATCGCCATTGCGATTGCGCTGGCGGCGGGTGCGGGATTGTATACCTGGGGTAAGCAACAGGCCTCCACACAGCGCGCGACCAATGACGAACTAGTAAATCAGCTGACCGCCCTGCAAAAAGAGCAGGCGTCGCAGAAAGCGGACTTTGAGAAGCTGCTCAGCCAGCAGGCGAGCCAGCTTGAAGAAGCAAACCGCCAACAGACCGCGATGACGCGTCAGCTTGATGAAGTGCAGCAGAAAGTGGCTACCATCTCCGGTAGCGATGCGAAAGCGTGGCTGCTGGCCCAGGCCGATTTCCTGGTCAAACTGGCCGGCCGCAAGCTGTGGAGCGATCAGGATGTCACCACCGCGGCCGCGCTGCTGAAAAGCGCCGATGCGAGCCTGGCTGACATGAACGATCCCAGCCTTATTACCGCCCGCCGCGCGATTACCGAGGATATCGCCAGCCTCTCTACCGTGGCGCAGGTGGACTATGACGGCATCATTCTGAAAGTGAATCAGCTCTCCAACCAGATTGATAACCTGCGTCTGGCGGACAACAACAGCGACAGCTCACCGATGGACGCCGACAGCAGCGAGCTCTCCAGCTCTCTGAGCGAGTGGCGCGTCAACCTGGTTAAAAGCTGGCATAACTTTATGGACAGCTTCATTACTATCCGCCGTCGCGACGATACCGACGTGCCGCTGCTGGCACCGAATCAGGACGTCTACCTGCGGGAAAACATCCGTTCCCGTCTGCTGGTTGCCGCGCAGGCGGTGCCGCGTCATCAGGAAGAAACCTACAAACAGGCGCTGGATAACGTCTCTACGTGGGTACGCGCCTATTACGATACCGACGACGCCTCCACCAAAGCCTTCCTTGAGGAGCTGGACAACCTGAGTCAGCAAAATATCCGCATGGATGTGCCGGATGAACTGCAGAGCCAGCCGATCCTCGACAAGCTGATGCAGAATCGCGTGCGCAACCTGCTGGCGCAGCCGTCAACCCAGGCCGAAGCGCCGGCCGCTGAAAAAGCGGAAACGCCCGCCGCACCGGCGCAGGGAGAATAACGATGCTTAAAGTCTTATTGCTCTTCCTGCTGCTGATTGCCGGTATTGTGCTTGGCCCAATGATGGCCGGGCATCAGGGCTATGTCCTGATCCAGACCGATAACTACAACATCGAAACCAGCGTCACCGCGCTGGTCATCATCCTGCTGCTCTCGCTGGTGGTGCTGTTCGCGGTGGAATGGCTGCTACGCCGCCTGTTCCGTACCGGCGCGCATACCCGCGGCTGGTTCGTGGGCCGTAAACGCCGCCGCGCGCATAAGCAGACCAACCAGGCGCTGCTGAAGCTAGCAGAAGGCGATTATCAGCAGGTCGAGAAGCTGATGTCGCGCAACGCCGACCACGCCGAACAGCCTGTTGTGAACTACCTGCTTGCCGCCGAAGCGGCCCAGCAACGAGGGGATGAAATTCGCGCCAATCAGCATCTTGAGCGCGCCGCCGAGCTGGCTGAGAACGATCCCATCCCGGTGGAGATCACCCGCGTTCGTCTCCAGCTGGCCCGCAAGGAGTTTCATGCAGCGCGCCACGGCGTGGACCGTCTGCTGGAGATCTCACCGCGTCATCCGGAGGTGCTGCGTCTTGCCGAGCAGGCCTACATTCATACCGGTGCCTGGGGCTCGCTGCTGGACATCATTCCTTCTATGGAAAAAGCGCAGGTTGGCGATGAAGAGCATCGTATCGCCCTCCAGCGTCAGGCATGGATTGGCATGATGGATCAGGCGCGTGCCGATGGCGGCAGCGAAGGGCTGAATGCCTGGTGGAAAAACCAGAGCCGCAAAACGCGACACGAGCCGGCCCTGCAGGTGGCGATGGCTGAGCACCTGATCGAGTGCAACGACCATGATACCGCTCAGCAGATTATCCTCGACGGGCTGAAACGCCAGTATGACGAGCGGCTGGTGCTGTTGATGCCGCGTCTGCAGTCCAGCGAACCTGAGCTGCTGGAAAAATCGCTGCGCCAGCAGATCCGCACCCTGGGCGACCGTCCGCTGCTGTGGAGCACCCTGGGCCAACTGCGTATGAAGCGTGGCGAATGGCAGGAAGCGGCGCTCGCCTTCCGTGCGGCCCTTAAACAGCGTCCGGACGCCTTCGATTACGCCTGGCTGGCAGACACGCTTGACCGCCTGCATCAGCCGGAAGAGGCGGCCACCATGCGGCGAGACGGACTACTGCTGACGTTGCAAAACAACACCCCGCAATAACATCACAACCCCTCTTCGGAGGGGTTTTTTATTTCTGTGCGCTTACTTTTTTGACGCTTACATCGGTAAGTGACCGGGGTGAGTGAGCGGAGCCAACACAGCTAGCGCGTGAAAGATCGTCCACTCGTCTGCGCGTTAGATTTCGCGTGCTGGCAAGGCGGCAAGTAAGCGAATCCCCGGGAGCTTACATCGGTAAGTGACCGGGGTGAGTGAGCGCAGCCAACACAGCCAGCGCGTGAAAGATAACGTGCAGAAAAAAAGGCCTGCCCGGAGGGCAGACCTTAAACAGATCTAAGACAACTTTTGTGGTGCTTCACTCAACGTTATGTCCATGGTGTTTGATGAGACTGCTATTGCAGCGACATCTGTCGGTGGACGATAAGCACCGTAAACGGCTCTGCGTCATTCCTGGGTTTATGAAGCCTTGCGGCGAGCATAAGAAGTGGAATGAGCATCTACACGTTAATTATTGCACGGATCGTGCCAGTTTTGTAGATCACTAAATCAGGCAGGGTATTTGTTTTCATTTTCAGGGCGTTAGCTGCCGACATTTCGGCGTGTGCCGCTGCGTAAAAGCGGTGCGGCCGCTTCGCCTGGCTGTCGCCTGGTGACGACACTTAAACGACTCTGTAATTTTATGCTTTTAAATCATCAATTTATATGTCTCTTTATTGAGACAAATGAAACGGCAGCTGTCGTTGATGTGTGACAATGGTGATTTTCAGGGCGAACGCCCTAAGAAAAGTGCTGCTGAAAGAGTGAGTTACAAAACGCAGGAATGCAGAAAACAAAAAACCCCGCCGAAGCGGGGTTCAAAATTGGTCGGCGAGAGAGGATTCGAACCTCCGACCCACTGGTCCCAAACCAGTTGCGCTACCAAGCTGCGCTACTCGCCGATGTACTGCTTTTTGAATTTTTAGTTCAATTCAAGTTGTGGTGCGAAGAGAGGGACTTGAACCCTCACGTCCGTTAAGACACTAACACCTGAAGCTAGCGCGTCTACCAATTCCGCCACCTTCGCCTTCCACGAAACTCTTTAAATAATGGGGTGGCTAATGGGATTCGAACCCACGACAACTGGAATCACAATCCAGGGCTCTACCAACTGAGCTATAGCCACCACTGTATTCTTTCACGCGGTACTACGTAATTCTGTACCACCGCAGCTCAAGCGCCTGTCAAAATGGCGCGCCCGACAGGATTCGAACCTGAGACCTCTGCCTCCGGAGGGCAGCGCTCTATCCAGCTGAGCTACGGGCGCGTAGCGCCGTTGCGGAGGGGGATACTACGGGCTTCGTGCTCTGCTGTCTAGTGCTTTTTTGAAGAAAATGCGCGGTTGGTTATGCTTTGCGCATTTTGCTTCTTATCCATCCACTTTTGACGTAATTACATGGCGATGTAAACCAAATACCTTATACGCCATGCTGACGCCAGCCATAAAGATGACACCGACAATCAGCGACATACGCGTATCCTCGTTAAAGCCCATACCCACTAAAACGCAGACCAGGAAGGCCATCGTTAGCCAGTTGGCCCACGGGAACAAAATCGAGCGGAACGGATGCGACGCGATGGCCTCGCGATGCGCTTTGCGAAAACGCAGCTGGCTAATCAGGATCACAAACCACGGCACCATCCCGGGCAGCACGCTGGCGCTGTAGACGTAGACGAACACGCGCTGCGGATTTGGAATGATGTAGTTGAGGCAGGAGCCCACAAGCAGAATGACGATCGACAGCATCACGCCCGCGACCGGAATACCGTTGCGCGACACTTTCGCCATCACGGCAGGCAATTGGCGGTTTTTCGCCAGCGCGTAAAGCATGCGCCCGCAGCTGTACATGCCGCTGTTACAGCCCGAGAGCGCGGCGGTCAGTACCACAAAGTTGATGATCCCCGCCGCCGCCACGATACCGATTTTGGCAAAGGTCAGTACGAACGGGCTGCCGGTGGTGCCAATCTGGTTCCACGGGAACAGGGTCACGATGACAAAGATTGCGCCGACGTAGAAAATCAGGATGCGCCACAGCACCTTGCTGACCGCGCTGCGCAGCGTCACCTGCGGGTTCTTCGCTTCGCCGGCGGTTATGCCGATAAGCTCCACGCCCTGATAGGAGGCTACTACGATACAGAGCGCCGTCAGGAACCCTTTCCAGCCTCCGGCAAAGAAGCCGCCGTGCTCGGTCAAATTCCCCAGGCCGGTTGGCTGACCGCCAATCCCAAGACCGAAGAAGATAACCCCCAGCCCGATGATGATCATCACAATGATGGTGGTGACTTTGATCATCGCGAACCAGAACTCAATCTCGCCGTAAAGGCGTACCGCGGCCAGATTCGCCAGGGCTACCAGCCCGACGGCAAAAATTGCGGGTATCCACTGCGGCAGTTCGGGGAACCAGTACTGGGCGTAGACCCCAATGGCGGTGATCTCCGAGATGCCCACCGCCATCCACATAAACCAGTATGACCAGGCGGTGAGATAGCCGAAAAAGGGGTTCATGTAACGGTGCGCGTAAACGGCAAAGGATCCGGCGACCGGCTCAAGGAACAGCATTTCGCCCATCGAGCGCATGATAAAGAAGACAAACAGGCCGGCGATAATGTAAGCCAGCAGCACGGATGGCCCTGCCCACTTCAGGGTGCTCGCCGCCCCCATAAATAATCCCACACCGATGGTGCCGCCCAGCGCGATAAGTTCAATGTGACGCGCTTCCAGCCCACGCTGTAGCTCTGCTTTTTGTTCCGCCATAAATCCTCTGTTGTGTTTGCTGCTTGCTCCGGCTTGACCGGTTATTGTGATGATCGTTGCCCTGGTTGACTCGCAGCGCAGGCCGCGGCGTTGAGTAAACGCGCGTATTTCGCACAGCGCTACATTGAGTGTGCCGAATGGTTTCGCAAAACGAGGTAAATGGCAAATAAAGCATGATAAAAACAGGCTGGCGGTGCAAAAAAGCAGCAGATAGCAGGATAAGCAGCGCGGTGGGCGCGCGCTGCATAGGGTTTTGCGCTGATTACAGGCGCCCGGTGTAGTGCCAGGCAAGGTAGCGCAGCAGTTTCATCTGGCGCTTGATACGGCTCGGTTGAGACAGCAGGCGGTAAAGCCACTCCAGACCCAGGTTCTGCCACACTTTCGGAGCGCGCTTCACGTGGCCAGTGAAGACGTCGTAGGTTCCGCCCACGCCCATATAGAGCGCATTAGGGTGGACGTGTCTACAGTCGCGCATCAGGATCTCCTGTCGCGGCGATCCCATTGCGACCGTGACAATCTGCGCCCCGCTGTCGCGGATACGCGTAAACAGCGCCTCGCGCGCGTCTGCCTGGAAATACCCATCCTGGGTGCCGACAACGTTGACGTTCCACTGCCGACGCAGCTTGTCGACGGTTTCTGCCAGCACGTCAGGCTTGCCGCCGACCAGAAACACCGGCGTGCCCTCTTTTCCGGCCCGCGCCATCAGCGCCTCCCACAGATCGGCCCCCGCCACGCGCGACACCTGCGCCTCAGGGTTTTTCTTACGGATAGAGCGCACCACGCTGATGCCATCGGCGTATCTGAACTCCGCGGCTTCAATCAGGGCGCGCACCTGCGCATCGTTTTCCACCGCGAGCATTTTTTCCGCGTTGATAGCAATCAGCGTCCCGCTTCTGAGCGTCCCGCCAGAGTAGAGGTAATCAAGCGCATGCTGCATATTGCGCCAGCCGAGTAGATCAAGGCCGCGCAGCGCGTACACCGGCGCAGTAACCTCGTGTGTCATGATTGTCCCTTCAGGCATTTTGCGTTTGAGAAAGTCGTCCGGCGGCCTTTGCGCGCCGTAAATGTATCAGCCCGGCCGTATCCAGCAGCCAGTACAGCAGCTTCGCCAGCATCAGACAGGCACCGAAGACCAGCATAAAGAACACGACCCTGGAGACGAAGGAGTCGAGCCCTTCGCGCGCCAGCACGATCATGTTGAAAATGGCGCCAAAGCAGAAGCTGTGCAGGATCGCGGCCTTATAGCGGTTTTCTTCGGTGATGCCGCGCACGTAGAGCCAGTCGAACCATTTAATGATAAGCCCGACCGCCACCGCGCCCAGCGGAATAAACCATACGCCGCCCATCACCACCAGCGAGCCGATAAGCGTCGGCGAAATTGCCAGTCCGGAGTGGTTATTCAGCACTTCCCAGGTGAAGTAGTTTGCCGTGTTTAGCACCAGGTTCGGCCGGTCAGGCCACACCCAGCTTGGGATAAACACGTAAAAATCGCGCGCAATGGGCGCCAGCCCCTGGAAATCAATTTTGTCGTAGTTATTGAGCAGCAGGGCGAGGTTTTCCCACGGGGAGAAGGTGTCACGCGTCAGGTAGAGGAAGGTGTAGAACGCCTCATCGCCCTGCACGTCCAGTCCGTAGCGCTTCAGCGCCAGCCAGAACATCCCGACAATACCAAATACCCCGGCAGCCACCAGCATCCAGAGCGAAATCCAGCCGCGGATAATCCCGATGAACAGGAAAATAGCGAACGCGATGATAATGTTGGCGCGCGTACCGCCGACGATCATATAGGTCAACAGGCCAAACGCTACGGTACTGACGAGGAAGAATATCCAGCTGCGCGAGTCCTGCTTCAGGAAGTAGATCACCAGCATCGCGGGAATAAAGAAATAGAAGAAGCGCTTAAGCGCCACGCCCGAGACGTCGCTGGAGAAAATCTGGCTGTAGGAGTGCAGGCGGAACAGCAGGAAGCCGTTATGCATGAAGAAGATACCGACGCTCACCAGCGCCACCGTCGCCAGCATCACCCACGTCAGATGGGTCTCTACCCGGTTCATGGTGAAGATCGGTTTGCGCGGTTCGCCGGTCGCCCTGGCCCGCAGCCGGGTCTTGTAGGTGACGTAGTAGATACCGTAAAAACAGGTCGCCGCCAGCAGCGCCTGCATCAGCACCTCCGCAGGCACCACCGCCACATCAAAGCGGAACACCAGAATGCTGGTTAACGGGAAGCCGAAGAAAAACGTCAGTAAAAACAGCAGCGAGAAGAAGACGTTAAAGTTAAAGCGCACGCGGCGGAACTCAAACCACGTTAGCGTGCCGATGAACAGCGACGCCAGCAGCCATATCAGAAATAGTCCACTAAATTGCAACAGGCTCATGCGTGCTCTCCCGCCGCGATACGCAGCGCCGCATCCCATCCGGTCAGATAGTTGGGTTTGAAGAAGGCGATCTGGCTGAGGTCAACCTCACGCAGCTGGCGCTGTGCTTCCCGGACAACGGCTTCCGTCAGCGTATCGCCGGTAAACAGCACCGGAATATGCTGTTCGACCATATCCTGCCAGAACGGGTTTTCCCGGCTTAACACACAGGGCACGCCCGCCTGAATCAGCAGACACAGCGTGCCAATCCCCTGCTGGCGGGCAAAAATGAAGTAGCCCAGATCGCAGCGGCGAAGCAGCGCCAGGTAGGCGGTAAACTCCAGCTTTTCGCGCAGAATTTGCAGACGGCCATCGCTGAACAGCGCCTGTCCGGCCTGCTCAACCTCGTTGATATACGCCTCATTACCGCTGGGATACCCCATCGGCACCACCACGTTTACGCGGTCGCCAAACTGCTGGTGTACCGCACGCAGCGCGGCGATGTGCTCATTACTGCGATCGCCGGAGTTCCCTACCAGCACCGTCAGCGGCCCTTCCGGCTGGCGCGTTTGCGCGACGCCGTTTAGCGTCGTGTCCATGCGGGTCGGGAAATAGAGCAGCGACCCCGGCACCTGCGGATGGCGCCGGGCAAACCAGGCAAGATCGCCGCGCGTGGCAAACACATGTCCTACGCGCCCCTGCGCCAGACGGCGCAGATGATAAAAGAGGCGGAATTTCAGGCTGCGCGACACCTCGTAGAGATCGGCGCCCCAGATATGCCAGCTCATCTGCGACCGCTTAAGCCCGCCGGTCAGCAACGCTATCCACAGCGTGGTATTGAACTGACCGTGGAAAAAGAAACGCTGCGCACGGTCGGCGCGTGCCAGCGCGATAACCGCCTGGGCCAGCGCTTTTTTGGTGGGATAGCGGCGCACGTCAAGGGCCGGATAAGTGCTATCCAGCGACGAATCGGTCGTTACCACCATAAAGGTACGCGCGTGAGCACCGCTGGCTGCCAGTTCATCGTTGAAGAACCGGAGCACGGTCTGGTTATGGTGTGGGATATCCGATCCCAGGATGTGAATCAGTGCAGTCATGCCCGTCTACGCCAGAGTAAAAACACGCCACAGCAAAGGGCGAAATAGATAATATAGGTTGCCATGTAGGCCTGCGCCGCACCCTGCGCGCCGTGTAGCGGGATCAGGTAGTACGCAAACCCGGAAAGCAGTGCAAACTGGGTCACCTCAGCGAGCACGTAAAACCGCAGCGACGCTTTGGCAATCACCAGATAGCCGAAGACATAGGCGCCGACTTTCAGCACGTCCCCCACCAGCTGCCAGGCAAACAGATCGCGCATCGCGGTGAATTTTTCGGAAAACAGCAGCCAGATAGCCACATCGCGCAGCAGCCAGACGGCAAAGCTTGCTGCCGCCACCGCCGGTAGCACAAACCTGAGCGACTTTATCAGCTCGCGGCTGATGTCTGCTTTTTCCTTGAGTCGTGACAGCGTCGGCAGCAGATACACGGTAAATGAGGCGGTGATGAACTGCAGATAGGCATCCGAGATGCTGCTTACGCCCTGCCAGATCCCCACGTCATCCCAGCTATAGTGCGCCGCCAGCTGGTTTCGCATCATCACGTACGCGACCGGCATGGTCACGGCCGTGATCAACGCCATGACGGTAAACTTACCGAGGTGCCCCGCCAGCTCGCCGTTCCAGGAGGGCTTCAGGAAGCCCAGCGGCACGCGTCCGCGCTTCATCAGCACCGCCATTGCCGGGATCACCACCAGCGCCGGCACCAGCGCCAGGCCAAGCAGTGCGCCTTCATAGCCGCCGACGCGATAACACAGATAGTACGCCGCCACGCCGATAATGCTGCCGCTAATCAGGGCAAACGCGTTGCCGGAAGCATCCCGGAAGCCTTTTACAATCGCCAGCGCCAGGTTGGCCCAAGCGATGCCCATCTGCACCAGCGCGACCAGCCGTACCAGCCCCTGATAATCATCATGACCGAACAGCGCCACGCTGATGGGCTGGGCTGCCAGCAGGAAAATCACCGCCAGCAGCGTGGAAAAACCAAGCACCATCGCGCTTGCCGTGCCAAGCACCCGACGCAGCGCGTCGGGCGAGGCGTGATGCTCTGCCACAAGCTTAGTGACGCCGTTGAATATCCCGGCGCCTGCCAGCACGCCGAGTACCGTCACCAGCTGCCTGAAGTTACCGGCCTGGCCGACGCCTGATGGCCCAAAGGATACCGCCAGCAGCTTAACGACCAGTAAACCAGCCGCAATTTTTACCAGCGTGGACGCGGCGGTCCACACCGATGCCTTCGCCAGCGACATATCAGGCGAAGAAATTGAGGATGGTATTGATCACGGTCCGCTGGTTCACCGACGCCAGGTTGTAGAACAGCGGCAGGCGCACCAGACGCTCGCTCTCACGGGTGGTAAAGCGATCGTCGCCGTGGAACGTACCGAATTTTTCACCGGCCGGGCAGCTGTGCAGCGGGATGTAATGGAACACCGCCATGATCTCCGCCTCTTTCAGCCAGGCGATAAAGTTTGAACGGTCTTCCACATCGCGCAGCTTGATGTAAAACATGTGCGCGTTCTGCTGACAGTCGTCCGGCACCGACGGCAGCTCAATGCGGCCCGCTTTCGCCAGCGGCGTCAGCGCATCGTAATAGGTCTGCCACAGCGACAGGCGCTGGGCATTGATGCGCTCGGCGGCTTCAAGCTGCGCCCACAGGTATGCCGCCTGCAGATCGGACATCAAATAGCTCGAGCCAATATCACGCCAGGTGTATTTATCCACCTGGCCGCGGAAGAACTGGCTGCGGTTGGTGCCTTTCTCACGCACGATTTCGGCACGTTCGATCAGCGCGCGGTCGTTGATCAGGGTCGCGCCCCCTTCCCCACCCGCGGTGTAGTTCTTGGTTTCGTGGAAGCTAAAGCAGCCAATATGGCCGATGGAGCCCAGCGCGCGGCCTTTGTAGGTCGACATCACGCCCTGCGCGGCATCTTCTACCACGAACAGATCGTGTTTTTTGGCAATCGCCATGATGGTGTCCATTTCGCAGGCAACGCCGGCGTAATGGACCGGCACGATGGCGCGGGTTTTATCGGTAATAGCCGCTTCGATGCGCGTTTCGTCAATGTTCATGGTATCCGGACGGATGTCGACAAAGACGATTTTTGCACCGCGCAGCACAAAGGCGTTGGCCGTCGACACAAAGGTGTAGCTCGGCATGATCACTTCATCGCCCGGCTGGATATTCAGCAGGATGGCGGCCATTTCCAGCGATGCGGTGCAGGACGGGGTAAGCAGCACTTTTGCACTGCCGAACCGCTGCTCCATCCACTGCTGGCAGCGGCGGGTAAAACCACCGTCGCCGCACAGCTTGCCGCTACCCATTGCGGAGTGCATATAGTCAAGTTCGGTACCGACAACCGGCGGCGCGTTAAATGGGATCATGTTTTCACCTGTATAACCAGTAAGCGGTGCTCTCTATCGTGGCACCACTTTGAATATAACGACGCAACGCGGCGGTATTACCCACCTGGGTCGCAACCCGAAGCGTGCCGATGGCGCGTTTTTCACACCACAGGCGTGCGGCAAGCATCAGCGAGGCGCCGATGCCGCGCCCGGCCAGCAGGCCTATACGCGCTTCCTGTTCGTTCAACTGCCGCAGCGAGACAAAGCCGCTGATACCACCATCCGGAGCGCGTGCGACCAGACACTCATGGTCGTACCGACCGCGCACCGCGTTTTCAATCCACTGCGCATAAAACTTTCCGCTGGCATCAGGCGGATACCAGGGCGCGCGAAAGCGGCTCTGGGCAAAGACCGTCGCCGCCTGCTGGCGTAGCGCCGGAATATCGCTCTCCTGCGCCACGGCAAGGCCGGGATCGTCACTGGCATCAGCGCCATTCACCGGCAGCACCAGATCGACATCCCCTTCCACCAGTTGAAAACCGAGCTGCTGTAAGCCATCGAGCAGATCGCTCCGGGCAGCCGGCACTTTAGCCTGTACGCGCTCGAACGCGGCTAATTGCGCCACGCTTAACGCCGCGGCGGAATCAGAGAAACGGACAATACCGCTGCGGAGGCCGAAAAAGTCGCTTTCCCAGGCGAGGGGTTCAATACTGGCGAGGACGGGCACGCAGTAGCTCCTTAAGATAGGTGCCATAGCTGGTTTTGCTGAGCGCCTCGGCGGCCTGCATGACCTCTTCATCCGTCATCCAGCCGTTACGCCAGCCGATCTCTTCCAGACAGGCAATCTTAAAGCCCTGACGCTTTTCCACCGTCTGCACGAACTGGCTCGCTTCGATCAGGCTATCGTGGGTGCCGGTGTCCAGCCAGGCGAAACCGCGCCCGAGCAGCTCAACGGTCAGCTTGCCGTCGTCGAGGTACATCTGATTAATGGCCGTGATCTCAAGTTCGCCGCGGGCGGAGGGCTTAACGCGCTTCGCGTATTCCACGACCTTGCTGTCATAGAAATAGAGGCCGGTCACCGCCCAGTTAGATTTAGGCTGGGTTGGTTTTTCTTCCAGCGAAATGGCCTGGAAAGCGTCGTTAAACTCCACCACGCCAAAACGTTCAGGGTCCATAACCTGATAACCGAATACCGTGGCACCCTCCTGACGCGCTGCAACATGGCGCAGCTTCGGGCTGAATGATTGCCCGAAGAAGATGTTATCGCCCAGCACCAGACAGGACGGCTCCCCTGCCAGAAAGCTTTCACCGATGATAAACGCCTGCGCCAGTCCGTCCGGGCTGGGCTGCTCGGCATAGTGCAGTTCAATACCAAACGCGGAGCCGTCGCCGAGCAGGCGCTGATAGGCAGCCTTATCTTCCGGCGTGGTGATAATCAGGATTTCGCGAATGCCAGCGAGCATCAGCACCGACAGCGGATAGTAGATCATCGGCTTGTCGTAGATGGGCAGAAGCTGTTTTGACACCCCACGGGTAATGGGGTGTAAACGGGTACCAGACCCGCCGGCCAGGATAATACCTTTCATACGCATCTCCTTCGGGCGTCAGCCCTTCAGACCAAGGCGTTCGCCCTGATAGCTGCCATCCAGCACCTGCTTCCACCAGGCCTCGTTATCGAGATACCACTGCACGGTTTTACGCAGCCCGCTTTCAAAGGTTTCTGCCGGACGCCAGCCCAGTTCGCGTTCGATTTTGGAGGCATCAATGGCGTAACGCAGATCGTGACCGGGGCGGTCGGTAACAAAGGTCACCAGGTCTTTATAGTGGGCCACGCCATCAGGCTTCTGCGGCACCAGCTCTTCGAGCAGGTCACACAGCGTCATGACCACGTCGAGGTTTTTCTGCTCGTTATGGCCGCCGATGTTATAGGTTTCGCCGCACTGGCCTTCGGTTGCCACCAGATAGAGCGCCCGGGCGTGATCTTCCACGTATAACCAGTCGCGGATCTGCTGGCCGTTGCCATACACCGGCAGCGGTTTACCGGCCAGCGCGTTGAGGATCATCAGCGGAATGAGTTTTTCCGGGAAATGATAGGGCCCGTAGTTGTTGGAGCAGTTGGTGACCAGCGTCGGTAAGCCGTAGGTGCGCAGCCAGGCGCGAACCAGATGATCGCTGCCCGCTTTCGACGCGGAATAGGGGCTGCTCGGGGCGTAGGGGGTGGTTTCCGTAAAGAAATCGTCCGTACCGTGCAGATCGCCAAACACTTCGTCGGTGGAGATATGGTGGAACCGGAAAGCCGCCTTTTCTTCAGCAGCCAGCGCATTCCAGTAGTGACGCGCCGCTTCCAGCAGGGTGTACGTACCCACGATGTTGGTTTCAATAAACGCGGCCGGCCCGTCAATGGAGCGGTCTACGTGGCTTTCTGCCGCGAGGTGCATAACCACGTCCGGCTGATAGCGGGCGAACACGTCATCCAGCGCTGCGCGGTCGCAAATATCAACCTGCTCGAAGGCAAAACGGTCGCTGTCAGAGACCGGCGTCAATGAATTCAGGTTTCCGGCGTAGGTCAGTTTATCGACCACCACCGCGCGGTCGGCGGTATTACGGATGATGTGCCTGACAACGGCCGAACCGATAAAGCCCGCGCCGCCGGTGACAAGTATCGTTCTCAACGCCAGACTCCTTTGGTGTCAACGATCCATTGCTGCTCAACCTGCGCGCCATCGATCGCCCGGAACTGACTGTGATCCACTAGCATAACCAGCACATCCGCCTGAGCGAGAGCCTCATCCAGCGAGACCAGCGTGCTGCTGTCTGCAAGTTTGGCAGGCAGCGCGTGAATATTGGGCTCTACGACCAGCGTTTCGCCGCTGTGCCACTGCGCCACGCTCGCCGCTATCTCCATCGCCGGGCTTTCACGCAGGTCATCGATATTGGGTTTAAACGCCAGGCCAAAGCAGGCGATTTTGACATCGCTGGCCCGTTTTCCGCTGGCGGTCAGACAATCAGCGACCATCGCTTTCACCTGGTTGAGTACCCAGTGTGGTTTGTGATCGTTAACTTCACGCGCGGTACGGATCAGGCGAGCCTGCTGCGGGTTTTGCGCCACGATGAACCAGGGGTCGACGGCGATGCAGTGGCCGCCCACACCAGGCCCCGGCTGCAGGATATTCACGCGAGGATGACGATTCGCCAGACGAATCAGTTCCCAGACGTTAATTCCCTGATCGGCACAGATCAGCGACAGTTCGTTAGCAAAGGCGATATTGACGTCGCGGAAGCTGTTTTCCGTCAGCTTGCACATTTCGGCAGTGCGCGCGTTCGTTACCACGCACTCACCTTCGAGGAAAATGTTGTAGAGCTCGCTGGCGCGCGCCGAGCAGACCGGGGTCATGCCGCCAATCACGCGATCGTTTTTAATCAGTTCAACCATCACCTGGCCTGGCAGGACACGTTCCGGGCAGTAGGCCACGTTGATGTCCGCCGCGTCGCCGGCCTGCTGCGGGAAGCTGAGATCGGTACGCAGCGCGGCAAGCCACTCTGCCATCTGCTCGGTGGCGCCGACCGGCGAGGTAGACTCCAGAATTACCAGCGCGCCTTTTTTCAGCACCGGTGCGATGGATTCCGCCGCCGCTTTCACGTAGGCCATATCGGGTTCGTGATCGCCCTTAAACGGCGTTGGCACAGCAATCAGGTAAGCGTCAGCCTCAACCGGACGGGTGCTGGCCGTCAGGAATCCTCCTTCGACCGCCGCTCTGACCACCTTATCCAGATCCGGCTCGACGATATGGATGTCGCCGCGGTTGATGGTGTCGATGGCGTGCTGGTTAATATCAATACCCACCACGTTTTTCTGGCGCGACGCGAACGCCGCAGCGGTCGGCAGGCCGATGTAGCCCAGGCCAATCACAGAGATGGTCGAAAAACTCATAGCATTACCCGATTGTTTTTAAGTGCGTACAAAATGCGTTCACAAGCCTGCCCATCGCCATACGGGTTGTGGGCATGGCTCATCGCCTGATATTCCTGCTCGTCATTCAGCAGCCGGTTTACTTCCGCGACAATGCGCGCACTGTCGGTGCCTACCAGGCGCACCGTACCGGCTTTTACCGCTTCCGGGCGCTCTGTGGTTTCACGCATCACCAGAACCGGTTTACCAAGCGACGGCGCCTCCTCCTGGATACCACCGGAGTCGGTAAGAATGAGCCAGGCATGGTTCATCAGCCAGACGAACGGCAGGTAATCCTGAGGTTCGATCAGCGTTACGTTATCCACATGACCGAGGATGCGATTCACCGGCTCACTGACGTTCGGATTGAGGTGTACCGGGTAAACAATCTGAACATTGCTGTTATTACCCGCGATCTCCGCCAGTGCGTGGCAAATTTGCTCGAAACCACGACCAAAGCTTTCGCGGCGATGCCCGGTCACCAGAATCAGTTTCTTGTCGTTCGATAAGAACGGGTATCGCTCACTCAACTGCGTGCGCAGCGCGTCGTCTGCCAGTACCCGGTTACGGACCGTAATCAGGGCATCGATAACGGTGTTCCCGGTAACGAAGATGCGCTTTTCCGCCACGTTTTCTTTGATTAAGTTCTGGCGAGAGTTTTCCGTCGGCGCAAAGTGATACATCGCCAGATGACCGGTCAGCGTGCGGTTAGCTTCTTCAGGCCACGGCGAGTAGAGATCCCCTGTACGCAGCCCCGCTTCTACGTGGCCGACCGGAATACGCTGGTAAAACGCGGCCAGGCTGGTGGCGATAGTTGTGGTGGTATCACCATGAACCAGCACCACATCGGGTTTGAACGACTCGAGGATCGGTTTTAATCCTTCCAGGATGCGACAGGTAATCTCTGTCAGCCCCTGCCCAGGTTTCATGATATTGAGATCGTAATCAGGCACGATAGAAAAAAGATGCAGCACCTGGTCGAGCATCTCGCGATGCTGCGCCGTGACGCAGACTCTGGCCTCAAAGAATGAGTCCTGGGCCAGGGCATGAACCAGCGGAGCCATTTTGATGGCTTCAGGACGCGTGCCAAAAACGGTAAGTACTTTCACAACGTTTCTCTTTAGTTAGATGACGAGGACACGTCATGTTGCCCTCGTCTTAAGACAGCGTTGTTACGCAGGACGCCGGCGGCTGAGTGCCACACCAGCACCTATCAGCGCCC
This sequence comes from Siccibacter turicensis LMG 23730, assembly GCF_000463155.2. Classification (GTDB taxonomy): domain Bacteria; phylum Pseudomonadota; class Gammaproteobacteria; order Enterobacterales; family Enterobacteriaceae; genus Siccibacter; species Siccibacter turicensis. The sequence continues at coordinate 22,556 of NZ_AWFZ01000006.1, read as the reverse complement.
CAACCGTTCCCCACATAATCATCAGGAACGCGCGACGGGGACTGTCGCGTTTAACCGGTTCTTCCGGTGTACGCAGATAGCGGTAGGTCTGAAAACGCGGATCGAGCGTTGGTCCAACGTTTAACGTCGACAGCATCGCGCGATTCTGATCGTAATCGATATCAAAGGAGGGTCCGACGGCCTGGAGGTTTTCCAGACGCGCCTGCAGCAGCGGGCGACCCAGCATGAAGAGCTCAGAATCCGGGAGCTCCTCCGCGGGAGTATCCGTCTCGCTGCGGGAGATGTTCTGCTGCTCGGCGATCTTCAGCCCCTGCTGGATGCTGTTCACCTTACGATCGTAGATCGCTTTCGCTACCGCTTCCTGACGTTTCACCTGCGCTTTCATCTGAATCGTACGGGCAGCCCAGGCGCCTTTTAACTCATCGTTGAGATGGCTTGCCGCGCGTTCGCTGGCGAACGCCACATACTGACGCAGCAGGTTGTTGGCGTCCGGTGCGGTTTCCGCAATCAGCCTGACGTTATCGTTCAGATTGCGTGTCGCATCGCCTACCGTAAACTGGATGTTGTCGATTAACTCATCCAGCAGAGCAGCGTCAGCTTTGTTATTGCCCACTTTACGCTGCTTGTAGTAGTCAGTTTGCAGCCAGAAATCCCGGCGGGTGTCCCATGCCGAGAGCTGCATAATGAACTCTTTATAGGCATCGTCCATAACCGAAGGCTGATCCACCGGCGCGAGCTCGGCCTTAACATCAAGATTGCGCAAAAACTGCTGCTGCGAATAGTACCCGCCGAGCATGTTCACCGTGGGGCGATCGGTGATCGCGGTTGAACTCCATTCCTGCTTTGCCAGGAAAGTGTAAACCAGTGCGATGAGGGCAAACAGCACCGCAATGCCGACAATCCAGAACTTGCCTGCCCACAAAGTACGAAACAGACCTCGAATATCCAGTTCGTTATCTACTACAGCCGGTTGTGCTCCTGGCAATTGTTGTTTCATCACTTCCCCAGGTGTTATTTGGTTAAGGGTGGATTATTTTTACTGTTACGGCGCATACGGCGTTTCACGCGCTTGATGAAGCGAGCCACTTTCCATGCGCGCTTGATGCACCAGCCATAGAGAAGAAAAGCAAGCAAGAATAGTGCCAACATTACCCATTCTGGCACAACTCCTGAATATTCTGCCGCTACGCCTATCCCTGCCAGAATAGCCGCTGCCAGCGTAATTAGCACAAATGCCTGACGAGACGTGAAGCCGGCTCGCATAATCAAATGGTGAATGTGCTGTCTGTCGGGGGAGAAGGGGCTCATGCCCTTACGCAGGCGTCGATACATGATGGCAATCATATCCATCAGCGGTATGGCGATAAGCCAGAGCGCGGTGACCGGGCTGATAGGGTGGGTTTTGCCCTGCGTGGTTTCGAGCAGGATCCAGATAACGGTAAAGCCGATAAGCGTACTGCCGGCGTCGCCCATAAAGACTTTATAGCGTCGCCCCAGCGCACCCAGATTCAGAAGAATATAAGGAAGGATGGCGGCAATCATGGCGAAACTCCACAGTGCCAGGCTCTGCTGCCCGTCAAACCACAGAATCATGCCCATCGCACCGAAGGTCACGCAGGAGAGACCGCCTAACAGGCCATCTATACCATCCACCATATTAAAGGCGTTGATCGCAGCCCAGACGGCGAACAGTGTAAGGAAATAGCCGAAAGGCCCTAACACCATTTCCCACGGACCGAGGATGTAGCCGAGGCTTTTCAGATAAAGCCCACCCACCGCCATCATAACGATCCCGATGCCTGCCTGAATGGTGGCACGGATTTTTACGCTGATATCGTAGCGGTCGTCCAGCGCACCAATGAACACCAGGACGCCAGCACACATCAGATAAAGTGAAGCGTGGGGAATATAGTAGTCAGCAATGGCAAAGGTGAAGCAAATACCGGCAAAGACGGAAATCCCGCCCACCAGCGGTATTAACCCCTGATGACGTTTTCGGAAGTTAGGCTTATCAACTAAACCAATTTTTTTAGCCACTTTACGGGCGAAAAAAAGAAATAGGGTTGTGAACAGAAAGATACCAATCAGCTCAGTACCAGCGGTGAGTAAATTCACAATGCGCGCTCTCTGGAAAAGGTATGTCCCGGTGAAGTATAACTGTGACGCCCTTACTCCAGAAGGGTCGCCACCTCTCATCCATGAACAGTTTGTTTATAATTCAACCAATTATGGGTAATACAACAGGTCGTTACCCGGCAGTCCGTCGCCATGTTGCCGTAATGATGCGGCTACAGATCTATAGCGTATATTCTAAAACGAAAAACGCCACGTCAAAGCGTGGCGTTCCCCGAGTTTCTTTATATTACGAGCGTTTCATCATGTCAAAAAACTCGTCGTTGGTCTTGGTCATGGCCAACTTATTAATAAGGAATTCCATCGCGTCGATTTCACCCATCGGGTGAATGATTTTACGCAGGATCCACATTTTCTGCAGCTCTTCCTGGGTGGTCAGCAGCTCTTCTTTACGGGTACCGGAACGGTTGTAGTCGATAGCCGGGAAGACGCGTTTTTCAGCGATCTTACGAGAGAGATGCAGCTCCATGTTACCGGTGCCTTTGAACTCTTCGTAGATAACTTCATCCATTTTAGAGCCGGTATCGATAAGCGCGGTCGCGATGATGGTCAGGCTGCCGCCCTCTTCAACGTTACGTGCCGCACCGAAGAAGCGCTTCGGACGATGCAGGGCGTTCGCATCCACACCACCGGTCAGTACTTTACCTGACGCAGGAACCACGGTGTTGTAGGCACGAGCCAGACGGGTGATGGAGTCGAGCAGAATGATAACGTCTTTCTTGTGCTCAACCAGGCGCTTGGCCTTCTCGATCACCATCTCGGCAACCTGGACGTGGCGGGAAGCCGGTTCGTCAAAGGTTGAGGCCACAACTTCGCCTTTTACCAGACGCTGCATCTCGGTCACTTCTTCCGGACGTTCGTCGATCAGCAGAACCATCAGGACGCAGTCCGGGTGGTTATAGGCGATGCTCTGGGCGATGTTCTGCAGCAGCATGGTTTTACCGGCTTTCGGCGGTGCCACGATGAGGCCACGCTGACCACGTCCGATTGGCGATGCCAGATCCAGCACGCGTGCGGTCAGGTCTTCGGTCGATCCGTTGCCGCGCTCCATACGCAGACGTGAGTTTGCGTGCAGCGGCGTCAGGTTTTCAAACAGGATCTTGTTACGCGCGTTCTCAGGTTTGTCGTAGTTAACTTCATTAACTTTCAGCAGCGCAAAATAACGTTCGCCTTCTTTCGGCGGGCGAATCTTACCGGAGATAGTATCCCCTGTGCGGAGGTTGAAGCGGCGGATTTGGCTGGGAGAAACGTAGATATCATCGGGACCGGCGAGGTAGGAGCTGTCTGCGGAGCGGAGGAAACCAAATCCATCCTGCAGTATCTCCAGCACACCGTCGCCAAAGATATCTTCGCCACTCTTAGCGTGCTGCTTCAGGATGGCAAAAATGATGTCCTGTTTGCGCATACGGGCCAGGTTTTCCAGCCCCATATTTTCGCCGAGAGTGATCAGCTCAGAAACCGGCGTATTCTTCAATTCGGTAAGATTCATAATGGTGGGTTCTTAAACTCGGGGTAAATCTCGAACTAATTCGTGTGAATGGTATGGCAGGGTCATCCATGCCTGTTTAACGGTCATCTGCTCATGCTTTGCGCTGCCTGGTCATTGGAAAAACGCAGAACTGAAACGACAAAACGGATTGAGTGATGAGCCAGGAATCTCACTTCTGCCTTATCAGCAGTGGTGCTGACAGTATGACGGTAGAAGTCTGGGCTAAAACAAGATTCAAACTACAAGATATGTTTACAACGAAGTCAAAGTTAAGTTAGCACGACTGGCGCCGGGCGTCCAGCGGTCCCCTGAATTTAGGAACGCTGCACGCACCGGCAAGAGAATTTCTTACGCCAGGTTGGCGTCGAGGAACTCTTTCAGCTGGCCTTTAGACAGCGCACCGACTTTGGTCGCCGCGACTTCACCATTTTTGAACAGCAGCAGAGTCGGGATGCCGCGGATGCCGTATTTCGGCGCGGTGCCCGGGTTCTGGTCAATGTTCAGTTTGGCAACAGTCAGTTTGCCCTGATATTCATCAGCGATTTCATCCAGAATCGGGGCGATCATTTTGCATGGACCGCACCACTCTGCCCAGAAATCAACGAGAATCAACCCATCAGCTTTTAGCACGTCCGTGTCGAAACTGTCGTCAGTCAGGTGAATAATTTTATCGCTCATATATAACTCCACAGGAATAAGCCTGGCTTGTTGGTAAAGAAGAGGCTGGTAACCCGTGTACCACACTCGTTACGCCGGCGTTCTGGTTAAAACAGCATCGCGAAACATCATAATATGGCACAGTCTAACCAACAAAAGGTTGACTTTATTTCAACGGATAAGCTTTCGTAAAGCAATAGTTAGCTGATATTCTACCGCACTATGAGCAAAACACACTTGACTGAACAGAAGTTTGCCGACTTCGCCCTGCACGCAAAAGTAATTGAAGCCCTTGAAAAGAAAGGCTTCCATAACTGCACGCCCATTCAAGCATTGGCGCTTCCGCTGACCCTGGCAGGACGTGACGTTGCGGGGCAGGCGCAAACCGGTACCGGCAAAACGATGGCGTTTTTGACGTCAACGTTTCACTACTTACTCTCTCACCCGGCTGATGAAAACCGTCAGGTGAATCAACCGCGCGCCCTGATCATGGCGCCAACCCGTGAACTGGCCGTACAAATTCACGCCGACGCTGAACCGCTGGCGGAAGCGACCGGTCTGAAAATCGGGCTTGCTTACGGTGGCGATGGCTACGATAAGCAGCTGAAAGTGCTGGAAAGCGGCGTCGATATTCTGATCGGCACCACGGGCCGTCTCATCGATTACACCAAGCAGAACCACGTTAACCTCGGCGCTATCCAGGTTGTGGTGCTGGACGAAGCGGATCGCATGTACGATCTCGGCTTTATCAAAGACATTCGCTGGTTGTTCCGTCGTATGCCGCCGGTAACGCAGCGTCTGAACATGCTGTTCTCGGCCACGCTCTCCTGGCGCGTACGTGAACTGGCGTTCGAACAGATGAACAATGCCGAATACGTGGAAGTCGAGCCGGAGCAGAAAACCGGTCACCGTATTCAGGAAGAGCTGTTCTACCCGTCCAACGAAGAAAAAATGCGCCTGTTGCAGACCCTCATCGAAGAAGAGTGGCCGGACCGCGCGATTATTTTCGCTAACACCAAGCACCGCTGCGAAGACATCTGGGGCCACCTGGCCGCTGACGGCCATCGCGTTGGTCTGCTGACCGGTGACGTTGCCCAGAAAAAACGCCTGCGTATTCTGGATGAGTTCACCCGTGGCGATATCGATATCCTCGTGGCAACGGACGTCGCCGCACGTGGCCTGCATATCCCGGCCGTGACGCACGTCTTTAACTACGACCTGCCGGATGACTGCGAAGACTACGTTCACCGCATTGGCCGTACCGGTCGTGCTGGCGCAAGCGGTCACTCCATCAGCCTGGCCTGTGAAGAGTACGCGCTCAACCTGCCGGCTATCGAGACCTATATTGGCCACTCTATTCCGGTGAGCAAATACAATCCGGAAGCGCTACTGAGCGAGCTGCCGCCGCCAAAACGTCTGGCACGTCCGCCGCGCTCCGGTAATGGCCCCCGTCGTTCAGGACCGCCACGCAACCGTCGCCGCACAGGTTAAGAAACACTATGCACAGCTCCGCCTCGTTGTACGCCGCTATTGATCTGGGTTCGAATAGTTTTCATATGCTGGTGGTACGCGAGGTGGCTGGCAGCATCCAGACACTGACCCGCATTAAACGCAAAGTGCGTCTGGCCGCCGGGCTGGACCACGAAAATCATCTTTCTCAGGAAGCGATGGAGCGTGGCTGGCAGTGTCTGCGCCTTTTCGCAGAACGTCTGCAGGATCTCCCCCCCGCCCATATTCGCGTTGTCGCGACCGCCACGCTGCGTCTGGCCGTGAATGCCGGGCAATTCCTTGAGCAGGCCCACGCTATTCTTGGCTGTCCGGTGCAGGTCATCAGCGGCGAAGAGGAAGCGAGCCTGATCTATCAGGGCGTGGCGCATACCACCGGCGGTTCTGACAAACGCCTGGTGGTGGATATCGGCGGGGCAAGCACCGAGCTGGTTACCGGCAATGGGGCGCAAACCACCGCGCTGTTCAGTCTCTCGATGGGCTGCGTCACCTGGCTTGAGCGCTTCTTCACCGACCGTAATCTCGAACAGGCCAGTTTTGACGCAGCGGAGCAGGCGGCGCGCGAGGTCATTCGTCCGGTCGTCGGTGCGCTGCGACAACAGGGCTGGGAAGCCTGCGTTGGCGCGTCCGGTACCGTGCAGGCGCTCCAGGAAATTATGATGGCGCAGGGAATGGATGAACGCATTACCCTCGCCAAGCTCCAGCAGTTAAAGCAGCGCGCCATTCAGTGCGGTCGCCTGGAAGAGCTGGAAATCGAAGGTTTAACCCTGGAGCGCGCGCTGGTTTTCCCAAGCGGCCTGGCGATCCTGATTGCCATCTTTACCGAGCTGGATATCGCCTGTATGACGCTGGCCGGTGGGGCGCTGCGCGAAGGGCTGCTCTACGGCATGCTGCATCTGCCGGTGGATCTGAATATTCGTGCCCGTACGCTGCACAACGTTCAGCACCGCTTCATGATCGACACGCGCCAGGCGAGCCGGGTTGCCCAGCTTGCGGTGCGTTTTGCCGATGACGTGACGCAGTCCTGGGATCTTGACGCGTTTTGCCGGGAAATGCTGAAAAATGCCTGTGAACTTCACGAGATGGGACTCAGCGTTGATTTCAAACAGGCGCCGCTTCACGCCGCCTGGCTGGTCCGCAATCTCGATCTGCCTGGCTTTACGCCGGCGCAGAAAAAGCTGCTGGCCACGCTGCTGCTCAACCAGACCAATACCATCGATATCGCCTCCCTGCATCAGCAAAACGCGGTGCCGCCGCGCATTGCCGAACGGCTTTGTCGCCTGCTGCGCCTCGCGATTCTGTTCTCCAACCGTCGCCGCGACGACGCCCTGCCAGCGGTAACGCTCACGGCGGAAGGCGAGACGCTGCACGTTACGCTCCCGACGAACTGGCTGGCGGAGCATCCGCTTGGTAAAGAGCTCCTGACCCAGGAAACGCTGTGGCAGAGCTACGTCCACTGGCCGCTGGACGTTAACTAAAAAAAACGGCACGCCTCAGGCATGCCGTTTCTCACCGTTCTCACACCCGTCAGGCGCTTTTATCGCGCGCTTTTGCCAGCATCGCCCGGATGTTCGCCACGTTTGCCTGCCCTTTATGCATTCGCTCCTCGGCGGAAACCACCTTACGCTCGGTTTCCCACTCCAGATCGTCCTGCGGCAGCTCAAGCAGGAAACGGCTGGGCTCCGGACGCACCAGCTCGCCGTACTGACGACGCTCTTTGCACAGGGTGAAAAACAGCTCTTTCTGCGCGCGCGTGATGCCAACATAGGCCAGACGGCGCTCTTCTTCGATGTTGTCCTCGTCGATACTGCTCTGGTGCGGGAGCAGCCCCTCTTCCATACCGACTAAAAACACGTACGGGAATTCAAGACCCTTCGAGGCGTGCAGCGTCATCAGCTGAACCTGATCCAGCTCTTCGTCGCTCTCGCCGCGCTCCATCATATCGCGCAGCGTGAAGCGGGTGACAACCTGGGTCAGGGTCATCGGCTCATCAAGATCGGTGCCTTCCAGCATTTCGGTCATCCAGCTGAACAGCTGATTGACGTTCTTCATGCGCATTTCAGCCGCCTTCGGGCTGGGCGAGGTTTCGTAGAGCCAGGATTCGTAGTCGACGCCGCGGATGAGATCCCGCACCGCGGCCACCGGCTCGCGCTCCGCCAGCTGCGCGATCTCGCCCAGCCAGTGGGTGAAGCGGGTCAGCGACTCATAGCCGCGCCCGGTGAGCGTCTGACTCAGCCCCATATCGAAACTCGCGGCAAACAGTCCTTTATTACGCTGCATCGCCCACTCGCCGAGTTTCTGTAGCGTCGCCGGGCCAATCTCCCGTTTTGGCGTATTAACAATACGCAGAAAAGCGCTGTCGTCGTCCGGATTGGTCAGCACGCGCAGATAGGCGAGCAGATCTTTGATTTCCGGACGCGAGAAGAACGACGTGCCGCCGGAGATACGGTACGGGATGCGGTTCTGCATCAGGAACTTCTCAAATACCCGCGACTGGTGGTTTCCGCGATACAGGATGGCGTAATCCTTATACTGCGTCTTATTAATGAAGTGATGCGCGATAAGCTCCCCGGTCACGCGTTCCGCCTCATGCTCTTCATGATTTGCGGTCAGCACTTTCAGCACCGAACCGTAGCCCAGCTCCGAAAACAGGCGTTTTTCGAACACGTGCGGGTTGTTCGCGATGAGGATGTTCGCCGCTTTCAGAATACGGCCCGAGGAGCGGTAGTTCTGCTCAAGCTTAATCACCTGCAGGGCCGGAAAATCCTGGTTAAGCAGCACCAGGTTCTGCGGACGCGCACCACGCCACGAGTAGATCGACTGGTCGTCGTCCCCCACCACCGTAAAGCGCGCCCGGTTGCCCACCAGCAGCTTCACCATTTCGTACTGGCTGGTGTTGGTGTCCTGATACTCATCCACCAGCAGATAGCGAATGCGGTTCTGCCAGCGTTCGCGCACCTCTTCGTTGCGCTGCAACAGCAGCGTCGGCAGGGCGATGAGATCGTCGAAATCCAGCACGTTACAGGCTTTCAGGTGCGCATCATATAGGCCGAAGCAGTGCGCGAAAATGCGGTCGCGTTCGCCTTTTGCCTGGGCGGCCGCCTGCGCGGGCGTCAGCAGATCGTTCTTCCAGTTGGAGATGGTGGAAAGCAGCTGCTGTAAAACGGCCTTATCGTTTTCGATAATGTTTTCGGTGAGCTCTTTAATAAGCGCCATCTGGTCGGTGTCATCGAACAACGAAAAGTTCGATTTCATCCCCAGCGCGGCAAACTCACGCTTGATGATTTCAAGGCCCAGGGTATGGAACGTCGAGATCATCAGCCCGCGCGCCTCTTTGCGCCCCAGCGTCTGCCCCACGCGCTCTTTCATCTCGCGTGCCGCCTTGTTGGTAAAGGTGACCGCCGCGATATGGCGCGCCTGATAGCCGCAGCCGCGGATCAAATGGGCAATTTTATTGGTGATAACGCGGGTTTTGCCCGAGCCAGCGCCCGCCAGGACCAGGCAGGGTCCGGTAACAAATTCGACGGCTTGTTGTTGGCCAGGATTTAAACGCATAAGGTCGCTCGATGAAGGTCAGAAAAAAGGCGTGTCCCCCTCAGGCGGTACTGAAGTACGACGGGGAAAAAGAGCGTGGTAGTATAGCCAGCGTAATCCATCCCACTCAAGGCACGATCATGGCAAAAACCGCGGCAGCAATGCATATCCTTGTTAAAGAAGAAAAATTGGCGCACGACCTGCTGGAGCAAATCCGCAACGGCGGCGACTTCGAGAAGCTGGCTAAAAAGCACTCTACCTGCCCGTCAGGCAAAAAGGGCGGTCACCTTGGTGAATTCCGTCAGGGTCAGATGGTACCCGCTTTCGATAAAGTGGTGTTCTCGTGCCCGGTGCTGGAGCCAACCGGCCCGCTGCATACCCAGTTCGGCTATCACATCATCAAGGTGCTGTACCGTAACTAATAAAAAGGCCTTCTCTGAGAGAAGGCCTTTTTGCTTCTGTGCGGCTGGCGTTTGCGACTGGGGTGTATGAACGCCGCCAACGCCGCTACGGGTCAAAAGAGGACGGGCTCAACTATTCCCCTAAGTATTTTGGCCTGCAGCAAGGCGGCAAGAGAGTACATCCCCAGGAGCATAGAAAACTATGTGACTGGGGTGTATGAGCGCCGCCAACGCCGCTGCGGGTCAAAAGACGACGGGGAATCAGCCAGCAACCGCGATACGTTTCATATCGGTCATATAACCGCGCAGCTTCTGGCCCACTTTCTCGATTTCATGGCGACGGATCGCATCGTTCACGTCGCGCAGCTGGGCATTATCGACCGCACCGGCGTCAATGGCTTTGCCGAGATCGCCCGGTTGCAGCGTGGTCATGAACTCTTTCAGCAGCGGTACAGCGGCGTTAGCGAACAGATAGTTGCCATATTCTGCGGTATCCGAGATCACCACGTTCATCTCATACAGGCGCTTACGGGCAATGGTATTGGCGATCAGCGGCAGTTCGTGCAGCGATTCATAGTAGGCAGACTCTTCGATAATGCCTGCATCCACCATGGTTTCGAACGCCAGCTCAACCCCTGCTTTCACCATCGCGATCATCAGAACGCCTTTGTCGAAGTACTCCTGCTCGCTGATTTTGCCTTCGTACTGCGCGGCATTTTCAAACGCGGTCTGGCCGGTCTCTTCGCGCCAGGTCAGCAGTTTCTTATCGTCGTTAGCCCAGTCGGCCATCATGCCGGAGGAGAACTCACCGGAGATGATGTCATCCATATGCTTCTGGAACAGCGGGGCCATGATGGTTTTCAGCTGTTCGGACAGCGCATACGCGCGCAGTTTCGCCGGGTTGGAGAGGCGATCCATCATCAGGGTGATGCCACCCTGCTTCAGCGCTTCGGTGATGGTTTCCCACCCGAACTGAATCAGTTTTTCGGCGTAGGCCGGGTCAGTGCCCTCTTCCACCAGCTTGTCGAAGCACAGCAGCGAGCCGGCCTGCAGCATACCGCACAGGATAGTCTGCTCACCCATCAGGTCAGATTTTACTTCCGCCACGAAGGACGACTCCAGCACGCCCGCGCGGTGACCGCCGGTGGCTGCCGCCCAGGCTTTAGCAATCGCCATGCCTTCGCCCTTCGGATCGTTTTCCGGGTGGACCGCGATAAGGGTCGGTACACCAAAGCCGCGTTTGTACTCTTCACGCACTTCGGTACCCGGACACTTCGGTGCCACCATCACTACGGTGATGTCTTTACGGATCTGCTCGCCCACTTCAACGATGTTAAAGCCGTGGGAGTAACCCAGCGCCGCACCGTCTTTCATCATCGGCTGAACGGCACGTACTACGTCGGAGTGCTGCTTGTCCGGCGTCAGGTTGACAACCAGATCCGCCTGCGGGATCAGCTCTTCATAGGTGCCGACCTTGAAACCGTTATCGATCGCTTTACGCCATGACGGACGTTTCTCAGCGATGGCTTCTGCACGCAGCGCATAAGACACGTCAAGGCCGGAGTCACGCATGTTGAGGCCCTGGTTCAGACCCTGGGCGCCACAACCGACGATGACCACTTTTTTTCCTTTGAGGTAGCTTGCGCCGTCCGCGAATTCATCGCGGCCCATGAAGCGGCATTTACCCAGTTGCGCCAACTGCTGGCGCAAGTTCAGTGTATTAAAGTAGTTAGCCATCGCGTTACTCCGGGTGTTGTGTTGTCTTTATTGTTTGGGTCGTAAGCCCTGTCTGTGCTTACGAGAATGACCCCATCATAAGACAGGAATCTTGTTGCTGAAATTGATATATTAACAACGTAACGTTGCAAAAAATGCAACACAGACTCTGGAGGCTAGCCCGTGGACTTACGCGACCTGAAAACCTTTCTTCACCTGGCAGAGAGCCGCCACTTTGGGCGCAGCGCGCGGGCGATGCACGTCAGTCCGTCCACCCTGTCGCGTCAGATCCAACGGCTGGAAGAGGATCTGGGCCAGACGCTGTTTGTTCGCGATAACCGCACCGTTACGCTGACCGACGCCGGCGAGCAGCTGCGCCAGTTCGCCCAGCATACCCTGCTCCAGTATCAGCAGATGCGTCATACCCTGGGCCAGCAAGGCCCTTCGCTGACCGGTGAGCTGCGCCTGTTCTGTTCAGTAACCGCGGCCTACAGCCACCTGCCGCCGATCCTCGATCGCTTTCGCGCCGAACACCCCTCGGTAGAGATCAAGCTGATTACCGGTGATGCCGCCGACGCGGTGGAAAAAGTCGATTCCGGTGAGGCCGACCTGGCCATCGCCGGTAAGCCGGAGAGCCTGCCGCCGGGCATCGCCTTCGCCATGCTGGAAAACCTTGCGGTGGTGCTCATTGCCCCCGCACTGCCCTGCCCGGTGCGTCATCAGGTCACCTCAGCGTCCCCCGACTGGGCCAAAGTGCCGTTTATCCTGCCGGATCAGGGGCCGGTCAGACGGCGCATTGAGCTGTGGTTCCGTCGCCAGAAGCTCAGCCACCCGTCCATTTACGCCACGGTGGGCGGCCATGAGGCGATGGTGTCGATGGTGGCGCTGGGCTGCGGCGTGGCGCTGATCCCGGAGGTGGTGCTGGAAAACAGCCCGGAGCCGGTACGTAATCGCGTGATGATTCTGGAACGTAGCGATGAGAAAACGCCGTTTGAACTGGGCGTCTGCGTGCAGAAAAAGCAGCTGCACGAGCCTATCGTCAGCGCCTTCTGGAAAATTGTGCAGGAGCGGAAAGAGAGCGCATAAAAAAGGGCCGCAGCCCTTTTTCTCTATGCCAGGAAGAAACGAAACGCCGGGTTATGGGTTTCGTCGTGACACTCATACCCGAGCTCGTTGAGGCGCGTTTCGAAATCCGGCTCGTGTTCGCCGAGTTCGAAGGCAGCCAGCACGCGGCCATAGTCGGTGCCGTGGCTACGGTAGTGAAACAGCGTGATATTCCAGTGCGTACCCAGTGTATGCAGAAACTTCAGCAGCGCCCCCGGTGACTCCGGAAATTCGAAGCTGTAGAGCCGCTCGCGCAGCGGGCGCGACGGCCTACCGCCGACCATATAGCGCACGTGCAGCTTCGCCATCTCATCATCCGAGAGATCCACTACGCTATAGCCCCCGTCATGAAGCAGCGCCAGAATCTCTTTGCGCTCCTCAAGACCACGGCTCAGACGCACGCCGACAAAAATGCAGGCGTCGTTTGCATCGGCGAAACGGTAGTTGAACTCCGTTACCGCCCGGCCGCCCAGCAGCTGGCAAAACTTCAGAAAGCTGCCCTGCTCTTCGGGGATCGTTACGGCCAGCAGCGCTTCGCGCTGTTCCCCGAGTTCGCAGCGCTCAGAGACGTAACGCAGCCCGTGGAAGTTTACGTTCGCCCCGGAAAGGACGTGCGCCAGACGCTCACCGCGAATATTGTGCTGTGCGATGTACTTTTTCATGCCCGCCAGCGCCAGTGCGCCGGAAGGCTCTGCCACCGCGCGCACGTCTTCAAACAGGTCTTTCATCGCCGCACAGATGGCATCGCTGTCGACGGTGATGATGTCGTCGATGTACTCCTGGCACACGCGGAACGTTTCATCCCCGATACGCTTGACCGCCACCCCTTCGGCGAACAACCCGACCCGCGGCAGCTCAACCGGCTGGCCCGCCTCCAGCGCCGCTTTCAGGCAGGCTGACTCTTCCGCCTCTACCGCAATCACTTTGATTTGCGGCATCAGCTGCTTAATCAACACCGCCACGCCCGCCGCCAGACCGCCGCCGCCAACCGGAACAAACACCCGGTCGAGATGGGCATCCTGTTGCAGTAGTTCCAGCGCCAGCGTACCTTGCCCGGCGATCACCGCCGGGTGATCGAACGGCGGAACCCATGTCATGCCCTGCTGCTGAGAGAGCTCAACGGCTCGGGCCTTGGCTTCGTCAAAGTTGGCGCCGTGGAGTAGCACTTCACCGCCAAAGCTACGTACCGCATCGACTTTGATATCTGCCGTGGCAACAGGCATTACAATCAGCGCTTTAATGCCAAGGCGCGCCGAGGAGAACGCCACGCCCTGAGCATGGTTGCCTGCCGACGCGGTGATCACGCCGCGCGCTTTTTGCTCGTCGGTTAGCCCGGCAATCATGGCGTAGGCGCCGCGCAGCTTAAAGCTGTGCACCGGCTGGCGGTCTTCACGCTTCACCAGGATAACGTTCTCCAGACGTGAGGAGAGCTTTTCCATGTGCTGAAGCGGAGTGACCTGCACCACTTCGTACACCGGCGCGCGCAGAACGGCGCGCAGGTATTCGGCCCCACAGGGCGCGTCGGACAGGGGTTGCGGCTCAGCCATCCTTAGCCTCCCAGCTTCGATTTGTCGCGCACGGCGCCTTTATCTGCGCTGGTTGCCAGGCTGGCGTAGGCGCGAAGCGCGAAGGAGACTTCACGTTCACGGGCCTTCGGCGTCCAGGCCTGCGCACCGCGTGCATCCTGCGCTTCGCGACGCGCGGCCAGCTCCTGATCGCTCACCTCAAGCTGAATGCCACGGTTCGGAATATCGATAGCAATGATGTCGCCATCTTCGATCAGAGCGATATTGCCGCCGCTGGCGGCTTCCGGAGAGACGTGGCCGATGGAGAGACCCGAGGTCCCACCCGAGAAGCGACCGTCTGTAATAAGGGCGCAGCTTTTGCCCAGCCCCATGGATTTCAGGAAGGTGGTCGGATAGAGCATCTCCTGCATCCCCGGCCCGCCTTTCGGCCCTTCGTAACGGATCACCACCACATCGCCGGCTATCACTTTCCCGCCGAGAATGGCCTCTACCGCATCGTCCTGGCTCTCATACACCTTAGCCGGGCCGGTGAATTTCAGAATGCTGTCATCCACCCCGGCGGTTTTCACGATGCAGCCGTTTTCTGCAAAGTTGCCATACAGCACGGCAAGCCCACCGTCCTGGCTATAGGCGTGCTCCAGCGAACGGATGCAGCCTTCAGCACGGTCAGTATCCAGTGAGTCCCAGCGGCACGACTGCGAGAAAGCCTGGGTAGTACGGATGCCCGCCGGGCCAGCGGAGAACATGCTTTTTACCGCGTCATCCTGGGTGAGCATTACATCGTAGCGCGCCAGCGTTTCCGGCAGCGTCAGGCCGAGCACGGTTTTCACTTCGCGGTTCAGCAACCCGGCGCGATCCAGCTCGCCGAGGATACCGATAACGCCACCGGCACGGTGCACGTCTTCCATATGGTATTTCTGGGTGCTTGGCGCGACTTTACACAGCTGCGGAACCTTACGGGACAGCCGGTCGATATCGCTCATGGTGAAGTCGATTTCCGCTTCCTGGGCTGCCGCCAGCAGGTGCAGGACGGTATTGGTGGAGCCGCCCATGGCGATATCCAGCGTCATGGCGTTTTCGAACGCCGCCTTGTTGGCGATGTTGCGCGGCAGGGCCGAGGCGTCGTCCTGCTCGTAATAGCGTTTGGTCAGCGCAACGATGCGTTCACCGGCGCTCAGGAACAGCGCTTTACGGTCGGCGTGGGTGGCCAGCAGCGAGCCGTTGCCCGGCTGCGACAGACCCAGCGCTTCGGTCAGGCAGTTCATTGAGTTGGCGGTAAACATCCCGGAACAGGAGCCGCAGGTCGGGCACGCGGAGCGCTCAATCTGATCGCTCTGCTCGTCGCTGACGTTCGGGTTTGCGCCCTGAATCATCGCATCCACCAGATCCAGTTTGATGATCTGGTCGGAGAGTTTGGTTTTCCCGGCTTCCATCGGGCCGCCGGAAACGAAAATAACCGGAATGTTAAGGCGCAGCGAGGCCATCAGCATACCGGGGGTGATTTTATCGCAGTTGGAGATACAGACCATCGCATCGGCGCAGTGGGCGTTCACCATGTACTCCACGGAGTCAGCGATAAGCTCGCGCGACGGCAGCGAGTACAGCATCCCGCCGTGACCCATGGCGATCCCGTCATCCACCGCAATGGTGTTGAACTCTTTGGCAACGCCGCCTGAGGCTTCGATCTGCTCTGCCACCAGCTTGCCCAAATCACGCAGGTGCACGTGGCCCGGCACGAACTGGGTAAAGGAGTTTACGACGGCGATAATTGGCTTACCGAAATCGTCGTCGGTCATCCCGGTGGCGCGCCACAGCGCACGTGCTCCTGCCATGTTGCGGCCGTGAGTCGTCGTAGCGGAACGGTATTTAGGCATTTCTTAACTCCCAGTGTGTCGTTGTGCCGGGCGGTACTTTGCCGCCCTGTTTTCTCGTTACGTCATCCCCGGCGGGGATGACGTCGGAAAAGCGTGCTAATTACGGGTTAACCTGATCCAGCCAGCCCCATTTATCTTCGGTTTCGCCGGTGAACAGGCCAAAGAACGCCTGCTGAATGCGTTTGGTTACCGGGCCACAACGGCCTTCGCCAACCTGGATTCCGTCGACGCTGCGAACCGGTGTGATTTCAGCGGCGGTGCCGGACATGAAGACTTCATCGGCCAGGTAGAGCGATTCGCGGGACAGCACCTGCTCACGCACTTCGATACCGAGATCTTTCGCCAGCTTGATGATGGCATCGCGGGTAATACCCGGCAGCGCAGAGGAGGTAAACGGCGGGGTAAACAGAATGCCGTCTTTCACTTCGAACAGGTTTTCACCCGCGCCTTCAGAGATGTAGCCGTTAACGTCCAGCGCGATGCCTTCCTGATAGCCATGACGGCGCGCTTCGCTGCCCACCAGTAGGGAGGAGAGATAGTTACCGCCGGCTTTGGCTGCGGTCGGGATGGTGTTCGGCGCAACGCGGTTCCAGGAGGAGACCATGGCGTCAATGCCCTGCTCCAGCGCTTCAGCACCGAGGTAGGCGCCCCACGGGAACGCGGCGATAATCACGTCGGTGGTGTAGCCTTCCGGCGGGTTCACGCCCATGCCAACGTCGCCGACGAAGACCAGCGGACGGATATAGGCGCTGGTCAGGTTGTTTTTACGGATGACCTGACGACAGGCTTCCATCAGTTCGTCAACGCTCTGGGTGACCGGGAAGCGATAGATTTTGGCTGAATCACGCAGGCGCTGCATGTGCTCGCGATGACGGAAGACCACTGGCCCTTTGTGAGACTCATAGCAGCGGATACCTTCAAACACGGATGTGCCGTAGTGCAGGGCGTGCGACATTACGTGCACCTTCGCTTCGCCCCACGGAATCATCTCGCCATTGAACCAAATGTAATCCGCTTTTTTCGTCGTCATTTTTACTCCTGCTGCGCTCAGGCGCTTATTTGTTGTGATGATGATGTTTGATGCTGGATCGCCACGTGACCCACGTCGACCAGTTTTTGTAATTGGTTAAACAGTAATTCGACTGGGCGAGGGCTGGCAACGGTCAATTCGATATTTATATTTCCGGAACTCGAGGCGGATTCCATATTCATCGCACAGATCTCGAACCCGCGATGACGCACGACACGCAGCACGCGCTCCAGAGTTTCGGGACGAAAGCGGGCCTGAACGGCTATCTGATGTTGCGTCATGATAATTTCTCCAGCATTTGAGAGTTACTGGCGCCGGGCGGAACCAGCGGCCACACATTTTCGAGTTCATCGATGGAAACATGGAGCAGGTAAGGGCCTTCGCTGTTCAGCAGCGTGTCGATAGCCGCCTCAACCTGGTCTTTGCGGGTGATATGCTGGCCAGGAATGCCGAATGCGCTGGCCAGGGTCAGGAAGTCCGGGTTATCGGTCAGAGTGGTTTCGCTGTAGCGCTCCTGGAAAAAGAGCTGCTGCCACTGGCGAACCATCCCCAAACGCTGGTTATCCAGCAGCACGATTTTCAGCGGCAGCTGTTTGCGTTTTACGGTGCCCAGCTCCTGAACGTTCATCATAAAGGAGCCGTCCCCGGAGATGCAGATGACCGTGTCATCCGGTCGCGCAACCTGCGCGCCAACGGCGGCGGGCAGACCAAATCCCATCGTGCCAAGACCGCTTGAGGTGATGAAATTTTCCGGGCGGGTAAAGGACATGTGCTGTGCTGCCCACATCTGATGCTGGCCCACGTCGGTGGTCACCACGGCGCTTTCAGGTTTGCGATCCGAGAGCTGCTTGAGCAGCAGCGGGGCGTAGATTGCCTCGCCCGGATGATCGTAACGCCAGCCGTGCTCGGCGCGCAGTGCAGCCGTCTCGTTACGCCAGGCATCTATGGACAGCGGCTGTTGCAGTGCCGCTAACATGACGTTGAGATCGCCCGGCAGCGCAACGTGCGCCTGGCGCAGTTTGTTCATTTCCGCCGGGTCGATGTCCATATGAATGACCCTGGCATGCGGGGCGAAGGTATTGAGCTTGCCGGTTACCCGATCGTCAAAACGCGCACCGACCGCAATCAGCAGGTCGCAGGCCTGAACGGCAAGGTTCGCCGCTCGCGTACCGTGCATGCCCAGCATCCCCATATAGAACGGATAATCTGGCGCAACCGCGCCCAGACCTTTCAGGGTCGCGGTCGCCGGGATCCCGGTGGCGGTGATAAATTCGCGCAGCGCCGGAACCGCCTGTGCCATGCCGACGCCGCCGCCCACGTACAGCATCGGCTTGCTGGCCTGCGCCAGCATCTGACGCGCCAGCTCGATCTCTTCCAGCGGTGGCGAGAAGGTATCTTCGACAGTGGATAGCCACGGCTCCAGTTCACCCACGGCGACCTGGATATCCTTAGGAATATCAACCAGGACCGGACCCGGACGACCACTGTTAGCGATAGTAAAGGCTTCAGCGATAACCTGAGGCAGTTCGTCGAGGGTCTGTACCAGGAAACTGTGCTTGGTGCAGGCCAGTGACATGCCCAGCACGTCAATTTCCTGAAACGCATCGGTGCCGATAAGCGGAGAAGCGACCTGCCCGGTGATAGCAACAACCGGAACCGAATCCAGTAAGGCATCGGCCAGGCCGGTGATGAGATTGGTGGCTCCCGGACCGGACGTTGCGATACATACGCCGGTTTTTCCCGTCGCCCGGGCATAGCCGATAGCTGCCATGGCAGCACCCTGCTCATGCCGGCACAACAGGTGTTCCACGCCGCCGTCGTATAGCGCATCATAGACCGGCATTATTGCACCGCCAGGATAACCGAATACGGTCTCAACCCCCTGCGCCCGCAAAGCATGTACTACCCATTGTGCCCCATTCATATTCAGTTCCCCGCGCTACAACGGGAGAAACAGTGTTTTATGCTACTGCTCATATTCTGCTCCTCGCTTTCGTTTTAAGGCCAAAAAAAACCCCCGGACCTTTCGGTGCGGGGGTTCTCGATGATTCAGGCTTGATTTTTAAGCCTTTCTTCTTCCAGGTGCAGCCCCGCACGGTGGGATAATAATCACCACCACGCTTAGTACGACCAGGCTAATCACTCGTAGAAGGGCTGTCATTTTATGTTCGTTCACATGTTTTGTTCGAAGGAATGCTTAAAGAGTTATCACAGTGCCCGTCGGCCTTACAAGCATTATTTTTAAGAATGGATTCAACGCACATCCGTAATCGCTAAAAAAGTCATTATTTATCAATCAGTAGCGACAGATTAAAAAACTGCGTATGCCGCTACGCTGCCAGATACGCATTTTCAACAGAATATTATGCGGCTTTTATTATTTTACGGGGAGGATTCCAAATAGCGGCGCAATGCAAAACCTTGCCCTTAATTTTATGGAAACGACCTTCAACTTCCTGCATAACGCACTATCTTCTCGCTGCTACCGGGTAGACAGTGGTGCCACAAGGAGGTGGATATGTCTCTCGCTATCATTTTTACCAGAGCAGCGTTAGGGGTGAGTGCCCCGCTGGTGACCGTAGAAGTACATTTGAGTCCGGGCCTGCCGGGACTGACTATCGTAGGGTTACCCGAGACCACTGTGAAGGAAGCGCGAGACCGCGTGCGTAGCGCCATCATCAACAGCGGGTACACCTTCCCGGCCCGTAAAATCACCATTAACCTGGCGCCCGCCGATTTGCCCAAGGAGGGTGGGCGCTACGATTTACCCATCGCGATTGCCCTGCTGGCCGCCTCGGAGCAGCTCAGCACCACCCGGCTCAGCCAGACAGAGTTTGTCGGTGAGCTTGCGCTGACGGGCGCGCTGCGGGGTGTTCCGGGTGCGATCTCCTGTGCGCTTGAGGCCTTAAAGCAGGGCCGGCAGATTGTCGTTGCGCAGGAGAATGCGTCCGAGGTGGGATTGATCGACAAGCCTGGGTGCATGACAGCCTCGCATTTGCTGGAGGTCTGCGCCTGGCTCGAAGGAAAGGGCTCGCTCCCCCGGCCCGTGACACCGCCGCCAGACAGCAATTGCCGTTCAGGCGATATCAACGAGGTTGTGGGTCAGCAACAGGGTAAGCGAGCGCTGGAGATCACCGCAGCTGGTGGCCACAACCTGCTGTTCATTGGCCCGCCGGGTACGGGTAAAACCATGCTGGCAAGCCGGCTCAATGGATTACTCCCCCCGCTGAGTGACGAGGAGGCGCTGGAGAGCGCTGCTATCATGAGTCTGGTGAATCCGATAAGGCTTTATCAGCAATGGCGTCAGCGGCCATTCAGGGCGCCTCATCATAGTGCCTCACTCTCTGCCCTGGTTGGTGGAGGATCGATCCCGGTGCCCGGCGAAATCTCGTTAGCGCATAACGGTGTGCTGTTTCTTGATGAGCTCCCGGAGTTTGAGCGTCGGACGCTAGATGCTCTGAGAGAGCCTATCGAATCAGGGCAAATTCACATCTCACGTACACGGGCAAAGATCAGCTACCCGGCGCGTTTTCAACTCATTGCTGCCATGAATCCCAGTCCGACCGGACACTATCAGGGAAACCATAATCGCTGCAGCCCGGAACAGACGTTACGCTACCTGGGTCGACTTTCGGGCCCGTTTCTGGACCGGTTCGATCTGTCGCTGGAGATCCCTTTGCCACCACCGGGTTTGCTGAGCCAGCCATCGGTGAAAGGTGAAAGCAGCGCTGAAATCAGAGAGCGGGTCATCGAGGTTCGCAATCGCCAGCTCAGCCGTCAGCAATGCGTGAATGCTCTGCTGGATAACGCAGGGATCGCGCGATTTTGTCCGCTGGAAAAGCAAGACGCCGAATGGCTTGAGGAAACACTCATCAGACTGGGACTATCGGTGCGGGCATGGCAACGGCTGCTGAAGGTAGCGCGGACGATTGCCGACTTACAGGGGGAGAGCCACATTCGCAGGGAGCATTTGCAGGAGGCACTTGGCTATCGCGCGATAGACAGAATGCTTATCCATCTACAGAAGATGCTGATGTAAAAAAGGGCCTTTCGGCCCTTTTCGTCAATCGTCGCTTTCAGTGTAGTCTTCCACACCTTCCATCTGCGGCTTACCGCCGGAGAGGGTATGGAAACGCTTAGGACGCTTAATGCGCGTCATGTACTTGCTCCACACTCTTTCAGCTTCAGTTACTGGCTCACGCTCACCGCGGCATACGGCGACGAACAACTCTTCTTCTTCGGTTGCCGGTTCGCGTTTACCCAGATCCAGTTCGTTGAAAGCATAACCATGACGCTCCAGCAGCTGCGCCTCTTTAATGGTGAAATCACCATGTCGAGAGAACCCGCGTGGATAATGTCTGTTGTCGAAAAATCGATTAGTCGTCGTAAAGCTTTCCGCCATCCTGCACGCTCCTAATTCTCTTGGCCGGGCTATTTATGGCGCGGAGTATTAGTTACGCTTGACAGAGTGTAAAACAAAACATTTAAATCATAACGACAAATAATTTTGCGGAGAGAGTTGTGGATACGGAATTGCTGAAAACGTTCCTCGAAGTAAGCAGAACACGCCATTTCGGACGCGCTGCTGAAGCCCTTTACCTGACACAATCCGCTGTGAGCTTTCGCATTCGTCAGCTGGAAAACCAACTGGGAGTGAATCTTTTTACTCGCCATCGTAACAACATTCGCCTGACACCGGCAGGAGAACGCCTTCTGCCCTATGCCGAGACGCTAATGAGCACCTGGCAGGCGGCACGAAAAGAGGTGGCGCATACCTCACGACATAACGAACTTTCTATCGGTGCGAGCGCATCGCTTTGGGAATGTATGCTGTCGCAGTGGCTGACGAGGCTTTATCAGGCGCATAGTGGCATGCAGTTTGAAGCGCGTATCGCTCAGCGCCAGTCGCTGGTGAAGCAGCTACACGAACGGCAGTTGGATCTGCTTATCACCTCCGAAGCACCGAAAATGGATGAGTTCAACAGCCAACTGCTCGGGCATTTCACGCTGGCGCTCTATAGCGCGGCACCGGCGCGCAGTAAGGCTGAACTTAACTATCTACGCCTGGAGTGGGGGCCGGACTTTCAGCAGCATGAAACGGCCCTTCTGCCAGGGGATGACATTCCGATGTTAACCACCAGTTCGGCTGAGATCGCACGTAAATTCCTGAGCGAATTGAATGGTTGCACCTGGTTGCCTACCGCGTGGGCAAAAGAGCGTAGCGATCTGCGCAGCGTGAGCGACAGCACGACGCTTTCACGCCCTCTTTATGCCATCTGGTTGCAAAACAGCGATAAACAGGTGCAGATCAAAGAGCTGCTTAAAACGTCGATTCTGGATTGACAGGTATTGCTGGAGGGGAGATGCATAACCCGAAGGCAAATTGCAGACAAAAAAAATCCTTAGCCGTTAAGCTAAGGATGATTTCTGGCAGGGGCGGAGGGACTCGAACCCCCAACACCCGGTTTTGGAGACCGGTGCTCTACCAATTGAACTACGCCCCTAAATAAGGGTGGCGGAACGGACGGGGCTCGAACCCGCGACCCCCTGCGTGACAGGCAGGTATTCTAACCAACTGAACTACCG
>NZ_AWFZ01000005.1 GCF_000463155.2 Siccibacter turicensis LMG 23730 | reverse complement strand
CCGCCTTCGCCACCGGTATTCCTCCAGATCTCTACGCATTTCACCGCTACACCTGGAATTCTACCCCCCTCTACAAGACTCTAGCCTGCCAGTTTCGAATGCAGTTCCCAGGTTGAGCCCGGGGATTTCACATCCGACTTGACAGACCGCCTGCGTGCGCTTTACGCCCAGTAATTCCGATTAACGCTTGCACCCTCCGTATTACCGCGGCTGCT
>NZ_AWFZ01000004.1 GCF_000463155.2 Siccibacter turicensis LMG 23730 | reverse complement strand
GTAGAGGGGGGTAGAATTCCAGGTGTAGCGGTGAAATGCGTAGAGATCTGGAGGAATACCGGTGGCGAAGGCGGCCCCCTGGACAAAGACTGACGCTCAGGTGCGAAAGCGTGGGGAGCAAACAGGATTAGATACCCTGGTAGTCCACGCCGTAAACGATGTCGACTTGGAGGTTGTTCCCTTGAGGAGTGGCTTCCGGAGCTAACGCGTTAAGTCGACCGCCTGGGGAGTACGGCCGCAAGGTTAAAACTCAAATGAATTGACGGGGGCCCGCACAAGCGGTGGAGCATGTGGTTTAATTCGATGCAACGCGAAGAACCTTACCTGG
>NZ_AWFZ01000003.1 GCF_000463155.2 Siccibacter turicensis LMG 23730 | reverse complement strand
GGGCAGGGTGAGTCGACCCCTAAGGCGAGGCCGAAAGGCGTAGTCGATGGGAAACAGGTTAATATTCCTGTACTCGGTGTTACTGCGAAGGGGGGACGGAGAAGGCTATGTTAGCCGGGCGACGGTTGTCCCGGTTTAAGCATGTAGGCGGAGGTTCCAGGTAAATCCGGTTCCTTGTTAACGCTGAGGTGTGATGACGAGGCACTACGGTGCTGAAGTAACAAATGCCCTGCTTCCAGGAAAAGCCTCTAAGCATCAGGTAACATCAAATCGTACCCCAAACCGACACAGGTG
>NZ_AWFZ01000002.1 GCF_000463155.2 Siccibacter turicensis LMG 23730 | reverse complement strand
GGAGGCGCATTATAGGGAGTTCTTTCGCCCTGACAACCCCTAATCTGAAAAAAGTTTTCAACCGTCTTTTTTTTACGCAAAACCGCATCAAACTGGTAGTTTTTCGAGCTTTTTAAAGCCGTAGCGCTCCAGAACGGGCATTAATTGTGCAGTTTCCGGCGTGAACGCCATGCAGTAGGCAATATTACTGTCTGCCGACGCGGCTTCCGGCGCTTCATGCTCAAGTAACCAGACCGTTCGACGCGCGATTGCCGCACCGGAATCAATCAGGCGCGTCCCTTCCGGCAGCACCGCCAGAAGCTCATCCGCCAGTAACGGGAAATGCGTGCAACCCAGCACTACGGTATCAGGCGGCTCCGGCATGCGCAGCCAGGGACGCAGAATGCGTCGCAGCTCATCAAGGGACACCGGCTCGCCGTGCAGCTTCGCCTCGGCCATCTCCACCAGCTCCGCTGAACCAAGCATTTCTATATGGCACTCTGCGGCAAAGCGGGCGATAAGCTCATGGGTATAAGGACGACGCACGGTCGCGCGGGTGGCGAGCAGGCCGACAACGCCATTTGCCGTCAGGCGCGCGGCGGGTTTGATGGCCGGGACGACGCCCACCACCGGAAACGGGAATTTCTCACGCAGCGCCGGCAGTGAAACCGTGCTGGCGGTATTACAGGCGATAACCGCCAGCGCCAGCGGATAACGCGCCTGCACCGCGGTGACAATCTCAACGACGCGCTCGACGATAAACGTCTCACTCTTCTCCCCATAGGGAAAGGCGACGTTATCGAAAGCGTAGATATAGTGCAGATCCGGCAACAGCTGCCGGATCTCATCATAGACAGAGAGTCCCCCCACACCGGAGTCAAACACCAGTATGGTGGGACGAGCCTCAGAAGGTGTAGCTGCCAGACAAAGTGTATTCTCGTCCTGCAGTAGCGTAGCCATATACCGTCTCGTACTCTTTATCAAACAGGTTGGCGATTTTACCACGAACCGTCAGCGCAGAGGTGACTGGATATGAAACGGCGAGATCCCACAGGCTGATACCGCCGAGCTTCACTTTCTCCGAAGGGAAGGTATTGAAGTTGGTGTCGTAGCGCTCGCCAATGTACTGATAGGTGACGTCCCAGCCAAGGTTAGCCACATCGCCGCTGATATCGTACTTAACCTGCTTCCGGGCGCGACGCAGTAAGCGTTCATCGGTTTCATCGTCGCGCGGGTCGATATACTGCAACGTAAGCTGGTGATTCACCGGCCCGGTTGCCATATTCCCCGTCCACTCCAGTCCTTTAATGGTGGCTGACTTCACATTGTAATAGCCGTCATTATCGTAACTAATCAGGTTGTCGATCTTGTATCGCCACGTCGAGACGCGCCAGTCCAGTGGACCGGTCACCCCTTCAATGCCCGCTTCCCACTGTCTGGATTCTTCCGGTTGCAGATTAGGGTTCGAGGCGATGCCATATTGCGGCGAGCCAAACTGCTGGGTCAGGCCCGGAGCCAGGAAGCCGGTACCATAGGAAACGGTCGCCCGGTAACCTTCAACGAATTCCCATCCCGCGGCGGTTTGCCAGGTACCGTGCCAGCCAAACTGTTCGTCATGGTCTTCACGGCCCGACGCCTCAAGCGTCACGCTATCCAGAACCTGCTGCTGCCCGGTGAGATAGAGTCCCGTCGTGTCGCGCTTATAGCTGTCAGCGTCAGCCTGCGTGGTAGCGGTAAGCTTTTCCTGTTTCCAGTCGACGCCGGCGCTGACTGAGCCATGCCCGACGATCAGGTTATTGCCCCACTGAATATACCGCTGCTCCATGCGGTCGAGCGTCGTGCCATCGTGGTAGCGGCCATAAAGGCTGCTGTAGTTATAGCTTTTCAGCTTCTGGAAGCTGGCAATAAGTTGGGAAGAGTAGCTGTCGGCGCTATACCGCAACCCGGTATCCCATGACTGATTGTAATACTGGTTTTCATCCGCGCTATAGGCGGGGGAGAACGGTGGGCTACCCACATCGTAATCAATATTATTGGCGTAGCCGTAACCGCGGAAGAAGCCGTTCACGCTGTCGGAAAAGGTGTGCTGAAGGCTGCCAAAGAAGGTTTTATTGCGAAAGCCATCGCGATCGCCATCGTGATCCCAGGTGGAACCAGGCTGAACGTTAAACGCTTTGGTCGTCTGGTACGCCCCGGATGCGGTCGCCACGGTATCGCCAAAGCGCTGGCGTAACGTGCCTGCATATTCCTGATAGCCTTTAGAACCGACGCCCGCCTCAATCTGGGAGGTCTCTTCCTGGCTCTCGGTAATGATGTTAATGACGCCGCCAATGGCACCCGAGCCGTACACCGCGGAGCGCGGGCCACGAATATACTCGATGCGCTGAATCAGCGCGGCCGGGATCTGGTAGAGGTTAGATTCATTAGAGAGATTGGGGCGCGGCACCGGCACGCCGTCCATCAATATAAGAGCATGGCGTGCATCTGTACCGCGGATATACACGGAAGCCTGCTGGCCCATCCCTCCGCTCTGGGAAATATCAACGCCCGGCAAACGGCGCAATACATCCAGCACCGTTTTAGACTGCCATTTATCTATTTGCTCGCGCGTGACCACGTCCGTCGGGGCCAGCACGGTGTTGACCGGCTGCTGAAAACGGTTGGCGGTCACTACCAGAGTGTCCGGCTTGCTGTCCTGCGCCCAGCCGGAAAATACCGTGACGGACAGGGCCGACAACAGCGAGAGTTTCTTTATCATCATTAACTACGCATCCGCTTATTATTATGGATGCCGCAGGCACGATCGATAGCACGCGATAATCGAGCCTATTGCGACGTATTCCGGCAGGTATTCGGGCTGGGTGGCGTTTGTCGGACGACGACTTCCCACTTCCTGCGAAGCAGTGTCTGCATGATGCTGTCGTCCCGCCAGTCTTTACCGCTGCGCGTCAGCTCCAGATTCACACTGGATTCCCTTTTCACTCAGGAGACCGGAGCGTGCATGCTACCTGTAGCAGCGTATAGATGTCCAGACTGCTATCGTTAGCGATGGATATTCGAACAAAGCTGGACATCAGGCCCGCATTCCCTACAATCGCCCGCGTAATTTTTTATCACCAGGATGCCATGATGACCCCTGAACACCTTCCGACAGACCAATACGATGCGCAGCTCGACGAGAAAGTCCGCCGTCTGGAAAGCATGATGGCGCCCTTCGCGGCACCCGCACCGGAGGTGTTCCGCTCGCCGGTGAGCCACTACCGGATGCGCGCCGAGTTCCGCATCTGGCATGACGGGGACGATCTCTACCACATCATTTTTGACAGCGAGACGCGCCAGCGCATTCGCGTGAACAGCTTCCCGGCCGCCAGCGAGCTTATCAACCAGCTGATGCCGGTCATGATTGACAGCGTGCGCGACAACCGCGTGCTGCGCCACAAGCTGTTCCAGATTGACTACCTTACCTCGATGAGCAATCAGGCGGTGATCTCGCTGCTGTACCATAAAAAGCTCGACGATGAGTGGCGCGAGCAGGCCACGGCGCTGCGCGACAGCCTGCGCGCGCGTGGTTTTGACGCGCAGCTGATTGGCCGCGCCACCAAAACGAAAATCGCGCTGGATCGCGATTACATCGACGAGCGCCTGCCGGTGGCCGGTAAAGAGATGATTTATCGTCAGGTAGAGAACAGCTTTACCCAGCCGAACGCGGCGATGAACATTCAGATGCTGGAGTGGGCGCTGGATGTGACCGCGGGTTCACGCGGCGATCTGCTGGAGCTGTACTGCGGCAACGGCAACTTCTCCCTTGCCCTGGCGCGCAACTTTGAACGTGTGCTGGCCACCGAAATCGCCAAGCCGTCGGTGGCGTCCGCGCAGTACAACATCGCGGCGAACCATATCGATAACGTGCAGATTATCCGCATGGCGGCGGAAGAGTTCACCCAGGCGATGAACGGCGAGCGGGAATTTAATCGTCTGCAGGGGATCGATCTGAAGAGCTACCAGTGTGAGACGATCTTTGTCGATCCGCCGCGCAGCGGGCTGGATGACGAAACCGTGAAGATGGTGCAGGCCTACCCGTCCATCCTTTATATCTCGTGCAACCCCGAGACCCTGTGCCGCAACCTGGAAACCTTCAGCCAGACCCACAACGTGGCGCGTCTGGCGCTGTTCGACCAGTTCCCCTATACCCATCATATGGAATGCGGCGTGCTGCTGACCCGCAAATAAACAGACGGCCCTCCCGACATGCGAGGGCCGTTTTTTTATTCCGCCAGGCTTTCCCGGCGGCTGCGCAGGCGAAAGATAATCCAGAACAGCAGGATAACCGTCAGGATGGACGGCACGAAGTTCGAGCCGATCGCCGGGTATTCGGCGCGCACCACGGTGCTGTAAACCAGCACCCCGAGCAAGAAGCAGGCGGCGGCAATCCCCGGCAACCCCAGCGGCATGGTGCGATTCTGATAGCGCTGGTGCAGGCACCAGGCGGAAAGCACCAGCGAGATAATCGGAAAAATGGAGAAGGGTACGATATCGCTGAACAGCGCCGTGAAGGTGCCGTTAATCGAGAGGCCGGCGACAAACGCCAATAGCAGCGTACCTTTTTCCTGAACAGAATTTCTCATCGTTCTTCCTTCAGTTTTCAACGTTTTGGGCAATCTTCTCTTGCTCACGGCGATACCAGTAGTACGCCCCTTTTGCGATCATGCGCAGCTGGAGCACCAGCCGCTCCTCCAGCTGACGGCGCTGTTCGGGCGTCACATCGAGCGCTTCCGCGCCAGCGCTGAAGACGATAGTGACCATCGCTTCGGCCTGCGCTTCGGTGAAGGCGCGCGGCATGTGATTTTCGAGCTCGAGGTAATCGGCGAGTTCCGCAATAAAGTGCTGGATTTCACGCGCCACCGCGGCACGAAACGCCGCAGACGTACCGGAGCGCTCGCGCAGCAGCAGACGGAAGGCGTTAGGGTTGTTACCGATGAACTCCATAAAGGTCGACACCGATGTGCGGATCACGCTTCCGCCCTTGGCAATACGCTGACGGGCCTGACGCATCAGCTGGCGCAGCATTAACCCGCTCTCGTCCACCATGGTGAGGCCGAGCTCATCCACATCACGGAAGTGGCGATAAAACGACGTCGGCGCGATCCCCGCCTCCCGTGCGACTTCGCGCAGGCTGAGGCTGGCGAAACTCCGTTCCGCACTTAGCTGGCTGAACGCGGCATCGACTAGCGTACGCCGGGTTCGTTCCTTTTGTTGCGCTCTTACACCCATCACGTTGCCTGCATCCTTATCTCTACAGCCGGTACTCTTGAGCGGTTAAAATTACCGGGTTTGCCGCAGATTGTGAATGGAAGTTTTTATTCAAGACGTAACCCCGCTACGTAAGCGCGGTGGCAGGCGCTCACGCGCGCTTTTTTACGCCCGGTTGCGCTAAGTCCATCCTTAATGAAGGGTATTCATTGGGTTATCGCGGGAGAGGTGTTACAATCTTGTTGCTTTTATGTATAAGAACAGGTACGCCTTACCATGCCACACACCTACGATTATGATGCAATAGTGATTGGTTCCGGCCCCGGCGGCGAAGGTGCTGCTATGGGGCTGGTTAAACAGGGAGCCAGGATAGCGGTTATCGAGCGCTACCATAACGTTGGCGGCGGTTGCACCCACTGGGGCACCATCCCGTCAAAAGCGCTTCGTCACGCTGTCAGCCGTATTATCGAATTCAAACAAAACCCGCTGTACAGTGAACACGCCCACCTGCTCCGCTCCTCTTTTGCCGATATCCTCAACCACGCCGACAACGTTATTAATCAGCAAACCCGCATGCGTCAGGGGTTTTATGAGCGTAACCACTGCGAAATCCTCGAGGGCAGCGCCCATTTTGTGGATGAACATACGCTGTCGCTGGAGTGCCCGGACGGATCGGTAGAAATCCTGACCGCGGAAAAATTCGTGATTGCCTGCGGTTCTCGCCCTTATCATCCGACGGACGTTGATTTCAGCCATCAGCGTATCTACGACAGCGACTCCATCCTCAGCCTTCACCATGAACCGAAGCACGTCATTATCTATGGCGCCGGGGTGATCGGCTGCGAATACGCGTCTATCTTCCGTGGGATGAACGTTAAGGTGGATCTTATCAACACCCGCGACCGCCTGCTGGCGTTCCTTGACCAGGAGATGTCGGATTCGCTCTCCTATCACTTCTGGAACAGCGGAGTGGTGATTCGCCACAACGAAGAGTACGAGAAGATTGAGGGCGTGGATGACGGCGTCATCGTACACCTCAAGTCCGGGAAGAAGGTGAAAGCCGACTGTCTGCTCTACGCCAACGGCCGCACCGGTAACGTCGACTCGCTGTCGCTGGAGAACATTGGTCTGGAAGCGGACGGACGTGGGCTGCTGAAGGTCAACAGCATGTACCAGACCGCGCTGCCGCACGTGTATGCGGTGGGCGATGTGATTGGCTACCCGAGCCTGGCGTCAGCGGCGTACGATCAGGGCCGTATCGCCGCACAGGCGATGATCAAAGGCGAAGCCTCGGCGCATCTGGTGGAAGACATTCCGACCGGCATCTACACCATTCCGGAGATCAGTTCGGTAGGCAAAACCGAGCAGCAGCTGACCTCGATGAAAGTGCCTTACGAAGTGGGTCGCGCCCAGTTTAAACACCTGGCGCGGGCGCAAATCGTCGGCATGAACGTCGGTACGCTGAAGATCCTGTTCCATCGCGAAACGAAAGAGATTCTCGGGATCCATTGCTTTGGTGAGCGCGCGGCCGAGATTATTCATATCGGCCAGGCGATTATGGAGCAGAAAGGTGGCGGTAACACGATTGAGTACTTTGTTAACACCACCTTCAACTACCCGACCATGGCGGAAGCCTATCGGGTAGCGGCGTTGAACGGGCTAAACCGCCTGTTTTAACGTGCTGTCGAAATGGCCATCCATCGATTTACGGATGGCCTCTGCCAGCTGCTCATAGCGGCTGCGCAGCGGCGACCCCGGACGGTAAACCAGCCCGATAGTACGACGCGGCTCCGGCTTGTAGCACGGCAGATACACCACGCCGTCGCGACGACGCTCGTTAGGCACGGCCAGCGCCGGTAGCAGCGTAATGCCGCTGCCTGCTGCAACCATGTTGCGCAGCGTTTCAAGGCTGGTGGCACGGAAATGGGTGTCTTCATCCGCACCCGCTTCAAAACAGAAGCCCATCGCCTGATCGCGCAGGCAGTGGCCATCTTCCAGCATCAGCAGCTTTTCACCCGCCAGATCGGACATCGGCACGCGGTCGCGGTTGGCCCACGGGTGATCCTCATACACCGCCAGCATCATCGGCTCGTCAAACAGCGGCACTTCGATAAAGGCCTCACTCTCTTTGACCAGCGCCAGAATGGCGCAGTCGAGCTTACCGCTGTCGAGCTGCGCCAGCAGCTGATGGGTCTGCGCTTCGTGCAGGTACATCTCAAGCTTCGGGAAGGTCTGATGCAGCATCGGGATCACCAGCGGCAGCAGATAGGGGCTGATGGTTGGGATGAGACCAATGTGCAGCGGGCCGGACATCGCCTCGCCCTGCTGGCTCGCCATCTCTTTCAACACTTTCACTTCGCGCAGCACGGTACGCGCCTGATCCACCAGCAACAGCCCGGCCTGGGTAAACAGCACCTTGCGGCTGGTACGCTCTAGCAGCATCACGCCCAGTTCATCTTCAAGCTTACGAATTTGACCACTTAAGGTAGGCTGGCTGACGTGACAGGCATCGGCTGCACGACGAAAATGACGATGCTCGGCAAGCGCCACCAGGTACTCAAGATCACGAATATTCATTACTCTTCCTCCGCCGCCACGATAGTTCATGGCGATAGATATCATAGCAACCAACGATTATCCCTATCAAGCGTTATGCCCAATAATGCACCTACACAACGAGGCGGGGCAACACCATCCCTCATGCTGTTCCCCTCGTGACAGAGTTCTCTCTGACCTGAATAACTAAAGCCAACGTGAACGTTTTAGCGGACAGTATGTCCGCTTTTTTTTTTGCATAAAAAAGCCCGGCACAAGGCCAGGCTGTTGATTCGTTTCGCTTCTCGCTTACACCAGACGCCCTTTCGCCTCAGCAATCGCCCGCGCCACCTGGGTCGGCGATACGCCCCCTTTTGCCGCACGCTTATCAAGGCACGATTGCAGGGAGAGGATCGGATAGACATCATCCCCGATAACGCTGCTGAACTTCTGCAGATCCGCCAGCGCCAGCGCTTCCAGCGGTTTGCCCTGGGCAATCGCCTCTACCACCGCTTCACCCACGATATGGTGCGCTTCACGGAAAGGCACGCCTTTGGCGACCAGATAATCCGCCAGTTCGGTGGCGTTGGCGTAGCCCTGCTGGGCCGCTTCCTGGCAGCGCGGGCGCTTCACCTGAATGCCGTCCAGCACCAGCGTGGCCATGTGCAGGCAGTCAAGCCAGGTATCGAGCGCGTCGAACAGCCCCTCTTTGTCTTCCTGCATATCTTTGTTATAGGCCAGCGGCAGACCTTTAAGGGTCATCATCATGCCGGTCAGCGCACCCTGCACGCGTCCGCATTTACCGCGGATAAGCTCCAGCGCATCCGGATTCTTCTTCTGCGGCATCAGGGACGAGCCTGAGGTCACGCGATCGGACAGCTCCACAAAGCCGGCTTCACCGGAGTTGAAGAAAATCAGATCTTCCGCGAAGCGCGACAGGTGAACCATCCCGATGGCGGCATCGGAAAGCAGCTCAAGCACGTGGTCACGGTCGGAGACGCTGTCGAGGCTGTTGCGGGTCGCGGAGGCGAAGCCCAGCCAGCCCGCCAGCTGCTCACGGTCGATCTCATACGCCGTGCCTGCCAGCGCCCCACTCCCCAGCGGGCTGACATCCAGACGTTTGAGCGTATCCTGCAGGCGGCTCTCATCGCGCGCCAGCATTTCGACATAGGCCAGGCACCAGTGGGCAAAGGTGACCGGCTGCGCGCGCTGAAGATGGGTGTAACCCGGCATCACCGCGTCCTGATTGTTCTGCGCGGTTTCCACCAGCGCGCTTTGCAGCTGACGGCTCGCCATCAGCAGTTCACTGACCTGCATCTTGCACCACAGCTTCAGGTCGGTTGCCACCTGATCGTTACGGCTGCGGCCGGTGTGCAGCTTCTTACCGAGCGGCCCCACCTTGTCGATGAGTTTCCCTTCCACCCAGCTGTGAATATCTTCGGCATCGCTTTCCAGGATGAGCTGCGGATTGAGGCGCACCTCTTCCAGCAGGGTGTTCAGCGCCTCTTCCAGCTGCAGCTGTTCATCTGCCGTCAGTACGCCCACGGTCACCAGCGCTTTGGACCAGGCTACAGAGCCTACGATATCCTGCTCTGCCAGGCGGTAATCAAAGCGCAACGAGTCGTTAAACTGTTTGAACCGCTGATCCGCTGCCTGTGTAAAACGTCCACCCCAAAGTGCCATAACCTACTCCGTAACTTTTCTATCCTGACATGAATGGCGGGTGCGCTACTGCGTCCCCGCCCTGCGACAGACCTGAATGATTTTTTTAAACTGGCGGGCAGACGCAGCCTACCCGCCATGGATGCAAAGACGTACTTACTTTTTCTGCTCGTTCAGCGCACGAATACGTGAAGAGAGCGAGAACAGACGGATAAAGCCGCCGGCGTGGCTGTGATCGTACACCTCGTCTTCGCCGAAGGTCGCGAAATCTTCGTTATACAGGCTGTTCGGCGATTTCTTCTGCAGCGCGGTGACCTGGCCTTTATAAAGCTGCAGCACTACTTCACCATTGACGTTCTCCGCCAGGGATTCCGCCGCCGCCTGCAGGGACTGACGCAGCGGGGCGAACCAGCGGCCATCGTACACCACATAGGACATTTCAAGGCCAACCTGCTCGCGCCATTTGAAGCTGTCGCGATCCAGCACCAGCTGCTCAACGCCGCGCAGCGCTGCCATCATGATGGTGCCCCCTGGGGTTTCGTAGCAGCCGCGGGACTTGATGCCCACCAGACGGTTTTCCACGATGTCGATACGGCCTACGCCGTGCTTCGCACCGATTTTATTCAGCGCTTCAAGGCAGCCGAACGGCGAGAGGTGTTCGCCGTTCACCGCAACCACGTTGCCTTTCTCAACGGTGACGGTCACCTGCTCCGGCTGGTCCGGGGCGTCCAGCGGATCCACGGTCCACACCCAGCAATCTTTATTCGGGGCATTCCACGGGCTTTCCAGCACGCCGCCTTCGGTGGAGATGTGCCAGGCGTTCTCATCACGGCTGTAGATTTTTTCCAGCGACGCGGTGGTCGGGATGTCACGCTCTTTCAGGTATTCCAGCAGCGCTTCACGGGAACGCAGGTTCCACTCACGCCACGGGGCAATCACTTTCAGGTTCGGTGCCAGCGCCGCCCAGGCGGATTCGAAACGCACCTGGTCGTTGCCTTTCCCGGTCGCACCGTGGCACAGCGCGTCAGCACCCACTTTGGTGGCAACATCCACCAGCGCTTTGGCGATCAGCGGACGCGCCATTGAGGTACCCAGCAGGTAGCTGCCTTCGTACAGCGCGCCGGTTTGCAGTACCGGATACACATAGTCTTTGATGAACTCTTCACGTGCGTCCACCACGTAGCATTCGGTCGCGCCCGAGCGCAGCGCTTTCTGTTCAACGCCTTTCAAATCATCACGGTCCTGACCGATATCCACCACGCAGGCCACCACTTCACAGCCTTCATAGTTTTCCTGTAGCCAGGGAATGATCGCCGAGGTATCCAGACCGCCGGAGTAAGCGAGAACAACTTTTTTGATGCCGTGGTTTTGCATGTGCTTTTCCTTTCAATATTCTGTTTGATGCGCAAACTATTTCGCGTCGCGGGAAGGCGGCAAACGTCGCAGCCCCCGCGAGCTTACATAAGTCAGTGGCCGGGAGTGTGCGCGTGCAGCCCACTCACCAGCGGCCCGAATGGTGAAACGTATTCAGGCAAGGATCCGGGTGCCAATCGACACCCCGTTAAATAAAGAGGGCAACTGCTCCGCGTGGCGCCAGGAGGCGATATCCACCGGGCGCCCGAGGGTGCGGGCCGCATCGAGCGCCGCGTTCACTTTGACAATCATGCCGTCGGTGATAATGCCCTGCTCAATCAGCTGCTGCGCTTTCGCTGTGGTCACTTCGGCGATGCGCTGACCTTTGCCGTCGAGAATGCCGCTGACGTCAGAGAGCAGAATCAGATCGGCGCCGAGCGTTGCCGCCAGCGCGGTAGCCGCCTGATCGGCGTTCACGTTCATTAGC
Source organism: Siccibacter turicensis LMG 23730 (assembly GCF_000463155.2). Lineage (GTDB taxonomy): Bacteria > Pseudomonadota > Gammaproteobacteria > Enterobacterales > Enterobacteriaceae > Siccibacter > Siccibacter turicensis. The sequence continues at coordinate 125,777 of NZ_AWFZ01000002.1, read as the reverse complement.
TCGCCTTCCGCGGTCACGCCGATGGAGCTGATCACCGGCAGGTAACCCGCCTCAAGCAGCGTGTTGATAAGCGTCGGCGAACCCGGTTCGGCCTGGCCGACGTGCCCGAGGCTCTCGTCAAGCTGGGTCACTTTCACGCTGTCGCCATCGCCGAGGAACAGGCCAACCGAGGCGATGTCGTGCTTCTTCGCCCAGGCCAGCAGCGTTTTGTTGGCGGAACCCGCCAGCGCGCCGGTGATAATGTCGATCTGATCCGCGGGGGTAACGCGCAGGCCATTTTTCTTGGTCACCGGCAGATTCAGCTGCTTCATCAGCTCATCCACCACGCAGCCGCCGCCGTGTACGATAACCAGCGGGCGTTGGTGATCCTGACGATAGTTGACCAGCGCGGTAAACAGACGCTCCAGCGCTTCTTCGCTGTCGAGGAGTACGCCGCCCAGCTTAATAATTAACGGATTCATCATCTCACCTGACTCGATTAAATAAGAGACTGCGTTTCGGCGAAGCCAAAACGGATATTCGCGCACTGCACCGCCTGCGCCGCCGCGCCTTTCAGCAGGTTATCTTCGGCAGCAACCACGATAATGTGCTGATCCTGCACGGCGAAGCCGATATCGCAGAACGGCAGACCGACCACGTTTTTCAGCGCCGGAACGCCTTTGTCATACAGCCGCACCAGCGGTTTATTGCCGTAGGCGTCCTGGAACACCGCGGCGACCCGCTGCGCGGTGACACCGGGCTGCAGGCGGCAGGTGATGGTTTCCAGGATACCGCGCGGGAAGTTGCCGAGATGCGGGGTGAAGATCACCGGGGCATCAAGGTGCACGGCGATTTCCGGCTGGTGGCGGTGGTGAAACACGCCGTAAGGCTGAAGGCTCACTTCGCAAAAGCTGTTGGCGATCGCCGCTTTGCGGCCGGCGCCGCTCACGCCGCTGGTGGCGTTGATCACCGGCCACTGGTTAAGATCCAGCAAATCCGCCGCGATCAACGGTTTTAACGCCAGCTGCGCCGCGGTGGGGTAACACCCCGGCACCGCAATCAGCTGCGCGTCTTTAATCTGTTCGTGGTTCCACTCCGCCAGACCGTACACCGCTTTCGTCAGCAGCTCGGGATGCTGGTGGGTGAAGCCGTAGAAGGTGTCATAGAAGGCCGGATCGTTAACCCGGAACGCGCCGGAGAGATCGAACACCACGCAGCCTGCGGCAAGAAACTGCGGCGCAAGGTCATGGCTGACCTCATGGGCGGTGGCAAGGAACACCACATCAACCTGGCTAAACTCACTGATGTCGGACATCGGCTGCAGCGGCAGATCGACAATCCCCTTCAGCTGCGGATGCAAATCGGAGATTAACTTTCCCGCATCATTGCTTTGCGCTGAGACCGTCAAAGCGGTTATGGTCATATGTGGATGGCGATTCACATAGGCCACAAGCTCTGCGCCAGCATACCCGCTGGCACCAACAATCAGGGTTTTCAACATCGGAGCTCAACCTTCTTACGTCATTTGCTTCAGCGCGGGCTGGCGGGCCCAGGCCACGTCAGTGAGCGAGATTTGAATCACCGAAGCGAAACGAATTCCTTTACGCTCAACGTTATTGTATTTTTATTCATAAATTCTGCATGAATATTGATACTATCCGACCTGAGGTATGTCAACAGTGAAAATGAAATTACCACCATTTATCGAGATTTACCGCGCGTTGATCGCCACTCCTTCCATCAGCGCGACCGAAGCGGCTCTCGATCAGAGTAATGCGTCTTTAATCAATCTGCTGGCCGGGTGGTTCAAAGAACTAGGATTCAACGTCGAAGTACAGCCGGTGCCGGGGACACGCAACAAATTCAACATGCTGGCCAGCATCGGCCAGGGCGCGGGCGGCCTGCTGCTGGCGGGGCATACCGATACCGTACCCTTTGACGACGGGCGCTGGACGCGCGACCCGTTCACCCTCACCGAGCACGACAACAAGCTCTACGGGCTGGGCACCGCCGACATGAAGGGGTTCTTCGCTTTCATTCTTGATGCGCTGCGTGACGTGGATGTGACCACGCTGAAAAAGCCGCTCTACGTGCTGGCGACGGCGGATGAAGAGACCACCATGGCCGGCGCGCGCTACTTCTCGGAGACCACCGCCCTGCGTCCTGACTGCGCGATCATCGGCGAACCGACGTCGCTGCAGCCGGTACGGGCGCACAAAGGCCATATCTCTAACGCTATTCGCGTGCTGGGCCAGTCCGGCCACTCCAGCGATCCGGCGCGCGGCGTGAACGCCATTGAGCTGATGCATGAAGCCATCACCCATATCATGGCGCTGCGCGACGATCTGAAAGAGCGCTATCACTACGAGGCGTTCACCGTCCCTTATCCGACGCTGAACCTCGGCCATATACACGGCGGCGACGCGGCTAACCGTATCTGCGCCTGCTGCGAACTGCATATGGATATTCGTCCGCTGCCGGGTATGACGCTCAACGATCTTAACGGGCTGCTGGGCGATGCGCTGGAGCCGGTAAGCAGCCGCTGGCCGGGCCGCATTACGCTCTCCGAACTGCATCCGCCGATCCCCGGCTATGAATGCCCGCCGGACCATCAGCTGGTGCAGGTGGTCGAGAAACTGCTCGGCGCACAGACCGAGGTGGTGAACTACTGTACCGAGGCGCCGTTTATTCAGACCCTGTGCCCAACGCTGGTGCTCGGGCCTGGCTCCATCAACCAGGCGCATCAGCCGGATGAATATATCGAGACGCGTTTTATCAAACCGACCCGGGAATTGATCGGCCAGGTGGTGCATCACTTCTGCTGGCATTAAGCCTGCCGCTGCGTTTCTGCCCGCCGTGCATCTGACGAACGAATCGCTGCTCAACCTCACAAAGCCAGCCCGTTTCGCTGGCTTTTTTCCCTCTCGCAGACGCTGCCACTGCCTGGCCGCGCTGAGACTTTCAGGCAATTTTCATAAGCGTTACTTATCTGCAACAACATGCATTAACTTTCATAAATCGCTGCGCTTTATTCAGTTGCTGAACCGTTTTCGCCGCAATTGACGGGGGGGTTTTTACGTGGCTTTATAAAAGACGGTGTCTGATATCCGCTGTTTTTTGCACAGCGCTTTGCTGGCAACCGGAACGCGGCGGGTATAACAAAATAAAATGTAACGGGGTGTCTGGGTTAATATGAACGAACAATATTCGGCTTTGCGAAGTAATGTCAGTATGCTCGGGAAACTACTCGGGGATACTATCAAGGATGCGCTGGGAGAACACATCCTTGACCGTGTAGAGACCATCCGTAAGTTGTCCAAGTCGTCCCGCGCGGGCAACGAGGCAGACCGTCAGGAACTGCTCACCACCTTACAAAACCTGTCTAACGACGAACTGCTGCCGGTGGCGCGCGCGTTCAGCCAGTTTCTGAACCTGGCGAATACCGCCGAGCAATATCACAGCATCTCCGCCAAGGGCGAAGGCGCAAGCAACCCGGAAATCATTGCCCGCACCCTGCGCAAGCTGAAAGATCAGCCAGACCTGAACGATGCGGCGATCAAAACCGCCGTCGAGTCGCTGTCGCTGGAGCTGGTGCTGACCGCACACCCCACGGAAATTACCCGTCGTACCCTGATCCACAAAATGGTGGAAGTGAATAACTGCTTAAAGCAGCTCGACCACAAGGATCTGCCGGATTACGACCGTAACCAGATTATGCGTCGCCTGCGCCAGCTGCTGGCCCAGTCCTGGCACACCGATGAAATCCGCAAGTATCGCCCAAGCCCGATCGACGAGGCCAAATGGGGCTTTGCGGTGGTGGAAAACAGCTTGTGGGAAGGTATTCCTAACTACCTGCGCGAGCTTAACGATCAGCTCAACGAACACCTGGATTACAAACTGCCGGTGGATTTTGTCCCGGTGCGCTTCACCTCCTGGATGGGCGGCGACCGCGACGGCAACCCGAACGTGACCGCCGACATCACCCGCCACGCGCTGCTGCTCAGCCGCTGGAAGGCGACCGATCTGTTCCTGAAAGATATCCAGCTGCTGATCTCCGAGCTGTCGATGGTCGAGTGCTCAGACGGCCTGCGCGAATACGTGGGCGAAGAAGGGGCGCAGGAACCCTACCGCTACCTGCTCAAAGGGCTGCGCAGCCAGCTGCTGGCGACCCAGGGGTGGCTTGAAGCGCGCCTGAAAGGCCAGAAGCTGCCGAAACCCAAAGGGCTGTTGACGCACAACGAGCAACTGTGGGAGCCGCTGTACGCCTGCTACCAGTCGCTGCAGGCCTGCGGCATGAGCATCATCGCCAACGGCGAACTGCTTGATACCCTGCGCCGCGTGAAAGCCTTCGGCGTGCCGCTGGTGCGCATCGATATTCGTCAGGAGAGCACCCGTCATACCGAAGCCCTCGGCGAACTGACCCGCTATCTTGGCATCGGCGACTATGAAAACTGGTCCGAAGCCGACAAACAGGCGTTTCTGATCCGCGAGCTGAACTCCAAACGCCCGCTGCTGCCGCGCCAGTGGGAGCCAAGCGAAGAGACCCGCGAAGTGCTGGACACCTGCAAAGTGATCGCCGAAGCGCCGCAGGGCTCTATCGCGGCCTATGTGATCTCCATGGCAAAAACGCCGTCGGACGTGCTGGCAGTCCACCTGCTGCTGAAGGAGGCCGGTATCGGCTTTGCGCTGCCGGTCGCCCCGCTGTTCGAAACCCTCGACGACCTGAACAACGCCAACGATGTGATGACCCAGCTGCTGAACATCGACTGGTACCGCGGCTTTATTCAGGGCAAACAGATGGTGATGATTGGCTATTCCGACTCGGCGAAAGACGCCGGCGTGATGGCCGCCTCCTGGGCGCAGTATCAGGCGCAGGACGCTCTGATCAAAACCTGCGAAAAAGCCGGGATCGCCCTGACGCTGTTCCACGGACGCGGCGGTTCCATTGGCCGCGGCGGTGCACCGGCACACGCGGCGCTGCTCTCCCAGCCGCCGGGCAGCCTGAAAGGCGGCCTGCGCGTTACCGAACAGGGCGAGATGATCCGCTTCAAGTACGGCCTGCCGGAAGTGACCGTCAGCAGCCTGTCGCTTTATACCAGCGCGATTCTGGAGGCGAACCTGCTGCCGCCGCCGGAGCCTAAGCAGAACTGGCGCCACATCATGGACGAACTGTCGGCCATCTCCTGCGAGATGTACCGCGGTTACGTGCGAGAAAATGAAGAGTTCGTGCCCTACTTCCGCTCGGCGACGCCGGAACTGGAACTGGGCAAGCTGCCGCTCGGCTCGCGTCCGGCCAAGCGTCGTCCGAACGGCGGTGTGGAGTCCCTGCGCGCCATTCCGTGGATCTTCGCCTGGACTCAGAACCGCCTGATGCTGCCCGCCTGGCTGGGTGCCGGCGCCGCGCTGCAAAAGGTGGTGGATGACGGTAAGCAGGATGAGCTGGAAACCATGTGCCGCGACTGGCCGTTCTTCTCCACCCGCCTCGGGATGCTGGAGATGGTGTTCGCCAAAGCCGACCTGTGGCTGGCGGAGTACTACGATCAGCGCCTGGTGAAACCGTCGCTGTGGCCGCTGGGCAAAGAGCTGCGTGCGCAGTTAGAGGCCGATATCAACGTCGTGCTGGATATCGCCAACGACTCGCACCTGATGGCTGACCTGCCGTGGATTGCCGAATCCATCATGCTGCGCAACATCTATACCGATCCGCTGAACGTGCTCCAGGCCGAGCTGCTGCACCGCTCACGCCAGGCCGAAGAGGCCGGAGAAGCACCCGATGCCCGGGTTGAGCAAGCGCTGATGGTCACCATCGCAGGCGTAGCGGCCGGGATGCGCAACACCGGCTAAGCGTCGGCAATCGTTGAACTAACCCGGCCACCGCGCCGGGTTAACCTCTCTGAAATAGTCCTGTCATTTTTCTGTCATATTGCTTATATTCTGCTCGCTTTGATGCATGGAATGCCCGTCCTTCACGGGTCATAAAATCATACTTACTGCCGGCACCGCCCACCTTAAGGCGCGGTTAAGGTTTTGCTGCAATCGTAGCGGCACATGTTTTTGACAGGCGATATAACGAATGACCACCCCAGCTCAGGCTAAACCTCCGTTTAGCTGGTCCTCCCTTTCGTGGGCTTTACTCTATTTTTGGTATTTCTCCAGCGTTTTACAAATCATCATCCTGACATCCGGCTACAGCGGAACCAACGGTCTGCGCGATTCGCTGCTGTACAGCTCGCTATGGCTGATTCCGGTCCTGCTGTTCCCGGCAAAAACCCGCGTGATTGCCGCCGTAATTGGCGTGGTGCTGTGGGCCGTCTCCGTCTGCGCCCTGGGCTACTACGTGATTTACGGGCAGGAGTTCTCGCAGAGCGTGCTGTTTGTCATGTTCGAAACCAACGCCAACGAGGCGGGCGAGTACTTCAGCCAGTATTTCAGCCTTAAGCTGCTGCTGATCCTGCTGGCCTACACCGCGGGGGCGATATTCCTCTGGACGCGCCTGCGCCCGGTAACCCTTCGCGCCCCGTGGCACTACGTGACATCCGCGCTGATTTTTATCGGTCTGCTGATCTATCCCCTGGCCGTCGACATGCTTCACGGTCGTCCTCTGACGAAAGCGGTGAGCGGCCTGACATCCCGTATGGAGCCGGCTGCGCCGTGGCAGATGATTATCGGCTACACGCAGTACCGCACGCAGCTGAACAACTTACAGGGCATTCTGGACAAGAACCGCGCCCTGCCGCCGCTGGCGAACCTGAAAGACAACAGCGGCGATGCACCGCGCACGCTGGTGCTGGTGATTGGTGAATCGACCCAGCGCGGACGCATGAGCCTGTACGGCTACTCGCGCGACACCACGCCGGAGCTAAAAGCCCTGCGTGACAGCGATGCTGGCCTGACGGTGTTCAACAACGTGGTGACCTCTCGTCCTTACACCATCGAGATCCTCCAGCAGGCGCTGACCTTTGCCAACGAGAAGAACCCGGATCTCTATCTGACCAAGCCGTCGCTGATGAACATGATGAAGCAGGCGGGGTACAAAACTTTCTGGATAACCAACCAGCAGACCATGACCGGTCGTAATACCATGCTGACGGTGTTCTCGAAGCAGACCGATGTGCAGCACTACATGAACCAGCAGCGCACCCAGAGCGCCCGCGAGTACGACACCAACGTGCTGGCGCCGTTCAAGAGTGTGCTGGCCGATCCGGCACCGAAAAAGTTCATTATCGTCCACCTGCTTGGTACTCATCTGAAGTACAAGTTCCGTTACCCGGAAGACTGGGGCAAGTACGACGGGGATACTGCGGGTCTGCCGCCGGGCCTGGACAGCGAACAGCAGGAAGCCTACAACGACTACGACAATGCCAACCGGTTTAACGACCATGTGGTTGCCACGTTGATTAAAGACTTTAAGGCCACGGATCCAAACGGCTTTATGCTTTACTTCTCGGATCATGGTGAAGAGGTGTACGACACGCCGCCGCATGACATTCAGGGTCGTAACGAGGCGCAGCCGACGCGCCACATGTACACGATCCCGTTTATGCTCTGGACGTCACCGACATGGCAGGCGGCGCATCCACGCGATCTGCGCGGCGACGTAAACCGCAAGTACAGCAGCTCGGAGCTGATCCATACCTGGTCCGATTTGGCAGGTCTGCGCTATGACGATTTCGACCCGACGCGCTCTGTGGTCAACCCGGCGTTTAAAGAGACCACGCGCTGGATTGGCAATCCGTATAAGAAAAATGCCCTGCACGATTACGACACGCTGCCCTACGGCGATCAGGTCGGAAATCAGTAATAAAAAAGGCCACCTCATCGGGTGGCCTTTTTTTTTCGCACACATCAGGCGGCAATAACCGGCCGCACTCCCAGCGTATGACAAATGGCGTAGCTCATCTCGGCGCGGTTCAGCGTATAGAAGTGGAAATCCTTCACCCCTTCACGGCTTAAAATTTTCACCATGTCCATGGCGATGTTCGCCCCCACCAGCTTGCGGGTTTCAGGGTCGTCATCCAGCCCGGCATACATCTGCGACATCCAGGCCGGAATGCGTACGTTGGTCATGTCGGCAAACTTCTTCGCCTGTTTGAAGTTAGAGACCGGCAGAATGCCCGGGATGATCTCCACGTCGATACCGGTTGCCGCACAGCGGTCACGAAAGCGCAGATAGCTTTCAACGTCGAAGAAGAACTGGGTAATAGCGCGGTTGGCGCCGGCGTCGATTTTACGCTTCAGGTTAAGCAGGTCCGCCTGCGCGCTTTTCGCTTCCGGGTGCACTTCCGGATAGGCCGCTACCGAGATATCAAAATCCGCGACCTCTTTGAGCAGCGCCACCAGGTCGGTAGCGTACAGCTCCGGTTTCCCGCTGCCCGGCGGCAGATCGCCGCGCAGGGCCACGATGTGGCGAATACCGTTGTTCCAGTAGTCACGGGCGATGCAGCGCAGCTCGTCCGGGGAGGCGTCCACGCAGGTCAGATGCGGTGCCGCTTCCAGACCGGTGCGATCCTTAATCCCTTTGATAATGCTGTGGGTGCGGTCGCGCTCGCCGGAGTTAGCCCCGTAGGTCACGGAGACAAATTTCGGCTTCAGGCTGCTTAAGCGATCGATAGAGCTCCACAGGGTCTGCTCCATTTCACTGGTGCGCGGCGGGAAAAACTCGAATGAAACGTTAATCTGGCCCTGCACTTCTGCCAGGCTCTGATTCAGGGCTTCCCGCTGGTTGGCGTGAAAAAAGCTCATACCTTACCTCATCAATCGCTGCGTAATCGTTGTGTGTTTCGAACTTCTATACGTTTAGACGTCCAGATGTAAAAATGACGGAAAAGCGCGGGCGCGTCAACCGGTAAATTATTCCGTGATGTGAGTAATTTTCAGCGAAGATGAAAATGGTTCAGGATGGGTAAGACGTAAAGGCAGTACTGCGAGGCGGGCGGTAAGGAAAGCAGTAAAACGTGAAAGGGCATGGAGGGTGCGCCCGAGCGCCCCCTCCATAACGGCACTCAGAGCAGCTGTGCCAGGCGGTTGATATCCGACTGAATGGCACCCGCCGTGACGTCGCGGCCTGCGCCCGGCCCGCGGATCACCAGCGGGTTGTCGCGGTACCAGCGGCTTTCAATAGCGAAGACGTTGTCGCACGGCAGCAGAGCGGCCAGCGGATGCTCGGGACGTACCGCCTCCACGCCGACGCGCGCCTTGCCGTTGGCATCGAAGCGCGCCACGTAGCGCAGCACCAGGCCCATTTCACGAGCGGCCTCCAGACGCTGCACCATCTGTGCATTCAGCTCGTCGCCGTTCTCGAAGAAGTGATCCACCGATCCCTCTTCGCATCCGGCAGGCACCAGCGACTCCACCCGCACCTGATTCGGCTCGATGTCGTAGCCCGCTTCACGCGCCAGGATCACCAGCTTGCGCATCACGTCTTTCCCGGACAGGTCAACGCGCGGGTCCGGCTCGGTCAACCCCTGCTGCCAGGCCTGATCCACCAGCTCGGTAAAGGGCACCGTGCCGTCAAACTGCAAGAACAGCCACGAGAGCGTGCCAGAGAAGATCCCGCTGATGGCAAGAATGGCATCCCCGCTGTCGCGCAGGTCGCGCACGGTATGGTTCACCGGCAGGCCAGCACCGACCGTGGCGTTATAGAGCCAGTGACGCCCGGTTTTCGCGAACGCATCGCGGATCTGGCGGTATCGGGCGCTGTTGCTCGCCCCGGCCAGTTTATTGGCGCTGACCACGTGAAAACCGTGGCTGGCAAAATCAAGATATTGGTCGGCGAGCTGTTCGCTGGCGGTCACGTCGAGCACCACCAGGTCATCGTAAGGGTGGGCGCGCATCCACAGGAACAGCGACTCTTCATCCTGCTCCACCGCTTCATCATTGAAGAAGGCCAGCGCGCGGCTGGCATCCAGCCCCTCATAGTTCAGCAGGCTACGACGGCTATCCACCACGCCGGCCAGCACGAACTCAAAACCGGTCCGCGCCGAGAGCGTATCGCGCTCGCGGGCAAACAGCTCCAGCCAGCGCGAACCGATATTTCCTTTGCCGAACAGCACCAGGCCGATACGCTTTTCCGCGCGGAACAGCGAGGTGTGCAGGCCCTGAATCAGGCTCTCGGTTGGCCCGGCGCGCAGCACCGCCACCAGGCTGATGCCCTCCTCCGACTGCCAGATATACTCCACCGGCTGATCTTTCAGCTGCTGCCAGAAGCGGTGGCTGTGCAGCGGATTGCGGCATACGCCCGCCCCGACCAGCGCTACCAGCGCCAGCCCTTCACGCAGTTCCAGCGTGCCCGGCAGGTTGGCGGCCTCAAGAATGGCGAACGCGCTGCCCACTACTTCCGAGGTGTAGCAGAGCTGCAGCAGGTTACGATCGGGATGGACGCCCACCGACAGCGGACGCACCTGGGCGCGCTGCAGTACCAGGCTCAGCTCTTTATGCGCCAGTTTGAAATCGTGCTGCGGCGACACCTGGAACTCAATCAGGCAGACGTCATCATGGCTGGTGACGATGCGCGCCCCGGTGCCGGACGCCAGAACGCGCTCAATGCGCGTGGAGCCCTGCTCGGGGGTATAGCTACAGCGCAGCTGCAGATCGATATCGCTGCCGGATACCGGCTGCAGGGTGCGGGCGTGCAGTACCGGTGCCGCGAGACGTGCCAGTTCACTGGCTTCATCCAGCCGCAGCAGCGGCAGCAGGCAGGCATCCTTAACCTTACGTGGGTCGGCGCTGTAGACCCCGGCCACGTCGCTCCAGATGGTCACGCGTGATACGCCCGCCAGGGCGCCGATCTGGGTTGCCGAGTAGTCCGAGCCGTTACGTCCGAGCAGCACGGTTTCCCCGGCCTCGTTGCGGCTGATAAAGCCGGTGACCACGATGCGTTTACCGGGGTGCTGCACCAGCAGCTGCTGAAGCAGCGGGTATGAAAGGCCTTCATTAACCTGGGGCTGGGCGGCTCGCTCAGCGCGCAGAAACTCGCGCGCATCAAGCCAGGCCGCCTCAATGCCCTGATGATTGAGCACCGCCGCCATCAGGCGCGCCGACCAGATCTCGCCGTGGCCCACCACTTCGGCATACACCGCATCGGTGACGGTACCGTCCAGCAGCGCAGCAAGACGTTCGAGATCGCGGATAAATTCGCTGACCAGGCCGTCAGAGATGTCGGGGGGTAACAGGCCGCAGATGAGGTCGCTCTGGTAGCGACGCAGCGCCTGCTGCACCTGGTGCGCGGAGAGGCGATCGCTCTGGCTTAACTTCAGCCAGCTAATCAGCTGGTTAGTGGTGCTGCCCGCTGCCGAAACCACCATCATATCCCCAGGCAGGGAGTACTCGGTCATGATGCCCGCTACGCGCAGGTAACATTTCACATCGGCAAGACTGCTACCACCAAATTTATGCAGCTGACGACCCTTCGCCCCTGCCTGCGCTGTCACACTCATTTTTACCCCTCGGATGCGACCCGGAAGCCATTTTCCAGGTCAGCGATTAAATCTTCACTGTCTTCAATACCGGTCGAGATACGCAGCAGCGTCTCGGAAATGCCTGCCGCCGCGCGCGCTTCAGGTGCCATACCCGCGTGTGTCATGGTGGCGGCGTGGGAGATCAAACTTTCGACCCCGCCTAAGGATTCCGCCAGTGTAAACAGTGACAACCCGCTGAGGAAGCGGCGCAGCGTTTGCTCGTCGCCATCCAGTTCAAAACTGAGCATCGCCCCGAACCCTTTCTGCTGGCGCGCGGCAATCTCATGCCCCTGATTTTCCGGCAGCGACGGGTGATAGAGCTTTTTCACCAGCGGCTGGGTTTTCAGGAAATCGACGATCGCCTGGGCGTTGCGCTGGGCGACATCCATCCGTGGCCCAAGGGTGCGCAGACCGCGCAGCAGCAGGTAGCTGTCAAACGCGCTGCCGGTGACGCCAATATTATTCGCCCACCAGGCCAGACTGGTCACCGCTTCCGCCTCTTTGGCGATCACTACCCCAGCCACCACGTCCGAGTGGCCGTTAAGGTACTTGGTGCAGGAGTGCAGCACCAGATCCGCCCCCAGCGCCAGCGGATTTTGCAGCGCCGGGCTCAGGAAGGTGTTGTCCACCACGCTGACGGCACCCGCTTCCCGCGCCAGGCGACAGATTTTCGCAATATCCACCACCCGCAACAACGGGTTGCTGGGACTTTCTACCAGCACCAGCTTCGGTTTTTGCGCCAGGGCCTGCGCTAACGCCGCCTCATCATTCTGATCGACAAACAGTACCCGGTAGCAGCCGCGCGTCGCGAGGCTGTCAAACAGGCGATAGCTGCCGCCGTAACAGTCATGCGGTGCGACCAGCAGATCGCCAGGTTTCAGGTATACCGTCGTTACCAGATGGATCGCCGACATGCCGGTATTGGTCAGCACCGCACCGGCACCGCCCTCCAGTTCCGCCAGCGCGCGCTGGACCACGTCACGGGTCGGGTTACCGCGGCGGGAGTAGTCGTGCTCGCGCGGTTCGTTAAAGCCGGTGAAGTTATAGGTGCTGGAGAGATGGATCGGCGGGACAACACAGCCATACTGTTCGTCGTCATTCAATCCGCTACGCACTGCGATGGTGGCCGGTTTACGCGTCATGGTGATGGGCTTCCTGGCAAATTTCCGGATGAAAGAGGGTCACAGAGTAAACACTGCGTTAATAGACGTCAATACATCTGGACATCTAAATGTCTTTGCGTATAGATTGAGCAAAAGGCCAATTCCCGTTAAAATTATACGTTTTAGGGCAGTGACACAGCGGAAAGGCCGCAGACGCGGTATTATTCTACGCTGTACACAACGCGAATTGATGGCTAAGACCGTGAGGATTGTCCGGTTTCAGCCCTACCCCAATGACTAGAGGATTAAAGGTATCTCATGGCTGAATGGAGCGGCGAATATATCAGCCCCTACGCTGAGCACGGTAAGAAGAGTGAACAGGTAAAGAAAATTACGGTTTCCATTCCTCTGAAGGTGTTGAAGATCCTCACCGATGAACGCACGCGTCGTCAGGTGAACAACCTGCGTCATGCCACCAACAGCGAACTGCTGTGCGAGGCATTCCTGCATGCGTTTACCGGACAACCGTTACCGAACGATGCGGATCTGCGTAAAGAGCGCAGCGACGAAATTCCGGAAGAGGCGAAGATAATCATGCGTGAACTGGGTATTGACCCGGACACGTGGGAATACTGAGTGTGACGCGGGCGAGAAACCTCGCCCGCATCGTTCCATGTTCCTGTTATCAGAAGTTGTATCCCAGCCCGACGCGATAGCGGGTCTGGCGGTCCTCGGTGGTGGTCGTATTGTAGCCGGATGAGACGTTACCCAACTCGATAAACGGCACCCATGACCCGATTTTGTAGGCGACCCGGGCATTATATTCGTAATCTTCTTTTCGATTATTGTATAAGTCTTCGCTATCCGCGATTTTATAAATACCATTTAATTCATACATCCAGCTACCGATATTATAACCGAGCCAGACTTCAGGGCGATACACGGTTCTATCGTCCCGCCCATCCGCATTACGTCGAGTATATTCATTACGATAACGGAAAGCCGCCCACCAGTTATCATCAATATTATATTGCACGCGAATAAAAGGCTTATAAATGGCGATATCGTCGCCTGTTTCAACGGCTATGCCGGGCTGCCAGATGAATCCGCGCCAGATAAACTGATAGCTTGCCGTGTATTCATTACCGTTGCTCTCCATATTATTGAATGCATCATTAGACTCCTTGTCATCCGAGCGTGATATTGCCTCCACCGCCACCCCAAAGCCTGTCGCAAACCGATGGGACATGTAGATACGATCGTAGTTCCTGCCATCGTCGTAGTATTCATGACGATAATCCATATAACCTGCTTGCACGACTCCTGAGAATAATGCCAGCGCTATTGGTAGCGTTGTTATTTTCATTAGCGTTCCTTCACCTTGGCTTTATATGTCAGTAATGGGGATTACTGTTAAGTAATGTCATGATTTGCAAAATCACGACACACGCAGTGTAATTTCCCTTTACGACATAAACCTTTTATTTTCCGCCAGGCAGGCAGGAAAACTGGCAATAAAATAAAGAACACGGCGCGCAAAATCACCTGATTAACATTAATTCTGGCATTCAGAATAACGGCAGGGTTGTGATTTTTTTATAAAAAGTAAAATTCAAATATGGCGGGGAAATAGTAGTTTACGCAGTATCATCCAGACATATAACAAGCGTAAAAAAGGCGCCTTGCGGCGCCTTTTTTCGTGCAGCGGAGTATTACTTGCTGCTCGGCAGGCTGAAACGCTTGTTGAAGCGGTCAACACGGCCACCGGTAGCAACGTCACGCTGCTTGCCAGTAAAGAACGGGTGGCATTTGCTGCACACGTCCAGGTTCAGATCGTGACCCACGGTAGAACGGGTTTTGATCACATTACCGCAAGAGCAGTTTGCAGTAATTTCTACGTAATTCGGGTGAATATCTTTTTTCATGGAAAACCTCAGTTTAAGGCCGCGTCGCTCTTCCAGCCCTAACGCCAGACACCACGCGATGTTGAATGTATTTTGGTTAGCTTCAACACGAATTAATCGCATCGAAGGCGGCGAATCATACAGAAAATAACCGCCCTGTGCAAACTGATCCGCAATCGGCCAGCGTCAGAGTGTATACTATCCCGCCACATTTATCAGCCTGGATGACTTCATGCCCGTAGCCCACGTTGCCCTGCCCGTTCCGCTGGCCCGTACCTTTGATTATCTGCTGCCGGACGGCATGCAGGCGGTGGCTGGCTGTCGCGTGCAGGTGCCTTTCGGCAAGCAGCAGCGCATCGGGCTGGTGATGTCGGTGAGCGAAACCAGCGAGCTGCCGCGCGATGAGCTGAAAAGCGTTACTGAGGTGCTGGACCGCGAGTCGCTGTTCAGCCCTTCGGTATGGCGCATGCTGATCTGGGCGGCGGAGTACTACCATCATCCGATTGGCGACGTGCTGTTTCACGCGCTGCCGGTGCTGCTGCGTCAGGGCAAACCCGCCAGCGCCGCGCCGCTATGGTACTGGTTCGCCACCGAGCAGGGGCAGAGCGTCGATCTCAACAGCCTGAAGCGCTCACCCAAACAGCAGCAGGCGCTAGCAGCGCTGCGACAGGGCCGCATCTGGCGCCATCAGGTTGCGGAGCTGGATTTTACCGACGCCGCGCTCCAGGCGTTACGCACCAAAGGGCTGTGCGACCTGAATAGCGAAGCCCCACCGCAGGTCAACTGGCGGAAAAACGTCAGCGTGGCCGGTGACAGGCTGCGTCTGAACACCGAGCAGGCCACCGCTATCGGCGCGATTCACAGCGCCTCGGACAGCTTCTCCGCCTGGCTGCTGGCGGGCGTTACCGGCTCCGGGAAAACCGAAGTCTATCTCAGCGTACTGGAGAACGTGCTGGCCCAGGGCAGGCAGGCGCTGGTGCTGGTGCCGGAAATTGGCCTTACGCCGCAGACCATCGCCCGCTTTCGCGAGCGTTTCCAGGCCCCGGTCGAGGTGATGCACTCCGGGCTGAATGACAGCGAGCGCCTGAGCGCCTGGCTTAAGGCCAAAAGCGGCGAGGCGGCAATCGTCATCGGTACCCGCTCGTCGCTGTTTACCCCGTTTAAGGATCTGGGGGTCATCGTCATTGATGAGGAGCACGACAGCTCCTATAAACAGCAGGAAGGCTGGCGCTATCACGCCCGGGATCTGGCCGTGTGGCGCGCCCATGCCGATGGCATTCCGATTATCCTCGGTTCCGCCACCCCGGCGCTGGAAACCCTGCACAACGTCCGGCAGCGAAAATATAACCTGCTGAAGCTGACCCGCCGCGCCGGCAACGCGCGACCGGCGGCGCAGCACGTCCTCGATCTGAAGGGCCAACAGCTCCAGGCGGGCCTCTCCCCGGCGCTGATTGGCCGCATGCGCCAGCATTTGCAGGCGGATAATCAGGTGATTCTGTTCCTGAACCGCCGCGGCTATGCGCCGGCGCTGCTGTGTCACGACTGCGGCTGGATCGCCGAATGCGCGCGCTGCGACCACTACTACACCCTGCATCAGGCACAGCATCAGCTGCGCTGCCATCACTGCGACAGCCAGCGCGCGGTGCCGCGCCAGTGCCCGTCGTGTGGCTCCACGCATATGGTGCCGGTGGGGCTGGGAACCGAACAGCTTGAGCACAGCCTCGCCCCGCTGTTCCCCGGCGTACCGATTTCACGTATCGATCGCGACACCACCAGCCGCAAAGGCGCGCTGGAGCAGCATCTCGCGGAGGTGCATCGCGGCGGCGCGCGCATTCTTATCGGCACCCAGATGCTGGCGAAGGGGCACCATTTCCCGGATGTCACGCTGGTATCGCTGCTGGACGTGGACGGCGCGCTGTTCTCTGCCGACTTCCGCGCGGCGGAGCGCTTCGCACAGCTTTATACCCAGGTGGCGGGCCGCGCCGGACGCGCCGGTAAACAGGGGGAAGTGATCCTCCAGACGCACCACCCCGAGCATCCGCTGCTGCAAACGCTGCTGACCGAAGGCTATGACGCGTTCGCCGATCGGGCGCTGCTGGAGCGCAGTAGCGCCCTGCTGCCGCCCTGGAGCAGCCACGTGCTGATCCGTGCTGAAGACCATAATAATCAGCAGGCGCCGCTGTTCCTGCAGCAGCTGCGCAACCTGCTTCAGGCCAGCCCGCTGGCGGATAACCAGCTGTGGGTGCTCGGCCCGGTTCCCGCACTGCAACCGAAACGCGGCGGACGCTATCGCTGGCAGCTGTTACTTCAGCACACCTCCCGCCCGCGCCTGCAGCACCTGATTAGCTCGACGATGGCGCTCATCAATACGCTGCCCGAAGCCCGGAAGGTGAAATGGGTGCTGGATGTGGATCCGATTGAAGGGTAGGCCGATCTGGAAGCGGGATCGAATTATCAAATCCTCGTCACATTTTTAATGAAAATTCTGTAACGACCCGGGGCGAAATCTGATAGAAATGTGAGCAATGTCAGACATCAGGATGGGTCTGCGCCTGCGAGACGCATGCGAGGAGAGTAAGTTGAAGTCTACAAAGCTGGTTGGGTCGGCCACCATGAAAGACGTTGCCGTAAAAGCAAACGTTTCCACCGCAACCGTATCACGGGCCTTGATGAACCCGGAGAAAGTATCCCAGGCCACGCGCAATCGCGTTGAACAGGCCGCCATTGAGGTCGGTTATCTGCCCCACGCGCTCGGTCGGAGCGTGAAGCGCAATGAATCGCGCACCATTCTGGTGATAGTCCCGGATATCTGCGATCCCTTCTTCAGCGAAATCATTCGCGGTATCGAAGTCATCGCCGCCGCACAGGGTTACCTGGTGCTGATCGGCGACTGCGCCCATCAGAACCAGCAGGAAAAGACCTTTATCGACCTGATCATTACCAAACAGATCGATGGCATGCTGCTGCTTGGCTCGCGTCTGCCGTTCGATGCCAGCAAGGAAGAGCAGCGCAACCTGCCGCCGATGGTGATGGCCAACGAGTTTGCGCCGGAGCTGGAGCTGCCGACCGTTCACATCGATAACCTCACCGCGGCGTTTAACGCCGTCAACCATTTGCACGAGCTGGGGCATCGCCAGATTGCCTGCATCGCCGGGCCGGAAGAGATGCCGCTGTGCCATTACCGGCTACAGGGCTACGTCCAGGCGCTGCGCCGCAGCGGGATTATCGTCGACCCGCACTACATCGCCCGGGGCGATTTCACCTATGAAGCCGGTGCGAAGGCGCTGGAGCAGTTACTCAGCCTCCCGGTTCCGCCTACCGCCGTGTTTTGCCACAGCGATGTGATGGCGCTGGGTGCGCTCTCTCAGGCGAAGCGTCTGGGCCTACAGGTTCCGCGGGATCTGTCGATAATGGGGTTCGATAATATTTCACTCTCTGAGTTCTGCGATCCGCCGCTGACCACCGTGGCCCAGCCGCGTTTTGATATCGGCCGGGAAGCCATGCTGTTGCTGCTCGATCAGCTTCACGGGCAGACCGTGAACAGCGGATCGCGGCTGCTGGATTGTGAACTGATCGTGCGCGGTTCTACCGCGGCCATTTCCGCTAAGGATTAGTCCTCTTTACGCGGCCCGATATAGTCAAAGCCCCGTCGCTTAAGTAACATGGCGGGCTTATAAATGAAAAATACAGCGAAACGATAGTGGCACAACGAGATTATGTACGCCGCGGGCAATCGGCTCCTGCGCGGCGCAAAAAGAGCACGTCCCGTAAGAAGCAACGTAATACGTCTTCTGTCAATCCGGCAATGGTCGCCATCGCGGCAGCTGTGCTGGTCGCCTTTATTGGCGGCCTGTGGTTCATTACGCATCATAAAAAAGAAGAGTCCCAGGCGCTGCCGAACAAGGTAACCGGCAACGGTCTGCCGCCGAAACCGGAAGAGCGCTGGCGCTATATTAAAGAGTTGGAAGACCGTCAGCCTGGCGTGCGTCAGCCCACCGAGCCCTCCGCGGGCGGGGAAATCAAGAATCAGGATCAGCTCACCAGCGAACAGCGTCAGCTTTTGGAGCAGATGCAGGCCGATATGCGCCAGCAGCCGACTCAGCTGGCGGAAGTGCCGTGGAACGAACAGACCCCGGCCCAGCGTCAGCAAACGTTGCAGCGCCAGGAGCAGCAGCGTCAGGTTCAACAGCGCCAGGCGCAAACCGTGACCACACCGCCGCGCACCGTCCAGCCGTATCAGCAACCGTCGCAGACGCGCCCGGTGAGCGCGCCGCAGACGACGCGTCCGGTTCAGCAGTCCGAGCCGCAGCGCACCGTGCAGCAGCAGCCTAAACCAGCACAGACCCAGCAGCCGTATGAGGATCTGCTGAAAACGCCGCCGCACAACGCCGCTGCCCAGCCGAAACCGGCCGCGCCGGCCCCGACCTCAAGCGTTACGCCGGAGAAAGAAACCGCGAAACGCACCGAGGAGAAAAAAGATACTCGTCGCTGGATGATTCAGTGCGGCTCGTTCAAGGGTGCCGATCAGGCGGAAAGCGTGCGCGCCCAGCTGGCGTTTGAGGGCTTCGACTCCCGCATTACCAGCAATAACGGCTGGAATCGCGTGGTGATTGGTCCGGTCAAAGGCAAAGAGAACGCCGATGACGCTATCAGCCGTCTTAAAATTGCCGGCCACGGCAGCTGCATTCGTCTCGCCTCCGGGGGTTGAAACCCCCAAATCACCCCCCATTTATAATTGAATTCTGCTCCTGACAGGGCGCCGGTAATGTCCACCGCACAGACGCGTGGTGCTTATTCCGGCCCCCGGAGCACCTGTTCAGCTAAAAAAGGGGTCTGTCAGTGACAACGATAGTAAGTGTACGCCGCAATGGCCAGGTAGTAATCGGTGGCGATGGCCAGGCCACGCTGGGCAACACCGTCATGAAAGGCAACGTGAAAAAAGTTCGCCGTCTCTACAACGACAAGGTGATTGCCGGGTTTGCCGGTGGTACCGCCGACGCCTTCACCCTGTTCGAACTCTTCGAACGCAAACTTGAAATGCACCAGGGCCACCTGGTGAAAGCCGCCGTTGAGCTGGCCAAAGACTGGCGTACCGACCGTATGCTGCGCCGTCTTGAAGCGCTGCTGGCCGTGGCAGATGAAAACGCCTCGCTCATCATTACCGGTAATGGCGACGTCATTCAGCCGGAAAACGACCTGATTGCGATTGGCTCGGGTGGCCCTTACGCACAGGCTGCCGCCCGCGCGCTGCTGGAAAATACCGACCTGAGCGCCCGCGAAATTGCCGAGAAGGCGTTAGGTATTGCAGGCGATATCTGCATCTATACCAACAACTTCCTGACCATCGAAGAACTGGCCTCCAAGGCGTAAGGAATCCCTATGTCCGAAATGACACCACGCGAAATTGTCAGCGAACTCGACAAACACATTATCGGCCAGGACGCGGCGAAGCGTTCTGTTGCCATCGCCCTGCGTAACCGCTGGCGCCGTATGCAGCTTAACGAAGAACTGCGCCATGAAGTCACACCGAAAAACATCCTGATGATTGGCCCGACCGGCGTCGGTAAAACCGAAATCGCCCGTCGTCTGGCGAAGCTGGCGAATGCGCCGTTCATCAAGGTGGAAGCGACCAAGTTCACCGAAGTGGGCTATGTGGGTAAAGAAGTGGATTCGATTATCCGCGATCTCACCGACTCGGCGATTAAAATGGTGCGCATGCAGTCGATTGAGAAAAACCGCTACCGCGCGGAAGAGCTGGCGGAAGAGCGCATTCTTGATGTGCTGATCCCACCGGCTAAAAACAACTGGGGCCAGCCGGAGCAGGCGCAGGAGCCGTCAGCAGCGCGTCAGTCGTTCCGTAAGAAACTGCGTGAAGGCGAGCTCGACGACAAAGAGATCGAGATTAACGTTGCCGCAGCACCGATGGGCGTTGAAATCATGGCGCCTCCGGGCATGGAAGAGATGACCAGCCAGCTGCAGTCGATGTTCCAGAACCTCGGCGGGCAGAAGCAGAAAGCGCGCAAGATGAAGATCAAAGAAGCGATGAAGCTTCTGATCGAAGAAGAAGCGGCGAAACTGGTTAATCCGGAAGAGCTGAAAGAGCAGGCGGTCGAAGCGGTTGAGCAGCACGGTATCGTGTTCATCGATGAGATCGACAAAATCTGTAAGCGCGGCGAATCCTCCGGCCCGGACGTCTCCCGCGAAGGCGTACAGCGCGACCTGCTGCCGCTGGTGGAAGGCTGCACCGTTTCGACCAAGCACGGCATGGTGAAAACCGACCACATCCTGTTCATCGCCTCCGGCGCGTTCCAGGTGGCGAAACCGTCTGACCTGATCCCGGAACTGCAGGGTCGTCTGCCGATCCGCGTTGAGCTGCAGGCGCTGACCACCGAAGACTTCGAGCGCATCCTCACCGAGCCAAACGCCTCTGTCACCGTACAGTACAAAGCGCTGATGGCTACCGAAGGGGTGAACATCGAATTCACCGAGGACGGTATCAAGCGTATCGCCCAGGCGGCGTGGCAAGTGAACGAAACCACCGAGAACATCGGGGCGCGTCGTCTGCACACGGTGCTGGAGCGGTTGATGGAGGAAATCTCCTATGACGCCAGCGACCTGAACGGAACGACTGTGATCATTGACGCAGACTACGTCAGCAAGCATCTCGATGCGCTTGTTGCAGATGAAGACCTGAGCCGTTTCATCCTATAATCGCGGCCTGAGCATTTTCATCACTTTTGATGGGGGCTTTCGACACGGGTAAACCGCGTCGGCCCCCATTTTTATTGCTGGCACATTTATGACTGATACCCATGCTGTAAGTCGTCGTCAGGCCTGGCTGGAAAGCCTGCGCCCCCGCACGCTCCCGCTCGCGTTCGCCTCTGTCGTGGTGGGCTCCGCGCTGGCCTTCTGGCAGGGCGTGTTCGATCCGCTTATCGCGCTGCTGGCGCTGTTGACCGCCGGGCTGCTGCAAATTCTGTCCAACCTTGCCAACGATTACGGCGACGCCGTGAAAGGGAGCGACAAGCCTGACCGTATCGGCCCACTGCGCGGTATGCAAAAAGGGGTGATCACCCAGGCGCAGATGAAGCGCGCGCTGATAGTGACGGTGGTGCTGATCTGCCTCTCCGGGCTGGTGCTGGTGGCCGTTGCCTGCCGCACGCCGGCGGATTTCCTCGGTTTCCTGCTGCTGGGCCTGCTGGCGATTATCGCCGCCATCACCTACACCGTCGGCACGCGTCCCTACGGCTATATGGGGCTGGGCGACGTCTCGGTGCTGCTGTTCTTCGGCTGGCTGAGCGTGATCGGCACCTGGTATTTACAGGCACACACCCTCATTGCGGCGGTGTTTCTTCCGGCAACCGCCTGTGGTCTGCTGGCGGCGGCGGTGCTGAACATCAACAACCTGCGCGATATCGAAAGCGATCGACTGAACGGGAAAAATACCCTCGCGGTGCGCCTCGGTCCGGTCATGGCGCGTCGTTATCATGCCGGGCTGCTGGCGGCAACGCTGGTCTGTTTTGCCCTCTTCAATCTGATATGGCTGCAAACCCTGTGGGGCTGGCTGTTCCTGCTCAGCACCCCGATGCTGCTGCGTCAGGCGCGCTACGTGCTGCACGAAACCTCGCCGCTGGCGATGCGCCCGATGCTGGAACGCACGGTAAAGGGCGCGCTGTTAGCCAATCTTCTGTTTTGCGTCGGCGTGATTGCCACCACGCTGGCTTTTTAACGGATACACATCAATTAACAACTGATGATTTTGCCAACAGTCGCGGTTAGGCGATATACTGGCGGCCCTTGCAGCAACTGAACCTTAAGCCTATGAAATACGATACTTCCGAGCTCTGTGACATCTATCATGAAGATGTGAACGTCGTGGAACCTCTGTTCTCCAACTTTGGCGGACGATCGTCGTTTGGCGGACAGATCACCACTGTGAAATGTTTTGAGGATAACGGGTTGCTGTATGAGCTTCTCGAGGAGAACGGCCTGGGTCGCGTTCTGCTCGTGGACGGCGGCGGCTCGGTGCGACGCGCCCTGATTGACGCCGATCTGGCCCGCCTGGCGGTACAGAACGAATGGGAAGGCCTGGTCGTTTATGGCGCGGTGCGTCAGGTAGACGATCTGGCAGAGATGGATCTGGGTATCCAGGCCATCGCCGCCATTCCGGCGGGCGCCGCGGGTGAAGGCATTGGTGAGAGCGATGTGCGCGTCAACTTTGGCGGCGTGACGTTCTTCTCCGGCGACCACCTCTACGCCGACAACACTGGCATCATCCTCGCCGAAGACCCTCTCGATATCGAATAATAAAAAAGGGTACCCACGGGTACCCTTCTTTTTAATTCCATCGCGCTTTTCTCGCCGCTCGGGCAGGAAGAGAGTGGGAATTACACCTCTTCCATTTTACCCAGCAAAGCCTGGAGACGTTCCTGCCAGACGTGCTGCTGTTCACGCAGCTGGTGGTTCTCCTGCTCCAGCGCTTCACGGCTGCCCTGCGCATTCTGCACATCCTGCGCCAGGCTGTTGTTTTTCTCTTTCAGTTCTTCAATTTCCATCTGCAACAGCGTAATGGTATCGACCGCCTGCTGTACTTTTGCTTCCAGTTTCTCAAACACTTCAAATGACATCGTCGTACCTCTCCTGAATTGCAAAGCGCCACACGTCCTGAATGCCCGGCGACGCCTTAATGAATGGATGCTCTGTGCAATAGTCCCGATTGTAGGGAGCGCGGCTGTCAGTGTCCAGCGGGAAGCCGCGCTGTTAGCGGTTTGCAACATTTTTCAGCCAATGCTGAATGCGCAACGCGAAGAAAAAGGTAGATTGTTAGAAAAACTGTTAACAATTTAACCGTTTTCGTTCCGACCGTTCGCGCATTTGTCTATCTCAGGAGCGCGAAAACGCTCATTTTCTTGACGCAACACACACATTTAACGTTCGATATTTCTCGTTTTTGTTCGTTAACGATAAGTTAACACAGTGTCTACACGACATCCTGAGCGTCGTTGACGCCTTGCTAACAATAATCCTTCATCTTCTCCTTCAGGACCCGATTATGAGTCAAACTCCAACCTTAAAAGGTCAGTGCATCGCCGAATTTCTCGGTACCGGGTTGTTGATTTTCTTCGGCGTGGGATGTGTCGCTGCATTGAAAGTTGGCGGTGCCGCTTTCGGTCAGTGGGAAATCAGTATCATCTGGGGATTAGGGGTGGCGATGGCCATTTACCTGACCGCGGGTGTTTCTGGTGCGCATCTTAACCCGGCGGTCACGATCGCCTTATGGCTGTTTGTCGGCTTCGACAAACGCAAAGTTGTTCCTTTTATCATTGCACAATTTGCCGGCGCCTTTTGCGCAGCGGCGTTAGTTTACGGGCTTTATTACAATCTTTTTTACGACTACGAACTGACCCACCAGATGGTACGCGGCAGCGTAGAGAGTCTCGACCTGGCAGGTATTTTCTCCACCTATCCGAACCCACACCTTAACTTCATGCAGGCCTTCGCCGTTGAAATGGTCATCACTGCGGTGCTGATGGGCGTGATCCTCGCGTTGAACGATGACGGTAACGGTCTGCCGCGCGGCCCGATGGCCCCGCTGCTGATTGGTCTGCTGATTGCGATCATCGGTGGTGCGATGGGTCCGTTAACCGGCTTCGCCATGAACCCAGCGCGCGACCTTGGCCCGAAAACCTTCGCCTGGCTGGCTGGCTGGGGCGAGGTGGCCTTTACCGGCGGACGCGACATCCCGTACTTCCTGGTACCGATGTTCGGACCGGTGGTGGGTGCGGCTCTCGGTGCGTTCGGCTATCGTATGCTGATTGGGCGTTATTTACCGTCTGCAGCACCGGTGCCAGAGAAGAAAGCGGCCCGTACAGAACATCGCAAAGCTTCGCTGTAAAGAAACTGACAGGACATAACCATGACTACTGAGAAAAAATACATCGTTGCCCTCGATCAGGGTACCACCAGCTCCCGAGCCGTCGTCCTGGATCATGACGCTAACATCGTCAGTGTTTCCCAACGCGAATTCACGCAGATTTACCCCAAAGCGGGCTGGGTTGAGCACGATCCAATGGAGATTTGGGCGTCGCAAAGCTCCACGCTGGTAGAAGCGCTGGCGAAAGCGGATATCAGCTCCGATCAGATTGCTGCGATCGGTATCACCAACCAGCGTGAAACCGCGGTGGTATGGGAACGTGAAACCGGTAAGCCGATTCACAACGCCATCGTCTGGCAGTGCCGCCGTACCTCTGAGATCTGTGAAAAGCTCAAGCGCGACGGTATGGAAGATTACGTGCGTCAGACCACCGGCCTGGTGATTGACCCATACTTCTCCGGTACCAAAGTGAAGTGGATCCTCGACCACGTGGAAGGCTCGCGCGAGCGCGCCAAACGCGGCGAGCTGCTGTTCGGCACCATCGATACCTGGCTTATCTGGAAAATGACCCAGGGACGCGTACACGTTACCGACTACACCAACGCCTCGCGCACCATGCTGTTCAACATCCACGAGCTCGACTGGGATGACAAAATGCTGGACGTGCTGGATATCCCGCGCGCTATGCTGCCGCAGGTGCGTAAGTCCTCCGAAGTGTATGGCCAGACCAACATCGGCGGTAAGGGCGGCACGCGTATTCCTATCGCCGGGATCGCCGGTGACCAGCAGGCGGCGCTGTTCGGCCAGCTGTGCGTCAAAGAAGGGATGGCGAAGAACACCTACGGTACCGGCTGCTTCATGCTGATGAACACCGGTGAGAAAGCGGTGGCCTCCACCCACGGCCTGCTGACCACCATCGGTTGCGGCCCGCGCGGTGAAGTGAACTACGCCCTGGAAGGCGCGGTGTTCATGGCGGGCGCCTCGATTCAGTGGCTGCGCGATGAGATGAAACTCATCAGCGACTCGTTCGACTCCGAATACTTCGCCACCAAGGTGAAGGATACCAACGGCGTGTACGTGGTACCGGCCTTTACCGGCCTCGGCGCACCTTACTGGGATCCGTATGCGCGCGGTGCGATTTTCGGCCTGACGCGCGGTGTGAACTCCAACCACATCATTCGCGCCACGCTGGAATCCATTGCCTTCCAGACCCGCGATGTGCTGGAAGCGATGCAGGCCGACTCCGGTATCCGTCTGCACGCCCTGCGCGTCGACGGCGGTGCGGTCGCCAACAACTTCCTGATGCAGTTCCAGGCCGATATCCTCGGTACCCGCGTGGAGCGTCCGGAAGTGCGTGAAGTCACGGCGCTGGGCGCGGCCTACCTGGCCGGGCTGGCGGTCGGCTACTGGCAGAACCTTGACGAGCTGAGCGAAAAAGCCGTTATCGAGCGCGAGTTCCGTCCGGGCATTGAAACCACCGAGCGTAACTACCGCTACGAAGGCTGGAAAAAAGCGGTTAAACGCGCCATGGCATGGGAAGAGCACGACGAGAGCTGATTCCCGGCGACTGACCCTCTCCTGACGGGAGAGGGCAGCTACCCTCACTGTTTTACTTCTGTTTCGCCTTCTCTTCTGCGGAGAAGGCGCTTTTTTTCCCCTGCTCCCCTCGCCCTTGCGCCACGGGTGCGGTAAACGCCCCCCGCCACTCTGTGTTAAACTTCGCGCAACTCCTTTTGACTGTACGAGCCTGTAATGAAACGAGAACTTGCCATTGAATTTTCCCGCGTCACCGAAGCTGCCGCGCTCGCCGGCTACAAATGGTTAGGTCGGGGCGATAAAAATATCGCCGACGGCGCAGCGGTACACGCCATGCGCATCGTGCTGAACCAGATTGATATCGACGGTCGCATTGTCATCGGCGAAGGTGAAATCGACGAAGCGCCGATGCTCTACATTGGCGAGCAGGTCGGCACCGGTAAAGGCGATGCGGTGGACATTGCGGTGGACCCCATTGAAGGGACACGCATGACCGCCATGGGCCAGGCGAACGCGCTGGCGGTGCTGGCGGTAGGCGACAAGGGCACGTTTCTCAATGCGCCGGACATGTACATGGAAAAGCTGATTGTCGGCCCTGGCGCAAAAGGCGCCATCGACCTCAATCTCTCCCTTGCTCAGAACCTGGCTAACGTTGCAGCCGCGCTCGGGAAGCCGATCACCGACCTGACGGTGACCATCCTTGCCAAGCCGCGCCACGAGGCGGTGATCCACGAAATGCAGCAGCTCGGCGTGCGCGTGTTTGCCATCCCCGATGGCGACGTGGCCGCGTCTATCCTTACCTGCATGCCGGACAGCGAAGTGGACGTGCTGTACGGCATCGGCGGTGCGCCAGAAGGGGTTATCTCGGCGGCGGTGATCCGCGCGCTGGACGGCGACATGCAGGGCCGTTTGCTGGCTCGTCATCAGGTGAAAGGCGACAGCGAAGAGAATCGCCGCATCGGCGAAACCGAGCTGATGCGATGCAAAGAGATGGGTATCGAGGCCGACAAGGTGCTGTGCCTGGAGGAGATGGCGCGTAACGACAATGTGATCTTCTCTGCCACCGGCATCACCAAAGGCGATCTGCTGGACGGCATCACCCGTAAAGGGAACATCGCCACCACCGAGACGCTGCTGATCCGCGGTAAATCACGCACCATCCGCCGCATTCAGTCGATTCACTATCTCGATCGCAAAGATATCAACGTGCAGGCGCACATCCTGTAAGCATTTGTCTGATTGAGCTTTCCGGCCCCTACGGGCTGGAAATGCTGCGGCGACCTGGCGAAGATAAGCGCAGGATACGACAGGAGGAAAAATGGCAGACTGGGTAACAGGTAAAGTCACACGCATTCATCACTGGACCGATTCGCTGTTCAGCCTCACGGTCCATGCCCCGATTAAACCCTTCACCGCCGGCCAGTTCACCAAGCTGGGCCTGGAGATCGACGGCGAGCGCGTACAGCGCGCCTACTCGTTCGTAAACGCCCCCGGCAATCCGGATCTGGAGTTTTATCTGGTCAACGTGCCTGAGGGTAAACTCAGCCCGCGACTGCACGCCATGCAGCCCGGCGATGAAGTGATGGTGGTCAGCGATGCGGCCGGATTCTTCGTGCTGGATGAAGTGCCGGACTGCGACACGCTGTGGATGCTGGCTACCGGCACCGCCATCGGCCCCTATCTGTCGATTTTACAGGAGGGCGTCGGCCTTGAGCGCTTCAACCATCTGGTGCTGGTCCACGCGGCGCGCTACGCCGCTGACCTGAGCTATCTGCCGATGATGCTGGACCTGCAAGAGCGTTACGCGGGCAAACTGCGTATTCAGACCGTGGTCAGCCGGGAAACGGTCTCCGGCTCGCTCACCGGACGCGTGCCGGCGCTGATTGAAAGCGGGGAGCTGGAGCAGGCAGTGGGTCTGCCAATGACCACCGAAAACAGCCACGTGATGCTGTGCGGCAACCCACAGATGGTGCGCGACACCCAGCAACTGTTGAAAGAGAGCCGTCAGATGACCAAACACCTGCGCCGCCGTCCGGGACACATGACGGCGGAGCACTACTGGTAATCAGCGGTATTTCACCTCAAGGGTGTCTTTACCGTACTTGTTGGCGCCGGGGGTACCGACAAACGCCCCCATGTCCAGCACCAGCATCACCATGATGACGGTCGGGATCAGCGTGCCGACACCCCAGCGCCACACGCCTTCCAGCATCACCCAGTTACCGGCAAACAGCATCCAGGCGAGGATTGCCAGTAGCGCCCACAGCCCGGAGCGCCCGCGGTCGTGCAGCCGCTTTACCACCACCGCCGCCGTGGGCCACATCAGGCACACCAGCATAAAGGCTGCGCTCTGGGTGGTGACCCACTCCCGATCCGCCAGCAGAAACAGCACCAGCATGGCTACCGCCCACAGCCCAATCCAGATCCAAAAATCACGGCGTCCGATACGTCCTTTAAATGAAAACAACCACTGCTGGAGAGTCATGTGTCCGTCCTGATTATCACGATGCCGCGTAGTGTACACCGTGAACGCCAGGTTTTGACAAGCCAGCCCGATCCCGTTTTAATCGATACCCTGAGTTACCGGGAGCCGCTGTTGATGAACCACGTATTACGCACGCTAGTCCTTATTTTACTGCCGATGACGCTGTGCCGGACGGCGCTGGCGGAAGAGCCGGTAGCCACCACCTCCCCGACGGCGCCCTATCTGCTGCCAGGCTCCCCGACGTTTGATCTGACCATCACCCAGTTTCGCGAGAAGTTTAACGTCGATAATCCAGGCATGACGCTCAACGAGTTCCGCGCCATCGTCTCAAGCCGCGACAAAATCACCCTGACCCGGGCGGCGACCAAAATTAATGAAAACCTCTATGCCTCCACGGCGCTGGAGCGCGGCACGCTGAAAATCAAAAGCATGCAGATAACCTGGCTGCCGATTCAGGGGCCGGAGCAGAAGGCGGCGAAAGCCAAAGCGATGGCCTATATGGCCGCGCTGATTCGGGCGTTTACTCCCGGCATCTCCGTCAAACAGAGCATGGAGCGGCTGAGCGCGCTGCTGAGCGAAGGAAAAGCGCGACGCTATTACGAAAAGTCAGAGGGGGCGATTCGCTATGTGGTGGCAGATAACGGCGAAAAGGGGCTAACTGTCGCCGTTGAACCGATTAAGCTCGCGCTTTCTGACACGCCCGACGTAAACAATTAATGACAAAAAGCAAAGCCTTTGACAGCGCAAATCTCTATACTGAATGACAGTCCATGCTGCCGGAAAGGCAGCGATATTCCTTAATCCGCTTCACCGCGTGGAGAATTAAAATGCGACATCCTCTTGTGATGGGTAACTGGAAACTCAACGGCAGCCGCCACATGGTCAATGAGCTGATCGCTGGCCTGCGTACGGAACTGGCTGGTGTCTCAGGCTGCGGCGTTGCTATCGCCCCGCCTGCGCTGTATATCGATCTGGCAAAACACGCCGCTTCCGGCAGCCACATTATTCTGGGTGCCCAGAACGTGGACGTGAACCTCTCCGGCGCCTTCACCGGCGAAACCTCCGCTGAAATGCTGAAAGATGTCGGTGCCAAATACATCATCATTGGTCACTCCGAGCGTCGTACCTACCACGCGGAATCCGATGAGCTGATCGCGAAGAAATTTGCAGTCGTGAAAGAACAGGGTCTGGTGCCGGTACTGTGCATCGGCGAAACCGAAGCAGAAAACGAAGCGGGTAAAACCGAAGAAGTGTGCGCACGTCAGATCGACGCGGTACTGAAAACGCAGGGCGCGGCAGCCTTTGAAGGCGCGGTCATTGCATACGAGCCAGTATGGGCGATCGGTACCGGCAAATCAGCCACTCCGGCGCAGGCTCAGGCGGTACACAAATTTATCCGCGACCACATCGCTAAAGCCGATGCCAACATCGCTCAGCAGGTCATTATTCAGTACGGCGGCTCCGTGAACGCGGCCAACGCGGCAGAGCTGTTCACCCAGCCGGACATCGACGGTGCGCTGGTGGGTGGTGCATCGCTGAAAGCAGACGCCTTCGCGGTGATCGTTAAAGCAGCAGCGGAAGCAAAAAACGCGTAATCGCGTCGCTGCAAGGCGTGGCATCGCGCCACGCCGCTATCAAGCCCGGTACGCCTTGCGCGTCCGGGCTTTTTTTATAGCTGTCCCAGCAGTCGGTACCAGCCGTAGTCCAGCGGCAGCAGCACGACAAAAGTAACCAACGCCAGCGCCAGACAGAGCTTCAGCCCCGCCTTTGCCGGTACGCCACCCAACCCCATCGCCACCACAATCGGTGACGCCTGATAAGGCAGCAGCGGCGTCGAGTAGCCCAGCACCTGAATCATGATGGTCGACAGCAGCGGAAAGCCGGTGGCCTGCGAAAAGCTATCGGCAAGCGTGGTGTAGAGCGCCGGCACGCCGTTCGCGGTCATGATGAAGTTCAGGGCCGAGGTAATGCCGGTGAGCGCCACGAAGCTGGTAAAGGGGTTAGCGGCGTCCAGCGGCATCACTGCCAGCAGCGCCTCCCCTACCGTACGACCAATCCCGGTATGGGTCACCGTGGTTGCGAGGCCGAGAATCCCGGCCACGTAGATGCAGGTGCGCATGTTCACGCCGCTGGCGAACTCGTCGCTGGTGATAAACCCAACGCGCGGCAGCAGCGTCACGACCGCCGCCGCCAGCCCCACCCAGGCCGGCCCAATGCCGTGCAGGCTTTCCGTCACCCACAGGCCCAGCACCACCGCCAGCATCCAGCTCAGGCGGATCTCTGCCCGGCTCATCGGTTCGGCAGCCGGATGCTCCCGCGGCGGCACCGGCTTTCCGGGAAACAGCCAGCAGATAAGACCGACCAGAATCGCGCCTTTCAGCAGCCCCAGCACCGGGGTATGCAGCAGCAGGTAAGGCAGGTAGTTGAGATGAATGCCGTATGAGCCTTCCGCCGCACCGCTCATCACCAGGTTCGGGACGTTCGCAGGCAGGATGGTTGCCGAAAGCTGGAAGGTGCCAAAGCCAACCGCCAGCGCCAGGCCGTACCACGGGCGCGTGCCCTCCGCGATGCCTGCACGGTGCGCCATCGCTGCCACGACCGGCATCAGCAGCGCGATACGCCCCATATTGGACGGCATTACGAAGGCCAGAGCGTAGCTCAGTAACACCACGCTTCCTACCATCAGCAGCCAGGAGTCGGTCAGCCGGGCTGAGACGGCCCGCGCCGCGCGGTCGGCCAGGCCAGTTTTGCGGATCGCCACCCCCAGCACAAAGCCGCTGAACACCAGCCAGAACGCCGAGGAGGCAAAACCGCCGAAGATGATCTCCGGCGGCGCGATTTTGGCAATCATCGCCACGGCAAAAAACAGCAGCGCGGTGATGAACTCAGGCAGTAACGAGGTCGCCCACAGGACGATGGTGATGAAAACGATCAGGCCGGGCAACAACAGGGGGTGGGTTAACCAGAGCGACATACCTGTCTCCTGCAGAAAATTTCAGCAAGTCTACGGCGCTCCCCGACGGCTGTAAACGCTATGGTTGATGCGGACTCTCCAGTATCGCGCAGTCGTGATCCTGGATCTCTTCCGCTGACGCGAGGTTAAACGGCACCAGGCTGCGGGCGGTTGCCAGCAGCACCAACGACCCATCCGCCTGCTGGGCTACCGCCAGCCCGTAGCGCCCCATATGCGCCCGCGCATCTTCAACCTCTTCCGCCAGCATGACAAACGGGCTGCGCTGGGCCAGTTCCCCCGCCCCCACGCGACGCGCCAGGTATTCATGCCCGTTAATGCCTCCCGGCAGCGGCTGCCAGCGGGTGCCAATCTGCGCGGCACGATCGTCAAGCTGGTCACGCACGTCGGGGCGCAGGCAGGAGATATGGATGTGCAGATGATTCTGGGTACGGCCGAGGCGCGAGTTGATGGTCAGCGATACGGCGCTGTCCGGCAACGGGGAGCCGTGCTTCTCGCTCAGATAGCGCCGCGCCTGCCAGGCCTGCCAGACGAAGTTAGTGGTGTGTGGGTCGAGCAGAACCGGGCTCTCCACGCCGTTGATTTTCCAGGTGGGCATCAGAAGGTATTGCAGCGGCCCGTTGCGATCTTTAAACACCACGTACCCGCTGCGCAGATTTACCTCTGCGCAGGGCGCCGGCGTCTGGCGGTCGCGCTGCCCGGGGACGCACTGCTCCAGCACAATCTGACGCAGCGCGTCAGGATTTCCAGCCTTATGCCACAGCCACCCTGCCGCCGCGAGGATGACCACGGCCAGAACCACTACCACTGTGCGAGACGAGCGCGTCATCATTTGTTTCCTGAAAGAGATCGAACCCGCAGAGTAACCCACTTCGATGAACAAATAAAAACGGCCCCGCAGGGCCGTCGGCGTAACGCTGGCGCGTGGCGCTTAGCGTTTACTGATTTGATCGAAGGTACCGCCGTTGGCAAAGTGCTCTTTTTGCGCCTTGCCCCAGCCGCCAAACACCTCGTCAATGGTAAACAGCTTCAGTTTCGGGAAGGTATTTTCATACTTCGCTGCCACCTGAGCATCGCGTGGGCGGTAGAAGTTTTTCGCCGCGATATGCTGGCCTTCCGGCGTATACAGATACTTCAGATAGGCTTCCGCCACCTTGCGGGTGTCCTTTTTGTCGACCACTTTATCGACCACCGACACCGTCGGCTCGGCAAGGATCGACTCGCTCGGCGTGACGATTTCAAACTTGTCTTTACCCAGCTCATTGGCCGCCAGCAGCGCTTCGTTTTCCCAGGCGATCAGCACATCGCCGATACCGCGTTCAACGAAGGTGTTGGTTGACCCGCGGGCGCCGGAATCCAGCACCTCAACGTTTTTATACAGCGACTTCACGAAATCCTGGGCTTTGGCCTGGTCGCCATTGTTTTGGTGCAGGGCGTAGCCCCACGCCGCCAGATAGTTCCAGCGCGCGCCGCCGGAGCTTTTCGGGTTAGGCGTGATGACCGACACGCCCGGCTTCACCAGATCGTTCCAGTCGTGGATCTGTTTCGGGTTACCTTTGCGCACCAGGAACACGATGGTGGAGGTGTACGGGGCGGAGTTATCCGGCAGGCGTTTAATCCAGTTTTTATCGATCCGCCCGCGCTCGGCGATGGCGTCAACGTCATAGGCCAGCGCCAGCGTCACCACGTCGGCCTCAATGCCGTTAATCACCGAGGTCGCCTGCTTACCGGAGCCACCGTGCGACTGACGGATCACGACGTTATCACCGGTCTCTTTCTTCCAGTGCGCGCTAAACGCTTTGTTGTACTCGTCGTACAGCTCGCGCGTCGGGTCGTACGAGACGTTGAGTAACTGGATATCCTTCGCCAGCACGCTCGTTGATGCCAACAGTAACGTGAATCCCACAGCCAACTTGTTCATCCGCATGCTCTCTTAATGTTGTGTTGTAATGGGAGCAGCCTGCCAGAAAGCGTGATGATGATTAAAGAATAAAAAAAGATTGGCTATAACTTTACAGCATATAACAGGCGTAAAAAAAGCCGGGTTGCCCCGGCCCATTACGCGTTGGATCAGTAAAGCTTTTTGGCGCATTCCAGCCAGTCGCCTTTGAACGGACGCTTCATGTTTTCGATCGCGTCGATGATGTCATGATGCACCATCTTCTCGTTCTGAATACCGACGCAGCGACCGCCGTAGCCCTGCAGCAGCAGCTCGATGGAGTAAGCCCCCATGCGGGACGCCAGAATACGGTCATACGGCACCGGCGAGCCGCCGCGCTGAATGTGGCCCAGCACCGTCGCGCGGGTTTCACGTTTGGTTTCGTCTTCGATGTATTTTGCCAGCTCATCGATATCACAGATGTGCTCGGTAATCGCGACGATGGCGTGCTTCTTACCTTTGGCGATGCCGGCCTTAATTTCCGACACCAGGTCTTCCCGGTTGAATTCGACTTCCGGCAGCACGATGAACTCACAGCCGCCCGCAATCGCCGCCGCCAGCGTCAGATCGCCGCAGTAACGGCCCATCACTTCCACGATGGAAATACGCTGGTGCGAAGAGGAGGTGTCGCGCAGACGGTCAATCGCTTCCACCACGGTGTGCAGCGCGGTGAAGTAACCGATGGTGTAGTCGGTACCGGCTACGTCGTTATCAATGGTGCCCGGCAGGCCGATGCACGGGAAACCCATCTCCGTCAGGCGTTTAGCACCCATGTAGGAGCCGTCGCCGCCAATCACCACCAGCGCATCAATACCGCGCTTCTTCATGTTTTCAATCGCCACGGCGCGCACGCGATCTTCGCGGAACTCCGGGAAACGAGCGGAACCGAGGAAGGTACCGCCGCGGTTAATCATGTCAGACACGCTGTAGCGGTCGAGCTGGATCATGCGATCTTCATACAAACCGAGGTAGCCATCATAAATACCAAACACTTCCAGGCCTTCGGTCAACGCAGCGCGCACCACACCGCGAATCGCGGCATTCATGCCAGGCGCATCACCGCCACTTGTCAACACACCGATTTTCTTAATCATGGACTACCTCTGAACGTAGGAATGCAAAAATAAATTCTGACTCGGGAAGCGCTCACCCTTGTGCCGGGCGGTCTGAACATTTGCTGCTGATAGTATATCAACCGTTTCTTGCTGAATTGATTCAGGTCAGGCGAATACCGGATGAATTATGCAATAAAATGTTGCCCGGCTCACGGTTTACCGCCACTTCCCTGCTCTGAGCACGTCTGCGGAACCACCGAACAGGGGTCCTGATGAATAATGACGTCAGACCCCGGAAAGCGACGCAAAATCGCCTGCTCTACCTGCTCAGCCACCAGATGCGCCTGAACAAGCGGTAATGTATCGTCCATTTCCAGATGGAGTTGAATAAAACGTGTCGGCCCTGACTGGCGCGTACGGAAATCATGTGCCCCTCTGACGCCGGGCCAGGAGGTGACAATATCGATAATGGCCTGTCGCTCCGCGTCCGGAAGCGCTCTGTCCAGTAACGACTGGACCGCCTCATATCCCATACGCAGCGCGCTATACAAAATATAAACGCCGATACAGAACGCGAACAGCGCATCCGCCCTGTGCCATCCATACCAGGACAGCCCCAGCGCGATGAGAATCGCACCGTTCATC
This sequence comes from Siccibacter turicensis LMG 23730, assembly GCF_000463155.2. Lineage (GTDB taxonomy): Bacteria > Pseudomonadota > Gammaproteobacteria > Enterobacterales > Enterobacteriaceae > Siccibacter > Siccibacter turicensis. Next base: position 90,830 of record NZ_AWFZ01000002.1, on the reverse strand, counting down.
ATAACATCAGACTGATAATGAAGCATATCCGCGCGCACGGCCTGGCTCTGCGTGCGCCGTACCACCCAGCGCTGGAAGGTGACCAGCACCAGCGTACACACCAGCGCGATCAGGGTAACCAGCATCCCGATGCCCGGTTCATTCATCGGCGACGGGCGCACCAGGTGCTCAATGCTGGTGAGAAACAGAAACAGCGCCGAGCCGGAGATAAACATGCTCTGCGCCAACGCGGCGAGGGATTCGGCCTTGCCGTGGCCAAACGTGTGTTCGTCGTCCGCAGGCTGCAGGGAATAGCGCACCACCAGCAGATTGGTCAGCGAGGCGGCGATATCGACCAGGGAATCCACCAGCCCCGCCAGAATGCTCACCGAACCGGTGTACCACCAGGCGAAAATTTTGATGAACAGCAGCGCCGTGGCCATCACGGTAGCGGCAACAGCCGCGCGCGTTACCAGCCGCCCATAGGATTGATTCATAAAGGCTCCTGCAAAAACATACCGAGATTATAACGGATTGTTCCTGGTCAATTGCAGAAAAAGCCGCCACCAGAGGCGCCAATTAAGGGCAAACGCCGCGCAGGGAGATACCGGAAAACACGCTCAGGGCGCGGTCAGGGAGGACAAGGCAGGGAAATTCAGGCAAAAAAAGCCCCCTCATCATGAGGGGGAAGACAGGGATGGTGTCTATGGCAAGGAAAACAGGGTTGTTACTGGGAACTTCGGTTACTGCTGTACATCTGCATTAACGGTGACCGTTGCATTTTCGAAAGCTCACGTAACTCTTTCATGCGCTGATCGTGTTTTTCATTCAACACCGCCTGCTGTTCAGGGGTCAGTAGCCGGAACATCTGATTACGCACCTTCGCCATTTCAACCTGACGAGATACCTGTTCCTGCGCCATTTTCTCAGCCTGAGCACGCACGGCGTGTTCATCAAAATTTTCTGCGGTGACAAGGCGATGCATTGTCTCCATTTCGCTAACATTAACAGGCGGGCTTTCATGCCGGGCCTGCTGCATCAGATCGCGCAACTGCTGACGCTGCTGCTCTGTTAATCTGATACCGTCAAACATATGACTCTGAATGCTGTTGCGCGGCGCTGCGCCGTCTACCGGGTGCCAGTTATCGCCGAGGAGCGCATCAGCGGCGTGGCATACGGTGCTCAGTGCCAGCGTTGACGCCATAACAGCAGCGGTAACTTTGCGCATTACTTGCTCCCAAAATCATCTGTGCTGCGAATCAACGAGAGACAGTCTACGATTCAGGCTGCAAACATGCGTCAGGGGGTGTAAAACAACGTAAAGTCATGGATTAGCGCGCCTTGATGACGTAATTTCTGCCTCGGAGGTATTAACAATGAATAAAATTCTGTTAGTTGATGATGACCGAGAGCTTACTTCCCTGCTAAAGGAATTGCTCGACATGGAAGGTTTTAACGTTCTGGTCGCCCACGATGGCGAACAGGCGCTCGACCTCCTGGACGACAGCATCGACCTGCTTTTGCTCGACGTGATGATGCCGAAGAAAAACGGCATTGATACCCTTAAAGAGCTACGCCAGACACACCAGACACCTGTCATTATGCTCACCGCACGCGGAAGCGAACTCGATCGCGTGCTGGGGCTTGAACTGGGCGCAGATGACTACCTGCCTAAACCCTTTAACGATCGCGAACTGGTGGCACGTATCCGTGCGATCCTGCGTCGTTCCAACTGGAGCGAACAGCAGCAGAATAGCGACAACGGTTCACCGACCCTGGAAGTGGATGCCTTAAGCCTTAACCCGGGCCGCCAGGAAGCCAGCTTCGATGGTCAGGCACTGGAGCTGACCGGCACAGAGTTCACGCTGCTCTACCTGCTGGCACAGCATCTCGGTCAGGTGGTCTCCCGTGAACATTTGAGTCAGGAAGTGCTGGGCAAGCGCCTGACGCCGTTCGATCGCGCCATTGATATGCATATCTCCAACCTGCGCCGGAAGCTACCGGAGCGCAAAGATGGTCACCCGTGGTTTAAAACCCTGCGCGGTCGCGGCTATCTGATGGTATCGGCTTCATGACAGGCAGTCTTACCGCCCGTATTTTTGCCATTTTCTGGTTAACGCTGGCGCTGGTGTTGATGCTGGTTTTGATGTTACCCAAGCTCGACTCACGCCAGATGACTGAGCTGCTCGAAAGCGAGCAGCGTCAGGGTACGATGATTGAGCAACACGTTCAGGCGGAGCTGGCAAGCGATCCGCCGAATGATTTGATGTGGTGGCGCAGGCTGTTTCGCGCCATCGACAAATGGGCACCGCCCGGCCAGCGTCTGCTGCTGGTGACCAGCGAAGGGCGCGTGATTGGCGCCGAACGCAATGAAATGCAGATTATCCGCAACTTTATCGGCCAGTCCGACAACTCCGATCACCCGCAGAAGAAAAAATATGGCCGTCTCGAACTGGTTGGCCCGTTTTCGGTACGCGACAGCGAAGATTACTATCAGCTCTACCTGATCCGCCCGGCCAGCAGTTCACAATCCGACTTTATCAACCTGCTCTTTGACCGCCCGCTGCTGTTGCTTATCGTGACGATGCTGGTAAGTTCGCCGCTGCTGCTGTGGCTGGCCTGGAGTCTGGCGCGTCCGGCACGACGTCTTAAAAATGCGGCGGACGAAGTGGCACAGGGCAACCTGCGCCAGCACCCGGAACTGGAAGCGGGCGCGCAGGAGTTTCAGGCCGCTGGCGCCAGCTTTAACCAGATGGTGACCGCGCTGGAGCGCATGATGACCGCCCAGCAACGGCTGCTGTCAGATATCTCGCACGAGCTGCGCACGCCGCTTACCCGCTTACAGCTGGGTACCGCCCTGCTGCGCCGCCGCAGCGGCGAGAGTAAAGAGCTGGAGCGCATCGAAACGGAAGCGCAGCGCCTCGACAGCATGATTAACGATCTGCTGGTGATGTCGCGCAACCAGCAGAAAAATGCGCTGGTCAGCGAAACCATGAAGGCCAATCAGCTGTGGAGCGATGTGCTTGAAAACGCAGCGTTTGAAGCGGAACAGATGGGCAAATCGTTTGAGGTGACCTATCCTCCCGGTCCGTGGCTGCTGTACGGCAACCCGAACGCCCTGGAGAGCGCGCTGGAAAACATCGTGCGCAACGCCCTGCGCTACTCGCATACCAAAATCTCCGTCGGCTTCGCGGTGGATAAAGAAGGCATTACCATCAACGTTGATGACGACGGTCCGGGCGTCAGCCAGGCCGATCGGGAGCAGATTTTCCGTCCGTTCTACCGCACCGACGAGGCACGCGATCGTGAATCCGGCGGCACAGGCCTTGGGCTTGCTATCGTCGAAACCGCAATTCAGCAGCATCGCGGCTGGGTAAAAGCCGATGACAGCCCGCTTGGCGGTCTTCGTCTGACCATGTGGTTACCGCTCTACCGCCGGTCCTGATCCCACCACGCCTCTTCTCACGAAGGGGCGTTTTGCTATTGAGGCGATGGACCTTGTCAGTGTTTCGCGGCGTGCGATTCTGCTATCCTGCGCCCCTCGAAATGGGGGTTGTATGCTGAATATCGTCTTGTTTGAACCTGAAATCCCGCCGAATACCGGCAATATCATCCGTCTGTGCGCCAACACCGGTTTCCGACTGCATCTGATCGAGCCGCTGGGGTTTGCCTGGGATGATAAGCGCCTGCGCCGCGCGGGCCTGGATTATCACGAATTTACCGCGGTAACCCGCCACCCTGATTATCAGGCGTTTCTCGATGCCAAGTCGCCGCAGCGTCTGTTTGCCCTGACGACCAAAGGCACGCCGGCCCATAGCGCTGTCAGCTATCAGCCAGGCGACTACCTGCTGTTTGGTCCGGAAACGCGGGGTCTGCCGGCGACAATCCTCGACGCGCTGCCGCCCCAACAAAAGATTCGTATTCCGATGATGCCGGACAGCCGCAGCATGAACCTGTCAAATGCGGTGTCGGTGGTGGTGTATGAAGCATGGCGCCAGCTGGGATATGCCGGCGCGGTACTGAGAGAGAGTCAGTAAAGCCTGACCAGGCAGCGCCAGCACCGGCGCTGCATCGGGTTGATTAGATCCCGTCGCCGTACTCGAAACCGTGATTGATGCCGTTGAAGTGCTGATCCATGTCCATTGACGGCTTATCGCTTTCCGGTTTGCCAACAATACGGGCCGGCACGCCTGCCGCGGTGGTGTGCGGCGGTACCGGCTGCAGCACCACTGAGCCTGCGCCTATTTTGGCGCCGCGCCCCACCTCGATGTTGCCGAGAATTTTTGCACCCGCACCAATCAACACGCCCTCGCGGATCTTCGGATGGCGATCGCCGGTGGTTTTACCGGTACCGCCGAGGGTGACCGACTGCAGAATGGAAACATCATCCTCAACCACCGCCGTTTCACCGATCACAATACCGGTGGCGTGATCGAGCAGGATCCCGCGGCCAATGGTTGCCGCCGGATGAATATCCACCTGGAATGAAACGGAGACCTGGTTTTGCAGGAAGATGGCCAGGGCCTGACGCCCTTCCGCCCACAGCCAGTGACCAATACGGTACGCCTGAAGCGCGTGAAACCCTTTCAGATAGAGCAGCGGCGTGGAGTATTTATCTACCGCCGGGTCGCGGGTGCGCACGGCCTGAATGTCACAGGCTGCCGAGGCAATCATCTCCGGGTCCGCCGCGTAGGCTTCTTCCACCACTTCACGAATAGCGATAGCCGGCATGATCGGTGAGGCAAGCTTGTTAGCCAGCATGTAGCTCAGGGCGCTACCCAGATTTTCGTGCTTGAGCAGCGTCGCATGATAAAAACTGGCCAGCATGGGTTCACAATCCGCCAGCGCTCGCGCTTCGGCTTTAATATTGTTCCAGACTATATCCAGTTCTTCACACGGCATTGCTTTCTCCAGAAAAAATCAGAGCGCCCGGTACGCTCAGGGTACCGGTACGCCAGGACAACGGGTTGCGACATGATACGCGTCGCCTGATGTAGCACGACGCCAGAGTGGCAGAGCGTTATTTTACGCTGCTCTCATCCTTACGCGTACGGCCAAGCAGCGTCAATGCTGCCTCGCGAGCATTTTTTCCGCAATACAATACCTGATAAATTTCCTCAGTTATTGGCATTTCGACGCCGTGACGTGCGGCCAACTCCCTGACTTCTTTGGTATTGCGATAGCCTTCGACAACCTGACCGATTTTTTCCTGGGCGCTTTCGACGTCCATGCCCTGCCCCAGCATCATGCCAAAGCGACGGTTACGCGACTGATTATCGGTGCAGGTAAGCACCAGATCCCCCAGCCCCGCCATCCCCATAAAGGTGGTCGGGTCAGCGCCCAGCGCCGTGCCAAGACGTGACATTTCTGCCAGCCCGCGGGTGATCAGCGCGGTACGCGCATTGGCGCCAAAGCCAATCCCGTCCGACATGCCAGCACCGATGGCGATAACGTTTTTCACCGCGCCGCCGAGCTGAACGCCAATAAAATCGGGGTTGCGGTATACGCGGAAGCTTTTCCCACAGTGCAGCAGGCGCTGAAGGTCTTCGGCAAAGGCTTCGTCGGTCGCCGCAAGCGAGATGGCGGTCGGCAGTCCCGCAGCCAGCTCTTTTGCGAAGGTCGGGCCGGAAATTACCGCCAGCGGGATCGCATCGCCCAGAATGTCGCGCGCGACGTCCTGCAACAGACGACCGGTATCCGCTTCCAGGCCTTTGGTGGCCCAGACGATACGCGCATCCGGACGCAGCAGCGGTTTAATCTCCTGCAGCACCTTGCCGAAAACATGGCTTGGCACCACCACGAGAATATCGCGGCTGGCGGCCAGCGCAGCGGCAAGGGAGCTTTCGAGATGCAGTGAATCCGGGAAGGGAACGTCCGGCAGAAAGGCGGCGTTACAGCGATCGGCCTTTAAGGTGGCGATATGGTCAGGGGAGTGACCCCAGAGCACGACCTGGTGACCGTTTCTTGCCAGCGTGATGGCAAGAGCGGTGCCGTACGAGCCGGCACCGATGACTGTCATTGAGGCATTAATGGTGGTGTTCATCAGGCATCCTGATGTTCTTGCGCACCTTCACCTGATTGCTGTTGCAGATAGTTCATGAACAGCGCATCGAAGTTAACCGGCGCGAGGTTCAACTGCGGGAAGGTACCGCGTGAAACCAGGTTAGTGATGCATTCACGGGCATACGGGAAGAGGATGTTCGGGCAGTATGCGCCCAGGCAGTGCGCCAGCTGGGTACCTTCGATACCGCCAACGGTAAAGATGCCCGCCTGCTGTACTTCGCACAGGAACGCGGTTTCGCCTTCAACGGTAGCCGTCACGGTCACGCGCAGCATGACTTCATAAACGTCTTCGGCCAGCTGGTTGGATGCGGTATCCAGATCCAGTTTTACTTCCGGCTGCCAGTCTTTCTGGAACACTTGCGGAGCGTTCGGCGCTTCGAAAGAGATATCCTTGGTGTAAACACGCTGAATCTGAAACGCCATCTCTGTGCTGTTTTGTTCTGACATAGGTAAACCCTTTATTTATATCCTTAAAAGTGCCTGACGGCCGGTTTTATCGCAGCAGTGGATCGAGCCCGCCACGCGCATCCAGCGCATGTAAGTCATCGCAACCGCCAATGTGCTGCGCATCAATGAAAATCTGCGGCACCGTCGTACGGCCACTACGTTTAATCATCTCTTCCCGTTTGGAAGCGTCGCCGTCGATGCGCAACTCTTCATAGGTAACCCCTTTGCTGTCCAGCAGCGCTTTCGCACGATGGCAATACGGGCAGGTGACTTTGGTGTAGATTTCAATATTGGCCATGACTGTACCTCTGTTATGTATTACTTGCCGCGAACCAGTGGCAGGTTTTCACCACTCCAGCCGGCCACGCCCTCTTTCAGTACGAATACGCGCTCAAAGCCCGCTTTGTGCAGCGCGGTGGCCGCGTCGTTGGCAGACATACCGCTCGCATCAACAACAATAATGGGGTTGGCTTTGTGCTTCTCAAGCTCGCCCAAGCTACCGTTTTTGATTTCGTTCGGCAGCAGGTTGATAGCGCTGGCGATATGGCCTTTGCGGAAGTCGTCACGCTGGCGGATATCCACCACAACGGCGTCTTCTTTGTTGATCAGGTGCGTCGCTTGACCGCGGGTGATGGTCTTCACCTTTGAGGTGAGGCCTTTAAACGTGGTGTAAATCACCGCCGCCAGTAACGCAATCCACGCGATACTAAGTATGGGGTGGCGGCCAACGAATTGCATAATTTCTTGCATGGGGGGTAATGACTCCCGACTAAGTGAAAAAACCAGGTGAGGAGTATACCTGCGCAGTGTGTTAATTACAGCCAAAGAGCAGCAGGTTATGCATTTTCTGCGGCGCGTTACGTAAAAATCTGCAGGCCACCGCGTACAGGCTCCGCCACCGGCTCGTTTCTTTGATCTCCTGCAGCTATCGGGCGCAAAGCGGTGTAGTAAAGTTACGCCAATTTCTCCCTTTAGCGCGCATGAGGTTATTGCAATGTCGGTTTCTAAAAAGCCAATGGTACTGGTGATCCTGGACGGTTACGGCTACCGCGAGGAGCAGCAGGATAACGCCATTTCCCAGGCGAAAACGCCAGTAATGGACCAGCTATGGGCCTCCCGTCCCCATACGCTGATTGACGCCTCCGGGCTGGAGGTCGGCCTGCCTGACCGCCAGATGGGCAATTCCGAGGTTGGGCACGTTAACCTCGGCGCGGGCCGCATCGTTTATCAGGATTTAACCCGCCTCGACGTTGAAATTAAGTCAGGTGATTTCTTTACCAATCCCGCATTGACCGGGGCGGTGGATAACGCCGTTGCCGCCGGTAAAGCCGTGCATATCATGGGTCTGCTCTCCGCAGGCGGCGTTCACAGCCATGAGGATCACATCATGGCGATGGTGGAGCTGGCCGCCAAGCGCGGGGCGGAAAAAATCTATCTGCACGCTTTCCTGGATGGTCGCGACACCCCGCCGCGCAGCGCTGAAGCGGCGCTCAAACGCTTTAGCGACAGGTTCGCTCAGCTCGGCAAAGGCCGTATCGCCTCGCTGATTGGCCGCTATTACGCCATGGACCGCGACAACCGCTGGGATCGCGTTGAGCTGGCCTACGATCTGCTTACGCAGGCACAGGGGGCGTTTACCGCCGATAACGCCATTGACGCCCTGCACGCGGCTTATGCCCGTGATGAAAACGACGAGTTCGTTAAGCCCACCGTACTGCGTGCCGCCGGCGAGGCCGATGCGGCCATGCAGGACGGCGACGTGCTGATTTTCATGAACTTCCGTGCCGACCGCGCGCGTCAGCTCACCCGCGCCTTTGTTAACCCTGACTTTGACGGCTTTGCGCGTAAAAAAGTGGTGAAGCTGGCCGAGTTCGTGATGCTGTCGGAGTATGCCGCAGACATCAACGCGGCCTGCGCCTACCCGCCTACTGCACTGGTCAATACCTTCGGGGAGTGGATGGCGAAGCGCAATAAAACGCAGCTGCGTATCTCAGAGACGGAAAAATATGCCCACGTCACCTTCTTCTTTAACGGCGGCGTAGAAGCCTCCTTCCCTGGCGAAGACCGCATTCTGATTCAGTCTCCTGACGTGGCCACCTACGATCTGCAACCGGAAATGAGCTCTGCCGAGCTGACCGAAAAACTGGTCGCGGCCATCAAAGGCGGCCAGTACGACGCCATCATCTGTAACTACCCGAACGGCGACATGGTAGGTCATACCGGCGTGCTGGACGCCGCGGTAAAAGCAGTCGAAGCGCTGGACGCCTGTGTCGCTCAGGTGGTTGACGCCGTAGAGTCAGTTGGCGGCCAGCTGCTTATTACCGCCGATCACGGTAATGCCGAGCAGATGCGCGATCCGGCGACCGGCCAGGCACATACCGCCCACACCAACCTGCCGGTCCCGCTGATTTACGTTGGACCGAAAGCGGTGAAACCGGTTGAAGGCGGTAAGCTGTCCGATATCGCGCCGACCCTGCTTGCCCTGATGGGCGAGGAAATCCCGCAAGAGATGACTGGTCAGGCGCTGTTCATCGTGGAATAATCCCTCTTATGAGGGGAAAGGCGATTTTATCAATAACATGGGCCACGAAAGCGAACCGTTTTTCAGTCAGGCCCCTGCTCTACGCCAGCGCGCTCAGCGCTGGCGTATTGCTGTGCGCCGTTCCCGCCCACGCTGACGATCGCGATCAGCTGAAATCTATCCAGCAGGACATTGCGGAAAAAGAGCGTGCCGTCCGCCAGCAGCAACAGCAGCGCAGTAAACTGCAGGAGCAGCTTAAAAGTCAGGATCAGGCCATCGCCGCGGCAAGCCGTCAGCTGCGGGAAACCGAGGCGACGCTCACGCAGATTAACGCGCAGGTTGCGGAGCTGAACGCTTCGCTGGCGAAGCTCGAAAAGCAGAAAGCCGCGCAGGAACGTAATCTGGCCGCCCAGCTTGATGCCGCGTTTCGTCAGGGCCAGCATACCGGTTTACAGCTAATCCTCAGCGGCGAAGAGAGCCAGCGCGGTCAGCGTCTGCAGGCGTACTTTGGCTACCTTAACCAGGCGCGTCAGGAAACCATCGCTCAGCTCAAACAGACGCGCGAAGAGGTGGACGTTCAGAAACGCGAGCTGGAAGGAAAGCAGACCCAGCAGCAAACGCTACTGTATGAACAGAAGGCGCAGCAGGCGAAGCTTGAGCAAGCGCGCGCCGAGCGTAAGAAAACCCTCACCAGTCTTGAATCCTCCATTCAACAGGGTCAGCAGCAGCTGAGCGAACTGCGTGCCAACGAATCCCGTCTGCGGGATCGCATTGCCCGCGCAGAAGCCGCGGCGAAAGCTCGCGCCCAGCGGGAAGCCGCGGAAGCGGAAAAAGTGCGTAACCGTCAGCAGGAAGCGACGCGTAAAGGCACCACCTATAAACCGACTGAAAGCGAACGCTCACTTATGTCACGTACCGGCGGGCTTGGCTCGCCGCGCGGCCAGGCTTACTGGCCGGTACGCGGAACATTGCTGCATCGCTATGGCGAACAGCTGCAGGGTGAGCTACGGTGGAAGGGGATTGTAATCGGTGCCTCAGAAGGCACAGAAGTGAAAGCCATTGCTGATGGACGCGTTATCCTCGCCGACTGGCTACAGGGTTACGGGCTGGTGGTCGTGGTGGAACACGGTAAAGGGGATATGAGCCTCTACGGTTACAACCAGAGTGCGCTGGTTAATGTCGGCACGCAGGTTCGCGCAGGTCAGCCGATCGCGCTTGTCGGCAGCAGCGGTGGTCAGGGTCGACCATCACTCTATTTCGAAATTCGTCGTCAGGGACAGGCCGTTAATCCGCAACCATGGCTGGGAAGATAAGTTTTGCTTCAGTTTCGTCACCTTTTTGTCGCGGTAGTCAGTACGCTTCTGCTGGTTCCCCCGGTGTTGGCAGGTAAGCTCGCCATTGTGATTGATGACTTCGGTTATCGTCCGCAGACCGAAAATCAGATCCTCGCCCTTCCCTCCGCCGTTTCCGTTGCTGTTCTGCCGAATGCGCCACACGCGCATGAGATGGCGACCAAAGCGCATCAGAGCGGACATGAAGTCTTGATTCACCTGCCGATGGCGCCGCTCAGCAAGCAGCCGCTGGAGAAGGACACGCTGCGCCCGGATATGAGCAGCGATGAAATCGAGCGCATCATCCGCGAGGCGGTAAACCGCGTCCCCGGCGCCGTGGGGCTGAATAACCACATGGGTAGCGCCATGACCTCCAGCCTGTTCGGGATGCAAAAGGTGATGCAGGCCCTGAGCCGTTACAACCTCTATTTCCTGGACAGCATGACCATCGGCAACAGCCAGTCGATGCGCGCGGCAGCAGGTAACGGCGTGAAGGTCATCAAGCGTAAGGTCTTTCTCGACGACACCCAGAAGGAAGCCGATATTCGCGTCCAGTTTAACCGTGCGGTCGCGCTGGCGCGGCGCAACGGATCGGCCATCGCCATTGGTCACCCGCACCCCACAACGGTACGGGTTCTGCAGCAGATGGTGTACAGCTTGCCGGATGATATTACGCTGGTAAGGCCGAGCAGCCTGTTGAACGAGCCGCAGGTCGACACCTCCACCCCGGCAACGCCACCGCCGCCGCGGTCTGAAAAGCCTGCCGCCCCGCGTAACCCGTTCAAAGGTGTGCAGCTTTGTAAACCGAAACAGCCGCTGGAACCGGTGTACGTCGGACGTTACTTTGCCGTACTGGGTGAAAGTATCAGCCAAAGTGCGCTGGTGAAATATATCGAGCACCAGTGGAAAGGGTGGGGAAATACGCAGCGTTAAGACCCGCACATCAGAATGCAAAAACGGCCCCAAGGGGCCGTTTTTTATTTTTAGCGTACGCGGATCGGGCGCCGCGCCGTGCGTCGGGCAAACGCGCTTTTATCACGCCAGCGATACAAACGGTATGACCACAGCATCGCCTGATAGGCCAGCTTCGGGGTGCGCACGTTTTTAATCAGGCGCTTATACATACCGGATGAGAAAATATCCGCGATAATAATCTGTTTTATGTCGTTATCTTTTTCTTTGCGTACCGAGTGGCACACGCGTAATGCTTCACGCGTTACCTGCTCGCGAAATTCCGGGTAGACAGGAATTTTATTCGCGTAATCATTATTGAGCTTATCCAGCAGGCGCGTAATTTTAATATAGTGCCGCTGATACTGGGCATGCTGCGTACCCTGGCGCTTAACCCGACTAACGGACTGATTATGGAGAAAATATTTATAATACGCTTCCTGCGTATAGCGGGCGCGACGGGCATTAAACATAAACTCTGTCGTCCAGAGAATATCCTGATGATGCAGGCCCGGCACGAAGGTTAATTTGATATCCCGAATCAGGCTCAGGCGGTATACGCCCATCCACACCACGTGCGTCCAGCGGCGCGTTGCCAGCGCTTTGCGCAGCCAGTCTGGCCCGGTCATTACACCGGTTGAGGTCAGACGGTCGGTGGGGATAGAGAGCCACGTATGGCCGGAGCTGCGATCGCTCCAGTCCGCGTTACATTGAGCCACGTCCAGATCATCCCTGAGCGCCATCCCCATCAGGGTTTCATACATGCGTGGATAGAGAAGATCGTCAGCATCAACAAACGCGACATAGTCGCCGGTCGCCGCCTCAACACCGCGATTTCGGGCAACCGAGGCCCCGGCGTTAGACTGATGAATAACACGGATATGTGAATGCGCATCGGCGTAAGCCTGTGCAATGCTGGCGGAATTGTCCGTCGAACCGTCATTCACAATGATGATTTCCAGCGCCGTCCAGGTTTGCGCCAACAGCGAATCCATACAGGCCGCGAAATGCTCGCCGGCGTTGTACAGCGGGATGATGACACTGAGTTTCGGGCTATCATTCATAAAGTTTTATTTCCGGGGTAACCAGTTTTCTGACGTTATGTTTTATCTGCTTTTCCTTAGAGAATAATTAAGCGCAACCAGTTTTTGGCGCAGGCGTTATTCCTCGTCGTCTCATCGATAACAATAAGATAACGATCCCTAATTATTTTTAGTCCATGATTAAGCGATACATACTTTCCACGATAACCGCCGAACGCATCCAGCTCTATAAGAGTAATGCGCAATTACGAATTATTTATGACATTGACAGGAATTTACCCGAATAAGTGAGAATTTAAGATAATTCTTTCAGGTGATATTCAGATAAAACCTGGCGTAAAGCATGGGGGAGGGAAAATATAGCAGCCGTTAATAAAATAAGGGCCGACGTGCGGCCCCTGTTTTTTTAATCCCAGTTAAGGATGACCTTACCTGACTGACCCGAGCGCATCGCATCGAATCCTTTCTGGAACTCATCGATGGAAAAGTGATGCGTAATCAACGGTGTTAAGTCCAGACCGGACTGAATCAGCGCTGCCATTTTGTACCAGGTTTCGAACATCTCACGGCCATAGATGCCTTTGATGAACAGCCCTTTGAAGATCACCTTGTTCCAGTCGATAGCCATGTCAGACGGGGGGATCCCCAGTAGCGCAATGCGGCCACCGTGGTTCATGGTATCAAGCATGGCACGAAACGCTGGCGGCGCACCGGACATCTCCAGACCCACGTCAAAGCCCTCGGTCATGCCCAGTTCGTCCATGACGTCGTGCAGGTTTTCACTGGCCACGTTCACCGCGCGGGTGACGCCCATTTTGCGAGCCAGATCGAGGCGGTATTCGTTCACATCGGTAATCACCACGTTACGTGCACCAACGTGTTTCGCCACCGCCGCGGCCATGATGCCGATTGGGCCAGCGCCCGCCACCAGCACATCTTCGCCAACCAGATCGAAGGAGAGCGCCGTGTGCACCGCGTTGCCGAACGGATCGAAAATAGCGGCCAAATCATCGGAGATGTTATCCGGGATCTTAAAGGCGTTGAACGCCGGGATCACCAGATACTCGGCAAAGCTGCCAGGACGGTTAACCCCGACGCCCACGGTGTTGCGGCACAGATGGGTACGCCCGCCGCGACAGTTACGGCAGTGGCCGCAGGTGATATGTCCTTCGCCGGACACGCGATCGCCGATAGAAAACCCTTTTACTTCCTGACCGATACCAACCACTTCCCCTACGTACTCGTGGCCCACTACCATCGGTACCGGGATCGTCTTCTGCGACCACTCATCCCAGTTGTAGATGTGCACGTCGGTCCCGCAGATGGCAGACTTGCGGATTTTAATCAGCAGATCGTTGTGGCCCATCTCTGGTTTTGGCGCATCGGTCATCCAGATGCCTTCTTCCGCTTTCAGTTTCGCTAATGCTTTCATTCCACGCCCTCAGGCAATCACATGTAACTGTTTACCAATGCGGATAAACGCATCGACCGCACGTTCAATCTGCTCAGGGGTGTGCGCCGCAGACATCTGCGTGCGAATACGCGCCTGGCCTTTTGGCACCACCGGATAGAAGAATCCGGTGACGTAGATACCCTCTTTTTGCAGCTCGCGGGCAAACTGCTGCGCCACGCTCGCGTCGCCGAGCATCACCGGGATGATGGCGTGATCGGCTCCGGCCAGGGTGAACCCTGCCGCTGACATTTTTTCGCGGAACAGACGGGCGTTGTTCCACAGCCGGTTACGCAGCTCTGCGCCGGACTCGAGCATCTCCAGCACCTGGATTGAGGCAGACACGATGGCTGGCGCCAGCGAGTTGGAGAACAGGTACGGACGTGAGCGCTGACGCAGCCACTCCACTACCTCTTTACGTGCGGCGGTGTAGCCGCCCGACGCACCGCCCAGCGCTTTGCCGAGTGTACCGGTGATGATATCGACGCGCCCCATGACCTCGCAGTATTCGTGGGTGCCGCGTCCGTTTTCACCGACAAAGCCGACCGCGTGGGAGTCATCCACCATGACCAGCGCATCATACCGATCCGCCAGGTCGCACACGCCCTTCAGGTTGGCGATCACGCCGTCCATGGAGAACACGCCGTCGGTGGCAATCATGACATGCCGCGCGCCCGCTTCACGCGCCTCTTTCAGACGTGCTTCCAGCTCCTGCATATCGTTATTGGCATAGCGGTAACGCTTCGCCTTACACAGGCGCACCCCATCAATGATGGAGGCGTGGTTCAGCGCGTCAGAAATAATGGCATCTTCAGGCCCGAGCAGCGTCTCAAACAGGCCGCCGTTCGCATCGAAGCAGGAAGAGTAGAGAATCGCATCCTCCATACCGAGAAACGCGGCCAGCTTTTGTTCGAGCTGTTTGTGGCTGTCCTGCGTCCCACAGATGAAGCGCACCGACGCCATGCCAAAACCGTGCGTATCCATGCCCGCTTTTGCCGCCGCAATCAGCGCCGGATGGTTGGCAAGCCCCAGATAGTTATTGGCGCAAAAGTTAATGACGTGGCTTCCATCAGCCACAGTGATATCAGCCTGCTGCGCCGATGTGATAATGCGCTCTTCTTTAAACAACCCTTCCGCCCTTGCGGTATCAAGGTCGGCAGACAACTGTTGGTAAAAATCCCCTCGCATTGCGATTCTCCAGACTGGCAAAGTTCGGCACGTATTATTACCTAAAGGTACAACGTGATACGAGATGACGATTTACCGATTCTTCGTTTTGCAGCATAAATCACGTGACAAAGTAACCTGTATGACATTGAGAAGGTCAACAAAACAGGGAAATGGTATGATAAGAAACAGTAGTGCCTGAGATCGTCTCAGGTCGTCATGTATTAAAGGTTACGCTTATGATCATTGTTACCGGCGGCGCCGGCTTCATCGGCAGCAACATTGTTAAGTCTCTGAACGATATGGGTATCACCGACATCCTGGTGGTCGACAACCTGAAAGACGGGACCAAATTCGTCAACCTGGTGGATTTGAACATTGCTGATTACATGGATAAGGAAGACTTCCTGATTCAGGTGATGGCGGGTGAAGAGTTCGGCGACATCGAAGCGGTATTCCATGAAGGCGCCTGCTCGTCCACCACGGAGTGGGATGGCAAGTACATGATGGATAACAACTATCAGTACTCTAAAGAAGTGCTGCACTACTGCATGGAGCGTGAGATCCCGTTCCTGTACGCCTCTTCCGCCGCCACTTACGGCGGGCGTACCAGCAACTTTATCGAATCCCGCGAGTATGAGCAGCCGCTTAACGTTTACGGCTACTCCAAGTTCCTGTTTGACGAGTACGTGCGCCAGATCCTGCCGGAAGCCACCTCACAGATCGTCGGTTTCCGCTACTTCAACGTCTACGGGCCACGTGAAGGTCACAAAGGCAGCATGGCGAGCGTCGCGTTCCATCTCAACACCCAGCTGAACAACGGCGAAAGCCCGAAACTGTTCGAAGGCAGCGATGGCTTCAAGCGTGACTTCATCTACGTTGGCGATGTGGCCGCGGTGAACCTGTGGTTCTGGCAGAACGGCGTATCCGGCATCTTCAACTGCGGTACCGGCCGTGCCGAATCCTTCCAGGCCGTTGCCGATGCAGCGCTGGCGTTCCATAAAAAAGGCAGCCTCGAGTACATTCCGTTCCCGGAAAAACTGAAAGGCCGCTACCAGGCGTTTACTCAGGCCGATCTGACCAACCTGCGCGCCGCGGGCTACGACAAGCCGTTCAAAACCGTCGCCGAAGGCGTGACGGAGTACATGGCCTGGCTCAACCGTGACGCGTAAGCACAGCGTATGAAAATTCTGGTGATTGGCCCGTCGTGGGTGGGCGACATGATGATGTCGCAGAGTCTGTACCGGACCCTTAAGGCGCGCTTCCCTGACGCGGTCATTGATGTGATGGCACCCGCGTGGTGCCGTCCGCTGCTCTCCCGCATGCCGGAAGTGAACGAGGCCATCGCCATGCCGCTGGGCCATGGCGCGCTGGAAATCGGCGAGCGTCGCCGGCTCGGCCGCAGCCTGCGTCATCGCGGCTACGATCGCGCCTACGTGCTGCCCGGTTCGTTCAAATCCGCGTTAATCCCCTTCTTCGCCGGCATTCCGCTGCGCACCGGCTGGCGCGGCGAGATGCGTTATATTCTGCTCAACGACGCGCGCCCGCTTGATAAACAGGCCTGGCCGCTTATGGTCGAACGCTACGTCGCACTGGCGTGGGATAAAGGCGTAATGCAGAACGCCAGCGATCTGCCTCAGCCGCTGCTGTGGCCGAAGCTGCAGGTCAGCGCAGAAGAGTGCGTGCAGATGCGTAAGACCTTTGGCCTCTCTGATGAACGCCAGCTGATTGGTTTTTGCCCCGGTGCTGAATTTGGCCCGGCAAAACGCTGGCCGCACTATCACTACGCCACGCTGGCCGCTGAACTCATTGATGAGGGTTATCAGATTGCGCTGTTCGGTTCAGCGAAAGATCACGATGCCGGCAATGAAATCCTTGCGTCCCTGACCACGGAACAGCAGGCATGGTGCCGCAATCTGGCGGGGGAAACCGAGCTGGAGCAGGCCGTGGTGCTTATCGCAGCCTGTAATGCTATGGTGACAAATGATTCTGGCCTGATGCATGTCGCCGCCGCGCTGGATCGCCCGCTGGTTGCCCTCTACGGACCAAGCAGTCCGGACTTCACGCCGCCGTTGTCCCATAAGGCGCGCGTTATCCGGCTGATTTCGGGATATCACAAAGTGCGTAAGGGCGATGCGGCGGAGGGTTATCATCAGAGCCTGATCGATATCACCCCGCAACGCGTACTGGAAACCCTGAACCCACTGCTGCTTGAGCAGGAAGGGTAAGCGATGCGGGTACTTATCGTAAAAACCTCGTCCATGGGGGATGTACTCCATACGCTGCCCGCGCTTACCGATGCGGCGCGGGCACTGCCCGGTATTCGTTTTGACTGGGTGGTTGAAGAGGGTTTCGCGCAGATCCCCTCCTGGCATCCGGCCGTCGAGCGCGTCATTCCCGTGGCGATACGCCGCTGGCGTAAAGCGTGGTTTTCCGCACCGATAAAGGCCGAGCGCCGCGCGTTCCGCGCCTCGCTGCGTGAAGTGACATACGATGCGGTGATTGATGCCCAGGGGCTGGTGAAGAGCGCTGCGCTGGTGACGCGCCTGGCAGCGGGTGTGAAGCACGGTATGGACTGGCAGAGCGCACGCGAGCCGCTGGCCAGCCTGTTCTATAATCGTCGGCACGCCATTCCCAAAGCACAGCACGCCGTCGAACGCACCCGTGAGCTGTTTGCCAAAAGCCTTGGCTACGCCCGGCCTGACGCTCAGGGCGATTACGCTATCGCTCAACATTTCCTGAACCGTGCCGATGACAGTGCGGCGCCTTACGCCGTGTTTCTGCATGCCACGACCCGGGATGACAAACACTGGCCGGAAACGCACTGGCGTGAGCTCATCAGCCTGCTCGCCGACAGCGGCCTGCGCATAAAATTGCCGTGGGGCGCCCCCCATGAAGAAGCGCGTGCAAAGCGACTGGCAGAGGGCTTTGAGTATGTCGATGTGCTGCCGCGCATGAACCTGGATCAGGTTGCCCGCGTACTGGCAGGCGCAAAATTCGTGGTGTCGGTTGATACCGGTTTAAGCCATCTTACGGCGGCGCTGGATCGACCCAACATTACACTTTATGGCCCAACGGACCCGGGGCTGATTGGTGGTTACGGAAAAAACCAGATCGCATGTTGTTCACCGTCAAAACTATTGGTGGATCTCTCCGCCAGCACTGTTTTAGAAGCTCTGAATAGCAATAATTTTAGTTAAGTGACGGAAGGTCGTCTGGAGATAAAATGGTTTTAACTCAATGGAGCCAGCACAGGGAGCAGAACTGGCAATCGCTATGGAACCGGGGACTCGTCAGCCTCTATATCATTTTATACTTTTTAGAAGGCGTTACCCGTTATAAGCATATTGTCGCAGCATTGCTTTATATCACGGCGATCACCTATATCGTTAAATACCGCAGCCACATTCTGACGCTATTCAAAAATAACCTGACGGCGGCGCTGCTCACTTTCCTTGCCGCGATAATTTACTCAATTTTTATCTCGATTGATCCGCTTTACAGCCTTGATAAAGCCGCCAATGCCGTCTTCGAAAAGCTGGTGGTGATTGCGTTAATTATTCCGGTAGTCTTACATAATGAGTCCAGAGACGACGTTGCGAAGACGTTCATCTATGCGCTTATTGCTGCGATTATTCCACTGGCGATAGCGGATCTATGGCAATACATCGAAGAGTACCAGCGCGGCATCCCGCCTTTTAGCCAGTTCAGCCATAAATATAAGTCCGATGCGCTTATTTTTATGACACCGGCATTGCTCTATCTCTGGACGCTAAAGCGCTGCCGTACGATGCTGATCTTTCTCGCGCTGGGGCTGATCGCCGGGCTAATGATTATAGGTACCCTGCAGCGCGGTACCTGGCTGGCAATTGGCGTAACGTCAGTCATATGGGCAATCGTGCGGCGGGAATGGAAATTACCTGCCCTGGCGCTTGCTGCGCTGGCGCTCTTTTTTACCATATCGCACCACTACGATCCCGGTCATTTTGCGAAGCTGTTCCATAAAATGCAGCAAACCTCCAGCAGTGGTCGCTATGGCAATGGTACGCAAGGTTCTGCGGTCGACTTGATTATGGAAAACCCGATCAAAGGCTACGGCTTCGGGGACGATATCTTTTATCGCGTTTATAACGAACGGATTAAGGATTATCCACAGTGGATATTCAAAAAAGCCATTGGCCCGCATAACCTGACGCTGGCCACCTGGTATGCAGCAGGCGTTATCGGCCTGGCGGCCCTGTGGTATCTGTTACTCTCTCTTGGGCGCGAGGCGGTTCGCGGTTACCGGCGTTCTGAAGGTATTACTCGCAACGCATGGCTGACGCTGGGATTAATTCTGGTCGGAAATATGGTGGTGCGCGGCGCGTTCGAAACGGTGAATATTTCGAATCTGGGAATGTTGTTGGGGATTGCCCTCGCCCTGCGCGCTAAAGAGAACCAGAGCTGATATTACCGCGGTTGCGCATCCTGCCTGCGCAACCGCGTGTTTATTATGATGACGCGAAGCCCGGCAACTGGTCCGGAGTAATATGCGGAATGATACGGTAATCCACGGCAGTATCATCGGACAGGTTAAAGACGTTCATATCCTTCACCACCTCGCGTGCGAACGCAAAGAACGGCAGAATTTTCCCCAGATCTTTACTCAACTCCGACGGCATCGGGTTATTTTTCTCATCATAAAACCGGGTACACGACCCGGTAAGATCCAGCCCTGAGAAAACAATGCGCTCAAAGTTAAGCGAATAGGCAATCTGCAATGCGGTAAAGGCGATGGTATGGCACGAGCAGTAGCCTTCGCTAATGCGCGTGCTGAATCCGACCAGCCGCTTGCGCTTAGAAAGCGGCACGCGCACATGAATATGCGGGTTACGCTGCGCAATCCAGTTCAGGCTCAGCTTTTTAAAGAACCCGCCTTTTTCACGCTTATAGAGCGGACGGATAATATGGCAGTGCTGCTCCAGATAACGCTTATCCTCTTCAGAGGCATCTTCATACACATCACGATTTACAATCGTGAAGCGGCTGCGTTGAGAAAACGCGTAGAAGTCATCACGCCGCTGCTGTAAAAAGCGCGAATCGGTCAGTACGTAAATAAAAGGCGAAACCCCATTATCCAGTAGATAGCGCGCCGAACCGTTAACGGTAATAACATCGTTCGCCTTCAGCACCGACAGTGGCGTGTTGAGCGATGTCGGGCCGGACAGGAAGATGATGGTATCGCGCGACGTCTTGCCGTTCACCAGCGTAGCGATATCCGCATCCGTTATATAAAGAGTATTCTCTGCCATATTACATCGTTATCCCGGTTAGCGATTATTTGCTCAGCTTAAGTCGCTGTTTGATACGCTTAATCTTAAGGCGCACGCGCTTTTTATACACGACCGAATAGTAACCGAGGTCTTTGAGTTCATTCTCAATACCCAGATGACGCTCCATATCAATACGGTCTTTCGCTTTACGATTCGCGGTAGGCGTTTTTCCGGAGAGATCGATGATGCGGATCCCATCAGCAGAGAGAATAAAGTTACCCTTATGCGGATCGCCGGAGATCATATTGTGCTGGTGCAACAGCTGCATTTTTTCCGCAATCTCGGCGCGCACGTCGTCGTCGATTTCACTTAAATCAGCCAGTTCAACCCCATCGACATACTCGATAATCATGACGAACAGGCTGGCGTAATTGAAGATTTTCCGCTCGGCCAGCAGGTAAAAATCATTGGGGAAGCGTAACCCTTCGTTGATAACGCGGTCGGTCTGCTTCAACAAGGTGTAGTAGTAATCGCCTTTAACGAAGGATTTGGCCACTCGCTCAAATTTTTTATCCTTCGGTGCAAACACCTTCAGCACAAATTTCCCACGTGGAGTGTCGATCAACACAACTTTGGTGTCTTCAATGCTCCTGAAGACCTTCACCACGTCGAGGCGGTAGTGTAAAAAGTCCTCGAAGAGGCTGGTGAAGAAGGTATCGTTATCTTTTACGTAGACGACGAAGTCGTTAATTTTTGTTTTAGTAATCATGTAAAGCCCTGCAGCTGATGGATATCCCGGTCTATTTCACTTTGTGCATAAAATAAGTGAGGTAGCCGACCACCCCAGCGAGATATTTTTTCTGTTTAAAGTAGTGTTTTGCGGCATAACGCCACTGATTGGCATTACCCGGGCTAAGCAATGCCGCATCCCGCCAGGGAGAATGCTGCCGGGCGTTTAAAAAGGCGCGTGAAACGGGATAGGTTGCCCAGACGTGCCAGGGTTTGGTTGGCCCAATGTAGTGGATAAAGACGGTGGCATCGTTAACCGGGTTAACCGCCTGCGCTTTTAGTTCGTAGTTAATGCTGAACTGCGTATTGAATTTTTTATCCACGAAGCGGGTTTTGCCCACCAGCAACATGTTCAACACATCCTGATCGAGATGGGTAATTTTACTCACCACCGCCGGGTCACGTAACATGTTGATAGCGTTGACGGAAATGCCTTCTTTTGCCCACAGGGGAATATTAATCAGCAGAAAACCCGCGTTGAAATATCCCTTTTCAAGTCCTGGGGTGTCAAGGCTCACGGCGCGTTTCTGCCACCAGGCGCTCTCCCCTTCCACGACCACCGCCGCGATTTCATTTTCACTGAACTGCAGATCCGCCAGCTCCTGGATACTCCCCTGGCAGGCGATATCCGCATCCAGATAAAGCACTTTATCGGCCTTGCCGGCGAAGTGGTCGGCGATGATAAAGCGGAAGTAGGTGGCATAGGTCCAGTTTTTCGTGCTGGGCAGCGATTTAAGCTTTTCACAGTCAATCAGGCTGACCACGATACGGGTCGAATACTGTTTTGCCAGTGCGTCAAAGCGGGCGCGATCGTCCTCGCTGAAAAAATCGGTGAAAACGTGAAACTCAAGCGCCAGAGAGGGGTTGGTCAACAAAATGGAGGCAATAGAAATGCCGCAGCCGTACAGGAAGTTTTTGTCGATGCCATACGCGACGATAAAGGGGGCTGCACCGGTCTCCCCGGCGTGATTGAAATCCAGCACCGAGTTGATCACGTCGCTGTCATTGAAATATTGCTGGCTCATTGAATAGTCGTCTCTGTCGCGTGACGCAAAATCGCTTTCACGTTTTCAAAATAGGCATCGATATAAAAACGATGAATGGAGTGTTGAATGGTTGCGGGATCGACTGCAGGCGGCTGACATGTGAAACCGCTCAGGGCCGCGGTAAACGCGGACACGTCGCCCGGCGGATAGAGCTGACCATTTACGCCATTGACGATCATATCCCCCGGCCCGGACATGCAGTCACTGCTGATGCAGAAGATACCGTATGACATCGCTTCCAGCAGCGTCATCGGGAATCCCTCAAACGATGACGTCAGCAGCAGCGCCGACACGCGCTTAATGTCACGCTGAACCAGCGTCCAGGGCTCCGCCTGCCAGCCGTGCCAGGTGATCCGATCGGCAATACCTTTCTCACTGGCATACCGACGACATTTTTCAAAATCGGAGCCGTCACCGATGGCGTGTAGCGTCCAGGGCCCTTCCAGCGCCGCCAGGCCATCCAGCAGATCTTTGATGCGCTTCTGGCCCTCAAACTTCATGCGCCCGACGTAGAGGAATGTCGGTGCTTCACCGGCCGCCGGAGCGGGAATGACGGTATTTTTCGGTGCCACGGGATTAAAAATAACGTTGATGCGCGCCTCAGGCACGCCGCGGGCGATCATCTGCTGTTTAATACCGCTGCTTATCGCCAGATGGTAATCCGCATACGTCACGCACTCCGCGTGTTTTTTATGGTCGAGCGAAAAATGCGGCCAGGAGAAAAGTGGGAAATGGAGTCCGCTTTTCTGCCTTGCGCGGTTGGCCAGCAGGCAGGAGATGACATCGATGCAGATCACCACGTCCGGCTTCTCTTCCCGTAGCCAGCGCGCCAGCGTGCGAACATGCCTGGCCCGGCGCAGGAAGCTTATCTTATGGTTCGAGAAGGCGTAGTCAGCGTCGATACCTTCCAGCCAGCCTTTATCCATCCGGTCGTCGCGACAAAAAAAGAACATCTTGCTGTTAACCGTCGGCGTATCGGCGCGAAACGCATGAATCACATCTCTGATGACCGTTTCCATGCCGCCGAAGCCGGAAACTGCCTCGCCGACAAAGGCGATTTTCTTCATCTTCTTTATTCTCGCATTACAGTTTGCGGCGCTGGGTGCGTTCGCGGATACGCTCCGCCTTCGCTTCCGCTTTGGCGAAGAAGGCCGCTTCCTGCGCCAGAATGGTACGCAGCGGCTGCTGGAAATAGACCGTCAGGAAACGGTAGATGTCGCGCTGGGTCAGACCAATATTTAGCGAAGAGAAATAGAGCCCAATCAGGTCTTTATCGCGCCAGCGCTGGGGTACGCGCTGCCGTATTTGCGCCCGATGCAGATCGATTACCGACAGTTTCAGGGAGGACTCATCGCCTTCAAACGGCAGATGCAGCAGAAAATGGCAGATATAGCAGTCGCGGTGATTAACGCCGCCCCGATGCATCTCACGCACCATCGTCGCCACGCGGCGGATAATCATGCGCTTAATCCGTGGTGCTGGCGGCGTTGTCGCCCAGTCAGCGCAGTAATCCTCAAGGCTGATGGTCGGCGTTAAATCCTCTGTGATGATGAACGAGGTGCGCCGAATGGGATTCCAGCCCTTCTGGCCAAATCCCACGCCGGTCATGGTATCCACACCCAGGGCTTTCAGGCGGTGAATGGCGTTCCACTCGCGGTCTGCGCCCAGCACCGGCATACGTAACGAGAGCAGGTTTTTTACGACCTCTTTCATTGTGGTGCCGTAGTGCAGCTTCAGAAAATAGCCTTTCCCGTCGATTTCAAAACGCAGCGTGCGTCGGGTCTCCAGCGCACGAAACACCTCGCCGTGCAGCTTTTCCACTTCCGCAAAGGCGTCTTTACCGCGCCAGCGCGTGGCGAGTGGCTCTTTCAGTTCAACCATGGATGCCACCTAAAATAATATCGGCTGCCTTTTCCGGCAGGCTATAGAGATCTTCGTGGTCGGCGTACGACCGTGCCAGCGTCGCCCATTCGGTGAGACGCGACGGCGTACAGGACGCCAGGGCAGCGTTCAGCGTCTGCTGATTAAACGGCTCAGGCACCACAACCCCACCGCCCGAGCGCGTGATATGAGGGGCATAGCCGCAGACGGCGGTGGTAATGACCGGCAGGCCGGCGGTCAAAGCCTCGAGCAGCACGATGCCTGCCGCTTCCTGATATGCCGGATGCATCAGTACGTCAGCGGCGGCCATCAGCTCCGCGACGTCATTGCGCCCTTTGAAAAAATGAACCTGCGCGCCAATGCCACGTTTCGCGGCCTGTGCGGCAAAGCGGCCTGGTTTATCCTGCCCGACTACCAGCAGCACGGCCTTAGCCCGCTGCTCGACAGGGAGTGCTGCCACGGCATCGATAGTGCGATCCACGCCCTTGCGGCTAAAGTCTGACCCGACCTGCAGAATAAAGAAGGCATCCTGCGCGATAGCGTTTTTCTCGCGGTAGATCCGCCGGCTATCGGGGATCTGCTGGTCGTACTTACGATCGGGGTAGATCCCCGGCGGTAAAATGTGAAAACGCTCTGACTCAGTATGATAATGCTTCTGAAAATCAGCGATTTGTCGGTCAGTCAGCATCAGCAGCTGCGTCTTTGCCCCCTTTTCAAAGGTGGCGCGCTCGAATGCGGCGAAATGCTTATACCGCGAGGTCAGGCGATAAAAAAAGCCCTTCTCCTGCGCCACTTTTTCGGCGTAACAGACATCGGCAGCGTAATACACATCGAGGCCCGGCATCTTATTGAAGCCCACCACCCGCGAAACCGGATGTTTCTTCAGATGCGCCTGCACCTGAGCATAATATTCAGCATTACGTCCGTGATTGGTCCGCGACTTGACCGGCAGAAGTATCAGTTCGAACTCAGACGGGCATTCGCCTTCCCAGGACTGGGCGTAGACGCGAACCTGATGGCCTCGCGACGCGACCGTACGGGCAACGCGTATAAAATCGCGCTGCAATCCGCCGAAAGGAAAGTATTTAAACAGGCAGAACGCAACGATCATGATGCGTCACTCCGGGCTGCGCTAATCGGTGCGTACGCATCAGGCAGCAACCGTTCTGTCGCAGCGATGACGTCAGCGGCGGGGATAACCGAGAGATACTTTTTATTTCTGTCGAGTTCCGAGCGTTTGGGCATCGCCTGATAGTTTCCGGCCCAAAACTGAATGGCGTTATCGCTCCAGGGGCGCCAGAACACGTGATCGGTGGCACCGAATAAGCAGACGATGGGGGTTTTCACCGCGGCTGCAATATGCATAGGTGCCGAGTCGACGCCGATAAACAGCGCGGCGTGATCGATAAGCGCAGCAAGCTCCGGGAACGTGGTTTTTCCGGCGAGCGCCACGACGGGCGCAACCTGACACTGTCGGGCAATGTTATCTACGCAGGCCAGATCGTCAGCACCCGGCCCGGACGTCATCACCACCTCATACCCGCGGGCGTGCAGGGCATCAATCACCTGTGCAAACTTGTCGTCGTCCCAGCATTTAAACAGCTGGCGTGCCGTCGGTTGAATCACCACATAGTGTTCCCCGACACCGAGCGCATCCAGCCGCGCGCGCAGGCTTTCCCAGTGGGCGGGCCGATAGCTCATGGTGGTTTCGGTAACAGGGTTGTCGATGCCTAAGGGACGCAGCACGGAAAGGTTGCGCTCGACGACGTGCTCGCCGGTATAAGGCGCCAGATGGGTAAAGCTCTTTTTCCAGAAGGCT
Source organism: Siccibacter turicensis LMG 23730 (assembly GCF_000463155.2). Classification (GTDB taxonomy): domain Bacteria; phylum Pseudomonadota; class Gammaproteobacteria; order Enterobacterales; family Enterobacteriaceae; genus Siccibacter; species Siccibacter turicensis. The sequence continues at coordinate 65,091 of NZ_AWFZ01000002.1, read as the reverse complement.
GACTGACGCTGGGCGAAATCCTGGGAAATTTTGACCTCGGCCTGTAACCCGCGCACCAGCAGGGCAACGATCCACTGATCGGTCAGGTTCACCACCAGGTCATAGTGGTTGGCGCGCAGCGTCCTGAGCAGGTGCACAAAGTTAGCGATTTTCTCGCCTGCGCCCGCCCCCCGATTCTTAATCCCGTACAGGGCATTAATCTCCGGGTTTTCGGAGAGGATCGGCATGGTGTCCTGGTACAACAACACGTCTACGCTGGCATCCGGATAGTGCTGCCTGAGCGTGCTGATGACCGGCGTAGTTAGCAGCATATCGCCATGAAAGCGCATTTTGATGACGAGAATTCGTTTAAATTGCTTCTTCACAATCAGCTCTTGGTTGTTAGTACCCGCTCGGCGGCAACAGGCGAAACGCGGGCACTCTGACGACCCGCAGCAACGCTAATAGTGTCAATGATTGTACCATTACCTGGCCTATAATCCGAATTCAATGCGCCAGACGAGACGTTCGAAAAGCCCAACCAATCATACGTTTAGGCGGCGTTGATTTTTAGCGGCTCAGGCACCTGGCCCCGGTAGAATTAGCGTTTATGTTGAAACTCTAAAAATATCCTATAAAAATCAATAGATAACGTTTAAATACAATAAGTTACATGTTGTTCATGCTTATGCTCTGTGACAGCACGGCAAAAGTAATGGTAAAGCCCTGGTTAAATACATAGAATCCTTTCACATTCATAACCAGTTCCTATGCCCATGCTGCAATCGCTTTACACCGCACTGCTCTATCTCATTCAGCCTGTTATCTGGATACGGCTCTGGGTGCGTGGTCGTAAAGCACCGGCCTACCGTAAACGCTGGGGCGAACGCTACGGTTATTATCCGTCGTCGCTGAAGCTGAAAGCAGGCGGCATCATGCTGCATTCCGTGTCCGTAGGTGAAACCCTCGCCGCGATCCCGCTGGTTCGCGCGCTGCGTCATCGTTACCCCTCGCTGCCTATTACCGTGACCACCATGACGCCAACCGGCTCCGAGCGCGTCATGTCCGCCTTTGGCAGCGACGTGCAGCATGTCTATTTACCTTACGACCTGCCTGACGCGCTGGCGCGTTTCCTGGATAAGATCGACCCTAAACTGGTGTTGATCATGGAAACCGAACTGTGGCCAAACCTGGTCGCGGCCCTGCACCAGCGCCGTATCCCTCTGGTTATCGCTAACGCACGCCTCTCCGCACGCTCCGCCGCCGGCTATGCCAAATTAGGCAAATTCGTCCGCACCCTGCTGCGCCGTATTACGCTTATTGCCGCGCAGAACGAAGAGGACGGCGAGCGTTTTATCGCTCTTGGCGCGCAGCGTTCGCAGCTTACCGTTACCGGTAGCCTGAAGTTTGATATCTCGGTTACGCCGCAGCTGGCATCGAAAGCGTTAACGCTGCGCCGTCAGTGGGCGCCGCACCGTCCGGTCTGGATCGCCACCAGCACGCACGAGGGCGAAGAGAGCATTGTAGTTGCCGCGCATCAGGCGTTGCTGAAAGAGTTTCCCGACCTGCTGTTAATTCTGGTCCCGCGCCATCCGGAACGTTTCCCGGACGCCGTTAACCTGGTACGTGAGGCTGGCCTGAGCTATATCACGCGTTCTTCTGGTGAGGTGCCCTCTACCAGTACGCAGGTGGTGATAGGCGACACCATGGGCGAACTGATGCTGCTGTACGGCATTGCAGATCTGGCCTTCGTCGGTGGTTCGCTGGTTGAGCGCGGGGGTCACAACCCGCTTGAACCCGCAGCGCACGCTATCCCGGTGCTGATGGGCCCGCACACGTTCAATTTCAAAGACATCTGTGCACGCCTTGATGAGGCCAATGGTCTGATTACCGTTACTGATGAGTCGTCCCTGGTCACGGCGGTTGCCTCGTTGCTCAATGACGAAGACTACCGCAACTACTATGGTCATCATGCTGTCGAAGTGCTGTACCAGAATCAGGGCGCGCTGCAGCGTCTGCTGCAACTGCTTGAACCCTACCTTCCGCCGAAGACGCACTGAGGCCCACTATGCACAGACGCGCAATTTATCCGGGAACCTTTGATCCGGTAACAAATGGTCATCTTGATATCATCACCCGCGCGGCGACGATGTTCGATACCGTGATCATGGCCATTGCCGCCAGCCCCAGCAAAAAACCGTTGTTTAGCCTGGAGGAACGCGTTGCGCTGGCGAAGACCGCAACCGCGCACCTGCCTCAGGTCGAAGTGGTGGGCTTCAGCGATTTGATGGCCAATTTTGCCCGGGCGCAGAAGGCCACCATCCTGATTCGTGGCCTGCGTGCAGTGGCAGATTTTGAATATGAGATGCAGCTGGCCCAGATGAATCGTCACCTGATGCCGGAACTGGAAAGCGTCTTTATGATGCCCACGACCGAGTGGTCGTTTATCTCGTCAAGCCTGGTGAAAGAAGTGGCGCGCCACCAGGGCGATGTCGCGCATTTCCTGCCTGAGCACGTGTGTCAGGCCCTGCTGGAAAAACTCCGCTAATCAGTGCTGGCAGCGGCGGCAGTAGTAGGTGCTGCGCTGCCCGTGCTTGCTGGCCACGATAGGTGTGGCACATACCCGACACGGCTCGCCTTCCCGCCCGTAGACCTGTAGCTCCTGCGCAAAATAGCCCGGCTTACCATCGCTTTGCAGAAAGTCTCGTAGCGTCGTTCCACCCTGCTCGATAGAGCGGATCAGCACGGCTTTAATTGCCTGTACCAGCAGTTCACACTCGGCGCTCGACAGCGACGAGGCCAGCCTGTCCGGGTGGATACCCGCGGCAAACAGCGACTCGCTGGCGTAGATGTTACCCACGCCTACCACCAGTTTGTTGTCCATCAGCCAGGGTTTAATGGCGATTTTCTTCCTGGCGCTCTTTTGCTGAAGGTAGCTGGCGTTAAACGCTTCGCTCAGCGGCTCTGGCCCCAGATGCGCCAGCACATTGTGCCCTTCAAGCTCACGCGTCCACAGCCACGCTCCAAAACGGCGCGGATCGGTATAGCGCAGCACTTTGCCATTACTCATCACCAGATCCACATGGTCGTGCTTCTGGGGCGGCATTTCTTCAGAGAGCACGCGCAGGCTTCCCGACATGCCCAGATGAATGATAATCCAGCCGTCCGGCAGCTCTAACAGCAGGTATTTGGCGCGGCGCTGTACGCTAAGCACCGGCTTATCGCTCAGGGCGTGGATTTCATCAGAGACCGGCCAGCGTAGACGCCCGTTACGCACGACGGCGTGTAGGATTGTCTCGCCAACCAGATGCGGCTCGATACCGCGGCGGCTGGTTTCCACCTCGGGTAATTCAGGCATGGAATCTCCTGCTTAAAGAGTGAAACGGTACAGGGATGATATGGGGACAGGCAGAAAACAAAAAACCCCGCATAAGCGGGGTTTTTGTACAAGGAAACTAAAATTATTTGATTTTAGCTTCTTTGTATAAAACGTGCTGACGGACAACTGGATCGAACTTTTTCAGTTCCAGTTTTTCCGGCTTAGTACGTTTGTTCTTCGTGGTGGTATAGAAGTGACCAGTACCAGCAGAAGAAACCAGCTTGATTTTCTCGCGAATACCTTTAGCCATGATTTATTTCCTCTAAGTACTTAGTACTTTTCGCCACGGGCACGCAGTTCAGACAGAACCACATCAATGCCTTTCTTATCAATAACACGCATACCTTTAGCAGATACACGAAGAGTAACAAAACGCTTTTCGCTCTCAACCCAGAAACGGTGAGAGTGCAGGTTCGGCAGGAAACGGCGTTTAGTCGCGTTCAGTGCGTGGGAACGGTTATTACCGGTCACCGGACGCTTGCCAGTAACTTGGCAGACTCGGGACATGTCTATTCTCCAAAAATCAAATTAGCTCGAGCTTCGTATAGGGAGTTGGCGCCTCGTCAGGCTACAAGCCTGGTCCCTGGCGGGTTCACTATGTGAATCCGCTTTGCCAGGCCCAAATGCCAAACCCGAGATTCTCAAAGGTGGCGTAGTATACGCTGCCAGGGCCTTACGCTCAAGTCCCGAACAGATAAAGATCCCACAGGATCGTGCGAAGCGGGTTAAATCCATCCCCGCTCCGCAAACGAAACGCATTCTCCACGACCAACCACTATATGGTCAAGCACTCTGATCTCCATGAAATTACAGCTTTTTATGATGCGTTCGGTAATGGCTTTATCCGCTTCGCTGGGTTCAGCCAGACCAGACGGATGATTGTGCGAAAGAATCACCGCCGCTGCGTTTATTTTAATCGCCTCGCGAACGATCTCGCGCGGGTGCACCTCAACGTGGCTAAGCGTGCCGGCAAACATCCTGAGCGACTTGATGATTTGATGCTGATTATTAAGAAAAACCACGATGAACACCTCGCGCTCTTCGCCATCCAGCTGGCTTTGTAAAAACGTTTTTGTCATCTCGGTACTACGCAGATGCGGCTCATTCATCACCTGCGCGTAGTAATAGCGACGGGCCAGCTCCGCGATAGCGCTAAACTGCGTAAACGTCGCCACGCCGATGCCCCTTACGGCGTTGAACTGCTTATAGTCCGCCGACAGCAGCCAGTACAGCGACCCAAAATGAGTCAGCAACTTGCGCGCTAACTCGATGACCGGTATGCCTGGCCGCCCGATGCGCAGGAACAGCGCCAGCAGCTCTTCATCCGTTAACGCGGCGACGCCGTGCTTTAACACCTTTTCGCGCGGGCCTCCTTTGGGGAACGTCTTTTTATTCACTGGCGCCTCCATCTGACATGACGCGATGTTGCCACACCCGATTTAGCGGCACGACAGTGATATTCCGGTCCTGCGTAGCGCCTCGCAAAGTCGTTGTGGTCTGCCCGTCGCACCGCATTCTTATTGTGGTAAAGTTCAGCTCTGCGGTGAATCCAACGGGAAGCAATCATGATGGGATTAATGGGTAAAAAAATTGTTCTGGGCGTCAGCGGTGGCATTGCTGCTTACAAGACACCCGAGCTGGTGCGTCGTCTGCGTGAGCGGGGCGCGGACGTTCGCGTCGCCATGACAGATGCGGCCAAAGCCTTCATTACCCCGCTGAGTCTGCAGGCCGTTTCGGGTTATCCGGTTTCCGACAGCCTGCTCGACCCCGCCGCCGAAGCAGCAATGGGTCATATTGAGCTTGGCAAGTGGGCAGACTTAGTCATCCTCGCCCCGGCAACCGCTGACCTGATAGCACGCGTCGCCGCCGGCATGGCTAACGATCTGGTGACCACAATATGCCTGGCCACGCCCGCGTCCGTCGCCGTGGTACCGGCAATGAATCAGCAGATGTATCGCGCTGCCGCCACCCAGCACAACCTGGAGGTGCTTGCCTCACGCAGACTGCGTATCTGGGGGCCGGACAGCGGCAGCCAGGCCTGCGGGGACGTCGGCCCCGGGCGCATGCTCGATCCGTTGGATATCGTCGACCTTGCGGTACAGCACTTTGCGGCTGTAAACGATCTGCAACATCTGAATATCATGATTACCGCCGGTCCCACCCGGGAGCGGCTTGACCCGGTGCGCTACATCACCAATGACAGCTCCGGCAAGATGGGCTTTGCTATTGCCGCCGCCGCTGCATCGCGTGGTGCGACGGTTACGTTGGTCAGCGGCCCGGTAGCACTGTCGACCCCTGCTGGCGTAAAGCGCATCGATGTCACCACCGCACTTGAAATGGAGGCGGCCGTACAGGCCCACGTCAGGCAGCAGCACATTTTCATTGGCTGCGCCGCCGTGGCAGATTATCGCGCGGCACAGGTGGCAGACGAAAAAATTAAAAAGCAGGGGGATGAAATCACCCTGACCATGGTAAAAAATCCCGATATCGTTGCCGGTGTCGGTGCCCTGAATGCGGGTCGCCCTTACGTCGTTGGGTTTGCCGCAGAAACGAATAATGTGGAAGAATACGCCCGGCAAAAACGCGCGCGTAAAAACCTCGATCTGATCTGCGCTAATGATGTATCGCAGCCGGATCAAGGCTTCAACAGCGACAATAATGCATTGCACCTTTTCTGGCAGGAGGGAGATAAAGTCTTACCGCGCGAGCGAAAAGACCTCCTTGGCCATTTATTACTGGATGAGATCGTTACCCGTTATGATGAAAAAAATCGACGTTAAGATTCTGGACCCGCGTGTAGGTCAGCAGTTCCCGCTACCGACTTACGCTACCGCTGGTTCTGCCGGGCTTGACCTGCGTGCCTGCCTTGATGAGGCCGTGGAGCTGGCGCCAGGCGCAACCACCCTGTTGCCAACGGGTCTGGCAATCCATATCGCCGATCCTGCACTGGCGGCGGTCATCCTGCCGCGTTCAGGGCTGGGGCATAAGCACGGTGTCGTGCTGGGTAACCTGGTCGGCCTGATTGATTCAGATTACCAGGGCCAGCTGATGGTCTCGGTCTGGAACCGCGGCCAGCAGAGCTTCACCATTGAGCCGGGCGAGCGTATTGCGCAGATGGTATTTGTACCGGTCGTGCAGGCCGAGTTTAATCTGGTTGAAGACTTCGACGCGACCGAACGTGGCGAAGGTGGATTTGGGCACTCCGGGCGTAAATAACGCCTTTTTTATCGCATCACCTGTCTAAATAACGCGATAACATCACCGCAAACTCAGGTTTGCGGTCGTAGCGTGGTGCGAGCCTGACAAGTATTTATTCCAGGGGTATTTTACGACATGGCAGAAAAACAAACCGCGAAACGGAATCGTCGCGAAGAAATACTTCAGTCTCTCGCGCAGATGCTTGAATCCAGCGATGGCAGCCAGCGCATTACCACCGCAAAGCTTGCTGCCTCTGTAGGCGTATCCGAAGCGGCGTTATACCGGCATTTTCCCAGCAAAACGCGTATGTTCGATAGCCTGATTGAATTTATCGAAGACAGCCTGATTACGCGTATTAACCTGATCCTGAAAGATGAGAAAGATACCACTGCGCGGGTGCGGCTGATTGTTCAGCTGGTTCTTGGCTTCGGCGAACGCAATCCAGGGCTGACGCGCATTTTAACGGGGCATGCGCTGATGTTTGAGCAGGACCGACTGCAGGGGCGCATCAACCAGCTTTTCGAACGCATTGAAGTACAGCTACGTCAGGTACTGCGCGAGCGAAAAATGCGTGAAGGTGAAGGCTATAGCCATGATGAAACCCTGCTGGCAAGCCAGCTGATGGCCTTTTGCGAAGGCATGCTGTCGCGTTTTGTACGCAGCGAGTTCCGTTATAGTCCAACCGAAGAGTTTGACACGCGCTGGCCGCTTCTCGCCGCCCAGCTGCAATAAACCTGTGATGCAGCCGCACTGGCTGCTCAATTTTCTGCATTATCTGTGTAAAAGCCCAACGGAATTCGTTGAGTTGCCAGATGCCGCCAGGCGAAACATTTCCTACCCTCCCTCAGGCACGTCGTTTTACTAAAGCAAAATAATACGCCGAAAACCCTACATACGAAGGAGAGACCTGATGGCAACGTCACGTCGGGAACTGTTAAAACTGACCGGTATCGCTACGGCTGCGCTGATGGTGAGCGCGAAAGGTTACGCTGCCTGGACACCCTCCCCCCGCTACCCTGACCCACGCATTGTCGCCCTGGACGACAGCTTTCGCGCTTATATGCTCTCCAGCGCCAAAGTAGAACAAATTGCCACCGGCTGCCGCTGGGCGGAAGGCCCGGTATGGTTTGGCGACAGCCGGATGCTGCTGTGGAGCGACATACCCAATAATGCCATCATGCGCTGGGACGAAGTCACGGGCGAAACCCGGGTGTTTCGTCAGCCCTCCAGCTTTGCCAACGGGCATGCCCGGGATCGCCAGGGCCGGCTGATCAGCTGTGAGCATGATACCCGCCGCATTACCCGCACTGAGTACGACGGCAGCATCACCATTCTGGCTGACACCTTCGATGGAAAACCTTTCAACTCACCGAACGATATTGCAGTGAAGTCTGACGGCTCAATATGGTTTACCGATCCACCTTTTGGCATTGCGGGGTTTTACGAGGGACATAAAGCAGCACCGGAGCTGCCACAAAACGTCTATCGTCTCGATCCGCAAAGCGGCCAGCTCAGCGTAGCGCTGGGTGATGTCAGAGGCCCTAACGGCATCTGTTTTTCGCCTGACGAGAGAACGCTCTATGTCGTGGAGAGTCGGGCGACGCCGAATCGCTTAATTCTTGCCTGGGACGTAGAGGGCAATACGCTGAAGAATAAACGCGTGCATATCGACTGCGGCAGCGGCACGGCTGACGGCATCGCCTGCGATGTAGATGGGAATCTCTGGTGCGGCTGGGGCATGGGTAGTGAAGAGCTGGACGGCGTGCGCGTCTTTAATACCCAGGGTAAAGCGATTGGCATGATTCATTTGCCGGAGCGCTGCGCTAACCTCTGCTTTGGCGGCGCATCGCGCAACCGCCTGTTCATGGCATCAAGCACGTCTGTCTATTCGCTGTATGTGAACACGCAGGGCGCCGCGCTGCTCTAAGCATCACCCGGCAGTGCGTCTGCCGGGTTAACAAACTACACGCCAAACTGCTCGCGATAGGCGTGTACCGCAGCCAGGCTGTCGGCCATCTCCGGTTTTTCTTCCAGCCAGTCGATCAAATCCTGAAGCGTGATGATGGAAATCACCTGGCAGCCATAATCGCGTTCAACTTCCTGAATGGCAGAAATATCGGCCCGGCCCCGCTCCTGACGATCGAGCGAAATCAGTACGCCGGCGAGGGTAGCGCCGTTGGCCTGAATGATCTCCATCGATTCACGAATCGCGGTACCGGCGGTAATCACGTCGTCCACCAGCATGATGCGCCCTTGCAGCGGGCTGCCCACCAGACTGCCGCCTTCGCCATGATCCTTTGCTTCTTTACGGTTGAAGCAGTACGGCACATCGCGCTCATGGTGCTCCGCAAGCGCTACGGCGGTGGTAGTGGCAATCGGGATGCCTTTATACGCCGGACCAAACAGCAGGTCGAAATCAATGCCGGAATCCACCAGCGCTTCTGCGTAAAAACGGCCTAACAGCGCCAGATCGCGTCCGGTGTTAAACAGCCCGGCATTAAAAAAATACGGACTTTTGCGCCCGGATTTCAGCGTGAATTCGCCAAATTTGAGCACCTGCTTGTTAAGTGCAAATTCAATAAACTGGCGCTGATACGGTTTCATGGCTTCGCTCCTCATCTCTCTTTTTTACGCAAAAAAAAGCGACCATTACGGTCGCCTTAAATCAGTTTTCTAACGCCGCCTTCTGCGACGCGACGATCGACTCAATGCCCTCTCGCGCCAGGGCCAGCAAGGAGAGCAGCTCCTCATGGCTGAACGGCTCACCTTCGGCCGTTCCCTGCACCTCGATCATGCGTCCGTCTTCGGTCATCACCACGTTCATGTCGGTTTCGGCTGCGGAATCTTCGACATACTCCAGATCGCAGACCGCTTCACCTTTCACAATCCCCACAGAGACCGCGGCGACCATTCCTTTCATCGGATTCTTTTTCAGCTTCCCGGCGGCAACCAGGCCGTTCAGGGCATCCGCCAACGCCACACAGGCGCCGGTGATCGAGGCGGTGCGCGTGCCGCCATCCGCCTGCAGCACGTCGCAGTCAAGCGTGATGGTGAATTCGCCCAGCGCTTTCAAATCGACAGCGGCGCGCAGCGAGCGGGCGATCAGGCGTTGGATTTCCAGAGTACGACCGCCCTGTTTGCCTTTCGCGGCTTCGCGTGGGTTACGGGTATGGGTAGAGCGCGGCAGCATGCCATATTCAGCGGTGATCCAGCCCTGGCCTTGCCCTTTCAGAAAACGCGGAACGCTCTCTTCAATAGTGGCAGTGCATAGCACTTTGGTCTCACCAAATTCAACAAGCACGGAACCTTCAGCGTGTTTCGTGTAATGACGGGTCAGGGTGACGGGGCGCACCTGATTAGCGCTACGGCCTGATGGACGCATGAGTGATTCTCCGGCTTGTGGCAAATGTGGCTGCGCATTATACGGGCTTCGCAAGCTTATTCCTATCATGGTGAGCCAGCGAGGGCTATAATCCCTGCAAATTCATTTACAGAACGGGTATGACTATGATCCGCAGTATGACCGCCTACGCACGTCGGGAAATCAAGGGTGAATGGGGCAGCGCAACCTGGGAATTGCGCTCCGTGAACCAACGCTACCTGGAAACCTATTTCCGCCTGCCCGAGCAGTTCCGTAGCCTCGAACCGGTTGTTCGCGAACGCATTCGTACCCGTCTGACCCGCGGTAAAGTGGAGTGCAGCCTGCGTTTTGAGCCGGATGCCAGCGCAAAAGGCGAGCTGACCCTGAATGAAAAACTGGCGAAACAACTAGTTAGCGCGGCGAACTGGGTAAAAATGCAGAGCGACGAGGGTGAAATCAATCCGGTTGATATTCTGCGTTGGCCAGGTGTGATGGCAGCGCAGGAACAGGATCTGGATGCTATCGCCGCAGAAATTCTTACCGCGTTCGACGGCGCGATGGACGACTTTATCGTGGCGCGCGAAACCGAAGGCCAGGCGCTGAAAGCGATGATTGAACAGCGCCTTGAAGGCGTCAGCGTTGAAGTAGGCAAAGTGCGCGGCTGGATGCCGGAGATCATGCAGTGGCAGCGCGAGCGCCTCGTTAACAAGCTTGAAGAAGCCCAGGTGCAGCTGGAAAATAACCGCCTTGAGCAGGAACTGGTGCTGATGGCGCAGCGTATTGACGTAGCCGAAGAGCTGGATCGTCTCGAAGCGCACGTCAAAGAAACCTACAACATCCTCAAGAAGAAAGAGGCCGTTGGCCGTCGTCTCGACTTTATGATGCAGGAGTTCAATCGCGAGTCGAATACCCTGGCGTCGAAATCTATCAATGCCGACGTAACGAATTCCGCCATCGAACTAAAAGTACTGATTGAACAGATGCGCGAGCAGATCCAGAACGTGGAATAACCCGTTTTCACCACCGTCATATCAGGCCCGTCTTCGGACGGGTTCTGCGTGAACGCCCACGTAATACTGTATTTGTGACATACCCTGCCTGATGGAAATTTATCCATTACCCTGTTAATAACAATACATTACTGGCTAATCGCCCTCTCTCATCCATAAATAAAACTAATCTCAAACCCGACCTGTTAGAAAATCTCAATCGTGCGCTGGCGCTTAAGTCCTTACCCTTCTGCGGCTTGATGAGGGGAATACAATGCTGCTTCATATTCTTTATATTATTGGTATTACCGCTGAAGCGATGACCGGCGCCCTGGCGGCAGGGCGCCGGCGGATGGACACGTTCGGTGTCATCATTATTGCCACGGCCACGGCTCTCGGCGGAGGCTCAGTGCGCGATATTTTACTCGGACACTACCCGCTCGGCTGGGTGGCGCATCCTGAGTACGTCATTATCGTAGCGACCGCTGCGGTGGTGACCACCATTGTGGCGCCGGTGATGCCCCATCTGCGCCGTTTCTTTTTAATTCTTGATGCGCTCGGCCTGGTAGTATTCTCCATTATTGGTGCCCAGGTCGCGCTGGACATGGGCGAAGGGCCAATCATTGCGGTCATCGCTGCGGTGATTACCGGCGTCTTCGGCGGCGTACTGCGCGATATGTTCTGCAAACGCATTCCGCTGGTATTTCAGAAGGAGCTCTATGCGGGCATTGCTTTCGCCGCGGCCGTCCTCTACGTTGCGCTTCAGCATTATGTATCCAGCCATGACGTGGTCGTCATAGCAACGCTGCTGTTTGGTTTCACGGCGCGTCTGCTCGCGCTTCGCTTTCGGCTGGGACTGCCTGTGTTTCACTATCGTCATAGCTCCCACTGAAGCCAGCAAAGCCTGGTATGCCCTGTGCGGCAAGCCAGCGGGCCAGCGTGGCGATCTCCGGATGATGGGAGAACGCCACCAGCTTTTTAGCACGGACCTTACCCACACCGGGTAGCTGTTGCCAGCGTGCTTCATTACGATTTAAGACCTGCTGCCAGCTGCGATCCGCAAGCAGTTCAAGCGCCACATCAGGTAAAGGAAGGCCCAACGCTTTCAACCAGCGTGAAAAGGGCTGACGTCGGGTCAGCGTAAAACGTTGCCATATAGCCGCGGCGCGAGCCGGAGAGATGCCCGGGGTTGTTGCAAGCGCCTCCCGCGACAGGGCAAGCCATGAGAACAGATGTTCAAAGCGATGCGCCTGCAGTAGCTGCGTCCATACCGCATCATTCAGACCAGGGATATCCAGCACCGCTGCACGGCTCAGCCAGCTCAGACGTGCGGTAAACTGCTCCCGGCATGCCGCCGTGGCGAAATAGCAGCTGAACTGATGAAACTGCCCTTCGGCAGGTGGCTGCGGGGTGTCGCGCTGCGATACGCGCCAGACCACCCGATCGATACGAGGAATACCGCGTCCGGCCAGACTCACCATCACCTGATCGCCCGGGACAAGATCCAGACGACGCCAGCGGTTAACCGAACCGATATTGACCCGCGAAACGGTTTTATCATCAATCCCAATCGGGGAAAGCTCAGCCACAACGCCAATGTTTCCGGTTCGCCCTGTGGTGAAATGAACCCGCTTTACATGCGCGATATGCTGCGCAGGCGGATATTTCCATGCAACCACCCAGTCACCTTCGCCAGGCATCCAGCTTGCTGACGGCGGCTCCCGGCCGTCCCGTATTACCACGCCGTCAGTAACAAACGGCAGCGGGCTCGTAAACCATTGTTCGCGCAGGGCCGCAACATCGCTAAGCTGGGTGACGGGAACCGTCCAGCGTTTCACGAGCGGGAATCCGCCCTTTTCCAGCGCGTCCAGCCGGCCTTTCATCGACGTCGGACCCTCAGGCCATGCCCAGATAAAGACATCCAGCTCGCGCAGCAACGGGGAGTCATCTTTCCGCATCATGGCACCAGCCACTTTTGCCCGGGCATTCATACCGCCGGCCTGCTTCTGCACATGCTTATCCCGTCGCCAGAAAATCTCGCCCTGCAAGACGCTATCAGCCAGCGCACCGCTGGTGCGTTGCGGGATTGCCGGAATGGAACGCACCCGACTTGTCCAGTCCTGACCCAGCCGCCCGTCACCACGACTGATAGCCTTAACCAGCCTGCCATGGCGGTAAACCAGCGTTACGGCGACGCCATCAATTTTGGGCTGCGCCCAGAGTTCATCACGCGCACGCATCCATTGCGTCAGCGCAACAGGATTATCCAGCTTGCGGACACCGGTGTGAAAAACAGGGTGAAGTACTTTGCCCGACGAAGGCGGCGCCGACACCGGTATAACCTGCGAAGCCTGAAAACAGGCTTGCCACTCATGCAGTCTCGTGCGCAGTTCGTCATAGACCGCATCGCTAACCGGACTTTCGCCGCGCAGCCAGTAATCGCGATCCCACGCGGTGAGCTGGGCAGAAAGGCGCTCCATCTCTTGCCCGGCTTCTGCGTCGCTCCATATGGGGCATGCCGCGTCGGCAAAGGGGCTCAGTGTTGTCAGAAACAGCAGCGCGATAAACATCCTTTTCATAGGTTCCTCCCTGAGGTGCAGGGAAGATATAACGCCGCGTTACGGTCTGTGCGAGGGCCAAAACAGATCGCTGCGAGACGCTTTCCAGGGAATTAATACTGTTGCAGCAAATTGTGCGGCCTCCCGGAAGCAGGCTCGCATTGCTGTTATTCATCAGGGAAAAGTCATGACAAAAGCTACGTCACGAAGCGGCTGTGTGTATAATAAGCCGTGATCTCCACTCTACTTTGCGTTGCGGGTATCCGGCTCAGGCACTGAGGTAATCGCATTTTTATCGCTTACCTGTCGCGTTTAGCCGGCCATACACGCATCTCTTTTCGGCATTTCAACTGACGTAAGAAACAGATGGCTCAAGGTACGCTTTATATTATTTCCGCCCCCAGCGGTGCAGGTAAGTCCAGCCTGATTCAGGCATTTTTGAAGACGCAGCCGCTCTATGATTCACAGGTATCCGTGTCTCATACCACCCGCGCCCCCCGCCCGGGAGAAACGCACGGCGAGCACTATTTCTTTGTCAATCATGATGAATTCCGCAGCATGATTGCCGAAGACGCGTTTCTTGAGCACGCGGAAGTGTTCGGCAACTATTACGGAACGTCGCGTAAAACGATTGAATCCGTGCTGGCGACCGGCGTGGATATCTTCCTGGATATCGACTGGCAGGGCGCGAAGCAGATTCGTCAGAAAATGCCGCAGGCACGCAGTATCTTTATTCTGCCGCCGTCGAAAGAAGAGCTGGATCGCCGCCTGCGTGGACGCGGGCAGGATAGCGAAGAGGTCATTGCAAAACGCATGGCGCAGGCCGTTGCAGAGATGAGCCACTACGCTGAGTATGATTACCTTATCGTGAATGATGATTTCGATACGGCGCTGGCCGACTTGAAAACTATCCTTCGCGCTGAGCGCCTGCGTATGGGGCGCCAGAAACAACGCCATGACGCTTTAATCACCAAACTATTGGCAGACTGAACCCAGTTTCAGTATCATGCCCAGTCATTTCTTCACCTGTGGAGCATTTTAATTATGGCACGCGTAACTGTTCAGGACGCTGTTGAGAAAATTGGTAACCGTTTTGACCTGGTGCTGGTCGCCGCGCGTCGCGCTCGTCAGATGCAGGTAGGCGGTAAAGATCCGCTGGTGGCGGAAGAAAACGATAAAACCACGGTTATCGCACTGCGCGAAATCGAAGAGGGGCTGATCAACAACCAGATCCTCGATGTCCGTGAGCGCCAGGAACAGCAAGAGCAGGAAGCCGCAGAAATGCAGGCCGTTACCGCTATTGCTGAAGGCCGTCGTTAATAACCAGCGGGTAGCCCTTGTATCTGTTTGAAAGCCTGAATCAGCTGATTCAACAATACTTGCCGGAAGACCAGATTAAGCGTCTTCAGCAAGCGTATCTCGTTGCACGTGACGCTCACGAGGGCCAGACACGTTCAAGTGGCGAACCTTATATCACGCACCCGGTAGCGGTGGCCTGCATTCTGGCCGAGATGAAACTCGACTATGAAACGCTAATGGCCGCGCTGCTGCATGACGTGATTGAAGACACCCCTGCGACATATCAGGATATGGAGCAGCTATTTGGCAAAAGCGTTGCCGAACTGGTTGAAGGGGTGTCAAAGCTCGACAAGCTTAAGTTTCAGGATAAGAAAGAGGCTCAGGCCGAAAACTTCCGCAAAATGATTATGGCGATGGTGCAGGACATCCGCGTCATTCTGATTAAGCTTGCCGACCGTACTCACAATATGCGCACGCTGGGCTCCCTTCGCCCCGATAAGCGTCGCCGTATTGCCCGCGAAACGCTGGAAATCTACAGCCCGCTTGCCCACCGTCTGGGTATTCATCACCTGAAAACTGAGCTCGAAGAGCTGGGCTTTGAGGCGCTGCACCCGAATCGCTATCGTGTGATTAAAGAGGTGGTCAAAGCCGCACGCGGCAACCGTAAAGAGATGATTCAGAAGATCCTTTCTGAAATCGAAGGACGGCTGCAGGAAGCGGGAATTCCGTGTCGCGTCAGCGGCCGGGAAAAGCATCTTTACTCTATCTACTGCAAAATGGTGCTCAAGGAGCAGCGTTTTCACTCGATCATGGATATCTACGCCTTCCGCGTCATCGTGAGGGATGTTGATACCTGTTATCGCGTGCTCGGCCAGATGCACAGCCTGTATAAGCCCCGCCCGGGTCGCATGAAGGATTACATCGCGATTCCTAAGGCGAACGGCTATCAGTCTCTCCATACGTCCATGATTGGCCCGCACGGTGTGCCGGTTGAAGTGCAGATCCGCACCGAAGATATGGATCAGATGGCAGAAATGGGGGTTGCAGCACACTGGGCGTATAAAGAGCACGGTGAAAGCAGTACCACCGCACAAATCCGCGCCCAGCGCTGGATGCAAAGCCTGCTTGAACTTCAGCAGAGTGCGGGTAGCTCGTTCGAATTTATCGAGAGCGTAAAATCTGATCTCTTCCCGGATGAGATTTATGTTTTCACGCCGGAAGGTCGCATCGTCGAACTTCCTGCCGGGGCTACACCGGTCGACTTTGCCTATGCCGTGCATACCGATATCGGTCATGCCTGCGTTGGTGCTCGCGTCGATCGCCAGCCCTACCCCCTTTCGCAGTCGTTGACCAGCGGCCAGACGGTGGAGATTATCACCGCACCGGGCGCCCGACCCAACGCGGCGTGGCTGAACTTTGTCGTTAGCTCGAAAGCACGCGCCAAAATCCGTCAGATGCTGAAAAACCTCAAGCGTGACGACTCCGTCAGCCTGGGGCGTCGTCTGCTGAATCATGCGCTGGGCGGCAGTCGTAAGCTGGCCGAGATCCCACCGGAGCATGTGCAGCGCGAGCTTGAGCGCATGAAACTGGCGACCCTTGACGATCTGCTGGCCGAGATTGGCCTTGGCAACGCGATGAGCGTCGTGGTGGCGAAAAACCTGCTTCAGGGCGACGCCAGCACCACCGGTCAGCCGGTGGTAAACGCCTCGCCTGGCGCCAGCCATCTGCCTATCAAAGGCGCGGACGGCGTGCTGATCACCTTCGCGAAGTGCTGCCGCCCTATTCCTGGCGACCCGATCGTTGCCCACGTCAGCCCTGGTAAAGGGCTGGTTATCCACCATGAGTCGTGCCGCAACATCCGCGGCTATCAGAAAGAACCTGAGAAATTCATGGCGGTTGAGTGGGATAAAGAGACCGAGCAGGAGTTTCTCACCGAGATCAAGGTGGACATGTTCAACCATCAGGGTGCGCTGGCTAACCTCACGGCGGCGATCAACACGGCCGGCTCAAATATCCACAGCCTGAATACCGAAGAGAAAGACGGACGCGTTTATAGCGCCTTTATCCGTCTGTCGGCACGCGATCGTGTGCATCTGGCCAACGTTATGCGCAAAATTCGCGTAATGCCGGATGTCATCAAAGTCACTCGCAACCGAAACTAACGTATGAACGCTCAACGCTATGCGCGGATCCGCGAGATGCTCGCCAGGCGGCAGCCCGACCTGACCGTCTGCATGGAGCAGGTGCATAAGCCGCATAACGTCTCCGCCATTATTCGTACCGCCGATGCGGTGGGCGTCCATGAAGTTCATGCCGTATGGCCGGGAAACCGGATGCGCACCATGGCATCCTCCGCGGCGGGCAGCAATAGCTGGGTTGAAGTCAAAACCCACCGCACCATTGCAGAGGCGGTAACCCACCTTAAAGCGCGCGGCATGCAGGTTCTGGCAACCCACCTCTCCGACCGTGCCGTTGATTTCCGCGACATCGACTACACCCGTCCGACCTGCATCTTGCTGGGTCAGGAGAAAACCGGGATCACGCGCGAAGCGCTGGATCTGGCGGATCGGGATATCATCATCCCGATGACGGGCATGGTGCAGTCGCTTAACGTGTCGGTCGCGTCGGCACTGATCCTTTACGAAGCGCAGCGCCAGCGCCAGAACGCCGGTATGTACAACCGAGACAACAGCATGCTGCCGGTTGATGAACAGCAGCGTCTGCTGTTCGAAGGGGGTTATCCGGTGCTCGCTCGCGTGGCGAAGCGCAAAGGTCTTCCCTACCCGCATGTGGATGAGAACGGCGAAATCGTTGCCGATGCCACGTGGTGGGCGACGATGCAGTCCGCGGAGTAAGCGATGCGTGGCCGCCTGCTGGATGCCGTCCCGCTAAGCTCGCTGACCGGCGTCGGTGCGAGTCAAAGCAGCAAACTGGCGAAAATTGGTCTGCACACCGTGCAGGATCTCCTGCTTCACCTCCCGCTTCGATATGAAGACCGCACCCAGCTCTATGCGATTGGCGATCTGCTGCCCGGCATTTATGCCACGGTGGAGGGCGAGGTGCTGAACAGCAGCGTCTCGTTCGCCGGTCGACGCATGATGACCTGCCAGATCAGCGACGGCAGCGGCATCCTTACCATGCGCTTCTTCAACTTTAACGCCGCGATGAAAAATGGCCTCGCAACCGGCCGTCGCGTGCTGGCATACGGTGAAGCAAGACGCGGGAAGTACGGCGCGGAGATGATCCATCCCGAATACCGTATCCAGGGGGACAGTTCCACTCCTGAGATGCAGGACACCCTGACGCCGGTCTATCCCACCACCGAAGGGGTGCGCCAGGCCACGCTGCGTAAGCTGACCGATCAGGCGCTGGATCTGCTGGACACCTGCGCGGTAACCGAACTGCTACCGCCTGAGCTGGCGCAGGGCATGATGAGTCTCCCTGAAGCGTTGCGCACCCTGCATCGTCCGCCGCCGACCCTGACGCTTGCCGATCTGGAAAGCGGAAAACACCCTGCGCAACATCGTTTGATTCTCGAAGAGCTGCTGGCGCACAACCTGAGCATGCTGGCGTTACGCGCAGGCGCGCAGCGTCTCCATGCCCTACCGTTGGGCGCTGATGACAACCTCAAACAGCAGCTTCTCGCCTCCCTGCCTTTTAGCCCGACCGGGGCGCAGCAGCGGGTGGTAGCGGAAGTGGAGCGCGATATGGCGCGCGACATGCCGATGATGCGCCTGGTACAGGGTGATGTCGGCTCCGGTAAGACGCTGGTTGCCGCCCTTGCGGCGCTGCGCGCCATCGCGCACGGTAAGCAGGTCGCGCTGATGGCGCCAACCGAGCTGCTGGCCGAACAGCACGCGGCCAATTTCCGCAGCTGGTTTGCGCCGCTCGGCGTAGAAGTGGGCTGGCTTGCCGGCAAACAAAAAGGCAAAGCGCGTCTGGCTCAGCAGGAGGCAATCGCCAGCGGCCAGGTCCAGATGGTGGTGGGTACCCATGCTATTTTTCAGGAGCAGGTGCAGTTCAGCGGGCTGGCACTGGTCATTATCGACGAACAGCACCGTTTCGGCGTGCACCAGCGCCTGGCGCTACGCGAGAAAGGCCAGCAGCAGGGCTTTCATCCTCATCAGCTGATCATGACCGCTACCCCGATTCCGCGCACGCTGGCAATGACCGCCTATGCCGATCTGGATACCTCGGTGATTGATGAACTGCCGCCGGGGCGTACCCCGGTCACCACCGTCGCCATTCCCGACACCCGGCGCAATGACATCATTGAGCGCGTGCGCCACGCCTGTATTGAAGAGCATCGCCAGGCCTACTGGGTCTGTACCCTGATTGAAGAGTCGGAACTGCTGGAGGCGCAGGCGGCAGAAGCGACCTGGGCTGAGCTTAACGTGGCGCTGCCGGAACTGCGCGTTGGCCTGGTACATGGCCGTATGAAGCCGACGGAAAAACAGGCGGTGATGCAGGCGTTCAAGCAGGGTGAGATTCATCTGCTGATTGCCACCACGGTCATTGAGGTGGGCGTCGATGTGCCTAACGCGAGCCTGATGATCATCGAGAACCCGGAACGTCTGGGGCTGGCGCAGCTTCATCAGCTGCGCGGCCGCGTTGGGCGTGGGGCCGTGGCTTCGCACTGCGTGCTGCTGTTCAAATCACCGCTGTCGAAAACGGCCCAGATGCGTTTGCAGGTGCTGCGCGACAGCAACGACGGCTTCGTGATCGCGCAAAAAGACCTTGAGATACGCGGGCCGGGAGAACTGCTCGGCACACGCCAGACCGGCAACGCCGAGTTCAAAGTAGCGGATCTGCTGCGCGATCAGGCGCTGATTCCTGAAGTGCAGCGCCTTGCACGCCATATTCACGAACGTTATCCGGACCAGGCCGCGGCGCTCATCGAACGCTGGATGCCGGAAACGGAACGCTACTCCAACGCGTAGTCCCGCAACGTCCCACTGCTATTACTTTTTTCTCACCTGCCCTGACGTATTATTGCGAGCAAAAAGCTTATGCACATATCATCTTATATAATGGATCGGTAGGTAATCTTATATTCAGGAGGATGGCTCTTCCACGCAGCGAATCGCGTGAAGATATTAAAATAAGTAACATTCACTTTCAACGTGTGCATACGCGTTAGATTTTATTTTAGAAAGAGACATATTATGTCAAGGCAAGAATATATGCCTTTTAAATAAATAAAATCCTGGGGAATGCAAGAACAATTAGAATGCCGTTAACAAATAACGACCAGGAGAATATAAAAATAATTCCATCATTGTACTAATAAATATTCATCGAGCCTATAATATATAAATTTCAATTCAACAAAAGAAACGTCCCAGAGCACAATTAATCAAGAAAGAAACATCTCACAACATGAATAATTCAACCCTAAATTCACCATGCTGAATTTCTTGATCCTGACATCATCGGCTGTTCAGAAATATAAATTTACAGATCACAATGAATAGCGCATCTGATAAAAAAGATGACTATCTGACCTGAGAATCCTTTCAGGTTAGCAATAATAGTGGAGTAGGTATCATGAAAAAAATAGCATTATTAATTACCTTAGGCGGGTTTCTAATAACCAGCATTGCACAAGCTGAAAATAGTGATGTAGCGGCCACGCTGTCTATTTCTGGCACGTTAAAAGATTCGTCTACTGGATGCACCATCGAGTTCAGAGATCCTACTGTTAATATGGGTTCCAGGGAAATAGAGTCCTTGCCTCTGCAGGGCCATCATGTTGATAAAGGTCAGTTAACTATGGTTACCGCGAACCTGATTGGCAGCTGTACTAAAGAGGGCCAACTGGTACCTAACCTGTCCTTCACTGGCATTGTTGATGATGCGGCCGGTAACTCACTGGCAAATGCCGCAACTGGCTCAACGGCAGCAACAGGTTTAGGTGTGGGTATCTATTCGTATGCGGGTTATCCTATTACGCCTGATGGCAGCCCAGTGCTCGCTACCGGTAACGAGAGTACTATGTTTTATATCGGCATGGTTAAGCTTAACGGGGCCACCCCAACACCGGGCCAGGTCCAGTCATCGTTAACGATGCAGATTGAATCTTTATAAAAAATAATTTGTCATAATTACACCCGGTGTTTTTATCATCGGGTTTATTTCCTCAATCAGGAATTATCAGGCTTTAGAAAATGAAAAAGGTATTACTGACAACATTCCTGGCCGCATGCTGCTGGTCAGGAATGAGCCATGCTGCGTTGACGCTGAGTGCCGATCGGCTTGTTTATAATGGCAAGGACGGCGATGCCTCTATTACTATTCATAGTAATGAGGACCGTGCTTATTTAATTCAGTCCTGGCTGGATGCCGGCGACAGTACGGTAAAAAAAGATTTACCGTTTGTGGTAACACCGCCGCTTTTCCGTCTGGCGCCTAAAAGCGACAACGTCATTCGAATTGTCTATCTGGGAAATGGCCTGCCTGCCGATCGTGAAAGTCTGTTCTGGCTTGACGTAAAAGGTGTGCCCGGATTGAACGATGAAGAGGCGAAAGTTGAAAACCGTATGGTGCTGGCGATTAACAACCGCATTAAATTTTTCTATCGTCCTGCCGGTTTAAAAGGCGATCCGGGACAAGGCGTCAAAAATGCACACTGGAGTCACGCCGGGAATAATTTAACCGTTGAAAACGCCTCACCTTACTATTTGGTATTCAGCAAGATTATTGCTGACAAGGAATCCATTCAGGTTTCAGTAGTGGATAACAATACGGTCATCCCACCGTTTGGGAAAAAGTCTTACAAGCTTAAACATACACCGGCGGCTGGCTCCAGCGTGGAGTGGAATGGAATAAACGACTTTGGCGTGACCTCTGAAACGTTTTCTCAGCACCTTGACTAGTTAACAGGGCTTTATGCGTGGTACCAAACTGAAGTGGCTCGCCTCGTTTGTGATGTCAGTCATTTTCTGTCGCACGGTCGCAGCCGGAGAGTACTTCGATCCGGGTTTGCTACAGGCAGTGGATGGGAAAGCGGTATTGAGCGACACCAGTTTACTAAGCCAGGGATATCAGCCTGCCGGTACCTACCGGGTGCATATCAATGTGAACGAAAAGCCGGTACTGATTAGCAGTGTTCGCTTTGAGTTGAATAAAGATAAGCAGCTTGTCGCCTGCCTCTCTTTTAAGGCCTATCAGAAGTTGGGAGTGGATATGAGTAAGGTGGGTTCCGGAGCAAAGGACAACGAACTCAAAAACACGTGCGTTCCTATGGAAGAACAGGTTCCAGGGACCAAACTTGCTTTTGATTTCTCCAGACTGCAACTGGATATCATCATTCCACAAACGGTGCTGCGTGATGAAAGCGTACAGGGCGTGCCTGAAGAGGAGTGGGACGATGGTATCCCGGCACTGATCAGCAATTATCAGATTTCCGGTCAGAAGTACTTACATAAGAGCGAGGGCTCCTCAGACTCGGCCTACGCGAACCTGACGAATGGCTTTAATGTTGGCGCCTGGCGTTACCGTAATAACTCAACGGTGAGCAACAGCGAAGGCTGGCACAGCATTACCAGTTATGTGGAAACCGCCATTCACGCGCTGAAGAGTGAACTGACCCTCGGCGACTCCAGCACGCCTGGTGATATTTTTGATAGTTTGCTGATCCGCGGCGTACAGCTTTCGTCCGACGACGATATGCTGCCCGATCAGCTCACTGGTTTCGCCCCTATTATCCGCGGCATTGCCAAAAGCAATGCGCGGGTCACCGTACGCGAAAACGGCTATGTCATTTATCAGCGTTCGGTACCGCCGGGACCGTTCATGATAAGCGACCTCGCCTCGGTATCCGACGGCGGAAAACTGGAAGTCACGGTAACCGAAGCCGATGGCTCTGAAACACGCAATACGGTTGCTTACTCCAGCGTGCCACAGCTTTTACGTACCGGACAGATAAAATACAACCTGTCGGTTGGGCGCTATATGTCGGGCACCAGCTCGGTTGAGGACAAGCCTGAAATTGTTCAGGCCGCGATAAGTCGTGGCTTGCCGCTGAACACCACGCTCTATGGCGGTAGCCAGTATCACGATCGCTATCAGGCCTATAGCCTGGGGCTGGGCCTGGATATGAAAAGCCTGGGGGGGATTGCTGCGGATATTACCCACAGCAAGGGCCGTCGCGGTAACGATCTGGAAGGCAGTGGGAAAATGGTGCGTTTGACGTACCGGAATTACATCTCAGACACCGACACGCAAATACAGCTGGATAATCGTTACTACGTCGGTGACTACCTGTCATTCAGCGACTGGGCAACGGCGGAAGACCTGTTTACCGACACCCGCAAGCGTCGCGAGTACAGCCTGTCGATTAACCAGTCGCTAAGTGATACAGGCAGCTTTTATACCTCCCTGAGCCGTAGCGAAAACGTCGACAGCTCGGTGTCGCGTATGTGGCAGGTGGGGTGGAATGGTTCGGTTAAAAACGTCAGCCTGTCACTCTCCTTCAGCATGAACCGTAGCGAAGGCGAGCCAGTATGGGACAAGCAGCTGGCGATCACCCTGTCGATTCCGTTTAGCGAGACGTTCCCGACGGCGCAACCGATAGTGAACTACACGGCGACGTCAGGTATTGAAAGTGACATCAATAACCAGTTAGGCATTAACGGTAAGCTGGGCGACAGCCAGAGCACCACCTGGAACACACAGATTTCTTATGCCGCGAAACACGGCGAACCGAGCACGAAATCGGGTTCCGCCGGCCTGGATTATCAGGGCAACTACGGCGATATGAATGTGACCTATAACGCTGAGACCAATAACTATATTTCGTGGAACGCCTCAGGAAGCGTGGTTGGTCATCGTCATGGCGTGACGTTTGGTCGGAACTCTGCCAGCAGTATGGCGCTGGTGGCCATTCCAGGCGTAGCTGATGTGCCGCTGGATGGCGGACAGGATATGCATACCGATTCGGGCGGGTATGCGCTGGTGACGGATTTACGTCCTTACCATCGTAACAGCCTGGGCATTGATACTCACAGTGCGAACAAAGACCTCGACTTTGAGAGTACGTCAACCCAGCTGGTGCCGACCAAAGATGCTGTAGTGCTGGCTGAGTTTAAGGCGATCCGTGGGCGTAAAGCCGTCCTCACCGTCAATCATAACGGCGAAGTCCTGCCTTTCGGTGCACGGGCGCGTATTGAAGGCATGGATAGTGTGTTTTACGTGGGTGATAAAGGGCAGGTTTATCTCAATGCCGTGCCGGATAAAGGCACGCTGAATTTTAAGTGGGGCGAAAACCAGACCTGCTCCACGCCGTTTGAGATGCCGTCAGACCAGACACCTAAATTACCTATTGTCCTGTTAACGTTGAACTGTCAGTGAATGCGATGAAAACCTGTTTCCGCCTGGCGCAAGCCGCTGTCCTCATGCTGATAGCAAAAGCATCGATTACGCCTGTATATGCGGGCGACTGCACGCTTACACAAAAACCGTCAAATATGACGGTACCTGTGACGGTTTCATTGCCGGATAACATCACCATGATACCGGTGGGTAGCGTCGTCTATAAAAGGGAGGCGACGCTTGCTCAGCTCAGCGGTACGCACGGTGTGGTGAGCGCAGAGTGCCGGACGAAAATCAGCAAGCTCCTGAACGGAAAAATACCGACCCAACAAAAGGGGCAGGACACGTATGCCACCTCGCTGCCGGGTCTGGGTGTTCGGGTCACGCTGATTTACGAAAAACCGGGTTCAGCACATAAAGAATGGGTGCTGCCGTTCTCAACGCAGACACGAGAACTGAGCGATAAAATCATTACTTCAGATGATGTGAAATTACGTGTTGAGGCCATCAAGACCGGGGCTATAACCCAGGGCGGCGTACTGAACTTTCGTATCCCCTCTCTGGTGTGGCTCAGCGATAACTCCCTGGTGGTGAACCTTGTCATGATGCTGGTTTCGCCGAAGGCGCACTGCATGATTCAGATGACAACGCCACAGGTGGAACTACCTCCTGTAAAAATCAGCGAGTTGAAAAATAACGGCGCCAAAACTGCTCAGCCAGTCGGTGTCAATCTGCTGTGTATGAATACCCATAAAGCCAGCCTCAGTGTTGAAGGGCTACATGAAAGTAGCTCCCCAACGGTATTTAAAAACGTTGCGCCCGAGAGCCCGGCGAAAAATGTTGGTATTGAAATGTTATTCGGCGGAACGGTAATGAAACCTGACGTCCCGTTAGAGTTGGCACTACCAGACCAGAACAGTTACACCCTACCGCTTTCTGTGCGGTATGCGAAAAGCGGAGATGCATTAACCGGGGGTAACGTGAAAGCGCAAATCACCTTACACATTAATTATTTATAAGCTGAACGTGTAACAGAATTATCTATTAATTCAGAAAATATGGAAAAGTATTTTTGCCTTTATCAGGCAGGATTGCTTTTCGCCTATTTTATTTAAAATTTTAAAGGATATAAAATTATGAAAAAGTCACTTTTAGGATTAACCGTTTCCGCACTGTTCATGGTTGGCGCTGCACACGCCACGACTAATCCGAACGACGCGTCCGCAACCCTGAACATCACTGGTACCGTGGTACAAGACATTGCCAACATGTGTACCGTAACCCTGGACAAGTCCACACTTCGTCTGTCAGATACCAGTATCGACAAACTGATCACCCAAGGGGAAGATGCTACTTCACCGGAGCAGGTGAAACTTAATATTTCCGGCGGCGATGACTGTAGCACCAAGGTGGCCGCAGGCACGATGGCCTTTAAATTTACCGGATTAGGTGATAATGCGGACGGTACGGTAATGGGTAACCATGTTTACGATCCTGCGACGGCTGCCCAAGGGGTTGGCGTAGGTATTTTTGACAGCCAGAATAAAATGGTGCGTTTAAATAGCGCTGATTACCTTGTTGCATCTACTACCGATACGACTATTGGTCTGCAGATGGTAAAACTTAATGGGAAATCGCCGACCCCGGGTTTAATTGACTCCACACTGACCATTGAAATCCAGCGTCTGTAGTAATCTTTGTGCGCCTCGTTAAGAAGCGCGCAGAGTATATTCTGAGTCGTGACAATGCAGACACCCTTAATGGGGTGTCTGCATATTTGCCCTGGCATCAGAGGATAGCTACGCAAGAAAACACCGTCTTTCTGCCTTAACCTGATAGTCGGTTCACCTGTATATCTGCCCACACAGAGACTGCCGCTAAGGATTGCGCTGCAACGCGTAGCGTTACATGCCATTTGATACATAGCATCAGCATCAATGTTTACGATATCAGAATCAGGATACTCGCCGCTCAATATAAAGATGATCGGGTTTATCACACGAGGAGCCAATAATTACACGTTTTACACGTGTAACTATTTACGATCAGCAGCACAGGAAGGACTGCGGTAATGTGTCGCAGACGTTATCCTTTGAAGAGTACATCAGTGAAAAGAATTGAGCGTAAGGAAAATACTCTGCTCATATTTCGCGTCATGTATAGGATAAAAACATGAAAAAAACAATTTTGGGTTCTGCGCTCTCCGCTCTCATTATTATGAGCTCAGCCCACGCTGAGTCTACGGACTCGGTAATAACGTCTACAGATATTACTATCGATGGGGCTATTTCTGGCGGTGATGGTGCTTGCACGGTTACCACTAACAAAAACGCCATCAGCCTGCTTGCAGGCAAAACCACAATGCTTTCGCAAAACGATCATAAAACCACTACGTTCGCTCCTCAGCTTTCCATTACATTAAGCGGGGATGACATCTGCAATCAACGTATTGAAGAGGGAAAAATTGCGGTCAGGTTTTCAGGCCCCACCGACAGTGTGGAAGGCTCCGTGCTCGCCAAC
Organism: Siccibacter turicensis LMG 23730; assembly: GCF_000463155.2. Lineage (GTDB taxonomy): Bacteria > Pseudomonadota > Gammaproteobacteria > Enterobacterales > Enterobacteriaceae > Siccibacter > Siccibacter turicensis. The sequence continues at coordinate 38,496 of NZ_AWFZ01000002.1, read as the reverse complement.
GTTGCAACCGGTGCGAATGCCGCTAAGGGAGTGGGTGTTGGAATCTTTATGAGCAATTTTGCCAGACTGGACCTTAACATGAAGGGTGCCGTTCCTGTGACAACTAAACCGCTCCCTATCGATTTGCAGGTTGTCAGGCTTAATGGCCAGAATGATTTTACCGAAGGCACTGTCGAAGCCTCTCTTGTTATAGAGATCGTGCGCCTATAACAAGTTTTACAACGTGATGAATATAGTGATATCGCTACTGGCGAAAGAAAGCATGTCTGGCCAGCTGCCCTCAAAAGATTATTCCTGGTTCTGATGAATAATGCATATCACTATCTACCTTTTTAAATCATGTCAGAGAATATACACATGAAGAAAAAGCTTACAGGTCTGCTCTTCCCTGCCTTTTTACTGGCTTCCTCATTCTGTGCCGAAGCGGCGATCGAGGATCAATCTGCCACGCTCTCAATTAGCGGTACCGCGGTTGCCGATACTGATGCACTATGTAGTATCAGTGCACAAGCAAGCGCGGTATATCTCCGTGGTGATATCTCAAACCTCATTAATCTGGGTGAGGTTAGCAATAATATGACCTTTGTTCCTTTATCCATTCAAGGCAACGAAGAATGCTTCGCGCAGATGAAAGAGGGCCGGTTCTCTTACAGGTTTGTCGGCATTGCAGATAGCGTTGAAGGTAAAGCCCTGGCAAACGCCAGTGAAGGTGACAGTGCCGCACAGGGTGTCGCCATTGGTCTTTTCGATAAACAAGGCCACCCTGTTGATATCAATCAGGACTACATTATACCGTCAAGAAATAATGGCGTTCAGGGTATTGGTTTTCAGGTAGTGAAACTTGATGGCAAAGTTGCCACCGCCGGGACCATACATGGCGTGCTTACAATCAATGTCGAACGCCTTTAACGGAAAGGCAGGTCTGAATAAAGCCGGGTAAATGCCGGCGCATTGACAAGGGAGTTTATGACTCCCTTTTTTATTCCTGCCGCTATTCCGGACGCCACCGGGCAGTGAACCGAAAAGAAGAAGGCGACCTGACGACACTCCGCCAGTATTACTGGATAACTGGCATGCATTATTAATGAGGCGTATTCCACCCTCCTGGCAATACATACCATCAATACATTATGCATATTCAAAACAGCAAAATAAGTCCTTACAAATCAATGGAAAGTCACAGACCTCGCCTGGCTAAAATGCCATCAATAATAATGTCACGGCAGTTATAAATTAATCATTAAGGAAACCATGATGAAAAATAATGTAGTAAGGATTGCTGTAGCGACGTGTTTCATAGCAAATATGGCGCACGCAGCCGCTGATAGTCAGGATGTGGCTGCAACCCTTAATATTGAAGGGACCGTCACCCCCTCTGAAAGTCAGTTTTGTCAGATTTCTATTCTCAATAATGTCATCAACCTTAATTCCTCCGAGAAATATTTAGTTGAACAGGGCGATAACGCAACGTCGCCCACCCGATTGAGATTTGACGTCGAAAGCATTAGCCAGGCTAGCGGCGGTTCATGGAGCAGATGCGACAAAGAGATTTATGAGGGCAAAATCGCAGTCAGATTCGTCGGTGCTTATGACAATGCCGAGGGTAATTCATTCGCTAACACCCTTACGGGCGACAAGGCAGCCACAGGCGTGGGTATCGGATTTTTCAATATGGATACCACGCCTGTAGACGTCAGCGCTATTTACCATTTGCCCGAAAAATCTAATTCAGCCGCTGAAACGATTGGCTTACAGCTGGTTAAGCTAAAAGGACAGACGGTTAGAGCCGGATTGGTAGCTGGTAACATCACGTTCCAGATCGAACGTTTATAACGCCTCCGCCCGCCATCGGTTCTCTGGTTGCTGATATTTATCCTGTGACGATTAAGTAATAACGGCCAGAGACGCCGTCAGGTTTCAGGGTGCGGGAAACGCTGGCAATAACAAAAAGAGGCCGTGATGCAGGGTTCCCCTGTAGAGCGGCTTCACCACCCCGTGCAATCGTTTGCTTTTGCGATGCACTTCGCTAGAATGTCCGCTTTTCCAATCCGGGAACTCTGTCGATGTCCGCTAATACCCTTGAGTCTGAAAGTGCGCAAACGGTTGCGCATACGCCCAACAGTGAGCTGATTTACCGTCTTGAGGACCGCCCTCCGCTGCCACAGACGCTGTTTGCTGCCTGCCAGCATCTGCTGGCCATGTTCGTGGCGGTGATAACCCCGGCGCTGCTGATTTGCCAGGCGTTAGGGCTTCCGGCACAGGACACGCAGCACATCATCAGCATGTCGCTGTTCGCCTCAGGCGTCGCCTCCATCATTCAGATTAAAGCGTGGGGACCGGTTGGGTCGGGGCTGCTTTCTATTCAGGGCACCAGCTTTAACTTCGTCGCACCGCTGATCATGGGCGGAACCGCACTGAAAACCGGCGGCGCGGACGTGCCCACCATGATGGCAGCGCTGTTCGGCACCCTGATGCTGGCAAGCTGCACCGAGATGGTGATCTCCCGCGTCCTGCACCTCGCACGCCGCATTATTACCCCGCTGGTGTCCGGCGTGGTGGTGATGATTATCGGCCTGTCGCTGATTCAGGTTGGGCTGACTTCCATCGGCGGCGGCTACGGCGCAATGGCCAACAATACCTTCGGCGCGCCGAAAAACCTGCTGCTGGCGGGCGCGGTTCTCGCAGTCATCATTCTGCTTAACCGCCAGCGCAACGCTTACCTGCGCGTCGCCTCGCTGGTAATTGCGATGGCGGTGGGTTACCTGCTCGCCTGGGCGCTGGATATGCTGCCCCAGAGCACTGCGCCGACCGACAGCCCGCTGATCGTCATCCCGACGCCGCTGCACTACGGCCTGGGTATCGACTGGAATCTGCTGGTTCCGCTGATGCTGGTGTTTATGATCACCTCCCTGGAAACCATCGGCGATATCACCGCGACCTCCGACGTCTCCGAGCAGCCCGTTTCCGGTCCGCTGTATATGAAGCGCCTGAAAGGCGGCGTGCTGGCAAACGGCCTGAACTCCTTTGTCTCGGCAGTGTTCAATACCTTCCCGAACTCCTGCTTCGGGCAGAACAACGGCGTGATCCAGCTGACCGGCGTCGCCAGCCGCTACGTGGGCTTTGTGGTGGCGCTGATGCTGATCGCGCTCGGCCTGTTCCCGGCCGTGAGCGGTTTTGTACAGCACATTCCTGAGCCGGTACTGGGCGGGGCGACCATTGTGATGTTCGGCACCATCGCCGCTTCCGGGGTGCGTATTGTTTCCCGCGAGCCGCTGAACCGCCGCGCGATCATGATTATCGCCCTGTCGCTGGCCGTGGGGATGGGCGTGTCCCAGCAGCCGCTGATCCTGCAGTTTGCGCCGGAGTGGATTAAGAACCTGCTCTCCTCCGGTATTGCAGCGGGCGGCATCACCGCTATCGTACTGAATCTCGTCTTCCCGCCTGAAAAAAACGCCTGAAGCGTGACGGCGGCGCCGCTGATGGCGCCGCCTGTAACGTGTCACAATAATTCCTTCCTTGAGCTGTGCCGCTAAATGCGGCATAACTGGCCTATTCAGACGGTTACAGGATGGAAGACGATGAAACTGATTGGAAAAATACTTACCTGGCTACTCGTTGCCATTCTGCTCATCGTCGTTGCGCTCTATATTCTGTTGCAGACGCGCTGGGGTGCGGGCTGGATAACCGGCTGGGTTAACACGCACAGCGGCTACCACATCGCCTTCGACAGGCTGGAGCACCGCTTTGCCTCGCCGTCACACCTGGTGCTGCGCAACGTCACCTTTGGCCGTAACGGCCAGCCCGCCACCCTGGTAGCGAAGCGCGTCGATATCGGGCTCAGCAGCCGCCAGCTCACCGACCCGCTCCACGCCGACACCATTTTGCTGCAAAACGGCACCCTGAATTTGTCCCCAAGGACCGCCTCCCTGCCGCTTCAGGCCGACAGCCTGTGGCTGGAGAATATGGCCTTTAACAGCCCGGATACCGGCTGGGATCTGAGCGCGCAGCGGGTCAACGGCGGCGTCGCGCCGTGGCTGCCGAAGGCCGGACAGGTGCTCGGCGACAAAGCCACGTTCCAGCTGAGCGCCGGGTCGCTGACGCTCAATGACATTCCGGCCAGCAATGTGCTGGTGCAGGGCAATATCGACGGCAAGCAGATCGCGCTCACCACCTTTGGGGCCGACGTGGCAAAAGGGTCGATGACCGGTAACGCCCGCCGGGATGCGGACGGCGGCTGGCACGTGGACAGGCTGCGCCTGAACGATATTCGCCTGCAAAGCGACAAAACCCTGTCGGCGTTCTTCTACCCGCTGACCACCCTCGCCTCACTCAAGCTGGAGCAGGTGGACGTCACGGACGCGCGCCTGCAGGGGCCGGGCTGGGCGGTAACCGATCTCGACATGAGCCTGCGCGATCTTACCCTGCGCGGCGACAGCTGGCAGAGCGAGGACGGCACGCTGTCGATGAACGCCAGCGAATTTATTCTCGGCTCGGTGCATCTGTTTGACCCCATCGTCAACGCCGATCTGTCGCCGCAGGGCGTGACGCTGCGCCAGTTTACTTCGCGCTGGGAGGGCGGCATGGTACGCACCTCAGGGAACTGGCTGCGGGACGGCAACCGGCTGGTGCTGAATGACGTGGCGCTGGCGGGACTGGAGTACACGCTGCCGGATAACTGGAAAGCGCTGTGGATGCAGCCGCTGCCCGCCTGGCTGGAGAGCCTGACGGTGATGCGCTTCAACGCCAGCCGTAACCTGCTGATCGATATCGACCCGACCTTCCCGTTCCAGATAACCTCTCTGGACGGCTACGGTAATAATCTTCAGCTGGTGAAAGGCCGCCAGTGGGGTATCTGGGGCGGTAGCGCCACCTTTAACGGCGCGCTGGCGACCTTCAACCGGCTCGACGTGCGCAACCCGTCCATTACCTTCAACGCGAACGCATCAGCCATCACCATCAGCGAGCTGAGCGCCTTTGCCGGGAAAGGGTTGCTGGAAGCCACCGCCGTGGTGTCGCAGCTGCCGGATCGGCAGACGAAAGTGAGCCTCAATGGGCGCGGCGTACCGGTGAACGTCCTGCAACAGTGGGGGTGGCCGCCGGTGCCGCTGGAGGGAGACAGCAATCTGCATCTGACGGCAAGCGGGGCTATCAGCGCCACCGAGCTGCTGAAGCCGAGCGTGAATGCCCGGCTGGAGATAACCGACAGCAAAGGGCAGAAAGTGGTGCAGACGATGCGTAACGGCGCGCTGACTACCGCTGCGCCCGCCACACCGCCGGCACCGACACCCGCGCCCTGACCGGCGCGGTTACTCCTCTTCGTTGCCGCCCTCTTCCAGCGGACCAAACGGCTTCGCGGGCAGCACGATGTAGATCCCTTCAAACACCGCGCCGAGCGTGTCATCGCCGAACAGCTCCACCTGGAGCTGTACCCGCGCCTTGCGTCCACGCGCCAGACGGTCCAGATCGCCGCTTAACGAGCCAAGGTCGGCGATAGCACCGGGTTTGCCGCTGATCGGGCTGTGATAACGAATATGGGCGTCCGCCAGGATAATGGTGCCGCCGAGATGGCGCTCGCGCAGCATCAGCCAGATAAGCCCCCAACCGGTGAGGGTCGCGAGGGAAAACAGGCTGCCGGCGAACAGGGTATGGTGCGGATTCTGGTTGCCGGCTTCCGGCATGGTGGTGATAAATTTCTGCCCGGTGTACTGCAGAATACGCACGCCCATTTTTTCACTGAGCGGAATATGCTGGTACCAGGCCTGCTGCAACTGCCCGCACCAGTCGGCACGGTGCAGGATGTCATCGAGGCTCGCCACCGGTTTTATCATCAAAAAGTGGCGCAGCGGGGTGGTCTGCGGAGCGGTGATCTCCCCCTCGTTCATAAACCCGAGGCGGGCGAAAAACTCCACCGCGTCTTCCCGGGCGCTACAGGTAATGCGCTTCACCCCTTCCTGACGCGCCACCGACTCCAGGGTCATCACCACCAGCGTCCCCAGGCCTTTGTCCTGCACCGACGGGTGAACGGCGATAAAGCGAATAGACGCCTCGTTGTCGGCGTTGATATAGAGCCGCCCGGCGGCAACAATGCTGCCGTCTTCATCCACCACCATCTGGTGATGCGCCAGCGCGTCCCATCCATCACGCTCTGAGCCTTTGGGCTGGTGCAGCGGCTTGCGCAGCATCTCCCAGCGGAACTGGAAGTAGTTCTCAAGTTCTTCTTCTGTTTGCGGTACGCGAAGGTGATACATACTTGTACTCTCTCTTGTGACCCGCAGCCCGGTAGCCGTCAGGCTTACACCTGTAGCCAGAACGTCACCGGGCCGTCATTGACCAGGGAAACTTGCATATCGGCGGCAAAGCGCCCGCTTTCGGCGGGAATGCCCTGCGCGCAGCAACGACCGATGAAGTATTCATACAGGGCTTCGGCGCGATCCGGTGCCGCACCGCGTGAGAAGCTGGGGCGCATGCCGCGTCCGGTGTCGGCCGCAAGGGTGAACTGCGAGACAACCAGTACGCTGCCGCCCGCCTGCTGCACATTGAGGTTCATCTTGCCCTGCTCGTCGCTAAAGATGCGATAGCCCAGCACGCGTTCGCACAGGCGATCCGCTTTTGCCTCGTCATCCTCTTTTTCGACACCCAATAACACCAAAAGTCCTGGCCCGATTTCGCCCGTGATGTCACTTCCCACGGTGACGCTGGCCCGTGAGACTCGCTGTATTAATGCAATCATGGTTGTTGGTCTGCTTCTTCGGCCGCGGCCTGTTTCAGTTTTCGATACTCGCCGAGAGTGACAGTAATTTCCGCCCCAAGCAAGACGATGCACCAGGTCCAGTAGACCCAGAGGAACAGGATCGGGATGACGGCGAGCACGCCGTAGATCAGCTGATAGGACGGGAACATGGTGATATACAGCGCAAACCCTTTCTTCCCGAGTTCGAACAGCGCCGCCGCCACCAGCGCACCGATCACCGCATCGCGATTGGGCACGCGCACGGTAGGCACCACGCTGTAGAGCAGCCAGAACGAGATCCAGGAGAGCAGCAGCGGGAAGATGCGCAGCACTTCGTCAATCATACTGCCAAAGCCCGTGGCCCAGCGCAGCGACAGCAGATACGAACTGATGGCAAGGCTCGCGCCGGCCAGCAGCGGGCCGAGGGTAAGGATCATCCAGTAGACGGCAAACGAGTAGACCTTCGGGCGCGTACGCGTGCTGCGCCAGATGGTGTTGAGCGCGCTGTCGATGGCGTACATCAGCAGCAGCGCGGTGACGATCAGCCCACAGGCGCCAACGGCCGTCATCTTGCTGGAGTTAGCGACGAACTGCTCGATATAGCGCTGAATAATATCGCCGGTGGCCGGTATAAAATTGGCAAACACGAAGTGGCGCAGCTGCATACTGACATCGGAAAACATCGGAAACGCGGCAAACAGCGCGAAAATCACCGCCACGAACGGCACCAGCGACAGGAGTGACACGTAGGCCAGGTTACCGGCCAGCGTGGTCATATTGTCTTCATCGATGCGCGTCCAGAGCAGCTTTAACCAGGCAATCAGCGGCCGCGAGTGGTGCGCCGCCTTATGTTTAACGCTTTTTAACATGTAACCGTCGCAAAATAGTCAGGCAGGGTGGTTTTATCTTTTACGTGAACGGCGGTAATGCCCACCTGACGCGCGCCCTCAATGTTTTCCGCATTGTCATCAAAGAACACTGCCTCAGAGGCTGGCACCTGCTCTTGTTCCAGCACGCGCTGATAGATCGCCGGCTCGGGCTTACGCAGGCCCATGTCCTGGGAGAGATAGATAGCGTCCGCCGCGGCATGCACTTCCGGATACTGTTCCGGCCAGTAGGTGGTATGCAGACGGTTGGTGTTGGACAGCACCACCACGCGATGACCCGCCGCGCGCAGCTTATGCATGATGTCGATAACCTCTTTGCGGATACCGATAAACACCGCCTGCCAGCCAGCGCTGAACTGCTCAAAGCTCAGGGGCAGCGACATCTGTGCGCACAGCTGCTGTGCAAACGCCTCGTCGCTGATTTCCCCGCGCTCGTGCTGGTGAAAAGGCTCATCCATCCTGAAATTTTGCTGCAGTGAGGCGAGCGGCACCCGGCTGTAATCACTCCATACGCCAAGCACGCGGTTGAAGTCGATATCGACGATGACGTTACCTAAATCAAAGATATAGAGCATGACTCTCTCCTTTTGGGCCATGGAGAGTTAACTGTAGCGGTAAAGCGAAATTTTGACTATGCCGCACAACACAACATCACCACGCGCCCGGCGGATGTCAGGATCTGCCGGGACAGCGTCAGGAAGCCGCGTCCTCGGCACCGGTCGGCGACGCCAGCACCACGTCAACCTGGCCCGCTTTCAGCCGCTGTTGCAGTGCCGTACCGGGCAGCCGGTCGGTAAACAGTGCCGTCGCCAGGGTCATGTTGCCGATGTCCACGGCGGCGGAGGCGGTGTACTTGGTGTGATCCGCAGCCAGCAGCACATGCCGGGCGTGGGCGATCATGGTTCTGGCCACGCTCGCTTCATTCACGTCGAACTCCAGCATCGCGCCGTCGCTGTCGATGGCCCCGACACTGGTGACCAGATAGTCAGCGCGAAAGCCGGCGACAAACGCCGTGGCGGCGGGCCCGATAATGCCGCCGTTGTGAGGGCGCAGCGTGCCGCCCGGCACCATCACCTCAAAGCCGGGGTTTTTATAGAGGATGTTCGCCACCCGCAGGCTGTTAGTGATGATGCGCAGGTGGTGATGGTTGAGCAGCGCGCGGGCAACGTGCTCAACGGTGGTGCCGATGGTGATAAAAATCGTTGAGCCGTCCGGAATGTAGTCGGCGATCGCTTCCGCAATCGCCCGTTTTTCCTCGGTTAACGACACTTCCCGCTGCTCAAAGGCGGTATTCACCACGCTGGATGCCCGCCCCGCCCCGCCGTGATGGCGGCTCACTAATCCCCGCTCGCTCAGCTTACGAATATCGCGGCGCACCGTCTGGGTAGAGACATCCAGCAGCTGCGCCAGCTCGTCGATATTCATATAGCCCCGCTCGGCAATCAGGGTAAGCAACCTGTCGTGCCGCGGATTGCCGGTTAATTCGGTAAGGCTCATGGCGTGTCCTCTGGAATGCATCTCGCCCCGCATTTTATACAAAAAGTGACAGAAAAGAGCGTGTTTGATCACAGTCGGGTATCCCGGCGCGCCCGCCCGGTCGGGTGCATTTCAACGCGGCCACCGCGCTGGCGAAGCGGATCGCCTCGGCACCGGCCATGCCGCGCGCCAGGCTGACGGCAAAGGCGCCATGGAACACGTCCCCGGCACCGGTGGTGTCCACCACCTCCACCTTAAAGCCAGGCTGATGCACAAGACGCGCCTCCTCCAGCCAGCAACACCCGTCAGACCCTTGGGTGACATACACCTGTCCATTTGTGAGCGCCTGTGCTTTTTTCAGGCTGGCGGCGATATCCTGCTCACCGCTCAGCCGCCGTAAGCCAGGCGCGGAGAACACCACGTGATCGCTCAGGCTGACCAGGTCGGCAATGGCCTGCGGGGTGGTGTCGCCGTCCAGCAGCGTGGTTACCCCTTTCTCACGCGCCAGCGTAAAGGCCTGCTGTGTTCCCTCGTGCCAGCGCACGTCGGCCAGCACCACATCCCACTGGCTGAAATCGATCGCCTCCAGCCATGCGGCATCTGCTGGCAGATCCGGGCTGGGATAGTTGACGATAATCCGCTCCCCCTGGCCATCCACCAGAATGGCGGACTGCGATGAGCGCGCGTTCGCCACCGTGCGCGTGTAGCGGGTGTTCACCCCCAGCGACGCCAGCTCCTGGAGCAGGCTGTGTCCGGTGTCGTCATCCCCTACCCGGCCAATAAAATCCACCTCAGCCCCCAGCTTCGCCGCCGCGACGGCCGCCGTTGCGGCTGGGCCGCCCCCGACTTCACGGTACTGGTTCGCCACATATTTTCCCCCTTCACAGGGCAAATCGCCGAGGTAGTAGAGGCGATCCATCACGGCAATCCCGACACAAGCAATACGCATCATGGTCATTCCTTAATCGTTAAGAGCTGCCGCTATTTTAATTTCACCAAATGTTTAAAAAGTGACGGCTGTCAATTTTTTGACCATAAATTACAAATACGCTCAATAACAGACAACATAAACGGTCATATACAGACAAAATATGACAACCCCCTTTGTTACAGGAGAGCGTATGTCAGTAATCGCATTTATTGGTCTGGGGCAGATGGGCGCACCGATGGCAGGCAATTTACTGCGTCGCGGCCACCAGCTTCAGGTCTTCGATCTCAATCCGCAGGCGGTGCAGTCGCTGGTGGAACAGGGTGCAACCGCCGCGGCGTCGCCCTCCCAGGCCGCACGCGGCGCCGCGTTCGTCATCACCATGTTGCCCAATGGCGATCTGGTTCGCGAGGTGCTGTTTGGCGACCAGGGCGTGTGTGAAGGGTTATCCACGACGGCGCTGACCATTGATATGTCCACCATTCATCCGCTGCAAACGGATCGCCTGATTCACGACATGCACCAGCGCGGCTTCAGCATGATGGATGTGCCAGTAGGACGCACCTCCGATCATGCCATTGCCGGCACGCTGCTGCTGCTGGCGGGCGGCACGCCGGAACAGGTGGAGCGTGCAACCCCGGTGCTGATGGCGATGGGCAATGAGCTGATTGCGGCGGGCGGGCCGGGCATGGGTATTCGCGTCAAGCTGATCAACAACTACATGAGTATCGCCCTGAATGCGCTTTCTGCCGAAGCCGCCGCGCTGTGCGAGGCGCTGGGGCTCTCCTTCGACGTGGCGCTCAAGGTGATGAACGGCACCCCCGCAGGCAAAGGTCACTTCACCACCACCTGGCCCAACAAGGTGCTGAAAGGGGATCTCTCCCCGGCCTTCATGATCGATCTCGCGCATAAGGATCTTGGTATCGCGCTGGACGTCGCCAATCAGCTCCACGTCCCGATGCCGCTCGGCGCCGCTTCCCGGGAAGTCTATAGCCAGGCGCGCGCTGCGGGCCGTGGCCGCCAGGACTGGACCGCCATTCTCGAACAGGTCCGGGCCGCTGCCGGGCTGACATCTCAATAAGGACTGCAACATGAATCACTATACCCTGACTGACATCACCCGTCCCTCCGGTGGCTTCGCCATGCTGGCCGTGGACCAGCGCGAAGCGATGCGCCTGATGTTCGCCGCAGCCGGTGCCGCGCAGCCGGTCACCGATCAGGTACTCACCGATTTTAAAGTGAGCGCCGCCAAAGTGCTCTCCCCCTACGCCTCCGCCATTCTCGTGGACCAGCAGTTCTGCTATCGCCAGGTGATCGCCCAGCGCGCCGTGGCGCAACCCTGCGCCACCATCGTCGCCGCGGATGCGTTTATTCCCGGCAACGGCATTCCGGTGGACAGCGTGGTCATTGATAAGCATGTCGATCCTGAAGCGGTCAGACGCGACGGCGGCAAAGCGCTGAAGCTGCTGGTGCTGTGGCGCAGCGATGAAGATCGCGGGCAGCGTCTTGAGATGGTGCGGGCGTTTAACCAGCTCTGCCATGCCCACGGGCTGCTCAGCATTATCGAGCCGGTGGTGCGCCCGCCGCGTCGCGGGGATCGCTTTGACCGGGAGCAGGCCATCATCGAGGCGGCAAAAGAGCTGGGCGACAGCGGGGCCGATCTCTACAAAGTCGAGATGCCGCTCAACGGCAAAGGCACTCAGCAGGCGCTGCTGGAAGCCTCACAGCGACTCAATGAACACATCAACATGCCCTGGGTGATCCTCTCCTCGGGCGTGGATGAAAAACTGTTTCCCAGAGCGGTACGGGTCGCCATGCTGGCCGGTGCCTCCGGGTTCCTGGCCGGCCGCGCCGTGTGGTCATCGGTGGTGGGCCTGCCGGATACCGAACTGATGCTGCGTGATATCGCCGCACCAAAGCTGCAGCGTTTAGGTGAAATTGTCGACGAGATGATGGCTCGCCGCTAACAGAGGGACATGCTGATGAAATGGTTTAACACCCTGAGCCACAATCGCTGGCTCGAGCAGGAAACGGATCGCATTTTTGCCTTTGGCAAAAACGCCGCGGTGCCAACCGGGTTTGGCTGGCTGGGCAACAACGGCCAGGTGAAAGCTGATAAGGGCACCCACCTGTGGGTCACCGCCCGTATGCTGCACGTGTATGCGGTTGCTGCCGCCATGGGACGTCCGGGGGCGTACTCCCTGGTCGAACACGGGATTAACGCGCTTAACGGGGCGCTGCGCGACAAGCGGTATGGCGGCTGGTACGCCTGCGTAAACGATGAGGGCGTGATTGATGCGTCCAAGCAGGGCTATCAGCATTTCTTCGTGCTGCTGGGCGCGGCCAGTGCGGTTACCACCGGTCACCCGGCGGCGCGGGCGCTGCTGGACGATGCGATCGCCGTGATTGAGAAATATTTCTGGAGCGAAGAGGAGCAGATGTGCCTGGAGTCGTGGGACGAAGCCTTCAGCGAAACGGAAGCCTACCGGGGCGGCAATGCCAATATGCACGCGGTCGAAGCCTTTCTGATTGTTTACGACGTCACCCACGATCGCAAATGGCTGGACCGCGCGCTGCGCATTGCCTCGGTGATCATCCACGACGTTGCCCGTAACAACGCGTATCGCGTCAACGAGCATTTCGACACCCACTGGAACCCGATACGCGATTACAACAAAGATAATCCGGCGCACCGCTTCCGCGCCTATGGCGGCACGCCGGGCCACTGGATCGAGTGGGGCCGCCTGATGCTGCACCTGCGCGCGGCGCTTGAAGCCCGCTTCGAGACTCCGCCGGCGTGGCTGCTGGAGGATGCGAAAGGGCTGTTCCACGCGACCATTCGCGACGCCTGGGCGCCCGATGGCGCAGACGGCATTGTCTATACCGTCGACTGGGACGGTAAGCCTATCGTGCGCGAACGCGTGCGCTGGCCGATTGTGGAGGCGATGGGCACCGCTTACGCGCTCTATACCGTCACCGGCGATCCGCAGTACGAAACCTGGTATCAGACCTGGTGGGAGTACTGCATCACCTATCTGATGGATTATGAAAACGGCTCCTGGTGGCAGGAGCTGGACGCCAACAACGCGGTCACCACTAAGGTCTGGGACGGTAAGCAGGATATCTACCACCTGCTGCACTGTCTGGTGATCCCTCGCCTGCCGCTGGCACCCGGGCTGGCCCCGGCGGTCGCCGCCGGCCTGCTCGACTGCAACGCCCGATAAAACAATAACGACAGAGCCGCCCTCGCGCGGCTCAACACCCATTGACTCGACAAGAGGTCATCATGCCTGCCCTACAACCGACTCTGACCGCTATTACCGTGACGCCACAGGCGCAGGGCTTTACGCTCTGTTACCACCAGCGTCTTATTCTGCGCCACACCCCGGAAACGCCCTGCGTATGGGCCGGGGCGGGCACCGCGGATATCGAGATGTTCCGCGGCAATTTCAGCATCAAAGACCGGCTGCACGAGAAGGTCGCGCTCACCGATGCCACCGTACTGCCCGACGCCACGGGATGGAGCATCCGCTTTACCCGGGGCGATACGATCTGCGCCACGCTGCGGGTCAGCGCCGACGAGGCGGGACGCCTGGTGCTGAACCTGAAAAACGATGCGCCCTCCCACAACCGTCTCTGGCTGCGGCTGGCGGCCCAGCCAGCCGATCACATCTACGGCTGCGGCGAGCAGTTCTCGTACTTCGATCTGCGCGGTAAACCCTTCCCGCTGTGGACCAGTGAACAGGGCGTGGGCCGCAATAAGCAGAGCTATGTGACCTGGCAGGCCGACTGCAAAGAGAACGCCGGCGGGGATTACTACTGGACCTTCTTCCCCCAGCCCACCTTCGTCAGTACCCAGAAGTACTTCTGCCACGTCGATAACAGCTGCTATATGAATTTCGACTTCAGCGCTCCGGACTTTCACGAGCTGGCGTTCTGGGAGGATAACGCGACGATCCGCTTCGAATGTGCCTCTGACTACATCGAACTGCTGGAAAAACTCACCGCGCTGCTGGGCCGTCAGCCGGAACTGCCCGACTGGGTGTATGACGGGGTGACGCTCGGCGTGCAGGGAGGCACTGAAGTCTGCCAGCAAAAACTGGATACCCTGCGCCGCCACGGGGTCAAGGTGAACGGCATCTGGGCGCAGGACTGGTCCGGCATCCGCATGACCTCGTTTGGCAAACGCGTGATGTGGAACTGGAAGTGGAACCGCGATCTCTACCCGCAGCTCGATGAGCGTGTTAAGGCGTGGAACGCCGAGGGCGTGCAGTTTCTCTCCTATATCAACCCCTATGTGGCAAGCGACCGCGAGCTGTGCGCAGAGGCAGCGGCGCGAGGTTTTCTGACCAAAGATGCCGCGGGCAAGGATTATCACGTCGAGTTCGGCGAGTTCTACGCCGGGGTTATCGACCTGACCAATCCCCAGGCCTATGAGTGGTACAAGAACGTCATCAAAGAGAATCTCATCGCCTTTGGCTGCAACGGCTGGATGGCAGACTTCGGCGAGTACCTGCCGACCGATACCCACCTGCACAACGGCGTCAGCGCCGAGATCATGCACAACGCGTGGCCTGCGCTGTGGGCGAAGTGTAACTACGAAGCGCTGGAAGAGACCGGCAAACTCGGCGAAGTGCTGTTCTTTATGCGCGCCGGTTACACCGGCAGCCAGAAATATTCGACGATGATGTGGGCCGGCGACCAGAACGTCGACTGGAGCCTCGACGACGGTCTGGCCTCCGTGGTGCCTGCTGCGCTGTCGCTGGGGATGTCCGGCCACGGTCTGCACCACAGCGACATCGGCGGCTACACCACGCTGTTTGAGATGAAGCGCAGTAAAGAGCTGTTGCTGCGCTGGTGCGACTTCAGTGCCTTCACGCCGATGATGCGCACGCATGAAGGCAATCGTCCCGGCGACAACTGGCAGTTCGACAGCGACGACGACACCATCGCCCACTTTGCCCGCATGACCACCGTGTTCACCACCCTGAAGCCCTACCTGAAACAGGCGGTGGCGCAGAATGCCAAAACCGGCCTGCCGGTGATGCGTCCGCTGTTTTTGCACTACGAAGAGGACGCGCGAACCTACACGCTGAAGTACCAGTATCTGCTGGGTCGCGATCTGCTGGTGGCGCCGGTATATGACCAGGGGCGCGATGACTGGACGCTGTACCTGCCGGAGGACAACTGGGTTCATCTCTGGACGGGCGAGACGTACCGCGGCGGCGACGTGACGGTCGCTGCACCGCTCGGTAAACCACCGGTGTTTTATCGCGCGGACAGCGAGTGGGCAGATCTGTTTAGCACATTACGTCATATCTGATGAGGCTCGCCCGCAGGGAAACCTGCGGGCAGATGGAGAACAATAATGAGTCAACACACTTCGGATTCGGCAACCCTACGCCTGCCGTTTAAGGAAAAACTCGCCTATGGGATGGGCGATCTGGGCTCCAATATTCTGCTGGATATCGGCACGCTCTATCTGCTGAAGTTTTATACCGACGTGCTGGGTCTGCCGGGCACTTACGGCGGCATTATCTTTTTGATCGCCAAGTTCTTTACCGCGTTTACCGACATGGGTACCGGGATCATGCTCGACTCGCGGCGCAATATCGGCCCTAAGGGCAAGTTCCGGCCCTTCGTGCTGTACGCCGCCTTTCCGGTGACGCTGCTGGCGATCGCCAACTTTGTCGGCACGCCGTTCGAGGTCACCGGCAAAGCGGTGATGGCGACGGTGCTGTTTATGCTCTACGGGTTGTTCTTCAGCATGATGAACTGCTCCTATGGCGCGATGGTGCCCGCTATCACCAAAAACCCGGACGAGCGCGCGTCGCTGGCGGCGTGGCGTCAGGGCGGCGCCACGCTGGGCCTGCTGCTGTGTACCGTCGGCTTTGTGCCGGTGATGAACCTGATCGAAGGCAACCCGCAGCTGAGCTATATCGTCGCTGCCACGCTGTTCTCGCTGTTCGGCCTGCTGTTTATGTGGTGGTGCTATGCCGGCACGCGCGAGCGCTACGTGGAAGCCGCGGCCACCAGCCCGGCACACAAACCGGGGCTGCTGGCATCGTTTCGCGCCATCGCCGGCAACCGCCCGCTCTTTGTGCTGTGCATCGCCAACCTCTGCACTCTTGGGGCGTTCAACGTCAAGCTCGCCATTCAGGTCTACTACACGCAGTACGTGCTTAACGACCCTATTCTGCTCTCGTATATGGGCTTCTTCAGCATGGGCTGTATTTTTATCGGCGTCTTCCTGATGCCCGGCGCGGTGCGGCGCTTCGGCAAGAAGAAGGTCTATATCGGCGGGCTGCTAATCTGGGCGGTGGGCGACCTGCTCAACTATGCATTCGGCAGCGATTCGGTGAGCTTTGTGGCGTTCTCCTGCCTGGCCTTTTTCGGCTCCGCGTTTGTGAACAGCCTGAACTGGGCGCTGGTGTCCGACACGGTGGAGTACGGCGAGTGGCGCACCGGCGTACGCTCGGAAGGCACGGTCTACACCGGATTCACCTTCTTTCGAAAAGTCTCTCAGGCGCTGGCCGGTTTTT
The DNA here is from genome assembly GCF_000463155.2 of Siccibacter turicensis LMG 23730. GTDB lineage: Bacteria > Pseudomonadota > Gammaproteobacteria > Enterobacterales > Enterobacteriaceae > Siccibacter > Siccibacter turicensis. Next base: position 21,933 of record NZ_AWFZ01000002.1, on the reverse strand, counting down.
TCCCTGGTCTGATGCTGACGCAGATCGGCTATGTGCCAAACGCGGTGCAGTCTGCCGCCACGACAGAAGGCCTGCGCGAGCTGATTTTCATCTGGCCGTGCGTGCTGGCGGTGGTGACGATTGTCGCCATGGGCTGCTTCTACAACCTGAACGAGAAGATGTACGTGCGGATTGTGGATGAGCTGGAAAATCGTAAGCGGGCGTTATCGCCTGGCGCATAACCATGAGGGTGCCTGCCCCGTGGGCGCAGGCCTTCGCTTTGAGGATCGGCTATGACGGTATTCACTCATCACGACCCGCTGACGCTCCGGCTGAGCCTGCGGGAAAAGGTGGCGTATGGCATGGGCGACTTCGGCTCAAACCTGATGCTCTGCATCGGGACGCTGTACCTGCTGAAGTTCTACACCGATGATCTGGGACTGCCCGCTTTTTACGGCGGGATCATCTTTCTGATCGCCAAGTTTTTTACCGCCTTCACCGACATGCTCACCGGTGTGCTGGTGGATTCGCGGCGCCATATCGGGCCACGGGGGAAATTCAGGCCGTTTATCCTCTACGCCTCCGTACCCGTGGCGCTGGTGGCCACGGCGCAGTTTATGGCGAACGACTTTAGCCTGACGGTAAAGACGGCGCTGGCGACCGTGCTGTTTATGCTGTTTGGCCTGTTTTATAGCCTGATGAACTGCGCCTACGGCGCCATGGTGCCGGCCATCACCAAAAATCCGCAGGAGCGCGCGCAGCTGGCCGCCTGGCGTCAGGGCGGCGCGACGCTGGGTCTGCTGCTCTGCACGGTCGGTTTTATGCCGCTTCAGGCCCTGTTCACCACTACGCCATCCCTGGGCTATCTGCTGGCGGCGTTCTGTTTTGCCTGCTGCGGGCTGTTTTGCATGTGGTGGTGCTATCGGGGCGTCAACGAGCGCTACGTCGAGGTCTCACCCGATCATCACAAGCCGAGCATCGCGAAGTCATTCTGCTCGATATTCCGCAATCCGCCGCTGCTGGTGCTGTGCATTGCGAACCTCTGCACCCTTGCGGCGTTCAACATCAAGCTGGCCATTCAGGTTTACTACACCCAGTACGTGTTGAGCGATATCCACCTGCTGTCGTGGATGGGGCTGTTCAGCATGGGCTGCATTTTGATTGGCGTGCTGCTGGTGCCCGCTGCGGTAAAGCGCTTCGGTAAAAAGCAGGTGTATCTCGGCGGACTGGCGCTCTGGGCGCTTGGCGACGTGCTGAACTACCTGTGGGGCGCGACCTCGTTCAGCTTTGTGCTGTTTTCCTGCATGGCGTTTTTCGGCACCGCCTTTGTTAACAGCCTTAACTGGGCGCTGGTGCCGGATACGGTGGATTACGGGGAGTGGAAAACGGGGATTCGTGCCGAAGGGTCGGTGTATACCGGCTATACCTTCTCGCGCAAAATCTCCGCCGCGCTGGCCGGGTTCTTACCGGGCATCATGCTGACGCAGATCGGCTATGTGCCTAATGTCCTGCAAAGTGAGGCGACGCTCGCCGGGCTTCGGCAGCTGCTGTTTATCTGGCCCGCCGCACTGGCGGTGCTCGCCGCGGTAACGATGGGCTTCTTTTATAAGCTCAACGAAGCGCGCTTCGCTTTCATTATTGAGGATATTGCCCGGCGTAAAAAAGGCGCAGGCAACACGCCCGCGGAGGCGTCAACGGGGCCGTGCCCGCTACCTCACTATAAATAAAACAAAAGACCGTCGGATATTGCCAGCGGCGCAGACGGTCGTCCTGGGATTAAAATAAGGGAATATGATATGAAATACCTGAAATACAGCCTGCTGATCGCGACGGCGTTCTCAGGCGGTGCGACGGCGGGCGCCTATGTGGAAACACGCGAGGCCTGGAATACCGCCTCGGATCGTCACGAGGTGATTTTGCGTGCCGGGTATAATTTTGACATGGGTGCCGGGCTGATGGTGACGAATGCCTACGACGTCGGGAAATGGGACGAAATCAAACACAGCTATAATGAAATCGAGGGCTGGTATCCTCTTTTCAAGCCAACCCGTCGCCTGACATTTCAGCCGGGCGGCCTGGTAAACGACAGCCGCGACGGTTCCGGCGGTGCGCTATATCTGGATACCAATTATCAGTTTACTCCCGTCTTTAATCTGACCTTCCGCTATCGCTATAACCACAATAATTACGATACGCCGGACGTCAACGGCATCATGGATAAAAACGACACCCATGAATTCGCGAATTACTGGAATCTGAAGGTAACGGATTCGCTCACCTATACGTTCGAACCCCATTTCTTCCAGCGGGTGAATGACTACCACAGTAAAAACGGCAAAGACCATCACTGGGAAATAACCAACGGCTTCCGCTATAAGCTCGACCGGCACTGGCTGCCCTATCTGGAGTTACAGTGGCTCGATCGCTGGAATGACTATAACCGCGAGCAGTATCGGGTACGCCTCGGCTTGCGCTACGCGTTTTAGGTAAAAACCGTAAAGGTATGCGTGACAGGTGGTTGATTTCACCATCCCGGTAAAGGCTGTGTTCTGAGCAGCCTTTATCGGCTATTTAGTTGGATGTCATCTGGCTAATCATTACGCCTCCAACCGTTTTATGGTCGAAATAATATTGAAGACAGTTTGTTTGCGTGAAATCACCGTAACGTTTGGTGTCAGTGCAATATTGCGTGATGTTACCGCCAGGCTCGTTCGGAAAGGTCAATGCGAGATCGTTAGCGGCTGCCCCCAGTAACGGGATTCCCTTCACTTTGACGCGTAAATCACCACCGTAAGAAGAACAGCCTTTTTGCTTGCCATCGCTGGCAACCGCGATGGTGGTCAAATCGCCGTGCCCCATCTCGTTATCAGAGATAAACCAGTAGTTAATACCCGTAGCGCTCAGGCAAATCCATGATGCCCTGTCGTCCTGATTAACCGCGACGCCAGTCTTTTTTGCAATGTCTGCAAGACTGCTAAATTCCATTACAAACAGACCATCGCCCACTATCACATCAGGCACTAAGGCGTTATGAGTGACATAGCGGGTGACAGATAAGTTATCGTAGTCGTAGTAGTTGGCGCCAAAACCTTCCATCTGTGTAGCCATCGCGACAGACGAAAAAAGAGCAGCAACTGCAAGGAGGAAATACCTCATTTTACTTTTAACTCCGTATCACCACTCGCCCAGATAGCCTTCCTTACGCCAAGAGGCGCGATAATACATCCTTCCGATGAATCAAGAGGATGCCTCTTGCTAGCTCCATGAATACGAAAAGCAGAACGGCCGCACATAGCGCTGCTCAGGACAGGAGTCAGGTTCAGAGTGTATTTTCCCGTATGAGCAGAGTTGTGAGGTGCGCCGATTTTATAAGTGCCTCTGGGGAGGGGACCTTTGCCGCTGATACACTCCTGAGAGCTATTATTCTTATACCCTGTCGCACCCGCATAATCTGCGGCGTATCTTTCACCATTGTGAGTAAAGGTATGCGTTGCTACGTCATATTCCCATGCCATTATGCAGCCCACCACTTTCATTGGTCAGAATAAATAATATTACCATCAAGATAATGCCAGGTTATCTTTTCGTAAGCGAGGTCAATATATTCAAGGTGGTCATGCCGTTCCCATTGAGGATTTTTAGCGTCGAGCATAAATGACTCAATTTCTGTCACCCTGACATTCTCCAGTATCGTTCTGAAATACTCTTCCTCCTGACCATTACAATTTATACGATAGAACCTGAAAATAGCCGCATTAAGCCGCTGACCTGTAGCCAGGGCTTTATATAAAAAGGAGGAGCAATTATCGACGTTTTTCATAAATGAATATGCGCTGTGTAGACGTTTTGCTGTAGTCTTTCCGGTCAAAGGATCTATGGGCAGTTCTACTGAGTGCATGAGCTCACTCACTTCAATACTTCCCTCTCTACCGCCTACATCAACATCACCTTTTATAATCGCCCCACCGTCATCCTCAAGCCATAAGTAAACTGGAATAGCCATATAATCCATCCCCTGGTGTTATAAAGAGGATAATTATCCTGCCTGTTATCCTTCAGAAAAAACCTTATTAAAAATGCTATTGATGTTAATCAATAAAACATATGGCATAGAGTATGTGCAATGTTTACCGCTGACATCATTTAAAATATTTCATGGTGATTAATATTAGGCTGGTAGCAGTAGTAATGATTACTTTATTTATTTTATGAATTACTGCGCATTTCTACCGGGACTTATATCGCCGTGCATTGCTTGAGGTCACAGAAAGCGACGCCAGTAGAGAAAGGAAAAAGCGGTTACCCTTACGCATAAAAAAAGCCGCTCAATTGAGCGGCTTCTTATTTTACGAGCCTGATTACGCGTCTTTCGGACCGCGGCTGGCACGCTTACGGTCGTTTTCCGTCAGGTGACGTTTACGGATACGTACGGATACCGGAGTAACTTCTACCAGTTCGTCGTCATCGATAAACTCCAGCGCCTGCTCCAGCGTCATTTTGATCGGCGGAACAAGGGTGGTGGCTTCGTCAGTACCGGAAGCACGCATGTTGGTCAGCTTCTTACCGGTCAGGCAGTTAACGGTCAGGTCGTTAGAGCGGCTGTGAATACCGATGATCTGGCCTTCATACACTTCCGCACCGTGACCCAGGAACAGCTTACCGCGATCCTGCAGACCGAACAGGGCGAAGGCTACCGCTTTACCCTGACCGTTAGAGATCAGCACGCCGTTCTGACGCTGGCCCACTTCGCCCGGACGAACGTCGTCGTAGTGGCTGAAGGTGGAGTACAGCAGACCGGTACCAGAGGTCATGGTCATGAATTCGTTACGGAAACCGATCAGACCACGGCTTGGGATAACGTAGTCGAGACGTACGCGACCTTTGCCATCCGGATCCATGTTTTTCAGGTCGCCTTTACGCTCACCCATCGCCTGCATCACGGAACCCTGATGCTGCTCTTCGATGTCCAGGGTCACGTTCTCGAACGGCTCCTGCTTGCGACCATCGATTTCGCGGAAGATTACTTTCGGACGGGAAACCGCCAGCTCGAAGCCTTCACGACGCATGTTTTCGATCAGTACGGACAGGTGAAGCTCACCACGACCGGATACGCGGAACGCATCAGCATCTTCAGTTTCTTCAACGCGCAGCGCTACGTTGTGCACCAGCTCTTTGTTCAGGCGGTCGAGGATCTGACGTGAAGTCACGTACTTACCTTCTTTACCACAGAACGGCGAGGTGTTGACGTTGAAGAACATGGTGACGGTCGGCTCATCAACGGACAGCGCCGGTAGCGCTTCTACGTTTTGCGGATCGCAAATCGTGTCGGAGATGTTCAGCTCGCCCAGGCCGGTGATAGCGATGATGTCGCCCGCTTCCGCGAGTTCGCTATCAATACGCTCCAGACCCAGATGGCCCAGCACTTTACCTACTTTACCGTTGCGCGTTTTGCCTTCGCTATCGATAACGGTAACCTGCTGGTTCGGCTTCACTTTACCGCGCTTGATGCGGCCAATGCCGATAACGCCCAGATAGTTGTTGTAGTCCAGCTGGGAGATCTGCATCTGCAGCGGGCCGTCGAGGTCAACGTTCGGAGACGGGACGTGGTCGACGATAGCCTGGTACAGCGGGGTCATGTCGTCCGCCATATCAGAGTGGTCCAGACCCGCGATACCGTTCAGCGCAGAAGCGTAAACGATCGGGAAGTCCAGCTGCTCGTCAGTCGCGTCGAGGTTAACGAACAGGTCGAATACCTGGTCAACAACCCAGTCAGGGCGCGCGCCCGGACGGTCAACTTTGTTGATAACAACGATCGGCTTCAGACCATGGGCAAACGCCTTTTTGGTCACGAAGCGCGTCTGCGGCATAGGGCCATCCATTGCGTCAACGACCAGCAGTACTGAGTCAACCATGGACATTACACGTTCAACTTCGCCACCGAAGTCGGCGTGGCCGGGGGTATCAACGATGTTGATACGGTAATCATTCCATTTGATAGCGGTGTTTTTAGCGAGGATGGTAATCCCACGCTCTTTCTCCAAATCGTTGGAGTCCATCACACGCTCAGTGGTTTCCGCACGTTCGCTGAACGTACCAGACTGTTGGAGCAGCTTATCAACCAGGGTCGTTTTCCCATGGTCGACGTGCGCGATGATGGCGATGTTACGCAGATTTTCGATCACAACTTTGCCTCAGGCATTAGAAATAGCGCGTTATTGTACACGGATTAATCGCAGGACTGAACAAGATCACAAAGATCCTTCGCAAACAAGTATTGCAGCAGGGCTTTGTGATCGTTTTCACGGAGCAGGTACGAGCCCACTAACGCAAATTGCACCAATACAGTGCCCATTTTTTACACAAAGGCACTATATTGGTGCAATATGTCCACGGTGGTGCAGCTCGTTTGCACTATGGTGCGCATGATAGCGCCTTTTTGGGGTAATTTGAAAGTTGGCACAGATTTCGCTTTATACAAAACAGAGCGAGAACGCCACTTTGATACAGTGTTTGAAAACCTCGTTACCACGACGACGACAATGACAAAATCCGGGAGAGTGCAAGTATGTCCGCTGAACACGTTTTGACGATGCTGAATGAACATGAAGTGAAGTTTGTCGATTTACGCTTCACCGACACCAAAGGTAAAGAGCAGCACGTCACGATCCCTTCCCATCAGGTTAACGCTGACTTCTTTGAAGAAGGCAAAATGTTTGATGGCTCCTCGATTGGTGGCTGGAAAGGTATCAACGAATCCGACATGGTGCTGATGCCTGACGCTTCTACCGCTGTCATTGACCCGTTCTTTGAAGAGCCGACGCTTATCATCCGTTGCGATATCCTCGAGCCGGGCACCATGCAGGGCTACGACCGCGACCCGCGCTCCATCGCTAAACGCGCTGAAGAGTACCTGCGCTCAACCGGTATCGCCGACACCGTTCTGTTCGGGCCGGAGCCAGAGTTCTTCCTGTTCGACGACATCCGTTTCGGCAGCTCCATCTCCGGTTCTCACGTTGCCATCGACGATATCGAAGGCGCGTGGAACTCCGCCACCAAATATGAAGGCGGCAACAAAGGCCATCGTCCGGGCGTGAAAGGCGGCTATTTCCCGGTTCCGCCGGTCGACTCCTCCCAGGATATCCGTTCCACCATGTGTATGGTGATGGAAGAGATGGGCCTGGTAGTTGAAGCGCACCACCACGAAGTGGCAACCGCAGGTCAGAACGAAGTGGCTACCCGCTTCAACACCATGACCAAAAAAGCGGACGAAATTCAGATCTACAAATATGTGGTTCACAACGTGGCGCACCGCTTCGGCAAAACCGCGACCTTCATGCCAAAACCGATGTTTGGCGATAACGGTTCCGGTATGCACTGCCACATGTCGCTGTCCAAAAACGGCACCAACCTGTTCTCTGGCGACAAATACGCCGGTCTGTCCGAGCAGGCGCTGTTCTACATCGGTGGCGTCATCAAACACGCAAAAGCAATCAACGCCCTGGCGAACCCGACCACCAACTCCTATAAGCGTCTGGTCCCGGGTTATGAAGCACCGGTTATGCTGGCCTACTCTGCCCGTAACCGCTCCGCTTCTATCCGTATCCCGGTGGTTGCCTCTCCGAAAGCGCGTCGTATCGAAGTGCGCTTCCCGGACCCGGCCGCTAACCCGTACCTGTGCTTTGCCGCGCTGCTGATGGCTGGCCTCGACGGTATCAAGAACAAAATCCATCCGGGCGAAGCGATGGACAAAAACCTGTATGACCTGCCGCCGGAAGAAGCGAAAGAGATCCCACAGGTTGCTGGCTCGCTGGAAGAAGCCCTCAACGCACTGGATCAGGACCGCGAGTTCCTGACCGCGGGTGGCGTATTCACCGATGAGGCGATTGATGCCTACATCGCCCTGCGTATCGAAGAGAACGACCGCGTGCGCATGACGCCGCATCCGGTTGAGTTCGAACTGTATTACAGCGTGTAAGTCATACGCGGCGCGCACGTCCGGCGCTGCATGATGACCGTTAACTGATTTTTTGTTGCCGTGGAAACTTTTGGCCCATCTTCGGATGGGCTTTTTTCTCCGCAACAGATGGCTACGTGATAGGGAGTTCAGTAAGGCATTTTTGCTTGTTGTCGTTTTTTAGCTGAAGAACACGACAAATAACATCGCCTTACCGAACTGAAAGCCTATAATGCACTAAATTGGTGCAAACCCTCGGAGACTGCTGGATGGCAACAGGTGCGCTACCCGATGCAGGGCAGATCCTCAACGCGTTAATCAACAGTATTCTGCTGGTCGATGACGACCTGGCGGTGCATTACGCCAACCCGGCGGCGCAGCAGCTGCTGGCTCAAAGCTCACGCAAGCTGTTCGGCACGCCGCTGCCGGAGCTGCTGAGCTACTTCTCACTCAACATCCCGCTGATGCAGGAGAGCCTGAGCGCAGGCCAGGGCTTTACCGACAACGAGGTGACGCTGGTCATTGATGGCCGCTCGCACATTCTCTCGCTGACCGCGCAGCGCCTGCCGGATGGATTAATCCTGCTGGAGATGGCGCCGATGGATAATCAGCGCCGTCTTAGTCAGGAGCAGCTTCAACATGCGCAGCAGGTGGCCGCCCGGGATCTGGTGCGCGGCCTGGCGCATGAGATTAAAAATCCGCTCGGCGGGCTACGCGGCGCGGCGCAGCTGTTGACCAAAGCGCTTCCCGACCCGTCGCTGACTGAATACACCAACGTGATTATCGAGCAGGCCGACCGACTGCGTAATCTGGTGGATCGGCTGCTTGGCCCGCAGCAACCGGGCATGCACGTGACGGAGAGCATCCATAAGGTCGCAGAGCGGGTGGTGAAGCTGGTGTCGATGGAGCTGCCGGGTAACGTCCAGCTGGTGCGCGACTACGACCCGAGCCTGCCGGAATTCGCCCACGACCCGGATCAGATTGAGCAGGTTCTGCTTAATATCGTTCGCAACGCGCTTCAGGCGCTTGGCCCGGCGGGCGGCGAAATCATCCTGCGCACCCGCACCGCGTTCCAGCTGACGCTGCACGGGACGCGCTACCGGCTGGCGGCGCGCATTGACGTGGAAGACAACGGCCCGGGTATCCCGGCGCATTTGCAGGACACGCTTTTCTACCCGATGGTCAGCGGCCGGGAGGGCGGCACCGGACTCGGGCTGTCCATCGCCCGCAGCCTTATTGACCAGCATTCCGGGAAAATCGAATTTAACAGTTGGCCGGGTCATACCGAATTTTCGCTTTACCTGCCTATTCGCAAATAGAGGTCTATATGCAACGAGGGATAGTCTGGATCGTCGATGACGATAGCTCCATTCGCTGGGTGCTGGAACGCGCGCTAACCGGCGCCGGGTTAAGTTGCACCACCTTTGAAAGCGGCAATGAGGTGCTGAACGCCCTGACCACCAAAACCCCGGACGTGCTGCTGTCGGACATTCGTATGCCCGGCATGGATGGCCTGGCGCTGCTCAAGCAGATTAAGCAGCGCCATCCGATGCTTCCGGTCATCATTATGACCGCTCACTCTGACCTCGACGCCGCCGTCAGCGCCTATCAGCAAGGGGCGTTTGACTACCTGCCGAAGCCGTTCGACATCGACGAGGCGGTGGCGCTGGTGGAGCGCGCTATCAGCCACTATCAGGAGCAGCAGCAGCCCCGCAACGTGCAGGTCTTTGGCCCGACGGCGGATATCATCGGCGAAGCGCCGGCTATGCAGGACGTGTTCCGGATAATTGGTCGCCTGTCGCGCTCCTCCATCAGCGTGCTGATTAACGGTGAATCCGGGACCGGTAAAGAGCTGGTGGCCCATGCGCTGCATCGCCACAGCCCGCGGGCGAAAGCCCCGTTTATCGCCCTGAACATGGCGGCGATCCCCAAAGATTTGATTGAGTCTGAGCTATTCGGGCACGAAAAAGGCGCTTTTACCGGTGCCAGCCAGATCCGTCAGGGCCGTTTTGAACAGGCCGATGGCGGTACGCTGTTCCTCGATGAAATCGGCGATATGCCGCTCGATGTGCAGACCCGTCTGCTGCGCGTGCTGGCCGACGGCCAGTTCTATCGCGTGGGGGGCTATGCGCCGGTGAAGGTAGACGTGCGCATTATTGCCGCGACGCACCAGAACCTTGAGCTGCGCGTGCAGGAGGGCAAATTCCGTGAGGATTTATTCCATCGTCTGAACGTGATCCGCGTCCACCTGCCGCCGCTGCGCGAACGCCGGGAAGATATCCCGCGTCTCGCCCGTCACTTTTTGCAGATCGCCGCGCAGGAGCTGGGCGTGGAAGCCAAACTGCTGCATCCCGAAACCGAAGCGGCGCTCACGCGCCTGGCGTGGCCGGGCAACGTGCGTCAGCTTGAAAACACCTGCCGCTGGCTGACGGTGATGGCCGCGGGCCAGGAGGTATTGATTCAGGATCTGCCTCCGGAACTGTTCGACACCGCAACGCCGGACACCCCGTCTCAGGCGCTACCGGACAGCTGGGCGACGCTGCTTGCCCAGTGGGCGGACCGCGCGCTGCGTTCAGGCCATCAGAACCTGCTATCTGAGGCGCAGCCTGAGATGGAGCGGACGTTGCTGACCACGGCGCTGCGCCATACCCAGGGCCACAAGCAGGAGGCCGCACGCCTGTTAGGCTGGGGGCGCAACACCTTAACGCGTAAGCTCAAAGAGTTAGGTATGGAGTAGCGCACGGTTCTGAAATAAGACCGAAAACTGCTGCTATTTTGTACTTTACTGCGGCGGCAAGTTGCGTATGATCGGGCGCGTTCACGGGAAGGGTTTTTGAGGGTTTTATGCTGGAATCACTTTTACAGATGGCATCCAGCAGCGCGGAAGTCGGCGCTGCCGTAAGCCACACGCCACAGACGGCTATCGCCGCGATTCTGTGCGCGGCCCTGGTTAACTTTTTGAATTAACCAGAACAGGAGAGGGGCCTCCCTCTCCTGCTTTCCCGCTTAGATCACCCGCGAGAACTGCTGCAGGCGCGCTTTCTGCCGCAGGTACACGTCAAAGCACATACAGATATTACGGATCAGCAGGCGTCCTTTCGGCGTCACTACGATTTCCGCCTCGTTAACGTCCACCAGCCCATCTTTTGCCAGCGGCGCCAGCAGCTGCAAATCTTCCGCAAAGTAATCCGCGACGCGAATGCCCCAGACGCGCTCAATATCCGCAAACGTCAGCCGGAAGTTACAGATGAGCGATTTGATCACGTCCCGACGAATGCAGTCATCCCGGGTCAGCGCCAGGCCGCGCCACAGGGCATTGCCCTGCTCATCAACCTGCTGATAATAGCGCTTCAGCTCTTTCTGGTTCTGGGCGTAACAGTCGCCAATCATGCTGATGGCAGAAACGCCCATACCTAACAGATCGGTGTCGCCCTGGGTGGTATAGCCCTGGAAATTGCGGTGCAGCACCCCATCGCGCTGGGCGATGGCCAACTCGTCATCCGGACGAGCGAAGTGGTCCATCCCAATAAACTGATAGCCGGCATGGGTCAAAGAGGTAATGGTCTGCTGCAGGATGTCGAGCTTCTGCTGCGCTGACGGCAGGTCGGCATCCTTAATCTTGCGCTGCGCGGCGAACAGCGTCGGCAGGTGCGCATAGTTGAACACGCTCAGGCGATCCGGATTGAGCTCGGCCACGCGCTCAAGGGTAAAGGCGAAGCTCTCCGGCGTCTGCTTCGGCAGGCCGTAGATTAAATCGATATTGGTCGAGGTAAAGCCGATGTCGCGCGCGCGGCGCAGCAACGCAAAGATGAACTCCTCGTCCTGCTCGCGGTTAACGAGGCGCTGAACCTCTTTGTTGAAGTCCTGCACGCCCATGCTCAGGCGATTAAAGCCTTCCCCGCGCAGGTGGTCCAGCACGTCCAGCTCGATCTCACGCGGGTCAACTTCGATGGAGATCTCCGCGTCAGGCATAAACGCGAAATTTTCACGCAGCAGCGTCATCAGGCGGCTGATTTGCGCCTTGTTCAGGTAGGTTGGCGTACCGCCGCCCCAGTGAAGCTGACTGACGTGCCGGTTTTTAAACAGCGGTGCGCGATGCACGATCTCCTGCTCTAACGCATCGAGATACTGGTCGGCTTTATGCTGCTGGCGAGTCACAATTTTATTGCATCCGCAGAAATAGCAGAGCTTGTGGCAAAACGGGATGTGCACGTACAGCGACAGCGGCCGCTCAGGGTAACGCGCTACCGCCTGCTGAAAGTCGGCGTCGCCAAACTGCTCAGAAAATTCGAGCGCTGTGGGGTATGAGGTGTAACGCGGCCCGGAATAGTTATATTTCTGGATCAGGGCCAGATCCCAGTCGATCAACTGCTCAGACATTCTCACTCCTTCCGATGATGCCGCGGTCGGGTACGGTGTGCCGGTCTTCCCGCACCACGCGTAAGGAGCCGGCTGCGCAACCAGGATCTGCGCCGCGACAGCCGCTGTAGTTTAACGAATAACCACACCAGATAACATACAATTGGTAAAACAATGAGCAGGACGGTCAGGCCCATAGGGGTAACGGTTAGTTTCCGCCTTTAAGCAGACGCATCAGATCGTCTTCACGCGCTTCTTCCGGCTCATCGTCTTCGTCATCATAGGAGAGACCCAGCTGCTGCATCAGGGCATCGATGCGGTCGAGCTTTTCATCCACCCAGCTCTGCTCGTCTGCGCTCAGGGTTTCACCCTCTTCCAGGCGCTCCAGCAGCCCGTCCAGACGATCGTCATTTTCCAGCATTTCCAGTTCAGCCTGCGGTGATAGCATCTTTTTCTCACTCTTCGGTTGCTGCTGCTTTTTGACGGGCGCGGCGTCAGTCACGCCCAGTTGAATGGGTTTCTTGCTGCCGATGCGCGGATCCTGGCCCTGGGCACCACGACCGCTTTTCTTCTGCTGCTCGGCTCCGCCAGCGGCACGGCTTCCGGCGGCGTGGCCGCGATGCTTTTTGTCACGCTTACGGTCACGCGCTTCCTGATTGATTTCTTCACGTGTTTTACGACGCGCTTTCGCGGGGGCTTTGCCACGCGCAGGGGCTGGTTGCTTCATAGGAGATCGTCTTCGGCTGTTTTATAAAGTATAGAATTGCGGCGGAATCTAGCAGAAAGCAAGTAAAGAAAAAAGGCGACAGAATAAACTGTCGCCTTTTTTACTGACCTTGCACCCGCGAAGGGCGCGTTCATCCCTGCGTGCTGTCGACAAACCTTGTCTTTCCGTATGCTACTAACCGTCCCTGTCAGGTTCCCTGTTCCGTTTGATAACGTCCCCGACGTTCGCCATCCTGGCTATTCCCGCGCTTCGTCTCCGTGACGTTTCCTGCGACTCATCCTGAGTAAATCCTGCAAGCTCCGTGCTTTGTAGGATCTACTTTACCTTCCCCGACGAAACAGGCAACCCTGCCGCACCGTTTAACGCTGAAATTAAGATAGTTCTCTATCGCTAAGCAGATGTTATTTATAAAAATTACGGCATGGGCAACATGGGATTTGTCCCAAATCTCGGCCAGTATAACGGGGCGATGTCTTACACCCAGGCAGGAAGAATGCCCGCTCGCCCTGTAATCAGCCACGGTCTTTTCCCCCGGTTCAGGTATAATCGCCCGAAAGCTTATATCCAGACGGAGAGAACCGTTTTGACTACCTGGAATTACCAACAGACGCACTTTGTCACCAGCGCGCCTGATATCCGCCATCTGCCCTCCGATACCGGTATCGAAGTGGCCTTTGCCGGGCGTTCAAACGCCGGCAAATCCAGCGCACTGAACACCCTGACCAATCAGAAGGGTCTGGCGCGCACCAGTAAAACACCGGGTCGTACGCAGCTTATCAACCTGTTTGAAGTCGCCGATGGCAAGCGTCTTGTCGACCTGCCGGGCTATGGCTACGCGCAGGTGCCGGAAGAGATGAAAATCAAATGGCAGCGTGCGCTGGGTGAATACCTTGAGAAGCGCCAGTGTTTACAGGGTCTGGTAGTGCTGATGGATATCCGTCATCCGCTAAAAGATCTCGATCAGCAGATGATTGAATGGGCGGTGGACAGCGAAATTTCCGTGCTGGTGCTGCTGACGAAAGCCGACAAGCTTGCCAGCGGGGCGCGCAAGGCGCAGCTGAACATGGTGCGCGAAGCGGTGCTGGCCTTTAACGGCGATGTGCAGGTTGAAGCCTTCTCATCCCTGAAAAAACAGGGCGTGGATAAACTGCGAGCGAAGCTGGATAGCTGGTTTAACGACCTGCCGCCGGTGGTGGAAGAGACAGCTGCCGACGAGTAAGACTTAGCGCGTGGGCCCGCTGCCTGCGCGACCTCGCCAGACGACGCGCAATAAAAAACGCCCCAGTCATAACTGACTGGGGCGGCTAAAATATTCAGCCAAATCCGATTACGTGAAGTAAAAGGTCTGAAAGATAGAACATCTTACCTCTGTACCCTACGCGAATAACTCTACCGCTTTTTCCGGGACACACAAAGCACTTTTTGTAGTTTTTTTTCAGCCTTTACATAGCAAATTCTAATGATTATCACAAAAAGCTATTAGTTATGTTGCTAAGTTACAGAATTAAGGCTGCGGATGACGCACCTTAGTGCGCCAGATCCCAGTTTGCTCCACTCCCCACTTCCACCAGCAGCGGAACATCAAGCTTCATGCTGTTTTCCATCAGTTCATGGATAGTTTTCGATACGGCTTCGACGTCATCTTTATGCACTTCAAACACCAGTTCATCGTGAACCTGCATGATGAGCTGCACGCGTGGCTTGTCATTTTCCAGCCAGCGGTCAACATCGATCATGGCGCGCTTGATGATATCGGCGGCCGTACCCTGCATCGGCGCATTGATCGCTGCGCGTTCAGCGCCGGCGCGACGCGCGGCATTGCTGGAGTTGATATCCGGCAAGTAGAGACGGCGCCCGTCCAGCGTTTCGACATACCCTTGTTCTTTCGCCTGCTTGCGGGTGCGCTCCATGTACTCCAGCACGCCCGGATAACGTTCGAAGTAGAGATCCATGTACTTCTGGGACTCTTTGCGCGAGATGTTCAACTGGCGAGAAAGACCGAAAGCGCTCATGCCATAGATAAGCCCGAAGTTGATCGCTTTAGCACTGCGGCGCTGCTCACCGCTCACCTGCTCAAGCGACATGCCAAACACTTCCGCCGCGGTAGCGCGGTGGATGTCAAGCCCCTGAGCAAAGGCGTCCAGCAGGCCTTTGTCACGCGACAGATGCGCCATAATGCGCAGCTCAATCTGCGAGTAGTCCGCCGAGACAATCACGTAATCCTCCGGGGCGATAAACGCCTGACGAATGCGTCGACCTTCATCGTTACGCACCGGAATGTTTTGCAGGTTAGGATCGGTTGAGGAGAGGCGCCCGGTTGCCGTCACCGCCTGATGGTACGAGGTGTGAACGCGCCCGGTTTTCGGGTTGATCATCAGCGGCAGCTTGTCGGTATAGGTCGACTTCAGCTTCGCCAGACCACGATACTGCAGAATGACTTTCGGCAGCGGATAGTCCAGCGCCAGCTCTTCCAGCACCTCTTCTGAGGTGGACGGTGCCCCGCCCGGCGTCTTCTTCAGCGGCTTGATACCCTGCTTTTCAAACAGGATGGTTTGCAGCTGCTTGGTGGAGGAGAGGTTAAACGCCTCACCGGCGATCTCATGTGCTTTTTGCTCAAGCTCGGCCAGACGCAGGGTGAGCTCTTCGGAGTGCTTATGCAGCACCGCGGGGTCGATTTTTACCCCGTTACGCTCGATGCGTGACAGCACCGGCACCAGCGGCATCTCAATGTTTTCAAACACCGCGCGCGGTCCGGCCTCGTTTTGCAGTTTCGGCCACATTTTCAGGTGCAGCTGCAGGGTGACGTCAGCATCCTCCGCGGCGTAAGGTGCCGCCTGCTCAAGGGCAATCTGATTAAACGTCAGCTGATTTTTACCTTTGCCGGCAATCTCTTCAAAGGTAATAGTTTTGTGTTTCAGCAGGCGCTGGGCCATGGAATCCATATCATGGCGTCCTGACACGCTGTTCAGAATGTAGGATTCCAGCATGGTATCAAACGCGATGCCGCGCAGTTCAATGCCGTAGTTTTGCAGCACGCCGCGATCGTATTTCAGGTTCTGCCCCACCTTAAGCGCTTTCTCGTCTTCCAGCAGCGGCTTAAGCAGTTCCAGCGCGCGCTCGCGCGAAACCTGATCGGGTGCATCCAGATAGTCATGCGCTACCGGCAGGTAGGCCGCCACGCCAGGCTCCGTGGCAAAGGAGAGCCCCACCAGCTTCGCCGAATGGTTATCAAGGCTGTCGGTTTCGGTATCAAAGGCAAACAGCGGCGCCTGCTTCAGACGGGTAATCCACTCCTGAAGCGTGGCTTCATCCAGAATGGTAACGTAGTGCTCCTGCGAAATGGCCACCGCCGGCTCATCCGGCTCCTCGTCGATGACGATCGTTTCCTGGGGCTTCGCTGCGGGTTTGCCGCCTTTCGCCTGAAGCCATTTCCCGGCTTCAACGTCGGCCGTCCAGCGCTTAAACTCGTAACGTTTGAACATTTCCAGCAGCGCATCGGCCGCCGGCTGCTGCACTTCCAGCTGTTCAGCGGTCAGTTCCAGTTCAACATCGGTTTTGATGGTCGCCAGCTGATACGAGAGGTACGCCACCTCTTTGTTGTCGGCAAGCTTAGCGGCCATAGTTTTCGCCCCACGGAAACTGAGTGAGGCAATTTTTTCCGGCTCGCCGTAGAGGGTATCCAGGCCGCCAAGCCCCTGCAGCAGCGCCTGTGCTGTTTTTTCACCCACGCCCGGTACGCCAGGAATGTTATCCGACGAGTCGCCCATCAGCGCGAGGAAATCGATGATCAGTTCAGGCGGTACGCCGTACTTGGTCACGACCTCTTCCGGCCCGAGGATGGTATTGGTCATGGTGTTGATAAGCGTAATGCCCGGCGTCACCAGCTGCGCCATGTCTTTATCGCCCGTACTGATAAGCACCGCGCGCCCCGCTTTTTCCGCTTCGCGCGCCAGCGTGCCGATGACGTCATCCGCTTCGACGCCAGAGACGGCGAGCAGCGGCAGGCCCATGGCTTTAACCATTTCATGCAGCGGTTCAATCTGCGCACGCAGGTCGTCAGGCATCGGTGGGCGATGCGACTTGTAATGCTCAAACAGTTCATCACGGAAGGTTTTACCCTTGGCGTCAAAGACGACGGCGGCGTGAGTCGGTTGGTACTGCATGATAAGGCTGCGCAGCATGTTCAGCACACCGTACATCGCCCCTGTCGGCTCACCGGCGCTGTTGGTCAACGGCGGGAAGGCGTGATAGGCCCGGTACAGGTAAGAGGAACCATCAACGAGGATAAGGGGGTTTTGGGGAATCTGAACCATAGTGTCCATGCCTGTTTATCAATTTATGGTTAAAGGATGCCATAGACCGCCGTTAAACATGAAATTTTACGCCTGAAGAATTCAGCATCAGGAAGCGGCCTCGCAAAACCTTCCTGTGGATAACTTTGTGCACAAAATCATAAGCCTTTAATAACATTATGATGTTATTGCAAGCATAACTTAAAAAGAACTTTAAAATCATAGCGTTAAGCATTAGCTGCTTATGTGAATCATTTCATCAGGTACAAACCGTAATGTGGATATAAATTATATTTGTGCCGCTGCGCCTTCGAATACCTGATTAACCCACGCTGTAGCGCCCGGTTACGTTCGTGCGCAATATTTAACGCTGCGTTTCTGATAAAATCCGCGCTTCGAATCCTGACGAACGCTACGTTCCACTTCTTTTGATCTTCCTGATATGTCGAAATTACTCGCCGCGATAACGCTAATAGTGAGCGTCGTCCTTACCATTGCCGTCACCGTGATCTGCTCTGTCCCTATTATTGCCGCCGGGGTGAGTAAATTACTTTTGCCGTTTGCCGCTGCCCGCCGGGCTATCTCCCGCTTCTGTGATTTCATAATGTATTGCTGGTGTGAAGGGCTGGCGTTATTACTGCATCTGAATCCCGGTTTGCAATGGGACGTGGAGGGTATTCAGAAGCTCAATAAAAAGAGCTGGTATCTGCTGATCGGTAACCACCATAGCTGGGCGGATATCGTGGTGCTTTGCGTATTGTTTCGCAAACATTTGCCGATGAATAAATATTTTCTTAAGCAGGAGCTGGCGTGGGTGCCCTTTATTGGCCTGGCCTGTTGGGCACTGGACATGCCGTTTATGCGCAGATATTCAAAGAGTTATCTTTTAAAGCACCCTGAACGCCGCGGACGAGATATAGACACTACGCGCCGCGCGTGTGAAATGTTTCGCTTTCGCCCGACCACCATCGTCAATTTCGTGGAGGGGTCACGATTTACCGAGGAAAAACGTCTTCGGCTGGGCTCACCCTTTCAGCATCTATTACCGCCAAAAGCGGCTGGCATTGCGATGGCGATGAGCGTGTCCGGTTTGCAGTTCGATAAAATAGTGAACGTGACGCTCTGTTATCCGCAAAACGATGCGCGACCTTTTTATGACATGCTGTCCGGCAGGCTGCGTCGGGTTATGGTGCGGGTTGAGTTAATACCGGTTACAGATTCGCTGCGTGGGGATTATCTGAACGATAAAGATTTTAAGCGGCGTTTTCAGCACTGGCTGAATGCGTTATGGCATGCGAAGGATATGCAGCTGGCGAGATTAACGTCGCAATACAAAAAGGCCGGTCAATGACCGGCCCTGTTTTTATTTCTTTTCAACCAGCTGTTTTACGGTATCTGCATACTGAATAAGGAATGCATCCATATTACTGGTGTCCATTCCCTGCGGGTTAACCTGATATTTGCCGTTCACAAACATCGCCGGTACACCCTGAAGCTGCAGGTCGGCTGCTGCTTTCTCCTGCTGCGCAACCAGCGATTTCACCACGAAGCTGTTCCAGGCGGCGTCATACTCTTCCGGTTTAACGCCGGCATCAATGAAGACCTTACGGATATCGGCCACAGTCTGTACGGTCTGGGTCTTCTGAACGCCTTCGAAGATTGGCGCGGTTACTTTATCTTCTACGCCCAGTGCCATCGCCACAGCCCACGCCTGAGTCAGCTCTTTACCCAACGGGCCGAGGAACTCGACGTGATACTTGGTCATTTTGGTGCCTTCCGGCAGCTTTTTCTTCACGTTATCAGAGACGTGGAGCACTTCTTCAAACTGGTAGCAGTGCGGGCAGTAGAAGGAGAAGAACTCCAGCACCTGCGGCTCGCCGTTAACCGGTTTTTCCAGCGTGATGTACTCTTTGCCGTCCGTAATCTGGGCCGCCGAAGCGCTGAATGCCAGAATCATACCTGCCAGCGCCAGCCAAATCTTTTTCATAAATAACGCTCTCCTGAATAGTGGGGATTAATACATTGGCACAAGTTGTAAAGGGGGTTCGCGCAGCGTCTTGATCTGCTCCGCAAAGGTTGCTGTCTGTCTGAGCCAGTAATCTTCGCCAGTCAGCCAGGGGAAATTTTTAGGGAACGCAGGATCGTCCCAGCGTCGAATCAGCCACGCCAGGTAATACACTAAGCGCATCGCCCGTAAAGGCTCAATCAGGGCAAGCTCTTCGGTATTAAAGGGGCAGAACTCTTCATAGGCTTCGATGATCGTTTCCAGTTGCATTCTCTGCTCTGCTTTATCGCCGTTGAGCAGCATCCACAGGTCCTGCACCGCCGGGCCCGTACGCGCATCATCGAGGTCAACGAACAACGGCCCGTCGCGCCAGAGTATGTTACCCGGGTGGCAGTCTCCGTGCAGGCGCAGGAGGTTGAAGCGGCCGTGCCACTGGGCCATCACCGCATCGATGAGTTCGTCAGTGGTCTTGAGAAACCGATCTTTCAGCGCGGCGGGCATCAGATTGCTGTGCTCAAACACCTGACGCGGTTCAAGCAGGTATTCTTTCACGCCCATTTCAGGACGATGCTGGAAACGCTCGCGGCGACCGGTCTGGTGGATTCGGCCCAGATAGCGCCCTACCCACTCCATCTGATCGATGTTGTCCGCTTCATACTGCCGTCCGCCCAGGCTTGGAAACACAGCGAAGTAATAACCCTGATGGGTGAGCACGGTTTTACCGTTAAACCGCAGCGGGGCTGCCATCGGGATCTCATCCGCCTGTAGTTCAAGGGCGAACTGATGTTCTTCGGCGATTTGCTCCGCGCTCCAGCGCTGAGGACGATAAAATTTCACCACAAAGCGCTGGCGATCCTCGTCCTGAAACTGATAAACGCGGTTTTCGAAGCTGTTGAGCGGTGTAAGCCCGGAATCCACTCTGATCCCGTGTTCAAACAGTGCGTCGAGAATGGTATCCGGGTTTAAGGTCTTGAAAGTAAAAGCAGTGTCGTTCATCCCGTTTTCCGGAAATTACAGCGAATGATTGAGGATATCATCTCCAGAAAGCAGCGGTAGTTTCTCTTACAAGGTTTTACTCTTTAATTACGCCACGCGCGCGCAGCAGCGCGGTTTTGAAATCTTCCTCATAGTCTTTTTTGAGGCCAGGGATCGCCTCATCTTTAGCGCTATCGCGCATTTTGAGCTGGTAAATAAGGATGTCATCGGTGAGATCCGCAAGATCGCCGGTATAGCCTGACTCTTGCGCCAGTTTCTGCAAGAATTGCATCAGGTTAAGGTCCGGCTCTTTCTGCCAGGCGGGCTGAAGCAGTTCGATAACTTCATTCAGGCGTTTGCATTTCATAATGGTGCTCCTTTGACGTGAGAGACACACGTTAGCAGGCTCATACCCACAATAAAAGAGGAGATATTAACGTGGCGCAGACTCACCTTACCGGGGTTGTACTGGCGGGCGGGCAATCCAGCCGTATGGGTGGCGCGGATAAAGGGCTACTGACACTGCACGGCAAACCGCTCTGGCAGCATGTGGCTGCACGCCTCGTGAACCAGACAGATGCGCTTGTTGTCAGCGCTAACCGCCACGCAGAGCAGTACCGCGCGGGAGGCTACCCGGTCATTAGCGATGCGATCGACGGATTCCAGGGGCCACTGGCCGGCATGCTTGCCGTCATGCAGGCCATGGCCAGCGAATGGTATCTGTTTTGCCCATGCGATACGCCGTTTATCCCGTTGGATCTGGCCACACGGCTTGAGGCGGCTCGCGGTAGCGCGCCTGCGGTGTGGGTCAAAGACGGCGAGCGCGATCACCCGGCCATTGTATTAATGCACCGTGCTGTCGCGCCCGCGCTCAACGAGCGTTTGCAGGGGGATGACCGCCGCGTGATGGCCTTTATGCGTGCCATCGGTGCGCATAGCGTTCTGTTCGATAAAGAGAGCGATGTATTTATCAATATGAATACGCCTGAAGATCTGGCGCGCTGGGAGAAGAACTGATGATCCCTTTACTGGCGTTCTCCGCATGGAGCGGCACCGGAAAAACCACGCTGCTGCAAAAAGTTATTCCCCTGCTGTGCGAGCAAGGGCTGCGTCCCGGTCTTATTAAGCATACGCATCATGATATGGATGTGGATACGCCCGGTAAGGACAGCTATAAGCTGCGGAAAGCGGGCGCGGCGCAAACGCTGGTTGCCAGTCAGAAGCGGTGGGCGCTGATGACCGAAACGCCCGACGAGGCGCCGTTGGATCTGCATTTTTTAGTCAGTCGGATGGATACGTCGAAACTGGATATCGTGTTAGTAGAAGGTTTTAAACACGAAGCTATCCCTAAAATCCTGCTTTACCGGCACAGTACGGGGCACGGTGAAGCATCATTGACGCTGGATGAGTATGTGATCGCGGTAGCCAGCGACAGTGCGCTCGCGGTGCCGGTCCCGGTGCTGGATCTTAACCAGCCTGCTGACGTGGTGCGGTTTATCACCGGCTGGCTGTACAGGTCTGCTGATTAATTTTATAGGGGGCGGACGGGACGGGAAGTGCAATGCCGCCGGGTTTTCCCGGCACCGGAATGCAAAAAACCCTCAGCTTTCGCTGAGGGTTCTTCAATTTGATGCCTGGCAGT
>NZ_AWFZ01000001.1 GCF_000463155.2 Siccibacter turicensis LMG 23730 | reverse complement strand
CGCGGCTTACAGCCTGCTGTCGCGAGGTGGCGTATATTACGCTTTCCTCTTTCAGAGTCAACCTCTATTTGAGATTTTCTCTTCCAACTCGTCGCTGCGAAGTGATTCGTTAGCGCCGTGTCGATGGAGGCGCATTATAGGGAGTTCTCTTCATGCCGCAACAGGAAAATGACATAAAAATGACTGACTGCTGCATTCCCCAGCAAAACCCCGCCTTATACCTGTTTACACACAGACTTATCCACAATCGATGCGAAGCTCAAAAATTCGCGAGCGTTGCGCAAACGTTTTCGTTACAATGCTGCGCCATAACACGGATGCCCTGACTGGGGTGTTAGCTGAGCGCAGAAGGCAAAAAACGCTTCCACATTCAGCTAACGCTCTATGAAACCCGGAAAATTCATGCCGCAGACGGCCGCAACGCCTCTTTTCTCTTCATGTGACAACCATAAATGAAGGAAAAGCGGTTATGCAGCCCACCCTGCAATGACATTCAACGGGCGATCGATCCAATCCAGGGGATTTTTACTATGCAACAACCTCGTCCTGTACGCCGCGCCCTGCTCAGCGTGTCTGACAAAGCCGGTATCGTCGAATTTGCTCAGGCGCTTGCCGAGCGCGGTGTGGAACTGCTCTCTACCGGCGGTACTGCGCGCCTGCTGGCTGACGCCGGCCTGCCGGTCACCGAAGTGTCTGACTACACCGGTTTCCCGGAAATGATGGATGGACGCGTAAAAACCCTGCACCCGAAAGTACACGGCGGCATTCTCGGTCGTCGCGGGCAGGATGATGCGATTATGGCGCAGCATGCCATCTCCCCTATCGACATGGTCGTTGTTAACCTTTACCCGTTTGCCCAGACCGTGGCGCGCGAAGGCTGCTCGCTGGAAGACGCGGTAGAGAATATTGATATCGGCGGCCCGACCATGGTGCGCTCAGCAGCGAAGAACCATAAAGACGTCGCCATTGTGGTGAAGAGCAGCGATTACAGCGCCATCATCAGCGAGCTGGACGCCAATGCGGGTTCGCTGACCCTGGCAACCCGCTTCGACCTCGCCATTAAAGCGTTCGAACACACTGCCGCCTACGACAGCATGATTGCCAACTACTTTGGCAGCCTGGTACCGGCCTATCACGGTGAGAGCAACGAGCCGTCGGGCCGTTTCCCGCGCACGCTGAATCTGAACTTCATCAAAAAGCAGGATATGCGCTACGGCGAGAACAGCCACCAGCAGGCTGCCTTCTATATAGAAGAAGAGATCAAAGAAGCTTCTGTTGCAACGGCTCAGCAAGTTCAGGGCAAGGCGCTCTCCTATAACAATATTGCCGATACCGATGCAGCGCTGGAGTGCGTCAAAGAATTTAGCGAGCCGGCATGCGTTATCGTTAAGCACGCCAACCCGTGCGGTGTGGCAGTCAGCACCTCTATACTTGATGCTTACGATCGCGCGTATAAAACCGACCCGACATCAGCCTTTGGCGGCATCATCGCGTTCAACCGCGAGCTGGACGCGGAAACCGCGCAGGCCATTATCTCTCGTCAGTTTGTCGAAGTGATCATCGCGCCATCCGCCTCCGACGAAGCCCTGAAAATTACCGCGGCGAAACAGAACGTGCGCGTGCTGGTTTGCGGCCAGTGGGCTGAGCGTGTTCCGGGCCTGGATTTCAAACGCGTCAACGGCGGCCTGCTGGTTCAGGATCGCGACCTGGGCATGGTGACAGAAGCCGACCTACGCATAGTGACGCAGCGCCAGCCGACCGAACAGGAGCTGCGTGATGCGCTGTTCTGCTGGAAAGTCGCGAAGTTCGTGAAGTCCAATGCGATCGTCTATGCCAAAGGTAATATGACCATAGGCATCGGCGCAGGCCAGATGAGCCGCGTCTACTCCGCGAAAATCGCCGGCATTAAGGCGGGTGATGAAGGTCTGGAAGTGAAAGGCTCGGCGATGGCGTCAGACGCCTTCTTCCCGTTCCGTGACGGCATTGACGCGGCGGCGTCGGTTGGCATTACCTGCGTAATCCAGCCTGGTGGGTCGATTCGCGATGACGAAGTCATTGCCGCTGCCGATGAGCACGGTATCGCCATGATCTTCACCGACATGCGTCACTTCCGCCATTAATCCCCGGAGCAGACAATGAAAGTATTAGTAATCGGTAACGGCGGGCGCGAGCACGCCCTGGCATGGAAAGCGGCGCAGTCTCCTCTGGTGGAAACGGTATACGTCGCGCCGGGTAATGCGGGAACCGCGCTGGAGCCGACGCTGCAGAACATCGCCATCAGTGCCACCGATATTCCGGCGCTGCTGGCCTTTGCGCAGAGTGAGAACATCGGCCTGACGATTGTCGGCCCGGAAGCGCCGCTGGTCATTGGCGTTGTGGACGCGTTCCGCGCCGCCGGCCTGACCATCTTTGGCCCTACCCAGGGCGCCGCGCAGCTGGAAGGCTCGAAAGCGTTCACGAAAGATTTCCTCGCTCGCCATAACATCCCGACGGCGGAGTACCAGAACTTTACCGACGTCGAACCCGCGCTCGCCTATGTGCGTGAGAAAGGCGCGCCGATTGTGATCAAAGCTGACGGCCTGGCTGCCGGCAAAGGCGTTATCGTGGCAATGACCCTTGGCGAAGCGGAAGAGGCCATTCAGGACATGCTGGCCGGCAACGCGTTTGGTGACGCGGGCCACCGCATTGTGGTGGAAGAGTTTCTCGACGGGGAAGAAGCCAGCTTTATCGTGATGGTCGACGGCGAGCATATTCTGCCGATGGCCACCAGCCAGGATCACAAACGCGTGGGCGACGGGGATACCGGCCCGAACACCGGCGGCATGGGGGCCTACTCCCCGGCACCGGTGGTGACGGACGAGGTGCACCAGCGCACCATGGCACGCATTATCGGCCCGACCGTGCGCGGGATGGCAGAGGAAGGGAATACCTATACCGGTTTCCTCTACGCCGGTCTGATGATCGACAAGCAGGGCAATCCGAAGGTGATCGAATTTAACTGCCGCTTCGGCGATCCGGAAACCCAGCCGATCATGCTGCGCATGAAGTCGGATCTGGTGGATCTTTGCCTGGCCGCCTGCGACGGCAAACTGAATGAGAAAACCTCAGAGTGGGACGCGCGCGCGTCGCTCGGCGTGGTACTGGCCGCGGGTGGGTATCCGGCGGAATACCGCACGGGCGATCAGATCCACGGTCTGCCGCTTGAGGCCGTCGAACACGGTAAGGTTTTCCATGCCGGGACCACGCTGTCTGCCGATGAACGCGTGCTGACCAGCGGCGGGCGCGTGCTGTGCGCCACCGCGCTGGGCGATACCGTGGCCGAGGCGCAGGCGCGCGCTTATGCGCTGATGGAGGATATTCACTGGGATGGCAGCTTCTGCCGTCGGGATATTGGCTATCGGGCGATTGCCCGCGAACAGCAGTCGTAATCTCTCCGCCCTCTTCAGCCGAAGAGGGCGTTTTGTTTTACCCGCTTAGAAATCTTTCGCGTTCGGCTGCCAGTGGCAGAAATCGCTGTTGGCGACCAGCAGTAGCTGCGCGCCTTCCGGTGCCTCAAGCCATGCCACGCTGACCGCCAGCGAAGCGTGTTGCTGACGCTCAACGATGCGCCGCATCGCCAGGTCATCCAGCTCCGGCTTCACCGTTTTCCCTTCGCAGGTCGTCACGGTATAGTCCGGATTCCAGCGCCCCTGATACAGCACGACGCGCCCGGTGCGCAGCGCATCGCTGGTCGCGCGCGTGCGCTCCGCATGGTAACGGTAGAGCGCGATATCATCGTTAGAGAGCTGCTGCTTCTGTCCGTCGCGTTCGCGCTGCATAAAGCTCAGCTCGCCGAGCTCATCAAAGCGGATGCGAACCTTTTCAGGTGGGGTGCTGTAGCGGGTGATATCAATCAGGCTGAGTCTTTCACCCTGCCAGCGATACTCGCGGGTAGTGGTCGCGCCAGCGCGCCACGGGCTGAATACGGCGAGGAGATGAACTGCCTCGGTGCTGCTGTCTTTACGCCACAGGCGCACAGCCCCGTCATCGGCCAGGTATCCGCTGGCGGTAAACGGCGGTGGGGTGTTGTCGTGGCTGCATGCGGCCAGCAGAAGCGAGGCGGCCAGCACCAGCGCTGAACGACGGGCAAACAAAAGGGGCGAAGCCGCCCCCTCGTTAAAACCTTTCACTGCCACGGTGTCTTACTTAACAGCGTCTTTCAGTGCTTTACCAGAAACAAATGCCGGCACGTTAGCTGCGGCGATTTTGATTTCTTTACCGGTCTGCGGGTTGCGGCCAGTACGCTCAGCGCGGTGGTTCACTTTGAAGGTACCGAAACCTACCAGTTGTACAGCATCGCCTTCTTTCAGAGACTCAGTAATCGCAGCCAGGGTGGATTCCAGAGCAGCTTTCGCTTGCGCTTTAGACAGGTCAGCCTTGTCCGCAATTACATCAATCAGTTGAGTCTTGTTCATAAGTTATCCTTACAATGTGTTTATCGCTTGCTAAGCATCGAGTGCGACGGAAATGCCTTTATAGCACTCTCCTGCATACACGCACCGATAGCCACTTTTATTCGCCCCACAAATGTAGACCAGACGGGGGTCACAATGGAAGCCTTCGAGTGTGACAAAACAGGTGGTAAGTCACGTTTTATTGACTCATTGCTGCAAATTTATACCGATATTACTCTCGCCTGCCTCACGCAGGTCTGCGCGCAGGCCTTTTATCAGTTCAATATCGCGTTCTTCGCACTCTGCCAGCAGGCGGTGGATCTCCCACTGAATGTCCCACTCCTGCTCTACCGCGGGGTTCGCTTTCAGCTCTTCATCGGTCATTTCCCGCCCGGCCTGCGTCATCTCTAACATCGCGACGGTGGTGATCGAGGTCTTGCTGACCTCGACCGCGTGCTCCAGCGTCTCCCCACTCAGACGCGAGTGCAGCAGTTCGCTCAGCGCGACGCAGGCATCGATAGCCGGGTAGACGCCATAGATGTCGTAATCGTCGGCGGAGGGGATGGCTTCCTCGAGCTTCTCAAGCTGGCTGTCGAAATTGATCTTCGCGTCTTTGACCGTCAGCGTTTCCCAGATGAGATCGAGGATACGGCGGTACAGCGCTGCATCCCCAAAGCCGGTCTGCTGGCAGAACATGGCGTAGTTGGGATACATCCGCTCGCACAGCGAAGCCATAAACGTGGTGTGCTGCCAGGCCTCAAGCTTCGCAAGGCGCAGGTGAATGGGGTTTTGTAACATAGTGACGTCTCATGAACCGTTATTGTGGCGCAGTGTACCCCAACTACCGGGGGATTTCCTGCCAACGTCGAAACGCTGGACGCCCGGAGGCGACGGCGTCCGCCCAGCGGGTCGGTTCGGGCAGGCGATAGCCTTTGGTACAGCGCTGCACCCATGCCAGCGCGGTATCGATGCTCACGCGGTGCCCGGTCGAGACAAACAGCGGGTTACAGCGCTGTTTGCTGCGCCAGACCCAGGCGAGCTGTTCGCCCTTGTCCATCAGCGGGGCCAGCGCGCCCGGCTCGTCAGACAGCGGTTCAAATTTCCCGCACAGGCGTTTCTTTGCTACGCCGATGGTCGGTACGTCCACCAGCATGCCAAAGTGGCTGGCTACCCCCAACCGACGCGGGTGGGAGATCCCGTGCCCGTCGACGAACAGCAGCTCGGGCTTTTGCGACAGCTGATCCCACGCCGCAAGCAGCGCGGGGTATTCGCGAAATGACAGAAAACCGGGGATATAAGGCATGGTGGTGGCGATGCGCGCCACCTGATGTTCGATAAGCTCCAGCGAGGGATAGCTCAGCAGCACAATGGCCGCCCGCGTCACTTCTCCGCCCTGCTCAAACCCAACGTCCGCCCCTGCAATAACCGACGGCGTCGTGGTGATCGGTTGATCTTCCCGTACAATCCGGGAAGCCAGTTCGAGTTGCTGCGCGCGAAGTGCTGCGAGATCCATACAAGCTCCTTAGTTG
Organism: Siccibacter turicensis LMG 23730; assembly: GCF_000463155.2. Classification (GTDB taxonomy): domain Bacteria; phylum Pseudomonadota; class Gammaproteobacteria; order Enterobacterales; family Enterobacteriaceae; genus Siccibacter; species Siccibacter turicensis. The sequence continues at coordinate 23,811 of NZ_AWFZ01000001.1, read as the reverse complement.
TGATACGGTACGGACAGTCGGTGTACCGCCTCCACAAACGCGCCTGCGTGTTCAGGCGGCACATCCTGGTGAATGCCGTGACCCAGATTGAAGACGTGGCCTTCACCCTGTCCGAAACCTTCCAGTATAGTCGCTACCTCTTCTTCTATACGTGCCGGTTGGGCGTAAAGCATTGAAGGGTCCATATTTCCCTGAAGCGCAACCTTATGGCCCACGCGACGACGCGCATCGGCGATATCGGTGGTCCAGTCGAGGCCCAGCGCATCACATCCGGTTTCCGCCATGGCTTCCAGCCACTGCCCGCCGCCTTTGGTGAACAGCGTCACCGGCACGCGCTTGCCGTCGTTTTCACGCAGCAGCCCGTCGATGATTTTATGCATGTAGTAGAGCGAGAACTGCTGGTAATCGCGACCGGTCAGGACACCACCCCAGGTATCAAAGATCATCACCGACTGAGCGCCGGCGCGGATCTGCGCATTCAGGTAGAGCGTGACGCTTTTCGCCAGCTTATCGAGCAGCGCATGCAGGGTCTGCGGCTCGGCGTACATCATCTTTTTAATCAGGGTGAAGGCTTTGCTGCTGCCGCCTTCCACCATATAGGTCGCCAGCGTCCACGGGCTACCGGTGAAGCCAATCAGCGGCACTTCGCCCTTCAGCTCGCGGCGAATGGTGCGCACCGCATTCATCACGTAGCCCAGCTCCTGCTCGGGATCGGGGATCGGCAGCCTGTCGACATCGGCTTTGCTTCTCACCGGCGAGGTGAAGCGCGGGCCTTCGCCGGCTTCAAAATAGAGGCCCAGCCCCATCGCATCCGGCACGGTCAGGATATCCGAGAAGAGGATCGCCGCATCAAGCGGATAGCGGCGCAGCGGCTGGAGCGTCACTTCGCACGCCAGCTCGGCGTTTTTGCACAGCGACATAAAGTCGCCGGCCTGCGCGCGGGTCGCTTTATACTCCGGTAAATAGCGGCCTGCCTGCCTCATCATCCAGACAGGCGTGACATCCACCGGCTGACGCATCAGGGCGCGCAGATAACGATCGTTCTTCAGTTCGGTCATGGTAAACATTCCTTAAAAAGCGTAGCCGTCAGTTTATCACGTCATTCGTACTCAGCCCGGCACAAAGCAACAGTATCTTCGATAAGGCGGCGCGCCACGGTACCCGGCGGCGGCAGGAGCGGCAGTTGGTCATAGCGATACCATCCGGCATCGAGCAGCTCTTTAGGGTCAATTTTTAGCTCGCCGCTGTCGTATTCCGCCATATAGGCGGTCATCAGCGACTGCGGGAACGGCCACGGCTGGGAGGTCACGTAGCGCAGGTTCTTCACCCGGATGCTGCTCTCCTCCATCACTTCGCGCGCCACCGCCTGCTCCAGCGTCTCGCCAACCTCAACGAACCCGGCCAGCACGGTGTAGATCCCGTTACGGTGGCGGTTATGCTGGGCGAGTAAAATTTTATCCTGATGACGGATGGCGACGATGATGCACGGGGCAATCTGCGGGTAGTAGCGTTCGTTACAGTGGCCGCACAGCATCGCCCATTCGGTTTTACCCGGGTGCATTTCATGCCCGCAGTAGCCGCAATACTTGTGCGAACGATAGAACTCGGCAAGCTGCACGCCTCGCCCGGCAAGCTGGAACAGACCGGGGTCGCGATCAATCACCTGACGTACCGATCCCATCTCCTGACGCCGTGCCTCGCGTACCAGCCAGACCGGCTCGCCCTCCCACTCGCCGATTTTTATCGCGGTTTTACCTTCAAGGGAAAATTTTTCCGCGTATCCATTGGGCAAATCGCCATTCGGCAGCCATAATTTTTGTTCATGGCTGACGATCCACCAGCCGCAATCGCGTTTATTGATTGTCTGTTCCATAACCTGTTGCACTACCTTAGCTTCACTGGCATGTTGTTAACATAATTTTTACATTTTGGGTGTATTACTTTTAAAACTTATAACTCATGGAGTCGATCATGCTAAATCAGCTGGAAAGCCTGACACAGCGCATCGGGGGCAGTAACGAGCTGGTAGACCGCTGGCTCAACGTGCGCAAAAACCTGCTGGTAAATTATTACAAAGTGGTTGGCATCAAACCCGGCAAGGAAACGCACATTGCGCTTGATGAGCAGGCGCTGGATGACTTCTGTCACAGTCTGGTTGATTACCTGTCAGCCGGCCACTTTAATATCTATGAACGTTTGATCAGCGAGATGGAAGGTACCAGCCCGCTGGTTGCCGCTACCCAACTCTACCCCTTACTCGAAGCGAATACCCAGGAAATCATGGCGTACTACGATACCCACCTGGAGAACGCGATCGATCACGACAACTGCCTGGAGTTCCAGGAAGCGCTGTCCGGTATCGGGGAAGCGCTGGCCGCGCGCTTTACGCTGGAAGATAAACTGATCGTGCTGGCGTTTGATAACGACCTGCGCGACAGCGCCAATGATGAAACCACCCTTGCGCGCCCGGCTTGAGTTTCGGGTAGTTAACGCGTAATTTAGTTCCGCCCCGCCTGCGTGCGGGGTTCCCTTCAGCGCCGGGCTTTGCGGCGCGCTGCTGAAGGACCATCTTGTCGGAGTGCCTAGTGTGTGAGCACAGGCTGAGACCGTTAATTCGGGATCCGCGGAACCTGATCAGGCTAATACCTGCGAAGGGAACAAGAGTCAATCTGCTGTGGCGTCGCTCACCTGCGTGGCGTCCCCCTCTTGCTTCATCCGTCGTTCTGACAAGCCACTTCCCGCTGTTTTTTACTGGAATGTGCTATGTCTGTGACCGTCAAACCCAACCGCCGCGAAACGCGCGCGCAAGCTGAACGCTTTATCTCGACCCTGGAAGGCACCGCCTTTCCCAACTCCCGTCGCATCTACCTCACCGGCTCCCGCCCGGATATCCGCGTGCCAATGCGCGAAATCCAGCTCAGCCCGACGCTTATCGGCGGCAGCAATACCGATCCACAGTACGACGACAACGAACCGGTGCCGGTGTATGACACCTCCGGGCCGTATGGCGATCCGGCGGTGGTGATTGATGTCCGACGCGGGCTGGAGAAACTGCGCAGCGCGTGGATTACCGCACGCGGCGATACCGACACGCTACCGGAGCGCAGCTCTGCCTGGACCCGCGCGCGTCTGGCTGAAGAGGATATTGACGCGCTGCGCTTCACCGGCCCGCTCACCCCGCGTCGGGCGCTGCCGGGAAAATGTGTCACCCAGCTGCACTATGCCCGGCAGGGCATCGTCACGCCGGAGATGGAGTTTATCGCGCTGCGCGAAAACATGGGCCGGGAGCGCATCCGCAGCGCGGTGCTGCGCCACCAGCATTCCGGTGAGGGGTTCGGCGCGCGCCTGCCGGAAAACATCACCCCGGAATTCGTGCGTGATGAAGTCGCCGCCGGACGGGCAATTATCCCGGCCAACATCAACCACCCCGAATCAGAACCGATGATCATTGGCCGTAACTTTCTGGTGAAAGTGAATGCCAACATCGGTAATTCGGCGGTGACCTCCTCTATCGAAGAAGAGGTAGAAAAGCTGGTGTGGTCGACGCGCTGGGGGGCGGATACGGTGATGGATCTCTCTACCGGTCGCTACATCCATGAAACCCGGGAGTGGATCCTGCGCAACAGTCCGGTTCCGATCGGCACGGTGCCGATCTATCAGGCGCTGGAGAAGGTCAACGGGATCGCCGAGGATCTCACCTGGGAGGCCTTCCGTGACACCCTGCTTGAGCAGGCGGAACAGGGCGTGGATTACTTCACTATCCACGCCGGCGTACTGCTGCGCTATGTGCCGATGACCGCGAAGCGCCTGACCGGCATTGTCTCGCGCGGCGGCTCGATCATGGCGAAGTGGTGCCTTTCTCATCACCAGGAGAACTTCCTCTACGACCATTTCCGGGAAATCTGTGAAATCTGCGCGGCCTATGACGTCTCGCTGTCGCTGGGGGATGGACTGCGTCCCGGTTCTATTCAGGACGCCAACGACGAGGCGCAGTTCGCCGAGCTGCACACCCTGGGCGAGCTGACGAAAATTGCCTGGGAGTATGACGTGCAGGTGATGATTGAAGGCCCGGGCCACGTGCCGATGCAGATGATCCGCCGCAACATGACCGAAGAGCTGGAGCACTGCCACGAAGCACCGTTCTACACCCTCGGGCCGTTGACCACCGACATCGCACCGGGCTATGACCATTTCACCTCCGGTATTGGCGCAGCGATGATTGGCTGGTTCGGCTGCGCCATGCTCTGCTACGTCACACCCAAAGAGCACCTCGGCCTGCCCAACAAAGAGGATGTAAAGCAGGGGCTGATTACCTACAAGATCGCTGCCCATGCCGCGGATCTGGCGAAAGGCCATCCGGGGGCGCAAATCCGCGACAACGCCATGTCGAAGGCGCGCTTCGAATTTCGCTGGGAAGACCAGTTCAACCTGGCGCTCGACCCGTTCACCGCCCGGGCCTATCACGACGAAACCCTGCCGCAGGAGTCCGGAAAGGTGGCGCACTTCTGCTCCATGTGCGGCCCCAAATTCTGCTCGATGAAAATCTCGCAGGAAGTGCGCGACTACGCCGCACAGCAGGAGCGAGACGCGGGCATGGACGAGATGTCGAATGCGTTCCGTGCTAAAGGCGGTGAGATCTATCTGCGCCAGGAGGATGTGTGATGCTGACCCCCCTCTTTCCGGCGGTTCCCCGGCGCCTTGGGCTTTATCCGGTGGTGGACAGCGTGCAGTGGCTTGAGCGCCTGCTGGCGGCGGGGGTGCGCACGCTGCAACTGCGCATCAAGGATAAACAGGAGCAGGAGGTCGAGGCGGAGATCGTCGCCGCAATCGCCCTCGGGAAGCGCTATCGCGCCCGGCTGTTTATCAACGACTACTGGCGACTTGCCGTGAAGCACGACGCCTGGGGCGTGCACCTGGGTCAGGAGGATCTGGAGACGGCTGACCTGGCCGCCATACGCGCCGCCGGGCTGCGCCTTGGGGTTTCGACGCACGATGATATGGAAATTGACGTCGCGCTGGCGGTGCGCCCCTCTTACATTGCCCTCGGCCACGTCTTTCCTACCCAAACCAAACAGATGCCTTCTGCACCCCAAGGGCTGGCACAGCTGGCGGCACACGTTCGCCGGCTCGGGGACTACCCTACCGTCGCCATCGGCGGTATCAGCCTTGAACGCGCCCCCGCGGTGCTGGAAACCGGCGTTGGCAGCATTGCCGTAGTCAGCGCTATTACGCAGGCGGAGGACTGGCAGGCCGCCACCCGGTCGCTGCTTGAGCTGGCGGGGGTGGGCGATGAATGACGCTGACTTCATGCGCTACAGCCGGCAGATCCTGCTGGAGGATATCGCTGTCGAAGGGCAGCAACGCCTGCAGCGCAGCCGGGCGTTGATTATCGGCCTCGGTGGCCTTGGCTCTCCCGCGGCGCATTATCTGGCTGCGGCAGGCGTCGGCACCCTGACGCTGGCGGATGACGATATCGTCCACGTCAGCAACCTGCACCGTCAGACCCTCTATGCCAGTGCGGATATCGGCCAGCGCAAGGCGCGCGCTGCCGCAGGCCGCCTCAGCGCGGTTAATCCTCAGGTCACGTTGCGCCCGCTGGCGCAGCGTCTGCACGGCGAAGCGCTGCTGCACGAGGTGGCCGCAGCCGACGTGGTGCTCGACTGTACCGACAACATGGCCACGCGCCAGGCCATCAACGCCGCGTGCGTGGCGAGCAGTACGCCGCTCGTATCCGCCAGCGCGGTGGGGTTCGGCGGCCAGATCATGACGCTGACGCCCCCATGGGACGACGGCTGCTACCGCTGCCTGTGGCCCGATGACGCTGAACCGGAGCGCAACTGCCGCACCGCGGGGATCCTCGGCCCGGTCGTCGGCATTATGGGGACGTTCCAGGCGCTGGAGGCCATCAAGCTGCTGAGCGGCATGCCCATGGCGCCGGCGGTCCTGCGCCTGTTTGACGGACGCAGCGGGCAGTGGCGCAGCCTGGCGCTGCAACGGGCGCCGGGTTGTCCGGTGTGTGGAGGCGCGTATGCACATTCTGCTTAACGACGTGCCGCACGCCTGCGATGCGCGGCTCACCGTTACCGCGTTTCTCGACCAGCAACAGCTGCTGGCGCCCGGCGTGGCGCTGGCGCTTAATCACCAGATCCTCCCCCGCTCACGCTGGGAGGAGCAGATTCTTGAGGAGGGCGATCACCTCCTGCTTTTTCAGGTCATCGCCGGAGGCTGATATGTTACGCATTGCTGATAAAACCTTTACCTCCCGCCTGTTCACCGGCACCGGTAAGTTCGCCTCCTCCTCGTTAATGGTGGACGCGATCCGCGCCTCGGGCAGCGAGTTGGTCACCCTGGCGATGAAACGCGTCGATCTTCGGGATCGCCGCGACGCTATCCTCGCGCCGCTGCTGGAGGCCGGAGTGACGCTGTTACCTAACACCTCGGGCGCTAAAACCGCCGATGAAGCGGTGTTTGCCGCCCAGCTGGCCCGGGAGGCGCTCGGCACCCACTGGGTGAAGCTCGAAATCCACCCTGACGCCCGCTACCTGCTTCCGGACCCGATAGAAACCCTGCGCGCCGCGGAGAAACTGGTGGCGCAGGGGTTTGTGGTGCTGCCCTACTGCGGTGCCGACCCGGTGCTGTGCAAGCGGCTTGAAGAGGCGGGCTGTGCGGCGGTCATGCCGCTGGGTGCGCCCATTGGCTCTAACCAGGGCCTGCAAACCCGCGCCCTGCTGGAAATCATCATCGAGCAGGCCGGGGTGCCGGTGGTAGTGGATGCCGGTATCGGCGTCCCGAGCCACGCCGCCGAGGCGCTGGAGATGGGCGCCGCCGCGGTGTTAGTTAATACGGCCATCGCCGTCGCCCACGATCCGGTACAGATGGCGCAGGCGTTCCGCCTCGCGGTGGAGGCGGGATCGCTGGCAAGGCAGGCGGGACCCGGTGCGCAGCACGATCGCGCCTGCGCCTCCAGCCCGCTGACCGACTTTCTGGGAGCCGCCGGATGAAGACCTTTACCTCACGCTGGCAGCAGTTCGACTGGGACGATATCCGGCTGCGCATCAACAGCAAAACCCCCGCCGACGTGGAGCGGGCGCTGAATGCCCCCAGGCGTAGCCGGGAAGATATGATGGCCCTGCTCTCCCCCGCCGCGCAGGCGTACCTGGAACCGCTGGCGCAGCAGGCGCAGCGCCTCACCCGCCAGCGCTTCGGCAACACCGTGAGCTTCTACGTCCCGCTCTATCTGTCCAATCTCTGCGCCAACGAGTGTACCTACTGCGGGTTTTCGATGAGCAATCGCCTGCGCCGTAAGACGCTGGACGAAGGCGAGATTGCACGGGAGTGCGATGCGCTTCAGGCGCTGGGGTTTGACCATCTTCTGCTGGTGACCGGTGAGCATCAGACCAAAGTAGGCATGGACTATTTCCGCCGGCATCTGCCGACTATCCGGCAGCGCTTCGCCTCCCTGCAAATGGAAGTGCAGCCTCTGGCGCAGGATGAGTACGCTGAACTGAAAACCCTTGGCCTCGACGGCGTGCTGGTCTATCAGGAAACCTATCACGAAGGCTGCTACGCCCGGCATCACCTGCGCGGCAACAAGCAGGATTTCTTCTGGCGGCTGGAAACGCCTGACCGGCTGGGGCAAGCGGGCATCGACAAAATCGGTCTCGGCGCGCTGATTGGCCTGTCGGACAGCTGGCGCGTGGATTGCTACCTGCTGGCTGAGCATCTGCTCTGGCTGCAGCAGCATTACTGGCAGAGTCGCTATTCCGTGTCGTTCCCGCGGCTACGTCCCTGTGCGGGTGGCATTACACCGGCCTCACTGATGAACGAACGTGAGCTGGTGCAGACCATCTGCGCCTTTCGTCTGCTGATGCCGGAAGTGGAGCTCTCCCTCTCGACGCGCGAGTCGCCGTGGTTTCGCGACCGGGTGATTCCGCTGGCGATCAACACCGTCAGCGCGTTCTCGCGCACCCAACCCGGCGGCTACGCCGACGGTAACCCCGAGCTGGAACAGTTCGCCACTCACGATGGCCGTCGTCCTGAAGAGGTTGCCGCCGCGCTGGTTAAAGCGGGCCTCCAGCCGGTGTGGAAAGACTGGGACAGCTTTCTGGGAAGAGGCTCGCAGCATTCATGACGCGTCGCTGCAACCGATGAAAAACCTCTCGGCGCGCGCCGCATAGCGCAAATCCCGGGCTCGGCAGGCGCTGTCAGCCCGGATAAGCTCAGGGATGTCAGCGCAACGGTGCTGTCCGGGGCGGTATCTTTCCTGCCATTTGCCGCCCCGCCTTCGTTTTCAGGCACCTTTCCGGCATGCATTACCGCTAATGGAAACAGGGAGGTAGACCATACAGTGAAAAATGTAACCGGTTTCCGTCGAAAGGGGTTTCTTTTGTGATGCCATACACACAATAGGCTGAAAGCGGTTGTTGCGGTCCGCCACGGGCATTAAATATCAGCGGTATCAACCGGAATCAGAGAGCAGATTATGAAAAATATCGTCTTATGCTGTGCTGCTGGGATGTCCACCAGCATGCTGGTTCAACGCATGAAAGATGCGGCGCAAAAAAAAGGCGTTGAGGTCGCGATCAAGGCCGTTCCCGTCGCCGAGTTCAAAGACATCATCGACAGCGCCGATATCGTGCTGCTGGGACCGCAGGTGAAGTATGAGCAGGCGAAGTTCCAGGCCATTGCCGACCCACTGGGCAAAAAGGTCGCCGTTATCGACATGATGGATTACGGCATGATGAAAGGCGATGTGGTGCTGGAAAAAGCCCTGAAACTGATGGAGTGAGGCAATGGAAGATTTAGAGTCAATTATCATGGAGCTGCTGGTTAACGCCGGTTCAGCGCGTAGCCAGGCCCTTACCGCCCTTCAGCTTGCCCGCAAAGGCGATTTTGACGGGGCCGAGCAGGCGATGGAAGAGTCACGCGAGTTCGTTAAGCACGCCCACAAAATCCAGACCCAGCTTATCGGCCTGGACGAAGGCAGCGGTAAACTGCCGGTGAACCTGATCACCGTCCACTCTCAGGACCATCTGATGAACGCGATGGTCATTCAGGATTTGGCCGGAGACATGATTGAACTGTACCGTCGGTTGCCGCTGGTGAAATAGTCACATAGCACTTGCCGGAAAAAGAGCCCGCCATCGCCGGGCTTTTTTTTATCTCGCATTCTAGGGTATTGGCAACTCACCGATCCGGGGGGTGTTTTTCACCGCGTTTTATGGCACAACGTCATCATTACGCCGTAGCATCCTCCCATCAAGCAGGTTTCCCATGCCCTCTGTTCCCGTTCCGGTTGTCACGCTCGCCATTTTGCTGTTGCTGCTGGCGAAGGTTTACCTTTCCCGCGTTAATCGCCATTCCGGTGCGCTCTGGTTTCTCGCCAGTTGTGCAGTGGTGGTCCTGATGTCGGTGCTGCGCTGGTCTTTCTCTGTTCCGGTCATGCAGCAGATGCAATACCTGGCCGCTATTGGCCTGGCACCTCTTACCTGGCGCTGCTTCGCCAGTTTGACGGACACCCCACGTCGCTGGCGACACCTCATCACCCTGGCGCCGCCGGCAGCAGCGTTAAGCCTTCACCTGCTGTTTCCCGACGTTACCGACACGGTATTAATACTGCTCTACTTCGGTTATGGCGGCGCCCTGTTGCATACCGCCCAACGCGGTGAAGATCGTTTTGTCTTAAGCCGCCTCAGCGACGCGCCTGTCACATCCAGACTGGCATTTATCGCGGGCGGCTTCCTGTGTTTCTCCGGGCTGACTGACATGGCTATCGCCGTTGATTTCAGCCTGTATCGCGGCGAGCATGCTGCGTTGCTGGTGGTGATATCCCAGGCCCTGTTGTTGCCATTTCTTTGCCTCGGGATTTTACTGCCGCAGCGACACGCCGCACCACATGCTATTCCTGAAGCCGCCCCGTCCATGGCGACGCTACCTGAGATTACCGCTGAAGACGTGCAGCGCTGTACGCAACTTGAAGCGCTTATTGCCGACAGGGCGCTTTATCTCAATCCGGATCTCACTCTGACTGCGCTGGCGCGTAAAACCGCTACGCCCGCGCGCCAGATCTCCCGGGCGGTCAACGCTGCCCGCGGTTGTAACGTCTCCCAGTGGATCAACGGCTTTCGCATCGCGCACGCGCAGCGGTTACTGCGTCAGACATCCTCTCCGGTCACGGCGGTGATGCTCGATTCCGGGTTCAATACTAAATCGAATTTCAACCGCGAATTTATGCGCATCACCGGGATGAGCCCTGGGGAGTATCGCCGTGCGGCGCCTGATACTGAAGCGCCCGATTCAGGAACCCGCTAATCTCTGCCACCAGCTTTTGATGGATCGTCGTCCGGCTGATATCCCCTCCGTCGCGGCATACCACGCCCTCACCCGGCGCTTCGGCTTCTATCAACGCTGCTGCGCCAGGTTTGCACAGCTGCATAAAGCTGAAGTGCGTGGCGCCGGTGACGCTGACAGAGCGGGTCAACCCGGCGGGAAGGTTGCTAGTCAGATAGCCTGATTCCAGCGCGGCGGGCATATCGTCGCTGTCTGCGCCTGCGCTCAGGATCAATACCGGGACGTTAATCCGCGCCAGGCTCTCAGGGGTAAAGCCGCGGGCCAGCCCGAGATCCAGCGATACCACCGCCTTGATACGTGCATCATGCTGGCTTGCTGCGAGCCTCTCTGCCGCCGCCGGGCGATCGATACCCAGCGCATGCGTGAGTTTGCACCCGCCCAGAGCTCGGTGCTGCCCGCAATCCGTAATAAAACGCGCAGTGGAAAACTGCCCTCCCGCCAGCTCCAGCACCGTCCAACCGCCCAAAGAGTGCCCCGCCGCCGCAATACGGGTCTCATCGATCCTGCCTGCCAATGACGGCGAAGCAAAAAGGGCATCAAGCATCCGCACCATGTCCTGCGGGCGCGACCATAACGCCTGTGCCTGCGCGGGCTGTTTGTTACGCGTTGTGGTTCCGGGATGATCGACCGCCGCCACGATGTAGCCCTGCTCGACCATCGCCTGCGCCAGCCAGTTAAGGTTGCGCCAGTTGCCGCCGTAACCGTGCGACAGCAGCAGTAGCGGATGGCGACCCGGAGCTGGCACAGCATCACGATGTACCGGGGTTCCGACAAAAGCGCTATTACCGCCAACCTCTTCCGACGGGCCCGTTTGTTCTGTGGGATACCAGACGACCCCCTCCAGCGGACGCGTCTGCGGTTCGCTGAGGGTTAATGTGAGAAAGCCGGTATCGGCGGTAACGGCGGCGCTGAAGAGTGCTGTGCTGAGAATAAGCATGGTGAAACGAAACATGATGATGCCCTCTGATGAAAGTGGGGTTCTTTTATCAGCAGGCGCGAGCCAGCGGCGTCCTGAAACGCGATCGAGGTCGTTTTTGATGAATTCAGGGCGAAAAAAAACCCGCCGAAGCGGGTTTTTATCAGGGTGCAGCACGGTTAGTCGTTGTCGTTTCCGCCCAGACCTGCGTTCAGCAGTTCTGCCAGGCTCGCGGAAGCTTCTTCCGCACTCACCTGCGGTGCAGCCGGGAGTTCACCCGCAGCACGACGACGCATACGATCCTGGTGGTAGGCATAGCCAGTACCTGCCGGGATCAGACGACCCACGATAACGTTCTCTTTCAGGCCGCGCAGTTCGTCACGTTTACCCGCAACGGCTGCTTCGGTAAGCACACGAGTGGTCTCCTGGAACGATGCCGCGGAGATGAAGGACTCGGTTGCCAGAGAGGCTTTGGTGATACCCAGCAGATCGCGCGCATAAGAAACGCTGATCTTGCCGTTCGCTTCCAGTTCGCGGTTCGCGATCTTGATGCGAGAGTATTCAGCCTGCTCACCTTCGAGGAACTCGGAGCTGCCGGCGTTCATGATGGTTGCTTTACGCAGCATCTGACGCACGATAACTTCGATGTGCTTATCGTTAATCTTAACGCCCTGCAGACGGTATACGTCCTGCACTTCGTTAGTGATGTAACGGGTTACCGCATGCACGCCACGCAGACGCAGAATGTCGTGCGGCGCTTCCGGACCGTCAGAAACCACGTCACCACGTTCTACGCGTTCACCTTCGAACACGTTGAGCTGACGCCATTTCGGAATCATCTCTTCGTACGGGTCGCTACCGTCAACCGGTGTAATCACCAGACGACGCTTGCCTTTGGTTTCTTTACCGAAGGAGATGATACCGCTGATTTCAGCAAGGATCGCAGGCTCTTTTGGACGACGTGCTTCGAACAGATCCGCAACGCGCGGCAGACCACCGGTAATATCCTTGGTACCGCCGGATTCCTGAGGAATACGCGCCAGGGTGTCACCGGAGCTGATCTGAACGCCATCTTCCAGCTGAACAATCGCTTTGCCCGGCAGGAAGTACTGAGCCGGCATGTCGGTGCCCGGGATCAGAACGTCGTCGCCATTGGCATCAACAATTTTCAGTGCCGGACGCAGATCTTTACCGCCTGCGGTACGCTCCGCAGAGTCCAGAACCACCAGCGATGACAGACCGGTCAGCTCGTCGGTCTGACGAGTAATGGTCTGGCCGTCAATCATGTCGGTGAAGCGGATGTAACCGTTCACTTCGGTGATAACCGGCATGGTGTGCGGATCCCAGTTTGCAACGGTTTCACCGCCGGCAACCTGCTCGCCATCACCCTTCGCCATCACGGCACCGTAAGGCACCTTGTAGCTCTCTTTCGTACGGCCGAATTCGTCGATCAGCTTCAGCTCGGTGTTACGTGAAGTAACAACCAGTTTGCCGCTGGAGTTAACCACCGACTTCGCGTTGCTCAGACGGATGCTACCTTTGTTTTTCACCTGGATGCTGGATTCAGCAGCTGCACGCGATGCCGCACCACCGATGTGGAAGGTACGCATCGTCAGCTGGGTACCCGGCTCACCGATGGACTGTGCCGCGATAACGCCGATTGCTTCACCTTTGTTGATGATGTGGCCACGCGCCAGGTCACGACCATAGCAGTGCGCACATACACCAAAGTCGGTGTCACAGGATACGACGGAACGTACTTTCACGCTGTCGACAGAGTTCTCTTCCAGGATGTCACACCACTGCTCGTGCAGCAGGGTATTACGCGGAACCAGAATGTCTGCCGTACCCGGCTTCAGCACGTCTTCCGCAGTCACACGACCCAGAACGCGATCGCGCAGCGGCTCTTTAACGTCACCACCCTCGATAACCGGGGTCATGGTGATGCCTTCCAGCGTGCCACAATCGTCTTCGGTCACAACCAGATCCTGCGCAACGTCTACCAGACGACGCGTCAGATAACCGGAGTTCGCGGTTTTCAGTGCGGTATCCGCCAGACCTTTACGCGCACCGTGCGTGGAGATGAAGTACTGGAGTACGTTCAGACCTTCACGGAAGTTCGCGGTGATCGGCGTTTCGATGATGGAGCCATCCGGCTTCGCCATCAGACCACGCATACCTGCCAGCTGACGAATCTGTGCAGCAGAACCACGCGCACCGGAGTCGGCCATCATGTAAATGCTGTTGAAGGAAACCTGCTGCTCTTCAACGCCATCACGGTTGATAACGGTCTCGGTCTGCAGGTTGTCCATCATCGCTTTGGATACACGGTCGTTCGCCGCAGCCCAGATATCGATAACTTTGTTGTAGCGTTCGCCCGCGGTTACCAGACCAGACTGGAACTGCTCCTGGATCTCAGCAACTTCGGCTTCCGCTTCGGAGATGATCTCGTGTTTCTTCTCCGGGATAACCATGTCGTCGATACCTACGGACGCACCAGAGCGCGCTGCATAGGCAAAACCGGTGTACATGGTCTGGTCAGCAAAGATAACGGTCGGCTTCAGGCCCAGAATGCGGTAACAGGTGTTCAGCATTTTGGAGATCGCTTTCTTGCCCAGCGCCTGGTTGACGATGGAGAAAGGCAGACCTTTCGGCACGATCATCCACAGAATCGCACGACCTACGGTAGTGTCGATCAGGCTGGTTTTCGCAACGAATTCGCCCTGCGCATCTTTTTCATATTCGGTGATACGCACTTTAACGCGCGCATGCAGAGAGGCCAGGCCAGCGCGGTAAATACGCTCAGCTTCTTTCGGGCCAGTCAGCACCATGCCTTCGCCTTTGGCGTTAACACAGTCACGGGTCATGTAGTACAGACCCAGTACAACGTCCTGAGACGGAACGATGATAGGTTCGCCGTTCGCCGGAGACAGGATGTTGTTGGTAGACATCATCAGCGCACGCGCTTCGAGCTGGGCTTCCAGCGTCAGCGGTACGTGAACAGCCATCTGGTCACCATCGAAGTCGGCGTTGTATGCCGCACAAACCAGCGGGTGCAGCTGGATAGCTTTACCTTCGATCAGTACTGGCTCAAATGCCTGAATACCCAGACGGTGCAGCGTCGGTGCACGGTTCAGCAGTACCGGGTGTTCGCGGATAACTTCGTCCAGGATATCCCACACGACAGCTTCTTCACGCTCAACCATTTTCTTGGCTGCTTTAATGGTGGTAGCGAGACCACGCAGTTCCAGCTTGCCGTAGATGAACGGTTTGAACAGCTCCAGCGCCATTTTCTTCGGCAGACCGCACTGATGCAGACGCAGGTATGGACCTACGGTGATTACAGAACGACCGGAGTAGTCAACACGCTTACCGAGCAGGTTCTGACGGAAACGACCCTGCTTACCTTTGATCATATCGGCAAGGGATTTCAGCGGACGCTTGTTCGAACCGGTGATCGCACGACCGCGACGACCGTTATCCAGCAGGGCATCTACCGCTTCCTGCAGCATACGTTTTTCGTTGCGTACGATGATGTCCGGCGCAGCGAGATCCAGCAGGCGTTTCAGACGGTTGTTACGGTTGATAACGCGACGATACAGATCGTTCAGATCCGACGTTGCGAAACGACCGCCATCCAGCGGTACCAGCGGACGCAGATCTGGCGGCAGAACCGGCAGAACGGTCAGGATCATCCACTCCGGCTTGTTGCCAGACTGCACGAACGCTTCCAGCAGCTTGATACGCTTGGTCAGCTTCTTACGCTTGGTTTCGGAGTTAGTTTCGTTCAGCTCTTCACGCAGCTGCTCGCACTCTTGCTCCAGGTCCATGCTCTTCAGCAGCGCCTGAATAGCTTCCGCACCCATCTTCGCGTCGAATTCGTCACCGAACTCTTCCAGCGCGTCAAGGTACTGCTCTTCGGTCAGGATCTGGCTACGCTCGAGGTTGGTCATGCCACCTTCGATAACCACATAAGATTCGAAGTACAGTACGCGTTCGATATCGCGCAGCGGCATATCGAGCAGCAGACCGATACGGGACGGCAGTGATTTCAGGAACCAGATGTGGGCAGTCGGAGATGCCAGTTCGATGTGGCCCATGCGCTCACGACGCACTTTGGTCTGGGTCACTTCAACGCCGCACTTCTCACAGATAACACCACGGTGTTTCAGGCGCTTGTACTTACCGCACAGGCACTCGTAGTCTTTTACCGGCCCAAAAATACGGGCGCAGAACAGACCGTCACGCTCAGGTTTGAACGTACGGTAGTTGATGGTTTCCGGCTTCTTAACTTCACCAAAAGACCATGAACGGATCATGTCTGGCGAGGCCAGAGCAATTTTGATCGCATCAAACTCTTCGGTTTTAGTTTGCGCTTTCAGAAACTTTAATAAGTCTTTCACGGATTTGCTCCCGTCGGAGTTAGCACAATCTGGTGCCGGGTGTTACCCCGGCGCCAGTGACCTGTTTGAGCGAGAGTTACTCGTCTTCCAGCTCGATGTTGATACCCAGCGAACGAATCTCTTTCAACAATACGTTGAAGGACTCTGGCATACCTGGTTCCATCTGATGGTTGCCGTCCACGATGTTTTTATACATCTTGGTACGACCGTTGACGTCATCAGACTTAACGGTAAGCATTTCCTGAAGGGTGTATGCTGCGCCGTATGCTTCAAGCGCCCACACTTCCATCTCACCGAAGCGCTGACCACCGAACTGCGCCTTACCACCCAGCGGCTGCTGAGTAACGAGGCTGTAAGAACCGGTAGAACGCGCGTGCATCTTGTCATCAACCAGGTGGTTCAGTTTGAGCATGTACATGTAACCTACGGTTACCGGACGCTCGAACTGCTCACCGGTGCGGCCGTCGAACAGGGTGATCTGACCGGAAGTCGGCAGGTCGCCCAGCTGCAGCAGCTCTTTGATTTCAGACTCTTTCGCACCGTCGAACACCGGAGTGGCGATCGGCATACCTTTTTTCAGGTTTTCAGCAAGACGCAGGACTTCTTCATCGCTGAAGGTGTTCAGGTCTACTTTCTGACGTACATCGGCACCAAGGTCATACGCTTTCTGGATGAATTCACGCAGCTTCGCGACTTCTTCCTGGCGCTTCAGCATGGCGTTAATCTTGTCGCCAATACCTTTTGCCGCCATACCCAGGTGGGTTTCCAGAATCTGACCGATGTTCATACGCGATGGTACGCCCAGCGGGTTCAGTACGATGTCTACCGGCGTACCGTTTTCATCGTAAGGCATGTCTTCGATCGGGTTGATCTTAGAGATAACACCTTTGTTACCGTGACGACCTGCCATTTTGTCACCAGGCTGAATCTGACGTTTAACGGCCAGATACACTTTGACGATTTTCAGCACGCCTGGTGCCAGATCGTCGCCCTGAGTGATTTTGCGGCGTTTCGCTTCGAGTTTTTTCTCAAACTCGTGCTTCAGTTCGTCGTACTGCTCAGCCAGCTGTTCCAGCTGATTCTGTTTGTCTTCGTCGGTCAGGCCGAGTTCCAGCCAGCGGTCGCGCGGCAGTTTGTCGAGCTTCTCAGCTTCAACGCCACCGGAAACCAGTACGGCGTGAATACGACTAAACAGGCCAGCTTCCAGGATCTGCAGTTCTTCAGACAGGTCTTTTTTCGCCTGCTTCAGCTGCATCTCTTCAATTTCCAGCGCGCGCTTATCTTTTTCTACGCCATCGCGGGTGAAGACCTGAACGTCGATCACGGTACCGGAGACACCGTTCGGTACACGCAGAGAAGAGTCTTTAACGTCAGACGCTTTCTCACCGAAGATGGCACGCAGCAGCTTCTCTTCTGGGGTCAGCTGGGTTTCGCCTTTCGGCGTCACTTTACCTACCAGAATATCGCCACCGGTCACTTCTGCACCGATGTAAACAATACCGGACTCATCCAGCTTGGAGAGCGCAGCTTCACCCACGTTCGGGATGTCAGCGGTGATCTCTTCTGGCCCCAGCTTGGTGTCACGGGACACGCACGCCAGTTCCTGGATGTGAATGGTAGTGAAGCGGTCTTCCTGAACCACACGCTCGGAAACGAGGATGGAGTCTTCGAAGTTGTAACCGTTCCACGGCATGAACGCTACGCGCATGTTCTGACCGAGCGCCAGTTCACCGAGGTCGGTGGACGGACCGTCTGCCAGCACGTCGCCGCGCTCAACCGGTTCATTCAGAGACACGCACGGCATCTGGTTGATGCAGGTGTTCTGGTTAGAACGGGTGTACTTCGTCAGGTTGTAAATGTCGATACCTGCTTCGCCCGGGTACATCTCGTCTTCGTTAACTTTGATAACGATACGGGATGCATCCACGTACTGAACGGTACCGCCACGTTTTGCTACGGCGGTTACGCCGGAGTCAACGGCAACAGCACGTTCCATACCGGTACCAACCAGCGGCTTATCAGCGCGCAGGGTCGGAACCGCCTGACGTTGCATGTTCGCACCCATCAATGCGCGGTTGGCGTCATCGTGTTCCAGGAACGGAATCAGTGATGCACCGACAGACACGATCTGCTGGGTCGAAACGTCCATGTAGTCAACCTGGTCTGCGCTGAAGAGGCTGGATTCGCCTTTGCTGCGGCAGGTAACCAGATCGTCTGCAAAGCGACCTTCTTCCGTCAGGTTGGTGTTCGCCTGAGCGATAACGAAGTTACCTTCCTCAATAGCGGACAGGTAATGGATCTCGTCAGTAACCACGCCGTCACGCACTAAACGGTACGGAGTCTCAAGGAAGCCGTATTCGTTGGTCTGCGCGTAAACAGACAGGGAGTTGATAAGACCGATGTTCGGACCTTCCGGGGTTTCGATTGGACATACGCGACCGTAGTGGGTCGGGTGTACGTCTCGAACTTCGAAGCCTGCACGCTCACGGGTCAGACCGCCCGGGCCGAGTGCGGAGATACGACGTTTATGCGTAATCTCTGACAGCGGGTTGTTCTGGTCCATAAACTGAGACAGCTGGCTGGAACCGAAGAACTCTTTCACCGCAGCGGAGATCGGCTTGGCGTTGATCATGTCCTGAGGCATCAGGGTGTCGAGGTCGCCCAGAGACAGACGCTCTTTCACCGCACGCTCAACACGTACCAGGCCAACACGGAACTGGTTTTCTGCCATTTCACCGACGGAACGGATACGACGGTTGCCGAGGTGGTCGATATCATCCACTTCGCCAATACCGTTACGGATACCGATGAGCTTCTTCATCACTTCGATGATGTCTTCTTTGCTCAGGATACCGGAACCTTCGATGGAATCACGCAGCAGAGAACGGTTGAACTTCATACGGCCTACCGCGGACAGATCGTAGCGGTCTTCGGAGAAGAACAGGTTCTCAAACAGCGTTTCGGCCGCTTCACGCGTCGGCGGCTCGCCAGGACGCATCATGCGGTAGATTTCGACCAGCGCGCTCAGACGATCGTTGGTTGGGTCGACGCGTACGGTTTCAGAAATGTACGGGCCGTGATCCAGATCGTTGGTGAACAGCGTTTCGATACGCTTGTGACCAGACTGGCTCAGCTTGGCCAGCAGATCGAGGGACAGCTCCATGTTCGCCGGGCAGATAAGCTCGCCGGTAGAGGTGTCAACGTAGTCTTTAGCCGCAACTTTGCCAGCGATGTATTCAACCGGCACTTCGATATGTTTGATTTCGTCTTTTTCAAGCTGACGAATGTGGCGCGCGGTGATGCGGCGGCCTTTCTCAACATATACTTTACCGTCAGCTTCGATATCAAAGGATGCGGTTTCGCCACGCAGGCGTTCCGGCACCAGTTCCATCTGCAGCTTGTTGTCGCGGATTTCGAAATTAACTTTTTCGAAGAACAGATCGAGGATCTGCTCAGTGGTGTAGTTCAGCGCACGCAGAATGATGGTCGCAGGCAGTTTGCGGCGACGGTCGATACGCACGAACAGGTTGTCTTTCGGGTCGAACTCGAAATCCAGCCAGGAACCACGGTAAGGGATGATACGTGCGTTATAGAGCACTTTCCCTGAAGAGTGGGTTTTACCCTTGTCGCTGTCGAAGAAGACGCCCGGGCTACGGTGCAGCTGAGACACGATTACGCGCTCGGTACCGTTGATAACGAATGTGCCGTTATCGGTCATGAGCGGAATTTCGCCCATGTAAACTTCTTGCTCTTTGATGTCTTTAACGGTGCCTTCCGGCGCTTCGCGCTCGTAGATCACCAGGCGCAGTTTTACGCGCAGCGGTGCCGAATAGGTCACGCCACGGATCTGACACTCAGTTACATCAAAGACCGGCTCGCCAAGGCGGTAGCTGACATACTGCAGCTCGGAGTTACCGCTATAGCTTTGGATCGGGAAAACGGAACGGAAAGCCGCTTCCAGACCGTACTGACCTTCGGGATCTTGCTCGATAAATTTCTGAAACGAGTCAAGCTGGATAGAAAGGAGATATGGAATGTCCAGAACTTGTGGACGTTTACCAAAATCCTTACGAATACGTTTTTTCTCGGTATAGGAGTAAACCATAGGGTTCCTCAGCTCGCTGACAAGTCGACCCAGTCTGTCCATCGGAGGGACAGTTTATGCAACACCATTTTGTTGACCGGAAAATGGAACATTTTCCGCAATACCTGTTGCTATCACGCTTAAACCATTTCGTCGCGATTTACACAGAACGGGCGCTCTGTCGCAATATATTAAGTCGTCGATAGAAACAAGCATTGAGAGGAGACCAGTAGTCAAACAGTGTGAAACGCTACCGGCGCCCTACAGCGCAAAAAGGCTGGTGACTAAAAAGTCACCAGCCATCAGCCTGATTACTCAAGCTGCAACCGGAAGGGTTGGCTTATTTAACTTCAACTTCAGCGCCAGCTTCTTCCAGAGATTTTTTCAGTGCTTCAGCGTCGTCTTTGCTCACGCCTTCTTTCAGAGCAGCCGGAGCAGACTCTACCAGGTCTTTAGCTTCTTTCAGACCCAGGCCAGTTGCGCCACGTACCGCTTTGATAACGGCAACTTTGTTAGCGCCAGCAGCTTTCAGAATAACGTCGAACTCAGTTTTTTCTTCAGCAGCTTCAACCGGGCCAGCAGCTACAGCTACAGCAGCAGCAGCAGAAACACCGAATTTTTCTTCCATTGCAGAGATCAGTTCTACAACGTCCATTACGGACATAGCGGATACTGCTTCAATGATTTGATCTTTAGTGATAGACATTTAAATTGTTCCTGAATATCAGAATAAGTTTATACGTAAGCGAATGCTTTATAAAGATAACTGCGATTAAGCAGCTTCTTTCGCATCGCGTACAGCAGCCAGAGTACGAACCAGTTTGCCAGCAGAGGCTTCTTTCATGGTTGCCATCAGGCGTGCAATTGCTTCTTCGTAGGTCGGCAGAGTTGCCAGGCGATCGATTTGTGATGCCGGGATTAACTCACCTTCAAAGGCAGCGGCTTTAACCTCAAATTTTGCATTCGCTTTCGCGAAATCTTTGAACAGACGAGCAGCAGCGCCCGGGTGTTCCATAGAGTATGCAATCAAGGTCGGACCAACAAACGTGTCTTTCAGGCACTCGAACTGAGTACCTTCAACGACGCGGCGCAGCAGGGTGTTACGAACAACACGCATGTAAACGCCAGCTTCACGACCTGCTTTACGCAGTTCAGTCATTTTATCTACGGTAACGCCACGGGAATCCGCAACAACCGCAGACAGCGCGCCTTTGGCTACTTCGCTGACTTCAGCAACAATCGCTTGTTTGTCTTGAAGATTTAAAGCCATTAGCTTTGCTCCTGGATGTTTGCCGGGACAAAATGTCCCGGAACTCACTTCACTCAATACAACGATTGAGCGTCACAATACGGTGAGCAGAAACAAGCCAAAGAGTACTTAAAAATATTCTTCAGGTTCTGTCACCGTCTACGCAGGGAATTAAGTCTCTTACGAAACACCTGCGGTCTTGGACGGAGGCCTGGATAAGGCCAGGCTCCAACCGGATAAAACTTTTCGTGGGCGAAGATTGTAGACAAATCCACCGCCCGCGTAAAGACTAATCTTAGCTCGCAGAAGCGTTCAGACCAGCCTGATCGACGGCAACACCAGCACCCATGGTGGTGGAGATGCTAACTTTCTTGATGTACACGCCTTTCGCCTGAGTCGGTTTTGCTTTTTTCAGCGCAACCAGCAGAGATTCCAGGTTTTCTTTCAGTTTGTCAGCGTCGAAGTCCACTTTACCGATGGTAGTGTGGATGATGCCGTTTTTGTCGTTACGGTAGCGAACCTGACCGGCTTTAGCGTTTTTAACCGCTTCAGCAACGTTCGGAGTCACGGTACCCACTTTCGGGTTCGGCATCAGGCCACGCGGACCCAGTACCTGGCCCAGCTGGCCAACAACGCGCATTGCATCCGGGGAAGCAATAACAACGTCGAAGTTCATTTCGCCTTTCTTGATCTGGTCAGCCAGATCTTCCATACCTACCAGCTCAGCGCCAGCAGCTTTAGCTGCTTCAGCGTTCGGGCCCTGGGCAAATACGGCTACGCGAACTGAACGGCCAGTACCGTGCGGCAGTACGGTAGCACCACGTACGTTCTGGTCAGATTTACGCGCGTCGATACCGAGGTTAACGGCAACGTCTACGCTTTCTACGAATTTAGCGGTGGCCAGCTCTTTCAGCAGAGAGATAGCTTCGTTGATGTCGTACTGTTTAGTTGCATCAACTTTGTCACGGATCACACGCATGCGCTTGGTCAGTTTAGCCATTTCTTAGTCCTCCACTACCAGGCCCATGGAACGAGCGGTACCTTCGATGGAGCGAGTCATCGCTTCAACGTCTGCACCAGTCATGTCCGCTGCTTTAGTCTGTGCAATTTCCTGCACCTGAGCACGGGTCACGGTTCCCACTTTATCTTTGTTCGGCTTGCCGGAACCAGATTTGATACCAGCCGCTTTTTTCAGCAGCACAGCTGCCGGCGGGGTTTTGGTAACGAAAGTGAAGGAACGGTCAGCGTAAACGGTAATAACAACCGGAATCGGCAGACCTTTTTCGATGGAATCAGTTTTGGCGTTGAACGCTTTACAGAATTCCATGATGTTAACACCCTGCTGACCCAGAGCCGGACCAACCGGTGGGCTCGGGTTTGCCATACCAGCTGCAACCTGCAGCTTAACGTAGGCTTGTACTTTCTTAGCCATTGCAATGTCCTCGTTTGGGTATAACGCCTCGAAGAGGCTCCCCGTGATAAATACGCTTTACGGGCGCAAAGCCCATAAAAACAAAAGGCGCGAAATTGTAGTCCAATCTCGCGCCTTGTGCAACGTTAACGTCGCTGCTTTTTTGATCGGCGAATTACGCCTTCTCAACCTGCCCGAAGTCCAGCTCTACCGGGGTCGCACGACCAAAGATAGAAACGGAAACTTTGAGACGGGATTTTTCGTAATCCACTTCTTCAACCACGCCGTTGAAGTCAGCAAACGGACCGTCGCTGACGCGGACCATTTCACCCGGTTCGAACAGCGTTTTCGGACGCGGCTTGTCACCAACCTGCTGCAGGCGGTTCATGATCGCGTCAACTTCTTTATCGCTGATCGGCGCTGGTCGATCGGAGGTACCACCAATGAACCCCATTACGCGCGGTACGCTACGCACCAGGTGCCAGCTGGCGTCATTCATAACCATCTGCACCAGTACGTAGCCAGGGAAGAACTTGCGTTCGCTTTTGCGACGCTGGCCGCCACGGATCTCAACGACTTCTTCAGTCGGAACCATGACTTCACCAAACAGCTCTTCCATGTTGTGTAATTTGATATGCTCGCGCAGCGATGTTGCTACACGGCCTTCAAAACCGGAAAACGCCTGAACGACGTACCAGCGCTTTTTAGGAGCTTCAGACATCTCAGAACCTCAGGCCAGTGATAAAGGATACCAGGCGGACCAGAATACCATCCAGCCCCCACAGGATAAGTGACATAACAGCGGTCACTGCAGCCACGATCAGCGTGGTGTGCAATGTTTCCTGGCGAGTAGGCCAAATCACCTTGCGGACTTCGGTTCTCGCTTCGCGGGCAAAAGCGACAGTCGCTTTACCTTTGGTCGTCAACAGCGCGACACCACCCGCTGCAGCAATTAAGATTACCACTGCAAGGGCGCGCAGAGGCAGAGACACATCGCGATAAAGGAAATTGCCAACAATCGCCACAACCAGCAGCGCCACGACAACTAACCACTTCACCGCTTCCAGGCCGCGCCCGCTCCCTTGAGCTTCGGTATTCGCACTCATAAACCAACCTGTCACAATAAATCAGACAAACATCTTTGCCCCGCTTAAGCGAGGCAAACCAAACCGAATTGCTCCGGCACTCACGCCGTCTTCAGAGCCTGTCTCAGCAATGATTATGAGAAAAAAATCACTGATGAGCCAGGTTCTGGTTCGATAGCGTGCAAAAAGGGCATCAAATGATGCCCTTTTATTGCGCATTGCGTCAAATGTTATCAGCGATTAGCTGATAACTTTAGCAACAACGCCCGCGCCAACGGTACGGCCGCCTTCACGGATTGCGAAACGCAGACCG